>NZ_CP151954.1:0-3319177 GCF_038593015.1 Weizmannia sp. FSL W8-0676
TTGGAAAATATCGCTGATCTTTGGGAAAAAGCATTGTCCGTGATAGAAAAGAAGATCAGTAAACCCAGCTTTGACACCTGGCTCAAGTCGACTAAGGCATACTCGCTGAAAAACGATACGTTTGTCATTTCCGTGCCGAATGAGTTTGCCAGGGACTGGCTGGAGGGCCATTATATTCCGCTCATCACAACGGTCTTGTACGACATAACCGGAGAAGAGCTTGAAATTAAATTTGTTATTCCGCAACAGCAGGACAGTGATGAACCGGAGCTGTTCCCGTCCCCGAAAAAATCAGCGGATAAATTGAATGATACCCGCGATTATCAGAGCATGCTGATTCCAAAGTATACATTCGATACCTTTGTCATTGGTTCCGGTAACCGTTTTGCGCACGCTGCTTCCCTTGCCGTTGCCGAAGCGCCGGCAAAAGCCTATAACCCGTTGTTCATATACGGCGGGGTGGGCCTTGGAAAAACGCATTTAATGCATGCGATCGGCCACTATGTACTAGAGCATAATCCAAAAGCCAAAGTGGTGTATTTGTCTTCTGAAAAATTCACGAATGAATTCATCAATTCCATCCGGGACAATAAAGGAGGCGAATTCCGGAACAAATACCGGAATGTGGATATCCTTCTGATAGATGATATTCAGTTTCTCGCCGGAAAAGAATCCACGCAGGAAGAATTTTTCCATACATTTAATGCGCTGCATGAGGAGAGCAAGCAAATCGTCATTTCAAGCGACCGGCCCCCGAAAGAAATCCCGACGCTTGAAGAAAGGCTGCGTTCGCGGTTTGAGTGGGGATTAATCACAGACATCACACCGCCTGACCTTGAGACGCGCATCGCCATTTTGCGAAAAAAGGCGAAAGCGGACGGTTTGGATATTCCGAACGAAGTGATGCTTTACATCGCGAATCAAATTGACACGAACATCCGTGAACTGGAAGGCGCATTGATCCGTGTTGTCGCCTATTCTTCGCTGATCAACAAGGATATCAATGCCGACCTTGCCGCAGAAGCACTGAAAGATATCATCCCAAGCGCCAAGCCAAAAACGATTACGATCGAGGACATTCAAAAAGTTGTCGGGGAAGAATACCATGTGAAAATGGAAGATTTTAAAGCGAAAAAGCGCACGAAATCCGTTGCATTTCCGCGCCAGATTGCCATGTATTTATCCAGGGAACTGACGGATTTTTCGCTGCCGAAAATCGGGGAGGAGTTCGGCGGGAGAGATCATACAACCGTGATCCATGCCCATGAGAAAATTGCCAATTTGATTCAAACGGATGCGCAATTTCAAAAGAAAATTGAAGAACTGCAAAATTTGCTGAAAAATGGGTAGCCCACGGTTCAAAAAGCGGGCTAGCGCATATTGTGCATAACAACGGATAATGTATGAACAGTCTGTCCACATGTGGATAGACTGTATTTCATTGCAGCGGCAACGTTATCCACATGTTCACAACCCCTATTACTAGTACTACTGTTTTTTAAAAAAAGATTAAGTATAAGTATATGCGTCACACGATGGAGGAATAACCATGAAATTTTCTATTTTGCGGAACCGCCTGATCGAAAGTGTCCAAGATGTGTCAAAAGCCATTACGTCCAAAACCACGATTCCGATTTTAACCGGCATTAAAATTACCGCTTCAGAAGAAGGGATCACGTTTACAGGCAGTGATTCCGATATTTCAATTGAGTCGTTTGTCCCAAAAGAAGAAGACGGGGATGAAATTGCTGTCATTCAGCAAACAGGCGGCATTGTGCTGCAGGCAAAAATTTTTGGGGAACTGGTCAAAAAGCTGCCAATGGATATTGTGGAGATAGAAGTGGCCAATCAATTCCAGACCATCATCCGTTCAGGCAAATCCAACTTTAATTTAAACGGGCTTGATGCGGAAGAGTACCCGCATTTGCCGCAAATTACGGAAGACAAAGTGATCCGGATTCCGGCAGATATTTTAAAAAATCTGATCCGGCAAACGGTATTTGCCGTTTCCACCGCGGAAACCCGCCCGATCTTGACAGGTGTAAACTGGAGCATTAAAGGCAACAGGCTGAACTGTATTGCAACAGACAGCCACCGCCTGGCGCAAAGGACAGTGGAAATCGAAACGGCCGCAGATGCCGAGTATAATATTGTAATTCCGGGGAAAAGTTTAAATGAGTTGAATAAAATTTTGCCGGATTCGAATGAACCGGTGGGAATTGTCATAACGGATAATCAGGTTTTATTTAAAGCAAAGCATTTATTGTTTTTCTCGCGTCTGCTGGAAGGAAATTACCCGGATACATCACGGCTGATCCCGACAGATGGAAAAACGGAAATCGTTGTGAATACAACAGAGTTTCTGCAAGCCATTGACAGGGCATCGTTACTCGCAAAAGAGGGGCAAAACGCAAATGTCGTGAAACTTTCATCCGTTACGGATATCCCGGGCACGATTGAAATCACATCCAATTCGCCGGAAATCGGGAAAGTGACGGACAGGGTAAACTGTAAATCCATTGAAGGGGAAGAATTAAAAATCTCGTTTAGTTCCAAATATATGATGGACGCGTTAAGAGCGCTGGAAGGAACGGAAATCACCATCCGTTTTACCGGGGCGATGAGGCCTTTTATCATCCGGCCGGTGCATGATGATACGACGCTGCAGCTGATTTTGCCGGTAAGGACGTACTGATGAAAATTGCCTGTTGAAAAACAGGCTTTTTTCATCTCCGCTGCATGCGGAAAACTGCGGGCGGCAACGGGAATTCCTTGGTATGCTTTGTGTTTCTGCCTGATTTTTAGTAAAATAATATGTTAGTGAGTACATGAAAAGAGTGAAGAAATGGCAAAAAATGTAAAAATCTCAACAGATACCATTACGCTTGGCCAATTTTTAAAATTAGCGGATATCATTCAAAGCGGCGGAATGGCAAAATGGTTTTTAACCGAACATGAAGTGCTCGTCAATGGAGAACCGGAGCAAAGAAGAGGGCGGAAACTGAAAGAGGCGGACCGGGTTGAAATTGGCGGAATCGGTATGTTTCACATTATCCGCGGTTGACCGGCGCTTTTTCCGCATAAAGGATGTTGGCATATGTACCTGCAGGAACTGGAACTTCACAATTACCGCAACTATGAAACATTAACCATTCCGTTTGAAAACAAAGTCAATGTGATCCTCGGGGAAAACGCCCAGGGAAAAACCAACCTGATGGAAGCCATTTATGTTTTGGCACTGGCGAAATCCCACCGGACATCAAATGATAAAGAACTCATCCGCTGGGACGCAGAATATGCTAAAATAAAAGGGAGACTTCACAAAACGCATGGTACTGTCCCCCTTGAACTGACCATCTCCAAAAAAGGCAAAAAAGCAAAGTACAATCATATTGAGCAAAAAAAACTAAGCCGGTATATCGGCAATATGAATGTGGTCATGTTTGCGCCCGAAGACTTGAATCTCGTAAAGGGGAGCCCGCAGGTCAGGCGGCGCTTTATCGATATGGAGATCGGGCAAATTTCGCCGGTTTACCTGTATGATATGAGCCGGTTCCAAAAAATATTGCAGCAGCGGAACCACTATTTGAAGCAGCTGCAGATGAAAAAACAGACAGACCGGACGATGCTCGATATTTTAACCGAACAGCTAATTGAACAAGCCGCTAAAATTGTCATGCGGCGGTTTGAATTTGTGCGGATGCTCGAAGAATGGGCCCGCCCGATCCATCATTCGATTTCCCGCGGTCTTGAACAACTTGAGATCCAATATAAACCCTCTGTGAATGTATCAGAAGAGCTCGATTGGTCAAAAATGATAAAATCATACGAAAATAAATTTGCCGAAATAAGGGAGCGGGAAATTGACAGGGGCGTTACGATGGCCGGTCCGCACCGCGATGATTTAGCCTTTGCAGTAAACGGCAGGGATGTTCACACATTCGGATCACAGGGGCAGCAGCGGACAGCCGCATTATCTGTTAAATTGGCCGAAATTGAACTGATTTATTCGGAAATCCGGGAATATCCGATCCTGCTGCTGGATGACGTGTTATCGGAGCTGGATGACTACCGCCAGTCCCATCTGCTGAACGCGATACAGGGAAGGGTGCAGACTTTTGTGACAACGACAAGCGTGGATGGGGTGGATCATCAAACTTTACGGGAAGCATCCATGTATACAGTGAAGGCAGGACAAATTGTCAGGTGAGGTGTGCCTATGTATCTCTATCTCGCGGAAGATGTCATGATCCGAAGCGATGATATTATCGCCATTATGGACGAGAGATCGCTCAACAGCTCCATAATCAACGAAGCCTATTTGCAGGCTTTCGAAAAAGCCACGGTCAATTTGGCAAAGGGCAGTTTTAAATCAGCCGTGATTACCCAAAATGCGGTCTATTTATCGCCTTTTTCCCCAGGCATTCTGTTCAAACGGGCAATCGGTCTTTTTCCGGCGGGGTTTTTAACCGAACATTTTACCGGAAAACCGGTTTAACATAAGAGAATGTTGCTTACTCAACCGGTGCTTGCTTGTAACACCCGTTACAGGTTGAACCGGCTTTATGCAAGGCGTGTTTTTTGGCACGTCTGTTTCCGGCTAACCGCAAACACGGCGGGTACAGCCTGCCGGGATAACCGGAGGGTGCTCCAGTATCCGCAGGAATCCCGCAGGTTCAATTTAAGAGAGTGCAGGTGGTATAATTGGAACAAGAACAATTACAGAAGCAGTCTTATGGTGCCGAGCAAATCCAGGTTCTTGAAGGGCTGGAAGCGGTGCGCAAACGTCCGGGGATGTATATTGGCTCGACAAGTGCGAGAGGCCTTCACCATCTTGTCTGGGAAATTGTGGACAACAGCATTGACGAGGCACTGGCCGGTTTCTGCGATGAAATCAATGTTTTTATTGAAAAAGACAACAGCATTACGGTGAAGGACAACGGGCGCG
This sequence comes from Weizmannia sp. FSL W8-0676, assembly GCF_038593015.1. Taxonomy (NCBI): domain Bacteria; kingdom Bacillati; phylum Bacillota; class Bacilli; order Caryophanales; family Bacillaceae; genus Heyndrickxia; species Weizmannia sp. FSL W8-0676. The sequence continues at coordinate 4,949 of NZ_CP151954.1, forward strand.
GCATCCCGGTCGGCATCCAGGAAAAAGTGGGCAGGCCTGCCGTTGAAGTCATCATGACCATTTTGCATGCCGGCGGGAAATTTGGCGGCGGCGGATATAAGGTGTCCGGCGGCCTGCACGGGGTCGGCGCGTCTGTTGTGAACGCCCTGTCTACAGAGCTCGATGTCTATGTCCACCGCAACGGGCATATTTACCACCAAAAATACCGCCGCGGTAAACCTGCCTTTGACTTAAAAATCATTGGCGAAACGGACCGTACCGGCACAACGACCCACTTCAAGCCGGACCCGGAAATTTTTACGGAAACGATCGAATTCGACTATGATATTCTTACAACCCGGCTCCGGGAATTGGCTTTTTTAAATAAAGGCATCAAAATTACCATTGAGGATAAACGCGAAAAAAATCCGCGCAAACAAGTATACCATTACGAGGGCGGGATCAAATCGTACGTGGAGCATTTGAACCGCTCGAAAGAAGTGCTCCATAAGGAACCGATTTATGTGGAAGGCGAAAAAGACGGCATTACGGTTGAAGTATCCCTTCAATACAATGACGGGTTTGCCAGCAATATCTATTCTTTTGCCAATAATATCCACACCTACGAAGGCGGCACACATGAGTCCGGTTTTAAAACGGCTTTAACGCGCGTCATCAATGATTATGCCCGGAAAAACAATCTGATCAAAGAAAATGAAGCCAATTTAACAGGCGAAGATGTCCGGGAAGGCCTCACTGCGATCGTTTCCATCAAACACCCGGATCCACAATTTGAAGGGCAAACGAAAACGAAACTTGGAAATACAGAAGCAAGAACGATTACAGATGCGGTATTTTCCGAGGCGTTCGAGAAGTTTATGATGGAAAATCCTCAAGTGGCGCGGAAAATTGTCGAAAAAGGGCTGATGGCTGCCCGGGCAAGGATGGCTGCGAAAAAAGCACGCGAACTGACACGGAGAAAAAGCGCGCTCGAATCGACAAGCCTGCCGGGCAAACTTGCAGACTGCACATCACGCGACCCGTCTGAGAGCGAGCTCTACATTGTTGAAGGTGACTCGGCCGGCGGATCTGCCAAGCAGGGAAGGGACCGGATGTTCCAGGCGATCCTGCCGTTAAGAGGGAAAATTTTAAACGTAGAGAAAGCGCGTTTGGATAAAATTTTGTCAAATGCGGAAATCCGTACCATTATTACCGCGCTCGGCACAGGTGTCGGGGAAGATTTTGACATCTCGAAGGCGCGTTATCATAAAGTCGTGATCATGACGGATGCGGATGTCGACGGCGCCCATATCCGCACGTTATTATTAACGTTTTTCTACCGTTATATGCGCCCGTTAATCGATGCAGGCTATATTTATATCGCCCAGCCGCCGCTTTATAAAGTGCAGCAGGGCAAAAAGGTTGAATATGTATACAGCGACCGCGGCCTTGAGGAGTTGCTTAATACGCTGCCTGCCCATCCGAAGCCGGCCATCCAGCGTTATAAAGGCCTCGGTGAAATGAATCCGGAACAGCTTTGGGAGACGACGATGGAACCTGCTAACCGGACGATGCTGCAAGTGAGCCTCGATGATGCGATTGAAGCGGACGGCACGTTTGAAATGTTGATGGGTGATAAAGTGGAACCGCGGCGGAATTTTATCGAAGAAAATGCCATTTACGTGAAAAACCTGGACATTTAAAGAAAAGGAGGTTGCATAAATGGCTGACACACCGGAATCGAATATTGTGGAAGTAAACTTAACCCAGGAGATGCGCACATCTTTTCTTGACTATGCGATGAGCGTCATCGTATCCCGGGCCATTCCGGATGTACGGGACGGATTAAAGCCTGTGCACCGGAGAATTTTATATGCGATGAACGATCTCGGGATGACTCCTGATAAAGCGTATAAAAAATCGGCGCGTATCGTCGGGGAAGTCATCGGGAAATATCACCCGCACGGCGATTCGGCCGTGTATGAAACAATGGTGCGGATGGCGCAGGATTTCAGCTACCGCTATATGCTGGTTGACGGGCACGGCAACTTCGGATCGGTTGACGGCGACCCGGCTGCTGCCATGCGTTACACGGAAGCGCGCATGTCAAAAATTTCCCTTGAACTGCTGCGCGATATTAACAAAGATACAATTGATTTTCAGGACAACTATGATGGTCAGGAAAAGGAGCCGGCTGTCCTGCCTTCCCGTTTTCCGAATCTGTTGGTGAACGGTTCTTCCGGGATTGCGGTCGGCATGGCGACGAACATTCCACCGCATCAACTCGGTGAAGTCATCGACGCGATTCTTGCTTTAAGCAAAGACCCGGATATCACGATCCAGGAATTGATGGAATATATCCCAGGGCCGGATTTCCCTACGGGCGGTTTAATTGTCGGAAGAAGCGGCATCCGCCGTGCTTATGAAACGGGAAGAGGCTCTATCACACTTCGCGCAAGGGTGGAAATTGAACAAAGATCAAACGGCAAAGAATCCATCATTGTGACCGAACTGCCTTACCAGGTCAACAAAGCCAAATTGATCGAACGGATTGCAGAACTTGTGCATGAAAAGCGGATCGACGGCATTACCGATCTGCGTGACGAGTCCGACCGCAACGGCATGCGGATGGTGATTGAAGTCCGCCGTGATGCAAATGCGAATGTGATTTTGAACAATTTGTACAAGCATACCGCCATGCAGACGACATTCGGTATCAACCTGCTGGCGCTTGTTGCAGGCCAGCCAAAAGTGCTGAATTTAAAACAGGCGCTTAAGTTTTACCTTGACCATCAGGAAGAAGTGATCCGCCGCAGAACGGCTTTTGAACTGAAAAAAGCGGAAGCGCGTGCCCATATTTTGGAAGGCCTGCGCATTGCACTTGACCATATTGATGCGATTATCCAGCTGATCCGTTCCTCGCAAACAACGGATATTGCCCGTACCGGCTTAATGGAGCAATTTTCCCTGTCCGAAAAGCAGGCACAGGCAATTCTCGATATGCGGCTGCAACGTTTGACCGGGCTGGAACGCGAAAAAATTGAAGAAGAATACCGGGGCTTGATCCAACTGATTGCAGAACTGAAAGCCGTTTTGGCAGATGAAGAAAAAGTGCTTGAAATCATCCGAGAAGAGCTTCTCGAAATTAAAGACCGGTTTAATGATGAACGGCGCACGGAAATTATAGCAGCAAGCGTTGATCAGATTGAGGACGAGGATTTGATCCCGCAGGAAAGCATCGCCATCACCCTGACCCATAACGGCTATATCAAACGCCTGCCGATTTCGACGTACCGGAGTCAGAAACGCGGCGGCCGCGGCGTGCAGGGGATGAGCACGAATGAAAACGATTTTGTTGAACATCTCTTAACGACATCAACACATGATACGATCCTTTTCTTCACAAATAAAGGAAAAGTCTATAAGAAGAAAGGATACGAAATCCCGGAATACGGCAGAACGGCAAAAGGCATTCCGATTGTCAACCTGCTTGAAATTGACAGGGATGAATGGATCAATACGATGATCCGTGTGGAAGATTTCGTAGAAGACTGGTTTTTATTTTTTACCACAAAAAAAGGCATTTCAAAACGCACGCCTGTAACTGAATTTGCCAATATCCGGACGAACGGCCTGATTGCCATTCATCTGAAAGAAGAAGATGAGCTGATTTCCGTAAAACTGACGGACGGCCATAAAGAAATCATTATCGGTACGAAGAACGGCATGCTGATCAGATTTCCCGAAACGGATGTCCGTTCAATGGGAAGGTCGGCAACAGGGGTAAAAGGCATTACCTTAAGCGGCGATGATGAAGTGGTCGGCATGGAGATTCTGGAAGAAAACGATGATGTGCTTATTGTGACCAAAAACGGCTATGGAAAACGGACAAAGGGAAGCGAGTACCGTATCCAGAGCCGGGGCGGAAAAGGTTTGAAAACCTGCAATATCACAAGCAAGAACGGCCCGCTTATTGCTGTGAAGACGGTAACGGGAGAAGAAGATGTCATGCTCATTACAGCGGGCGGCGTGCTGATCCGGATGGCTGTCGGGGATATTTCAGTGCTCGGCAGAAATACAATGGGCGTCAAACTGATCCGTCTTGGTGACGAAGAATATGTTGCCACAGTCGCAAAAGTGGAAAAAGATGATGAAGAAAATCATGCTGATCTGGTGGAAGAAACCGGAGAGGAATAAGAAATCTCGGGAAGCATTGCACACAATGCTTCTTTTTTTTGATAAAATATGGGCAGCACAGTTGCTTGTTGACGGAGGGAGAAAAGCTTGAAGATAAAAGTATGCGATCTCGTCCCCGGCTATATTTTGGCCAAGGATGTCATGGGGAAAACGGCCCGCCCCATTATGCCGAAAGGAACCCTTTTAACGCACAAAATGATCAATGTCCTGAAAGAGTTCGGGATAGAAGAAGTGGATGCGGGCCGTTACAATAGCCGCAAAGAGGCGGAAGAAGGCGTGAAGGAAGAAAACCAGGAAATGGCAACAGTGCCTGAAGCATTCCGGGAGCGGTATACGTCTGCAGTTGGCAGCTACAAGAAAATGTTCCAAAGCTGGCAGTCCGGTTCCAAAGTCAGTGTAGGCGCAGTAAGGGATTTTTTTATTCCGCTTTTTGAATTTATTGAACAGGATCCCGGGAAAATCCGCATTATTCATCAATATGCAACAAAAGAGGAATATATCTATCACCATGCCATCTCGGTCGGGCTGTTAAGCGGCGCAATCGCCCAAAAACTGCAGCTCGGGAAGGGGACCTGTTACCAGGCCGCATTGGCGGGCTGCCTCGCGGATGCTGGCATGGCAAAAGTCCCTGCGCATTTGCTTAGAAAATCAGCCTCCTTAACAAAAGAAGAATACGAAGAAATCAGGAACCATCCGGTATACGGTCTGAAAATGGTCCAGCACTCGCCCCTTTTGAAATCCGAAACGAAACTTGCGATTTTACAGCATCATGAACGTCTTGACAAAAGTGGCTATCCATTTGGCGAAAAACCGGACAGAATCCCAATCCTGTCAAGAATTGTTGCCGTAGCGGATGTATACCATGCCATCGTGTGCGACCATATTTATAAAAAGAAGAAAATCCCGTTTCAAGCCATTGAAGAGCTGCTGGAGGACCACTTCGGGGAGTTCGATATCGCTGTGATCCATGCATTGATCCCCCTTGTTGCCCATTTAACGATTGGATCAAAGGTCTTTTTATCCAACCATGAGGAAGCAGAAGTGCTTTACATTAAACCGTCCGCTCCCATTAAACCGCTTGTAAAAATTTTAAGCAGCAATGAAATGGTTGATTTGGAAAGCCGGCCTGATTTGTTTATTACAGAATTAATCCGGTAATGTTTGCAGCAGAAACCGGACTTTTGTTGCAGGAAAATAGAAGCTTTATTATCTTTCGTTCTGATAAACAACTCGTGCTCATGCCGCATTCATTGCCGCACCGGCGCAAGAATGAAAACCAGCCGGCTCATATTTTCGGGTGGATTTTGTTCATTGGACAGAGAATGTTGCACAAACCGAAAAAAACACTTGCGATTTACTGCATAACGAGTATAATAGAAATTGTGCTTTTTATGGTTGCTTGTTGATTTGCTTTTTTTGTTGACACAAGCTTCCGGATATGTTATGATATAAAAGTCGTCACAATATGTGATTGTTCCTTGAAAACTGGACAAAACGAAACGTCAAATTCTTTTTGAGCTTTTATCAAACATCTTTACTGAGAGTTTGATCCTGGCTCAGGACGAACGCTGGCGGCGTGCCTAATACATGCAAGTCGTGCGGACCTTTTAAAAGCTTGCTTTTAAAAGGTTAGCGGCGGACGGGTGAGTAACACGTGGGCAACCTGCCTGTAAGACTGGGATAACGCCGGGAAACCGGGGCTAATACCGGATAGTTTTTTCCTCCGCATGGAGGAAAAAGGAAAGGCGGCTTCGGCTGCCACTTACAGATGGGCCCGCGGCGCATTAGCTAGTTGGCGGGGTAATGGCCCACCAAGGCAACGATGCGTAGCCGACCTGAGAGGGTGATCGGCCACATTGGGACTGAGACACGGCCCAAACTCCTACGGGAGGCAGCAGTAGGGAATCTTCCGCAATGGACGAAAGTCTGACGGAGCAACGCCGCGTGAGTGAAGAAGGCCTTCGGGTCGTAAAACTCTGTTGCCGGGGAAGAACAAGTGCCGTTCGAACAGGGCGGCGCCTTGACGGTACCCGGCCAGAAAGCCACGGCTAACTACGTGCCAGCAGCCGCGGTAATACGTAGGTGGCAAGCGTTGTCCGGAATTATTGGGCGTAAAGCGCGCGCAGGCGGCTTCTTAAGTCTGATGTGAAATCTTGCGGCTCAACCGCAAGCGGTCATTGGAAACTGGGAGGCTTGAGTGCAGAAGAGGAGAGTGGAATTCCACGTGTAGCGGTGAAATGCGTAGAGATGTGGAGGAACACCAGTGGCGAAGGCGGCTCTCTGGTCTGTAACTGACGCTGAGGCGCGAAAGCGTGGGGAGCAAACAGGATTAGATACCCTGGTAGTCCACGCCGTAAACGATGAGTGCTAAGTGTTAGAGGGTTTCCGCCCTTTAGTGCTGCAGCTAACGCATTAAGCACTCCGCCTGGGGAGTACGGCCGCAAGGCTGAAACTCAAAGGAATTGACGGGGGCCCGCACAAGCGGTGGAGCATGTGGTTTAATTCGAAGCAACGCGAAGAACCTTACCAGGTCTTGACATCCTCTGACCTCCCTGGAGACAGGGCCTTCCCCTTCGGGGGACAGAGTGACAGGTGGTGCATGGTTGTCGTCAGCTCGTGTCGTGAGATGTTGGGTTAAGTCCCGCAACGAGCGCAACCCTTGACCTTAGTTGCCAGCATTGAGTTGGGCACTCTAAGGTGACTGCCGGTGACAAACCGGAGGAAGGTGGGGATGACGTCAAATCATCATGCCCCTTATGACCTGGGCTACACACGTGCTACAATGGATGGTACAAAGGGCTGCGAGACCGCGAGGTTAAGCCAATCCCAGAAAACCATTCCCAGTTCGGATTGCAGGCTGCAACCCGCCTGCATGAAGCCGGAATCGCTAGTAATCGCGGATCAGCATGCCGCGGTGAATACGTTCCCGGGCCTTGTACACACCGCCCGTCACACCACGAGAGTTTGTAACACCCGAAGTCGGTGAGGTAACCTTTACGGAGCCAGCCGCCGAAGGTGGGACAGATGATTGGGGTGAAGTCGTAACAAGGTAGCCGTATCGGAAGGTGCGGCTGGATCACCTCCTTTCTAAGGAATAAAAGGAAAACTTCGTTTTCCAAAATCAAGTTTGGCGTTTCCGTTTTGTCCAGTTTTGAAGGTTCAATCCTTCCTTATATTTCCTTTCATTAAGGGCCTGTAGCTCAGCTGGTTAGAGCGCACGCCTGATAAGCGTGAGGTCGATGGTTCAAGTCCATTCAGGCCCACCATTCCTTAATGATCGGGGCCTTAGCTCAGCTGGGAGAGCGCCTGCTTTGCACGCAGGAGGTCAGCGGTTCGATCCCGCTAGGCTCCACCTTTATAAACGTGTTCTTTGAAAACCGGATAGGAGAAATAAACCAAGTAAACCGAGAATCGCTTATTTTTGGATTTAAACCTTTTATGGTTAAGTTAGAAAGGGCGCACGGCGGATGCCTTGGCACTAGGAGCCGATGAAGGACGGTACAAACACCGATATGCTCCGGGGAGCTGTACGTAAGCTTTGATCCGGAGATTTCCGAATGGGGAAACCCCCTGTCTTTAATCGGACAGGATTCCTGCCTGAATCCATAGGGCAGGAAGGGCACACCCGGGGAACTGAAACATCTCAGTACCCGGAGGAAGAGAAAGCAATTGCGATTTCCCAAGTAGCGGCGAGCGAACAGGAAACAGCCCAAACCGGAAGGCTTGCCTTCCGGGGTTGTAGGACACTCATATGGGAGTTACAAAAGAACGGGGTAAGTGAAGCGGCCTGGAAAGGCCTGCCGGAGAAGGTAAAAGCCCTGTAACTGAAACTTCGTTCTCTCCCGAGTGGATCCTGAGTACGGCGGGACACGAGGAATCCCGCCGGAATCCGGGAGGACCATCTCCCAAGGCTAAATACTCCCTAGTGACCGATAGTGAACCAGTACCGTGAGGGAAAGGTGAAAAGCACCCCGGGAGGGGAGTGAAAGAGATCCTGAAACCGTGTGCCTACAAGTAGTCAGAGCCCGTTAACGGGTGATGGCGTGCCTTTTGTAGAATGAACCGGCGAGTTACGGTCTCATGCAAGGTTAAGCTGAAGAAGCGGAGCCGCAGCGAAAGCGAGTCTGAACAGGGCGAAAGAGTATGAGGCCGCAGACCCGAAACCAGGTGATCTACCCATGTCCAGGGTGAAGGCAAGGTAACACTTGCTGGAGGCCCGAACCCACGCACGTTGAAAAGTGCGGGGATGAGGTGTGGGTAGCGGAGAAATTCCAATCGAACTTGGAGATAGCTGGTTCTCTCCGAAATAGCTTTAGGGCTAGCCTCAAGCGGAGAGTTTTGGAGGTAGAGCACTGTTTGGACGAGGGGCCCTCATCGGGTTACCGAATTCAGACAAACTCCGAATGCCAAAAACTTATGCTTGGGAGTCAGACTGTGAGTGATAAGATCCATGGTCGAAAGGGAAACAGCCCAGACCGCCAGCTAAGGTCCCAAAGTATACGTTAAGTGGAAAAGGATGTGGCGTTGCTTAGACAACCAGGATGTTGGCTTAGAAGCAGCCATCATTCAAAGAGTGCGTAATAGCTCACTGGTCGAGTGACGCTGCGCCGAAAATGTACCGGGGCTAAACGTATCACCGAAGCTGCGGATGGACACCGTTTGGTGTCCGTGGTAGGAGAGCGTTCTAAGGGCGTTGAAGCCGGACCGGAAGGACCGGTGGAGCGCTTAGAAGTGAGAATGCCGGTATGAGTAGCGAAAGAAGGGTGAGAATCCCTTCCACCGAATGCCTAAGGTTTCCTGAGGAAGGCTCGTCCGCTCAGGGTTAGTCGGGGCCTAAGCCGAGGCCGAAAGGCGTAGGCGATGGACAACAGGTTGATATTCCTGTACCGCCTCTTCACCGTTTGAACGATGGGGGGACGCAGGAGGATAGGGCAAGCGCGACACTGGTTGATCGCGTCCAAGCAGTTAGGCCGGTGCGGAGGCAAATCCTTCGCGCCAAGGCGGAGCTGTGATGGCGAGGGAAATTAAAGTACCGAAGTTCCTGATTCCACACTGCCAAGAAAAGCCTCTAGTGAGGTGAAAGGCGCCCGTACCGCAAACCGACACAGGTAGGCGAGGAGAGAATCCTAAGGTGAGCGAGAGAACTCTCGTTAAGGAACTCGGCAAAATGACCCCGTAACTTCGGGAGAAGGGGTGCTTTTTGGGGTGTATGCCCCGGGAAGCCGCAGTGAATAGGCCCAGGCGACTGTTTAGCAAAAACACAGGTCTCTGCGAAGCCGCAAGGCGAAGTATAGGGGCTGACACCTGCCCGGTGCTGGAAGGTTAAGGAGAGGGGTTAGCCGCAAGGCGAAGCTCTGAACTGAAGCCCCAGTAAACGGCGGCCGTAACTATAACGGTCCTAAGGTAGCGAAATTCCTTGTCAGGTAAGTTCTGACCCGCACGAAAGGTGTAACGATCTGGGCACTGTCTCAACGAGAGACTCGGTGAAATTATAGTACCTGTGAAGATGCAGGTTACCCGCGACAGGACGGAAAGACCCCATGGAGCTTTACTGCAGCCTGATATTGAATTTTGGTACAGCTTGTACAGGATAGGTAGGAGCCTTGGAAACCGGAGCGCCAGCTTCGGCGGAGGCATCGGTGGGATACTACCCTGGCTGTATTGAAATTCTAACCCGCACCCCTTACCGGGGTGGGAGACAGTGTCAGGCAGGCAGTTTGACTGGGGCGGTCGCCTCCTAAAAGGTAACGGAGGCGCCCAAAGGTTCCCTCAGAATGGTTGGAAATCATTCGCAGAGTGTAAAGGCATAAGGGAGCTTGACTGCGAGACTTACAAGTCGGGCAGGGACGAAAGTCGGGCTTAGTGATCCGGTGGTTCCGCATGGAAGGGCCATCGCTCAACGGATAAAAGCTACCCTGGGGATAACAGGCTGATCTCCCCCAAGAGTCCACATCGACGGGGAGGTTTGGCACCTCGATGTCGGCTCATCGCATCCTGGGGCTGTAGTCGGTCCCAAGGGTTGGGCTGTTCGCCCATTAAAGCGGTACGCGAGCTGGGTTCAGAACGTCGTGAGACAGTTCGGTCCCTATCCGTCGCGGGCGCAGGAAATTTGAGAGGAGCTGTCCTTAGTACGAGAGGACCGGGATGGACGCACCGCTGGTGTACCAGTTGTCTTGCCAAAGGCATCGCTGGGTAGCTATGTGCGGAAGGGATAAGTGCTGAAAGCATCTAAGCATGAAGCCCCCCTCAAGATGAGATTTCCCACAGTTTAACTGGTAAGATCCCTGAAAGATGATCAGGTTGATAGGTCCGGGGTGGAAGCGCGGTGACGCGTGCAGCTGACGGATACTAATCGATCGAGGACTTAACCAAATAGAAAAGCGAAGGTGCCTTGTTTAGCCCCGACAAGCGAATGTTCTGACCGGCATGGAGCCGTCTTTTGGCTCCGTGACGGGCAGGTGACTCGACCTCGAGGGGCTAGGCACCGGAGCTAGACAATAGAAAAGCGGAAGCGCCTTGGTCATCGGCGTATGAACTTCAAGGCCCCCGCCTGAGATAAAGGAAACACGACGAGCCCTAAAGGCGAGTCGATGCCCGCTTATCGTAGGAAAGGGGGACGGGAAGTTCACTAGCCGATAGGCGCTGGAGCTGGACAATTCTCAAAGTTAGAAGCAGAAACGCATTCTCCGTTTACAGTTTTTTCTCCCATCCGGTTTTCAGGGAATACAATTATTTCTCTTGATAAATAACAGCAACTGTGTTATACTATTTCTTGTCATTAAGGTCCGGTGATGATGGCGGAAAGGTCACACCCGTTCCCATCCCGAACACGGAAGTTAAGCTTTCCAGCGCCGATGGTAGTTGGGGGTCTCCCCCTGCGAGAGTAGGACGTTGCCGGGCCAAATCAAAACCGCAGGCGATTTGTCTGCGGTTTTTGCCTGTTTTTATGGAAAAATGGATGTTAAAAACGGCTTCTTTTCGCATTGGGGCGGTTCTTTTCAGACATACACACACCTGGAAAACCGGCATACGATACCATACATCAATCTATTTCGTTGCAACATTTGAAAAAATCCCTTTGATTGTGAATAGTCGGCGGGAATGATGGCAAATATAATGAGCAGGGGGTGGAGCAGATGAATCGGAGTGCCCGGAGAAATGAACCGGAAATGTGCATTGTTTGTGAGAAATTAAAACATAGCGGCATCCATCTTTATACATCATTTATCTGCAGTGACTGCGAACAGGAAATGGTCCGTACTGATACAGGAGATCCGCGTTATTCCTATTTTGTCCGACAGTTGAAGGCAGTCCAAAATCAAAAATGTATACATGACCAAGCGTACTAAAACAGGCTTGGTTATTTTTTTGCCCTGCCCGTGTAAATTCAGCTCTATGAAAAGCGATGCCTGGACAATCGGAAAAAACTTCATCTATCCGTTTCCTGCCCGCTTTTGCCCGTTTATAGTAAAATAGAAAAAGTAAACCCGGGGCTAATTTTTACAGGCGGCCCCGTATGATAAGGGGTACGGATATGGATCAAAATCGAATGCCGTTATTTGAAGCGCTATGCCGCTATCAACATACCAATCCCGTTTCGTTCCACGTGCCGGGGCATAAAAACGGCTTGTTGATCGAGCCGTTATTAAAAGAAAGCGCGTCTTTTTTGCAATATGATGCAACAGAACTGTCCGGGCTGGATGATTTGCACCATGCGGAAGGAGCCATTCAAGAAGCCCAGGATTTGTTGGCTGATTATTACGGCAGTGAAAAGAGCTATTTTCTCGTAAACGGAAGCACCGTTGGCAACCTCGCCATGATCCTTTCCGTGTGCCGGCCGGGGGATCGTGTGCTTGTGGACCGGAACTGCCATCAATCGGTTTTGCATGCCCTCAGGCTTGCCAGGGCCAATCCGGTTTTTGTTTTTCCTGAAATTGATGAGGAACTCCAAATGCCGGCCGGATTTTCAGAAAAAGTATTTGTACAGGCGTTCAGGCAATACCGGGACGTGAAAGCGTGCATTTTGACTTATCCGACTTACTATGGCATTACCTGCGATTTGCGGGCCGTGGCTGAAATCGCGCATCAAAACGGCGCTTATGTGCTGGTGGATGAAGCCCATGGTGCGCATTTTCAGGTTGGCTCCCCGTTTCCGGAGACGGCGCTCCACCAGGGGGCAGATGCCGCCGTCCAGTCTGCCCATAAAATGCTGCCGGCGATGACAATGGGGTCTTTTTTACATATCAGGGCGCCGCATTTTCCGTTTGAAAGGTTAAAATTCTATTTATCAGCGCTGCAATCGAGCAGCCCGTCGTATCCCATTATGATGTCGCTCGATTACGCAAGGTGGTATGCCGCCAATTTCAGCCGTGAAGATATCTGCTATACCCTGTCACAAAGGGAGCAATTTTCCGCGCGGCTCGGCAAGATGTTAAAACTGGAGGAAAAAAAGGGGCAGGATCCGCTGAAATTGCTGGCGGCATTCCCCGGCCTCTCCGGGTTCAAGCTTCAATCCGTGCTTGAAAAAGCCGGTGTGTACACAGAAATGGCGGATTTACAACGGGTTGTCTTTGTGCTGCCGCTTTTAAAAAACGGCATGCCTTTTCCGTATGAGGATGCTGCCGGGCGGATCGAAGCAGCGCTTGCCGGAGCATCTCCACAAGCCGGGAACCAACCCAGGCTGGAACGGGCGGAACAAAAACCGGCATCGGGAGAAACAGCAGGTTTGGACACCCTGCAAGGGTTAACGGAATTGCACCTTGCCTATGATGAAATGGAAGAAAAAGAGGCGGAATGGGTATCATTTGAAGAAGCAAAGGGGCGGATTGCGGCAAAAATGGTTACGCCGTATCCGCCCGGTGTGCCGCTGCTTGTGCCGGGTGAACAGGTTCGAGACGCCCATCTTTACCAAATCCAACAACTGCGCGCTTGCGGGGCGGGGTTTCATGCGGATGCCCCGTTTTTTGAAAACAGGCTGGCAGTTTATAGATAGAAAGGGAGAGAACATGAAAGGAATTTTTATTACAGCAGAAGGGCCTGAGGGCGCGGGGAAAACGACCATTACCGGGATGATTGCCGCACACTTAAAGGAAAACGGCTATCCCATTGTGTTGACGCGGGAACCCGGGGGCATTAAAATTGCCGAACAGATCCGGCACATTATTTTGAACCCGGAAAATACGGAAATGGATGCGCGGACGGAAGCTTTGCTATATGCGGCAAGCCGCCGCCAGCATCTTGCGGAGAAGGTCCTGCCGGCACTGGAAGAGGGGCGCATTGTCCTGTGCGACCGGTTTATTGACAGTTCGCTCGCGTATCAGGGCTATGCGAGAGGAATCGGAATAGAGGAAGTGTACCGGATCAACCAGTTTGCAACGGGCGGTCTGCTGCCGGATTTGACGCTCTATTTTGATGTGGAAGCAGAGACAGGCCTCAGCCGGATTGCCAAAAATCAAAACCGGGAAGTAAACCGCCTTGACCTGGAAGCCATCGACTTCCATAGAAAGGTAAGAGAAGGGTTCCAAATATTGTTAAAACGGTTTCCGGATAGAATCCATGCCATTGATGCCAATAAAGAGGTAGAATATATATATCATACCGCTTTGCAAAAAGTGCTGGGCGCCATTTGCCGGCATTACGGGAAAAATTTCCCCGGATAAAAGGAAATTCACATACAGAAGCAGAATTTCATATATAACGGTAAATGGAAGATGATATAATGAAGGATAAATACACGGTTGGAAATTCAGGAGGGGAAAAAATGAAACTGATAGTCGCAGTCGTACAGGACCAGGACAGCAACCGGTTGATGAAAGCCATGGTTGACCATAATTTTCGTGTGACAAAACTTGCATCGACAGGCGGGTTTTTAAAATCGGGCAATACGACTTTTCTGATTGGGACGGAAGAAATTCGTGTCAATAAAGCGCTGCAGGTCATCAAGGAAAATTGCAAATCGAGGGAACAGTTTATTACCCCGGTTTCACCGATGGGCGGAAATGCCGACAGCTACATCCCGTATCCGGTCGAAATCGAAGTGGGGGGCGCGACGGTATTTGTCCTGCCGGTAGATGAATTTCACCAGTTTTAACGGGGGAATAAGGGATTGAAAATACAACAGGATTTGCGTATTGGTTTGGACAAAACGGCCCGGGAAGCAAAAAGCATGGCAACGGGCACAACAAATTTTGCCGAAGTGATGGACACAAGCAGGGAAAAGCTGCAAATGGATGAATTTCAACAGCTCTTGTCGCAAATTGACGAAGCCGGCAGCCGGCTTGCCCGTTCGCGCAGTCTCAAAGACTTGTCCAAATTCAAGTCGCTTGTAAAACAATTTGTGAAGCAAACTGTCGAATACGGGATGAAAAATAAACAGTCACAAAGCTTCGACCGGTTCGGGGAAAGCCGCAAATTGAATATAGTGGAAACAATAGACAAAAAACTGGCGGATCTTACCGACGCCTGTCTCAGAAAAGAGCAGCCCGCACTCGATATACTGGGGAAAATCGGCGAGGTAAAAGGTTTGCTGATTAATTTATATACTTAAGAGAGTGGAAGAAGCCATGACATGGGAAGAATTTGAAAATATCCAGCCTGTTGCGGCAACTTTGCTGAAAAACAGCATCAGACGCAGCCGGATGGCGCATGCTTATTTATTTGAAGGCGGACGCGGCACAGGGAAAAAAGAGGCCGCGCAGCTACTGGCGAAAACATTGTTTTGCCTGCAGCCGGCGGATGATTTTTTTCCATGTGAAAGCTGTTCGAACTGCTTAAGAATCAGCCACGGCACACATCCTGACGTTCATCTGGTTGAACCGGACGGCCTTTCAATCAAGAAAGAGCAGATTAAAGCGTTACAGCAGGAGTTTTCCAAACGGGCGGTGGAGTCGAAACGAAAGCTGTATATGATTGCGGACGCCGAAAAAATGTCGACAGGCGCCGCCAACAGCCTGCTGAAGTTTTTGGAAGAGCCGAACCCCGGCACGACGGCCGTGCTCATGACAACCCAGCTGCACCGGATCCTGCCGACCATTTTATCACGCTGCCAGGTCGTTTCATTTAAGCCGGTCCCGCCCGCCATACTGAAACAACAGCTGATTGAGGGCGGGGTCAGCCCCGATTTGGCCCCGCTTCTTTCCCATATGACAAGCCACTTGGAAGAAGCGCTTGAATTAAGCAATGATGAGTGGTTTGCACAAGCCCGAAAAATCGTGTTAAAATTGTATACAACCCTTTCAAAATCGCCTTCCCGCGCAATGGTTTTTTTGCAGGAAGCGTGGTTTGGGCATTTTAAAGAAAAAAATCAACTGGATCTCGGGTTGGATCTGTTGATATGGATTTATAAAGATCTTCTTTCCATCCATCTGGGAAAACAGGAAGATGTCGTTTATCCCGATCAGCTAAACCTTTTTTCTGCAGATCTTCTTTCCTGCTCCCCGCGTTCTCTGGCTGAAAAACTGGCAGCCATTCTTGATGCAAAAAAGAAATTGGGTGCCAATGTCAATCAACAGCTGCTCATGGAACAGCTTGTTTTAAATTTGCAGGGGGGAACGGCCTTTGTTTAATGTAGTAGGAATCCGGTTTAAAAAAGCCGGCAAAGTATATTATTTCGACCCAGGCGATTTTCCCGTTAAAAAAAATGATGCCGTCATCGTCGAAACCGCGCGCGGCATTGAGTATGGCTTTGTTGTGACAAATCCCAAAGTTGTCGGGGAACACGATGTCGTGCTGCCGCTGAAAAAAATCATCCGGATTGCCGACCAGAAAGATCATATGACAGTGGATGAAAATAAAGCGGCCGCAAAAGAAGCGTATGGAATTTGCATGAAAAAAATTGCGGAACACCAGCTTGAGATGAAGCTGGTGGATGTGGAGTATACATTTGACCGGAATAAGATTATTTTTTATTTTACCGCTGACGGGCGCGTCGATTTCCGGGAGCTCGTAAAAGATTTGGCGTCCATTTTCCGGACAAGGATCGAACTCCGCCAGATCGGGGTGCGGGATGAAGCGAAAATGCTTGGCGGCATCGGCCCTTGCGGCAGGATGCTGTGCTGCTCCACGTTTTTGGGCGATTTTGAGCCGGTATCGATCAAAATGGCAAAAGACCAGAATTTGTCATTAAATCCGGCAAAAATTTCCGGGCTTTGCGGACGGCTGATGTGCTGCCTGAAATATGAAAATGATGAATATGAAGCGGTAAAAGAAGCGTTTCCGGATGTCGGGGAAATGGTAAAAACGCCTTACGGAACTGGAAAAGTAACCGGCTTGAACATTTTGGAAAGAGTTTTGCAAATTGAATTACAAAGCCAGGGGCGTACGATTGAGTATACGATGGAAGAATTTCTAAGTGCGGATGTTGTGTCAATTCAATCCACGGATTAATGAGGTGGAGAACTGATGGATAGGAAAGAATTATTTGAGGAGATACAGCAAATGGAAGTGCAGATCGGGGCGCTCCAGGAAAAGTTGGGGGAACTGAAACGGGATTTAACGGAAGTCATTGAAGAAAACAGCATTCTGAAAATCCAGAATGACTATTTCAGACGCCAGTTGCAGCCTGAATCCGGCGGGGAAGGCACAGATCCGCATGATGAACCGGCCGAGATTGTTCGGAAAATCAAGGAAAAGGGCGTGCCGCAGACGCTTCTTGATATCGGCGAAGGGTATGACAATCTGGCCCGCCTTTATCAGGAAGGCTTCCATATTTGCAATGTCCATTTCGGCAGCCCGCGCAACGGGGAAGATTGCCTGTTCTGCCTTTCCTTTTTGAATAAGAAGTAACGAACGGTCCAAGATGAAAAGCCTTCCTTTTACCGGGAAGGCTGTTTTATGCAGCCGTTGTTTTTGGAGGCTACAGGATGATGGTGACATTATCAGGAGACGAACGATTGGATTATTTGCTTGCGGAAAATTTAAGGATTGTGCAAAGCCCGTCCGTGTTTGCTTTTTCATTGGATGCGGTGCTTCTGGCAAAGTTTGCCTGGCTGCCGATCCAAAAAGGGAAAGTGCTTGATTTATGCACGGGAAACGGGGTGATCCCGCTTTTATTAAGCAGCCGTACGAAAGCGGAGATTACCGGGGTCGAAATCCAGGAACGCCTCTGGGATATGGCAAAAAGAAGCGTCGCTTATAACGGGCTTGAGGACAGGATCCGGATCATTCACGGCGATTTGAAGGAAATGCCGGATGTGCTCGGCTGCAGCAAATTTGACGTGGTGACGTGCAACCCGCCTTATTTTCCTTCGCAGACGAAGAATTTTCAAAATGAAAATGAGCATTTTGCGATTGCCCGCCATGAAATTTTCTGCACATTGGAAGATGTCGTAAAAGTCAGCAGCCGGATGCTCAAGCAGGGCGGCAAAGCAGCGTTTGTGCACCGCCCGGGACGTCTGGTCGACTTGGTTACGTTGATGAAAAAACACCGCCTCGAACCGAAACGGCTCCGGTTTGTTTATCCGAAAGCAGGCAAAGAAGCGAATACGATTCTGGTTGAAGGCATAAAAGACGGAAAACCGGATTTGAAGGTTCTCCCGCCCTTGTTCGTGTACGGGCAGGATGGCGAATATACGGAAGAAGTGAAAGAACTGCTGTATGGAAACAAAAACTAAATCTTATTTTTACGTGCTTCTATGCTGTGACGGCAGTTTTTACGGCGGGTATACCGTTGATTTGAAACGGCGCTTCCGCGAACACAGCGAAGGCCGGGGCGCCAAGTATACGCGAACGCGGACACCGGTTAAGCTTTTGTATTTTCAGGAATATGAGACAAAAAGCGGGGCCATGAAAGCGGAATATGCTTTTAAAAAACTCCCGCGCCGGGAAAAAGAGCGATTTTTGGAGAAGGCAGGTGTCGACCTTGCACAGGCAGCAAAGTTTCCATGATGAAAAAAATAAAGGGATTCTCTATTTGGTCCCGACCCCGATCGGCAATCTCGAGGATATGACATTCCGGGCAGTGCGCATTTTAAAAGAAGCTGACTTGATTGCTGCTGAAGATACGAGAAACAGCAAAAAATTGTGCAGCTACTTTGATATCCACACGCCGCTTGTAAGCCATCATGAACATAATAAAGAAGCGAGCGCACGCGATTTAATCACGAGGCTCGCGCGCGGCGAAAAGATTGCCCTTGTAAGCGATGCAGGCATGCCGTGCATTTCGGACCCGGGTTATGAGCTTGCCGCTGCCTGCATTCGCGAAGGGATCCCGGTTGTGCCGCTTCCGGGCGCAAACGCGGCGCTTACGGCGTTAATTGCTGCCGGGATTGCACCGCAGCCGTTTACGTTTTACGGGTTTCTGCCGCGGGAAAAGCAGGAAAAGCGGGCGGCACTGGAACGGCTCGCAAAAATCCCTTCCACCTTCATTTTGTATGAAGCGCCGCACCGGCTGAAACATACGCTGCAGATGATGGCGGAAGTGCTGGGGGACCGGAAAATTTCCATCAGCCGCGAGCTGACGAAAAAATTTGAGGAATTTTTGCGGGGGACGATTCAAGAAGCGGTGGAATGGGCCGAAAACAATGAAGTGCGCGGCGAGTTCTGCCTGGTTGTGGAAGGAAGCCCGGAAACAGGGGAAGAAGACGACAATTTCTGGTGGACGGCGCTATCCGTCAAAGAACATGTAGAAGCCTATATGCAGCAAAAACAGCTGCCAACAAAAGAAGCGATCAAGCTTGCGGCAAAAGACCGGAAACTGCCAAAAAGGGAAGTCTACCAAATCTATCACGAACTGTGAATCAAAAACCGGGGAGGATGTTTGGCAACAACGATCTGTCCAAGGCGTAAAAAAAACCCGCGTTTCAGCGGGGGTCCGGTTCCGGCTCAGGTTTGGATGCGAATGGTTCTGCTTCGTCCGCTGCCTGTTCATTTTCAGCCGGCTGATCTTCCAAATGGAAATTTTCTTGGATTTCTTTCATCAGCAATTCTGCACCTTCACGGCTTAAAACAATTTTTCCACCTGCCAGCCGGAGATTGTCATCCGAGACTTCCCCGGTGACGAGGCAGGTCATATTGGGCTTGTACTTTTTCAAAATGATCTTGTCATCATCGACATAAATCTCCAATGCATCTTTTTCAGCAATGCCAAGATTTCTCCGCAATTCAATTGGAATGACAACACGGCCGAGTTCATCGACTTTCCGTACAATGCCTGTTGATTTCATTAACGCTTTCCTCCCTTAAAGTAGATGTGAACCTGTACAGAACCCTGATACCAAACCCGATTGCGCAAATGCTGTACGTCTATATCTATCAAAAACTGGCGAATACCCCTGAATCTTCAAAACCTGTACAACCTATCTAATTGTATTATAGAAGATAAATTGGAATAAAAAAACAAATTTGTTTAAAATATTTTTCGACAAGGATAAAAACCATGGCCCTGCACCGGTTAAGCCGGCGGTATGCCGTCTATAATGGATAATGCGCTGCACCGGGCGCCATGAAGATGCAAGTCATCTCCTTGATGCGGTATACTAAACATAAGAGACTTTTTTTAAAAATCCACGTTTTTTGCTTATTTTCACGAAAAGTTTTATACTTATTGTTTAGAAGTTCTAAGCAGCGCGTGAAATGTGCAAAAGAAATGTCTAATGTTATCGAAAGGTGGAGGCTGGTTTGGAAGAGAAACGGAAAACTTTTTATATCACAACGCCGATCTATTATCCGAGCGGAAATTTACATATCGGCCATGCCTATACAACCGTTGCAGGCGATGCGATGGCCCGTTATAAAAGGCTGCGCGGGTTTGACGTCATGTTCCTGACCGGCACGGATGAGCACGGCCAGAAAATCCAGCGCAAGGCAAAGGAAAAAGGCGTGACACCGCAGCAATATGTCGACGAAATTGTCGCCGGCATCCAGGATCTATGGAAAAAACTCGAAATATCCAATGATGATTTTATCCGCACGACACAGGACCGCCACAAAAAGGCAGTGGAAAAGATTTTCAAGAAGCTGCTCGACCAGGGCGATATTTATTTGGGAGAGTATGAGGGCTGGTACTGTACGCCTTGTGAATCCTTCTTCACGGAACGCCAGCTTGTGGACGGCAAATGCCCGGACTGCGGCAGGCCGGTAGAAAAAGTAAAAGAGGAATCGTACTTTTTCAAAATGGGGAAATATGTCGGCCGGCTTTTGCAGTACTATGAGGAAAATCCAGATTTCATTCAGCCGGAAAGCCGGAAAAATGAAATGATCAATAACTTTATCAAACCGGGGCTTGAGGATCTTGCCGTATCGCGGACAACGTTTGACTGGGGGATAAAAGTGCCCGGGGACCCGAAACATGTCATCTATGTCTGGATTGATGCCCTGACCAATTATATTACGGCGCTCGGTTATGGCAGCGATGACGATTCGGACTACCGGAAATACTGGCCGGCTGACGTCCATCTTGTCGGCAAGGAAATCGTCCGCTTCCACACGATTTACTGGCCGATTATGCTGATGGCGCTCGGCCTCCCGCTGCCGAAAAAAGTGTTTGCACACGGCTGGCTGCTCATGAAAGACGGGAAAATGTCGAAATCAAAAGGAAATGTCATTGACCCGGTTACTTTGATTGACCGGTACGGGCTCGACGCACTCCGCTATTACTTGCTGCGTGAAGTGCCGTTTGGGGCGGATGGCATTTTTACGCCGGAAGGGTTTGTGGAACGGATCAATTTTGACCTCGCCAATGATCTGGGCAATCTGCTGAACCGTACGATTGCGATGATGAACCAGTATTTTGACGGTGTCATTCCAACGTTTGCCGGTTCGCACAATCCGTATTCCATCCAGCTTGTGACCGCATATAAAGAGGCTGTGAAGAAATACGAAGATGCGATGGAAAACATGCAGTTCTCGGTTGCACTCGCTTCTTTATGGGAATTTGTCAGCCGTACAAACAAATATATTGATGAAACAACTCCGTGGACATTGGCAAAAGATGAAACCAAACGGGCGGATCTTGCCGAAGTGATGGTCCATTTGGCGGAGTCGCTGCGCCATATCGCCATCCTTTTACAGCCGTTTTTGACATCAACGCCAAAGAAAATGTTTGACCAGCTGAACATTACGGATGAGAGCTTGCATACATGGGAAAGCCTGTCCTTATTCGGCAGCATTCCGGAAGGCACAAAGGTTGTGAAAAAAGGCAAGCCGATTTTCCCGCGTCTCGATATGGAAAAAGAAATTCAGTTTATCAAATCGCAAATGCAAGGTGCGGCTCCGAAAAAAGAAGAAACGAAAGAAGAAAAAGCGAAAGCGGAAGACACAAAAGCCGGGATCACGATCGATGATTTCGAAAAAGTGGAATTACGTGTCGCAAAAGTAACCGCTTGTGAGCCGGTAAAAAAAGCCGACAAACTGTTGAAACTGCAGCTTGACCTTGGAGATGAACAGCGCCAGGTTGTTTCCGGCATTGCGGAATATTACAAACCGGAAGAACTGGTCGGGCGCAGAGTCATTGTCGTGGCCAATCTGAAACCTGTCAAATTGCGCGGTGAATGGTCACAAGGCATGATTCTCGCAGGCGAAAAAGACGGCATATTGTCATTGGCAACCATTGATGAAAGCCTGCCGCTCGGCGCGATTGTCAAATAAAGGGACCAGATGAGATGAAAAACATAGAGATGTTTCACGTGGAACAAATTTCGACGGATCTCTCTATGTTTTTCTTTTACTTTTCAAGAAAAATAGATGTTTTTCCCGATCATATGTGAAAACAAACGTGAAGAATTTGAGGTGAAAAAGATGTTATTTGATACCCATGTGCATATCAATGATGAAGCGTTCAAAGAGGATTTGGAAGCCACCATCGCACGTGCGCGGGCGGCCGGGGTGGAAAAGATGATAGTCGTCGGGTTTGACAGGCCGACCATCCAAAAAGCGATGGCGCTGATTGACCAATACCCGTTTCTGTATGCAGCGATCGGCTGGCACCCGGTTGATGCGATTGACATGAAAGATGAAGACCTGGACTGGATTGAATCTCTTGCCCATCATCCGAAAGTGGTGGCGATCGGTGAAATCGGGCTGGATTACCATTGGGATAAATCGCCGAAAGCGGTGCAGCAGGAAGTGTTCAGGCAGCAAATCCGGCTGGCCAAAAAGCTGGCATTGCCCATTATTATCCATAACCGGGAAGCGACAGAAGACTGTGTGCAAATTCTAAAAGAGGAAAATGCACAGGAAACAGGCGGCATTATGCATTGTTTCAGCGGCAGCCCGGAAACGGCGAAGGAATGCATCAAAATGAATTTCTACATTTCACTTGGCGGACCGGTGACGTTTAAAAATGCAAAAAAACCGAAAGAAGTGGCTGCCGAGGTCCCACTTGAAAAGCTTTTGATTGAAACAGACTGCCCTTATCTTGCCCCGCATCCGTACCGCGGGAAACGCAATGAGCCGGCATATGTAAAACTGGTTGCTGAGCAGATTGCGGAAATCAAAGGCATTCCTTTTGAAAAAGTTGCCGAGCAGACGATGTTAAATGCAGAAAAATTGTTTAAAATAAAAGATCATGCATAGAAAGCGAGTTTTATCCGCATGGCAAAATTAAAAGAGGTTATTGTCGTGGAAGGCAAAGACGACACAGCGGCCATCAAGCGGGCGCTCGATGCCGACACGATTGAAACAAACGGGTCGGCCATTTCGGAAAGTACGATTGAAAAAATCCGCCTTGCCCAGGAAAAAAGGGGCGCCATCATTTTCACCGATCCTGATTTTCCCGGTGAAAAAATCCGCAAAACGATCGCGGAAAAGGTGCCCGGCTGCAAACACGCATTTTTGGACAAACAGGAGGCACGGGCGCCCGAGGACCGGGGAATCGGGGTCGAACATGCACGCCCTGCGGCGATCCGGCAAGCGCTGCGGGAGGCGCATCAGATGGAGGAAGCCGTGCCGGAAGTCATCACAAGGGATGATTTAATGGCTGCAGGCCTGATTGCCGGACCGCTGGCCAAACAAAGAAGGGCAAGAATTGGGGAACTTTTAAAAATCGGATACACGAACGGCAAGCAGCTCCATAAACGGCTGATGGTGTTCCAAATCGATAAAGACACGTTCCGGGACGCCCTGATGAAAGTGTTACAGGAGGAATCAACTTGCAAAAAGACATTGCCACCCCCATCCGGACAAAAGCGATTTTAAACCGCTACGGATTTTCGTTTAAAAAAAGCCTGGGCCAAAATTTTTTAATTGACCCGAACATACTCCGGAATATTACGGATACGGCGGATTTAACGCAAGAAAGCGGCGTTGTCGAAGTCGGCCCCGGCATCGGCGCGCTCACGGAACATCTCGCCCGCAGCAGCAAAAAAGTCGTTGCTTTTGAAATTGACAAAAGGCTGGCTCCGATCCTTGAAGATACGCTGGCGCCGTACCCGAATATAAACGTGATCTATGAAGACGTGTTAAAGGCCGATATTGAAAAAGTGCTGGAAACGGAATTTGCCGGTATAAACGATATCATGGTTGTCGCTAATCTGCCGTATTACGTGACGACCCCGATCATATTGAAATTTGTCACCGGACAGTATCCGATCCGCGGCATGGTCGTGATGCTGCAAAAAGAAGTGGCCGACCGGATTTCGGCGGTTCCCGGCACGAAAAACTACGGCACGCTTTCCATTGCAATCCAGTATTATATGACGGCGGAAGTGGCGATGATTGTGCCGAAAACGGTCTTTATGCCGCAGCCGAATGTGGATTCCGCCGTGGTCAAGCTTGTGAAAAGGGACAAACCGAAAGTCGGGGTTACCGATGAAGCGTTCTTTTTTCAGGTGGCAAAAGCTTCCTTTGCCCAGCGGCGGAAAACCTTGATCAATAATTTGACTGCCGGCCTTCCCGGCGGAAAAGACAAGAAAGAAACGCTGCTTTCCGTACTCGGGCAGCTTGGCATTGAACCATCGAGGCGGGGGGAAACGCTCAGCCTCGAGGAATTTGCCGCCTTAAGCAATGCCTTGTTTCCCGTTTTTCACACAACAGTATAAATGCCGCATCAAGCCGGGGGAGTGCGTTCCCCCCGGCTTTTTCACCATTTCCGAAGGCAGTGCATATATAGTGTTATGCAGGCGAGAGATGGAAACCAAATGGAGTTGACGGCAATGGAAGCAAGGCTCAACGCAATTGTTGGAAGGAAGTCTTACAATTGTGATATTTTATTCCGGGTCATCGATATACAGGAGCAGAACGGGCGGAAAGTGGCTGTTTTGTACGGGGAGGATGTCCGGCTGATCGCGGATGCCCCGTTTGAAGACCTGGTCACCCCCGGCCCTGCGGAAAGATCGAAAATTACGCA
Organism: Weizmannia sp. FSL W8-0676; assembly: GCF_038593015.1. NCBI lineage: Bacteria > Bacillati > Bacillota > Bacilli > Caryophanales > Bacillaceae > Heyndrickxia > Weizmannia sp. FSL W8-0676. The sequence goes on from NZ_CP151954.1 coordinate 29,406, forward strand.
GGAGTTTCGTTCTTTGGAAGAACAGTCATTCGAACTGTTTAAACAGGATATCGAACTGTTGAAGGAAAAGCGCGATTATGAGGCCACACACGGCTATAAAGAGGAACTGAGTTATTTCCAGCTGCCGGGAAGGGTTTTGCACTTGGACGGCGATCCCCATTATTTAAAAAAATGCCTGAATTTATATGAAAAAATCGGCGTGACGGTTTACGGCATCCATTGTTACGAAAAAGAAATGCCGGTTCGCATCAATGCGCTGCTTGACCAATACCGGCCGAATATTCTGGTGATTACCGGCCATGATGCTTATTCAAAATCAAAGGGAAAAATAGCGGATTTAAATGCATACCGCCACTCAAAATCTTTTGTCAGAACCGTGATGGAAGCAAGGAAAAAGGTGCCGAATTTGGATCAGCTCGTCATTTTTGCAGGCGCATGCCAGTCCCATTTTGAGTCGCTTATCCAGGCAGGCGCCAATTTTGCCAGTTCCCCGCTCCGGGTGAATATTCATGCGCTCGATCCGGTCTACATTGTGGCCAAAATCTGTTACACCTCGTTTATGGAACAAGTGAATGTTTGGGACGTGCTCCGCAATACACTGACAGGGCAAAAAGGCCTGGGAGGCGTGGAAACAAAGGGCGTGCTGCGGACCGGGATGCCATATAAGCCAATGGATGAGGACTAAGCGGGAGCCCCGTCCCGGTTCCTCAAAATTGGCCGGGCTGCAGGATTTTACATAATTCGATTGCATTTGGCATATCCAAATTGATAAATATCAGCCTTTGACAGGTATAACATTTTCTCCAAGGCAAACCCCATACACTGAACATGCAAACCCGCTTCTTGGAAAAACGGCAAAGAAGCAATGAAAAATGGTTGACAGACCGGATTGATCACTGATAAAATATATATTTTTATTTGACCGGAAGCGCAAGCTGTGTTATAATTGAGACTAGTGAGGTGGAGCGAAATGCCAAAAACGTTAACAGACATTAAAAGATCCTTGGATTCAAACTTGGGAAAAAGATTAATGTTAAGAGCCAATGGCGGCAGAAGAAAGACGATTGAACGTTCCGGTGTTTTGGCAGAAACTTACCCAGCAGTTTTTGTCATCGAATTAGACCAGGAGGAAAATGCTTTTGAACGTGTTTCCTACAGCTATGCAGATGTCCTGACAGAAACAGTACAGCTTGTTTTTATGGATAAACAACAAGAGGTTTGATGAGCGGCAGCAGACATATGTTTGCTGTTTTCTATTTTACGGGCGGCAGCAGGGATCCCTGCTGCCGCTTTCTTCATATTCCAGGCGTGTTTCGTACATACTACAAAGAGGCGCATGCAGGGATATGACAACCAAATGAAAGGAAAGGCAGGGGCTTTTTTTGCCTTTCCCATCAAAGGGGGAAATTTTATCTAATGGGCCGAAGAAGAGGGATCATGTCTGAACGTTTTAAAGAAGAACTGGCGAAAGATCTCGGCTTTTATGATGTCGTCCAGGAAGAAGGCTGGGGCGGCATTAAAGCCCGGGATGCCGGGAATATGGTAAAGCGTGCCATTGAACTGGCTGAAGCGCACCTTGCTTCGGAAAAACAATCGGGCAACTGACCTGACAATCTTTGCGACTGCTGCATGGCGCCGGGCCGGGGAATTTCCCCGGTTTTTTGCATATTCGGGCGGCGAATGCACATGCGGCAATTTTGTCAATTTTTATGTTCTACGAAATTTGCGTTTTGATGTAAATATTTGCCGGGCGTTATGTTAGAATAAGAAAAATGAAGCAGGAAATACGGCTGGATTGGATGTTGGAAGTAGGTGAAGGATTTGAAGTTGTTGGTCAAGGCACCGGCAAAAATTAATTTATCGCTCGATGTGCTTGGCAAACGGGAGGATGGCTATCATGAGGTGGAGATGGTCATGACAACCATTGACCTTGCAGATCATATCGAGCTCTCGGAGCGGCACGATCAGGAGATTAAAATTGTGTCGCAAAACCGGTTTGTGCCGGATGATGAGAGAAATTTGGCGTACCAGGCTGCAAGGCTTCTGAAAACGCGGTGTAGCGTCAGGCAGGGGGTCGAAATTGCGATTGACAAAGTCATTCCGGTGGCTGCCGGGCTGGCGGGGGGCAGCAGTGATGCGGCAGCTACCCTCCGCGGCCTGAATACGCTCTGGGATCTCGGCCTTTCCTTAGATGAGCTTGCAACACTCGGTGCCGAAATCGGGTCGGATGTCTCGTTTTGCGTATACGGCGGCACTGCGCTCGCAAAAGGAAGGGGAGAAAATATTACAAAACTGCCGGCACCGCCAAACTGCTGGGTCATTTTGGCGAAACCGTCCATCGGCGTGTCAACGGCAGAAATTTACCGCCAACTGGACTTAAATGAAGTGGTGCATCCGGATATTCCCGGCATGATCAGCGCCCTGTGCGCCCGTGATTATGCCGGCATATGCAAGCATGCGGGAAATGTGCTGGAAAGCGTCACATTAAAGGCATACCCGCAAGTGGCGCAAATCAAAAAACAAATGCAGCGCTTCGGGGCGGATCTCGTCTTAATGAGCGGAAGCGGCCCGACAGTATTCGGGCTTGTCCGGCATGATTCGCGGCTGCAGCGGATTTATAACGGCCTCCGGGGATTCTGCGGCCAGGTATTTGCTGTCAGGATGATTGGAGAACGCGAACAATTTTAAATATAAAATAATGATTGTACGGATTTTTGTTTTCAAAAAGAAAAAAATGCGGTATATTAATGTTATTGAATCCGAGTTTCCAGAGCCGCCGTGCCGATTTTGTACGGAGAAGAGCGGGGCCGGCATTTTTGACAGACGGGATTATGACGGGGGTTTTTGACGTGAAATTTCGGCGAAGTGAACGTCTTGTAGATATGACACATTATTTGTTGGAAAAACCAAGGATTCTCGTTCCCCTCAGTTTTTTTGCCGATCGTTACCAGTCTGCAAAATCTTCCATCAGTGAAGATTTGACGATTATCAAAGAAACATTCGAGAAAAGGGGCATTGGGACGTTGCAGACGGTTCCCGGCGCAGCGGGCGGCGTTAAATTTATTTCGCGTACAGATAGGGCGGAAGCAAAAGAGGCCATCAGCGAACTTTGCACGCTGATGGAGAATCCGGACCGGCTTTTGCCGGGCGGTTATTTGTATATGACGGACCTGATCGGCAGCCCGCAGGTCGTCAGCAAAGTCGGGAAGCTTTTGGCAACCGCATTTGCGGACAGGGAGATTGACACGATTATGACGGTCGCGACAAAAGGAATCCCGATTGCGCTGGCAACAGCGGCTTATTTAAATGTTCCGGTTGTGATTGTCCGCAATGACAGCAAGGTGACGGAAGGACCGACTGTCAGCATTAACTATGTTTCCGGATCACAAAAACGGATCCAGACGATGGTCCTCTCAAAAAGGAGCCTGCGGGAAGGCGCAAACGTTTTAATTGTCGATGATTTTATGAAAGCAGGCGGGACGATTAACGGCATGATCAATCTGCTGAAAGAATTCGATGCTTCTGTTTCGGGCATCGGCGTTTTGGTTGAATCGGAAGACACGAAAGAACGGCTTGTTGATGATTACGTGTCCCTTGTGAAATTAAGGGATGTCGATGTCCGCAGCCAGCAGATCAAAGTGGTGGAAGGGAATTATTTTTCAAAAGTTAGCTTGTTCGGAGGGGATTAAGGAATGAAAACCATCTCAACAAATCAGGCGCCTGCGGCAATCGGGCCGTATGCACAGGGCGTTGTGGCAGGAAATTTATTTTTCAGTTCGGGACAGATTCCGCTAAGAGCGGACGGCACGCTTGTGGAAGGCAGCATTGAAGCGCAGGCCCGCCAGGTAATGGAAAATTTAAAAGCGGTGCTTGAGGCAGCCGGGGCTTCTTTTGATACGGTTGTCAAAACGACGGTTTTTATTCAAAACATGGACGATTTTGCAAAAATAAACGACATTTACGGTTCCTATTTTACGGACCATAAACCGGCGCGATCCTGCGTTGAAGTGGCAAGGCTCCCGAAAAATGCCGGCGTCGAAATCGAAGTGGTCGCGCTTATTCCGTGATCTTTATACACTTCCATTTTTTCACCTTATGAAAAATTTTAGAATTTTTTTCTGGAAAAGAAGGAAATTTTAAAAGGGTGTTGAATAATAAAGATGATCCTAAATCTTTTGAGGTGGTGAAAGAATGGAAGTGACGGATGTAAGGCTGCGCCGTGTCCATACGGAGGGCAGGATGAGGGCGATTGCCTCGATTACCATGGACAACGAATTTGTCATCCACGATATCCGGGTGATTGATGGCAACAATGGCCTGTTTGTTGCAATGCCGAGCAAAAGGACGCCGGATGGCGAATTCAGGGACATTGCCCACCCTATTAATTCGGGTACGCGCAGTAAGATTCACGATGCAGTCTTGTCGGAATATCACCGTTTAGGGGAATTGGAACAAGTGGAATTTGAAGAAGCTGGCGCGTCCTGATAGATTTTTGCAACAAGAGCCTACTTCAACAGTAAGGCTCTTCTTTTTTGTCCTCCCGGCGCCGTTTGGCAGCCTGCACTGTTATTGTTTTCACCATTATTGATTGAATTTTTGCGGATGTGTGGGCGGGAGAGGAGGCATTTTAAATGAAAAAATAGTTTTGCCCGTAAGGTTATTGTTCTGGTTGTGATTGGTGGGTTCTTTATATACCAACACAATCAAAATCAAAGCGTATCAAGTGGCCGGGACCATTCTGAAATAAACCCCTCTCCGCAGCCTAAAGATAAAGCGGAACAAAAGGACGCCAGTTAGGATGAATCCGCCGCTTCAACAACAACGGGAAGTGGCGGATTCATTCTGAGGGACAGTCAAAAGAAAGCAGCCCGGCAGCTACCGGGTCTGGCAATGCAAAATAGGCCGGCCCACATCAAGGCATTCACCGGCATCCGGGAATCCGGCATCGGATAATGGAGGAACATCAAGCAACAGCACCAGTTCCGGCACGGATAAGACCAGCCAGGCTGTAAACCGGCCAAAAGGTGCCTGGGTAACCACTTTCGAGAAAGAATTGTATAAAGGCTACCACGTCACACCCAGCCGCTATAAATATATTGGCAACGGGAATTGGGAAGTTTGGGTGAAAGAAGTGGATACGGGTGAAAATCCATATGTAACCGTCAACCAGAAGACGGGCGATTTTCATGGATAATGAAGTTTCACAAAAAAAGCCCCATAAAATGCCCCCGCATAAAGCGGGGGTTTAAATCTGGGGTGCTCATTCATATTCCGGACGGTTCGTTAAAATTGTTTAAGACTTTATATGCAAACCAATCCGCTTTATCTTTTCAATGATAAATGCAAAAAAGCCAATCGCCCTTTCATTCAAGAAATCTATCATCCATTCATCATCCAATACTCATCGCATCAACGAAAAACAATCTTTTAATCCAGGGTTAGCATTATTTCTTTCATGCAAACAAAGTATGGGACTTAGATAAATAGAAAGGGCTGGCAATCCTCCCCAATCCATGCCCCAACATTCCCAATAATTGTAATATCCTGCCTTTCCTTGAAATATGCCCTTATTTACGATATATTTTTTTATGGATAATAAGGTTTATTGGGGGATCATAAATGACAAACAGATTCGCTGTAATCCTGGCTGCAGGCCAGGGTACCCGCATGAAGTCGAAATTGTACAAAGTGCTGCATCCCGTTTGCGGGAAACCCATGGTTGAACATGTTGCCAGCCAGGTTTTACAGCTTGAAACGGATAAGATTGTGACGGTGATCGGGCATGGTGCAGAACAGGTTCGCTCCTGCCTGGAAGGAAAAACCGCATTCGTCCTGCAAGAAGAACAGCTGGGCACAGGGCATGCCGTCCTGCAGGCAGAACCGGTTCTCGGCAACAAGGACGGGACCACTTTGGTTGTTTGCGGGGATACGCCGCTCCTTCAGGCGGAAACCTTAAAGGCCCTGTTTGAAGAACACGAACGGAAACAGGCAAAAGTGACCATTTTAACAGCAACGGCCCCCGACCCTGCCGGATACGGGCGGATCATCCGCAATGCGGCAGGCTTCGTGGAAAAAATTGTCGAACATAAAGATGCCAGCCCCGAAGAACAGCAGGTAAAGGAAATCAACACAGGCGTTTACTGCTTTGACAACCGGGCGCTTTTTGAAGCGTTGAAGCGCGTTTCCAACGATAATGCCCAGGGCGAATATTATCTTCCTGATGTGGTGGGCATTTTAAAATCGCAAGGGGAAACGGTTGTGGCTTACAAGACAGAAAGTATCGAAGAAACATTAGGGGTCAATGACCGGGTGCAACTTTCGGAAGCGGAAAGGATCATGAGAAAGCGCATCAATGAACGCCATATGCGTAACGGCGTGACCATTCTCGACCCTCGGCAAACTTACATTGAAGCGGATGTTGAAATCGGGCAGGACACGGTAATCTACCCGGGGACAAAGCTGTCCGGCAAAACAGTCATCGGGGAAGACTGCAAAATCGGCCCGAATTCCGACATTACAAATTGCGTGATCGGAAACGGAACAGAAGTCAGCCAGTCCGTTGCAGAAAACAGTGAAATTGGCGCTTCTGTCCATGTCGGCCCGTTTGCCCATATCCGGCCGAACTCCTCGATTTCCGATGAAGCGAAGATCGGCAATTTTGTGGAAGTAAAGAAATCAACAGTTGGCAAGGGTAGCAAAGCATCCCATTTGACGTACATAGGCGATGCGGAAGTCGGGGCAGGTGTCAATATCGGCTGCGGCACGATTACAGTGAATTATGACGGGAAACATAAATTTAAAACGGTCATAGAAGACGGCGCGTTTGTCGGGTGCAACTCCAATCTGATTGCGCCGGTTACAGTCGGGGAAAATGCTTATATTGCAGCAGGCTCGACCATTACAGATGATGTCCCGGGCGAAGCATTGTCCATTGCGCGCGCACGCCAGGTGAACAAGGAAAACTATGTCCAGAAGTTAAAACATAAACAACAATAATTGGAGGTCCATCATGTCTAACCAGTATTTAGATCCGAATTTAAAGATTTTCACCCTGAACTCCAACCCGAAACTTGCCAAGGAAATTGCCAACGTTGTCGGAGTCGAACTTGGAAAATGTTCCGTTTCACAATTCAGCGACGGGGAAATCCAGATCAATATTGAAGAAAGCATCCGTGGTTGCGATGTTTATGTGATACAGTCGACAAGCGATCCTGTCAATGAACATATGATGGAACTTCTGATTATGGTTGATGCTTTAAAACGGGCATCGGCACGGACCATTAATCTTGTGATTCCTTACTATGGTTATGCGCGCCAGGACAGAAAAGCGCGTGCACGTGAACCGATTACCGCAAAACTGGTGGCGAACCTTCTCGAAACGGCCGGTGCGACAAGGGTCATTACCCTTGATCTGCACGCCCCGCAAATTCAAGGGTTTTTTGACATTCCGATCGACCACCTGATGGGCGTTCCAATTATTGCAAAGTATTTTGAAGATAAAGGATTCCAAGCGGAAGATATCGTTGTCGTTTCCCCTGACCATGGCGGTGTCACCCGTGCGCGCAAACTGGCTGAACGTTTAAAAACGCCGATCGCCATTATCGACAAACGCCGCCCGCGCCCGAATGTGGCGGAGGTAATGAATATTGTTGGAAATGTTGACGGAAAAATTTGCATCATTATTGATGATATTATTGACACGGCAGGCACGATTACGCTTGCGGCAAAAGCGCTGATTGAAAGCGGCGCAAAAGAAGTGTACGCCAGCTGCACTCATCCGGTTTTATCCGGGCCGGCGATTGAACGGATTAACAATTCCCCGATTAAAGAACTGGTGGCGACCAATTCCATTAACATTCCGGAAGAACGAAAAAGTGAAAAACTGGTTGAATTGTCTGTAGCCCCGCTTTTGGGCGAAGCGATTATCCGTGTGCATGAAGACCAGTCCGTAAGCCCGCTGTTCGATATTTGAAAGAATCCGGCGATTGGGGTATGAAAATATTTTTCAAAAGCAGTTCAAGTTTTTACAAGAAAAGCACGCAATCCTGCAAAACAGGAAAAGCCTCACTTATATCGGTAATTTTAAGCCATTTTTTCAAAACAGGTTTATAATGGATAATGGCAGGGTAAAGATATATTTGATGTTTGCTTAAACATTAGGAGGTCAATATTTATGGCAGATGTACTTGAAGCAAAAAAAAGAGAGGTTAAACACCATTCTTCCAGCCGCCGGTTAAGAAGAAATGGTTGCATACCGGGTGTTGTTTACGGCTACCAGACGGAAAATACGCCGGTTTATGTCAATGACGCCGAGTTTGAAAAATTACTGCGCGAAAACGGGAGAAATGCGGTGCTTTCCCTGAATGTGAACGGGACACAGCGGAATGTGATGGTACATGAAGTGCAAACCGATCCTTTGAAAAATAAAATCATTCATGTCGATTTTCTTGCCGTCAATATGTCGGAAGATGTCGATGCCACTGTGCGCGTTATCCTTTCTGAAGAATGCGCCGGCGTAAAGGACGGCGGCGTGCTGCAGCAGGCACTGCATGAATTGTCGATTACAACAAAACCGGATCAAATTCCTGATGCCATTACGGTGGATGTTTCCAATCTGCAAGTTGGGGAAAACATTACTGTTGCGGACATCCGCGGACAATATGGATTTACCATCAATCATGAAGATACGGAAACCATTTGCTCCGTTCTGCCGCCTCGCCAGGAAGAAGAAATCAGCACCGGCGAACAGCAGGAATCAGGGACGCCTGAAAATCTTGAAGGACGGGAAACAAGCGAAGCATAACATCCGGGTTTGTGAAAAAAAGGCGTATGAGCATACGCCTTTTTTTGCCGTCATGCCGGATCCTTTGCTAAGATAGAAAAGTACCCGCCATGTTGTGTGTGAATTTTCATAAAATATTTTACGTTTTTTATGCACGAGCAAGCTTGCCGGGGGCAAATGATGGGGGCACAAAATGCGCCACTTGTTCCGTTCCTTTATTTTCAAGTGGCATGGAAGGCATGAGGAGCAGCATTTTCCGGGAAAAACTTGCCACATGCCCACAGTCCGGCCTGCTTGCACTTTTATCTGTCTTCGTGGATAATTAAAACAGGGTTTTATGTATGGAGAGAAACCGGCACGGGTGGAAAACGGGCGCGCCCTGTTTTTTGCCCGTTGCATGCACAAATGGGCTGCCTGTTGGCTGAAAAGGCATCACGGTAACATGATGCTGCTGTCCCTTAAAAACGGCTGCAGGCAGTTTTCCTTAGCAGCTTATTTCATTTCAGCAGGGAATGAATCAATCGGGGTGTGAATATGAAATGTATTGTCGGGCTTGGAAATCCGGGAGCCCAATATGAACATACAAGGCATAACATCGGTTTTGAAGTGGTCAATCTGCTTGCAGAACGGCTGCAGGCCCCTTTTAAACAGTCGAAATTCAAGGGGTTGTGTGCAGAAACAATTGTAAATGGCGAAAAAGTGCTGCTTTTAAAACCGATGACATATATGAATTTATCCGGCGAGTCGGTCAAAGCAGCCATGGATTATTACCGTCTTGGCACCGGAGATTTGCTTGTCGTCTACGATGACCTCGATCTTCCGCCCGGCAAAATCCGCCTGCGGCAAAAAGGAAGCGCCGGCGGCCATAACGGAATCAAATCCATCATCCACCATCTTGGAACACAGGAGTTTAACCGGATCCGCATCGGTATCGGGCGGCCGGACAGAGATATCTACATGCCGGATTATGTGCTCGGCCGCTTTTCAAAAGAAGACCGGGTGAAAATGCAGCTGGCGGTTGAAAAAAGCGCCGATGCTTGCGAAGCTTGGCTGGAAAAGCCGTTCCCTGTCGTGATGAACCTTTATAATTGAGCCGCCATTTATGCGGAATATGGGGAATTTCCGCGAAATTCCGCGGCCATTTCTTCCGTTTTTATAAAAAAACGAATAACCCCTTCCCATTGCGCCCATACTATATAAGGACGATATGAAAAAGGGGGCCGGAAGATGGCCGTTCATTACTATTGCCGGCACTGCGGCATAAAAATCGGCACCATCCCGGGTATTGAAGCAGACCGGATGGGACTTTTCTTTTTAACGAATGAGGAGCGGAAGGAAATGGTGCTTCCCCAGGAAGACGGGAGCGTCCGCATCCAGTCGATTTGCGAAGAATGCCAGGATTCATTTGAACGCGAACCCGCATTTCATCAATACGGCTATTTAATCCAATAATCCGCTTTGGAAGGGAGTCCAAAGCATTTTTCTGTTTTGCTGCAGGAACATTTATGCTTTCTGCAGCCCCTTCCCGTTTAAATTTTACAAAACAGTGTGAATAGTAGAGAAAAGGAAATCGGATCAAGAGAGGAGTTGGCCCTTTTTGGACGGAATACAAAAAATGATCCTTGAACACAAGGAAGCAGAATCGGTCATAAGCGGCATAACGGCCGGCCTGAAAGAGCAGCTTGTTTCCGGGTTGTCCGGTTCCGCCCGCAGCGCTTTTATTGCTTCGGTCTATCAAAAAACGGAACAGCCGGCCATTGTGTTAACTTATAATCTATTACAGGCGCAAAAGTTGTATGATGATCTCCTGCAATTTATGGATGAAAGCGCCTTATTTCTGTATCCTGCAAATGAACTGATTGCGGCCGAAATGGGCGTGGCAAGCCCCGAACTGATGGCCCAACGGATAGATGTGCTGAATGCGTTGCTATCGGGAAAAAATTGCCTGATCGTTGTCCCGATGGCCGGAATGCGGAAAATTTTGCCGCCGAAGACGGTTTGGGAAAAGTACCAGCTACACTTCGAAACAGGAAAAGAAATTGAGCTTGATCGTATATTGGAAATGCTTGTGGAAATGGGTTATACCCGGTCGGATATGGTCGATTCACCGGGAGATTTCAGTGTGCGCGGCGGAATTCTCGATATATACCCGCTGACGGAAGAAGACCCGGTCCGTATCGAATTATTTGACACCGAAGTAGACTCCATCCGGACGTTTTCCGCTGAAGACCAGCGTTCCCGGAATAAACTTTCTGCTGTCTCCATCGGGCCGGCGACGGAATATCCGGCAGGCCGCCCTTCGCTCATCAAAGCGGCCGGAGCCGTAAAAGAAGGGCTCAGCAAAACACTGGCTAAAATTAAAGATGACCAGGTCAAACAACTGCTTGCCCAAAACATCGGTTTTGACATCGAAAAGCTGAAAAACGGGGAAAAACCCGATCAAATTTTTAAATATTTATCGATTCTGTATGACCAGCCTGCCAGTCTCTTAGACTATGTGGAAACTTCCGGCATTTTGTTTTTGGATGAGTTCGGCCGGATCCAGGAAATGCAGGAGCGCCTCGATAAAGAAGAAGCTGAATGGTACACGGCGATGATGGAAGAAGGCGAAATGATCTATGATTTGGCCGTTTCCCATGCCTTAGATACACTGTTGTCAGGAAAAAAATGGAAGAAGCTCTATTTGTCACTGTTTTTGCGCCATATCCAAAATACAAATCCGCAAAACATTGTAAATATCGCTTGCAAGCCGATGCAGTCGTTCCATGGGCAAATGCATGTGCTGAAGGCGGAAATCGAACGCTGGAAGAAAGGCCGTTTTACGGTGGTTTTCCTTGGTGCGGACAAAAACCGGGCTGAAAAAATCCAAAGTGTTCTGGAAGATTATGAGATTGAAGCTGCCTACGCGGCGGGTATCATCCCTGGGCGTATCCAGGTGGCGGAAGGGAACCTGAACACCGGTTTTGAGCTTCCGATGTGCAAGCTTGCCGTCATTACGGAAGAAGAACTTTTCAATAAAAAGGCGAAGAAAAAAACGCGCCGGCAAAAGCTGTCCAATGCCGAGCGGATTAAAAACTATTCCGAGCTGAATGTAGGAGACTATGTGGTTCATGTCAACCATGGGATCGGGAAATATTTGGGGATTGTGACGCTTGAAATCAACGGCGTTCATAAAGACTATCTCCATATTAAGTACCAGGGTTCGGATAAGCTATATGTGCCGGTTGACCAGATCGACCTTGTCCAAAAATACGTCGGTTCGGAAGGAAAAGAGCCGAAACTTTACAAGCTGGGCGGCAGCGAATGGAAACGGGTTAAACGGAAAGTCCAGTCATCCATCCAGGATATCGCGGACGACCTCGTCAAATTGTATGCGGAGAGGGAAGCATCAAGAGGGTTTGCCTTTTCTCCGGACGGGGATATGCAGCGTGAGTTCGAGGCGGCTTTTCCGTATAAAGAAACGGAAGACCAGCTCCGGTCGATCCAGGAAATCAAGCGGGACATGGAAAAAGAGAAACCGATGGACCGCCTGCTGTGCGGGGACGTCGGCTACGGCAAGACGGAAGTGGCCATCCGCGCCGCTTTTAAAGCAGTGATGGACGGCAAGCAAGTGGCCATGCTTGTGCCGACCACCATCCTTGCCCAGCAGCATTTTGAAACGGTCACGGAAAGGTTCCATGGCTATCCGATAAAAGTCGGGCTGTTGAGCCGTTTCCGGACGCGGAAAGAGCAGAATGAAACGACTAAAGGCTTGCGCAACGGGACGATTGATATGGTGATCGGCACGCACCGGCTGCTTTCAAAAGATATCCAGTTTCGTGATCTGGGCCTCTTGATCATTGACGAGGAGCAGCGGTTCGGTGTCAGCCATAAGGAAAAAATCAAGAAATTAAAGACGAATGTCGACGTGCTGACCCTGACCGCAACGCCAATCCCAAGGACGCTGCATATGTCCATGGTCGGCGTGCGGGATCTGTCTGTTATTGAAACGCCGCCTGAGAACCGTTTCCCGGTGCAAACTTACGTGCTGGAATATAATGACCAGATGGTGCGGGAAGCGATCGAACGCGAACTGGCGCGGGACGGGCAGGTGTACTTTTTGTATAACCGGATTGAAGATATTGAGCGGAAGGCGGAGGAAATTGCGCGGCTTGTTCCTGATGCGCGCGTGGCGTATGCCCACGGCCGGATGACAGAATCCCAGCTTGAAACGGTCATTCTCGGTTTTCTTGAAGGCGAATACGATGTGCTTGTGACGACGACGATTATTGAGACAGGCGTGGACATCCCGAATGTCAACACCTTGATCGTCAATGATGCGGACCGGATGGGGCTGTCGCAGTTATACCAGCTGCGCGGGCGTGTCGGGCGGTCCAACCGGGTAGCGTATGCTTATTTTACGTACAGAAAAGACAAGGTGCTGGCGGAAGCATCGGAAAAAAGGCTACAGGCGATTAAAGAATTTACGGAACTCGGATCCGGCTTTAAAATTGCGATGCGCGACTTGTCCATCCGCGGCGCCGGCAACCTGCTGGGCGCACAACAGCACGGGTTCATCGATTCGGTCGGTTTCGATTTGTATTCGCAAATGCTGAAAGAAGCGATCGAAGCGCGGAAAGGGACAGACGGCGAAGAGGAAAAACTGCCGCCATTTGAAGTCGAACTCGAAATTGATGCGTATATTCCGGATGCCTATATTAAAGACGGATACCAGAAAATTGAAATGTATAAGCGGTTCAGGGGCATCGAGACGCTTGAAGATGTTGAAGAATTAAAAGAAGAGATGATTGACCGTTTCGGCGAGTATCCGCAGCAGGTAAGCGACCTGTTTACGATTGCGGAGATGAAAGTATACGCCAAAGAAGCGATGCTTTCATCGATTAAACAAAACAAGCAATTGATCACGATTTTAATGTCCGAAAAAGGCTCGAAGCAGGTAAACGGCCCGAAAGTCGTGGACATTGTGAGAAAATACGGGCGTTCGGCCGGATTCGGCATGGAAGGCAACCAGCTGAAAATTACGCTGGATATTAAAAAAAGCAAGGGCCATGAGTGGCTTTACACCTGCACGGAAATGATCCGGGAACTGCGGGGCGCCTTCGAAAGGGCCGAAACGACGAGCGCTTCCCGGTAAGTTGGAGGCTAAAACCTGAAGGGGCGGCTTTTTGGCAAAGGCCTGTTTGTAAAAGCACGGAACAGCGGTTTGTTCCGTGCTTTTTATGGTTCTTGATGTTTGCCGTGGAAAAATTCCGGGAAAAAGATAGAGAAGAATTGGAAATCAATCCAATCGATAGCAATTGTACAAAAAACGTTCATGATGTATAGAACTTGCCAGATGAAAGATACTAATGTCAACGTAGGTAAAGGATTCAAGAGCCATCTGAGGATGGAAAAAAATTATCTGATGAAAGTGAGGGCAACTTTAGATGAAAGCAACTGGTATTGTTCGTCGTATTGATGATCTAGGCAGAGTTGTCATCCCGAAAGAGATACGAAGGACGCTTCGTATCCGTGAAGGGGACCCCCTTGAAATTTTTGTGGACCGCGACGGAGAAGTTATTTTGAAAAAATATTCGCCGATCAGTGAACTAAGTGATTTTGCCAAGGAGTATGCCGAAGCGCTGTATGACAGTTTAACGAGCCCTGTCCTGATCTGTGACCGGGATGCCGTGATTGCAGTCAGCGGCGGTTCAAAAAAAGAATACTTAAATAAAAGAAATGGCGAAGTGATCGAAAAAGTCATGGAGGACAGGATGCCGGTTTTATCAAAAGAAAAAGGGAAAACAGCGCTGGTGGACGGGGTGGAAGAGGAACTGGCTTCTTATACGATTGCCCCGATTGTCGCAAGCGGCGATCCGATTGGTGCTGTCGTCATTTTTTCAAAAGACCGCACGTTCGGGGAAGTGGAACAGAAATCGGCGGAAACGGCTGCCGGATTCCTGGCCCGCCAGATGGAACAGTAAGGCTTTTTTCTCCCGTTTTTTTCCGGGATTTTTTTGTCATCATTTGTTTTCACGCACGGCCAAAAAAGCGCAGGCAAAGGGTCTGCGTTTTTTTGATCTGTTTTTTCGCAGGTTGTCTGTAAGGCGCGTCTTGTATCCCCTTTTATGGTATAATACATTCGATTTTATTCTATGTACGGTGTTACGGCCGTGTGAAAGGCAGAAAAGACGTGCAGCAGGATCATGAGTCAAAAAAGCTTTTTCAAGGCATTCTGATTTTAACCTTGTCATCCGTCATTACGAAAATCCTCAGTGCAGTTTACCGCGTGCCGTTCCAAAATATTGTCGGCGATGTCGGTTTTTATATTTATCAGCAAGTGTATCCGATTTACGGGATTGTGATCGCACTCTCATCTTCCGGTTTTCCGGTTGCCGTTTCCAAAATGGTGGCGGAACGGGAAGCAGCGGGGGAAAACAGCCACCGCGCATTTTTAAACGCGGTATTCCTCACCCTCGGCTTATTCGGTTCCGGATTGTTTCTTGCCGTTTTTTTCACCGCAGGGAAACTGGCGGCGTGGATGGGGGATCCCCGTCTTTCCCCGCTTATCCGGACGGTTTCCTGTTCCTTTTTGCTGATGCCGGTCATTTCTGCGATCAGGGGTGTTTATCAGGGGCAAGGAAAGATGGTGCCGACTGCACTCAGCCAGGTGCTCGAACAGGCGGTCCGGGTTGCGGCCATTCTTCTTCTTTCCTTTTGGCTGGTCCACGGCGGTTTTTCGCTTTATGCAGCGGGGCAAGGGGCTGTGGCCGGTTCCGTGCTGGGGGGAGCGGTGTCTGCAGCAGTCCTTGTATTTTATCTGGTCAAGGGCGGCAGGCAGGAAAAGGCAGCCCGGCTCCTTGAATGGAAAGACGTAAAGCAGGCGGCCCGCTCCCTGTTTTGCGGCGGGATTGCGGTCTGTATCAGCGGCCTCGTCCTGGTTTTGTTCCAATTTGTCGATTCCCTCCATCTTTACGCGTTGTTAACAGACGCCGGCTGGGGGGCGGAAGCGGCAAAAAAACTGAAAGGCATTTACGACCGCGGGCAGCCGTTTTTGCAGCTTGGTACAGTGACAGCGTCTTCCTTTGCCCTGAACCTTGTCCCGGTGATTGCACTTGAATATAAGAAGGGCAGGCGAAAAAGCCTTGAAAAACAGGTGCAGGCTGCTTTAAAAATCAGCACGGCGGTCGGCGCGGGCGCTGCAGCCGGACTGATCGGGATCATGCCGTTTGCCAATACGATGCTGTTTGAAAACAGCGCGGGAACAGCTGTCCTGTCTGTTTTTTCGGTTTCCATTTTATTCAGCACCTGGATTTTGACATTGTCGGGGATTTTGCAGGGAATGGGGAAGGTGTACACTCCTGCAGTGGCCATTGCGGCAGGCGTCCTGTTGAAATATGGTTTGAACGAGATTTGGGTCCCCCGTTTCGGGACCATGGGCGCTTCCGCTGCCACCGTTGCCGCTTTAGGGTTTATTTCGCTTATATTGATGATAAAATTGGGTAAAGCCTATTTTCAAATGCTGCCGGCTCTATTTTTCGGCAAGCTCGCTCTCTCCCTTTTCGCCATGTCCGCTTGTTTGCAGCTTTGGCTCCGCCTGTTTGCCCACGGGCTTCCTGGCAGGGCGGCAAGCGTTCTGGCTGCTTTGGGGGGGACGGCAATCGGTGCGGCTGTTTTTCTATTTTGTGCCGCCCGGCTGCGTTTGCTGACGGATGAAGAATGGGGGCTTGTGCCTTTTGGAACAAAATTAGCCGGCCTGAAAGGAAAGAATCGGATTGGAAAACAAAAACCATAGCATTACCGTTGCCGGTCTCGGGGCCGGGGATATGGGCCAGCTTCCGCTCGGTGTATACAAGCAGCTGAAAGCAAACAAGAAAATTTTTCTGCGGACAAAAGAACATCCGGCCGTGCCGGAACTTGAACGGGAAGGGATGAAGTATACGGCATTTGATGACGTATACGAGCGCCACGACCAATTTGAAGCGGTATACGAAGAAATTGTGGGGATCCTTTTCCGGGAAGCGGAACATCAGGATATTCTTTATGCCGTGCCCGATCACCCGTTTGTAGCGGAACGGACGGTGCAGCTGCTGTTCGAACAAAGCGCGGCGAAACAGACGGAGATCAAAATCGCGGGCGGGCATAGTTTTATCGATGCGCTGTTCGCTTCTGTCAGGGCGGATCCGATTGAGGGCTTTCAGCTTGTAGACGGCACTGCTTTAAACCCGCACGACATTCAGGCGGACCAGCATCTCGTAGTCGGGCAGGTGTATGATGCGTTGGCGGCTTCTGAAGTCAAGCTGGCCCTCATGGAAAAATATCCGGATGAACACCGGGTGGCAATCGTCCGCGCTGCCGGCAGTACGGACGAAACTGTCAAATGGCTGAAGCTGTATGAACTGGACCGCGGATTTGAGCTCAATAATTTAACGAGCGTCTACGTTCCGCCGCTTAAAGAGCAGGATTTGCGGGACTTCGCCGAACTGCGGCAAATCATCGCGGCTTTGCGCGCGCCGGATGGCTGTCCATGGAACCGGGCGCAAACCCATTTTTCGCTGAAAAAATATTTGGTTGAAGAGTGCGGGGAAGTGCTTTCGGCGATTGACAATGAAGATGAGGAAAACCTCGTTGAAGAGCTTGGCGATGTGCTGCTCCAGGTTTTGCTGCATGCGCAAATTGGCGAAGAGGAAGGCATGTTTACGATGGAAGATGTGATAGAAGGGCTTGCTTCAAAAATGATCCGGCGCCATCCGCATGTGTTTGGCAATGTGAAAGCCGAAAGCGCGGAAGAAGTCGCGCAAAACTGGGAGCGGATAAAAGCCGCCGAAAAACAGGAAAAACGGGAGTGAGGGATGGACATGGAAAACACGACAATGCGCCTCGATAAATTTTTAAAAGTCTCGCGGCTGATTAAACGGCGTACGCTTGCAAAAGAAGTCGCCGACCAGGGCAGAATCCAGATCAACGGCGTCCAGGCAAAAGCCAGTTCAAACGTGAAAACGGGGGATGAACTGACCATCCGTTTCGGCCAGAAAGTGGTCAAGGTGAAAGTGGAGAACTTAAGGGAGTCGACAAAAAAAGAAGACGCCGCCGGCATGTACACGATGATCAGTGAAACGCGGGTCAACGAATAAAAATGTTTCAGGGTGTCCCGAAGCTGTGAACCGGCTATGGGCGCTCTTTTTATTTTTCTGGCAGAAACGCGCCCCCCGGGATATGCGGGAGATGGGCCATACGCCCGATGCAGTTGCGGAATGGAAGCTTTGCGGGAAGGCGTTTCCGGAGGGCCGCGCGAATTCCGCATGGCCGTGCTTCCGTTTCGTGTGCCGTTCCCTTTTGGTCTTTTTTTGTCCGGACGGGCATAGTATAGTACAAAGTTTGGACAAGGAAAGTGGGGATCAGGATGAGTGACTTTTATAATACACCGCAAGGCAGCAAACCGGTTCTCCAGGAACACGATGTGATGATGCGCGGCCGCAAGCTGCTGGATATTACCGGCGTGAAACAGGTGGAAAGCTTTGACAATGAGGAGTTTTTGCTGGAAACGGTAATGGGTTTTCTCGCCATCCGCGGGCAGAATTTGCAAATGAAAAACCTGGATGTTGACAAAGGGGTCGTCTCGATAAAAGGGAAAGTGTTTGATCTTGTTTATTTGGATGACCATCACGGGGAGAAAGCTAAGGGACTCTTTAGCAAGCTGTTTAGATGAGCCTGAGCGTGCAATTTTATACGATGCTTGCCATGATCGCGATGGGAAGCTTTTTTGGCGGCACCCTTGATACGTATAACCGTTTTTTGCAAAGGCGGAACAGAAAGCGCTGGGTTGTCTTTGTCCATGATGTCCTTTTTTGGCTGTTCCAGAGCCTGCTGCTGTTTTATGTCCTGTTCCTGGTAAACGCCGGGGAAGTCCGGTTTTATATTTTTATCGCTCTCTTGTGCGGGTTTGCCGCTTACCAGGCATTATTCAAAAACGGTTACTTGAAGCTTTTGGAATGGTGCATCCAGGCAGCATGCCGCACTGGCCGGTTTACAGCCGGCATGTTCCGGCTTCTTGTTTTCCGCCCGGCCAAAGGATTTGTCCTTCTTTTGTTTGCCCTTTTTCTCGGTGCGGGGCGATTGCTTTATACGATTGTAAAAATGATGGCAAAAATGGTAAT
This sequence comes from Weizmannia sp. FSL W8-0676, assembly GCF_038593015.1. Taxonomy (NCBI): domain Bacteria; kingdom Bacillati; phylum Bacillota; class Bacilli; order Caryophanales; family Bacillaceae; genus Heyndrickxia; species Weizmannia sp. FSL W8-0676. The sequence goes on from NZ_CP151954.1 coordinate 48,324, forward strand.
ATGGTTATTAAAGACCGGGCTTAAACCGTTTTCCGCACTGGGTGTTTTTTTATGGCGCATCAATCCGCTGCGCGTCTCTTTTGACCGTTTTTTTATGAAAACGGCAGGATTTTGGAAAACAATCCAGAATAAGTTTATCAAACTGAAAAACCGGATCGGCAAGTTTTTTAAAAGATAAGCCCGGTGGCTGTACTTTCCGCTCTGCCTAGGGCTTTTTAGGAGGGAGTATGTTGGGACGCAATATTGCTTCAATGGACAATGCTTATACGAAACAGCAATCGGTCAAAGAAAAAGTACTGGCAAGAAGGCGCAAGCTGCTTTTCCGGCGATTGGCGCTTTTCGGTGTTATGGCAGTGCTTGTTTCCGCACTGCTCGTCTCTACCCTGGTCTCACGGAACGCACAGCTCGCTGCAAAAAAAGAACAAAAAGCAAAGCTGGAGCACCAGGTAAGGGACATTGACAAGCAGCAGGCGATGCTTAGAAGCGAGATTAAGAAACTGAAAGATGATAACTATATTGCAAAACTCGCCCGCAGCGAATATTTCCTTTCCAAAAAAGGGGAGATCATCTTTAATCTGCCTGATTCCAAAAAGAATGCCCAAGAAGAAGACGTGTCTTATTGACACTCTTTTTTCATGTTCGTTATAATATGTTAAAGGTTGATTTTTTTATCTTTTAAGGAGGAAAAATTTTTTTATGTCAATTGAAGCAGGCAGCAAGTTACAAGGTAAAGTAACAGGCATCACGCATTTCGGGGCTTTCGTCGAATTGCCGGACGGCTCAACCGGGCTGGTTCATATCAGTGAAGTTGCTGATAACTATGTAAAAGATATTCATGACCATTTAAAAGTCGGCGATATCGTTGAAGTAAAGGTGCTGAATGTCGAAAAAGACGGGAAAATCGGTTTGTCGATCCGCAAGGCGAAAGACCAGGCGCAGCAATCCCAATCCCAGTCCCATTCCCATCGGCCGCAAAGGCATGGCCGGGGAAATAACCGCGGAAAAGAAGATTTTGAATCCAAAATGGCGCGCTTTTTGAAAGACAGTGAAGATCGCCTGTCTTCGCTCAAACGAAATACAGAATCGAAACGCGGCGGCCGCGGCGCGAGAAGAGGCTAACTTGCTGTCTAGTTGACTCATATATCCGTATCATTGCTTTTCATTGGAGGGCGGAACCGGTTCAAACAGAAATGTTTGTCGGATCCGCTTTTTCTTTTTGCTGTTTCGGACAAAAATCGCCGAATCACACGAAAAAAACCGGCCTTTAACGGGCCGGTTTTTTCAAAACGAATATAGCGGCGGAGGGGATCGAACCCCCGACCTCACGGGTATGAACCGTACGCTCTAGCCAGCTGAGCTACGCCGCCATGGCTTAAATGAAAAAGCACATTTTCTATAATAACGGCACTGCACCCATTTGTCAACTTCTCTTTTTGAAAAAAATTGTAAAATGCATCGCATATTTGTGGAAAAAGTCGAACTTTTCTTTGGTGTTGCATTGGAATTTTGACAAACTTTTAAAACTTGTCCTTTTATAATTGCTTGTATCAAAGTGATGAGGGGGAGTTTATGATGAATTTGGGGAAAGTTGAGCGGGGAATGATCGAGCAGGGGGGGCATGTGGATCTTGAGGAAACAAAAAAAGAGTTTGCGAAAGGGTGGAAGCAGCTCCGGGGGAAATTTGAATCGTTGTTTATCCAAAAAGGCATCAGCCTTTTGATCATCGGCTTTTTGCTGGGAAGGGCCCTTATTTTGTCCCATTTTACGCCGTTTGCATTGCCCTTTTTCGCAGCTGTCTATGTGATGAAACGGGATAAGGCGCCCATCACGCTGCTCGGCCTCACTGCGGGCGGATTAACATTATCCGTTGCGAACGGGATGTACACGCTGGCTTCGACCATCCTCTTTATTCTTGTATTCAGGTTGTTCGGCAAATACCATAAAGAGGAAACACGGGTGCTGCCCTTTTACATCTTTGCTGTCTCGCTCGTTTCAAAATGCGCTTATCTTTATCTTCAGCAGCAGTTCCAGCTCTCTTTTTATGACGGCCTGATGGCGGGTGTGGAATCGTGCTTAACCTTTATCCTTACCATGATATTTATGCAAAGCATTCCAATCTTATCACAAACAAGGCGAAAAAAAACATTAAAGACGGAGGAAGTCGTCAGCCTCATCATTGTGCTCGCGTCCGTTTTGACCGGGACAATCGGCTGGACGGTGAACGGGCTGTCCGTCGAGCATATTTTTTCGCGCTATCTTGTCCTGCTGTTTGCGTTTGTCGGCGGTGCGACGGTCGGTTCCACTGTCGGGGTTGTGACCGGCCTCATTTTCAGTCTCGCCAACGTGTCCAGCTTTTATCAAATGAGCCTGCTTGCGTTCGCAGGGCTCCTGTGCGGATTGTTAAAAGAAGGGAAGCGTGGGGGTGCTGCTGCCGGGATGCTTGTTGCCACCCTGCTGATTACGATGTACGGCGATGCCGGGGCGTCTTTAAGCGCTGCGCTGTATGAAACATGCGTGAGCATTGCCCTTTTCTTTTTAACGCCGTCCCCGTTTACGGCCAAAATGGCGCGGCATATCCCGGGGACAGCCGAATATATGAAGGAGCAGCAGCAATATTTAAGGAAAGTGCGCGATGTGACGGTTCACCGCGTGGAGCAGTTCTCGTCCGTTTTTCAGGCGCTGTCCAAAAGCTTTTCGCAGTATGACCATACGAAAGAAGAGGAGGACCGCGAACGGGATCTGGATTATTTTTTCAGCAATGTTACGGAACGGACATGCCAGACCTGCTTCAAAAAAGAGCAGTGCTGGGCGAAAAACTTTGATAAGACATATGATTTGATGAAAATGACGATGGAGGACCTGAGTGAAAGGGACGGAGCGGTTTCGAGGCGTGTCCATCGCGAATTGGAGAAACATTGTGTCAGGGCCCAAAAAGTGGAAGAGGCGATCAACCAGGAATTGACGTTTTACCAGGCCAATCAAAAGTTCAAAAAAATGATCAAAGAAAGCCGGAAAATCGTCGCAGAACAGCTGCAGGGCGTTTCAGAAGTCATGGGGGATTTTGCAAAGGAAATTCAGCGGGAGCGCGAGAACCATCAGCGGCAGGAAGAAATGATTCTTGAGTCATTACAGGACTTCGGGCTCGATATTGACCAGGTGGAAATTTACAGCCTGGAGTCGGGCAATATTGACATTGATATAACCTTACCGCAGTACAGTGGCTATGGCGAATGCGAAAAGATCATCGCGCCAATGCTTTCCGATATATTAGGGGAAACAATTGTTGTCCAGAAAGAAGAGTTCGGTTCGCAGTCGGGCGGGCTTGGCTATGTGACATTCCGTTCGGCAAGGGCGTTTGTCGTCGACACTGGTGTGGCGCATGCCGCAAAAGGAGGCGGTTTTATATCCGGTGACAGTTATTCAATGATCGAGCTTGGCTCAAGAAAGTATGCCATTGCCATCAGTGACGGCATGGGAAACGGCGAGCGCGCCCATCACGAAAGCAATGAGACACTGAGGCTTTTGCGGCAGATTTTGGAATCGGGCATAGAAGAAAAAATTGCGATCAAATCGGTGAACTCCATTCTGGCGCTGAGGACGCAGGAAGAAGTGTTTTCCACGCTTGATCTGGCGATGATCGACCTGCAGGATGCAAGCAGCAAATTTTTAAAAATCGGATCGACGCCGAGTTTTATCAAACGCGGCGATAAAGTGATCAAAATTGAATCCGGGAATTTGCCGATGGGCATGATCCAGGAATTTGATGTGGATGTCGTTTCCCGGCAGCTGAAAGCCGGCGATATTTTAATCATGATGAGTGACGGGATTTTGGAAGGCCCGCGTTACATTGAAAACCCGGAATTATGGATTAAGCGGAAAATCCGGGAGCTGGAAACGGAAAATCCCCAGGAAATTGCCGACCTGCTCATAGAAGAAGTGATCCGTTCGCGATCCGGTTTAATTGAAGATGATATGACGGTCGTCGTTGCAAAAATCAAACACAATACGCCGAAATGGGCGGCTATCCCGGTCAGCAAAGGAAAAAAAATGATCTCTTAGATGCCGTGCCACACTGAATGCGATACGTGCTGAAACGGCCGGGCCAAAACGGCGGCTGCAAGCATAAACAGCGCACGTGTCCACGATCAGCTAAAAATGCGGTACGGAAAGGATAAAATTGAATATTCAGGCGGGGCACCTATGCTAAAGCGTGCAGGGCGGGCAAAAGGGTGAACATCAGCTGCCGCACATTTTCAGGACAGAAGCCTGTGCCGCAATGAATGCGGCAACAGGAGAAAAGGAATGGACATCAACGGGCACCATTTTTCAGGATAGAAAAGGAGGCGGGCGGCCGGATAAGGGAATTTCGTTAGGATTGGAACGTTTGCTTGATAAAGCGCCCGAATTTCAGGCGGGCACTTTACAAGCGAAGATATGTCTGAAAAGCGGGAATTAAATAGAAGAAGCGGAAGGCAACGGTATATATTTTCTCCCGATTGTCGATGATGGTAAAAACGCAAGAAATGCCGTCAATGACAAGGAGGAGAAAAGATGAATGCAGGCACTTTAAAACAAATTTTGCTGATTACGGACGGATGTTCAAACCAAGGGGGTGATCCGGCTGCAGCTGCGGCACTGGCAAGGGAAGCAGGCATAACCATTAATGTAATTGGCGTCATGGAACGGGATATCATTGATGAAAAAGGGGCAGCGGAAATTCAAAATATCGCCATGTCAGGGGGCGGCGTCAGCCAGATCGTATATACGAAACAATTATCGCAAACTGTGCAAATGGTCACACGGAAAGCGATGACCCAGACGATTCAGGGAATCGTGAACAAGGAATTAAAACACATTTTGGGAAGTAACGGATCCATTGAAGCACTGCCGCCTGAAAAACGCGGCGATGTGTTGGAGGTGGTGGATGAGCTGGGGGAAACAGTGGATTTGGACATTCTTGTGCTCGTCGATACAAGCGCAAGCATGAAACCGAAGCTTGAGACGGTAAAAGAAGCTTTGCTTGATTTGTCTTTAAGCCTGAATGCGCGGATGGGAAATAACCAATTTTCAGTTTTTATATTTCCTGGGAAAAGGAAAGAGACGGAGAAACTGCTTGACTGGACACCGAAACTGGAATCACTGGCGGCAATATTTCCGAAACTGCAGACAGGCGGGATTACGCCGACAGGGCCGGCCATTCATGAGGCGATCCGCCATTTTGACCGGAAAAGGAAGCTGAGGGGATATCATACGCATGATGACGGACAATACTTTGAAGAATCCATTTAATGATCCGCCGGGTACGGTTGTGACGGGGAAATGGCATAAAAACCGGTACAGATTGCTAAAGCGCCTTGGGGCCGGTGCAAATGGCGCAGTATATCTGGCGGAATCGGCGGCCGGTCTGGTTGCATTAAAAGCCGGTGTGAGCACTGCCCAGGTGGCCTCCGAGTCCAGCGTACTAAAAACCATATCCAAGGCCCGGGGGCAGTCCCTCGGGCCTTCCTTTTTGGAAGCGGATGACTGGGAACGCGGGCGGGAGGTCATTCCCTTTTATGTCATGGAATATATAGAAGGCCCGGACCTGCTTTCCTTTGTTTCCGGGAAAGGTTTTTCCTGGGCGGCAGTGCTTGTGATCCAGCTTCTTTCCGATTTGCAGCATTTGCATGAACAGGGATGGATTTTCGGGGATTTGAAGCCCGAAAACTTGCTGGTCGGGACGCCTGGAAACAGGATCCGCTGCATTGACCCGGGCGGGATGACAAAGATCGGGCGTTCTGTAAAAGAATTTACGGAGTTTTTTGACAGGGGTTACTGGGGGTTGGGATCGCGGAAAGCCGAGCCCTCCTATGATTTGTTTTCCGCCGCAATGGTGATGATCAATCTCGCTTATCCGAACCGGTTTTTAAAAAAACAGGCAAATGGCTTCCCGCAGCTGATGGCGGCGGTCAGGCAACATGCCGGGCTGTGCAAATTTGAGGCGGTGCTGCGGAAAGCGCTGGGGGGTGGATACCAGACAGCTTTTGAAATGAGGCAGGACATGCTTAATCTGCTGACTGCGGACGGAGAAAAGAAGAAAGCCAAAACAACGCACAGGCCGGAAAAACAAAAACCCGGACAGTCTCGTTCAAAAAGGCGCAGATTCCGAAAATTTAAAAGGTTCGTGGCTGCCATGATGATCATCTTGATGATCTCTATGTTATACTGGTATTATACTTACGGACAAACCAGCATCCCTTTTTAAATATCCACAAATTTATGCCGGTTCATGCGGCGGCTCCTTGTCCGGGATTTCAGCATGGGCGAAAAGATGCGCGCAGCGGCAACATGCGGGTACGGGCAAGGATGGCCATCACATGTTTTATTGAGACAGGCGCCTTTTTATAAAGAAAAGCATCGCAAATTTCCGGCCGTTTAAAAATGCCAGCGCAAATTTTTACGAAAACGTCCATGCGGCAAGATCAGCGCCAAAGGGGTGGAAATAAATGTTCAGGATAAATACACCGGCACCCATTCTCAAGGCGGAATATGTTTAGAAATTTGGAAATGCCCGTGTTACAATGGAAATAACAAAACGGTACCGAAAAGGACAGGTTTTATGCTCGCATTTGAGGACAACGTATTCCATTTTATCAGGAAACACCAGCTGATTGAGGCGGGAGACCATTTGCTCGTAGCGGTTTCCGGCGGGCCGGATTCCCTTGCGCTCCTCCACTTTCTCACTTCGCGGATAGAGCGCTTCCGTGTAAAGATAACAGCCGCCCATGTCAACCATATGCTAAGAGGGGAAGCGTCCCGTAAAGACCTTTTGTTTGTCAAAAGCTTCTGTGAATCTTGCCGTATCGGTTGTGAAACGGCAGAAATCCCGGTGCTGGAAAAAGCGGAGGAAGAAGGCCTTGGCATTGAAGAGGCAGCGAGAAAATACCGGTACGCTTTTCTCGCTGAAGCAATGGAGAAAACCGGCGCCAATAAAGTTGTACTGGGCCACCATGGCGATGACCAGATGGAAACGGTGCTTATGCGGCTTACCAGGGGCGCAGGCGGAAAGGGAAGGGCAGGCATTCCGTTTCGCCGGCCGTTTGCAAAGGGTGACATCATCCGCCCGCTGTTGGGCACGGCCAAAAAAGAAATCATAGATTACTGCGCCCATTATCATCTGGAGCCGCGCACCGATGAAAGCAACGCATCCCCCGCCTTTGCAAGAAACCGGTTTCGCGCGTCCGTACTGCCTTTTCTACAAAAAGAAAACCCGCGGGCCCATTTGCATTTTCAAAGATTCAGTGAAGAGCTTTTGGAAGATGAAACCTATCTTTACGGGCTGGCGCAGGAGAAATTAAAGCAGATGGCGGAAACAGGGCCCGGAACTTGCACCCTCGATCTCCGGAAGTTCAAAGAGATGCCTATGCCTTTACAAAGGCGGGCGATTCATCTAATATTAAAATATCTTTACAATGAAGACATAAAAGACGTCACAGCGATACATACAGATGCCGTTTTAAAACTGGCTTCAGGCTCCAATCCGTCCGGGAGCGCCGATCTCCCCGGCGGATTAAAGGCTGTAAGGGATTACGGGCGCATGGCCTTTTCTTTCGGGCGCCGCCCCGCCCGTTCTGCATATCAATACGTCTTGGATGAAGGGATGAAGATTGATCTGCCGAACGGGTATACGATAAAGCTTGTAAAAAGCAAAATTTCATATTCATCCCTGCCAAAGAATATGCTATTATTACACATAAACGACACTTCTCTCCCCCTTATTGTCCGTACAAGGAAACCGGGGGACAGAATTGAAGCAAAAGGACTAAATGGTTCAAAAAAGGTAAAAGATATATTTATTGATGAGAAAATTTCAAAGCCGGAGCGGGATTTGTGGCCGGTTGTAACCGATTCAAAAGGGAACATCCTGTGGCTTCCGAATCTGAAAAAAGCAAAATTTGAATCCGGGCTTATTTTACCTGATGAAACCTATTATGTCGTGCACTATTGTAAGCAAACAACTTCTAGGGGGCAATCGCAAGATGAATCAGGATATTGAAAAAATCCTAATTGCAGAAGAGGAAGTCCAGCGAAAAGTAAAGGAATTGGGGGAGCAGCTGACGAAGGAGTATGATGGCAGATTTCCGCTTGCAATCGGGGTATTAAAAGGCGCCATGATGTTTATGGCCGATCTTGTCAAGCATATTGATACATATTTGGAAATGGATTTTATGGACGTATCGAGCTACGGGAATTCCACTGTTTCATCCGGGGAAGTCAAAATCTTAAAAGACTTGGATACCTCGGTGGAAGGGCGCGATGTCTTGATTATTGAAGACATTATTGACAGCGGGATGACGCTCAGTTACCTGGTTGAATTGTTCCGCTACCGGAAAGCAAAATCCATTAAAATCGTCACATTGCTCGACAAACCATCGGGACGGAAAGCGGACATCCAGGCTGACTACGTCGGTTTCATTGTCCCGGATGAATTCGTTGTCGGATACGGCCTTGATTATGCGGAAAAATACCGCAACCTTCCGTATATCGGCATCCTGAAGCCGGCTGTTTATACCCATGAGGGGGAATAAGAATTCCGGAAAAAGAGGACTATCCTTGTGAAATTCAGGCTATATGTATGGAAAAGCAGACGGTCTGTGAAAAAAAGATGAAAAACGGGTGCAAAATATTGTTAAATTAAAAACCACTATAGTACTATTGAATATAGTTTTTTAAGACCGTGGGAGGAGGTAAGGAATGAATCGGATCTTCAGAAATACAATTTTCTACGTATTATTATTTGTCGTCTTGATCGGGATCGTAAGTTTTTTTAACCGCAGCAACGAAACGACGGAAACGATATCCTATGATCAATTTGTTTCTTATTTGGATAATGGCAGTGTAAAGAGTATAACAACGCAGCCTTCAAGGGGCGTTTATGAGATCCGGGGCCTGCTGAAAGACGGCAATAAACAGTTTATTACGTATGTCATGGATGACCAGTCCATGCTGAACCGGATCGATAAAGCGGCGCACGATCAAAAAGTGAAAGTCGATGTCCTCCAGGCAAAAGAAACGAATGGATGGGTTTCTTTCCTAACGTCCATTATTCCGTTCGTGATTATTTTCATTCTGTTCTTCTTCATGATGAATCAGGCACAGGGCGGGGGCGGCCGTGTCATGAATTTCGGGAAGAGCAAAGCAAGGCTTTACAATGACGACAAAAAGAAAGTCCGTTTCCGTGATGTTGCCGGCGCGGATGAAGAGAAACAGGAACTTGTCGAAGTCGTCGAATTCTTAAAAGATCCGCGTAAGTTTTCCGAACTGGGTGCCCGTATACCGAAAGGCGTACTGCTTGTCGGGCCTCCGGGAACCGGTAAAACATTGCTGGCAAGGGCAGTTGCAGGTGAAGCAGGGGTTCCTTTCTTCTCCATCAGCGGTTCTGATTTTGTCGAAATGTTTGTCGGTGTCGGTGCAAGCCGGGTACGTGATTTGTTTGAAAATGCGAAGAAGAACGCGCCTTGTATTATCTTTATTGATGAAATTGACGCAGTCGGGCGCCAGCGTGGTGCAGGGCTCGGCGGCGGTCATGATGAACGCGAACAGACGTTGAACCAGCTGCTTGTTGAAATGGACGGATTCAGCGCCAATGAAGGGATCATCATTATTGCGGCAACAAACCGCCCGGATATTCTTGATCCTGCACTTCTGCGGCCGGGGCGTTTTGACCGCCAGATTACGGTTGACCGGCCGGATGTCCACGGGCGTGAAGCTGTACTGCGTGTCCATGCGCGCAATAAACCGCTTGACCCGTCCGTCGATTTAAAAGCGATTGCCCAGCGGACACCGGGTTTTTCCGGAGCCGATTTGGAAAACCTGCTCAATGAAGCAGCGTTGATTGCGGCGAGGGCTTCCAAGAAAAAAATTGACATGCAGGACATTGATGAAGCGACAGACCGCGTCATTGCCGGACCGGCGAAAAAGAGCCGGGTCATTTCAGAAAAAGAACGCAATATTGTGGCCTTCCATGAATCTGGGCATACCGTTATCGGGCTCGTGCTCGATGAAGCGGAAATTGTCCAGAAAGTGACCATTGTGCCGCGCGGACAGGCCGGCGGGTATGCGATGATGGTGCCGAAGGAAGACCGTTACTTCATGACAAAACCGGAATTGCTCGATAAGATTACGGGGCTTCTTGGCGGCCGTGTATCCGAAGAGATTACGTTCGGTGAAGTGTCAACGGGCGCATCCAACGACTTTGAACGCGCAACCGGCATTGCGAGAAGGATGGTAACTGAATTCGGGATGAGCGATAAGCTCGGTCCTCTCCAGTTCGGTTCTTCGCAAGGCCAGGTATTTTTGGGCAGAGACATTAACAATGACCAAAATTATTCCGATAAAATTGCTTACGAAATTGATACGGAAATTCAAAATATCATCAAAACCTGTTATGAACGGGCACGGCAGATCTTGCTCGAACACCGCGATAAACTGGAACTGATCGCAAAAACGCTGCTTGAAGTGGAAACATTGGATGCAAAACAAATCAAGCATCTGTTTGAACACGGCACGTTGCCAGAACCGTCTGCGAAGCCACAGGATCCGGCTGAAATCGGCGGGACCGAGCCGCGCGTGAACCTGCAGCCGAAGCAGGGCGGCATAAAAGAAGTGGATCCAGGTGCCGGAAATAATTCGGATAACGGGATGCCGGAAGAAAAGCGCCCGGGGAAACTGGGGCCGTCAAGACCGGCAGATGATGACCAGCTTTAACGTCTTTCCGAAAGAAGTCTCCCATCCTCAAGGAATGTGAAGGTGCGAATCGCACCAATGAGTAGGCGGGAGATGAATTTCGGTTGACTTTAGCCAAAGGTTTTGATATTATTAGCGTTATCATAAGTAACAAAACTTTCGGAACGAGAGGGTTAGCTCGGTCAGTTTTCGTTGGCTAGGAAAAGCAACGATAAGTCGAGAAGCCCCCACTTCAATCAAACCGTAAGGTTGATAAGTGGAGGGTAGTTCACTATTGTGTAAAACCACTTTAAAAAGCACCGTCTGAAAAAAAGGCGGTGTTTTTTTATGGCAGCGGGAACCAAATGAAAGCATTCTCTAAATCACGGAGATTATGGTATGATGGTTGCATAAAAACTAAACAGAAAAACAAAGTGGTGAGCATAATGTTATTGGTGATCGATGTTGGGAATACAAACATTGTATTAGGTGTATACGATAAAGATGAATTAAAATACCATTGGCGCATTCAAACAGTAAGGGATAAAACAGAAGACGAATACGGCATGTCCATGAAAGCCTTGTTCCGCCATGTCGGCATTCACTTTAAAGATATTACCGGCATTATTATTTCTTCTGTGGTGCCCCCGATCATGTACGCACTGGAGCGGATGTGCAGCAAATATTTCCACGTTTCGCCGCTGATCGTCGGCCCGGGGGTTAAAACAGGGCTCGACATTAAATATGATAATCCGCGTGAGGTCGGGGCAGACCGGATTGTCAATGCAGTCGCCGGCATCCACGAATACGGCAGCCCGTTAATTATTGTCGACTTCGGGACAGCAACTACTTATTGTTATATTAACGAGGAAAAGCAGTATATGGGGGGAGCCATTGCGCCGGGCATCAGCATCTCGGCGGAAGCCCTGTACTCGAGAGCGGCAAAACTGCCCCGGATAGAAATCGCGAGCCCGGATGATATTGTTGGCCGGAACACCGTCAGCGCCATGCAGGCAGGCATTGTTTTCGGCTATGTCGGGCAGGTTGAAGGTATCGTGTCCCGAATGAAAGCAAAAAGTAAAAAAGACCCGGTCGTCATTGCAACAGGCGGGCATGCGCCCCTCATTGCAAAAGAATCAAAAAGCATTGATATTGTCGACCAATTTTTGACTTTAAAAGGGTTGCACTTGATTTATAACCGAAACTTACAGCATTAAAGGAGGATTTTTCTTTTGGCGGATTATTTAATTAAAGCATTAGCGTATGACGGACAGGTCCGGGCATACGCTGCGGAAACAACGGAAACCGTTGGAGAAGCGCAACGGAGGCACTACACCTGGCCGACGGCTTCCGCCGCGCTGGGCAGAACGTTAACAGCAGGGGCGATGATGGGGGCCATGCTGAAGGGGGATGAAAAAATTACGATCAAAGTGGAAGGCGGCGGCCCGATCGGTGTCATTCTGGTAGATGCGAATGCACACGGGGAAGTCCGGGGCTATGTTACCAATCCGCAAACCCATTTTGATTTAAACAAAAAAGGAAAGCTGGATGTCCGGCGTGCAGTCGGGACAGACGGGACGCTTACCGTTGTGAAAGACCTCGGACTGCGCGAGCATTTTTCAGGCCAGGTTCCGCTTGTATCCGGCGAGCTTGGCGAAGATTTTACGTATTATTTTGCCGCTTCCGAACAAGTGCCATCTGCAGTCGGTGTCGGGGTGCTGGTCAATCCTGACAACACGATTCTGGCTGCCGGCGGGTTTATCATCCAGTTGATGCCGGGAACAGACGAGAAAGTCATCTCGGAAATTGAAAATAAAATTTCCGATACCGCGCCGATTTCCGAACTCATCCGCGAGGGGCTTTCGCCGGAAGAAATATTGGCAAATCTGCTCGGCAAAGAAAATGTGCAGATATTGGAGAAAATGGCAGTACGGTTTGAATGCACCTGCTCCAAAGAAAAATTTGCTTCTGCCATGATCGGCCTCGGCAAACAGGAGCTCCGGGACATGATCGAGGAAGACGGACAAGCTGAAGCCGTCTGCCATTTTTGCCGCCAAAAATACCATTTCAGTCGTGAAGATCTGGAACAAATGCTGGAAGAAGCAAAAGGGTAAGGTAAAAGCCGTGAGGGCAGGAGATTTTCAGCAAAACGGCCTTCCTTTTCAGATGAATGCGGGTCCCTCGAGCGCGAATAGGCAGCTTTTAACCAAGTTGGCTAACCGGGGCCGGCCTGTTCGATTGCCGGAAGCTTGCCCCGCCGTTGCAATTAAGCCGCCGTTTGATCAAGAAGACCCGGCGCCAGTGGCTAAAAAAGCGACTCTTTGCCGTTTCCGTTTTCTTAGGCACTTTGTCATAGAATAGCAAGGCGTTTTGGTTGACAATTGCGTAAAAAGATGTTAATTTTTAGATATTAAACCAATAAAAATACTCGGAATATGGGGTGGATGATTTTGGCAAAGTATGTGAACTCTGTTGCTGAATTGGTCGGCAACACACCGGTTGTAAAAGTAAACCGTCTGACAAATGAAAATGACGCAGAAGTTTATTTGAAGCTGGAATATTTCAATCCGGCCAGCAGTGTCAAAGACCGGATTGCCCTTGCAATGATTGAAGACGCTGAACAAAAAGGGCGCTTAAAACCGGGCGACACCATTGTTGAACCGACAAGCGGCAACACGGGAATCGGGCTTGCAATGATTGCGGCTGCAAAAGGATACAAAGCTGTCATTGTCATGCCGGAAACAATGAGCATGGAACGCCGCAGCCTGCTGCGTGCATACGGGGCAAAGCTCGTTTTAACCCCGGGCTCTGAAGGCATTAAAGGTGCAGTAAACAAAGCGGAACAACTTGTAAAAGAAAACGGCTATTTTATGCCGCAGCAATTCAAAAACCCGGCCAACCCGGAAATCCACCGTTTGACAACCGGTAAAGAAATTATTGAACAAATGGGAGACCAGCTCGATGCATTCGTTGCCGGTGTCGGCACCGGCGGAACGATTACAGGGGCTGGCCAGGCGCTGCGCGAAGCTTATCCGGGCATCAAAATTTATGCGGTTGAACCGGATGACTCCCCGCTGTTGTCTGAAGGCAAACCGGGCCCGCACAAAATCCAGGGGATCGGCACCAACTTTGTCCCTGAAACACTCGATAAAGAAATTTACGATGAAATTATCCGTGTCACAACGGACCAGGCTTTCAAAGCGGCAAAAGATACAGCTGCAAAAGAAGGCATTCTCGGCGGGATTTCTTCCGGTGCTGCTGTTTATGCCGCGCTTGAAGTGGCGAAAAAACTCGGCAAAGGCAAAAAAGTGCTTGCCATCATTCCGGATACCGGCGAACGCTATTTGAGTACCCCGCTTTACCAGTTTGAAGACTAAGAACGGCAAAACCCGCGGAGGAACGGCCCCCGCGGGTTTTTCTTTTCGCAAACCTATGTATGCGGGTTGAAACGCAACCCCCTTCCTGCCTGAACAGTAAAGATTGGGATTTTCAGTGCAGGACCCGGGCCCGCTGCGGGAAGCCGGCATCTTTGCATATCGTATTAATCCCCGGCTGCGGATGTGGTAGACTATAATTATTGAACTGAGGAAAGGGGAGAACAGAAGTTGAAGTGTGGTCCGTTTACGTTCGACTTTACCCGAAAAACCTATGTGATGGGCATATTAAATGTAACGCCCGACTCTTTTTCGGACGGAGGGAATTTTTTTCAGCCTGAAAAAGCGGTGGAACATGCGTATCAGATGGTACAGGACGGTGCCGATCTGCTCGATATTGGCGGAGAGTCGACAAGGCCGGGGCATCAGCCGATATCAGCGGAGGAAGAACTGGACAGAATCCTGCCGGTCATTCATTCTGTGGCAGGAAAAGTCCAGGCGCCGCTTTCTGTTGATACGTATAAAGCGAGAACTGCGGAAGAAGCAATAAAAGCGGGCGCACATATCATCAATGATGTATGGGGGGCAAAACGGGATCCGGAAATCGCCGATGTAGCCGCACAGTACGATGTTCCGATTATTTTAATGCATAACCGCGAAAACCCGCAATATGAACATTTTATGCGGGACTGTTTGAACGATCTGTATGAAAGCATTACGATTGCAAAAAAAGCAGGTGTCGAAGACCGGCAAATCATCCTCGATCCGGGTATCGGGTTTGCGAAAGGTTTTCAGGAAAACATGGAAATGATGCGGAACCTCGACAAACTTGTTGGACTCGGCTATCCCGTCCTGCTTGCTGCTTCAAGAAAGCGCATAATCGGAAGCGTGCTCGGGCTGCCGACTGGCGAAAGAATGGAAGGCACCGGGGCGGTATGCTGCTTTGGCATCATGAAAGGCTGCCATATGGTCCGTGTCCACGATGTAAAACCCGTAAGCAGAATGGTGAAAATGATGGACGCCCTCGTCGGAAAAGGGGAACAGGATGGACAAAATTTATATTCATGATATGGAATTTTACGGTTACCACGGCGTATTGCCCGAGGAAAACAAACTGGGCCAGCGCTTCC
This sequence comes from Weizmannia sp. FSL W8-0676, assembly GCF_038593015.1. Classification (NCBI taxonomy): domain Bacteria; kingdom Bacillati; phylum Bacillota; class Bacilli; order Caryophanales; family Bacillaceae; genus Heyndrickxia; species Weizmannia sp. FSL W8-0676. The sequence goes on from NZ_CP151954.1 coordinate 63,532, forward strand.
GTGTATCCATCGTGCTTGGTCTGGATTTAAAGCGGGCGGGCGAAACCGACCGGCTGGAAGAAACCGTCAGTTATGCGGATGTCTATGCATGCGTGAAAAAAATTGTTGAAGGGCAGCCTTTCAAGCTCCTTGAAGCTGTTGCAGAAAAACTGGCTGCTTCCATTCTCGCTTTATATGAAAAAGTTGCGGAAGTCACAGTCAAAGTAACCAAACCGGACCCGCCCATTCCCGGCCATTACAAGTCCGTTGCGGTAGAAATTACAAGGAGAAGAAAGAATGGATAATCTCGCTTATTTGGCACTCGGATCCAATATTGAACCGCGATTTGATTATCTTCAGCACGCCGTCCGGTTGCTTGGAAACAACCCGGGCATAAAGGTTTGCAAAGCTTCATCCATTTATGAAACCGAACCTGTCGGGTACACAGACCAGGGACAGTTTTTAAACATGGCTGTCAAAATTGAAACGGGGTTATCCCCTTTTGGCCTGCTCGCTGCCTGCCTTGAGATTGAAAAAAAGTTACGGAGAAAAAGGAAAATTCATTGGGGGCCGCGGACAATAGACCTTGACATTTTGTTGTATAATCAGGAAAATATGAAAACAGAGAATCTTACCATTCCGCACCCGCGCATGCATGAACGGGCATTTGTTTTGGTTCCCCTCACGGAATTGGACAATGCACTTTGCGACCCTGTAACCAAAATCCCGTATGCGGAGCTGCTGAAAAAATGCGCAGACAAAGAAGGTGTCCGGCTGTGGAAACAGATCACAGGGGATACTGCTTTCTTGCCATAAAGGGTACCCCCGGGCATTTTAAACAACCCGGCGGCGGCTTTATACTGAAATACGGATTGGTGTATAACCGGTACGGAAACAACGACAGGCCATGTAACGGAGTACTGCCGGAGGAATCCTGGCAGTACTTGCTTGTATACATACAAAGAAAAAACCTGGTGAAAGGATGTCTGAACGCGAAAGATTGTGTACAATAATAGAGGTATACGTCTATAATGGCTAATGTTGGGCGGCAGAACCTTTCATACTTGAAGAGGGCGGAAAATAAGGAAAGGCGTCTTTCCTTTTCTATCATATTGGCCGGCATTTTTAACGATTGGAGGAAAAAAGATGAGTGGCGAAAATATAAATGAACAGTATCTGGTCCGGAAAGAAAAAATGGAGGCGCTCCGCGAAAAAGGGGTGGACCCGTTCGGCAAGCGTTTTGAACGGACAACCGACACGGAAGAATTAAAACAAAAATACGGCGAATGCACGGAAGAACAACTGGAAGAAAAAGAGATTCCAGTTGCCATTGCCGGGCGGATCATGACAAAACGGCGGAAAGGAAGGGCCGGGTTTGCCCATATCCAGGACTTGAAAGGGCAAATCCAGTTTTATATTCGCCAGGACGCAGTCGGTGAAGAACAGTACGAGTTATTCAAAAGCACGGACCTTGGCGACATTGTCGGGCTTAAAGGCACGGTTTTCCGGACAAAAGTGGGCGAATTGTCCGTCAAAGTCAAAGAATTTATTCTGTTAACAAAAGCGCTGCGCCCGTTGCCGGATAAATTCCACGGCCTGCGGGACATCGAGCAGCGGTACCGTCAGCGTTATCTCGACCTGATTATGAGTGAAGAAAGTAAAAACACGTTCATTACAAGAAGCCGCATTATCCAGTCCATCCGCAATTATTTGGACAAGAACGGCTATTTGGAAGTCGAAACGCCAATGATGCATGCCATTGCAGGTGGGGCGGCTGCACGGCCGTTTATCACCCATCACAATGCGCTCGATATCGACCTTTATATGCGGATTGCGATTGAACTCCACCTGAAACGGTTGATTGTCGGCGGGTTGGAAAAAGTCTATGAAATCGGCCGCGTTTTCCGCAATGAAGGAATCGATACCCGCCATAACCCGGAATTCACGATGCTTGAGCTGTACGAAGCATATGCGGATTTTAACGATATTATGCAGCTGACTGAAAACATGATTGTGCACACAGCAAAAGAAGTACTCGGCACCACCGCCATCCGGTACGGTGAACATGAAGTAAATCTTGAACCGGAATGGCGCCGCCTGCATATGGTCGATGCAATTAAAGAATATACGGGCGTCGACTTCTGGAATGTGACAAGCACCGAAGAAGCAAGGGCACTTGCAAAAGAACACCATATTGAAATCACGGAACATATGGAATACGGGCATATCGTCAATGAATTTTTCGAGCAAAGGGTAGAAGAAAAACTGATCCAGCCGACTTTCGTTTACGGGCACCCGGTCGAAATCTCGCCGCTTGCTAGAAAAAATGAAAAAGACCCGCGGTTTACAGACCGGTTTGAACTGTTCATTGTCGGCCGTGAACATGCCAATGCCTTCACCGAACTGAATGACCCGATCGATCAGCGCGAACGTTTCGTGAACCAGCTGAAAGAGCGCGAGCAGGGGAATGACGAAGCGCACCAAATGGATGAAGACTTTATTGAAGCATTGGAATACGGCATGCCGCCAACAGGAGGACTCGGCATCGGCGTTGACCGGCTTGTCATGTTGCTGACCAATGCCCCGTCTATTCGGGACGTGCTGCTCTTCCCATTAATGAAAAGCAGGGATTAAGCAAAGCAAAACTTACAAAAAGCAGCGGGGCAGGAACCGCTGCTTTTTGTAAACATCATTTTAAATAATATTAACGTTCAAGCGGCTGGTTTTTTGTGAATTGTATTGGCTACGGCCAGCGGTAAGCCTTTTTCTTGTTTTGCTGAAAGAGAGCAGGCTTCAGCTTGTTTGAAAAATAAATGGCGAAAAGCTGTTGCATTCGTACCAAATACATGGTATAGTATTATTCGTTGGCTAATTAAATGCCTGCTTAAAAATACAGATTTAAAAAAGTTGTTGACAATAGTATTTGTTTGCAGTAGAATATTAAAGTCGCTTAGAAAACAACTTAGATTGTTCCTTGAAAACTGGACAAAACGAAACGTCAAATTCTTTTTGAGCTTTTATCAAACATCTTTACTGAGAGTTTGATCCTGGCTCAGGACGAACGCTGGCGGCGTGCCTAATACATGCAAGTCGTGCGGACCTTTTAAAAGCTTGCTTTTAAAAGGTTAGCGGCGGACGGGTGAGTAACACGTGGGCAACCTGCCTGTAAGACTGGGATAACGCCGGGAAACCGGGGCTAATACCGGATAGTTTTTTCCTCCGCATGGAGGAAAAAGGAAAGGCGGCTTCGGCTGCCACTTACAGATGGGCCCGCGGCGCATTAGCTAGTTGGCGGGGTAATGGCCCACCAAGGCAACGATGCGTAGCCGACCTGAGAGGGTGATCGGCCACATTGGGACTGAGACACGGCCCAAACTCCTACGGGAGGCAGCAGTAGGGAATCTTCCGCAATGGACGAAAGTCTGACGGAGCAACGCCGCGTGAGTGAAGAAGGCCTTCGGGTCGTAAAACTCTGTTGCCGGGGAAGAACAAGTGCCGTTCGAACAGGGCGGCGCCTTGACGGTACCCGGCCAGAAAGCCACGGCTAACTACGTGCCAGCAGCCGCGGTAATACGTAGGTGGCAAGCGTTGTCCGGAATTATTGGGCGTAAAGCGCGCGCAGGCGGCTTCTTAAGTCTGATGTGAAATCTTGCGGCTCAACCGCAAGCGGTCATTGGAAACTGGGAGGCTTGAGTGCAGAAGAGGAGAGTGGAATTCCACGTGTAGCGGTGAAATGCGTAGAGATGTGGAGGAACACCAGTGGCGAAGGCGGCTCTCTGGTCTGTAACTGACGCTGAGGCGCGAAAGCGTGGGGAGCAAACAGGATTAGATACCCTGGTAGTCCACGCCGTAAACGATGAGTGCTAAGTGTTAGAGGGTTTCCGCCCTTTAGTGCTGCAGCTAACGCATTAAGCACTCCGCCTGGGGAGTACGGCCGCAAGGCTGAAACTCAAAGGAATTGACGGGGGCCCGCACAAGCGGTGGAGCATGTGGTTTAATTCGAAGCAACGCGAAGAACCTTACCAGGTCTTGACATCCTCTGACCTCCCTGGAGACAGGGCCTTCCCCTTCGGGGGACAGAGTGACAGGTGGTGCATGGTTGTCGTCAGCTCGTGTCGTGAGATGTTGGGTTAAGTCCCGCAACGAGCGCAACCCTTGACCTTAGTTGCCAGCATTGAGTTGGGCACTCTAAGGTGACTGCCGGTGACAAACCGGAGGAAGGTGGGGATGACGTCAAATCATCATGCCCCTTATGACCTGGGCTACACACGTGCTACAATGGATGGTACAAAGGGCTGCGAGACCGCGAGGTTAAGCCAATCCCAGAAAACCATTCCCAGTTCGGATTGCAGGCTGCAACCCGCCTGCATGAAGCCGGAATCGCTAGTAATCGCGGATCAGCATGCCGCGGTGAATACGTTCCCGGGCCTTGTACACACCGCCCGTCACACCACGAGAGTTTGTAACACCCGAAGTCGGTGAGGTAACCTTTACGGAGCCAGCCGCCGAAGGTGGGACAGATGATTGGGGTGAAGTCGTAACAAGGTAGCCGTATCGGAAGGTGCGGCTGGATCACCTCCTTTCTAAGGGGAAAAGCGTAGGGCGCTCGTTCATCGGCGTACGGATTTCGAAGTCTTCGACTGAGATAAAGGAAACACGATGAGCCTTAAAGGCGAATCGATGCCCGCTTATCGTAGGGAGAAGACGTAGAAATACGCTAGCCGATAGCGCCCGGAGCTAGACATAAAAGGAAAACCTTCGGTTTTCCGAAATTAAGTTTGGCGTTTTCGTTTTGTTCAGTTTTGAAGGTCCAATCCTTCAGTATGTGTTCTTTGAAAACCGGATAGGAGAAATAAACCAAGTAAACCGAGAATCGCTTATTTTTGGATTTAAACCTTTTATGGTTAAGTTAGAAAGGGCGCACGGCGGATGCCTTGGCACTAGGAGCCGATGAAGGACGGTACAAACACCGATATGCTCCGGGGAGCTGTACGTAAGCTTTGATCCGGAGATTTCCGAATGGGGAAACCCCCTGTCTTTAATCGGACAGGATTCCTGCCTGAATCCATAGGGCAGGAAGGGCACACCCGGGGAACTGAAACATCTCAGTACCCGGAGGAAGAGAAAGCAATTGCGATTTCCCAAGTAGCGGCGAGCGAACAGGAAACAGCCCAAACCGGAAGGCTTGCCTTCCGGGGTTGTAGGACACTCATATGGGAGTTACAAAAGAACGGGGTAAGTGAAGCGGCCTGGAAAGGCCTGCCGGAGAAGGTAAAAGCCCTGTAACTGAAACTTCGTTCTCTCCCGAGTGGATCCTGAGTACGGCGGGACACGAGGAATCCCGCCGGAATCCGGGAGGACCATCTCCCAAGGCTAAATACTCCCTAGTGACCGATAGTGAACCAGTACCGTGAGGGAAAGGTGAAAAGCACCCCGGGAGGGGAGTGAAAGAGATCCTGAAACCGTGTGCCTACAAGTAGTCAGAGCCCGTTAACGGGTGATGGCGTGCCTTTTGTAGAATGAACCGGCGAGTTACGGTCTCATGCAAGGTTAAGCTGAAGAAGCGGAGCCGCAGCGAAAGCGAGTCTGAACAGGGCGAAAGAGTATGAGGCCGCAGACCCGAAACCAGGTGATCTACCCATGTCCAGGGTGAAGGCAAGGTAACACTTGCTGGAGGCCCGAACCCACGCACGTTGAAAAGTGCGGGGATGAGGTGTGGGTAGCGGAGAAATTCCAATCGAACTTGGAGATAGCTGGTTCTCTCCGAAATAGCTTTAGGGCTAGCCTCAAGCGGAGAGTTTTGGAGGTAGAGCACTGTTTGGACGAGGGGCCCTCATCGGGTTACCGAATTCAGACAAACTCCGAATGCCAAAAACTTATGCTTGGGAGTCAGACTGTGAGTGATAAGATCCATGGTCGAAAGGGAAACAGCCCAGACCGCCAGCTAAGGTCCCAAAGTATACGTTAAGTGGAAAAGGATGTGGCGTTGCTTAGACAACCAGGATGTTGGCTTAGAAGCAGCCATCATTCAAAGAGTGCGTAATAGCTCACTGGTCGAGTGACGCTGCGCCGAAAATGTACCGGGGCTAAACGTATCACCGAAGCTGCGGATGGACACCGTTTGGTGTCCGTGGTAGGAGAGCGTTCTAAGGGCGTTGAAGCCGGACCGGAAGGACCGGTGGAGCGCTTAGAAGTGAGAATGCCGGTATGAGTAGCGAAAGAAGGGTGAGAATCCCTTCCACCGAATGCCTAAGGTTTCCTGAGGAAGGCTCGTCCGCTCAGGGTTAGTCGGGGCCTAAGCCGAGGCCGAAAGGCGTAGGCGATGGACAACAGGTTGATATTCCTGTACCGCCTCTTCACCGTTTGAACGATGGGGGGACGCAGGAGGATAGGGCAAGCGCGACACTGGTTGATCGCGTCCAAGCAGTTAGGCCGGTGCGGAGGCAAATCCTTCGCGCCAAGGCGGAGCTGTGATGGCGAGGGAAATTAAAGTACCGAAGTTCCTGATTCCACACTGCCAAGAAAAGCCTCTAGTGAGGTGAAAGGCGCCCGTACCGCAAACCGACACAGGTAGGCGAGGAGAGAATCCTAAGGTGAGCGAGAGAACTCTCGTTAAGGAACTCGGCAAAATGACCCCGTAACTTCGGGAGAAGGGGTGCTTTTTGGGGTGTATGCCCCGGGAAGCCGCAGTGAATAGGCCCAGGCGACTGTTTAGCAAAAACACAGGTCTCTGCGAAGCCGCAAGGCGAAGTATAGGGGCTGACACCTGCCCGGTGCTGGAAGGTTAAGGAGAGGGGTTAGCCGCAAGGCGAAGCTCTGAACTGAAGCCCCAGTAAACGGCGGCCGTAACTATAACGGTCCTAAGGTAGCGAAATTCCTTGTCAGGTAAGTTCTGACCCGCACGAAAGGTGTAACGATCTGGGCACTGTCTCAACGAGAGACTCGGTGAAATTATAGTACCTGTGAAGATGCAGGTTACCCGCGACAGGACGGAAAGACCCCATGGAGCTTTACTGCAGCCTGATATTGAATTTTGGTACAGCTTGTACAGGATAGGTAGGAGCCTTGGAAACCGGAGCGCCAGCTTCGGCGGAGGCATCGGTGGGATACTACCCTGGCTGTATTGAAATTCTAACCCGCACCCCTTACCGGGGTGGGAGACAGTGTCAGGCAGGCAGTTTGACTGGGGCGGTCGCCTCCTAAAAGGTAACGGAGGCGCCCAAAGGTTCCCTCAGAATGGTTGGAAATCATTCGCAGAGTGTAAAGGCATAAGGGAGCTTGACTGCGAGACTTACAAGTCGGGCAGGGACGAAAGTCGGGCTTAGTGATCCGGTGGTTCCGCATGGAAGGGCCATCGCTCAACGGATAAAAGCTACCCTGGGGATAACAGGCTGATCTCCCCCAAGAGTCCACATCGACGGGGAGGTTTGGCACCTCGATGTCGGCTCATCGCATCCTGGGGCTGTAGTCGGTCCCAAGGGTTGGGCTGTTCGCCCATTAAAGCGGTACGCGAGCTGGGTTCAGAACGTCGTGAGACAGTTCGGTCCCTATCCGTCGCGGGCGCAGGAAATTTGAGAGGAGCTGTCCTTAGTACGAGAGGACCGGGATGGACGCACCGCTGGTGTACCAGTTGTCTTGCCAAAGGCATCGCTGGGTAGCTATGTGCGGAAGGGATAAGTGCTGAAAGCATCTAAGCATGAAGCCCCCCTCAAGATGAGATTTCCCACAGTTTAACTGGTAAGATCCCTGAAAGATGATCAGGTTGATAGGTCCGGGGTGGAAGCGCGGTGACGCGTGCAGCTGACGGATACTAATCGATCGAGGACTTAACCACGAAAAGCGGAGGTGCCTTGTTTAGCCCCGACAAGCGAATGTTCTGACCGGCATGGAGCCGTCTTTTGGCTCCGTGGCGGGCAGGTGATTCGACCTCGAGGGGCTAGGCACCGAAGCTGGACAATAGAAAAGCGGAAGCGCCTTGCCCATCGGCGTACGGATTTCGGAGCTTTCGACTGAGATAAAGGAAACACGACGAGCCCTTAAAGGCGAGTCGATGCCCGCTTATCATAGGGAGAAAGCGCAGAAATACGCTAGCCGATAGGCGCTGGAGCTAGACAATTTTCAAAGTTAGAAACCAAAGCTATTCTCCGTTTACAGTTTTTTCTCCCATCCGGTTTTCAGGGAACACATCCCAAAATAAAATACAGGTCCGGTGATGATGGCGGAAAGGTCACACCCGAACACATCCCGAACTCGGAAGTTAAGCTTTCCAGCGCCGATGGTAGTTGGGGGTTTCCCCCTGCGAGAGTAGGACGTTGCCGGGCCATAATACGGAGGATTAGCTCAGCTGGGAGAGCGTCTGCCTTACAAGCAGAGGGTCGGCGGTTCGATCCCGTCATCCTCCACCATAAATATGAGCCATTAGCTCAGTTGGTAGAGCATCTGACTTTTAATCAGAGGGTCGCAGGTTCGAATCCTGCATGGCTCATCATATTTAGCAGGAGATAAGAGTTTCAGCCTGTTCAAAGCCGCCCTGAAATTCTTTGTTATCTGCATCTTTTGCGGAAGTAGTTCAGTGGTAGAACATCACCTTGCCAAGGTGGGGGTCGCGGGTTCGAATCCCGTCTTCCGCTCCATTTTTTTCTCTTGCCGGGGTGGCGGAATTGGCAGACGCACAGGACTTAAAATCCTGCGGTAGGTGACTACCGTACCGGTTCGACTCCGGTCCTCGGCACCATTCAATGTATGCGCCCATAGCTCAATTGGATAGAGCGTTTGACTACGGATCAAAAGGTTAGGGGTTCGACTCCTCTTGGGCGCGCCATATACGGGAAGTAGCTCAGCTTGGTAGAGCACATGGTTTGGGACCATGGGGTCGCAGGTTCGAATCCTGTCTTCCCGACCATTCAAATTCGGGGCCTTAGCTCAGCTGGGAGAGCGCCTGCTTTGCACGCAGGAGGTCAGCGGTTCGATCCCGCTAGGCTCCACCAAAGAAGCATTGACTTTTAAATAAATAGGTGCTATAATTTAAAAGTTGCTGTTTGAGATTGTTCCTTGAAAACTGGACAAAACGAAACGTCAAATTCTTTTTGAGCTTTTATCAAACATCTTTACTGAGAGTTTGATCCTGGCTCAGGACGAACGCTGGCGGCGTGCCTAATACATGCAAGTCGTGCGGACCTTTTAAAAGCTTGCTTTTAAAAGGTTAGCGGCGGACGGGTGAGTAACACGTGGGCAACCTGCCTGTAAGACTGGGATAACGCCGGGAAACCGGGGCTAATACCGGATAGTTTTTTCCTCCGCATGGAGGAAAAAGGAAAGGCGGCTTCGGCTGCCACTTACAGATGGGCCCGCGGCGCATTAGCTAGTTGGCGGGGTAACAGCCCACCAAGGCAACGATGCGTAGCCGACCTGAGAGGGTGATCGGCCACATTGGGACTGAGACACGGCCCAAACTCCTACGGGAGGCAGCAGTAGGGAATCTTCCGCAATGGACGAAAGTCTGACGGAGCAACGCCGCGTGAGTGAAGAAGGCCTTCGGGTCGTAAAACTCTGTTGCCGGGGAAGAACAAGTGCCGTTCGAACAGGGCGGCGCCTTGACGGTACCCGGCCAGAAAGCCACGGCTAACTACGTGCCAGCAGCCGCGGTAATACGTAGGTGGCAAGCGTTGTCCGGAATTATTGGGCGTAAAGCGCGCGCAGGCGGCTTCTTAAGTCTGATGTGAAATCTTGCGGCTCAACCGCAAGCGGTCATTGGAAACTGGGAGGCTTGAGTGCAGAAGAGGAGAGTGGAATTCCACGTGTAGCGGTGAAATGCGTAGAGATGTGGAGGAACACCAGTGGCGAAGGCGGCTCTCTGGTCTGTAACTGACGCTGAGGCGCGAAAGCGTGGGGAGCAAACAGGATTAGATACCCTGGTAGTCCACGCCGTAAACGATGAGTGCTAAGTGTTAGAGGGTTTCCGCCCTTTAGTGCTGCAGCTAACGCATTAAGCACTCCGCCTGGGGAGTACGGCCGCAAGGCTGAAACTCAAAGGAATTGACGGGGGCCCGCACAAGCGGTGGAGCATGTGGTTTAATTCGAAGCAACGCGAAGAACCTTACCAGGTCTTGACATCCTCTGACCTCCCTGGAGACAGGGCCTTCCCCTTCGGGGGACAGAGTGACAGGTGGTGCATGGTTGTCGTCAGCTCGTGTCGTGAGATGTTGGGTTAAGTCCCGCAACGAGCGCAACCCTTGACCTTAGTTGCCAGCATTGAGTTGGGCACTCTAAGGTGACTGCCGGTGACAAACCGGAGGAAGGTGGGGATGACGTCAAATCATCATGCCCCTTATGACCTGGGCTACACACGTGCTACAATGGATGGTACAAAGGGCTGCGAGACCGCGAGGTTAAGCCAATCCCAGAAAACCATTCCCAGTTCGGATTGCAGGCTGCAACCCGCCTGCATGAAGCCGGAATCGCTAGTAATCGCGGATCAGCATGCCGCGGTGAATACGTTCCCGGGCCTTGTACACACCGCCCGTCACACCACGAGAGTTTGTAACACCCGAAGTCGGTGAGGTAACCTTTACGGAGCCAGCCGCCGAAGGTGGGACAGATGATTGGGGTGAAGTCGTAACAAGGTAGCCGTATCGGAAGGTGCGGCTGGATCACCTCCTTTCTAAGGGGAAAAGCGTAGGGCGCTCGTTCATCGGCGTACGGATTTCGAAGTCTTCGACTGAGATAAAGGAAACACGATGAGCCTTAAAGGCGAATCGATGCCCGCTTATCGTAGGGAGAAGACGTAGAAATACGCTAGCCGATAGCGCCCGGAGCTAGACATAAAAGGAAAACCTTCGGTTTTCCGAAATTAAGTTTGGCGTTTTCGTTTTGTTCAGTTTTGAAGGTCCAATCCTTCAGTATGTGTTCTTTGAAAACCGGATAGGAGAAATAAACCAAGTAAACCGAGAATCGCTTATTTTTGGATTTAAACCTTTTATGGTTAAGTTAGAAAGGGCGCACGGCGGATGCCTTGGCACTAGGAGCCGATGAAGGACGGTACAAACACCGATATGCTCCGGGGAGCTGTACGTAAGCTTTGATCCGGAGATTTCCGAATGGGGAAACCCCCTGTCTTTAATCGGACAGGATTCCTGCCTGAATCCATAGGGCAGGAAGGGCACACCCGGGGAACTGAAACATCTCAGTACCCGGAGGAAGAGAAAGCAATTGCGATTTCCCAAGTAGCGGCGAGCGAACAGGAAACAGCCCAAACCGGAAGGCTTGCCTTCCGGGGTTGTAGGACACTCATATGGGAGTTACAAAAGAACGGGGTAAGTGAAGCGGCCTGGAAAGGCCTGCCGGAGAAGGTAAAAGCCCTGTAACTGAAACTTCGTTCTCTCCCGAGTGGATCCTGAGTACGGCGGGACACGAGGAATCCCGCCGGAATCCGGGAGGACCATCTCCCAAGGCTAAATACTCCCTAGTGACCGATAGTGAACCAGTACCGTGAGGGAAAGGTGAAAAGCACCCCGGGAGGGGAGTGAAAGAGATCCTGAAACCGTGTGCCTACAAGTAGTCAGAGCCCGTTAACGGGTGATGGCGTGCCTTTTGTAGAATGAACCGGCGAGTTACGGTCTCATGCAAGGTTAAGCTGAAGAAGCGGAGCCGCAGCGAAAGCGAGTCTGAACAGGGCGAAAGAGTATGAGGCCGCAGACCCGAAACCAGGTGATCTACCCATGTCCAGGGTGAAGGCAAGGTAACACTTGCTGGAGGCCCGAACCCACGCACGTTGAAAAGTGCGGGGATGAGGTGTGGGTAGCGGAGAAATTCCAATCGAACTTGGAGATAGCTGGTTCTCTCCGAAATAGCTTTAGGGCTAGCCTCAAGCGGAGAGTTTTGGAGGTAGAGCACTGTTTGGACGAGGGGCCCTCATCGGGTTACCGAATTCAGACAAACTCCGAATGCCAAAAACTTATGCTTGGGAGTCAGACTGTGAGTGATAAGATCCATGGTCGAAAGGGAAACAGCCCAGACCGCCAGCTAAGGTCCCAAAGTATACGTTAAGTGGAAAAGGATGTGGCGTTGCTTAGACAACCAGGATGTTGGCTTAGAAGCAGCCATCATTCAAAGAGTGCGTAATAGCTCACTGGTCGAGTGACGCTGCGCCGAAAATGTACCGGGGCTAAACGTATCACCGAAGCTGCGGATGGACACCGTTTGGTGTCCGTGGTAGGAGAGCGTTCTAAGGGCGTTGAAGCCGGACCGGAAGGACCGGTGGAGCGCTTAGAAGTGAGAATGCCGGTATGAGTAGCGAAAGAAGGGTGAGAATCCCTTCCACCGAATGCCTAAGGTTTCCTGAGGAAGGCTCGTCCGCTCAGGGTTAGTCGGGGCCTAAGCCGAGGCCGAAAGGCGTAGGCGATGGACAACAGGTTGATATTCCTGTACCGCCTCTTCACCGTTTGAACGATGGGGGGACGCAGGAGGATAGGGCAAGCGCGACACTGGTTGATCGCGTCCAAGCAGTTAGGCCGGTGCGGAGGCAAATCCTTCGCGCCAAGGCGGAGCTGTGATGGCGAGGGAAATTAAAGTACCGAAGTTCCTGATTCCACACTGCCAAGAAAAGCCTCTAGTGAGGTGAAAGGCGCCCGTACCGCAAACCGACACAGGTAGGCGAGGAGAGAATCCTAAGGTGAGCGAGAGAACTCTCGTTAAGGAACTCGGCAAAATGACCCCGTAACTTCGGGAGAAGGGGTGCTTTTTGGGGTGTATGCCCCGGGAAGCCGCAGTGAATAGGCCCAGGCGACTGTTTAGCAAAAACACAGGTCTCTGCGAAGCCGCAAGGCGAAGTATAGGGGCTGACACCTGCCCGGTGCTGGAAGGTTAAGGAGAGGGGTTAGCCGCAAGGCGAAGCTCTGAACTGAAGCCCCAGTAAACGGCGGCCGTAACTATAACGGTCCTAAGGTAGCGAAATTCCTTGTCAGGTAAGTTCTGACCCGCACGAAAGGTGTAACGATCTGGGCACTGTCTCAACGAGAGACTCGGTGAAATTATAGTACCTGTGAAGATGCAGGTTACCCGCGACAGGACGGAAAGACCCCATGGAGCTTTACTGCAGCCTGATATTGAATTTTGGTACAGCTTGTACAGGATAGGTAGGAGCCTTGGAAACCGGAGCGCCAGCTTCGGCGGAGGCATCGGTGGGATACTACCCTGGCTGTATTGAAATTCTAACCCGCACCCCTTACCGGGGTGGGAGACAGTGTCAGGCAGGCAGTTTGACTGGGGCGGTCGCCTCCTAAAAGGTAACGGAGGCGCCCAAAGGTTCCCTCAGAATGGTTGGAAATCATTCGCAGAGTGTAAAGGCATAAGGGAGCTTGACTGCGAGACTTACAAGTCGGGCAGGGACGAAAGTCGGGCTTAGTGATCCGGTGGTTCCGCATGGAAGGGCCATCGCTCAACGGATAAAAGCTACCCTGGGGATAACAGGCTGATCTCCCCCAAGAGTCCACATCGACGGGGAGGTTTGGCACCTCGATGTCGGCTCATCGCATCCTGGGGCTGTAGTCGGTCCCAAGGGTTGGGCTGTTCGCCCATTAAAGCGGTACGCGAGCTGGGTTCAGAACGTCGTGAGACAGTTCGGTCCCTATCCGTCGCGGGCGCAGGAAATTTGAGAGGAGCTGTCCTTAGTACGAGAGGACCGGGATGGACGCACCGCTGGTGTACCAGTTGTCTTGCCAAAGGCATCGCTGGGTAGCTATGTGCGGAAGGGATAAGTGCTGAAAGCATCTAAGCATGAAGCCCCCCTCAAGATGAGATTTCCCACAGTTTAACTGGTAAGATCCCTGAAAGATGATCAGGTTGATAGGTCCGGGGTGGAAGCGCGGTGACGCGTGCAGCTGACGGATACTAATCGATCGAGGACTTAACCACGAAAAGCGGAGGTGCCTTGTTTAGCCCCGACAAGCGAATGTTCTGACCGGCATGGAGCCGTCTTTTGGCTCCGTGGCGGGCAGGTGATTCGACCTCGAGGGGCTAGGCACCGGAGCTGGACAATTTTCAAAGCTATTCTCCGTTTACAGTTTTTCTCCCATCCGGTTTTCAGGGAACACATCCCAAAATAAAATACAGGTCCGGTGATGATGGCGGAAAGGTCACACCCGAATACATCCCGAACTCGGAAGTTAAGCTTTCCAGCGCCGATGGTAGTTGGGGGTTTCCCCCTGCGAGAGTAGGACGTTGCCGGGCCAAATCAAAACCGCAGGCGATTTGTCTGCGGTTTTTGCATATTTTTATTGGGAAATGTACTCGGCTCCTGCTTTTTTCGGAATGCACCCCGTTTTGCTCAAAGTTATCAAATGAGGAGCCGGAAAGGGATTTTTCAACTTGCAAGGTCTTCTTGATGGTAGAAATCGGCCGAAAAGCACACACAGATAGCCGGTGAATCGTTCCATTTTGCGCTTGTCCGTAAGAATCGGTTTCCCCTTTAAGTTTGGCGAAATTGTTTAACGTATACCCTTTAGAAACTGCAGGCAGAGGAACGGGCCTTTTTCGATTGCCGTCTGGAGAAAAAGGCGGATGGCCGGAAAGTCAATCGTTTCCCGGTTCTTAAGCAGTTCTGCCCACCATTCTGTTTCGTAGCGGGAAATCATGCTCAAATTATATAAAAGCAGGTAATGGACCAATATATCGGGAAGGTCGTTCTCCGGTTGTAATTTACACGGAAAGCAAATTTGATTTGTAAAGAAATGATAACGGAATGGCGGAGGGAGACAGCCACGGGCGGAAAAGGAGAAGGCGCCATCTTCCGCTTCCATTTCCAAAAGCCTGCCCTGAAGTTTTTCGGACAAATATTGTGAAAACCTGTCCGCTGTCATATGGTAGCCATCAAGGACCGCAAAAGGAAGCTGGTACTTCCCGTTCTTTTCTTTTACCGGCACAAAATATTTCCGGCGGGGGAGGGCCGTTTCAAGTTCCGGGATTTGCCGGAGCAGGCTCTGCATGGAATATTTATTGCCTTCGAGCGGGCCGAGCCCGAACATTTTTTGGGCAAAATGGCCGCATAAACCGGTTTTTTGAATTTTAACCTCGTCTTCGCCAAACCGGTAGTTTTGTTTTTTCTTTTTTCGCGATGTCACCCCGTGGGCAAGGACGGAGGTGGTTTCAGGATACAGCGGGTCGCATGACAGCAGGCAGGCTTTTAATAAATGAATGAAGCCGTAAAAAATCAGAACAGGCTGAATTGAAACGGGCGCCTGCATAGCCTGGCGGTAATAAGCTTCACCGTGTTCGAGATAATACATAAAAGCATAGCAGTTCTCATAGCTTTTGGCGGCGCTTTGGCTAAAATCCGAAGCCTCATAGCGGGCTTTCAAATAGCGCTGCGTATATTCCGCGGATTGAAATAAAATCAAGTGATCCCATTGGTCCATAAAAGACAATATTTCGCCCTCCGAATTAACTGAATAGTATTATATGTTTTGGAGACCTTGACAGTATTATGTCCAATTGATAACCTACAAATAATATTTTTATCAATCCAGGAGGGGTTTGCATGTGGGAAACGAAGTTCGTAAAAGAAGGTCTTACGTTTGATGATGTATTACTGATTCCGGCAGAATCGGAAGTGCTGCCGAAAGATGTCGATACAAGTGTCGCGCTGACGGAAACCTTGAAGTTGAACATTCCGATCATCAGCGCCGGCATGGATACGGTAACCGAAGCGGAAATGGCGATCGCCATGGCAAGGCAGGGCGGCCTAGGGATTATCCACAAAAACATGAGCATTGAACAACAGGCGGAGCAGGTGGACCGTGTCAAACGGTCAGAAAACGGCGTGATCACCAATCCGTTTTTCTTAACTCCTGATGAGCAGGTGTTTGCGGCGGAACATTTAATGGGCAAATACCGGATTTCAGGCGTGCCGATCGTAAATAACCGTGACGAGCAGAAACTGGTCGGGATTTTGACCAACCGCGACATGCGTTTTATTGAAGATTACTCCACCCGGATTTCAGATGTGATGACGAAAGAGAATCTTGTGACTGCGCCTGTAGGCACGACGCTGAAAGAGGCGGAGCAGCTTTTGCACCGGCATAAAATTGAAAAGCTGCCGCTTGTCGATGAGAACGGCGTATTAAAAGGGCTTATTACGATTAAAGATATCGAAAAGGTTATTGAGTTCCCAAATGCAGCCAAAGATAACCAGGGCCGCCTTCTTGTTGGCGCGGCAGTCGGCGTGACAAGTGACGTAATGAAACGGGTGGAATTGCTCGTTGAAGCGGGAGTGGATGCGGTTGTCATCGATACGGCGCACGGCCACTCAAAAGGGGTGCTGGAAACCGTCGCAAACATCCGCAAATCTTACCCTTCCTTAAATATCATCGCCGGAAACGTTGCGACGGCGGAAGGTACGAAAGCGCTGATAGACGCTGGCGCGGATATTGTAAAAGTCGGCATCGGGCCGGGCTCCATCTGTACGACAAGAGTGGTTGCCGGCGTTGGTGTGCCACAAATTACGGCGGTTTATGATTGTGCGACGGAAGCAAGAAAGTACGGGAAAGCGATTATTGCGGACGGCGGCATTAAATTCTCAGGCGATATTGTAAAGGCGCTGGCTGCCGGCGGACATGCCGTAATGCTCGGCAGCCTGCTTGCAGGGACATCGGAAAGCCCGGGCGAAATGGAAATTTACCAAGGACGGCAATATAAAGTCTACCGCGGCATGGGGTCAATCAGCGCAATGGAAAGCGGATCGAGGGACCGTTACTTCCAGGAAGGCGCGAAAAAACTGGTGCCGGAAGGGATCGAGGGACGCGTGCCGTTTAAAGGGAGCCTGCAGGATGTCATCTACCAATTAATTGGCGGGCTCCGGTCCGGCATGGGTTATTGCGGCGCGAAAGATGTGATTTCCTTGCGTGAAGAAGCGCAGTTTATCCGCATGACAGGGGCAGGCCTGCGGGAGAGCCATCCGCATGATATCCAGATTACAAAAGAAGCACCGAATTATTCTTTGTCTTAACATGGATTTTGAATGGGAAACAAAATGGCAGGCAATTTTCCTGCCATTTTTTTCTACCATTTAATAGAGTTGCAGCCCTGTACCGGCTGCCCTGCATTTTCGGAAAAAGCTGACAAATACGGCAAACTCTATGCATCTACTTTTTCAACCGGAACTATGTTAAAATAGGCAAAGTGTATACATATCTTGATGGAGGGTTGAAAGTGAAAAAAAGCTTGCAAAAAATGGCATTTGCGTTTCTGGTGCTGCTGTTATCGGCAGGGGTTGTGCAGCAGGTGCCGAAAAAAGCCCATGCGCAGGACCAGTTGGATATTCATGCAAAAGCGGCTATCATTGTGGATGCGGATAACGGGCAGATTTTGTATGAAAAAAATGCCGAACAGGCGCTGGGCATTGCTTCCATGAGCAAAATGATGACGGAGTACTTGCTGCTTAAAGCCATTCATGAGAAAAAGGTTTCGTGGAACCAGAAAGTGACAATCAGCGATTATGCGTATCGCATTTCCCAAAACAGGGCACTTTCAAATGTGCCGTTAAGAAAAGGCGAAAAGTACACGGTTAAAGAGCTTTTCCAAGCGATGGCGATTTATTCGGCAAACGGCGCAACGATTGCGATTGCAGAAACGCTCGGCGGAACGGAAAAAAACTATCTGAACATGATGAACAAACAAGCGAAAGCATTCGGCCTCACCCATTATAAGTTTGTGAACGCAACCGGGCTGAACAATAAGGATTTGCAAGGCATGCAGCCGGCCGGGACAGGCAGGACGGAAGAAAACCTTGTCTCAGCAAAATCCGTTGCAAAAATCGCCTACCATTTGATCCACGACTACCCGGAGATTTTACAAACAACAAGCACGGCCAAAATGAAATTCCGGGCCGGGACAGATGATGAAATTGCGATGCAGAACTGGAACTGGATGCTTCCGTCCCTTGTTTACGGGCGGCAGGGCGTTGACGGGTTGAAAACCGGGAACACCGACAAAGCGGGATACTGCTTTACAGGCACGGCCAAGCAAAACGGCATGCGCATCATTACCGTCGTTCTTCATGCAGAGGATGCGAACGGGAACAGCACCATCAAGTCCCGATTTGATGTCACAAACAAATTAATGGATTATGCTTTTAATAATTTCACAGAAAAAACCCTTTACCCGAAAGGCTATCAGGTGAAAAAGACGGTAACGGTGAAGTCCGGCAAAGAAAAACAGGCTTCCATTGTCACGAAGGCGCCGCTTAAAGTGGCTGTGAAAAACGGGGAAGGCAAAATGTACACCCCTGTTGTGAAATTTGATTCAAAACAAATCACAGCGCCGGTGAAAAAGGGAACAAAGGTCGGTACATTGTATGCCCGGCATAAAGACGGGCAGGAACTTGGCTATTTGTACGGCCCGGGTACAGCACACACCGCTTTGGTCACCAAAACCGATATTGAAAAAGCCAACTGGTTTGTGCGTATGATGCGCGGAATTGGCGGATTTTTCGGGGGACTTTGGGATCATACAGCCGGCAAATTATTTTAAATGAAAACAGGACAAGGGCCCTTGTCCTGTTTTTCACTTTAACGTGGAAAAATTAGTGCCTTGACAAGCATTCGCTTTTGGTGTTAATTTAAATTATTATACATATAATAAGAATTTTTAATTTTATAAAGGGGCGTACAAAAGATGAAAACAGGAACAGATCTAGTGAAACGCGGGATGGCGGAAATGCAGAAAGGCGGCGTGATCATGGACGTGGTCAATGCCGAGCAGGCAAAACTTGCTGAAGAAGCAGGCGCTGTTGCCGTCATGGCATTAGAACGCGTTCCTTCCGATATCCGGAAAGCCGGAGGGGTTGCCCGTATGGCGGACCCTTCCATTGTGGAAGAAGTAATGAACGCCGTCAGCATTCCGGTAATGGCAAAAGCAAGGATCGGCCATATTGTTGAAGCGCGGGTGCTCGAAGCGATGGGCGTCGATTATATTGACGAAAGCGAAGTTTTAACGCCGGCCGATGATGAGTTCCACATCAATAAAAAAGAATTCACGGTGCCGTTTGTGTGCGGCTGCCGCGATTTGGGGGAAGCGGCACGAAGGATCGGGGAAGGCGCCTCGATGCTCAGGACAAAAGGCGAGCCGGGAACCGGGAATATCGTTGAAGCGGTCAGGCATATGCGGAAAGTGAATGCGCAGGTGCGGAAAGTGGTCAACATGAACGAAGATGAACTGATGACGGAAGCCAAACAGCTCGGTGCCCCGTACGAGGTGCTGCTGCAAATTAAAAAAGAAGGCCGGCTGCCGGTTGTAAACTTTGCTGCTGGCGGTGTTGCAACGCCGGCGGATGCGGCTTTGATGATGCAGCTCGGTGCGGACGGCGTTTTCGTCGGATCGGGGATTTTCAAATCGGAAAACCCGGCGAAATTTGCGAAAGCGATTGTCGAAGCAACGACCCACTACCAAGATTACAAACTGATTGCCGAATTGTCGAAAGACCTTGGAACAGCAATGAAAGGCTTAGAAATTTCAACATTGCCGGCTGAAGCAAGAATGCAGGAGCGCGGCTGGTAAGGAGAATCAGCATGAAAAAAATTGGCGTACTTGGCCTCCAGGGGGCTGTGGAGGAACATATCCGTGCAGTGGAAGCCTGCGGGGCGGAAGGTGTTGTCGTTAAGAAAAAAGAGCAGTTGGACGAAATCGGCGGGCTCATCCTGCCGGGCGGGGAAAGCACGGCAATGCGGCGGCTCATTGACCGCTACGGTTTTATGGCGGAACTGAAACAGTTTGCCGAAAGCAAGCCGGTCTTTGGCACATGCGCAGGGCTGATCCTGCTTGCAAAGCGTATTGAAGGCCAGGAAGATGCGCATATCGGCGCAATGGATATTACGGTGGCGCGCAATTCTTTCGGCCGCCAGCGGGAAAGTTTTGAAGAAACAATCCGTGTTAACGGCATCGCGGAAGATTTCCCGGCTGTCTTTATTCGCGCGCCCCATATCGTTTCCGTTTCCGATCATGTTGAAGTGCTGGCCGAGTGCCGCGGGCGGATTGTTGCGGTCCGCCAGGGAAATCTGCTCGGCTGCTCCTTCCATCCGGAGTTAACGGATGACCTGCGGATGACCGAATATTTTTTGAGTATGGCAAGGATTCCGGTATAGTCTGTTGCAAAACGGATAAAATTGTAGTACATTAAGATGTACGTGAAGACTGAAAAAGCAATGACAGGAACCAGTAGGAGAACGCTTTTCCTAAAGAGAGCCGGTGGGCGGTGGAAACCGGCGGAAAGCTTCTGTGAATCCATCCTTGAGCGGGTTGCTGAAAGCCGGGCGAGTAGGCATCCACGGGAAAAAACCCGTTATCCTTACAAAGCGGAAAACTCTTGTTTTCAATTTGGGTGGCAACGCGGGTTCACTCTCGTCCCTGTTTTCAGGGCGGGAGTTTTTTATTTGAATTTCGATAAAAGGAGAAGGATAGCATGTTGGACATCAAATTTTTGCGTGCGCATTTTGATGAAGTCAAAGAACGGATGCAGCACCGCGGAGAAGATTTGACCGATTTTGAAAAGTTCAGCGGGCTGGACCAAAGGCGGCGCGAACTGATCATGGAAAGCGAAGCGTTGAAAAACAGGCGGAATGAAGTCACGCAGCAAGTTGCGGCACTGAAACGCGAAAAGAAAGATGCAACAAAGCTGATCGAGGAAATGCGCGGCGTCGGCGAGAAAATTAAAGCGCTGGATGCCGAGTTGAAACAAGTCGAAGCCGAACTTGAAATGCTGATGCTTTCTATCCCGAACATTCCGCATGAAAGCGTGCCGGTGGGAGACAGCGAAGAGGACAATGTCGAAATCCGGAAATGGGGTGAAGTGCCGGCATTTGGATTTGAACCGAAACCGCACTGGGATATTGCCACTGACCTTGGCATCCTTGACTTTGAAAGGGCAGCCAAAGTGACCGGCAGCCGGTTCGTCTTTTACAAAGGGCTTGGCGCCCGCCTTGAACGTGCGCTTTATAATTTTATGCTTGATCTGCATGTCGAAGAACACGGTTATGAAGAGGTATTGCCGCCGTATATGGTGAACCGGGCCAGCATGACAGGAACGGGGCAGCTGCCGAAATTTGAAGAAGATGCTTTTCTTGTCAATGAAAAATACTATTTTCTGATCCCGACTGCCGAAGTGCCGGTGACAAATTATCACCGTGATGAAATTTTAAACGGCGGCGACCTGCCGATCAATTATGTGGCATTCAGCGCCTGTTTCCGTTCGGAAGCGGGTTCTGCCGGGCGCGATACACGCGGGCTGATCCGCCAGCACCAGTTTAACAAAGTGGAACTTGTAAAATTTGTCAAACCGGAAGATTCCTATGAGGAGCTTGAAAAACTGACGGGCCATGCGGAAAGAGTGCTGCAGCTTTTGGGCCTGCCTTATCATGTGATGAGCATGTGCACGGCGGACCTCGGGTTTACGGCAGCGAAAAAATATGATATTGAAGTGTGGATGCCAAGCCAGCACGTATACCGCGAGATCTCTTCGTGCAGCAACTTTGAAGCTTTCCAGGCAAGGCGTGCGAACATCCGCTTCCGCAGGGAACCCAATGCAAAACCGGAACATGTCCATACACTGAACGGATCCGGGCTTGCCATCGGGCGTACCGTCGCAGCCATCCTTGAAAATTATCAGCAGGCTGACGGCAGCGTGGTGGTTCCCGAAGTGCTCCGCCCGTACATGCGTACCGATATCATCAAACCAGAATCATAATAAAATCCCCGGCTTTTTTACATGAAAAGCCGGGGATTTGAAACATGTTTTCCGGAAGCTTCCGCATTTTTTAGGGCGGGATTTTACTCAAAAGGGCGGACAAGAGAAAAACGGCCATATCTAAATGTGCGTTCCGGGGCCTTCCTTTGGCTAAAATTCAGATGGCTTTCCGCAGTAGAAAATCTTGATGTGCTTGACTTGTTTTGATCGTGTAGGTTATAATCTTTTTTGTCAAAATGGAGGAATACCCAAGTCTGGCTGAAGGGATCGGTCTTGAAAACCGACAGGCGGGTTACACCGCGCGGGGGTTCGAATCCCTCTTCCTCCACTTGAAAAATGAAAAGGACTATGATTGAAAGCCTGTGGCACCCTGAAATGGCGGGAGCTGTGGGCTTTTTTCGTGGAGTAAGGACAAGACACCACATTTTTTGCATGCCCGTGATCCCTCCGTAAATCATTAAAAAGCCCGTTACGCGATGGTAACGGGTTTTTAGCCGCCATTATTTTTTTACGGCTGCTGCCTGTGCGAGCATGTAGCCGATCCGCTCGACAATCGGTTCGACGGCATCTTCATGTTTAAACAGGTCGTATTCGTCAATGTTCAGCCTGAGAACCGGGCAGGCATGGAAAGAGTCGATCCACTGCTCGTACCGTTTCTGCATTTCAATCCAGTATTCAACAGGGGTATCTTGTTCCATTGGACGGCCGCGTTTTTTGATCCGTTCCAAAATGTTTTCCAGCTTGCCTTCCAAATAAATCATCAGGTCGGGATGCGGAAAATACGGGGTCATCACCATGGCATCAAACAAGTTTGTATAGGTTTCAAAATCAATGGCAGACATATTGCCTTTTTCATAATGCATCCGGGCAAAAATGCCGGTATCCTCATAAATGGAGCGGTCCTGGATAAAACCGCCGCCGTATTCAAACATTTTTTTCTGCTCCTTGAACCTTTCCGCCAGAAAATAAATTTGAAGATGGAAACTCCACCGTTTAAAATCGCTATAAAATTTTTCCAAATACGGATTGGTGTCGACTTTTTCAAAGGACGCCCGGAAATGGAGCGCCTTCGCGAGCGCACGCGTTAAAGTCGATTTTCCGACGCCGACAGTACCTGCAATGGTGATCACAGCGTGGTTCGGAATTTGATATTTCTCACGAAGTTCCATGGGTATGTACTCCTTTTTGTAAGGTTTGCGCGATTTCTTGCAGCATGTATGTCAGGTCATGTTCATGCCGGATAAAATCAAGTGTATCACAGTCGAACTTTAATACCGGGATGTCCGGATGGCCGGCTTCGAAGCGGCTCATAAACCGGCCGTAGTCTGCGGATAGTTTTTGTAAATACGTTTCCTGCATATTTTTTTCAAATGCCCGCCCTCTTATTTCAATTCTCTTGAGGAGCGTTTCCAGGCTTGCGTGCAAATAAATGATGACGTTCGGCTGCGGCATATCGGCTGTTAAAATGCCGTAAATTTTCATAAATTTTTCAAACTCATGCGTTTTTAGCGTCCGCCGGGCAAAAATCAAGCTTTTAAAAATATGGTAATCTGCAACGACAGGCTGCCTATGCCGTTTAAGGTCTTCCAGCTGTTTGTAGCGATTGCAGAGAAAAAACATCTCGGTTTGGAAACCCCATTCTTCTTTATTGGTATAAAATTTTCCAAGAAAAGGATTTTCATCCACAATTTCTTTCAAAAGCTGAAACGAAAAGTATGATGAAATGGCTTTTGCCAATGACGTTTTGCCAACGCCGATCGGTCCCTCGATTGCAATAAACGGTATCCTTTTCATAACGCCCTCCCGCTGAAGCGATTGTTCATTGATGCACACTGTTGCTATTTTAGCACAAGTCTCCGCCGGTTGTCATACGGGAAAAAAAGCGGTCATGTGTCCCGGCGTTCTGCTTCCGGCTGTTTCCTGGGTTGGTTTTAACAAACATTTTCCAAAAAATGGAACTCAAATGTGACTGGTGCTTGCTCTGTGTATCGGATCAGGCCTGCATCCGGACCGTCCAGTTGGCGCCGGCATAAATGCGGGGAAAGGACTTCGCAATCCCGTCCGTGCGGCGCAGCGGGTTCCGGGGTAAAAGAAAAAAGCAACGGAACCCGCTGCTTCAGGAAGGGCGTTTGACTACATCAAAGCGATCGGCGATTAACAGCCAGTTTTGCGGAAAAGAGAGGCCGAGTTTCCAGTAGCTCATGCCTCTTAACCCGAGTTCAGTAAGCAAATTAAATTTTGCCTCAATGGAACGGGCATCTTCAAACCAGACGGTGTGCCGCCGGTTGTTTTCATCTGTATAGTTAAAATGAGGGGCCTGGGATGTTGTGTCATACAGGATCGGCACATTGTGCGCACCCGCGAGCCGGATGGCCTGCTGCGGGCTGACGGCTCTTGCTGTTGTGCCAGTTTGATAGGGCAATGTCCAGTCATAGCCATACAGATTTTGCCCCATCAAAATCTTATTGGGCGGCATTTCTGTGATGGCATAGCGGAGCACATCCCGGACCGGCCCGATCGGAGACACCGGCATGGGCGGGCCGCCGCTATACCCCCATTCGTAGGTCATAATGACAACAAAATCGGCAATTTCGCCATGCGCCCTGTAATCGTGTGCCTCATACCAGCGCCCGGCCTGGGTGGCGCTCGTTTTCGGAGCGAGCGCGGTGGACATGAGCCAACCTTCCCGGCTGAAGCGCGTTTTTGCTTTTCTTAAAAACCGGTTGTAAGCTTCCCTGTCCTGCGGGCGCAAATACTCAAAGTCAAAATGAATATCACGGAAACCGAGCCGGCTTGCGGTTTGAACAATTTCATTTAAAAACCGGTTCTGGACGGTTTCGTCGTTCAAAAGGATCCGCCCGAGTTCATCGCTGAACTGGCCGTTTTCCTGATTACAGATCACCATCATTAAAATGGCGTTTTGGGCATCGGCAATCGCCCGCAAATTTCCAAGCGGCGGGGCAACAAGTGTGCCGTCTCGGTTTACCCGGAATGCAAACGGGGCAAGATAGGTCAAATACGGGGCCGCTTTTCGCGCACTTGTTTCAAGAGACGCTGAAACCGTGTTCCCGAATGGTTCAACATACGCATTAAATTCTGCTCTTTTTTTCGGGGAAGGCGGCAGATAAAGGCGCAACCCGGGTCGGAGCTGCTGATGGACAGAAATGCCGTTGATGCGGGCAAGTTCCTGGTAAGATATCCCTGCTTGTTGTGCAATGGAATATAAGCTGTCCCCCGGCCGGACCCAATAAAACCTCCCGGTGATCGGGATGACAATCGCCTGTCCGATGACAAGCCGATCCGGATCCGGAAGTTCATTTGCCGAAATGATTTCTGAAGCCGGAACACTGTATCTTTGCGCAAGATTTGAGACCGTGTCATTTCTTTCGACAACATGTATTTGCAAACGAGTCCCCCCTTGTGTCAGCCATCGCTATTGTTATCTTTATGCCCCGTTTTTTTAAAACATGCCCGCTTTTTATGTGCGCATTTTTTTTGCGGAATCATTCATCAAACCATTTTTGCGGCATTTCTTAACGTAACGGCCTGCTAAATGAAGGAAGGGCATGATTTTTGTAGTATTGCTTAACGTAGAAGGGTTCTAAGCAAAGGAAGGGCATGATTTTTGTGGCGCTTCTTAACATAGAGGAGCTCTAGATTAAGGAAGCGGAAATTTTTTGTGGTGTTGCTTAACAAAAAGACCATTTTGGACCCAGTCGCGACTCCTTTTGACAGGTTCAAAAGGACATTTCGAGCCCGGATACAGCTTGTTTTGTCCTTTTGGCAGGTTCAAAAAGACATTTCGGACCCGGATGCAGCTTGTTTTGTCTTTTTGACAGGTTCAAAAAGACATTTTGGGGCCAGGTGCGGTATGTTTTGTCTTTTTGACGGCTTCAAAAGGACATTTCGAACCCGGATGCAATCGTGTTTTGTCCTTTTGACGGCTTCAAAGGGACATTTCGGGCCAGGATGCAACGTGTTTTGTCCTTTTGGCAGGTTCAAGAAGACATTTTGGGGCCAGGTGCAGTTTGATTTGTCCTTTTGGCGGTTTCAAAAGACCATTTCGAGCCCAGGTGCGTCTTGTTTTGTCCTTTTGACGGCTTCAAAAAGACATCTCGAGCCCGGATGCAACGTGTTTTGTCTTTTTGACGGCTTCAAAAAGACATTTCGAACCCACTCGCGACTCCTTAAAGGCGCTCTAGATTAAGGAAGCGGAAATTTTTTGCAGTGTTTCTTAACGTAGAAGGGTTCTAAGTAAAGGAAGGGCACCCATTTGCGCATCTTTCTTAACGTAGCCGTCCGCTAAATGAAGGAAGCAAGCATGTTTTTCAGTGTTTCTTAACATAGAGCCCCTCTAAGTGAAGGAAGCGAACGTTTTTTGTGATGTTCCTTAACATATAAGTGCTCTCAGTAACGAAAGAGCATCCAACTTTTCCGTTTCCTAACACAGGAGCCTTCTACCTGAAGAAAGCCAGCGCAAAACGGCAGGAAAATCCATACTGATGACCGAACCCAGTGTGATTTTTTTCAAGGCTGTGTTACGATAAGGCTACGATACCTTTTGGAGGAGTTTGGATGGAAAATCGCGATGAATATTATATGCGCCTTGCCATTCAGGAAGCCGTAAAAGCACAGCATCTCCGTGAAGTGCCGATCGGGGCGGTGATTGTGATCGATGAAAAAGTGATTGCTGCAGCCCACAACCTGCGTGAAACCACCCAGCGTGCTGCCGCCCATGCGGAACTTCTGGCCATCGAAAAAGCATGCGAAGTGATCGGATCATGGCGCCTTGAAAATGCCGAGTTGTATGTCACACTGGAACCATGCCCAATGTGCAGCGGTGCCGTTTTACAATCGAGGATCAAGCGGGTCGTTTACGGGGCAAAAGATCCAAAAGCGGGCTGTGCGGGAACTTTGATGAACCTGCTTGAGGACGGTCGCTTTAACCACCGGAGCGAAGTCGTAAGCGGTGTGCTTGAAACAGAATGCGGGGAGCTATTGCGGTCCTTTTTCCGGTCTTTAAGGGAGAAGAAAAAGAAGGAAAAATTTGTGGCAGAGGAAGATGGAAAAAGTCCCACCAATTAACAGGCGGGAGAGATTGCTTTTTTTAAAAAAGACATGTATACTTAGTTATGCGTTAGTTTTTAACGCTTAAAACTGGTATCAATTTTGCCGCGCTAGGTGGGGAGGCAGCGGTGCCCTGTACCCGCAATCCGCTCTAGCGGGACTGAATCCCTTTCCGAGGCCGGCTGCTTGTAGGGTCAGCCTTAAGTAAGTGGTGTTGACACCCGGGTCCTGCGCAATGGAACCCCGCGAACCATGTCAGGTCCGGAAGGAAGCAGCATTAAGCGGGTCATTCCATGTGCCGCAGGGCAGCCTGGGTCGAGCTAACTGCTTAAGTAACGCTTATGAGGGTCGGTCGAAGAAAGGTGCGCGGCAGTTTCATTACATAAAAAACAAAACTCATCCTGATCCGGGATGGGTTTTTTCCATATTTGAATGCTTTTCGATTCGGGATGTAAAATCGCTTTTCCTAAGGTATAATAAAAGAAATGTGTGAATCGGAAGCAAATCTGGCCGGGAGGATTGATCATGGCTTATCAGGCGTTATACCGCACATGGCGGCCGCAGCGGTTTGCGGATGTCGTCGGGCAGGAGCATGTGACAAAAACATTGCAGCATGCCCTCCTGCAACAGAAAACAACGCATGCTTATCTTTTCTCGGGCCCGCGGGGTACAGGAAAAACAAGTGCCGCTAAAATTTTGGCAAAGGCGGTGAACTGCGAACATGCTCCGACCGGGGAACCGTGTAACGAATGCGCTGTCTGCCGGGGGATTACAGACGGCACGATCCCAGATGTCATCGAGATTGACGCGGCGTCGAATACAGGCGTGGATGACATCCGGGATATCCGCGACAAAGTCAAATACGCGCCAAGTGTTGTTAAATATAAAGTATATATTATCGACGAAGTCCATATGCTGTCGATCGGCGCATTTAACGCACTTTTGAAAACACTTGAGGAGCCCCCGAAACATGTCATTTTTATTCTGGCAACAACCGAGCCCCATAAAATTCCGCTTACGATCGTTTCCAGATGCCAGCGGTTTGATTTTAAACGAATCACATCCCGTGATATTTTTAAACGCCTGGCTTATATTGCAGGCGAAACCGGCATTGCATATGATGAACAGGCGCTCAATATTATCGCCCATGCTGCGGAAGGCGGGATGCGGGACGCGCTCAGCCTACTTGACCAGGCCGTCTCTTTCAGCGAGGGGAAAGTGAGAGTGGAAGATGCGCTCACGGTAACGGGTTCCATTTCCCAGAATGATTTTACCCGCCTTGCGCAGGCAATTCAAAAGAAGGATGCTGCAAAATGCCTTGACCTTGTCGGTTCTCTTCTCCAGCAGGGAAAAGATCCTTCAAGGCTTGTGGAAGACTTCATCCTTTATTTCCGCGATCTGCTTTTGTATAAAACTGCCCCGCAGATGGAGGAAGCGGTTCAAAGGGTTTATTTAGATGAGGCGTTTAAAGAAATGAGCCGCTCGCTTCAAACGCAGGAAATTTACCGTTTTATTGACATCCTGAACCAAACGCAGCAGGATATGCGTTTTTCCAATATGGCCCGCGTTTATTTGGAAGTGGCTTTTATCAAACTTTGTGAAGAAAAAGCGCCGGATCCCGGGGAAAATGATCTCATCCGGAAACTTGCTGAAAAAATCGAACGGCTCGAATCAGAACTCGAGTCTCTCAAGCAAAACGGGGTGCCGGAGGCGGATGAAACAGAACATGCGCCAAAACGGCAGGCCCCGAGAAAAATTCCGCGCACTTCGAAAGGTTTTAAGGTACAAGTCGGAAGGATTCATGATATATTAAAAGAAGCGACAAAAGAGGATCTCAAACGGATTAAAAACAGTTGGAACGATATGATTGAGACGCTCAACAGCAGGCAGATGCGGTCGCAGGCGGCGCTTTTAAACGAAGCGGAACCGGTGGCGGCGTCGCCGAACGCTTTTGTCATCAAATTCAAATATGAGATCCATTGCCAGATGGCGATGGAAAACGAGAAATTTTTACAAGCGATTTCGAGCGTGCTCAGTGAATTAACCGGAACCGGGTACCAGGCTGCGGGCGTTCCGGAAAATGAATGGAATACGATCAGGGAAAATTATATCCACCACCATAAAGAAGAAGCAGAGGAAGAAAAACCGCAGGATGATCCGGTTGTAACCGAAGCAATCAAATTGTTTGGGCCTGAATTAATTGAAATAAAAGACTAAAACTGGAGGGTTTCATATGCGAGGAATGGGCAATATGGGCAATATGCAAAAAATGATGAAACAAATGCAAAAGATGCAGAAAGAAATGATGGAGGCACAGGAGCAGCTTGGCGAACAGAAAGTGGAAGGTACGGCAGGCGGCGGCATGGTAACCGTTGTCGTTTCTGGCCATAAAAAAGTGCTGGAAGTGCGCATCAATGAAGAAGCCGTCGATCCGGACGATGTCGAAATGCTGCAGGACATGATCCTTGTCGCCACCAATGACGCCCTGGATAAAGTTGAACAGCTGACGGAGCAGACGATGGGCAAGTACACGAAAGGCTTCAATATTCCGGGATTTTAAAGGTGTGATCAACAATGCAATACCCTGAACCAATCACAAAATTAATGGAAAGCTTCATGAAACTGCCAGGCATTGGGCCGAAAACCGCGGCCCGGCTGGCATTTTTTGTTCTTGATATGAAGGAAGACAGCGTCCTTGCATTTGCCAAGGCGCTTGTCGATGCGAAACGGGATCTGACGTACTGTTCCGTTTGCGGGCATATCACCGATACAGATCCGTGCTATATTTGTGCCGATCCGCGCCGCGACAGAAGCGTGATCTGCGTTGTCGAGGAGCCGAAAGACGTCATTGCCATGGAAAAAATGAAAGAATACAACGGCCTTTACCATGTCCTGCATGGTGCGATTTCGCCAATGGACGGAATCGGCCCTGAAGACATCAGTGTGCCGGATCTGCTCAAACGCCTGCGCGATGAAACCGTCCAAGAAGTGATTCTTGCAACCAATCCAAATATCGAAGGCGAAGCAACAGCCATGTATATTTCGCGGCTTTTAAAACCGTCCGGCATTAAAGTGACACGGATTGCACACGGGTTGCCAGTGGGCGGAGATCTCGAGTACGCCGACGAAGTCACCTTATCAAAAGCACTGGAAGGCCGAAGAGAAATTTAACCTGACACGGGGTGGATACAATGTTCAGCAAGAAGCAAAAACTCAGGAAAGCATACGATGCGCTTCTTCTCGATTTGGTCACAAACGTAAAAAATGAATGGGTACAGCAAAACGCCCTCCAGCATCTAAGTTTTGAATTTAACGAAGAACTTTACTACCGCACCAAAGTGGCCGAAGCGAAGTATGTGTTTCTTTTTCGGGAAGTGAAAAGAAGAAACATCCGCCTCCAGTAAGGGTAGCACGGCTCAAGTTCTTTTTTGGACAACTCCTTCATAAAAATAAAGCAGCTGGAAAAAAGGGGTGATTCACTTGAGCTCAACCATCATCATTATTGCGATTGTCGGCCTGATCCTTTTGCTGCTGTTTTCCGCAGCTTTAACCAAACCGCTGCGATGGGCGGGAAAGTTATGCATCAAAGCCATCATCGGGGCTATACTCCTTTTCTTTTTAAACCAAGTGGGCGGCCGGTACGGACTGCATGTCCCAATCAATGCAGCCACCGTATCCGTTTCCGGGCTGCTCGGCATACCCGGGGTGATCGGCCTGACTGTCATCCAGACATGGATTCTGTCTTGACAAAAGCAGCGCTCGAACCGCCATCAGCAGACAACCAGCGCCAAAGAAATGATCCATCATTTCTTTGGCGTATTTTTTATGTTCATTCGAAGAAACTAGAAGCTTAGGCTGAAAGAAGCATGGGCGCCCACGAAAAAGCAGGCATAAAAAAAAAGGATTGACTACACTTCGTTATACTAGTATAATAGTTTTCGTCGCCGCATCCGGCATCAAACTTCTTAAAAAAGTAGTTGACATGTTGGTTGCGTCGTGGTATGATATAAAAGTCGCTGAAAAACAAAGCGATTGTTCCTTGAAAACTGGACAAAACGAAACGTCAAATTCTTTTTGAGCTTTTATCAAACATCTTTACTGAGAGTTTGATCCTGGCTCAGGACGAACGCTGGCGGCGTGCCTAATACATGCAAGTCGTGCGGACCTTTTAAAAGCTTGCTTTTAAAAGGTTAGCGGCGGACGGGTGAGTAACACGTGGGCAACCTGCCTGTAAGATCGGGATAACGCCGGGAAACCGGGGCTAATACCGGATAGTTTTTTCCTCCGCATGGAGGAAAAAGGAAAGGCGGCTTCGGCTGCCACTTACAGATGGGCCCGCGGCGCATTAGCTAGTTGGCGGGGTAATGGCCCACCAAGGCAACGATGCGTAGCCGACCTGAGAGGGTGATCGGCCACATTGGGACTGAGACACGGCCCAAACTCCTACGGGAGGCAGCAGTAGGGAATCTTCCGCAATGGACGAAAGTCTGACGGAGCAACGCCGCGTGAGTGAAGAAGGCCTTCGGGTCGTAAAACTCTGTTGCCGGGGAAGAACAAGTGCCGTTCGAACAGGGCGGCGCCTTGACGGTACCCGGCCAGAAAGCCACGGCTAACTACGTGCCAGCAGCCGCGGTAATACGTAGGTGGCAAGCGTTGTCCGGAATTATTGGGCGTAAAGCGCGCGCAGGCGGCTTCTTAAGTCTGATGTGAAATCTTGCGGCTCAACCGCAAGCGGTCATTGGAAACTGGGAGGCTTGAGTGCAGAAGAGGAGAGTGGAATTCCACGTGTAGCGGTGAAATGCGTAGAGATGTGGAGGAACACCAGTGGCGAAGGCGGCTCTCTGGTCTGTAACTGACGCTGAGGCGCGAAAGCGTGGGGAGCAAACAGGATTAGATACCCTGGTAGTCCACGCCGTAAACGATGAGTGCTAAGTGTTAGAGGGTTTCCGCCCTTTAGTGCTGCAGCTAACGCATTAAGCACTCCGCCTGGGGAGTACGGCCGCAAGGCTGAAACTCAAAGGAATTGACGGGGGCCCGCACAAGCGGTGGAGCATGTGGTTTAATTCGAAGCAACGCGAAGAACCTTACCAGGTCTTGACATCCTCTGACCTCCCTGGAGACAGGGCCTTCCCCTTCGGGGGACAGAGTGACAGGTGGTGCATGGTTGTCGTCAGCTCGTGTCGTGAGATGTTGGGTTAAGTCCCGCAACGAGCGCAACCCTTGACCTTAGTTGCCAGCATTGAGTTGGGCACTCTAAGGTGACTGCCGGTGACAAACCGGAGGAAGGTGGGGATGACGTCAAATCATCATGCCCCTTATGACCTGGGCTACACACGTGCTACAATGGATGGTACAAAGGGCTGCGAGACCGCGAGGTTAAGCCAATCCCAGAAAACCATTCCCAGTTCGGATTGCAGGCTGCAACCCGCCTGCATGAAGCCGGAATCGCTAGTAATCGCGGATCAGCATGCCGCGGTGAATACGTTCCCGGGCCTTGTACACACCGCCCGTCACACCACGAGAGTTTGTAACACCCGAAGTCGGTGAGGTAACCTTTACGGAGCCAGCCGCCGAAGGTGGGACAGATGATTGGGGTGAAGTCGTAACAAGGTAGCCGTATCGGAAGGTGCGGCTGGATCACCTCCTTTCTAAGGAAATTAAGGAAAACTTCGTTTTCCAACATTAAGTTTGACGTTTCCGTTTTGTTCAGTTTTGAAGGTTCAATCCTTCCTTATATTTCCTTTCATTAAGGGCCTGTAGCTCAGCTGGTTAGAGCGCACGCCTGATAAGCGTGAGGTCGATGGTTCAAGTCCATTCAGGCCCACCATTCCTTAATGATCGGGGCCTTAGCTCAGCTGGGAGAGCGCCTGCTTTGCACGCAGGAGGTCAGCGGTTCGATCCCGCTAGGCTCCACCTTTATAAATGTGTTCTTTGAAAACCGGATAGGAGAAATAAACCAAGTAAACCGAGAATCGCTTATTTTTGGATTTAAACCTTTTATGGTTAAGTTAGAAAGGGCGCACGGCGGATGCCTTGGCACTAGGAGCCGATGAAGGACGGTACAAACACCGATATGCTCCGGGGAGCTGTACGTAAGCTTTGATCCGGAGATTTCCGAATGGGGAAACCCCCTGTCTTTAATCGGACAGGATTCCTGCCTGAATCCATAGGGCAGGAAGGGCACACCCGGGGAACTGAAACATCTCAGTACCCGGAGGAAGAGAAAGCAATTGCGATTTCCCAAGTAGCGGCGAGCGAACAGGAAACAGCCCAAACCGGAAGGCTTGCCTTCCGGGGTTGTAGGACACTCATATGGGAGTTACAAAAGAACGGGGTAAGTGAAGCGGCCTGGAAAGGCCTGCCGGAGAAGGTAAAAGCCCTGTAACTGAAACTTCGTTCTCTCCCGAGTGGATCCTGAGTACGGCGGGACACGAGGAATCCCGCCGGAATCCGGGAGGACCATCTCCCAAGGCTAAATACTCCCTAGTGACCGATAGTGAACCAGTACCGTGAGGGAAAGGTGAAAAGCACCCCGGGAGGGGAGTGAAAGAGATCCTGAAACCGTGTGCCTACAAGTAGTCAGAGCCCGTTAACGGGTGATGGCGTGCCTTTTGTAGAATGAACCGGCGAGTTACGGTCTCATGCAAGGTTAAGCTGAAGAAGCGGAGCCGCAGCGAAAGCGAGTCTGAACAGGGCGAAAGAGTATGAGGCCGCAGACCCGAAACCAGGTGATCTACCCATGTCCAGGGTGAAGGCAAGGTAACACTTGCTGGAGGCCCGAACCCACGCACGTTGAAAAGTGCGGGGATGAGGTGTGGGTAGCGGAGAAATTCCAATCGAACTTGGAGATAGCTGGTTCTCTCCGAAATAGCTTTAGGGCTAGCCTCAAGCGGAGAGTTTTGGAGGTAGAGCACTGTTTGGACGAGGGGCCCTCATCGGGTTACCGAATTCAGACAAACTCCGAATGCCAAAAACTTATGCTTGGGAGTCAGACTGTGAGTGATAAGATCCATGGTCGAAAGGGAAACAGCCCAGACCGCCAGCTAAGGTCCCAAAGTATACGTTAAGTGGAAAAGGATGTGGCGTTGCTTAGACAACCAGGATGTTGGCTTAGAAGCAGCCATCATTCAAAGAGTGCGTAATAGCTCACTGGTCGAGTGACGCTGCGCCGAAAATGTACCGGGGCTAAACGTATCACCGAAGCTGCGGATGGACACCGTTTGGTGTCCGTGGTAGGAGAGCGTTCTAAGGGCGTTGAAGCCGGACCGGAAGGACCGGTGGAGCGCTTAGAAGTGAGAATGCCGGTATGAGTAGCGAAAGAAGGGTGAGAATCCCTTCCACCGAATGCCTAAGGTTTCCTGAGGAAGGCTCGTCCGCTCAGGGTTAGTCGGGGCCTAAGCCGAGGCCGAAAGGCGTAGGCGATGGACAACAGGTTGATATTCCTGTACCGCCTCTTCACCGTTTGAACGATGGGGGGACGCAGGAGGATAGGGCAAGCGCGACACTGGTTGATCGCGTCCAAGCAGTTAGGCCGGTGCGGAGGCAAATCCTTCGCGCCAAGGCGGAGCTGTGATGGCGAGGGAAATTAAAGTACCGAAGTTCCTGATTCCACACTGCCAAGAAAAGCCTCTAGTGAGGTGAAAGGCGCCCGTACCGCAAACCGACACAGGTAGGCGAGGAGAGAATCCTAAGGTGAGCGAGAGAACTCTCGTTAAGGAACTCGGCAAAATGACCCCGTAACTTCGGGAGAAGGGGTGCTTTTTGGGGTGTATGCCCCGGGAAGCCGCAGTGAATAGGCCCAGGCGACTGTTTAGCAAAAACACAGGTCTCTGCGAAGCCGCAAGGCGAAGTATAGGGGCTGACACCTGCCCGGTGCTGGAAGGTTAAGGAGAGGGGTTAGCCGCAAGGCGAAGCTCTGAACTGAAGCCCCAGTAAACGGCGGCCGTAACTATAACGGTCCTAAGGTAGCGAAATTCCTTGTCAGGTAAGTTCTGACCCGCACGAAAGGTGTAACGATCTGGGCACTGTCTCAACGAGAGACTCGGTGAAATTATAGTACCTGTGAAGATGCAGGTTACCCGCGACAGGACGGAAAGACCCCATGGAGCTTTACTGCAGCCTGATATTGAATTTTGGTACAGCTTGTACAGGATAGGTAGGAGCCTTGGAAACCGGAGCGCCAGCTTCGGCGGAGGCATCGGTGGGATACTACCCTGGCTGTATTGAAATTCTAACCCGCACCCCTTACCGGGGTGGGAGACAGTGTCAGGCAGGCAGTTTGACTGGGGCGGTCGCCTCCTAAAAGGTAACGGAGGCGCCCAAAGGTTCCCTCAGAATGGTTGGAAATCATTCGCAGAGTGTAAAGGCATAAGGGAGCTTGACTGCGAGACTTACAAGTCGGGCAGGGACGAAAGTCGGGCTTAGTGATCCGGTGGTTCCGCATGGAAGGGCCATCGCTCAACGGATAAAAGCTACCCTGGGGATAACAGGCTGATCTCCCCCAAGAGTCCACATCGACGGGGAGGTTTGGCACCTCGATGTCGGCTCATCGCATCCTGGGGCTGTAGTCGGTCCCAAGGGTTGGGCTGTTCGCCCATTAAAGCGGTACGCGAGCTGGGTTCAGAACGTCGTGAGACAGTTCGGTCCCTATCCGTCGCGGGCGCAGGAAATTTGAGAGGAGCTGTCCTTAGTACGAGAGGACCGGGATGGACGCACCGCTGGTGTACCAGTTGTCTTGCCAAAGGCATCGCTGGGTAGCTATGTGCGGAAGGGATAAGTGCTGAAAGCATCTAAGCATGAAGCCCCCCTCAAGATGAGATTTCCCACAGTTTAACTGGTAAGATCCCTGAAAGATGATCAGGTTGATAGGTCCGGGGTGGAAGCGCGGTGACGCGTGCAGCTGACGGATACTAATCGATCGAGGACTTAACCACGAAAAGCGGAGGTGCCTTGTTTAGCCCCGACAAGCGAATGTTCTGACCGGCATGGAGCCGTCTTTTGGCTCCGTGGCGGGCAGGTGATTCGACCTCGAGGGGCTAGGCACCGAAGCTGGACAATAGAAAAGCGGAAGCGCCTTGCCCATCGGCGTACGGATTTCGGAGCTTTCGACTGAGATAAAGGAAACACGACGAGCCCTAAAGGCGAGTCGATGCCCGCTTATCGTAGGGAGAAAGCGCAGAAATACGCTAGCCGATAGGCGCTGGAGCTAGACAATTTTCAAAGTTAGAAACCAAAGCTATTCTCCGTTTACAGTTTTTTCTCCCATCCGGTTTTCAGGGAACACATCCCAAAATAAAATACAGGTCCGGTGATGATGGCGGAAAGGTCACACCCGAATACATCCCGAACTCGGAAGTTAAGCTTTCCAGCGCCGATGGTAGTTGGGGGTTTCCCCCTGCGAGAGTAGGACGTTGCCGGGCCAAATCAAAACCGCAGGCGATTTGTCTGCGGTTTTTCACATTTCAAAAATAGAGGTTTCGGTAATCCATTTTTTTCAAACCGACGCCGGCTTTGGAAGGGCGGGACAGTATCCGGCCTGGCGGGTTTTTAAAGCGCAATCAGTGAAAAGATAAAAGAAATCATCAGTTTTTTGAAAATCGGAGTAAGAAAAGTTAAAATTGGGCGGGTTGTTCTGTTGTATTTTTGCGGGGGAATCCTGTATAATTATAGTCAAATATAGTCAAAGTCAAAAGATAGTGTCAGGAGGTGGCTTTGATGAAAAATATATCTGATATCATAGAGGAATATTTAAAACGGATTCTGGAACTGAATGAAAAAGAAATTCTTGAAATAAAACGCAATGAGATTGCCGATAAGTTCCAATGTGTCCCTTCACAAATCAATTATGT
Organism: Weizmannia sp. FSL W8-0676; assembly: GCF_038593015.1. NCBI lineage: Bacteria > Bacillati > Bacillota > Bacilli > Caryophanales > Bacillaceae > Heyndrickxia > Weizmannia sp. FSL W8-0676. The sequence goes on from NZ_CP151954.1 coordinate 100,156, forward strand.
CATCAATACGCGGTTTACGATTGAAAGAGGGTATATTGTTGAAAGTAAAAGGGGCGGCGGCGGTTATATCCGGATCATGAAAGTGCGGCCTGAAAGCGATGCGGAACTGATTGACCAGCTGCTCGTGCATATCGGCAATGTCATCTCCCAGTCCAATGCGGAAGCCATCATTCTCCGGCTCGTTGAAGAAGAGGTGATCTCAAGGCGGGAGGCAAAAATCATGCTCAGCGTGATGGACCGCTCCGTGCTCTACATCCAGTTGCCGGAACGGGATGAACTGCGTGCCAGAATGTTGAAATCCATGTTAACAACCTTAAAATACAAGTAACTACAGAGGTGAGTATGCTGTGATTTGTCAGGAATGCAATGAAAGGCCGGCAACCATGCATTTTACAAAAATTATAAACGGTGAGAAAACGGAATTCCATCTTTGCGAAAAGTGCGCGCAGGAGAAAGGGGAAAAGTTTTCATCGGATTGGGGAAAAAGCTTTTCCTTCGATAATTTGCTCGCGGGTCTTTTTAATTTTGACCCGGCCATCCAACTTTTCAAACAGGAAACAGCGCCTGACCCGGATGTGCTTCGCTGCAGCCATTGCGGGATGACATTGACCCGGTTTTTAAATACGAGCCGGTTAGGCTGCCCGCATTGCTATGAGACGTTTCAGCACCAGCTTGTCCCGATTTTGCAGCGCCTCCACGGCGGCAACGTTGCGCATGAAGGAAAAATACCGGCACGGATTGGTGGTGCCATTTACACAAAGAAGAAACTGCAGGAACTAAAGGCGGCGTTGCAGGAAGCCATCAGCCAGGAAGAATTTGAAAAAGCAGCAGAACTCCGCGATCAAATTCGCGCACTTGAAGGTTCTTCTCAAGCTAAAGGAGGGGAGCAGTAATGTCTTTGGAACATTTTTTGCACGAAGCGTCCAGTTCCTGGATGAACGAGCAGGGGCCTGAATCGGAAATTGTACTGACCTCACGTGTCCGTCTGGCAAGAAATTTAAAAAATTTCCGGTTCCCGTCCTTGTTTAGTACCGAGGAAGCAAGGGAAATTATGAAAATAATCCAGGATATCGCCCGGAATCATTTTCCGGCTGAACTGCAGGTTGAATTTTTAAAAATGGATGAATTAAAACCGCTCGAAAAAAGGGTGCTTGTGGAGAAACACCTGATCAGCCCGCAGCTTGCCGAAGAATCGGGTGACGGGGCAGTTATTTTGTCAAGCGGCGAAGATATTAGTATTATGATAAATGAGGAAGATCATTTACGCATACAATGTCTTTCTCCGGGGCTTCAATTGCATGAAACGCTTCAGAAAGCCAATCAGCTTGATGACCTGATTGAAAATGGGGTCGATTATGCTTTTGATGAAACGCTCGGTTACTTAACCAGCTGCCCGACGAATGTCGGAACAGGCATCCGCGCATCGGCCATGATGCATTTGCCGGGGCTTGTGCTGACACAGCAAATTAAACAAATCATTCCGGCGATTCATCAGCTTGGTTTGGTGGTAAGAGGAATATATGGCGAAGGAAGCGAAGCCATCGGAAATATTTTTCAAATTTCCAACCAGGTGACACTCGGAACATCGGAAGAAAACATTGTCTCAGATTTAACCAGTGTCATCCGGCAGATCATTACACAGGAAAGATCGGCAAGGGAAGCATTGGTGCAGACTTCAAACATACAATTAGAAGACAGGGTTTACCGTTCGCTCGGTGTCCTGCAAAACAGCAGGATCATTGAAACAAAAGAAGCGGCCCGTTGTTTGTCCGATGTCCGGCTGGGAATTGATCTGGGCTATATTCAAAACATTTCGAAACAAATATTAAATGAATTGATGATTTTAATGCAGCCTGGATTTTTACAGCTTTATGCCGGAAGAGCGCTCAGCCCGTATGAAAGGGATATCCGGAGGGCTACACTGATAAGAGAACGTTTGAGGCTTGAGGAGACCAAATGAACAGGAGGAATGACAGATGATGTTTGGAAGATTTACAGAGAGAGCCCAGAAAGTGCTGGCCCTTTCCCAGGAAGAAGCAATCCGCCTGAAACATAACAATATCGGAACGGAACATATTTTGCTCGGACTTGTCCGCGAAGGGGAAGGCATCGCAGCAAAAGCGCTGTACGGCCTGGGTTTAAGCGCCGAAAAAATCCAGGAAGAAGTGGAAACCCTGATCGGGAACGGCCAGGAAATTTCCCAAACGATCCACTACACGCCAAGGGCCAAAAAAGTGATTGAACTGTCAATGGATGAAGCGAGAAAACTCGGGCACTCCTATGTTGGAACGGAACATATTCTCCTCGGGCTGATCCGTGAAGGTGAAGGCGTTGCGGCACGTGTGCTGACAAATCTCGGCGTCAGCTTAAATAAAGCAAGGCAGCAGGTGCTCCAATTATTGGGCAACAGTGAAGCATCCGTGCAGGGCGGTTCGGCGGCCAGCGTCAGCACACCGACACTGGACAGCCTGGCCCGCGATTTGACAGCGATCGCACGGGAAGATTCCCTTGATCCGGTAATCGGGCGGAGCAAAGAAATCCAGCGTGTCATTGAAGTGCTGAGCCGGAGGACAAAAAACAACCCTGTCCTGATCGGGGAACCGGGCGTCGGGAAAACGGCCATTGCAGAAGGACTCGCCCAGCAAATTGTCCATAATGAAGTGCCGGAAACCCTGCGTGACAAACGGGTCATGACGCTCGATATGGGTACGGTTGTAGCCGGCACAAAATACCGCGGCGAATTTGAAGACCGCCTGAAAAAAGTGATGGATGAAATCCGCCAGGCCGGCAATATCATTCTTTTCATTGATGAACTGCATACTTTAATCGGGGCCGGCGGTGCGGAAGGGGCCATTGATGCCTCCAATATTTTAAAACCGTCGCTTGCCCGCGGCGAACTGCAGTGCATCGGTGCTACGACACTGGATGAATACCGGAAATATATTGAAAAAGACGCGGCACTGGAAAGAAGGTTCCAGCCGATCCAGGTCGATGAGCCGACGATTGATGAGTCGATCCAGATTTTAAAAGGGCTGCGCGACCGCTATGAAGCACACCATCGCGTCTCGATTACCGATGAGGCGATCGAAGCCGCTGTAAAACTTTCGGACCGCTATATCGCAGACCGGTTCCTGCCGGATAAAGCGATTGACTTAATTGATGAAGCCGGATCGAAAGTGCGCCTCCGTTCCTTTACAACGCCGCCGAATTTGAAAGAATTGGAATTGAAACTGGAAGAGGTGCGCAAAGAAAAAGATGCAGCCGTCCAGAGCCAGGAATTTGAAAAAGCGGCTGCGTTAAGGGATACCGAACAGAAACTGCGCGAACAGCTGGAGGAAACGAAGAAAAGCTGGAAGGCAAAACAAGGCCGGGAAAACAGCGAAGTCACAGTCGATGATATAGCGCTTGTTGTTTCGAGCTGGACGGGAGTTCCAGTGACGAAACTGGCGCAAACCGAAACGGAAAGGCTCTTGCACCTTGAAGAAATCCTTCATTCCCGTGTGATCGGGCAGGAAGAAGCGGTGCTTGCTGTGGCAAAAGCAGTCCGCCGTGCACGGGCAGGATTAAAAGATCCGAAACGCCCGATCGGTTCCTTCATTTTCCTCGGGCCGACAGGGGTCGGAAAAACAGAACTGGCGCGTGCGCTTGCGGAAGCGATGTTCGGCGATGAAGACGCTATGATCCGGATTGATATGTCCGAATACATGGAGAAACATTCGACTTCCCGCCTCGTAGGTTCGCCGCCTGGATATGTCGGTTTTGAAGAAGGCGGCCAACTGACGGAAAAGGTACGGAGAAAACCGTATTCGGTTGTGCTGCTTGATGAAATTGAAAAAGCGCATCCGGACGTTTTCAACATTTTGCTTCAGGTGCTGGATGACGGCCGCCTGACCGATTCCAAGGGCCGCACGGTTGATTTCAGCAATACGATTGTCATCATGACATCGAATGTTGGCGCAGATGCTTTAAAACGCAACAAGAGCGTCGGCTTCACCATTCAGGATACCGTCGAGGCCGATTATAAAGACATGAAGGACAAAGTGCTCGAGGAACTGAAAAAAGCGTTCCGGCCTGAGTTTTTGAACCGTGTTGATGAAACCATTGTGTTCCATTCGCTCGAGAAGAAACATTTGAACGAAATTGTCACATTGATGGCGAAAGAATTGTCGGACCGGTTAAAAGAGCATCATATCGAACTTGTGCTGACGGATGCCGCAAAGGAAAAAGTGGCGGAAAAAGGCTACGATCCTGAATACGGCGCGCGGCCGCTGCGCAGATCGATTCAGAAAAACATCGAAGACCGCCTTTCGGAAGAAATGCTGAAAGGCAATATAAAAGAAGGGCAAAAGGTATTGGTCGATGTAAAAGACGGCGAATTTACTTTTGCCAGTGTGGCGGAGTCGGAAGCTGTATCGTCCAATTCTTAATGCCGGAAGCAGGAAGGGTACAATGGTATTGGAGATTGTACCCTTTTTTTCACATAGCGGTTTCTTATACGATTTTAATTAAATTTCAAGATACTTTGTTTACACTTATACACATAGATATTAGGGAAAGGGGTTTAAGATGGCAAAAAAAACCGTGAAGTTTGTTTGCCAGAACTGCGGCTACGAGTCGCCAAAATGGATGGGAAAGTGCCCGCAATGCAACCAGTGGAACCAGATGGTGGAGGAAGCGGAGGCGCCAAAAAGGAGGGGCTTTTTTTTACATCCTGAGCCCGGAAATGAAACCAAAGCGGCGCCTATTACGTCTATAGAGTCTAAAGAAGAAAAAAGGACGAAAGTGGATTTTGGCGAGCTGAATCGTGTCCTCGGAGGCGGCATTGTTGCCGGGTCACTTGTTTTGATCGGCGGGGATCCCGGGATCGGCAAATCAACCCTGCTTTTGCAAGTGTCATCACAACTGGCAAAGCACGGGTTAAATGTACTGTATATCTCCGGGGAGGAATCGGCGAAACAGACGAAATTAAGGGCAGACCGGTTAAACATCCATACCGACCATCTTTATGTGCTGCCGGAAACGGACCTTTCCGTGATCCAGCAGGCGATAGATGAACTGAACCCCGGCTTTGTTATCATTGATTCCATCCAGACGATTTACCATCCGGAAATCCAGTCTGCGCCGGGCAGTGTGTCGCAAGTGAGGGAAACGACTGCACAGCTGATGCGGACGGCAAAAACAAAAAATGTGGCCATCTTCATTGTCGGCCACGTGACAAAAGAAGGCTCTATTGCCGGCCCGCGCGTGCTTGAACATATGGTGGATACGGTCCTGTATTTTGAAGGTGAACGCCATAATGCCTACCGGATATTAAGGGCGGTCAAAAACCGCTTTGGCTCGACCAATGAAATTGCGATTTTGGAAATGAAAGAATCCGGTTTGGAAGAAGTCCAGAACCCTTCCGAAATTTTTCTGGAAGAACGGACAAAAGGTGCAGCCGGTTCTACCGTGGTTGCTTCCATTGAGGGGACGCGCCCGGTGCTTGTCGAGATCCAGGCGCTTTTGGCTCCGACGTTTTTCAATATGCCGCGGCGGATGGCATCCGGGATTGATTATAACCGTGTCACGCTGATTATGGCGGTGCTTGAAAAACGGGCCGGCCTTTTGATTCAGAACCAGGATGCATATTTAAAAGTTGCCGGCGGCCTGAAAGTGGATGAACCGGCAGTGGATTTGGCAGTTGCCGTCAGCGTGGCATCCAGTTTCCGCGACAAGCCGACAAATGCGGATGACTGCATTATCGGAGAAGTCGGGCTGACGGGGGAAGTCAGGCGGGTGTCCCGCATTGAGCAGCGCGTCCAGGAAGCGGCAAAGCTCGGTTTCCGGCGGGCGATCATTCCGAAAAATAATATGGGTGGGTGGACGCCGCCAAAGGAGATTCAAGTGATCGGCGTCGCTACCATCCAGGAAGCTTTAAAAGCGGCACTCGGAGGATGAGACTGGGAACAAACTTCCGTGCCTTCTTGTGTTCTTTGGATCAGTGCGTGAAGGAACCGGGAAGTGAAGGCAAACGTGGGAAAAAACGGAACCCGCTGGATAAGCAAACAACTGCCGCGAATCCGCGTTTGCAGGATCCGTTATGATGTAAAGGCAGAAAAGACAACGGCTGGCAGGATACAAATTTTAAAAGAAAGCAGGGGATGTGCATGAAGCCTGAAAATGCCCGGAGAAAACCGCGGCGATTAAACGGCTCGGCAGGGAAAAATAATACGAAGGCAAACGTTTTAAACCATATTTTTTGTTTATAATGTATAAAGGAGGTGAACATGTTGTTAAGACGGCTTATACAAATTTGTTTGGTGCTGATTGGCGGCACGCTCGGTGTTTTCCTGCTGCCTGATTTTTACAAACTTGTGAATGTGGATTATGTGTTAATCAAAAACCCGTATGTTTCAGCGCTGTTGGGGGCTATTATCTTTTATCTTATTACTTTCTGGTCCATTCATTATATCGTTGATTTTGTCGATTGGTTTGAGGATTCACTGGTAAAAGTCCCGATGACGGAAATTTTTTCCGGAACCTTTGGCCTTGTGCTGGGCCTGATTATTGCTTATCTGGCAAGCATTCCGGTCCGGGGAATTCCGATTGTCAATACAATCGTGTCGATTACGCTTACGGTATTGCTCGGTTATATCGGATTCCAGGTCGGTTTTAAGAAAAGAGAAGAAATTTTCAATTTGTTTTTTAGCCGGCAGCACAGGCGGAAAGGCGGGACAGAGCAAGGAGGGCATCCGCAGCCTGGAAAACAGGTGAAGATTCTTGATACAAGCGTTGTTATCGACGGGCGGATTGCGGATATTTGCCAGACCGGTTTTCTTGACGGCCCGATTGTGATTCCGCTCTTTGTGCTTGAAGAATTGCAGCATATTGCCGATTCTTCGGATGCCTTGAAAAGAAACCGGGGCCGGCGCGGGCTTGATATCTTAAACCGGATACAGAATGAACTGCCGATCGAAGTACAAATGTACGAAGGCGATTTTGAAGATATCCAGGAAGTGGACAGCAAGCTCATTAAACTGGCAAAATTGATGAACGGGATTGTCGTGACAAATGATTACAATTTAAATAAAGTGTGTGAATTCCAGAAAGTCAAAGTGCTCAATATCAATGACCTTGCCAACGCCGTAAAACCGGTTGTGCTCCCCGGCGAAGAACTCAATGTCCAGCTCATTAAAGACGGGAAAGAGCATCACCAGGGGATTGCCTATTTGGATGACGGCACGATGATTGTTGTCGAAGAAGGCAAAAATTACATTGGCAAACGCATTGATGTGCTTGTGACAAGCGTCCTGCAGACTTCAGCGGGCCGGATGATTTTTGCCAAGCCGAAGCTGCTCGAAAAAGCGTTATAATGGAGATGGAACACCCGCGGCCCGGGCCGCGGGAGGTTTAAACGCGATGCCGGGGGAGATTGGATTTGACAGATTATGAGGTGATTATACCGGCAGCCGGATCGGGGAAACGGATGGGCGCAGGGTTCAACAAATTATTTCTTGAACTGAACAAGCGCCCGGTCATTGCTTTTACAGCAGAAGTTTTTTTGGCTGATCCGTCCTGCAAAAAGTTGATACTTCCCGTGCAGCCGCATGATTTGGAAGAGATGAAGCGTATTTTACCCCGCTCGGAAAAAATAGTATTCGCCCGCGGCGGTTCTGAACGGCAATATAGCGTGCGGAACGGGCTGGAACTTGCCGGAAGCTGCAGCGTCATTCTTGTCCATGACGGTGCAAGGCCGTTTATCAGCACCGGATTCATTGCAGCACTGGCGGCAATGGCCGGGGAGAAAGGGGCGGCGATAGCGGCTGTCCCGGTAAAAGACACGATCAAAAGAGCAAAAGACCAGATTGTAACCGAGACGATTGAGCGGAGCAGCTTGTGGCAGATCCAAACGCCACAAGCTTTTCGCACGTCTGTCTTGAAAAATGCGCATAAAGCGGCGGAACGGGACGGCTTTCTCGGAACGGATGAAGCCTCGCTGGTCGAACGGATCGGCCATGCTGTACATATTGTGCCGGGAAGTTATGATAATATTAAAATTACGACACCGGAAGACCTTTATTTTGCAGAAGCGATTTTAAAAAAGCAGGGGGGAGGATGAAGATGTTCAGGATCGGACAAGGCTTTGATGTGCACCGGTTCGGGGAGGGGCGTCCCCTGATGATCGGGGGAGTTGAAATTCCGTATGAAAAAGGTTTGCTCGGCCACTCCGACGCGGATGTGTTGCTTCATGCCGTAGCGGACGCCTGCCTCGGGGCCATTGGGGAAGGGGATATCGGCCGGCATTTTCCGGATACAGATGCGGCATTTAAAGATGCGGATTCTGCGGCGCTTTTGGCGCATGTTTTTCGGCTTGTGAAACAAAAAGGGTACAAGCTCGGCAATCTTGATTGCACGATTATTGCCCAAAAGCCGAAAATGGCGCCCTATATCGGGAAAATGCGGGAAACGATCGCGCGCATTTTGGAAGCAGAGAACGGGCAGGTCAATGTCAAGGCGACCACGACGGAAAAACTCGGCTTTGCCGGGCGTGAAGAAGGCATTGCTGCGCAGGCGGCAGTACTGCTGGAGCAGGCTTAACCAGTGTAAGCTGTAATGGTGCGATCGGGACAAGCCAGGCAGTTCAGGGCCCGCACTGCCTGCTGGACCCATATTAACCGGCGGATGGCCTGCATATGTTTCACCGAAAATGGTGTAACGGAGCCGGGCGGCTGTTTACGGGAACCCGTTTTTCGCTGGAACAAGTATAGTTGGGGTATAGCTGCAAAAGAGTGGGCGCGAGCGGGACAAGCCAGGCGGTTTAGGTCCCGTAATGCTGCTGGAACAAGCATAACAGCAGAGATTTTGCCTGCAAGATGTGTGATTAACATCACGTAAAACATCTTTCATCCGCCGGGCCGGAACGAGCCACCGGTTTACGGCTTTTTCAGACGGTGATACAATAAAATAAGACAAAAAGCGACAATTTAAAGGAGAATCGACATGGCAAACGAAATCAGAGTACGGTACGCTCCGAGCCCGACCGGTTTTTTGCATATCGGGAATGCCCGTACCGCATTATTCAATTATTTATTTGCGCGCAGCAAAGGTGGAAAGTTCATTATCCGGATTGAAGATACCGACCAGAAGCGGAATGTGGAAGGCGGCGTGGAAAGCCAGCTGAAATATTTGAAATGGCTCGGCATCGACTGGGACGAAAGCATTGATGTCGGCGGCGAATACGGGCCTTACCGCCAGTCGGAACGCCTCGATATTTATAAAAAATATTATGAAGAGCTGCTTGACCGCGGGCTGGCTTATAAATGCTATTGTACGGAAGAAGAACTGGAAGCCGAACGTGAAGCCCAGCTTGCACGCGGGGAAATGCCGCGTTATTCCGGGAAATGCCGCCATCTGACAGAAGAAGACAGGAAGCGGCTTGAAGCGGAAGGCCGGAAACCGAGCCTCCGTTTCCATGTTCCGGAAGGCAAAGTGTATACGTTCAACGATATCGTAAAAGGCGAAGTATCTTTTGAATCGGACGGAATTGGCGACTTTGTCATCGTTAAAAAAGACGGGATGCCGACTTATAATTTTGCGGTTGCGATCGATGATCATTTAATGAAAATTTCCCACGTGCTCCGGGGGGACGACCATATTTCCAACACGCCGAAACAGCTGATGATTTATGAAGCATTCGGTTTTGAACCGCCGGTATTCGGCCACATGACGCTGATTGTCAATGAGCACCGGAAAAAACTGAGCAAACGCGACGGAAGCATCATCCAGTTTATTGAGCAGTACGCGGAACTCGGTTATTTGCCGGAAGCGTTGTTTAATTTTATTGCCATGCTCGGCTGGTCACCGAAGGGCGAGGAAGAAATTTTTTCGCGGGAAGAATTGATCCAGATTTTTGACCCCGAACGGCTGTCGAAATCGCCCGCTTTGTTTGACCGCCAAAAATTGACATGGATGAACAACCAGTATATGAAAAAGCTCGATCTGGATAAAGTTGTGGAGCTTGCGTTGCCGCATCTTGTAAAAGCAGGGCTCGTCCCGGAAAACCGGACACCTGAAGAAGAACAATGGGTGCGCAAACTCATCTCCCTCTATCAGGAACAAATGAGCTACGGCGCGGAAATTGTCGAGCTGTCGAAACCGCTCTTCTTTACGGATGAAATCACATATGACGACGAAGCAAAAGCGATTTTGTCGGAAGAACACGTTCCGGAAGTGCTCCGTGCATTCCTTGAAGAACTGGACAGGATCGAACCATTTGAAGCAGGCGAAATAAAAAAAGGAATCAAAGCGGTGCAAAAAGCAACCGGGCAAAAGGGGAAAAAGCTGTTTATGCCGATCCGTGTTGCCGTTAGCGGCCAGACACACGGCCCGGAACTGCAAAGCCTGATCGAACTGCTCGGCAGAGAAAAAGTGAAGAAACGCCTTGAAAGAATCACGGGTTAACATTTTTGCGAAAATAGGATATGATATGGTTAAAATGGATGTGTGAAAAAGCGTTGAGAAGGAGAAGTAGGAAGAGGACGCTTCAAAGAGAAAACCATCGCCGGCTGAAAGTGGTTTAAGCCCCTCCTTTTCTGAAATGCACCTTCGAGCCTGTATCTGAACGCGCTCGCCAGTAGGATGCAGCGGGGCCGCCCGTTAACAGGGAAAGTTGGGCAGCGGGCAAGGCCTGCCGCCAAACAGAGTGGAACCGCGCGATCAAGAAGCGTCTCTGTCCGTTGCAGAGGCGCTTCTTTTTTAAATGGCAGGCTCCGTTAAAGAAAAGATCGGTGCCGATCTGGCTGATGGAAATGCAAAGCGGAAGAAATTTTATAACCGGACAGGGAATGGGAAAGAAACAAACGAAAGGGGAGTAGCACATGTTTAAGCGGTTGAAGGAAGACATTGAAGTGGTTTTTGATCAGGATCCGGCAGCACGGACGTATTTTGAAGTGATCTTGACTTACTCCGGTCTTCACGCCATCTGGGCACACCGGATTGCGCACTTTTTTTATAAAAAGAAAATGTTTTTTATCGCCCGGGTGATTTCGCAGCTCAGCCGCTTCTTTACCGGAATTGAAATCCATCCCGGTGCAAAAATCGGCAGGCGGTTTTTCATCGACCACGGCATGGGGGTAGTGATCGGGGAAACGTGCGAAATCGGCGATAACGTGACGGTTTACCAGGGCGTTACGCTCGGCGGCACCGGAAAGGAAAAGGGCAAGCGCCATCCGACGATTAAAGACAATGCGTTAATCGCAAGCGGGGCGAAAGTTTTAGGTTCGATTACGATTGGGGAAAATGCAAAAATAGGGGCAGGTTCTGTCGTATTAAAGGATGTCCCGCCCAATTCGACAGTGGTCGGCATTCCGGGCAGGGTCGTCGTCCAGGACGGCGTCAAAATCAAAAAAGATTTAAAACATAATGAGCTGCCTGACCCTGTTGCGGACCTCCTGAACAGCATGCAGCAGGAAATCGAGGCTTTGCGGTCGGAATTAGAACAACTGAGAAAGGAAGGAGCAAGAACGTATGAGCATTCAGATATATAATACGTTAACAAGAAAGAAGGAGCCGTTTATCCCGCTTGAAGAGGGGAAAGTGAAAATGTATGTATGCGGCCCGACTGTCTATAATTATATCCATATTGGAAATGCGCGGCCGGCGATCGTATTTGACACGGTCCGGCGCTATTTGGAGTTTCGGGGTTATGATGTCCATTATGTGTCGAATTTCACCGATGTGGATGATAGACTCATTAAAGCCGCGAAAGAACTCGGGGAAGAAGTGCCGGTGATCAGCGAGCGTTTTATTCAGGCCTATTTTGAAGATATTGATGCGCTCGGTTGCAGCCATGCGGACGTCCATCCGCGCGTGACGGAAAATATGGATACGATCATTGCTTTTATTGAAAAATTAATTGAAAAAGGCCATGCCTACGAATCAGACGGTGATGTTTACTACCGCACGAGAAGTTTTCCGGATTACGGTAAATTGTCCCATCAATCTATTGACGAATTGAAATCGGGTGCGAGAATTGAAGTAGGGGAAAAGAAAGAAGATGCCCTTGATTTTGCCCTTTGGAAAGCGGCAAAAGCGGGGGAAATCTCCTGGGACAGCCCGTGGGGGAAAGGCCGGCCGGGATGGCATATTGAATGCTCGGCCATGGCAAGAAAATATCTTGGCGATACGATTGACATCCACGCGGGCGGGCAGGACCTGACTTTTCCGCACCACGAAAATGAAATTGCCCAGTCAGAAGCTTTGACAGGCAAACCGTTTGCTCGTTACTGGCTGCATAACGGCTATATCAATATTGATAACGAAAAAATGTCGAAATCGCTCGGAAACTTTGTGCTTGTCCATGACATCATCAAACGGCATGATCCGCAAGTTTTGCGCTTTTTCATGCTGTCGGTGCATTACCGCCATCCGATCAACTATAGCGAGGAACTGCTTGCCAATGCGAAGGCAGGGCTTGAACGGATCAAGACGTCGTACCAAAATGTAAAGCACCGGCTCGAATCCAGTGCAAATCTGGCGGAAGATGGTGAAAAATGGCTGGAACAGGCCCGTTCGCTCCATCGCCAGTTTATCGGGGCGATGGACGATGACTTCAATACGGCAAACGGCATTTCTGTTTTGTTCGAACTGTCGAAGCAGGCCAATTATTACTTGCGGGGGAAAAATACGACAGAAACCGTTCTCCGGGCATTTATAAAAGAGTTCGAAACGATTGCCGGCGTGCTCGGCCTGAAACTCGAGGAAGAAGCGCTTTTGGACGAAGAAATTGAAGCGCTGATTGAAAAACGGAATGAAGCAAGAAAGGCGCGTAATTTCCAACTGGCTGATGAAATTCGCGACAAGCTGAAAAGCATGAATATCATTCTGGAAGATACGCCCCAAGGGGTGAGATGGAGACGCTTATGACGGTCACCCTTGATCCGAAACAATTGAACAGCCTTGCGCTTGCCTATATAGGGGATGCGGTATATGAAGAATATATCCGGCACCATGTCCTTTTGCAGGGAAAAACGAAGCCAAACCGCCTCCACCGGGAAGCGATCCGCTTTGTTTCAGCGAAGGCGCAGGCTCAAGTTTTAAAACAGATGATGAACGAAGATCTTTTAACAGAAGAGGAAACCGCTGTTGTCCGGCGCGGCAGAAATGCGAAGTCGGGCACGGTTCCGAAAAATACGGATGTCCAGACATACCGGCACAGCACTGCATTCGAAGCGCTGATCGGCTACCATTATTTGTCCGGCAGCCGGGAGCGGATGGAAGCGCTGATTGAAAAAGCAATTGGCATTGTCGAAGTCCAGAAAGGAGGGGTGCGCTGATGGACCAGGAGTATATTGCAGGCAAAAACCCGGTGCTGGAAGCATTAAGAGCGGGCCGGGAAATCAACAAAATCTGGATTGCGGAAGGTTCACAAAAAGGCGCCATGAAGCAGGTGATGGAGCTTGCAAGGGAAAGAAAAGTGGCCGTCCAATTTGTCCCGAAGAAAAGGATTGACCAGGTGGCGGACGGGGCGCATCAGGGCGTACTGGCACTCGTTGCCGCTTACCGGTATGCAGAAACAGGCGATATGTTCAAGCTTGCCAAAGAGCGGAATGAGCACCCGTTTATCCTGATTCTTGATGAATTGGAGGATCCACATAATCTTGGCTCGATTTTACGGACGGCCGATGCGGTCGGCGCACACGGCGTCATTATTCCGAAAAGGCGCTCGGTCGCATTAACAGCAACGGTGGCGAAAGCTTCAACCGGCGCGATTGAACATATCCCGGTGGCGCGGGTAACAAACCTTTCGCAAACGATTGCCGGCTTAAAGCAGCAAGGGTTGTGGATTGCGGGAACCGATGCTTCCGGGACGACCGATTACCGGCAAATGGATGCGGATCTGCCGCTCGGCCTTGTCATCGGCAGTGAAGGCAGGGGAATGAGCAGGATCGTAAAAGAAGCATGCGACTTTCTGATCCGCCTTCCGATGGCAGGGCATGTGACTTCGCTCAATGCGTCCGTTGCTGCCGGCTTGCTCATGTATGAGGTTTACAGGAAGCGCCATCCGCTTGGTGAATAAAATGAATATTTTGCTGGTGGACGGCTATAACATCATTGGCGCCTGGCCGGAACTGCAAAAATTGAAACAAAAAGACCTTGGCGCCGCCAGAGACCGGCTTGTTGAGATCATGGCGGAATACCAGGGCTATACGGATGACAAAGTCATCGTCGTTTTTGATGCTTACGGGGTGAAAGGCCTGGAAAAAAAGTACCGCTATCACAAAGTGGAAGTCATTTTTACAAAAGAAAATGAAACGGCAGATGAACGGATTGAAAAAATGGCCATTAAACTGAACAACATCCGCACGCAGATTTATGTGGCCACATCCGATTTTACTGAGCAGTGGCAAATATTCGGCCAGGGCGCTTTAAGAATTTCAGCACGCGAACTGTTGACCAAAGTGGAAGTGATTGAACAAAAGATTAAAAGAAATGTAAAATCAATTCAAGAGGAAAAGCCGGCAACAAGAATACCGTTAAGCCAGGAGGTCATGGAAATTTTCGAAAAATTACGCAGGGGGAAAAGATGAGCGGTTGACGATTGAAAATTCTGTACTGTATAATAGCTTTTATCGAATGCTCATGGGGGGATACAGGTGAACCTGAACATTGAGGCAGCATATGAAGAAAGATATGGCACGATGCAGGACGAAGAGTTGGTTGAACGGATACACAACGGCGAAAGCGAAGCGCTGGATTACTTGATCCAAAAATACAGAAACTTTGTCAGGGCAAAAGCGCGTTCTTACTTTATCATCGGGGCCGACCGCGAGGATATTATCCAGGAAGGCATGATCGGTCTGTATAAGGCCATACGCGACTACAGAGAGGACAAGCTCACGTCTTTCAGGGCTTTTGCTGAATTATGCATCAACCGGCAAATGATTACCGCAATTAAGACTGCCACCCGCCAAAAGCACATACCGCTTAATTCTTACATTTCCCTGGACAAGCCAATTTATGATGAAGAATCCGACCGTACGTTGATGGATGTCATCACCGGCGCGAAAATTTCCAATCCTGAAGAATTGATTTTAATCCGCGAAAAATATGTCCATATAGAAGTAAAAGTATCCGAGCTGTTAAGCGATCTGGAAAGAAAAGTGCTCGCCCTTTACCTGGACGGGCAGTCCTACCAGGAAATTTCAGAAGAATTGAACCGCCATGTAAAATCAATTGATAACGCTTTACAACGCGTCAAAAAGAAGCTGGAGCGCCTGTTGGAAAGGAGGGAGCTGACTTACTGAAAAGGTGTTGTAAGCCGTATTTCCGCCAGGCCGTTTTTCCCGGATGCAAGTGCGGCATTAAGGCGTACAAAAAGCTATCTTTCAATGCCTGGTATTCAATGCTTTCGGGAAAAACCCGGCACATCCCTTCTTCAGCTACTGATTGACACAAGCTTTCTGCCGTGTTATGTTGATTTGTAGGATTTTATGTTTTGATACGATACCGGTACGGAACCGGCGGCGCCCAAAAGACTCTCCCGGTTTTCCGGGAGAGGTTCTTTACAGCGGCAGGTTCCGTTAACGCCGTAAGACCATAAGACAGCTGGTGATGAGATGCAGAAAAAAATGGTACTTGCCTGTTCGGTTTGCGGTTCGCGCAATTACACGACCACAACGGGCAACGGAAAGGCTGAAAGAATGGAATTAAAGAAGTTTTGCAAGCACTGCAACGAACACACCATCCACCGCGGCACAAAATAACAACGAACATGAGCTTACTTGGAGGTCTTAAATACATGTCCATCACAAAATTTTTTCGTAATGTAGCTTCCGAAATGCGAAAAGTCAGCTGGCCGGGGCGCAAAGAGCTGGTCAAATACACGATTACAGTCCTTGTAACGGTTGCTTTCCTGACATTGTTCTTTATTGTCATCGATCTCGGCATTTCCGCAGTGATCCGGTGGGCTGAAAACTCATTGTAAAATGATCATTTTACACTTGAATATCCAATGATAAAACATGGTATAATGGGAGTATCATAAGCAACGACTCAAACCCGATTAGCGGGTTTTTTCATTTGCCCAAAAAATCAAAAGACCAACAGGGAGGGACGGACATCAAGTCCTATTAGATGGAAAAAAACTGGTATGTTGTCCATACGTATTCAGGCTATGAAAATAAAGTCAAAACCAATTTGGAAAAGCGCGTAGAATCGATGGGGATGCAGGATAAAATTTTCCGGGTAGTAGTGCCGGAAGAAGAAGAACTTGAAATGAAGAATGAGAAGAAAAAAGTGGTGAAACGAAAAGTTTTCCCGGGCTATGTCCTGGTGGAGATGGTGATGACGGATGATTCCTGGTATGTCGTCCGGAACACGCCGGGCGTCACCGGTTTTGTCGGGTCGTCGGGAGGCGGTTCCAAGCCGACGCCGCTTTTGCCTGAAGAAATTAATACCATCTTGAAACGGATGGGCATGGAAGAAAAACGGGCCGATGTTGACTTTGAAATCGGCGAGACGGTTACGGTAAAAGAAGGGCCGTTTGCAAACTTTGCGGGCAAGATTGTGGAAATGGACCGCGACAAAGGTAGGGCAAAAGTCATGGTCAATATGTTCGGGCGGGATACACCGGTAGAACTCGTTTTTGAACAAATTGATAAAATATAACGGGATAAAACTTGAAATCCATGTGCTGAGATGTTAATATGTTATAAGTCAGTATGTTCTTTGCGGATGGCCCGCCCTAACCGGGCACCCGCATGAACAGACACAATGCAATCACATGATTCTTATGATACACTCGTGACACGGTCATGAGATGAATTGGCTTCGGATATGGCTTGCCTTTTTGTCTTGCCAATTGTCCGGCTAACCGCAGGAACTTGCGGGGATAGCCTGCGAAGACAACGAAGCATGTTTCGGTGTCTGCAGGAAGCTCGCGGCTTCAGCCGTGGGGGGTTCAATCAAATAGATGAGTGGGAGGGCTCAGCCCCTGTTACCACATCACGGACTTAAGGAGGTGTGTCTCGTGGCTAAAAAAGTAGTAAAAATTGTTAAATTGCAGATTCCTGCCGGTAAAGCAAATCCTGCACCGCCTGTTGGTCCTGCACTGGGCCAGGCCGGCGTCAATATTATGGGATTTTGTAAAGAATTCAACGCTCGTACTGCAGATCAGGCAGGCTTGATTATAC
This sequence comes from Weizmannia sp. FSL W8-0676, assembly GCF_038593015.1. Taxonomy (NCBI): domain Bacteria; kingdom Bacillati; phylum Bacillota; class Bacilli; order Caryophanales; family Bacillaceae; genus Heyndrickxia; species Weizmannia sp. FSL W8-0676. Next base: position 117,327 of record NZ_CP151954.1, read on the forward strand.
CTGTTGAAATCACGGTATTTGAAGACCGTTCATTTACATTCATCACAAAAACCCCGCCAGCTGCAGTTCTGCTGAAAAAAGCAGCCGGCATTGAATCCGGATCCGGCGAGCCGAACCGTACAAAAGTGGCAACTGTGAAGCGTGACAAAGTGCGTGAAATCGCAGAAACAAAAATGCCTGACTTAAATGCGGCAAGTGTTGAAGCGGCAATGCGCATGGTGGAAGGCACGGCGCGCAGCATGGGGATTACGATCGAAGACTGATCCATGCAGTACTGGTTATGTCCAACGGGGTTGCGATGCGATACTGGCTCGCAACCTTTTTCGTGGGAGGTTATTCCGTTAAAACCACATTCGAGGAGGAAATACAAATGGCGAAAAAAGGAAAAAAATATGTTGACGCTTTGAAACTCGTTGACCGTTCCAAAGCTTACCCGGTTCAGGAAGCCATTGAACTGGTGAAAAAAACAAGTTTTACAAAATTTGATGCAACAGTTGAAGCTGCATTCCGCCTCGGCGTTGACCCGAAAAAAGCGGACCAGCAAATCCGCGGTGCTGTCGTGCTTCCAAACGGAACAGGGAAAACCCAGCGCGTGCTTGTTTTTGCAAAAGGCGAAAAAGCAAAAGAAGCGGAAGCAGCCGGTGCGGATTATGTCGGCGATACTGACTACGTCAACAAAATCCAGCAGGGCTGGTTTGATTTTGATGTCATCGTGGCAACGCCGGATATGATGGGCGAAGTTGGTAAACTCGGGCGCATCCTTGGGCCTAGAGGATTAATGCCGAACCCGAAAACCGGCACGGTAACATTTGATGTGACAAAAGCGGTCCAGGACATTAAAGCCGGTAAAGTCGAATATCGTGTTGACAAAGCGGGCAATGTCCATGCCCCGATCGGGAAAGTCTCTTTTGAATCGGAAAAGTTGGTTGAAAACCTGTCAACCTTGTTTGACACATTGATGAAAGCAAAACCGTCAGCTGCAAAAGGCACTTACATGAAGAATGTTTCTGTCACATCGACCATGGGGCCTGGCATCAAAGTAGACCCATCTTCTTTTGTGGCAGCAAAATAATGATTTGACATGCTGCCTGCGGGCTGCTATAATTAAGAACGGTTTTAAAAAGTAAACATTTGTACCGTAGACAGCAGGTGCCGGAGGGCTTAATTTCCTGCCGAGGTAATGCGTATAAATCCGGGGGCGCCTTAAGGCCTCCGCATGCATGAAACCTCCATGTCTCGGGATATGGAGGTTTTGTTTTGGTATAAATGTTCATCAAGAATATCTGTAGGAGGTGTCAAGATGGGCAGTGCAATTGAACAAAAGAAACAACTGGTGGATGAAATCACCGATAAATTCAAATCAAGTACAGCCGTTGTGGTTGTCGATTACCGCGGTTTAAACGTGGCTGAAGTAACTGAGCTGCGTAAACAGCTGCGCGAAGCGGGCGTTGAATTTAAAGTGTACAAAAACACGATGACGCGCCGTGCTGTAGAAGCAGCTGGGATGGACGGATTGAACAGCGCGCTGACCGGCCCGAATGCGATCGCATTCAGTACGGAAGACGTGGTTGCGCCTGCGAGAATCCTTAATGATTTCGCAAAAGACCACGAAGCTTTGGAAATCAAAGCAGGTGTCATTGAAGGCAATGTTGCAACCGTTGATGAAATCAAAGCACTCGCAACGCTTCCTTCACGCGAAGGCCTGCTTTCCATGCTTCTCAGCGTACTGCAGGCGCCAATCCGCAACTTTGCTCTTGCTGCAAAAGCAGTCGCAGATCAAAAAGAAGAACAAAGCGCATAAGTTTTACGGAATATACTTTAAAAAATATCTTGTAGGAGGATATGAAAATGACGAAAGAAGAAATCATCTCTGCTGTCAAAGAAATGACAGTGCTTGAATTGAACGATCTTGTAAAAGCCATTGAAGAAGAATTCGGCGTAACCGCTGCTGCACCGGTTGCTGTTGCTGGCGGCGCTGCAGGCGGGGAAGCTGCTGCAGAAAAAACGGAATTTGATGTTGTGCTGACTGAAGCCGGCGCACAAAAAATCAAAGTCATCAAAGTTGTCCGCGAAATCACAGGTCTTGGCCTTAAAGAAGCAAAAGAACTTGTTGACAATGCTCCAAAACCGCTTAAAGAAGGCGTAGCGAAAGAAGAAGCCGAAGAAATTAAAGCGAAACTTGAAGAAGTTGGAGCCGGCGTAGAAGTGAAGTAAGGCCCTTTTTAAAGAAAAAGCCCGCATTTGGCGGGCTTTTTTCAACATCTCTTCTTCCTGAATCCTCCAAGAAAGAGTGGGACTTTTCATGGCTGAACATTACTACTCGCAAAACCCAGAAGCAAAGCATCAACCGATAGATTTCACCTTTACATTGAGAGGGCATGCCTTTCATTTTCAAACAGACCAAGGGGTTTTTTCAAAAAAAGAAGTCGACTTCGGCTCCCGCGTTTTGCTCGATCTTGTGGCCATGCCCGAAACGGAAGGGCCGGTCCTTGATATGGGTTGCGGTTACGGACCGATCGGCCTCGCGCTTGCAAAATCTTTTCCCGGCCGCCATGTGCATATGGCGGATATTAATACAAGAGCGGTCGAGCTGGCAAAGAAAAATGCTGCCCGGAACCATATTTCAAATGTTTCCATATACGAAAGCAATCTTTTTGAAAATGTGAAAAGCGGCCCGTTTGCCTTGATTGCCACAAATCCCCCGATCCGCGCCGGAAAGCAGATTGTGCACCGGATTTTTGAAGAAAGTTACCAATATCTCGCAAACAACGGCGAACTTTGGGTGGTCATCCGGAAAAAACAGGGGGCCCCTTCTGCCAGGAAAAAATTAGAAAGCATATTTGATGAGGTAAATTGTGTTGGAAAAGAAAAAGGATATTTTGTTTTTAAAGCCAAAAAAATTTGACTCCCGATTTCATATATGTTAAAATCATAAAATGCCAATAGATTAAGGTTCTTTATGCAATCTAAGCTATACTTGTCAAGTATATATTTTGGATGAATTGGAAAATACTTATAAAATCATAAGCTCGTCATGCGATATGTGGTTTTTTCATAAAAAACCCTTTTTCTTTTTGCCTTAGCTTTATTGTTGTTTGACGAAAGATGCAAACAAAACGCTTGATTTGAGGGGTGAATCAGTTGTCACATCAACTAGTTCAGTATGGACGGCACCGCCAGCGCAGAAGTTACGCGCGCATCAAAGAAATTTTAGAGCTGCCAAACCTTATCGAAATCCAAACCGCATCTTACCAATGGTTCCTTGACGAAGGTTTGCGTGAAATGTTCCAGGACATCTCTCCGATCGAGGATTTTGCCGGAAACCTGTCGCTGGAGTTTATTGACTACAGCCTCGGCGAACCGAAATATTCCATCGACGAATGCAAAGAGCGCGACGTAACGTACGCTGCTCCGCTTCGTGTAAAGGTGCGCCTTGTCAATAAGGAAACCGGTGAAGTAAAAGACCAGGACGTATTCATGGGCGATTTCCCGTTAATGACCGAAACGGGGACTTTCATCATTAATGGCGCGGAACGTGTTATTGTATCCCAGCTTGTCCGTTCCCCTAGTGTTTATTTTAACAGCAAAATGGACAAAAACGGGAAATACGGCTACACCGCAACGGTAATTCCGAACCGCGGCGCCTGGCTTGAATATGAAACAGATGCGAAAGATGTGGCTTATGTCCGCATCGACCGCACAAGAAAACTGCCGATTACCGTTCTCCTCAGGGCGCTCGGCTTCGGCTCCGACCAGGAAATTATTGATCTGATCGGCGATAATGAGTACTTAAGAAATACGCTTGAAAAAGATAATACCGAAAGCACGGAAAAAGCGCTTCTTGAAATATATGAACGCCTCCGTCCGGGCGAACCCCCGACCGTTGAAAATGCAAAAAGCCTGCTGATTTCGCGTTTCTTTGACCCGAAACGCTATGATCTGGCCAATGTCGGGCGTTACAAAATGAATAAAAAGCTTCACCTGAAATTCCGCCTGTTCGGGCAACGGCTGGCTGAATCGATCGCAGACCCTGAAACCGGCGAAATCATCGCGGAGGAAGGAACCGTTTTAGACCGGCGTACGCTTGATAAAATTGTGCCTTTTCTCGAAAAAGACCTGAAGTTTGAAACGTACAGTCAGGCTGGCGGCGTTGTTGATGATGATATCACATTGCAGTCCATCAAAATTTATGCCCCGATTGACGATAACGAAAAAGTCATCAATGTAATCGGAAATGCTTATGTTGATGAAAGCATTAAACATATTACACCTGCGGATATTGTGGCTTCCATCAGCTACTTCTTTAATTTGCTGCATGGCGTCGGCAATACGGATGATATCGACCACCTCGGCAACCGCCGTTTACGGTCTGTCGGCGAATTGCTGCAAAACCAGTTCCGCATCGGCCTTTCCCGGATGGAACGCGTTGTCCGTGAAAGAATGTCGATCCAGGACATTAACACCATTACGCCGCAGCAGCTGATCAATATCCGTCCGGTCATTGCGGCCATTAAGGAGTTTTTCGGCAGTTCACAGCTGTCCCAGTTTATGGACCAGACAAACCCGCTTGCGGAACTGACCCATAAACGCCGGTTGTCGGCGCTCGGCCCGGGCGGTTTGACCCGTGAGCGCGCCGGGATGGAAGTGCGTGACGTGCACTATTCCCACTACGGCCGCATGTGCCCGATTGAAACGCCTGAAGGCCCGAACATCGGGTTGATCAACTCTTTATCAACTTATGCAAAAGTAAACCGTTTCGGTTTTATCGAAACGCCTTACCGCAGGGTTGATCCGGATACAGGGCGTGTTACGGAGCATATTGATTATTTAACGGCTGATGAAGAAGACAATTACGTCGTCGCACAGGCGAACGCACAGCTGGATGAAAACGGCTTTTTCGTTGACGATGAAGTATATGCGCGTTTCCGCGGTGAAAACATTGTTGTAAAAACAGACCGCGTTGATTATATGGACGTTTCGCCGAAGCAGGTTGTATCGGCTGCAACGGCATGTATTCCGTTCCTTGAAAACGACGACTCGAACCGTGCGCTGATGGGTGCAAACATGCAGCGCCAGGCGGTTCCGCTTATGAAGCCGCAAGCGCCGATTGTCGGCACCGGGATGGAATATGTCAATGCGAAGGATTCCGGCGCGGCACTCATCTGCAAATATGACGGCATTGTTGAACATGTGGAAGCCCGGGAAATCTGGGTGCGCCGTGTGATCGATGTCGACGGACAGGAAGTAAAGGGCGACCTTGACAAATACCGCCTGCAAAAATTCAAACGTTCCAACAATGGCATGTGCATCAACCAGCGCCCGATTGTGAAAAAAGGCGACCGTGTGGTAAAAGGCGAAATTTTAGCGGACGGCCAGTCAATGGACCAAGGTGAACTTGCCCTTGGCCAGAACGTGCTCGTTGCCTTTATGACATGGGAAGGTTACAACTATGAAGATGCCATTATTATGAGTGAAAAACTTGTAAAAGAAGATGTGTATACTTCTATCCATATTGAAGAATACGAATCTGAAGCACGCGATACAAAACTCGGGCCGGAAGAAATGACCCGTGATATCCCGAACGTCGGGGAAGATGCTTTGAAAAACCTTGACGAACGCGGGATTATCCGGATTGGTGCCGAAGTAAAAGACGGCGATTTGCTTGTCGGAAAAGTCACCCCGAAAGGCGTTACGGAATTAACGGCGGAAGAACGTCTGCTCCATGCGATTTTCGGTGAAAAAGCGCGCGAAGTCAGGGATACATCACTCCGCGTTCCGCACGGCGGCGGCGGCATCGTGCTCGATGTCAAAGTGTTTACACGTGAAGCCGGGGATGAACTTCCGCCTGGCGTGAACCAGCTTGTCCGTGTCTATATTGTACAGAAAAGGAAAATCCACCAGGGCGACAAAATGGCCGGGCGCCACGGGAACAAAGGGGTTATCTCCCGGATTCTTCCGGAAGAAGATATGCCTTTCCTCCCGGATGGGACACCTGTCCAGATCATGTTGAATCCGCTCGGCGTGCCTTCCCGGATGAATATCGGGCAGGTGCTTGAACTCCACCTCGGCATGGCAGCCAAAAAACTCGGCCTTCACGTCGCGACGCCTGTATTCGACGGTGCACGTGAAGAAGATGTATGGGAAACGATTGAAGAAGCCGGCATGGCGCGCGATGCAAAAACGGTTCTTTATGACGGCCGCACCGGTGAACCTTTCGACAACCGTGTATCTGTCGGGATTATGTATATGATCAAGCTCGCCCACATGGTTGATGATAAACTGCATGCCCGCTCAACAGGCCCTTACTCGCTTGTCACCCAGCAGCCGCTCGGCGGTAAAGCACAGTTTGGCGGCCAAAGGTTTGGCGAAATGGAAGTATGGGCGCTTGAAGCCTACGGCGCAGCCTATACGCTCCAGGAAATTCTGACTGTTAAATCGGACGATGTTGTCGGCCGTGTGAAAACTTATGAAGCGATCGTCAAAGGGGAAAATGTCCCTGAACCGGGTGTCCCGGAATCGTTCAAAGTGCTGATCAAAGAACTTCAAAGTTTGGGACTGGACGTGAAGATTCTTTCCGGCGACGACGAGGAAATTGAAATGCGCGATCTCGAAGACGACGATGACCTGAATCAGGCCGATACGCTGAATATTGCGCCCGAGACAAAAGAAGAACCGGAAGGAATCGGGGCATCCAAAGACTAATCGTTTATGTTGCTTGGAACAAACAGAGGCTTTTGCCCGGATTGTATGCATTCGTACAATCCGGCTTCTGTTTCTTCTGCGTGTGTTTTAAGGTACGAACCTAAAGACGAAAGGGAGGCTGGCCCCTTGCTGGATGTAAATAATTTTGAGTACATGAAAATCGGTCTTGCTTCACCGGATAAAATCCGATCCTGGTCATACGGTGAAGTAAAAAAACCGGAAACAATCAACTACCGGACGTTAAAACCTGAAAAAGACGGGCTTTTTTGCGAACGGATTTTCGGGCCGACGAAAGATTGGGAATGCCATTGCGGGAAATATAAACGCGTTCGTTACAAAGGCGTGGTTTGTGACCGCTGCGGTGTGGAAGTAACAAGATCAAAAGTGCGCCGGGAAAGAATGGGGCATATTGAACTTGCCGCCCCTGTTTCGCATATTTGGTACTTCAAAGGGATTCCAAGCCGCATGGGCCTTGTGCTTGACATGTCCCCGCGCGCCCTGGAAGAAGTCATTTACTTCGCATCTTACGTTGTAACGGAAGCAGGCGACACTTCTTTGGAAAAGAAACAGCTTCTTTCCGAAAAAGAATACCGTGCCTACCGTGAAAAATACGGCAACCAATTCCAGGCAGGCATGGGCGCGGAAGCCATTAAAAAGCTGCTGCAAGATGTAGATGTCAACAAAGAATGCGAAATGCTGAAAGAAGAGCTGAAAGTTGCCCAGGGGCAGCGCCGTACACGCGCCATCAAACGCCTTGAAGTACTGGAAGCTTTCCGTAATTCCGGCAATAAACCGGAATGGATGGTGCTGGACGTTCTCCCGGTCATTCCGCCTGAACTGCGGCCAATGGTACAACTGGAAGGCGGCCGCTTTGCGACATCCGACTTAAATGATCTGTACCGCCGTGTGATCAACCGGAACAACCGCCTGAAACGCCTGCTTGATCTTGGCGCGCCAAGCATCATTGTCCAAAATGAAAAACGGATGCTGCAGGAAGCTGTTGACGCTCTGATTGACAACGGCCGCCGTGGACGTCCGGTAACCGGCCCGGGGAACCGCCCGTTAAAATCGCTTTCCCATATGCTGAAAGGGAAACAGGGCCGTTTCCGCCAAAACCTGCTCGGGAAACGGGTTGACTATTCCGGCCGTTCCGTTATTGTTGTCGGCCCAAACCTGAAAATGTACCAATGCGGCCTGCCGCGCGAAATGGCGATTGAACTGTTCAAGCCGTTCGTGATGAAAGAACTGGTTGAAAAAGGCCTCGCCCATAATATTAAAAGCGCAAAACGGAAAATTGAACGTTTGCAGCCTGAAATTTGGGATGTCCTTGAAGAAGTCATTAAAGAACACCCTGTCCTGTTGAACCGTGCGCCTACTTTGCACAGGCTCGGGATCCAGGCGTTTGAACCGACGCTTGTGGAAGGCCGTGCGATCCGTCTCCATCCGCTCGTATGTACGGCTTACAACGCGGACTTTGACGGCGACCAAATGGCGGTCCACGTTCCGTTATCCGCTGAGGCACAGGCGGAAGCGCGCATGCTGATGCTTGCCGCCCAAAATATTTTGAATCCGAAAGACGGGAAACCGGTCGTTACCCCGTCCCAGGACATGGTACTTGGCAACTACTACTTAACGCTTGAACGTGAAGATGCAGTCGGTGAAGGATCTGTCTTTAAAGATGTAAATGAAGTGTACACGGCTTATTACAACGGCTACGTGCATTTCCATACGAGAATTGCCATTTATGCCGGGTCGCTGAACAACCCGACGTTCACGGAAGAGCAAAACAAGAAGCTGCTGATTACCACAGTCGGGAAAGTGATCTTCAATGAAATTTTGCCGGAGAGCTTCCCATATATTAATGAACCGACGAAAACAAATCTTGAAGAAAAAACGCCGGATAAATACTTTGTTGATCCTTCGATTGACGTAAAAGCGCATATTAAAGAACAGCCGTTAATCCGCCCGTTTGTAAAAGGCTTCCTTGGCAGCATCATTGCCGAAGTGTTCAAACGGTTCAAGATTACGGAAACATCCAAGATGCTCGACCGCTTAAAAGATCTTGGCTTCCATTATTCGACAAAAGCCGGGATTACCGTTGGTGTTGCGGATATCGTCGTTTTAGGCGAGAAGGAAAAAATTCTTTCGGATGCCCAGAAAAAAGTCGATACGGTCATGAAACAGTTCCGCCGCGGTTTAATTACCGAAGACGAACGCTATGACCGCGTTATTTCGATCTGGAGCGGGGCTAAAGACACGATCCAGGGCAAACTGATGGAATCGCTCGATAAACGGAACCCGATTTTTATGATGAGTGACTCGGGGGCCCGGGGTAACGCGTCGAACTTTACACAGCTTGCCGGCATGCGCGGTTTGATGGCCAACCCGGCCGGCCGGATTATTGAATTGCCGATTAAGTCCAGCTTCCGTGAAGGCTTAACCGTGCAAGAGTACTTTATTTCGACGCACGGTGCCCGTAAAGGCCTTGCCGATACTGCCCTTAAGACGGCAGACTCGGGTTATCTGACACGCCGGCTTGTTGATGTGGCGCAGGATGTCATCATTCGTGAAGACGACTGCGGCACAGACCGCGGGCTTTTGATCAGTGCGTTGAAAGAAGGCAATGAAATCATTGAATCGCTTGAAGAACGGTTAACCGGCCGTTATTCAAGAAAAACGATCAAACATCCTGAAACAGGCAAAGTGATCATTGAGGAAAACGGCTTTATCACGGAAGATATCGCGAAGGAAATTGTCGATGCCGGCTATGAAAAAGTCTGGATCCGTTCGGCCTTCACTTGCAATACCCGCCATGGCGTATGTAAAAAATGCTACGGCCGCAACCTTGCCACCGGCCAGGAAGTGGAAGTCGGCGAAGCAGTCGGGATTATTGCCGCCCAATCGATCGGCGAACCTGGCACACAGCTGACGATGCGTACATTCCATACAGGCGGTGTTGCCGGGGATGACATCACACAAGGTCTTCCGCGTATTCAGGAATTGTTTGAAGCCCGGAACCCGAAAGGCCAGGCTGTCATTTCCGAAGTGGAAGGCGTTGTTACTTCCATCAGCGAAGGGCGCGACCGCCAATATGAAATTGTCGTTCAGGGCGCTGTCGAAACGCGCACCTATACGGCCCCTTATACTTCCCGCTTGAAAGTGGCGGTAGATGACCACGTCGTGCGCGGGCAGGAGCTGACGGAAGGTTCCATTGACCCGAAAGACCTGTTGCGTGTCACGGATGTCACAACCGTACAGGAATACTTGCTTCGTGAAGTACAGAAAGTTTACCGGATGCAAGGAGTGGAAATTGGCGACAAACACATTGAAGTGATGGTCCGCCAAATGCTGAGAAAAGTAAGGGTGCTCGATGCCGGCGACACGGATGTCCTGCCGGGAACATTGCTTGATATCCATCAGTTCGGTGAAGCGAATGAAAAGGCGCTCAAGGAAGGCAACCGCCCTGCAACAGGCCGCCCTGTTCTGCTCGGGATTACAAAAGCTTCCTTGGAAACCGATTCGTTCTTATCGGCAGCCTCCTTCCAGGAAACGACCCGCGTATTAACCGATGCGGCGATCAAGGGGAAACGCGATGAACTGCTCGGCTTGAAAGAAAACGTCATTATCGGGAAACTGGTTCCTGCAGGGACGGGCATGACCCGCTACCGCAAAACGGTTCCTGAACTGGTGAAAAAGGAAGAAGAAGTGCCGGCTGAATAATGCGGCGGCAGCACCGGCAAAAACCGGTGCTGCACCTTTTTCTGTTTTTTAGCAAAAAAATCATGGCCTTTTTTACACGGGCTGTTGACTTTAGATTTTCAAAGTGATAATATATTCAAGGTGCTCCTATGAATACCTGTATACTTTGGAGGATATTGCGATGTCTTATGAAAAAGTAAATCAGGCGAAAAGAATCGTTGTAGGGACAAAACAAACAGCGAAAGCGATAAAGTCCGGAAATGTGGATGAACTGCTCGTTGCCAGAGATGCTGATCCGAATATTACGGGCAAAGTCATTTCCGTTGCCGAACAATTCAATGTGCCGATTACGTATACCGAGTCGAAAAAACAACTCGGAAAGGTATGCGGCATTGAAGTCGGAGCTGCAGCTGTTGCACTTATTTATTAAACACTTTTTGCGGGAGAATCCGCAAAAATTTGTTTTTGCCATTAAATGAACCACCTGGATGTGTGGACTTAAATTGTTCGAAGGGAGGAAAAACAGATGCCTACTATTAACCAATTGGTGCGCAAACCTCGTAAATCAAAAATCGAGAAATCCAAGTCACCTGCGCTGAATAAAGGCTATAACAGTTTCAAAAAAATCAATACCGATCTTTCTTCACCCCAAAAACGCGGTGTATGTACCCGTGTGGGGACGATGACTCCGAAGAAACCGAACTCGGCGCTCCGTAAATATGCCCGTGTCCGTTTAACAAACGGTATTGAAGTAACGGCTTATATCCCTGGGATCGGCCATAATCTGCAGGAACACAGCGTTGTTTTAATCCGTGGCGGACGTGTAAAAGACCTGCCTGGTGTACGTTACCACATCGTGCGCGGTGCACTTGACACTGCCGGTGTTGACAACCGGAAACAAGGCCGTTCGAAATACGGGACGAAAAAACCGAAAGAAAAGAAATAATAAGAACGATAACCATACTTGAAAGGAGGATCATTTATGCCACGTAAAGGACCTGTCGCAAAACGCGACGTATTACCGGATCCGATTTACAATTCGAAACTGGTCACACGTTTAATCAACAAAATGATGATCGACGGCAAGAGAGGGAAAGCCCAGACTATCCTGTATTCTTCCTTCGATATTATCCGTGAACGCACTGGCAAAGATCCAATGGAAGTTTTTGACCAGGCATTGAAAAACATTATGCCTGTACTTGAAGTAAAAGCTCGCCGTGTCGGCGGCGCAAACTATCAGGTGCCGGTTGAGGTGCGCCCGGAACGCCGGACAACTTTAGGGCTTCGCTGGCTGGTCAATTATGCCCGCCTTCGCGGAGAAAAAACAATGGAAGAACGGCTGGCGAACGAAATCATGGATGCGGCCAACAATACAGGCGCTGCTGTGAAAAAACGCGAAGATACGCATAAAATGGCGGAAGCAAACAGAGCGTTTGCGCATTATCGCTGGTAATATTCCGATACTCCTACATTACACCTATTAAGGAAGGAGAAAGTACGAGATGCCAAGAGAGTTCTCCTTAGAAAAGACTCGTAACATCGGTATCATGGCGCATATCGATGCCGGTAAAACTACAACAACCGAGCGTATCCTTTATTATACCGGCCGTATTCATAAAATCGGCGAAACGCATGAAGGTGCGTCTCAAATGGACTGGATGGAGCAGGAACAGGAGCGCGGGATTACGATTACTTCCGCTGCTACAACAGCGCAATGGAAAGACCACCGTATCAACATCATTGACACCCCGGGACACGTGGACTTCACCGTTGAAGTTGAACGCTCCCTTCGTGTCCTTGACGGTGCGGTTGCTGTCCTCGATGCCCAGTCCGGCGTTGAGCCCCAGACTGAAACCGTTTGGCGCCAGGCAACGACTTACGGTGTACCGCGGATTGTATTTGTCAATAAGATGGATAAAATCGGGGCCGATTTCTTGTATTCTGTCAGCACCCTGCATGACCGCCTGCAGGCAAATGCACATCCGGTCCAATTGCCGATCGGTGCTGAAGACAACTTTGTAGGGATCATTGACCTTATTGAAATGAATGCAACTTTCTACGGCGATGATCTCGGCACGAAAATTGAAGTGCGCGAAATCCCGGATGAGTACCGTGACCAGGCGGAAGAATATCATGAAAAACTGCTTGAAGCAGTTGCTGAAGTTGATGAAGATATTATGGAAAAATATCTTGGCGGAGAAGAGATTTCAAAAGAAGAACTGAAAGCTGCCATCCGCAAAGCAACCTGTAATGTTGAATTCTTCCCGGTACTGTGCGGCTCGGCATTTAAAAACAAAGGTGTCCAATTAATGCTGGATGCGGTTGTTGACTATCTGCCTGCGCCGACGGATGTTCCTTCCATCAAGGGGACGCTTCCGGATACAGGGGAAGAAGTATTCAGGCATTCCAGCGATGATGAGCCATTCTCGGCTTTGGCCTTCAAAGTCATGACAGACCCGTTCGTTGGTAAACTGACATTCTTCCGTGTTTATTCAGGCACATTAAGCGCTGGTTCTTATGTCAAAAACTCGACAAAGAACAAACGCGAACGCATCGGGCGTATTTTGCAGATGCACGCAAACCACCGGAAAGAAATCGACATGGTTTATGCCGGCGATATTGCTGCTGCTGTCGGCTTAAAAGACACGACAACAGGCGATACGCTTTGCGACGATAATAATCCGGTCATCCTTGAATCGATGGAATTTCCGGAACCGGTTATCCAGTTGTCGGTTGAACCGAAATCGAAAGCCGACCAGGATAAAATGACGACGGCGCTGCAAAAACTGCAGGAAGAAGACCCGACTTTCCGTGCCCATACGGATCCGGAAACGGGACAAACGATCATCGAAGGTATGGGTGAGCTTCACCTCGACATTATCGTTGACCGCATGAAACGCGAATTCAAAGTTGAAGCCAATATCGGTGCGCCGCAAGTTGCGTACCGTGAAACATTCCGCAAATCCGCAAAAGTCCAAGGTAAGTTTGTACGCCAATCCGGCGGCCGCGGGCAATACGGGGATGTTTGGATTGAATTTTCACCAAACGAAGAAGGAAAAGGCTTTGAGTTTGAAAATGCGATTGTCGGCGGTGTCGTTCCGCGCGAATACATTCCGGCGATCCAGTCCGGCCTTGAAGATGCCATGCAGCGCGGTGTACTTGCCGGCTATCCGCTCGTTGACATTAAGGCAAAACTGTATGACGGTTCTTACCACGATGTTGACTCGAGTGAAATGGCATTTAAAGTGGCTGCCTCCCTTGCATTGAAGAATGCGGCATCCAAATGCGATCCGGTCCTGCTTGAACCTGTCATGAAAGTGGAAATTGTCATTCCGGAAGAATATCTCGGCGACATCATGGGACAAGTTACAGCCCGCCGCGGCCGTGTGGAAGGTATGGAAGCACGCGGAAATGCCCAGGTTGTCCGTGCCATGGTTCCGTTGTCCGAAATGTTCGGTTATGCTACAGCACTCCGATCCAGCACGCAAGGACGCGGTGTCTTCACGATGACATTTGATCATTATGAAGAAGTGCCGAAGTCCATTGCGGAAGAGATCATCAAAAAAAATAAAGGCGAATAATTGATTTATTGCCTTCAATGAAGTATAACTTTACTAGGTTGGTTCAAAGCGCTTTAAAGCTGTCCTTTCAGCTTTAAAGCATCCATATACTCACTCAATCCAAAATATTAAGGAGGATTTCCTGATGGCTAAACAAAAATTTGACCGTTCTAAAGAACACTGTAACATTGGAACAATCGGTCACGTTGACCATGGTAAAACGACTTTGACTGCTGCAATTACTGCTGTTCTTGCAAAACAAGGGAAAGCAGAAGCAAGAGCATATGACCAAATTGACGGTGCTCCGGAAGAACGCGAACGCGGTATTACCATCAACACTGCGCACGTTGAATATGAAACGGAAAAACGCCACTACGCACACGTTGACTGCCCTGGACACGCTGACTATGTGAAAAACATGATTACTGGTGCTGCCCAAATGGACGGCGCGATCCTGGTTGTATCCGCTGCTGACGGCCCAATGCCGCAAACGCGCGAACACATCCTTTTGTCCCGCCAAGTTGGTGTGCCTTACATCGTTGTGTTCCTGAACAAATGCGACATGGTGGACGACGAAGAATTGCTTGAACTTGTTGAAATGGAAGTTCGTGACCTTCTTTCCGAATACGACTTCCCTGGCGATGAAGTGCCGGTTATCAAAGGCTCTGCTTTGAAAGCTCTTGAAGGCGACCCTGAATACGAAGCAAAAATCCTTGAATTGATGGATGCTGTTGACGAATACATCCCAACTCCGCAACGTGACACGGATAAACCGTTCATGATGCCAGTTGAAGACGTATTTTCCATCACCGGCCGTGGTACAGTTGCAACCGGCCGTGTAGAACGCGGGCAATTGAAAGTCGGCGATGTTGTTGAAATCATCGGTTTGAACGACGAACCGAAACAAACAACGGTTACCGGCGTTGAAATGTTCCGTAAAATTCTTGACTATGCTGAAGCAGGCGACAACATCGGTGCGCTTCTCCGCGGTATTGCACGTGAAGAAGTCCAACGCGGCCAAGTTTTGGCGAAACCGGGTTCTATTACACCGCATACCAAATTTAAAGCACAAGTTTATGTATTAACGAAAGAAGAAGGTGGACGCCACACTCCTTTCTTCTCTAACTACCGTCCGCAATTCTACTTCCGTACAACGGACGTAACCGGCATTATTACTCTGCCAGAAGGCGTTGAAATGGTTATGCCTGGTGATAACGTTGAAATGACCGTTGAATTGATTGCCCCGATCGCGATCGAAGAAGGAACAAAATTCTCGATCCGTGAAGGCGGCCGTACAGTTGGCGCCGGTTCTGTTTCTTCCATCGAAGCTTAATCGGCTATTTAAAAAAAGCCCGGCCAGGTCATCCCGGCCGGGCTTTTTCCATGCTTACGCGCCCGGGTTGCAGCAATGTTTTCCAAAACTTGATGTTGCGCCACAGGGCCAGTATAATAAAAAAGTCACTGAAATCAGCAGCATATCAAAGTTTATGTTGCATTACACTCGGCTTTTGTGTATAATGTTTGATGTTGGTCTTTGACTGCGATGAAGTGGGAGGTTGCTGGCACACCCGGCCGCTTTGCCATGGCGCGTGTGCCAGGAAAATTTCCATGGAGAATGTCTATTAGCAAATAGGCGATAAAGGAGGGAAAATAATGGCAAAACAAAAAATTCGCATTCGTTTAAAAGCATACGATCACAGAATTCTGGATCAGTCTGCAGAAAAAATTGTAGAAACAGCAAAACGATCAGGTGCAAACGTCTCCGGTCCGATTCCGCTTCCGACTGAGAAATCCGTTTACACCATTCTGCGTGCTGTCCACAAGTACAAAGATTCTCGTGAACAATTTGAAATGCGTACACACAAACGTTTGATTGATATCGTAAATCCGACCCCGCAAACGGTTGATTCGCTGATGCGGTTGGATCTGCCATCCGGCGTTGACATTGAAATTAAACTTTAATAATAAAACAAAACATGACATATTTAACAGGAGGTGTGACTGATGACCAAAGGAATCTTAGGAAGAAAAATCGGTATGACCCAAGTTTTTGCCGAGAACGGAGATCTTATTCCTGTCACTGTAATTGAAGCAACACCAAACGTTGTGCTGCAAAAGAAAACAGTTGAAACGGACGGTTATGAAGCGATTCAGCTCGGATTTGCAGACAAACCGGAACGCCTGGCAAACAAACCGGAAAAGGGTCATGTTTCGAAAGCCAATACGGCACCTAAGCGCTTCATCCGCGAATTCAGCGGCGTAAACACAAGTGATTTTGAAGTTGGTCAAGAAGTCAAAGTAGATATTTTTGCAGAAGGTGACATTGTAGATGTTACCGGCATTACAAAAGGGAAAGGATTCCAAGGCGTCATTAAACGCCACGGACAATCCCGCGGCCCTATGGCTCACGGTTCGCGTTACCACCGCCGTCCGGGTTCAATGGGTCCGATTGCGCCAAACCGCGTCTTTAAACAAAAAGCACTCCCTGGACGCATGGGGGGAGAACGGGTTACCGTTCAAAATCTGCAAATCGTCAAAGTGGATGCAGAACGCAATCTGCTTTTGATTAAAGGTAACGTTCCTGGTCCAAGAAAAGCTTTGGTTACAGTTAAAGCAGCTGTAAAAGCAAAATAATTGCAAAGAAAGGAGGAAACAGGAATGCCAAAAGTAGCTCTATACAACCAAAACGGTTCCCAAGTCGGTGAAGTGGAATTAAACGACGCTGTATTCGGCATCGAACCGAATGAACATGTTTTATTTGAAGCGATCATCATGCAGAGGGCTTCGCTCCGCCAAGGTACCCACAAAGTAAAAGGCCGTTCTGAAGTACGCGGCGGCGGACGCAAACCATGGCGACAAAAAGGCACAGGCCGCGCACGCCAAGGATCGATCCGTTCCCCGCAATGGCGCGGAGGCGGTACGGTTTTCGGGCCTGTTCCACGCAGCTACAGCTACAAACTGCCGAAAAAAGTACGCCGTCTTGCGATTAAATCCGCTCTATCGTCAAAAGTAAAGGAAAACAATATTTTGGTTCTGGACGCATTAAGTTTTGATGCGCCAAAAACAAAAGATTTTATTGCCGTCCTGAAAAATTTGTCAGTGGATAAAAAAGCACTTGTTGTCACAGACGGATTGAACGAAAATGTGGTACTGTCCGCACGCAACATTCCGGGTGTTACGGTTGTTGAAGCAACAGGCGTAAATGTTTTGGATGTTGTAAACCATGATCAATTGATTATGACAAAATCCGCTGTTGAAAAAGTAGAGGAGGTGCTTGGTTAATGGATGCACGTGATGTTCTGAAGCGCCCCGTGATTACTGAACGTTCAATGGAATTGACGGCAGATAAGAAATATACATTTGAAGTTGATGTTAAAGCGAATAAAACAGAAATCAAAGATGCTGTGGAAGAGATTTTCGGCGTCAAAGTTGCGAAAGTGAACGTTGCGAACTATAAAGGCAAGTTCAAACGCATGGGCCGTTATACCGGCTATACAAACAAGCGCCGCAAAGCAGTTGTTACGTTAACAGCTGACAGCAAGGAAATTGAAATCTTTGAGGTTTAAATACGATCCATCAAACTTGAAGAGGAGGGAAAAAAATGGCGATCAAAAAATACAAACCAACCTCTAACGGGCGTCGCGGCATGACGGCTTTGGATTTTGCGGAGATCACGACGGATAAGCCTGAAAAAACACTGCTTGCTCCGCTTTCGAAAAAAGCAGGCCGCAACAACCAGGGGAAATTAACTGTTCGTCATCAGGGCGGCGGTCATAAGCGCCAATACCGGATTATCGACTTCAAACGCGATAAAGATGGTATACCAGGGCGCGTTGCCACAATCGAGTATGACCCGAACCGCTCATCTAATATTGCTTTGATTCACTATGCAGATGGTGAAAAACGGTACATCCTTGCACCAAAAAATTTAACTGTCGGCATGGAAGTGATGTCCGGGCCGGATGCAGACATTAAAGTCGGAAATGCACTTCCGCTTTCTGACATTCCTGTTGGTACGGTCATCCATAACATTGAATTGAAACCAGGCAAAGGCGGCCAATTGATCCGTTCTGCTGGTACTTCAGCACAAGTGCTTGGTAAAGAAGGCAAATATGTGCTTGTCCGCCTGAATTCCGGCGAAGTGCGCATGATTCTTGCAACTTGCCGCGCAACGGTCGGCCAGGTTGGCAACGAACAGCACGAACTGGTCAACATCGGTAAAGCAGGCCGCAAACGCTGGATGGGTGTACGCCCGACTGTCCGCGGATCTGTTATGAACCCGAATGATCACCCGCACGGCGGTGGTGAAGGCCGCGCTCCGATCGGCCGTAAATCGCCAATGTCACCATGGGGCAAGCCGACACTTGGTTACAAAACGCGCAAGAAGAAAAATACTTCAGATAAATTTATTGTACGGCGCCGTAAAAAATAATGCTGTTGAACTACGGTTCGTAGCTTGAACCGTAGCTCTAATCAGGAAGGAGGACTATTCATGGGTCGCAGTCTGAAAAAAGGGCCTTTCGTTGACGATCACTTAATGGTGAAAGTGGAAAAATTGAACGAATCCAACAAGAAGCAAGTGATCAAAACGTGGTCACGCCGTTCGACGATTTTCCCTGCATTTGTCGGCCACACAATCGCTGTGTATGACGGCCGTAAACATGTTCCAGTATATATCACGGAAGATATGGTCGGCCATAAGCTCGGTGAGTTTGCTCCGACACGTACATTCAAAGGTCACGCCGGTGACGATAAGAAGACAAGACGCTAACGGGAGGAGGTATTCCAATGCAAGCAAAAGCTGTCGCGAAAACAGTCCGTATTGCTCCTCGTAAGGCACGCCTGGTAATTGATTTAATTCGAGGAAAGCAAGTAGGAGAAGCGCTTTCGATTTTGAAATTTACGCCAAAGGCTGCTTCGCCGGTTATTGAAAAAGTACTCAACTCTGCGATTGCGAACGCAGAACACAACTACGATATGGACGCAAACGACCTTTTTGTGGAAAAGGCTTATGTCGATGAAGGGCCTACACTGAAACGTTTCCGGCCGCGTGCAATGGGGCGCGCAAGCCAGATCAACAAACGCACGAGCCATATTACGATCGTAGTATCAGATCAAAAGGAGGGATAATTGGTGGGTCAAAAAGTAAATCCTATTGGTTTGCGAATCGGAGTGATTCGTGACTGGGAATCGAAATGGTACGCAGAAAAAGATTATGCCGATCTATTGCACGAAGACATTAAAATTCGTGAATATATCGCAAAGCGCCTCGCGGATGCTTCTGTTTCCGGCGTGGAAATTGAACGTGCTGCAAACCGTGTCAACATTACAATCCGCACGGCAAAACCGGGCATGGTGATTGGTAAAGGCGGTTCGGAAGTAGAAGCATTGCGTAAAGCACTGAATGCTTTAACAGGAAAAAGAGTCCACATTAACATTGTCGAAGTTAAAAAGGCAGATATTGATGCAAAACTTGTTGCGGAAAACATTGCCCGCCAGCTGGAGAACCGTGTTTCTTTCCGCCGTGCGCAAAAACAGGCGATCCAACGTGCGATGCGTGCCGGTGCAAAAGGAATCCGGACGCAGGTTTCAGGACGCCTGGGTGGTGCGGATATTGCCCGTGCAGAACATTACAGCGAAGGTACAGTTCCGCTTCATACGCTTCGTGCGGATATTGACTATGCCCATGCCGAAGCAGATACGACTTACGGAAAACTGGGCGTAAAAGTTTGGATTTACCGCGGGGAAATCCTTCCTGCCAAGAAAAAAACCGAGGAAGGGGGAAACTGATCATGTTGATGCCTAAACGTGTAAAATACCGCCGTGAACACCGCGGAAAAATGCGCGGCCGTGCAAAAGGCGGCACTGAAGTTGCATTTGGCGAATATGGTTTGCAGGCTTTGGAAGCTTCCTGGATTACAAACCGCCAAATTGAAGCTGCCCGTATTGCGATGACACGTTATATGAAGCGTGGCGGTAAAGTATGGATAAAAATTTTCCCTCATAAACCATATACAGCAAAACCGCTTGAAGTCCGGATGGGTTCCGGTAAAGGTGCGCCTGAAGGCTGGGTGGCTGTTGTGAAACCGGGCAAGATTTTGTTTGAAATTGCCGGTGTTCCTGAAGAAGTCGCACGCGAAGCTTTGCGCCTTGCGTCCCACAAGCTGCCGATTAAATGCAAGTTCGTAAAACGTGAAGAAATTGGTGGTGAATCTAATGAAAGCTAAAGAAATTCGTGACTTAACCACTGCCGAAATTGAACAAAAAGTAAAGTCGCTGAAGGAAGAGCTGTTCAACCTTCGCTTCCAGCTTGCGACCGGACAATTAGAGAACACTGCCCGCATTCGTGAAGTTCGTAAATCGATTGCCCGCATGAAAACCGTCATTCGTGAAAGAGAAATTGGAATTAACAACCGATAATGGGAGGAGGTTCGCGATACATGAGTGAACGCAACCAACGCAAAGTATACACCGGCCGTGTCGTATCAGACAAAATGGATAAAACCGTTACTGTTCTTGTAGAAACTTACAAAAAACATGCTCTGTACGGCAAACGCGTAAAATACTCGAAAAAATTCAAGGCACATGATGAAAACAACGAAGCCAAAGTCGGCGATATCGTAAGAATCATGGAAACACGCCCGTTATCTGCTACAAAACGTTTCCGCCTGGTGGAAATCGTTGAAAAAGCAGTCATTATCTAATTTGTATCAGTTCGGATACGGTTGATTCCGAAGGGAGGTAAACGAGGATGATCCAACAAGAAACCCGTTTAAAAGTAGCTGACAACTCAGGTGCACGTGAAGTTTTGACGATTAAAGTATTGGGCGGATCCGGCCGGAAAACCGCGAATATCGGAGATGTCATCGTTGCTACGGTAAAACAAGCAACACCTGGAGGCGTTGTTAAAAAAGGTGATGTAGTGAAAGCTGTTGTGGTCCGTACAAAGAGCGGAGTGCGCCGCAGCGACGGTTCTTATATTCGTTTCGATGAAAATGCATGCGTCATTATCCGTGACGACAAGAGCCCTCGCGGCACGCGTATTTTCGGGCCTGTTGCACGTGAACTGCGCAACAACAATTTCATGAAAATCGTATCACTGGCTCCGGAAGTGCTTTAATCGATACAGTTTGTGACAATCAAGGAGGTGCGACTGTAATGCATGTCAAAAAAGGTGACAAGGTAATGGTGATCTCCGGCAAAGATAAAGGCAAAACCGGTACGATCCTTGCGGCATATCCGAAAAAAGACCGTGTGATTGTGGAAGGCGTGAACATTGTCAAAAAACACGCGAAACCTTCCCAGGCAAATCCACAGGGCGGTATTTTCGATATGGAAGCGCCCATTCACGTGTCCAATGTGATGCCGATTGATCCGAAAACAAATGAGCCGACACGTGTCGGATATGAAATAAGGGACGGCAAAAAAGTGCGTGTAGCAAAAAAATCCGGTGAAGTTTTAGATAAATAGTTGAACATGAAGGGAGGTACACGACATGAACCGCCTAAAAGAAAAATATGAAAAAGAAGTTATTCCTGCTTTAACAAGCAAGTTTCACTATACATCCGTTATGCAAGTGCCTAAAGTTGAAAAGATCGTGATCAACATGGGTGTTGGCGATGCTGTCCAAAACGCAAAAATGCTCGACAATGCAGTAGAAGAATTAACGTTGATTTCCGGCCAAAAACCGGTTGTGACAAGAGCGAAAAAATCGATCGCAGGTTTCCGCCTTCGTGAAGGGATGCCGATTGGCGCGAAAGTAACCCTCCGCGGCGAGCGCATGTACGAATTCCTCGATAAACTGATTTCAGTTTCGCTTCCGCGTGTGCGCGACTTCCACGGCGTATCGAAAAAATCATTTGACGGCCGCGGAAACTACACACTCGGCATTAAAGAGCAACTGATCTTCCCTGAAATTGATTACGATAAAGTCAGCAAAGTGCGCGGGATGGACATCGTCATTGTCACCACTGCGAACACGGACGAAGAATCACGTGAACTGTTAGGCCTGCTCGGAATGCCATTCCAAAAATAAAGCGGGCGCTAAAAAGGGAGGCGAAAACGTGGCTAAAAAATCAATGATTGCGAAACAAAAACGTGAACCGAAGTATAAAGTTCAGGCTTATACCCGGTGCGAACGATGCGGCCGGCCGCATTCCGTCATTCGCAAATTTAAACTTTGCCGTATTTGTTTCCGCGAACTTGCATATAAAGGTCAAATTCCTGGCGTGAAAAAAGCCAGCTGGTAAAACCCGAATTTGGGAAGGAGGTAAAAGAAATGGTCATGACTGATCCGATTGCAGATTTGCTTACGCGTATCCGTAATGCAAATACAGTGCGTCATGAAAAATTGGAAGTCCCGGCTTCCAAGATTAAGAGAGAGATCGCCGAGATTTTGAAACGTGAAGGTTTCGTGCGTGATGTTGAATATATCGAGGATAACAAACAAGGGATTATCCGGATCTTCCTGAAATACGGCGCAAACAACGAACGCGTCATTACAGGGATCAAGCGCATCAGCAAACCGGGCCTGCGCGTATACGCAAAAGCAGGTGAAGTGCCGAAAGTGCTGAACGGGCTTGGCATCGCAATTGTTTCTACTTCTCAGGGCGTTTTAACCGACAAAGAAGCACGGAAAAACAATGTCGGCGGAGAAATTTTAGCATACGTTTGGTAATCATTTGACGTTGAACGGAGGTGTAAATTATGTCACGTATAGGAAAAAAACCGGTTGAAATTCCATCCGGCGTTACGGTAACCATTAACGGAGATACAGTTACGGTTAAAGGGCCTAAAGGTGAGCTGACCCGCAGCTTCAACCCTGATATTAACATTGCCGTAGAAGACAATATCATTCACGTAACACGCCCTTCAGACAGCAAAAACCACCGCGCTTTGCACGGAACGACCCGCGCACTGCTCGCAAACATGGTGGAAGGGGTGTCGAAAGGCTTTGAAAAATCTTTGGAACTGGTTGGGGTTGGATACCGCGCCCAAAAACAAGGCAAAAAACTCGTATTGAACGTCGGCTACTCCCATCCTGTTGAATTTGAACCGGAAGAAGGCCTGGAAGTCGAAGTGCCTTCCAATACAAAAATTGTCGTAAAAGGCGTAAGCAAAGAACGCGTCGGCGCATTTGCCGCCAACATCCGCGACGTCCGCCCGCCTGAACCTTATAAAGGCAAAGGGATTCGTTACGAAGGCGAATATGTACGCAGAAAAGAAGGTAAAACCGGTAAATAATGCCGCCTAGGATGAGAAAGGAGTGAATTCGATGATCACGAAGCCGGATAAAAATCAAGTACGCAAAAAAAGGCATGCACGCGTCCGCGCAAAATTAAGCGGAACGGCTGAACGTCCGCGCCTGAATATCTATCGTTCCAACAAAAACATTTATGCCCAATTGATTGATGATGTAAAGGGCGTCACACTGGCCAGCGCTTCCACGCTCGATAAAGAGTTGAGCCTTGAGTCAACCGGAAATGTGAAAGCTGCACAAAAGGTGGGCGAATTGATTGCAAAGCGCGCAGTGGAAAAAGGTATCAAAGAAGTTGTTTTTGACCGCGGTGGATATCTCTATCATGGCCGTATCAAAGCGCTTGCCGATGCAGCCCGTGAGAACGGATTACAATTTTAATCAAAAAGGAGGGGAAATTTTACATGCTACGTATTGACCCAAACAAACTTGAGTTAGAAGAACGTGTTGTTACGATTAACCGCGTTGCCAAAGTGGTAAAAGGAGGGCGCCGTTTCCGCTTTTCCGCACTTGTCGTTGTTGGCGACCGGAACGGACATGTCGGATTTGGAACCGGAAAAGCGCAGGAAGTGCCGGATGCGATCCGCAAAGCTGTTGAAGATGCGAAGAAAAATCTTGTAGAGGTACCGATTGCGGGCACAACGATTCCGCACGAAGTTGTCGGCCACTTCGGTGCAGGCAAAATCCTGCTGAAACCGGGTTCCCCTGGTACCGGTGTTATCGCCGGCGGCCCTGTCCGTGCGATCCTTGAGCTTGCGGGTATTGCGGATATTACGTCCAAATCGCTTGGTTCAAACACACCGATTAACATGATCCGTGCCACAATGGACGGTATTAAACAATTGAAGCGTGCGGATGAAGTTGCGAAACTGCGCAATAAATCTGTCGAAGAATTATTAGGTTAAGGAGGGAACGCTCATGGCAAAATTGAAAATCACCCTCACCCGCAGTGTCATCGGCCGCCCGCAGGATCAGCGCGATACGGTAAAAGCGCTCGGCCTGCGCAAAGTCAACCAGACTGTTGAGAAAGAAGACAATGCTGCAATTCGCGGCATGATCAATAAAGTGTCCCATCTTGTTTCTGTATCGGAACAATAATTTTTGATTTTAAGATAAGGAGGTGCAACCATGAAACTTCATGAATTAAAACCTGCAGAAGGATCCCGTAAAAAACGCAACCGTGTCGGCCGCGGTATTGGTTCCGGCAACGGAAAAACAGCCGGCAAAGGGCACAAAGGCCAAAACGCCCGTTCCGGCGGCGGTGTACGCCTCGGTTTTGAAGGCGGCCAAACCCCGTTGTTCCGCCGTTTGCCAAAACGCGGTTTTACGAACATTAACCGTAAAGAGTATGCCATTGTGAACCTGGACGTTTTAAACCGTTTTGAAGACGGCACGGAAGTAACGCCTGCCCTTTTATTGGAAACAGGTGTGATCAGCAAGGAAAAATCGGGCGTAAAAGTGCTTGCAAACGGCAAACTCGAGAAAAAATTGACCGTAAAAGCACATAAATTCTCCTCTGCTGCCAAAGAAGCCATAGAAGCTGCTGGCGGTACAGCTGAGGTGATTTAATGTTCAAGACAATCGCCAATTTGATGCGTGTGGGTGAGATAAGAAATAAAATTATTTTCACCCTCCTCATGCTGGTTGTATTCCGCATAGGAGCCTTTATTCCTGTTCCTTATGTGGATGCTTCCGTATTGGAAGCCTCCACCCAAAACGGTTTAGTCGGCTTTCTAAACACTTTTGGGGGCGGTGCGCTGAAGAACTTTTCCATTTTTGCAATGGGCATTATGCCATATATCACATCTTCCATTATTGTGCAGCTCTTGCAAATGGATGTTGTGCCGAAGTTTGCCGAGTGGGCAAAACAGGGTGAAGTGGGGCGTCGTAAGCTGAGTGAGTTTACACGCTATTTTACGGTTATCCTGGCTTTAATTGAAGGCTTCGGCATGTCATATGGCTTTAATAATTTGGCGCAGGGGGCACTGATTACGAAGTCCGGTTTCTGGACGTATTTGATCATCGCACTGACGCTGACAGCCGGTACCACATTTTTGATGTGGCTCGGCGAACAAATTACGGCCAAAGGCGTAGGAAACGGGATTTCCATTTTGATTATGGCCGGCATTATTGCCGGGATTCCGACAGCCATCAACCAGATTTACGCACAGCAAATTGAAAATGCCGGTTCCCAGCTGTTTTTGAAGATTGTTTTGCTGGCTTTTCTTGCATTGATCATTCTGGCCGTTGTGGTCGGAGTCATCTATTTCCAGCAGGCATCGAGAAAGATACCGGTCCAGTATGCCCAGCACATTTCCGGCAGGGCAACAACCGGCAGGCAGTCAACGCATTTGCCTTTAAAGGTCAATGCTGCCGGGGTCATTCCGGTTATCTTTGCGATTTCGTTCATTATTGCGCCGCAGACGATTGCTTCGTTTTTCGGTTCCAGCAGTGTGGCAAGCACCATCCAGTATATTTTTGACTATACAAAACCGGTCGGAGCTTTGATTTATGTGGCGTTGATTATCGCTTTTTCGTACTTTTATGCATTCGTACAAGTCAATCCGGAGCAGCTTGCCGACAATTTAAAGAAACAAGGCGGCTATATTCCGGGGATCCGCCCGGGCAAAAACACACAGCAATATGTCACTTCGGTTTTATACCGGCTGACATTCGTCGGTTCAATCTTTCTTGCTGTGATTGCCATTCTGCCTGTCATTTTCACGAATGTCATCGGGCTCCCGACTTCCGCCAGAATCGGCGGCACAAGCCTGCTCGTTGTGATCGGGGTTGCGCTTGAAACGATGCTGCAACTGGAAGCACAGCTTGTTAAACGCCATTACAGAGGCTTTATCAAATAAAAATGGTTTTGCACTTGAAACCATGTCAGGAATAAGGGGGCTGTACGATGAATTTAGTGTTAATGGGCCTTCCCGGAGCCGGTAAAGGGACTCAAGCCGAAAAAATCATTGATAAGTATGCCATTCCTCACATTTCCACCGGAGACATGTTCCGGGCGGCGATAAAGGAAGAAACGGAGCTGGGGCTTAAAGCCAAGTCCTTTATGGACAAAGGCGAACTGGTCCCTGATGAAGTAACGATCGGGATCGTGCGCGAACGGTTAAGCAAGGATGACTGCAAAAATGGCTTCCTGCTTGACGGTTTCCCGCGGACGGTTGCCCAGGCAGAAGCTTTGGAAAATATTTTAAGCAGCCTTGGCAAACGGCTTGATTATGTTATCAACATAGAGGTGGACCGGGAGATTCTGACAGAGCGGCTGACCGGTCGGAGAATTTGTGAAAATTGCGGTGCGACTTACCATCTCGTGTTTAATCCGCCAAAAACGGAGGGCGTTTGCGACAAATGCGGCGGCCCGCTGTATCAACGGCCGGATGACAACGCAGAAACTGTCGGGAACCGGCTCGATGTCAATATGAAGCAAACCCGGCCGCTGCTGGACTTTTATGAGGAAAAAGGCTATTTGCGGAATGTAAACGGCCAGCAGGATATTCATCAAGTTTTTGCGGATATCGATCAATTGCTGGGCCAACTGGGTTAAACGTGAACGACTTGGTGAATTCATGAGAGCCGCAATCACGTTGGATGGAAACCACCTTTGGAAGTTTTATCCGGACGGCTTTTCGGCTGTGTCCTGACGGTAAAAAACTTTTCAAGTTTGATGCAATTTCCGCTTAAAAAGGTTATAATGGTTTTCGTGGCATTTTCACCGCTGGATATTTCACGGGTGAAATGACGGCTCTGTTTTATTGGCGATTTGCTTCATCAGTTAACTTATAATCAATAGATGAGGAAGGCGGCTTCCGTTGTCAGGATTGCCAGTAAGCGCCATTCGAACGTCTCTCATGCAATTCAATTCTGTGCAAATGGCTTTCGTTCGTTCACATGTATGCCGGACATGGGATTGGTCAAGACTGACATGAAAGAACCATGTAACCTTGGGAACGTTTATCAGCTCCTGCCGGTCCCCCGGATCAGCCGGTTTACGTGAATATGCAGCAGGCCGGCCGCTTCCTGAAGCGGGAGTTTTGGCGAGCCTAATCGTTTTAAGGTTTTGGAAAAGTATCATTGCCAGGTCCTAAATGTTAGGAGGAGGGAGAATAGTTCGATGGCGAAAGATGACGTTATTGAAGTTGAGGGCATTGTAAGCGAAACTTTGCCGAATGCCATGTTTAAGGTAGAATTAGAAAATGGTCACACTGTTCTTGCGCATGTGTCGGGTAAAATCCGGATGAACTTTATCCGCATTTTACCGGGCGATAAAGTAACAGTTGAACTGTCCCCATATGATTTGACCCGCGGTAGAATTACGTACCGGTTTAAATAATGTAGATACACGGCTTTTTCGGTGAAACGGAAAGTCTGCCCGGGGAATCTGTCTGGATAAAGGGTACCGGGCCTGTACTCCGTATATTAAGGAGGGTAAACCATGAAAGTTAGACCATCTGTGAAGCCGATCTGCGAAAAATGCAAGGTTATCCGCAGAAAAGGCAAAGTAATGGTAATCTGTGAAAATCCGAAACACAAACAAAAACAAGGATAAATTTGAAGGAGGTGCACCTGTATGGCTCGTATTGCCGGTGTTGACATTCCACGTGATAAACGTGTTGTTATTTCTTTAACATACATTTACGGAATCGGTAAATCAACTGCACAAAAAATTCTTGCTGAGGCCGGAATTTCTGAAGATACACGCGTCCGCGACTTAACAGAGGATGAAGTAAACAAAATCCGTGATATCGTGGACAGGCTGAAAGTAGAAGGGGATCTTCGCCGCGAAGTTTCCTTGAACATTAAACGCCTGATGGAAATCGGATCCTACAGAGGTCTCCGCCACCGCCGCGGTCTTCCTGTTCGCGGGCAAAACACGAAAAACAATGCCCGTACACGCAAAGGCCCGCGTAAAACGGTTGCCGGTAAGAAGAAATAATAAGCAAAGGAGGTTGTTCATATGGCACGCAGAACAAATACGCGCAAACGCCGCGTAAGAAAGAATATTGAATCAGGTGTCGCTCATATTCGTTCCACTTTTAACAATACAATCGTTACGATCACGGATGTGCATGGGAATGCTGTTGCATGGTCCAGTGCCGGTGCGCTCGGCTTTAAAGGTTCTCGTAAATCAACGCCGTTTGCTGCACAAATGGCTGCTGAAACAGCCGCGAAAGCATCGATGGAACATGGGATGAAGTCTTTGGAAGTAAATGTAAAAGGACCTGGCGCAGGCCGTGAAGCCGCTATCCGTGCCCTGCAGGCTGCCGGGCTCGAAGTTACAGCCATTAAAGACGTAACACCTGTGCCGCATAATGGTTGCCGCCCGCCAAAACGTCGCCGTGTCTGATTTTTTTGTATAGATTTTGTATCCTTGTCTATAATGGGATATGATGCATAATCTGCAAAAAAATGATTTGAATGATCCAGTTGTTATGCATAATAGGGAATTTTGCATGGGGAATTTCGAATAGGGCTCTTTCTGGGGTGCTATACGGGGTTTCGACGTTTTGAAGGAGGGTTAATTTGAATGATTGAAATTGAAAAGCCAAAAATTGAAACGGTTGAGGTCAGCGATGACGCTACTTATGGCAAGTTCGTCGTAGAACCGCTTGAGCGTGGATATGGTACTACTTTGGGTAACTCCTTACGTCGTATCCTATTATCCTCACTCCCGGGTGCCGCTGTCACATCCATCCAAATCGATGGCGTGATGCACGAATTCTCGACAGTCGAAGGCGTTGTTGAAGATGTGACCAGCATTATTTTGAACCTCAAAAAGCTGGCTTTGAAAATCTACTCCGATGAGGAAAAAACGCTTGAGATTGATGTACAGGGAGAAGGCGCTGTGACAGCAGCCGATATTACGCATGACAGCGATGTGGAGATTTTAAATCCGGATCTCTATATTGCGACGGTTGCCGAAAACGGGCATTTGCGTATGCGCATGACTGCCAACCAAGGCCGCGGCTATGTTCCTGCTGATCAAAATAAGCGGGAAGACCATCCAATTGGTGTCATTCCAATAGATTCTATTTATACCCCGGTTCAACGCGTGAGCTACCAGGTCGAAAATACCCGGGTAGGGCAAGTCAGCAATTATGATAAGCTCTCACTGGATGTCACGACTGACGGCAGCATCGGCCCGAAAGAAGCAATTGCTTTAGGCGCCAAAATTTTAACCGAGCATTTGAACATCTTCGTCGGACTGACGGATGAAGCACAAAATGCGGAAATTATGGTGGAAAAAGAAGAAGACCAGAAAGAAAAAGTGCTTGAAATGACAATTGAGGAACTTGATCTTTCAGTCCGTTCTTATAACTGCCTGAAACGTGCCGGCATCAA
Organism: Weizmannia sp. FSL W8-0676; assembly: GCF_038593015.1. Taxonomy (NCBI): domain Bacteria; kingdom Bacillati; phylum Bacillota; class Bacilli; order Caryophanales; family Bacillaceae; genus Heyndrickxia; species Weizmannia sp. FSL W8-0676. The sequence goes on from NZ_CP151954.1 coordinate 146,898, forward strand.
TACCGTTCAGGAACTGGCCAACAAAACGGAAGAAGATATGATGAAAGTCCGGAATCTTGGCCGCAAGTCCCTTGAAGAAGTCAAAGCAAAGCTCGAAGATTTGGGCTTGGGTTTGCGCAAAGACGACTGAGCCGGTTAGAAGGCAAAGCGATTAATCCAACATAAGGGAGGGAACTTCATGCCTTACAGAAAGTTAGGACGCACAAGCGCCCAACGTAAAGCATTACTGCGCGATTTGGCAACAGACCTTATCATTAATGAACGCATCGAAACAACTGAAGCACGCGCAAAAGAATTACGCTCGGTTGTTGAAAAATTAGTTACGCTTGGAAAACGCGGTGATCTTCATGCCCGCCGCCAGGCTGCTGCATATGTACGCCATGAAACAGCTGACGCAGAAACAAAACAGGATGCTGTTCAAAAATTATTCTCGGTCATTGCAGAACGTTACGCGGATCGCCAGGGCGGTTACACCCGCATCTTGAAAGTAGGCCCGCGCCGCGGGGATGGTGCGCCGGTTGCGATTATTGAATTCGTTGAAAAGAAAGAGCAAGAGCAAGAGCAAGACCAAGAGCAAGTAAACGAATGATTTTCTCAAGGGCTGGACAGTTGAAAGAATCTTAACTGCCTCTTTGCCCTTTTTCTATCTTTTTTCGGTTCGTCATCGCAGGCTTGCAGCTAGAGGGCAGCCTGTGTTTATGAAACCTTTTCTTTTATGCGTGATGCAACAAACTGTGAGTGTTACGATGGGCGCATTTTGTGGCCCGTCTAGCTCTTGCACCCCTTTTTATTTCTGTGCGCCGGATTGTTAACGTCTACACTGAAGAGGGGTGCAGGCTTTTTTATTATGGGGATATTTTACCCGCCAAACTGCACGACAATACGGTAGAATATAAATACAAGCAAACAGGCGAAACATTGGCATCGTCGTTCGTGAGATAAACCGTTTTTAAACGGGCTGTTGCCGGCGCAGGGGCAGGCGCATGAAGGCTGCCCCTGCTGCAACTTTAAGGCGCCGCCATCAGGATGAAAATGATGCTGAAGAGGATGAAGAAGGATTGCTTGGCATGTTTGAACCGTGCAAAGAAAGCAGGTTACAGAGGAGGAATCCGGCATTGGCAGACAGCGCGAACGTGATCATTGACATCGACCAGGTTTCCTTCCGTTACCCGGAACAGGAAACATATGCACTAACAAATATTTCTTTTCAAGTTTATAAAGGCGAGTGGCTGGCCATTGTCGGGCATAACGGATCTGGAAAGTCTACGCTGGCGAGGCTCCTGAACGGCTTGCAGTTTCCCGGAAAAGGCGCGATAACGGTTTCCGGCCTCAAGTTGTCGGATGAAAATGTCTGGGAGATTAGAAGGCGCGTCGGCATGGTGTTTCAAAATCCCGATAACCAGTTTGTCGGCACAACCGTTCAGGATGATGTCGCATTTGGGCTGGAAAACCACGGTGTGCCGCGTGAGGAAATGGTGAAACGCGTTCATGATGCTTTAAAGCGGGTTCGGATGTCGGACTTTCTGGACCGCGAACCGCACCATCTATCAGGCGGGCAAAAACAACGGGTGGCGATTGCCGGGATCATCGCGCTTAAGCCGGAAGTGATCATTTTGGATGAAGCTACATCCATGCTCGATCCGGTCGGCCGCAAAGAAGTGCTGGAGACGATCCGCCAGTTGAAACAAGAAGCGGGGCTGACCGTCATCTCGATTACCCATGATCTTGAAGAAGCTGCCCAGGCGGAACGGATGATCGTGATGAACCGCGGGGAGGTCTACCGGGAAGGCACACCGCGTGACATTTTTCAAATGGATGAGACATTGACCGCGCTTGGCCTCGATATTCCGTTCCCGGTCAAAATGGCAAAAGCGCTTAAAGCAAGGGGCCTGGACTTACCGGAAATTTATTTAACAGATGAAGAATTGGTGGATGCACTATGGACATTGCATTTGAACAAGTAGAATACCGGTATCAGCCGAATACGCCGTTTGAAAGGATTGCGCTCTATGACATTTCCCTCGCCATCCCGTCCGGCCGCTATATCGCCGTGATCGGGCATACCGGTTCAGGCAAATCGACGCTGCTGCAGCATTTGAATGCCCTGCTCCAGCCGACAAAAGGAAAAGTAACGATCGGCGGCCGGGTGATTGAAGGCGGAAAAAAGGAAAAAAACTTGAAGGCGATCCGGCAAAAAGTCGGGATTGTGTTCCAGTTTCCTGAACACCAGCTGTTTGAAGAAACGGTGGAAAAAGACATCTGTTTCGGCCCGAAAAATTTCGGCGTTCCGGATGAAGAAGCGAAACAGCGGGCAAGGGAACTCATCCGGCTTGTCGGGCTTTCAGAAGAGATTCTTGCAAAATCGCCGTTTGACCTGTCAGGCGGGCAAATGCGGCGGGTTGCCATCGCCGGTGTGCTTGCGATGGAACCGGATGTGCTTGTGCTGGACGAGCCGACTGCCGGCCTTGATCCGCGCGGGCGCCACGAGATGATGGGCATGTTTTACGAATTGCACCGGAAGAAGCATTTAACGACTGTGCTTGTTACCCACAGCATGGAAGATGCCGCCCTGTATGCCGATGAACTCGTCATTTTGCACCAGGGGAAATTGATGAAAAAAGGTGCACCCCGTGACATCTTTTCCGATCCCGGGTTGCTTGAAAAATGGGGATTAAGCGTGCCGGAGATTGTCCGCTTCCAGACCATGCTCGAAAAAAAAACCGGTATGAAGTTCAAAAAGACATGCCTGACAGTAGAAGAACTTGCGGAAGCATTGCAATCGGTTTTGAAACGGGGTGGGCGCGCATGATGGAAAAAATGATTTTCGGGCGTTATATTCCGGGCGATTCCGTCATTCACCGGATGGATCCGCGTTCGAAATTGATTTTTGTATTCGTCTTTATTTGTATTGTATTTTTGGCCAATAATGCGGCCACCTACGGGATTCTCGTAATCTTTACCTTGCTTGTTATGCTGGTTTCAAAAGTCCCTGTCCGTTTTTTTATTAAAGGGTTAATGCCGATTTTATGGCTGGTCATTTTTACCTTTTTTCTGCAGCTGTTTTTCAATCGTGAGGGCAGCCTTGTTTTCCGTTATGCATTTATTCATATTTATAGTGAAGGGATCCGGCAGGGCGTGTTTATTTCGCTCAGGTTTATGCTGTTGATCTTTTTAACATCGCTTTTGACGCTGACGACAACGCCAATCTCGCTGACAGACGGGATTGAAATGCTACTTGCGCCGCTCCGGAAAGTAAAATTTCCGGTCCATGAACTGGCGTTAATGATGTCCATTTCACTGCGGTTCATTCCGGCATTAATGGACGAAACGGAAAAAATCATGAAGGCGCAGATGGCCCGGGGTGTCGATTTTTCCGGCGGAAGTATAAAAGACCGGGTGAAAGCCATTATTCCTTTATTAATTCCGCTGTTTGTCAGTTCGTTCAAACGTGCGGAAGAGCTGGCAACGGCAATGGAAGCCCGCGGCTACCAGGGCGGGGAGGGGCGGACAAAATACCGCTTGCTCATCTGGCGCACGGCTGATACGCTGTCCATTTGCGCCCTGGCCGCCGTTATCATCCTGCTCGTGCTGTTCCGTGACGGGGGGATTTTATGAAGCGCGTAAAATGTACGGTCAGTTACGACGGTTCCCGGTTCGCGGGGTACCAGGTCCAGCCGGGGCAGCGGACGGTCCAGCAGGAAATCGAAAAGGCGCTGGCCGCTCTTCATAAAGGCCGCCCCGTGAAAACGGCGGCTTCCGGAAGGACGGATGCCGGCGTGCACGCGATGGGGCAGGTGGTCCATTTCGATACGGATCTTTCTATTCCGGAAACAAGCTGGCCGGCCGCTTTAAACAGCCTGCTTCCCGGCGATATTTCAGTTTCGGCAGCGGCGTATGCGGGCCCCGGTTTTCACGCGCGCTACTCGGTAAAAGAGAAGGAATACCGCTACCGGATCTATTTTTCCCATGTCCGCAGCCCATTTAAGCACCGTTACGCGTTAAGGGTCTGGTTTCCGCTTGATACCGGGGCAATGGAAGCGGCGGCAAACGCCGTGCTTGGCACCCATGATTTTACGAGTTTTTGCTCGGCAAAAACGGAGGCGGAAGACAGGGTCCGCACGTTGAAAGAGATCCGGTTTTTGCGGCAGGACGATGAATTGGTGATCTGTTTTAAAGGAAACGGCTTTTTATACAATATGGTGCGGATCTTAACCGGCACTTTGCTTGAAATCGGCAGCGGCAAGCGCGAGCCCGGTGAAATGCGCGAAATCCTTGAAAAACGCAACCGGATCTATGCGGGCAAAACCGCGCCGCCGGAAGGATTGTATTTATGGAAAGTAACTTATTGACGGGGCATGGATCCGCATGATAAAAAGAAGATAAAAACAACCGGACCAGGCGTAACATTTGCTTGACATTCTTGCCCCAAAACGATATTATAACCTATGGTATTGTTTTTTTAACTCCACGATAAGCCCCGGAAACTTATTGTGATAATGACAATAGATCATGACTGTGTTTTTGTGAATATTTTTTAGGAGGGTAACTCATGCGTACGACTTATATGGCAAAAGCAAACGACGTTGAACGTAAATGGTACGTAGTGGATGCTGAAGGCAAGACCCTTGGGCGCCTCGCTTCTGAAGTGGCATCCATTTTACGCGGCAAACATAAACCGGTTTTCACACCGCACGTGGATACGGGCGACCATGTGATCATCCTGAATGCTTCTAAAGTAGAATTGACAGGCAAAAAACTGGAAGACAAAATTTACTACCGCCACAGCCAGTTTGCAGGCGGTTTGAAACAGCGCACAGCAGGCGAAATGCGTGCGAACTATCCGGAAAAAATGCTGGAACTTGCTATTAAAGGCATGCTTCCGAAAGGTTCCCTTGGACGCCAGATGTTTAAAAAGTTGCATGTGTATGCTGGCGCAGAGCATCCGCATGAAGCACAAAAACCGGAAGTTTACGAACTTCGCGGATAATTTTAAAAGGAGGGCATTATTTTGGCACAAGTACAATACGCCGGGACCGGACGCCGCAAAAGTTCTGTTGCACGTGTCCGCTTAGTTCCTGGAAACGGCAATATTACGGTTAACGGGCGCGATGTAAAAGATTACATTCCGTTCGAAGCTTTAGTTGAAGTGATTAAACAACCATTGAATATAACAGAAACAAACGGCAGCTACGATGTTCTCGTAAACGTAAGAGGCGGCGGTTTCACAGGCCAAGCTGGCGCAATCCGCCACGGTATTGCCCGCGCATTGCTGCAGGCTGATCCTGAATATCGTGCAGTGTTAAAACGCGCAGGCCTTCTGACACGTGACGCCCGTATGAAAGAACGGAAGAAATACGGTCTCAAAGGCGCTCGTCGTGCACCTCAGTTCTCGAAACGTTAAATTATTGGCATTTCAAAGGCTCTCTTCACTTATGTGGGGAGGGTCTTTTTTATGTCCAAAAAAAACCGCTAGCACCCTTCATTTGCTGTTGCAGGAAGACGAAACGGAGCTGAGGCAGAAAATCGAATCGTTTATTGCCCCGGCACTGCAAACGAGCCACAACCATACAAGCCTTGATGATTTTATGCAGTGTGAAGACATCGCTGAGGATGTAAAGGCATTATACTTGCTTGCCCTTGAAGGAACAACATCGCAGGAAGTCTTTCAGTCCGGAGCCTATCATGAGCGTGTCGAGAAGCGATTTGAAAGAGGACAGCGCGCTCACCCGTGATCCGTCAAAATTTGCAAAAAATAAATGCAAAAATAATCTGTTTAATGCTAAAATAAATATTACGGAAGTATTCCAATTGTTTTTATAGGAAAAATGTAAACGAGTGGAGGAAATTGGAACATGGCTTTTTCAACGAGCATCCCGCACGGCGGTATATTGGTAAACCGGGAAAACCACAGTGCGGAAGCTTTAAAACAGGCAGAACAATTACCGGCATTAACCGTTTCCGACTGGAGCATCTCCGACTTGGAGCTGATCGGCATCGGCGGATTCAGCCCGCTGACCGGGTTTATGGGGAAGCAGGATTATGAAACGGTTGTGGAAAATATGCGGCTTTCAAACGGCCTTATCTGGAGTATTCCGATCACGCTTCCCGTAACAGAAGAGGAAGCGGGAAGGTTTGAAACCGGAGAAACGCTCGCATTAAAAGGCGCAGACGGCGTGATCTACGGCACGCTCACACTGGAAGAAAAGTATACAGTGGACAAGGAACGGGAAGCAAGGCTCGTGTACGGGACAACCGACCCGGCGCACCCCGGCGTTAAACGCCTGTATGAAAACGGGGATGTGTATCTTGCAGGGCCGGTTACGCTTTTAAACCGCCCGAACCATGACGAGTTTGCCGCTTATTATAAAGATCCGAAAGAAACAAGGGCATTGTTCGCATCCCTCGGCTGGAAAACGATTGTCGGCTTCCAGACGCGCAACCCGGTGCACCGTGCCCATGAATACATTCAAAAAAGCGCGCTTGAAATCGTTGACGGGCTGCTTTTAAACCCGCTTGTCGGCGAGACAAAAAGCGATGATATTCCGGCGGATATCCGGATGGAAAGTTACGAAGTGATTTTGAAACATTATTATCCAAAAGACCGTGTGCGCCTTGTCATTTACCCTGCCGCCATGCGCTATGCAGGCCCGCGGGAAGCGATTCTGCATGCACTCGTCCGCAAAAATTACGGCTGCACCCATTTCATTGTCGGCCGTGACCATGCCGGTGTCGGCGATTATTATGGGACGTATGAAGCGCAGGAACTGATCAGCACTGTGGAGCAGGAACTGGGCATTACCATTTTAAAATTTGAGCATGCGTTTTACTGCGCGAAATGCGGCAATATGGCCACAACGAAAACTTGCCCGCACGGAAAAGAAGACCATATTCATTTGAGCGGGACAAAAGTGCGCGAAATGCTGCGCGCCGGCCAAAAACCGCCGAAAGAATTTTCCCGGCCGGAAGTGGCAGAAGTGCTGATCAAAGGGATGAAAGTGCACAATTAAACGTCCGCAAATCATAAGGAGGGAACCGGCCGCATGGCAAAAGCAACCAATATCACATGGCATGAAGCCCAAATTAAAAAAGAAGACCGCCGGAGGTTAAACGGGCACTCCAGCGCAGTCCTCTGGTTTACCGGGTTATCCGGTGCGGGGAAATCAACGCTGTCCGTCGCCGTTGAACAGGAACTCCACAGGCGGGGGATCCGCACGTATATCCTCGATGGCGATAATATCCGCCACGGGTTGAATAAAAATCTCGGGTTTTCCCCGGAAGACCGGAAAGAAAATATCCGCCGCATCGGAGAGGTGTCAAAACTGTTCGTGGATGCCGGCGTAATGGTGCTGACGGCATTCATTTCACCGTACCGTGCTGACAGGGACATGGTGCGCGAACTGGTTGAAGACAATGAATTCGTAGAGATTTACGTGAATTGCCCGCTGGAAGCATGTGAACAGCGGGACCCGAAAGGCTTATACAAAAAAGCCCGCAATGGGGAAATACAAAATTTTACCGGCATAGATGCCCCTTATGAAGCCCCGGAACATCCGGAACTTGTCGTGGAAACCCATAAACAGCCGCTGGAACAGGCTGTCGGGCAGGTAATCCGCTTTTTGGAAGAAAAAGGGTACATCGAAAAGCAGCCGGTTTTATAAACGGCAAACGTGCAGCAGGTGCAAAACCTTGCTGCACGTTTTTCTACATAGGTATGTAAGATTATGCAACAAAATGCTGGAAATATGCAAAATCCTGTTTTCATCCGGAATTTTTTGTGCTATGGTATGGACGTTGTGATTTATTTTAACCAGATGCGTATGATAGATAAATGGAGATGAACATACGATGGCAACACAAAAATCCGGCCTGAAACGGCGTTTAAAGGCACGGCATCTGACCATGATATCACTCGGCGGCTCGATCGGGACCGGGCTTTTTCTCGGAAGCGGCGCCGCAATTTACCAGGCTGGCCCGGGGGGAGCACTGCTTGCCTATTTGGTTATCGGTGTGATGGTCTATTTTATTATGACAAGCCTCGGGGAACTGGCTTCATTTATGCCGACAAGCGGGGCATTCAGTACGTATGCAACCCGCTTTATTGATCCGGCGCTCGGTTTTGCGCTCGGCTGGAATTATTGGTACAGCTGGGCCATTTGTCTTGCAGCGGAACTGTCGGCATCGACGCTGGTCATGAAATTTTGGTTTCCGCACAGCCCCAGCTGGTTGTGGAGCGGCCTGTTTTTGCTCGTGATTTTTCTTTTGAACATTTTGTCCGTGAGAGGCTATGGCGAAGGAGAGTACTGGTTTTCCTTTGTCAAAGTGGCGACCATTATCCTTTTTATTGTTACCGGCTTTTTGATGATATTTGGCATATTGGGTGGGGCACCGGCCGGCTTTAAAAACTTTACAATCGGGGATGCGCCTTTCCACGGCGGTGCGCTTGCCGTGCTTGGCGTGTTCATTACCGCCGGATTTTCATTCCAGGGGACGGAAATTGTCGGCGTTGCAGCTGGGGAAAGCGAGAATCCGCGCAAAAACGTCCCGAAAGCAATCAAAAGCATTTTCTGGCGCATTTTGTTGTTTTATGTCCTTGCAATTCTTGTCATCGGGCTGATTATCCCTTATACGACAAAAAGTTTGCAAAGTACGGATGTAATGGTGAGCCCGTTTACACTTGTCTTTAAAAAAGCGGGGCTTGCGTTTGCTGCATCCCTGATGAATGCGGTCATTTTAACGGCTGTGCTGTCGGCGGGAAACTCGAGCCTGTATGCTTCAACAAGGATTTTGTATGCAATGGCCCATGAAGGCCAGGCGCCGAAGTTTTTCGGCAAACTGAACAAACGCGGCGTGCCGGTCGCAGCCCTTGTTGCCACGACCATTGTCGGCGCGCTTGCATTTCTCGCATCCGCATTCGGGGACGGCGCCATTTATATCTGGCTGTTGAATGCAGCGGGCGTCACGGGCTTTATTTTCTGGCTCGGGATTGCCGCCAGCCATTACCGTTTCCGGAAAGCGTATCTCGCCCAGGGACGTTCACTTGACGACCTCCCTTACCATGCGAAATGGTACCCGTTCGGCCCGATTTTTGCGCTGATTGTCGGCGTGATCGTCATTCTTGCGCAGGATTATCAGGCATTCCTCGGCGGTCGTATCGACTGGATGAGCGCCATTGCCGCGTATCTCGGCATCCCGCTTTTTGCCATCATGTGGCTCGGCTACAAGCTCGTAAAGCGGACAAAAGTCATCCCGCTTGAGGCATGCCGGATTGATGACCGGGGATTTGACCAGGAGCCGGAGCATACTGAAAAAAAGGATGCGCGCTCCTGAGCGGTGTGTTGGCTTAAAGCGCGCGCCCATGTTGCGATATCGATTCCTTGTTTGGAAATCATTATAAAGTATCGACGCCTCTACACCCGCGTACAATACCGGTAAGGAGTGGGTAGAGATGAATGAAGTCATTACCACCCTGTCTGCGAAAAGACGGGAGAGGCAAATGAAAGCGGAACGCAATTTGCTCCGCGAACTGCCGGTTGAAGTGCTGAAGAAAAGCTTCCAGTCCCATTTCGGTTCGTTCCGGATCAACGGGGGAGCGTGGATGGAGCAGGGGATCGAAGAAGGGTGTTACGATGTCGCCATTGAAGCCTATTTATTGGGCGGCCATTACAGCCGGTTCGGGTATTACGGAGAGCCAGCCGAGCAGGCAAAGAAACGGTGCGAAACCGAATTAAAGCATATTACAGATACGCTGTACAATTTTTGGCTTTATTGGACATTCGGCAATGATACGATGCAGGAGTCCATTTACTATACATGCGAGCAGTTTGCCGACTACTTTTGGTCTTACGGCTTTAAAAAAGGCGAACAAAGGCGGAAACTGCGGCTTCATTAGGGGATGCCCGTTTGCGGCTCCCTTTTTTCCAGTTCTATTTTCCTCCCTTGTCCCATAACTTTTCAGTAAGGACAGGGAGAGGGAGATTGTGATGAAACGGAAAATCAAAATTGCGGGGTTTCTGCTTGGTGTCACCCTTTTATTTTTACTTGTGCAGTTTGAGTTTTTCCAAAAAGATACGTGGCGCCCGTGGAATCTGCCGCTTTCCGGGAAAATCATCTATTTGGATCCGGGGCACGGGGGGCCGGATGGCGGGGCAACGGGAGATGAAGTGCTGGAAAAAGATGTTGCCTTGAGTGTGGCGAGCAAAATCAAAGACTATCTTCAGCAGCAGGGGGCGCTTGTTATTATGACGCGCGAAACGGACACAGACCTTGCTGATAACGAGACAAAGGGCTACAGCCGCCGCAAAGTGGAGGATTTAAGAAAAAGGCTTTCCCTGATCAACGCGTCGGAAGCGGACCTTTTTATCAGCATCCATCTGAACGCTATTCCGCAATCGCAGTGGCACGGCGCCCAGACTTTTTACGCCCCGACCATGATTGAAAATAAAAGGATCGCCACGTTTATCCAGGCGGAGCTGGTCCGGAATCTTGAAAATACAAACCGGGCTTCCAAAACATTATCCAATGTGTATTTGCTGAAGCATGCGAAAAAACCGGGCTGCCTTGTGGAAATCGGGTTTTTGTCCAATCCCGGGGAGCGGGAGCAATTAAAATCCGATGCGTACCAGACAAAGGTGGCGGCTTCTATTTATGAAGGGATTATGCGCTACTTTACAAAAGAAAAGGACTTAAAGAACTGACAAGCATCCGGAGCCGTTCCAGCGCAAAACACTGCCATTGTATGGTATACTGGAATCAAGCTGGAAACGACTTCATTTTAAGGATGGTGTAGAAAATGTTGACGGAACAACAGGTTTACGACGTGTTAAAAGGGTTTGAAGATCCTTTTTTACATAAAACGCTGGAAGAAACAAAAGGGATCCTCGAAATCAAAATCAAAGAAGAGATCCAGCATGTCAGTGTCAAAGTGGCGATTGCCAAAACCGGCACAAGCGAACAGCTGCAGCTGCAGATGGCCATTGTGAAAGCATTGAAGGGGATCGGCGCGAACACAGTCGGCATCCGCTTCGGCGAACTGCCGAAAGAGACGCTCGGCCGGTTCCGCGATTTGTTGCAGGAAGACAACAAAAATCCGCTCGGCTCCGCCAAAACGGAATTCATCGCCATTGCAAGCGGCAAGGGCGGCGTTGGGAAATCGACCGTTTCCGTCAATTTGGCGGTTGCACTCGCCCGCCTCGGGAAAAAGGTCGGCCTGATTGATGCCGATATTTACGGGTTCAGCGTGCCGGACATGATGGGCATTATGCAGCGTCCAGTTGTCCGCGGCGAAAGAATTATCCCGGTGGAACGGTTCGGGGTCAAGGTCATTTCGATGGGCTTTTTTGTAGAAGACAATGCGCCGGTTATCTGGCGCGGGCCGATGCTTGGCAAAATGCTGAACAATTTCTTCCATGAAGTGGAATGGGGCGACCTCGATTATTTGCTGCTGGACTTGCCGCCGGGCACCGGGGATGTGGCGCTCGATATCCATTCGATGCTGCCGCGCTGCAATGAGATTATCGTGACGACCCCGCATCCGACTGCGGCTTTTGTTGCGGCAAGGGCCGGCGCGATGGCACTCCGGACGGAACACAATTTGCTCGGTGTCATTGAAAATATGGCTTATTTTGAAAGCAAGGTGACCGGCGAACGCGAGTATGTATTTGGCCGCGGCGGCGGGGAAAAACTTGCCGAAGAATTGCGGACCGAAGTGCTCGGCCAGCTCCCGCTCCAGCAGCCGGACTGGAATGAACATGATTTCGCGCCGTCCATTTATGCTGAAGACCACCGGCTCGGGCAGATTTACAGGGAGATTGCCCAAAAGATTGTGGACAAATTGAAAAAGTGAAGCTTTCCTTTCGCGAAAAACCCGCAGTTTTGAAGCAGCCGGAAACAGAGGAGGAATTTTCGGCGGAGCATCCACTTCGTGAAAAGCCCGCCCCTCCGCAAGGCTGCCGAAAAAAGACGGCAAGACACTTCTCTTGTGAGTGCCTTGCCGTCTTTTTCATAATGAAAGGAAAACAGGCGGCCTCTGTCCCCATAGGAATGGAAGCGGCATTTGGAAAGGTGTGTCCAATTGGGCTGGCCGTGTGTTTTGTCTCAATAGGGATCCAATGAACGCCCATGCCGCAGAACAGCGGCACCAGCAGAAGAATGAAAACCAGCCGGCGTATATTTTCAGGATAGACAAAAGATCGGTGTCGGCGGTGTGTTTTGTCCCGATAGGATGGCTAATTGGACAAAAGAGCAGGCGGGGCAGGTTGAGATGTCCGTCATAACCGGGATGAAGGACAAAAGGCAGCGAGCTGCAGGTTGAAATGTCCTTCATAAGCGGGATGAAGGACAAAAGGTTGCGAGTTGCAGGTTGAAATGTCCTTCATAAGCGGGATGAAGGACAAAAAAGCAGGCAGGGCGGGTTGAGATGTCCAATTAGGCCCTGCTAAATGGACAAACGGCCGCCACTGGTTCCAACTTTATTTTTTCCATGATAAGAAAATGCGGCGGAACCCGCCCCGCCGCTACTTTTTCTCATTCATTGCTTTGGCTGCCTTCAGTAAACTGTCTTCCATTTTCGCTTTAAAAGCCGGGTCATTAAACGTATCAATGACAACACCCTGCATGGTTTTCCGCATTTCTTTGCTTTTTAGCATCGTTTGTACTTCTTTTTCGTAAGCCGGGTCTTTTAAAATATCGATCATCATCGCCTGGTAATCCGGATCCTTCATCAAACTTTTCAACAGCGCTTTGTTTTCGGTTTTCATGCTGTCTGCAACCGCGGCGGCAAATTTCGGATCCTGCATGGCCTCTCTCCAAAAAGTCTTGCCTTTATCGGAAGTTAATGTTTGTTCGATCGCTTCTTTCATGTACGCCTTGTCAATGACCAAATTCTTTTTCATTCCATCGCTTGTGATCACGTCCTGCAGCGCTTTTTTTCCTTCATCGGTTTTCAATATGTCAATGACCATTTTTTTCGTCTGGTTATAATCCGCTTGCCCGCCTGTTGAAGCCTCGCCCGAGCAGGCTGTAAGGGCAGCGCAAAGGCTGATCAGGAGCAAAACGGTTCTTGGTTTCATGCTTTTGGCTCCCTTCTTCATTCTATCTTTAATATGTGAAGTTCTTTTCGGATTATGCGCCCGGCGGGGAGGCTTAAAAGCAGTGGAAGTTTTTCCCGCTAAGGCCGGCGTGCAGGTCTGCAAAAACCGGCTTCATCGTGCGTATTGGTAAAACGGTACATTTGGGAAAAGCCGGCGTGATGTGCTGGATTTTTCTAATTATTCTCTGTTACAATAGAGGTACTTTAATGGCAAAGGGGGATGGGGATTGACAAGCCGGAACTGGGTTCGTTTCTTTTTTGCCGCTCTTGCAATCGGAGGGGTGTCAGCCGGGATTCTCGGGTTTTTCGTACGCTGGCCGGAAATGGCACCTTATTTTGCGCGGGCGGATCTTTTATCCATCGCCGGCGCGTTTTTCTGGTTTACGGGGTTGGGCTTGATTTTCAGTCTTGTCAGCCAGGTCGGTTTCTTCGCCTGGTTAACCGTGCACCAGCTCGGGCTTGATATTTTCCGTTCGCGGCTTGTTTGGCAGGCCGTTCAGCTCGTAGCAGCCTGTTATGTACTGTTCGATTTTGTGTACTTCCGCGCGGATACCCGCCAGTCCTTGCTGTTTGCGGCACTGATCCTTGTGTCCGCGCTCGCGGCGGCAGCTGCTAAGACAAAGCAGGCGAAAAGTGCAAGGACTTTTATTCCTGCCTTCTTTTTCATGGTGGCAGTGACCATTCTCGAATGGGTGCCGGCTTTGCGTGCCAATAGCATAACCTCGCTTTATCTTATGCTTTTCCCGCTTCTCATCTGCAATGCTTATCAGCTGCTTGCGCTTCCGTATTTTTTAAAGCGCTCCCAAAGGGAAAAGGAGGAAAAGGCAGCATTGCGCAAGATCGCAGAAGAAAAGACGGCAAAGTGAACTACCCACCACTTATTGACCTTGCGGTCTAATTGAAGTGGGGGCTTCTCGACTTATCGTTGCTTTTACTAGCCAACGAAAACTGACCGAGCTAACCCTCTTGTTCCAAGAGTTTTGTTACTTATGATAACGCTAATAAGCGTATACCTTCATTTTTGATATTGATTGCTGAATTATAGTCGCGATCTGCCACATAACCGCACGAACAACGGTAGGTGCGTTCAGATAGTTTCACAGGTTTTTCTGCACCACAACAAGAACACTTCTTAGTGGAGGGAAACCACTTATCAATTTTCACAAGTTGTTTCCCTTGTTCTTTTAGCTTATACGCTAAGAAAGTAGTGAACATCCCCCAACCGTTGTCGTGAACGCTTTTCCCAAAGTGAAGGGCTTGAGACATCCCTTTCATGTTCAAGTCCTCAATCACGACAGCATCAAAGTTAGAAGCTAATTCTTTTGACTTATGATGAAGAAAATTCATGCGTTGGTTCGCCACTTTCTCATGTAACTTAGCCACTACTAGTCGTTGCTTGTTCCAACGTGCAGAACCTTTCTTTCTTCGAGAAAGAATTCGTTGTGCTTTTGCTAATTTATCTAAGGCTTGCCGATAGTAACGTGGGTAATTGGCTTTCTTACCCTGTTCACTCTCGACATATAGACCATCCATAGCAAAATCCAAACCAACAACTTTCTGTATTTTAACTGGACGAATATCTTTCTCATAATTCTCATATTCTGTCAAAATTGAAATGTAGTACTTGCCTGTCTTTGTTTTAGAAATAGTGCAAGATTTGATTTTATAATCAGCAGGTATCTCTCTATGCTGTTTCATTTTTATTGGCTTTTTGATTTTTGGCAGTTTGATATGACCATTTTCTAGCTTAATATTTCCGTTGACCATATTAGTTGTATAGGATTGTTTTGCTTTACGATTTTTGAACTTTGGAAAATCCGCATTTTTAACTGGACGAATATCTTTCTCATAATTCTCATATTCTGTCAAAATTGAAATGTAGTACTTGCCTGTCTTTGTTTTAGAAATAGTGCAAGATTTGATTTTATAATCAGCAGGTATCTCTCTATGCTGTTTCATTTTTATTGGCTTTTTGATTTTTGGCAGTTTGATATGACCATTTTCTAGCTTAATATTTCCGTTGACCATATTAGTTGTATAGGATTGTTTTGCTTTACGATTTTTGAACTTTGGAAAATCCGCATTTCCTTCAAAGAAATTCTTATAAGCAGTCTGTAAGTTCATTTGTGCATTTGCCAAAGCTAAAGAATCCACTTCTTTTAGGAATGGAAATTCACTTTTATATTTTGCAGGGGTCGGAAACTTTTGCTTTTTAAGCAATTCTTTATCATCCTTGAACTTTTCATACGTTTCTTTGCGTTCAGCTAACATCTTATTGTAGACAAAGCGAACACAACCAAATGTCTTAGCTAATAATGCGGATTGTTCTTTGTTTGGTAACAAACGAAACTTGAAAGCTTTGTTTTGCTTGGCCATATCAATTCACCTCACTTTTGACCTTGATTTTCAATATATTTTTTGATGGTATCTATTGGAGCGTCGCCTGTTGTAAGTAGGCAGAAACTTCTTGACCAAAACATTTCTTTCCATAGTTTTTTTCTTATATGTGGAAAGTCTCTTTTTATCAGTCGAGAACTTGCACTCTTATAGGCATTGATGAACTTTGATAGTTCAGAGTTAGGATTTGCTTTGAATAAGATGTGGATATGGTCTTTATCATGATTCCATTCCACTAAAGAAATATTGTATTTACTTCCAATCTCAGCGAACATATCTTTTGCAAAATCAGATATTTCACTATCGAACACTTGTCTACGGTATTTTACAACCAATACAAGGTGATAATGCAGTAAGAATACTGAATGATTATTACTATCTAATTTCATTGATATATCAACCCTCTATTCCATCTAAGACTGATTATATCAAAACCTTTGGCTAAAGCCAACCGAAATTCATCTCCCACCTACTCATTGGTGCTATTCGCACCTTCACATTCCTTGAGGATGGGAGACTTCTTTCGGAAAGCCGTTAAAACCGGAACCTGATTGGGTATCCGGTTTTTGCCGTGCTTTCTCGTTCCTATGCCAATTGGACAGTAAACGCATAAATAAAATTTTCCCAGCTGGAGTACAATATACACGATACAGTGGGAACGCTTCCAATGCTGGCGGTCCATGAAAAAAAGAGTCCATGGTTTTTGCTCCATACGACCCAGGGCGCCTGATGATTCCATTTTTGCAGCCGGAGCGATTTTTCCGGCAAGGATTCCTGTTGCCATGGCCGCTATTTTGATTATTTTCGAAACCAGTCGGCCCCTTTGTCCATATGGAGGAAGGGAATATCCGTATCCACTTCGCCGGTGATCTTTTCAATGGGCAAGTCTTCTCCTGACAGCCATTTGTCAAAGTCGATTTTCACCGGCTCGCAGTCCCCGCCTAAAGCGAACCAGGCTTCCATTTGCTTCGGCAGGTAAGCGGAAGTATGAATCGTGCCTGCCCAGCTGCTGTATAATTCTGAAAAAACGCCTTTTTCCCGGCTGTTTAATAATTGAAACGCATCCCGGGCGCTGGACAGATGCCCTTTTTCCTGTTCCAAAATGGCGGTTCTGCGCATCGAATCGTTGAGATGATGCCGGTTTTCTTTGCCGAGGGTTTCAAAATGATTGGTGCAAGTGTTTCCGTTCCGCACGGCGACCGCGCGCGGAGATGCTTCGACAATCCGGGTTTCCCCGCTTTTATCGTAAACTACATAGCTGAATGAATGGCGGTGCGGAATTTCTTTTAATAGGGCAACGGCTTCGTCAATATTTGCGCATGATTCCAATAGCAGCCTGCCAATCATGCAGCAAATAAACCCGTCGCCGGGACTTTTTCGATGGATAAACGTATAGCCGATGGCGAGCCCTTTTTCATTCATGCCGTCCATCCGCCCGGTGACGCGCTGGCTCGGCCCGGCAATCGCGTATCCCTGATCGCTTGGCTGGTACAGGACATAGCGGCCTTCATAGGTTTTTGGATGGTAATCATAGTTGCGGATAAGATAGCCATCGCCTGTTAAAATCGAGCAGCCTGATTTTGCACAGTCCACCCGGTAGCCGCCAAATTCCTGCAAAACTTTTTCCATCGGCCATTCCAGCGCTTCTTGCAATCCGCGCAACTCTTCCCAGATTCCGGGTGCAAAGCGGGTGATGGCGTCTTTCGTTTCGTTCAGGTCGATGACAAACCGCGGTTTTCTGACTTTCCATTGATTGTCGCGGTTTTGGACAGAAAGTGATTCTTTTAATGCAAGCCCCTGCATATAACCGAATTTTTCATGTGATCCGCGAAATTGGACCACCGTGCTGAAAATTTGCTTCATCTTTCAATTCACCTGCAAACCCATTGGGATCATATTCACACCATTCATTTTAACACATTCTGTTTCTTTCCTTCCCCAAGCGGGTCAGCCGCAACGATTTTCAGTTCCATTATCATATTTTCCTGCATGGCATTTGAAAATCAAGAATGACCTGTTTGGCGCCGTTTTCAAGCGGGTTGCAGAAACGGCTGACCGTGTAAAATTCCACCCAGTAGAAATGTTCATAGTCAAGTGTATAGCCGTTTTTTTGTACCATGTCGGAAATGAGGATAAATGCGTTGCTGATGATATCGTCAAGGTTCTTTGCGCCAATCTGTGCTTTTGCAATGGTTCCGCCTTTGATGATTTTCCCCGTCATGCCTTCAGGGACCGGGGTTCCTGTTTTAAAATACTTGCCGATGATATACGTTTCGCCAAGCCCGGAGTCGTTTGCAAAATCGGTCATATAACCGAGGCCGATGCAGTCTTCCATGCCTACGCTGTATTCATGAAGTTCATGAAGCTTTTTGTCAAATCCCCGTTCCCAAAAAACTTCCCACAGGTCGCTGGTGGTGACGCCAAAATCTTGATTGCTGATGCCGATCAGGAGCACGTCTTCTGCCGTCATGTATTCGATTTTTACCAGTTCTGCCATCATTCTTCTTCCTTTCATCACGTAATAGGTGTCATTGTCTTTAAAGGAAAGCGGCGGAAAAGCTTTTTCTTGATAAATGTCACCGGTAATCATGGCAGGCGGCACTGAAAATTGTTCCTTGAACGCCCTTGAAAAGGCGGAACTGCTCTCATAGCCGCACTCCATTGCTGTTTCTGTTACATTTTTCCTTTTAGAAAGCAGCATCTCAGCCGCCAGCGTGAGTTTTCGTTTGCGTACATATCCAGCCAATGAAATATTGCAGATATACGTAAAAATGCGTTGGTAAAGCCCCAAAGGAATCCCCGTAATTTTTGCGATTTTTTCATAATCTGGATGCATGATATCTGCTTCAAGCATATCAATGACCTGCTGTGTTTTATCCAGAATTTCCATTGTAACGCCCCCTTCCCCTTTCATTATGCAATACAATCGCGCAAACCCGCTTTACATTTTTTGTACAACTTTTGTTGGCTCGTATGGAACCAGATTGGCTACAATTGCTTCTAACATATCATCTTCAAAGGAATTCCAGGAAATTACTATATATTTAAATGATTCTGTGATTTAAGGAGAGAACGGCGCATCAGTAATGATAAAGGTTGAAGTGAAAAGCGGGCTTTCTAATATTCCCAATTTCACTGGAAATCTGTACATGGTGGTGTAACGACTGGAATCCCCATTATTATAACTGGAACAATAATTTGGGCGATAATGAAAATCCTTATAATAGAGGCAATATATTAAAGGATTTCGGGCCGCAGCCATTTGTAATTAATATTGAACAGGCCGCCAAGAAGAATAACAATTTCCGCATAGCTTTATGGACGGGAAATCATTTGCAGGTTACTTTAATGAATATCGGTGTTGGAGAAGATATCGGATTGGAAATCCACCCAACATTGGATCAGTTCCTCCGTATTGAAGATGGTCAAGGACTTGTTCAAATGGGGAAAAATAAAGGAATATACGATTTTCAAGCCAATGTATATGACGACTATGTAATCGTGATACCCGCAGGAACATGGCATAATCTAACGAACACAGGTAATAAACCAATAAAATTATACTCCATTTATGCACCACCTCAACATCCATATGGTACTGTTCATGAGACAAAGGCAATTGCCATGGCTTCAGAAAATCACTATTAATAATTTTTGACTGATAACCCTAATACAAATTAGTAATCCCCATATTTTATGGGGAATCACTCCTGTAACGAAGGTATTCAAACGCTGGACAAAATTCATTTTCCGTATAATAAATAGCAAAATATTATAGCCTACAATTTGTCCTGCTAGTTATATGGATTAATAACTGCGTTAAGGTTAGCTTTGCACACAAATGGGATAATCCAACAACGTATACAAACATAGGACTTTACTTGGAGAGATGGGTATGATAGGCTCGTTTGCCTGATGAAACCTTAGCTTCAGCCTTTCAAGACAAATCGTACCATTCAACTATATGCACCTTATATATAGTATCAACAACAAAACATTGATATGTTGCACCCTTTATCATTGTTTATATGTATCCACAGAATATGCGTTTAAGGACTTGACTTGGAGCCTCTGTGTAAAGGAATTTTTTTGTAACATAATTTTTTGTTCTAAACGTTGAATGATCTGCATTTTTCAACGAAAGGATGAGATTCTAACCGTTAAAAGTAAACATATTCAGCTTGTGGTGCATATACTGGATTGGTCCTTTATATAGGATAGTAAATAAGATATCTAATCCTTTATCCTTCAGAACATAAACTTTAAATTTAGGGGGAGATTAGTATTGCAAACTGCACAGCAAACAATGGTTAGTATTCCATTCCCGTCAGTATGGGGCCTCCATGCTGCTATAGATGGTAGACCAATCGTTTGGGGTTTACTAAACATTAACTCTATTACAGATAACAGGATAGTTGGTACGGTTAATTTCCGTGGCACACCTATTCCAATTAATGGATATTGGGATGAAAACACCAATCAAATAAGATTTGATTCACCTTTTGCCGCATTTTCCGGTAACTTAACTATATTTGATGATCCCTTGATTAGAATTCGACATTTTGTTTTAAATGGGAGGCTTATTATGAAACCTCCTTCTTTACAAGCAGGAGAGCATGGAACTTGGATTGCTACAACCGATAAATCTCTTACCGGATATCCCGTAATTAGTGGTACCTTGCCCCCTGTTGGAGTCTTTTTAACATCGAATATACTTAGTCAGCTACAGCAGAATAATGTAAGATTTTAGGTTTAAATGGAAGAAATGTAAAACGAACCTCCTTTTTTGTTTTTCAATACATTTCCAAGATTAAATTTGCGCTTCGTCAACAAAAAGGGCATCTACTCCAAGCTCTTCAAGATATTTTACTTGTATTCTATTAATCGATGTCTATATAAATTTTTAGAACCCAACTTTTTTACTATGCTTGACAAATTGTTGAATGATTTTTAAATAATCTCTTCCTTTATTATAATATGGATAGTCAGAAATGTATACAGCAATGAAGCTGGCTGTATACGCGGTGGAGAAGGAAAGAAATCTTTCCTTCCATCGCCATATCCCGGCAATCCGCAGTAGAAAGCATTATCAGCCATGGTACGGTGAGCAGAAACAAAGGCTCCCGATTCAGCGTTGCCATCCAACCTGTCCGGGAGCCCTGGCCTTTAAGGGATCACTTTCGTTTCTGCTTTTCCGTTTGCAATCATTTCGGAAACGGTCACAAATTTTCCTTTATCCGACAAGTGACGGATGATTTGCGGCAGGGCTTTGTTCGTCTGCTTTGCGGCATCAGAAGCGTGCAGCAGGACAATATCCCCGTTTTCGGCTGTGCTTGCTTTTTCAATAATTTTTGCGGTGCCCGGGTTTTTCCAGTCATCGGTGTTGACGCTCCAGTGAACCATTGTAAGCCCCTGTTGGTCAGCGATTTTTAATGACGTTTTGTCAAAATGGCCGGTCGGGGAACGCAAAAGTTTTACATCCTTTATTTCAAGTTTTTTAAACACTTCTTGTGCCTTCTGCATATCATGCCGCACTTTAGCCGGTTCTTCATCCGTGTAATCCACATAGGCATAACCGAGGCTTCCGATCTCATATCCGGCTTTTTCAATCCTATTCACAATATCCGGGTGCTGTTCCGCCCACGCGCCTGACAGGAAAAAGGTTGCGGACTTTACGCCGTTTTTCTGCAACGTTTTCAAGATAGGGACGGCTTTTTCATCGCCCCAGCCAATATTAAAAGTTAACGCAATGCCGTTTTCTCCTTTAAAAACGGCTTTCGGGGTGCCTTTTGCTGAAAAAGTTGCCGTCTGCGCCAGCGTTTGGGTATAGATCAATAAGGCAGTAAAAAACGAGACAATGACAATGAAAAGATACAGTTTCCAGTTTCGCGATTTCGTATGGTGCATGATTCAACCTCCCGTTAAAAACTGCACTTGTCTTATTGTATGCGCCATTTTTTCAGGATTATGCAAGGAAAAGTGCTGTGATATTTCCCTTAAATTTGGTAAAAATAGACGTACCATGAACAGAAAGGGTGCATGCGGGTGTTAGGTCTTGTCGTCCATGAAAAAGAGCTGCTGGAAATGCAGTATTTGTTGAAAAGAGAAATGGAAGAAATTTTACTTGACCTGAATGATGAGCGGATTGAGCGGGTCATCAAAAGGGCCATGAAAGAACGGTACCGAATTCTTTTTAAGCTCCTGACAAAAGTCGCGCCCCAAAGCGAATATGCCCAGTTCGCCGTGTCCTATAGGCGGGAAATGAAACAGTAAAGAGCGGAGGCAGCCGCTCTTTTTTTACGGCTTTTTGGAAAAGAAGAAGCGGAGAGCGTTCTGGAAAAAAGGAAATTACGGACCTGGACCGGAAAAAATGGACGCGATTATCCCAGCCGCCCGAATGAGCCACCCCTCTTTTGATCACGCTTTCACAAAAAGTCAATAGGCCGGGAAGAATATTTTTCCAGAAAAATGATTTGTCAAATAATATTCGACAGTTTTTAACCGAATTGTCACACAGCTCCTATCTGTACCATAAAAAGATTAAATATAATATAAGTGTAATGAAAAAGTAACGGAAATATGGAAGAGGAGGGGATTTTGGGAAATGAGTGAAGTCATATTGGCACGGACCCAGTTTGCAACTACAACCTTGTTCCACTTCATTTTCGTGCCGCTTTCAATCGGATTGGCATTTATTGTCGCTGTCATGCAAACGCTTTACCTGGTGAAAAAGAAAGAAATTTACAAGAAAATGACGAAGTTTTGGGGAACCTTTTTCCTCATCAACTTCGCAGTCGGGGTGGTGACCGGGATTATCCAGGAATTCCAATTCGGGATGAACTGGTCGGCCTACTCGAGGTTCGTCGGGGACGTATTCGGCGCACCGCTTGCGATTGAAGCGCTGCTTGCGTTCTTTATGGAGTCGACTTTCATCGGCCTGTGGATTTTCGGTTGGGACAGACTCCCGAAAAAACTGCATCTGGCCTGCATCTGGCTCGTCTCGATCGGAACCATGCTGTCGGCGCTCTGGATTATGGCCGCAAACTCATTTATGCAAAACCCGGTCGGCTATACAATTCACAATGGCCGCGCCGAAATGAACAATTTTGCCGCCGTGCTGTTGAACCAAAAATTGCAGGTGGCTTACCCGCACATTATTTTCGGCAGCCTTGCCACCGGTGCGTTTTTCATCGCCGGTGTTTCGGCCTGGAATTTGATCAGGAAAAAAGATGTGGCCTTTTTCAAACGGTCTGTTGCCATCGCACTTATCGTCGGTCTTCTCAGCGGGCTCGGCCTTGCCTTTTCCGGGCACAGCCAGGCACGTTATCTCATTAATGTCCAGCCGATGAAAATGGCTGCTGCGGAAGGAATCTGGAAAAACACCGGGGACCCTGCGCCATGGACACTGTTTAGCATCATTGATACGAAAAATAAAAAGTCGGAATACAAGGTGCAAATTCCGTACTTGCTGAGCTACTTATCCTATGGCAAGTTTTCCGGATCCGTCAAAGGGATGAACGAGCTGCAAAAAGAATACGCGCAAAAATACGGGGAAGGCAATTATATTCCGCCTGTAAAAACAACGTTCTGGAGCTTCCGGATCATGGTTGCCACTGGCGGCATTATGATCCTGATGAGTTTGATCGGCCTGTACCTTGTCTGGAAGAAAAAAATCGAAAACAGCATGCGTTACTTGAAATGGCTGTTCCCTTGCATGTTTATCCCGACGATCGGCAACTCGTTCGGCTGGGTTATGTCTGAAATGGGCCGGCAGCCATGGGTGGTAAACGGCCTGATGAAAACGAGTGCGGGCGTTTCGCCGAATGTTTCGGCCGGCGAGCTGCTGTTTTCACTGATTGCTTTCTCGATTGTGTATACGCTGCTTGCCGTGGCGATGGCTTACCTGTTTATCCGCGTCATTAAACAGGGCCCGCAGGCAAAACCGATAGAAGACATTACTGCATCGGATCCTTTCAATACAAGGAGGTTTGTATAATGCAGTTAAATGAATTGTGGTTTGTGCTTGTTTGTGTGTTATTTGTCGGATTTGTATTTCTGGAAGGTTTTGATTTCGGGGTCGGGATGAGCACAAAATTCCTTGCCAAAAATGAGACGGAAAAACGGGTGCTCATTAACACGATCGGGCCGTTCTGGGATGCCAATGAAGTATGGCTCCTGACAGCGGGCGGCGCCATGTTTGCCGCTTTCCCGAACTGGTATGCCACGCTTTTTAGCGGCTATTACCTTGCCTTTGTCGTCCTGCTGCTTGCACTCATTGCCAGAGGGGTTGCCTTTGAATTCCGCGGCAAGCTCCAGGCAAGCAAATGGAAAGGCATTTGGGACTGGGCCATTTTGCTTGGAAGCCTCCTGCCGCCGTTTTTGCTCGGCGCCCTGTTTTCCGGGATGATCAAGGGGCTTCCGATTGACCGCTCGATGACGATGCATGCCGGATTTTTCGACATCGTCAACCTTTACACGATCGTCGGCGGGCTGGCCTTTGTCGCCCTTGTCTATCTGCATGGCCTGATGTTTATCCGTTTAAAAACGGACGGCGAAATCCGTGAACGTGCCGGAAAAGCAGCGATGAAAATGTATATGGCTGCTGGCGCCGTCGTTGTCCTGTTTGCCATATTAACCGCTGTTTTTACAGATGCGTTTGTGAAACGGGGCGCCATTTTAATTCCAGTCTATGCCGTTGCCATTGTGCTTTATCTGGGACTGTATCCGCTCTTGCGGAATAAAAAAGAAGGATTGAGTTTTGCCGTAACCGGGTTGATTTTAATTCTTGTAACCGTCTCGTTTTTCGTTGCGCTTTTCCCGAACGTGCTGATCAGTTCCATGGGGGCGGCGAACAACCTGACGCTCTATAAAGCATCGTCAAGCCCGTATTCGTTAAAAGTCATGACGATTGTCGCATGCACGATGGTGCCGGTCGTGCTCGCTTACACAATTTGGAGTTACTATGTCTTCCGGAAACGGGTTACACCGCATGAATTGCATTATTAAAAAAGTTCAGGGGGCGGGGGTTAAAGATTGCCGCCCGCTGCCCACCCGGGGAGCGGATTTCGGGCAAACCGGGTGTTTTCTTTTTCATCCGGCACCGTTTGAATGGGTGCCGAGAAAACGCAGATTGTAGTATGAATCCGGCACAATCGCCCCGTGCAGGTGGAAAAAGATGCCGGTGAACGAATCAAAAAAGCCCTGCGTATGGCGGAACGGCCGGCCATACCGGAGAGGAGCTGGTGCGGATGGATAAACATCTGATGCAGTATAAAGGCAGCTTGAAAACTTTTATCATTGCCGGATGCCTGACGATGGTCCAATCGGTTGCCATTATCGTGCAGGCGGCATACCTGGCAAAAGCGATTGTCCATTTATATAAAGGGGTGCCGTGGCAGGAAACAGCGGCCGAATTTGGCATCTTTTTCGCCGCCCATCTCATCCGCCACTTTTTGCAGTGGGCAAAGTCGCGGGTTGCGTTCCGGTTTGCCAGCCGCACGTCCCTCCATTACCAAAACCTGCTCGTTGAAAAGCTGTTCCGCATCGGGCCGCGCGCCATCAGCAGGCATGGCACAGGCAATCTGGTGACGCTTTGCCTTGAGGGCATTCCAGAGTTCCGTACTTATTTGGAACTTTTTATTCCGCGCTTTATCGCGTGCCTGACGATCCCGGCTGTTCTCCTTGTGTATGTTTTTTCACAGGACGTTGAAACCGGGATTACGCTGCTCGTTGTCATGCCGATTTTAATCGGGTTTTTGATTCTGCTCGGGCTTGCCGCGCAAAAGCAGAAAGAAGCAAGGTGGGAAACGTACCAGCTGCTTTCCCGCCATTTCGTGGACTCGTTAAGGGGGCTTGTGACGCTAAAGTTTTTGGGGCGGAGCAAAAGCCATAAAGAAGCCATTTGGGAAGTCAGCAACAAGTACCGGATTGCCACAAACCGGACGCTCAGGATTGCTTTTTTATCGTCGTTCTCCCTGGATTTTTTCGCGACTTTGTCCGTGGCGGTCGTGGCCGTGGAACTTGGGCTCCGGCTGATTAACGGGCAAATCGGATTTGAACCGGCCCTTGCGCTTTTAATTCTTGCACCGGAGTACTTTATGCCCGTCCGCGATCTCGGCAGCGATTACCATGCCACAATGAACGGGAAAGAAGCGGGCGAGAAGATCCACCGCCTGCTTGCCGAAAAAGAAGACTTTGGAACCGGGCTTTCTTTTCCCGTCCCGGTTTGGAACGAACACAGCACATTAACAGTGGAAGGGCTTGAAAAACAGTCGCCGGAAGAAAACCGGGCGATTTTGCAGGATGTCACATTTACCGCCCGCGGGTTTCAAAAAATCGGCGTGATCGGAATCTCCGGTTCGGGCAAATCGACGCTTATTGACCTGTTATCCGGGTTCTCCATGCCGGATGGCGGGCGGATCAGGATTGACGGCCTGGAAGTTCCGCATTTGTCCTTTTCCGAATGGCAAAAGCAGGTGAACTACATTCCGCAGCATCCGTATATTTTCTCGGGGACCGTACGGGAAAATATTGCCTGGTATGCGCCGGATGCGCCGCTTGAAAAAATCGAGGAAGCGGTCCGGACGGCAGGGCTTTCCGTCCTCATCGCCGGCTTTCCGGGCGGGCTCGATGAAAAAATTGGCCAGGGCGGACGGGCGCTAAGCGGCGGTGAGGAACAGCGGATTGCGCTCGCGCGGGCATTGCTGGATACGCGGCCGGTTATGCTTTTGGATGAGCCGACTGCGCATCTCGATATCGAAACGGAACAAGAAATTAAACAGCTGATGCTCCCGCTTTTTGAACAGAAACTTGTCTTTTTTGCCACCCACCGCCTGCACTGGATAAAAGAAATGGACTTGATTTTGGTGATGGATGGCGGCAGGCTTAGAGAAGCGGGCACATATGAAGAACTGTACCGGAAAAAAGGCGCCTTTTACGAACTTGTCGAGGCGCAGCGGGGAGGGGCAGAACATGGCATACTTCAAGCGGTATATTAAACCGTATATCCGCCAGTACCGGTGGCTGATGGCAGCTACTGTCCTGCTTGGCATTGTTGCTTTTCTTGCTTCATCGATGCTCACCTTTACGTCCGGCTATTTGATCACAAGGGCGTCGGAAATGCCGGCGACAATTCTTTTGATTTATGTGCCGATCGTCGGCGTCCGCGCTTTCGGGATCGCGCGGCCGGTCGCCCGTTATTTTGAGCGGCTTAGCGGGCATAATACGGTGTTGAAGATTCTTGCCGATATGCGCGTCAAACTGTATGAAATGCTCGAACCGCAGGCGCTGTTTATCCGCTCCCGTTTTCAGGCGGGGGATCTGCTCGGCACGCTTGCCGATGACATCGAGCATTTGCAGGACGCTTATATCCGCACCATTTTTCCTGTTGTAACGGCGCTGTTTTTGTTTTTATATTCAGTTTGCACGCTGGCTGCATTTGACTTTCTGTTTGCGTTGTGGATTGCCATATTAATGGGGATCATCCTGTTTGTTTACCCGCTTTTATCCTTATATTTCATGAAAAAACGGCAAATCGCGCTGAAAGAAACACAGAGCCGGCTGTACCGGAGCGTCACGGATACTTTATTCGGCATCCGCGACTGGATCATCAGCGGAAAGAAAGAACGGTTCTTCCGGCAGTTTTATGAAGACAGCCGGAAGAGTCATGAAATAGAAAGAAAGATGTCTTTTTGGAACCATAACCGGAACTTTCAGCTGCAGGTCATCTCGGGCATCATTTTAATATTTGCCGGCATCTGGGCAGGGCATGCCGCAATGCACGGCGATATCGCCCCGACCTATATTGCGTCTTTTACGCTTGTAACCCTTCCGATTCTGGAAGGCATTATCCCGGCATCCGCGGCGGTGGAAAAGATTCCGGCATACAAAGAATCCCTGCAACGGATTGACACGATCCGGCAACATGTCCCGGATAAAAGCAGTCCCAGTGCAGTTCCGGGAGAGAAAGCGGAGATCCGTTTGGAACACGTCTTTTACTATTATGAAAACGAACCGGCCGCAGCTTTGAACGATGTGTCACTCACCATTCCCCACGGGCAGAAGATTGCCGTGCTTGGCAAAAGCGGGGCAGGCAAATCGACGCTTCTCCATCTGCTGATCGGGGCGCTGCAGCCTGCTTCAGGGACCGTTTCCATCGGCGGTCATGCCCCGGCAGCATACGGCGAAGGGATTCACCAGCTGGTCAGCGTTTTGAACCAGAAACCTTATTTGTTCGCGACAACAGTCGAAAATAACGTTGCCCTCGGACGCCCCGGCGCCACACCCGTAGAAATCGAGGAGGCCATCCGGCAAGTCAAACTTGACCGGTACCTCCACTCCCTTCCAAATGGGATCCATACCCAAATGGAGGAAACCGGCCAGCGTTTTTCGGGAGGCGAGCGGCAAAGAATCGCCCTCGCGCGGATCCTGCTGCAAAATACGCCTGTGGTCATTTTGGATGAACCGACTGTCGGGCTTGACCCCCTGACAGAAAAAGACCTGCTCGATACGCTCGATACGATGTTTGAAGTTTTAAAGGATAAAACGGTGATTTTCATTACCCACCATCTGGCCGGTATGGAAAAAATGGATCAGATCGTCTTTTTGGATGAAGGAAAAATCGCCATGCAGGGCACACACGCGGCATTAATGGAAAACCATGCGCGTTACCGCAAACTTTATCAAATGGACCGCGGGGGCGCTTGACCAGCCCCCGCTTTTTCCAGTGCCGCTGTTGCATCATGGGCGCCTGCAGTGAATTTGCCGATGATTTTCATTATTGCCCGTGCCGGGAAAGAAGCATCTAAGGGCCGATTGCAAAAAAATAGACACAAATTATGAAAACGTTTCCATTGATTTCTTCTTTGCGAACCATTACACTGAAAATGAACCGAATTTGGAAAGGGTGGTGCCAGTCCAAACATTTGATTTCACAGGAAAATTGGCAATCGTGACCAGCGGCGGAGGAGAAATCCGCTACGAAGCATAACGGTAACAAGCTAAATCCGGATTCCCTCCATAAGCTAAAAAATATAGAATAAAAATACACAAAGACTGTTGACATGGATTTGCTATCTTGGTATATTAGTAAATGTCGCTGCTTCACATGAGGCATGGCAGATAAAAAAGTGTTGACAACGCACTTTATAATTGATATAATGTAAAAGTCGCTGTTATGAAGAAACAGCAAAGATTGTTCCTTGAAAACTGGACAAAACGAAACGTCAAATTCTTTTTGAGCTTTTATCAAACATCTTTACTGAGAGTTTGATCCTGGCTCAGGACGAACGCTGGCGGCGTGCCTAATACATGCAAGTCGTGCGGACCTTTTAAAAGCTTGCTTTTAAAAGGTTAGCGGCGGACGGGTGAGTAACACGTGGGCAACCTGCCTGTAAGACTGGGATAACGCCGGGAAACCGGGGCTAATACCGGATAGTTTTTTCCTCCGCATGGAGGAAAAAGGAAAGGCGGCTTCGGCTGCCACTTACAGATGGGCCCGCGGCGCATTAGCTAGTTGGCGGGGTAATGGCCCACCAAGGCAACGATGCGTAGCCGACCTGAGAGGGTGATCGGCCACATTGGGACTGAGACACGGCCCAAACTCCTACGGGAGGCAGCAGTAGGGAATCTTCCGCAATGGACGAAAGTCTGACGGAGCAACGCCGCGTGAGTGAAGAAGGCCTTCGGGTCGTAAAACTCTGTTGCCGGGGAAGAACAAGTGCCGTTCGAACAGGGCGGCGCCTTGACGGTACCCGGCCAGAAAGCCACGGCTAACTACGTGCCAGCAGCCGCGGTAATACGTAGGTGGCAAGCGTTGTCCGGAATTATTGGGCGTAAAGCGCGCGCAGGCGGCTTCTTAAGTCTGATGTGAAATCTTGCGGCTCAACCGCAAGCGGTCATTGGAAACTGGGAGGCTTGAGTGCAGAAGAGGAGAGTGGAATTCCACGTGTAGCGGTGAAATGCGTAGAGATGTGGAGGAACACCAGTGGCGAAGGCGGCTCTCTGGTCTGTAACTGACGCTGAGGCGCGAAAGCGTGGGGAGCAAACAGGATTAGATACCCTGGTAGTCCACGCCGTAAACGATGAGTGCTAAGTGTTAGAGGGTTTCCGCCCTTTAGTGCTGCAGCTAACGCATTAAGCACTCCGCCTGGGGAGTACGGCCGCAAGGCTGAAACTCAAAGGAATTGACGGGGGCCCGCACAAGCGGTGGAGCATGTGGTTTAATTCGAAGCAACGCGAAGAACCTTACCAGGTCTTGACATCCTCTGACCTCCCTGGAGACAGGGCCTTCCCCTTCGGGGGACAGAGTGACAGGTGGTGCATGGTTGTCGTCAGCTCGTGTCGTGAGATGTTGGGTTAAGTCCCGCAACGAGCGCAACCCTTGACCTTAGTTGCCAGCATTGAGTTGGGCACTCTAAGGTGACTGCCGGTGACAAACCGGAGGAAGGTGGGGATGACGTCAAATCATCATGCCCCTTATGACCTGGGCTACACACGTGCTACAATGGATGGTACAAAGGGCTGCGAGACCGCGAGGTTAAGCCAATCCCAGAAAACCATTCCCAGTTCGGATTGCAGGCTGCAACCCGCCTGCATGAAGCCGGAATCGCTAGTAATCGCGGATCAGCATGCCGCGGTGAATACGTTCCCGGGCCTTGTACACACCGCCCGTCACACCACGAGAGTTTGTAACACCCGAAGTCGGTGAGGTAACCTTTACGGAGCCAGCCGCCGAAGGTGGGACAGATGATTGGGGTGAAGTCGTAACAAGGTAGCCGTATCGGAAGGTGCGGCTGGATCACCTCCTTTCTAAGGGGAAAAGCGTAGGGCGCTCGTTCATCGGCGTACGGATTTCGAAGTCTTCGACTGAGATAAAGGAAACACGATGAGCCTTAAAGGCGAATCGATGCCCGCTTATCGTAGGGAGAAGACGTAGAAATACGCTAGCCGATAGCGCCCGGAGCTAGACATAAAAGGAAAACCTTCGGTTTTCCGAAATTAAGTTTGGCGTTTCCGTTTTGTTCAGTTTTGAAGGTCCAATCCTTCAGTATGTGTTCTTTGAAAACCGGATAGGAGAAATAAACCAAGTAAACCGAGAATCGCTTATTTTTGGATTTAAACCTTTTATGGTTAAGTTAGAAAGGGCGCACGGCGGATGCCTTGGCACTAGGAGCCGATGAAGGACGGTACAAACACCGATATGCTCCGGGGAGCTGTACGTAAGCTTTGATCCGGAGATTTCCGAATGGGGAAACCCCCTGTCTTTAATCGGACAGGATTCCTGCCTGAATCCATAGGGCAGGAAGGGCACACCCGGGGAACTGAAACATCTCAGTACCCGGAGGAAGAGAAAGCAATTGCGATTTCCCAAGTAGCGGCGAGCGAACAGGAAACAGCCCAAACCGGAAGGCTTGCCTTCCGGGGTTGTAGGACACTCATATGGGAGTTACAAAAGAACGGGGTAAGTGAAGCGGCCTGGAAAGGCCTGCCGGAGAAGGTAAAAGCCCTGTAACTGAAACTTCGTTCTCTCCCGAGTGGATCCTGAGTACGGCGGGACACGAGGAATCCCGCCGGAATCCGGGAGGACCATCTCCCAAGGCTAAATACTCCCTAGTGACCGATAGTGAACCAGTACCGTGAGGGAAAGGTGAAAAGCACCCCGGGAGGGGAGTGAAAGAGATCCTGAAACCGTGTGCCTACAAGTAGTCAGAGCCCGTTAACGGGTGATGGCGTGCCTTTTGTAGAATGAACCGGCGAGTTACGGTCTCATGCAAGGTTAAGCTGAAGAAGCGGAGCCGCAGCGAAAGCGAGTCTGAACAGGGCGAAAGAGTATGAGGCCGCAGACCCGAAACCAGGTGATCTACCCATGTCCAGGGTGAAGGCAAGGTAACACTTGCTGGAGGCCCGAACCCACGCACGTTGAAAAGTGCGGGGATGAGGTGTGGGTAGCGGAGAAATTCCAATCGAACTTGGAGATAGCTGGTTCTCTCCGAAATAGCTTTAGGGCTAGCCTCAAGCGGAGAGTTTTGGAGGTAGAGCACTGTTTGGACGAGGGGCCCTCATCGGGTTACCGAATTCAGACAAACTCCGAATGCCAAAAACTTATGCTTGGGAGTCAGACTGTGAGTGATAAGATCCATGGTCGAAAGGGAAACAGCCCAGACCGCCAGCTAAGGTCCCAAAGTATACGTTAAGTGGAAAAGGATGTGGCGTTGCTTAGACAACCAGGATGTTGGCTTAGAAGCAGCCATCATTCAAAGAGTGCGTAATAGCTCACTGGTCGAGTGACGCTGCGCCGAAAATGTACCGGGGCTAAACGTATCACCGAAGCTGCGGATGGACACCGTTTGGTGTCCGTGGTAGGAGAGCGTTCTAAGGGCGTTGAAGCCGGACCGGAAGGACCGGTGGAGCGCTTAGAAGTGAGAATGCCGGTATGAGTAGCGAAAGAAGGGTGAGAATCCCTTCCACCGAATGCCTAAGGTTTCCTGAGGAAGGCTCGTCCGCTCAGGGTTAGTCGGGGCCTAAGCCGAGGCCGAAAGGCGTAGGCGATGGACAACAGGTTGATATTCCTGTACCGCCTCTTCACCGTTTGAACGATGGGGGGACGCAGGAGGATAGGGCAAGCGCGACACTGGTTGATCGCGTCCAAGCAGTTAGGCCGGTGCGGAGGCAAATCCTTCGCGCCAAGGCGGAGCTGTGATGGCGAGGGAAATTAAAGTACCGAAGTTCCTGATTCCACACTGCCAAGAAAAGCCTCTAGTGAGGTGAAAGGCGCCCGTACCGCAAACCGACACAGGTAGGCGAGGAGAGAATCCTAAGGTGAGCGAGAGAACTCTCGTTAAGGAACTCGGCAAAATGACCCCGTAACTTCGGGAGAAGGGGTGCTTTTTGGGGTGTATGCCCCGGGAAGCCGCAGTGAATAGGCCCAGGCGACTGTTTAGCAAAAACACAGGTCTCTGCGAAGCCGCAAGGCGAAGTATAGGGGCTGACACCTGCCCGGTGCTGGAAGGTTAAGGAGAGGGGTTAGCCGCAAGGCGAAGCTCTGAACTGAAGCCCCAGTAAACGGCGGCCGTAACTATAACGGTCCTAAGGTAGCGAAATTCCTTGTCAGGTAAGTTCTGACCCGCACGAAAGGTGTAACGATCTGGGCACTGTCTCAACGAGAGACTCGGTGAAATTATAGTACCTGTGAAGATGCAGGTTACCCGCGACAGGACGGAAAGACCCCATGGAGCTTTACTGCAGCCTGATATTGAATTTTGGTACAGCTTGTACAGGATAGGTAGGAGCCTTGGAAACCGGAGCGCCAGCTTCGGCGGAGGCATCGGTGGGATACTACCCTGGCTGTATTGAAATTCTAACCCGCACCCCTTACCGGGGTGGGAGACAGTGTCAGGCAGGCAGTTTGACTGGGGCGGTCGCCTCCTAAAAGGTAACGGAGGCGCCCAAAGGTTCCCTCAGAATGGTTGGAAATCATTCGCAGAGTGTAAAGGCATAAGGGAGCTTGACTGCGAGACTTACAAGTCGGGCAGGGACGAAAGTCGGGCTTAGTGATCCGGTGGTTCCGCATGGAAGGGCCATCGCTCAACGGATAAAAGCTACCCTGGGGATAACAGGCTGATCTCCCCCAAGAGTCCACATCGACGGGGAGGTTTGGCACCTCGATGTCGGCTCATCGCATCCTGGGGCTGTAGTCGGTCCCAAGGGTTGGGCTGTTCGCCCATTAAAGCGGTACGCGAGCTGGGTTCAGAACGTCGTGAGACAGTTCGGTCCCTATCCGTCGCGGGCGCAGGAAATTTGAGAGGAGCTGTCCTTAGTACGAGAGGACCGGGATGGACGCACCGCTGGTGTACCAGTTGTCTTGCCAAAGGCATCGCTGGGTAGCTATGTGCGGAAGGGATAAGTGCTGAAAGCATCTAAGCATGAAGCCCCCCTCAAGATGAGATTTCCCACAGTTTAACTGGTAAGATCCCTGAAAGATGATCAGGTTGATAGGTCCGGGGTGGAAGCGCGGTGACGCGTGCAGCTGACGGATACTAATCGATCGAGGACTTAACCAAATAGAAAAGCGAAGGTGCCTTGTTTAGCCCCGACAAGCGAATGTTCTGACCGGCATGGAGCCGTCTTTTGGCTCCGTGGCGGGCAGGTGATTCGACCTCGAGGGGCTAGGCACCGAAGCTGGACAGTAGAAAAGTGAAGGGTGCCTTGCTAAGGGCGCGTTGGAGCTGGACAATTTTCAAAGCTATTCTCCGTTTACAGTTTTTTCTCCCATCCGGTTTTTAGGGAATCACATAATTCCTGTTGATAAGCAATGGAAACTTTGTTATAATGATTTTTGTCATTGAGGTCCGGTGGCGATGGCGGAAAGGTCACACCCGAACACATCCCGAACTCGGAAGTTAAGCTTTCCAGCGCCGATGGTAGTTGGGGGTTTCCCCCTGCGAGAGTAGGACGCTGCCGGGCTCGATATTCCGCAGTAGCTCAGTGGTAGAGCAATCGGCTGTTAACCGATCGGTCGTAGGTTCGAATCCTACCTGCGGAGTCATATGCTTCCATAGCTCAGCAGGTAGAGCACTTCCATGGTAAGGAAGAGGTCATCGGTTCGAGCCCGATTGGAAGCTTATATTTTTTTGGCCCGTTGGTCAAGCGGTTAAGACACCGCCCTTTCACGGCGGTAACACGGGTTCGAATCCCGTACGGGTCACCATTTACATATTTGGAGGATTAGCTCAGCTGGGAGAGCGTCTGCCTTACAAGCAGAGGGTCGGCGGTTCGAGCCCGTCATCCTCCATTTGTATGCCGGTCTAGCTCAATTGGTAGAGCAACTGACTTGTAATCAGTAGGTTGGGGGTTCAAGTCCTCTGGCCGGCACCATTTACGGAGGGGTAGCGAAGTGGCTAAACGCGGCGGACTGTAAATCCGCTCCCTCAGGGTTCGGCGGTTCGAATCCGTCCCCCTCCACCATCTCATTTTTTGGGCATGCACTTTGGTGCATTTTTTTGGTGAGAGGGTTCATACTATAGATAATTGGGCCATAGCCAAGCGGTAAGGCAACGGACTTTGACTCCGTCATGCGTTGGTTCGAATCCAACTGGCCCAGCCTTTTCTATTGAATTGGTTACGCCAATGGATATATAGATTTTTACGAGCCATTAGCTCAGTTGGTAGAGCATCTGACTTTTAATCAGAGGGTCGCAGGTTCGAATCCTGCATGGCTCACTCTTTTCTTTTTTTAAAATATGTGGTATTCTACAAATATGCGGAAGTAGTTTAGTGGTAGAACAACACCTTCCCAAGGTGTGGGTCGCGGGTTCGAGTCCCGTCTTCCGCTTAAAGTTTAAACGCTCAAACCTCTTGATATAAAAGGGTTTGAGCGTTTTTTATTTGTCTGTAAATATTTTTCACTCTATAATACAACTCCAGTGTTGTTGGCGGATGGTTGATGGGTTTTCTGGATTGGTGAAGGAAGGCCCCTTTAAGATGAATAGTCTCACCTCCATTTTCTTGAATAATTATACAGAATTTTGTACAGTTGAGCCAATTGGAAAACAATTTTACAATGATAGATAGAGAGAAGGAAAGGGGACAGTCTGATGGAGAAACATATTGCAATAATGGGGGTTCCAATGGATCTTGGGCAGCGGTATAAAGGGGTGGATCTAGGCCCGCAGGCGATCCGGTATGCAGGTGTGAAAGAAGGACTCGAGAAACTCGGCTGCGCGGTTACCGATTTGGGCAATATTGAAATTGGCAGGGCGGAGCAGCTCCCTGATGACGAAGTCAATGCAAGAAATTTAAAAACGATTGCAAAAGCGAGCCAGTTCATTGCAGAGCATACAGATGAAATTGTAAAAAGCAACCGGTTCCCGCTTATTTTTGGCGGCGACCACAGCATTGCCATTGGGACAATTGCCGGCATCAGCAAACATTACAGAAATCTCGGCGTCATTTGGTTTGATGCGCATGCGGATATGAATATTCCTGAGACAAGCCCTTCCGGAAATGTCCACGGCATGCCGCTTGCCGCCAGCCTCGGGTACGGGCATGCTTCTTTAACGGGCGTTTACGGCTATATTCCGAAACTGAAAGCGGAGCATGTTGTCCTGATCGGGCAGCGGGATTTGGACGAAGGGGAAAAGGATTTCATCCGCAACCTGGGCATTAAAATTTACACGATGGCTGAAATCGACCGGATTGGGATGGAGAGCGTCATGGCAGCAAGCATTAACTATTTAAAAGAAAGAACGGACGGCATTCATTTGTCGCTCGATTTAGATGCGCTCGATCCGCAAGAAGCCCCGGGTGTGGGAACGCCTGTATACGGCGGGCTTCATTTCCGCGAAAGCCGGCTCGCCATGGAGATACTGCACGATGCAAATGCCGTTGTTTCAGCTGATGTTGTTGAAGTAAACCCGATTCTTGACAGCCGCAATCAAACGGCAGAAAAAGCTGTCCGCCTGATTGAAACATTGTTCGGGAAAAAACTTCTTTAAAAAAAGCCCCTATTAGCTGGTGCCCGGCACGCAAATAAAAAAACGGCAAATGATGGACGCTTTGCCGTTTTTTTATTTAAATCTATTCCATGGGTGTTCTGTCCACTTATCCCTGAAGTTTACTGCTTTTCAATTTGTTAAATTGATTGATGAGCTGGTCCAGATGCCTGCTTGCCTGTAAGACCTGATCGTCCCAATACGCAGTGGTCGAAGCGAGCTGAATCATTTCACGTCTTTTTTCCTCAATTTCCAACATTAAGGCTTGGCTTTTCTGGTTCATCCCTGACTCCCCGTTCGTATTCAAATTTGTAATAATTTTATATCCATTTTACTAAAGATTTAAACATTTTTTCCATAACTTTGCTACAATAGACTTGAATATTTTATTGCTTTTTTTGAAACCTTTTCAGGAGAAAATCGTAAAAATAACGTACCGCACAGGGCGGAGGGGGAAAATGGAAGCAATTGTAGACCGAAAAATTAAGCAGGTCATGAAGGGTGACCAAAATGCTTTTAATGATATCGTTGAATTATATAAAGATAAAGTATTCCAAATCTGTTTCCGCATGATCGGGAGCCGCACCGAAGCGGAGGATCTGGCGCAGGAAACGTTTATCCGCGCCTATATCCATATTAAAAGTTTTAAGCAGGAACGGAAATTTTCATCGTGGTTGTACCGGATTGCTACTAATTTGTGTATTGACCGGATCCGCAAGAAGAAGCCGGATTTTTATCTGGATGCGGAAATTTCCGGGACGGAAGGGCTGACCCTTTACTCAACCGTACCGGCGGAGGAAAAGCTGCCGGATATGCAGGTGGAGACACTTGAGATGCAGGAAATGATCCAGCGGGAAATTTTAAAATTGCCGGAAAAATACCGGATTATTATCGTTTTAAAGTATATTGAAGAATTATCTTTAAATGAAATCAGTGAAATGCTGGACATTCCGCTGGGAACGGTAAAAACAAGAATCCACCGCGGGCGTGAAGCGCTGCGAAAGCAATTAGGCAGGCTGTGAGGAGGGAAAAATATGGAGGCATGTTCTGAGAGAATTGTACTGTATATGCATGAATACTTAGATGAAGACATTCCGGAAGACCATAAAAAAATGCTCGAGTACCATTTGGAAACATGCCGCGCGTGCCGGCAGCATTTTTATGAGCTGCAAAAAAGCATCTTTTACGTGCAAAGCCTTCCGAATGTCCAGGCGCCTCCCGGTTTTACAGGCCGCGTTATGAAAAATCTTCCAAGGGAGAAAAAGTGGGTTGGGGCGGGCCGCTGGTTGAAAATGCATCCGTTTCTCGCCTCCGCCGGCTTGTTCTTCATTTTAATGGCAGGCGCGATGTTTTCCGAGTGGCATAATCCGGACGAGTTTTCCGTAACGAAAAACAAAGACATCATTGTCCAGGGGCATACCGCAATTGTGCCGAAGGGAAAAGTAATTAAAGAGGACATTACGGTAACAAACGGCGATCTCCGGATTGAAGGGAAAGTGGAAGGGAATGTGACGGTGGTCCGGGGAAATGAATACATGGCCTCTGCGGGGGACGTTACCGGAAATGTAGAAGAAATTAATGAAGTTTTTGAATGGATTTGGTATAAAATAAAAGATGCAGGACAGGATGCATGGAAGCATTTGAAATGAATATAAATATATTGGAGCGGGGCCGGATCCGGTTCCCGTTTCTTTTTCCAGGTATAGAAAAGCTGCTATTTCGCCGCGGGAAATGATATAATAGAACAGTTGAAGACAGAGGATATGAAGATTGATGAATTAATGGAGGCAGGGTCATGCATATTGCTGATTTCCCCATCTGGAACTATCTCTCCAAAATTGTGGATATATTGGTCGTCTGGTTTGTCATCTATAAATTATTGATGGTGATCCGCGGAACAAAAGCGGTCCAGCTTTTGAAAGGCATTTTTGTGATCATCATCGTCAGGAGCCTTAGCAGCTTGCTCGGGCTGCAGGCGCTGGCATGGATGATGGACCAGGCACTTACATACGGATTTCTGGTCGTAATTATTATCTTCCAGCCGGAGTTGCGGCGGGCCCTTGAGCAACTCGGCAGGGGAAAATTCTTTTCAAGAACGAACGGCCAGGAAGAAGATGAGCAGGCCCACCTCGTTGAAGCGATCGTCAAGGCGACCAGCTATATGGCGAAACGCAGAATCGGCGCCCTGATCTCGATTGAGCGCGGAACAGGATTAGGCGATTATATCGAAACCGGTATCCCGCTTGATTCTGTTGTATCGGCTGAACTTTTGATTAACATCTTTATTCCGAACACTCCGCTTCATGACGGCGCCGTCATAATCCAGAAGCGGAAAGTGGCGGCCGCAGCTTGCTATTTGCCGCTTTCCGAGAGCCCGTTTATTTCGAAGGAACTGGGGACAAGGCACAGGGCCGCGGTCGGGATCAGTGAGGTAACAGACTGTTTGACGGTGGTTGTATCCGAAGAGACGGGCGGGATCACGGTCACGAAAAATGGCGAGCTTCACAGGGATTTAAGCCTGGAGCAATTGCAGGAAATGCTGGAAGCCGAACTGAACTATACCCAGAAAACAAAGGAGCCTTCCTCGTCGAAATGGAACTGGAGGGTGAGAAAACATGGATAAACTAATGGACAATCGTTGGTTTATGAGGGTGCTGGCGCTTGTTTTAGCCATCCTGCTTTATATTTCAGTTGCGGTGGAAAACGGTGAAGGCAATAAAATTATCGGTTCCGCCACAAAAAACAGCAGCGGCGTGGTTGAAAATATGCCGGTCCAGCTGATTTATGACAACAAAAACCTTGTTGTATCAGGCGCACCGAAAACGGTGGACGTGACTGTAACCGGCCCGAAAGTCATCGTTCAGCAGGTGAAAGCCTCAAGGGATTTCACCGTTTACATGGATTTAAGCAATGCACAAATCGGCAGGCAAAAAGCCAAATTGAAAGTAAAAAATCTTTCCGATAAACTGAAATACAAACTCAGCCGTACGTATGCTACCGTATCGGTACAAGAAAAAGTATCCAAAATTTTCAACGTTGAGGCAGAATACGACAAAGCTTTGCTGGCAACCGGGTATGAAGCATCTGTGCCTGCTGTGGAGCCAAGTACAGTGAAAATTACCGGGGCGAAAAACGTCATTGACAGGATCAGCTATGTAAAAGCGACAGTGGAAATCAGCAAACCGATTACGGAAAGTTTTACGAGGGCCGCGACAGTGAATGTCCTCGACCGGAATTTAAATAAACTGGATGTCTCGGTCAACCCGGATAAAGTGAATGTCTCGGTGAATGTGACCAATCCGAGCAAAACCGTCCCGATTTCCATTAACCCGGTTGGCAGTAACCGCGACAATTTGACGATAAAAAGCATCACGACAAATCCGAAAAAGGTGACCATCTACGGCACCAGTGCCCGCCTTGCCGGGATTGAGGCGCTGCCGGTTAACATCGACATCAGCAAAATTACGAAAGATACGACCATTGATGTTCCAATTTCCCTTCCGGACGGCATCAATAAGGTGGATCCGGAAATGGTCACAGCGACCATCAAAGTGGAAGAAAAAAAAGATGAAGATGAGAAAACACTGAGCAATATTCCGATTAAGGAAAAAGGGCTGGCTGCCGGCTATCAAATGGATTTCCTTTCTCCGAAGAACGGAACGATTGATATCATTGCAGACGGGAAAAAGAGCGATTTGGACAAGATTTCCGCCTCTGACTTTAATGTCTCGATCAATCTGTCCGGCCTGAAGGAGGGGGACCACGAAGTAAGCTATATTGTATCGGGCCCGAAAAATATAACGTGGAGGCTTTCCGGTGAAAAGGCGAAAATACGCATAAGTGACGAAGCACAAAAGACAGAATAACAGAACTGATATGCGGAAAAGAAGGAGCGAAACCTGATGACGAAATTTTTTGGTACAGACGGAGTAAGAGGCATAGCAAATTCTGAACTCACACCTGAACTTGCTTTTAAACTGGGACGTTTCGGCGGATATGTTTTGACCAAGCATGCGAATGAGCGGCCGAAAGTTCTGATTGGCCGCGATACGCGCATTTCCGGGCAGATGCTTGAGGGGGCGCTTGTTGCCGGGCTTCTGTCCATCGGGGCGGAAGCAATGCGGCTTGGCGTGATTACCACGCCGGGGGTTGCTTATTTGACAAAAGCATTGGGGGCGCAGGCCGGCGTCATGATTTCGGCCTCGCATAACCCGGTGGAAGATAACGGCATTAAGTTTTTCGGCCCCGACGGTTTTAAACTGTCGGATGACGAGGAAGCGGAAATCGAAGAACTGCTCAATCAAGACACGGATGACCTGCCGCGGCCGGTCGGGAAAGATCTCGGCATTGTCAGCGACTACTTTGAAGGTAGCCAGAAATACTTGCAGTTCTTAAAACAGACAGTGGATGAAGAATTTACCGGTATTCATGTGGCGCTTGACTGTGCCAACGGTTCGACTTCTTCGCTGGCGACATATCTTTTTGCCGATCTTGATGCAGATGTCTCGACAATGGGGGCATCCCCGAACGGTCTGAATATCAATGACGGGGTCGGGTCCACGCATCCGGAAGCGCTTGCTGCTTTCGTCCAGGAAAAAGGCGCGAATGTCGGGCTTGCATTTGACGGCGACGGCGACCGGTTGATCGCTGTTGATGAAAAAGGCCAGATCATAGACGGGGACCAGATTATGTATATTTGTGCCAAATACTTAAAACAAGAAGGGCTTTTAAAGAAAAATACCGTCGTTTCTACTGTAATGAGCAATCTCGGCTTCCATAAGGGCCTTGAAGCGCTTGGCATCAACAGTGTTCAAACGGCTGTCGGCGACCGGTACGTTGTCGAAGAAATGAAAGCAAACGGCTTTAATTTGGGCGGCGAGCAGTCGGGCCATATTATTTTCCTTGACCATAACACGACCGGTGACGGCCTTTTAACCGGGCTGCAGCTGATCAACATCATGAAGATCGCGAACAAGCCGCTTTCCGAACTGGCTGCGGAAATGAAAAAGTACCCGCAGAAACTCGTGAATGTAAAGGTAACCGATAAATACCATGTTTTAGAAAACGAAAAAATAAAATCGGTGATTGACGAGGTAGAAAGAGAAATGGCCGGGAACGGGCGTGTCCTTGTCCGCCCTTCCGGAACAGAGCCGCTTGTGCGTGTCATGGTGGAAGCACAGACGGCGGAAGACTGCAGCCGGTTTGTTTCCCGGATTGCCGGGGCAGTGGAAGCGGAAATGGGTTTAAGAGAATAATTTCAACGATTGATTTTTTCGGTGCATAAGGGGGAACGCAACAACCCTCTTATGCATATTTTATGTTGAGAATGGTAAAATATGTTGACGCAGTATAACGCATACGCTATGATAATGATGTTGTTTTCTCTTCACTTTACAGAAAAGGAGGATCGTTTGCGATTTTTTAAAAGCGCCAGAACTGGGTCTGGGACGGATAGGTCCAGTTGACGAGGAGGAGGAGTATCGAGATTTCGGCGGATGCCTCCCGGCTGCCACACACAGCCGTATGTTTTTCCACAAATCGGCGGGGCGACCCGGCGGACAAAGGGAAAAGCATGTGGGAAGAGAAAACGGATCAGCAGGTTTACAAAAATTTCAAGAGATAAGGGGGCAGGACTGCTCCCGGTAGTTCTTGCCCCCTTGTGATCCGAGGAGGAAGAACAAATGTGTGGTATTGTTGGTTATATCGGTACTGAAGATGCGAAGGAAATTTTGTTAAAAGGCTTGGAGAAGCTGGAATATAGAGGCTACGATTCTGCAGGGATCGCTCTCCGGAATGAAGCCGGCGTGCATGTGTTTAAAGAAAAGGGACGGATTGAAGATTTGCGCCGGATCGTGGATATGCGTATTGCGGCGACGACCGGCATCGGCCATACACGCTGGGCAACCCACGGGGTTCCGAGCAGAGAAAATGCCCACCCGCACCAAAGTGCATCCGGCCGTTTTACGCTTGTGCATAACGGCGTGATCGAAAACTACACGCTTTTGCAAAAAGAGTATCTCACGGATGTTCCTTTAAAAAGTGATACAGATACGGAAATTATCGTGCAACTGGTAGAAAAATTTGCTTCAGAAGGTCTTGAAACGGCGGAAGCGTTCCGGAAAACGCTGTCGCTTTTAAGGGGTTCTTATGCGCTTGCCCTCTTAGACGAAAAAGACGGCAATACGATTTATGCGGCAAAAAATAAAAGCCCGCTTTTGGTAGGCGTCGGCAACGGTTTTAATGTGGTAGCGAGCGATGCGATGGCAATGCTGCAAGTGACCGACCAGTTTATCGAACTGGTAGATGGAGAAATGGTCATTCTTACCCGCGGGCAAGTCACAATCCAAAATCTTGCCGGTGAAACGATCAGCCGCCAACCGTATAAAGCGGAAATCGATGCAAGCGACATAGAAAAGGGTACGTACCCGCATTATATGCTGAAAGAAATCGATGAGCAGCCACTCGTGATGCGGAAAATTATCCAGGCTTACCAGGACATCAGCGGCAAATTGTCTGTTGACAGCCAGATTATCGATGCCGTAACCGGGGCTGACCGGCTCTATATCATCGCATGCGGCACGAGCTACCATGCCGGCCTTGTTGGCAAGCAGCTGATTGAAAAGCTGGCGAAAATTCCGGTTGAGGTCCATGTATCAAGTGAATTTGTTTACAATATGCCGCTTCTGTCAGAAAAACCGTTGTTCCTTTTTATTTCACAAAGCGGGGAGACAGCCGACAGC
Source organism: Weizmannia sp. FSL W8-0676 (assembly GCF_038593015.1). Lineage (NCBI taxonomy): Bacteria > Bacillati > Bacillota > Bacilli > Caryophanales > Bacillaceae > Heyndrickxia > Weizmannia sp. FSL W8-0676. Next base: position 189,611 of record NZ_CP151954.1, read on the forward strand.
CGTGCTGTGCTTGTAAAAGTGAAAGAATTGGGTTACAAGACGCTGACGATGACCAATGTGCCGGGATCAACATTGTCCCGTGAAGCGGATTATACCCTATTGCTTCATGCAGGACCGGAAATTGCGGTTGCTTCGACAAAGGCATATACGGCGCAAATTGCCGTCCTTGCGATCCTTGCTGATGTAGCGGCAAAATCACGCGGTTTCAGCGAAGACTTCGACCTGGTACATGAACTCGGCCTTGTGGCAAATGCGATGGAAGGGCTGTGCGGATCAAAAGAAGAAATTGAACAAATGGCATATGACTACTTGACGGTCACCCGCAATTGCTTCTTCATCGGCCGTTCGATAGACTACTTTGTCTGCCTTGAAGGCGCACTGAAGCTGAAGGAGATCTCTTATATCCAAGCGGAAGGTTTTGCAGGGGGCGAACTCAAACACGGCACAATTGCCCTGATTGAGGACGGCACACCGGTTGTCGCGCTTGCTACGCAAAAAGACGTCAACTGGAGCATCCGCGGCAATGTCAAGGAAGTTGTCACCCGCGGGGCCAACCCTTGCGTGATCTCGATGAAAGGCCTGAATGAGGAAGGCGACCGTTTCGTCATTCCTCACGTACACGAATTACTGACACCTCTTATCTCTGTTGTACCATTGCAGTTGCTTGCGTATTACGCAGCACTGCACCGCGGCTGCGACGTCGACAAGCCGAGAAATTTGGCCAAATCCGTCACAGTCGAATAAACCACAAAAAGCCTGGGGAAGCCAGAATGACTGGTTTTCCTGGGTTTTTTGTTTAATCAAATGATTGATTAAAGGGATGATACAAGGTAAAACAAGGTGATTTTATTGGCCCGGCTTCTTTGGGTGAGGCCTTGTATCTCCCTGTTAAAAAGTCCGTCCCCCTGCAAAAAAGTTGGTACCCGCTGTTAAATAGTTGGTACCTGACCGGCAGGAGACCAGGCCAATTCAGCAGGCAAATATGGTTGTTTTCCGGGCCATTTTCAACCCTAATTCAATAGAAAGACAAACTCAGGCTGGATCCAAAACGGGTCCAGTTTTTCTTTTGTACAGCGGCCCAATCCTTTGTCCCGCAAGGGTTCTGGCGTTCTCTAATCCTATAGCGTTAGAAGCTCCACTGTATGGAATTGGGCGATTCTCAGTCCTTTTTCATGTGGTTCCCAGCCAGCTCAGTTCCGTCATTTCTCCAATATTTTTTCTCTAATCAGGGAAGAACTTTTTGACATTTCCAGACTATGCTGTACAACCCAGCAACCTAATTTCTGGTAAAAATCAGGCGTTTTGGGAACCAACTTTTTAACATGCCAGCGGTCATCAAAATGCGGTTGGAGCCTTGGGGGAGTAAGAGGAAAGGGGGATTTTGGCGGGGAAGGACTTTTTTACAGGGGAATAAATAGTAATATATATCTAAAATATCAAAAAATATGTACCAATAATATTATTTTATGGTAGAATTTGTTGTGGTACTTCAAGTATCTTTTCAGGATCCGCAGCATTTGCTGCTGAGAAACCGAGTGAAACCACATCTCCTGTAGTACAACAAAGTCAGGCAACTCAAGCTCAAGCTTCATCTCTTGCAGTAGATCCTGGTATTCAATCTATTAACGGTCAGATGTCTACTCAATCAGAACCAACTTACATAAACCCAAATTAAGAAAGTGCAAAACTTTACTAGATTGATGCAGGTAATTGGAATCATATGGAAAATAAATGGATAATATTATCAAAAATGGAATCACAACTGCCTATTTTTGGGTTATTAAGGCCACAGTTGCCCCCTCCCCACATTTGCGGGCGTTTCAATTTCCAGTATTCTGTTTCAGCCTTCACACTCAGTCAATCAGCCGTACACTTTGAATCATTTGCCGGAATGCCTTTTTATGGGCGTATGTTTCACAAATATTTAAAATGACACTTCGGCTGTGATAGACCAGCACGCCAGCCGCGTAGATGAATTCCCTCCGGAATCTCCTGATCGTATAAGAGCGATACGCTGGCGGACAGTGTTCTTTTTTAAAGATCTCGAATAAATTGTATGCCAGCAGTTTAATCAGCAGATCCATTTGGTTGGCGTCAAATGAATGCGTTGAAATCTTGCCCATCGAGAATCCATATTTTGACTCTTTGATGTAGTTTTCCATGCAAGCCCTTTGGTTATAGAATCTCCAAATATCAATGGGTTCCCAGTCCATGTTCGTCACAATCGCTTCATACTTCCATAAAAAATCACAAGCTTGAAGCTGACTTTCCTCATATTTGTCAGCTTTACGAATTACCGCAACTCTTCTTGGCTTCTTCCAGGAACTTGCCTGGTAATCAACGGCTTTTCCCTCTATCACGGTCAATTCGTCGTCAACATAGCGGATCCACGGTGAATCATCGTTTTCAACCCTTTTTTTAAGTCTCGAAGTCCACCTCAGTTTGCCGGTATAGCCAATCCCACCGTTTTCCCAGTAACTGTAGAAATCTTCTCCACCAAATCCTTTGTCAAAACGGGTATAACGAATAGGGTAATGGGGAGAAAGCAGCTGATAGGTCTCTTCTGCAAAACCGAGTACCCCTTGAGAAGAATGGGAATTTCCCTCCCTCAGCCTGGCGTTTAAACAAAGACGGGATTTCCCTTCAAATACAAGAAGAGGGTGATAACTTTTTCTTCCCGGCTTGTAGGGATTTACTCCGACCCCTGCTTTTTCCTGGCCCCCATAGACGGTTTCCACGGTTGAATCAAAATCCAGAATGAGCTCCTTGTCAAGCCAGGGTTCAATCAAATCCATCATGCGTTCTTTGAATTCAAGATCAGCGCCCTCCAACTTTTCAATTCTTAGCAGGTCTTTATTTAAAAGGGTATAGTGCGGGCATTTCCCGCCCATAAATGCCATGATTAAAGGATCATCCTGCAAAGTCCGGAAATGAGATAGCCGGGAACAATTGGACAGCCAGCCAATCACCAGGTATATAAAGATTTTGCTTAAAGGATATTTGGCATTGTATTTTTTCAAGCAGTCAAAATCCCGGAAGGTCTGTTCAATCTTCATTCTTTCCAGAAACTGCAAAATCGGGAGCAGCCCGCTAAAATTCGTACTCTTCTTTAAACGAAACGCATATTTGATTTTCGAGACAGAAGTGATATAATTCACCTTAAAGGTGCCCTCCTTTCTGGTTTGGTAGTTCTATACAAACCCAATTATACCAGAGATTCGGGGCACCTTTTTATTTTAAGCTTCTGCTTTACTCTCGTAATCCAGGATAAATAAGAAGGCTTTAAGATGGGCAATTGATAGTACTACTCCTATTACTAATCTAGTAGGTAAATATTTTGGTAAAACAGCTGTGAAAAAAGTAGGAAGCGTTATGCATAGTCATGTAAAACCTGCTCTACGTAAATTAGAAGCTTTAGATAAGGTAAACTAAAAGAAACTTTAATACGATGCTATGAAGGGACCACTTGGAGCTACAGCTGCAAGATTTGGTGCTAAAGCCATTGTAAAAGTGATTCAAATCTTTAGTCTCGTTTAAAAAAAGATAGGAGAATAAGTATGGATGCTAAAAATACCTCGCAAGTGATTGAAAATTTGGAGAACCAGGTAGAAAGATTAGATAAAGAAGTTTATAACTTAAATTCTAAGGTTGAACTTTTAGAAGGCCTTTTAATAAAAATTATTGAAAATCAAAAAATATCTCCTAATTTATTATTAGATATTGATTTCATTGCTGTAAAAAAAGATTTAAGTGGTGAAGAGCGAGCTGAGATTTCATTTTTCCTTCTCAAAGTTCAAAAAGAGTATATGCAAGAAGGTAAAGTTCCAAATTTAGAAGAATTTCATTCTGGATTATATAATGTACTAGGTGTTACTCAAAATGAAAAAGAAGAATATCCAATTGAAATCTCAAAACAATTGCTTCAGAAGTATGACAAAATAGGTGAATTTCCAGTTGCAAAAGAAATTTTATCTAAAAGTTGAAACACCGAAATCTATTCTCACCCCTTGTTCTACAAGGGTTTAAAGCAAAAATAAAAGCATGAACACTCAAAACTCGGTAAGGGGTGTTACGATTGCCAAAATATGAGAGTAAAAAATCCTTGATTGATGAAATTACTAAGAGTGCAAAGTTATTTATTGATGAATTCCGTTCTATTAATAATCTTAATAAAGATGTATTTGTAAACGGAGTGGATAGAACGCCATCCCAGATGATTGCTTACCAACTGGGATGGTTAAATTTAATGCCTCCTCGCTAAATCATGTGGGAAGAAGAAGTAGCTTCGGAGGTTTTACATGGAGTGGCGGGCATGATAGCCTGTTGTGCGAAAGCCAATTTTCCTTATTAATTGGCGGCTTGGCTTCGTAATCATGCCCGCAGAGGCTCCATGTCAAACCGACTATGATTTTATTTTTCCCCATACCAAAGAGCGAAGAGCCAATTTAATATTATCATGGGAACAAGATAACAAAGAGGGAAAAAATGTAATAACACCTGCGCCAGATTATAAATGGAATAACCTAGGGGGGCTTTATCAGAGCTTTTATGATAAATATGCAAATGATTCGATTGAAACGTTAATTGAACTGTTTAATCAGGATGTTCATAAAATCATTCAATTGGTTGAAAGCTATAATGACCAAGAATTATTTGAGCAAGGCGGCAGCCAGTGGGCGTCTTCAACACCATCCAATTGGCCAATTTGGAAGTGGATTCATATCAATACAGTAGCGCCATTTAAAACGTTTAGAACTAAAATTAGAAAATGGAAAAAGATAAAGGGATATAATTTTTAATGGATTTGCAGGATCAAATAAATTTAGAGACCTTTCGCAGCCGAAAGGGTACAAAAGGAGTGACTTGAAGTAGCCGGTATAACCTATCGAGAAAAATTTTCCACATACGGTAAAGCGCTGTCTCTGCTCGTTTTCGAACGAATATGGTAAAATAAGGGCAGCTTATTTTAAGGGAGTTTTCAATATGGCGAACGGATCATCTCTATATAAAGGACAGTATCATATAGAACTTAGGGATGTTGACTTTACAAAGAAGTTAAAGCTAAGTGCATTGTTCAGCTTGTTTCAAGACATTGCCAGTCTCGCTGCCGAGGATCTTGGTTATGGTATTGAAACATTGGAGAAGAAGTATAAGGTGGCATGGATTTTAACCCGCATTCGCGTGGATATCCTGCGCCATCCTACTTGGGATGAAAACATCACGATTGAAACTTGGCCGCTTCAACCAAGCAAGATTGATTTTGACCGCGACTTTCTTGTCAAAGATCACACCGGAGCGGTCATCATAAAAGCGGCATCAAAATGGGTCGTCATGGGTTTAAACGATCGGAAAATTAAACGAACAGAATCAATTAACATCCACTACCCTGAAAACCGTACGGAACGCGCTATTGAAGGGAAATTTGGGAAGTTTAAAGATTTTGGCGGATTAGAACCCGCTTATCAAAAAGTCATTGGATACAGTGATATCGATTTTAATGGCCATCTCAATAACTCCAAATATGTCGATTACATTATGGATTGCTTTCTTCCGGATTTTCACAAAAGGCACCCCATTCATACAATAGAGATCAATTTCAATCAAGAAGCCTTGCCGGGAGATTCCATTACACTATACAAAGATATTTCCAAAATGGACGAGCACGAGCTTTATGTTGAGGGGGTCAATCAAACCGATCATCATACCATTTTTAAATCGCACATCACGATTCATTAAGGGGCTCTCAATCAGGTCCAAGTTCATAAATTCCTTTAAATCATGGTGTCTGTGTTGTCTTATTTTTCAAAAGGATACCAATTGGCCATAACCAAGTTAATTAAGTCTGCCAAAACGGGTTCTACTGTTAAAGTTTGGTTTCAGAAATGACCGAACCCCATTGTGATTCGGTCATAATATCGTCATTTTGGTGTTTTCTGCCGATAACCATGTTACCGACAGCGTTTTTGGTGGTTTTCTCCAAAGAGTTTGACATATTCTCCTAAAGGTTTTTTGTTATATTCTCTATCGGGATATCTGGATTTATCTTAAATGAAGAATAAAACAAGGTAATCCGTAAGATGGCCATAATGGCGATTATCATACAAGTTATAAATATCCCAAAGGTTTCTATTAATCCCCAAGAAATGATCATAAAAGAAAGGGTGCCCAGATCTGCTGATGCCTCCATCACGCCCATTACTTTCCCTTTTTCATATGGGGGGATTGCTATAAAGGTTTCAGCGGAGAGCAAATTATTTATTACGGGGTTTCCCATTGTCATAATGGCAAATCCAACTATAAAGAATATCCAGTTTAAGGAGGCTCCCATCATAACAATGCCCCCACATACCAAAAAGACAGTTAGAAAATACAAAAATACCTTTGAAGCGAATAAAAGACTGGATCTTGATAATATCATGTTGGATAAAATCACAAAAATACCACCAACGAGCCAAAAAATCGATATTTCAAAGTCAGCTACTTTAAAATGTCCTTCCAAAATATACACTGAAAGGCTCGTCATTACGGGACCAATCATGCCACCTAGTAAATGTGAGAAAAAGTAAATCCGCAGTATTTTATCTTTTAAAGTTCTTTTCAAATATGCTAAGGAAAACCATGCAGTATCATGCGAGTGTTCGATTTGAATTTTTTCATCAAACCTCATGATTAAAAACGCGCACACGAGAAAAGAAGCAGAGTCTATGAGAATGGCGTACGAACTTAAAATACCAAAAATGAGCGGCCCGATAGTAAAACCTACAGTCTTACAAGTTGTAGTAAACGTGTTTTTCTTGCTTATTGCCCTTGCTAATCCTATGTTTGGATCTTTAATTGTCAAATCTCTAAACCATACTTCAAGACACAGATTAGCAAAATGCCCAAGTGATTGGGATAAGATCATCAAAGGGAATAAAAAAATAATAAAATGTTTAAATGATAGTAATGAAAATAATGTTATCATAACAAAGCAATTAAGAAAAAAGGAAGTAAATATCATCAGTTCTGAAGAGTAAATTCATCAATTTTTAGATGTTTTATGATAAAATGACTTATCCACATTTAGAAAATTTTTCCATCTATTTTTTCTGCTTTCAAAGTCAAAAAGAGCCGAATTTGCAAATTTCTTTTTTAAAATTGTGGATAACTTCAAAAAAACCTTTTTTTACATCACATCCTTTGCTATAATATAACCATTAAGTAAACCTTACTTGTATTGGCTTACTTAAATGGGTGAAATCCTCGTCTGTTAAAATACGTGTCCGAAACGATTCCAACAGATTTGAGGATTTTTCTTTTGCCGTTTTTTTGAGTGCTTTTAAGATTGACGAACCTTTTTCAAACAGCTGTCTAATAATATCTGTTATTTGAACTAATAAATAATGATTTTTCATGGCTGTGTAGTTTTGGCTATTGGCATGTTCTATATTGTAACGATTATTTTTTTGTTCGTTAAATCCTTGATTTTCAATCTTCCAGCGGCTTCTTCCTGCAGCGATGAGTCGTTCCACGTTCTTTTTCGTGATTTTAATATCCGTTATAAATACATACTCTTTCGATTTCCCATCCTCTGTTTTCATTGTGGCCTCCATCAGATTGACCGTTCTGTCTTTGTAGGCAATATCATTCACCCAAACTAATGAATTCTGATCCTTACTTTGTTCCAGCTCTTTTATTGCCTTAAACTCCGTCGAGATACTTTTAATTCTCCCTTCCTTAAATCTGCATATATATTTCCATTTGTGCGCCCTGCACAGATTAAATACCGTTTCACATGCATAGAGACTATCTCCCAAGATACAAATCGGTAGTCTTTTAAATATTTTTTTTATTTTCTTTGCCAGCCTGTCGAAGGCTTTTAATTCACAATCTTGCTTAGAAACATTTTCTGATTCATTTTCGATAAATTCGGAGGCAATACTGAAGACCATATCCCCCACGACAAGCTTGGCTTCAAGTACATGGTGCATATAAAGTACGTTCGTTTCTCCTGTTTCTTTATTTGTATATGCCCGTCTCAGGCAGTGTTTACAATGTTTCTCATGAAAGGTGTGTAATCCAGTTCCATCAATGATGACACCCCAGTACTTTCCTTCAATTCGATAAGACTCGAGAGACCTTTTTTTCAATAATTCTTTAATCATATACGTTCTAATTTTTTCTAATTCATTTACATCTAAGCCAGATAAAAAGTCGTTAATTGTATCATAATGTGGAAGTTCTTCAAGAGAATCTAAGCCTAACACCTTCCCTACATTTTTAATACATTCTTCTTTATTAAAACTCTCACTCATGTTTCTCATGGATTTTAGGCCGGTCATATTTTTCAACATCATCGTAAATAAAAGGACCTCTGGACCATAAGTGATATAGCTTTGATGTCGGTGGTCTGCTACCTTTTTTAGGTTATTCATCAGGTCTTTGAAAAAATGCTTCTGAATTTTAAGGAACTCGAAAAAATAATTTGCTTCTTTTTCACGATTTCTTTTTTCTTTTCTAGTAACCAAAATAAAAACCCCCTCAAAACAGCCAAGTTTAATTAGGGCTTGCTGAACGAATCAAATTTTAGCTTGTATTCGACTTGTCACTAAGCCATGCCAAAATATTCGTCCAGCAAGCTCTAATTATTTAAATTATTACATATTTAGCCGCATTTTTGGGGGGGAATAGTTAAATTATCACGAAAAATTTTTACTCCTCAGAGCTGAAATATCATCTTTTTAGAAGATACTTTGTCTATAAAATGTCCGCTTACAATGGTAGATATTATTCCCGCAATCGTTTCTGTAAGGTACAAACTTCCGGCATAAAGGAATGAGCCTGTTAGATTGAGGGCAAAAATGGGAAGACCGGTCCATGTTATTGCGGTACCTAGCGTATTAATGGTATCAACAAGTATTAATCTGTTTACTGCGTTATTTAACAAATTAGCACCCCCAAAAATGACCAAAGGCAAGCCGCCAACAGTTTTTCTTACACATTATATTCAAAAATTGCAGCCGAAATCCTTCTTTAATCTGTAACTTTTGCTTATTCAACAGGTACTAAATAGCCAGTCCCGGATTCAACAGGAAAACAGTCCGATTTGGCAGGCAAAATTCAATTGAAAACCAAATTCAAACTGGATCCAAAACGGGTTCAGTTTTTCTTTTGACCAGTGTAATTTCTATCCTCGATGCAGATTAGGAGGGGAATTGAAAAAGTTTTTTAAAACTGTCGGTGCATAACATTGCATTGGCATTCATCATAAACTGGATCCAAGAACAAGGTCATTTACGCATAAGAGGGAGATCATTTTATAAGGAAGGTTGCGCGGTTGATCCTTTCTAAAAGGGAGGAAAAAAAGACCATCCTTTTTCGTTTTCGAGATGGTCTTTTTCAATCAAAATTCAACTTTTCTATCCCTTTCTTTTTGTTGGTAAAATCACCAATTGTCCTAGTAAAGCCACTAGCACAAGACAGCCGGCTGCAAATGGAAGTTGGGAAGGTGTCAATCCAGCTACCATAACAACCCCTCCAAGCGCAGACCCTACTGAGCTCTCTAAATAATTGGCGGAACTGTTTAAAGCGACAACAGCGGGTCCGTGTTTAGGCTGTAACTCGAGTAATACATGCTGTTGAGGGGCTAGTGAAGCCCATCCCATTGCACCCCAAATAAAGAAGGGTAGAAACATTAGAATCGGAATTCCCAGACTTAACGCCAGACTGAACATGGCTAATGCTAATAGAATTAGTATACCGCCCATAATCCAGCCTGGGCGTCCTATTCGATCAATAAGAGTACCAATGAATAAGCTGCCGACAACACCACCAATGCCCCAGGCCCAAAGATATGGTGTAACAGAATGGATTCCATCCAAGTTCTGCAAGATTGGAGCGATATACGTATAAAGCCCCAAACTTGCAATGCCTGTCACAAAAGTAATGCCAACCGTTGCTGTTACTCTTCCATTGGCCAGCATTGCAAGACGTTGCCGTAATGACGGTGGGGGCGAAGCTGGAATGTTTGGAAACCAGATGACAATCCCAATCATAGCAATGAGACCAAGTATCGTAATGAGCCATAACGTCCCATCCCAACCTGCATGCGCAGCAACTATCAATCCGAGTGGAACCCCCACGACCGTCCCCATGCTCATACCGCCTAATGTCATACCTAAGGCACGTCCGCGCTTCTTATCGGAAACAAGAGATGAAGCGGCTGCCGTGGCAAGCGGAGAATAAAGACCAGCTCCGATCCCTGCAATTCTTATACGATCAATCGTTTCCAAAGGGAATTTATCTATGCGGCTGGCGTACGAATGTCATCTTGAACATTTGTGAAATATACGCTCATAAAAAGGCATTCCGGCAAATATTTCAAAGTATACGGCTGATTGACTGGGTGTCGAAGCTGAAACGGAATACTGGAAATTGAAACGCCTGCAAATGTGGGGAGGGGGGAGTATGGCCATAACAATCCGAAAACAGGCAATTACAATTCCACTTTTAGCAATACCTTCAAACATATAATTCTAATTACTAAATATTTACCTAGCAAATTTTCACACTTTTTTAATTGGGGATGATATCTTTTTATCCAGTTCTATAAGTAATTGACCGATCTTTTTATCATGAATCACTTGATCGGCATACCAATCAAATTGGGTCGGTTCCATGTTCACAATCACTAATTTTGCACCGTTCTCTTTGGCGATTAAAGGAAATTGGTTGGCAGGTGTAACGGATAAAGAGGAACCTAAGACGATAAAAAGGTCTGCTTTCTCCGCTTCCTCCAGAGCAAATTGAAAAGCTTCTTGTGGCAGCGCTTCACCAAATAATACGATATTTGGTCGTAGCACCCCGCCGCATTCACAGTAGAAATCGTTATTGACATAGTTTTCACTACTATATTCTCTTCCACACGTTTGGCAATGGACTTTTTGAAGGGTCCCATGCAATTCAGCGACCCGCTTACTGCCCGCTTCCTGATGAAAGCCGTCCACGTTTTGAGTAATAATTGAGCGAATGAACCCTTGCTGTTCCCATTTGGCTAAAATATAATGACCTTGATGCGGTCCAAATTCTTTTACACCTAATACGCGTTCCCGATAAAACTCGACAAATGCTTCGACATTTTCATTCAGGGCTTTCGTAGTGGCAATTTGACTTGGATCTTTCTTTTTCCACAGTCCATTATGTCTTGAACGAAAATCCGGTAGTCCGCTTTCGGTTGACATCCCTGCTCCGGTAAAGACGACCGTATGACGGGATGACTTTAACCAATCTTCTAACATGAAATCCGCTCTCCTTATTTATGTTAGATAAGTTTCCCTACAAATCATTGTACGCTACCTGCCAGAAAACTTCAAAAAGCGAATGCTCTCTCTACATTTTCATTTCAAAGTGTACATTTAGATGTCAGAGTGCCCTCCCATTTTTTTGCTCATCTACCCCTTCGAGTAATATACAGAGTTTCTACTTTTTTAGTGAACCTTGCGTCATATTTTTGGCATACAATAGGACTTTAAATTCATTTCTATTCGCCAAATATAGACAGAATATTGAATGGAAACGCTTGACTTGTGACTTTTTCCCTGTGAAAATAGTAATAATGTGGAAATCAATGGAAAGAGGGAGAGTGTTATGGGGATCTTTTTAAAAAAGTTAAAATCGTGGGACCAGTACATGCATTATTGCGATGATACGGATATAACGGAAATTGGAGGAAGGGCACGGGAAAAATTAAATTACCTCGGTGTGGATCAGGAAACATTACAAAATGTTCGGGAAGCGGCAGCGATTATAGAGCCTTATAAGGAAAAGATGGTTCAACTTTTTTATGAGAGGCTCACTTCAATTGAGCAATTTCATCAACTCATTATGCGATATTCCACCCTCGACAGGCTATATGAAACTTTAAAAATATATGTGGAACAGTTCTTTCAAGCAGAAGTGGATCAAACCTATTTGCTTACAAGAATTAAAATTGGCAAAGTCCATAGCAGGATTAATTTAACGGCTGATAACTTTATTGCAGCCCACCATTTTTTGATTCAATCGATGGGATCTATACTCATGGAGCATTTACATCAAACGCCTGACAAAATGACAAGGTTTGTTCTTGCTGTTCAGAAGTTAGCTGCTTTTGACCAGCAATTAATTGTGGAAGTCTATATGGAAGAAACGTTCAGAACTTTTTTGTTTGGTATGTCAGATATGCTGAATGAGACCACGAAAATTAATGAAACCAAACAATTAATTGAATCGATGAACAGGCAAATGGAAGAGACGGATAATGTTTCGGCGGCAACGGAAGAAATGAGCGCATCCATTCAGGAAGTTGCCCAATATGCAACCAAAGTTGCGGAGGGGACCGACCAGGCAGTCCAGTCTGTGTTCACAAGCAAAAAAGTAGTAGATCATGCGCTTGGAGATATTCAAATGGTCGGGCAAGTATATGAAAACGTGTTTGAAAAAGTGGAGCTGCTGGATAAAGAAATTCATCATACGAAAGATGTTATAAATGTGATCAGGGGGATAGCTGACCAAATCAATCTTCTTGCTTTAAATGCCAGCATTGAAGCTGCAAGGGCGGGAGAAAACGGGCTTGGCTTTGCCGTTGTTGCCTCAGAAATCCGGGAGCTGTCAGAACATACGAAAGTTCAAATCTCCAGTATTACATCGAACATGGAAGCGCTGCAAAAAGTGGCCCATGAGGTCATCCAAGAAATACAGCAAACAGGCAAAATTGTAAAGGAAAGTGTCGGCCATGCCGAACTTGCCGGTAAAGAAATGATGGAAATTATAGAAATGATGGAAACTATCAATGAGTCAATTACACAAATTGCCTCAATGAGTGAAGAACAATCCGCAACAATGAACGAAATTGCAAATTTAAATAGTACGATAAGAAATCACAGTCAGCAGTCCCAGGAGATTGCACGAAAAACAGCAAAATTAGTATTTGATTTAAGCAAAAAAATGGATCACTTTAGGAAAAACTTTTTTACGATTAACATTAAGTTTAGCTCAAAAGATATTGTAAGAATCACGAAAACGGATCACCTGCTTTGGAAGTGGAAAGTATATAATATGCTGCTGGGCCTGGGGAATATTGATGAAAACGAGTTGACTTCCCACGAAACTTGCCGGTTAGGCCAATGGTATTACGGAAATTTGCCGGAAGGTATCAGGAAAATAGCTGCATTTAAACAATTGGAAAAACCGCATAAAGAAGTCCATCATTCTGCAAGGCAGGCAGTGGAAAGTTTTAAAAGGGGAGAGATGAAGGCTGGAGAAAATGCGTTAAAACAGTTAGAAGAAGCTTCCAACCAGGTCTTGGAATTGCTGTCAAATATTGAATCACAACTCGGATAGCTTGCGCCAGGATTTAATAAATGCAAAAACACTATAGAAAGAGCGGGACATCACGAACGTCCCGCCACCTTTAAAAATTTATTTTGTTTTTTCAACCGCGATATTTCCATCCGCAGTGAAAAGCTGGATCAAGGGTTTTCCGCTGCCAAATACCCTATTTCCGTCAGAGCTGCCAAAAATGTCAACTCTTCCATCTTCAGCACTTGCACGAATTGTAGCATTTGCCGGCTTTTCCTCCGTTTGTATTTTGATATTGCCGTTATTTGCTCGCAGTTCAACCGGGTGATTCAAGTGACGGGTGGTAAAAAGGATACTTCCGTCACCAGCTTTACCGGAAACCCGGCTATCCAAATTTTTTAAAACTATTTTTCCGTTCTCTGATTTTACTTTGACAAGAGAGGCTTTCACATTTTCAAGGGTGCTTGATCCGTCGTTTGCCTCTGCCGTAATCGTATCTCCGCTGATATGGTTCAGTTCAATTTTTCCATTCTCCGTCTTTATACGTATATCTCTTGCCCGTAAATCCCCCGCACGGACACGACCGTCGTTATTTTTTACTTGTAACGATTCATACCACTTTTCCGGCACATACACTTTTAAAGACAAGGATGAAGGGAAGAAGCTGATGAAATTTCGTTGCTTATATTTTATTCCGATAGAAAGCACAGCATTTTTTACATCAGTAGACAAGTGATAGGTTGAACCTTTTTCGGCCCTGCCTGATACTGTGATTTTGCTGCCGAACCTGCCGCCGGTAAAATCTCAACTCTAGTATTATCGGTTGCGATCTTAATCCGGCTGAACTTTTCGTGGACCACTTTTTCTTCCGACTTGGCTTCTTGCCGGAGAACGGGCCTGAATGTAAGGAGGCTTCCAACAATCCCCACAAGTAACAGCACCAACGCCAAAAGTGACAATTTCTTTATTTTATCCATTTTTCACCCCCCCTTTGATCAGATTTACATTCCATCTTAAATAGCGGATAAAGCCCTGCATTAATGTACGGGTTGCAAAGTACATGCCGATGGCGATAAAAAGCCCGGTCCCGCAAGCGGCAATGGAAACAAATAAGTAAAAAAGCCCGAATGTTTCCGGATAGAGGACGGCGTTCATGAGAAACAGGAAAGGGGAAGCGATAAAGGCAATTCCTGTAATCCAGCCGGAAAGAATAATGCCAGCCAGCGCAATAAACGGCCCCAGCACAATGGCCAGGTTGAAAAATCCTAATCCAATCGTGGCCCATACTGCGCGCAACATATTTCCTAACGTTGCCTTTGACTCCGCTCTTTCCAGATGGTAGGCCGCAACCATGTCTTTTGCAATCTGGTGCGGGGAGCCAAGGGAAGCTGAGATTTGTTCTTCTGTTTTTCCCTCTTGCAAGCCAATGGCGAAGTGTTCTTCAAAGTCCTGCAAAATATCCTGGCGTTCATTGGCAGGGAGGCTTTTCAACGAAGATTCCAATTTGGATAAAAATTGTTTTCTATTCATGATTCACACCTTCTTTTATCAGTTGATTCACCCCATCAGAGAATGCCTTCCATTCCAGGAGCAGCTCGTGGAGAAAAGTCCTCCCGCTGTCTGTCAGTTTGTAATATTTGCGCGGCGGACCCTCCGAAGATTCTTTTAAATACGTTGTAGAGTAACCTTCTTTTGTTAACCGCCTCAGCAGGGGATAGATAGAGCCTTCGGAAATGTCAATTTGCTCCGAAATTTTTTGGACAAGTTCATATCCGTAGCGGTCCTGTTTATCTAATAAAACGAGCACACAGAGGTCCAAAACGCCTTTCTTAAACTGGACATTCAAACTTTCTTCACATCCTTCCCCTTGGACACCGGCCAGTACTGTTTAATATTCAGTACTGGTTTTAACAAGAAAAAAACACACAGTATTGATTAATGCAAGGTACCGGAGCCATTTTTTAAAAAATCCATGATAAATGATTGCGGCGGTGCCAAATCCAGTTTTTGGAAAACTCGCAACAGGCGGGTTCGGAATAGTGGTCAGAAAATTATAAAAGTAAAGGATTTCAAACTTTATCCGATAAAACAAGGTAGAAAACCGAATATTCTTGATCATACGCGAGGTCTGAGAATGATTCTGAAAAAGAGGGATAGCAAATGAAGATCGCAAATTTGAAAGACTTTCACTCCATCCGGCAAAAGCTTATGGCCATATCCATTGTTCTTTTGGTGGTGCCAATGCTTATTTTAGGTTTCTTAAGCTATAACCGCAGTGCCGCCAGTTTAAATGAACTGGGAAAAACCAATCTAAAAAATAATGTCAATGAAACCATCCGGTTGATAGGTGTAATGGATGAGGAGGTAAAAAGCGGGAAGATTTCTTTAAGTGATGCACAAGAAAAAGTAAAAATTGCCATCCTCGGCGAAAAGAAAAAGGATGGCACACGCCCGGTTAATAAAAGCATTGATTTGGGAAAAAACGGATACATGTTTATTTTGGATGATACAGGAACGGAAGTGGCGCATCCGTTTATAGAAGGAAAAAATATCTCAAATGAAAAAGATGCCGACGGGAATCATTATGCAAATAAAGTTCTTGAAGCCGGGGAAACAGGCGGATTTACCTATTTTTCGTACAGCTACCCGAATGATAAACAAAAAGTCGGCAAAAAAGTGGTGTATGCAAAAAAGGATCCTTACTGGGGATGGACGGTTTGTGCAGGCGCCTATATGTCAGATTTTAACCAGCCGGCCGAACAAATCCTTCACTCACTTTTAATCGTCATGGGCATCACACTTTTCGTCGGGCTGTTCATCATATGGCTGTTCACAAAAAGTATTGCAGCCCCGCTTGGAATAGTAACGGACCATATCAGAAAAATATCGGGCCATGATTTAACGGCCGGGCACATCAAGGTTAAGACGAAAGATGAGATCCGCAAGCTGTCGGACGGCATTAACCAGATGCAGGATGAACTGAAGAGCCTGATCCATGAGATTGCAGATTCTTCAGGGCTGTTGTCAAATTCCAGCGAGGAGCTTTCGCAAGCGGCAAATGAAGTAAAAACAGGGTCGCAGCAAATCACCGCAACGATGGAAGAACTGGCATCCGGAGCTGAAGAACAGGCAGATCAATCCGGGAAATTGTCTGAAAATATGAAGCAGTTTACATCCACTGTGCAGGAGGCGAATGCACAGGCGGATGAGGTTCATCAATCTACAAATGAAATTATGACATTGGCGCATAAAGGGAATGAACTCATGGACCGCTCTTCGGGCCAAATGGAAAAAATTGATCAGGTCATCCAATCAGTTACAGGGAAGCTGCAGTCTTTGAATGAGCATTCGGAAAAAATTTCTAAACTGGTGACGGTCATTAAGGAGATTTCCGATCAAACAAATTTACTTGCTTTAAACGCAGCAATTGAAGCAGCGCGGGCAGGAGAAAGCGGAAGAGGATTTGCCGTTGTCGCAGAAGAAGTCCGGAAGCTGGCTGAACAAGTTGCAAGTTCCATTAGTGAAATCAGCGGGATTGTTGCAGGAACCCAAAAAGATGTGAAAGAAGTAACGGATTCTTTGCATGAAAGCTATGAGGAAGTACAGCAAGGCACAGAAACCGTTCGCATAACAAAGGAAACCTTTACGCAGATCAATGAGCGGATTTCAGACATGGTTGCCCATATTCGCAAAGTGGCTGCCAATTTGTCAGGAATTTCCGGCACAACCGAAAAAATGAATGGTTCTCTACAAGAAATCGCAGCGATCACTGAACAATCAGCAGCAGGTGTAGAGGAAACGTCAGCAGCAACCGAGCAAATTGGAAGTTCCATGGAGGAAGTGGCTGAAAGCGCGCATAAACTGGTGGAAATTGCGGAGCATCTCCATTCCCTTGTTTCAAAATTTAAGTTATAAATGAACTGGTTTTTAAATAGCAAGCGGCATAGGCATTTATGCGAAGGAAAGCGGGCAACATCCCGCCCAAAGTTCACGCGGAAGGATTATACATATCCCGCTGTACATGGCCAGAAAGAAACGGCATTTGCCCGGTTTAATCAAACGTTTGATTAAACCGGGCATTTTTAACTTTACCTTTTCACTCCGGCTTTATCGTTTACGATGCTTAATGAATGATCCAGCACGGTAATCAGGATGAGGAGCAAGGTGACGCCGCCGCAAAATAAGCCGATATGATGAATTCCTGACGTATTTGCCCCGGATTTTAAAAACAGCCCGTTTGCCGCCGAAGCAAGAATGGCACCCAAGTACATAAATGTTCGGAGCAAACCGGCTGAAGCCCCGATTTGTTTTGGATTCGCCTGATAATAGACGGCATTCTGGTTGCCCAGATTCAAAAGACCCTGTGGGATCCCCAGCAGAAGGACAATAAAGGCGATCAAAACAACACTCGTTGTATGATGAGTAAAAAGCAGCAATGAGACGGCGATAAACTGAACAATACTGCCAGCTATTAATTTTAAACGGATGGCGGGGCTTTTCCCAGTCACTCGGGTTACGGCAATGGCGGTTAAAGACATCGGCAACATCAGCAGCCCGCCGCTAGATGCGGATAAACCCCTTCCGTCTTCCAGCCATTGTGGAAACCCATAAATGAAGGAATAAGCAACCAGACCTGAAAGCAACCCTCTTGCATAAGTGAGAACCAGAGGGATATTCCCGCTGAATACCCGAATATCGATAAAAGGATTTTTTATTTTTAACTCGGCCGCAGCAAAAATGGCCCCTGCAATCCCTGCTACTATCAAAAAAGCAATCTTCGACAAACTTGGATGCATGAGAAACAGCAAAAGGGAAGTTAATGTGATGCCAAATAAGGCAATGCCCGTAAAATCAATGGCAAGAAGCTTTTTCCCTTCCACCGCTTCTGGCGGGGCTTTAGGAAATCGGAAGTATCCCAATAAAATGCAAGCAAGCGATAATGGAATATTGACGATAAAAATGCTTTTCCAACCCCCGGCACCGATGAGTACACCGCCTAGGGCAGGCCCGATCACGGCAATCATTTGGCTTGCTATTCCGAGCGTTGCCAGGATGCTTCCCGGGCTTGCTTCGCCTGTTCGTTCAGCTTCACTGCGAATCAGGTACATAGATGCGGGATACCCGGCGCACGTACCCAATCCGAGCAAAATTCTTGCTGCAACAAGCCACCAGAAATCCGGGGCAAAAATGGCAATGAAACTTGAAATTCCGACCAATGAAGTCGCAGTTAAAAAAAGGGAACGGGATCCGAACAGATCAATCAGCTTCCCGACTACCGGCTGCCCAATGGCAGTAGCAAGATATAAAGCGGCAACAAGCCATGCGGTTTCTGAAGGCGGAACATGAAATGCCTGTCCGATTGGAATTAGCGCCACTGACATAATAGAAGAGTTGATAGGGTTGAGAATGGAACCCAAAATCATTGGCAATATCAGTTTTTGATTAAAGTGATTTTCAATTGCAGCTTCGTTTTTCTTTTTACCAGTGTGGAACAAGTTTCATTCCTTCCTTCGACTTGGTTGGCAGGGCCTGTTTTGCTGATTTCAAAACAGGCCCTTTTTTTAATCCAAAGTGCCGGCCCAGGTGCTGACCGTCATTACTTTTGCCTGGACAGGGAATAATTTTTCCATCAGCATGTGGTGAATGTCGGGATTGCCATCATGGCAGGCATCCCGGAGTACGATTAAGGAATAATCTTTATCAGCGGCCTCCCGCAATGTTGATAAAACGACACCGCTTGTGGTAATGCCGCTAAGAATGAGTGTGTCAATTTCCTGGGCTTTCAAGATCATTTCGAGATTGCTGCCGGAAAAGGCGCTTACCCGGTATTTTGTAACAACCGGTTCATTTTCTAAAGGTTGAACGGATGGGTGGATCTGTGTCGCTTCGTCGAAAATAGTCATGCCGCCGTATCCGGCAACCCGGGCATAAGTTGGATGGTCCTGGTTGATTTCAGGGTAACCTTTACTAAATCCAAGACGGACGAAAATAACCGGGATATGATGTGCACGGGCGCTTTCAATTGCTTTTTGATTCGGGCGCAGCATTGCTTCATTTCCGGCAAAACGGGATACCATGCCGTTTTGCATATCTAAGACCAACAATGCAGCTTTACTGGATTGATTTTGCATGAATTGTCAACTCCTGTTCATTTGGTTAATATTAAGAAGTGGAGAGCTCTCCAGTTCATATTAAACGGAGATGTCTCCGTTTGTCAACGATTTTTTCCGGGAGTGATAAAGTTGAAGGATGAAAAACCAGGCTCCGCACGGGCGGAACGGCGTGATGCAGCGGAGAATCGCCAACGTATATTGGCTACCGCAATCCGGCTGTTTGAGCAGTTCGGGGTTGAACAAGTCAGCATGAATCAAATTGCCACAGAAGCCGGGATTGGGCCGGGAACGCTGTACCGCCGTTATCGAAACAAAGGAGAATTATGTCTGGATTTGATAAAAGACAATGTGATTTCGTGTTTCAAAGACATTCAAACGTATTTGGAACACAATCGGAAAGAGCCGCCGGAACAGCGATTAAAAGGCGCTCTCCGCATATTTCTCCGCTTCAGGGAAAGCAAAATGCAATTGCTTAAAGGTGTGGAGGACGCCGGTACAACAAATCGAAAAAAGGCAGGAACACGCAGCCCTTTATATGATGAATTGCACCGGTTGTTGGTAGAACTGTATCATGAGATGAATAATGAAAAAGAAGCCGTTCGAAACAATGTCTTCAAAGCGGACATGCTGCTCGAGGCATTAAAAAGTGATGCCTACTTGTATCAACGGGAAGTGCGCGGATATTCCCCCGAGGAAATATTGGAACTGCTCTATATCACATTTGTTTCATGACGGATAAATTTATGGTCACTCGCCATGCATGTACACTTTATGTTGAGAGAATGGTAAGGGGAAGGGAAAACACTGCGGAATGTTTTTCACGATGTAAAGAGAGGCCATCCCCTTGGCAATGAGGATGGCCTGTTTGTACTTACAAAACCCATTATTTTAATTTTGCTACCCCTAATGCAAAATGGCTCCAAAGTATATTTTCAACCGATTCTGCTTGTGACAAATCACATTCAACAATTAAAATGATTTCTGCGTGTTTCCCTTTTAAAACACGCTTCTTTTTCTTTATCAACAGCTCCATTACAAGCCGGATGGCAAAACCCACAATAAACCCGGCAAATGCACTAATCAGCCCCCAGTAAATGGGCCCCCAGGCTAGTTTAAAGCCGATGCTTGCGCCGATTACAGAAAATGCAGTGGCGATCCCCATGCCGATATCAATTAGGCTTGTACCGTCCGAGCGGTGGAGCGTATCAAAAATTTTCCGTTCTTCTTTTCGGTTATCCAGCGGGACCGCAAATATTTTTTCTTTCGGAATCCCTTTCTTTTCCAGTGTTGAAATGGCCATTTCCAAAAATCCGTTACTTTCGAATGTAGAAAAAAGCTGCAAACCAATCACTTCACTTTTTGTCCTTTTCGTATCCGGAAACCGTCCGGCTGGTAATGCCGGGTTAAATATTGTCGTAATTCTTTATCGAAAAGTTTGTTGTTTTCGACTGTATTCATATACGAATCATAAGCGGCAAACCCAAAGTGTGAAGGGATGAAAAGAAGCCATTCCGGGTTTATAACCGAAGTTGCTTCTTTTATTTTGCCCAAAAATAAAAGTATAACCGCTTCCTGAAAATGGGATTGATAATAAAATACCACCAGCCATACGATGACAAAAATGGCTGTTAAAACTCTGTGTATATAGAGCTGCCCCAATCCCGGGACAAATAATGACCACATAACGGAAAGGAGGGGGTTGCGCTTATCCAGGTAGTTAATCTCCAATGCGCCCAATGAAAAAGAATTAAAACGGTGTTCCTCCCGTTCTGCTAACAGATAAATCTTATTCATATCCACGGTTGTGCGATAACTGTCCCAAATGCCAAAAAGGTAAACAGGAATATACATGAGAAGCCATCTTGTGTCCAGTACGGCTTTTGCCATGTCAATATTTCCTTGAAACGAGTAAATCATGGAAAGGTTCACATTGGCTTTCAAATTAACGACAACTTCCCAAATAAATAAAGCATATCCCCTGATATATTTGGATAACAGCAAATGCCCGAATCCGGGAAACGCGGCGGACCACCATGCAATGATATAAGGATTTCTTAAATGCAATTGCGTAGTCCCTAAAATACTAACATGTGCTTTATATCGCCTGGCTGTATTATCGTTACGATAATTGTCCATCTTATCCACCTTTAAAAAGCCCTTTAAGTTAGCTTGCCGAATATGGAAGACATTTATACGGGGGGTATTCTGACCAGGGTAATGGGATGAAACGGATTTGATTTTAACAGAACGGCTTCCCATAAATGGTTGCTGTTCTTTACTGGTAAAAAGGAAAACCCAAAAAGCGGCCGGCGCTTCATTGACAGTAATTTAACGGTTTTTGTACGTTTGATGGTTGACGTTTTATTTCAAGCTATATTATAATTAATTGTGTAATTGCGCAATTGCACAATTTAACAAATAAGATAAATAAAAGAGGTGATCCATTTTATGATTGACTTACGAAGTGATACGCTGACAATACCTTCTGAAGAAATGAGGGAAGTAATGAGATTTGCTGAAATAGGTGATGATTGTTTCGGTGAAGACGGAAGTGTTAATCGCCTTGAAACTTATTGCAGAGAGTTGTTTGGAGTGGAGGATGCACTTTTGGTTTCCAGTGGAACGATGGCCAATCAACTAGCTGTAAAGACACAAGTTGAAGAAGCAAATGAAGTGATTACTGAAGCAAATTACCATATTTCATTTTACGAAAGCGGTCAAACTGCTAGTCTAAGCAGAGTTGTTTTAAATACTGTTCAAACTGTTGATGGGGTATTAAGAGTTGAAGATATTGAGAAGGCAATAAAATCAAAGCCAAGAGGGTTTATGTATGCTCAACCTCAATTGGTGACAATTGAGAATACAATAAATTATTACCAAGGAAAGATTTTTCCTTTAGAGGAAATCAAAAAAATAAGAAGCTTTACATCAACTATGAATATTTCCTTACACTTAGATGGTGCTCGCCTATTTAATGCCCACGTTGCGACCGGAATACCATTACAAGCTTACGCAAAAGAGGTGGATACATTAAGTGTTTGTTTTGCAAAAGGGTTAGGGGCGCCTTTTGGTTCTATGCTGATGGGGAAACGAAGCATCATTACGTCAGCACGCAAGTATAGAAAGCATTTTGGGGGCGGGTTACATCAAGTAGGCATTTATGCAGCTGCAGCGTTGTATGCTTTAAACAATAATTTAGCAAGAATTCAGGAAGATCATCGACTTACTAAAAAACTTGCTATTCTCTTATCGGAGATCTCGGAATTCGGGATATGTCCAAAAAAAGTTGAAACAAATATGATTTTTTTTGATGTTGGCAATATCGGGGTTTCATCATACGAATTTATAGAATCGTGTAAGAAAAAAGGGCTCCTATTATTTCCCTGGTTACCCGACAACGTACGGATTGTTGTTCACCGAAACATATCGGAGGAGCAAGTTGAACAAGCAGCCCGCATCATAAAAGATGTTTATGCAAGTTTTAAGAGGAGCGCCTTATATGTTTAGAAAAGTGAACGAAGGGTGGATGTCCTTTTTAGTAAGATTTTTCAATTCCCTGGGGTTCTATATCTTTACCCCACTTTTGGCACTATGGCTAACCGAAACCAAGTCCTTGGATTTGTCCAAAGCCAGTATCATTGTTGCCAGTCTGACTTTGTTTTCAAAAGCCGGGGGTGCATTCATTGGCGGGTTGATCGACCGGCTGGGGGTGCGTTTGAGCCTCATCCTTGGATTATGGTCCAGCGGTGGTATACTGATGCTTATTCCAGTCGTTCCATTTTTTTCGTTATTCATTGCCCTGTCCGCATTGCTCGGTACTACCATCTCTTTATACAATGTCGCCTTAAAAACGCAAATATCGTTTATGAATGAGCATAAGCGCCTGCGCGCATTTGCGTTATTAAATATAGCCGTAAACCTCGGAGCTTCGATTGGGCCTTTGGCAGGCGGCTGGATCTTGGATATAAAATCATTGTGGGTGATGTTTTTTGCCGCTGGCAGTTACTTTATAGCGGGAGGAGTGGCTTGTCTACTGCCTGAACCACCCTTGGAAAAAGAAGAGAATCGTTTAAATCTATTTAAATACCTGTATTCAGAGAGGTATCATTTGCTGAAGAGTCCGTTTTTCCGTTTTTTATTCGGATCAGGCTTACTCTGGTTCTTTTATATTCAAATGTTTTCCACTCTGCCTGTATATGTATCGGGTGAAATCAGCGGCAAGACAACGGGGCTTGTCTTCACATTGAATGCTGTAACGGTTATTGCCTTTCAAGGAATCTTTCCTTCCGTTCAGCCAAAGTTGAAAAAGGAACAATGGTATGCGTTGTCTTTTTTGTTGTTTGGTAGCTCCTTCTTTCTTCTATGGAATGACCGAACAGTGTTTTCTATCTTTTTATCTATGTTTTTGTTCAGCCTGAGTGAAATCATTTGGACACCATTGATAGATACGGAGGTTTTACAAAAGCATGGAAATTTGAGCTCTTCATGGGCCTTTGGCATTGCCGGCGTTGTATGGGGGCTATGGGAGTCCTTTGGAAGTTATGCAGGGTTAAGTTTGTTAAAATTCTTTCCGGGGAGGCTATACTTGCTGCTGGCTGTCATGACTGTGATAATCGGTTTAAGTTTGATTTTGCGATCACTGTCCATGAGAAAAGGTGAAAAAATATTCAGGGGTGAAAGATAATGGACCACTTTCTTTTCATTGAAACCAACACAACGGGTACTGGGACAAAAGCGATGAAAATAGCGAAATCAAAAGGATACCAGATTCATTTTTGGACAAATGATCCTGATCAATATAAACAGATGGCAGCTGATCATCCTTTCCAATTGGCAGATCATGTGAAAATTGTCGATACCTATGATGTTGATGCGATGATAAATCTGGTTCAAACAGCATCCTGCCACTTTGCAGGCATTCTTGCATTCGATGACTACCATTTAATCCCTGTTAGCCGAATGGCTCATTTTCTTGGGCTTCCCGGCCATCCATTAGAAGCTTTAACCATTGCACGCGATAAAGAAAAAACCCGGCACTTCTTACAAAAAAATGATACCGGTTTCCGGCAACCTGCTTTTCATACCATTGAGGATCCTTCTGAATTAAGCAAAGATATCCCCTATCCATGTGTCCTTAAACCAGTTGATGACAGTGGCAGCTGCGGGGTGACCATTTGCCAAAATCAAGGGGAACTCATGCAGGCACTCTCAAAAGAAATGAAGCGGTTGAGGAATAAAAGAGGTTACAAATTAAAAAGAAAATGGTTGGTTGAAGAATTTATCAATGGTGAAGAATATTCCGCTGAAATGTTGTACACTGCAAATGGTTGGGAACTTATTTCCACTACCAGGAAAAAAACGATAGGCTTGCATTCGGTCGAAGTAGGTCATGTTACAGGAAGAGGAATTGAACCTGTCCCCCAGCTTGAAGAAAAAGGTAAAAGACTGTTGGACTTGATAGGGTTGCGTTTTGGGGCAGCCCACATCGAATTTATTGTTCGGGGAAACGTACCTTACCTGGTGGAAATCAATCCAAGATTAGCGGGAGATTGTATTCCCGATTTGGTTGAGTTGTCTACAGGTATTGACATGGTTGAACATGTAATGGACCAGGCAGTAGGTAAAAGGAAATCAGTAACAAAATCGTCGCGTCTTTCGGCTGCCATTCACTTTGCCACCCCAAAAATAAAAGGGACCTATGTAAAGGTGAGCGGCGTTGAGGAAGCAAAAAAATCGAACGGCGTGATAAGCGTATCGGTTGCTGCTTTACCGATGCATGCCGATCATGTATCGAGCAGCTATGACCGTTTGGGTTATGTGATTGCGACAGGAGATACCCCGGATGAAGCTTCCGGGCGGGCAGAACAAGCCATTCAGAAATTGCGATGGGGGGTTGGAAACATTGAAGCGGCTCATCTTATTGGGGGCGAGTGAGGAGGGAATTTCTGCTGCTCACGCATGTGGGTATCATGTTATCGTAATTGAGCGTCCAAAGAAAAGCATTTCTGAAAAAGTAACCGCATTAGCGGAGGCCATCTATTTTGCGGATATTTGGGATACCGATGCCGCGCATAAGGTGGTCGAAAAAATTTTCTCCCAGTATGAAGATATTAAACTCATCCTTAGTTTTACGGAATTGGGACTTGAAACAGCAGCTTACCTGAGTGAGCGTTACAATTTAAAAACCAATCCGTTTGAAACAGTAAGGCGGACAAGAAACAAAAATCTGATGAGAAATGCTTTTGCATCTCATGATGATTTGAAACTGCAAACTTTTTGTGGAAAGGCAGACAGACTCCCCGAAAAAATTTCCGGTCTGTTGCCGATGATCATCAAGCCCAATGACGGATTTGGCAGTCAAAATGTTGCTTATATAAAAAACCAATCGGATTGGGAAAAATGGCTGCGGACTCATGCCCAAAGTAAACTCGAGTGGATTTTGGAACCTTTTATTGAAGGCCCGGAGTTTAGCGTAGAAACAGTTTCATCTGAAGGGACGCATACGGTACTTGGCATTACGGAAAAGGAAACGAGTGGTATGCCAAATTTTATCGAAACCGGGCATATTGTGCCTGCGCTCCTGGAAACTGAGCAAAAACAGCAAATAGAAAAGATCGTCAAAAAAGTACTGACTGTTCTGGGCGTTCAATACGGTCCCGGACATGTTGAAGTAAAATGGGATGTTGTCAACAAACGTCCGGTTGTGATTGAAGCACATACGAGACCGGGCGGGGACTTTATTCCGTTTCTGCACTTTCTCTCTAGCGGTCTCAACCAATACGAACTTGGCATATTAAGCTTTGAAGGGAAACACAATCTTGATATGCAGCCACAGCATACAAAATTTTCACAAGTGAAGTTTTTTATGCTTGAAGAAGGGCGATTGAGTGCTTTGGAGCTGAGATCCTCTGTCCCGGAGCCTATTGTGGAATGGAAAATTGCTTATCAAGTAGGGGAGCACATCCCCGGAAGCCGTGACTCGTTTACAAGAGGCGGGTACATCATTGCTTCATCTGATTCCAAAGTACTTGCCGCTAAAGCCATCGATGATTTTTATTCTCGTATTGTATGGAAAATAGATAAAATATAAGAAAGTTGTGGTCATATGGCAGTATTAACCCCTGATTCAAATGAATTTCAAATTAAATTGGAGTTTTTAACCTCTCCCGTCTTCGAAATGATGGCATCTTTAAGAAAATGCTATCTCATGCAAGGGCGGGTGGAATGGGAAGATATAGACTTGCAAAATTTTTATACGGAAAATCAAGGATTACTCAAAAGGTACTACGGCGGTTTTGAGATGGGGGCCCAGCTTGCTGAGCTTGCGATTGGACTAAGCCAACCCCATTCTATTCAGGATTTTATCCAATGGGTTCAACAAATGGATCGTTCCCTTTTTCTTTATTACTTATTGGGCCGGTATCTGGAGGTGGAGGAAATTGAAACCATTTTTGAAAACTCGCCCGAACCGTCAAATGAAATAAAGCAAAGAATTGAAAAAAAGGGCGGATTCGTGCACCAGGAACAGTTGGCTTTTGCGAAAAATTGGCCTGTTTGGCATCAAGAGTTGGTCGATTTATGGTCTGCATACTATGAGGAATATTTTTTTAAAATAGCAAGGCATGTGGCGCCTTTTTGGGAGCAAGCGAATGACAAACTGGCAAGGGACCTGAATACGAAAGGTTTAAATGAGGTTTTGAGAAGGCTGCTGAAGGGAAAAACGATTCCTGAACAATTTCCTGAAAATAAGCAAACAGAAGTGGTTCGCTTTTTTCCTTCTTACTTTGTTTCACCAAAGTTCATTCTGATTTGGGGATGGGGCGAATTAAATCTCGTTTATGATCTTACAGCATATGTGGACCAGCCATTGCCCGCTCCTTCCCCATCCGAAAACAATGACACGCCGGCCACTTTGGATGAAATCTCCTTTTTTGGCAAAGCATTATCAGAGCCGATGCGTATACGGATTTTGTCTTTGATTGCAAGAAAGGAAGGGATCAAAGCCCAGGAGATGGCCGAAAAATTAGACCTGAACCCTGCCACGATTTCCAGGCACCTGAACATTTTGAAAAATTGCAAGCTCATCACGGAAACCAAGCAAAAAAGCCATAATATTTACTTTATCAATCATAGCGAGTTCAGGCGCTGGGCAAAACAATTGGAAGGGGAGCAATTTTTAAAGGCTTTCGATTGATGCTTGATTCGGCCGGTTTGTTTTAGAAAGCAGCCAAAGTGCATTTCAAGCGCAATGGGTTGCTTTAGTCTGGGCACGTCCCTCGAGAAACACCGGCCGCACGGGCAAGCCTCTCTCCTGTACTTGGTGCAGCCGTGCATGTAGACTAAAAGGAGACAAAGGTGAAAGCAGGTGTTGTTTTGGTATCCTATATCGTATTAAACAAACGGAAGATTGATGTGGAACGTTATCGGGAAGAGGACGTACAGGGGTTGAAGCAGATCGTGGTTGACTTCAAGGTCACAAGCGATGATTATCATGATATTGCCACCTTGCTATATCAGGAAAAATTTGATGTGGAAGTGCCTGAAAAGGGGCTTGCTTTCAGGGGCGCGATCCGGGAATATTCTACTTCCATTACGAATCTATATGAAAAAGGCCAGGTCGGCGACTACCATTTAGCATTGCTGGAAGTGAAAGAAGGAGAGAACAAAGCGTGAAACTCAGTATTTTAGACCAGGCGCCCATTTCTTCCGGCCAGACAGCGAAAGACGCCTTGAACAACGCGATGGAACTGGCCCGTGCAGGCGAGTCATTCGGATACACGCGGTACTGGATTGCGGAACATCATGATTTGCCGGGCCTTGCCAGCAGTGCGCCCGAAGTGATGCTCGGTTTTATCGGCGCGCATACGAGCACAATCCGGATCGGCTCCGGGGCCGTGCTTTTGCCGCATTATAAACCGTACAAAGTCGCGGAAGTGTTCAATTTGCTCTCCGTGTTGTTTCCAGGCCGCATTGACCTCGGCATTGGCCGGGCGCCGGGCGGTTCTGCCGAAGCAACCAGCGCATTATCCGATCAATTTTTGCAAAAAGTGTACAAGATGCCGGAACTGGTGGAAGAATTGCTTCATTTTCTCCATCACGATTTCCCGGAAGACAATATTTTTTCCCGCGTCAAGGCTGCCCCTGTCCCGGCCGATCCGCCGCATGCTTGGCTGCTTGGCACAAGTGGCAAAAGTGCCGTGCTGGCTGCCCGGTACGGCATGTCGTATGCGTTTGGCCAGTTCATGAGCGAACAGGATGGCGCGGCAATTTTAAAGCAATATGAGCAGGCTTTTACCCCCCGAAAGCCGGGGGATGCGCCGCAAACGTTGTTAACTGTTTCCGCCGTATGTGCCGAAACAGCTGAAAAAGCGGAAGAAGTGGCATGGAGTTCCCTAATATGGCAGCTGCAGGCGGAAAAAGGGGGACAAGCATCCGTGCCGTCCATTGAAGAAGCAAAATCTTATCCATTAACCGGAAAAGACAAAGAAAAATTGGCAAAAATGAAGCAAAACATGGTGATCGGAAATCCGCAGCAAGTGCGCGCGGCATTCACCAAGTTGCAGGAAAAATACAGAACGGATGAATTGATGATTTTGACCATTGCCCATTCTTTTGAGGACCGGATTGCTTCATACCGGTACATTGCCGAAGAAGTGCTGGGGTAATGGATTAGCGAATCAAAGCCTTCTTTTTCCTATTAATGGAAGAGGAGGGCTTTAATTATTGTTGTCGCGGTAGCGGGGCTTAGAATACCAGTGTTTTTTAAGATCGCCAGCGGCCGTTTTTTCAGCCGTACGGCAATGACTGCATTCATAAAAAAATTCAGCTGAAGAAAGGATTTTAGATGCTTTTGCCGAATATCAATACGGAACAACAACGAATTTTTGCAGAGGATTATTTCTTTCATTCCGTAAAACTGAAAGAAAGCCGCAGTGCTGTCTTGCCGGATTACGGTTTTATAGAGTAACTCCAATTGCCTTATGAAAAACCCGAAACCTATTATGATGGTCGAGGATTCGGGAATGCAAAAAACAAATCCGTAAAAGCGAAATACAATTCATATGAAAATAAGGGAGACAGGGCACCCGGAACCGGTAAACACGGGAAAGGTAGGATGACCAGGGGCTCACATAGAATAGAAATTCAGTTCATATTGAAGAAAGCACAATGAAATGGCGCAATTATTTTCATCTATTTGGACGGGAATAAGCCTGCAGCTTTTGTTTTTAATCCTGTATTTTGGAACTATTTTGCCAAAGTTGAATAACGTTTTTGGAGCAGCGGTTTGTATCATCATCGGGATATTCGGTTTCATTAACGGTCTATTCTCCATGAAAAACCATAATTATATTTTAACGGCTTTCCGAAAGAAGTCTCCCATCCTCAAGGAATGTGAAGGTGCGAATAGCACCAATGAGTAGGTGGGAGATGAATTTCGGTTGGCTTTAGCCAAAGGTTTTGATATAATCAGTCTTAGATGGAATAAATGGTTGATATATCAATGAAATTAGATAGTAATAATCATTCAGTATTCTTACTGCATTATCACCTTGTATTGGTTGTAAAATACCGTAGACAAGTGTTCGATAGCGAAATATCTGATTTTGCTGAGATTGGAAGTAAATACAATATTTCTTTAGTGGAATGGAATCATGATAAAGACCATATCCACATCTTATTCAAAGCAAATTACGAAAGTGCAGCGATTTGATAGCTAAAATCCACACACGTGGAAGTAAATGTAAAATATGGAATCCAAATCTATAATTTCAGGTGGTTGAAGGTATACTTTCCCCCTCCCCACCTTTGCGGGCTTTTTAATTTCCAGTATTCAGTTCCTGTCTCTCAATCAATCATGCGCACACTTTGAATCATTTTCCGGAATGCCCATTTGTGGGCATATGTCTCACAAATGTTCAATGAGACCCTCCGGCTGTGAGACGTCAGCACGCCGGCCGAATAAATAAACTCTCTTCGAAACCGCCTGATGGTATAGGACTTGAACGCAGCCGGGCAATGGTCCTTTTTAAAGATCTCGAATAAATTGTACGCCAGTAATTTAATCAGAAGATCCATATGATTTGCCCCGAAAGAATCTGTTGGAATCTTGTCCATCGAAAAACCATATTTAGACTCTTTGATATAGTTTTCCAGACAGGCTCTCTGATTGTAAAATCTCCAAATATCCATAGGTTCCCAGTCCATCGTTGTCACAATGGCTTCATAATCCCAGAGAAAATCAAACAATTGAAGCTGGTCTTCCTCATACTTGTCAGCTTTTCGGATGACCGCAACTCTTCTTGGCTTTTCCCAGGAAGCTGCTTGGTAGTAGACTGTTTTTCCCTCTATAACAATCAGCTCATCATCAACATACCGGATCCACGGAGAATTGTCGTTTTCAACATACTTTTTCAATCTTGATGTCCATTTCAGTTTGCCGGCGTAGTTAATCTTCCGCTGCTCCCAATAACTGTAAAACTTTTCTCCGCCAAATCCCTTGTCAAAACGGGCGTACCGGATAAGGTACTGAGCGGAAAGCAATCGATAGGTTTCCTCGGCAAATTCAATTCCGTTGTCAGCTGAATGGACGTTTCCCGGTCCTAGCACACCGTTTAAGCAAAGATGGGATTTTCCTTCAAAAACGAGAAGGGGGTGGTAGCTTTTTCTGCCCGGCTTATGGGGGTTCACCCCGATTTTCGCTCCCTCCTGGTTTCCATAAACCGTTTCGACACTTGAGTCAAAGTCAAGAATGAGATCGGAATCCAGCCATGGTTCGATGATGTCCATCACCCGTTCTTTGAATTCTATGGCAGCATCCTCGATTTTCTCCAACCTTAATAGATCCTTGCTTAAAAGCGTATAATGCGGGCATTTTCCTCCTAAGAAAGCACGAATCAAAGGGTCATTCTGGAGTGATTGAAAATGAAACATACGGGAGCAATCTGCCATCCAGCCCGCAATCAGATATACAAATATTTTACTTAGAGGAAATTTGGCATTGTCTTTCTTTAAGCAATCAACCCCCCGGAAAGTCTGCTGGATTTTCATCCGTTCCAGAAATTGCAGAAATGGGAGGATGCCACTAAATTTTGTACTATTCTTTAAATTGAATTCATATTTAATTCTTGAGACAGGAATGATATAATTCACCTTAAAGGTGCCCCCTTTCTTGGTTATTGTTTTTTTCTCAAAATCAATTATACCAAAGGATGGGGCACTTTTTTATTTTAAATTACTATTTTACTTTCGTAATCTGGGATTATAAAAGGCCTGGTCGAACTTTTTATTTGCCATATGATTCCCTGCGCTTAAATAATTTTACGAAATACCATACAACAACGACTGTACCGATTACGGATAAAACAGCTCCGGAAACAAGATGAAGTGTTTGATTAAATCTGTCTCCGAAATAAAGATACAATGCAACAGCTGCCCAGAAGAAAATCAACAGTATTTTTTTCATAGCGTTTGTGCGATGCTAAGATATAATTTTAGCGAGGGAGAAGACACTCCCCTCAACTTCTTTTCGGCTTCTTCCATTGTGCTTGGCGGAAGGGTTTGATACAACCGTGTAGCGTTAATCTCCGCTGGTATTTATGCATCGATGAAGTGATCCAGCATCGCTTTTCCCACTCCCTTTTTAAGATTAATTATACGAATGTATGATAAAACCGCCATAGAAAATAACAATTTTCTTATATCTTTTAACGAAAATCTCCGGCTTTTTTCGGAGATACCGAGAAAAAGGCAAAATTTTTTATAATTCAACTATGAAGCGGAGAGCACCCCGTTTCTTCTGAGTAAACTAAATTATGGAAAAATTATCTGCATGGCTGTTAAGATAAGAAATGCACGCAGGAAGATGGCAAGCTGGAAAAATGGATGGCTGGTTTTCCCCCTGAAATGCGTTAAAATAAATGTATGGCACTTTATCGCGCACAGAGGAGGGAAACATGGACAAGCAACCTTTGCATAAATTTTACGAAAAAAATCGACTTGAAAGAATCAAGGCACTGGAACAGGCGAAGGCCATTTCAGCCGAAGATGCCGCGCTGCTTGAAAAAGGGCTTGTGCTGCCGGATGAAACGGCGGACCATATGATTGAAAACCAGATTGCCAAATATGAATTGCCATATGGTACGGCATTGAACTTTCTGATTGACGGAAAAGAGTATGTCGTCCCGATGGCGATTGAGGAGCCTTCTGTTGTGGCGGCGGCAAGTTCGGCGGCAAAAATCATCAACAAGGCAGGTGGTTTCCGGACGACAGTGAGCAGCCGTATGATGATCGGGCAGGTGGCATTAATGGACGTTCCGGATCCGATCCGTGCGAAAACGGTGGTGATGGCCCATGCGGAAGATATTTTGCAAACGGCGAATGAGGCCAAGCCTTCGATTGTGAAGCGGGGCGGCGGAGCCCGGAAACTGGAAGTCCGCCTGATCCCGGCTGATGAAAAAGCCGGCACGCCTGCTTTTTTTGTTGTTCATCTCCATATTGATACGCGGGAAGCAATGGGTGCGAATATCATCGATACCATGGCGGAGGCGATCAAACCGCATTTGGAAGAGCGGACAGGGGGACGGGCATTAATGGGCATTCTCTCCAATTATGCCACTGAATGCCTGGCAACGACCGAATGCCGGATTCCCGTGTCATTGCTTGAAAAAAACGGCATGTCCGGTGAAGAAGTCCGCGACCGGATCATTGAAGCCGCCCAATTTGCATACGCGGATCCTTACCGGGCTGCAACGCATAACAAAGGCATTATGAACGGCGTCGATGCCGTTGTGATCGCAACCGGAAACGATTGGCGCGCGATTGAAGCGGGCGCCCATGCCTATGCAGCAAGGTCCGGCAAGTATCGTTCCCTTTCTACTTGGAGCAAAGCAGAAAACGGAGACCTGCTTGGCAGCCTCACCCTTCCGCTTCCGGTCGGGACAGTCGGCGGCCAGATCAGCATCCACCCTGCTGCCGGTTTCAGCAAGCGGCTGCTGGGTTACCAAAATGCAAAAGAACTGGAATCGATCATTGTCTCCGCTGGGCTTGGCCAGAACTTTTCCGCCATCAAAGCTCTTGTAACAGACGGGATTCAAAAAGGGCATATGGCACTGCACGCCAAATCGCTCGCTATCACAGCAGGTGCCTCCGGAAGCGAAATTGACCGGGTTGCAGAAAAACTAAAACAAAGCGGGACAATTGATCTTGCTACGGCAAAGGAAATTTTAAAAGAAATCAGAGGATGACAGGCGGGGGCACTGAACACAGATAGGAAGAAAAAACACGCGGGTATGAAAAACGGCGCCAAGAATACCGAGGTACTGAACAAAATATAGAAAAAAAACGGTGAGACACGATTATGGTGATGTCCCACCGTTTTCTTCTTTTGGAGCTTTTCAGCGGCTTCTGGCAGGCAGGCGGTTTTTCCTAAAGCTGGATGGAACCACTGAGGCCCGTGCTTACGGCGACATCTCCGTTTTTGAAAAGTGGCCTGCGCTTATTCTCTTTAGCAAAAACGAGAGGCACGCTTTAAGCATGCCTCTCATTTTTACATGTTTTTATTGATGTATTGCCGCTTGTGCCCTTCGATTCCGGCAAGGCAAACGGTGGCCGGATCCTCGTTCACCGGCAAGGTAACGGCCGATCCGTCGTTTGGAAGCGATGTTGTAAAAATGGCTTCGTATTCGGCAACGCTAATTTCTTTCCGCGCATCGAGCATTTGCTGATGGCGGGCCGGCTGCAAGGCTTCACGATAGCCCGGCTGCAGGATCCCGGCAAAAAATTCCCCGACTGCGCCGGACCCGTAGCTGTACAGGCCGATCCTCGCACCTGCTTCTATCTTTGTATTTTGTTCAAGCAGGGAAAGCAAGCTCAAATACAAAGCGCCGGTATAAATGTTCCCGACGATTTTGTTATAACTTTTGCTTGTTTCATAATGGGCAAGAAGCCTTTCGCGCCCGTCTTCATCCGTTTCATCCAGCACCGTTCTCAGCGCTTTTAAGCCCATTTTTGTATATGGCATATGGAAACAAATGGCTTCGAAGTCACTTAACGTAAAGCCGGTTTTTTCTCTGTACTGCTGCCAGACGGTCTGGAAGAAACCGATGTACTTTTCATTGGAAAACTTGCCGTCCACATAAGCGGAATCCGAATAGACCGGCCGCCAAAAGTCCATGATGTCTTCCGTATGGTACACGCTCGGTTCTTCGATCGCAAGGATGTTCGGATGGGCGCTTACGACCATGGCGACGGCGCCCGCCCCTTGGGTAACCTCTCCTGAAGTATTCAATCCGTATCTTGAAATATCCGACCCGAGCACGAGCGCTTTGCTTTCCGGATGCAGGGCGATATGCCCTCTTGCCATTTGCAGCCCTGCCGTAGCACCGAAGCATGCTTCTTTCACTTCAACGGCCCGCACTTCCGGTTTTAAACCGAGCAGGCGGTGCACATAAATTGCGGCTGCCTTCGAGTGGTCGACGCCGGATTCCGTGCCGAAAATAACAAAATCGATCTTTTCTTTATCTTCGTCTGTTAAAATTTCGAGCGCCGCATTGGCTGCGAGCGTCACCGCATCCTGGGTCACCGGGGCGACGGCCATTTTTTCCTGGCCGATTCCGATTAAAAATTTTCCAGGGTCCTCATTCCGGGCAAGTGCCAGTTTTTCCATGTCAACATATAAATGCGGGGTATAAAACCCGATCTTGTCTATTCCGATTTGCAACAGCTATTCACACCTTTTTTACAGGAATTGTTATTGAAATTTGAGAAACTGTACTAAATAATTTAATATAAACGGTGTCGAAATACAACTTATCACGACACACTGACACCTTCCCATTATAGTACAAGTTGCAAAGATTGTGGATGAGAAATGACAGAGAGGGAGTAAACGTATATGCATGAAGTTGCGATTATCAGCGCCGTCCGGACCCCGATCGGGAAATTCGGCGGCAGTTTAAAAGATATATCTGCTGTGGAACTGGGCGCGATTGCCGCAGAAGAAGCGATCCGGCGCGCCGGCGTTTCTGCACGGGAGGTCGATTATGCCGTTTTTGGCAATGTTCTGTCGGCGGGTCTCGGCCAAAATCCGGCCCGGCAAATGGCAGTCAGAGCCGGCATTCCGTATGAAGTGCCTGCCGTAACCGTGAATGAAGTATGCGGCTCCGGATTGAAAGCTGTGCTGCTTGCTGCCCAGATGATTCAACTTGGTGAGGCGGAAATAACAGTTGCCGGCGGGGCGGAAAACATGTCGCGTGCGCCCTTTCTTGCAGAACAGGCACGCTGGGGCCATAAGCTTGGCAATATGGCGATGGCAGACAGTATGCTGCGCGACGGCCTGACGGATGCATTTGAAGGCATCCATATGGGTTTGACGGCGGAAAATGTGGCGGCAAAATTCGGCATTTCCCGCGAAGAACAGGACCGTTTTGCGCTTCAATCCCAGCAAAAAGCCGCGCAGGCGCAAAAGGCCGGCCGTTTCAAAGACGAAATTGTGCCGGTAAAAGTAAAACAGAGAAGAAGCGAGATGCTGTTTACCGAGGATGAGCATGTCCGCCCCGAAACGACGCTTGATGGGCTCGCGAAGCTGAAACCCGCTTTTCTCGAAGATGGCACTGTCACAGCAGGGAATGCTTCGGGGATCAATGACGGCGCAGCTGCTGTAGTTTTAATGGAAAAATCACTTGCGGATGAAAAAAAGATTCCTTATCTCGGGGTCATCAAAGGGTATGCAGAAGCAGGAACGGACCCTTCTATCATGGGGTATGCCCCTTATTACGCAATTCAAAAGCTGCTTGAAAAGACCGGTGTATCCCTGGAAGAAGTGGATTTAATCGAGCTGAACGAAGCTTTTGCCTCCCAAAGCCTTGCCGTTATCAGGGATTTGGGGCTTGATCCGGAAAAAGTCAATGTTAACGGGGGCGCGATTGCACTGGGGCATCCGATCGGGGCATCCGGCGCAAGAATTCTCGTTTCACTTTTACATGAAATGGAAAAAAGAAATGTGCGCACCGGCCTCGCCTCGCTTTGTGTCGGCGGCGGCATCGGCATTTCGATGCTGGTCGGGCGCTCCTGACACCACTGGCATTTTGCCGGACCGGATGTTTAAAAAAAGAGGAAAAGCCCTGCCCGGTGCAAGGCTTTTCCTCTTTTTTTCATTTCGGATAGCATTTTTCTCCCTTGGGTCAGGATAAGGTAAGGACTTCATATTTGGATGCTAATTCTGCAAATTGTGCCATGCTGCTGATTTTTCCAGCTGCAAGTTTTTCGTTTAGCCCATAAAAGTCCACACAGGTTTTACAAGCAAGAACGTCCACGCCTTTTTCCTCCAATTCTTTCAATTGAAGGGAAACGAGCGAGTCTTCTGTTAACGTAAACACACCGCGGTTTACGCAAAACACAGCGGCCGGCAGTTCTTCCTTTTGTTTCAGGATGGTAAAGAAGGTTTCCAACAATCCTTCCCCCAATTCTTGTTCGCCTTTTCCAAGCTGATCCGATGCAAGCAAAATAACTTTGTTTTTCAATGTCTCCACCTCAATGACTTTCTTTCTATTTTAGCAAATCCTGCCAGACTTTTCCCGTGCCAGATATGGCGGCTGCCACAAGCCCGGGGCGTTCAGTGCCGCGGTTTCTTTAACCATTTATTTGGGTGCCTAGCGGTTTGGGGTATATTTGAGCAAAAGCAGGTGAACAAGCTGATAGAATAACGCTAGGATGCAAAAGAGGATAGGATACGCAATAGCAGAATACACAGGTTTCCAGCCATTGTAGTAAAACGTACCCGTCATGATGAACAAAAACTCAAAAACCATCGCCACGATCGTCCATCCTGCAATATAGAGAAACCGGGCACGGAACCGGTTTGGAAAAAGTTGATAAAGAGAATATTGATGGCCGGATAAATCCCAAACAAATAATAAAGGCTTTCCCAGTCGACGCCTTTTGTAAAATATCCAAAAAGATCATATTTGATATCCAGAAATAAATTGACGATTAATTCAAGGTACATGGCAAACAGGGTGGTACACAGCATTTCAATGCCGCTAAATTTTTTTGGCATGAGAAAAGCAAACAGATTCAGGACAATCATCAAGATGATAAGGAATACCATGCTTCAACACCCCGATTCCAGGATTGGCTTTTTCTTATCCTTTCCTATTTTGGCCGGGAGATTACAGGAAATCACACATTGCCGGAAACCGGTGAAACCGGCCAAAGGACGCCTGTCTTATTCTTTGTTATAATTTTACAAGAATAGCGTAAACAAAGGGGGATGGATCATTTGGCAAAAAAAGTATTGGTATACAGCGAACTGCCTGAGGATTTGATTGAAAAGCTGAAGGAAACATTTGAGGTACGCTACATACCAGGATGCAAGAATATTTCCGATCTTCTGCCCGGCTTAACGGAAGCGGACGGGCTGCTCGGTTCCTGGCTCCGGGCGGGAAAAGAATTGCTGGATCACGCACCGACCTTGAAAATCATCAGCAATATAACGGTCGGATATGACAATCTCGATATCCCGTTGCTGACAGAGCGGGGGGTTATGGCAACCAATACGCCGGGTGTGCTCGATGAAACAACAGCGGATACTGTCTTTGGCTTGATGCTTGCAGCGGCGCGGCGATTTACGGAACTGGACCGGCTTGTCAAAACCGGGAATTGGAAAGCGCCTGTTTCTACTGAACATTACGGTATTGATATCCACCATAAAACGCTTGGCATTATCGGTATGGGCAGAATCGGAAGCAAAATTGCGAAACGGGCCCATTTCGGTTTTGATATGGACATTTTATACCATAACCGTTCCCGCGACCCGGAAGCCGAGCAGCTGTATGATGCGGTATACTGTGAGCTTGATGAACTGCTGGAAAAATCGGATTTCATTTGTCTGATGGTGCCGCTTACCCCGGAAACGCACCGGTTAATCGGGGAACGGGAATTCAAATTGATGAAGAAAACGGCCGTTTTTGTCAATGGTTCAAGGGGCACGACAGTAGACGAAGCGGCGCTTGTCAAAGCCCTTCAGGAAAAAATAATTTATGCGGCCGGCCTTGATGTATATGAACAGGAACCCGTTTCGCCGGATAACCCGCTTTTAAAAATGGACAATGTCGTCACCCTTCCGCATATCGGCTCTGCTACCCATGAAACACGATATGCAATGGCAAAACTTGCGGTTGAAAATCTCACGAAGGGGCTGCTTGGAGAATGCCCGCCCAATTTGATTAACCGGGAAGTTTTTCGCGGCCGGGCGTAATCGCGAATGCTTGTTGAACGATTCCAATTGAGGGGAGATCCCGATTCGTCCGGTAAGCGCTGTTTTGTTTTGGTATGATGCAGGGAAAGCCTGTTGTCAAGTAATGACACGGGTGAAGGACCCTGATGGCAATGGGAACGGTTCTGACAAAAATAATTTCAATGGGCGTCCCCCGGTCGGGTTGCTTGCCGGGGAACGCCACGGTTTCACGGCGGGGCCATCCGCTTTTTTTATTTTCCAAAGGGGTATATCAATGAGTAAGCGGGGATGTAGACAAACCATCAGTCTATGTAATATAATGAGGAACAATTGTTCTTTTCGGACGGATTTATTTTGTAAAAATATCCTATGCCGGCCCGGAATGGAACCGTTCTAAGTAATGAGAGCCCACAAAATTTTGGTTAAAAATAAACACAGGCAGGCTATAAATGAAGGAGCGGGCAGGCATTTTGCCAAAAAACGCCGCCCCAGCCCACGAACCCGCTGAATGCAGAAACATTCTATTCCGAAAACCCGGTGAAGACCAAGTGCCGGATAATCAGGAATCCATGATAAAGGAGAGATAAAATGATCCGGTTTGAACATGTATCGAAACAGTTTCCGAACGGGACCCTTGCTGTAAAGTCTTTGGATTTGGAAATAGAAAAAGGGGAATTTTTCGTTCTGATCGGCCCGAGCGGCTCCGGGAAGACGACAACATTAAAAATGATCAACCGACTTATCGAATTGTCAAAAGGCTGGGTCCGAATCAACGGAAAGATAATCAGCGATTATGACATTCATGAACTTCGCTGGGATATCGGATACGTGCTCCAACAAATTGCGCTTTTCCCGCACATGACTATCGCGGAAAATATTGCAATTGTGCCCGAACTGAAAAACTGGGACAAAAAAAGAATCCATGCCCGTGTCGATGAGCTGCTGGAAATGGTGGGCCTGGATCCGGAAGAATACCGGAACCGGAAACCTCATGAACTTTCAGGGGGACAGCAGCAAAGAGTGGGCGTTCTAAGGGCTTTGGCTGCCGACCCGGAAATCATTTTGATGGATGAGCCATTCAGCGCGCTCGATCCGTTCAGCCGGGAAAAATTGCAGGATGATGTGCTTGAAATTCAACAGAGGCTGAAAAAAACAATCGTTTTTGTCACCCATGATATGCGGGAAGCATTAAAGCTCGGGGACCGGATTTGTCTCATGAAAGACGGGGAAATCGTTCAGGTTGGGACGCCGCATGAATTTTTAACCAACCCCGTGAACGATTTTGTGCGCGAATTTGTCGGGAATAAACAGGTACCGGTCCGCCTGGAGGAACTCATGGTCCCGGTTACAGATGAACAGGCAATATTGCCCCAAACGAAAACTGTTTCTTTACAGGCTCCATTGGCAGAGGTATTCGAACAGCTGGCCTCGTTTGAACAGATTGCCGTTATGGATGGCGGAAAAATGGTCGGGGTGATCAACCGCCCGCACGCCATGAAAGTCATGTCACAATACTTAAGGGATGGAGGCCGGATGCATGAGTAGTTTCATCACCACCTTTTCAAACCGGAGAGCCCAGCTTTTGGACGCCCTTTTACAACATATAGAGATTTCATTAATCGCGCTTTTTTTCTCATTATTGATCGCGATCCCGCTTGGTATTTATTTAACGCGGAAACAAACAATTGCGGAAACTATTATTGGTATAACCGGCGTGCTGCAAACCATTCCTTCTTTAGCTTTGCTCGGCCTGTTAATCCCGCTTTTTGGCATAGGGACCGTCCCGGCTGTGATTGCGCTCGTCGCATATGCGCTGCTTCCGCTTTTGCGCAACACCTATACTGGCATAAAAGAAATCGACCCTTCCTTATTGGAGGCAGCAAGGGCGATGGGAATGAACAGAAGAAAACGGCTGATCAAAGTGGAGCTCCCTCTGGCCATGCCGGTTATCATGGCGGGGATCCGGACGGCGGCTATTTTGATCATCGGAACAGCGACGATTGCGGCGCTGATCGGAGCCGGCGGATTGGGTGACATTATCCTGCTTGGCATTGACCGGAATGATTATGCCCTTGTCATTCTCGGTGCCATTCCTGCCGCCTTGTTGGCCATTCTTTTCGATGTTTTGCTCCGGCAGCTTGAAAAAGTTTCTTTTAAGAAGATGAAGGTGGCATCCGGCATTTTTATCTTGATGATCGTGTTGATCGTTGGTTCACTGGTTGCGCCAAACTTGCTTCATAAAGACGGGCAAAAAACGATTGTGATTGCCGGCAAGCTGGGGTCGGAACCGGAAATTCTGGACAATATGTACAAGTTGCTGATTGAAGAGAACACAGATTTAAAAGTGAAGTTAAAAACAGGGTTGGGCGATACAACCTTTGTTTTCAATGCGTTGCAGTCAAAGGATATCGATCTTTATCCGGAATTTTCCGGGACAGCCATCGTCAACCTGCTGAAAGAGAACCCTGTTAGCACAGACAGCAGGGAAGTGTATGCACAAGCCAAAGAAGGTATGGCCAAAAAATACAACATGGCATTGTTACGCCCAATGAAATTTAATGACACTTATGCGATTGCAGTTCCGCAAAGTTTTGCAAAGAAATACCATTTGAAAAAGATATCGGACCTTGTAAAAGTCGAACAGGACGTAAAAGCCGGATTTACCCCCGAATTTGCCGATATCAAAGACGGATATCCCGGTTTGTCAAAAAAATACGGGTTGCATTTTCATGTGGTGACAATGGATCCGTCTGTACGGTACCATGCCATCCAACAAGGCAAAGTGAATCTAATGAACGCCTACTCCACAGATGGCGAACTGCAAAGGTATCACCTGGTCGTTCTTGAAGATGACAAGCATTTCTTCCCGCCATACCAGGGTTCGCCTTTATTGCGGCAGGAAACGGTTGACAAATATCCGGAAATTGTGCCGGCATTGAACAAGCTGGCCGGGAAGATTACAAACACCCAAATGCAGAAAATGAATGATGAAGTCGGTGTCAAAGGTAAGAAAGCGGAAGATGTTGCAAGAGCCTTTTTAGTAAAAGAAGGGCTCCTGAAAAAGTGACCGGATTATGCCGGGGCGTGCCGCGGAAACGTTACGGTGCATCGTTGAATGCGTGAACCTCTTGTTGCAAAGGTAGTCCAAAGTTTTAATCTGTGCCGGGAATTTCGCCCCGTATCGGGTGGAAATTGCCCGGCACGAAATTTGTCTGCGATATAAAATGCACAAAATATTGCAGCCTGTTGCCTGCTGTAAAATGGAGTTATCATGCAAATGGGTGCTTGAGCTTATGGTAAAAACTTAAGTTTATTTTTGCCCTCGTCCATCGACATGTTAGGTTATTCCACGATCCTGCCACAATTTTTCAATTCCCTGCCCTAGCATCAGCATATCTAGTAGTCTGCCCCTTGCCTCTTCAATCAATGCCTGAATCGTATTTTCCCACCCCATGAAACACCGGCAGCATTTTATTTCTGGGAAAAAGAAAGCGCTATTGACAAACTTGTATATACAGGATATGATGAGAATGTAAGATGTATATACAAGATTACGAGTAAATGAAAACGGTTTTGTGAAATAAAGTGAGGTGGCAATCATGTTTAAATTATTTCAAAAGAAGCCAAAGGAAGAACGTATTTTTGCTCCGGTAAGAGGGCAGGTTGTTGCCATTGAAGAAGTGCCGGATCCAACTTTTTCCGAAAAAATGATGGGGGACGGCATTGCGATAAAACCAACCGAAGGCCTCCTCGTGGCGCCATTTGACGGGGAAGTGGTGCAAGTCTTTCCGACGAAGCATGCCATCGGGCTGCGCGGCGCATCCGGGCTGGAACTTTTAATTCATATTGGGTTGGAAACGGTGACATTAAACGGGGAAGGATTTGAAACCGCTGTAAAAGCAGGCGATAAGGTGAAAAAAGGCGATACGCTCATCACCTTTGATCTGGCATTGATTCAAGAAAAAGCGGCGGATACCATCACATCCATCGTGGTGACAAACGGCGAGGCAGTTCATCTTGACAAAAAAATAAATTTGGATGCTATGCCGAAAGAAACGGTGGTCATGGTTGCCCAGTTGTAAGATCGCCAACAAGACAGGAGGAATGA
This sequence comes from Weizmannia sp. FSL W8-0676, assembly GCF_038593015.1. Classification (NCBI taxonomy): domain Bacteria; kingdom Bacillati; phylum Bacillota; class Bacilli; order Caryophanales; family Bacillaceae; genus Heyndrickxia; species Weizmannia sp. FSL W8-0676. The sequence goes on from NZ_CP151954.1 coordinate 232,383, forward strand.
CAACATGGCGAAAATCAGCAATGAATCTGTAAAACAAATTGTTGAAGCAGTAGGCGGAAAAGACAATATTGCCGTGGCAACGCACTGTGTGACACGGCTGCGGTTTGCATTAAAAGATGAAGGAAAAGTAGACAAAGAAAAACTGGGGAAAATCGATCTTGTCAAAGGTTCTTTTTCAGCAAACGGACAGTACCAGGTTGTGATCGGCCAAGGGACAGTGGACAAAGTATATGACAAAATGGTTGAACTGACGGGTATCGGGCACGCTTCAAAAGAAGATGTGAAAAACGAAGCCGCAAAGAAAATGAATCCGCTTCAACGATTTGTCAAAATGCTTTCCGATATTTTCATCCCGATTTTGCCGGCAATCGTGACAGCTGGTTTGTTAATGGGATTGAACAATCTTTTGACAGGCCAGGGCATTTTTTACGCCCATAAGTCTTTTATTCAAGTTCACGAAAGCTGGGCCGGTCTTGCGGACATGATTAACATCATTGCCAATACCGCCTTCACGTTCCTGCCGATCTTAATCGGGTGGTCGGCTGTGAAACGGTTTGGCGGCAATCCGCTTCTCGGGATTGTGCTCGGCGCGATGATGATCCATCCGGACTTATTGAATGCTTATTCATACGGTGAAGCACTGAAAAGCCACTCTATCCCGGTATGGAATCTGTTTGGCTGGCATGTCAATAAAATTGGCTATCAGGGGCAGGTGCTGCCGGTCCTCGTATCGTCCTTTATTCTGGCGAAACTTGAACTATGGCTGAAAAAACGGATCCCGGATGCCATTCAGTTGCTGCTTGTCGCCCCCATTGCTTTACTTGTAACCGGATTTGTGACATTCGTGGCAGTCGGGCCGCTGACTTTTGGCATCGGGAACTGGATTACAGGCCTTGTCGTATATGTATTTAACCATGTACCGGCAATCGGCGGCCTGCTTTACGGCGGCTGCTATGCGCTCCTTGTCATTACAGGGATGCACCAGGCTTTTCTTGCGGTCGACTTCCAGTTGATCTCGAGCGCTGGCGGCACGTATTTGTGGCCGATTCTCTGCATGTCCAATATTGCACAAGGTTCGGCTGCGCTTGCCATGATGTTTTTGGCAAAGAACAAAGTGGATAAAGGGATGGCCGGCACATCTTCCGTTTCTGCTTATCTCGGTATTACGGAACCGGCGATGTTCGGTGTCAATCTCCGCTTCAAATATCCGTTTGTTTGCGCACTGATCGGCTCAGCCATTGCAGGGATTGTACTGGCAACCGGACATGTGAAAGCCCCGGCCATCGGCGTCGGCGGGATCCCTGGATTCTTGTCCATCTTCCCGCATTCGTGGGGAACGTTTTTTACCGGTATGGCGATCGTCATTGTCGTGCCGTTCGTGCTGACCTTCTTGTTCGGTAAATTAAAAAGACAAAAAGCGTAAAGGACAGGAAAGCGGACTGTACAATGGCAGGCCGCTTTCCGGCTATATAAAATTGGATCGCTTTAACATCCAAATCATATTTCGAGCCTTCATGGCATTACGACGATAGCAATTTGGGAGTGGAAAAAATGGAACAACCTTGGTGGAAAAAAGCAGTTGTCTATCAAATTTACCCTAAAAGCTTTAAAGATACAAACGGGGATGGCATTGGCGACCTTGAAGGGATTATTGAGAAACTAGATTATTTGAAAAAGCTTGGCATCGATGTCATTTGGTTGACGCCGGTTTATCCGTCCCCGCAGCGCGATAACGGGTATGACATCAGCGACTACTATGCCATTGATGAGACGTACGGTACGATGGAAATATTTGAGCAACTGCTTATAGAAGCGCATGCACGAAATATAAAAATCATGATGGACATCGTTGTCAACCATACTTCAACCGCGCACAGATGGTTTATCGAAAGCGCATCATCGAAAGACAACCCGTACAGGGATTACTACATTTGGCGGGACCCGAAAGACGGGAAAGAACCGAACAACTGGGTCTCCAAGTTCGGCGGGCCGGCATGGCAATACGATGAAAAAACCGGGCAGTACTACTTGCACCTGTTTGATGTGACACAGGCGGACTTGAACTGGGAAAACGAAAAAGTCCGGGAAGCAGTCTACACCATGATGAAGTTTTGGCTTGAAAAAGGGGTTGACGGCTTCCGCCTTGATGTCATCAATTTGATTTCCAAAAACCAGGATTTCCCCGATGATGACGGATCAGTCCCGCCGGGCGACGGGCGCAAATTTTATACGGACGGCCCGCGCATCCATGAATTTTTGCATGAAATGAACGAGAAAGTGTTTTCAAAATATAATGCGATGACTGTCGGGGAAATGTCTTCAACCACGATTGAAAACAGCATCCGCTATACGAACCCGGCTTCCCGTGAGCTGGACATGGTGTTTCAGTTTCATCATTTGAAGGTCGATTACGAAAACGGCGACAAGTGGACAGCTGCCGATTTTGATTTTCTAGCACTGAAAAAGATTCTGTCCACATGGCAGACGCGCATGCATAAAGGCGGCGGCTGGAACGCCTTATTCTGGTGCAACCACGACCAGCCGAGAATCGTATCAAGATACGGAGATGACGGCAAGTACCGGGTGGAATCGGCGAAAATGCTGGCAACGGTGATCCATATGATGCAGGGAACGCCTTATATTTACCAGGGAGAAGAAATCGGCATGACCAATGCGCATTTTGACCGGATTGAACAGTACCGGGATGTCGAGTCCCTTAATATGTACAACATTTTACAGAGCCGTGGAAAAAGCCATGCGGAAATCATGGAAATATTAATGCGGAAATCAAGGGACAATTCGCGTACGCCGATGCAATGGGACAGTACGAAAAACAGCGGGTTTACCGAAGGCACGCCATGGATTGCAGTCGCTTCCAACTATCCTGATATTAACGTAGAAAAAGCGCTGAAAGATCCGAACTCCGTTTTTTACCATTATCAAAAACTCATTCAGTTAAGAAAAACGTATGACGTCATCACAGATGGGGACTTTCAGCTATTGCTTCCGGACCATCCGCGAATCTTTGCTTATTTGCGGACAAGTGAAGACGGCAAGCTGCTGGTGGTGAATAATTTTTACGGAGAACCGGTGCAGTTTGAGCTGCCGGGTACACTGGACGGGGTAGCTGAAATATTGATTTCCAATTATCCCGATTCTCCTCTGGATTTTCATTCTTTCACTCTGCGTCCGTATGAATCTGTTGTGTACTTTTTGACAGAATCGTAATGCCGGTTTTGCCATGGTACAATACAAGTGGTGATCCCAAATGAAAGAAAACAAGTATTACACGATTTACCATCAGCTTGCTGAAAAAATCGAAAACGGGGAAATGGAAGCAGGTAGCCTCCTGCCATCCGAGCATATTTTGGCGGAACAATTCGGGGCTTCAAGGGAGACGATCCGGAAAGCCCTCAATCTGTTATCCCAAAATGGCTATATTCAAAAAATCCGGGGAAAAGGTTCTGTTGTACTGGACGTGAAAAAATTTGATTTTCCGGTTTCGGGCCTTGTCAGCTTCCGTGAAATTGCGGAAAGCTCAGGGAAGGCATGGCGCACGAATGTCCATGAACTTGTCCTTATTAGACCTGACGATGCCCTGGCCCGGCAGTTGAAAATATCCGGAAAAGAAGAAGTATGGCAGGTGGTCCGGTCGCGGGAAATTGACCATGAGAACATCATTTTGGATAAGGATTACATCCGGAAAAAGTTTGTCCCGTCGATTACAAGAGATATTTGTGAAATCTCGCTTTACCAGTATTTTGAAAAAACGCTCGGCCTTGTGATCAGCTTTGCGAAAAAAGAAATCACAGTCGAAAAAGCAACAGAGGAAGACTACAAGTATCTGGACATGGGCGAGTACAATCATGTCGTCGTTGTCCGGAACCATGTTTATTTGGATGATGCAAGCCTTTTGCAATATACCGAATCGCGCCACAGGCTGGACAAATTCCGGTTTGTCGATTTCGCGAGGCGGGAGCACCGGTAAGCGGATTTGTTTAAAGCCAAGTGCAAAAAATACCCTGGCGATGTGCGCCAGGGTATTTTTGTGCATGGAGGAATCCTCCCGTGTTTTTCCTGATTATACAAACAGATTGATGATCAGGACAATAAAGAATGCTGCAAACGACAACAAGGTTTCCAATACGGTCCAGGTTTTAAACGTCTGTTTGACAGACAGCCCGAGATATTCTTTAACAAGCCAAAAACCGGCATCGTTGACATGGGAGAACATGAGCGATCCTGCGCCGGTTGCAATAACCAACAGCGGAAGATTGATCCCCGTCATATGGACAACAATTGGATCGACGATGCCTGCCGCCGTGGTCAGCGCGACCGTCGCAGAACCGGTTGCGATCCGGATCAGGCCGGCTACAACAAAGGCCATGACAAGCGGGGAAAGCTGCCATTGCGTGGCAACCTGGGCAATCGCATCACCGACACCGGAGGAAATCAGCACTTGTTTAAATGCCCCGCCTGCACCGATGATCATCATAATCGATGCAAGGGGAGCGAGGGACTCCCCGGTCAGTTTATTGATCAAATTCCGCCCGATGCCCTGTCTGGTTCCAAGCAAATAATAGGCGACAAACACTGAAATCAATAATGCAATCAGTGGGTTTCCGATAAAATTTAAAAAATGGGCCAATTGGGCAGGCATCCGGACGAACGGAACAATAACCGTCCCAATCATTAAGATAATCGGCAGTAAAATCGTAAAAAAGGAAACCCCGACAGACGGATAAGAGGTTGCCGAAACATTTGCCGCCACTACTTTCGGTTCTGTCTCCGGCTTTACCCTTTTACTGATGTAATAAGCAAATAACGGGCCGCCTATGATACCGGCCGGCAAAGCGACAATCAATGAATAAAGCAAAACTTGCCCCACATCGGCATGAAAAATGCCGATCGCTGCCATTGCTCCCGGATGGGGCGGGACAATGCCGTGTGAAATGGATAATGCAGAAATCATCGGGATCGCAATCAGCAAAAGATTTTTCTTCGTTGTTTTTTGGATTGCAATCACAAGCGGCAGCAAAATGACAAGCCCGACTTCAAAAAATACCGGAATACTGATAATCAAGCCGGCAAAGAAAGTGGCCCATGGAAGATTCCGGTCACCGAATGCCCGGGTGAAGTAATTTGAAATCTGTATACCGGCGCCTGATTCGGACATCATTTTCCCAAGAATGGTGCCCAGCGCGAGAATCCCCAGCAATGAACTGAGAATGCCCCCGACACCTTGTTCGTAGTCCGTCACAATTTTCGTGATTGGCAGGCCGGCTGTAAGGCCAAGAGCCAAACTAGCAACCGACAGACTGATGAATGCATGCCATTTTAACCATGTGACCCCGACAATGACGAGTGCAATGGCAAGGATGGTTATCGTGATGAGATAAGCACTGCTCATGAAAATCACTGCTTTCTTTTATAATTTTAAGGGCATCAGCTGCTGATGAAGCGAATGGCCTCTATCAGTTGGATGCAAAACAGGGGGCCTTTCCCCCGTCCGCAACACCGCCGATGTATAAATAGGGCTGGCTTGTTTCCGGAGCCGGCTGAAAAACATTCCCGGTTCAAACGGAGAAAATGTCCGGCTAAAGCCGGCATTCATCTGCAGCTTTAAAACGCGGCCGGCGTCGGGCAATGTATGCTTTAAAACGCGGCTACTGCTTGCCTCGCATTCGTTTTGCAAAGGCGGGGCCGGTTATTCAGTCCGCGGCTACTGCCTGGTTTATTTTTCCGCTTTTGTTCCAAATTGCGATTGTTGAAAAGCGGCAATATCGTTCCATTCATCGTTCAGTTTGCGCGAAAGGCGGATGAAGATCGGGAACAGCTGCTCATAAACCGCCACGTTTTCCGGGACCGGATGGTGGCTATGTAAAGAACCAACCATTGTGGAAACGACATCCAGGCTGTCCGCTTCCCCGGTCGCATACAAGCCAAGCACAGCCGCCCCCAGACAGGAACTTTCAAAACTTTCCGGAACATTGACCGGCTGATTGAAAATATCTGCCATCATCTGGCGCCAAAGCGGTGAACGGGCAAATCCCCCGGTTGCCTGGATCCGTGCCGGTTCTCCGGTTCTTTCCTTCATGGCCAGCATGACACTGTAAAGGTTGTAAATGATGCCCTCCAACACGGCCCGGATCATATGTTGTTTTTCATGATGCAAAGTTAAGCCAAAGAAGGCGCCCCGGGCATTCGGGTTCCACAAAGGTGCGCGTTCCCCGCTGAAATACGGCTGAAAAATTAACCCGTCCGCACCCGGTTTCACACGCGATGCCATTCTTGTCAGCACATCATAAGGGCTGATGCCGAGCCGTTTCGCCGTTTCAACCTCGGAAGCTGCAAATTCATCCCTTGCCCATCTCAAGATGCCGCCTCCGTTATTGACAGGCCCGCCTACCACCCATTTATCCTCCGTCAATTCATAGCAGAAAAGCCTGCCTTTTGGATCAGCAGCAGGATGGTCCAGTACGGTCCGGATCGCGCCGCTTGTGCCGATGGTGACCGCAACAACGCCCGGATCAATCGCGTCCACGCCGAGATTTGAAAGCACACCGTCGCTTGCGCCGAGCACAAATGGCGTATCTTTGCCCAACCCCATTTGGTCTGCATATTGGGGATCAAGCCCGCTCATGATCTGTGTGGTCGGAACAGGTTTGGATAACCGGTCCGCTGTTAATCCGGCCAGTTTTAATGCTTCTTCATCCCAGGACAAGGTGTCCATTCTCATCAGACCGGTGCAGGAGGCAATGGAATAATCAACCACGTATTGATGGAACAAACGGTAAAAAACATATTCTTTAATCGAAATAAATTTTGCTGCTTTTTGAAAGATTTCAGGCCTTTCATGCCGCAGCCACATCAGTTTTGGCAATGGGGACATCGGATGGATCGGCGTCCCCGTCCGCATATAGATTTCATGGCCACCCAATTCTTCTTTCAGTTTGCGGCACCAGCCGATGCTCCGGTTATCCGCCCAGGTGATGCAGCGCATAAGCGGTTTACCTTCCCGATCTACAGGAATGACACTGTGCATGGCGCAGCTGAAGCTGACAAACCGGATTGTTTCGGGGCTTTGGCCGCTCTTCGCTGTAACAGCCTGAATGGTATGAAGGACAGCTTGGAAAATCTGCTCCGGATCCTGTTCTGCAGTAAATGCATCCGGCGTATACAACGGGTAACCTTGATTGGCATTTGCCAAAATGGTCCCGTCAGTTCTGTAAAGCACGGCTTTGGTGCTGGTTGTACCGATATCAACCCCTATCATACAGGCGTCATGCATCATAAAAGCCTCCTTTTTAGTATGTTAAAGCGAACGTAGCAAATTCATTGAATACTTGTCGACAACTTGAATGTAATAAAAAGTGATGCCGCCGGGCCAGATTGCCGAAAAGAGATTGGAATATAAAACCCTGTGCCAGGCAGGCTGCGCCTACTCCGTTTTTCCCTCTGCCGGAAAAGATTTATCGAGTGTTCTTTTTGAGTCTTTAAAATAAGCAGAAACAGATTGTTCCACGTTTTCTTCATTTCCGGTTAAAAGGCTGTTTACGATTTTCCGGTGTTTTTCAATGACCCATGCCAGATGGTCAGGGCCGTGGGCAAAAACATCTTCCGTTGTCACGAGGAGTACGGCCATGATCAAGGACTTCATGCCATTCCAAAGATTCAAGATCCGTTTATGGCCGGCATGGCGGATGATCCTGTCATGGAAAGAAAAATCGTAATAGGCGAAATCGCTGTGGTTCTCGTATTTTGCTGCAATCTTCATTTTATCGATCGTCTCGTTCAGGAACTGGATCAACTGTTCCTGTGGAGCAGCAGACACTCTTTGCTGCGCAAAAATCTCAATCATTTCACGTACATCGTACAGTTCATGAATATCTGCCAGCCCCATTCCCAATACGCGGGCGCCCATTCTTTCCAATTGAATAAGGCCGTCGTTGGCAAGAGCTTTCAATGCATCACGGACCGGCGAACGGCTCGTTCCGTATTTCCGGGCAATCTGGTTTTCGGAAATGATGTCGCCGGGTTTGATTTCATTTGTAAGGATCAGCAGGCGCAATTCATTTGCGATCTGCTCGCCAAGAGATGCATTTTTCATCCATTGTTCAGGGAACTGCAGCATATTCAAAACTCCCGTTCGTGTAAATTTGATCCCGAAAAGCCTGTCTCCATTTCAGGTAGCTTACTGGCCGGACCGGGTCACTGCATGCCCGCCAAATTCATTCCGGAGTGCGGCAACCACTTTGCCGGTAAAAGTATCTTTTTCAAGGGAACGGTACCGGTTCATTAAGGATAAGGCAATAACCGGTATGGATGCTTGTAAATCAAGTGCGGTTTCAACCGTCCATTTGCCTTCACCGGACGATGCCATGACCCCGCTGATTTCGTCGAGATGGGCGTCCTTCGAAAATGCATCTTCCAATAGTTCAACAAGCCAGCTGCGAATGACGGATCCGTGGTTCCATACCTTTGCAACAGCCTGGTTGTCGTAGTCATACGGGCTTTTTTCAAGAATTTCAAACCCTTCAGCCAATGCTTCCATCATGCCGTATTCAATGCCGTTATGCACCATTTTGAGGAAATGGCCGCTTCCCGGTTTTCCGGTGTATAAATATCCATCTTTTTCCGAAATTTTTTCAAAAAGGGGCTCCAACTGATCAAATACCGGCTTGTCTCCCCCGATCATCAGGCAGGCGCCATTCCGGGCTCCGCTGATTCCGCCGGACGTGCCGACATCAAGAAAATGGATGCCTTTGTTTTGAAGCAAAGTATAATGCCTGCATGAATCGGTATAATGAGAGTTGCCGCCGTCAATTACAATATCGCCGGCGCTGAGCAAGTTGCTGAGCTTGTTAATGGTTTCGTTTGTCGGTTCCCCGGACGGCACCATCACCCAAATTTTTCTAGGGGCTTCAAGATTTTGGACCAGCGCTTCCAATGAAGGAAAGCATTTTGCCCGTGAATCAAGGGATGACAACTGTGCGGTTGCATCTCTGGACGTGTCATACGCCTTTACATCCACTTGGTGATCCAGCATGTTGAGTGATAAATTCATACCCATTTTTCCAAGTCCAACGATCCCGATTTCCATAAGAGATCCTCCTCTTCATAAGATTGTAAGATTAGTATACTTGTCGACAAGTATAATCGTGAGCGCTTTCTTTTTTGTGAAAAAGTAAAGTGTTTTCGTTTTCAAGCCCATGATAGTCCAATGCGCATTTGTTGTCAAGGAAGAGAATATATTCCTATTTTTTCCACTTATCTGCATAGATGTGCACGCCGATCCGGCATGGGCGGTATCTAAACCGGATCAGATATCCAAAGAGGGTATACCAGGAAGAAGCCTCAAACGGCTTAGAGGTAAAAAGGAAGGTTTTTAAGCTGTTTGAAGCTTCTATTCTTTGATTCTTTCTTATCTGTTCTCATCTTAAGTAGAAGCTTAATATGCCAATAACCCAGAGGAATAGTATTATTCCTATAATTGAAAATAAAGTAATTTTTGTGCTTCTTTTCATGGTTCAGTCCCCTTATTATGAACACTTTTTACTGATCCACACATTCGCCCGTCCATCTTTTTCATCGCATTTTCACCGGTTCATCCATATTTATTATGCAAACAATAAGAAAATCCCTTTAAAAAATGCCCTTTTTTTGCAGAAAAGTAAAATGTTTTTGCTTTCAAATCTTTCATTGTCCAAGAGAGAAGTGCCGCCGATCCGGCATGGGAATTTTTAGACTGGGCCGTAACTAAAACTTGATGCAGATCAAATGCAGATTTTCACAATTGATATAGAATAAAGGGAGGGGGAATTCAAGAGATCGGAGTGAAAAAAGATGAAGACGATCATTGTGTATTCAACCATGACAGGTACAACAGAATTTATGGCAGAACAAATTGCGGCAGCCCTGACAGAAGCGGGTTATGCCGTTGATATAGCAGAGTCAACCAATACATCGCCGCACGAGCTTGCCGGTTATGATCTGATTTTGATCGGCGCAAATACCTGGGATGAGGGTGATCTTTGGGATGAGATGATCGATTTTTATGAGGAGCTACCGGAAGTTGATTTAACCGGCAAAAAAGGGGCGGTGTTTGGCGCCGGCGACTCTTTTTACGAGCATTTCGCCACCGCGGTGGATACGATGGAGGAAGCATTGAAAAAGCAGGGGTGCGAGCTGCTGTTGGACGGGTTAAAAGTAGATGTCGTCCCGGATGAAGAAATCGAAACCGCCTGTAAAGATTTTGCCCGGAAACTTGATTTGCGCTGCCGCGAGCTGGGGCTGGTGCAGCAATGAACACCGTTATCCTGCACAAGCTTTCCCTTTTGCCGGAAGAGCCGGGATGCTATTTGATGAAAAGCCGGGAAGGGGAAATCATTTATGTTGGAAAGGCAAAAAAGCTGAAAAACCGGGTACGCTCTTATTTTACCGGTTCCCATAATGTGAAAACAACGCAGCTTGCCGGAGAGATTTCTGATCTGGAGTGGATCGTCACAGCGACCAACAAGGAGGCTTTGGTGCTGGAAATGAATCTGATTAAGCAGTACCGGCCGAAATACAACATGATGCTAAAAGATGATAAAAGCTACCCCTTTATCAAAATTACGGATGAACAGCACCCCCAGCTCATTTTAACGCGCGAGGCAGGGCGTGATAAAGGGAAATATTTCGGCCCGTTTCCGAATGCCCGGGCGGCAGCGGAGACAAAAAAAGTACTGGACAGGCTTTATCCGCTTAGGCGCTGTCCGGAATCAAGCACCCGCCCCTGCCTGTATTACCAGCTTGGGCTGTGCATTGGCACCTGTGCAAGGGAAGTGGGTGAAGAAGAATACAAGGAACAAATCCGCAAAATTGTCCGTTTTTTCCACGGCGGTTACCGGGAAGTTTTAAAAGACATGAAAAAAGAAATGAACCAGGCAGCAACTCAGCTTGATTTTGAAAAAGCGGAACAACTGAAGGAACAAATTATGCAAATTGAAGTGACCATGGAACATCAAAATATCGTGTTAAACGACCCGATAAGCCGGGATATATTCGGCTTTGCTGTGCAAGGCGGATTGATGTGCGTCCATGTTTTTTATATGCGTGATGGCAGGATTATGGAGAGGGAGGTTATGTTCAGGCCGATCGGAAGCAAGGAGCCGGGAAGGGCATTTCTTGGCTTTTTACAGCATTTTTATGGCAATGGGGGCAATGCGTTGCCAAAGGAAATGCTCCTTCCGGCAGCAGTTGGGAAGGAAGCGGCCGAAATGTGCATTTCCGCCCGTATCGTGCATCCGAAACGCGGGCAGAAAAAAGAAATGGTGCAGCTTGCAACTAAAAATGCGCGCATTGCGCTGGAAGAAAAGGTCTCGTTAATGGAACTTGAAACGGTGTAGGCTGCCGCATAATTTCATAACAATACCGGCAAAAGAATGCGTACCACAGTGCCTTTGCCAGGTTCGCTTTTGACATTGATAGAGCCCCGTGCAGTTCCACGAGCTGTTTTGTGATCGCCACACATCATCTATACCGCAGCCGGGGCAATTTGTCTGTAAAGCGTTTTCCGGGTAAAATGGCATGAGAAGCTAAGCCATCATCCAATGAACATAGCGCTTGGGCAAAATCAAATCCTTTTTTAGGGGGGCTCGTCATATGGAGTGCCGTCATCATATCCATGGTTCCCATCCCGGGCATGGTTGTAACAGCCATGCGGGATGCATACGGCTTGTGCCGATTTTCAACCATCTGGAAGAAGAACAGATGGCGAAAATCGGGGCGTCTGTTGAAACGCTGGCATTACAAAAAGGGGAAATGCTTTTCCGGGCAGGGGAAAGAGATGATACGCTGTATATTATCCATACCGGAAAAGTGAGGATTTACCGGTTGGCTGATTCGGGAAAGGAGCAGCTTGTCCGCATATTAAACCCGGGTGATTTTACCGGCGAGCTGGCTGTTTTTCAACCGGGGGAAATTCATGAAAATTATGCAGAGGCCCTGCAGGATTCGACCATCTGCAGGATGAAACAGAAGGATCTTCAAGCCTATTTGCTGGCATATCCCCAAATCGCTTTAAAAATTTTAACGGAAATCACGAAGCGTTTGGAAGAATCGGAAAAACAAACGGCCCGGGTAGCGGTCGAAAACGTGGAATCCAGAATCATCTCCTTCTTAGCCAGTTGTGTGGAACGAAGCGGCGCGGATGATACAGTGATTGCCTTGCCAATGTCTAAAAAAGATTTGGCTTCTTACCTGGGAACAACCCCCGAAACCATCAGCCGAAAGTTTACAAACCTGGAAAAACAGGGATTAATAGAACAGCTGCCAAATAAGAAAATCAAAATTCCTGATTTGGACGGGCTGTTATTGTATGCAGATGAAGCAACATCAGCCGGCGGGCACCATTAAAAAGCACTGAACAAAATAAACAAGCGGCGGGAAACCACTATAATGGCGGCCCGCCGCTTTTTGTGCGCCCGACATTTTGTTTGCAAACTTTTTCAATGGCCCGGCCTGCAGAGTATATTTAAATCCAAAATCTTGACAAAGGTCAATGATGAAAGCAAGGGGCTCTTTTAAAATAATCGTATAACAGGTGAGGGGGAGTCCTAATGTTAGAACAAATCCATCAACATAAGTATCATCTGGCATGGATCGCCGGCGTTTTGATCGTTCTTGGTTTATTGATGAAATGGTTGGGCTTTTACGCCTGGAGGGATGGTTTTTTGATGGCAGCAACCGTTGCTGCTGCCCTTCCCATCGCCATCAAAGCCTGGCAAGCGGCCAGGATGAAAACGTTCAGTATTGAGTTGCTCGTTACGGTGGCGGTTGCAGGCGCCTTCCTGATCCACGAATATATGGAATCCGCAGCTGTCACTTTCCTGTTTCTGTTCGGCGATTATTTAGAAGCCAGGACATTAAAAAAAACCCGTTCATCTTTAAAGCAATTGGCGGATATGGCCCCGCAGGAAGCGATCTTGCTTCAAGAAGACGGAACCCGCAAAAAAACGGCTGCAGATCGCGTCCGGGCAGGAAACAAGCTGGTAGTCCTCCCGGGCGGCAAAATACCGGTTGACGGGACCATTGCAAAGGGCCGGGCATTCGTGAATGAATCAGCGGTTACCGGGGAACCGGCCCCCGTCATGAAAAAAGAAAACGATCCTGTTTTTAGCGGCTCGATTTTGGATACCGGCTATATCGAAATGATCGCTGAAAAAGTCGGGGATGACACAACGTTTGCAAAGATGATTGAACTGGTGGAAGAAGCCCAGGATGCAAAATCAAAAACCGAACGTTTTCTCGACCGGTTTGCCAACTATTACACACCGGCGATTGTCATCCTTGCACTTGCTGTGTTTGTTTTTACCCGTGATTTTCACAAGGCGATTACCTTCCTGGTCATTGCCTGCCCGGGTGCGCTTGTGATTGGCGCTCCCGTGTCAAATGTAGCGGGGATTGGAAACGGCGCGAAACACGGTGCGCTGATCAAAGGCGGCGATGTGATGGAAAAACTCGCAAAAGTGGATACGCTCGTATTTGATAAAACCGGCACGCTGACAAAAGGAAAGCCGGAAGTCACGGATGTGCACCTGTTTGGCAAAAGGCGCGAAGAGGAAGTGCTCGGGCTTGTAGCCAAGGCGGAAACCGTCTCTGAACACCCGCTCGGCCAAACGATTGTGAAAGAAGCTGAAGCAAGAGGCATCCCGTTTAACCGGTACCACTTGCAGGAAGGCGAAGCGATAAAAGGGAAAGGAATTGCGGCAACCATTGACGGCATCGCCGTTACAGCGGGGAACCGCAAATGGATGGACGCACAAGGCATCGCTATTTCTCCATCAGCGGACAGTTACGCAACCGATCGTGAAAAAATGGGGAATACGGCTATTTTTATTGCAGCCAATGGAAAGTTAGAAGCCATTCTGTCCATCGCCGACCAAATCCGTGAAGATGCCCGGGCTGCCTTGGAGGATATGCGTGCTGCCGGGATCAAAAGGATCGTCATGTTAACGGGCGATAACCGCCATACCGCCCGGGCCGTCGCCAGCCAATTGGGCATTGATGCCTTTTATGCAGAGCTGCTTCCGGATGAAAAAGTGGAGTATGTGAAGAAACTGAAAGAGGGAGGAGCGGTTGTGGCGATGGCAGGAGACGGCATGAATGATGCCCCTGCGATTGCAACTGCAGATATCGGGCTTGCCATGGGGAAAGGCGGAACGGATATCTCTATCGAAACGGCTGATATCGTTTTGATGGCAGACAAGCTTTCCCAATATGCCCATGCCTTTGTCCTTTCGAAAAAAACGATGCGGAATATGAAACAGAATATAGCAGTGGCATTGGCGGTCGTCGTATTTTTGCTTGTTGGGGTTCTCCGGGGGCAGGTAGACCTTGCAGCCGGCATGTTTGTCCATGAAGGCAGCGTTTTAGCTGTTATTCTCAATGCGATGCGGTTGATCGGGTTTGCACCAAAAGGCGGACGGCAGAAGTTCAAGATCAGCAAAATGGGCGAACTTGATGGAGATCAATTACGGAAACCGGTGCGGCATGTAAAATAAAAACAAAAGGAGGGAAACGGAATGAAAAAAGCCGTGATGCAATTAGAAACGTTAACCTGTCCGTCTTGTATGAAAAAAATAGAAGGCGCGCTGGACAAAGTGGAAGGCGTGGAAAATGTGAAAGTACTTTTCAACGCCAGCAAGGCAAAAGTAGATTTCGACGAGGCAAAGGTTTCAACAGATGAGTTGAAAGAAATCGTTGAAAAAACAGGCTATCAAGTTCAAGCAGTAAAGACGAATTAAAGGTGAAAAGGTTGAGGCCGGTTGCTGGTCCCAACCTTTTCTTTTTTTGCAACCTGAAAGACGTATACGAACCAGCCCAGAAAGGTCGCGGTTGTTGGATCAACTTTTTCATTTTTTGCAACTGCTGCTTGAAAGGGGCGGGAATAACGGGCTAATCTGGAACGCCTCTATAACGTAGATGGGCTCTATGTGAAGGAAGGGCCTCATTTTTGCGTGCTTTCTTAACATAGCCGAGTCAAGTCCAGGTTATTGTGTAAATTTATGGGCAAATGTTTTCAACCACCCCTTCATTTTTTCGGCTTAACTTCCATGGATTTTTTTCTTCATCTCCGGGAAGGGATGTCAAATGCCTTTCAATTTGACATCCCTTCCCGGAGATGAAATCATCCATGATGGAAGTTAAGCTGAAAATGCTGCTAACTATTCTTTCCCATAAGTGACTTCCTCTTCGAGTATTCTGTATCTTGATACTGCATTAAAACGGCACCAACCAAACGAAAAGCAGATTGGGTATTAGGAAAAATGCGAATGACCCTTTCCCTTCTACGAACCTCTTGGTTAAGCCGCTCGAGGGAATTAGTACTCCGTATGTGCATACGGATATTCTCAGGAAAGTTCATGTATTGGATAGTATCTTCAAAACCTTCATCTAAAATGGCCAGGGCTTTTTCAAATCTTGCTTCTGTACCAAATTTGTTTATTAATTCATCTTTAAACTTGCGTATGTCCTCAATCGTAACGGCCTCAAACACGCGCTTAATCATCACCCGGATTTCTGCAGTATCTTTTTTGGGCAGTTTTTCAATGATATTGCGTTTAAAATGAACATTGCACCTTTGCCAAGCAGTGCCAATGAATTCCCGTTGTATTGCTTTCTGAAGGCCCATGTGAGCATCGGAAATAACGAGTTTTGGTGATTGGAGTCCACGTGATTTAAGTTGTTTAAAAAATGAACTCCAACTCTCCAAACTTTCTGCATGGTCAACGCTTAAACCCAGTATTTCACGTGTATTCTTCTCTGTAATGGCAGTCGCAATATAAACAGCCTTTGATACGACCTTATGGTGCTCCCGTACTTTTATATACATGGCGTCCACAAACACATAAGGGTAGTAGGTTGTATTCAACGGTCTCTCGGCCCAAGCATTCACAATGGGATCCAGTTTTTGCGTAAGGGAAGAGACAAACGACTTGGATACATTCTTACCGCAAAGCTGTTCTACGACATTTGTGACCTTACGGGTAGAGACGCCATTGATGACCATCTCCAACATAGAAAGGACGAAAGCTTGGTCACATCTGGCATACTTTTCAAATAAGGTAGTTGAGAATTCGCCATTACGTGTCCGGGGAACTTTTAATGTAACATTGCCGATGCTCATCAACAGCTCGCGTTCATAGTAACCGTTCCGGTAATCCCGGCGTTCAACAGCGCGTTCATAAGGGCTCGTTTTTAAATAGTCATCCCTTTCCTTTTCCATAAACTCGTTTAACACGAGGACAACCGCTGATTTAATTACCGCGTCAAGATCGGAAGTCATGATGGCTTCTTTTAAAACATCCAAATTTAGGTTAAACTGTAAGTGAGTCATTTTATCTCCTCTTTTCATTGTTTATTGTTGTTGAAAACAGTGTTGCCAAGAGTTGATAAAATGACTCCTTCTTTTTACACAATTATACGGACTTAATCCATAGCCGGGCTCTATGTGAAGGAAGGGCCTCATTTTTGCGTGCTTTCTTAACGTAGGCGGGTTCTACGTGAAGGAAGGCCTTCGTTATTGCGTGCTTTCTTAACGTAGCCGGGCTCTATGTGAAGGAAGGCCTTCGTTATTGCGTGCTTTCTTAACGTAGCCGGGCTCTATGTGAAGAAAGGTCCTCGTTTCTGCATGCTTTCTTAACGTAGCCGCCCTCTATGTGAAGGAAGACCTCCGTTTTTTCAAGCTTCCTTAACATAGACGCGTCCTATGTGAAGGAAGATCTTCGTTATTCCGCGCTTCCTTAACGTAGATGGGCTCTATGTAAAGGAAGCCCGTGAATTTTCCGCGCTTTCTTAACGTAGCCGGGCTCTATGTGAAGAAAGGTCCTCGTTTCTGCATGCTTTCTTAACGTAGCCGCCCTCTATGTGAGGGAAGACCTCCGCTTTTTCAAGCTTCCTTGACATAAACGCGTCCTATGTGAAGCCAGCAGCCCACATTTTCACCAGTGCTTTACGAAGAGCGCCCCTATGAGAAGAAAACGCTTAAAATTTTTGCCATTGTGCTTCTGGTTTTTTGCAATGCCATGTGTGGAGGGGAAATTTAATGGGTAAAGTCAAACCGATGTATTGTACCTGCCACCTTAATCGTCTAAAATGGATAACGGACTGTGAAAATATCGGGGGGCCATCTATTCTATGGCTCAGAAAAAAGGCGAAGAAGGCTGGCCCGTATCCGGCATCTTTTTACGGACAAACTTGGCACATATTCAACGAAACTGAGGATTGATATCTTTTGTCGAATATGGTAGGATAACAACATATAGAAATTCTTAAACAAAAAAATACTAAATATAGTATGCGAGTATTGGTGGCTTTGAAATGCCTGAAAAGGGAATCCGGTGGGAAACCGGAGCTGCCCCCGCAACTGTCAGTGTGGACGAAAGAGCGAACCACTGTACCGGCTGCTTTTTTTGGCGGCGGTATGGGAAGGGCTTCATTAGAATGAAACACAAGCCAGGAGACCTGCCAATACTTGAAGTTTCTATTCTTCGGGGTGCGGGAACGGGAAACGGCGGAACAGATGATCACGGATGCTGTTTTTCTGCCGTTTTTGCCGTTCATCCCCCTGAAATGAACGGCTTTTTTGCGTTCAAAAAAGGGAGGGGAAAACGTGATATCTATTCAACTGGAATCAAAAGAAATGATTTTGCAGCTCATTGATCAAATGTCCGCAGGCCTGGAGATTGAAACCGGCGCTTATAAGGAAAAGATTTTAAAATTATGGGACCCGGACGCCACTTTGGCGGAAAAAACAGATCTGCTTATTAAACATGCCCTTGAAAATATCGATGAAGCAGGTGCGGCATGGACATTCTTTGCAGCAAGAATTTACTTACATAAGCTTTATGCCGAAGCCGCCAAAAACCGGCATTATGATCCAGCCCTCAAGTACGGGCCTTTCTATGATTTGCTCAGGCAGCTGGCAGAAAAGGGCATTTATTCTCCAAAACTGCTTGACAAATATACAAAGCAGGAAATCGAAACGCTCGGCCGCATAATCGACCCGGAGAAGGATTTGCTTTTTACGTATCCCGGCCTCTATACGCTCGTAACCCGTTATCTGGCAAGTGATTTTGAAAAGCATGTCTATGAACTGCCGCAAGAGCGCTGGATGGTGATTGCGATGTACCTGATGCAGGATGAACAGCAGGAAACCCGGATGGAACATGTGAAGGAAGCGTACTGGGCGCTCAGCAATCTGTACATGACGGTCGCAACCCCGACGCTCGCGAATGCGGGCAAAACGCATGGCCAGCTCTCGAGTTGTTTCATTGATACAGTGGCGGACAGCCTGCAATCAATCTATGACAGTAACACCGACATCGCCCAGCTTTCGAAAAACGGCGGTGGGATCGGCGTGTATATGGGAAAAATCCGTGGACGGGGAAGCGCCATTAAAGGTTTCCCGGGCATGTCGAGCGGTGTGGTGCCGTGGATCAAACAACTGAACAACACGGCAGTGAGCGTTGACCAGCTTGGGACAAGAAAAGGCGCCATTACCGTCTACCTCGATGTGTGGCACCGCGACATTGAAGATTTTCTCGATTTGAAGTTAAATAACGGCGATGACCGGCTCCGTGCCCGCGATATTTATACGGGCGTGTGCATCCCGGATTATTTTATGGAACAGGTGGAAAAGCGCGGGGACTGGTATGTTTTTGATCCGCATGAAGTAAAAGAAGTCATGGGGTTTGCCCTTGAAGATTTTTACGATGAAGAGAAGGGAAAAGGGAGCTGGCGTGAAAAATATGAGGCGTGCATCCATGCCGATCTCCGTTCGAAAAGGAAAGTACCGGCAATCGAGATTATGAAGCGCATCATGAGATCGCAACTTGAAACCGGAGCGCCGTTTATGTTTTACCGCGATGAAGTGAACCGGCAAAACCCGAACAGCCACAAAGGGATCATTTACTGCTCCAATTTATGCACGGAAATTGCCCAGAACCAGTCCCCGACTGAGCTGATTGAAGAATGGATCGAAGAAGAAAATGTGATCGTAAAGAAATACCGTTCCGGGGATTATGTCGTTTGTAACTTGAGTTCTATCAATCTTGGGAAAGCTGTCCCGGACGGGGTGCTCGAACGGCTTATCCGCATCCAGGTCCGCATGCTCGATCATGTGATTGATGTCAATACGTTGCCCATTAAACAAGTGCAAATTACGAACAAGAAGTACCGTGCGGTCGGGCTTGGCACATTTGGTTGGCATCATTTGCTGGCACTTGAGGGAATTGAATGGGAAACAGAAGCGGCCGTCGAATATGCGGATAAACTGTATGAAAATATTGCCTACTATGCGATTAAAAGCAGCATGGAATTAGCCAGGGAAAAAGGCAGCTATCCGGCATTTCCAGGCAGCAAGTGGAGCACCGGCGCTTATTTTACCGGCAAAGGCTACACAAGTGAACGCTGGTTGGCGCTTGCTGAAGAAGTGAAAAAATACGGCTTGCGGAACGGATATTTAATGGCGGTTGCACCGAATGCGACCACTTCGATTATTGCCGGCTCGACAGCAAGCATTGACCCGGTTTTCCAGCCTTATTATATGGAAGAAAAAAAGGATTACAGATTTCCGGTTACAGCGCCTGATTTAGACCACCGGACGTACAACATTTACCGCCGTTCGGCTTATAAACTTGACCAAAGATGGTCCGTCCGGCAGAATGCGGCAAGGCAAAAACATATTGACCAGAGCATCTCTTTCAATTTTTATGTGCCGTACAATATCCGTGCGCAAGTGTTGCTTGATCTTCATCTGCAGGCTTGGAAGTCCGGCTTGAAAACGACCTATTATGTGCGCTCGACCTCCAATGAAGTGGAGGAATGCGAGTGGTGCCAAAGTTGAAAGTGCTGATTGCGTACTTATCCTATAGCGGCAATACAAAAGAAACGGCGGAACTGCTGGCATCCTGGTGCAAGGCGCGCGGGATGGCGGTGGACATGCACGAAATTGGCATTTCCCCGCCGTTTTCGCCGCGCGACTATGATTTGATCCTGGTCGGGACTTTCACATGGGAACGGGGCGCCACGCCAGAAGAAGTGAAGGATTTTGTTCTGGAAATTGGATGGAAACCTCCCAATGTCGCTGTGTTCGGAACGGGGGAAACGCAATTTGGCGGTGATGATTTATTCTGCCTGGCCGCCCGCAAACTTGCGAAGTTTTACAACAGCCCATGGGAACCGTTAAAAATTGAACAGTCTCCGAGGGGAAGCCAGGAAAAAGAAGTGGAAAAATGGATAGAAGGAGTGCTGGAAGATGTCAAACGCTTTGCTGGAAAAAGCGAAAACGTTGGATCCGGTTCACCCGAATAAAGCGACTGCCTTATTCGGAGGAAAATCAAGCGGGATTTTAAACTGGAATGATCTTGCTTATCCGCACTGGTACAAGACGTATAAAAGATTGTTGGGAAATTACTGGCAATCAGATGAAGTGAATATGTCAACAGATGTGAAACAATTCCCGTTGTTATCGGAAAAAGAGCAGGAAACGTTTTTGAAAATCATCAGCCTGCTGGCAACGCTCGATTCTTCACAAACGAGGACGATTTTGCTTGCTTCACTGTATGCGACCGATCCGTCCGTCCAATCGATTTTGGCGGTGATTGCCCAGCAGGAAGCTGTCCACAATGAGAGTTATTCTTATATTTTATCGTCCGTCGTGTCCCTTGATAAACAAAATGAAGCGTTTGAAATTGGGCGAAAAGATCCGGTGCTGCTAAAGCGGAACAAAAAGCTGATGGAGCAATACAATGCGTTTGCCCAGCAGCCGGATGTGGAAGATATTGTGAAAACACTCGTATATTCGACATTGCTGGAAGGCTTGTTCTTTTATTCCGGCTTTGCTTTCTTTTATAATCTGGCGCGGCAAAACAAAATGGTCGGCACATCGACGATGATCAGTTATATTAACCGCGATGAGCTGGAACACGGGCGCTTTATTTCGGAACTGATCCGCGCGGTGCTTTCCGAACATCCGGAATTGAACACGCCGGCCTTTTCCGATTGGGTGTATGCCCGGTTCCGCGAGTCCGTTGACTTGGAAACAGAGTGGTCGGAATACGTGCTCCGGGACGTGGAAGGGATCGATCTTGAAGAAATGGCCGGTTTTATCAAATACCGTGCCAATAAAATGCTGCGCATGATCGGATTAAGCGAGCTGTACCCGGAACATGCTGAAAATCCAATGAAATGGATCCGCGCCTATGCTGATAATTTTGATGCAACCAAAACGGATTTCTTTGAACAAAAGTCCCGTTCTTATACAAAAGTGAGCGATTTGAACGGATTTGACGAGCTGTAATCTGCCTTTAGACGCCCATGCTGCAGTGAACGCGGCACCAGAGCCGGCGTATATTTTCGGGATAGAACATCATTTGCAGCACGGTGAAAACCAATTTTGGAAAGAAAACGGCAAAAACAGACCTGATGGCCTTGGCAAAAAAGCGGGAGTAATTCCCGCTTTTTTGTATGCCATTACATGGTGAAATCCCTTTCCTTTTTCAAACGCATGAGCGCTTTTTTATTTTTCCACAGCAGGATGACAAAGTTGCCCAGCCAGATCCATAAGAGAAAAGAAGGGAATCTTCGAAAAATAAGAAAGAGGGACAGCAGCAGGAATCCGGTTGCCGTTTGCAGGCTGTCTTCACTGCTGGTTGTTTTTTTGCCTTTTTTCACCACCTTCGCCAGGACATAAAAGCATGCAAGAATAACTGCATAAGTGAGGGATATGCGAAATTTGGTCAATGCGCTCCATACACCGAAGCTTACGGCAAGGCCTTTTCCGCCGTTTCCTTTTAAAAAAGGGGAAAAGGCATGCCCGGCAATCGGCGCCAGGGCAATGGGAATCAATGCCTTATGCGATGGGGCCGCCCCGGATTTTATGATCAGCCAAACCGGAAGAAACCCTTTGCCGAAGTCACCCGCAATGCCAAGCAACCCGTATTTGTAACCGGCTTTTTTCCAAAGGTTAGCTGCACCGGGATTTCCATCTTCAGTTTCGCGAATATTGATGTTCAATAACAGGCCGATCCAGTAAGAAAACATCAGCGAACCCGAAAGAAAACAAAGTGCTGACAATAAAAAAGTCATTTGTTTTGCCCCCTTCCCACATCAATGTATCTGCCTTTCCAAAGCACTTTTTTACGAAAATGGGACTGATAAAGGGAATACAGGATGATGGTCAGGAAAAAAATCATGGATAAAAAGTGAAACAAAGGTTGCAGGATGCCAAAGTTTCCCGCATGCCGGTTAAAATAATAGATTTGGGCGGCATACAGCAAATAGCCTGCCACAAAGTAAGGGATGCCGGAAAAGCAGCCGAGCTCGGATATGAGCAGGCCAAGAATCCAGAAAACGACAGCCGCAATTGTAAAAGGATGGATGGCTGATGTGCTTAACACCGCCCCTTTTGCAAATCCTTGCAACTCCTGCCTGAAACCGCCGGGATACATGCGGAAGAAGACGAGCCCGCTTCCGGTAAAATTGGTGACCGGAATGCCGGCCTGTTGAAAACGGGCGCCTAAGTTCAGATCGTCCAGCATTTCAGCGCGGATATTCCCATGCCCGCCAATTTTGTCATAATCTTCTTTTGATACACAAATACAGGCACCGTAAAGCCCTTTTTGCCGGTTGAAGCGTTCAAACGGCGAGGTGAATGAGAAAATCCCGAGCAGGTTCAGAACCATTGCCAGTTTCTCATAAAATTTTTCGGTATGATGGTACGGAACGACAGAGATGGCGCCCCCCTGCTGTTTTTGTGCTGTAACAAGAGAGCTGATGGCGTGTTCAGCAAGGCGGATGTCGGCATCGAGAAAGATAAGCAGATCCCCGGTGGATTTCACGTAACCGTTCCAGGCGGCCCACGTTTTTCCGGTCCAGCCATCCGGAAGATCAGGCGCAGAAACGACGGTGACACCGAATTTTTCTGCTGTTTCTTTTGTTTTGTCTTCGGAATGGTCGTCCACCACAATGATTTCACCGGGTTTGGTTGTTTGCTTGTTTAAAGAATCCAACAGGGCAGGCAGGATGTTTTCTTCATTTCTTGCCGGAATAATAACGGATATCTTTTCCCGCCCGGCTGTGCCGTGTGCTTGCGGTAAAGGACGCTTGCGGAAAAGGACGAATCCCGTCAGCAGGCCGCATAAAATAAACCAGTATAAAATGGCAGGCATTTTCACCACTTCCTGTTCTGCTGTATAGAGTGAACGTAGGGTAAATTTGTATGGCAAAGCAGTTAAGATCAATTTTGTATCTCTATTTTACATCAGGGCTTCCCGGAAGGAAAAAGTTAGCATGCAAATAGAATGATGGTTTTGCGTCTGCCCCTCCTGTTCCGAGGGAATGGCAGATGAAATTTGAAAAAATGGTGTGCCCGCCACTTGAAAAACGAACGTTTGTCCTTTATAATAAAACTGAAAAATAAGAAAAGGAGTGTGGCCATTGGAACTGGTCATGGAAAAACATGCCGGTTATCACGTGCATGACCGTTTGTTTAAGGAGCTGATCCAAAACTTTTTTCAGGAGTTTATGGATGCCTTTTTCCCGGATCTTTCAGCGGATCTCGACTACCGCCGGGTGCGGTTTTTGTCGCAGGAACAGTTTACGGACTTTCCGGGCGGTGAGCAAAAACGGGTTGATATCCTTGCCGAAACGAAGGTAAAAGGGGAAGACACCGTGATTCTCATCCATGTAGAGCCGCAGTCGTATTACGAGAAGCCCTTTCCTGAACGCATGTTTCGTTATTACATGATGATCAGTCTGCGGCACCGGAAACCGGTATTGCCGATTGCCGTTTTCAGTTATGAGGAGAAAACAGAGACCCCTGATACGTACACCTTTGCGTTCCACAACATTGAAATTCTTCGTTTTCACTATTTATCCATTCATCTGATGAAACAAAATTGGAGAAATTATATCCGCAGCAACAACCCTGTTGCCGCGGCATTATTAAGCAAAATGGGGTATACAGAAACAGAACGGGTGCAGGTCAAACTGGAGTTTCTGCGGATGCTGGCCCGGATGGAACTCGACCCTGCAAAAATGAGGCTGTTACACGGTTTCTTTGATTATTATTTAAAATTGAACGAAAAAGAGGAGGCGGAAGTAATGGAAAACATTAAAATGCTGGATCCGAACGAAGCAGAGCAAGTATTGAAGCTGCCGAATTCCTATTTTGACCGCGGGTATAAGAAGGGGAAAGAGGAAGGCAGAGAAGAAGGAAGGGAAGAAGAAAGAAAAGAATTGCTACAAACGATTCCAATTGCCATCAAAATGTTGCAGGAGGGTATGGAGCTTCAATTAATTGTGGAAAAAACTGGCCTGAGCCGGACAGAAGTGGAAAAAATAAAACAGCAGCTGGAAAATTTATAAGAAAAAAAGATTTTCACCGGACATCTGGTTGCCGGTGTTTTTTATAACGCAAAACTTTCTAAAAATACAGCTGTTAAAATTTCGTGCAAAATGTATTATAATTTTAAATAGAATAAAAAAGGGGTGAGGAAATGGAGGAAAGTGTTACAAAGGCAGTTCAGGATTACTATCCCGATTCATTTGCAACTTGTTACGGCTGCGGGCGGCTGAATGAAAAAGGCCATCATTTTCGCACGGGCTGGCTGGGGGACAAAACCATCACGATTTATACGCCGCTTCCTGGATATATGGGGGGAATTCCAGGGTTTGCCTACGGAGGGATCGTAGCATCGCTGATTGACTGCCATAGCGCCGGTTCCGCATCGTTGTATGTGCTCCGGAAAAACGGCAACGAACTTGGCGACGGGACAGAGCCGCCACGGTTTGTAACCGGCACATTAAAAGTGGAATATAAACACCCTACCCCGCTTGGTGTGCCGCTTAAGGCAATAGGAACCGTTACCGAGATTCATCCGAAAAAGTACCGGATCAACACAGAAGTATTTGCGGAAGATAAAGTGGTCGTAACAGGGGAAGTTATCATGGTCATGATGCCGGAAAAATTCAGGGAGAAAGTAAAACAGCAGTAAAGCCTAGCGCGGCATTGGTCCTTGAAAGATGCGCCGGGTAAAAACAATCAAGCAGCATGGAAAGCATCTTCCGGGCAACCGGCACGGATGCGGACCGCCATTTCCACAAGACAGCCAAACAGAATAGAAAGATGGGGAATAGATTGGAAAAAGTTGTACAGCAACTTGCAACAGAAGCGCATACACTACGAGCGAAAGGAATCGCGCTTGTTTTATCAGGCGCGGTACTATGGGGTGTATCCGGTACGATTGCGCAATATTTGTTCCAGCATTTGCAAATGGATATGCAATGGCTCACGGTCATGCGGCTGCTTGTATCCGGCCTGCTCTTGCTCGGATTTTGTTACGGAAGAGAAAGAAATCGTGTCACAGGGGTATGGAAAGACCCGGCTTCACGGAGAGATCTGATTTTTTTTGCGGTTTTCGGCATGCTCGGCGTCCAATACACCTATTTTGCCGCTATCCGGTACGGCAATGCAGCAACAGCAACCATTTTGCAAAGCCTCGAGTGTGTCATTGTGCCATGTTTTCTGGCCGTCCGATTCAGGAGAATGCCTGGTCGGCGTACGTTATTTGCCGTCTTTCTTGCAGTTGCCGGAACATTTTTGCTTGTCACACACGGCAGTTTTACGACGCTGTCCATTTCGGGAAAAGCACTTTTCTGGGGTATTTTAACGGCTTTGACCGCTGCTTTTTACACGCTCCAGCCAATTAAGCTTCTCCATCAATGGGGTGCGGACGTAACTGTCGGTTGGGGGATGCTGATCGGGGGCGCGGTCTTAAGTTTCATCCATCCGCCGTGGCATGCAGCTGGGAACTTTTCTCCGGCCGCGGTGCCGGGGATTGCTTTTGTCATTTTATTTGGAACGCTGGTTGCCTTTCTTTGCTATTTGGAAGGGCTGAAATATTTAAGTGCATCAGAAACAACCGTACTTGCCACAGCAGAGCCGCTTTCCGCCGCATTTTTAACTGTGGTGTGGCTCCATGTTCCGCTCGGCTTTTTTGACTGGGCCGGTGCGCTGATGATTATCAGCACCATTTTCATTTTGGCGTTAAAAGGAAAACATGCATAACACCGCGTGGCGGTCATGATACCAGCTTCAGCCCGACCGCTGCGCCTAAAATCATCGTGATAAAAACAATTCTCCGCCAGTCTCTTGATTCTCCAAAAAATAACATGCCGACAATTGCGCCCCCTGCTGCACCGATTCCTGTCCAGACGGCGTAGGCCGTGCCCATCGGCAGTGTCCGCATCGCAAACGACATAAACAAAAAACTGCCGCCGAAAGCAAGCACCATGAGTAGCACAGACGACAGATTGCGGCGGCGGTTTACCATATTCATGGCGGCTACGCCGAGCATTTCGCATAACCCTGCAATGAGTAAAGAAGCCCAAGCCATCAAGAATCAGCCTCCCCGCTGCTTTTTTCATTTTCCACCATCCTCAAGCCAACAATGCCCGCCAGCAGAATGAGAATCAAAATGATTTTTATCAAACTAAACGGTTCGCCGAAAAATACGATTCCGAAGAAAACCGTTCCGGCTGTGCCAAGCCCGACAAAAACGGCATACACCGTTCCGACCGGCAAATTCTTGCTTGCCGCAATGAGTGCGTAAAAGCTGGCGGTAATGGCAATCAGCGTACCCATCCATTCCAGCAAGTTATCTGCATGTTTCAACCCGATGACCCAAAAGACTTCGAAAAAAGCCCCAACGAGCACAATGAGCCAGGATTTATTCATTTCAAACACCTCCCATAAAAAATCCCGGCGAGCTGCGCAAAAAGCATCCCCCGGGTTTTGATCCCTCTGTACCATGGCAAAAACGTGATCCTTCATCTTTGTCAGCCGAAAAGAAACGCATGTACATAATCATATGTATTTTTCGCCAGCAGCAAAAATGTGACGGCAATGAACAGGGCGCGCACATAGCTGCTCCCCTTTTTAATCGCAAACCGCGAGCCGATGATGGAACCGGCGATTTGCCCGAGGCCCATCGGAATCCCATAGGCATAATGGACCTGCCCTAAAAAGATAAACATAAGGAGGGCCGAAATATTGCTGCCAAAATTTAAAAACTTCGCGTTCCCGGCTGCTTTTAAAAAGTCAAACCCGATCATGAGGTAGGCAAACATTAAAAAGGAACCGGTGCCCGGGCCGAGAAATCCGTCGTAAAAACCGATCAGAAAAATGAGCGCTGTAAACAAAATCAGCCGGCTGGCGGATAACTTTTTATACGCCATGATTTTTCCCCAGTCTTTCTTCGTCACCGTATAGATGCCGACTGCGGCAAGCATGATCAGCATCAATGGTTTTAATACATCCGGATCAATCAGATGGACGGTGTACGCGCCGAGCATCGAACCGAAAAACGTGAGCGGAAACATTTTATAAATGGAAGATAGATCCAGTTTTCCGGAACGATAAAATACAAATGTGCTTGTAAATGATCCCATTGTTCCCGCAAGTTTGTTGGTGGCAACCGCTGCAGACGGCGAAAGCCCGGTAAACAGTAGGGCAGGCAGGGCAATCAGGCCGCCCCCGCCGACAACAGAATCAATAAAAGCTGCACAAAACCCAAAACCGACCAACAGTGCCAACATGGATGGATCAAGCCCGAATATCATTAAATCAGCCTTCCTTTTTTATCACTGTTGTTATCGTAGCGAAAAATTTAAAAATTGTAAATATCTTTCCACCCCGGGCATGTGCAAATTTTGCCAATGGATGGAATAAGGGGGCTTCCATGTTGCCTCACGATTATGCTGTCCGCATCAACAGAAAAATAAAATACGGTGCGCCGAGGATTGAAATGACAATCCCGACCGGCAGTTCCATTGAAGGCATCACGACTCTCCCGACTGTATCGGCCAGCAGCAAAATGTTTGCGCCAATCAGCGCCGTTAAAGGCAGGGAAAATTCATGCTTTGTCCCCATGATCCCGCGGGCAATGTGGGGCGCGATCAGGCCGAGAAACGTAATGCCGCCCCCGACCGCTACACAGCACCCGGCCAGCCCGACCGCGGTCCCGAGAAGTTTCAGCCTTTCTTTTTCAAGCGGCACCCCGAGCCCTGTGATTACCGGCTCTTCCAGGCGCATAATATTCAAGTAACGGGCTTTGTATACCGCAAATGGAAGCAGAACAACCATCCAGGCCAAAGTGACAAGGACATAATCCCAGTTTGTCGCCCAAATGCTTCCAGATATCCAGGTCAGCGTTTTTGTGAAATCCTGGGGGTCCATTTTCATTTGCAGGACTGTTGTTGCCGCATTAAAAGCCGCATTTAAACCAATCCCTGTCAGGACAAGACGAGCGGGCGCCACGCTTCCGCCTTTTTTGGCAAGCAAATAGACAAGGACCGCCGAAAAAAAGGCGCCGGTTAATGCAAAAAACGGCATGACAAAAACAGAAACTACCCCGGAAAGAAAGGCCGTGCCTTTAAAAAAGAATGTATATAATACTACGGAAAAGCTTGCCCCTGCATTCACGCCGATTATGCCGGGATCTGCAAGCGGGTTTCTGGAAATGCTCTGGAGAATGCCGCCTGAAACGGCAATTCCGGCGCCAATTAGCATCGCGAGCACGATCCGGGGCAGACGGAATTCAAACAGGGTCATCCGCTGGTTGCCAACATCACTGCCGAAAAAGGCAGACCATATTTGCGGGAACGGAATATTCATTGTGCCTGTCCGGATGCTGGCAAAAAAGAGGACGGCCAGCAAAACAAGCAGGACAGCGCAAAGCATGCTGAATTTCCGTTTGCCGGTTGAAAGGTTTCCCACTATAATCCGCCCCCTTCTTTTCGTGCCAAATAGAGAAAGAACGGGACGCCGATGATTGCAGTCACTGCGCCTACCGGTGTTTCAAAAGGGGCGTTGATCATTTTTGCGGCATCATCGGCAATGATCAACAAAAGGGCGCCGAGAATCGCCGAACAAGGGATGATCAGGCTGTAATCCGACCCGACAAGGAAGCGGGTAATGTGCGGGATGACCAATCCGACAAACCCGATCATCCCGGCAATGGATACGGCCGCCCCTGTCAGCAAAAGAACTGCCACAATGCCTGCTATATAAACAAATACCGTGTTCTGGCCGAGCCCTTTTGCGATTTCTTCCCCGAGGCTTAAAATGGTGACGGCGCGCGAGATGGCAACGGCGATGATGATGCCAGCAATGATGGCCGGAATGACATATTTGAGCTGGCTGGATTGCACACCGCTCACGCCGCCTGCATACCAGTAGCTCAAATCTTTTGATATGTTGAAACGAAGCCCGATCGCCGTAGATAAGGCGCTAAGCAGAGAAGCAACAGCCGATCCGGCAAGCGCCAGCTTCACAGTGGTGTTCCCGCCCCTGGATAAAGCTGTGATTGAAAAAACGAGGGCCGCCCCCAAACCGGCTCCGGCAAAAGATACGAAAACCAGGCTCCGGTAAGAAATGCCCGGAAAAAAAGCATAGGCAACCGCCATGAGAAAAAGGGATCCCGAAGTTACCCCCAAAATAGACGGGGATGCGAGCGGATTTCGCGTCATTCCCTGCATGACCGAACCGGAAACAGCCAGCCCGGCACCGACGCACAGAGCGGCAATGGCACGCGGCAGCCGCAATTCATGGATAATGACATGGGCCGGGTTGTTTGCATCATAAAAAAACAAACTTTTCCATACCGTTGTATAGTTGATATTCGATGCACCCAATTGAATGGAACCTGCGACGGCAAGAATGATAAAAATCCACCCGAAGCCGAGGATAAAATAAGCCAGTCGTTTTTTATACGGTTGATCCTGCCCGCGGTGTGCCGCTTTACTTGTGTGCGGTTTTGCCATCCCAGACTTCCTTCCTTCTCTTTCGATACGGTTAAAAAAATTTTTTTCAAAAAGAAAAAAGATTGACAGAATGAAAAATTTTCGCTTTAATTGATGTTGATAATCATTATCATTTATCTGTCTACAATATTTTATCATAATGCCAGGGGGATGAAAATGTCTTACAATCTAAAATTAAAAAAGATTTTCCAAATATGCGGGATTGTCTTTCTGTCCGTTGCCCTCGCTGCCTGCGGGAACAGCCAGTCCGGAAGTGGAAACGGAAACAAACCTGCCGGCGATTCAAAAACCCGGACGGTAACAGACGCGATGGGACATAAAGTAAAAGTGCCGGCTCATCCGAAACGCGTCATTGCGACTTATTTGGAAGACCATCTTGTTGCACTCGGGGTGAAGCCTGTCGCACAATGGAGTGTCAGCAATGGCATTCAGGAATATTTGCAGGACGATTTACTGAAAGGGGTACCGGCTATTTCTTACGACTTGCCTTATGAACAAGTGCAAAAATTCAAGCCGGATTTAATCCTGATTGATGATGCCAGCATGGTGGAAGGCGGGAAGTATGAACAATACAGCAAAATCGCTCCGACCTTTGTCGTAAGCAAAAAGCAAAACAGTGACTGGAGAAAAGAACTGCTTACTGTTGGGAAAGTGTTGAACAAAGAAGCAAAGGCAAAACAAGTGCTCGCAGATTATGAAAAAACAGCCAAGAAAGCAAAAGCACAACTAGCGAAAAACGGCAAAGCGCCTTCTGCCGCTGCAATCTGGCTTGTGAACAATAAATTCTTTATCGTATCGAAAAATGTATCAAGCGGAGACGTCCTATACAATGATTTGGGCTTGAAGGTGCCGGCTGTTGTAAATGAAATTTCTGCAAAAGCAACCAGCAACTGGAATGCCATCTCGCTTGAAAAATTAACCGAGCTGGATGCAGACTATATTTTTCTAATTAACAGCGATAAAACCCACGCAACAGAGCTGGACAATGCATTATGGAAAAGCATTCCTGCCGTCAAGAAACACCATGTAGCTGAATTTTCTGCTAATACCGGCTGGCTTTACTCTGGCGCGATTGCAAACAAAGAGATGATCCGGGATGTGTTAAAAACGATCAAATAATCCTTTTCGCGGCCTGCCGTCCATGTTGCATGAACGGCTTTGGCCGCTGGAAGAATATATTGGTTTGGGATCGGTGCGGACATGAGGGAAGAAAACCTTCATTCAAACTGGAAAGGCCCAAAAAAGGAGAGCCTTTCCTTCGGAGGAAAATTTTAAAAAATTAGAAAAGTGGGCAGCGGGAATGCTTAAATTGTGGAAAAACCTGGAGATTACCGGCGAAAAGTCGATTTGACACCCATTTAAAAACCTTATAGAATAAAAATGATATTAAGAATCATTTTCATTTAATGATAGATTCATAGGAGGAACTGAGATGCCAAAGCTTTGTGCAGAAAATTTAAAAGTTGCCTATGGAGATCATGAAATTATTAAAAACTTAAATTTAAATATACCAGCCGGAAAAATGACGGCGATCATCGGCCCGAACGGATGCGGCAAATCCACTTTGTTAAAGGCATTGGCACGTATCCTCTTTCCGAAAAACGGGGCCGTTTATTTGGATGGAAAAGAGCTAGCGAAAGAATCAACAAAGAAAATTGCGCAAAAGCTTGCGATTTTGCCCCAGTCTCCGAGTGTGCCGGAAGGACTGACAGTGTCAGAACTTGTATCTTATGGCAGGTATCCGCACCAAAAAAGGTTTGGAAAACTGAATCGTGAAGACTGGAAAGCAATTTACAGGGCCCTTGAAATGACGGGAACGGAAGAATTGAAAGACCGCCCTGTGGATGCGCTTTCGGGCGGACAACGGCAGCGGGTCTGGATTGCGCTTGCACTTGCGCAGGATACCGAAATGATTTTACTGGATGAACCGACAACCTATCTGGACTTGTCACATCAGCTGGAAGTGCTCGAACTTTTGCAGGAACTGAACAGAATGGAGCACCGCACGATCGTGATGGTGCTGCACGATTTAAACCAGGCCGCCCGTTTTGCGGACCATATCGTTGCCATGAAAGATGGCGAAATCCTTTACGAGGGGAGCCCCGAAGCTGTGGTGACAGCGGAAATGATGCGGGAATGTTTCGGATTGGATGCCCAAATTGCGCTTGATCCGAGGTGCAAAAAACCGGTTTGCCTTTCCTATGACTTGATTAAACCGTATAAAGAAGTACATGCACAAATGGCATAGCCACTTTCTTTATGAGCGGGATTGGAGGATCTTGGCATTGGACCATGAAATTTACGATGTAACCATTATTGGCGGCGGGCCGATTGGCTTGTTTACGGCGTTTTACAGCGGCATGCGGAAATTAAAGACGAAAGTGCTGGAGTCTAGCGGCCAGCTGGGCGGAAAAATCTCGATGTTTTATCCGGAAAAAACATTGCGGGATATTGGCGGGATCCGGAAAATAACAGGCGGGGATCTTGTGAAGGAACTGATCCGGCAGGCGGAAACTTTTTCGCCAACGATCCTTTTTCATCAGCATGTATCCGGTTTAAAGCGGCGCCCGGACGGCATCTTGATGTTAAGCACGGAAAACGGCGGCCTTCACCTGACCAAAACGGTTATCCTTACCGTCGGGGCGGGCATTTTTAAACCGATTAAGCTGGATATTCCGGGGGCAGAGCGCTATGAATCCGGCAATCTCCATTATGCCGTCGATGACTTGGATCGTTTCCGCAACAAGCGGGTGCTGATTTCTGGCGGCGGGAATGCGGCAGTCGACTGGGCAAACGAACTGGCCGAAATTGCCGAAAGCATTACGATCGTACACAGGCGGGAAGCATTCAGCGGACATGAATCCGATGTGTCCGAAATGGTGAAAAATGCACGCCTTTTTACCCCTTACTGCATCTCAGCCCTGCACGGAACAGGCAATAGGATCGAACGCGTTGCGGTGAAACAGGTCGGGACGGGCGAAGAAATATGGCTTGAAGCCGATGAAGTTGTCGTGAACCACGGCATTCAGGGCGATTATGGCGGCATTTTAAACTGGGGTCTTAAAATGAAAGACGAGCGGATCGAGGTCAATGGCGCGATGGAAACGAATATACCCGGGATCTTCGCGGCAGGGGATGCGGCAATTTACCCGCACAAATTAAAATTGATTGCCGGGGGGTTTGCGGAAGGCCCGGTTGCTTTAAACAGCGCCGTCCGCTATATGTGCCCGGATGCAGAGCCGATGGCCATGTATTCTACGCACCACGAAGATTTTGTAGATGAAAACGGCCGCGAAAAAGAACCACAGGCACGCTGAAAAAGGCCAAACAAATCATAAGGACGTTGGGTTGTGCTTCAACGTCTTTTTTGTATGCACTGAAAAGCAAAATGTGCATGCGCTTAAAACCCGTGCCCACCTTTTCTGTCCGCACATGGCGGTAACTGGACTGGAAAGGCGGATATATGGCCCGCCATCTATTTTTTAAATTGCACTGCACGACTAAAAGGGTTGCGTAAGATTGTATCTCTTTTTTGTGTTTTTTCAGGTCTTCAAAAACAGGCAGCGAAGGGGTCGCGGCAGATTCATCTTTTGTTAAACCAATGGCACCCAAAAACTTTTTGCTGTTTATTGATTCTTCGCCGGCAACGCCGCTAAAGGAAAACAGGTTGATGTTTTTATCCCCTGCCGCCCTTTCCCCTGCCCCCATGTTTTGATGGACGAATTTCTGCACGTCTTTATTGATTTCAGGATGAAATGGAAAAAGAAAGGGTATCCTATTTTTGGAAAAGAAACAGAACGGGGTGGAAAGGTGAAACGCATCATCATTATCCTGCTCAGTACCGGCATGATGTTGCTTTTGGCCGGGCTTATGGTCTATTTTATTATAAAGCATGATACATTGCGGTGGGGAATTGCGGCCGGCGGGATTGTGTTAAGTGCGTTGCCGCTCGGCTTATTATTTTTAAAACATAACCGGATCAATACGCCCTCGATTATTGGCTGGTATATTTTCGTGATTTGCTCCATCTGCCTCGGTTCGATCTCCGGATTTTACGGGCGTTTTTCGTGGTGGGACACGTCCGTTCACTTTTATAAGGGCATTTTTACAGCTTGTATCGGCGTTACGCTGTATAAAATACTGGTTCCGGAGGCGGCAAGGCGGGGCATGTCGCGCTTGATTCCCGCATTGTTTGCCCTCGGACTTGCGATAACAGGGAGCGTTCTTTGGGAGATGTATGAATTTTTGGGGGATGTAATTGCCTCCCATACGATGCAGCGTGGCGGCAATACCGATACGATGGTGGACTTGCTGGCCGGATTTTTTGGCGGGGTGCTGATCGCGGTATATACTGGATTCAGGAAACAAAATGTATAAGAAGAAGGAAAGTGTGAATATGGACCGGAAAATTGTGTTTGGAATTAGCCTGGTTTATGTACTGTGGATGGCCGTTTTGTGCGCCATGCAATATACGGCCGGCGCGTCTTGGAAGGCTGCGGTCGCGCTTGGCGGGGTGATCTGCGGCGCAATTCCGCTTATCCTTTCGTGGATTCCGCGCCTCCGGTTCCACCTGCCCCTTGTTATTTCTTATTTTCTTTTTTTAACCGGCTCCCAATATTTCGGATCGATCCGCGGCTGGTACGGCTTAGGCTGGTGGGACACCTTTCTGCATTTCGTGAGCGGCGCCCTTCTTGGATTTGCCGCTATCGCACTTTATGAACGGCTGGTGCACCGGGATGCGGGCAAGGCGATCTCCGCATGGTTTGTATTTTTGTTTGTGCTTGGGTTTGCCGCGCTTGGCGGTGTAATGTGGGAGATCTATGAATTTTCAGGTGACCAATTTTTTGGCACTACTTTGCAGGGCGGCGGAAACAAGGATACCATGACTGATTTGATTGCAGATGTGCTCGGCGGCCTGGTTGTGGCAACGGGTTCCGGGATACGGACGAAACGGAAGTAAGAAACAAAAACCAAAAAATTTTACCCCACCGGAAGGCTTTTGGTGTATAATTCAACAATGGGCGAGTACGGAAGCATTCGAATCTTTGTTGAAAGTGAGTGATCCCAGTGGGACGCAAATGGAATAATATAAAAGATAAAAAAGCAGCAAGGGATGCCAATACGAGCCGCATTTATGCGAAATTCGGCCGCGAAATCTATGTTGCTGCGAAACAGGGTGTGCCGGATCCGGTGGCAAACAGCGCATTAAAAATGGTGCTCGAGCGCGCCAAAACATACAGCGTGCCGAAAGCGATCATTGACCGCGCGATTGAAAAAGCAAAAGGCGGCGCCGATGAAAACTATGACGAGCTGCGTTACGAAGGCTTCGGACCGGGCGGCTCGATGATCATTGTCGATACGTTGACGAACAATGTCAACCGGACCGCATCCGAAGTGCGCGCCGCTTTCGGGAAAAACGGCGGCAATATGGGGGTGAGCGGTTCAGTAGCGTATATGTTTGATAAAACGGCAGTTTTTGGCATTGAAGGGAAAACAGCAGATGAAGTGCTGGAGCTTTTGCTTGAGGCTGATATTGATGTCCGCGATGTCTTTGAAGAAGACGGCGCCGTCATTGTCTACGCGGAGCCGGACCAGTTTCACGCGGTTCAGGAAGCTTTTGAAAATGCCGGCATTACGGAATTTACCGTTGCTGAATTGACAATGTTGCCGCAAAACGAAGTCACATTGCCGGATGAGGACCGGGAGAAATTCGAAAAACTGATTGAAGTGCTGGAAGATTTGGAAGATGTCCAGCAAGTTTACCATAATGTCAATTTTGGCGATTAAGATGGACGGCGGGACAATCCCGCCTTTTTCGTATAAGCCAATTTCTTTGAAAGCAAGGCTGAGCACATTTTCCGGCAAACACGTGAATTTTGTCACATACAGAACCCGTATCAATAGACGCAAGAAAACTGAACCGGTATAATAATAATACAATTCATTGTACATAATAGAGGGGATATTCTGTGAGCGAACATCCGAATATACATGTGGGCGGTCTTCAATTTGAATGGGAATTGGACAAAGGCAGATTCATTTTTGAAGGGGAAGATGCAGTCCTTTTCTGGATTCCGACTGTGATGCGCGATCTGTTTACTACAATTGAAGAAATATCCGGGGAAGAAGCATCCAATGTTGTCTTTGAGACAGCGGGTTTCCGCCAAGGATTGCTCGTTGCCGATTATTTTAATAAAATCAAAGATTTCGATGTGAAAAAGGCATCTGAACTCATTACCACTACTTACGCATCAGCGGGCTGGGGACGAGCCGTGATGAAAGACATGGACTTTGATCAGAAGACATTGACGATTGAGCTGAAAGACAGCTGGGAGCATAAAATCAATGCGGCCCAGGGGAAGAAAACGGGCAGCAATTTTCTGCCTGCCCACTATGCTGGTGTTTTTACCGGGTTGCTCCATACAAATATATGGTATAAAGTCGTCCGGTATCAGATCGAAGGCCATGACTCCACGATCATTGAGTATTTCCCATCGGATATCACGGTGTCACATAATATTCACCAGCTGGCGCGGAAAAAGGAAGCCGAGCAGATCATTCAGCTGGAGGCGCTCGTCGAAGATAAGACGCGGGAACTGAAAGAGCTCGTCAAGCAGCTGTCATCACCGATTATTCCGATTTTGGACGGCATTGTCGTCGTGCCGTTAATCGGGAAATATGACGATGAACGTGCCGAAGAACTGATAGAAAAAACGTTGAAAAATTTGCCGCAGTACAAAGCAAAGTATTTGGTGCTTGATTTAACGGCGCTCGATGTGGAAGACGATCCGCACAGCATCCAGTTTATTGAAAATATCGGAAAGGCATCTTCCTTAATTGGCACGCAGACGATCCTTGTCGGTATATCGCCGTCCATGAGCATGACAATTTCTTCTTCCGGGCTTGATTTCAGCCAGTTTGACTGCTTCCAGACGTTGCAGCACAGCATCCACTATGCGCTCGGACAATTGGGGAGGAAAATACTCTGATTGGCAAGGCCCGCCAATCATCTGTTTCAAAAAGCGGGGAAATGGTTCCCCGCTTTTTGTATTTTCGGGCTTGTTGAACAATTTTGGTTTACATTTGGCTTCTGTTTCTTTGCACGTTTTATAAAGTTCGGCGAGTGATCAGCGTCCTTTTTGTTATTCAGCAACCCTCTTTCATACCGGAAAAAGGGCAACTCCCGTTATTTCTACATATACTGGCGAAATTCGGATTATTTTTTTCTTGAAATTTTCAAATGATTGTTTATACTTAAATCAACATACTAACCGGTTAGTTAACGGGAAGGGGATGGATCATATGGATTTTGATTACTCACCAAAAGTGAAGGCACTGATTTCAAAGCTTGAGCGTTTTATGGAAGAAAACGTATATCCGGGTGAAAAGCTCTTTGAGGAACAACTGAATGCACAGGAAACACGGTGGGCTGCCGTTCCGCCGATTATGGAAGAATTGAAGGCAAAAGCAAAGCAGGAAGGGCTTTGGAATTTGTTTTTGCCGGACAGGGAATACGGGGCAGGGCTTTCAAACCTTGAGTATGCGCCGCTTTGCGAAATCATGGGAAGGTCCATTATTGCCCCCGAAGTATTCAACTGCAACGCGCCCGATACCGGGAATATGGAAGTGCTTGCCCGGTACGGGAGTGATGAGCAGAAGGAAAAATGGCTGAAACCGCTTTTAAATGGCGATATCCGCTCGTGTTTTTCCATGACGGAGCCGGATACTGCTTCGAGTGATGCAACCAATATTTCATGCAGCATTGTACGCGACGGCGATGAATACATTGTGAACGGGCGGAAATGGTGGTCATCAGGCGCCGGCGATCCGAGGTGCAAAATTGCGATTGTCATGGGAAAAACCAATCCGGATGCACCGCGGCACGAACAGCAGTCTATGATTCTCGTACCGCTCGATACACCCGGTGTGAAGATTGAGCGGATGCTCCCGGTTTTCGGTTATGATGATGCCCCGCACGGCCATGCGGAAATTACGTACGAAAACGTGCGGGTGCCGGCTGAAAATATGATTTGGGGGGAAGGAAAAGGGTTTGCGATTGCGCAAGGGCGGCTCGGGCCGGGCAGAATCCATCACTGTATGCGGCTGATTGGGGCTGCGGAGCGTGCGCTTGAACTTTTATGCAATCGCATACAAAACCGTGTGCCGTTTGGAAAGCCGCTCGCAGAACAGGGCGTCATCCGCCAGTGGGTGGCTGAGTCGCGCATTGAAATCGAGCAGGCGCGGCTTCTGACATTGAAAGCAGCGTTTATGATGGACACGGTTGGCAATAAAGTGGCGAGAAAGGAAATTGCGATGATTAAAGCAGTGGCCCCGCGGATGGCGCTCAATGTGATCGACCGCGCCATCCAAGCGTTCGGTGCAGCCGGCGTTTCGGACGATTTTCCGCTCGCCCGGCTGTGGGCCAATGCGCGCACATTGCGGCTTGCAGACGGCCCAGATGAAGTCCATCTCGACCAGATTGCAAGGCTTGAGATGAAACCGTACCAGGAAAGGGGATTAGCCGATGAACGTGTTAGAACTGTTTAGTTTAAAAGGAAAAACCGCCATCGTGACAGGCGGCGGCAGGGGGCTCGGTGAACAAATTGCGCGGGCTTTTGCAGAAGCGGGGGCGGATGTCGTGCTCTGCTCCAGAAAAAAAGCGGCATGCGAAGAAGCGGCTGCACGCATCGAATCGCTCGGCGTGAAAGCGCTCGCATTGGAGTGTGACATTACAAACCGCGCCCGGGTTGATGAAGTGGTTGCGGAAACCGTAAAACAGTTTGGCAAAATCGACATCCTCGTCAATAATTCCGGCGCGACCTGGGGGGCGCCTGCCGAGGATATGCCGGTTGAGGCGTGGGAAAAAGTGATCAGCACGAATGTGACCGGCACTTTCCATATGAGCCAGGCAGCCGGAAAAGCCATGATCAAGCAGGGGCACGGCAAGATTATCAATATTGCTTCCATTGCCGGGCTTGGCGGCGTCGATCCGCGCATCATGGATACGATCGGTTACAACACAAGCAAAGGGGCGGTCATCACGTTTACAAAAGATCTCGCTGCCAAATGGGGCAGATACGGCATCCATGTGAACGCGATTGCGCCGGGCTTTTTCCCGACAAAAATGGCCAAAGTGATCATCGAACGCGGCAAAAACCCAATATTGGAAGCAACGCCGCTCGGCCGGTTCGGCAATGACCAGGATTTAAAAGGTGCAGCTGTTTTTTTGGCATCGGCAGCCTCGGACTACGTGACGGGGGATGTGCTGCTCGTTGATGGCGGCATGCACGTGCTTTAAAACCGGCAAGCCGGGCGGGTGGATGATGGTTAAGCAGTCCATTTGGCAATAAAAACAAGGGGGATTTGGAATGGAAAACAAAGTGTGGCATGCTGTCTATACCGATGAGATTCCCAAAGAAATTGAAGTGCTGGATATTCCGCTGTATCAAATACTTGCAACTGCAGCCGAAAAGTACCCGGACCGGACTGCCCTCTCTTTTTACGGCAGAAAGACGGCCTATGCGGAACTTTACAAAGCATCGCTTGCCTTTGCCTCCTCCCTTCAGAAAAGAGGCGTGCAAAAAGGCAGCAGGGTGGCGGTCATGCTGCCGAACTGCCCGCAGTATGTCGTGTGCTATTACGGTGCGCTTATGGCAGGTGCGGTGGTTGTCCAGATCAATCCGATGCTCGTTGAACCGGAAATCAGGCATATATTAAATGACTCGGGCGCCGAAACGATCATTGTCCTGGATGATTTGTACCCGAAAGTGCAGGCCGTCCGCCCGGAAACATCGCTGAAAAATGTAGTCATAGCCGGTTTTAAACCGGCGGCCGGCCCCTTGGATGAGGCCGAACCCTTTGATGCCTTGTTACAGGCAGGAACGGATTACAACCCTCTTGCGCTCGACCCCCGGGAGGATATTGCCGTGCTCCAGTACACGGGCGGTACCACCGGCCGGTCAAAAGGGGCGATGCTGACCCACCGGAACCTTCTTGCCAATCTGGTGCAAACATATGAATTTTTCAAACCGGTCATGGGGCCGGGAAAAGAACGGATTTTGACCGTTATCCCGCTTTTTCACGTATTTGGCATGACATGCGCCATGAATTATGCGATCTACACCGGTTCGGAATCGGTCATGGTGCCGCGTTTTGATCTTGAAGAAGTACTCAAGACCATCAAGGAAACGCAGCCGACCTATTTTCCGGGTGTGCCGACGATGTATGTCGCCATCACGAACCACCCGAAAGCGATGGAGTACGGGCTGGATTCCATTAAGACCTGCAACAGCGGGAGTGCACCGATGCCGCTCGGGCTTTTGCGCCAGTTTGAAGAAAAAACGGGGAGCGTCATTGTCGAGGGGTACGGCCTTTCGGAAGCTTCCCCGGTGACACACTGCAATCCGGTTTTCGGTAAACGCAAGCCGGGCAGCATCGGGATCGCGATTCCATCAACAGATTATAAAATCGTCGATGTTGCAACCGGCACGGAAGAACTGAAGCCGGGCGAGACGGGGGAGCTGATTGTAAAAGGTCCGCAAGTAATGAAGGGGTACTGGAACATGCCGGAAGAAACGGCGGAAGCACTCCGGGACGGCTGGCTGTACACCGGCGATATCGCGACGATGGATGAGGAAGGGTACGCTTATATTGTTGACCGCAAAAAAGATATGATCATTGCAAGCGGCTATAACGTATATCCGCGCGATGTCGAGGAGGTGCTGTATGCGCATCCCGCCGTCCAGGAAGCAGTGGTAATCGGTGTGCCGGATCCATACCGGGGTGAGACGGTCAAGGCATTTGTCGTGTTAAAAGAAGGGCAGAAAATGACGGAAGAAGCACTGATCGAATATGCAAGCGCCCATCTCGCCCCGTATAAACGCCCGAAGATCATAGAGTTCCGTGATGCGTTGCCGAAGACAAATGTCGGGAAAATTTTGCGCCGCAAGCTGCGCGATGAAGAAAGGAAAGTGCGCGAGTAAAAGCAGGAACGTGAAGCCGGGTATGTGATATAATTTTCTTAATATAGTAATAGATGGAGAGGACCGGCATGAAAGCGAAGATTACGGAACACAGCATACGCTTGTTTGAACAAAAAGGCTTCACGGAAACATCCATTCAGGATATCGTTGACAGCATCGGCGCGACAAAAGGCACGTTTTACTATTATTTTTCCAGCAAAGAACAACTTTTGATGGACATTCATATGGACTATATTACGAAACTTTTGGAAAAGCAGAAGGCCATCCTTTCGGAAAACGGATCGTGCAAGGCAAAACTGCATGCGCTTGTCCTGATGCTACTTGAAAGCATCAAAACGGAAAAAGCAAAAGCCCTTATCTTTTTCCGTGAGATCAAAAATTTAAGCGGTGAAAAGCTCGAACTGATTTTACAAAAACGCGAAGCTTTCCGCCTCGGGGTTGAAAAGCTGATCCGGGAAGGCATTGAGATCGGCGAGTTTGCGGGGCATCTGGACGCGAATCTTACTTCCTTTGCCATTCTCGGCATGGTGAACTGGAGCTACCAGTGGTTTAAACCGGAAGGCCGGAAATCAGCGGCAGAAGTGGCAGAACTGTTCATGGACATCGTCCTGCACGGGATTGAAAAAGCGTAGAGCCATATGGCTGCCGAAATGGGGATGTTTTGAGATCAAGCCGGGTGGGTGGCAGCAGGGCTGCATGAAAAGTGCATACGTTACGGCGGCTGCGTCAGGAAATAGCCTTGTGAAAAGAAGGGGTGGCAGCAGCGGATCATTCATGGTCAGGGCCTTGCAAGGTGCAAAACCATACAGCTGCGGTAATGGTGTTCAAGCGAAAGGGAGGGATTTGTTTGCATGAATTGAAATTGCGGACACGCTTTTGCGAAACAGATGCAATCGGCCATATTAACAACACCAGTTACTTCATCTACCTGGAAGACGCCCGGTTGAAATTTTTTGAAAGCATCGGTGCAAGCGTGGAAATAAAAGATTTCAATATTATTCTAGCTTCAGTAAAGTGCGATTTTATCAGCCAGGCGTTCTATAATGAAGAACTCACGATCCGGACCGGCGTGGCAAAGCTCGGCAATACGAGCTGTGAACTGGCCCATGAAATGCTGGATGCAGAAACCGGCCGTTTGATCGCAAAGGGGAAAGCAGTTGTCGTCTTTTTTGACTTTGATAAGCAGCAATCACGCCCGATTCCGGATGATATAAGGGGCATCCTGGAAAAGCATTTGCAGCCGGTGATGTGAAAAAACGGCCTGCCTATTACGGGACACAAGGGGGAGAGGAAAATGAATTCAGACACTATTCCGGTCCGCAAAGGGGAAGAACTGGACTTAACCAGACTGCAGCAATATTTGCGCGAGAAGCTTCCGCAAATGCCGGATGCACCGCTTGAAGTTGCACAATTTTCAGCAGGCCGTTCGAATTTGACCTATCAATTAAAAGCAAGTTCGTGGGAAGCGGTGCTTCGGCGCCCGCCGCTTGGCCCGGTTGCCCCGAAAGCGCATGACATGGGGCGTGAATTCCGTGTGCTGAAGGCGCTCCGGCCGTTTTTCGCACCGGCTCCGGAAGTGTTGCTTTTCGAAGAGGACCCGTTTGTGATCGGCGCTCCGTTTTTTCTTATGGAAAGAAAGCATGGCATTGTGCTCGATACCGCTTTTCCGCCGGGAGTGGAGCCGAAAAAGGAAACGTGCCGGCGGATTTCCAGTATCATGGTTGACAGGCTTGTGGAGCTGCATGCGATCCCGTATGAAGAGACAGAGCTCCTTTCCATGTCAAAGCCGGCCGGTTTTCTCGAACGCCAGGTGAACGGCTGGATTGAGCGCTATCTGCGTGCGAAGACGGATGAAATTCCGGAAGCGGAGCCGCTCATCCATTATTTGCGTGACCATATTCCGCCGCAACAAGGTGCAGCCGTGATTCATTATGATTATAAGCTGAATAACGCGATGTTTAATGAAGATTTTTCGGAAATGACCGGCCTGTTCGACTGGGAAATGGCAACCATCGGCGACCCGCTCGCAGATCTCGGCGCTGCTCTCAGCTACTGGACGGAAAAAGATGACCCGGATTTGATCAAAAATGGGCTCGGCGAACCGTCCGTCACGACGCTGGACGGCTTCATGACGCGCCGCGAGTTTGTCGAAGCTTATGCGAAAAAAAGCGGGCGCGACGTCTCGAACATCGATTACTACTTGATTTTCGGTTACTTTAAGCTTGCCGGCATTTGCCAGCAAATCTACTACCGTTACAAGCGCGGCCAGACACAAGACCGGCGTTTCGCCCATTTCGGCAACGTCGTCCGCAGCCTGATCCGGCACGCGGTGGAAGTGGCGGAGAGGGTTTAACGCAAGCGCTCCATAGCTGATTTAACGTAAAAGAAGGCGAATCTAGCATTTTCGCAGATGGATTCTTCTATAATACCTGAATCCGTGACGAAATTTCCGCTTAAAGGCAAACAAATCGCATAAAATTTAGTATAATTGGTATATCAGACAAATTAAATTCATTCCACATTCAGGTGATCTCATGAAAAAGTTTGTGATAGAACCCACAAAAGAACGAATTGTTGCCCAAGCTGGCTTAGCGATAGTAGGAAATTTACTAAATCAAACGAATTTAGTTTCCAGGTTGAATGCCTATAAACTCCCTGATATCTCCCGGTATCCGGCTTGTTCCAATGGCGATGTGGCTAAATCTTATATCGGCTTGCTTTGCCAGGGAAAAAGTGATTATGACAATATTGAAACCTTCCGTGATGATGCTTTTTTTGCACTGGCTTTGGATATCCAGAGGGTTCCTTCCAGCCCGACTCTCAGGCAACGATTGGACCAGGCCGCCTTGGTGGAAAAATGGAAAACGATCTTGCACGAAGAATCGCTGGATCTGATTCGCCATACAAATGCGGAAATCAGCCCGGTTTACGCCAAAGACAAGCCGTATATCCCGGTTGATCTGGATGTCTCCCCTTTCGATAACTCCAAGACAAAAAAGGAAGGGGTAGAAAGAACCTATAAAGGCTGTGACGGTTATGCCCCTATGTTCGCTTACATGGGACAGGAAGGTTACTGCCTGCATGTTGAGATGCGAAAGGGAAGTGTCCACTGCCAAAAAGGTACACCAAATTTCATCCAGGAAACCATTCAATCTGCCCGGAAACTAACAGATCAGCCATTGCTTTTCAGGCTTGATTCCGGAAATGACAGCCGGGATAATCTCATTATTCTCCTAGAAAACCATGCAAGCTTTATTATCAAACGCAATCCCCGTAAGGAAAAAGCTGAGGACTGGCTGTATATTGCCCGAAAATATGGGATCTGTTGTGAAGAACGGGAAGGAAAGAAGGTTTACCTTGGATCCATCCCCGAAACCATTCAAATTAAGGACCAGGAGCGAAGCATCCGAAAAGTTTTTAAAGTGACCGAAAGAACCATCTCAAGAGACGGACAAATTTTTTTAAT
This sequence comes from Weizmannia sp. FSL W8-0676, assembly GCF_038593015.1. Classification (NCBI taxonomy): domain Bacteria; kingdom Bacillati; phylum Bacillota; class Bacilli; order Caryophanales; family Bacillaceae; genus Heyndrickxia; species Weizmannia sp. FSL W8-0676. The sequence goes on from NZ_CP151954.1 coordinate 276,702, forward strand.
TCCCGAGTATGAATTTGAAACCTACTGGACGGACCTTGAAGTGCCGCCTCATGTGGTGATCTCTCTTTATCATAACCATGGCACTTGCGAACAGTTCCATAGTGAAATTAAATCAGAACTGGATCTCGAACGGCTGCCGTCAGGCAAATATGAAACGAATGGCCTTGTGCTCCATTTCGGTGTATTTGCGTATAACCTGCTTCGCTTGATTGGGCAAGAAAGCTTGAAAAAACAAGATACGCCATTGAAAAAGAAAACAACAAGAAGAAGAATCCGAACCGTCATCCAGAATATGATCACACTGGCCTCAAAACTGGTTTTCCGTGGCCGGCAATGGAAATTAAAAGTCGCGGAGACCAACAAATGGTTACCGGTCTTTACTCGTTTGTATCAAGCCTTTTACTAAACATCCCGATCAATAGACTACTAGGAAAAAAGAAATAAAAAAACGAAAACTTGCAAAAAATGGAAATTTGCAGGTTTATTTAGCTTGCACAAAAACGAATGAAACAGGGGAATTTTTACATACTGAATCACTAAAAGTGCATTTATCGAATAGTCGGACACCACTATATCCTTACTCTTGGGAAATCTACCTATTAACGGCGTTTGTTATATTTTCGTCACGGATTCAGGTAATATTGAAACAGCATTTACTGGCAAATCGGATACAAGCCAAAATCTGATTCGTTCAGTAAGCCTTAAATAAGATGCTCGTCAAAAATGTCGTCGACCTCCATTAGCGTAGAAAACCCGGGGGATCGACGACAAATTGTTAAAACGGGCAAGTCTTTGACACTATTGGTATTGCCTGGATTCCATTAGATGTTGAAGAGATTTTTTTGCGCAAGCAGGAAATTCCAGCGGTCATGGAGAAATGCTATAATATCAGTGAGTTTTTGGAGTTAGTATTTTACCTATGAGGAATTGAAACACAATAGTTAAAGCCTGATCCAAAGTTAAACTCTCAATGTTAGTATTTTACCTATGAGGAATTGAAACCGAGCTTTTTCGCCAGTTCCTCGATACCGTGAACCGCGTTAGTATTTTACCTATGAGGAATTGAAACCCCGGAATGCAAGGAGAAAGAACGAGAAAGGGAAACCGGTTAGTATTTTACCTATGAGGAATTGAAACCGGATTTCTCCGCCCAAACATTCCACCCATATTTCCGTTAGTATTTTACCTATGAGGAATTGAAACTCGGAAAATTCGCGATCACCCAACGTTTACCGCCCCGTTAGTATTTTACCTATGAGGAATTGAAACGTTCAAAAGTTGTCAGCACTTTTAAATCTTTGCCAGTTAGTATTTTACCTATGAGGAATTGAAACTCGAGATCTTTCGCGAGCACTACAAACGCGGTAAGCGTTAGTATTTTACCTATGAGGAATTGAAACTCAAATCTTGGATCCCATCACTTTTGCCAAAGTCAAAGTTAGTATTTTACCTATGAGGAATTGAAACAAATAAGCCTGATTGCGATAAGCGTTAACTTGACACGTTAGTATTTTACCTATGAGGAATTGAAACTTTGGCATAACCCATTGGTCTGTCTTCACTTGCCTAGTTAGTATTTTACCTATGAGGAATTGAAACATTTTTACCCATGCACCGTTGCAAGGAACATTTAGGTTAGTATTTTACCTATGAGGAATTGAAACCATGGACAGGCGTTCAGAAAGCTCTGTCCGGTATTAGTTAGTATTTTACCTATGAGGAATTGAAACAGGGTGTAAACTGGGTTTTAAAACGGGTAGGTGCTAAGTTAGTATTTTACCTATGAGGAATTGAAACCTGCTACAGCGATGTATTGGCGTGGCGCAATCTGGCGGTTAGTATTTTACCTATGAGGAATTGAAACCGCTTGTCCTCGTCGACTTCCGTGAAATATCGTTTTAGGTTAGTATTTTACCTATGAGGAATTGAAACTACCTATAGCTTTTTATACCAAATCAAAAATGTGCACCGTTAGTATTTTACCTATGAGGAATTGAAACCTTTTTTTGCCACAGTATGGGCAAATTACCGTTTGCGTTAGTATTTTACCTATGAGGAATTGAAACATATCCGGCCGCGATCAGATCCTTTGCCTCCTCGCCGTTAGTATTTTACCTATGAGGAATTGAAACCCCAGATACTGTACATTTAGTTGTAAAACGGTATAAAGTTAGTATTTTACCTATGAGGAATTGAAACAGGAGTGGTAGCCACGTACCAGTCAAACTGCATTTGTGTTAGTATTTTACCTATGAGGAATTGAAACAAAAATGACCAGTTATTAATTTTTTTGTGCTGTACCGTTAGTATTTTACCTATGAGGAATTGAAACCTCGCTGTGACATAGTAAGGCGTTGTTTTTGCCGTGTTAGTATTTTACCTATGAGGAATTGAAACTTCGTTTGAGTCTACTAGCTGGACGCGATATTTTTGTTAGTATTTTACCTATGAGGAATTGAAACGCGACTGTAAAACTAGAGTTGATACGATATAAACCGAAGTTAGTATTTTACCTATGAGGAATTGAAACGCAGTATTCCAGTCAGTAAACACGTTGGAAAATACCGTTAGTATTTTACCTATGAGGAATTGAAACAGACAAAGAGGGAGGCACAAATTGCCGCCGCCGAAGTTAGTATTTTACCTATGAGGAATTGAAAAACACTCAATATAGCCAGTGGGAAGTTAATTTCTATTCTGAAAATATGTGCCGACTTGATTTTCATTCACCCGCTGGTGTCGCGTTCACTGCGGCACGGACTCCTAATTGAATAAGAAATAAGTCACTTTCACAGTCTATCCCGCTGAATCAAATTTAACGGCTTTCCGAAAGAAGTCTCCCATCCTCAAGGAATGTGAAGGTGCGAATCGCACCAATGAGTAGGTGGGAGATGAATTTCGGTTGGCTTTAGCCAAAGTTTTGATATAAACAGTCTTAGATGGAATAAAGGGTTGATATATCAATGAAATTAGATAGTAATAACCCGTGGTGCTAGATAAACTTGATCAAGCATAAAAATAGCCCTTGCCTGGCGGATCTCCTGTAGAATGAAAGTGCAACCTACCATTCGAAAGGAGAATCCCCATGCAAGAGCACTTTCATTTTACTACAGATCGGACCAAGATTCAAAAGCAATATGCCGCCATTTTCTTTTTTGTCTCTGCCCAACTGTCATCGATTCAGATGTACCTGCAGCGCCGCAACCGCCATTTGGTCAAACAGGAAGACGCCGTGGTCATCGCGATTCATATTTTAGGAAAGTTGCTCGGTTTTACATCCGAACGGGCATGGCATCGCTTTGTCACTGGAAATTTGTTCACAAACGGCTCGTTTCTCGAACGTTCCCGGTACAACCGCCGTTGTCGAGCGCTGCGCTTCGCCATCAAATGGATCCGCCATAAGCTGGCGAAACGCGGCCAACATCATGCCTATGCCGTCGTCGATAGCTTGCCGTTAGAGTTGTGCCATGCTGCGAGAATGCATCGCGTCAAACGGTTTCAAGAGATCGCAGACATCGGGTATTGCGCTTCAAAAAAGCAATGGTACTATGGGTTGAAGCTGCACCTTCAAGTGACCGATCAAGGGTTGCCCATGGGCTATGTGGTGACGGAAGCATCCTGCCATGATCGTATCGCCGCTGAAAGCGTGATGACTCAAATTCCTCATCCCTATAACTTCGGGGACAAAGGATTCATTAGCCGTGAGTTGCAAAAAAGGCTGTACGAAGAATACCAAATGGCGCTTTGGACTCCGTCTCGAAAAAACCAGAAACATTGCTCGTCCGAGGCATGGGAGAAATGGATCCAACAAAAACGCAAAGTGATCGAGACGGTGTTCTCGGTTCTGGTTGACCAATACCGGATCACAGAGATTCGAGCGAATTCCATGATCGGATTTGAAGTAGCGCTCGACGGCATATTGTTAGCCTATTCGCTGGTCACACTAGGGCTAGTTGAGTTCTAACGCTCAACTAGCACCACGGGTAGTAATAATCATTCAGTATTCTTACTGCATTATCACCTTGTATTGGTTGTAAAATACCGTAGACAAGTATTCGATAGCGAAATATCTGATTTTGCAAAAGATATGTTCGCTGAGATTGGAAGTAAATAGGGCTTGCTGAACGAATCAAATTTGGTCAGATGCAAGCCAAATTCCGATTATCAAAATATAAAATAGTGTTGTGTAAAAATTTCAAAAAAAGAACCCTGAGCTTGCGCTCCAGATTCAGTATGAGGAATTGAAGGGCTACTACTGTTTCGCTGGTCTCCTGAAGGCGTGCTCGAATAAGGCCCAGCCCATACTTGCGCTTGCCTTCGCCAAATTTGCCTTCAACGGCATTACGTTCAGAGGCATCCTGCCTTGCGACGCGTTCCAAGGTTTTGTCTTCCGTTCTGGATGGGCGTCCTAACCTTGGCCCACTCAGACGAATGCCAAGAGATTTGCAGTATGCCAGATTATTACGGTTTCGGTAAATTTTATCTGCCAAGATCGCTTCCGGATAAAATCCGAACCGGTTGTAGTAGTTTTCAACAGATTCCTTGAGAGTGGTCCCTTCATTGTAATTTTCCCAGTCGAGGTGCTCAATCAAGGCATAACCATCTACGACACTGATGGCGACTTTTGAACCGAACTCCACGTTCGCTTTTGCCTTGCCGCGCACAATTGGACGGACATGTGGCTGAGATATGCTAATAATCCGGTGTGTCTTTGTCCGGTACATTTTTTTGTTTCCGGTAAAGTTCATGAATAGCCAAAAGTTGTCTGTATTCATATTTCCTCAATAAGGATAATCTGTTTCCGCTGTCGTAACTTTGCGATCGATAGGTATTTTTTTCTTGCTCGTTATCAATAAGTCCGTGGCTTTTTTATAGTTCCTTTTAATGGTTCATGTAAGACATCAATGATATGATCTAGTTTTTCACTTGTTTCGTTCAATAGTTTAAAATCGGTGGGGTAGGAAATATCAGCCAGTGCACAAGTTGCATCTAGAATCAGTTCTCCTCAATTTTCTTTTGTATCGGAAACATTGTTATCTGTTTGGGCCTTATTAACAGAATAGTCGTTACCATCATTATTGTCTTGATTGTTATTTTGATTCTGCTCCCTCTATTCTCTATACGTGTAGTATATAATATTCATGATAAATACCCAATGTAATAAATATTTATAACTACAAGATATAGTCGTAAATTATAAAAAAAAGACGGTAATTCATCTCCCCATTAAATTACGGAGGATAATGACCGCTTTACCTAAATGCCCTTGAGAACCTTTTCCTTGTTTTTTTAAATGTCACAGAACTAGTTTTATATTGTTGGTTTTCCTGGTTGTCTTGGGAATACAAAATAGGAAAGGGAAATAAGTAAATCAATGATTAAAACAAGCGACCAAATCCCCAGTACTTGAATAAGCGCCTTTGTCCGTTCATAGTCATTAATAAAATAGTAAATAATTCCAATTAAACTTGCCCCAATTAAGTACGAAAGAAGATGACGCCCCCAGCTTTTCAAATTCTGTTTGGCAAATTGTAATCCATATAATTTAACCGGTTTTGGTCCGGTTTTTGTGATATAGTACTGAAAATGCTCATCAGCCCAACGAATCATGCTTTTTCCAAATCCAACAGAAATACCAATATAGATAGCTGCGAGTGCATGAGCTTTTGTTGCCGGCGTCCCGCTATAAAGGTCGAAAGTTGCAGCAATTATCAAGATCAGGTCTACAACAGGTGTTAGTGCCAAAAAGATGAAACCCAGCTTCTCCTTCTTCAATAAATAACGGAAACTCAACCCAAGTAAAATAAAAACCCAAAAGCCGATTTCACAAGCAATTATTAACCAAATTATCCAATTCATTTCCATCACCTTTTTTTACAAAATAAGAATCAAAATACAGGGAAAAATTTTGATAACGATTTTTCCCAAACACCAGGCATCACCGTTTTTTAATACAAATGTGCTAAATAAATCATAACAAACATTTTTATTTAATACAAGTGTATTACTTAAATTTTTATGGTAAACTGATAGTATGCCAAAAATTGTTGATCATGATAATAGAAAAAAAGCAATTGCTGAAGCGACTTGGCAAGTTATTTTAGAGCAAGGAATGAAAGGGGCGACAGTACGAAATATTGCTAGGAAAGCGGGGCTATCATTAGGCGCTCTTAGACACTATTTCTCCACCCAAGAAGAATTGTTAATTTACGCGATGGATATGGTGAAAGAGAGAGTGGCTGAACGGGTTGAAAAAAATGCTTTAAAAAACTTGCCGCCAAAGGAAATGATTTTACAGATGCTTTTGGAAATTGTTCCGACAAATGAAACGACAAGAGCTGAAATGGAGGTTTGGCTTGAATTTGTATTATATTTCCGCAATAAAGGAAACAGGGAAAGCCAAAATGATGGGATTTTGGAGGGGATTCAAAAGCTGTTGGATTCACTGGATCGGGCGCAATTTCTAAAAAAAGAGATCGACAAAGATTTGGAAACGGAGAGATTGTGTGCATTAATTGACGGATTGGCTATTCACGCCATCTTGAACCCAACAAGACTGACAAAAGAGCGGATTATCTCGATATTGGCTCATCATATCGACGAAATTTGTCATTTTTAATTTTCGGTACATTTAAGGGGTTAGAAAACACACCCCTTTTCATTCGCGGTGTCTCTCTTCTATATTTTGATTCATTTTCAAGTATAATGTTTAAGAAGTTTTATGTTTCAGAGCCCTTGCCAAAATGCTATATCCCCTGAAACTGTAAGCAGTCAGACAATTAAAGGTCGTTGATTTATTCCACTAAAGAAAAAAGACGTTTGTAGGAACATTATGACAAATGTAAAAAGAAAATGTGAGTTTTTGATTTTAATGGGGTAAATTTATTTGTTATAAGTGTCTAAATTTTTCCACTTTTGTCGGTTTTGGGCGGGTTTCAATAGATTAGGCTACTCATTCCTGTGGTAAATATTGTAAAACGGAAAAGGATGATTTTTTTTGAAAAAAAAGAGCCATGAAAGCCACTCCTTTGCTAAGATATAAGTACGATCAAATATCCAGGGAGTGATTTCATGACTATTTCTATTCTAACACAAACCAGAGACTTTTCAATACAACAAAATTTGATTCCCCACAATTGGCAAGACTATGCCGATATACCATTTGTCATTCCAGCCATGTGTTTCCCATGGGAGATTTTTAAGCCGATTGAACGAGAATACTACACCCTTTTATATTTGCACCTAAAAAATGAAAGAGCACATGATCCTTCTAATGAAATACAACCGGCACTATTTTCAATAACGGAGGAAGAAGACAAGTCTGCGTCTTCATTATTTCATCTCCCTTCCACTGGGAGAAAACCGCATCCTTTCATGCCCTTTTTTCGTGCTTTTGAACTGGCCTCTTTACAGTATATTGAAGTGATGGTGGAGAGTGTCTATTTGCAAGTGAAATCAAACCCGCTATTTGCCACCATGTGTGGATTTACGGAGAAAATTCCGAGCTACCGTTCCTTTGCTCGTTTTGATCAAATCATGACAACAAATGGTCTTTGGGAAAAAGCCCGGCTATTGGTTGTTGAATATAATAAAGGGGAAGGCGTGGTTGAAACGAATGAGGAAGCAGCCGCCGTGGATACATCGCATATAGAGGCAGAAGCAACCTTGAATAAAACAAGGAAGACGTGTTCTTGTGAGGGTAATTGCGATTGCCCCAGAGTCCTTACGGACGACAATGTAGGGGTAATGCGTAAAAGTAATGCAGTCTCCTATATTGCGCATAAATTATCAATGGTATGCGGGGTGAGATCCGGTTTGCCTTTGACGCGGGAAGTATTTAAAGGAAATACACCCGATGGGAAAACATTAGAACCGACATTGGAAACGTTTAAGACAGAGCACCCCGAGATGGCTGAGCAGTTGAGCTTTATCCTGGCAGATGGAATCTACCAAACGCCGGAAAATCAAAAAGTGACAAAGGATGTATTACAGGCGAAATTGGTGGCACCGATCAATCCACGGAACCGTAAAGATAAACCAACTACCGCCCGGGGGATTGAAAAAATCAACCGGTACGGCACTCCCATCTGTATCAGTGGACATAAAATGGAACTTAGAGGATCTGATCGGGAAAAGGGGCAATATATTTACACTTGTCCTGTATTTCATCCAAATGCCAAGCAAGAAGGTCTCACCTGCCCGCTAGCGAATCACGCGGAATGTTGTAATGGGGCAGCACAAGGAAGAGTATTTAGGATAGACTTTGATCAAACGCCTCAAGTAGATGTCGAGTTGCCGCAACATGGGCGCACATTTGAAGTGTTATATAGTGCCAGGACGATCATCGAAAGAATCTTTGGCATTCTAAAAGACGGATACAGTCTCCGTCGTGTTCACAAGCGTGGGAAACAGGCAGTTGAAGCTCATGTAGATCGATGCATGATATCTATGCATATCATGGCAAATATGGCGTACCATCAGACTGGAAAGGCCAATTGTGGATGGACACGCAATCGGCTGCAAAGAGCAAATTAAGTTATTCACAGGTGGATATGTGAATAACTCAAATGAACGTTTTCTTTCCACAAAGGGTAGTGAAAAAAACCATTTTGTGAAGGCGGGATACGTATGCCCTTTTTTTGAAGAAAAATGACCGTTTTACTTCTATTGAATTGAAAATCTGGATGTAAATTGAAAATCTGGATGAAAAGGCAAAAAAAAATCGGGATAATTAATTTTCCAGAGCCTCGCTCAAGGGTATATTTTTATTTTGGCAGAGGCTCTCATCATAAGTCAAAAGAATTAGCTTCTAACTTTGATGCTGTCGTGATTGAGGACTTGAACATGAAAGGGATGTCTCAAGCCCTTCACTTTGGGAAAAGCGTTCACGACAACGGTTGGGGGATGTTCACTACTTTCTTAGCGTATAAGCTAAAAGAACAAGGGAAACAACTTGTGAAAATTGATAAGTGGTTTCCCTCCACTAAGAAGTGTTCTTGTTGTGGTGCAGAAAAACCTGTGAAACTATCTGAACGCACCTACCGTTGTTCGTGCGGTTATGTGGCAGATCGCGACTATAATTCAGCAATCAATATCAAAAATGAAGGTATACGCTTATTAGCGTTATCATAAGTAACAAAACTCTTGGAACAAGAGGGTTAGCTCGGTCAGTTTTCGTTGGCTAGTAAAAGCAACGATAAGTCGAGAAGCCCCCACTTCAATTAGACCGCAAGGTCAATAAGTGGTGGGTAGTTCACTTCTGAAATCACGAACACACCTGCCATGCGAAACAAATTTTGCAATCATAAAACAGGAAAAATCATCTGAAAAATCGTAAACTATTACTCGAAGGGAGATGGAGCTATGGAAGACTATTTGATGTACTTGAATGGTGAATGGACGGGGGAAGGACTGCCAAAAATCAAAGTGGACAACCCTGCGTCCGGCGAAGTGATTGCGACGATTCCAAAAGGCGGGGAAAAGGAAGCTAAGCTCGCTGTTGACGTGGCGCATGCGGCTTTTCCGGCGTGGGCGGCGCTTTCTGCCTATGAACGAAGTGCCTACCTCCGCACGTGGTTTGAACTGATCCGTCAACATGAAAACGAGCTTGCCAGGACGATGACCATTGAACAGGGCAAGCCGCTCAAGGAAGCACTCGGGGAAATGCGTTACGCAAATGGCTTTATCGAGTGGTTTGCCGAAGAAGGAAAGCGTGTGTATGGCGAAACGATTCCGGCATCCGCTACCAATAAACGCCTGTTTGTCCATAAACAGCCGGTCGGCGTTGTCGCGGCAATTACCCCGTGGAATTTCCCGGCTGCCATGATTACCCGCAAAGTTGCACCTGCGCTTGCTGCCGGCTGCACCGTTGTCATCAAACCGGCAAAGCAGACACCGCTTACTGCCTTGAAGCTTGCTGAGCTTGCTGCAAAAGCCGGCATTCCGAAAGGCGTCATGAATGTGATAACCGGGAGTGCGAAGGAAATCGGGGACACGTGGCTTGCCGATGAGCGTGTCCGCAAACTTACTTTTACCGGATCGACCGAAATCGGGAAAGAGCTGATGCGCGGTTCAGCTGACACGGTGAAAAAAGTGTCGCTGGAACTTGGCGGGCATGCACCGGTTATCATCACGAAACATGCGGATCTCGATAAAGCTGCTGAGGGCACGGTCGCTGCAAAATTCCGCAACGCCGGCCAGACTTGTGTATGCTCGAACCGCATATATGTACAGGAAGAAGTGTATGAAGCTTTTACCAAGAAATTCACAGAAAAAGTGAAAGCGCTCCGTGTCGGGGACGGACTTGCAGAAGGCACGGATATCGGGCCGCTGATTGACCGGAATGCGGTTGAAAAAGTAGAACATCACGTCAAAGACGCGGTGGAAAAGGGAGCTACCGTGGAAACAGGCGGCAGCGCGAAAGATGGGCTTTTCTTTGAACCAACTGTCATTTCCAATGTTACCGATGAGATGATATGCATGAAAGAAGAAACATTCGGGCCGCTTGCACCGGTAACGAAATTTACGGATATTGATGAAGCGATCCGGCGTGCCAATGATTCCATTTACGGTCTTGCTGCGTATGTATTTACGGAAAATATTTCGGAAGGCATTCAAATTGCAGAGGGGCTGGAGTATGGCATTGTCGGGCTGAACGACGGGCTTCCGTCCACGCCGCAGGCTCCATTCGGCGGTTTCAAGCAGAGCGGCCTCGGCAGGGAAGGCGGCCGTTACGGTATAGAAGAATTTTTGGAAGTCAAATATATTTCCCTCGGTTTATAAGTGCCTGGCCCGGCACACCGAAATAGGCGGGATCCCTAAATGGGGGTTCCGCTTTTTTGGTTCCAAACCGATTACGGGAAGAGGACGAAATATTTCGGCAAAAAAGAATTAAACTTGGTTTCCAATGCCGGGAAGCCCACTAAGATCCGGGTAGTGCCCGTTAGTCTTTTAGAGTTCTTCGACAAGACAAAGGCCATCCCAACCCCGGTTCAAGAAAACTTTAAAAAAAGATTCAGGCCTAGGTCCCAATGCCCCAGCCTCAGGACAAAGGGCATCCGGGCAGTGGCCGGTAAAAAGACAAAATGCAGCAAATTTCCCGGGAAAGCGTCCTTTATGGTAAAAAGAAGATAAAACAAACACGATGAGAGACAACTTGCAACAAAATTTTCGACACGTGGGCAATGAAAGACATATCGCAACAAACTCCCGCGCATTGGCTCCGCGGAAGATCAAATGTCCTGTTGGAGCGTCTTTCACTTGCAGGATGAAGCAAAGCCGGTGAAAATTTTGTATAGAAATGTTTTTCGACGCCATCATCATGACAAAAGACACCAAGTTTCCCCGGGAAATGATTTTTATAGAGGATTAAAAATGACAAATATTCGGAAATCATCATCCGAAAAAAACGCCTCTGCCGCAAGAGGGATAAAACAGCCGGCACGTATTTTCAGGACACCCATCCATGCTGCGGCGGGCGCGGCGACACCAGAGAACGAAAATGGGCAAACGCATATTTTCAAAATAGAAGCCTGCCGCATTGGATACGGAATGGGCAAAAGAATGAAAATAGGCCGGCACAATTTTTAGGGTAGGCCAAAGAACATTTCTTCACCAAACAAGCACTACAGCTACTCTCCAGGATTCAGACTGGGATTGCAAAGATTCGACCGGAATTCGGTTTTCTTCAGACAAAGGAAAGATTTCCGCGCAGATTCTCTCTCTGAATTGATCGAGCATTACAACAGTACGCATTTGTCTTTGCCCCTGATCCGTTTCGCATTTTGAAACCCGCTGATTTCTACATTTTTCAAGATAACATTTTTTGCACGGTACTGGATGGCGACAACAGGATTTCCCTTGAAATCGTAATCCGGGTCGCCAAGTGCTGTCAGCCCGTTAATGACAACGTTCCGGTAAGCGGAAACAACGAGGCTGCGCGGCGTTGAACCTTCATATAAATCCGTAAACACCGGCGCGATGGAAACAAGATTGGCCGCCACAATATGGTCCGCGCTTTTCGAATCGCTATCCTTACCTTTATGGTGGCCGATATGCCGGAAATTGAAAGAACGGTTGTCGCGGACAGAAAGATGGCCGTAAAGGTGGACATGAGAAGCAGCCGAAGCATTGTGGTGGGCTTTGATTTCGACACCTCCGAAACAGCCGCTTGAAGCATTATTGTAAAGCCAGACATGGCGCGACCCGTCATCAATCTCAATGCCATTGGAGTTGGAAAACCCTTTTTTGTGGGCCTTTCCACTCGGGTTGTAACAGAAAGAATTTGAGATAAAGCAATAGTCGCTATGGTGGGTGGTAATGCCGTCATCACCGAATCCGCTTGCCGTGAGCCCGTCCAGCCAGATATAGCGGCTCCTTCCCGGGGCGAGAAAGCCGTCGCCCAAATAATGATACCGGGCAGACGATACATCAAAACCATGCAGGCCGGCCCCCGCCGCCTCCACATTTTTCACCCAGCCGAACGTGACGTGCGCAAAAGTCAGACAGCTTGAACGGTTATTTCCTGCTGCCGTTCTTTCCTCATTTCCGAGCCTTTCGACATTCCAGTCCAGCGAGAGCCCTTCCACCGATATATGGTGATTGCCGCGGTGGAAATGGGCGTTTTGGATAAGACGCGTTTTTTTCGGCGCATGCGGATGGAGTTTGATGACTGTTACGCCTTTTCCGCTGCCGCAAAGGCATGTCCATGAAGGCAGCTTAAGCCCCTTTACAAGATAAACGCCTTCCGGTACGATCACTTTCACGCGGCCGTTTCCCAGTGCTTTTTGGAATGCCGCTGTGCAGTCGGTTTTTCCATCGCCGGCAGCCCCGAAATCTGCCACATTGACTGTACGGGATGCCACAGACAGCAGCCGGCTGTATTCTTGATCCAATATCGTTTTCCATTCCGGGTAGACAAGGCCGTTCTGATCTGCAAGGGTTTTATACGGTTCAACCGGATATCTCCGGTTCAGCAGCAGCCGTGAAAGGGAAAACGGTTTGTGAAATTCCGGCTGGCAGTATTTTTGAAAAAGCGCTTCATTTTCCTGGATTAGGGTACCCGGCTGGACTGCCCTGCGTGAAAGCTGGCGCAGCAGCATGCCGTTTGTCCGGGGGTCATGATGCTTATCCAAATGAATCATTTTTTCACCCCGCTTTGCCTTCATTCAGTCTCTGTCATTGGATATATGTAGTATACCCCCGCAGGTTGGAAAACGCACTGAAAAAGGAAGACTCTTTTCTAAATCATTGTTGTTGGCATAAAAAAGATTGAATTTTATGTTAAAATCGAAGAAAAGGAAGGTGGAAGTCAATGAGCCTGCCAAAATGTTCTGATTGTAACCATCCATTTAAGTGGATTTATATCTTTAAGAGATTATGGAAGTTTGACCAAACCATAGAATGTCCAAATTGTAAAGCCAAGTTATATCCAAGTTTGAAGTTTCGAAATAAAGTTGGATATTTTTCCCTGCTTTGCTTTTTCATCTCATTTGGACTAATGATATTGGGCATTCCAAAAATTGCATTCATAACACTAATCATCATTATTTGGGCTTGTTTGATTCTTATGATGCCTTATGTTTATTCGTTTGATCATAAAGAAAGGCTTCTATGGTAAAAGGGAACGAATAGTTGTCGCCCTTTTAAATGGCTTCAAAAATCCAGGTGATGATGAAACGCGGAGCTGAGCCGGTACGCCGCAAGTTTAAAGGTGAATTGATGAACCGATTTGGTACAGAGCAAGATTTGAAAAAAACACATGCAAGTAAAGATTGGAAACCATTTCATCAAATGAGAAAGAAAAAGGTGGCCCAAAACTACATGTAACACTTTTCGTGAAAATGGGCCTTATTTTCTTTATCAGAATTTTTCGTTGACGAATAGCATAAGAAGGTATACAATAAACTTCAAGCTTATATGTTGTTATTTTCTTATCAAGAGAGGTGGAGGGAAGGGCCCTGTGAAGCCTCGGCAGCAGGTCCGAAAACGGGTACTGTGCCAATTCCTGCAGGTGGTGGCCTGAAAGATAAGAAGATTTCCCGGGAATGGATATCTTCTTACTTCAGGGTAAGAAGATTTTTGTCGTTTAATCCTTAGTAATCGAATAAGAAAGAAGGGAATAGAGTGGAGCAAACGCGGCTCACATATGAACAGTTTACGTCGGATCCGTTTGCAGTGTTCGTGCCGGAAGATGAAACAAAGGGCGCATTGGAAATTTTGCAGTGGGCATATGGCACGTACGGTAAATCAGTGGTATATGCGTGCAGCTTCGGCGCAGAAGGAATGGTGCTGATTGATCTCATTTCGAAAGTCAGAGAAGATGCGGATATCGTATTTTTGGATACGGACCTGCACTTTCCGCAGACTTACGAATTGATTGAAAAAGTAAAAAAGAAATATCCGGCTTTAAATATCCAAATGAAAAAACCGTCGCTTACGCTTGATGAACAGGCGGCGCAATACGGATCTGCCCTTTGGAAAAGGGATCCGGACCAATGCTGCTATATCCGGAAAATCAAGCCGCTTGAAGAAACGCTGCAGGGAGCGGCGGCCTGGATATCCGGCTTGCGGCGGGAGCAATCGCCGACGAGGGCGAAAACGAATTTTGTCAATAAAGATGAAAGGTTCCATTCGATTAAAATTTGCCCGCTGATTCATTGGACATGGGATGACGTTTGGAACTATATCAAGTCCCATCATCTTCCGTATAACGAATTGCATGACCAGGGATATCCGAGCATCGGCTGTTTCCCGTGCACACGTGCTGTCGGAAACAGCGACTCAAGAGCAGGAAGATGGGCGGGCTTTCATAAAACCGAATGCGGGCTGCATACGGTTCAGAAAAAATAAGGCTGCCCGGTGGTGCTGCGGCAAAAACGGCCATCCCTTCTAAGCCGCTGCTACAGCCACTCCGGGAGAAGTGGGCGCATAAACCAAACCAACCAGTTATCCGATTAAGTTTAAAGCAGGTGAAGAAATGAGAAAAGTATATTTAGTCGGGGCAGGGCCCGGCGATCCGGAACTGATCACAGTGAAAGGATTGCGCATGATCCGGGAAGCGGATGTCATTTTATATGACCGCCTGGTGAATCCGGATCTGTTAAAAGAAGCAAGGCCGGATGCGGAACTCGTCTACTGCGGGAAAAAGCCGGACGCCCATACGATGTCGCAGGATACGATCAACCACCTGCTTGTGAAGTTTGCCAACCAAGGCAAAACTGTTGTCCGTTTAAAAGGCGGCGATCCGTTTATATTCGGCAGAGGCGGGGAGGAGGCGGAAGTACTGGTGCAAAAGCATATTCCGTTTGAAATCGTTCCGGGGATTACGGCCGGTTCCGCCGTGCCCGCCTATGCCGGCATTCCGCTCACCCACCGCGGGCTCAGTACATCCGTTGCTTTTATCGCGGGCGTCACGAAAAAAGGCGAAGACCTTGATGCATACTGGTCCAAATATGCGGGAATTGATACACTTTGCATTTATATGGGCGTGAAAAATCTGCCGCTCATCTGTGCGCAACTGATAAAGCACGGCAAATCGCCGGACATGCCGGCTGCACTTATCCGCTGGGGCACGACGGAAAAACAGGAAACCGCGGTCGGCACGCTTGGAAATTTAAGTGAAAAGGCGGACGGGTTGCGCAACCCATCGCTTTTGATCATCGGAGAAGTGGTAAAACTGCGCGATGAGTTGAAATGGTTTGAACAGCTTTCCGCTGCTCCGGCCTGTACCGGGTGAACGGGTATGAAACAAGGTGTTTTATATGTCAGCCACGGCAGCCGTGTGCCCGAAACCGCCCGGGAAGCAACAGCGGCAATCCGGCAAGCGATGGCACAGGTGGATGCGGATCTCCAGGAAATTTGTTATCTGGAAATTGCGGAACCGGATATTGCAGCAGGGATTGATGCGCTTGTCCGGGGCGGCGCAGGGCGTATCGCCGTTGTGCCGGTATTGCTGCTGAGTGCCGGGCATTATTATGAGGATATCCCGCGTGCGATCCGGGAAGCGAAACGACGTTATCCGCATATTGTGTTTACGTACGGCCGCCCGCTCGGCGTCGGGGACCGGATCACCGGAATCCTGGCGGAAAATATTTTGGAAACCGGCATGCCTCCGGGTGCCTGGATTCTGCTGGTCGGACGCGGCAGCCGTAATCCGGAAACACTGTGCGATTTTGCAAAAATTGCGGACGGGCTGCGCGTGCAACTGGGGGCAGAACAGATCAAAACGGCTTATTTGGCGGTTCTTGAGCCCCGTTTTGATGAGGCGCTGAAGGAGCTGGCCGTGGCCGGGCGCCCGGTGGTTGTGGCCCCATATCTTTGGTTCACCGGCGTGCTCGTCCGGTCGCTGGAAAAGAAAGTGGGCATGCTGCAGCGGGAAGGATATGATATCCGGCTGGCACGGTATCTCGGCTGTCACCCAGATATGGCGGACGCATTGGCCGCCCGGGCAAAGGAAGCGTTGGGTGCAGAGGCTTTTATTTGAGATTCCGGGACCTTTTTTGCCCCCGGAAAGCCTGGGGGAAGCCTGCGGCGTTTTCTATTGTGAACCCCTCCCTTATTTGGGGGAGATGCAGTTTAAAAAATGCCTGGGTGCGGTGTTTCAATGTGCGTACCGGCACTTTTTTGGGCCCGATCAGCCTGAAAGATGCCCGCGGTCCGGCGCTCCATTGCGCATGCCGGCACTTGCCCGGTTCCGGCTCCCCAGGAAACGCTGGAAAGGGAGCGTACGGGCACATTCACGAAAATGGCAGGAAGTACGAGGCGTTTCTGCACCGGATAAACTGGAAAGGAGATCAGGAATGGCTTGGGTACCGGTTATGGTCAATTTAGACGGGAAGCAGGCTGTGGTCATCGGCGGCGGAAAAGTGGCGGCACGCAGATTCCGGCTCTTGCAGGAAGCGGGGGCATGCGTTACAGTCGTAAGCCCGCACCTGAACGATGAATTGCAGGTTTTGGCGCAACAACACGCGTTCATTTGGAAACAGAAAACATTCGAAACGGAAGACATCCGGGGGGCCGATGTGGTTGTTGCAGCGACAAATGATCCGGAGACAAACAGCCGGATTGTTGCCCATGCCCCGGCCCAAGCCCTCGTGAACGATGCCGGCCGTGCGGGAAGCGGCAACCTTGCTTTTCCGGCGTTTTTCCAAAAGGGCAGGCTTTCCATCAGTGTCTCTACAGCCGGGGCAAGCCCGAAACTGGCTTCCCGCATTGTAAATGAATTATCCGGGCATTATGATACGAACTACGCCCAATATGTGGATTTTTTATACGAGTGCCGCCAGCTTCTGAAGCAGCCGCAGTTTTCTGCATCGGAAAAAAGCGAGTGGCTGGAAAAGCTGCTTGGAGAAGCATACCGCAAGCCTGAAAAACAGCAGGAAGCCTTGTCTTTCTTTCGCAGCCGCATGCAAGGGACTGCCCGCTGAAAAACGAATGAAGATTAGCGCGCATCTTTGGGAAATCAGCCGGTGTGCCCGGCGAAAAACTTGGCAAGCCCGTTTGCAACCCGGAATGGCTTCCGTTACAATAGGGTTAAAATTTTCACAAAAAGGAGTGTCGCCATATGTCATTGGAAGATGTCAAAGCTTATTTTAAGCAGTGGGACCGGGAAGAAGAGGTGCTCGTCCTGCCGTCATCAGGCGCGACGGTTGAACTTGCAGCTGAGGCGCTGCACATGGAACCGGAACGGATTGCAAAAACGCTTGCGTTCAGGGGTACCGGTGGGGAAGAAGCCCTTCTTGTTGTCACTGCGGGAGATGCGAAAATCGACAATAAAAAATTCCGGCAAACATTCGGCGGGAAAGCGCGGATGCTGTCACCAGAAGAAACGCTCGAGCATACCGGCCATGCTGTCGGCGGCGTCTGCCCGTTCGGTTTGAAAAAAGATTTGCCGGTCTATATGGACGTCTCACTCAAACGGTTCACGACTGTATTTCCGGCATGCGGGAGCGGCAACTCGGCAATTGAACTGACCTGCGAAGAATTGTATACATACGGGAAGGCCGAAAAATGGGTGGATGTCTGCAAAGGATGGGAACCGGCGGAAGATTACCAGCATGCAGCCGGGACCGGCGCCTTAACGGATCCGCAATAATCTGCTTGCCGCTTCAGACTTGCCTTTGAGACGGAAAGGGGTCCCGGGTACGCGCCGGAAAATGAAGCAAATCCATCATGGCTGCTGGCAATTGCCCGAAAACACGGGCATACTTGAAAAAGCGGGCGATCAGATTGCCGCCACGCCGGATAAACGCTGCACCAGTAAAGGAATGAAAATCAGTATCGCATTTTTTCAGGATAGAAAAGGAATGAAAACCAGCCATCTCGATGTTTCGGGATAGAAGCCCGTGCGCGCCATCAAAGGATTGAAAAGGAACAAGCACCTGGCCGCCATGCCGCTTTTAAAACGGCTCCGACAGCAGAATGAAAGCAGCCGGTGATAAATAAAAACGACGGGAGACACAATCGTGTTTTCCCGCCGTTTTTATGGGTTCATATAAGCTGCTTTGATTTAGTCATGGTATTTTTCAGCAATGGCGTTAGCGGCAACAATGGCATTGTACACATCATCAGGCGTAACCGGGAATGGTTCGTTGCCCATTGTGTCATCCTCGGCACAGGCATCTTCCGCCACTTTCCGCCATTCGGCTTCCACAAATTCTTCAACGCCGAGGTCCTTCAGTGTCAGCGGCAGGCCAACTGCTTTGATAAAGCGGATTACCGTTTCAAACTCTTCTTTTGGCGCGTTTTCAAGAACGAGCTGTGCGAGCAGGCCGAATGTCACTTTTTCGCCGTGCTGTGCACGATGGAGGGCAGGGACAGCGGTCATGCCGTTATGGATGGCGTGTGCTGCGGCAAGGCCGCCGGATTCCGCCCCGACACCGCTCAAATAGATGGTCGCTTCAATGGTATCCTGCACTGCACGGGTTGGCACTTTGTTTTTCACGGCTTCCACTGCTTTTACGCCGTTTTCGAGAATCGTTTCGTAGCAAGTGCGGGCAATGGCCAGGCCGGTGAGGGATGGCTTCATTAAAACAAGGTTGTCGCCGTTTGCCGCGTAGCAGGCGCGCGCTTCAAAATAAGTGGCAAGCGCGTCCCCGATCCCGGCGGCGAAAAAGCGGACCGGTGCTGCAGCTAAAATTTCCGTGTCTGCGAGCACGACATCCGGATTGCTCGGCAGGAACAAGTAACGGTCAAAAGCGCCGTCTTCTTTGTAAAGAACGGCAAGGGCCGTGCACGGTGCGTCAGTGGAGGCAATCGTCGGAAAAATGACAACCGGAAGTTTTTCATAATAAGCGGTTGCTTTTGCGGTATCAAGCGTTTTTCCGCCGCCGATGCCGACAATGACATTGGCGCCTGCTTCACGTGCAAGCCGGCGGTTACGGTCTACTTCTTCCTGGGTGGTTTGATAATTGAACTGTTCGAAAGTTGCTTTCCCGCCGCCTTCCCGGACAGATTTTCCGGCTTCTTCTTTTGCGCGGCCGAGGATGAATTCGTCGCAAATCACATAGGCATTGTCGCCCAAATCTTTTATGTACGCATATAAATTGGCAAGCAGGCCGTTCCCTACGATAAACTTTTTCGGCGATGTAACGGATTTTACAGGAATTTTCATAACATGTACTGCCTCCTAAACATTTTTTTCTTTCTACACTCTCATTATATTAAAAATGTAAGCGGAAACCAAGGTAAAAGATGTGAAAATAAGATCATCCAATGTTATAAAAAAACAAATAAATATGATGATTGAAAACGCGTTCATAAACTTTTATAATATTGTTATACAACAGTGCTGGTTTTTAAACAGCAAGGGGAAACAGGGAGAAAATGAAAATGGGAGGGGAGTCCATGAACGTGCCGTTGGTGTTGACGGAATTTCTGGATCGCGCGGTGCTTTTGTACGGCGGGAAAACAGCGGTGTATTGCGGGGACCGGGCGTTTACATACCGGGAGCTGAACGGCAGGGTGAACCGGCTGTCGTACGGGTTAAAAAATCTTGGCATTGAAAAAGGGGATCGGGTGGCCTATCTCGCGCCGAATACAGTGGAAATGCTGGAAGGCTTTTACGGGATTTTCCAGCTGGGGGCGGTGATGGTGCCGCTGAATATCCGGCTGACCCCGGAAGACTACCGGTTTATTTTAAATCACAGCGGATCGAAAGTATTGTTTGTGGACCAGGAGATGTACCATTTGATCGAGCCGGTAAAGGATGAGCTTGAAACGGTGGAGCAAATTATTATCCACTATAAAGAGGATGACTGTGCTGAAATTGATTATGACCGTTGGCTGGACAGATTTCCGCCTGAGCCGTTTCCGCGTGCCGGCCTCGATGAAAACGATGTGTGCAGCCTGCTTTATACGAGCGGAACAACCGGAAATCCTAAAGGCGTGATGCTTACCCACCGCAATAATTATTTGCATGCATTAAGCGCCATGCACCATTTGCGCGTTACGGACCGCGATGTCTATCTGCATGTGCTCCCGATGTTCCATGTAAACGGATGGGGTTCGCCGTTTTACTATACAGCAAACGGGGCGGCCCATGTATGCCTCCGCAAACCGTCGGCGGAAGCCATTTTCACGGAAATCATCAGGCATCATGTAACGGTGGTGCATATGGCGCCGACTGTGCTGAACAGCCTGTTGCAGTACAATGCGGAACACCATCCCGCCATTGAACAGGATGTGCGTGTTGTCATCGCCGGAGCTGCGCCGCCGCCTGCATTTGTAGAACGGGTGGAAAAAGAGCTTGGCTGGGAATTCATCCAGGTGTACGGCATGACGGAGTCCACACCGCTCACCCTTGTGTCTGTCATCCGTTCGCAGCTTGGCGGGCTGGATCATGATAAACAATTGCGGTTGCGGGCGAAAGCCGGGTTTCCGATGATCGGCAGTGATGTCCGGGTTTTACGGGAAAACGACGAAGAAGTGGCCCATGACGGAAAAGAAATCGGCGAGGTCACGGTAAGAGGGCATGGCGTTATGCTTGGATACTGGAAAAACCCGGAAGAAACGATGAAAACGATCCGGAACGGGCGGCTCTATACAGGGGATATGGCGACCGTTGATGAATACGGCTATATCGATATCGTCGACCGTAAAAAAGACATTATTATCAGCGGCGGTGAGAATATATCCTCTATTGAAGTGGAAGGGGTGCTGTATGAACATCCGGATATCCTTGAAGCGGCGGTGATTGCTGTTCCGCATGAAAAATGGGGAGAGACCCCGCATGCATTTGTCGTCCTGAAGGCAGATGCGGCCGCCACTGAAGAAGATATCATCCGTTTTTCAAGGGAAAGGCTTGCCCATTTCAAAGCCGTGACGGGTGTGACATTTGTGGAGGAACTGCCGAAAACGGCATCCGGGAAAATCCAGAAAGTCCGCCTGCGTAACGAATACTGGGAAAAGCTCGGAAAAACAGAGCGGTTCGTAAATTAACATGCCGGAAACAGATCCGGCAAAACGCAAGGCCGCTGAAAAGCACAGGACAGCGCGTGCCATTTCGGCGTAAAACAGCGGAAAGCATGCCGCATCCATGCCCCTTCTTCAGCGATGAGGCGGGGGCGTTGGCGGAACCGCCATAAACGTTTCCGGCAGCTGCAGACGGCAAATTTTAACCGAATTGCCCTTTCTTATCCTTTGACTGACGGTTTCTTTTGGACAGAAATACAGTATAATAGGATAAAAGACCTATATCAAAGGGGCAAATCCATTGAAAAATGGAGACGCAAAACTACAGGGGAACTTCCTGCCTATAACTGCGGACGAACCTCAAAACTTGCAAAACCACTAGGAGAGGCAGGGCGTACGTTTTGCGGCGGCACAATCCGCTTTCGGAGCAAAGCGGGGCAATGCCTTTTAGAAGTCCGCCGGTTTGCCCTGCCAGATTTTAAACGGCGTATACGTAATTTGCCATAAATGCATAAACCAGCCCGGCATCCGGCGGCTGTATGTTCAGCCGTTTTTCACATGCTTCCAGATACGGCTTGAGCGTGCTGTCTGCTTTTGCTTCCTCAAGCGTAAGGCTGCCCTGTACAAGGCGGATTGCCGCTTCTTTTACCGTGCCATCACCAGTTTGAAACAAAAGATATGCCAAGCAACTGTACCGATCCATTGTTCTGCCTCCCGGAACCTTTTTATCCCCTTTTTCGATAAAAGCGGCAAAAATTCCTGCAAATTCGCAAAAAAAAAGAAACAAAAAAGGCAAGACCGGTGCGGCAGGCCTTGCCTTATGCTACTATTTTAATCCGATATATTTTTTTTGCGTTTCCATCCGGGGCACGAGGCGCATCCTTTCCGGGAGCAATGAAATGGCAATCGCAGCCAGAATCAGGGCGCCGCCGGCAAAGAAGCGGCCGTTCAGGCTTTCATGAAGCAAAAGCCAGCCGAGAAAAGAGCCGGTGACAGGCTGCAGAAACATAAAAAGTGACCCGCTGCCGGCTTCTACCATTTCAAGCCCTTTGTTCCACAGGAAGAAAGCGCCGGCTGTAGAGATGACGCCGAGATACAAAATACCTGCCATTCCCCAAAAACCGCCCGATGATACAGGCCAGGCCATCATGGCTTCGCGGGCGGCAAAAGGCGTTGTAAACAGCAGCCCGAACAAAATGGCGTAGGTTGTAATGGTTAACGAATCCATTTTCCAGGAAGCCACTTTTACATAAACGGACAGAAGTGCCCATGTGATCATCGCTCCAGCCAGAATCAGGCTGCCCCAAAAATAGGTTTGAAGATGGATGTCCCAGCCGATCACAATGACAACGCCCGCTGATGCGATAATCAGCGCCAATATTTTGCGCGCGGTCAGTTTTTCTTTTAAAATGAAGCGCGCGAATATCACGATAAAAACCGGAGAAGCGGACGTGATGATCGCGCCGGTATGGGCATCCGCTTTTTGCGTCCCGATAAACTGCATGGCAACGGATGCAAAATAGCCGACAAACCCGATCCAGGCAAGCAGCAGCCAGTCTTTTTTTGCAAGGCTTGCCTTTCCCTTTTTCTTTCTGCCGGCATGCAATAGCGCGTACAGTGCGGCAAAACCGATCATATACCGCAACCATAAAAGCGTAAGCGGCGGTACAAAGTTCAAGACATATTTACTGACCACATACATCCCGCCCCAGATGCCGGATGCAAGCGCGAGGCAAAGTGCGCCTGCCCATTTGTTTTTCACAGTCATCAACCTCCGTCTTTATTTTTTATCTAACAGCCAGACGGGGGTTTCGAAGCGGCTGTTCGTCCCCCGCATCAGGAACGAACAGGCTGGTCATTTTCAAACCGATCAAAATACAGACGCACAAACAGCACCTCCCACCACAATATTCTTAATTTTAACATATTTATTCTCCCACTGCGAATAAAATAAAAAAAATCATTAAAAAAGGGGAAGTTGGACGTGATTGTAAAACAGCGGGAATACCCCGCGCAAATCCGGGCGGGAGAGGCGCTGCTGGGGAGGCTGCCCGAAAGGCATCCGCTGTATGGGCAGATTGCTAGGGATGTAAAAAAGTGGGATGCAAAATATAAAAGGGAGAAGCGGGCAGACCGGTTTTTGGAGATTCTTCCGTCTGGCCAATTCTATGTTTACCATGCACTCCCCATAACAAACACATGCCTGGACGGGTTGATTCTCACACGAAATTTTGTGTTGATTACAGGCTACAATCATTTATCCGGCGCGATTTTTCCGGATCCGGCTTTTGCCCAGCTTATCCAGCAAAAAGGCGGGAAGGAAAAAGGCTGGCCGGAACCGTTTGCGTGCCTGCAAAAACAAAGAGAAATCTTGTGTACATGGGCCCGGATGCGGCATTTACCCGAATTGCCGCTGGAGTATTTGCTTGTCCTTTGCCATGAGGGGGCCGAGTTGAAAATGCCTGTTGTCAATTCAGCAGATGAATTGAGGATCTGCCCAGCAAGCCAGGCTGTTTATAAAGTGACAAAGATGCTGGAAACATACAGCCAGCTGGTCCTGGACGGCAAGCATTTTAAAAAATGGCACAAGCATTTGCTGGAATGCCGCAAAAATCTGGGGATCTGTCCGTGGCCGGTTGACCAAAGCGAAATGTATACGGGGGTCGGGTGTCCGCTGTGCCGCCGTTTTGAAATGGATTTTAACAATGGCGCGTGGCACTGCCAGGTTTGCGGGCATACCAGTAAAGATGCGCACCGTAAAGCGATAGAAGAGTTCTATTTGCTTTTTGGCCGGGATGCGCCAGATGAAGCGCTTTGTTCCTTTTTGCGCGTGGATGCACAAACAGCGGCACAAATCGTGCGCGAGGCAGCGCATTAGTCCGTAAACTGTGATGCCAGCCGGAGGACCGGCACTTTGCTTGAAGCCCGCCGGAAAAAGATCTTCATCCGGTTACGGGGGAACAGAATAATTATTGGCTGCCCCGATAAAAATACAAACTAGGAATTTTGGTTTCTGAATCATAAACTAAGAAGCATTGGCCTGGCGTACAAGTAGCCCAAATCTATACGTTTCCCCACTGCCCATTTGGCGGCTGTATAGAAAACCGGCGGGTGCATAAGCTATTGAAAGAACGGTAACGCTGATTGCGAGGATCAAACATGATTGGGTATGTTGTTTCCCTCATTGTTTTTAATCTGGCTGTTTTTTGGGCCAATAAGCGGCTTTCCCCCGGGCAGATCGTACAGATTTGGACGTTTACCATAGCTTCCCACCTGGTTTTTGATGTATATATCGATTACAAGTACCATGGCTACTGGTATTTTACAAAAGGGGTGGACTGGGAGAATCTCCCGGGTATGATTTGTTTGCTTCCGCCTGTGAATATTTTGTATCTTAACTGGTTTCCGTTTGGAAAAAGATGGCCAAAAAAGATACTTTATATTGCTGTTTGGGAAGTGCTGATGCTGGGGTATGAGTGGATCACCCTGCTGCCGGCACCATGGGGCTATTTTCATTACGGATGGTGGGATTTCACCATTTCGGCGCTCGTAAATCCGTTCCTCCTGCTCATTGTGGCCGGGTTTTACAAATGGGTTGTCTGGCTGGAAAACAAAAAAACTGTACCTGCTGAGCAGCAGCTACAGTGAAACAGTCCGGTTTTTCTGCCGGAGATAATCGGTATGGTCATGGATGGCGGGGTCTTCTGTCTGGATGGTCGTATGGCGGATGCCGTATTTTTGTTCGAGCATCTGATTTACAGCTAAAATGACGCGCATCGGTTCAGATGAATGCTTGACAAAGACATGGGCGGTCAGCGAACAATGGTCGGAAGTAATGTTCCAAAGATGCATGTCATGGACGTCTTCAATCCCCTCAATTTGATACATATCTGTGCGGATCTGCTCTAAATCAAACCCTTCCGGCACGGTGTCCATCAGGATCAAATAGGAAGCGCGGACGATTTTGGCGCCGCCGTAAAAAATGACGCCGCCGATTGCGATGCTGATGAGCGGATCAAAGAAATTCATTCCCGTAAAATAAATGAGCAGGGCGGAAACAATCACGCCGGCCGAATTCAATAAGTCCCCGATAAAATGCCATAATGCGCTTTTGACATTTAAGTTTTCTTCTTCTTTTGTGCTCCGGTGCAGCACAATGGTGAGGATAATATTCACAACAAGCCCGGTCATGGCAATGAGAAACATCCACTTAAAATCAATGGGTTGCGGATGGACGAGGCGCTTAATCCCTTCAATGAAAATGCCGATTGAAATGCCCATGAGCGCAATCCCATTCAGGAACGATGCAACGATTTCAAACCGTAAATAGCCGAATGTATATTTGCGGTTTGGCGGGCGTGTCGCCATAAACAAAGCAAGCATGCTGAAGAGGAGTGCAATGACATCTGAAGCCATATGTGCCGAGTCGGAAAGCAAAGCAAGCGAATGCGAAACCAGGCCGCCGATCATTTCAACAAACGTGAAAAACAAGGTTAGGACAAGCGTTGCCCATAACGCTTTTTTTGATGCGGACTGGACTTTGACATGCGGAAGGTGGTGATAATCATATTCCGGCATCATCGTACACCTCTTCCTGAGTAAACTTATTTCACCTGTATTGTAGCACGAAGAAAGGAAAAAGAATAGTATTTATTCTCAATTAATATAAATTTTTTTTGAATAATTGAGAATGGGAATCAATATAGATTAGGGATTATTGCTGTAAACAAAAAGAAATGGAATTATTTATAATGCTTATTATATGATAAAAAATCAAATGGGAGCCTGCCTCGAAAGAGAAAAAACCGCCAGGATACTTTTCCCGGGCGGTTTTTGTGTGAAAGGCATGGACTGAAAAAGTTTCACGCGATTTCCCTTTACTCGACGGTTAAACTCTTCGCCAGGTTGCGCGGGCGGTCAACGTCATAGCCGCGTACGATGCCGGCATAATAAGCAAGCAGCTGCAGCGGGATGGCGGCCAGGACCGGCATGAGAAACGGGTGTGCTTCCGGAATGTAGAGCACTTCGTCCACAACGGCGCTCACTTCGTCATCTCCCGTCGTCGTAATCCCGACGACATATGCATCGCGTGCCTTTACTTCTTTAATATTGTTTATGGCCTTGTCGCGCAAATGTTCCTGGGTGGCAAGGGCAATGACCGGAACACCCGGCGTGATCAAAGCCATCGTGCCGTGTTTCATTTCTCCCGCCGCGTAGGCATCCGCATGGAGATAGGCGACTTCCTGGAGTTTGAGCGCCCCTTCAAGCGCCAGCACATAATCGAGCCCGCGGCCAATCAGGAATAGATGCTCCTGGTCGTTTGTGACCTGTGCAAACTGGTCGATGGCATCCTGCGTCATCACCAGGCATTTTTCCACGTCGTCGGCGAGTGAATGAAGGGCATCGAGCAGGACAGGAATTTTATCCTTTCCAGGGCCGTTCAGTTTTTTCGTCAGCACAATCGTAAGCAAAATGAGTGCGGTGATCTGGGTGGTGTATGCTTTTGTCGCGGCGACCGCGAGTTCCGGACCGGCATGTGTATAAATGAGACAGTCCGATTTCCTTCCCAATGTGCTTTTCCAATAATTGGTAATTGCAATCACCGGTGCCCCGAATTTTTTCGCATTTTTCAAGGCCGAAATCGTATCCGCCGTTTCCCCCGACTGGCTCATCACAATGACAAGATGTTTTTCATTTAAATGGCCGTGTTCGCAGCTGAATTCAGACGAAATCGCCGCTTCGACTGGGATATCCAGCATCGTCTCCAAAATCTTTTTGCCGATCATGCCGGAGTGGTGCGAGGTGCCGCTGCCGACAATAGTAATTTTTTCAATATCGGTAAGCTGCTGTTCTTTGAAAAATTCCTCGACTTCCGGAATAATGACATCACCGGCCGCTAACCGGCCTTTTAACGTGCGCTTGATTGCTTCCGGCTGCTCCATGATTTCTTTTAACATGTAGTGGCCGTAATCCTGCAGGTTGAGTTCGTCTTGATTCCAGCGCACGGATGTCTTTTCCGGCAGAATTTTCTCCCCGGAAAGTGTCTTAATTTCCACTTTTGTCTGGGTCAAAATGGCCATTTCGCCGTTTTTAATCGGATAAATTTCCTTTGTATACGAAAGCAGCGCCGGGATATCCGAGGAGAGATACGTTTCCCCGCTGCCAAAGCCGATAATGAGTGGATTATCATAAGAAATGGCGATAATCTGGTTCGGGTGATCTTTTGCCATGATTGCAAGCGCAAACGCACCTTTTAATTGCGGAATGACGATCCGCACGGTTTCTTCAAAATTGCCGGTATCATAATGCGCGAGAAGATACGGAATGACTTCTGTGTCGGTGTCCGTTTGTAAACGATGCCCCTGCGCGATAAGAAATTTTTTTAATTGCTGGTAGTTTTCAATGATCCCGTTATGGACAACGTAGAAACGTGCTTCTTCATCGCATAACGGATGGGAATTTTCAACGGTCGGCATCCCGTGTGATGCCCACCTTGTGTGGCCGATCCCAAGGCATCCGGCGGGAATCGGTTCGAGCTGGAGGGAAGCTTCCAGATCTTCGACGCGCCCTTTTTCTTTGCGGACGCCGATGGTTTTCATATCGGAGACGGCAATGCCTGCTGAATCATAGCCCCGGTAATCCAGTTTTTTCAGGCAATCGAGCAGAACCGGCTGTGCCGAATGTCTGCCAATGTACCCAACGATTCCACTCATCTTTTTCACCTCAACGTATCGCTTTCCTTATATCACGTGTATTCCTACCTTCATGCTAACATGAACCGGGCGGGGAATAAAGCGATTGTGCTGCAGGCAAATGCCGGGATTTCCAAAGCATACCAGGGAGCACACGGACAAAAAGCGCAACCCGATCGGATTGCGCCTTTTGCCTCATCCAAACCTGGTATTCAGATGACGTCCAGTCCGGGCTTATCCAAACCTGGCTTTAGACAAGTCCGGGGGTTCAAATAGTAGGCGGACACGAACCTTCACCGAAAGTATACCGGTTCCGGACGGTCGTCCCACTTGCCCGGTGGACAAATGCAGTGCCAAATACGGAAGATGAAGTTGCTGCCAAGTCTTTCATCAAAAACTTTACCAGTCCTTCTTTTAAGATGTATTGGCCTTGCACTGTTCCTATTCCCGGCAGGCACAAAATAAAATGAACCAAAATATGGAAATTATGCTCTTTTCCGCTGCTCCACCGCAGCCGGGACAATCGAAACATTTCCATACTTCGTGACCGTAAGCTTTCCGCATCTGCCATAGTTTCCGAGTTTCGCATGCGGATCGGCATGAAGGCGGAGTTTTTTCAGCAAAGTGCCGGCCCTGATCTCGAGAAAAAGATCCGCCGTCTGCTGTAAAGCAAGCCAGTCCGCCAAAAGCGCCACATCAACAGCAGCAACAAAGCGCATTTTTCGTTGCGGCAACAGCCGGATCACAGCCGGAATCCGCCGCTCCTCTTTTGTGGTGCGGTTTTGCAAAATCACCGTGATGCCCGCGTCCTGCTTTGAGCGAGGCGGCACATAGCCGATCTGGCCGAACCCTTTTAAAGAAAGGGCGCGGTTGCATAAGTCGCCGGCAAGCAGTTCCGCTTTTTCCGGTTGCAAACCCGGCGGCACGCGGACAGAATCCGGAAGCAGATGGTCGAAAGCATGCTTCCCTTTAAAGGCGCGGAAATCAAAGTAGCCGTCCGGGGTTACCGGCAAATACCCGCGCGAAACGCTTGCTGTTGCCGCAAATTCAAACGGCATCCCGTTGCGCAGGAAAAAATAGCGCGCCCGCACAAGCTCCGGTTCCGGCACATAGTCGAACGCCCGCTCGTCAATGTCCTGCAAATAATGG
Organism: Weizmannia sp. FSL W8-0676; assembly: GCF_038593015.1. Taxonomy (NCBI): domain Bacteria; kingdom Bacillati; phylum Bacillota; class Bacilli; order Caryophanales; family Bacillaceae; genus Heyndrickxia; species Weizmannia sp. FSL W8-0676. The sequence continues at coordinate 305,954 of NZ_CP151954.1, forward strand.
TTTACAAGCGGAAAAAAGCGGCGCCGGGCATGCGGCAGGTAGCGATACAAATTCGAAGCATAACGCGTAAAATCGAGGATGGCGCGGATATCTTTAATGTAACGGTGGCCGAGCAGCCCCTGTGCCATTAAAAACCGATCAATTTCCACCCGGTCGGCGACAGCGCGGAACATAAAATTCTTTTGCGTAATCGACAAATTGCGCAAAGATTCGCGTTTCCGCCAGTGGTAATGCGTGCCGCAATGGATGAACACTTTTTTTGCAAGGTACAGGCAGCAGGTGATAAAGTGGACATCTTCAAAACGGCAGCCTTCAAGAAAACGAAGCACGTTCCGCGTTAAAAAATCCCGTTTGAAAATTTTATTGGCAGGCCCCAGGTTATGGATCAGGTTTTTCGTTTCGTACAGGTTTGTCAGCCGGCTTTCCTCAAACAGCCCGAGCAGTTTAAACGTATACACCTGCCATTTTTGCCTGGAATTGAATTTGTATCTATTCGTCACGACGATATCGGGGTCGTGCTTGCGGATGCAGGCAAATGAACTTCCGTAAAAGCCATGGTCAATATAATCGTCCGGATCAAGAAAATGAATGTAATCGCCGGTGGCAAGCGCGAGCCCTTTATTCCGGGGGCCGCCCGGTGCCCCGCTATGCTTCTGACGGATGACTTTCAGCTGCGGGAGGCGGGCTGCCCACTTTTTCAAAACTTTCCGGCTCCCGTCTTTTGAACCGTCATCAACGGCAATGATTTCATAAGCCGGCAAGGTCTGGCGGGCGAGGCTTTCCATGCAGTCATCCAGATAATTTGCAACATTGTAAACGGGAAGTATGACGCTGACTTTCACAAAACATCCTCCTTATCATTTCCATTATGTTCAAATCGTTGCGCTTTTATTGCAAATAAGGTCAATTTTCGATAGAATGGATGGGGAATCACGACACCGTGAAATAAATCCTGTGATCGCTCTGTTTGTGGATAGCCTCACAACCATGAGCGGTTATTTTTTGGCACCGATTTAAAAATGGATTCTCCCGTTTCATCACCTGTAGAAACGGGAATGGGCACAGCAATCTTTCCACATCCGTCGCAAAAGGCGGATGCACGGACACAGCCCTTAAGTGAATTTCGCACGAACCGGTTTTATAAGTACCGGATTACAGCTGGATTTCCAACGGCCGGTTTTCTTTTGGAACTTTCGGGAATCCGGCCCATATTTTCATATATATGCTCAAGGCCCAAACCATTGTCATCACGCGTCCTGTTGCGATAAAATAGGCATTGTCGAAAAGTGGCGATACTGGATTGAATAGGATAAACAGGTTTGCCAGCGACTCCTTCACCGCTGGATAACATAGATGACTTTTTTGCTGTATGGCACCTTTTAAGGAGCGGCACAATGAAGGGCTTTTTTGAAAAAATTTTCCCGAAAACCGCGCATCGGTCTGGCAAGGGAAAGCGAGGGGTAAACATGATGAAAATTCCCGGCAATACAGCAACCGGGACGGCACACGGAAAATTAATTTTAGCGGGGGAACATGCTGTCGTTTACGGGCAACCGGCGATCGCGCTTCCATTCGATCATGTGAAAATTGAAACGGCAGTCATCCGGAAACAAGGCCCGCTCTCCATTGACTGCTGGTTTTACAAAGGGGCGCTGGATAAAGCGCCGGAAAGGCTTCACGGAATCAAGGCATGTGTCAAAGAAATCCTCCGTACGTTAAAAAAGCCGGCCGAAAATTTGGCAATTAAACTGGAATCGACCATTCCGATCGGGCGCGGGCTTGGCTCGAGTGCCGCTGTTGCCGTTGCCATTGTCCGCGGGCTATATGCTTTTTTTGAAAAACAATTAACGAAAATGGAACTTGAACGGTTTGTCCAAATTGCTGAGAATTTTGCCCACGGGAATCCGAGCGGCATCGATATGATGGCAGTCATCAGCAATGACCCGATCTGGTTTGAAAAAGGGAAGGCGGCCCGGCCGCTTCCGTTTTCGCTTCCGTTTTATCTGGTGGTCGCCGATTCCGGGCGCGTGCATAATACGGCAATGGCGGTCGGGAGCATCCGTGAAAAAAGCGGTTCTGACCCGAAAACGGTGGAGTCCGTCATCAGCCGTTTAGGCGAAATCGTGCACGAAGCGGGAAGGGCATTGATTGAAAAAGACGGATTGCATCTCGGCCGTTTATTTAATGAAGCACATGCACAGCTTTCCGTTTTGGGTGTCAGCGACGAAGGGCTTAACACATTGTGCGCTGCAGCACGGTCAGCCGGCGCACTCGGTGCCAAACTGACCGGCGCAGGCCGGGGTGGTTGCATTATTTCGCTCGCCGAAAGCAGAAAAAAGGCTTTAGCAGTTGCGCAAGCCCTGCAAAAAGCAGGCGCCGCGCAAGTATGGCAATTTTCGCTGGAAGGATGACCGTGATCCCGCAATAGAAACATGATAGCACAGCCCCGAAAACAGGAGATGCTTCATGTAAAAGAGGCTCCCTGTTTTTGCTTGTAGCGTGCAGCTCTTTTTGTCCGTGGCTTCAAAGCGGGCGAATCATGAGAAGACCTTTTCCGTTGAAGCGGCTGGCAAAGGGGCTCCTTTTATCCGGCAGCGGTGTGAAGGCTGCTAAGCTGGGCTGGGAATCGCAGGCAGTTGCCTCTTCAATAAAATGTTTGCTGCATTTTCCTTCGAGGCAGTTGGCCAGAGCGGCTCTTTTTGTCCGGCAGCGAGAATAGCATTGGCAGGAGAGTACCTTTTTCAAAGCAAGAAGGCATTTTTACTGGAAGGAACGATGAAAGATGGAGGCAACAGCGAGGGCCCATACGAATATTGCCCTGATCAAGTACTGGGGGAAACGGGACGAAAAGCTTTTTCTCCCGATGAACAGCAGCCTGTCCATTACGCTGGACAGGTTTTATACGACAACAAAGGTGGCTTTTGATTCCGCTTTAAAGGCGGACGTGTTTTTTCTGAACGGAAAACCGGCCGTGGATGCTGAAACGACGAAAATTTCCCGCTTTATGGATAAGATCAGGGCATTTGCGGGAGAAAAAAGATATGCATATATAGAATCGCAAAACGAAGTGCCGATCGCTGCCGGGCTTGCCTCTTCCGCATCCGGCATGGCGGCGCTTGCGGCTGCGGCCGTTAAAGCGCTCGGCCTTGAGGTGGACGGGCGCACGCTGTCAATCTTGGCGCGCCAAGGTTCCGGGTCCGCCTGCCGCAGCATCTACGGCGGTTTTGTTGAGTGGCAAAAAGGTGAAAAAGCGGATGGCTCCGATTCACACGCGGTTCCGATTCTTGGCGAAGACGATTGGAATCTCAGCATTTTATCTTGCCTGGTGGAATCAAAGCAGAAAAAAATTTCGAGCAGGGAAGGGATGAAACGGACGGTCACCACGTCGCCGTTTTATAAAGCCTGGATGGAAACCGTGGAAAAAGATTTGGCCGCCGCAAAATCCGCGATTGCAGCGCGCGATTTTTCGCTTTTGGGGCGCGTGCTTGAAGCCAATGCGTTAAAAATGCATGCGACAACGATCAGCGCCGACCCGCCCTTTTTATACTGGCAAAGTGCGACGCTCGATGTTATGCAGGAAGTGGCGCTTTTGCGCGAACGCGGGATTGAAGCTTATTTTACAATTGACGCCGGGCCGAATGTAAAAGTGCTGTGTGAACGAAAAGATGAAGAGACGGTGTACAATGCGCTTGCAGCCGTCCCGTCCGTCCGCGAAGTGCTGGTTTGCCATCCGGGTCCGGGCATTCAATACGGCCCGTTTTAATTTTTTCCGGGACTTTGGAACGCCGGCAGGGAAGCTCCAAAACATCCATGTTAGGGCTTTCTTTCGTGATTATAAAATGCCGCTTTCCTTCTGCAGCTGCGGCTGAAAAACCATTTCGGCCTGTTTCGCGCTATTTGGCGGCGCCATGCCCGTAACCGGGTTGCGGCTGTGCGAATGGAACCCTTTTCACACGGCTTTTGGAAACACCTTGGGGGTTGCTTTTGACGCGGGAAACGCCCGGATTGCCGTTCGCCAGTTAGACAGAGGATGTGTCCGCAAAAGCGGATGCAGCAGGCGGGCATTGGACGCGATGTTTGCAAATTTGACGGGTAAACCGACCTAAAAAGGATTGAAAGAGATGAACGGGATGCAATTTCAAGTAAAGGCGCCGGGCAAATTGATGATTGCCGGCGAATATGCGGTCATTGAACCCGGTTGCCCTGCTGTGGTTGCCGCGGTAGACCGGTACATCACAATAGAGGTAAAAGAAAGCACGGAGAATCTTTTTTCTTTGCCGCAGATTGGCATTCCGCATGCAGCGTGGCGTGTGGAGAACGGGGAAGTCCGCTTTGACCACGATGACTCGAAACTCCGGTTTATCCAAAATGCACTCGCCGTTTTTTACCGGCTGCTTACGGAAAAATCGATACCGCTCCGCCCGCTTCACATCACGGTAACGAGTGAATTGGATGATCCCGCAACAGGGCAAAAATACGGGCTCGGTTCCAGTGCAGCGATTCTTTCTGCCGTCCTTGCCGCCCTTTTGCATGCCCATCAAGGGATGCCGGATACGAAGGAAGCGATTTTTAAACTGGCCGCCGTGGCCCATCTGAAAACACAGGGCAACGGGTCCGGCGCGGATCTTGCTGCTTCCGTGTACGGCGGCATGCTGAAATATGCCGCATTCAGGCCGGATTGGATTTTTTCCCGGTTGGAAGCGGGCTGCACGATTTCGGAATTGCTGGCAGAAACATGGCCGCATTTGGCCATTTCCAAATTGGAACTGCCCCCGGGCCTCATTTTTTGCACAGGCTGGACCGGGAAAGCGGTGGCAACCGGGCCGATGGTGGAGCGTATCGGCAAATTGCGGGAGGCGGCAACCGAAACATACACGGCATTTTTGCAAGAAAGTACCGCTGCAGTGGATAAACTGGCGGAAAGTTTCATGCAGCAGGATGCGGCCGGCGTATTTGAAAGTATCCGGCAAAACCGGCGTGCTTTGCAGAAGCTTGAAGCAGCAGCCCACACCGCCATTGAAACGGCGCCATTGAAGCAACTTGCAGACATTGCCGGCCGTTTCGGTGCCGGAAAATCATCGGGCTCGGGCGGCGGAGACTGCGGCATTGCATTTGCAGCGGGGGAAGAGAAAGCTGCCGCCTTGAAAGCAGCATGGGAAGCGGCAGGCATTACCCCGCTTGCGCTTCATATTTCTAAAAAAGGTGTGTCCATTATGGAGTGAAAATCCGCGGAAAGATGCGGATTTTTTGCTTTGCCGGGGAAACAATAGAAGTTCCAGCCCTAAGTATGCAGCATCCACGCCCCGTCTTAATCATTTGCTTCTCCGTTTTCTATTTGAAATAATGGAAGAAAACGAAAGGGGATGGACTGAATGAAAGTACTTGTTGCTGGCGCAAACGGCAAGATCGGTAAAATCCTTGTGGACCTTTTACAAAAAAGTGACCGCCATATCCCGCGCGCCATGGTGCGGAAAGAAGAACAGGCCCAATTTTTCAGGCAAAAAGGGGTGGATGCGGTCCTATCCGATTTGGAAGGCACCGTCGATGAGCTGGCGGAAGCGGCGAAGGGATGCGATTGCATTGTGTTTACCGCTGGTTCCGGCGGGCACACAGGCGCGGACAAAACGTTACTTGTCGATTTGGACGGTGCGGTGAAAACGATGGAGGCGGCAGAAAAAGCAGGCATCAGCCGTTTTGTTATCGTGAGTGCGCTCCAGGCCCACCACCGCGAAAATTGGAGTGAGGCCATCAAGCCGTATTATGTTGCCAAGCATTATGCAGACCGCGTGCTCCAGTCGACCAAGCTGAACTACACGATCATCCGTCCCGGTGGTTTGCTGAACGATCCCGGCACCGGAAAAATCGAAGCATCAGAAAACTTAAAACGCGGTACCATTCCGCGTGAAGACGTCGCGCGCACCATTCTTGCAAGCCTCGACGAACCGAAAACATACCGGAAAGCATTTGACCTCGTTTCGGGGAATACACCGATTGAGGAAGAGCTGAAACGCTTATAGAAATGTGCAAATCAAAAAAGTAGCGATTGTTGAAAACGCCTTACCCCCTGCTTCATTAAGAAGGGGGTTTAATATATGTCCCGGCTTGCTGGATGAATGCATTCAGCAAGCCCTACTTCATTTGTGTTTTGCTTTTTTCCTTTTTTTCGCTTGAAAACTTATGCCGGCTGTTTTTCATACCCCAACCATCCGATGCATTTTCTCCATTTGACTGTTCTATATTTCTCCGTTTGCCATAACCAAACTCTTCATAGTCTGAAAGAAAATTTTTTCTAGAATAATGGTGAAAAACCAAGAATTTTGGCAAATGCTCTGCATACTTTTTTGATTATTCCAATATGAAAAATATTTTCATCGGATTTTGCCGAAAAGTTTCCGCATCTTCTGCTATAATACGAGTGATGATGAGGATAAAATTTTTGAAATAAATACGAAGGGCGTGAACATGGAATGTCTTTAAAAAATGACACCTTGGTTTCTTAAGTAAAGAAACTGAAAAATTTGATTGGGAACATCCCTCAGAACAGTTAACTGCGAACGGCATGCAGAAAGTATTCCATGTCAAACGCAATACGGTCAGCACATACCTGAATCAATTGGTTAAGGAAAACCTGGTCATAAAAATCAATACAAGGCCTGTATATTTTTTAAGCCGGTCCGTTTTTGAGAAAAAATTTTTTAACATTCCGGCAAGCATCCTGGATAGTTTTCAGGAATTAAAGGAGTATGAACCGCCAAAAAATGACAAGCATGATCTATTTGATGAATGAATCGGTGCGGAAGGGAGTTTAAAAAAAGCCATCACACAAATTAAAACGTCCATTTTTTATCCGGGCGGCTTGCCGATTATGCTTTGCGGGCCGACTGGGGTAGGCAAAAGTTACACTGCGGAATTAATCTACAAATGCTGTGTGTAAAATGAGGTGTTGACCCCGCATGCCCCCTTTATCAGTTTTAACTGTGCGCAATATGCCAATAACCCCGAACTTTTATCCAGCAACTTATTTGGCTATATATTTACATGTTTTTAATAAATGAAGCACGCACTTTGAATTGTCCAATAAAAATGACGGACCGTGCCCTCGATGCCCTGGCAAAACATCATTATACAGGAAACATGGGAGACTTGAAAAATACGATCAAATATATTGTCGCTTTCTCTTTAGTGAAAAATCGAACGAAAGATGAGGTTTATATCACACTGCAGGACTTGCCGGAAAATGTCATTGAGAATGCCATCCCTTTTATTGACACAAAAATCAAAAAGGCGAATGAAGTCATGATTCAACCGGATTCAACATTGGAGCAACTGTATAAAACCAGCATTTCTCACATGCAGCTTATTAAAGGGACTTATGAAAAAATGATACAAATCTATCGTGAAGGGAAGGAGAAAAGTTTTTCCGGAAAAGAAATTGAACAAACGATCATGAATGAAGTTACAATTTTATTTGACAGTTTGATTTTTAATACATCAAAAGAAAAGGCTGATATCCTGCTTCAATTGATAACAGCAAACGTGCAAGAAACGATCCAGTACCTTGAAAAAAGCAATAACATCCGGTTTAACGGCAACAATATTTAGGGCTAGCAGAAAATACTGACCCTTCCAAATAAAACGCCTTCATCCCGCATTGTAAGCGCCCAAAACCCGGGCCGGCCCAAAGTTTTTTGGGCCGGCTTCTTTCCTTAGGCAAAGGCCTTTTCCAGCCTGTTTAAGCCTTCCATCAAAATTTTACGCGGGCAGGCGATGTTCATGCGGATGAAGCCTTCTCCGCCAGGGCCGAATTTGCTGCCGATTTCGACGCCGAGCTTTGCCTTTTTCCATAAACGGTCCTTCAATGCCTCTTCTTCCAGGCCGTATGCACGGCAGTCGAGCCATATTAAATACGTGCCTTCCGTTTCCATCACCCGGATTTCCGGCAGGCGTTCCGCGATGAACCGTGCCGCTGTATCAATATTTTCCTTCAAGTAAACGAGGAGCGCATCCAGCCATTCGCCGCCGTGCCGGTATGCCGCTTCCATGCCGACAATGCCAAATGTATTCAACGCGGATGTCCCGTTTACCGCCTGCACATCTTTGAACTTTTTGCGCAGTTCCGGGTTTGGAATGATGACGGCAGAAGCTTTGATCCCGGCCAGATTAAACGTTTTTGTCGGCGCAATGCAGGTGATGGTCATATCGCGGTACTTGTCTCCGAGCGAAGCAACCGGCACATGGGTATGCGGCGGGTATACAAGGTCGGAGTGGATTTCATCGGATAAAAACAAACAGTTATACTGCGCGCAAAGATCCGCCATTTTCACAAGCTCGTCTTTCGTCCAGACGCGCCCGCCCGGATTATGCGGATTGCAGCCTAAAAACAGCTTTGCCCCTTCTTTTAGCCGCGCTTCAACCTGCTCCCAGTCGATTTCAAACCGGTTTTCCGTAAGCTTCAGCTGCGCGTTTGCGACAACACGGCCGTTTTTTTCAACCATATGGAAAAACGGATGGTAGACCGGGGACATCAGCAGCACTTTATCGCCCGGTTCGGTAAATGCCTGAATGGCTGTGCTGATCGCCGGCACAATGCCAGTGCAGTATGCGATCCACGCCGGGGGGATGTCCCAGTTATGGCGCTTTTTCAGCCATGCCTGAATCGCTTCTGCAGTGGAATCCGGCACAAACGCATATCCGAGGATTTCGTGTTCAACCCGCTTTTTAATCGCTTCCGCCACTTCATGCGGCGGGTTGAAATCCATATCGGCCACCCACATCGGGAGCACACCTTCCTCCCCGAAGACCTGTTTGACCTGTTCCCATTTAACAGAAGTGGTATTTTTCCTCTCAATGACTGTATCAAAATCAAACAAAACCATCACCATCCTGATATTCATCTTCTTCCCATTTTACCACACAAAAGCAGATGAATATTCATTTTCGGATGGAAGGGCTATAATGAAAAATAAGTATTCCAATTGGGAAAAGGAGTGTCCTTTATGTCGTATTATGAAAAAGATAAGCTCAAACATCTATCGAAATTAAAAGACCTTGCGCCGGAACAGGCGGCTGCTTTTGACCGTCTCAATGCCGAAGTGTTTAAAGACGGCGCCGTTTCCGCCCGGGACAAAGAAATCATTGCGGTCGCCGTGGCCCATGCGACAAAATGCCCGTATTGCCTTGACATTCATACGAAAAAAGCAAAAGCGGTCGGTGCCAGTCTCGAAGAACTTATAGAAGCGGCATTTGTGGCAGCAGCGCTGGAAGCAGGTGGCGCAGTGGCCCACAGTGTCCATATGCAGCTTGCCCTGATTGAAGATGCCGGTGATACGATTTACAAAAAATCCAATATGAAAAAACTATCCAACATGAACCATCTTGCCAAAGACGGCTTTGCGGCCTACAATGCGTTCGGTGCTGCTGCCATGAAAGCCGGCAAACTGCCCGCACTTGTCAAAGAACTGGCTGCTGTTGCGGTCGCCCATATTACCGAGTGCCCGTATTGCATTGACTATCATTCCAAACAGGCGCAAAAAGCGGGCGCAACGGAAGAACAGCTTGCGGAAGCCATCCTTGTTGCAGGCGCGCTCGCAGCAGGGGGTGCCTATACGCATATCGCCAATATGATTGACAGCTACGAAAGCTGACCCGGGCGTCGGAAGAAAAGCTTTTGAACGCAGGGTTTTTGCAGGCGGCGCCTCCATTTAAACGGGAGTATGGCCGGTAAAAGCAGATGAAAACTGCACAGCGGAAGAACGGCTTGCGGAGCCGGTCCCGTATGAGATGAAAAGTCTGCGAGCGTTTTTTTACGGTGAAAAGGGCAGCAGGGGAGCTTCAACTTGCTGCCCTGTTTTTTAATGATAAATTCCAAAAGTATACATAGACAAGACCGGCAAAATTTGTGATAGTAAGGATATGAATTTTTTCCAAAACAGGAGTGGACAAAATGAGAGCAATTTTGACAGTAATCGGCAAAGACCAGGTTGGCATCATAGCCGGTGTCAGCACACAGCTGGCAGAACTGAAGATTAATATTCTCGATGTCAGCCAGACGATCATGAGCGGGTATTTCACCATGATGATGATGCTAGATTTGTCGAATGCTGAAGCGAATTTTGATGAAATCAAACAAGCCCTTGCAAAAAAAGGCGAGGCACTGCAAGTTCAAATCAAAATTCAGCGCGAGGAAATTTTCCAATCGATGCACAGCTTGTAAAAACGGGGGAAAATCATGGAAACGAAACAAATACTTGAAACCATCCGGATGATTGAAGAAGAAAAACTCGATATCCGCACCATCACAATGGGCATTTCGCTCCTCGATTGCATTGACGCGGACGGGGAAAAGGCGCGCCGGAAGATTTATGATAAAATTACGCGATTGGCAGAAAACCTTGTCCAAACCGGGGAAGAGATTGAATCGGAATACGGTATCCCGATCATTAACAAACGGATCTCGGTAACGCCGATTTCCCTCATCGCCGGGGCAACGGACGAAAAAGATTACATTGCTTTTGCCAAAACACTTGATGCGGCTGCGAAAAAAGTCGGTGTTCATTTTATCGGCGGCTTTTCGGCGCTGGTGCAAAAAGGCTGCCACAAAGGCGATAAAATATTGATCGATTCGATTCCGCGGGCATTGGCGGAAACCGAACGGGTTTGCGCTTCTGTCAATGTCGGCTCGACACGTTCCGGCATTAACATGAATGCGGTCCGTGATATGGGTGTGATCATTAAAAAGACGGCCGGGCTGACCGCGGATACGCAAGGGCTCGGCTGTGCAAAACTCGTTGTGTTCGCGAATGCGGTGGAGGACAATCCGTTTATGGCCGGCGCGTTCCACGGGGTCGGTGAAGCGGATGTCGTCATCAATGTCGGCGTCAGCGGCCCGGGTGTGGTGAAACGCGCCCTTGAAAAAGTGAAAGGCGAACCGTTTGATGTCGTTGCGGAGACGGTAAAGAAAACGGCATTTAAAATTACGCGGATGGGACAGCTCGTCGGCATGGAAGCATCCAAACGGCTTGGCGTTCCGTTTGGTATTGTCGACTTGTCGCTTGCCCCGACACCGGCTGTTGGCGACTCTGTAGCCCATATTTTGGAGGAAATGGGCCTTGAATCCGTGGGTACGCACGGAACAACGGCGGCGCTCGCTTTGCTGAATGATGCCGTGAAAAAAGGCGGTGTCATGGCATGCGGCCATGTTGGCGGCTTAAGCGGCGCATTCATCCCGGTTTCTGAAGACGCCGGCATGATTGATGCGGTCAACCGCGGGTCCTTGAATCTCGAAAAACTGGAGGCGATGACCTCGATCTGCTCCGTCGGACTTGATATGATCGCGATCCCGGGCGACGTACCGGCAGAAACGATTTCGGCGATGGTCGCAGACGAAGCTGCAATTGGTGTCATCAACAATAAAACGACAGCGGTCCGGATCATTCCAGCACCGGGCACAAACGTCGGTGACCGCGTCGAATTCGGCGGCCTGCTCGGCCATGCGCCGGTAATGGGCGTCCATTCCTTGTCATCAGCGGACTTCATTGCCCGCGGCGGCAGAATCCCGGCCCCGATTCACTCATTTAAAAACTGAGCGCTTGAAAAAGCACCACCAAAATAGAAAAGGCGTTGAGACACTCCGCTATTTGTGTTTCAACGCTTTTTTTGCAAGCTATATGTTGTATGCACGGAAAATACAAAATTACTTTTTCAGTGGCCCCTTTCTTTTTCATATACGGTGGCCTAAAACCGGGATGAAATGGCGATCACTAGATCGAGTGGAAACAAAATTGTGCAATGGACAAGAAAAACTAAGTAGGGCTTGCTGAACGAATCAAATTTGGTCAGATACAAGCCAAATTCCGATTATCAAAATATAAAATAGTGTTGTGTAAAAATTTCAAAAAAAGAACCCTGAGCTTGCGCTCCAGATTCAGTATGAGGAATTGAAGGGCTACTACTGTTTCGCTGGTCTCCTGAAGGCGTGCTCGAATAAGGCCCAGCCCATACTTGCGCTTGCCTTCGCCAAATTTGCCTTCAACGGCATTACGTTCAGAGGCATCCTGCCTTGCGACGCGTTCCAAGGTTTTGTCTTCCGTTCTGGATGGGCGTCCTAACCTTGGCCCACTCAGACGAATGCCAAGAGATTTGCAGTATGCCAGATTATTACGGTTTCGGTAAATTTTATCTGCCAAGATCGCTTCCGGATAAAATCCGAACCGGTTGTAGTAGTTTTCAACAGATTCCTTGAGAGTGGTCCCTTCATTGTAATTTTCCCAGTCGAGGTGCTCAATCAAGGCATAACCATCTACGACACTGATGGCGACTTTTGAACCGAACTCCACGTTCGCTTTTGCCTTGCCGCGCACAATTGGACGGACATGTGGCTGGGAAATGCTTACAATCCGGTGGTCAACCCGGTGTGTTTTCTTTTTGTACATTTCTGCCTGTTGGCGGTAAAGTTCATGAATCACGAGAAGTTGCCTGTATTCATCTTTGCTTAAAAGAGACAGAGAGCTTTGGGAAACAAGATTTTTAATGATCTCCAGATCTCGTTTCACATATCCGAGCTGTTTGCCTACAGCTTTCCGGATTTTCCGGGCGCCAGCTTTACGTTGCTTAGCGACAGAAAGATAGTCCTTGCGGGCTCTTTTTCTGTAGGTCCGTGGCTTACGTAATTTCCCTTTGTGTGGTTCATGCAGGACATCAATGATATGTTCCAATTTCTCACGGGCTTCGTTCAACAACCCGAGGTCTGTAGGGTAAGCAATATCAGCCGGTGCACAGGTTGCGTCCAAAATGAGCTTTCCTCTGTTCTTCGTTTTGGGAGAAGCCGATTCAGTTGAATGCTTTTCTGAATCGGAACCGGAAGGCTGAAGATCGCCACGATCATGATCATGATCATTACGATCTTCATCATCATGATCGTCATCGTCGTGATCCTGATCATCATTGTTGTCGTTTTCCTTAGATGCTTCTTCCAATTGGCGTTTTTGTTCTTCCAGAACGATCCATTCATTCAGTTCGTTGATGATATTTGCGCCCAAACGTTTTCTAAAACGAGTCATCAGAGAATGGTCGAATGGGGCTTTTTCCTGGAATTCAGGCAAGCCGATAAAATACTGAAGATACGGGTTTTCTGTGATCTGTTCGACTGTTTCCCGGTCAGACAGCCCAAGCCGTTCTTTGATATAAAGAGCCCCAAGAGCGATTCTGACAGAATAAGCCTTTTCGCCTTTGAATTTCTTCTTGAAGGACTTGGCATACTTTTCTTCGGCCATCCACCAAGGAATCATTTCAGCAAGACGGACCCAGCGATTTTCTTTATTTAGGGCTTGCTGAACGAATCCGATTATGGCTTGTATCTGATTTGTCAGCAAGCTCTACCTCAATATCATAGGAGAATGCATCTGCGAAAATGCTTTATTCTGTCCTCTCTGTATGTTGAATCAGCTTTAGAGTGCAAAGTTTTTCCTGCATTTTTTATAAAACCCTTGCATTTAAAGTTCGGCCAAAGCTGTCAGTATCCTTACCAAGTCTAGGACTTTTGCTTATTCAGCAAGCCTATTTAATTTCCCACCGAATGGTAGAAAAAAATCATCTACAAAAGTTAATTGATGTTCGGTCTTTTTGTACATCGTAACAGCCTCCAAGTGCAAGGTTTTTTACGTGTTTCCTTTGAAATCCTTACACTTTATATTCGACAAAAGTAGCCAAAATCCTTGTCAAATCTGGAATTTTTGCTTATTCAGCAAGCCCTAAATATACTTCCTCATACTTGATGGTTCGCCAAAGCCTTTCGGTAATGATATTGTCAAGGGCTCTTTTTTTGCCGTCCATGCTGATTTTAATCGTGTTCTCAAGCACCAGATCCGTGTATTTGGGACTGGTAAAATGGCTGACCTGATCACTGTTTAAGATCTCTGGCCTGGCGACTAAGAATGCCCGTTTCACTGCTTCCAGCACAAAGTCGATCTCAAGGGTTTGGTCTATCTCCCAGCTAACGACATAGCGGGAATACCAGTCAATGAGCGCCACCAGGTACATCCAACTTTTTTGAAGCCGGATATAAGTAATGTCAATACCCCACACGTGATTAGGGTGTGTAATCTTCAAGTTTCTAAGAAGGTACGGGTATATTCGGTGTTCAAGACTGCGCTTACTCAGGTTTGGACCAGGTGTGATCCCGGCGATTCCCATTTCCCTCATGTGGCGCTGTACAGCCTTTCGGTTGATGACCAAACCTTCGGCATTCAGTAAAGCAGCAATGCGCCTGGAGCCGTAATAGGGATGTTTGGTGTAGATTTCATCAATCCGATGTTTGATAAACAATTCTTCAGGAGACGGCCCGACTGGCTTGTAGTACAGGCTTGAACGGTTCAGACTCAAAAGATCGGCCTGGATGGAAATTGGCAGTTTTGCTTCGTCATCCCAGTCGACCATTTCAACTCGTTCTGCTCTACTCCTTAATTCCAGATTTTTTTAAGCCACGACAACTGCGTGGTTAGGCGGCCGACTTCCGCATAGAGACTTTCAATGATCTGTTCATACTCGGCTTTCATTTTTTCAACTTTTTTGTTGCCTTTTTCAAAGACTTTTGGCATCTGTTCAAGAAAAGCATTTCTCCATTGGCGAATTTGATTCACATGGATTCCATGAGCAGAAGCAATTTCGTTCATCGTTTTTTCTTCTTTTAAGACCTCTAGCACGACTTGAGTTTTAAATTCAGGCGTATAACTTTTTCTCATAAACCTACTTTAACAGCTCCTCATTTTGTGTCTAGTTTTATGGGTCCATTATAGTCACAGTCAATTCCTTTCTTTTTGTTATTGGAAAGGCAAATAATCTACCTCGAAGTGAACAGTCTCACATATTGCTACATCGAGTAATTGTAAAACTTCCCATTCAAATTCGGATAATGCTAAATCAGAATGGCAAATCCATTCTTTTCCAGGTGAAACATACCAATTACTACATTTTGTAGTGAGGTAGCTTCAAGCTCAGGAATTATAGGACAATCTTCGAAATTAATAATATATACCTTTTCAAAGCCTGATCTAAAAATCGGATAACAAATTATTACATTCTCAGGTGATATTACTCTATCACATGAGTTTCTGCTACTTTCTTATACCAATGTGCTGATTTCTTAGGATAGCGTTCTTGCGTATCAAAGTCTACATAGAACAATCCATAACGTTTTTCATAACCATTTGACCATGAGAAAACGTCCATAAGTGACCAAATGAAGTAACCTTTAACATTTGCACCATCCGCAATCGCGTCTGATAAAACTTCCAAGTGTTGCTTCACGTAATCAATACGATAATCATCATAAACAGTATTATCTACAAACTCATCTTTGTATCCGAGACCGTTTTCAGTGATGTAAATCTTCTTGTAATTCGGATAATCATTTTTCACTCGCATGATTTGGTCATACAAGCCTTCAGGATAAATAATCCAATCCCAGTCTGTGCGTGGAACATAGTCAGGAGCTACTCGACGACCAACACCCTTAATTTGGTACTTAGAGCTTCCTTTTTCACCCTTACCATTGTGAATGATTTCAGTCTCACCATCAAAAGCTTGCATCCAATCACTCATGTAATAGTTGATACCAAGGAAATCATTCAAATCTTTTGCTGCTTCAAGTGCTTGGAAGTCTTCATCACGAAGATCAAGTTCTCCACCATTCTCAGCTAGGATATGGTTGACACCTTCCATCGTTTTATCTGAGTAGTGCCCAAGATATGTTGCATCCAAGATAAATTTGTTATGGATGATGTCTTCAAGTTCAGCAGCACGAACATCTGCTGGATTTTCCGGATCATAAGGGTATTTAGTTGGTAAAGCATGAACAACACCAATTTCACCTTTATAACCTTTATCCTTATACAATTTTACAGCACGTGCATGAGAGACCATCATGTTGTGATGTGATTGGAAGACTTTGGCAAGATCATATTTAATGCCTGGAGGGAATTTACCAACCAAGTATTGACCATCACCAATTGGGCCAATTTCATTGAAAGTTGTCCAGTAGTTTACTTCTGGAAACTCTTCAAAACAGAAAGCGGCATAATCTACAAAATGTTCTATATTTTCGCGGTTTAAGAAATCTCCATTTGAATGAAGAGCTTCTGGTGTGTCAAAATGATGCAAAGTCACAAATGGTTCAACATGACGCTTGTGGCATTCAGCAAATAGTTTATGGTAGAATTCAACACCTTTTTCATTTACTTCACCGTAACCCGTTGGGAAAATACGAGACCAGGCAATAGAAATACGAATACCATTAATACCATATTCTTCAGCTAATTGTAAATCAACTGGGTATTTATGGTAAAAATCACTTGCGGGTTCTGCTGTATACCAATAATTGTCTTCAAGATACTTATCCCATGCTACTGGGCCCTTACCATCTGTGTGAGTTGCACCTTCTGCTTGATAAGCAGCTGTAGCACCACCAAAAATAAAATCTTTAGGAAGTGTTTTAGTCATAAGTGTCAGTCCTTTCAAAAAAGCATTTGAGACGAGATTATGTGTTCTGAAAACCAAGGAAATGAAATGATATGGTTAACACTGTGTTGAGCAAATGGAATGAGCGATCTCGTCTCAAATAACTTTTACAAATTTATTAATCAAACTGTTGTTGAACAAATGCAAGAGCAGCTTGTCCGTCACGTGTCAATTTGATATATTGAGATCCTTCAGTTTTTGCAAGTTTAATGCCCAATTTATCTGTTTCAGCCTTCATATCATCGAAGTTTGAAGCGACCTGTGGAGCCAAGATTACCAAGTCAAACTCTGGCAACATTTCACGGTGAGCACCGTAACTACCCGCTGCCGCCTTGACTGGAACATTGTATTCTGCTGCTGCTTTGTTCAAGGCATTGGCAAGCAAGCCACTTGTACCTCCACCTGCACAAAGAACAAGGACATTAGTTTCTTTTGTGATATTATTGTTTGCTGCTACATCTTCTTTAGCAACGCCTGCTTTTCCAAGAACGGCATCTGCTTTAGCAGTATTGAAGTTTGCAGCTACTTTTTCTTTAAGAGCATCGTTTCTTTTACCAGAACGTTCTTCTTCAAGAATTTGTTCATCGTATACCTTAACAAATGGGTAATAAATGATAGTATCAACAACTACCAAGAGTCCGGCTAGGATAAATGATAGAACTTGGAAGTTAGTACCGAGTACAATTCCCAACGGACCAGGAGTAACCCATGGAAGGTTGACAGAAAATGAGTTCATGTTCAATGTGTCAACAAAGAATTTAAAGATCCAAACGTTGACAATCGGAGCGAAAATGAACGGTATAAAGAAAATCGGATTCAATACGATTGGTGCACCAAATAAGATTGGCTCATTAACCCCAAAGAATGTTGGAACAACTGAGGCACGTCCGATGAAACGGTTACGTTCTGATTTACAAATCCACATGAACAAGAATGGAACAACCAATGTAGCTCCTGTTCCACCCATGGTAACAATAAACATTTGAGTACCAGTAGTGATAACTCTATCTGCATGTTGTCCAGCTTGAATAAGATGCAAGTTGACATCGATATTGGCATAAGTGATAGCAGCGATTGCTGGTTCGACAATTGAAGGACCGTGGATACCAACAAACCAGAAGAAGGCATAAGCACCAAAGATAAGTGTAATTCCAAGGTACCCATCTGCAGCTGAGAAGAGAGGAGCAAGAAGGGTACCAATTGATTCTGCAACAGTTACACCAAGAGTTCCTTTAACAAGGAGTTGAAGTCCATATAGGAGAACAACTGAGACTGTGAACGGAATCAAATCCTTAAATACTTGAGAGATATTTGGTGGAACCTCTTCAGGCATACGAATGGTAACATTATTTTTTACACAGACTTTATAAACATTAACTGTCACAAAGGCTGCGATAAATGCTGTCAAGAGACCTTTTGTACCCATGAAGGCTGTCAAGAAGCCTCCTTCTTTAGCAGGTTCAGCTGCCATCAAAAGGAAACCAACCATAGACGCTAGCATTGTAGACAAGAAGTTAATTTGATTAGTCGCAGGTAGGTCACGGTTCATCGAGTCCGTCAAAGCTTTCGCGGTAGTACCACCAACAAAGAATGCTAGGATACCCATTGAATAGTTATAAGGAGTCATCAAGAAAGTTTCAACTCCTTTAGACCAGTGAAAGCCCCAAGCATTTGGCACATAGGCAATCAAGATAAAGATTGATGAGAAAAGGATGATTGGCATACCAGCGATAAATCCATCACGAATAGCACGGAGATAGATGTTTCGAGAAATTTTCTCAAAGAACGGTTTCCCTTTCTCGATAAGTTCAATGAGTTTATGCATTATTTTGCACCTCTTTTATAAAGTTCGATAAGGTGATGAATCACATCTTTTAACAAGACCGTAGTCATCAAGTGATCCTGACCATGCATCATAGTAACACTGTATGGAAGTTCTTCCCCAGCAGCTTCTCGAGCCAACATATCTGTCTGAGAATTGTGAGCCTCTGCAATGCAACTTCCTGCTTCTTCTACAAGACTATCTGCCTTAGCGAAGTCACCATTTTCAGCTGCTTTAAGCGCTTCTAAAAGTTTAGAGCGAGCGTCGCCAGCGTAGGCAACAATTTCAAACCCTAAAAGAGTCATCTCTTCTCTATTCATAACATTATCCTCCGTGTTGTATTTTTACTATACTTTAGTTCAGACTCAAAAGATCGGCCTGGATGGAAATTGGCAGTTTTGCTTCGTCATCCCAGTCGACCATTTCAACTCGTTCTGCTCTACTCCTTAATTCCAGATTTTTTTAAGCCACGACAACTGCGTGGTTAGGCGGCCGACTTCCGCATAGAGACTTTCAATGATCTGTTCATACTCGGCTTTCATTTTTTCAACTTTTTTGTTGCCTTTTTCAAAGACTTTTGGCATCTGTTCAAGAAAAGCATTTCTCCATTGGCGAATTTGATTCACATGGATTCCATGAGCAGAAGCAATTTCGTTCATCGTTTTTTCTTCTTTTAAGACCTCTAGCACGACTTGAGTTTTAAATTCAGGCGTATAACTTTTTCTCATAAACCTACTTTAACAGCTCCTCATTTTGTGTCTAGTTTTATGGGTCCATTATACTTAAATCTAATCCCGTTGGAAAATGGGCTTCCCTTTCAATTAGTGCGTTTGTGTATTCCGGTTTGACTAATCCCTTTTCCAACAACCTGCTGCCAACGCTTTCAAAGAGTTCGCGCTGTGTGGTAACGTTTTCGAAGAAGATTAACTTCTCGTTAAATAATTCATTCAGCTCGCTCATGACTGATCATCCTCCTTTCAAAAGTTTTAAAACAAGAAATGCCAGCGGGTACATGAATAAATTGAAAATTATTTAATAACCCGCGTTATGCGGTTATAATATTCTTCAGTTTTTGGGCTGATATCGGAATCTGTGATAATGCCTGTTATATTCTTAACGTCGTAAAAAGTGAAAAACGCCTGAATGCCAAATTTGCTGCTGTCCGCCAAAATATATCTTTCTGTTGCGTTGTCTAAAATAATGTGCAGCCCATTGCCTTCTTCTTCGTTGGCCGTTGTAATATTGTTGCCGTTGATGCCGTTTGTTCCGACAAAGGCTTTATGCACCTTAATTTCCTTTAACAGTTTATTCGCGAAATAGCCGATGAACGTCCCAGTCCGAGCCCTGTACCGGCCGCCGCTTAAGATCACATCATAATCAGGGTGATCTTTAAATCTATTAAAAATACTGATAGAGTTAGTAATAATATTAATATTTTTGGCGGTTAAATAATCAAAGATAAAATCATTCGTCGTGCCGGAACTAATAAACACGATATCATTATCTTTGATTAGTTCTGCGCACTTTTTGGCGATCTGCCGCTTTTGATCGACGTTTATGGTTTTTTTCTGGCTATAGGTCAATTCGGTATAAGAGAGGTTTACTTTCTCTTTTACTTTTTTTTTGGCCCCGCCATGAACCCTTGTAACAAGGCCTAGTTCTTCCAATTCGTTTAAATCCCGCCGAATAGTCATTTCTGTTACATTTAATGCTTCGGATAAATCCGAAACCTCGACCACGCTGTTTTTATTAATTTCATCAAGAATTAATTGAAAACGGTCTTCTTTGATCACTTAACGATCCCCTCTCATTCCTCCTTCAAACATTTTTGTTCTCTTTTGTTGTTTAATGTTTGTAACCTAACTATACATTGAAAGCAGTTACTTGTCAATAATGTTTGAATGTGTTCATATTCCTGTCACATTTTTTTGCTCGCATTCCATTTATCTGGGAAAATGACTGTTTTTCATTTTATAAGATAAAATTAAAACGGTTACAAAAAATATTTTGAAAAATAAACGAAAATTAGAATATTGGATTAAATGTTTATTGTTGAAAATGTATATTTTAAAATGTTTGTTTTAATTAGGAGACTAAGCTAATTTTAATTGCTGTATATATATATTAATAAAATAACATGCAATTTGTTAACATTTTGTTAACGTTTATCACATAAATTTGGCAGGGTTTCAAATATTATGTTTTCTTCACGTTGACATCTAAAAATAAACATGTTAAGGTTGCGTTGTAGAACAAAAACAAACATAATAGAACACTTTCGAAGAGGTGAAGGAGAATAACAAGAAATCCTAATTTCGTAACAGTCTGGAATGTTCACTTGTGAATAAGGCAGCTGATTGTTTGCTGTACAAAGAGATTTCCAGATTGTCAATCATGATATCACAAAGCATTGAAAATCATAAAATAGAAAAGAGGAGTAAAGATGAAGGTAGTAATTGGATCAGACAGAGACGGCTTTCAATTAAAAGAAGTCTTGAAAAGCCACTTGCAGGAACAAGGATATGAAGTGATAGATAAGACACCGGAAGCAAACCTGGATTTTGTAGATTCCACCACTCGGGTTGTAAAAGCGATTCAATCCGGGGAAGGGGACCGCGGTATTCTCATCGATAAATACGGTGCGGGATCCTTTATGGTAGCCAACAAATTCAAAGGCATGATTTGCGCTGAGGTATCAGACGAACATTCAGCAAAAATGACACGCAACCACAACAATGCAATGGCCATTGCATTGGGATCCGGCATTGTCGGCGAAGAATTGGCTAAAGGCTGTGTAGATGCTTATTTGAAATCGGAATATGCAGGTGGCCGCCATCAAATCCGTGTAGATATGTTAAATAAAATGTGCTAACAAGGAGGAAAAAAGATGATTATTTCACTTGGTTGTGACCATATTGTAACAGATACAAAAATGCAATTATCCGATTATTTGAAAAGCAAAGGACATAAAGTTATCGATAACGGAACTTATGACATGACAAGAACACACTATCCGATTTATGGAAAGAAAACAGCTGAAAAAGTAGTAAGCGGGGAAGCAGATCTGGGTGTGGTCCTGTGTGGAACAGGCGTCGGCATCTCGGCATCAGCTGATAAAGTGCCGGGCACAAGAGTTGCACTCGTTCGTGATGTTACAACGGCCAAATATGCAAAGGAACAGCTAAATGCAAATATCATTGCAGTGGGCGGAAGAATTACCGGTCTGCATTTAATCCAAGCGATTGTGGATGCGTTTATTGAAGCGGAATATAAACCAACTCCTGAAAATCAAGCACTGATTGCAAAAATCGATGCGTTAAATCATGAGGCAGAAAACCAAACCGGAAACGATCACTTTTTTGATGAATTCCTCGAAAAATGGGATCGTGGAGAATATCACGACTGATCAGGCTGACATAATAAGGAGAGATGCCAATGTTATTAGCAGTCACTTTAAACCCATCAGTGGATATTTCGTACCATCTTGAACATTTTAAAATCAATGATGTGAACCGTGTTTCCAAAGTGAAAAAGACAGCGGGCGGAAAAGGATTAAATGTTGCTCGTGTGGCCCATTTGCTTGGAGTTGACGTTTTATCCACTGGTGTGCTTGGTGGCTCGTTAGGCCAATATATCGAACAGCAGCTCGATCAGGACCAAATGAACCATCAATTCCTTCATACAAACCAAGAAGCTCGCAACTGCATTGCCATTTTGCATGAAGGCATGCAGACGGAAATTCTTGAATCCGGCCCGACGCTTACAAGCGAAGACCAAGTGCAGTTTTTGGCCCATTTTAACCGGCTTCTTGATCAGGCTTCTGTAGTTACGATTTCCGGAAGTATCGTAAAAGGGTTTAGCAATGATGTTTACGGAAAATTGATTGAACAGGCAGCAAATAAGCAGATCCCTGTCATTTTGGATACTTCGGGGCAAGCACTGGAAGTTTCATTACGGAATAAAAGCGCTTTACCTTATTTGATAAAGCCGAATATCTCTGAGCTCAGCCAGCTTTTGGACAGGGAGATATCCGGGGATCCTGAAGCCTTGAAATCAGCTTTGCAAGATCCACTCTTTTATGGCATTCCGTGGATTGTCGTTTCGCAAGGAGCCGACGGAGCTTTCGCAAAACATTACGATAATTTTTATAAAGTCAGCATTCCAAAAATTAAAGTGGAAAATCCGGTGGGTTCCGGCGACGCCACGGTTGCCGGTATGGCAAAAGCGATCGATTCCGAAAAAGGGGGGGAAACAATGCTGAAGTACGGCATGGCCGCCGGAATGCTGAATACGATGCAAGCCCAGACCGGCTATGTAGATGCAACCCAATTTGATCATTATGTCAATTTAGTTAAGGTTCAAAAAGTATAAAGGAGTGGTTTGAATGGTAAAACTATCAAAAGGCAAAACTGACAGGCTTAATAAACTCTCAGATAAAAATGGCATAATCGGGGCATTGGCAATTGACCAGCGCGGATCATTGCAAAAAATGATCGCAGCTGCAAAAGGCGGGGAAGTGGAAGCTTCCAGCATTGAGCAATTCAAAGTGCTTGTTTCTCGTGAACTGACTCCGTATGCCTCTTCTATTCTGTTAGACCCGGAATACGGCTGGCAGGCAGCAGAACAAAGAGATAAAAACGCAGGCCTCCTCGTTGCCTATGAAAAAACAGGGTACGATGCAAGCGAACCGGGCCGTCTGCCTGATTTATTGCCAAGCTGGTCTGTTAAACGCTTAAAAGAAAAAGGCGCAGATGCTGTAAAACTATTACTTTATTACGATGTTGATGAAGACGATGAAATTAACGACCAAAAACACGCGTTTGTAGAAAGAGTCGGTTTGGAATGCGTTGCAGAAGATGTTCCTTTCTTTCTGGAAATCGTCAGCTATGATGCAAACATGGATGACGTAAAAAGTGCTGATTATGCGAAAGTAAAACCTCATAAAGTGATTGATGCGATGAAAGAATTCACAAAACCGCGTTACAATGTAGACGTCCTCAAAGTAGAAGTGCCTGTAAACATGAACTTTGTGGAAGGATTTGCTGAAGGCGAAATTATTTATACAAAGGAAGAAGCACAACGCTATTTCAAAGAACAGTCCGATGCTTCAACCCTTCCGTTTATTTTCTTAAGCGCTGGTGTCTCTGCCGAGCTTTTCCAAAAGACATTGAAATTTGCCGCTGATTCAGGTTCTGAATTCAACGGGGTACTTTGCGGTCGTGCAACTTGGAAAAACGGCGTTAAACCTTTTGCCAAAGAAGGCGAAAAGGCTGCTACCGAATGGCTGCAAACAACAGGTAGAAAAAATATTGATGATTTAAATAAAGTGTTGAAAGAAACTGCAAAACCATGGTGGTCCCGCTATAGTGGTGAGTTGGCATTTAATTAGGAAAAACTTGAATCCGTGACGCTAATTTACAAGTATAATCAGGGCTTGCTGAATTAGACAAGAATTTTAGCCACTTTTGTCGAATGAGTGTAAGGTTTTTTGAAAATACGCGAAAAACCTTGTACTTGGAGGCCATTTCAAAGTACAAAAACGGAACATACATTCTATCGTTCGGCGAAAAATTAAATAGAGATTGCATTTGATTCGTTCAGCAAGACCTAATTAATTTTCCAGAGCCTCGCTCAAGGTCAAGGGTATATTTTTATTTTGGCAGAGGCTCTAAAAACTACCTTTGGAATTTTAAAAGAATGAATTAAATTTTTACTAGTAATTTGTTCAGCAAACTCTAATTAAAATAACAGGTCTTCCCAATACCAGTAAAGTAAAACTGGCTTTTGGGAAGGCCCACTTAGTTATATCACTTCAGAATTTTTACTATTTCCTTATAATAATCTTCTGTATGTGGGTTAATATTTTCATCTGTTATTATTGCAGTGATATTTTTTACATCATAAAATGTAAAAAAGGCCTCTGTACCGAATTTTGTACTGTCAGCTAGTATATACCGTTCAACCGCATTGTCAAGGATTATTTGGTGACCGTGTCCTTCTTCTTCATTGGCAGTTGTAATTTTTCTACCGCTGACTCCATTTGTACCAATAAAAGCTTTTTTTACTTTTATCTCACTTAACAGTTTGTTGGTAAAATAGCCTACGAAAGTCCCGCTTTTTTTGCGGTACCGTCCGCCCGTTAAAATAACCTCAGTATTTGGAAAATCTTTTGCCCGATTAAATACAGTCAGAGAGGTTGTAATGATATTCAGATTTTTTGCTTGTAAATAATCAAAAATAAAATCGTTTGTGGTTCCAGAACTAATAAAAATGGTATCATTATCTTCTATTAACTCGGCGCATAATTTGGCAATATGCGTTTTTTTGTCAACATTAATTGTTTGTTTCTGGGTGTACGGTAATTCAGTTATATAATCAGCATCTTTTTTTTTAGCGCCTCCATGAACACGCACTAAAAGTCCCTCATCTTCCAAGGCTTTCAAATCCCTCCGAATTGTCATTTCCGTAACATCTAAAGATTTGGCAAGTTCGGATACCTCCACAGAATTCTTTTCTTCGAGTGTGGATAAAATCAAGCGATACCTTTCGTGTTTTAACATATAAATACACCCACTACTGTAAATTTTTTTGATATTCAATTGCAATTTACATTTATCACAGTTTGATGTCAACTGTTTCGAATAAAGAGCTTTTTGCGATGTTAACAATTTTTCTTTCAATGCAAATAGAACACCACCAGAAATATAATATTGTCAGATAAATATATGCCCATTTTCACTATAAAGTCAATTTTACACGCTTAAAAAATGTACTGTTATCAGATAATTGTTGAAAAAATATAGAAATGTATCTAAAAAAAGGCGCACGAATCCAATGATCCACAAGCGCTTTTTTTGAAATTGATTTCCTTTATGTGGATAAGTTAAGAAACGAGGCTTCTCATTTTTTCAGCCTGGTTCTCTTTGATCCGGCCTAAGGCCATGGCTAACATGACACAGAGTGCCAGTCCACAACGCAGCTTCATTTTAGCCATTCCCCGAATTGTATGAAGTTCAAAGCCGAAAGAAGTATCAAGCCGGCTGTTCACGCGCTCTACAGCTGTACGTCTGTTGTATTCTTTTTTCCACTTATAGCTCGATCGATCAATGGGTGTAAAAATACGCCTGTCTTCAGATAATGAGATACGGAGCCCTTGTGCCACGGGGCATTGAGCCTTGCCTTCACATGTCACTCCCATTTGTTTCGCCGGGCAAAGTTTTTTTAGTTTCTGGCGGTCTTTCTCAAATCCCCCGTTGCACATTTCCCGTTGTTTACCTGTTTCAGGGCATATACGCAGGATACGGTTCCTTTGTAGTTATAAACGACGTTTTCCTTTCCCGGGAGTAATCGTGTTTTGTCGGGGTCTTTCCACATATTGCGAATATCAATGATGGGCTTAATCTTATACGTATCCCAGAGTTTCGTAATCAGCTTCGTGTCATCATAACCCCGGTCTCCCGCCATCGTTTCCGCTGTTTTCAGAAGCTTTGGCTGCTTTTCTTCCATTTGCTCTAAGAGTTTATGCCCTTCCGTAATGTCTGACTCAGACGCTTTTGTAACCTTGAATGTTACCGGTAACTCGTAGGTTGCATCCACCACCAGATGCAGTTTGTAGCCAAACCATTTCACAACTTTTTGCCATGGGTTGCCCCGTTGTTGTCATTATAACTTGATGAGATCATGGAAACGCCGCCTGCGATGGACAAATCGGCATGTTTTGCGATGCCTGTATCTATAATGGCGATTTTCACGCCTTTGCCGGTATCCCCGGATTTCCATGAAGTTGATGCTTTTACTTTCACGATGCCCCAGGAAACGGTTTGTCCGCTGATTTCGGCCTGCTGGTCCGGTTCAACGCTTTTGACTTCATCGTTATGCTCGAGCTCCGCCACTCTGGATGCCGGCACTTTACCGGACACAGCCGGAATATGTTCATAAGATTGTTCGATTTTTCCGTTGACTTCCGTGATCGCTTTTTTATGGACATCTTCTTTAAACGTCACAATTACATTTTCCATTTTTCTTTTTGCCCGAACCTGGTCTGCCATAATCGGGAAAGCAAGGAGGAAAGATAAGGCAACGAGTACAGATTTTCTCCAATATTTTGAAACCGGCATGAAAAATCCCTCCTATAATTGAACAATGCCGTTTCCACAATTATAGCAGATTGGAAGTTTGTGAGAGCCGGTTTTTATTGGAAAGGTTTCATGTGGATTCCGCGGCAATGTCCGGAAGCCCGGATGCATAGAAAAACGGCATGTACACAAGCTATTGAAGAAAACTCACTGCCGATTGCGAGGGCGAAAAATGATTGGGTATTTTGCTGCCATCATCTTGTTTAATGCGGTTGCTTTTTTGCCAACAAGCGGCTGGCGCCGTGCCAAGTTGTGCAAATTTGGACATTTACAATCGCTTTTCAATTGATTTTTGATACTTTTGTCGATTATAAATACCACGGCTATTGGTATTTTTCAAAAGGCATTGATTGGGTGAATCTGCCTGGCATGATCTTTCTGATTTCGCCTGTCAATATCCTGTTTCTCAACTGGTTTCTGCTCCAAAAGTCGCTTATGAAAAAGGTCCTATATATTTTCGGGTAGGAAGTGTTGCTATTGATGTATGAAAGCTTTGCTCTGCTTCCCGCGCCATGGGGTTATTTTCATTACGGCTGGTGGAAACTGCATTATTCGGTGGTTATGAACCCGGTTTTGCTTTTGATCCTGCTCGCTTTTTTCAAATGGATTACCCACTTGGAAAATAAAAAAGCCGCACCTGTTTCAGGCGCCGGCTAAACGTTTTTTGACGGAGATAATCGGCATAGTCATGGATGGCAGGATCTTCCGTTTGGATGGTTGTATGGCGGATGCCGTATTTTATTTCCAGCATTTGATTCACAGCCAAAATGACATGCAGCGGTTCGCACCCGTAGGCCCTTTTGCTTGAAAAAGGTATTCAGCACCCCCTTCTAGGCCCATTAGAGGAAAATATTCGTCTCGAAACGGTTGTTAGAATCTCTCTCAGGATCGTTAGAGGGAAATTTCTCCGTGAAAATGATCCTTAGAAGTTTTGTTACGACCGTTAGAGCAAAAATTCCCCGATGAAACGGTTCTGAGAAGCTTTGTCAGGACCGTTTCATCAAAATTTCCCCCTGAAAGTGGTTCTGATGCGGACTTTAAGCCCGTTTTCAATCATTTTTGCTCTAATTAGTCTAGTGTTGCTTTAAAGAAAATTTTGCCGGAATTTCAGCCATAAAGAGGTCTTTAAAACCGGGCATTCCAAAAGCCTGTGAACTGGATTTTGGAATGCCCCTTTTTTCCTCATGCAAAAGCTTTTTCCAGCCTGGACAATCCTTCCATCAGCGTTTCACGCGGGCAGGCGATATTGATTCGCACAAACCCTTCTCCGCCGGGGCCGAATTTTCTGCCAATCTCAACGCCGAGTTTGGCTTTTTTCCAGAGGCGATCCTTCAATTCATCCTCGCTCAGCCCGAATGCGCGGCAGTCCAGCCACATCAAATAAGTCCCTTCCGTTTCCATCACTTTGATCTGCGGCAGGCGTTCCGCGATAAACCGCGCTGCTGTATCGATGTTTTCCTTTAAATAAACGAGCAGGGCATCGAGCCATTCGCCACCGTATCGATAAGCCGCTTCCATGCCGACAATCCCGAACGTATTTAGGGCCGATGTGCCGTTCACCGCCTGGACATCTTTGAATTTTTTACGCAGCTCCGGATTCGGAATGATCACAGCGGAAGCTTTTAGCCCGGCCAGGTTGAATGTTTTTTTCGGCGCCACGCAAGTGATCGTCATGTCCCGGTATGTCTCTCCCAGCGCAGCGACCGGCGTATGTACATGCGGCGGGTACACAAGATCGGAGTGGATTTCATCGGACAAAAACAAACAGTTATACTGCGCGCAAAGATCCACCATTTTTACAAGCTCGTCTTTCGTCCAGACGCGCCCGCCCGGATTGTGCGGGTTGCAGCTCAAAAACAGTTTTGCCCCCTCTTTCAGGCGTGTTTCAAACTGCTCCCAATCAATTTCGAAGCAGTTATCAACGAGCTTGAGTTGCGCGTTAGCGACCACGCGCCCGTTTTTTTCAACCATACGGAAAAACGGATGGTACACAGGGGATTGCAGCAGCACTTTGTCGCCCGGTTCGGTAAACGCCTGGATCGCCGTGCTGATCGCAGGAACAATGCCGGTACAGTACGCAATCCATGCCGGATGGATTTCCCAGTTGTGCCGTTTTTTCAGCCATGCCTGAATGGCTTCCCCGGTGGAATCCGGGATGAACGTATAACCGAGGATTTCGTGCTCAATCCTTTTTTTAATTGCTTCTGCCACCTCATGCGGCGGATTGAAATCCATATCGGCCACCCACATCGGCAGCACATCTTCCTGACCGAAAACCTGTTTCACCTGCTCCCACTTGACGGAAGCAGTATTTTCTCTATTGATGACAGTATCAAAGTCAAACACAGCCATTTGATCACCATCCTGAAATTTGATTTCTTTTCATTTTACCATACGGAGGAGGATGAATACTCATTTTTGAATGGCAGGGATATAATGAAAGACAAGTATCCCAATATGCTTGTATGGAAAAGCAGCTCTACCATCTGTCAAAATGAAAAGATCTCGCGCAGAAACAGGCGGAAGAGTTCGGCCGGTTCAATGCCGTGGTGTTCAAAGACGGAGCCGTTTCAAGCAGGGAAAAAAATCCTCGCAGTGGCCGTGGACCATGCGACAGAGTGCCCGTACTGCACGATATCCATACGAAAAAAGTGAAAGCGGCAGGCGTGGGCTTGGAAGAATTGGCGGAAGCGGCTTTTGATGCTGCGGCACTTGAAGTGAGGGCGCGGTTGCCCACAGTGTCCATATGCAGCTTGCCCTCATTGAAGATGTCGATGATATGATCTATAAAAAATCGAATACAAAGAAACTCGCAAACATGAACCGCTTTGCAAAAGACGGATTCGAAGCGTACCATTCCGTCAACAGCACAACCATGAAAGCCGACAAACTGCCCGCTCGTAAAAGTACGGATTGCCGTTGGTCAGAGTGCCTTTACTGCATTGACGCTCACGCCAAAGCGGCGCAAAAATCGGGCGCAACAGAAGAATAGCTGGCAGAGACAATCCTCATTGCTGGCGCGCTGGCAGCTGGCGGAGCCTGCATGCATATCGCCAATATGATTGATGTATAAAAAGCGGTGAGCGGCTGCCAATGGCATAAGTCCACCGCTTTTTTGCGGGCATTTGAAATTCGCCTGAGAAAAATAAAAATCCGGTTAAATTCCAAAAATCTACATAGACAAGACAGCGAAAATTTGTGATATTGATAGTATGAATTTTTTTACAAAACAGGAGTGGACAAAATGAGAGCAATTTTGACAGTAATCGGCAAAGACCAGGTTGGCATCATTGCCGGTGTCAGCACACAGCTGGCAGAACTGAAGATTAATATTCTCGATGTCAGCCAGACGATCATGAGCGGGTATTTCACCATGATGATGATGCTGGATTTGTCGAATGCTGAAGCGAATTTTGATGAAATCAAACAAGCCCTTGCAAAAAAAGGCGAGGCACTGCAAGTCCAAATCAAAATTCAGCGCGAGGAAATTTTCCAATCGATGCACAGCTTGTAAAAACGGGGGAAAATCATGGAAACGAAACAAATACTTGAAACCATCCGGATGATTGAAGAAGAAAAACTCGATATCCGCACCATCACAATGGGCATTTCGCTCCTCGATTGCATTGACGCGGACGGGGAAAAGGCGCGCCGGAAGATTTATGATAAAATTACGCGATTGGCAGAAAACCTTGTCCAAACCGGGGAAGAGATTGAATCGGAATACGGTATCCCGATCATTAACAAACGGATCTCGGTAACGCCGATTTCCCTCATCGCCGGGGCAACGGACGAAAAAGATTACATTGCTTTTGCCAAAACACTTGATGCGGCTGCGAAAAAAGTCGGTGTTCATTTTATCGGCGGCTTTTCGGCGCTGGTGCAAAAAGGCTGCCACAAAGGCGATAAAATATTGATCGATTCGATTCCGCGGGCATTGGCGGAAACCGAACGGGTTTGCGCTTCTGTCAATGTCGGCTCGACACGTTCCGGCATTAACATGAATGCGGTCCGTGATATGGGTGTGATCATTAAAAAGACGGCCGGGCTGACCGCGGATACGCAAGGGCTCGGCTGTGCAAAACTCGTTGTGTTCGCGAATGCGGTGGAGGACAATCCGTTTATGGCCGGCGCGTTCCACGGGGTCGGTGAAGCGGATGTCGTCATCAATGTCGGCGTCAGCGGCCCGGGTGTGGTGAAACGCGCCCTTGAAAAAGTGAAAGGCGAACCGTTTGATGTCGTTGCGGAGACGGTAAAGAAAACGGCATTTAAAATTACGCGGATGGGACAGCTCGTCGGCATGGAAGCATCCAAACGGCTTGGCGTTCCGTTTGGTATTGTCGACTTGTCGCTTGCCCCGACACCGGCTGTTGGCGACTCTGTAGCCCATATTTTGGAGGAAATGGGCCTTGAATCCGTGGGTACGCACGGAACAACGGCGGCGCTCGCTTTGCTGAATGATGCCGTGAAAAAAGGCGGTGTCATGGCATGCGGCCATGTTGGCGGCTTAAGCGGCGCATTCATCCCGGTTTCTGAAGACGCCGGCATGATTGATGCGGTCAACCGCGGGTCCTTGAATCTCGAAAAACTGGAGGCGATGACCTCGATCTGCTCCGTCGGACTTGATATGATCGCGATCCCGGGCGACGTACCGGCAGAAACGATTTCGGCGATGATCGCAGACGAAGCTGCAATTGGTGTCATCAACAATAAAACGACAGCGGTGCGGATCATTCCAGCACCGGGCACAAACGTCGGTGACCGCGTCGAATTCGGCGGCCTGCTCGGCCATGCGCCGGTAATGGGCGTCCATTCCTTGTCATCAGCGGACTTCATTGCCCGCGGCGGCAGAATCCCGGCCCCGATTCACTCATTTAAAAACTGAGCGCTTGAAAAAGCACCACCAAAATAGAAAAGGCGTTGAGACACTCCGCTATTTGTGTTTCAACGCTTTTTTTGCAAGCTATATGTTGTATGCACGGAAAATACAAAATTACTTTTTCAGTGGCCCCTTTCTTTTTCATATACGGCGGCCTAAAACCGGGATGAAATGGCGATCACTAGATCGAGTGGAAACAAAATTGTGCAATGGACAAGAAAAACTAAGTACACAACAGGTTATATGGAATGTTATGTTGTTAATAACCGCCATATAGATTCATTTGTCAAATTTTAACTGAAAATTTTAATAAATAGATTTTATTTTTTAAGAGGATTTTTTCAATTCGACGCAGTATTTATAAAGTGTAAGAAAAATTGATATTGGAGGGATAATATGAAAAAATTGCTCGTTTAGTATTGGCCATAGCCATAGGAGGAGTTGGTCTGTTTTCAGCTATACCAGCAAAAGCTGACGAAACAGATAGTAATTTAACGTCTTTCCGAAAGAAGTCTCCCATCCTCAAGGAATGTGAAGGTGCGAATCGCACCAATGAGTAGGTGGGAGATGAATTTCGTAACAAAACTCTTGGAACAAGAGGGTTAGCTCGGTCAGTTTTCGTTGGCTAGTAAAAGCAACGATAAGTCGAGAAGCCCCCACTTCAATCAAACCGTAAGGTTGATAAGTGGAGGGTAGTTCACTTCAAGACAATCCAGGCATTGTCGTGCAGGATGGTAGTGCTTTAGTTAATGATGCAAATATTAGTGATGATGTTGTAACAGATAATGCAACTCTAGACGATTTAAGTACGGAATATAACCTAAAAGATGTCAACATAAGTGAATGCCCAGAAGGAACACCTGTACTCAAATTTGACAGTGTAGAAGACTTAAATAAATTCTTGGCCACTGAAGACGCCGCACCAAAGACAATTGAAACCACGATCAACAATATAGAACCTTTACCTGTTTCCAAATTAGGCCTGTCTCAACCTCTAGCTTCAAGATCTTCAAACTATACTACAGTCAGAAAAACAAAAACAGTGAATACAGGATTTGCAAATGTTAATTTAAAAGCGGATATTAGAGTTTACAGCAGTGGATCTTTCCGAGAGATAAAGAGTTGTCACGAATGGACAGACCATACGGGTTTTGCCTTTTCTCTTGATTGGGACGAAAAGTATCATTGGCATAAAATTTCCAAAGATCATTCAAGTGTGACTGTTGCCGGTGGTGGTGTTTTAAATTATGTCATCTTTGTCTCAGGAATAGGTAAAATGTATTCACGGTCAATCGATATTAAATTCACGTATAAATTATAATATAATCGAAAGGATGTTAGAAAATGGATCATATATGGCAAATCGTAAATGTTTTGGCTTTGTTAATTATTATCGTTCTCATTGTGAGAGTGCTAATAAAGTTAAACAAAATGAATTAATTCAAGAGCCTATTTTTAGGCTCTTTTTCATGTCATAAATGTTGAGAGAGATTCTCGACGAATTTTTCTTGGTTTTTAAGTGATATAAATTGAACACAACATTGTCGTTCTGCTGCCTGTTGCAACATAAAGTCATCATGCAATTTGGTGCTTAAGCTTGATATAAAGCTTAAGTTCATTTTATATAGTACCTTTCTTATATCAAACGGCAACGCAGACCCCAGGATGAACATTCAAACAAGAACGCCGGCTAATTACCGAGTTTCATTAGGCCGACGGGAAAGAAAGTCCGAGAAGCGGGAGAGGAAACGCCCAAACATGACTCAAGCCTTCAAAAAAAAAAACAGACCGGAATGCCAATGGAATTTTTACAAACAGGATAGAAATAACAGGATGCTATTTTTTATTTGACAGCTCTCCATACTCTGTTATAACGAAATCAAATGGTACCGGTTTCATTTTAAAGATGGATGGTAAACAACATGAGGGGAAAAGAAGCGAAAGTTACGATTTACGATGTAGCAAAGAAGGCCGGCGTGTCGAAATCGACCGTTTCAAGATATTTAGGCGGCCGGTTTCATGAATTGTCACCGAAAACCTGGCAAAAAATCAAGCAGGTGATCGATGAACTTCAATACCGCCCGAATAATTTGGCGAGAGGGCTGAAAAATAGCCGCAGCTACTTGATTGGCGCGCTGGTTGCCGATATTACCAACCCGTATACAACTGAACAGCCGACTTATCAAATTGGCAAAACAGTAATGGAGCTTATTTTAAAACGGCTGGCGGATAACGAATCGCCGGCCCAGACGATCTCTTACCAGACGCGTTTGATTGAAAGGGGATCTGCCCCGGGGAGATGACTTCCCCCTAAGGAAAAGTGAGACCGGCTTCACCAAAAAAGAAGCGACGATACAGGCTGAAACCCTGCGGGACAGCTTGAAAAGATGCCAACATGGGATTGGACAGAAAAGAAGTGGCAGCTTTCCCCTGTAATGGTATCGGTCCCATTAAAAGAAAAAGAGAGCTCCCGGAAAGAAGCATCCAAAACGGAAAAAACGATAGATACAGTAAAAGAAAAAATCCAAAAAAAATCTTAACATCGCACGCTCTAAAGCTAAAAAATACAGGTCCGGCACGAAAAAATGGTACCGGTCCCAATCCATAAACGAAATCTGGTTCCAACAAATAAGAAAAGAGGAAACACCAATGGCCCATTTATTTGTCACTATGAATGCATTTCAGGATACTGCCATTTTTTCTTACCCGGTGTTATTCGCCGCCATCCGCGAGGCCGGATGTGACGGGGTGGAAATCCGGCGGGAGCTGCGTTCATTGTTGGTTCGGCAATCAGCAAGGCAAGTGACCCTTTGCTTGCGGCAAGAAAGATAAAAGAAACTTGGGAGGCATTGAAATGAATCGGGAAATAGAAGTCATTTTAAATGAAATTCAAACGGTATTTTCAAAAATAGACGGGGAACAAGTGGAAAAGCTTGCGGATATGCTTGCCTCTCCGAAAAGCATTTTCGTATTGGGCGAGGGGCGTTCAGGGCTGATGGCCAAGTCTTTTGCGATGCGGCTCATGCATCTTGGTTTCCATGTGTTTGTCGTCGGCGAGACGATCACCCCTTCCATTCAGCCGGGAGATTTATTGATTGCCGTCTCTGGTTTCGGCACGACTTCCAATGTTGTGCAAGCGGCGGAAAAAGCGAAAAAGAATGGGGTATCTGTTGTGGGCGTGACTTCTGATCCGTCTTCGAGGCTTGCGGAAACTTCGGATAGCGTGGTCTATATTCCGTCTGCCACGAAATACCGGAGGCCGGGAGAAATTGAAAGCAGGCAGCCGCTCAGCTCATTGTTCGACCAGTCCGTCCATCTGTTTTTTGACGCGGTTTGCCTGAAAATTGCCGGACAGCAGAAATCGGGGGATGAAGCGGCGTTGAGCCGGCACAGCAATCTGGAATAAGAGATGGAAGAGCGCAAATGCGAACGGGCCCGAGCAAGCAACGGGATTTGGCTATCCGGTTTCTGAATAAGGCAAAATGGTAATGAAACACAGGAAAAAACAGCAGATATGGCTTTTCCTTATCCCGCTGGATACGGGGCCGGATCCGGACCATTCCGTTTGCGGATCGGCTTGCTGTATCGTTGAAAGGATATACCGCGGACGAACAATCGATCCGCGGTTTTCCATTTTTTTATCCTGCACATTTACGCCGGCTGATTTCATCCTTTTTCCCGGCGTTATTTATTTTGCTGTAATAGGTGCCGGTTGATCTTTATTCCTTTGCTGACGCCGCATTCAATGCAGCACGGGCGCCGGTATCACTCACTCTTCTTCCCGCATTTGCAGCGCCCGGTTGGCGTTCCGGACATCGTTGTTCAGCAACTGGCTTAAGTTATAGGCCTGGTACATGCCATGTTCATGCATATAGTTGAATACGCGCGCATGCCAGTCGATCGCGCTGTTTAAATGGCGCACAAGCACGGTGCGCAATGCCGGCGTGGCTGTTTCCGTGATCGCAGCGGCATAATTTCTTACAGCTGTTTTAGAAGCGGTCAGCAGTTCACCGGCCTGAAATCCGGGGTTGGTTTGCCGCTCCTCGTTTTCTTCTGTTTCCTCTTCCCGCGGCGCCTGCGGATAAAACTGCAGGAGGTCGCGGATATTTTTTTCAAGTGCCCGGATCGAAAACGTATACAGTTCCCGGAGTCCTGCATCGGACACATTTCTCACGACTGTTTTAAACTGGATCAAACAAATCGTCTGGGATGCAACCAGCTCATGAATTTCCAAAGTTTCATGCCAAGCTAACGTTCTTGCCACAATATTCCCTCCTTTTTCTTTCACACGTTTCCATTTGTATGCAAACGGTCCGTGCATGTGCCTGTTTGGCCGGAAACCGAAATATTTTTACATTTCTTTTTGATTTGTTATGATAAAAAATGAAATCTGAAGAGAGAGGCGGAGGTAAGATGGAAAAACAAAGAAGGCTCGGCAAATCGGATTTGTATGTCAACCCGGTCGGCCTCGGAACAAACGCGGTCGGCGGGCATAATATCCACCCGAATCTCAACGATGAAACCGGGAAAGAAGTGGTGCGCACGGCCATTGACCATGGCATCAATTTTCTTGATACAGCGTTTATTTACGGGCCGGAACGTTCGGAAGAGCTGATCGGCGAGGTGCTGAAAGAGCACGGCGGCCGTGACAAGGTCGTCCTCGCCACAAAAGGTGCGCATAAATTTGTCGATGGAAAAGTGGTGTTCGACAACTCCCCTGCATTTTTAAAAGAAGCGGTCGAAAGCAGCCTGAAACGCCTGAAAACCGATTATATTGATTTGTTTTATATCCATTTTCCGGATGACCGCACCCCGAAAGACGAAGCGGTCGGCGCCTTGAAAGAACTGAAAGATGAAGGAAAAATCCGTGCAATCGGCGTTTCTAATTTTTCCATTGAACAACTGAAAGAGGCAAACAAAGACGGGTATGTCGATGTGCTGCAGTCGGAGTACAATTTATTCAAGCGCGGGGCTGAAAAAGATTTGCTTCCGTACACAGCGGAAAACAGCATTTCGTTTATTCCGTACTTTCCGCTTGCATCCGGGCTTCTCGCCGGCAAATATACAAAAGATACCAAATTTGAAGGCGGGCGTGCGAAAAATCCGCTCTACCAGGGCGAAACCTATCTCCGCAATTTGGAAAAGGTTGACAAGCTCCGCCCGATTGCGAAAGAAAAAGGCGTGGATGTCGCGCATGTTGTGCTCGCCTGGTATCTCGCCCAGCCTTCCATTGATGCTGTCATTCCGGGTGCCAAACGGCCGGAACAGGTGATTGACAATCTGAAAACATTGGAAGTCAGCCTGACGGAAGCAGACGTGCAAAAGATCAGCGCCATCTTTCAATAATGTATTTCCACGGTGGAAAAATGTTTTTTGTTGATTGACGTATTTTCCTGTCTTATACTTAAACTAGTATGGCTAAAGGAGTTGGGAAAATGGGTGTGATGGATCTGATCAAATCGCGCCGTTCCATCGGTGTGACAGACAATAAAGAGGTGCCCGATGATGTCATTAGAACGTTGCTCGAAGCTGCCACATGGGCGCCAAACCATAAGAAAACAGAACCGTGGAAATTCCGCGTGTTTAAAGGGGAAGGGCGCGCCAAACTCGGGGAGGAAATGGCCAGGATTGCAGCCGGGAAAGCGGAAGGCCTGAGTGAAGAAGAAGCGGCGAAAAAGATTGAAAAAGCGCGCAAAGGGCCGCTACGGGCGCCGGTGGTGATCGTGGTTGCTGTCAGCCCCTCCGGCATTGTTCCGGAAATTGAGGAAATCGTTGCGACCGGTTGTGCGATCCAAAACCTGCTGCTTACGGCAACCGAGCTCGGTTTGGCTACAATCGTGAGGACTGGCGACATCGCGCATGAACCTGAATTGAAAAACTATCTCAATCTTGAACCTGCGGATAAAATTGCCGGGCTCATCTATGTCGGCTATCCGAAAAGGGAAATGGACATCAAAGCACAACGGACACCAGCAGAAGAAAAAACGCAATGGTTTGCTTAAACCCAGGCTTGCCGGCTCTTTTCACGGGTCGGTTCGCTTCTTCATGTTAAATTTTCTAAAAAATGGGAAGTTTCAGCCCGACGTTTTTGAAAGCGCACAATAAAGGCTGCCTTGCAAAACCCTGACACGACCGCAGAGGCGTTTGCACATACGGTTTGTTTTTTTGCCGGCAGCAAATAAGAAGATTGTGATATAATCAAATTTATACATAGATAAGGAGTTGATCGGTATGGATCAAAGCCCGAATGGACAAGAACTGAGTCGCGGGCTGAAAAACCGCCATATTCAATTGATTGCGATCGGGGGCGCAATCGGGACGGGGCTTTTCCTCGGTTCCGGCAAATCGATTCACTTTGCCGGCCCGTCTATTATGCTCGTATACTTCGTAATCGGCTTAGCTCTTTTCTTTATGATGCGGGCACTCGGTGAACTGCTGATGTACAAGCCGATTACCGGATCGTTTACCCATTTTGCCGAAACATTTATCGGACCGTGGGCAGGCTTTATTACCGGCTGGACCTATTGGTTTTGCTGGATTGTAACCGGCATTGCCGAAATTACCGCAGTCGGCATGTATGTTCAATTTTGGGTACCCGAATTGCCGCAGTGGATTCCCGCTTTGATTTGCGTCGCTGTTCTGTTTCTCATCAATATTGCGACAGTCAAAGCATTCGGGGAAATGGAATTTTGGTTCGCCATCATTAAAGTTGTGACCATTATTGCGCTCATTATTATCGGCATTCTCCTCGTGTTCGCCGGTTTTCAAAGCCATGGGGCACATGCCTCTTTTACGAACCTGTGGCAGCACGGCGGCTTTTTCCCGAATGGTTCTAAAGGGTTTCTGCTGGCGTTTGAAATGGCCATCTTTTCATTTGTCGGGATTGAACTGGTCGGCGTAACAGCCGGGGAAGCAGAAGATCCATCAAAGACGCTGCCAAAAGCGATCAACCAGATTCCGCTGCGGATTTTACTGTTTTATGTCGGCGCTTTGTTTGTCATCATGTCGATTTATCCTTGGAACCGGCTGAATCCGGACGCGAGCCCGTTTGTCCGGGTATTTGCCGATATCGGTCTTCCGGCTGCAGCAGGCATCATCAATTTTGTGGTGCTCACTTCGGCGGCTTCCTCGTGCAACAGCGGCATTTTCAGTACAAGCCGTATGCTGTATTCTCTTGCGGAAGACGGAAAAGCGCCGAAAATGTTTAAAAAGTTAAACAAGCGGAATGTCCCGGCACCTGCTCTGCTTGGTTCAACGATCATGCTGTTAATCGGCGTTGTGCTGAATTATTTTATGAAGAGTACGCAAGTCTTTACGCTTGTCACAAGCATTTCATCCATCTGTTTTGTCTGGGTGTGGGGCGTCATTATGGTTGCCCACTTGCGTTTCCGGAAAAATATGCCGGAAGAAGCGGCCAAAATCTCTTTTAAATTGCCGTTTGCCCCGGTCATCAACTGGATTGTACTCTTGTTCTTTGTCTTTGTCCTCGTTGTTCTCGGGATTGCAAAAGATACGCGTGTTGCCTTATTTGTGACACCGGTATGGTTCATCCTGCTTGTCATCGCTTACGGCCTAACACGAAAGAAGAAAAGCATTTAACCAGAAAAACCCGTTTGGAAAGGGATTTCCAAGCGGGTTTTTCTGGTGTTTTTCATCACTTCATCTATTATTTTATCCCTCTCATCAGCCGTTTGATGACCGGTGCATAGAGAAGCAGGAATATGCCCAAAATGACCGAAACAAGGCCGACGCCGCCGAAGTAGATCACTTCATGGTCGGCGCTGTACAGTTTGACAAGCTGGGCATTCAACGTTTGGGCCGCAGCATCAGACAAGTTCCAGAGACTGAGCATTTGCGCCGAGAATGCGGCTGGCGCCAGCTTTGTCGATACGCTCAAACCAACCGGTGACAAGCAAAGTTCCCCGATCACGACAAGGAAGTAGCTCAATACAAGCCAGAGCGGGCTCACAAGCGACGAAGAGCCGTTAAGGTAAGCCGGCACCATCATAACAATATAGGAAAAACCGGCAAGGATGAGCCCGAAAGAAAATTTAACCGGTGTGGACGGCTGCCTGTCTCCCAGCTTCACCCAAAGCGAAGCCAGAACCGGCGCAAAGACGACGATAAACAGCGGGTTCAGTGTCTGGAACCAGGACGGCAAAATATGGATGCCGGCAAAATTCAGCTGTGTCCGCTTGTCCGCATAGACAGCGAGCAGGCTCGCGCCTTGTTCTTCAATCGCCCAGAAGACGATAGAAGCAATAAATAAAGGAATATAAGCCAAAATGCGTGAGCGTTCGTCTTTCGATGTTTTCTTGCTGAAGTACATCATAATGAAGTACCAGGCAGGAATTAAAAATCCTAAAATGCTGACGATGGTAATAAAGCTGTTCAGATTTAAAATCCGTGCCGGAATGGTAATCGCCAGCAAAATAATCAGAATGACAGCCCCTGCGCCGATTTTTATAAAAGTCGATCTTCTTTCTTCCGGCGTCAGCGGGTTGTGCACGACAGAGCCGGCAAGCCCGAGATTTTTCTTTCTGGACATCACGAATGAGATCAAACCGAAAAACATTCCGATGGCTGCAATGCTGAAGCCGAGATGGTAATTGTACCCCTGGCCGATAGTCCCGACAATGATCGGCGCAAGGAAGGCACCGAGGTTAACCGCCATGTAGTAAATGCTGAAACCGGAGTCGCGGCGCAGGTCTTTTTCATCATACAATTCCCCGACGGTTGAAGCGGCATTTGGTTTTAACAAGCCTGTCCCAAGCACAATCAGCACCATAGAAACGATCAGCGCCGGGAACCCTCCCGGAAAGGACAACGCAATATGCCCGAGCATAATCAGCACCCCGCCGTAAAAAACGGTTCTGGCGGAGCCAAGCAGGCGGTCTGCAATCCAGCCGCCGATAATCCCCGACATGTAAACAAGCGCGCCGTAAATCGAAGCAATCGATGCGGCTGTTGTCGGATCCAATCCCAACCCGCCGTTTGACAGGCGGTCATACATGTAGTAAATCAGAATCCCTTTCATCCCATAGTAGGAGAATCTCTCCCAAAACTCTAAGAAAAATAAAGTCGACAATCCTTTTGGATGACCGAAAAATCCGGTCTGTGGAACAGTTTCCAGAACTTTTTTCTTGTCGATTGTTGACATGCCATTGCCTCCTTGTAAACATCACATATTGGCACAATTTGTGAAATTAACTGAAAAATAAGTGCTGGTTTTTTCGGGGAATAAATGCGATAGATAAAATATTAACGTAAAATGGGAAAAAAATAAAGATTAATTTTTTGGCAAATTTGTGTGCGCTATTGTTTAAGCCCTGAAACCCGCGTGAAATAAAGGATTTTGTGCTGGGAAAATATTTAAAAAGAATTTTTTCCTAGGAGCCCTTGCCAAAATGCTATATCCCCTGAAACTGTAAGCAGTCAGACAATTAAAGGTCGTTGATTTATTCCACTAAAGAAAAAAGACGTTTGTAGGAACATTATGACAAATGTAAAAAGAAATTGTGAGTTTTTGATTTTAATGGGGTAAATTTATTTGTTATAAGTGTCTAAATTTTTCCACTTTTGTCGGTTTTGGGCGGGTTTCAATAGATTAGGCTACTCATTCCTGTGGTAAATATTGTAAAACGGAAAAGGATGATTTTTTTTGAAAAAAAAGAGCCATGAAAGCCACTCCTTTGCTAAGATATAAGTACGATCAAATATCCAGGGAGTGATTTCATGACTATTTCTATTCTAACACAAACCAGAGACTTTTCAATACAACAAAATTTGATTCCCCACAATTGGCAAGACTATGCCGATATACCATTTGTCATTCCAGCCATGTGTTTCCCATGGGAGATTTTTAAGCCGATTGAACGAGAATACTACACCCTTTTATATTTGCACCTAAAAAATGAAAGAGCACATGATCCTTCTAATGAAATACAACCGGCACTATTTTCAATAACGGAGGAAGAAGACAAGTCTGCGTCTTCATTATTTCATCTCCCTTCCACTGGGAGAAAACCGCATCCTTTCATGCCCTTTTTTCGTGCTTTTGAACTGGCCTCTTTACAGTATATTGAAGTGATGGTGGAGAGTGTCTATTTGCAAGTGAAATCAAACCCGCTATTTGCCACCATGTGTGGATTTACGGAGAAAATTCCGAGCTACCGTTCCTTTGCTCGTTTTGATCAAATCATGACAACAAATGGTCTTTGGGAAAAAGCCCGGCTATTGGTTGTTGAATATAATAAAGGGGAAGGCGTGGTTGAAACGAATGAGGAAGCAGCCGCCGTGGATACATCGCATATAGAGGCAGAAGCAACCTTGAATAAAACAAGGAAGACGTGTTCTTGTGAGGGTGATTGCGATTGCCCCAAAGTCCTTACGGACGACAATGTAGGGGTAATGCGTAAAAGTAATGCAGTCTCCTATATTGCGCATAAATTATCAATGGTATGCGGGGTGAGATCCGGTTTGCCTTTGACGCGGGAAGTATTTAAAGGAAATACACCCGATGGGAAAACATTAGAACCGACATTGGAAACGTTTAAGACAGAGCACCCCGAGATGGCTGAGCAGTTGAGCTTTATCCTGGCAGATGGAATCTACCAAACGCCGGAAAATCAAAAAGTGACAAAGGATGTATTACAGGCGAAATTGGTGGCACCGATCAATCCACGGAACCGTAAAGATAAACCAACTACCGCCCGGGGGATTGAAAAAATCAACCGGTACGGCACTCCCATCTGTATCAGTGGACATAAAATGGAACTTAGAGGATCTGATCGGGAAAAGGGGCAATATATTTACACTTGTCCTGTATTTCATCCAAATGCCAAGCAAGAAGGTCTCACCTGCCCGCTAGCGAATCACGCGGAATGTTGTAATGGGGCAGCACAAGGAAGAGTATTTAGGATGGACTTTGATCAAACGCCTCAAGTAGATGTCGAGTTGCCGCAACATGGTCGCACATTTGAAGTGTTATATAGTGCCAGGACGATCATCGAAAGAATCTTTGGCATTTTAAAAGACGGATACAGTCTCCGTCGTGTTCACAAGCGTGGGAAACAGGCAGTTGAAGCTCATGTAGATCGATGCATGATATCTATGCACATCATGGCAAATATGGCGTACCATCAGACAGGAAAGGCCAATTGTGGATGGACACGCAATCGGCTGCAAAGAGCAAATTAAGTTATTCACAGGTGGATATGTGAATAACTCAAATGAACGTTTTCTTTCCACAAAGGGTAGTGAAAAAAACCATTTTGTGAAGGCGGGATACGTATGCCCTTTTTTTGAAGAAAAATGACCGTTTTACTTCTATTGAATTGAAAATCTGGATGAAAAGGCAAAAAAATCGGGATAATTAATTTTCCAGAGCCTCGCTCAAGGGTATATTTTTATTTTGGCAGAGGCTCTAGGTAAGGGAAACGTTTTCATAAATAGAAATAAAGGTAAATTTCATATAATTTATGTAAAGTGTAAGTTTCTGATAAAAGTAAAAACCCGCGGCATCCACCGCAGGTTTTTCCGTTATGGTTCCCGGTTAAAATCGCATTCCCGTAAAGAAACGACTTTTGTCTTTTTCACACATTTATAAATGAGCCATACGGCAATAAAGATGGGGAGGCCGATATACGAGACAAATACGCTTCCCCACTTAATATG
The DNA here is from genome assembly GCF_038593015.1 of Weizmannia sp. FSL W8-0676. Classification (NCBI taxonomy): domain Bacteria; kingdom Bacillati; phylum Bacillota; class Bacilli; order Caryophanales; family Bacillaceae; genus Heyndrickxia; species Weizmannia sp. FSL W8-0676. The sequence goes on from NZ_CP151954.1 coordinate 348,978, forward strand.
GTCTCCCAAAAATGCCTGGTAGTTTTGCCCGAGAATGACGACCGTACAAACGGCAAACGCAAATAGCGGGCCGAATGGGAACCATTTTGAACGGTAAGGCAGGTCGCTCAAAGCTTTGCCTTGTGCTACATATGCACGGCGGAATCGGTAATGGCTGATGGCAATGCCGAGCCAGGCGATAAAGCCGGATAAGCCGGATGCGTTCAGGAGCCAGTTGTACACTGCCCCGTCGCCGAAGAAAGACGCAAGGAAAGCAACCGTTCCGACAAGCGCAGTGACAATCAGTGCATTCACCGGCACCCCGCGTTTATCCAGTTTCCCGAGGAATTTCGGCGCTTTGCCGTCGCGCGCAAGTTCCCAGAGCATCCGCGTTGACGCGTACATGCCCGAGTTGCCGGCAGAAAGAACAGCCGTTAAAATAATCGCATTCATGACAGAAGCCGCAAAAGCAATGCCGGCACGCTGAAATACAATTGTGAACGGGCTCATCGTAATGTCATCGGCGGTTAATCTCGAATCCGTGAACGGAATCAACAGGCCGATGACAAAAATCGCCAGAATATAGAAAAGCAAGATTCTCCAAAATACAGATTTCACAGCACGCGGAATGGTCTTTTCCGGATCTTCGCTTTCACCGGCCGCAACCCCGAGCAGTTCTGTTCCCTGGAATGAAAACCCGGCTGCCATAAAAACCCCGAGCACGGCCAGGAATCCGCCGTGGACTGGGCCGTCTGCAATCGTAAAGTTAGAAAAGCCGATTGTTTTTCCGCCCATAATCCCGAAAATCATCAGTGCGCCGACAATGATAAAGGCAATGACGGTTACGACTTTAATGATTGCAAACCAGTATTCAGCTTCCCCGAACCCTTTTACAGATAAATAATTTAATAAGAACATGATGAGAAGGCAAGCCGCACTCCACACGATCGAAGGCATGTGCGGGAACCAGAATTTCATGATAATGGTTGCTGCTGATAATTCGGCTGCGATCGTGATCGCCCAGTTGTACCAATAGTTCCAGCCAAGCGCAAATCCAAGTGCCGGATCAACAAATTTTGTTGCGTACGTGCTGAAGGTGCCTGCAACCGGCATGTAGGCGGCCATTTCTGCAAGGCTTGTCATTAAAAAGTACACCATGACGCCGATTAATGCATAAGCGAGAAGCGCACCGCCAGGCCCCGCGCTGTGGATTGCCCCGCCGCTTGCCAGAAAAAGCCCGGTTCCGATTGATCCACCGAGGGAAATCATGGTCAGGTGGCGGGATTTTAATTTCCGCTTCAGCTTCGTCAATTCACCCTTTTTTGCAACGGGAACCGCTCCGGCTGCAGTGCTTTGCCCATGATAGAAGTCATCCATCCTTGATTCACTCCTTTTTATATAGGAAGGAGCAGGGAATAAACAAAAATGCCGCAGTCGTGGAGACGCGGCATCAAAGCGTATACCCTCCATCAACCTTCCGAAGATAGCTCAACACATATGCGGAGGGGAATCGCATATGTGACAGTTCTGTTCCTGTTCGGAAACAGCCCCAACATGGCACCGCGGGATCCGGCACCACGTTTCGGCAGCTTTTCCTTTCAACCGGAGTCTTAAACTTTACCCGTGTCTCGTCCGATTTACTCATAAAAGCTGCGACCTCTACCTCACCGGATTTGATGAGGATTTTTTTATTCCATTTGATTTACATATTATTATAGTTATTTTTTTAGGGAAAATCAATAGAAAAGGAAGCAGAACGGGGTGGCAAAAATATATGGGATATAAAATGGGCTTAAGTTTTTACATCAAGCCCGGCACTAATTTGCATGATTGACTTTTTGCAGCGGGCAACAGCGCGGCAATATTTTGTCCATTTTATATACAGGCTTATTGGCAAACATCTGCCTCTCCGTGCGAAAACTGCAAACGCCTGATTGGGATGGTTCGTTGGCTGAAAAGGAGGGGCTACCGCTTTTCCGCGGGTACAAACAGGCAGGATGACAGCCTGATTCGTGTTTTTTTTCAAAAAGGCCTTTACATCTGCCTGCTTTTTTGTATAATACATATGAAAGTAAACTTAAAGTTTAACAAAACAAAACTTCCTTGCCTTTGAGTTTACAAATGCTAAACAAAATGGAAGGTTTTATGATGAAGATCGGGAAAAAAATTAAAAACTTAAGGTTAAAAAAAGGACTCACCCAAGAGGAACTTGGAGAGCGCACGGACTTAAGCAAAGGCTATATTTCCCAGCTTGAGCGGGATTTAAGCTCCCCTTCGATTGACACGTTTTTTAATATATTGGAAGTGCTCGGCTGCACGCCGAAAGAATTTTTTGACGAAGAAGAGCGTGAACAAAAAGTCGTATACGGGGAAGAAGACCAGACCGATTATCTCGATGAAGAGCGCGGTTATAAAATCCAGTGGCTCGTCCCGGAATCGAATGAAAAGGAAATGGAACCGATCCTGCTTACGCTTGAGGAAAAAGGGGAGTTTAAAACGTTTGAACCTTCTTTATCGGAAACCTTTGCCTATGTACTGGAAGGCCGGATTGCGGTGCGGCTTGGCAAACGCCTGTACCGTGCAAAAGCCGGAGAAGCCATTTATTATCATGCATCCGATGAGCATCAGATCCTGAATGACGCGGAAGGCCGGTCCAGGCTTGTACTCGTTGCTACGGAATCGTATCTGTAAGCTGAACATAGAAGAGGAGGACAGCAATGAACAGCGATATCATCATTCGTTTTGAACATGTCACAAAACAATACGACGATGATCCTGCTATTTTGGATGACGTCAGTTTTGAAATAGAACGCGGAAAATTTTACACTCTGCTCGGACCGTCGGGTTGCGGAAAAACAACGATTTTGCGCCTGATTGCGGGATTTATTGCGCCGACAAAAGGAAATATTTACATCAATGGAAAAATCGTGAATGACGTGCCAGCCAACCGGCGCCAGGTCAATACCGTTTTCCAGGATTATGCGCTATTTCCTCATTTAAATGTGTATGAAAACGTCGCATTTGGGCTGCGCATTAAAAAAATGAAGGCAGCTGTGATTGAACAAAAAGTAAAAGAAGCCTTGAAGTTTGTGAATCTGGAAGGCTATGAAAACCGGGAAATCAGCGAAATGTCAGGCGGGCAGCGGCAGCGTGTCGCGATTGCGCGCGCGATTGTCAATGAACCGGAAGTGATTTTGCTGGACGAACCGCTTTCCGCGCTGGATTTGAAGCTAAGGACAGAGATGCAGTATGAACTGCGTGAACTGCAGCGCCGCCTTGGCATTACGTTTATTTTTGTCACGCACGACCAGGAAGAAGCGCTTGCGATGAGCGATGAAATTTTTGTCATCAATAACGGGAAAATCCAGCAGAGCGGCACGCCGACCGATATTTACGATGAACCGATCAACCGCTTTGTCGCGGACTTTATCGGCGAGTCCAATATCCTTCCGGGAAAAATGATCAAGGATTTTGTTGTGGAATTTAACGGCCATGCGTTCGAATGCGTTGACCGCGGCTTTCATCCGAACGAGCCGGTTGAAATTGTCATCCGCCCGGAAGATTTAGAAATCACGACACCGGAAAAAGGGAACTTGAAAGTGCGGGTGGATACGCAGCTGTTCCGCGGCGTCCATTATGAAATTTGTTGCTACGATGAAGAGGGAAATGAATGGCTTGTCCACTCGACAAAAAAAGCAAAAGTCGGGGATACGATCGGCCTTTATTTTGAACCGGAAGCGATCCACGTGATGAGATTCGGCGAAACAGAAGAGGAATTCGACCGGCGCCTGGAAGCGTACGATGAGGTCCGGCCATGAAAGTAAATGCACGCACTTTTTATCTCGTTCCGTATTTGCTGTGGATCCTTCTTTTTGTAATCGCGCCGATTTTGCTCATTCTCTATTATTCTTTTTTTGATATTGAAGGGCATTTGTCGCTTGTCAACTATGAAAAATTTTTTACGCCCGTTTATTTGAAAATGACGCTGAGCTCTTTTTGGTATGCGTTTTTGATTACGGCGTTTACACTTTTGATTTCGTATCCGACTGCTTATCTTTTGACAAAATCGCGGCATAAGCAGCTCTGGCTCTTATTAATCATTTTGCCGACATGGATCAATTTGTTGTTAAAAGCGTATGCGTTTCTTGGGATTTTCGGCACATTCGGCCCGGCCAACTCGTTTCTTGAATGGATGGGCATCGGGCAAAAGCAGATTTTATTTACAGACTTCAGCTTTTTGTTTGTGTCTACTTATATTTTTATCCCATTTATGATTTTGCCGATTTATAACGCGCTTGAAGAACTAAACCCGGTCTTTATGGATGCGGCGCGCGATCTTGGCGCCTCGAAATGGACCACGTTCCGCTGCGTTGTGTTTCCGCTCACGCTGGACGGTGTCAAATCAGGGTGTCAGGCTGTCTTTATTCCGTCTCTGTCACTCTTTATGATTACGCGCCTGATTGCGGGAAACCGTGTCATTACGCTCGGTACGGCAATTGAGGAGCATTTCCTTGTCACACAGGATTGGGGCATGGGGTCTACGATCGCCGTCTTTTTGATCATTGCCATGGTCGTCATTATGATTGTGACCGGCAACCGGAAGTGAGGGATGAAGTTGAAAAAAAGATGGAAATGGTCAAACTTATATCTGATATTTGTGTTTATCGTCCTTTACGCACCGATCTTTTATTTAATGTATTATTCGTTCAACAAAGCAGGAAACATGCATGAATTTAGCGGTTTTACATGGGAATGGTACAAGGAAGTGTTCCAGGACACGCGCCTTATGATCATTGTCATCAATACGCTTGTGATTGCGCTACTCGCATCCGCGATTTCAACGGTGATCGGTGTGATGGGGGCGCTCGCGATCCGGTTTGTGAAAAGAAGAAGAACGAAAAATGCGCTGCTTTCGCTCAATAATGTGCTGATCGTAAGCCCTGACGTCATTATCGGTGCATCGTTCCTGATTTTATTTACGATTGCAGGGATCAAGCTCGGGTTTACATCCGTTCTCGTTTCGCACATCGCTTTTTGCATTCCGATTGTTGTGCTGATGGTGCTGCCGAAACTGCAGGAAATGAGCCCGACTTTGATTGATGCGGCGCGCGACCTTGGGGCAAGCCAGTGGGATGTGTTGTCGAAGGTGATTCTCCCGTATATTACGCCCGGTATTTTTGCCGGTTTTTTCATGGCGCTCACGTATTCGCTCGATGATTTTGCCGTCACCTTTTTTGTCACCGGGAACGGCTATTCGACGCTTTCCGTTGAAATTTATTCGCGGGCGCGCCAGGGGATTTCACTCACGATTAACGCGCTGTCAACGCTGCTCTTTTTCTTCTCTATTATCCTTGTGATCGGGTACTACCTCGTGAACCAGCGCCAAGCCCGCACGAACGGAATGGGGGTTAAAAGATGAAACAGCTGCTGCGTGTTTTTATTGCGATAATCGTTGTCGCCCTTGCCCTGCAATTTCTCGCTGGGCGCATGAACCAAACGGAAGGCTATGCAGGCGGAAATACGATCACGATTTACAATTGGGGGGATTATATCGATCCCGCCTTGATTAAGAAATTTGAAAAGCAGACCGGCATCAAAGTCATTTATCAAACTTTCGATTCGAACGAAGCCATGATGACAAAAATCTCCCAGGGCGGTACAACGTTTGATGTTGCGGTTCCATCCGAGTATATGATCGAAAAGATGAAAAAGGAGAACTTGCTGATTCCGCTTGATCATTCGAAGCTGCCGAACTTGAAATATATCGATTCGCGCTTTATGGATTTGCCGTTTGACCCGGGAAATAAATACTCGGTGCCTTATTTCTGGGGGACGGTTGGGATTGTGTATAATTCAAGCATGCTTGGCGGCAAAAAAATTACAAGCTGGGACGACCTGTGGGATCCCGATTTGAAAAATCAGATTCTGCTTGTGGACGGCGCCCGCGAAGTGATGGGGATGGGGCTCAACAGCCTGCATTACTCGCTGAATGATACGAATGAAAAACATTTGCAGCAGGCAAAAGCAAAACTTGATCGGCTGATGCCGAATGTGAAAGCGATCGTCGGCGATGAAATCAAGATGCTGCTGGCCAATGAAGAAGCTTCGCTCGGGGTTGTCTGGTCGGGGGATGCGGCTGAAATCATGTCGGAAAATAAAAAGCTGAACTACGTTGTGCCGAGCGAAGGCTCCAATCTCTGGTTCGACAACATGGTCATCCCGAAAACAGCGAAAAACGTGGATGGCGCCCTGAAGTTTATCAATTTTATGCTCGATCCGAAAAACGCCGCGCAAAACGCCGAGTACGTCGGTTATTCAACGCCGAACAAAGCGGCTCTGAAGATTTTGCCAAAATCGATTTCCGGCGACCGCCGTTTTTATCCGGATGCTGCACTCACAAAGAAACTGGAAGTATATAAAAACCTTGGCAAGAAAAAACTCGCCCGCTATAATGAGCTATTTTTGGAATTTAAAATGCATACCAAATAACGAAAGCCGTCCCGAATCCGCGGGGCGGCTTTCAAGTTGATCACGGGCGAAAATAACCGGCTGAATGTCTTTTCCAGCGGGCACGGACATCACTCGGGTGGTGATTGAGATATTTTTTGGAGGTTTCAAAAGGCCAAAAGCGGCTTGGGTAGTGTTCGAAATGTCCTTTTGAAGGCCTCAAAAAGACAAAAGGAACCCGGGTAGTGGTCAAAATGTCCTTTTGGAGGTTTCAAAAAGACAATAACGGCCCGGGCAGCGATCGAAATGTCCTTTTGGAGAGTTCAAAAGGACAAAAGTGGCTTGGTTGGTGTTCGAAATGTCCTTTTGAAGGCTTCAAAAAGACAAAAGCGGCTTGTGCAGCGATAGAAATGTCCTTTTGGAGGTTTTAAAAGGACAAAAGCGGCTTGGGTAGTGTTCGAAATGTCTTTTTGGAGAGTTCAAAAGGACAAAAGGGACCCGCCCGCCAATAGAAATGTCCTTCATCAAAGTTATGAAAGACAAAAGGGACCCCGCCCGCCCCCAGAAATGTCCTTCATCACAGGCATGAAAGACAAAAGGGGATCCGGCCGCCCGCAGAAATGTCCTTCATCGCAGCCATTGGGGGACCCGCGTGCCCGGCCGATAAAAAAAGCAGGGACCGCCCCCGCCTTACGCTCTTCGTTTTTCCATATCAATATACAAATTCCGGTATGCATTCGATTCCGCCTGCATGCCGAGTTCGTGATAAATTTTTGACAACCATTTGACCGGGGTTGGGTCGTTTTCCCGCAACTCCATTTCCCAGCTGAAACAGTCAAGCGCCTTGTCGTATTGCCCAAATTCAAAATACAATTCTCCGAGCAGCGATTGCTTGTCGGGATCGTCCGCCATTTGGTGCATTTGCTCCACTTTGCGGATGGCCGGCAAATGCCCCGCTGCTTTCTTGAACGGAAGCAGCCATTCCATTATATAGGAAGTGTCCCGGTGCTGTAACAAATATGAAATGCACTTTGCCGCAAATTTCTCTGCCTGTGCCGGGTGCCCGGAAAAAAGTGGGGCAAGCCGGTTCAGCGTTTCCACATCTGTATGGCCATCCGGGCTCCATGATTCAAGCATATTTTCCACTTTTTCCGCCTGTTTCGCACTAAGCTGAATCTGTTCCTCAAGCATCATCGGGATCATTTTTTCCAGTTGTTTTGTCTCAATATAAAACTTCAGTAAATCCTGCTGCAGCGGTTCAAACTGCCGGATGCGGGCATAAAGATTTTCCAAAATGGCCATTTTTTCCGCCTGTTCAAAAAGCGCCTCCAGCCGCTCAAGAAGGGCTTTGTAACCGGCATCGGATGGCGCCGCCTCCATCTGTTCAAGGCTTAACGCGATTTCGTCCGCCCACCGGTTTTGCGCCCGCAGCAGGCTGCAAAGTTTTGCAAAAGCATCGGTATCCGGCATTTTCTCATATAAAAGTTTTTCGGCATAAAGGGGGTCTTTCCGGATCAGTTCGGGTGAATAGGATTGAAAGAGTTTGTCGTACTTAATCAGATTTAAATCGCGGGACATTTGCTTGACCCAGCTTTGCTTCGGCGCAAAATCTTTTAAGATGCGGAGGATGCGCGCGCACTGCAATAGCTGGCCGTTGCGGCGGTATTCGTAAAAGATGGACTGGATATATTCAAAGAGCTTCCGTTTCGGGACAAACGATTCGAAAAACGTGGCAATCCAGGCGGCTTCAAGTGGCGGGAACAGTTTCTCCATTTTGCCGGTAAGCTGGGCAAAATGAACGGTTTTAAAAGAGCAACCCGGCTGGAAAAGCAAGTCAATCAGCGGATGGGGAGGCTCCAGCACAATGCAGTCACGGAAAGCCTGCGCCACTGCGGACTGCCGTTTCATTTTGGCGGCGGGTACCGCGTTCAAATAATGGTCCTTGTAAAAAATCACATACCACAGGCGGCCATCATCACCGGTTGCCTCGACAAATTTGCCCTGCAAAAAAACGGCCATCCTTTCTATATCCGCGTGAATCACGTGTTTGCGGTCTGTAATGGTCAATTGGGCTGCCATAAAATCCCCTCCTTGATAGTTTGATTATACCATACAGCAGCGGGATTGCGACCATCGGATATTCCGTAGCAGGCTCACGATTTTGAAGGATTGCGGGTTGTTCCAAGAAAGATTTTAGGCCCGTTTTTGGCGCTGAACCACCGTTGGCAGGCAAAAGATCCGTGGCAAAAGCCCGCCGCAGGGTTAAATTGCGAATTGATATGCTTACCCGGCCCCGGGTAAACGTATCAGGGGCCTTCACGAAAAAGCTTCGCGGACGTTCTTTTATTTCATATGCAAAGTTTTTACGCTGCCATGTTCTATTACGATGCAAATACAACAGTTTTTGCTGCCGGCAAACCAATACGGATATATCCGGGCAGGCTGGAAAAGCGTAATAAGGGTTACAATTTCTTACAATCAAAATTTTTTATTAATTTGTTATATTTCTATATTGATAAATTTTCAATGAAAATTATAATAGAGATATGCAATTATACAAAAATTTTGGGGAGGATGAGAGATGAGCATCTTTCAGACAAAAGCAATCGCAAACCTTGTAGAAGAGACCCAGGGCAAGCAAGGGCTGAAAAAAGCGCTTGGTGCACTCGATCTCACTTTGCTTGGGATCGGCGCCATTATCGGCACAGGCATTTTCGTGCTGACAGGTGTGGCAGCAGCAAACTATTCCGGCCCTGCACTCGTCATTTCCTTTATCCTGTCGGGCCTCGCATGCGGATTTGCTGCCTTGTGTTATGCAGAATTTGCATCAATGGTGCCGGTTGCCGGAAGTGCTTATACTTACGGGTATGCGGCGCTGGGTGAATTTTGGGCATGGATTATCGGTTGGGATTTAATTTTGGAATACGGCCTGGCGGTTGCGACCGTTGCGATCGGCTGGTCCGGATACGCCGTGAACCTGCTCGGAAATCTCGGGGTCCATCTGCCAAAAGCGCTGACGCTTGCACCGATGGACGGCGGCATTGTCAACCTGCCGGCCATTCTCATCATCGCTTTGGTTGCCTGGCTGTTGTATTCAGGGGTCCAGCAGACATCCCGCCTGAACGGCATCATCGTAGCCATTAAAGTGGCCGTTGTCCTGTTGTTTGTCGTGCTTGCTGTCGGGCATGTAAAACCGGTCAACTGGCATCCGTTCATGCCGTTCGGGTTTAAAGGCGTGCTTTCGGGCGCAGCGGTTATTTTCTTTGCTTACATCGGTTTTGATGCTGTGTCGACAGCTGCGGAAGAAACGCGCCGCCCGCAAAAAGACGTGCCGCGCGGAATTTTGTTCTCCTTGTTAATTTGTACCGTGTTGTATATCATCGTTTCCGCCATTTTGACAGGCGTTGTCAAATTCAGCATTTTCGGCAGGGCGGAAGCTGCTTCTGCTCCAGTTGCTTATGCATTGCAGCAAATCGGCATTCACTGGGGTGCGGCACTGGTTTCCGTCGGGGCCATTTGCGGGATTACTTCCGTATTGGTTGTCATGGCATACGGGCAGACGCGTGTATTGTTTGCCATGTCGCGTGATGGACTTTTGCCTAAAATTTTTTCAAAAGTCAGTGAAAGGAGAAAAACCCCGGCGACTTCAACCGTTCTGGTCGCGATCGTAACCGCGGTCACAGCCGGGTTCCTGCCGATCAATATCGTGGCTGAGATGACCAATATTGGGACGCTTGCTGCATTTGTGATTGTATGCGTGGCAGTCATCGTGCTCCGATATAAACGCCCGGATCTGGAACGCCCGTTTAAAGCGCCACTTGTGCCAGTCCTGCCAGCCCTTGGCGCGATTTGTTGCACCATCCTGATCGCAAGCCTGCAGCCGGCAACTTTGATCCGTTTCGCTGTCTGGTTCGCAATCGGCATGGTCATTTACTTCGGATACAGTATCCGCCACAGTGAGCTGCAGCAGGGAGCGAAAAAAACAGCATAAAATCCAAAAAAAATAGATGGCCTGTTTCAGCAGGCCATCTATTTTTTGAATTTTTTTACGTTTTGTTATTGATCGTTTACGACAATATAAGCTGCTTTAACTGGCCCATGGACGCCGACGATCAAGTTCATTTCAATGTCAGCGGAGTTGCTTGGGCCTGTAATAAAATTGATGCACGACGGGACGGTTTCCCCGTTTTTGATTTTTTCGCGGATCTTTAAGGCGGCCTGCGTCATACGCGGGACAATCGTGCTTTTCGGCACAATCGCGATATAGGTTTTCGGCAGCAGGCTGACCGACCGGCCGCGTTCTTTACTGCTGAATAAAACCACCGTGCCGGATTCCGCCAATGTGATATCACTGAACGTAATCCCGACATTCGCTTTCTCGCACAGCGCAATATTTTTTTCGCCGATTTCGGGATCCCAGACATGGGTTTCGATTCCCATTTTCGGCCAGCCTTCCTCAATCAGCGGGGTTAAACCGAATTCCCCAAACCGCTTGTCATTCCAAAGCGAGACAGGCCCGCCGCCGTACAGTTCCACGACTTCGTTTAATTTTCCGGGCAAAGTTTTTGCATCCGTTTCAAAAAAATCAACATGGACACTGAGCGACTGCTGGCGCAATACTTCCAGCAGTTCCTCCTGGTTTGCATTTGGCAGTACATCATATTGCGGCTTGTGCTTGTAATCCGGGCGGGCAACACCGGATACAACCGGCTTGCGGCCGAGCCTGCCGGCAATATTTTTTAAAAATGCATCCCGGTTTTGGATGGCTCCGTTCATTTTTTCTGCCCCCTGTCTTTTTCCCGCTTTTCAAACCAGTCGCGGAAAGGTTCTTTGTTCGGCGCAGGGAAATCGCGCACATCCGTCCACGGTTTCATCGGGCCAGGCCCTTTGTGGATCAAATCGTCTTTTAAAAACGGGCGGACGACTTTGGAAGCCATTTTTGCCCCTGCCCCGTAAAGCCCGGGTTTTGAAGCGCCGACACCGAATGCTTTCATCAGCAGCCGTTCTGCTACCGGCGAGCGTTTTTCTTTTTCCGCAATCACTTGGCGGTGCTTAATCAAAAGCTCATGCAGCGGAATTTTCACCGGGCAGGCTTCCGTGCAGGCGCCGCAAAGCGAAGAGGCGTACGGGAGTTCTTTGTATTTGTCGTATCCGCCTAAAAGCGGGCTTAATACCGCGCCGATCGGTCCCGGGTAAATGGAGCCATACGAATGGCCGCCGATATTCCGGTAAACCGGGCAAACATTGATGCAGGCTGCACAGCGGATGCACTGCAGCACCTGTTGGAATTCCGTCCCGAGAATATCGGAACGCCCGTTGTCGACGATCACGAGGTGGAATTCTTCCGGCCCGTCGACTTCTCCTGCTTCTTTCGGGCCGGTCACGGTTGTAATATAACTCGTCAGCCGCTGACCGACCGCGCTCCTCGTTAATAGGCTCACCAAAACTTCAAACTCTTCGTAAGTCGGGACAAGCCGTTCCATCCCCATCACAGCGATCTGTGTTTTCGGAAGGGTTGTGACCATGTCGGCATTCCCTTCATTTGTGACAAGGCCGACCGATCCGCTTTCGGCAATGGCAAAGTTGCAGCCGGTAATCCCGATTTCCGCTGATAAAAATTCTTCGCGCAAAACTTTACGTGCAAACGCGGCCAGCTCCTCCGGTTTTTCTGTGCCGGTATAGCCGAGGCGGTCGCGGAACACGTCGCGGATTTGATCTTTGTTTTTGTGCAAAGCCGGCGCGACGATATGGGAAGGATGGTCGCCGGCCACCTGTAAAATGTACTCGCCGAGGTCGGATTCGACAACAGTGCTGCCCGCTTCCATCAGGGCTTCGTTCATGCCGATTTCTTCCGTCACCATCGATTTCGATTTAATCACTTTTTTCGCGTTTTTTTTCTGCACGACTTCTTTAATATACCGGCTCGCTTCTTCAGCGGTCTGGGCAAAGAAGACATGGCCGCCGCGTTTCGATACATTTTCGCTTAATTGATATAGATAATAGTCCAGATTGTTTAAAACATGCTGGCGGATTTCTTCACCGAGCGAACGCCATTCTTCCCAGTTTCCGAGTTCATTGGCCGCCGCCAGCCGGTTGGTTTGTAGCCGTTCCTGGGCACTTCGGACGGCACCGCGCATAAAATCATCGTTGATGCCTTCTTCGACCCTGCCTTTAAATTTTTCATCACTAATCGATAAACCCATTTTTTTCACCCCTTTGCCGTTTTTTAATCCCTGCTGTTCAAAACTTCAGCAATATGCATAATTTTTATCGGTTTTCCTTTACGCGTCATCCGGCCGCCAATATTCATTAAACAGCCGCAGTCGCCGCCGATTAAAACGTCGGCGCCGGTTTCTTCGACGTGCTCCACTTTTTCGTCCACCATTTGCTCGGAGATTTCGCTCATTTTCACGGAAAATGTGCCGCCGAATCCGCAGCATGACAATGCATTAGGCAGCGGCATAAATTCAAGGCCGTCCACATGTTTTAACAGTTTCATAGGCGCGTCTTTTACCCCGAGCAGGCGCGTCATATGGCATGATGGATGGTAGGTGGCCTTTGCGTGCAGGCTTGCCCCGACATCTTCCACTTTTAATACATCCACGAGAAATTGTGTAAATTCGTATGTTTTTGCAGCGAGCGCTTTTGCTTTTGGTTCCCACACCGGGTCGCCCGCAAAAATTTCCGGGTATTCTTTAAACATGTATGCGCATGAGCCGGAAGGAGATACGACGTAATCTGCGTTTTCAAACGCTTTCATCATTTGTTTCATCGCAGGCTTTGTATCTTCCAGATAACCGCTGTTATAGGACGGCTGCCCGCAGCAGATCTGGCCTTTTGGAAGATCAACTTCACAGCCCTGCCGCTCCAGTACTTCCACCATTGCTTTCCCGACGTCCGCTTTGAACATATCGACAAGGCAAGTGATGAACAAACTCACTCTCACAATATTCACCTTCTTATAGTATTAGGCCAATCATCAGATGACCGGATTACTGTTATTATACTCCTTATAGTGAAAACTTGGCAATGAAAGAAATATAGGATTTAAAACTTTTGCCGTATAAAACGGCAAGCCTGATTGATTCCCGTTTCGGAATTGAAAAGTTAAGTCCATTCTATATATTCATTTTAATGGAAAAATACAAATAAAACACCTGATTTGCCGCTTTTTTTTTTGGCCCGGCCGCAAGCTTGGGCATCAGGTTTTTTCCGGGATCGGTTTGCGTTTCCTTTTCTCTTCATCCCGCAGCATTGCCAATTGATCTTGGCCTGGCATCTTGCCGGTTTTGGTTTGTGCGCTTCCAGGCTTCCTGTCAAATTCCTTTTCTTACCAGACTATAATTTCACCACATTAGTAATTTATCACTTTACCAAACTAAAGAAATACGTTAAAATAATGACATGAAATGGAGCGAAACCAAACCAACACAGAGGGTGAATATACATGAATAAAAAATGGGGACTTTGGACTTTAACCACGTTCGTTGTTGGCAATATGGTAGGCGGCGGGGTCTTCATGCTGCCGGCCAATCTCGCAAATAAGGCCGGGGCGCTCGGTTCAACACTTGCATGGGTTCTGACCGGCTTTGGCGTTTTGATGATTGCGCTCGTGTTCGGAAACCTGGCCATCCGGAAACCGGAACTGAAAGCAGGGCCGCAAAGCTACGCACAGTCGCTTTTTAAATCGAAGCAGGCCGGCCGGGTCGCCGGCTACAGCATGGCATGGGGCTACTGGGCAGCCAACTGGGCGGCAACGGCTTCCGTCATTATTTCGTTTGCGGGTTATTTAACGACATTTTTCCCGATTATGCAAAGCACGAAAATCTTGTTTTCGCTCGGATCTTTCCAAATGGAGGACGGGAAATTTTTGACATTTGCCGTGTGTACAGTGATGCTATGGGGGATTCAATGGATCCTGTCGCATAGCTTTAACAGCGGCGGAAAAATGAATCTTGTGGCGACGGTCACAAAAGTGCTCGGCTTTATGATGTTTATCGTCATTACCGTTTTTGCATTCGATGCCGCGAACTTCGGCAATGCGAAAGCTTTTACCGATGCGGACGGCCACGCCGTTTCTCTCTTCGGGCAAATTAACGGCGGCGCCATCTCCACATTGTGGGCGTTTATCGGGATAGAATCGGCGGTGATGCTGTCAAACCGCGCCAAATCACAAAAAGATGTGAAAAAGGCAACACTTCTGGGCCTTTTGATCTCGATCTTGATTTATGTCGGCATTACCCTGCTGACAATGGGCGCTTTGTCCCAGGCTGAACTGCGCGTCTCGCATAAGCCGCTTGTCGATGCGCTCGGCCAGGTGCTCGGTGCAAACGGCCAGTATATTTTAGCCGCACTGGCGCTCATTTCCTTGTTCGGTTCCACGGTAGGCTGGATTATTGTCAGCTCCGAAGTGCCGTACCAGGCGGCAAAGGCCGGCCTTTTTCCGGCATTTTTCGGGAAAACGAACAGAAAAGGATCGCCGTCCCGTTCGTTATTGGTAACGAATATGATGACGCAAATCTTTTTATTTTCCACTGTATCGGACACCATTTCGGAAGCATATGATTTTGCCATTGTTGTGGCAACACTGGCGTATTTGATCCCGTATCTTGTATCGGTTATTTACCAGTTGAAGCTGGTGGCAGCCGGGGAAACTTATACGTCTCTTGGCGCGCGCACAACGGACGGCATCATTACCGGCATTGCGCTGGTTTATTCGATATGGGTCATCATCACCGGCACTGCCAATTTAAAAACATTCTTCCTCGGCATCGGGCTGTTTGTTATCGGCTTGGTTTTGTACCCGGTTTTGATGCGGGAAAATAAAGTATATAAAGAAGTGCTGGAGTAACTGCAACCAGTTGGGAAGGCTGCTTCCTGACTGGGCTCCTTTGCTTGGTCGGTTTCTAACGGGCCGCCGCTTTGTCCGGAATTTCTGCTGATTCGGAAGTGGGGTGCGAGTATTTTAAAGATGATAACCCCTCATTTCGCAGGCCCCGTCAATAAGAAAAGGATGTCCCTATATAGGACATCCTTTTCTTATTACAAGCTCATTCTCAAAATCTCCCGCACATCTTCTTTGCCCAGTTTTCGAAAGTTGCCGATTGGGCCGAATGGGAGAGCTTTTTCCGCCAAGACGCCGAGCTTGTCATCGCCGATATTGTAATCTGCAAGCCGGCTTGGCGCGCCGATTTCGTTAAAGAAAGCACGGACTGCATCAATGCCGGCGAGAGCCGTTTCTTCGTCCGTTTTTCCTTCAGGATCCACACCCCATACTTCAACGGCAAACCGTTTGAAACGTGGGATATTTTCTTTATATACATACTTCATCCAGTTCGGGAAGATGATCGCAAGCCCGCCGCCGTGCGGGATATCGTAAACAGCGCTGACGGCATGTTCAATCGAGTGCGTTGCCCAGTCGGTTTCCACGCCGGCCGCAAGCAGGCCGTTAAGCGCAAAAGTGGAACTCAGCATTAAGTTTGCGCGTGCATCATAGTCCTCAAGGTTTTGCAGCACTTTGCGCGCATTTTCGATCACGGTTTTCATAATCGTTTCCGCAAAGCCGGTTTGCAACGGAATTTCTGTTGTATGCGAAAAATATTGCTCAAATACGTGCGAGAGCGTATCTGAAATGCCGTAAACAGTCTGGTTGCGCGGCACGGTAAACGTATTTTCTGGGTCTAAAATCGAGAACGCCGGGAAAGTCATGCTCGCTCCGTGTTTTTGCTGTGTTTCCCAGTTCGTAATAACGGAGCCTTTGTTCATCTCTGAACCCGTCGCAGCCAGCGTCAGCACAGTGCCAAGCGGAAGCGCTTTTTCCACTTTTGCCTTTCTTTCGTAAAAATCCCATACATCGCCGTCATACAGGGCGCCGCCTGCGATTGCTTTCGAGCAGTCGATGACGCTGCCGCCGCCGACAGCAAGAATCCAGTCGAGTTCATTTTCGCGGATCAGGGAGATGCCTTTTTTAACAGTGGACAGGCGCGGATTCGGTTCAACACCCGCAAGTTCGCGCACATGGCAGGCTTTTTTCTCAAAAATCGCCTGCAATTTATCGTACAAGCCGGAACGTTTGATGCTGCCGCCGCCATATACAAGCAAAATCCGTTTGCCAAGCTGGTCAATTTTTTCATTAAGCTTTTCGAGCTGCCCTTTTCCGAAAATCAGTTCAGTCGGGTTATAAAACGTAAACGGGTTCATTCAATTCCCTTCTTTCTTTGGAGTTTTACAGACAGATTGTACCACATTTTAGGATGTACCAATCATTTTAAAAGCTTGCATGAGGAAAACAGCCCCCATCTGTAATGATTTGTACACTGAAAGCGCATTCTGACAGGTTTGTAAGAAAACCTGACAAGAAATATAAAAATTTTAAAAAAATTAACGAAAAAGTATTGAAAAAATGGCTGACATCACATATGATAATTTATATAACAAAGATACGTTATAAAATCTAACATCAGAAAGGAAGAGGCAAATGGTTCCTGCAGATTCGGTCTTTATGTTTGTATCGACGGCGCTTGTTTGGGTTATGACACCTGCGATTGCGCTGTTTTACGGGGGGATGGTGAAAAGCAAAAACGTTCTAAGCACCGCGATGTACAGCTTCGGTTCGCTTGGCATTGTATCGGTATTATGGATTCTTGTTGGTTACTCGCTGGCATTTTCAACCGGCGGCAACGCGATTCTCGGCGATTTAAGCTGGGCGGGGCTGCACGATGTCACCTTTAAACCGAATGCAGATTACAGCGCGACGATTCCGCATAACTTATTCATGATGTTCCAAATGACGTTTGCGGTTTTAACCATTGCCATTATTTCAGGCGGTTTTGTCGGGCGGATGCGGTTTTCGGCATACTTGATTTTCATTTCCTTATGGTGCGTGCTCGTATATGCGCCTGTTGCCCACTGGGTATGGGGCGTCGGCGGCTGGATCCGCAACCTTGGCGCACTTGATTTTGCAGGCGGCAATGTGGTTCATATTTCTTCCGGCGTGGCGGCCCTCATCCTCGCGCTTGTACTCGGCAAACGGAAAGAATCCGAAACCGGGCGGCATAACTTAATGCTTGTCCTGATCGGCGGCAGCCTCCTTTGGCTCGGGTGGTTCGGATTTAACGTCGGAAGTGCCTTATCGTTAAACGAAGTTGCCATGTATGCTTTCATCAATACCAATACAGCGGCGGCTTGCGGGTTAATCGGCTGGGCCGCGGTGGAATGGATTGTCAATAAAAAGCCGACATTGTCAGGTGCGATCTCGGGCGGCATTGCAGGGCTCGTAGCGATCACACCGGCAGCCGGGTTTGTAACACCAATGGCATCGATTTTGATCGGCCTGGTTGGCGGCATCGTCTGCTTCTGGGGCGTCACGTATTTGAAGTCGAAACTCGGCTATGATGATACGCTGGATGCATTCGGCATTCACGGTATCGGCGGCACATGGGGCGGCATTGCAACCGGCCTGTTCGCCTCCAAAGCGGTCAACTCCGCCGGCGCGAACGGCTTGTTCTACGGCGATCCGTCGCTCGTCTGGAAGCAGCTCGTCGCCATTGTGTCCACCTATATTTTCGTCGGCATTGCCTCCTTTATTATCATCAAAGCGATCCAATTGTTTATGCCGATCCGCGTTGATGAAGAAGCGGAAAAAAGAGGCCTTGATATCACGTTGCACGGCGAACATGCTTATGGACAGCCGTACGAAGAGGGGGTTTACGAACAGGCTGCAGCAAAATAATAGAGGGCGGGCATATCCGCCTTTTTCCAGCTGCCGGGACATTCCCGGCGGCTTTTAATTTGCCTGGGCAGGGCACCCGTTTCAGTGCATCATTCCTTTTTTGCCGCAACATTTCCAAAAATCATGTAAAATGGAGATAAATCCTGTTTGGCGGGGGATGGGGATGCGCAAAAGGAAAGTTTCATTGCAGACAAAAATACTTGGGCTTGTGCTGCTCCTGTCTTTTTTGATCATCGGCGCGCTTTCCGGTTATTTTATGATGCTGGAGCAGCGCCGAATCGAACAACAGGAAGGGCGCTTGGCGTTAAATATTGCCAAAACGGTGGCGGCAATGCCGGATGTCGTGGACGCTTTCCAAAGCAAGGATCCGTCCGACACGATCCAGCCGCTTGCGGAAAAAATCCGCAAAGAAACCGGCGCCGAGTTTATCGTTGTCGGCAACAGGGAAGGGATCCGCTACTCCCATCCGCTCCCGGGCCGGATTGGCAAAAAGATGGTTGGCGGTGACAATGAACGGGCCATTTTGAAAGGGGAATCCTATATTTCAAGCGCAAAAGGATCGCTTGGCCCGTCATTAAGAGGGAAAACACCGGTACGCGACCGGAGCGGAAACATTATTGGCATCGTATCGGTCGGATTTATGCTGAGCGATGTGAACCGGCAGACCAACATCCACATGATGAAAGTTGCCGGAGTCGCACTGCTCGCTTTTTTCGGGGCCATCATCGGAAGCGTGCTGCTTGCCCGGGATATCCGCAAAGACACAATGGGGCTTGAACCGTTCGAAATTGCCTCGCTTTACAAAGAAAAGCGGGCCATTTTACATGCGGTCAAAGAAGGGATTATTGCTGTGGACCGGGAAGGGTTTGTCACCACCATGAACCAGCCGGCGAAAAAAATGCTGCATATTGGCGGATCAGTCAGGCGTACAAAGATTGACAGGCTGATACCGGCTTCCATTTTTTACGCCGTGTTAAAATCCGGCAAGCCGCAAATGGACCGGGAAATGGTATGGAAAGACCAGACGCTCATCGTAAACAGCACTCCGATTCACGATGAACGGGGACAAGTGCAAGGAGCGGTCGCTTCTTTCCGCGACCGTTCTGAAATTGAACGAATGGCCAATACATTGAGCGAAGTCCGCAAATACTCGGAAGATTTGCGGGCCCAGTCCCATGAATACGCAAATAAGCTGCATGTTCTTTCCGGGCTGCTGCAGCTTGGGGCATATGAAGACGCAAATGAATTTATCCGGGAAGAGACAGCATCCTTGAAAAACCAGCACGCCCGTGTTTTTGAAAAGATAAAAGACATGAAAGTCCAGGCGGTTTTGCTCGGCAAACTCGGCAAAGCATCCGAAAAAAAGATTCGTTTTGATATTGATCCGAACAGTTCTTTAGAAAGGTTGCCAAAGCAAATCGATGTGATGCGGCTGATTGTCATTCTTGGCAATCTGCTCGACAATGCTTTTGAAGCAGCAGGGAAACCAGATCCTCCGGCCGTCTTGTTTTTTGCGACGGATATGGGGGATGACATTGTATTTGAAATCAGCGATAACGGGCCCGGGATGGAAGAAGCGGTCCTCAGGCATATCTTTGAAAGGGGTTTTACGACAAAAACAAAAGAAGCGAACAGAGGGTTTGGCTTATCCAATGCCGCCCATGCTGTGTCAGAACTCGGGGGTTTCATTGAAGTCCACAGCCACCCCGGGGAAGGAACGGTTTTTACAGTTTATTTGCCGAAAAGAAAGGGTGTCGACAGTTGAAAACAATAAAAGCGGTGATCGCCGAGGATGATTTCCGCGTGGCGCTTGTCCATGAAAAATTTCTGGCAGAGTTCCCTTGTTTCGAAGTGGTTGGCAAAGCCCTGAATGCAAAAGAAACGCTGGCGCTTGTGGAGGAGAAGTCCCCGGATTTTTTGCTTCTTGATGTGTATTTTCCTGACCGGCTCGGCGTTGACCTGCTTCCCGGCCTGCGGGCATTGGCGCCGCATCTTGACATTATGATGATTACAGCCGCTGCGGAAAAGGATTTTATCGAAAAGGCGCTTCATTATGGGGTGGAACACTATTTGATCAAGCCGGTTTCACTCAAGCAGTTTAAGGAGGCGGTCGAAAAGTATCTGGATAAAAAGCGCCTCCTGGAAACAGCGGGTACGGTGGACCAGGCCTGGGTCGATTCGCTGTTCGGGGCGCCGCGCCGGGAAGCGGGGGCGCAGGAAACGGAGCTGCCGAAAGGAATTGATGCGATTACGCTGAGCAAAGTAAAAGCGGTGCTGGTTCCGGACCAGGGGCAGTCCGCTGAACAGGTCGCCGAAAAAATCGGCGCCTCCCGGACAACCGCCCGCCGCTATTTGGAATACCTGGTTTCCATCCGGACGTGCAGGGCAGAAGTTGAATACGGCATCGTCGGCAGGCCGGAGCGGAAATATTACCTTGTTTCATCCGTTTGATAGGTAAGCGCCGGCCATGCCCCCCTTTTTTCGTGAACAAAATGAACAAAATCATCAAAATAGATTTTATATCATTAATTTTGAAATCGCTTACAATATTTGCTTTGTTGGGTAAACTGAAAGAAACGAACGAAGGGGTGGCTGTTGTGTTGGCATTCATGGGATTTTTGATGATTATTGTTTTCATGTTTTTGATCATGACCAAGCGGCTTTCCGCCATGATTGCGTTGATGGTGGTTCCGGTCATTTTTGCAGTAATCGGCGGGTTTTGGAAAGGAATCGGGAAGATGGCGATCGACGGGGTTACAAGCGTCGCGCCGACCGGCATTATGATTTTATTTGCGATTCTCTATTTCGGGCTCATGATCGATGCGGGGTTATTTGACCCGGTGATCTCGCAAATATTAAAACTCGTAAAAGGGGACCCGCTCAAAATTGCAATCGGGACAGCGGTCTTAGCCGTTTTGGTATCGCTAGACGGGGACGGCACAACCACCTATATGATTACCATTTCCGCGATGCTGCCGCTTTGCCAGCGGATTGGCATGAAACCGCTCGTGCTTGCGGGCATTGCCGTTTCCGGATCAGGCGTGATGAACCTGCTGCCATGGGGCGGCCCGACAGCCAGGGCAATGAGCGCGCTCGGACTCGGGACGTCAGATCTGTTCACGCCGGTGATTCCGTCTATGATCGGCGGTTTGCTATTTGTCTTTTTCCTTGCTTTTTACCTCGGGCGGAAAGAAAGAAAACGGCTGGGAATCATCCGTACAGAAAATGAGGCATTTTTGGAACAGGCTGCAGCCGTTGCAGTCGGTGAGGGGAATGAATTAAAGCGCCCGAAACTGATTTGGTTCAACGGCCTTTTGACGATTGCACTGCTTGTTGGGCTCATTATGGAAGTGCTGCCGGCAGCGGTTTTGTTTATGCTCGGTTTTGCCATTGCAGCGATGGTGAACTATCCGAATATGGATGTCCAGAAAGAAAGGGTGGCCGCCTACGCCGGAAATGCGATGTCGGTTGTGGGGATGATTTTTGCAGCCGGGATTTTTACAGGCGTTTTGTCCGGGACAAAAATGATTGACGCAATGGCAAATACATTGATCACGCACGTTCCGGCTGCATGGGGCCCGCATTTTGCCGTCATCACAGCAGTCATCAGTGCGCCGTTTACCTTTTTCATGTCCAATGATGCGTTTTATTACGGGGTTCTCCCGCTCGTTGCGAAAGCAGCTGCAGCGTACGGCATTAGCCCGGAGGCAATTGGCAGGGCATCGCTGCTCGGGCTTCCGGTCCATTTGCTAAGCCCGCTCGTCCCGTCCACCTATTTGCTGGTCGGCATGGTCGGCGCCGAGTTTGGCGATTTGCAGCGTGCTTTCTTAAAATGGGCGTGCGCATCGGCCCTCGTTATGATCATTGTGGCATTGGCGATTGGGGTGATTCCATTTTAAGCAGGAAAAGCGAAAGGATGATGTGTGCCTTTCGCTTTTTTGCACTTGAGGTAACGCCTGCGTTTGGTTCCGGTTCTTACAGGCTGGTAAGATCATGGATTGAAAAACTGCGATTTTTACGGCTGCTTTTCGTAAAATGATCTGAAAGAAAAGAAGCCCGTGTTTACGCGTTCACCGAATACCGATATAAAAGGTGCTTTGCCGCATATGAAAACACGGCTCCCCAAAAAAGCGAGATAGAAGGAAACGGCGGGGTGGAATAAGCCAACCACCGCTTCTGATACGACGTAAAAAGCGACAACAGGTTTGTCAATTAATCCTTTTTGCCGAATCCTGCTGTGTCCGCAACAATTGCTGGCTGATTGTCTCCTGCTGTGCATCCTGCGCAATCGTGTAGCGCGGACGCCTTTTTGTTTCCTGGTAAATTTTACCGATATACTCGCCGATTAACCCCATACTCATCAACATAAAGCCGCCTAAAAACCAAATGGAGATAATAATCGAAGCCCAGCCGTCATCCGCATGGCCGGAAACTTTTACAAAAAGTGCATACAAGCCGGCGATGGTGCTTGATAAAAAAGTAAACAAACCGACAAGGGTAATAAAGTGGATCGGCACCACGCTGAAAGAAGTAAGGCCGTCAAAGGCGAACGCCAGCATTTTTTTGAGCGGATACTTGCTCTCGCCGGCTGCCCGTTCTTTCCGGTCATAAAGCACTTCAGCCGTTTGCAAGCCGATTAACGGCATTACGCCGCGCAAAAATAAA
This sequence comes from Weizmannia sp. FSL W8-0676, assembly GCF_038593015.1. Taxonomy (NCBI): domain Bacteria; kingdom Bacillati; phylum Bacillota; class Bacilli; order Caryophanales; family Bacillaceae; genus Heyndrickxia; species Weizmannia sp. FSL W8-0676. The sequence continues at coordinate 371,800 of NZ_CP151954.1, forward strand.
TTTTGCTCGGGAAAGCGGGAAAGCTCCTCCAGCGCACGCTTGCTCATCAGCCGGTAATCTGCATGATTGTATACGAGATCGACGCCGAGTTTTTTCATTGCCCGGTAATACCCCCGGGCAGTCGCTCTTTTAAAAAAGGTATCTTTCTCGCGCTTTTTTCGCACGCCGTATACAATGTCACAGCCGTCGTGGAACTTTAATAGAAATTCGCGCATAACCGAGATGTCATCCTGCAAATCGGCATCGATGGAAATGACGCAGTCGGCCGCTTCTTTTGCTTTTTCAAGTCCGGCAAGCAGTGCTTTTTGGTGCCCGAAATTGCGCGAAAGCTTCAATCCTTTGACAAGCCGGTTTTTCCTTGTGATTTCTTCAATCATCGGCCATGTTTGGTCACGGCTGCCGTCATCCACAAACAAAATGTTGCTTTTCGGGCTGATCAGGCCTTCGTTCATCAAGGAATACACCACTTCCGTCAGCTGGCGTTCCGTTTCGTATAAAACAGCCTCTTCGTTATAACAGGGAACGACAATGGTCAGTACTGGATTTTCCACGTTAGCAACCTCCAACAAACAGTATTACGGATAGGTTTTGCCAGCGTGAATCACTTTATGCTTGAAAAAGGGAAATGGAGAAAAAGAATGGCAAGATGATAGATCATGCGGTCTTCTAAGAAAAAACATGAGAACAGACCAGACATTGGAAAAACAGGCAGAAACGTGGTATACTAAAATGCGGAGTGCAATGGATGGTGCAATATACATTTTACCATCTTAATTATAGCATCTTCCAATGACGATTGTCAAATTTATTGGCTTAAGGGGCCGCGTTTTTCCCGGCTGGTTGGAATATGCTGCTTTATGCCAATGCATTTGAAGAAAGTTTTTCTATACTCTTACTTGTCAGGAAGGGGCCGGTTTTATGCCACATGATGAAGAATGGTTAAAGGAACAAAAACGCGTTGATTATACAATTGAAAAAATGAAGCAGGAAAAAGAAACACTGCTTTCCAAAGTAAGGGCTGTCCGCGGCGAGGCACAGGAAATCCGCAATACGTTCTGGGAAGACGTAACGGTGAACCTCGATGAGCCGGATGATGTCGTGGAAACATCGGCGAGCGTCCGCCAGCAGGCAGAACTGCTTGCTGAACGCGAACGGAGCTACGGGCATATGGAAAAAGACGTGAAAAAACTTGACCGTCTCATTTATTCGCCGTATTTTGCCCGCGTCGATTTTCATGAAGAAGGGGAACCTTCCGAGCCCATCTACATCGGTATTGCTTCCTACCGGGATGAGGATGAGTATCTCGTGTACGATTGGCGTGCGCCGATTTCCAGTATTTACTATGACGGGGTGCCCGGCCCGGTTTCGTATCAGGCGCCGGACGGCAGGCGCGAAGGCATCATGGATTTGAAACGGCAGTTTTTAATCCGGCGCGGCCATATTGAAGCGATGTTTGATACCGGGATCTCGATCGGCGATGAAATGCTGCAGGAAATGCTTGGGGCAAACGCAAACACCCATATGAAAAATATTGTGGCGACGATTCAGAAAGAGCAGAACCGGATTATCCGTGATGTTTCAAGCAATCTTCTGTTCGTGCAAGGGGCCGCCGGAAGCGGAAAAACATCGGTTGCCCTGCAGCGGATTGCGTATTTGCTGTACCGGTACCGCGATTCGCTCCATTCCGAGCAAATTGTTTTATTTTCGCCGAACCAGCTGTTTAATCATTATGTGTCAAAAGTGCTCCCGGAGCTCGGGGAAAACAATATGCAGCAGACGACTTTCCTGGAATTTGCCCAGGCACGTGCCGGCAAAAAGCTGAAAGTCGAAAGCCTGCTTGAGCAAATGGAAAAAGCGCTCGAAGGCAAAGCCGAAAACAGGAAAGAAGCACAAATCAAAGGCAGCCTTGCCTTTTTCCATGCCGTTCGGGATTATGCGGAAAAACTTTTAAACGGCGGCATCATTTTCCGCGATATCCGTTTTAAAGGCGAGACGATCGTGCCGAAGGAAAAAATTGCGGAGATGTTTTATGCCTATGATCAAAGCTACTCGCTGCCGAACCGGTTTCAGCTTGTCAGCAAAAAGCTGCTGAAAGAACTGCAACACATTGCAAAAGAAGAGCGGAAAAAGCCTTGGGTCGAAGAAGAAATGGAACTGCTCGGGACGGAAGCCTATCTTGCCGCCCATCAATATGCCGAGCGCAAATCGCGCAAGAACAATGATGCGTTCAGCGGGGCCGATGATGAAAAAGAATTTTTAGCGCGTAAAATCGTCAACCGGCGCTTCAGCTCGATCCGGAAACAAATCAAAGCATTTCATTATTTCCATATCCGTGCGCAGTATCTGGACTTTTTGCGGCGCGCGCCGGAGTTTGTGCCTGGCGCGGGAGAACGGCTTGATGGAAAAACGCGCGCCGCTTTCCGCGAAGGCTGGCTGCCCTATGAAGATACGGTGCCGTTTTTGTATCTCTTTGACCTTTTGACAGGCAAAGCAACGAGCAGTTCGATCAAATATGTGTTTATTGATGAAATCCAGGATTATTCGCCGATCCAGCTTGCCTATTTGCGCTATTTGTTCCCGTACAGCAAGTTTACGATGCTTGGTGACTTGAACCAGTCCATATTCGGCACAAGCGGCCGTTCGCAGATGGAGCTGATCAAGGAGATTTTCGGCGAAGAAAAAGCGCAGGTCGTATACTTGACGAAAAGCTACCGTTCGACTGCCCAGATCACCCGCTTTACGAAAGAAATTTTAGCGGGCGGGGAGAAGATTGAATGGTTTGAACGTGAAGGCGATTTGCCGGTTGTTACGGTGGCCCGCGGCAAGGAAGAAGCTTTGGCAAAAGTAGTACGGTTTGCGAAAAAATACGCAAAAGATAGCCATACAGTTGCGATCATCGGCAAGTCACAGAAACAGTGTGCCGAAGCGTATGAAACATTGCGGGAAGAACTGGATCTGACCTTTATTGAAAAAGAATACAGCGATCTTCCGGAAGGCATCATCCTGATCCCGTCTTATCTTGCGAAAGGGCTGGAATTTGACAGCGTCATCGTGCTCGATGCTTCGGCGTCTGTGTATAAAGATGAAGCAGAACGCACCCTGCTATACACCGTCGGAACGCGGGCAATGCATCACCTTGCTCTTATCAGCAACGGTCCGGTTACACCGCTTTTAGATAAAGTGCCTGAGACGCTATATGTAAAGGAATAAAAACAGGATAACAATGGCCGGCTGCTGCTAAACCCATCAGCCGGCCATGATCATATCCAGCAAGTAAAACGGCATGCTGAAATAGTTTGATCATGTTTATGATGCGGAATCAAATGGACGGGACTATTACACTTGTTTTACGGCTTTCCATGGATGGTTCTTGAGAATCTTGTTCTTGTTTTTCTTTAAATCGTTTGCGGGTATGATGGACGTCATGAAAGAGGCATTCCTGTCTAGGAAATTGAGCAGGAGTTTAAAGCTTGGGTGCAGAAACAGTAGAGAACGAATACTTTTTAGGGGGGAGCTTATGGAAAAGTTTATTAAAATATGGATGGGTACCTATATGTGGCTTTTGATTTTTCTGCTGGTTCTTTTGTTCGAAGTTTTCGATCATGCTCATGTTTCTCTTTTAATATTGGCCTTTTATTTTTTTGTTCACCTCATCATAGAAATTTACAAAAAAGCGGCAATTAGAAAAAAGTTGTTACTGTTTGTTTGATATTGATTTTTCTTTATTTAAGCTTTGTTTAGGTAAATAACCAAGGCAGTTGCCTTGGTTATTTCATGTACGAAGTTATAGCGTCATATGAACCTACCAGCTTAGTTCTCGAAGAATTTGAATACAATTTTGTACTCCATTTTACATATACTGCGGCATTATTTTCGTCAACATATTTTTTAGTAGTTTAATAATAATTTTTGCTCTTTGATACAGGCATTACAAGGTAATCTAAGATGACTGTGGCCATTCTTACATATCATGAAAATCTTGACATATACAAAATGCGTACCATCCGTATTCCGTGGTAAACTAAATTTGCAAAAACATAAGGAGGATAAAAAATGGCCTTTTCTCAAAAAATTCTTCCAGCTTCTGTTAATATGAAGGAGTTTGAAAGGTTTTTAAAAAGTGATTATGAAATCGGGATTTTCCTGGAACTGCATATCTCACAGCTCAAATATGTCGCGGCGATGGCAAAGGCGGAAGGCAAAAAAATGATTTACCATGTGGACTTGATCCAGGGCCTGAAGAGTGATGATTACGCAACAGAATATTTATGCCAGGAGTATCAACCTTTCGGGCTCATCTCCACGAAAGCCAATGTCATACAAAAAGCAAAGCAAAAGGGCGTTGTCTCGATCCAAAGAATGTTCCTGATTGATTCACACGCGCTTGAGAAAAGTTACAAATTAATTGAACGGACGAAACCTGACTATATTGAAGTTTTGCCGGGCATCGCGCCATGGATGATTACCGAAGTAAAAGAACGGCTTGGCATTCCAATTTTTGCAGGCGGGTTGATCCGTACGCGGGAAGATGTGGAAAAAGCATTGAAAGCCGGAGCAGAAGGCATCACCACCTCGGATACGGAATTGTGGGAAGCCTTTTTGGAAAAGAAATAACGACAGGTGGCTGTTCCGGGCGGCCGCAGCGTTTTTTTGCATGGGGCGGCACCCGGGTGTACAGCAGGCATATTGGCATGACTCCGGGGAAGCCCAAACCAGAAGCGGAAGCGGACTTCAGGTATGTGAAACATTCTCCCATTGGTGCCGAATGGGCACCAGCCGAATAATGGAAATGTTTTCAGAATAGAAGGGTGCCCGCTTCTTTCAACAAAATCAGGAAAATCCGCATATATTTTTTGTGAACATGGATTGACAAAATTTAAAGTAAGCGTTATCATCATACATAAGTTAATAAACTTGGCAGGAGAACAAAGAGATCCACTCCATTCGCAACAAATTTGCGGGCGTCGTGGGTCTTTTTGTTCTTTTTTGATGAAAGGGACCGGAGTGTTGCCGGATCAGCTTTTAATTCATTGGAAATGGAGGAAGGGGTATGAATCCATATTTCGCAGAATTGGTTGGCACAGCCATACTCATTATTTTTGGCGGCGGTGTCTGCGCCAATGTCAATTTGAAAAAATCATTCGCCTACCAGAGCGGCTGGATTGTCATTTCGTTCGGGTGGGGGCTTGGCGTGGCCATGGCGGCTTATGCAGTCGGAAAATACAGCGGCGCTCACTTAAATCCTGCGCTTACAGTCGGGCTTGCATTTAACGGGGATTTTCCATGGTCGAAAGTGGCCGGATATATTCTGGCGCAAATGGTCGGGGCCATGATCGGTGCTGCCGTCGTATTTTTTCATTTTTTGCCGCACTGGAAGGAGACGGACGATCCCGGCGTCAAACTTGGCGTATTTTCAACCGGGCCGGCCATTCCAAATTATTTTGCGAATCTTATCAGTGAAATCATCGGGACTTTTGTTCTCGTGCTCGGCGTACTGACAATCGGCGCGAATAAGTTTACGGAAGGGCTGAACCCGTTCATCGTCGGCATGCTGATTGTCGCGATCGGGTTATCGCTTGGCGGGACGACGGGTTATGCGATCAACCCTGCCCGCGATCTTGGCCCGAGAATTGCCCATTTTCTGCTCCCGATTGCAGGAAAAGGGCCTTCGAATTGGCGCTATGCGTGGGTGCCGGTTGCCGGTCCGCTGCTCGGGGGTTCTCTCGGGGGTGTTTTTTACCGGGCTGTATTTAAGAATGATGGGACACCCGCGTTTTGGGGTGTTTTGCTAACGAGTTTGCTTGTATTATTGATAGTATGGATGATAGAAAACAAGAAAACGAGAGCGTAAGGAGGAAAAAACGGGATGGAGAAATTTATTTTATCAATTGACCAGGGGACAACGAGTTCAAGGGCCATTCTTTTTAACCAAAAAGGGGAGATTGTGCATACGGCCCAGCAGGAGTTTCACCAGTATTTTCCACAGCCTGGCTGGGTGGAGCACAATGCAAATGAAGTGTGGGCATCGGTGCTGGCGGTTATGACGACCGTTTTGACAGAAGCGGATGTGGAGCCGAAACAGATTGCCGCGATCGGAATTACCAACCAGCGGGAGACAACGGTCGTCTGGGATAAAAACACCGGGCATCCGATTTACAATGCCATCGTCTGGCAGTCGCGGCAAACAGCGGATATTTGTGCCGACTTAAAAGAAAAAGGCTATGCTGATATGGTCCGTGAAAAAACCGGGCTCCTTATCGACCCGTATTTCAGCGGGACAAAAATCAAATGGATCCTCGACCATGTTGACGGGGCAAGAGAACGCGCTGAAAAAGGCGAGCTCCTGTTTGGAACAATCGACACTTGGCTGATCTGGAAATTTTCAGGCGGAAAAGCCCATGTTACCGACTATTCGAACGCGTCGCGGACACTTTTGTACAATATTTACGATTTGAAGTGGGACCCCGAGCTGCTTGAAATGCTGGACGTTCCTGCTGCGATGCTTCCGGAAGTCAAACCTTCCTCCCATGTTTATGCACAGACTGCGCCGTACCATTTCTTCGGCGAGGAAATTCCGATCGCAGGCGTGGCAGGTGACCAGCAAGCGGCACTGTTCGGGCAGGCCTGCTATGACGAAGGGATGGCGAAAAATACGTACGGAACCGGTTGCTTTATGCTCATGAATACCGGTGAAAAAGCTGTTTCTTCCAAGCATGGCTTGCTGACGACACTTGCATGGGGCATTGACGGTAAAGTCGAGTATGCCCTTGAAGGCAGCATCTTTGTGGCAGGGTCAGCAATTCAATGGCTGCGTGACGGGATGCGCATGATTAAAGACAGTGCCCAAAGTGAATCGTATGCAGAACGGGTCGATTCGACAGATGGTGTGTATGTCGTGCCGGCATTTGTCGGGCTTGGGACGCCGTACTGGGAAAGCGATGTCCGCGGCGCGGTGTTCGGGCTGACACGGGGTACCACGAAAGAACATTTTATCCGGGCCACGCTTGAATCGCTCGCTTACCAGACGAAAGATGTGCTTGCCGCGATGGAGGCGGATTCCGGATTGCCGCTTAAAACATTGCGTGTGGACGGCGGCGCAGTGAAAAACAATTTTCTCATGCAGTTCCAAAGCGATATGTTGGGCGTGCCGGTTGAACGCCCGGTTGTGAGCGAAACTACAGCACTTGGCGCCGCATATTTGGCGGGGCTTGCGGTCGGTTACTGGGAATCGCGTGAAGCAATTGCCCGCCAGTGGAAAGTGGAACGCAAATTTGAACCGTCACTCGCGGAAAAAGAGCGCGAAGCCTTATATAGCGGATGGAAAAAAGCAATCCACGCAACCATTGCCTTTAAATAGATTTATAGCATTTCGGCTGCCGTTCTTGCTGCAGCCGGCATGGTTTGATCCGGCTTGTCCTGCGGCAGTTTAGCTGTTGCAGGCGGCCACTGCTTTTCAATAGATTGCTATGGTTCGGTTTTCACAGCACCTTGGATTCCCGGCCATCCGGATGTGACTGCAGAAAATGCGGTATTCAGCCGGTTTTCCTTCGATGGCTTGTCTATTGGACTTTTAAACAGCTTTCGGGAATCGTGGCCGGCTATTGCTTTGTTGCCGCGCATGGTTCGGGCGCTATTGCCTTCCATGCTTTGGCCGGCGGTGCCTTATCTGCCGGGGCAACGGCATGAAACAGGTATTACTCACATTTGCCCGGTGCATAACAGCTGAAAATCAGCGGAAGGTCTGTTATAATAAAAACAAGTTCATAAAATGTCAAGAGATGCAGAGAGACCTGGCTTGTTTTATGGGAGTTTTCCATAATGCATGTTTCAGGTCTCTTTTTATTTTAAGGAGGAGATGAAAATGGAATTTTCAGGAAAACAGCGCGGGACGGTTTTACAAGGCATGAAAAATAAAACGTTCGATCTGCTTGTGATCGGCGGCGGCATTACAGGGGCCGGCATTGCGCTTGACGCAGTGACGCGCGGCATGTCGGTAGCGCTTGTCGAGATGCAGGATTTCGCGGCGGGCACGTCAAGCCGGTCAACCAAACTTGTCCATGGGGGCCTGCGGTACTTGAAGCAGTTTGAAGTAAAGATGGTGGCTGAAGTCGGAAAAGAGCGCGCCATCGTTTATGAAAACGGCCCGCATGTGACAACGCCGGAATGGATGCTGCTGCCGTTCCATAAGGGCGGCACGTTCGGCGCGTTTACAACGAATATCGGCTTACGGCTGTACGACTTTTTAGCTGGCGTGAAAAAAACGGAACGCCGGAAAATGCTGTCGGCTTCGGAAACCTTAAATAAGGAACCGCTGATCAAAAAAGACGGGCTGAAAGGCGGCGGTTATTATGTCGAATACCGGACGGACGACGCGCGGCTGACCATTGAAGTCATGAAAGCAGCTGTCGCACACGGGGCGCTGGCTGTAAACTATGCAAAAGCGGAAGAGTATTTGTATGAAAACGGCCGTATCTGCGGGGCCACTGTTCGTGACCAGATCAGCGGGGAAACCGTAAATGTGCGGGCGAAAATGGTCGTCAATGCGACCGGGCCGTGGAGTGATAAAATGCGCAATAAGGACGGGAAAGGGAGCAAAAGCCTCCGCCTCACAAAGGGCGTGCATATTGTGTTTGACCAAAGCATCTTCCCGCTCCGGCAAGCCGTGTATTTTGATACGCCGGATGGCCGCATGGTGTTTGCCATTCCGCGCGGCGGCAAAACGTATGTCGGCACAACGGATACATTTTACGACAAAGACCCGATTCACCCGAAACCGCTCCCGGAAGATATTGATTACTTATTGAAAGCGATCCGCTTTATGTTTCCGGAAGTCAAAGTGACAGCCCATGATGTCGAATCAAGCTGGGCCGGCGTCCGTCCGCTGATTTACGAAGAAGGAAAAGACGCCTCCGAAATTTCGCGTAAAGATGAAATTTGGGAATCCGAAAGCGGCCTCGTGACAATCGCAGGCGGCAAACTGACCGGCTACCGGAAAATGGCGGAAACGGTTGTAGATCTTGTGGCGCGCAGGCTTGGCGGCAATTTCCGGCCGTGCCAAACGAAGCACTTGCCGATTTCCGGCGGTGACGTAGGCGGCTCTGAAAAATTGCCGGCGTTTGTCAAAGCAAAATCAAAAGAAGGGGAAGCAAGCGGCCTGTCTGCTGAAGCAAGCCGGGCGATTGCGGAAAAATATGGCACGAACGCGGATCACGTATATGCATACGCGAAAAGCTGGAAAGACGACTATCCGCTGCCGCGGGAAGTGTACGCCGTATTGAAATACGCAGTGGAACAAGAAATGGCGGTAAAACCGGTCGATTTCTTCATTCGCCGTACCGGTGCCCTTTTCTTTGATATCAACTGGGTCCGCAAATGGAAAGAGCCGGTCATGACATGGTTGGCCGCCGAATTTTCCTGGGATGCGGAGACAGAACAGGCGTACAGGGAAGAATTGGAAGAAGCATTGCGAGAAGCGGTACCGGAAGTATAAACTTGTCCCGGAAAAAGGCACAGACCCTGGTGGCGACTATTCATATTGGGAGTATACGTTCCCAGCATTCTTTCAAAGACAGCTGGAAAAAAGCAGCGGGCACTGTTCCGCTGCTTTTTGCGTTTTGTTTAGACCATGCTTTTTTAAAAGCAAAATTTTTTTAATATAAAAATAGTGAAAACGGGAGAAACCTGTACTATAATAGAAATATAATTCGTAACACTAAAATGTAAGCGCAAACAGAGGGGATGGCAAATGAGGATCAACTTTCGGAATCTTACAGTACAAGTCGTGATTGGCATCATTCTGGGGATTATTGTAGGGCTTGTTTCACCTAAATTCGGCGCAGAACTGAATATTCTCGCGCAATGGTTTATTAAACTCATCAAAATGCTCGTCCCGCCGATTATCTTCTTTACGGTCATTATCGGGATCGGCGGCATGGGGGATTTGAAAAAAGTCGGCCGGATCGGCGGCAAGGCGCTTATCTATTTTGAAGTCGTCAGCACGGTTGCGCTCGCCATCGGTCTGGTTATCGTTAATTTGATCCAGCCTGGCCACGGCATTGATACAAGCCATGCGAAAACAAGCCAGGTTTCACAATTCGTCACGCAGGCAAAAGACAACGAACACGGTTTTATTGGTTTTATTTCCGGTATTATTCCGGAAAGCATCGCCGGGGCTTTTGTCAAGGGAGACCTTTTGCCAATATTATTCTTTGCGGTACTGTTCGGGGTCGCTGCTGCATCCCTCGGGGAGAGGGCAAAACCGGTTATCCGCTTTTTTGAAGACATAACGGAAATCTTCTTTAAAATTGTCGGCATTGTCATGAAAGTGTCGCCGATCGCTGCATTCGGGGCAATGGCCTATACAGTCGGTCAGTTTGGCGCAAGCTCGCTGATCAATCTCGGCGAATTAATGGGATCCGTCTATCTGACGATGATCATTTTTATCGTGCTTGTCCTCGGCGGGATTGCGAAAGCGTTTGGGTTTAATATTTTCAAATTCATCGCTTATATAAAGGAAGAACTTTTACTCGTGCTCGGGACTTCTTCATCGGAATCGGCGATGCCTTCCCTGATGAGAAAACTCGAAAAATTCGGCTGTTCAAAATCCGTTGTCGGCCTTGTCGTTCCAACCGGCTACTCGTTTAACCTGGACGGCACCGCCATCTACTTGTCAATGGCTTCCATTTTCATTGCGCAGGCGTACAATGTGCACCTGACGATCGGGCACCAAATCATGCTGCTGCTGATTTTAATGCTGACATCAAAAGGGGCGGCGGGCGTGACCGGTTCCGGTTTCATTACCCTTGCTGCGACTTTGTCTGCGTTCCCGGTTATCCCGGTTGCGGGGATCGCACTGTTGATCGGCGTGGACCGATTCATGTCCGAATCGCGCGCGCTCACAAACATTATTGGAAATGCCGTCGCGACGGTCGTCATCTCCAAAACAGAGAAAGAATTTGACAAAAAGGAAGCACCGGAAACGGTTGCCCATCCTACAGAATCGATTCCTTCTTAATAAGAGGCGCTCCGATTGGGACCCTCTTCTTTTTTAACATTGGCTTTGGAGAATACGCGGGGTAATTGAGAGATAGTTGCACTTTATTGAAGGAAGGATAAGAGGCGTTCCGAGGGGGGACACTCTTATTTTTTTAACATTGACTTTGACTTTGGGCGGTGTGCTTATTTTTGTGTACAATAGGGTGTGTTGAGGGATTTGTCCAGCAGGCCGCCTGCAGCTACGTAATGATATCTATGAAATTTGGAGAATACCGAGTAATTGAGGGATAATTGCACTTTATTGAAGAAGGGAAGTGAGCGCTTTGGAAAACCTGCGTAAAATGCCGCTTTTTAAAGGACTCGGGGACGCGGATCTGGCTGTGATCGCCGATATATCTGTTAAAAAGCATGCAGAAAAGGATGCGCATATTTTTTTCCAGGGGGACCCGCAGGAAGCCGTTTATTTTATTGAAAGCGGGGAAGTGAAAATTTACCGCACCGATGCGAACGGCAAAGAGCAAGTTGTCACACTGCTTCGCGATGGCGACATGTTCCCGCATGTTGGTTTTTTCCGTAAAATAAGCTACCCGGCGAATGCGATGGCGGTTGTAGACACGAATCTCGTTGCGATCCGGATTACTGATTTTGAAAACGTGTTGCTCAACAATCCGCAGCTGACCATGACTTTATACGGTGTGATGAGTGATGAAATCCTTGACTTGCAGGACCGGCTCGAAGCCCAGATTTTAAACAACGCTTACGAGCAAGTAGTCAAACTTTTTCTGCGCCTCACCCGCACACATGGCGTTCAGGAAAAAGACGGGTTTGTCCTCGTGAAAACCCCGCTCAACAACTCCGACCTCGCCAACATGATCGGCGTCACCCGTGAAACGGTCAGCCGCACGATCCGCCAGCTTAAAGAAAAAAACCTCATCCTCCCGCAGGAAAAAGGCACATACCTCATTCACCAGGAAAAACTGACGGAGGAACTGCTCAGGGTATAAAGATTTTCCCGCCGGTAAGAATTAAAGCAAAGAAAGACAAGGGGGCGTCGTGGGAGCGAAATGTCTTTCATCGGGGTGATGAAGGACAAAAGTAAAGTGCCCGTGCAGCGAAATGTCTTTCATCGAGGTGATGAAGGACAAAAGAGGAGCGCCCGGGTCAGCGAAATGTCTTTCATCGGGGTGATGAAGGACAAAAGAGAGGCGTTCGGGCAGCGAAATGTCTTTCATCGGGGTGATGAAGGACAAAAGAGAGGCGTCCAGGCAGCGAAATGTCTTTCATTGGGGTGATGAAGGACAAAAGAGGGGCGTCCGGGCAGTGAAATGTTCTTCATCAGAGCTATGAAAGACAAAAGTGAAGTGCCCGCGCAGCGAATTGTCTTTCATCAAGGTGATGAAAGACAAAAGGGGGTTGCCCACGCAGCAAAATGTCTTTCATCGGAGTTATGAAAGACAAAAGAGAGCTGGAATCCGAGCAAATTGTCCTTTTGGGGGATTCAAAAAGACAAAAGAAAGCCGGACCCGGGGTGAATTGTCCTTTTGGAGGTCTCAAAAAGACAAAAGAAAGCTGGGATCCGGGCAAATTGTCTTTTTGGGGGATTCAAAAAGACAAAAGAGAGCTGGAATCCGAGCAAATTGTCCTTTTGGAGGTCTCAAAAAGACAAAAGAAAGCCGGACCCGGGGCAAATTGTCCTTTTGAAGGTCTCAAAAAGACAAAAGAGAGCTGGGATCCGTACAAATTGTCCTTTTGAAGGTCTCAAAAAGACAAAAGAGAGCTGGAATCCGGGCAAACTGTCCTTTTGGAGGTTTCAAAAAGACAAAAGAAAGCCGGACCCGGGGCAAATTGTCCTTTTGGGGGGTTCAAAAAGACAAAAGAGAGCTGGAATCCGAGCAAACTGTTCTTTTGGAGGTCTCAAAACGACAAAAGAGGAACGCACGCGCAACGAGTTGTCTTTCCCCGGGGCCAGGAAAGAAAAATAAAAAGCAAACCGCCCCTTTTTAAAAGGCTGCCTGGGAGGACAGCCTTTTAAAAGTCAAACGGCTTCTTCGAGTAACCGCTTGAATAGAATATTATTTTCCAGGTGAATGTGCTGGAATGTATCATTTTCAAAATTTTCAAGGCGTTGGTACACGAGCTGGAATGTACGGCATGCCCCTTCCGGCAATGTATAGTCATTTGTAATTTCGCGGAGCTGGTGCAAAATTTCCCCGACAGCGGCATGTTCCGTTTCAAGATCGGCCAAACCGGCTGTCGCGGCTTTCAGGTTAGCGGCAGATGGATGGCTTTCGTATGCACGAATGGCCGGAAATTGTTCAGCATCTTCTTTTTCAGTATGCGCCAGCAGTTCTGCTTTTAATTGGTTAAACAGTTCATGCACTTCGATGAGATGCGGGTGGTTGCCGCCGTGGACGCGCATCACTTTTGTCACATACGGGCTCAAATTTGGCAGCTCCTCGCGCAAAAACGCATGGTGGGTGGCCTGAATGTGGTTGACAATTTCCGTATAGCCCGCTTCATTCCAATTTTGCCCAACGGCTTTTCCGGCATATTGGCCATAAAGGTTACAAATGGCATCAACCAGTTCATCTGCTGACAGGTTGCGCTTTTCCGCTGCTTCTTTCACAGACACATTGCCGCCGCAACAAAAATCGATACGGTTTGCTTTAAACAGATCCGCCGCTTTTGGAAATAAAGTTACAATTTCCCCGACAGTCTGGTTTGTTGTAAAACGTTCCATCGAATTCACTCCTCCATTTCATTGCTGTCTTCATCATAAACCATCAGCACCCGCTTATTTGTGATGCACATCACAGCAATTGAGAAAAGTTCTTATTTAATAGAAAAAAGTGATTGAGAGCACTGAAAAAATGATGTTTTATTTTTATTTATACAAGGATGCAAAAAATGGCGGGACACTATGAATGGTGGTGTCTCGCCATTTTTTGTTTTCTCTTAGGCTTTTTCAGTAGCTTCAACTGATCCTTGGCCTAAGCAGCATGATCTGACCAAAGAAAAAAGCGCCAATTTAAATTGACGCTTCCGCAATTATTCCGCTTTGCTTGCTTCTAATTCCACCGTAAATTTGATTTCATCGCCAACGAGGACACCGCCTGTTTCAAGGGCTGCATTCCAAGTAAGGCCGTAGTTGCTCCGTTTTACGGTCCCTTCTGCACTAAAGCCGGCGGTTTCCGCACCGCTCATCGGGTTTTTCGAAATCCCTTCAAATGTGGCTTTAAATGTTTCTTCTTTTGTCACGCCATGGATCGTCAAATCACCTGTGACGTTATATTCATTGTTTCCTGCCTTTGTAACCGACTTGGAGACAAATGTAATTTTCGGATATTGTTCGACATCTAAGAAATCTGCAGAACGAAGATGATTATCGCGGTCATCATTTTTCGTGCTAATGCTGCTGGCATCAACAATAAAAGAAATGTTTGCATCCGTTAAATCCTGGGGATCGGCTTCGAGTTCGGCTTCAAAATTTTGAAAAGACCCTTTTACTTTTGAAATCATCATATGTTTTACTGTAAAATCAATGGTGCTGTGTGCATAGTCAACTGCCCATTTTGTTTTTGCCATCATGAATTCCTCCTGTTTTTAAAACTTACTTTTCGTAACTTAGTTTAATATTGTAAGTGAAAAAAGTCAAGAAAACCGAACCCATTTTTTTAAAAGGGTTCGGTTTCTAAATCTGCAGGTAGGCAGAACCCTGCATGTTAACAGTGTTTTTGCACTTTCTTTCGCAGTATAGTGGTTCTTACACCAGGCAGAATCCTGCATGTTAACGGTGTTTGCGGGAACCAATCCGGGTACGCCGTAAGTCGCGCAAAAGCCGCGTGCTGAAAACCCGCAGCAATGCGTGCCAATCAATAACTGGAGAAGGTAGGTAATTCCAGCCCAAAAATTGCATGCCAACTTATATATAGTGATGCCCATTCCATCGCATCTATATACTCCGGCTTTAGCTCTAGGCCAGATTGGACAGGTGCAGCCATTCATTCCTTGGTCATTACGTATACTTCAATTCGGTCGTCAACCGAGCTCCGCGGCAAAGCCATTCATTTCTTGACAATTGCGTATGCTCAATTCGGTCGTCAACCGAGCTCCGCGGCAAAGCCATTCATTTCTTGACAATTGCGTATGCTCAATTCGATCGCCAACCGAGCTTCGCGGCAAAGCCATTCATTCCTTGGCCATTACGTAAACTTCAATTCGTGTATCAACCGAGCCTCGCAAGCGCAGCCATTCATTCTTTGACAATGCCGTGCAACATGCAGATGTCATTCTGCAAACGGGAACCAGCCCGGCGTTGAGATGATCATCTTCCACAGCGGTTCCGGAATAACGAGCCGTTCGCGGTCGTCTTTTTGTAACGCGGTTTGAATCGCATCCTTTTGTCCGGCTTTGATTTTTTCCACCCAATGCGGTTCCATGACAAGCTCACGGCCGAGGGCAATAAGTGGCACGCCGGTTTCCATTGCTTTCAAAACCTCGTCTCCTGTGTGCAGGGAACCGACGCCGATCAAAGGCACGCGGCCTGCAGTATGTTCCACGATCTGTTCCATGCGCGGACGGCCGGGTTCACCGCCGCGGCGGGCTTTAGACCAGAAATGCTGCAGGGAAATATGCACGTAGTCGAGCTCTTTTTCCATCAGCGCATCCAACAGCGCGAACGTGTCATCCATCGTAATTCCCGGTTCGTACGGTTCTTCCGGGGACAAGCGGTATCCGACTAAAAACGGCCGGTCTGCATATTCCGCCACCGCTTTTTTCACAGCATCAACGACAGCAAGCGGGAATGCAAGCCGTTTTTCTAGGCTGCCGCCCCACTCGTCTTCACGCCGGTTCGTATACGGGGAGAAAAATTGCTGAATCAGATAACCGTTTGCACCGTGAATTTCAACGCCGTCAAAACCGGCTTCGATCACGCGGCGCGTTGCTTCGCCGAATGCTTTCACAATTTCAGCGGTTTCTTCTCCTGTCAACGCGCGCGCATGGACACTGCCGTCTGACGAATCTGTTTCACTCGCGCTCACAACATCCCCGCCCGGCACGAGTTCAGCCGGGCATTCGCGGCCACCATGGTGGATTTGCACAACCGCTTTTGCACCGTTTTGCTGAATCGTTTGTGCTAGTTTTTTCATGCTCTCAACCATTTCATCTGTATGCGCGCCAGGTTGCCCGGTAAATGCTTTGCCGTTTTCCGTAACATTGGCACATGCCGTCACGACCATCCCCGGCCCTTTGGCACGTTCTGCATAATAACGCAGCTCGGCAGCGGAAATCGTGCCGTCATCATTCGAGGAATAATGGGTCATCGGCGCCATCACGATGCGGTTTTCCGCCCTGACGCCGCTTTTAAACGTAATGGGTTCAAACAGTTTATCGTATTTGCTCATGGTCATGCTCCTTTCCTGGTTGCTTTCGCTTTTTTATTATGTTCCAATCTGTAAAAAAACGAAAATGAAAAGCACCGATCAAACCATGCAGGCATATCATATAGGAAAGTATTTTTTACATCATGAATTGGGAGACGTGAATGATGAGTGATGTCCTTTTACTGCTTCAAATGGTGGCAAAAAGGTTGAGTATCCTTTCGTTGATTACAGCGGTATTGCTGTTGTTGTCCCATTTATGGCTGTACGCTGTATTCGCGTTCATCATAATGGGCGGCCTGATTTGCGTTGACCGGATCATCAGTGAAAAAGGCAAATCACGGGCAGCGGAAAACCGGCGCTATTATACTTTGATCGTTGTGACAGATGAAGATTGGTACGAAGAAGAGCATGTGCCGTTTCTTGAAATGGATCATGTCTCCTTGGAGCTGCATTATCAATATGAAGATATCCGCCGCATCAATCCGCTGATCCAGTTGCGGGCGTTTCCCGGATTTGTTCTCGTCGAAACGGATGATACAAAAAGAATAGAGGAATCGTTGCAAAACCCGGCGCTCGTTACGGGAAACTATGCGGAAGTCGTACGTTTTCTGAAACAGGAAACCACGGCGGAAAACTGATGGCTTGCAATGGGATACGGCAGGCAGCGGAACATAAATGAACTTTTTAAGAAAAATCGGAAAGGCTCCTTTTCACGAACATTTCCTGTGTTAAAATGTAAAAAAGTACGTTCAAGGGGAGCTTTTTCAATGGTGTTTCGAAAAGGGGAAAAGTTAGCAGAAGATTTGTATTCCAATAGCGGCGTCCTGTTGCTGCGAAAAGGGACGTTTCTTACAGAAAGGCTTGCTGCCATTTTAAATAAATATGAAGTCATCCTCGATCCGCAACTGGACGGCAGGCGCATTGCCACCGAAGCGCCCGGGATCTTCCATGACTTATTATATGAGAATATTTACCACGAAATGGAAGAGCTCCAGCACATCATTCAAGTGAAAACAACCCTTTGTGATGCAGAAGTGGAGAGTATGGAAAAAAATTTTCGCAAGCTTTACAAAGAAGTGTTTGCCACCCGGACGTCTATTTTGGAACTAATGGAGCATTTCTCCGCTGACGAATATTTGTTCAAACACTGTATCCATGTCGGGCTGATCGCTGCCAATATCGGGAAAATTTTGAAGCTGCATCCTGAAAAGCAAAGCCTGCTGGCGCAAATGGGGCTTTTCCACGATATTGGCAAGTTCACCATTGACTCGCAAATTCTCAATAAACCGGGAAGGCTAACAGACGAAGAGTTTGCCTTGATCAAGAAGCATCCGGAAGCGGGTTACCGGCTGCTTGAGAAAACATCGCTTGACCCGATGATTTTAAAAGGGGTCCTGATGCACCATGAACGGCTGGACGGCTCAGGCTATCCGGATGGCAGGAAAACCATTCCTTTTCTTGTCAGAATATTATCTGTGGCGGATACGTTTGACGCCATTTGTTCCAACCGCGCATACCGCAGGAGGCAGCCGGTGTTTTTTGCGATTGACGAATTAATGGCAGATGCTGATGCCGGCCGGCTCGATCGGGAAATTGTCCTCCCGTTTGCCAACTTCCTGATGGAAAATTACCGGAAACAACCGATTACACTCCGTAACGGGATAAAAGGGAGCATTATCCGGATCCATCCGCTTCATCCAAATCAGCCTGTCCTTAAAGTTGAAGGTTACCCGGTTTTAAACCTGATGGAACAAAAGCTGACCTTGTTTCAAATTGCTAATCCCTATTAACCGGGGCTCTTTTGTATGAAATGTAAAAAGATGGGAAACTCGAAAGACAAAGCGTGTCTTTTTGGAAACCGGAAAGGCGGACAGGAGCAGTACGCCCTCCCGGATATTCCGACAAAAATAGAAGGTTTGCAAAGCACAGCAGCCTCCGGCACAATAACACGATTACAATATTCATTCCAAAGCAAGCCGGGCATTGACTTGTCCTGCCCGGTTTTGGTATAGTATTTCTATTCAAATAGCGACGATGAAGGATCAATAGTAGCCGGAACTTTTCCTTTTCAAGCGAGCCGGGGGCGGTGGAAGCCCGGCAAGGAACCCGGTGAAACGGCAGTCCGGAGTTTTTTCATGGAAAGTGGGTGCGGAAATTCCGCATCAACTGGGGTGGAACCGCGGGAATTCAAGCTCTCGTCCCCAGGCTGTTGCCTGGAGCCGGGAGCTTTTTATATGGAAACATTCCCGTCCCCAGGGGAAACCATTTCAATGAAAAAAGGAGAGATGACAATGAGCGTCACGATGGATCAAATCGTCTCGCACGCGAAACACCGCGGGTTTATTTTCCCGGGTTCGGAAATTTACGGAGGGCTTGCCAACACTTGGGATTACGGCCCGCTCGGCGTCGAATTCAAAAACAACGTCAAAAAAGCCTGGTGGAAAAAATTCATCCAGGAGTCGCCGTACAATGTCGGCCTCGATGCTGCGATCCTGATGAACCCGCGCACATGGGAAGCAAGCGGCCACCTCGGCAATTTTAACGACCCGATGATCGACTGCAAACACTGTAAAGCCCGGCACCGTGCCGACAAACTGATCGAAAATGCCCTGCATGAGAAAGGGATCGACATGATTGTCGACGGCCTGCCGTTTGAAAAAATGGAAGAGCTGATCAAAACGCATGACATCGCCTGCCCGGATTGCGGCAGCAAAGACTGGACCGGCATCCGCCAGTTCAATCTGATGTTCAAAACGTACCAGGGCGTAACCGAAGACAGCACGAATGAATTGTATTTGCGCCCGGAAACCGCACAAGGCATTTTCGTCAATTTTAAAAATGTGCAACGGACAATGCGCAAAAAACTGCCATTCGGGATTGCTCAAATCGGAAAAAGTTTCCGGAACGAGATCACCCCGGGGAACTTCATTTTCCGCACGCGCGAATTTGAACAGATGGAACTTGAATTTTTCTGCAGGCCGGGCGAAGAGCTCAAATGGTTTGACTACTGGAAACAATATGCGCGCGAATTTTTGCTGAATCTCGGCATGAAGGAAGAAAACTTGCGGCTGCGCGACCATGAAAAAGAAGAACTGTCCCATTACTCGAACGCGACCACCGACTTTGAATACAACTTCCCGTTCGGTTGGGGCGAATTGTGGGGCATTGCCTCGCGCACCGATTACGACCTGAAACGCCATATGGAATATTCCGGCGAGGATTTCACTTATCTTGACCAGGAAACGAATGAACGCTTTGTTCCGTACTGCATTGAGCCGTCGCTCGGGGCGGACCGTGTAGCGCTGGCATTCCTGATTGACTCTTATGCAGAAGAGGAACTCGAAGACGGCACAACCCGCACGGTGATGCATCTGCATCCGGCCCTTGCGCCTTACAAAGCCGCAGTGCTGCCGTTATCGAAAAAATTATCGGATGAAGCACGCGACATTTTTGCGGATTTGTCGAAAACGTTTATGGTTGATTTTGACGAAACCGGGTCGATCGGCAAGCGCTACCGCCGCCAGGACGAAATCGGCACGCCGTTTTGCATCACATACGACTTCGATTCGCGCGATGACCACATGGTGACCGTCCGCGACCGCGACACCATGGAGCAAACCCGCGTGCCAATCACGGAACTAAAAGCCTTTTTAGAAGAAAAAATTCAGTTTTAAAAAAAGCCCGCAGCTTGCGGGTTTTTTGCCTTTTGTTACCTTTCCCGCTCGTTTATCTGCTGTTCCAATAGCCGAAAAACCTGCTTTTTGCATGCTTTGGGCACATTCGGATATTCTACAAAGAAGCATAATTGAAAATTAAAGTACCAGGAGCAAAGACAGTTTGCCCGGGGATTTGGCGGGTAAAGATGGACATACCGAAACGCAAGGGTACGTATGTGTAAAATTTTACTCGAAAGGGCAGAAGTAGAAAAAAGGGAAGCCGCGGTCTCATCTAAATGTACACGCCGAAATGAACATCTGGAGAGAAACCTTCCCATGAATATTTATATCAATAAATAGTCTTTACAAACAATGGCAACGGGAGTAAGATAGGATGTCGTATATAAAATTTGCGTTCCATAACTGAACCGCTTAATCCGGAAACGGAACGGGGGAACCAGGTTGGCGGCCGCGCGCCGCTCTGGGGTGAAGCCTTTTTTTAAAAGGCAGGGCCACTCTTATGCCCGAACCCGACAGCTAACCCCGTCAGCGTTATAAGAGAGGATGTGAAACTGTGATCGGGCAATAGACCACAGGGAAGATGAATTCTCTTTGTGGTTTTTCTTATTTTAGGGGAAGCATTTTTGAAACACTGCAGATAAAAGGAGACCATTCAAATGTTCACCACGATAAAACGATTGTTAATTGGGAGACCGCTTCGTTCAAATGAACTTGAAGGGCAGAAGCTGACCAAGTTAAAAGCATTGGCCATTCTTTCATCCGACGCGCTTTCATCTGTTGCGTACGGGCCTGAACAGGTGCTGATTGTACTTGCCACAGTGGGGGCGCTGGCATTTTGGTATTCTATTCCAATTACAGTCGGCATTTTAATTTTATTGGCTGCACTTATTTTATCTTATCGCCAGGTCATTTACTCTTATCCGCAAGGCGGCGGGGCATACCGTGTCTCGAAAGAAAATCTCGGCGTCACCCCTGGCCTTCTTGCGGGCGGATCTTTGCTGGTGGACTACATTTTAACGGTGGCCGTTTCCGTCTCAGCCGGAACAGATGCCATTACTTCCGCGTTTCAGAGCTTGCATCCGTACAGTGTGCAGATTGCGGTTTTTCTCGTTCTGATCATTACGATTCTGAATTTGCGCGGGCTGACGGAATCGGCCAATGTGCTCGCTTACCCGGTTTATCTGTTCGTATTTTCATTGTTAGTCATCATTGTTGTCGGTTTATTCAAAACAGTAACGGGGCAAATTCCGCAAAACCTGCATCCGCATATCGGTACGCCGGTCGCCGGCATTTCACTGTTTCTTTTGTTAAAAGCTTTCTCATCCGGCTGTTCGGCATTGACAGGGGTCGAAGCCATTTCCAACGCGATCCCGAACTTCCGCGACCCGGCACCGAGAAACGCAGCCCGCACGCTTGCCATGATGGGTATCATTCTGGCATCGCTTTTGGCGGGCATCAGTTTTCTCGCATACTGGCTCGGCATTGCACCGAAAGAAACAGAAACCGTTGTATCGCAAATGGCCCACCGGACACTTGGCAACGGTGTTTTGTACTATTTCGTCCAGGCAACTACGACTTTAATTCTCGTGCTTGCTGCGAACACCGGGTTCTCAGCGTTCCCGCAGCTCGCTTTTAACCTGGCAAGGGACAAATTTATGCCGCGCATGTTCACGATCCGCGGTGACCGGCTTGGTTACTCAAACGGCATTATTTTTCTCGGCGTTGCTTCCATAATTTTAATTGTGGCATTCCAGGGCAATACCGAGCGCCTCATTCCATTGTATGCAGTCGGCGTGTTTATTCCGTTTACGCTTGCGCAATGCGGCATGATTGTGAAATGGGTCACTCAAAGGCCGAGGGGCTGGGCCGGCAAAATGTCGGTCAACTTTGTCGGTGCCATTATTACATTTAGTGTCCTTGCGATTTTATTCATTACGAAATTTACGCAAGTATGGCCGGTTTTGATCTTCCTGCCGATTGTCATGTATATTTTCCGGAAAGTGAACCGGCATTACGAGGCGGTCGGCGAGCAGCTGCGGATTAAAGGCAAGTTCCAGGAAGAAATCCACTCCAATGTGATCATTGTCCCGGTGGCCGGCATTACAACGGTCGTGGAGCGGACGATTAATTATGCAAAATCGCTCTCGGATCAGGTCATTGCCGTTTATGTCGCTTTTGATCATGAAGACGAGAAGAAAATGGAAGAAAAGTGGAAAGAGTGGGGTTGTGGTGTCCGCCTTGTCACCCTGCACTCGTCTTACCGGAGCATTGTCCAGCCACTTGCAAAATTTTTGGAAATTATCCAGCGGAAAGCAAAAGAAAACGAGTACCAGGTCATGGTGCTCATTCCGCAATTCATCCCGAAAAAACGCTGGCAAAACATTTTGCACAACCAGTCTGCGCTCCTCATCCGGATGCGCCTTCTATGGGAAAAAGACGTTGTCGTTGCAACAATGCCCTACCATTTTAAAAAGTAAAAAAGCTGCCGGATCTGGCAGCTTTTTTCGTACAGCATCGAAAATATTTAGGGCAGGGGCGTGCCAGGAATGTTTAAATGGGAAGTCTAATACAGACAAAAAGGAAGAGCTGTCCCCTGCGTACTGCTAATTAGAATGCCTAATTAGACAAAACAGAGGCCCCGCCCGCCCATTTTGTCTAATTGGAAAACCCAATTAGACGCCCATGCTGCAATGAACGCGGTACCAGCAGAAGAATGAAAACCAGCCGGCGCATATTTTCAGGATAGACAAAGCAAAGGCCCCGCATTCCTGCTTCGTCCAATTAGACGCCCATGCTGCAATGAACGCGGTACCAGCAGAAGAATGAAAACCAGCCGGCGCATATTTTCAGGATAGACAAAGCAAAGGCCCCGCATTCCTGCTTCGTCCAATTAGACGCCCATGCCGCATGGGACGCGGCACCAGCAGAAGAATGAAAACCAGCCGGCGCATATTTTCAGGATAGACAAAGCAAAGGCCCCGCATTCCTGCTTCGTCCAATTAGACGCCCATGCCGCAATGAACGCGGCACCAGCAGAAGAATGAAAATCAGCGCCGCGCAATTTCCAAGATACACAGCCGGATCATCACACAGTCCCTTTCTGCCAAAGCATGCCCGGCTCCCCGGCCCAGGCAAGGCCCATCCCCGCAAAAAAAAGCCACGCAACGCTGCGCAGCCAAAATCTTATCGGTTCCAAATCAAAAGAAGCAAAATGACCGCCAAAAGGATGCGGTATACCGCAAACGGGACCAGCTTTACTTTGTTGATCAATGCGAGGAAAAACTTGATCGCGATTAAGGCGAAAATAAACGCGCTGATGAATCCGGTAATAAAAAACGGGATCGTCTCAGGCGTCACGGCGCCCCAGTGCTTTACAAGCGAAAGAAAGCTCGCGCCAAACATGATCGGCACGGCCATAATAAACGTAAAGTCCGCTGCAGCACGGTGGCTCATGCCAAGCAGGACGCCGCCTGAAATCGTAGAACCGGAACGTGAAAAACCCGGCCACAGGGCAAGACATTGAAAAAGCCCAACCACAAACGCCTGTCTATATGTAATTTGGTCGACCGTTTCCGTCTTCGGCCGGCGCGGGCGCGTGAGATCCGCCACAATCATCAAAACGGCCCCGGCCACAAGGGCAACAAGTACCGTATTCACCGAAAACAGATGGGCGTCAATATAATCTTCAAACAAAAAGCCGAGCACAGTCGCCGGAACGAGCCCGGTAATCACATGCGTCAATTTCAGCCGTTCACCGTACATCTGCTCTCTCGTAATATTTTTCTTCAGGCCGAGCAAATTTAAAAATCTGTCCCAGAATACGACCACCATCGCCATAATAGACCCGAGCTGGATCACCACTTTAAATACATTTGCCGCTTCAGTGCCATAAAGATGATTCGATTTCAAAATCAAGTCATCCACAATAATCATATGGCCCGTCGAAGAAACCGGGGCAAACTCTGTCAGCCCCTCCACAAGACCGAGAATTGCGGCCACAAACAAATTCCACAAATGCAAAAACGTCACCTCCAGACTACATTATTCTACCATGGACGCCGGCCAAAACGAATAAATTTTTTTACGAACCCCGCCCTGCTTAATCAGAAAATAAATTGAATTCCGGTAATTATAAGTTGAAAATGTTTACAATACACTATAAGATAAAGATAAAGAAGCCCGGGGAGGGGAAAAAATGCCTGGAAATCTCAGCTTTGGCGAAATTCTCATTATCCTTGTTGTTGCACTTTTAATTTTCGGCCCGTCGAAACTCCCGCAGCTTGGAAGGGCAGCCGGCCAAACATTGCGCGAATTCAAAAAAGGCGTGCGCGACGCCATTGATGAAGAAGAAAAGCCACAAGTGAAAAAAAGCAAATCATAACCATAAGCCGCTGTAAAACACAGCGGCCCGTTTTTTGCATTCCCCCGCCATTTTCCAAACGCTTTTCACGGTAAAACAGCGAAAAACATCCGCCCCTGACACCTTCAACGGGCCACGTGTAAAAATACGGCCAGCATACTATTTTTCATCTCATTGCCAGTGTTGCAAAAGATGCCTGATCCCTGCGAAAAATGCAGCGGCCCGTTTTTCATCCGTGCTGCCATCATCAAACGCTTTTCACAGTAAAACAGCGAAAAACGTCCGCCCTGACACTTTCAACGGGCCGTCGCGTAAAAATCCGCTGCCCTCCCCCTGCCCCTGGGGACGGATCGTGCTGGAAGCGGGGGCTCCCCGGGGCCGCATTCATCTGTAAGATGGATTCCTTTTATGGCAGGAAAAAATTTCACAAATTCCCCGCCAGCTAAATTACTTGAACCGGCTATAAATGTGTTAAGATAAGGGTAAACAGAAAAATGGTTCCTTTGAATCCGGAGGGGGCAATAACAATACGATGGAAGATCGGCTGTTTTCGTTATTTCAAAAACGGGGGGTAAGAAGGGTCCTTATTTTTGTGCTGATCACACTTATCCTGTATTTTCTGCGCAGCATGATGGACCTGATGCTGCTCACCTTTATTTTTTCCTATCTTGTCAACAAGCTGCAAAAAATTGTGACAAGATGGTTTCCGATCAAACGCAGACTGGCTGTTTTAATCGTGTACATTTTCATTCTCGGCAGCCTCACATTCGGCGTGATCAAATATTTTCCGATTCTGGTCAATGAAATTACCCAGCTTGTTTTGCAAATTTCCGATTTTTACACGAAACCGCAGCACAATGAAGTACTGAATTATATTGTAAAAAATATCCAGGAAAAGAAAATCGTCGACTATGCGCAAAAAGGTGTTTCCATCCTGCTCGATTATTTTACAAGCATCAGCAAAGTCAGCATCCAGGTTTTAATGGCCGTTATCCTGAGTTTGTTTTTTCTGCTTGAAAAAGAGCGGATCATCCGTTTTACAAAACAGTTTAAAACAAGCAAACTTGCAGCGTTTTACGATGAAATCGAATATTTCGGTGTCAAATTTGTAGGGACATTCGGGAAAGTGATCGAGGCCCAGTTCATCATCGCCTTTGTTAATTCTGTGCTTACCACGATCGGCCTCTGGATTCTCGGCTTCCCGCAGTTATTCGGGCTTGCCATTCTCATTTTTGCGCTCGGCCTTATCCCGGTTGCCGGCGTTTTCATCTCGCTCATTCCGCTATGTATCATCGCTTACAGCATCGGAGGCGGAATGAAAGTGCTGTATGTCCTCATTTTGATTGTCATCGTGCATGCAGTGGAAGCCTATGTGCTGAATCCGCAGCTGATGTCCTCAAAAACGAATATGCCTGTTTTTTACACTTTTCTCATTTTAATTTTTTGTGAGCATTTTTTCGGCGTGTGGGGGCTCATTCTTGGTATTCCAATTGTGATGTTCTTCCTTGACGTCCTTGAGGTTACCGGCCAAAGTACGGAGCCACAGAAAAAAACATAATCGACATAAATGTACGCCAGCCGTTCCAAAATGGATAAGCATTTGGAGCGGCTTTTTTATGGAAAAAAATGAAACAGGCTGCTTTCTTTACGGAAAATTTTATAGGCCGCTTCTTCTAAAGGGATTTCTGAAATTGTTAATATTTTAAAAAAATATCTCACCCCAAAAATACACATCAAAAAACAGAAAAATACCTCCAATAAAAATATTGATGTTATCTGAATAGATTGATATACTCTAAAATAGGGAGTAATGGAAGGTTTCTAAATTATGAAAGCGCACACCAAAAAGATGAGCAGCCGGGAGGTGAAGATGTGATTTCATTCCGTCATGTCAACAAATACTATGGTGATTTTCACGTTTTAAAAGATATTAACCTTGAAGTAAAAGAAGGGGAAGTCGTCGTTGTGATCGGCCCTTCCGGATCAGGGAAGAGCACAATGCTCCGCTGTATCAACCGCCTGGAAGAAATCACGGACGGCGAACTCTTCGTCCGCAATATGAAAGTCAATGATAAAAATACCGATATCAACGACCTTCGCAAAAATATCGGCATGGTCTTCCAGCACTTCAATTTGTATCCGCATAAAACCGTTTTGCAAAATATCACGCTGGCGCCGATCAAAGTGCTGGGCCAAAGCAAGGAAGAAGCGGAAAAAAAGGCGATGCACTACCTAGAAAGGGTGGGTATTCCGGATAAAGCAAACGCCTACCCGTCACAGTTGTCAGGCGGCCAGCAGCAACGTGTCGCCATTGCCAGGGGGCTGGCAATGGAGCCGGACATCATGCTGTTTGACGAACCGACCTCCGCCCTGGACCCCGAGATGATCGGAGAAGTGCTCGACGTTATGAAATCACTTGCAAAAGACGGCATGACCATGGTAGTCGTCACGCACGAAATGGGTTTTGCCCGCGAAGTGGCGGACCGCGTCATTTTCATGGACCAGGGAAGAATCATTGAGGACAATACGCCGGAAGCCTTTTTCAAAAACCCGCGTGAAGAACGCGCCCGCACTTTTTTAAACCGTGTACTAAACCATTAACTATAGGCCATGGTACATACACTTGTAAAACATTTGTATCCGCGCAGGATGCTAAAAATCGGGTGCAAACCATGTGCGACAATCGGGTCCATGCATGGCGGCATCAATCGCCGGGATGCCGGTTACGAATGGCAGCCAAACATCCTGCGCCACGCCCGGGCAGGATGCCAAAAATCGGGTGCAAACCATGTGCAGCTATTGGTCCATGCATGGCGGCTGTCAATCGCCGGAAAGCCGGTACCCGTCGCGGTCATAAACCATCTGCATCTGCATATACATTCGTATCCGGGGATGGCGCGTGGGAGCAGCGGCCATAAGCCCGGGAATTGCGCGTGCGTCATCCGCAGGTCCGGCCCGCGGGAATACCCGGGCTTCATCCAAAGGCAGCACCAGCACAAAATCATTCATCATTGGGGACTTCCGCAAAGCGCTTGCTTTCGCGGTGGCCATAAATAAAAAAGGGGGATTCAAATGGGAAAAGTAAAAAAATGGTTAGCAACAGGATTAATTTTCGTTTTGGCAGCAGCACTGGTCGCAGGCTGCGGCAAATCAAAAACGACAGGCGGCTCTGCAAGCGATGATCCGATCAAAAAAATCGAAGACAGAGGGAAATTGGTCGTCGGAGTCAAATATGATACATATCTATTTGGCTACAAAGACCCGAAAACCGGAAAAGTGGAAGGCTTTGATGTAGACATCGCAAAAGCAATTTCCAAGAAAATTTTCGGTGACAAAGTCAAAGTCGAACTGAAAGAAGTTACATCGAAAACCCGGATTCCGATGCTGCAAAACGGCGATGTTGACATGGTTGTCGCGACCATGACGATCACGCCGGACCGGAAAAAAGTGGTGGACTTCTCGGATGTTTACTTTGATGCCGGACAGTCGCTCCTTGTGAAAAAAGGCAGCAAGATTAAAAGCGTCAAAGATTTGACAAAAGGCACAAAAGTATTGACAGTAAAAGGTGCAACTTCCGGGGACAACGTCAAGAAAGCCGCACCGGATACAACTGTGCTCGAGTATGAAAACTATCAGGAGGCGTTCACGGCTTTGAAATCCGGCAAAGGGGATGCGCTGACAACCGACAACTCGATTCTGTTCGGCATGGCCGCCCAGGATCCGAATTACCAGGTGGTCGGCGGCACTTTCACGAAAGAGCCGTACGGCATTGCAATGAAAAAAGGCAATACAAAACTCGTAAAAGCCGTCAACAAAGCTTTGAAAGAACTGAAAGACAGCGGGGAATACGACAAAATCAAAAACAAATGGATCAAAGAATAAGGATAAGGGGTGGGCAAAATCGCCCATCCCTTTCTCCTGATTAAACCGCAAAGGAGTGAAACAGCGTGCTCGATTTTTCCATCCTCACCGACAATATCGACTTATACATGAAAGGTTTTGTCAATACGATTAAAATCAGCATCATCGGCCTTGCCGCCAGTTTCATTCTCGGCAACATCATTGCCGTGTTCAGGCTGGCCCCCGTGAAACTGCTGAATTTTATCGGCGCAGTCTACGTCGAAGTCGTCCGCAATATTCCGTTAATCCTGACCGGGTTCTTTTTCTATAACGGGCTCAGCTATTTTCATATTAATTTAAGCGGCTTTATCGCGGGCACCATTGCGCTCTCCATTTACACTGCCGCTTTTATTGCGGAAGCCGTGCGTGCCGGCATTCAATCGGTGGACAAGGGCCAGCTTGAAGCCGCACGGTCAACCGGTTTGACGTATACCCAGGCGATGCGTTACGTCGTCCTCCCGCAGGCAATCAAAATCGTCATTCCGCCGATCGGCAATCAATTCCTGAACCTGGTCAAAAACTCTTCGATCCTCGGCGTTTTTGCGGGACTCGACCTCATGTATTACGCCGATCTCATTCATGAAAAAACATGGGTCACTTTTGATACGTATATTTTCGTCGGCATGTTTTATCTCATTCTGACGATCCCGCTCAGCCTGCTTGTCAACTATCTTGAACGCCGGCTGGCCAGAAGCAGTTGAATCATATTTAAAGGAGGGAAATGTGATGGATTTTGCCGGAGCTTATTCAAGCGGAAACCTGGCTTATTTGCTAAAGGGTTTTGCGGTAACATTGGAAGTGGCTTTTGTTGCAATCGTGCTGAGCTTTCTCATCGGCTGTATCCTCGGCATCTTGCGTTACGCCAAAATCCCGGTTTTATCGCCAATCGTGGCACTTGTTGTGGAAATCACCCGGAACCTGCCGCTGATTTTGATTATTTTCTTTACATATTTTGCCTTGCCGGAAGTTGGCGTGAAAATGAGCGTCACGGCTGCAGCCATTTCGGCGCTGACGGTGTTCGAATCCGCGATGATCGCTGAAATTGTGCGCGGCGGCCTGAACGCCATCCCAAAAGGCCAGATCGAAGCTGCCCGTTCGTCAGGCCTCAGTTATATCCAAACGCTGTGGTACATTATCTTGCCGCAGGCTTTGAAAAAAATGATCCCGCCGCTCGTGAGTCAGTTCATCTCACTGTTAAAAGACACTTCGCTTGCAATCATCATCTCGCTGCCGGAACTGTTGCATAATGCAAAAGGGATTTATAACGGGGAAGGCGGATCAAAATACATCATCCCGATTCTGCTCATGGCAGCTTTTATGTATTTTGTTGTCAACTACTTGCTTTCCATTCTCGCGCGCCGGCTCGAAAAACGCCTCGACCCGGACCGCTCCGCTGCCAAACAGCTTGTGAACACAACAGAAAATCTGCTCTAGGGGAACCCGTCTTAAGGTTCCTCTTTTTAATTGAGGCGTTTGCGCCGGTTCCCGCAACCGATCGAAAAATCAAAAAACAAACCAAATATCCCTTGCTTTTTTGTGTTAACTGTTATACATTATATATAACAAATAACCCAAATAAAAGAGATGATGTTCATGCTCATTAAAATCGATCTTGAGTCTGATGTTCCCATCTACCAACAGCTGCATAACAGCATCATTGAAGGCATTGCGTCAAAAGAGCTGGCACCGGGCGATTCGCTTCCATCCGTGAGGGCGATGGCATCCGACCTCGGCGTCAACATGCACACGGTTAATAAAGCCTACCAAATCCTGAAGCAGGAAGGTTTTATCCAGATCCACCGGCAAAAGGGGGTTGTCATCCAGCCTGAACAGATGCCCCCGGCCGATGAACCGTATCTTGAAAGCCTTGCGGAAAAACTGCGCCCGCTTATCAGCGAAGCGATCTGCCGCGGCCTGGACGACAAGCATTTTTTAAAAATGTGCGAAAAGCTATACAACGATATTCAAAAGGTGGGAGAACAATGGAAACCGTAATCGTATTGATCTTTTTCGGACTGGTTGCCGCCATGATGGCAGTGACACCGTATATCACAAGAAGAACGGAAAGTTTCGGGGTCACCATCCCGGAAGAAGCCTACCCGGATCCTGAACTGAAAAAACTGAGAAAACAATACGCCGCAGCCATTATTGCCTTCAGTATCCTTCTGGCAGCCGCTTTGCTCATGGCCGTGCGCACAAGCCGGTTGCTTCAAACCGGTTTCGCTCTCGCAGTCTTTGCCGACATTGCCGGCGATTTTCTCATCTATCTTTATTTTCACCGGAAAATGAAAGCGGTCAAGGCGGCACGGAACTGGGCAACCGGGAAAAAGCAGGCGGTCATGGTCGACCCGAAATTCAGGAGCCAGAAACTCATTTTTTCCAACGCATGGTTTCTGATCCATGCAAGCGTGACAGCAGCCACTTTCCTGATGACATGGTTGTGCTACGGGCGGATTCCGGACCGGATTGCGATGCATTACGATTTTAACGGTACACCGACAGACTGGGTGGAAAAATCGTACCGGAGCGTGTTCGAACTGCCAACTGTCCAGCTGCTTTTGCTCATCTTGTTCATTTGGCTGAATACAATGATTGCCAAAAGCAAGCAGCAGCTCAATGCCGCCAATCCGGAAACTTCCCTCGAGCAAAATGTCCGTTTCCGGCGCAGATGGTCAGCATTTATGATCATCGCAGGCCTGCTTCTCATTTTACTGTTTTTTGCGATTCAGCTTTCCTTTATTGTGCCGGTCCCGATCTTCTTGCTTTCATACGGGGGCATGGGCGCGGTATTGTTGATTGTGGCCGGGGCGGTCGTGCTCTCGATTACCACCGGGCAGGGCGGCAGCCGCATCCGCGTGGGCAATGGCTCTGTTCAGGGTCGCTTCCAGTATGATGACGACGCGTATTGGAAACTCGGCGTTTTTTACTTCAACCGCAACGATCCTTCCTTGTGGGTGGAAAAAAGGTTTGGAAGCGGCTGGACCCTTAACTTTGCGCACCCGGCAGGCTGGGCCATTCTCGGGCTCGTCATTCTAATTCCGCTTTTGCTTGGTGTTTTCTTTTCTTAA
Organism: Weizmannia sp. FSL W8-0676; assembly: GCF_038593015.1. Taxonomy (NCBI): domain Bacteria; kingdom Bacillati; phylum Bacillota; class Bacilli; order Caryophanales; family Bacillaceae; genus Heyndrickxia; species Weizmannia sp. FSL W8-0676. Next base: position 403,184 of record NZ_CP151954.1, read on the forward strand.
AAAAACAAGGGGGCTGCTCCAGAGAATGGAAGCAGCCCCTTTTATCATTCACTTTCAAGTTCAACCCATTTGTCCGCCCAATTTTGCACTTCATCAAGGACCGGTTTGATGGCCTCGCCTTTTTCCGTCAGCCGGTATTCAATCCGGACAGGGCTTTCCGGGTACACTTCCCGCACAAGGATGCCCTGGTCTTCCAGCTCCTTCAGCCGTTCCGAAAGCACCTTCTGGCTGATATGCGGGATACGCTCCGCCATTTCGTTAAACCGCATCGGCCCATCAGACAGGACACGGATAATCACGCCAACCCAGCGTTTTCCCAATAGCTGAAACGCCTTTTCGAAACGCGGACATAAACTTTGGTTTCCCATTTTTGAAACGCACCTTTCTCATCAACCCTGCATTCCGGGGCGATAACAACAAAAGCCTTTTTAACTATTATACATGAGTTGTAAACTTACTAAAAGTAACTAGCTTACAATCCCTGGTGTAAAAATATCCAGGGGGGAAATGCTGTATTTGGCCGATAAAGCCGGCAGGAAAAAACGGGACGGAAATGGCCCCATGCGAACCGAAAGTCCCCGGGTAAAGACGAAAAAATGAAAATGGGAGGAAATGCACAGTGAAACAGTGCCGCCCCCCAAAAAAAGCGAAAAAGGAAATGCTCCAATAAGCCCTGGCCGGGTATAGTTCTTCCAATCCATTGAATTTTCATATAAAATAAATCGTGAACTTTCCAATCCTGATTAAGATTTGACAGGTGTAAAAAATCATATGGATCCGGGTAAAGCATAGCAGCCGAAAGCGGATAAAATGAGTTTGAAAAAAACAATGAATCTTGCATGTTCCTTGCCAAAATACGGAAAAACTGAAACAATAAGCCTCATGTAAATAAATTTCCAAGGTTGGGTGAATAGCAGCAGAAAACGCTGTTCTCAACTTAACGCAAAGCGGACTTGAAGAATGCGCCTGTCCTGGGGAAGAAAGCTGGTTTTAAAACTGAATGATTCCCTGCGAAGTGCCCATCATAAAAATGGGGTAAATACCAAATCTCAATCTTTTTGGCAAGCCCCCGCCCTATGCCCGAAAAATGGCAGTATCTAGGGTGAACTTTTTGCAAACAAAAGCGGTCGTTTTCATTGACGCCGTTTAAGAGAGGGATACAAATGTCGGTGACATCCTACGTCGATCAATATGGATATATTGTGCTGCTTTTGGCACTTCTGCTTGAAATGATTGCAGTTCCGCTTCCAGGCGAAGTGTTGATGAGCTACGCCGGTTATATGGTGCACCAGGGGCAGCTGAACTGGATTTTGAGCATCCTCATTGCCGCCACCGGGACATCTGCCGGCATGACAACGGCTTATTTTATCGGGCAGCGGCTCGGCGGCCCGTTTTTACATAAATACGGCCATTTTATCCATCTCGGCCCGGCACAGCTTGAAAAACAATCGCGCTGGTTTAATAAATACGGGAATAAATTGCTTCTCGTCGCGTATTTTATACCAGGTGTCCGCCACATCACCGGCTATTTTTCCGGAATTACGAAACTGCCATTCCGGTCATTTGCCATTTTTGCCTATTCCGGCGCTTTGATTTGGACAAGCACGTTTATCTCCCTCGGGAAGCTGCTTGGCCCGCAGTGGGAGCAGTTCCACGAAGCTGTGAAAAAATATCTCGTCATTGGAGGCATTGTAAGCGCCGGTTTAATCATCGCGTATTATGTGTTCCGCTATTTCCATAAGCAGATTTTCTGGGTAATGATGGCGGTGCTCCGGCGTCTTTTCCTGATTTTCCGCAGCCGGGTGCGCGCCGAGTTTGTGATCATCGGCACCACGCTGGCGACATTGTTTTTGATTGTGTTAATGATCACAATGATTCAAAACCTTTTTAGCGAAGATTTCAGCGATTTCAACGAGGTGACCACTTTAATCGTATCGCTTTTGTTCAAACACCATTGGACAGGCGTCATGCAAGGAATGCTGGCGCTCAGCTCGCGGCAAGCGCTCATTCTCGTCATGGTGTTGTCGGTACTTTGGATCACTTGGAAAGGCAAAGACCGCACGCACGAATTTTTGATTATGCTGCTTGTTACAATCGGCGGGGAACTCTATCAAAACGTGCTGCATGAAGTGTTCCACCGTATGACGGAAACGGAAATTCCGACGTTTTCCCACTTTGTCTTCTCTTTTCCGAGCGACCAGGCGATGATGATTCTGATCATTTACGGCTATTTTACATATCTCGTCGTCCGGCACGCTGAGATGTTTTGGGTCCATACGTTTATGGATGTGCTTCTTTTAGCTGTTTTGTTGTTCGCAGCTGTCAGCCATATTTATTTTGGCCTTGAAGTACCGAGCAACATTGCGGGCGGTTACGTTTTCGGCGGCGTCTGGCTTGGCTTAAATATTTTATTGCTGGAAATTTTCCGTATGATATGATGGATAAGAAAGCAAATGTTGGAGGGGAAACATGTTCTCAGACTTTGTCACACAAATTTTAACAGCACTCGCTGATCTGGGTTACTTTGGTGTTGCGATCGGGCTTGCGATTGAGATTATCCCGAGCGAGATTGTCCTTGCCTATGCCGGCTATTTAATTTCCCGGGGAGAGATCAATTATTTCGGCGCCATTGCAGCAGGCACGCTTGGCATTTTGATTGCCCAACTGATTTTATACTGGATCGGTGCATACGGCGGGCGCCCGTTCTTGCTAAAGTACGGCAAATATTTGCTGATTCACGAAAGGCATCTCGATCTCGCGGAAGAATGGTTCAACAAGTACGGCGCCGGCGTTATTTTTACGGGCCGATTCATCCCGGTCATCCGCCAGGCCATATCGATCCCGGCCGGCATTGCCAAAATGTCGTATTTCAAATTTATTTTTTTCACGCTGCTTGCGACCATTCCGTGGGCGGTGCTGTTTATCTTTCTCGGTGAACGTCTCGCATCAAACTGGGCACAAATTGATGACGTCGCGGCTCCTTATGTCAAGCCGGTTACCATTATCGCAATCATCATCATTGTGCTTTATATCGCTTACTCGATGTACCGCAAGAAAAAAAGAGCCTGACCCTCTGATTAGGGGGGCAGGCTTTTTCCATAGATGAGGGAAGAGTGGAAACGGTGGGGTTCGGATCCCAAGAACGGCTAACTCCCACTAAATCAAAGATACAGAGGGGATTAGCTGCTATAATTGTTCAAAATCCTTAACCAAAAAAACCGCCTGCACAAAGCAGACGGCCAAAAAAGGGGGTTAACATTGATGAAAAAGCAAGCCGGATTTGCATCTTGCCTGATCACAAGAAAAAGGATAACGCCGGAAGCTTAAAACAATCTTAACAGGCCGAAATTCCGAAAAGAGGCAGGCTTGCCCACTATGCCCAGAAAAAAACCGCCTGCACAAGGGCGGCGGCCTAAAAAGGGGGGCATATAAAAAAAGTAGGTTGTAAGCTCTCTTGCAAAGAAAAGGATACCTGCCGAAACTTAAAAAATGCTTAAAACCTCCGAATCTCTGGCCATAAAAAAACGCCTGCACAAAGCAGACGAACCAACAAAAGCTCTTACCTGATGACAAACATCAATATACCGCTGGAAAATAAAAAACACCTTAACTTTACATAAAGATTATGTGAAATTCCCCACAACTAATTATCTCGACAAAAATAACAAAATTTCATCAAAATCTTCGTGACAAATTGCCGCTTTTAGATAATAATAATGAAGACAGACTACTAAAACGAGGGATTCTATGGAGTCAAGAGTAGCGAAAAAAAAGAAAAAACGGTCGAGAGTCCGCTGGCGCAGAGTGTTCCTTATGCTCTTTTTACTGCTCATCGTCGCCGGCGCGGGGTACACAGCTTATCAATACTATGCCGGTATTCACCAGACAGACCCGGACGATGCATTAAATATGGACAATCTGGAATTTAACGGTAAAAAGGATGCAAATGGCCGCACCAATATTCTCCTTCTCGGAATTGATCGGCGCGGGCAAGAAGATTCAAGAACCGATACCATCATGATTGCCCAATATGACCCGAAGAATAACCAGGTGAAGCTCATTTCGATTATGCGTGACATTTATGCCGAAATTCCGGGGTATAGAAACTATAAAATTAACACAGCCTACTATCTTGGCAATCTGAAGAATCAAAAAAAGGGTGTTGAATTGCTGCGTCAAACACTCAAAACCAATTTTGACATTGATGTGCAATATTATGCACTTGTCGATTTCCAAGGTTTTGTTAAAATTGTCGATACCCTGGCGCCTCAAGGCATTGAAATGAACGTGGAACATAAAATGTCGGAAAACATCGGCTTGACGCTTTATCCTGGAAAACAGCTGATGCATGGGAAACAATTGCTCGCCTACGCACGATTCAGACATGACGCGCAAGGCGACTTTGGCCGGGTTGCCCGCCAGCAAAAAGTGCTTAAAGCGCTCCAATCTGAAGTTTTCAGCGTGAACGGTATCGCCAAAGCGCCGAAACTGCTTGGAACCATTCAGCCGTATATTGCCACCAATATGAGCAAAATGAACATTCTTGCGCTCGCCAAAGACGCCGTCGGAGGCAACCTCAAGGTAAAAACAATGACCGTACCGGTTGCCGGCACCTATACCAATGTCAGCTATCCGGGCGTCGGCGCCGCACTCGAAGTGGACAAAGAAAAAAATATAGAAGCCATCAAACAGTTTTTGGATGAATAACAGGGGCCGGTTCCGGCTCTTTTTTTTTGTAGCAGACAGAAAGCCGTACCAGGAGCAAATTGTCTTTTTGGAGGGTTCAAAAAGACAAAAGAGAGCCGGACCAAGAGCAAATTGTCCTTTTGAAAGGCTCAAAAAGACAAAAGAGAGTCGGACCAAGAGCAAATTGTCCTTTTGAAAGGCTCAAAAAGACAAAAGAGAGTCGGACCGGGAGCAAATTGTCCTTTTGGAGAGCTCAAAAAGACAAAAGAAAGCCGTACCGGGAGCAAATTGTCTTTTTGGAGAGCTCAAAAAGACAAAAGAAAGCCGTACCGGGAGCAAATTGTCTTTTTGGAGAGCTCAAAAAGACAAAAGAGAGCCGGACCAAGAGCAAATTGTCCTTTTGGAGAGCTCAAAAAGACAAAAGAGAGCCGTACCGGGAGCAAATTGTCCTTTTGGAGGGTTCAAAAAGACAAAAGAAAGCCGGACCAAGAGCAAATTGTCTTTTTGAATGGCTCAAAAAGACAAAAGAGAGTCGGATCAGGGGCGAATTGTCCTTTTGGAGGGCTCAAAAAGACAAAAGAGAGCCGGACCAAGAGCAAATTGTCCTTTTGGAGAGCTCAAAAAGACAAAAGAGAGCCGTACCAGGAGCAAATTGTCTTTTTGGAGGGTTCAAAAAGACAAAAGAGAGCCGGACCAAGAGCAAATTGTCTTTTTGGAGAGCTCAAAAAGACAAAAGAGAGCCGGACCAAGAGCAAATTGTCTTTTTGGAGAGCTCAAAAAGACAAAAGAGATCTGGACCAGGAGCAAATTGTCTTTTTGGAGAGCTCAAAAAGACAAAAGAGAGTCGGATCAGGGGCGAATTGTCCTTTTGGAGGGCTCAAAAAGACAAAAGAAAGCCGGACCAAGAGCAAATTGTCCTTTTGAAAGGCTCAAAAAGACAAAAGAGAGCCGTACCGGGAGCAAATTGTCCTTTTGGAGAGCTCAAAAAGACAAAAGAGAGCCGTACCGGGAGCAAATTGTCCTTTTGAAGGGTTCAAAAAGACAAAAGAAAGCCGTACCGGGAGCAAATTGTCCTTTTGGAGAGCTCAAAAAGACAAAAGAAAGCCAATTAGACAAAAGGGACGAAACCGCATCCAATATGAATTTCAATTTCCCCCTTGTCATGTCACCCGGCAAAGTGTAAAGTATAAATAAGTCAAAATTTTAAGTACGTTCAATCGAATAGCCTTATCAAGAGAGGCGGAGGGACTTGGCCCGATGAAACCTCAGCAACCAGCCATACGGCACGGTGCTAAATCCAACAGGTATACCTGAAAAGATAAGGAGCCATGTTATCATCTTGCCTCCTTTTCCGGGAGGCTTTTTTCATATCATGCAAAAGGAGTGTAAAAAGTTGGACTTTCTCGAAACGTTAAAAAACCGCATCCTTGTTGCGGACGGGGCAATGGGGACGCTGCTGTATGCATACGGCGCCGACACATGTTATGAGTCATTCAATCTGAGCCACCCGGAAGACATCCACGCGATCCACCGCGCCTATATCGAAGCAGGCGCATCGGTCATTCAAACCAACACGTACAGTGCCAACTATATCAAGCTTGCACAGTATGGACTGGAAGAAAAAGTAAAAGACATCAACAAAGCGGCCGTCCGGATTGCAAAAGAGGCGGCAAACCGCGATACATTCATACTCGGCACGGTCGGCGGCATCCGCGGCCAGCGCAAAACTGAGGCAACACTTGCCGAAATTAAGCGTACGTTCCGCGAGCAGATTTTTCACCTCCTGAACGAAGGAGTCGATGCCCTGCTTCTGGAAACGTATTTTGACGCTGAAGAACTGTATACGGTTGTTGACATTGCAAAAAAAGAAGCGGATGTCCCGGTCATCGCCCAGTTCTCGCTTATTGAGCCGGGCGTGCTCCAAAACGGAACCCCGGTCCGTGATGCATTCAAGGAACTTGAAAACCGCGGCGCCGATGTGACCGGCCTGAACTGCCGGCTCGGCCCGCACCACATGATCCAGGCGTTCGAAGAAATCCCGATACCGAAGCGTGCCTTTTTGTCCGCATACCCGAATGCAAGTCTTTTAGATTACGAGGAAGGCCGGTTCACATTTACGAATAACGCCGATTATTTTAAAACATGTGCCGAAAAACTTGTCGAACAGGGTGTGCGCCTGATCGGCGGCTGCTGCGGCACAACGCCGGCCCACATCAAAGCAATCGCAGAAGGGATCCAGGGGCTTGTGCCTGTCACAGAAAAAACGGTCCGCCCGCCGAAAATCGAAATCGCAGCCGCCCCGGCGCAGTACGAACCGCCGTTGCATGAAATTGTAAAAAAACGCCATTCCGTCATTGTCGAATTGGACACACCGAAAACGCTGAACACAGCCCGCTTTTTCGAAGGAGCAAAAGCGCTGCACGACGCCGGCATCGATGCCTTGACAATGGCCGACAACTCGCTTGCAAGCCCGCGCATCAGCAACACAGCGATTGCCGCGATTTTAAAAGAGAAACAGGGCATCCGGCCGCTCGTTCATATTACATGCCGTGATCGCAATTTGATCGGGCTGCAGTCGCACTTAATGGGCCTTGCCGCGCTCGGGATTGACCAGGTGCTTGCCGTCACGGGGGATCCGTCGAAAATCGGCGACTTCCCGGGGGCCACGAGCGTATACGATTTGTCGTCAATGGAACTGATCGCAATGATCAAGCAATTTAACGATGGCATTTCCCATTCCGGCAAATCGCTTCAGCGGAAAACAAATTTTTCCGTCGCAGCTGCATTTAACCCGAACGTCCGCAATCTCGATAAAACGGTCGGGAGGTTGGAACGCAAAATCCGCCACGGTGCTGATTATTTTATCACCCAGCCTGTCTTCAGCACGGAAAAAATCGAGCAAATCCATGAAGCCACGAAGCATTTGGACGCGCCGATCTATCTTGGCATTATGCCGCTTACCAGCTACCGGAACGCGGTCTTTCTGCACAATGAAGTGCCGGGCATCACACTGACGGATGATATTTTGCAAGCGATGGAAAAAACAAACGGCGACCCTGTGAAAGCGCGCGAAGAAAGCCTTGCGATCAGCCGTAACTTGATCGATGCGGCCCTCGCCTATTTCAACGGCATTTACCTGATTACGCCGCTCGAACGCTATGAACTCACAGTGGAATGCACGCGCTACATCCACGAAAAAACAGCAGTGCGCAGCGCGGGCATTTTCTAAAAGTATAGGAGATTCTTTGGCTACCCGGCAACCTGAATTTAACCGATCAAACGCACAACCAAAGGGGGCATTTTTCATGGGGAAAACGATATTTGAACAGCAGCTTGCGAACCGCATTCTCATTCTCGACGGGGCGATGGGCACGATGATCCAGCAGCAACACCTCACCGCGGCAGACTTTGGCGGCGAAGCATACGAAGGCTGCAATGAATACTTGAATCTCACAGCGCCCGATCTAATCCGCTCGATCCATGAAGCATATCTCGAAGCGGGGGCCGACATCATCGAAACGAACACATTTGGCGCAACGTCCATCGTCCTTAACGAGTACGGCCTTGGGCACTTTGCCGAAAAAATCAACATCGAAGCTGCGCGCATCGCCAAGCAGGCTGCCGGAAAATTTTCCACACCCGGCCGGCCGCGGTTTGTCGCCGGTTCAATGGGCCCGACAACAAAGACGCTCTCCGTCACAGGCGGCACCACTTTTGGCGCGCTCAAAACCGCCTACCAGGAACAGGCTTGCGGGCTCATAAAAGGCGGGGCCGACGTGCTCCTCCTCGAAACATCGCAGGACTTGCTGAACGTCAAAGCCGCTTTTCTTGGCATTACGGACGCATTCAACGAAACCGGAAAAAAACTGCCGCTTCTCATCTCCGGCACCATCGAACCGATGGGCACAACGCTTGCCGGCCAGAACATCGAAGCATTTTACATTTCCGTCGCGCATATGCAGCCGGCCGCCGTCGGGCTCAACTGCGCGACTGGCCCGGAGTTCATGGCCGACTCGATCCGCACACTCGCGGGGCTCGCCAAAACGGCAGTGAGCTGCTACCCGAACGCCGGGCTTCCCGACGAAGAAGGGCATTACCACGAAACACCGGAATCGCTCGCTGTAAAAATGAAAGGCTTCGCCGAAAAAGGCTGGCTTAACATCGCAGGCGGCTGCTGCGGCACAACACCTGCCCATATCAAAGCGCTGAATGAAGCACTAGCCGGGCTCCCGCCGCGCCAGCCTGCAAAAGAAGAGCACCACGCCGTCTCCGGCATCGAACCTTTTATTTACGATGACCCGTCCACCCGCCCGATTTTTGTCGGCGAACGCACAAACGTCATCGGTTCGCGCAAGTTCCGGCGCCTGATCGCAGAAGGCAAATGGGAAGAAGCAAGCGAAATTGCCCGCACCCAGGTCAAAAACGGCGCACAGATCATCGACATCTGCCTCGCCGACCCGGACCGCGATGAAATCAGCGACATGGAAAACTTTATTTCAATCGCCGTGAAAAAAGTGAAAGTGCCGTTTATGATCGATTCCACGGATGAAAACGTGATCGAAAAAGCTTTTACATACTGCCAAGGAAAAAGCATTGTCAATTCCATTAATCTTGAAAACGGGACGGAACGGTTTGAAAAAGTCGTGCCGCTCCTCAAAAAATACGGGGGTGCCGTTGTCGTCGGCACGATCGATGAAGAGGGGATGGCTGTCACTGCCGAACGGAAACTTGAGATTGCGCGCCGCTCTTATGACCTGCTCGTCCATACGTACGGGCTCAACCCGCGTGATCTCATTTTTGACCCGCTCGTGTTCCCTGCCGGCACCGGCGACAAGCAGTATTTTGGCGCAGCAAAAGAAACAGTCGAAGGCATCCGGCTCATTAAAGAAGCGATGCCGGAATGCCAGACGATCCTCGGCGTCAGCAATGTTTCATTCGGGCTGCCGCCTGCCGGGCGTGAAGTGCTCAACTCAGTGTTTCTCTACCACTGTACGAAAGCCGGGCTGGATTACGCCATCGTAAATACAGAAAAGCTTGAACGCTTTGCGTCCATCCCGGAAGAGAACGTGAAAATGGCCGAAAAACTGTTGTTTGAAACGAGTGACGAAGCCCTCGCCGCGTTCACCGAATATTACCGCGGCAAAGTGCAGGAGAAAAAAGCGCCAAAGAGCACGATGACGCTTGCCGAACGGCTTGCGAATGATGTTGTCGAAGGGACGAAAGAAGGACTCATCCCGGATTTAGAACAGGCCATGAAAGAATACCCGGATCCGCTCGCCATTATCAACGGCCCGCTTATGGACGGGATGGCGGAAGTCGGCCGCCTGTTTAATGACAACCAGCTCATCGTCGCAGAAGTCTTGCAAAGTGCGGAAGTTATGAAAGCATCTGTCGCATTCCTTGAGCCTTTTATGGAAAAAAATGAAACAAGCACAAAGGGGAAAGTGCTGCTCGCAACCGTGAAAGGCGACGTCCATGACATCGGCAAAAATCTGGTCGACATCATTTTGTCGAATAATGGCTATAAAGTGGTGGACCTTGGCATCAAAGTGGCACCGGCTGATCTTATCCACGCTGTGCGCAAAGAGAAACCGGATGTGATCGGGCTATCCGGCCTCCTTGTCAAATCCGCCCAGCAAATGGTTGTCACTGCCCAGGATTTGCGGGAAGCGGGCATCCGCCAGCCGATACTGGTCGGCGGTGCAGCCTTGTCGCGGAAATTCACGTTAAATAAAATCGCTCCGCAATATGAAGGGCTTGTGCTGTATGCAAAAGACGCAATGGAGGGCCTTACGCTTGCAAACAAATTACAGGATGAATCGGAACGCAGCTCGCTCGAAACGGAACTTGCCAACCAGCGCAGCGGCGGGACAAGGGTGGCGGCGGCGAATGCCGGCGGGGCGCCGGTTGCGACTTTACCGCGCCGCTCTTCGGTATCCCCGGATGCGCTCGTTTACCAGCCGGCGGATTTGAAGCGGCATGTGCTGCGCAATTATCCGCTTTCCCATATTGAGCCCTACGTGAACATGCAAATGCTCCTCGGCCACCATTTAGGATTGAAAGGCCGCGTCAAAAAGCTGCTTGCGGAGGGAGACGAACGCGCCATTAAGCTGAAGCAGCAGGTGGATGAACTGCGCGAGTGGGTGATGAAAGAAAAACTGCTTCAGCCATCCGCTGTATACCAATTTTTCCCGGCCCAGTCGGATGGTAATGATCTGATTGTTTACGAACCGGCTGGAGAGCCTGGAGCATTAAATCCGAAATCTTTATCCATTTTAGAGCGGTTCACATTCCCGCGCCAGGCAAAGCCGCCGTATTTGTGCCTTGCCGATTATGTCCGGAGCGTAGACAGCGGGGTCGTTGACTATGTCGGCATGTTCGCGGTCGTCGCCGGCAAAAACATCCGCCACCACGCACGCTATTTGAAAGAAGCAGGCGAATATTTCAAAAGCCATGCCCTCCAGGCACTTGCCCTCGAAACGGCAGAAGGCTTCGCCGAGCGGCTGCACGAACTGATGCGCGGCCAATGGGGCTTCCCGGACCCGGCCGGTTTCACAATGCAGCAACGCTTTGCCGCCAAATACCAGGGCCAGCGCTACTCTTTCGGCTACCCGGCCTGCCCGAACCTCGAAGACCAGGCCAAACTGTTTAAATTGCTGCAACCGCAAAAAATCGGTCTCCACTTGACCGAAGGCTACATGATGGAACCCGAAGCCGCCGTCACCGCGCTCGTGTTCTCCCATCCGGAGGCAAGATACTTTGCGGTATGACCCCCTAAAGCGGGCCCCGGCCCGCTTTGGGTTTTTTAAAGCAAGGAACGGCCATACATCAAGAAAACATGGACGTTTTCTACGTGAACAAGCGGCTGAAAATTCCATCGCTTTCCTAATCGTGTAACTGACAGGCAAAAATCTTACCGTAGAGCAGTCCATGTTAACAATCAGTCGAAAATTTTGTAGCTTAATACCCGCCACTTTCTTACCATAGGCGCCATGCTGCATTTTTGCGGCTTCGACAGAAGAATGCGGAACCCGGACCCATATACCATTCTGCAAAAAACCGTATTAATCGACAAAATTTGCACTGGCTTTTCTGTTCCGCCCCCAATGTTCCACGGGAAACATTCCAATGAAAATTGTGCAACCGTGCATGTTGAACAGGTTTTTTTGAACAAATACCACTTGCCAGCAAGCCCGAAAATGCTTGACCCCGTTTTCCTTCTATAAAATTACTCACCTGCCACGTTCCCTGTGGCATGAACGCCTACATTAAATCAGCTCCGGGTGCAACCTTTACATCTAAAATTCAGCCAGTGCTGTTACAACCCTTGCCAAGGCCAAGACATATGTTTCCTCATCCAGCCTAACATTCTCAAACGCTGCGAATATTGGCTTTTTTGCTGCCCTAACAAGATGACATGATAGGCTTAATTTCGACAAAACCAGCAATATTTCCACGGAAATACCCACATGAAAAAGCCCGGATATCGGAATCCGAGCTTAAAAATCTATCTGAAAATGTGCGGCAACTGTACCGGATTTTCATCCTTCCGCCCCTGCCGTATCCTTTGTGGCACGGGCGTCAAATCCCCATTGAACTGTTTTGTCCTGTTCTGATATTAGCCAATGGGAGTCCAAAAGCTCCATTACCTTTCAGTGTCTTATCAAAAGCAAAGTGCTTACTTACGGGAGAGGCGGTCTTTTGCATCGCCGACCGAGTCCTGGGCTTCGCCTTTCAATTTGTCCATTTTGCCTTCAGCTTTTTTCTTCGCATCGCCGGTAATGTCACCCCATGTATCTTTTGCTTCGCCTTTCAATTTGTTCCCTTTTCCTTTAAGCTTGTCCTTCATGGCGTCTTGATCCATTTTCATTCCTCCCATTCATATTGTTCATCTTTCCTATTCCCTGATCACAGGCCGATAAACGAAAAATGCAAAAGAAATCGATGGAGAGGATCAACATCCAAAATGGCGCAAATTGAGGAAAAACCAAACCAAAGCCGTGCACAAAATTTGGACAGCCGCGCCAAAATACAGGATCGGCACTTCACAATCCTGGCCAAATCAGATAGGAAAAACTGCCATAACCCAAAATATGTAGATTCGCAACAAGAGTAGGGGACAGGTAAATTCAAAATTCATAGAGTGGAACATGGGTAAAGGGAACGCATGCGCATCATTTCTCCGTCCGGCAAAATTGGAAGGAAACGCATGCGTACATTGGTTGGATGGTTTTGCAGAGTGGATGAATGTTCGTTTCGTTTATTCCTGTATCGCCCAACTTCAGGAATTGCACGCCCGTTCTCAAAACCCCCGGAATGCCCCTAGATCATTTTCTTCCATGGTATGTATTTGCCGAGGCCATGGTAATAGCCGGCACAAATCATTGTGCGGCTGAATTGCTTTTGAAATGTATGCATGGAGCAGTTCAGCTTTAGCTTTTGCTGGTTGGAAAAAGTCACATAAAGGCCGTCCGCTGTGGCGTTAAAGTCTACCACATTCGCAAGGAAAATGAACTGGCAGTCATACGATTTCGGGGATTTTGTCGGCGTTGCAATCAAACCATCCCCCAACACAACCGGTGCCTTATTAAAGTTAAAAATTTGTTTTGTGCCTTTGAGAACGCCTTCAAAATCGCACATCCGGTAATGAATGCAAGCTTCCCGCAACAATTCAAGCTTGCTCTTCCGTGAGTGAAAAACGCCGTCCTGATCATAAATGATTGTCTGATATTCCGGGTCAAATGCGGTATCCAGCGCCATCGTTTCTTCTCTAATGAGGTAATCTGTTTTATTCATCTAAAAAACTCCCCCCTGTTGTCAATTGTGCATTCCCTCTCTTCTGTATGAAGGGCAGGAGGCCAGGGGTGCCGTGTCTTGCTGCTGCCAAAATATCCTTCCCCTGAAAGAGAGGGATATCATTTGTTCCCTGGTCCTATTATACTATAAATCCCAAAAAAATAAAGTATGAATTTACAATTTTGTTATTATTTATAATCCGTGTAAATTTTGGGCAAAATTTCACGTTTCCCCTTAAAAAAACATTAAATTTTCGCGCGGAAAACTGGATGTTTTGGAAACGAAAAGATGCACATTGCCGGTTCGCCCTCTCCCTTTGAACCTGTTATTTTACAATCAACCCGGGAATTCAAGGAAAGCGCGCTTTCCAAAAGGGGAAGCAAAATGGAAAGTTTTGAAGAAGTGCTCCGGCAATACCGGCCGATGATTTTTCATATGATCCGCAAACTCCGCATTTACAAAAACATCGATGAATTTGAGCAGATCGGCATGATTGCACTGTGGGAAGCGTATCAAAACAGGCAGGATGACAAAGGGTCATTCACAAGTTACGCATACAACACGATCCGCGGGAAAATGCTGACCGAACTTACGAAAAAGCGGAGGGAGGAAGAAATGTTTGCGTGCCCGAAAGAGGAATTTTGGAATGTGAAAGTGGACGAGTCGCTTCGTCCCCCGCTTGAGCTTGAAACATTGCTGTCGTATTGCGACGGCCTTACGGAAAAAGAGAAAAAATGGGTAGTGGCTACTTTTTATGAACAATTGAAACAAGGTGAAATCGCATTTCGCGAAGGCAAATCCGTCGAGGCGGTAAAAAAATGGCGGAGACAAGCCCTTGAGAAAATCAGAAAGAATATGGAACAAAAAGAGAGGAAGCGTTGATGCTTCCTCACTCTGCGATGAAAAACTTGCGCAAGTAGTCATACCATGCTTTTGTGCCTTTGTTGCTTGGGGCGGTTTGTTCGCCATTTTGAAAGGTGACATACGATTTGAATGCGTCACTGTCCGGGTCTGGCCAGTTTTTCCAATGATCCAGGTATGTGTAACCTTCTTTTTTTGCGTACGACGCAAGCTCTTTCACCTGTGCCGGATAATTCGCTGCCTTATAGAGCGGGTATGAAGGCTGAATCATCAGCACGGCATCATCCCAAGCAGCAGCGGCCGTTTTGATATCATCAAGCTGATTGTCCATCGCCACAGCCCCGTTGTTGATTAAAATAAACGGCTCAAACAAAATGAGATCCGGTTTGAAATGGGCGACGTCTTTATACTTGCCTTCACGGATAAACTCGTCGGAATTTAAATGATAGGAAAAAAGGGAAACCGTCACATGGCTACCGTACGTATCATTCAACGCTTGCTTCAACTGCGGCCCCCAGCCGTTCGTATCCGCCCCCATCGCATCCGAACCGACAATCGCAATTTTGTAGGCACGCTCTTTGGAAAGCGCGGTTTTAAAATCCGACCGGGCTTTTTTCGGCCAGTTTTTCGTATAATCAGCCAGGGAAGAAGCCGGCTTGTCTGTTTTGTTTGCCTCATGCTTTTTCCCGGCAGCCGGCTCCGCCTTTGCCTTTACCGCTTTCACTTCCCGAGAAGCCGGCTTGAAACGGCTTGGATCCGTTTTATACTCCCAGTACAGGTGCCCGGCTACAAATACGGCAATGGCGGCAATAACCGACAAAATCGCCGTAAACATTTTCATCTCTCATACCTCCGCTCATTCTCATGTGTAACGTCCCTACGAACCTACAAAAATTATGACAAAAAAAGACAAATTGCACAACCAAAATTGAAAGGAAATCCGCCAAAGGTAAATACAGGAAGATTTTTTAACCAGTTTCTTTTTGCAAAATATTGTGGTTTAATACAAAGTGTATCAAATTGTTTAAATTTATTTCAGTTTCCCGCACATTTCGGGAGGATCTATGATATAATGTATGATAGTTTTCTATCTATTTCGCATTTGTGCTGCAGATCTAAAGGGAGGAACTTATGGAAGAGACAATTAGTTTAAAAGAATTGATGCAGGTGCTGCGCAAACGGCTTTCCATGATCGCGCTGATTACACTGGGGGCGATGATTGTGACGGCCATTGTGACCTATTTTGTGATGACGCCTGTCTATGAATCTTCGACACAAATCCTTGTCAATAAAGCAAGCGATGACCAAACGATGTATACCACTAATGCCGTGCAAACAAATGTTCAGCTGGTCAATACATATAATGTGATTATTAAAAGCCCATCCATTCTCGATAAAGTGATTGACGAACTGAAACTCAACATGACAACAGACGAACTGAACAGCAAAATTGAAGTCAGCACGGAGCAAAATTCACAAGTCTTTACCTTGACAGTAAAAGATACAAACCCGTATATGGCAACCAAAATTGCCAACAAAATCGGGGAAGTGTTCAAAAAAGAAGTCAAAAACATTATGAAAGTCGACAATGTGACTGTCATTTCAAAAGCACAAGTGCCCGGGGGACCTGTCAGCCCGAAACCGCTTTTAAATATTACAATTGCGCTTGTGGTCGGCCTGATGGTGGGTGTCGGGATTGCCTTTCTGCTTGAATACCTCGACAATACGATTAAAGATGAGCAAGATGTTGAACAAATTTTGCAATTGCCTGTCCTCGGCGTGATCGGGCAGGTTGATGATCAGGAACTGAATGGTTTGCACCGTGCAGGAAAAAAAACAAAAGGAAAGGTTGAGACGGTTGGCGCCTAAAAAAACAAAGCTGTTGAACACGAGAAGAAAATTAATCGCAAAGCTAAATCCAAAGTCACCGATTTCCGAACAGTTCCGGACAATCCGTACAAATATCAGTTTTTCTTCCGTTGACAATGACCTGCAGATTCTGATGGTTACCTCAAGCGGGCCTGGAGAAGGGAAATCGACGATTGTCAGCAACCTCGCTGTCGTTTTTGCCCAGCAAGGAAAAAAGGTGCTGCTCGCCGATGCCGATTTGCGGCGTCCGACCGTCCATTATACGTTCGGCATGACCAATACATTCGGACTGACAACGGTTTTGACCAAGCAGGGGACATTGCTGGAGACTGTTTCAAAATGTGATGTGAAAAATCTGCATCTCCTGCCGAGCGGCTCAATTCCGCCAAACCCGGCAGAACTGTTAAGCTCACGGGCAATGAAGGAATTTTTAAAAGAAGCAAAAGAACAGTACGACATTATTTTACTGGATACCCCGCCGGTTTTGGCTGTGACCGATGCGCAGGTGCTGGCCAACCAGTGTGATGGCACGATTCTTGTCGTCTCAAGCGGGAAAGCGGAAGTGGAAGCTGTCAAAAAGGCAAAAGAATTGCTGGAATCTGCCAATGCCAATCTGCTTGGCGTTGTCCTGAACAACAAGAAAACCCAAAACACGCATTATTATTACTATTACGGAAAAGATTGACACCATTTGCACATAAATTTTCCGATAACTATTGAAAAATGGTAAAAATGCACTATAATTTTGTATAGGGTTTCATTTTAATTGAAACGAAATTTCATTTCTTGACAGGTTTGGAGGGGTTCGGGATGATGGATATCCATTGCCATATTTTACCAGGCATTGACGACGGTGCGCAAACGATATACGACAGCCTTGATATGGCAAAACAAGCCGTCTCCCAGGGGATCAAGCAGATTATTGCTACCCCTCATCATATGAATGGAAAATATGAAAACCGCAAAACTGGAATCATTCAAAAAGTAAATGAGTTAAATAAAAGATTGAAAGAAGAACAGATTGATCTGGAAATTCTGCCGGGGCAGGAAAACCGGATTTACGGCGAAATTTTGCAAGACTATGAAAAAGGCGAAATCCAAACGTTGGCCGGCACTTCTTACCTCTTTATCGAGTTCCCTTCAAGCCATGTGCCACGTTATGCGGAAACGCTTTTATATGAAATACAAGTGAAGGGCTTAATGCCGATTATCGTGCATCCGGAGCGGAACGCAGAGCTGATCCAGCATCCGGAACGGCTGTATGAAATGGTGAATAATGGTGTGGCGACCCAAATTACGGCTGCAAGCTTAACAGGCGCTTTCGGGAAAAAGATTAAAAAATTCACCGAACAGCTGATTGAAGCAAATCTCGCCCATTTTCTTGCATCAGACGCCCATAATGTGAAAACCCGTGCTTTTAAAATGGATGAAGCAGCGGACGAAATTGAAAAGAAATACGGTGCGGATATGCTCTATTTCTTTACGGAAAACGCCGAACTGCTTGCCAAAGACCAAGCCATCTACAGAGAAATTCCGCAGCCGGTAAAACAAAAGAAATTGTTTGGTTTGTTTTAATTGGCCTTCTTCCTTAGTATTTTTGGAGAAGCATCAAGCGTATAGGTTTGAAACGATGGAGTTGCTCTGCTTTTTTTAGCTAGCAATTTTGTCCAGCGTTGCTTGATTTTGGAATAGCTATTTGGGTATGTCTCTCATCCGTTATCGTGCGAGGCACTCGGCCATGCTGTGGGTGTGTGTGCACCTTAGACGCCTGTCGTCAAGAGTGTGGTGTGAGGGCGGGTTAGATGCCCGACATTTACTTTTATACCCGAATGCTGGAAGAACAAACATCGATTGTTTTTATCGTACTGCGCAAATCTTAAAAATGAATTAAAATAAGGGGGAATTTACGTGAAAAAAGTGAGAAAGGCGATCATCCCGGCAGCCGGCCTCGGAACACGGTTTTTGCCTGCAACAAAAGCGATGCCGAAAGAAATGTTGCCAATTGTGGACAAGCCTACGATCCAATACATAGTAGAAGAAGCCGTTGAATCCGGCATCGAAGACATCATCATTGTAACCGGAAAAGGAAAACGCGCGATCGAAGACCATTTCGATAACGCTTGGGAACTCGAACAAAACCTTGCTGAAAAAGGAAAATTCGACCTCTTAGATAAAGTCCGCTATTCTTCAAATTTAGCCAACATCCACTATATCCGACAGAAAGAGCCTCTTGGGCTGGGACATGCCGTCTGGTGCGCGCGCAACTTTATCGGCGACGAACCATTTGCGGTCCTTTTGGGTGACGACATCGTCCAAAACGACCCGCCATGCTTAAAACAACTCATTGATCAGTACGAAGAAACCCATTCTTCCGTAATCGGCGTCCAGCAAGTCCCGGAAGAAGAAACACATCGGTATGGCATTATCGCACCCGCTTCCAAAGAAGGCCGCCGATATCAAGTTGACAAATTTGTCGAAAAGCCAAAACAAGGCACTGCACCATCCAATCTGGCCATCATCGGACGCTATTTACTGACACCAGAAATCTTTATGTTCCTGGACAAACAGGAAAAAGGGGCCGGTGGCGAGATCCAATTAACAGATGCCATCCAGCAGCTGAATCAGATTCAAAGAGTATTTGCTTACCAGTTTGAGGGCAAGCGGTATGATGTAGGGGAAAAATTGGGGTTTGTGAAATCAACGATTGAATTTGCTCTGCAGGATGAAAATTTGAAAGAAGAATTGCAGGCATTTTTAAAAGAAGTTATGACCGAATCGCTCATTAAGTAGAGCTATACGTTTAAAACAGGGGGATGACAATAGATGTCATTAAAAAAACGGCTGCCGATCTTGATGCTGCTGGACTCAGCAATTGTACTTTGTGCTGTTTTTGCTGGGTACTTTATTTTAAATCCTTATATGAATGTTTATACACACCCAATGCTTTGGGTTAGTTCTCTAACATTATTAATCAGCTATCATATTTTTGCTTTTAGATATCGTTTATATCAAAAGGCCTGGGAATACGCAAGCATAGGTGAATTAACTGCAATTATAAAAGCAGTTACCTTTGCCGCAGTAATTACAGCGGTTGTCCAATTCATTGCTATTCATAATATTTATTTGCGAGTACTGGCCATAACATGGATGATCCATATTTTGTTAATTGGAAGCTCACGGTTTTCATGGAGAGTGTACAGGGATCGCTTTATGGATAGCAAAGTTCAAAAAAAGAGGACACTAATTATCGGAGCTGGTTCTGCTGGCACAATGGTTGCTCATCAGTTATTAAAAAGCAAGGATGCAGATTTAGAGCCGATTGCCTTTGTAGATGATGATCCGAACAAATGGAAGCTTGAAATTTACGGTGTTCCAGTAGTCGGAATGGTTAGTGAAATTCCTTGGGCTGTTGAGCAATATAATATTGACAATATTGTCATTGCTATTCCTTCCTTAAAAAGAGCGGAAATGCAACGAATTTACGAAGAATGTGTAAAAACGAAAGCAAAGACAAAAGTATTACCAATGCTTGAAGATTTGATAACCGGCAAGGTCTCTGTTAACCAAATCCGGGATGTACAGGTTGAAGACTTACTTGGAAGGGAACCAATTGAACTTGACATGTCCATGATTTCAGAAAAATTAACGGGAAAGACAGTATTGGTAACCGGTGCGGGCGGTTCCATTGGTTCTGAAATTTGCCGCCAGGTAGCACAATTCTTGCCTAAAAAACTGTTGCTTTTAGGGCATGGAGAAAATAGTATTTACACCATTGATATGGAATTAAAAAATAAATACAATAATGATATTGAAATTGTCCCCCTTATTGCAGATGTACAAGACCGTGTTCGCATCTTTGACATTATGAATGAATATAAACCAGATGTCGTTTACCACGCTGCTGCCCATAAGCATGTGCCATTAATGGAATATAATCCAACAGAAGCAGTAAAAAATAATATTTTTGGAACAAGAAATGTAGCAGAAGCCGCCGATACTTTTGGCGTGAAGAGTTTTGTAATGATCTCAACAGATAAGGCGGTCAACCCACCAAACGTAATGGGGGCGACAAAGCGATTTGCTGAGATGATTATTCAAAACTTAGCCAAGGAAAGCAAGACCAATTTTGTTGCGGTACGGTTTGGTAATGTTTTAGGAAGTAGAGGGAGCGTTATTCCATTATTTAAAAAGCAAATTCAGGCTGGTGGGCCGGTTACGGTCACACATCCTGATATGACGAGGTATTTTATGACGATACCGGAAGCTTCTCGGCTTGTGATCCAAGCAGGTGCGCTTGCACGGGGAGGAGAAGTATTTGTGTTAGACATGGGAGAACCAGTAAAAATTGTTGATTTGGCCAAAAATCTTATCACGTTATCCGGCTTTTCAGTTGACGAGATTGGAATAAAATTTACTGGAAAACGACCGGGAGAAAAGTTGTATGAAGAACTGTTAAACGAAAATGAAGTTCAGAAAGAGTCTATTTATCCCAAAATTCATATTGGCAAAGCAGAGCCTATGCAAAAGGAAAATCTATACGCTGTTATTGACACACTATTACAAAAGAATCCAATTGAATTGAAAAAAACACTTTTAGAGATTGCAAACACAAAATTTAGTAAGGGCAATTTAGTAGCAAAATAAAATATCAAAGATCTAAATATGTGAGGCTAAATATAATGAAGATACAATTTTCACCACCAGACATAAGTGAAGTTGAGATTAACGAAGTTGTTGATACATTAAGGTCAGGATGGATAACAACTGGTCCAAAAACAAAGCTTTTAGAAAAAAAAATAGAGGAGTTTACAAATGCTGCCAGAGCGGTTTGTTTGAATTCTGCAACAGCAGCATTAGAGTTGACACTAAGAATATTAGGAATAGGTAAAGGCGATGAAGTTATAACCACAGCATACACTTATACTGCCTCAGCCAGTGTAATTAATCATGTGGGTGCAAAAATAGTGCTTGTTGACACCGCAAAAGATTCCTTTCAAATGGATTATAATCAGTTGCAAAAAGCAATAACTTCAAAAACAAAAGCGATAATACCCGTTGACCTGGCCGGTGTAATGTGTGATTACGACCGGATATTTGAAATTGTAAAAAATAATCGTCATTTGTTTCGGCCGTCAAATACTATTCAGGAAGCAATTGGCCATGTTATTGTTTTAGCTGACGCTGCTCATTCATTTGGTGCTACATATAAGGGGAAGAAAAGTGGAGAAGTTGCCGACTTTTCTTTCTTTTCTTTTCATGCTGTAAAAAACTTTACAACGGCAGAAGGTGGGGCAGTTACATGGAGAGATATTCCAGGTATAGATAATGAAAAATTGTACAATCAGTTTATGCTTCTCTCTTTACATGGACAATCAAAAGATGCTTTAGCAAAGACTCAACTTGGTTCTTGGGAATATGATATAGTATATCCTGCATATAAGTGCAATATGACGGATATTATGGCTGCAATTGGTTTGGGACAATTTCAAAGGTATACAAATCTTTTAGATAAAAGAAAACAAATTATAAAGTTATATAACAAAAATTTGGATAGTAATCTTTTTGAAGTTTTAAGCCACTATGGTGAAAATTTCTCATCAAGCGGTCATCTATATCTTGTTAGAATAAAAGGGAAAGACGAAGCATATCGGAATAATATTATATTAAAAATGGCAGAAAAGGGTATTGCAACAAATGTACACTATAAGCCACTACCAATGCATACAGCTTACAAAAAATTAGGATTTGACATTAATAATTTTCCTAATGCATTTAATATGTATAAAAATGAGATAACTCTACCACTTCATACATTATTAAGTGATGAACAAGTAGAGTATGTCTGCAATACTTTAATGGAAATGGTGAAATAAAATGAAAAATAACAGAGTATTAATACTAGGTGTGGCTTCAGTGCAAATGGATGCAATTTTAGAACTTAAAAAAATGGGGTTTGAAACTTATGCATGCGCAATGGCAAAAGATGGACCAGGTGCAGAAGCAGCAGATCATTTTGCAGAAATAAATATTCTAGACATTGATAAAATAATTAGGTTTATTAAGGATAATGATATATCATTAGTATATTCGGTAGGCTCCGATATCGCTATGCCAATAGTAAACTTAATTAGTGAGCGTCTTCATCTGCCTCATTTTGTAACGAACGATACTGCTAGAATATGTAATAATAAAGACTCAATGAGAAAAATACTGGGAAATGATTTCAGAGGAAATGTTAAATTTCAAGTGGTAAAAAGTAGGAAGGATAAACTTGAACTTGATTTTCCATTTATTTTAAAACCAACTGATTCCCAAGGACAAAGAGGCGTTAAGTTAGTAAATAACTATGAAGAATATTTAGAAGGATATGAGATTGCCAAAAGTTATTCGAGATCTGGTTTAGTAATAATAGAACAGTATATTTCAGGCCCGGAAATTTCAGTTAATGGATACCTTGTAAATGGAGAAATACAATTCATGGTAGCTTCTGATAGAGATACATGGCCGCAATTTACAGGACTGATTCATAAACACATTGTGCCTTCTAAAAATCTAAGTTCTAGTCAAGAACGTGATTTGAAGACGATGTTGGAGTTAGCGTGTAAAAAGCTAAAAATAAATAATGGGCCAGTATATGCACAAATGAAGTTAGAAAAAGGTGTCCCATATATTATTGAAATTACACCACGATTAGATGGGTGTCATATGTGGAATATCTTGAAACTGTACACAGGAGTTAATTTAATAAAATTAACGTTCCAACATTTAATTAATAACAACATATCCGAATTAAATAATGGTATAGAGGAATTCAAAGATAATTATGTGTTAGAATTTATATGTCAAGAACCAAATTCACGAGCGGATTATTCTAAATATGATGGTGAGCTGTTAAATTGCTTGTATAGCTTCAAATACTATAATCAAGATGACCTTATAAGGCCTGTAAATGGCAAATATGAAAAAATTGGTTATTTCATAATGAAAATATAAAATACGTTGTATTATAAAATTTATTTATAAGAGGAGTATGTTATGAAAATTGCTATAACAGGAGGCACTGGATTTCTTGGAAGGTATTTAGTAGATAAACTTTTGAAATATAAACATGAACCGGTTATTTTAACCAGAAAAGTTATAATAGATGGTAACGTAGAATACCGTTTTACAGACTATTCAATTACTGATTTAATAGATAACCTATCTGACATTGATGCAGTTGTTCACCTTGCTGCAAAACGAGGAAGTCAGGGGAGAATATCAGAGTTTCATGATAATGAGGTCCTTACCCAAAATTTATACGAAGCATGTTTAAAGAATGAAATTAGAAATATTATATATGCATCTTCTATCTCTGTGTATTCTGATGAAACTTTATTACCATGGACAGAGGAACACCCGCCTATGCCTAAACTAATGTACGGGGTAAGTAAAATGGCATGTGAGTATATAGGGAATATTTATTCACAAAGATATGAACTTGATATTAAAAACCTGAGATTTGCTCACATATACGGATTTAACGAGAAGAACAATTATATGATAAACAAGTTTTTTAGACAGGCTTTTAATAAAAAAACTTTAGTTCTAGATTCAAAAAGCATATCTAAAAGAGAGTTCTTATATGCAAAAGATGCAGCTAAGGCCATATTATGTGCTTTAAATACATCCGAAGCATCAGGAAATTATAATATTGGTAGTGGAGAATCCTTGACTAATCTGGAGGTAGCTGAAAAAATTAATTTAGCATTTAAAAATGAAGGCAATTTACTTATAAAAGATCCAAGCGCAAGCGAAAATATTGAATCTTCTTATATGAAAAGTAGCAAAGCACTGGATGTTTTGAACTTTAAAGCGGATTATAGTTTTTTTAGTTCTCTACAAGAAATCTATGATTTAATGAAGGAGTTAGATCATGTACCAATACTTTATTAAGCGTTTTTTAGATATTTTGTTATCATTAATAGTTCTTCCATTTTTTTTAATTATAACAGTTCCGGTTTCTATTTTAATTAAGTTAGAAGATAGGGGGCCTATCTTCTACAATGCTTCTAGATTAGGGAAAAATATGAAAGAATTTAAAATGTATAAATTTAGATCTATGAAAGTTGATGCACCAGACATTCGTAATGAAGATGGTAGTACATTTAATTCCAATAATGATCCTAGGGTTACAAGAATAGGAAAAATTTTAAGAAAGACTAGTATAGATGAATTGCCGCAAATTTTAAATGTGCTGAAAGGAAATATGAGTTTTATTGGGCCTAGGCCGAGTCCATTAGGGAATAAAGACCACTACCCAAAGGAATATTTTAAAAAATTTGATGTCTTGCCTGGAATAACTGGTTATAATCAGGCAACGCTTAGGAATAAGTCAACAATGGAACAACGAATTCAAAATGATTTATTTTATGTTGAAAATGTCTCATTTATATTAGATATGAAGATAATTTTCAAAACAGTCATTTCTGTAATTACTTCAAAAAACATTAACAGAAATAATTCAACATATATGTCTGAAAGCAGTAAAAGGGAGAGCCATATTTAATGAATAACTGTCTAATTTTATTGACAAATTATTATCCTTATTATAAAGGGGAAGAATATTTAGAAACGGAAATTAAATATTTATCAAAAAAATTTAAGGAAATTTATATTATAGCTACCATGGTGTCCAAAGAGATGGTACAAACAAGGCCATTACCAGAGAATGTTTATCCATTAGTAGTAGGATTAAAACATTCGGTATTTGGAAAATTAAAGATGCTCCTCCATCAATTTAATTCAATTTCTAGAAAGAAAAACATAACATTTTTAGAAACAAAAAAAACACTTAATAAGCTTTACAGTTATTATTTTGAGAGTAGAGCTATGGAGATATATAACGTTACTAAAAGTTTATTGGATGAGAATTGTAATTTTAAAAACTATAATTCTATTACCATATATAGTTATTGGTTGTATGTTACAGCAAGAGTTGCCGTTGAGTTAAAAAATAATTATTTTAATGGCAGGAAGGTATACGCAATTTCTAGAGCACATAGATATGATTTATATGTAAACGAGTCACCTTTAAAGTTTTTACCCGAAAGAAAATTTTTAATTAATAATTTGGATTTTGTTTTTCCATGCTCCCAAGATGGAGTAGACTATTTAATAAATAACTTTCCTGAACAGAAAAACAAAATAAAATTATCCAGATTAGGTACATTAGCTCCAGCTATGACAGGAAAAACTACTAATGAAAAATTGTATATTGTCAGCTGTTCTGTTATTCGGAAGGTAAAAAGGCTTGACTTATTAATAGATGCTTTAGTTGAATTAGAAAAAAGAGATATACCTTTTTATTGGACTCATATAGGTGACGGACCAGAATTTAAAAATATAAAACGGTTAGCTAAAAAAAAATTAAGACAAGAAAATTATCACTTTACTGGATTCAAAAAAAATCAAGATGTTATTAAATGGTATAATGAAAATAGTATAACCTTTTTTATAAACGTTTCATCCTCTGAGGGCGTGCCGGTTTCAATCATGGAAGCACTCTCTATGGGTGTACCCGTTATTGCAACAGATGTGGGAGGAACAAAAGAAATAGTTGATAATGAGAAAAACGGTTTTTTATTGGAGAGAGATTGTAATTCGGATCAAATTTTTAATTATATATTAAAATTTAAAAAAATGTCTTCTTGTTGTTACAGTACAATGTGCAAAAATGCATTTGAAATTTGGAAATTAAGGTGTAATGCAGAAATTATATATTCAAATTTTGCATGCGACCTAACAAGCTTAAATTTAGAAATTGAAGATAGGTGATATTTTGTTAAAAAGGTATCGAATTATCATATTTGTGTTTTCATTCTTGTTTTTTCTAATTGGCCTATGTTTTAACAATACTAATATTATGCTGGTTTCAATTTGTATGTTATTTACTAACAATATTTGGTATGCTTGTGAACGAATAAACGATAGAATTATATTTTTCGCCTTTAATTGTACTTTTTTTGTTTTTTTATTAGCAAGATTAATAGTAAAGCCTCTTACTGGATACTATGATCCATATAATAATAATTACTATGGATTAGATTTTGATAATCAGAAGATCGTGTTAATTATTTTTACAACACTATTCTTGAGCTTATTATTTCTTTATATTGGTTATTTTCTGTTTCAAGGATTTTTATTAAAACAACAAAATGTGGGAAAACCAAAAAAACCAAATAGATCAAAAGCTTCAAATGGGGTCTTTGTTAAAAATGTGGCTATAGTAAGTGAATTACTTTTTTACTTTACTTATCTTTTTAATATTTTAGTAATGATAGATAAAGCAAGGTTTACTAGTAATTTAGGGTATTCTCAGCTGTATTCTTCTTACGATTCTTCCTTTCCATCATGGGTAATAAAAATAAGTGAAATGTGTCCAAGCGCTCTGTTTGTTTTTTTAGCTACTTTACCAAAAAAGAAGAGAAGTTTTTTTCCAATATTATTATTTGTTATGTCAGGTGTTCTATCTTTAATAGTAGGACAGAGGAATAACTTTGTATTAAATATATTAATCATATTGGTGTATTTTGTCCTAAGGAATAGGGAGGATAAGAAGGAAAAATGGTTTGGAAAAAAAGAATTTGTTACTGCTGTCATCTCATTTCCGTTTTTAATTTTGATATTAAATGCAGTAGCTTATATAAGGGTTGATTCCAAATACGAGTTTTCTTTTCTTAATAGTATTTATGAATTTTTTTATTCACAAGGGGTTAGCGTAAACTTAATAGGATATGCTTATTCTTTGTCTGATCAATTACCCTTAGGGAAAATTTATTCTATTGGAAGAATAATAGACTTTTTAAGAAATAATGCAATTTCTCATTTTTTATTTAGTACTCAGGTCTTTCAACCCCAAACCATAGATTCAGCTTTATATGGAAATAGTTTTGCTGATTCTGTTTCCTATCTGTTAAGCCCACAAAGATATATAAAAGGTTGGGGATATGGTTCATGTTATATTGCTGAAGCTTATAAAGATCTTGGATATTTTGGCGTAATACTAGGAAACTTTGTAATGGGAAGTATTTTAGCTTTACAGGTATATTTATTTAGAAAGAAGGGAATTATCGGAAAATGGGTTTGCCTATCTATGACTAGACTACTTATGTATGCTCCTAGAGATACCTTTACCTCATTTTTTGTAACCACTTTTAGCATAATTAATATAGTAACATTATTTGCTATATTATTAGCAGCATTAATATTAAGCAAACAGTATTACAAATTACCGATTAAAAGAATAAAACTAACTAGTTATGAGGAGAAGAAAATGTAAAATGTTAGTAACAATTGTTGTACCAATATATAATTCCGAGAAATTTTTAAGTAGATGTTTAAAAAGTATTCAAAATCAAACTTACAAAAATATAGAAGTTATAATGGTTAATGACGGCTCTCAAGATAATAGTTTAAAAATTTGTTTGGAATTTGCAAACAAGGATAGTAGATTTACTGTTATAAATAAAGAAAACGGTGGTGTTTCTTCGGCGAGAAATGTAGGTATAGAAAAAGCGAATGGAGAATATATAAATTTTATAGATCCGGATGACTGGATTGATAATGCTATGATAGAAAGATTATATAGTACTATCAAAAAATACAATTCAGATATTTCTATATGTAATTATGTTAAAGAATATGTTTATAACGATGAGCAAAAGCAATTAATCAATGTTGATAGACTTATAAAAACTTACGATAGAATTCAAGCTTTAAACGAGATGCTAAAACCAAACAGTTTTAAAGGATTTGTGTGTAATAAACTATTTTCATTAAATCTAATAAAAGAAAACAAAATTAAATTTGATGAAAATATAAATTTTTGTGAGGATTTGTTATTTTGCTGTGAAACTATGTTGAAAGCAAAAAAAATAGTGTACGATAATTCCCCGTTTTATCACTATTTTATTCATTCTAACAATATTACTTCTGGATTTAATATAAAAAAAATAAGCTCATTAGATGCAATAGAAAAGATAATAAATTTATTAGATAAATCTGGCGTTTCAATACTGAAAAAAACATACATTACTTATTATATGCATATGAACATAAGTCTTCTTTTAAATAGTATAAAAATAAACGCTAATAAAAATGTAATTAATCAGTTAAAAATGAATCTCTTTAAATACAGACTCACCGAAGTTAGAAGTAAAAAGATATTTTTATCTTGTTTGTTGTCAAGACTTAGCACAAAACTCACTTATTTTTTATGGGCTGGTCGAGGTATATAAATGAAAAATCTGTTGCGTAATTTTTCCTACACTTTTATTTCTAATTCTGTTTCCATTTTAATTTCTACTATTCTTATTGTAATTGTTCCAAGATTCATCAGTATAGAGAGTTACGGTTATTGGCAGCTTTATATTTTTTTTAACTCCTATATTTCTTATATGTCACTTGGACTAACAGATGGGGCATACCTAAGATATGGTGGATATAAATATGACAAATTACCAAAAAAATTATTTATTTCACAGTTTTGGTTTCTAGTATTATTTGATATTATTTGTGATTTTACAATTGCTTATATGTATGCATTTTCAAACAACAATTCAGATAAAATTAGTGTGGTATTTTTTACTTGTTTTTCTGGAGTTTTGGTTGTTCCACGTTCTTTGTTAACTTTTATTCTTCAAGCAACAAACAGAATTAAAGAATATGCGGTTGTTACTTTGTTGGAAAGAGTATTTTATTTTTCTCTAGTTATTATTTTCTTGCTAATTGGCATTACTGATTTTGATTTTTTAATTTTGGCTGACATTCTGGGGAAGATAGTTTCAACATTATATGCAATCCTAGTTTGCAAAGATATAGTATTTGGGAAAATTGATTACCTTAAAAATACCCTTCGAGAAATAAAATTAAATATTTCTGCGGGTAGTAAATTATTGTTTGCAAATTTTGCAAGTATGTTTATTGTTGGTGTAGTAAGGTACTTTGTAGAAAAAAATTGGAGTGTGCGAACATTTGGCAAAATTTCTTTAACTCTAAGCATATCTAATATGTTAATTATGTTTATAAATGCTTTAGGTATAGTTTTGTTTCCAGTTTTAAGACGAACATCATATGATAATTTGCCAGACATATATAAAAAAATTAGATCAATTATTACTGTACCTTTGGTTGGTATTCTTGTTATTTATTATCCAGTTAAAGAGATACTTTTATTGTGGTTACCGCAATATTCTGATAGCATTATGTATATGGCTATATTATTTCCTATGAGCTTGTTTGAAAGTAAAATGCAGTTGTTAATTAACACTTATTTAAAGACTTTAAGAAAAGAAAATTTATTGTTGAAAATAAATTTAATTACTGCATTGCTAAGTGTTCTATTAAGCTTTTTGTCAGTATTTATATTGAACAATTTAAATTTAACGGTGATTTCTATTTTGGCAATACTGGCAATTCGTTATATTATTTCGGAGACTATTGTATCTAAAATTTTAAAAATAAATTTTAAAAAAGATTTAACTATTGAGGTTGGTATTTCTATTATATTTATTTTGTGTTCTTGGTTTTTGTGCACTTATCTCGCATTTATTATATATATAATTATTTACATGCTCTATTTACTATTGAAGAAAAAAGAAGTTATACTTATTTTTAATATTGTTAAGGATATTAAGTTTTAGAGGTTCTTTTTTGAGAGTGAATTAGTATAATAACGGTGTTAATAATATGAGTGACAAAGGGGTGTGAGAATATCTTATTCAAGTTATTAAATTTATTTGGATTTATAAGTACCATTTTATTGTGGTTCAGGGGAATGATTTTAAGTTAAATGGTGATTGTTTTTAAAAATATGAATTTTTTATTACTCTTTGTTTTTGTAAAGTATGGTAGTTAAATATAGATATTCCGGTATGTCGAATTTACAGGATGATCCTTTATACATT
Organism: Weizmannia sp. FSL W8-0676; assembly: GCF_038593015.1. Lineage (NCBI taxonomy): Bacteria > Bacillati > Bacillota > Bacilli > Caryophanales > Bacillaceae > Heyndrickxia > Weizmannia sp. FSL W8-0676. Next base: position 433,342 of record NZ_CP151954.1, read on the forward strand.
GATTTTTCTAGTTGGATAATGCTGGTTTTATTTTTCTTTTTATGTGAGGGCCTGTTAGGACTGAAATAGAACGAGAGAATATCGAATTTTAAAGTTGCGCTCTGGATTTGTGGTTAAGTAGAGGAGTTTTTGGTTTGTGAGTGAAATTGGTCAATAGAAATCAGGAAGGGGGAAACCCCAGAATATTTAGGAGGAGTATAAATTGAATAGGAAAGAAATACAAAATGATTTTAAACATGTGCTTGAATACGGCTATAAAAAGGCAATTGAAGATCCAGATATCTCGATAAATCAGTTACTTCAGGAAATAACGGATAGACTAAGGGATATTTATGCTAATATAAGATCTAAATAGAGCTTGCTGAATAAGAAAAAATTCCAGGTTTGAAAAGAGTTTCGACTACTTTAAATATAAAGTATAAGGATTTTATGGGAAACACGTAAAATACCTTTCACATGTAGGCAATTGTTATGTACAAAAAGACTGATCATCATTAAATTATGTAGAAGATTTTTTCTACCATTTGTGGAATATGAATTAAAAAATCAATACAGACCTTGAGGCGTTGAACGAAGCTCGCGAGAAACTGGAACATATCATTGATGTCTTGCATGAACCACACAAAAGGAAATTACGTAAGCCACGGACCTACAAGAAAAGAGCCCGCAAGGACTATCTTTCTGTCGCTAAGCAACGCAAAGCTGGCGCCCGGAAAATCCGGAAAGCTGTCGGCAAGCAGCTTGGGTATGTGAAACGGGATCTGAAAATCATTGAAAATCTTCTTACCCAAAGCTCCCTGTCTCTTTTGAGCAAAGATGAATATCGGCAACTTCTCGTGATTCATGAACTTTACCGCCAACAGGCAGAAATGTACAAAAAGAAAACACACCGGGTTGACCACCGGATTGTAAGCATTTCCCAGCCACATGTCCGTCCAATTGTGCGCGGCAAGGCAAAAGCGAACGTGGAGTTCGGTTCAAAAGTCGCCATCAGTGTCGTAGATGGTTATGCCTTGATTGAGCACCTCGACTGGGAAAATTATAATGAAGGGACCACTCTTAGGGAATCTGTTGAGCTCTTCTACAACCGGTTCGGATTTTATCCGGAAGCGATTTTGGCAGATAAAATCTACCGAAACTGTGATAAACTGAACGCCGCAATTCTCTTGGTATTCGCCTAAGTGGACCGAGATTGGAAAGCCCATCAAAAATCGGAAGACAAAACCTTGGAACCCTTGGCAAGGCAGGGTGCCTCTGGACGTAATGCCTATGAAGGAAAAATTTAGTGAAGGCAAGCGCAAGTATGAGACTAGGCTTCGAACACGCTTTTAAGAGATCAGTGAAAAAACAGTAGTAGCTAAGGTGGACCCCATCGTCAAGACACAAATTTAAAATTTTTAAGGTGGGTCAGAATCTGAAAAACAGATACTGACTAATAGAGCGTGAGGATGCTCATTGGAGGCAGTTAGTGGACAGTTCACTTTTTTTGGAGTGATTCATCCTGCTTTATTTTTCCTTCTCCGGGGGTGTTGTGTCAAGGGCGAGTGTAGCGAGGGCTTTGCCGAACCCTTGACACAACACCCCCGGAGAAGTATCCTCTACCCGAAGGATGAATCACTCAAAGGCCATAAACGGAGGCAGGAGTCTTATAGCCCAGGGCCTGATGGAGTCTTTCGTGATTATAGAATTGTATAAAGTTACCAATCTCTTTCCTTGCTTCTCTAGGGGAATTGTATTCTTTTAAATATACTTCCTCATACTTGATGGTTCGCCAAAGCCTTTCGGTAATGATATTGTCAAGGGCTCTTTTTTTGCCGTCCATGCTGATTTTAATCGTGTTCTCAAGCACCAGATCCGTGTATTTGGGACTGGTAAAATGGCTGCCCTGATCACTGTTTAAGATCTCTGGCCTGGCGACTAAGAATGCCCGTTTCACTGCTTCCAGCACAAAGTCGATCTCAAGGGTTTGGTCTATCTCCCAGCTAACGACATAGCGGGAATACCAGTCAATGAGCGCCACCAGGTACATCCAACTTTTTTGAAGCCGGATATAAGTAATGTCAATACCCCACACGTGATTAGGGTGTGTAATCTTCAAGTTTCTAAGAAGGTACGGGTATATTCGGTGTTCAAGACTGCGCTTACTCAGGTTTGGACCAGGTGTGATCCCGGCGATTCCCATTTCCCTCATGTGGCGCTGTACAGCCTTTCGGTTGATGACCAAACCTTCGGCATTCAGTAAAGCAGCAATGCGCCTGGAGCCGTAATAGGGATGTTTGGTGTAGATTTCATCAATCCGATGTTTGATAAACAATTCTTCAGGAGACGGCCCGACTGGCTTGTAGTACAGGCTTGAACGGTTCAGGCTCAAAAGATCGGCCTGGATGGAAATTGGCAGTTTTGCTTCGTCATCCCAGTCGACCATTTCAACTCGTTCTGCTCTACTCCTTAATTCCAGATTTTTTTTTAAGCCACGACAACTGCGTGGTTAGGCGGCCGACTTCCGCATAGAGACTTTCAATGGTCTGTTCATACTCGGCTTTCATTTTTTCAACTTTTTTGTTGCCTTTTTCAAAGACTTTTGGCATCTGTTCAAGAAAAGCATTTCTCCATTGGCGAATTTGATTCACATGGATTCCATGAGCAGAAGCAATTTCGTTCATCGTTTTTTCTTCTTTTAAGACCTCTAGCACGACTTGAGTTTTAAATTCAGGCGTATAACTTTTTCTCATAAACCTACTTTAACAGCTCCTCATTTTGTGTCTAGTTTTATGGGTCCATTATATTTTTTTTCAAAAAAAATCATCCTTTTCCGTTTTACAATATTTACCACAGGAATGAGTAGCTTAATCTATTGAAACCCGCCTAAAACCGACCAAAGCGGAAAAATTTAGACACTTATAATAAATAAATTTACCCCATTAAAATCAAAAACTCACAATTTCTTTTTACATTTGTCATAATGTTCCTACAAACGTCTTTTTTCTTTAGTGGAATAAATCAACGACCTTTAATTGTCTGACTGCTTACAGTTTCAGGGGATATAGCATTTTGGCAAGGGCTCTAAAGTAAAAAATGAGTCATGTAAACAGGAAAGTTGTTCTGTTTTATCGAAGTGTTACTGACGACCCAAAATGGCAGGAAATTGACGGTGTTATTTGTCCAAAAATTGACGGAATTGTTGTCAATTAAGGGGGGAAGCCAGTTTGCGCTTTATTGTGGCTTCCCCTATGAGTTTAATACTTAAATTTAAATCATTGTCATTTCACGAAAGTTCCCCTTCAATCACACGTTTTACCATATGATCGTCAATGATTCGATGCCTGTTTTGTGCTCCGTAAAGTAGACAGTGGGTACAAATCTTGTTGATGATCCTTGCGGATCCCCCGGAAAAACGATGGATTTCATCTAAAGCTACATCTGTGAAAATTTGCTCAGTTACTCCTGAATATTGTAAATGCATGGCAATATATTCTGCAGATTGAGCTCTGTCGTAATGCCCCAGTTTGAATTGAATATCAATCCTTTGGCGGATTGCTGTGAAGGATTGGAGGCGCAGGCGGTCCCATAATTCACTTTGTCCGACAAGAATCAGGCTCATAGGGCTTTGGGCATCCATTTTGAAGTTCAGCAGGAATCTGACTTCCTCCAACATTTCCCGATCAAGAAGATGGGCCTCGTCCACGACCACTACCGGCTGAACGCCATGAATTCCTCTCATAAGCTCAATTTCCCGATGAAGCTGCCGTTTTGCATCGCCTCTATAAAATTTAGACTCACACCCGAGTTGTTCCAACAACCCTTTGTAAAAATGTCGAGGCGTTAATTTGGAATCAGACAAGTACAGTACTTTATATTGTCCATCATCAAGCCGGTCAACAAATTTACGGATAGTCGTCGTTTTCCCAGTCCCACAATCGCCTGTTAAAACCGCGAATAACTGCCTTTCAGCCGTATATTTTAACCGCCCCAGTATTTCCTGCATCATAGGAGAATCATAAAGCTTTTCAGTCGGAATATCCCGTGAAAAAGGCGTATGAGTCATACCGTAGAAGGCTTCAAACATTCTCACCGTCCTCCTTCCATACAGCCCGGAAGGAGACGGCTGGTGTTTGTTCCATCTGTCGTTCCTGATACTTTTGTTCCGCAGCTTTTAATAATCTTGATGAATCGGCTTTCTGTGGCTGAAGATGATCAGGAAGGGGTGGCCTTTTCCCTGATCTTTCACCAATTTCAAGTTTATGAGCTTTCCATGGCGAATAGCCTTCAAACTCAATGGTGAGTTCCTCCAGATCCGCAGGATCATAGATAACTTCGACTTTCTGCCCAATAAATGCCAGGCCTACTTCGTATTTTTGATCCATGAAACTGATACAGCCGGATTTATCCACCTTGCGTGTTTCGCAATGCAGGAATGCATCCGCCAATGTATTTGGCTCAATGAAACGAAGTGCTTTTCTGTCACTTCTAAATGCCGATCTTGGGCTTATTTTTTCCCCAAGCGCAGAATGCGGCTTCTCCTGATAACACTCTGTCAGCCAGACTTGAAACAGTTCATTTAACCGTTCTAATGTCTTCGGCTTTTCTAGTGAGACTTCCCCCAGAAAAGAATCAATGAGCCGGTTGAATTTTTCAACCTTGCCTTTGCTTTCTGGCGAAAATGGCTTCGCGTAAACCAGCCTGGTTCCAAGTTTTGAACAGGTTCTCCCCATCCATTTCGTCCTGTATTGTTTGCCATTATCAAAGTAAACGGCTTCGGGAGCACCATATTTTTGCACTGCTTGTCGAAAAGCATCCTCCACAATCCGGGAATCAAGTGTCGGATAAAATTCACCGTGTAAAACATACCTCGTCGCATCATCAATAATGGCGACCAAGTATACCTGCTTCTTGGCACCATTTGGGCCAATCGGTAAATACGGGCCATATTTGATATCAGACTGCCAAAGCTGATTCCGATGTCTTTTTTGAAACCTTCTGGCGGCCACTCCTGATTGCGAATAAAGCCTCATCTGCCTGGAACTGTATCCTCTCTCTGATAGCTTTTCCTGAAGGGTTGAACGTTTGATTTGCCCGGGTTCTGCAAGACCTTCCCATTCAAGTATCTGTATGATTTGTGAAACACTTCGGCTGGGGGCCTCTCTTCTAAGTAGAATGGCCTGTTCTATGATATGCGGCGGGACTGCCTCAGGCTTGGTTTGGGACTGCTTTCCTTTGGGCTTCAATCCTGAAAATCCTTCTTTTCGAAACTGCGTTAAATAACGCCTGATAGTCCTTTCAGAAAGGCCGGAGGCCTTACAAATTTGTTCCTTTAATTCCTTCGCTTTTCCGGCATCCAATCCATCCGCCAATAATGGAGAAATGAGTTGAAACCTTTGGGCTGCCATTTCATCTGCTTTCTTGTGATCCATTCATGATAGACTCCTTTCCTATTTATCTACCATGAGTGTAAATCAACCCCCGCCGGACAAGAATGCAGAACGGGTATGTACCCATAAATAAAAATTTACAACGGGTCGGACAACACGCGCCAGCCATCCGGAGGCATTGCCCACCAATCGCCCTAATCTTTGGAGTGCGGTCCCCGAAGTTTCGGGCAAAACTTTCAGGTCGTCCCCATCTTGTTTGGTCTGATGTTTAATGGAAACAAGGCAATGGATCCAGTATTCTACATAAAAATAAAACCAGTCTTTCCAACGATAAAGTGTTGATTCATCTGCCGGAATATCATGATTGGAACGATTAGTCAAAACCGTTTCAATACATTCCGATTTATATCTTTTATAAGGCACCAGAAATTCTGGAAGTTCATGATGAATCTTTCCGCATTGTTCACATTGTAAACGCCTGATATTATAAATATGCTTCTTTCCAGATCTATCAATGGCTTTTCGATCTCTTGTCCCAATAACCTTCATATGTTTACCACAACAAGGGGAAGGTACTTTTTCCGCACCCCTAACCAAAAACACCAAGTTGAGTATTTTCAATTAGCTTATAATCTGATACAATAACCATAATCGTTATTTTTGGTGGGACATTCCCCGTATAGCTGATGGTACAGTTATACATCATGGGGGATGTCCTTTTCCTTTCTCAAGAATAAATACGAGGACATTATACTCGTCAAATTCCGGACAGGCAATACCGTCAACTTTCGGTTATTTTTGGATGTCAGAAACATCGAAGAAAATGCGTAAAAGAAGTGTGCAAATGGACCAGTTCTTCAATTTGTATGATGCCGTGATTGGGAAAAAGCCCTAGTTTATCCGGTATAAAAAAAGAGCAAAATGATTTGAAAAATTTGCACAGCTCTGAGGAGTAAAAATTTTTCGTGATAATTTAACTATTCCCCCCCAAAAATGCGGCTAAATATGTAATAATTTAAATAATTAGAGCTTGCTGGACGAATATTTTGGCATGGCTTAGTGACAAGTCGAATACAAGCTAAAATTTGATTCGTTCAGCAAGCCCTAATTAAACTTGGCTGTTTTGAGGGGGTTTTTATTTTGGTTACTAGAAAAGAAAAAAGAAATCGTGAAAAAGAAGCAAATTATTTTTTCGAGTTCCTTAAAATTCAGAAGCATTTTTTCAAAGACCTGATGAATAACCTAAAAAAGGTAGCAGACCACCGACATCAAAGCTATATCACTTATGGTCCAGAGGTCCTTTTATTTACGATGATGTTGAAAAATATGACCGGCCTAAAATCCATGAGAAACATGAGTGAGAGTTTTAATAAAGAAGAATGTATTAAAAATGTAGGGAAGGTGTTAGGCTTAGATTCTCTTGAAGAACTTCCACATTATGATACAATTAACGACTTTTTATCTGGCTTAGATGTAAATGAATTAGAAAAAATTAGAACGTATATGATTAAAGAATTATTGAAAAAAAGGTCTCTCGAGTCTTATCGAATTGAAGGAAAGTACTGGGGTGTCATCATTGATGGAACTGGATTACACACCTTTCATGAGAAACATTGTAAACACTGCCTGAGACGGGCATATACAAATAAAGAAACAGGAGAAACGAACGTACTTTATATGCACCATGTACTTGAAGCCAAGCTTGTCGTGGGGGATATGGTCTTCAGTATTGCCTCCGAATTTATCGAAAATGAATCAGAAAATGTTTCTAAGCAAGATTGTGAATTAAAAGCCTTCGACAGGCTGGCAAAGAAAATAAAAAAAATATTTAAAAGACTACCGATTTGTATCTTGGGAGATAGTCTCTATGCATGTGAAACGGTATTTAATCTGTGCAGGGCGCACAAATGGAAATATATATGCAGATTTAAGGAAGGGAGAATTAAAAGTATCTCGACGGAGTTTAAGGCAATAAAAGAGCTGGAACAAAGTAAGGATCAGAATTCATTAGTTTGGGTGAATGATATTGCCTACAAAGACAGAACGGTCAATCTGATGGAGGCCACAATGAAAACAGAGGATGGGAAATCGAAAGAGTATGTATTTATAACGGATATTAAAATCACGAAAAAGAACGTGGAACGACTCATCGCTGCAGGAAGAAGCCGCTGGAAGATTGAAAATCAAGGATTTAACGAACAAAAAAATAATCGTTACAATATAGAACATGCCAATAGCCAAAACTACACAGCCATGAAAAATCATTATTTATTAGTTCAAATAACAGATATTATTAGACAGCTGTTTGAAAAAGGTTCGTCAATCTTAAAAGCACTCAAAAAAACGGCAAAAGAAAAATCCTCAAATCTGTTGGAATCGTTTCGGACACGCATTTTAACAGACGAGGATTTCACCCATTTAAGTAAGCCAATACAAGTAAGGTTTACTTAATGGTTATATTATAGCAAAGGATGTGATGTAAAAAAAGGTTTTTTTGAAGTTATCCAGTTCTGAAGAGTAAATTCATCAATTTTTAGATGTTTTATGATAAAATGACTTATCCACATTTAGAAAATTTTTCCATCTATTTTTTCTGCTTTCAAAGTCAAAAAGAGCCGAATTTGCAAATTTCTTTTTTAAAATTGTGGATAACTTCAAAAAAACCTTTTTTTACATCACATCCTTTGCTATAATATAACCATTAAGTAAACCTTACTTGTATTGGCTTACTTAAATGGGTGAAATCCTCGTCTGTTAAAATACGTGTCCGAAACGATTCCAACAGATTTGAGGATTTTTCTTTTGCCGTTTTTTTGAGTGCTTTTAAGATTGACGAACCTTTTTCAAACAGCTGTCTAATAATATCTGTTATTTGAACTAATAAATAATGATTTTTCATGGCTGTGTAGTTTTGGCTATTGGCATGTTCTATATTGTAACGATTATTTTTTTGTTCGTTAAATCCTTGATTTTCAATCTTCCAGCGGCTTCTTCCTGCAGCGATGAGTCGTTCCACGTTCTTTTTCGTGATTTTAATATCCGTTATAAATACATACTCTTTCGATTTCCCATCCTCTGTTTTCATTGTGGCCTCCATCAGATTGACCGTTCTGTCTTTGTAGGCAATATCATTCACCCAAACTAATGAATTCTGATCCTTACTTTGTTCCAGCTCTTTTATTGCCTTAAACTCCGTCGAGATACTTTTAATTCTCCCTTCCTTAAATCTGCATATATATTTCCATTTGTGCGCCCTGCACAGATTAAATACCGTTTCACATGCATAGAGACTATCTCCCAAGATACAAATCGGTAGTCTTTTAAATATTTTTTTTATTTTCTTTGCCAGCCTGTCGAAGGCTTTTAATTCACAATCTTGCTTAGAAACATTTTCTGATTCATTTTCGATAAATTCGGAGGCAATACTGAAGACCATATCCCCCACGACAAGCTTGGCTTCAAGTACATGGTGCATATAAAGTACGTTCGTTTCTCCTGTTTCTTTATTTGTATATGCCCGTCTCAGGCAGTGTTTACAATGTTTCTCATGAAAGGTGTGTAATCCAGTTCCATCAATGATGACACCCCAGTACTTTCCTTCAATTCGATAAGACTCGAGAGACCTTTTTTTCAATAATTCTTTAATCATATACGTTCTAATTTTTTCTAATTCATTTACATCTAAGCCAGATAAAAAGTCGTTAATTGTATCATAATGTGGAAGTTCTTCAAGAGAATCTAAGCCTAACACCTTCCCTACATTTTTAATACATTCTTCTTTATTAAAACTCTCACTCATGTTTCTCATGGATTTTAGGCCGGTCATATTTTTCAACATCATCGTAAATAAAAGGACCTCTGGACCATAAGTGATATAGCTTTGATGTCGGTGGTCTGCTACCTTTTTTAGGTTATTCATCAGGTCTTTGAAAAAATGCTTCTGAATTTTAAGGAACTCGAAAAAATAATTTGCTTCTTTTTCACGATTTCTTTTTTCTTTTCTAGTAACCAAAATAAAAACCCCCTCAAAACAGCCAAGTTTAATTAGGGCTTGCTGAACGAATCAAATTTTAGCTTGTATTCGACTTGTCACTAAGCCATGCCAAAATATTCGTCCAGCAAGCTCTAATTATTTAAATTATTACATATTTAGCCGCATTTTTGGGGGGGAATAGTTAAATTATCACGAAAAATTTTTACTCCTCAGAGCTGGAAGTTATCCACAATTTTAAAAAAGAAATTTGCAAATTCGGCTCTTTTTGACTTTGAAAGCAGAAAAAATAGATGGAAAAATTTTCTAAATGTGGATAAGTCATTTTATCATAAAACATCTAAAAATTGATGAATTTACTCTTCAGAACTGAAATTTGCATATCCAGCTAGACAATATTTAGAAGATATTGTAAACTTGGAATAAAGCGTTTTTACCTCCGTTTTTATAAGGAATTCTGATAAGACGTTTGAAAGAAATCATCATACTGTATATTCCCATAGAAAAGCAGTTGGGGAAGCTGAAAAAAAGATGAATACATACTTGGGGGTGATCATAATTATTTATTCGGGATTTTTCCTTGCGCCATCCAAATTTTCAACATGGCTACTTGAGAGAGTTTCTATTTGGATGCAATTTATACCGTATGCAGAATGGGAGTAAAATCCTTACTGCACCGATTGCTACTGGTTGCCTATAAAGGATGTCTTCTTTTGTCTTAATGGTTTGGATACTTTTTATCCTTCAAAATGGGGGAAAAGCACCGCATTTGTTTGGTAAAAGATTAGGGGGGGGAATCAAATGAAAAAAATGAAAATAGTACTCTATGTGTTGTTGGCGTTTTCTTTGATCGCTGGGTTGCCGACAGGTGCCCAGGCAAGCAGTAAGGCTGACCAGCAAAATAAGGTGGGATCCGCTGATGTTGGCCTGAATCAGAATACCAAGCCTCATCTGGATAAAAAAGGACAGCAAAACTACAAAAATCCGGACGATTATCCATTGGTTGGAGAGGGAGAATATGCCGGTGCTTTGAAAGACACCTATGGCAGCTATCATTATCTTACCTATATCTCTACAGCGGAATACTCAGACACCAAAATGCAGCTGCTCATTCGCCATGCTTGCAATAGCAGTAGCACGGACCCTTATTTGTATGCTGAATTCTATACCAACCGAAATGGAGTAATGGATTATTTGGGGAGTGCCTATCACAATATAGGTGGGTTTACAGAAAATGTTTTGGGTTACACCATTGATAAATCACTCTATGAAAATGATCCCTATATTTATATAAGGATAGGCACACTAAGAAGCTTTTCGGATCAATACTTCAGCGGTGTGACTTACTTTAAGGTGGCAAACCCGTTTTATAAAGGCAGCGGTTCAAATGCCGGGGATACCAAGTACTATGAACTCATCAGCAATGAATCTACTGATGGCTCGGTTTCTGAATATACCGGTTCTTTCCGTATTAATAATGATGCCTATGCCGACAGCAAAAATCTCAGCCCGTCTGCATATCGTATGGATTATGTGGCACCGTTTGACACAGAGAAAAACCAAAATAAAGCTTTGAAAAAAGAGACAAAGTCGATTAAAAAAGACTATGTGAAAGGGGATAGCAAATCATTCTACGTCCAAAACATGGAAACCAACGAATTTTCATCCATTTCTGCAACGCTCCTTTATAGTGGTGCTCATGCCAACGTTTGGGTGAACAACAATGATATTACAGAGGACGAAGCAACGTTACTTGGAAAAGAATTCGATAATAAAATCTATCGATTAGATGTCGATAATTTCGGATTGCCATCTGATGTTGACCAAAACGGGAAGGTCAATATACTATGCTATGACATTCAAGATGGATTTAGTGGAAGCGGCGGTTACGTGGCTGGGTATTTTTCTCCGCGCGACCTGTATCATTACAGCTATTCCAATGAGTCGGAAATTTTCTATATTGATACCTATCCATTGATGGGCATGTCTGCTACGAAAGATGTTTCGCAAGCTTATTCTACGCTGGCGCATGAATTTCAACATATGATTAATTTTAACCAGAAAGTATTTGTGCAAGGATTGACCGATATGGATACTTGGATGAATGAGGGCCTCTCGATGGCGGCTGAACAAATTTACACCGGTGCGCCGTTGAATGACCGCATTGATTACTACAATGAAGATGCGGACATTACAAAAGGCCATTCGCTCCTGTATTGGGATTATGAGGGTGACACATTGGCAAACTATTCTTTATCATACCTGTTTATGGAATATTTAAAGGCCCAGTGTGGACAAGGAAACACGATTTATAAAGAATTGATTAGTGATCCACATACTGATTATCAAGCAGTGCAGAATATCATCCACAAATACATTGATCCGAACCTTAGCTTTGGCCAGTTTATGACAGATTTCCGTGCTGCACTTGTCTTGAAAGAAGACACCGGCCTTTACGGATTTAAAGGGGATACCGCTTTTGACGGGCTGAAAGTAAAAACCTACAGCGGCTCCTCAATCCATATAAAAGGCGGCGGATCCATCGTCAAAGCTTTAAGTTCCAAGGATGATTTTCAAGTTCCTTCTGACAAAGGAGACGATGTTACCTATACGCTTCTTGAAAAAGGTGATGCAGGCGCTGTAACGTCTCTTTCAAAACCGTCCGTTCAAACGGTGGGGGATAATGACACAGTGGTTACCGGTACGGCCGACCCGAATGTGACTGTGAAAGTAGCGGTGAGCGGAAAGGAAATTGGTTCCAATTCTACTGATTCAAATGGAAATTTTTCGGTCAGCATTCCTAAGCAAAAGGCTGGAACAGAACTGCATGTATATACAGAAGATGGCAAGGGCAATCAGAGTGAAGAAACCGTCGTCACTGTTCAAGACAAAACGGCTCCGGCAGCGCCAAAAGTGAATGAAGTAAGTGATGCAAGCACTGCGGTTACAGGAACCACGGAAGCGGGCGCGAAAGTAACAGTAACATCTGGCTCGAACATTTTAGGCACGGCAACAGCCGATAGTACTGGTGCATTTAATGTAACCATCGCAAAACAAAAAGCAGGAACGAAGCTTGTCGTTTATGCAGAGGATGCAGCAGGGAATAAAAGCGCTGAAACAACGGTAACGGTCATTGACAAAACGGCTCCGGCAGCGCCGAAAGTGAATGAAGTAAGTGATGCAAGTACTACGGTTACAGGAACCACGGAAGCGGGCGCGAAAGTAACAGTAACATCTGGCTCGAACATTTTAGGCACGGCAACAGCCGATAGTACTGGTGTATTTAATGTAACCATCGCAAAACAAAAAGCAGGAACGAAGCTTGTCGTTTATGCAGAGGATGCAGCAGGGAATAAAAGCGCTGAAACAACGGTAACGGTCATTGACAAAACGGCTCCGGCAGCGCCGAAAGTGAATGAAGTAAGTGATGCAAGTACTACGGTTACAGGAACCACGGAAGCGGGCGCGAAAGTAACAGTAAAATCTGGCTCGAACATTTTAGGCACGGCAACAGCCGATAGTACTGGTGCATTTAATGTAACCATCGCAAAACAAAAAGCAGGAACGAAGCTTGTCGTTTATGCAGAGGATGCAGCAGGGAACAAGAGCGGTGAAACAACGGTAACGGTCATTGACAAAACGGCTCCGGCAGCGCCGAAAGTGAATGAAGTAAGTGATGCAAGCACTGCGGTTACAGGAACCACGGAAGCGGGGGCAAAAGTTACTGTGAAATCCGGCTCAAACATTTTGGGTACGGCAACGGCTGATCATACCGGTGCATTTAAGGTAACCATTGCAAAACAAAAAGCAGGAACGAAGCTTGTCGTTTATGCGGAAGATGCAGCAGGGAATAAGAGCGGTGAAACAACGGTAACGGTCATTGACAAAACGGCTCCGGCAGCGCCAACGGTTCAACCATTTGGCGATAACCAAACAGTGATTACAGGTAAAGCCGAGGCTGGGTCAACCGTAACGATTAAATCCGGAAAAACGATTTTGGGTACAGCCACAGCAAGTAGTAAGGGTAGCTTTTCAGTCAGAATTAAATCGAAGCAAAAAGCAGGAACGGTTCTAACAGCCTATGCGACAGATAAAGCGGGAAATACGGGTGCAGGCAAATCCTTCAAAGTGGAAGACAAAACAGCACCATCGGCCCCGTCCGTCAATCGGTTTGGTGATAATCAAACAACGATTACAGGTAAAGCAGAAGCCGGTGCCAAAGTGACGATTAGACGTGGTAAAACGGTGCTGGGGACAGGGACAGCAAACAGTAAAGGCACCTTCTCAATCAGGATCAAATCGAAGCAAAAGGCAGGAACGACTCTGACAGCCTACGCGACGGATAAATCGAGAAATACAAGTGCAGGAAAATCGTTTAAGGTTGTAGATAAAACCGCCCCTGGCATTCCAACAGCCGGAAAGGTCACTTACAAATCAACAACGGTTTTCGGTAAGGCGGAAAAATACGCGACGGTTTATGTTTACAACGGTAGCCATTACGTCGGAAAAGCAACGGCAAATTCAAAAGGAACCTACTCGGTGCATATGAAGAAACAAAAAAGAGGATCCACGCTGAAGATTTATGCAAAAGACAAGGCAGGGAATAAAAGCAAATACAGATATGTAAAAGTGAAGTAAGATGAAACGGCCTCCAGGTAGGGGGCCGTTTCTCCATATTCTGGAATGATAGATCGTTTTAGGTGAAAATTCCATCGCCTTCAGCTGGTGTTTTAAGCTGGGGATATTGGTCAATTATTACCAAATGCAATGAATAGTGTATTCGTATAAGGTATCCCAAACAAGGGAGATACTATGCTGCAACTTTTGTAGACGTCTACACTTTTTGCGTGGTTTTGTATATAATAAAGATATAGGAATAATTGAGGGAGTGTAATTCATGAATAAAGCCAATGAAGCGGCAATCAAAAAAGTGAGAGATTGGCTTGACACAGAAGGAAAATCCATTCAAGATCTTGCTGAGGAAGTAGGAATCAGTAAATCCTTAATGGGACATATTTTAACAGGAAAACGGCAATTTCTTCCAAACAGAATGGCTCAAGTCGCAAAAGTTATGGGGATTACCGTTGAAGAATTGTTAGCTGAAGATCGTTCAGAAAAACCTTATGTACTTTCTTTACGCGGGAAAGCCAATTCGAGGGCTGCCAAACGCCAGTTGGAAAATATGTTATTTGCAATTGAAGATTGTTTACGGATTGAGGAGATCAATCGTGCTACTGGGGAGAAACCATATGAGTAAGCTGAAGTTACAGTCGGAACAAGTTGGTGAAGCTTTCGCCGGGCAATTTTTAACGGCTTTCCGAAAGAAGTCTCCCATCCTCAAGGAATGTGAAGGTGCGAATCGCACCAATGAGTAGGTGGGAGATGAATTTCGGTTGGCTTTAGCCAAAGTTATTTTTCCAATCCTTTTCTCAACAATTCTAAGATTGCGGCTGTTCTAGTTGGAATCCCATTTTCTTTTTGATATTGCTCCAATTTTTCTAATATCGTCTTAGGCATACGAATTTCTACACGTTCTTTCTCTTCTCTCATGATTATCACCTCATATTGATTGTACGGATTTTTTACGATATAATCAATATATACGAAATTTTTCCGCACAAAGTGAGGTGAATTGATATGGCCAAGCAAAACAAAGCTTTCAAGTTTCGTTTGTTACCAAACAAAGAACAATCCGCATTATTAGCTAAGACATTTGGTTGTGTTCGCTTTGTCTACAATAAGATGTTAGCTGAA
Source organism: Weizmannia sp. FSL W8-0676 (assembly GCF_038593015.1). NCBI lineage: Bacteria > Bacillati > Bacillota > Bacilli > Caryophanales > Bacillaceae > Heyndrickxia > Weizmannia sp. FSL W8-0676. Next base: position 448,456 of record NZ_CP151954.1, read on the forward strand.
CGCAAAGAAACGTATGAAAAGTTCAAGGATGATAAAGAATTGCTTAAAAAGCAAAAGTTTCCGACTCCTGCAAAATATAAAAGTGAATTTCCATTCCTAAAAGAAGTGGATTCTTTCGCTTTGGCAAATGCACAAATGAACTTACAGACTGCTTATAAGAATTTCTTTGAAGGAAATGCGGATTTTCCAAAGTTCAAAAATCGTAAAGCAAAACAATCCTATACAACTAATATGGTCAACGGAAATATTAAGCTAGAAAATGGTCATATCAAACTGCCAAAAATCAAAAAGCCAATAAAAATGAAACAGCATAGAGAGATACCTGCTGATTATAAAATCAAATCTTGCACTATTTCTAAAACAAAGACAGGCAAATACTACATTTCAATTTTGACAGAATATGAGAAAGATATTCGTCCAGTTAACATACAGAAAGTTGTTGGTTTGGATTTTGCTATGGATGGTCTATATGTCGAGAGTGAACAGGGTAAGAAAGCCAATTACCCACGTTACTATCGGCAAGCCTTAGATAAATTAGCAAAAGCACAACGAATTCTTTCTCGAAGAAAGAAAGGTTCTGCACGTTGGAACAAGCAACGACTAGTAGTGGCTAAGTTACATGAGAAAGTGGCGAACCAACGCATGAATTTTCTTCATCATAAGTCAAAAGAATTAGCTTCTAACTTTGATGCTGTCGTGATTGAGGACTTGAACATGAAAGGGATGTCTCAAGCCCTTCACTTTGGGAAAAGCGTTCACGATAACGGCTGGGGGATGTTCACTACTTTCTTAGCGTATAAGCTAAAAGAACAGGGGAAACAACTTGTGAAAATTGATAAGTGGTTTCCCTCCACTAAGAAGTGTTCATGTTGCGGCAAGGAAAAAGAAATGCCATTATCTGAACGTGTATATAAATGTTCTTGCGGCTTTGTATTAGATCGCGATCACAATTCAGCAATCAATATCAAAAATGAGGGATTACGCTTATTAGCGTTATCATAAGTAACAAAACTCTTGGAACAAGAGGGTTAGCTCGGTCAGTTTTCGTTGGCTAGTAAAAGCAACGATAAGTCGAGAAGCCCCCACTTCAATCAAACCGTAAGGTTGATAAGTGGTGGGTAGTTCACTGTCAGTTCTGTGCCCATATATCCCGGGCTGATACAGTTGACCCGCACATTTTTGTCCGCCCATTCAACAGCCAATGATTTCGTCAATTGGATAACGCCTGCTTTAGAAGCATTGTAGGAGCATTGCGGCTGCGGTACGTTGACAATATGTCCGGACATGGATGCTGTATTGATAATTGAACCGCCGCCTTGTTGAATCATTACTTTGCCGGCTGCCTGCGCAGTTAAAAAGATCCCCGTAAGGTTCACATCGATGACTTTTTTCCATTGTTCGAAGGTCATTTCTTCAGCCGGGACATTCAGGCAAATTCCCGCATTGCAAAACGCAACATCAATCCGCCCGAATGCATCCAATATTTTTGTGATCATTGCCTTTACATCCTCTGGTTTTGTCACATCGGCTTGTACTGCAATGGCCTGAACCGGATGATTTTCTTGCAGTTCTCTGGCGGTTTTTTCTGCTTCTTTTAAATCCACGTCAACAATTGCGATGTCTGCACCCGCTTCAGCAAAAGCAGTGGCAACGCTTTTACCAATCCCTCTTGCGCCGCCTGTTACGAAAATCTTTTTTCCATGTATTTAAAAGATGAAGATTTATACATTCTTCATGAAAAGGTAAACGAGAAGACAGCTTTTCCAAGCGAAGAACCGTTTATCTTTATTAGCCGTTCCAATGAAGACGGTGTGCCGGTCGGTGCTGCCATCCCGTTTATCCAATCGTTTCTGGACAGTATCTAACACAGGCGGAAAATCAAAAACCATGTTGAAAATGCAAGACGAAACGGCCTCCGGATATGGGAGGCCGTTTCAGTATGGAAGGAATATGCTTGTGCCCCCTATACAAAAAACTTAGGCCCTGCACAGATTCAAGGATGTCAAATGTTGTCCCGAAAAAGCCGTATTTCCAAGACCGGTTAGATAATCAAGAATCCGTTTCCAAATTGATAAAAATCTCTTTATATACATAAGAATGAAAAAACATGGGTATAGGTCTGTATATAAGGGAGGTTATGGCAGTGAAGGCAGTTACATTTCAAGGTGCGAAAGACATACAGGTCAAAGAAGTTGATGATCCGTCATTAAAAAAGCGGGATGATATTTTAATCAGGATTACCTCAACGGCCATTTGTGGATCTGATTTGCATATTTATAACGGAGCTATGCCGGCGCGCCCGGGATTTGTGATCGGGCATGAGCCGATGGGAATCGTTGAAGAGGTTGGCTCGGAAGTGACAAAAGTGAAAAAAGGCGACCGGGTTGTGCTGCCGTTTACGGTTTCGTGCGGGCATTGCTATTACTGCCAGCACGGGATGGAGTCCCAGTGTGACAACTCGAATCCGAATGAAGAGGTCGACACAGGCGGTTTATTTGGTTACACAGAGCGGTACGGAGATATTCCGGGCGGGCAGGCTGAGTACCTGCGTGTACCGTTCGGCAATCAAATGCCGTTTGTGATTCCTGAATCTTGTGAGCTGGAGGACGAGGCGTTGCTGTTCTTGTCGGATGTGCTTCCAACGGCATATTGGAGTGTTGAAAATGCCGGTGTGAAACAGGGAGACACGGTCGTTGTGCTCGGCTGCGGGCCGATCGGCTTGATGACCCAGAAATTTGCATGGCTGAACGGGGCCAGCAGGGTAATTGCAGTTGACCATGTGCCATACCGGTTAAAGCATGCCAAAAAAATGAATAGAGTCGAAGTGTATAATTTTAAAGAATACAATGAAATGGGAAAGTATTTACGTGAGATTACCAATGGCGGGGCTGATGTGGTGATCGATTGCGTCGGCATGGACGGAAAAAAATCCGCGGTTGAAAAGATCGAGCAAAAACTCAAGTTGCAGGGCGGCACAATCAGCGCGATTCAAATTGCGATGGAAGCGGTCAGGAAGTTTGGCACTATCCAGCTGACAGGGGTATACGGTTCGGTTTACAATGCATTCCCGCTTGGCAGGCTGTTCGAACGCAATATCACCCTGAAAATGGGACAGGCGCCGGCTGTACATCTGATGCCGAAACTCTTTAAAGACATCACAGAGAAAAAGTTTGACCCAACTGAAATCATTACCCATAAAATATCGCTGGATAAAGCAAGCGAGGCCTATCAATTGTTTCATGATCATAAGGATGGCTGCATTAAAGTCGTATTAAAACCTTAAAAAGATTCTGGCTCCGTATATTTTTTAAAAGCGGGGCCGGCATTTTTGGGGATGTCTGTCAGCGCCCGATTTTGCCGGCAGTTGCCAACAGAACAAGGATTCAATTGGAAAAGGCATTTATGTCGTCCTCCGTGTGAGTGCGTGGATGAAATAAATAAATTGATTGAATTTGAAGGCGATTACTCATAAAATAATAGTAAAACATGTAAAGGAGCCTCAAAAATGTCGAAAGTATTGGTCGTAAAAGCCCATCCGTTTTCAGAAGAATACTCGCGTACAATGAAAGTAACAAATGCTTTTTTTGAAATCTTACCGGGAGCATCATCCAGACGATGAAATAGAAGAAATCAATTTGTATGATATCACCATTCCTGAAATTGACAGGGACCTGTTGGAAGCGTGGAATAAATTAAAACAAAAGGTTCCTTTTTACTCATTATCAATTGAACAGCAACACAAAGTGACGCTGTTTGATTCTTTTACTGCAAGTTTTTTGGAAAAGGATAAAGTAGTTATTGCAAATCCTTTGTGGAATTTAAGCGTGCCCACTCGTTTAAAAGCTTGGATTGATACCATTACAGTGGCAGGGAAAACCTTCAAGTACACAGACCAGGGATCTGTTGGGTTAGTGGAAGGAAAAAAAGCACTGCACATTCAATCAAGCGGAAGTGTCTACAACGGCAGTGACCCTGCAAGCCAATATGTAAAAACGTTATTCACTTTCTTGGGCTTTAAAGATTTTCAACAATTATTTGTTGAGGGAATGGACCACTTTCCTGAACGTGCTGAAGAAATTATGGAGGAAGCGATCAAAAAGGCAGTTGAAATAGGGAAAACATTTTAATGAAGGGCTCGGTCATTTGGCTAAATACCTGGATTTGGCAAGGATTCTGATCACTCTTCCTGAAAGCTGAACCAATATATAGAGCAGCTGAATCATGCATTTTCATAAGTGCATGATTCTGTAAAGGTGGGGCAGGTTATGCTGGAAAATCGGATTCGTTCAGCAACCCGGTAAAAGTACGGGAAAGAAGAATTTTTATGTTTTTTTCAATTATGCCAGAGGCTCGGGGGTATCCTTTCATTTTGAGCAAATATTAATTTTTATAAGCACGATTGAAGATTGTTTAAATGGAAATGATTTTTTTGAAGCAAAAGACATAAAGGTTTTATTAGATGTCCATGTCGTAGTGAACGCGCTGCATCAACAGAAAAATGAAAATCAGCCGGTGTATATTATTAGAGTTAGGAAAATGGAAATTTAGACCAAAAAATTTTGCAAGTCAAACCCAGTATTATGTTGCTAATATTTTTAAAGCTTGATAAAAAGAAATTTAATGAGATGAGCAAAGGAGGGGTTGGTTTGGCTTTTCAAGAGTTGAGTTTTCAATCATTTAACGGAAAAGACAACGTAAAAGCTTGGATTTACACACCGATCCGTAAACCGCGCGGGATTGTCCAGGTCGTCCACGGTTTTGGTGAACATTCACGGCGGTATTTACATATGATTTTAAAGTTTAATGAGGCTGGTTTTGTCGTTGCTGCAGATGATCATGTCGGCCATGGAAAGACAGCGTATGATTCCGGCAACTGGGGAGACTGGGGAGATAAAGGTTATATGACGATGGCGGAGGACGAGCATACGCTTCGAAAGATTGTACAGGAACAATATCCTGATTTGCCTTATTTCATGTTTGGGCACAGTATGGGGTCCATGATTGCCAGGGGTTATGCTGCTACTCACGGTGCTGGCTTGTCCGGTTTAATTCTGTGCGGGACTTCAGGCAGGTTCCCGAATGCAAGCAAACTGCTCCCTGTTTTGAAGAACCTGATCGATGAAGGCAAGGGGCAAGAAACCGATCCTTCTTATTTGGAAGAGCTGATGGGCTGGATGACAGAACGGATTGAGCAACCGAAAACGCCAAACGACTGGATAAGTTCCGACCCGGATATTGTGGCAGACCACGCAAACGATCCGTTTAATAATTTTACAACTCCGCCAAATATACGATCACTCTACTATTTTGTCCAGATGATGGAGATGATTGTCGGAACGGAGTGGGCAGAAAAGGTGCCGGTATCGATTCCTGTTTATAACATTGCCGGTGACCAGGATCCGGTCGGTCAATATGGGGAAGGGGTATATGCTGTATCGAACTGGCTTGTTCAAACCGGACATCACGTAAAAACAAAAGTTTATCCCGGACACCGGCATGAAATTCACAATGACCGGGATATCCGGGATGAAGTGGAAGAGGGCATCATCAGCTTTATCAACGGGACCATCGTAAAATGACGAGAACGGCGGTATAGAAAATAAAAATCGTTTTCTGTACCGCTTTTTTATTTCCGATTTGTTTCCGCCAGAGGTCAGGGTGAAAATGCTTTGTTGGAGGTGGGAAAAAGAGGGGCCCAGGCCCGGCATCCAATAAATGTGCGCAATGAGAAAACAACGGCCGACAATGAATGATAAATGAATTGTGGTAGGAGAAGATCACATGACCTAATTAAATAGAAAATGAGGTGAATAAGAGCCAGGTCGTATTTTTTATCCTTTGGAAATAGATTGAATTTTTCATGACTTCCATAAGGAGGAGTGCTGATTGGATGAAGATAGGAAAGAACTCTTAAAGCAATTAGACAATTTAAAAAAACAAATAAAAGAAGCAGAAGAAACCATAGATATTCTTCAGCGAGAGAACGATGAACTTAGGGGAGAAATTATGGCTCGAGATGAGCGTAATGATTTGGTTGTTGAAGAAATAGGATCAAAAATTGATAAACTTTTAGATTTTTTAATAGAGAGAAACAAAAATGAAAAATAAACGGGTATGTTTTATTTGAAGGAAAACCCATCATAGGCCGTTGACGGCAATGCTGGAAAAGGGCACTGAAAAAGTGATGTTTTATTTTTATCTATACAAGATATAGGCCAAAAAAAACGGTGAGACACTATGAATGCTGGTGTCTCGCCGTTTTTATGTTTTCTTTTGAACTTTTTCAGCGGCTTCCCAAAAAGGGAGAAGCTTTTACCATTTGTCATGCTCTTTACAAGGTCCTGAATAGCCTTCGTTCGTAAAACCTTATGAACGGCTTAGTGGCTGCAGGCAGTTACTGATAACTTGGAACTTCCAATGTAATATTGTAATTGTCTAATAGGTTGTATAAGTTATAGATTTCATCCACTTGTTTGTAAGCCCAGCCAATGTCTGTTGCATATTGGTTGGAGGCATAGCCATATGTTGCAGCGAAATCTGGATTCCATCTCATTTTATACAAGGTATCTTGACCGGCGCCAAGGTAATTGCTGCTGATAAATTTAGCTCCGCCAATGATGGCCGTTTCCGGGGTCGTCCAACCATGTTGATAGGCATACCTGGCTCCATCTTGGACAGCATTGCCATCATTCGCACCTGTCCCATACATATTATAAACAGTCTTGCCATTATACTTGACGCCATTTGCAAGCTGGGATGTGCCATTTCCTGTTTCAAGTAAGGCATGGGCAATCAAGTAAATTTCATTGATTCCATTTTGTTTTGCAGCGGTTAAAAATGCAGATGCTTTCCCGGCTAAAATGCCTTTACCCGCAAGAATTTTTTGGTTCACTTCTGTTGCATTCAAATTGGCAGTCGAAGTTAATTTCAAAAATTGAAGTGAGCGGACTGGATCCGAAACAAAGTTATTCGGATTTAAATAGTATTTCACTTCATTTTTCGTGGCATTTTTCCATGCTTTGTTGTAACTGATTTGATACCATGTATAGCCGTCATCCCCTTTTACGGTGGATAGGATGGTGACCTTTGTGCCTTCTTTAAGCGTTTCGCCGACTTCATGATTCTTTGTACCCGCACCATCTCTGATATGCCAGCTTCCGTTTTGGACAACACCTGTTGTATGGCTTGTCAGCTTAATGGCATCACTTCTGATATATCGTTCATTTGTATCTGTTTGAGGCGAAACTTTCATTTGAATATTTGCAAGTTCATCCAGTGAAAGATCATATTTTTTTACAATCGATGTCACCTTGCCATTGGATTGTTGCGCAGCGGATGTTAAATAATTTGTGCTGACATAACCAATTTTTCCACCGATTTCTACCTTTGCCCAGCCATCCTCTTCGGAGTAGACCTTTACAGCTGTTCCTTTATCAAGGACTTCAATCACACTTGCTGACTTAGAAGGCCCTTTACGTAAATTTAAATCTGCTGTCGTGTATTTGGTTACCGTAGAATCTGGTGTTGGTTCGGAACTGTTATTGCTGTCATCTGCTGTGCTTGCATCAGGGTCTGCATTTGACAGATAGGATGCGAGCACATAACCGGTTATACCTCTCGCTTTCACTTTTACCCACGGGCCGGAAGCTGTATAAACCGTCACTTTTTCGCCTCTTTGCAGACTTGCTAATATTTTGCCACTTCTGGAGGCTTTGGAACGCAAAACCAGATGGGAACCTTTGTCCACATTGACATATTTCGTGGTTGTTTGGACTGGGGTTGAAGTGCCTGCATTGCTATCGGGATTTGAGTTCGTCAAAAAAGATGCATGAACATAGCCCGTTTTGCTCCCGGCCTTTACTTTTGCCCAGTCCCCGGAAATAGAGTACACCGTCACCTTTTCGCCTCTTGGCAAGCTGTCCAAAATGCTGGACGTTTCGGAGGCTTTTGAACGTAAGATTAGATGTGAACCCTTATCCACGTTGACATACTTCGTCGTTGTTTTGGCCGGAGTAGAAGTGTCTGCACTGCTATCGGGATTTGAGTTCGCCAAGAAAGATGCGTGGACATACCCTGTTTTGCTCCCGGCTTTTACTTTCGCCCAGTCCCCGGAAATAGAGTACACCGTCACTTTTTCTCCTCTTGCCAGGCTTGCTAAAATGCTGGACGAAGTGGAGGCTTTGGAGCGCAATATTAAATGGGAGCCCTTGTCCACATTGACATATTTCGTCGTTGTTTGGACTGGGGTTGAAGTGCCTGCATTGCTATCGGGATTTGAGTTCGTCAAAAAAGATGCGTGCACATACCCCGTCTTGCTCCCAGCTTTTACTTTTGCCCAAGCCCCGGAGATTGAGTACACCGTCACTTTTTCGCCTCTCGGCAAGCTGTCCAAAATGCTGGACGTTTCGGAGGCTTTTGAACGTAAGATTAGATGTGAACCCTTATCCACATTGACATACTTCGTCGTTGTTTTGGCTGGAGTAGAAGTATCTGCACTGCTATCGGGATTTGAGTTCGTCAAAAAAGATGCATGAACATAGCCCGTTTTGCTGCCGGCTTTTACTTTCGCCCACTCCCCGGAAATGGAGTAAACCGTCACTTTTTCGCCTCTTGCCAGGCTTGCTAAAATGCTGGACGAAGTGGAGGCTTTCGAATGTAAGATTAAATGAGAGCCTTTGTCCACGTTGACATACTTCGTCGTTGTTTTGGCTGTGCTCGTTGTTGTTGCGGTACTGCCGGGTTTTGTGCTGGTTAAATATTCCGCACGAACATACCCCGTTTTTGTCCCGGCTTTTACTTCTGCCCAACCATCAGACACATTGTATACCAATACAGCTGTGCCTTTTTTTAGGCTGTCTAATTTGGCGGCACTTTTTGAAGGCTTTGCTCTTAATGTCAAGCTTGAATTCGAATCAACATTGACATATTTTGTCTCTGTTTTTGCTGCGGCTTGTACACTTGAACTATGTAGGATTTTTGTCAGTGAAACGCCCTGTACCGTTTTATCAAAAGCAGGAGTGGATAATACTGCAAAACAAAGTGGTATGACTAAGCCTTTTTTCATTTCAATCTCCTTTCCAATTGGATCTTTCGCCAGCTCCAGGGTTCCTGAAATTTAAAATTTCATTCTTTTGGCCCTTGTTCTATCAAAATACCCTAAATCCTGACAAATCCGTCTAGTAAAATTATCGTCTTTTTTTGGTATTTTTTAAGGGGGACAGGCCAATTTCATTGAAAAAATAAACCGAAAGTCGCAAAGTGTGAAAAAATCTCTTTTGGCAAATGCCGGGAATCATCCTCCCAGCGTTGAATTGGAAGAAACCCCATTAAGAAAAACAAGAATGCATCAGTGATCATTAGCCAGTCATTAGACTAAAAGACGGTGAACGCAATAAATGACAGCGTTCACCGTCTGTAACTTTTTGGATAGTCTTCACGATAGAGCTTACTTCGATTTTGGCTATGTCAAATCATAAAGGGTAACGCCATCAACTGTTTTTGATTTAAAGTTCTTTTGAACCCAACTGGTGATCGATGAGCTTGTATTGAAACCTCTGCCCATGGTGCCATTTGGGGCATTGTTTTCAACCTTTTTGCCATTTGTATTGCCATCTTGCAAGGTTTTGCCCATTTGTTTCATATTTTAGAAGGAGCCTCTTCCATTACTGATAAAGTAGTGGATCTTCCCTTGGCGTACATATTTTTTAAACGCGGAAAGGGTCGGGGTCGGGTCACTTCCTGTAAAACCGCCGATGTCCATCACGAGTTGATCTGTTGCAAGCTGATAAGTAGCCGAAGATTGCGCACTTACCGTTGCAGCGACCCAAGTGTATGTTGAAGCACCTTTTTGTAACAACTTCACAATCTTTTTACTTTTGGATTCAGACCTTCCAGGAAATCCCCCCTGTGTCTTTGGGGTTTATTACAGAAACTTAGTCTAGAGGGCTTCTTTTAAATTTTTCTTAATTTCGCCTGAATGTTTCGGTAGGGGGGGACAGACCGAATTTTGCCGCAAGATTTATAGATTGGTGTGGAGGCGAAAAAGCGATCCTTAACTCCTGATCATGCTAAGCATGGCGTTATCGCAATTTGATTTGGATGTCCAGCGGATGCCGGCTTCGTGATTAGATAGCTGAATCGTTGATGAATCTGTATTAATGGAAACAGGGACAGCGGGGATTGCAAAAACGGCCGGCTTGTCCACCCAATCATTTAATGGGCATTTTAATGATAAGAAAACCCTAAAAACAAAACCGGGAGCACAATGCGTACCCCCGGTTTTGTTCCGGCTCTCATGATAAAGCTGTATAAGGCAGCATTCCCTTTTTCCGTGCAACTTTCGAGCATGTGAGGGGGGCATGGAAAACGGACTTTAAATGCCGGAGATGTTTTTTGCAAGAAAAAAAGTGCAGAGTATTGCAGTATATAAATTCGTTTATACCGCATAAAAATTCAATCTGAATTCTCGCTATTAAGGGCTTGACATGGAGCCTCTGCAGCCATGATTCTTTTGCCAAGCGGCCAGCTGTAACAGATTTGGCAAACCCAAACAGGTTATCATGGCTACCCCTCCATGTAAAGCCCCTCTGCATAACCATTTGCATAGAAATTTTGCACATCTCTGCACTTTAATTTTGCAATAAACACCCCCATATGCCTTCCTCCATTGCTTTTTCTTAACCAAAGTATGTTTTTAAACGATAAAGGTTACCGATTTCTGCAATGGTACATACGGTATATCAACGAGCCAACTGTTTGGATGGCAAGGGAGGGGTTAGAGTGGATCAGGAATATACTTACCTGAATGGTTTGGCAGAACTGGGAGTCGGCGGAGTGCATCCAGGCGGTTTCAAGCTGACACAGGATATATTATCGGCTGAACATATAGGGAAAAAACAACGGTGCTTGATGCGGGCTGCGGCACCGGCCATACTGCTGCATACGTTGCGTAGCAGTATGGGTGCCAAGTGACAGGGCTGGATCATCATCAATTGATGGTGGAAAAAGCCAGGAAAAGAGTCCGGACATTAGGTTTGCCGGTACAAATTGTGCATGGGAATACAGAGGCTCTCCCGTTTGCAGACAGGCAATTTGATTTGGTATTGTCAGAGTCGGTGATCGTTTTTACCGATATGCCCACAACGGTTCAGGAATTTCGGCGGGTGCTGAAGCCCGGCGGATGTTTAATTGCAATTGAAATGGTTTTGGAACAACCTGTTTCGCAGCAAAAACTGGCACACATCAAAGATTTTTATGGCGTATCCCAAATTTTAACCGAGGAACAGTGGGTACAGCTTTTTCAGAAAGCAGGGTTTCCATCCATCCATTCTGAAAAATATGATTTGCAATTTGGAGTCCAAAATGTTCCTGATTTTTCATTGTCGGAGGATGTGGATGTTAAGTATTTTGAGATGCTTGAGCATCATATGATCATGTTTGAATCAACCAAAGAGATCCTCGGCTTCCGAGTTTTCAGATGCAAAACGTTTTAGGGTGCCGGTCTGGAATGGCAAGTTTTGCGGTACAAAATAAGGCTTTTTTGCACCTTTTTCTATCCTGGAAAATATGCGCCGGCTAGTTTGCATCTTACCGCTGGCGCCGCACACTGTGGCATGGCGTCTCATATTTGCAGGTTTGTGTCTTTTTTAAGGGGCCGGAGAATAGCGCATGCTTGCCGGCTCTTTAATTTTTCGGTATTTAGTTCATCGTCTGTACACTTTTTATTGGGCATTTTTAAATTCATAGGGAAAATATTTTATGGGGGATGGAGGCGGGCCGAAAGACATTCCATGAGGGTGCCGGATTGAATTGAAAAAAATGATTGACATCGAAAAAAGATTTCAAATAATATCAAATTAATAGTTTTATTCTATTAACCCTCGCATAACAACCCCGAAAGGAAGGATCTTCATGACAAAAGAATACCAAAGGCACCGCACCCGAAACGATCGCAGATATGCTCGATTATCCGCTTGAAGAAATCAAAAAAATCCAGTGGGAAATAACCCGGAGACATTAATGTTTCCCTAAACTGGAGGAATGGGCGTGAATGAGCAGGAAGTACTTGATGCGATCAAAGAAACCCCCGAATTTAAATGAGCCCAATCTTGAAGGTGCCCTTCTTTCTGATTTGCAGTGAGCAGAAAAAAGCATCCCCACCCCGTTGCCGGTTATGGGGACGCTTTTTGTTTAAAGAAATTTATTTGCTTTTAACCGCCTTGGCATTGATGTAACCTATCCATTTGCCTTTGTTGTCATAAAGGGACAGGTAGCTTAACCCATTTATGTGGTAAAAAATGTACTTCGCCAAGTATGTTTTGTTTACGGCCCGGATATTTTTCTTCTGCCAGTTGAAGTTTTGATATACGGCGTAGTTCTTGCTGGTGACTTTGACATGTTTGCCGTATTGTATGGCAGCGCCTTGCTTGCCGCTTCCTGTTTTCACAGCTTTGGCGTTGATATAGCCTGCCCATTTGCCTTTGCCGTCATAAAGCGACAGGTAAGTGGATCCGTTGCTGTGATGGTATTGGACCTTGGCAAGATACGTTTTATTCACTGCAGTGACATTCTTCTTTTTCCAGTTGAAGTCTTGATATACGGCATAGTGCTTGTTTGTTACCGTTACATACTTACCGTATTGAAGTGCAGGGCCTTGTTTCGGCGTTGCCGCTTTTTTTGAGGGGATCCAGACGCCAAGATACCCTTTTACCCGGGGATTTTGCGTCCCTTTTACATGAACGGTTAAAATGCCTTTGCTATCTGTGGACAGCTTTTCGTTATGAAATCCGGTTGCATCCTCAAATAGCTGGTTGGCATGCCGGGTACCCATGTCCACTTTAATAGTCGTATCGGTTTTCGGGTTATTTCCGATTACGGTTGCCACGCCGGTATTCCGGTCTTTTCCATAGCGGACGCTTGAGATTAGATCTTTTCCCGCCGTGCCGGAAGTGTTCGACTTATAGTTGGTTACTTGCTGGTTCCCATAGGCATAATTTTTGCGCACTTTCAACAATTTCACAATCGTATCATAATACGGCGTATGCTCGCTCATGTAAGAAGCATTCGTTTTGTACAAGTCGCCGTAAAAGACAGTCGGGACGGTATCTTTATTCGTCAAAATATATGCGTACTGGCTCGGCACATTGGATGGCGCATATGTTTTTACCGTTCTTTCCATGTCTTTTTCATAAATATCCAAAGCTTTTGCCTCTGTCTTTTTATCATACAGATCTTGGAAAGATTTCGGTGCGGATGTGCCGTAATGTATACCCGGCTTAATGCCGTACAGGTCCATCATGATTTTATTCACACGGTTCTTTTCCTGGTCATGATTATTCACAAATGACCAGTTAGGCGTTGCATTCGCCGTGCCTGCGCCTGCCCTGTTGACAACAGCGTTTGTAGCAATGGTTGACAGGCTGTTTGATGGCGAATTTTTGCCCAAAGCATTTTGCAAAGAATAGAACAGGGCATAATCCATCATTAACTGCGGATTCCCGTTTGCGTTTTCAAAATTTGTCCCGGCACTTTCATAAGTCTCAATATAGCTTAAATGGTCGTTTAAATGGCTGCCAAAATGCTGTTTCATAACGTCACCTTCATCCAGCAGCACTTGCTTATCGTAATGGCTTGCCGCATCAATTCTGAAGCCGTCAAAGTGATACGTATCAAGCAGCCAGTTCATCCAGTGGATCTGTTCTTTTTGGACAGTTGGATTCCCGTTGTCTATGTCCATTCCTAACAGAAACTGGTTCTGCCCGCTGATCGTGTTGTTAAGGTTGTGAAAAGTTGTCCCATTCTTTTTCACAAATAAAAATTGATCCTGGTTATCTGATCCGGAATGATCATTTTTAAACGACCTTTCTTCCGATCCGAAGCCGTACCCGGGCTGGGATGCAATATACGCATCTGTTAAACTTGCGATTTGCCCGTTGTCGCCGTTCAGTATATCGTCAACAGATGAATAGCCATGGCTTTTCATGTACTTTAAATAGCCGGGGTCATAGTTCATTAACATCGGTTTCCAATAATTATCCGAAGTCGAAGCGTCTTTAGCAGCATACCAGCCGTCTACTGGCAAATAAGTATCAACTGTATTGATTTTATTTGCTGCTGCAGCTTCATCAAGCCAGCTTGGCAAGTGGTTTTTCGGGTTGTTTGGCCCAAAATAACGGTACGGAATGCCCTCGCTGTCTTTCATCACGCGATCCATACCCTGCCCTTGTACGGAGGTACCGTTAAAATATTTTTTGTTCCATTCTTTGATATAGCCATATTTTGCCTGTCCTTCGCCGCCACCTTTTGTGTAAGCGAGATAAAGGTTGGCCCTGATTTGCGTTGCAAGTCCTGTTGTATAAGGATTTTTAAACAAATTTCCGTTTTGATCTACGCGTGTGACGTAAACTGCTTCCCTTTTGCTCAATCCGAGAACCTGATTAGGCACAAGGTCTTCCTGTACTTTTAAACCATTTGCGTGAAGCACGGAAACCATACTTTTCAATTCATCGCTTGTCCCGTATTTGGTCGGCCGGGTGTTATTCGGCCCCTGGTTAAATTCACCGAGGTCATAACGGTCGGCAATGGCGTAGCCTTCCATGTAACGTGCCGCATTGAAAGAACGGTAAGCCGGCGGAAGCCATATATCCGTAATCCCCCAATCTTTCAATTCGTTGCCTTTCGCTGAAAGAATTTTGTACATATTGCTTTCATATGGCATGTACAGGCTAAAACTTTGGAAAATCACGCGGTTATCGAGCGATGTGCCGGATGTATAAGCCTTGGCAGATTTAGGAAAATAACTGATCGAGCCGGCAACCAACAATACAGAAAAGATCAATATTGATAATCTACTAAAAAATTTCTTTTCCAACATATCCGCCCCTTTTAAAAATGATGTTTTAATAATGAGCCCTTGCCAAAATGCTATATCCCCTGAAACTGTAAGCAGTCAGACAATTAAAGGTCGTTGATTTATTCCACTAAAGAAAAAAGACGTTTGTAGGAACATTATGACAAATGTAAAAATAAATTGTGAGTTTTTGATTTTAATGGGGTAAATTTATTTATTATAAGTGTCTAAATTTTTCCACTTTGGTCGGTTTTGGGCGGGTTTCAATAGATTAAGCTACTCATTCCTGTGGTAAATATTGTAAAACGGAAAAGGATGATTTTTTTTGAAAAAAAAGAGCCATGAAAGCCACTCCTTTGTTAAGATATAAGTACCACCAAATATCCAGGGAGTGATTTCATGACTATTTCTATTCTAACACAAACCAGAGACTTTTCAATACAACAAAATTTGATTCCCCACAATTGGCAAGACTATGCCGATATACCATTTGTCATTCCAGCCATGTGTTTCCCATGGGAGATTTTTAAGCCGATTGAACGAGAATACTACACCCTTTTATATTTGCACCTAAAAAATGAAAGAGCACATGATCCTTCTAATGAAATACAACCGGCACTATTTTCAATAACGGAGGAAGAAGACAAGTCTGCGTCTTCATTATTTCATCTCCCTTCCACTGGGAGAAAACCGCATCCTTTCATGCCCTTTTTTCGTGCTTTTGAACTGGCCTCTTTACAGTATATTGAAGTGATGGTGGAGAGTGTCTATTTGCAAGTGAAATCAAACCCGCTATTTGCCACCATGTGTGGATTTACGGAGAAAATTCCGAGCTACCGTTCCTTTGCTCGTTTTGATCAAATCATGACAACAAATGGTCTTTGGGAAAAAGCCCGGCTATTGGTTGTTGAATATAATAAAGGGGAAGGCGTGGTTGAAACGAATGAGGAAGCAGCCGCCGTGGATACATCGCATATAGAGGCAGAAGCAACCTTGAATAAAACAAGGAAGACGTGTTCTTGTGAGGGTGATTGCGATTGCCCCAAAGTCCTTACGGACGACAATGTAGGGGTAATGCGTAAAAGTAATGCAGTCTCCTATATTGCGCATAAATTATCAATGGTATGCGGGGTGAGATCCGGTTTGCCTTTGACGCGGGAAGTATTTAAAGGAAATACACCCGATGGGAAAACATTAGAACCGACATTGGAAACGTTTAAGACAGAGCACCCCGAGATGGCTGAGCAGTTGAGCTTTATCCTGGCAGATGGAATCTACCAAACGCCGGAAAATCAAAAAGTGACAAAGGATGTATTACAGGCGAAATTGGTGGCACCGATCAATCCACGGAACCGTAAAGATAAACCAACTACCGCCCGGGGGATTGAAAAAATCAACCGGTACGGCACTCCCATCTGTATCAGTGGACATAAAATGGAACTTAGAGGATCTGATCGGGAAAAGGGGCAATATATTTACACTTGTCCTGTATTTCATCCAAATGCCAAGCAAGAAGGTCTCACCTGCCCGCTAGCGAATCACGCGGAATGTTGTAATGGGGCAGCACAAGGAAGAGTATTTAGGATAGACTTTGATCAAACGCCTCAAGTAGATGTCGAGTTGCCTCAACATGGTCGCACATTTGAAGTGTTATATAGTGCCAGGACGATCATCGAAAGAATCTTTGGCATTCTAAAAGACGGATACAGTCTCCGTCGTGTTCACAAGCGTGGGAAACAGGCAGTTGAAGCTCATGTAGATCGATGCATGATATCTATGCATATCATGGCAAATATGGCGTACCATCAGACTGGAAAGGCCAATTGTGGATGGACACGCAATCGGCTGCAAAGAGCAAATTAAGTTATTCACAGGTGGATATGTGAATAACTCAAATGAACGTTTTCTTTCCACAAAGGGTAGTGAAAAAAACCATTTTGTGAAGGCGGGATACGTATGCCCTTTTTTTGAAGAAAAATGACCGTTTTACTTCTATTGAATTGAAAATCTGGATGTAAATTGAAAATCTGGATGAAAAGGCAAAAAAAAATCGGGATAATTAATTTTCCAGAGCCTCGCTCAAGGGTATATTTTTATTTTGGCAGAGGCTCAATAAAATATTACTACATGATGAAAAAATATGCTATATCATCCTCACAAGTTTCGCATAAAATTTTAATTTTTTCATTTAAAAGGAACACCTTTGGAGGACGCAGGGAACCTTTGCAGGGGAAAATTTTGTATCCGGAGATGGCCTGAAAAAGAAAGGATAAAAAAGGAAATTTGAAGATATGTGTCGAATGTAACACATGTTTGTTTTTGAGGGAATGGGCGACAGAGGTTCCACTCCCTTCAGCAATAAAGTGAATCACACATTTTATAAAACTTATGAATACATCATCCCGGTTCAACTGATCTGTGCGTATGTTCCGCAGTTAAAAGGGATCGACCCAAGTACGCCAAAAGACAAGGATTTCCATAGAAAACTGGGGAGCAAGAAACTGGACCGGTGATTTGTTCAAGTTTTCCTTTTAAGAAAAAATAGCGGCATAACGCCGCTATTTTTTTGATTTCAAGTCTGCAGATCTATGCTTCCTTCACAAGGTTAATGGTTTCGGATCTTCATCACAGCTTAAATGTAAGCACTCTATAAGGTTGTGATGAAGTTGGTTGGGGGCCGAACGTAAATGACTAAAAATAAGTTCATTGGCTGACAACTGCATCTTGTTCAATTATAATGGAATAAAGATTCCTAAAAGGTGAAACGATGTGCTTAATGGATGTTACAAATTGGAAAGTAGATGAAAAAAGGCAGGTTTCAGGAACAAGAGAGAAATATTGGTTAGTTCATCCGGAGACTGGCCAACATTTTCTATTGAAAATTCCCAAGGAAAACACGGGAGAAGCTTGGGCGGAGAAAGTAGCATCTGACGTGGGGAGAGCAATCGGCCTCTCCACAATGGATGTGCAACTGGCTAAGAAAAATGGAAAAGTTGCCACACTGGCGAAAAATTTTATAAGCAAACAAGAAGAGCTATTTGAAGGTGGAGATTTATTTTTCAATATCGCAGAGGATTTTGACAGATATAGTCTTAAGCATTACCACTTTTTTAATATTATGCGTGTTCTGTCAGAATTTAAATTGAACCGTGATTTCATTGGAATTATTGTATTTGACGCCTTAATTGGAAATCAGGATAGACATTGTGACAATTGGGGAATTATATATGATAATAATGAGTATAGAATCGCCCCTGTTTATGATAATGGCGCTTCTCTAGGATTTCAATTGAAAGAAAACAGAATCCGTCTAATGGACAAAGATTGCAATATGTTTAAAGCTTTTAGCAATCGTAGTTATTCCTTGATAGGCTTGCCTGAAAAAAAGAAGCCGCGCTTTCTTGATTTATTAACAGTGATCAAACAATATTATCCTTTAGAGACCAAAGAATCGATAAATTCATTAAATAAAATAAACTTGCAGATGCTTCAGGAAATCGTAGACTCCATACCGGAAAAAGTGATGGGACCTGTATACAAAAAGTGGGTAAAAAAGTTACTCCTCTATCGTAAAGAATGGCTCTTGAACTGGTACAAAGGAGGTGCTTGAATGCAAAAAAATCCATGTGTCTTATGGCTGATCTGGCAAAATCAGAAGACAAGGCAGCGTTATCATATTGGCAATTTATTTCATGAAAATGGAAAATACATTTTTTTATATGAATTAAGCGGGAAGCGCAGAACCTTAAAAGAGGCTTTGGAAAATGGATATAAACCGCATCTGTCATTTCGTAATCTAAATAAGACATACGTTTCTGATCGCTTATTTGGACCATTTGAACGGCGGTTACCGGATAAAAGGAGACCGGATTTTGATAAGATTTTAAAAAATTATGGGCTGCCTCCGGATTATACAGAAATGGATTTATTGCGGGCTACTGGTGGACGGCTGGCTACTGATCCGTATGAATTTGTTGCCCCGATTCGTGTTTTTGAAGACCGGTTTAATTTTGACTTTTATATCGCGGGGTGGCGCTACTATGACGGAGAAAAAGTAATTAATCAGTTGAAAGAAGGCGCGGCTGTGCGTTTTCAATTGGAGCCTTCAAACAAGGAAGATGAAAAAGCTGTAATCGTTTTGTCAGAAAAAGGGGAATATAAATTAGGATATATTCCGGCTTTCTATAGTGGCTTTATGTATGAGATGATTGAAGAACATTTCGTTTATGAAGCAAGAATTGAAAAAGTGAGCCCTATGGCAAGGCCGCAATCAAAGGTAAGTATTTCAGTTACCGGATGTTTGGCGAACGGTTTTTTCGTAAAAAATGGCGAAAATGTTGAATCAGTACATGTGCTTGTTTAAAAACAGCTTACTCTGTATAATCGTTTCCCGTATACATTACTAGGAAATGGTGTTTCTGGATTGAGCCGGAAGATGGGTATTCTTGGCGGTGTGTCTAGCCGTTAGCCTTATTGATTCACCATAGCATGAACTTCTGCAACTGAATGCATTCCGTGAAGTGACATGCATATGGCCTGTTATCATGAGAATGAATCGATCGGCTGTGTGCTCCATGCCCATCCAAAGGAATCTTTCGTTTTTGCGACTTTGGGAATGGATATGCCGAATTTAACTGAGGCTACACAAAAGCTCGGAAAAATCCCAACGTTGGAATACCGCCCGGCAACAACAGTAGAACTGGCAGAAACTGTCCGAAAGCACATTATCTCGTTAGGGGAAAAAGTAACACCGGCAGCCATGCTGCTCAATAGGCATGGTATCCTGATTACAGATGAAACCCTGCACAAAGCCTATGATATGCTTGAGAGAATTGAGTATAACGCATATGTTGCAAGCAAAGCCCTTGTCTTTGAAAAATTGGGCATCGCCGCAATCCCTGATGAGGTCTCTGCTCATTAAGACTGGACCATGCCCAAACAAAACAAAAATCGAAAATCAGCTCTTCCTATGGCAGCTGGCAGGCGATCCATAGGGAGAGCTTTTTATATGAGTATCGTAACACATAAAGGGGAGGAGCGGAACATTATCTAATTGGTTTTTTGGTAAGTATGTACTCGAAGTCGAAGGGGTAGATGAATGGAAAAAAGGGAAGACACTCTACTGTACACCGTGAAATGAACATCTAGAGAGAGGTCTTCCCATGGATATAATATCACGAATTGCTGGATTTGGAAAGGATACAAAGAGTCTTATCGAATTTGAAGAACATTCTGATCCAGGAGACTCTGGAATGGGGAAAATGAGAAAACTGCCAAAGATGGATCTTTAGCAGTTTTTTAGCAGAGGATTCAATTGTTATCCAATCCGAGCGAGATATTGGGCAAGGGAGCCTCGTCAGATTCGTCAATCGTTGTTTCACGATGATCTATGGGTTTGTTCTTTCATAATATGATCTAATCGGGATAACCCTTTTTCTGCAGTATGCATCATCTCGTCAAACAATTCCTGCACTGTCGGAATCGTATGAATAAGGCCGACGACCTGTCCGGCCCAAGCATAACCTTTTTCTTCATTCCCGTCATAAATATAGTTGCAATTTGCGCTACCGCTAATCATCTCTTTCAGGTCTTCGTAGGATGCCCCTTCCTGTTCACGTTCCATAATATTCAAGGCAAAGCGGTTTTTCAAGACCCGGCCCGGTGCCCCTAATGTTCTCTTAATCACTACTGTATCCGTTTCTTTTGCATGCACGATTGTTTGTTGATATTTCTCGTGTGCATGAATACATTCTTTGGTGGCAATAAAACGGGTCCCCATTTGAATTCCTTCTGCGCCAAGAACAAGGGCAGCCAATAATCCACGCCCGTCCCCAATGCCCCCGCCGGCGATTACAGGAACGGATACTTCGTCTGCAACCCGGGGAATGAGCACCATGCCGCCAATGTCGTCCCGGCCTAAATGGCCCCCGCCTTCCTGCCCGACGGCGATCACTGCGTCTGCACCCAATTGTTCAGCTTTTTGTGCTTGTCTGGTTCCAGCCACAAGCACAAGTGTACGAATGTTTTCTCCTTTTATCCTTTCGAAGACCGGTTGCGGGTTACCGCCACTGATGGAAATGGCTGGAACCTTTTCTTCAATGGCCACTTCAAGCAACTCCTCGTACCGGCCGTTATACCTTGCGATTGCAAAGTTTACACCGAAGGGCTTCCCGGTTAATTTTCGTACTTTGTGAATTGCATTGCGAAGTTTTTCAGGTGTTCGCAGCGTCGCGGCAGTGATTTGCCCCAGGCCGCCCGCATTGGAAACAGCAGCAGCTAATTCCGCATATCCGAGATAAGCAAGGCCTCCTTGGATAATGGGGTATTTTATTTTTAATATCTCCGTAATGCGAGTTCTCATTTTTACCGGCCCCTATTTGACTGAATTCCTTTTTTCTTCGTTAAGTGATAGCTTTGCCTTATCATATCACAGATTTCTTCCTCCGGGACGGTGCCGTCAAGAATAACGGAATTCCAATGTTCTTTGTTCAGATGGTATGCCGGAACAACAGCATGGTATTTCCGACGATAAAAGTCCAGCCAGCCGTTTTCACATTTCACATTGATCCAAATATGGCCGTTTCTTTCAAAAATCCAGGCGAAGACTTTTTTATTTTCTATGTGGCGCATTAATGTCCAATTTTTATCTTTAAAGGGATAATCTTCATATGTGTTTTCCAGTTTTAAACAGTAATGAATAGCGTCCTCTCTTGTTTTCATTTATGACCGCTCCTTCAACATGCTGCTAGCTATTAATATTATATAAAAAAGTTAAGGAAGGACGTGGATTTTTCTCGCTTTCTTAACGTAGACGTGCTCTAAGTAAAGGAAGGTCACCGATTTTTTCTGCCTTCTTAACATAGGCGTGCTCTAAGTAAAGGAAGGTCGCTGAATTTTTCTGCTTTCTTAATATAGGCGTGCTCTAAGTAAAGGAAGGACGTCGATTTTTCCCGCTTTCTTAACGTAGACGCGTTCTATGTTAAGGAAGGACACCGCTTTTTATCAATCTGTATCATTCGTATTTTTTGCTGCAGGCAACAGAGCAACAAATTTAGTTCACTGATGGTGGCTTGTTTGAAATGGCTAAGCAATGCGTAACAGATGCTTATTATAACCCTAATAGAATCTATGCTGGTCAAGTAACTTGAGGTTTAATATTGTGAAAGTGTGTTAATATGATTGGGAGAGGAGGCATTAAAATGAAAAAAGTTGGTTTACTCATATTGGTTGTTGTTCTGATTGCGATTGGTGGTTTCTTTATATATCATCACAATCAAAACCAAAACGCATCAAGTGATCAAAGTCATTCTGAAACAAACTCCTCTCCGCAGCATAAGGACAAAGCACAAAAAAAGGATACAAGTAAGAATGAAGCAACCAGTTCAACTTCCGGTTCAAAGAATGAAGCAGACAGTTCAGGCTCAACAACGGAAAATGATCAGAAAAGTTCTAAGGGACAATCAGGAGAAAGCAGATCATCAGCATCAACCCAGTCTGACGGTTCAAAATCAGACCAATCAACATCAACCCAGTCTGATGATTCAAAGTCAGATCAACCAGCATCAGGAAATTCATCGACATCAGGAAATACAACATCGAATAATGAAGGAACATCAAATAAAAACACAAGCTCCAGTTCCAGTCCGTATAAGATTAATCAGGTTGTAACTCAGCCGAAAGGTGCCTGGGTAGATACTTTTGAAAAAGACCTATATAAGAATTATCATCTTACACCTGACCACTACAAGTATATTGGTAACGGCTACTGGGAGGTCTGGGTGAAAGAACGTGATACTGGTAAATACCCTGATGTAACGGTCAATCAAAAGACCGGTGATTTTCACGGGTAATGATTCCATAATGGATCATTACAAAAAAATCCCCATCGAATGCCCCGTTTTTGAAGTAGGGGGATTTTTCATTACATAAGAAAAAAGATGCGTTCAAAACGATCTTATTTAAAACGAACAAAATATTGCATCGTTTACTGACAAATCGGAGACAAGCCAAAATCCGATTCGTTCAGCGATCTTAAATAGAAGTCATTGCTTAAAATATATTTTACTAGAAAGTGAACCCAAGGAGCTTGATTATGAGGCATACTTTCCTACCGTTTTTAACAAAAGGTGCAATTCCTTTTTTAGTGCTCATCTTGATTGGTGGTTGTGCACCTAAAGATGCACAGCATTCCTTGACTTCTTCTTCAATCATGAAAAAAGACCAGATGAAGAAAGAACAAAAAAAGCAAAAAGAGCAGCTGTTAGCAAATGCTGAAGTCTTCGCCGAACAATATGATTATCAAAAGGCTATCCATTTATTAGCACAATCAAATATTTCCAAAGATAAGGATGTTCAAAGTACGATTCATGAATATAAAGGCCAGGAGAAAAAACTTGTGGCATGGCCGGACAATCGCAAAATTCCACATTTATTTTTCCATTCTTTAATTGTGAATCCATCCAAAGCATTCGATGGAGATGATATGACCCAAGGCTATGAAGATTACATGGTAACGATCAACGAATTTAAAAAAGTGATCAATCAATTATACGAGAGAGGATTTGTCCTCGTAAATCTTCAGGACATTGCAAAACCTGATGAAAAGGGAAAGATGGTTTACCAGGATATTAAATTGCCGCCGGGCAAAAAACCATTGGTATTATCACAGGATGATGTTTGTTATTATGAATATATGAAAAATGATGGATTTGCCAAAAACTTAACACTTGATGAAAATGGAAATGTCACAAACACCTATGTGGATGAAAAGGGAAAATCCGTACAAGGGGCCTATGATCTTATTCCTATTGTAGATCACTTTGTTAAGCAACATCCGGATTTTTCATACAAAGGACATAAGGGAATGATTGCATTAACCGGATATAATGGAGTCTTAGGATATAGAACATCTGAGCGTGATTACGGTCCCAACAGTAATCATCCCAATCCAAATATCAAAAAGGACCAGCAGCAAGCAAAAAAAGTAGCAGATGCAATGAAAAGGGAAGGATGGACGTTTGCTTCTCACACTTGGGGGCATTTGAATGCAAAGAAAGTTACTTTGTATCATTTAGAAAAGGATACATCTACATGGAAAAAAGAAGTGGAACCAATTGTTGGGCCGACCGATACAATTATTTTTGCTTTTGGCAGTGACATTCAAGACTGGAAGCCATATTCCAATGAGAAATATCATTATTTGAAAAGCCAGGGATTTCACTATTATGCCAATGTAGATGCGTCGAAAACTTACTGGTCCCAATTAGGGCCGGATTACTTTCGGCAAGCCCGCATTAATGTGGATGGTTTGAGAATGCGTGAAGCGTTAACCGGAAAAAACGATGTATTAAAACAATTTTTCAATGTTAACCAGGTCGTTGATCCCTTAAGGCCAGCTAAATAGGGCTTGCTGAACGAAGCCGATTCTGAGTTTGTCTGCAAGCTTGTCTCAACATATAGAAGAATTCTTTTGCGAAAATGGGTGGCTTTATCTTCTCCATACGTTAAATCGGCTTTCGAGTGCAAGCTTTTCACTGGATTTGTTGTAAAACCCTAGCATTTAGATGGTTGCCAAAGCTGTCAGCAACCTTGCCAAATCTAGGAATTTTGCTTATTCAGCAAACCCTAAATAACTTATTCATTAAAGCAGCTTTACACAAAAGGATGATTACAGTGGTTTTAGCAAAAATGTACAGTTTTACTTTGTGTACCAGTTTCACACGTTTTGTTCAAAAGTGTATATAAGTTGAACTTAAGTTTTTACATCAAGCCCGAGCACCAATTTGCACGAAGACTATTTTTTACAGCAGGCAACAGAGCTACGATATTTTGTTCATTTTATATAGAGCTAGAGGATAAGAAGGTTTTTTCGTATTTTCCATAACATCCTTATGCTTTATATGACAAAGTGGTCAAAATATCAAATCTGGAGTTTGTGCTTGTTCAGCAAGTCCTAAATGAGGGCTTGCTGAATGAATTAGATTTTGGCTTGTTTCCGATTTGTCAGCACGCTCTGCCTCTAAATTTTAGAAGAATGCATCTTTCGAAAATGCTTGATTCTACCTTCTCTATATATTGAATCAGCTTTTGAACGGGAATTCATTTTTTTATCATTTGGTCGTGGTGTCCATATTGAGAGAAGGAGAATAAAAATTGAAAATAAACCGGACAGGCGCATGGTTTCTACTACTATTCTTAATGCTCTTTTGCAGCGGTTGCGGTCAAACCCAATCCGCTAACAGCCAGCCAGCAAAAGAAAAGCAAGCACAGCATATAAGTGTAGAAAAATCAGAGAGTAAAGCAGATAGCAAAACCGTTCACAAAACAGACAGCAATCAACAAAGTACTGCATCACTTCCAAAAGGAAAACTAAAGGTTTATTTTTTTGACGTCGGGCAAGGGGACAGCATCCTCATCCAAACGCCAAAAGGAGAAAATGTGTTAATTGATGGCGGGAATAATGACAAAGGCGATGATGTTGTCCGGTATCTCCGCCAGCTGCATGTCAGCCAATTGGATGATGTGATTGCCACCCATCCGGATGCTGATCATATCGGGGGCCTGGATACGGTCCTGGAAAACTTAAAAGTAAAAAATGTATATGCGCCGCGGGTCGTGAATACAACCAGAACCTATGAAGATTTTTTGCTGGCCGTGAAAAATAGCAGGCTTAAAATCAAACAGGCAAAAGCGAATGTGGATCTGGGGCTGCAGGGGGCATCGATGAAGTTTGCCGCGCCTGTAAAAGATTATCACGAAGAGATGAATGACTGGTCGGCTGTTGCAAAACTCTCCTATGGGGAGAAGGGCACTTTTCTATTCACGGGAGATGCCCCCTTCCGTTCTGAAGAAGATATGATTGCAACGCACCAGGATCTTTCGTCCCAGGTATTAAAAGTGGGGCACCATGGTTCAAAGACTGCAACAAGCCAGGCGTTTTTGGATGCCGTGAAACCGAAGTACGCGATTATTTCGGTAGCGAAGGTTAATTCGTACGGCCTTCCAAGTGACGAGGTAATCAATCGCTTAAAGGCGAATCATATTCAAATTTTCCGGACAGACGAAATGAAGACCATTTTAGCGGTGACAGATGGGCATTCCATTGAATTCCAGCCGGTTCCGTCTTTAACGCCAAATCATTTGTCTTCGGAAGCGGGGAATGCAACGGCTTCCGGCAAGGCTGTTCCGCCAGCAAAGCAGCCGTCCCAGCGAACCACTTCTAATGGTACATTACAGGCGAAGGTTGATGATCAAACGCCCGAGCAGTATGGTAAAATCAATTTAATGGTTACAGGTTTGACAGGCGCGGCATATCAGGCAACTTTTCATTACAAAAGCAAGGACACCGTCTATCAGGGGACGGCAGGGACGCCGCTTCCGGTTCGGATCAGCAGAGCGGCTCCCGGCTATGAAGTGCGGATTGATATAAAAGCTGTTGTAAAAGGGAAAACATATACCACCCACACTTCTTTTACCCCGCAATAAAGGAGGCCGTTTTTGATGAAATATATTGTTGATCGGATCGAAGGGGAATTTGCTGTTTGTGAAAAAGATGACCGGACGACGGTGGATATCCGTCTGAGTGAGCTTCCATCCGGTGTCCAAGCTGGGGACGTGATTATCGTTGAAAATGGAATACCGCGCATTGACAGGCAACTGACGAAGGAACGAAAAGCCCAAATCAAAAAATTGGCGGATGAACTATTTGAGTAGGCAGCAGGGGGGAAGGATCTATCGGGATGCCGATTGGGCGTATAGCTATATCCAAATAGGGTTTGTACTGCCCAACTTTTATAATAAAGAGTACACGGGAATCTATGTGTCCCATTAAGGGGAATAATTGCCTTATATCATATTTTCAAGAATAAAATAAAGATAGAAGGTGAATACAGATGCTTTGAAATTTTTAATCATCTTTGATAAACTACCGGTGTATTCGCATTTATTGGGAGTACGATAAGGTATAAACGCTAACGCGAAATGGATGCGTTGTTTATATTTTGCTGTACTCAGTAAGTGCGTGGATTGAAACTATGAATTGGAAGTTTTTGTTAATTATTGCTGTAGATGAACAGAACGCGGAATCTGCAGCTGGGTTTGTGATAAAAGTAAATTTTTTGTGTAAAAAACGGGTGATTTTTCCCCGTTTTTTATATTGCACCCGTTAGAATCTATAATTTTTCGAATCTTTTGTTGAAAACGGAGAACATTTTTATTATACTTAGAGATAGGATAGTTAATAAAACATCCAATTCATAGAAGGTGATAAAAATCAGATACATTGCCCATTCATCTCAATCTGAAAGTCAAGAGCCACATTATTTGGACGAGCATATGAAAGGGACGTACTTTCAAGCAAGGCGTTTCAGCCATACGTTTGACCGATACGGGATCACGGCCATTGCTGCGATTGCACATGACTTGGGGAAAAAGTCTGGTGCGTTTGTACAATACTTAAAAGCAGACAAAAAAATTCGCGGGTCAGTCCAACATGCTATTGGCGGTGCGATTGCACTTCATGACATCATGCAACGGGGGGTGCAGGATGAACGGATGATCATGGCGGCAGCAATCGTAGCGGGGCATCATACAGGAATGCCGGATCTGAATACAGTGTTTGATGAAAAGATTCCTGACGCTCCGCAATATTTGAAAACGATTCCGGATTTGTCGCAAACGGAAATGCAAATCATTAAAGACATATTGAAGCGATTTCCGGGATTGCCGCTCGGAGGGAAATCTGATAGCAAATCTCCATTTGCATACAAAGAAATGCTGATGAGAATGTGTTTTTCTGCACTGGTAGATGCTGATTTCCTGGATACTGAACGATACTTTGATTATGGGAAGAGTATAAAACGGCAGGGAAAAGCATTCAGTATACATCAACTGGATGAACAATTACAGAACTACATGCTTGAGTTGCGGATGAAAGGCAAGGATAAAGAGATAAATAGATACAGAAATGAAGTATATACGGCTTGCAGAGAAGCGGCAAAACAGCCTTTGTTTTTCCGGGCGCTGGTGGTGCCGACCGGGCTGGGGAAAACGCTGGCTTCAATAGCTTTTGCACTTGAGCAGGCAAAACGGTTTAACAAAAAACGGGTGATTGTGGCATTGCCGTTTGTGAACATCATTGACCAGACAGCCCAAAAGTATCAAGAGGTGTTCGGAAAAGCATCTGTTTTGGAACAGCATTCCCAGCTAAGTTATACGGATGATAAAGATGAGGCAATGGAGCGGGCAAGGCTGGCAGCCGAAAACTGGGACTCGTTTCCGATTATCGTGACAACGACAGTGGAACTGTTCGAGAGTTTATTTTCAAACCGGACAAGCAAAGTGAGAAAGCTTCACCGTTTAGCAAACAGCGTCATCATTTTGGATGAGTTTCAAAAACTGCCCATCCATGTTCTTGCGCCAATTTTTCAAGCTCTGCACCTATTGATGGAACATTTTAATGTCACTGTCGTTCTGTGCAGTGCAACACCATTGTCTTTTGAAAATGCAAAATTGATAGGAAATATGGGTACTCCAATTGAAATCTGTAAAAATCGCAATCAACTGTTTGCAAGCATGAAACGGGTTGAATATATCCGGGTTGAAAAGCCGCTTACTGTTTCAGAGCTTGTCGCCAGAATGAAGGAACACCCTGCAGCACTTTGTATCCTAAATACAAGGGAAGATGCTTTCCGTGTATACCGTGAAGCAATCCATCAAAAGCTGAACGGACAGCACATATACCATTTATCGAATCGCATGTGTCCTCACCATCGAAAAAAGGTGATCGAACAAATCAAAGAGGATTTAAAAAATGAAAAGTCCATCCTTGTAATCGCGACGTCATTGGTAGAAGCGGGAGTAGATTTTGATTTTCCGGCAGTGTTTCGCGCAATGGCCCCTTTGGACTCGATTGTCCAGGCTGCTGGAAGGAGCAATAGAGAAGGTAAACTGGAAAAGGGGGCAGTGTTTATTTTCGAATTGATTGGAGGGGGGATGCCTGGCGGAATGTACCGCAAAGGAACGGAGCAAACGAGGATTTTATTGGATCACTACAGCACCGCTGCATTGCATGATCCTTGGATTTTCGAAAAATATTTTCGGAGCTTGTACTCCTTCGGTGCAGACGATTTGCTGGATTCATATGGGATAACAAACCTTAAACCTTTTTCGTTTGAGACAGCGGACCGCTTGTTTCAAATGATTGATCAGAATACGGTGTCCATCCTTTGCAAAAATTACCAGGGTGAAGACGGACAGATTGAAAGATTAATCCGGATGTATAAAGAAGCGCCGTATTTAACAAAGGAATGGTATCGTGAAGCACAGTTATTTGCTGTAAATGAATATGTGGACAGCCGTTTTTTAAAAGAGAATCAAAATCAGCTAGAGAAGGTTTCGGAAGGTTGGTATATTTGGCACGGGGGTTATGACATGAAAACCGGGATTATGGATATGGACGAGAAAGGAGATTGACTGATGGGGAAAATTTTCCGGCTGAAAGTCTGGGGCGAGTATGCGCTGTTTACCAGGGTGGAAGCAAAAGTGGAACGGGTATCTTATCCCGTAATGACTCCGTCTGCGGCAAGGGGTATTTTAACAGGGATTTTTTGGAAGCCGGAATTCAAATGGCGAATAAAAAGCATCCACGTCTTGAAGCCCATTCAGTATTATTCCATTTTGCGGAATGAAGTTGCTTCAATTGTACCCAGTAATATTGTCACAAGCAAGCGGGACTATTTCACAGATGATGACCGGCAGTTACGCCATTCAATCATGCTGCGAGACGTTGCCTATATTATAACGGCAGAAATGCATCTAATGAACCCGACGATGGAAAATAAGAGGAAGTATGCATCCATGTTTTTGCGGAGAGTGGCCAAAGGGCAGTGCTTTTATCGCCCTTATCTCGGGACAAGGGAATGTTCACTTCACTTTTCCCTGCCTGAAGACGATGATCAGGCAATACCCGATACAATGGATATTGGCCCAATGTTATTCGACTTAAAATATCCCGCAGATCCCGGACAAAAAAATGCGCGTGCGATCCCCTATTTCTTTAATGCCAAATTGGACCGGGGTATATTGCATGTGCCCGAGTATTTATATAAGGAGGTGGATGGCTGAATGTATATGCGCAGACTGGTGGAGTTTGCCGAACAGCATGCCAATGATTTGCCGCCGGTCGGATATGCCCGGAAAAGTTATCAATGGTTTGTTGTAATTACACATGATGACCGTTTTGAATTTATTCAGGCTGATCGGGGGGAACAGCGTGTTATCCCGAATCGCAGCCGTGCATCGGGTGTGTCGCCTATTTTGCTTACTGACAAGGCGGAGTATGTATTCAAGCTGCCTAAAAATCCCGCCAATGCAAAAAGAGCAGCGGAATGCCACCTTGCATATATGAAGTTATTGAAAGAATGCTGTGAGGCCACACGCAATGAACTTGTTCAAAAGATCGTGCAGATATTGGAAAGTAAAAGCTGGCAGCTCCCAGATGGCATGAAACCGGATGATTTTATCTTGTTTCGGACGGAAGCGGGTGACTTTCCCCACGAAGACAATAAAGTAAAAAAGTTTTGGGAGGATTTTCTATTAAAGAATAGCTCAAAGGAAGAGAACGATAGTGTTTGCTTCATTTGCGGACGTAATGCACCGGCAGTAAAACGCCATACCATTGAATTTTCTTTGGGAAAAGAAAGGACAAAGCTTATTTCGGCCAACAAAAGTGCCTATTTTTCATACGGATTGGAAAACTCGGAGATTGCACCTACTTGTTTTGAATGTGAACAAAAATACGGGCAAGCGCTCTCGTACTTATTGAGAAAATATGCAAACAAAAAGCAGCACGGCGGCCCGCATATGATGGAAATCGGCAATGTAACATACGTTTATTGGGCAAGGCAAAACGATCCGGAAACGACCAGCATGTTTACGTTTCTATCCGACCCGGATCCTGTTGCAGTCCGGAGAATTCTATCATCGCCGTTCAAACGGGCCGAAAATCACGGTTCTTTAGATCGTATATGTATTTTAGCACTTTCAGCAAACAAGGCCAGAATGGTTGTCCGCGACTATGCAGAGCCGCCTGTATGGAAGGTGAAAAACCAAATCCGGCAATTTTTTGATGCACAACAAATTGTGGGAGCGCCAAAACCGGCCAGCATTTATTTATTGGCGGCGTGCATGTACCGTGACGGCAGAAAGGAAATGCAGAAGGAAGATGTTCAGGACTGGATGAACTGGGCCATTTACGGGAAAAGGCTCTCCGGGCGGATTATAGCAAAAATGGTAAAAAGAATTCAGGCAAGGGGCGGTATGACATGGATACATGCAGCAGCAATAAGAAGCTGGCTAATTAGCCAAAACAAGGAGGAATGGACAGTGGATTTAGATCACGCCAGAATCACGCCGGCTTACTTGTGCGGCAGGTTGTTTGCGGTATTGGAAGCGGTACAATACGAAGCAGTAAAGGGAAACGAAACGATTGCTTCAAGGTTCTATGCGGCAGCTTCATCTACTCCAAGGACAATTTTCGGGCTTTTAATGAGAAATAGCAAATGGCATTTAAGTAAAATTAGTAAAGAAAACAAAGGATATGAAGTTCGTTATCAGCAAAGGATTCAATTAATAACCGGCCAATTGAAAGAATTCCCAGCTGTCCTTGATTTGCAAGGACAGGCTGAGTTTGCGCTAGGCTACTATCATGAAAGACAAGATATATACAAGAAAAAAGAAAATATGCCTGCTGATGCTGCCAATGTAAGTGATTTAAATAAAACCGTTGTTGAGGGGGAGTAATACATGAACATAAATTCAATTATTGATCCAAACAAACGCTATGATTTTGTGCTCGTTTTTGATGTGACGGATGGAAATCCGAACGGTGATCCGGATGCAGGCAATCTTCCGAGAATTGATCCGGAAACAATGCAGGGTATCGTAACGGACGTTGCAATAAAAAGAAAAATAAGGGATTACATTTATTTGACCAGAGGGCATTTGGAAGGTTTTGATATTTATGTCAAGCATCGCGGGATTCTCACAAAGGAGCAGAAGAAGGCTTATGAGCAATTAGAAAAACAGGAAAACGACGACAGCCCGAAAACAGTAAAAGATGCGCGGCAGTGGATGTGCGAACATTATTTTGATACACGTATGTTTGGCGCTGTAATGTCCACAAAAAAATTTAATGCAGGTCAAGTGCGGGGAGCTGTCCAACTGACATTCGCACGCTCGGTTGATCCTATTTTTCCTGCTGAATCGAGTATTACTCGTGTTGCACTAACGAATGCTGATGATATTAAAAGCGGGAAAGCTACTGATGAAGAGGCACGTACTGGCCAAATGGGGAGAAAAGCCTATGTGCCATACGGTTTATATATCGCCTATGGTTTTTATACACCATCATTTGCAGTTCAGACAGGAGTAAGAGAAGAGGATTTAAAAGGACTGTGGGAGTCGCTTATTAACATGTGGGATCTGGATCATTCAGCCTCCCGCGGCCGGATGGCATGCCGGGGATTATATGTATTTTCACATGAAAGTTACTTAGGCAATGCGCCATCTAACCAATTGTTTGAAAAAATTGAAATCCATCGCATTGATCAACATAAGGTTGCAAGATCATATAAAGATTATGCCGTCGTTTTTGATGAAAAGATGCCAGAGGGAGTAACACTGCACAAAATTGCAAATTCCTTTAAAGATGCTAAAGTTGTCAACTGAGTTGCTGTTTTTGGATACGGATCCTTTCTTCAGTGCCGTTCTTTATTGAAGGAGAAGCTTAACAGAGGCTTATAACCTGTAAAACATAAAAACCATTAGAAATAGTTTAATGTTAATTGCGTTACGACCGTGGACTATGATGTTGCTGCGTTTTAACACTCTGTTTTATGCAAAATAGCAGCCTTGTAATGAGAATTGCTTTTTGGCGCAACTGTGCGAATGGAGAGTATACATGAATTTCCCGTGGGATTCGCACCAGGAATCCCCTTGCTTTTTTCCAAATTACGGAATTTTTGCATGGATAAATTTAGAATAATATGGAAAAAACACAGTTATTCGTCAAAAAACATCAAATTTCTACAAGGTTATAGCTGTCACACTCCTCGTGAGTGTGTGAATTGAAATACAAAGCGCGCGGTAGTCCCGCAACAACCGTTTCGTCACACTCCTCGTGAGTGTGTGAATTGAAATTTAAAGCTAACCTTAATCAAGGCGACTTGGTTAGTCACACTCCTCGTGAGTGTGTGAATTGAAATTATCTGCTATTTGTTGCCTTTATCCAGCCGCCGAGGTCACACTCCTCGTGAGTGTGTGAATTGAAATCATCTCATACGGAATTCCACTTTCCCGCAGCACAGTCACACTCCTCGTGAGTGTGTGAATTGAAATCCAACTCTCGTTTGAATACCATTAATGGTTTGAGGTCACACTCCTCGTGAGTGTGTGAATTGAAATCCGGCTTCGTGGCGCTTGACGCTACCCTTGTACGTCACACTCCTCGTGAGTGTGTGAATTGAAATAATATGTTTAATGATGAATTATATATCCCTAGTGTCACACTCCTCGTGAGTGTGTGAATTGAAATTACAATACTTTACTTTGCTAAAGCGTTAAAGAACGTCACACTCCTCGTGAGTGTGTGAATTGAAATCAAGCTGAAAAGGATTTTTGGGAAAACAATGTGGTCACACTCCTCGTGAGTGTGTGAATTGAAATATGTGAAAATATTTTAACTGGTTGAATGTTTTTGCGTCACACTCCTCGTGAGTGTGTGAATTGAAATAATATATCATCCTTAAAACTTTCTAGCACGTCACGTCACACTCCTCGTGAGTGTGTGAATTGAAATCCAGCAGGTGAACGAATTGCAGCCAAAAGCATCGTCACACTCCTCGTGAGTGTGTGAATTGAAATTAAGCATTCATGCGCTGATTCATAATAGCTCATCGTCACACTCCTCGTGAGTGTGGGGATTGAAATCAAACGGGTTATCGGTAAAATGGCTGACGGCGGCGTCACACTCCTCATGAGTGTAGAAATTGAAAAAAATAAACGCAGCAGGAAACAATGGAACAGAGCCGAACAGTCACTTTACGCATGAAATAATTGTGAAAAAGGAGAGATCCGGGGGCGTAATCAGTGATATTCTATCCAAAGAATAAATTCGTTCGTTACGCGTGTTCCGGCGTTAAGGCGTCAAGCGTGAACCATGATTCGTTCGCAACCAGTTGTAAATAGTGAGTGTCAAGCAATTTGATATGCTCAAATCTAAGCAGCAAGCCCCCAGATCTCCTTTTCCTTGCCGGCATGAGATCCGGCGGCAAAAGGCGGAATCCAAGCTCCGCCCCTTGCCGCCGGGTCTCATGCCGGGTGTTTACTGGTACTCCTCTACAAAGTCCAGTTCAACCGCTGCGTTAAAATTGGCTTTATCAATCAGTATCGACAAACGGTTGGCTTCTTTTTCGGTTTTTTCAGCCTGCTTTTTAACCGCAGGGGGGTCAAAAAGCGCTTTCTTGTAGACAACATTTGCGTCAAAAGCGCCTCTTGCTATCCGTTCCACTTGTTGGCTGTTGCCAAACTCTTGGAGCATTTCAGCTTCGGCGCGAAGTTGTTTCACAAGCTCTAGCGCCTCTACGATGGATATTTTTTCACCCTTCCATTCAATCGTTGTGCGTAAGTTGGATGCTGCCAGTGCCTTTGTGACCGCCCGATAGTGGTTTCGCACTTGCTGAATTTCCGCGCTCACCACCTGAAATGTTCGTGCATGCGGCGTATATTTTTCCCCTTTTTCAAATTCAACGTAGGCAATCTGGTTTCGCTCCTGGATCAAGTCATGCAGTTTTTTCGATACCGCATTTTTAAGCAGCCGTGCTTCCGCGACCGTGATTTGCATTTAACGCCCCACTCCCCTCTGACTTTTTCTATTTGCTATTATTATACAATTCCTGCTTTTAAGAGTGCAATGGTGGATTTGTAGTTCTTGCGGCCGTCATCTCTTTTTATTTTGAGGTTGCTGAACAAGCGGCATTCTCAAAGTTAAAAATGATTCCGTAGATTTTGTCGAACTTTAAATGCAATACAGAAAAAAACTTTGCACTCGAAAGCATTTTAACGGTTAGAAGAGGACAAAATCACCCCCTTTTTGAGATACTTCTTCTATTGGTGGTAAACATTTAAGCCGGCTTGCTGGGTAAATCGGTTAAAATGCCTAAATCCGATTCGTTCAGCAATTTCTATTATGGATCGATTTTTTTTGTGCCAACTGTTGAATCCGAATGAAAAGGAGAGCCGGCCCGTCCATTTACAGTCTGAAATCTGGCCGGGAATCCACTTGCTTCACGAGGGAAAAGATATTGTATAGATCGTATTCAAATTATTGGGTATTCGCATTTTTTAAAGATAAAATGGAATTATGCATTTATAAATTTTGTCATTAGAGGAGGCGGATGAGTTTCTCTTGCTTGTGCCGGGGTAAAATAAAGTAAAATTTTAATCAAATTTTTCATGTCAGCTCTTTTTGTATTTTCAACTTGGCCAACACAGAAAAGAAAGAAGGATACTGTATGAACATGATGCATCGTAAGTTGGGAACTTTTGCGCTTACCATGACCGGTCTTGGGTCCATCATCGGATCCGGCTGGTTGTTTGGTGCCTGGAAAGCAGCAACGATTGCCGGCCCTGCAGCCATTTTTGCCTGGGTGATCGGGATGGTTGTTATTTTGTTTATTGCCCTTTCTTACAGTGAACTGGGGGCCATGTTTCCGGTAGCGGGGGGAATGGTAAAATACACCCAGTATTCCCATGGCTCTTTTGTCGGTTTTCTTGCTGCATGGGCGAACTGGATTGCCATTGTTTCCGTTATTCCGAGTGAGGCGATGGCTTCTGTTCAGTATATGAGCTCATGGCATTGGAGCTGGGCGCACAGTTTGGCCCATAACGGAATGCTGACGCCAAAAGGGCTCGGCCTTGCTTCTTTGCTGTTGTTAATCTATTTTTTTCTGAATTACTGGGCAGTCAATTTATTTGCTAGGGTAAACTCGATTATCACAATATTCAAAATTATTATTCCGGGGTTGACGATTTTTGCACTTCTGATTGTCGGGTTCCATGGCAGCAATTTTACATACGGCCAAGCTTTTGCCCCGTATGGATGGTCAAGTGTGCTTACGGCGGTGGCGACATCCGGGATTGTGTTCGCATTTAACGGCTTTCAAAGCCCGATCAATATGGCGGGCGAAGCGAGAAAGCCGGGCCGGTCGATCCCAATTGCAGTCGTGGGATCTGTTTTAATTGCAACGGTGATTTACGTTCTGTTGCAGATTGCGTTTATCGGGGGTGTCAGCCCTTCTGTCCTGGCACATGGCTGGAATCATTTGAATTTTAACTCCCCGTTTGCAGATCTTGCCATTGCGTTAAATATTAACTGGCTCGTAATTGTCTTGTATTTGGATGCCTTTGTTTCTCCATCCGGCACCGGGATAACTTATACTGCAACAACGGCACGCATGCTGTATGGCATGGAGAAAAATGGATATTTGCCGCGGTTTATCGGCAAACTGCATCCGGTTTATGGCATTCCGCGCCCGGCGATGTTTGTCAATTTAGCCATCTGTTTTATTTTCCTGTTTGTGTTTAAAGGCTGGGGTTCACTGGCAGAGGTCATTTCTGTTGCAACGTTGATTTCTTATATCACCGGGCCTGTGACTGTCATGGCATTAAGAAAAACTGCGGGGTACTTGTACCGTCCGCTCCGGGTGAAAGGCATGCAGATCATTGCGCCATGCGGCTTTATTTTTGCTTCGTTGACGCTGTACTGGGCACGGTGGCCGCTTACCGGGGAAGTTTTCCTCATCATCATGATCGGGCTTCCAATTTATTTTTACTATCAGGCGAAAAGGAAATGGAAGGCTTTTTCAAAAAATTTCAAGTCCGGCATTTGGATGGTCGCCTATCTGATTGTGATGATGTGCATTTCTTATCTTGGGAGTGAGAAATTTGGCGGCCTCAACATGATTCCGTACGGCTGGGACATGGTCCTCATTGCTTTCGTTTCGCTTGGTTTTTACATCTGGGCAGTGAAAAGCGGATACGAAACATCTGACCTGCGTGAAGTTGCAAAATTAAACAAAGCTTTGAAAGAGCACGACATGGGTGTGGATGATGATGAAAATGGAAACGGGAAACGAAACCCGGCTTATTCAACGGATTGGCCGCACTGATTTTCGTTGAATATGGAGGAATCACTTAAAATTACGTACAAAAAGTACCAAAGCCATGGAAAGCTTCATACCAAAAAAGCGCAGCTGAACACTGCGCTTTTTTTTGGTGGATGGTGCTGAAAGAAGAAGATTGCCAGCTGCAACAAAATTTTGTCGAAATGTATAGTCTTGGATTAAAAAATGTTTTATAATTTAAATAGTTTATACATAAATGATGTTGGGGGAAAATGATGAGAAAACTGAAAATCTTTTTATCCATTTTACTGGCGGTTGTTGTATTGGGCGGCGGTGTAGCTTATTTTGCTTACCAAAAGCTGCAGCCGGAGAACCATTTTAAAAACGTGCCGACCGTTTCTAAAACAGGGAACAACCCGGGCAGCCAAGGGACAACAACACCCAAAATGAAGGAAAACGTATTCAATGTCCTTTTACTCGGTTCGGATGAGCGAAAAGGGCAGAAGGTGGGCCACTCGGATTCGATTATCTTGCTGCATGTCGATCTGAATAAGCACAAGTATAACATGGCCAGCATTCCCCGTGACACACGCGTGTATCTTGACGGCTACGGCTATACGAAACTGACAAGCGTGCAATATATTAAACAGGCAACAGGCGGCACAACAGCCGGAATTAAAGCCGCAGTCAATTCAATCAGCCAATTGACAGGCATACCGGTCAACTATTATGTAGAAACAAATTATGAAGGCTTGCAGTCGATGGTGGATGCGCTGGGGACGATTGACGTGGATGTGCCGTTTGATGTAAAACTGACACACCCCTGGTACCCGGAAAACAAAGGAAGAATAATTGCACAAGGTACGCAGACGCTTGACGGGGAGATGGTGACAGAGCTTGTACATGAACGCTATTCGTTGAAAAATGTGGACTATGACCGCCAGCTGTTGCAGGCAAAAGTGCTGATCGGTATTGCCAAAACCGCACTCCAGCCGAAAAATTTAACGAAACTGCCAAAACTGGTGGACAAATCATCTGATTTTGTCATTGCTACCAATATGTCCAAAACAGATATCGCAAGCCTCGGCCTGCTTGTAAAAAATCTCAACACAGATAAGCAAGTGACCTATTACCAGCTGAAAGGCACTTCTAAAAGCATGTATGACGATATTTTAAAAAACAACAACTCGGAAATCGTCCTCGACCAGACGGCATTGAAAAAGACCATGAAGCATTTTGAATAAAAGGATTCGGAATGGGGGATTGTGATTTGCATGATGGAGCTGGGATAAGCGGGGACAATCGTAACTTGGAAATAATTTCATCCATGGGAATTTTATGGGAAGTCAACGGCCAGAAAAAGCGGCCATCTACTTTGCATGGAAAATAAATAGATTGCTGCGTAAGCTAATAGGGTTAATTACTTTTTCTGTATGTAAAGGCCCGGTATTTTGAAGGCAGATAAGAGCAAGGTTCCAGATAAGGTTGCTTTGTTTTTACGGAGGCATGATGGGAGGGGCCGGGTCATAAATATTTTATAAGTCTGGTGTACAACGCCGGAAATCTAATTCAGTGGGGGTATCATAATGGCAACAATTTTATACGCCGTCTTTATTGCAATTGCGCTTTATGTTTTAAATGGCATGGCATTTATGAAGCTGGCCCAAAAAGCCGGGCGCGGGGATATTGCCTGGATGGCTTGGGTTCCGGTCTGTAACGTGATCCAGCAGCTTCTTTTGATTAAGAAAAGCGGATGGTGGGTGCTCATTCTGCTCGTCCCGTTTGTGAACTTTATTTTTATGATTATTTGGCAAGTTAAATTGCTTCATGCATTCGGCAAGCATGGCGCCTATGTGCTGTTGTATATTTTTATCGGCATTGTTTATCAAATTTTATGGATCGTATGGGCATTTTCCGACGAGACGAAGTACGTGGAAAGGGAAGCAGTGTAAGGATAAAAAGATGCCGGCGTTTGGTCGGGCATCTTTTTATCTTCCTGGAGCGGAAAAGCTGGCCTGCTGTTTTAAAAGGGCAATGGTCATGATGCCCGTTGCGTTTTTCGGGTCCGGCAACATACCCGTTAAGGCAAATCGTTGCCGGCAGCAAAATAAATATCATACCAGTCCCGGCGGGTAAGGCTTACTTTTGATGCTTCTGTGACTTTTTTCAGCCTTTCCGGGTTCATTGTTCCGACAATGACTTGGATTTTCGCCGGGTGCCTTAAAATCCATGCGGTTGCGACGGCCTCTTTGGAGACGCCTTGTGCTTGCGCCAATTGGCCGAGTTTTTCGTTCAATTCCGGGAATTTTGGATCGTCGATAAAGACGCCTTCAAAGAACCCGTACTGGAATGGCGACCAAGCTTGAATGGTGATATCATGCAGGCGGGAATATTC
Source organism: Weizmannia sp. FSL W8-0676 (assembly GCF_038593015.1). Lineage (NCBI taxonomy): Bacteria > Bacillati > Bacillota > Bacilli > Caryophanales > Bacillaceae > Heyndrickxia > Weizmannia sp. FSL W8-0676. Next base: position 487,880 of record NZ_CP151954.1, read on the forward strand.
CAGAATTCCGCCGTCATGGTTGATGCTGCGTTCGTCTTTCATATTGACGTGCATCCCGAAGTCAATCATGCCGGTGTGCGCGATGCTGAATTGCAACTGGTTGACAATCAGTTTTTGAGAAACGAATTTTTGGACAAGTTCTACCTGGTACGGATGGAAGTTGCTGACCCCGAACTGGCGGACTTTGCCGGCATCTTGCAGTTCTGAAAAAGCTTCGGCAACTTCTTCCGGTTCCATTAATGGATCAGGGCGGTGTAGCAGGAGTATATCCAGGTAATCGGTTTGGAGCCGTTCCAGAATACCGTCAACCGCTTGTAAAATATGCGATTTGGAAAAATCATACATTTTGTCGCCGATGCCGCATTTTGATTGTAGAATGATATCTTCCCGTTTGATGGAACTGTTTTTCAGCGCATTTGCAAAAATTTTCTCTGATTCTCCTTTTCCGTATATATCGGCATGATCAAAGAAATTGATGCCATGCTCGACTGCTGTTTCAATCATCGTTTGTGCCTCTTTTTCCGATAACGCATTCATCCGCATGCAGCCTAAAGCAACTTCTGATCCCAATATACCGCTCTTGCCAAGATTGATATGATTCAACTTCATACCTCCTGTAAAATTCTTCACAATTTTATTATGAGTTTGGATCGTCTGCTAAGTCAATGAAAAGCACTTGCACGACCGGGAAATGGCGGATCAAATTTGCAAATTGCAGATAGTAAAATTCACTTGAAAATAGGGCGAGTGTCCTTTAAAATAAAACTGAAAAATAAGAAAAGGAGTGAGCGATTTGCCATTGGAACTGGTAATGGAAAAACAGGCCGGTTACAACGTGCATGACCGTTTGTTTAAGGAGCTGATCCAAAACTTTTTTAAGGAATTTATGGAAGCGTTCTTCCCGGATGTGTCAGCGGATCTTGACTACCGCCGGGTGAGGTTTTTGTCGCAGGAACAGTTTACGGACTTTCCGGGCGGCGAACAAAAACGGGTTGACATCCTTGCCGAGACGAAGGTAAAAGGCAAAGACACCGTGATTCTCATCCATGTAGAGCCCCAGTCGTATTACCAGAGACTTTTTCCTGAGCGACTATTTCGCTATTACATGATGATCAGCCTCAGGCACCGGAAACCAGTATTGCCGATTGCCGTATTCAGTTATGAGGAGAAAACAGAGACCCCCGATACGTACACCTTTGCCTTCCACAACATCGAAATTCTTCGTTTTCACTATTTATCCATTCATCTGATTAAGAAAAACTGGAGAGATTATATCCGGAGCAACAATCCCGTTGCCGCAGCATTGCTGAGCAAAATGGGGTATACAAAAAAAGAGCGGGTGCAGGTCAAACTGGAGTTTCTGCGGATGCTGGCCCGGATGGAACTCGACCCTGCAAAAATGAGGCTGTTATATGGTTTCTTTGATTTTTATTTAAAACTGAATGAAAAAGAGGAGGCGGAAGTAATGGAAAACATTAAAATGCTGGATCCGGATGAAGCAGAGCAAGTACTAAAGCTGCCGAATTCTTACTTTGACCGCGGGTATAGGAAGGGAAAAGAAGAAGGTGAAGAAAAGTTAAAAAGATTTATTGCCAACTTGTTAAAAAATCAAGTGGATTTGAAGATCATTGCCCAAGCATCCGGCTTGAGTGAAGAGGAGATCCTGAAAATCAAAAGGCAGATAGAGGGGGGAAAGCATTGAGCCCGGTTTGTGACGAAGCAGAACAAGTAATAAAGCTGCCGAATTCTTACCTTGACCGCGGGTATAGGAAGGGAAAAAAGGAAGGAAGAGAAGAATTGTTACAAACGATTCCAATTTCACGTTTTAAATCAAGCGTAATGCTTTTTTATTCCGGTTGGCGCATAAATAGTAAGCGCTTACTTTTTGCTGGAACGGCGGCCCCCATCCCCGTGTTTCGTCACTCCCGCCGGGTGCTTCGACTTTGATCACTTCTGCACCGAGATCGACAAGGATCATTGTGCAAAAAGGCCCGGCCAGCACCCTTGTTAAGTCAAGCACTTTTATCCCGGACAATGCGGCTTTCAATCTATCCACCCCTTTCAAAAAATAGAAAAAACCAGCATTTGCATCCAAAAGGCACGGATAAAAATGACTGGCTTTTTCTGTCGAACAACTTATCTTGCGGAATAAGCAGGCAGAATAAACAGTTATGTCTTTCATCAACAGGATTGCCCCCGGCTGGCTTTGTTCACGTATTCCGGGGATGGAACATCGCACAAAGCTTGGTGGGTGTTATGTATATAGGATAATCCATTTCAGCAAAATTGCAAATTGTTTTTGAATATTTTTATTAAAAAATCAAAGTAAACAGGTGACATCCCTGTACGGTTTATCAGCCAGCTTGGCCCTGCTGATTGCGGCTTATGGTGCATTCGCATAGCGCGTGGTTGATTGGATTTTCATCATACCAGTGCGTGTTGAATTCCAATATCCGGAAAATCTTGTTTGCATTATTTTTGACCGCCGAATTGGGGAATGTTAAATTAGAGGAAAATGGTTTTTCAGGAGGAATTTTCATGGAGGGGAATAAAAAACAGATCCGGCTGGCGAGAAGGCCTGTTGGAACGCCAACAATGGAAGATTTTGCTTTTACCGAAGCGCCAATTGGCACACCGGGTGAAGGCGAAGTGCTAATTCGGAATGTGTATATCTCCGTCGATCCGTACTTAAGGGGCAGAATGGAGGATGTGAAATCGTATATCCCACCGTTTCAGCTGAATGATGTCATTGTAAGCGGCGTGATCGGACAGGTTGTCGAATCCAAGTCCGCCCAATTTGCCAAGGGCGACATCGTGATCGGCTCACTTGGCTGGGAAACATATTCGCTTGCGCATGAAAAAATGATCCGGAAGCTGGATCCCGATCTTGCGCCCGTTACGGCCAATCTTGGCATCCTTGGAATGACCGGGCTTACCGCGTATTTCGGCCTGATCGATATCGGGAAGCCGAAATCAGGCGAAACGGTGGTTGTATCGGGTGCTGCAGGGGCGGTTGGCTCCGCTGTCGGCCAGATTGCAAAAATCAAAGGAGCGCGTGCTGTCGGAATTGCCGGATCTGAGAAAAAATGCCGCTACCTGACAGAAGCATTAGGGTTTGATGCTGCCATTAATTATAAAACGGAAAATGTCGGAAAGGCACTGAAGGAAGCCTGCCCTGACGGTGTTGATGTATATTTTGACAATGTCGGCGGTGAAATTTCCGACGCGGTCTTCCCGCTGTTGAACAATTTTGCGCGCATTCCGGTATGCGGCGCCATATCCGCTTACAATAAAACAGAGCCGGATGTCGGGCCGCGTGTACAGAGTTATTTAATCAAAACGAGTTCGCTGATGCAGGGTTTTACAGTCGGCCATTACAGTTCCCGTTTTAAAGAAGCCGGCGCCCAGCTTGCCGCCTGGTTGAACGAAGGCAAATTAAAATATGAAGAAACGATAACAGAAGGTTTTGATTCGATCATTGACGCTTTTCTCGACTTGTTTAAAGGAAAAAATATCGGTAAGCAGCTGGTGAAAATCAGCGAATTTGAGTAATGTAGTGAGAAATAATGCATAATGGGTGCAGGCCGGCTGCACAAATTGGGGCATAACGATTCATGGATCAGGTATAGGGCGGGGATAAAGGCTACCATACTTGACAACAAGTGATGTACTTCTTTTGTGCGTTCCCCAGGCTATATGGAATTTTTCAATAGGATCCATCACAATGCAGCAGAAATTAAAAATACCGTTGTACCGGTGTATTGCTTTGCATCTTTTATATAGAAGAATTCAAAAACGGCCATTCAAAAATACTTTTGGATCGTGGCTGAATCTGTGTTTTTAAACCGGAGTGCAATGAAAGAAATTCAGAGCAAGATGGTTTTTCCCAATGGTTTATCTGCTCCCAGGGTATTTCTGGAATTTTCTTGTTGGTTTTAAAAATTTTCTTTAACAGTATTTAGCAAAAGCCAAAAACAAAACAGGTTTCATGCAAGTCTACTTTTTTATTGGCAGATTTTTCATTATTTCACCACAAGAATCCGGATGTGCGGAGGGGAAATCGTCAAATATCTTTACCTTGCACACGCCTGGTGATTCCGGTATGATAGGGGCACAATGGTGTCGGCGCAGGAGGATATAAAATTTGAGAGAACTGCTAACTAACCGGTTTGTCCGGATGATTTTCTTATCGGAATTATTTTTGCAAGCCGGGATCTGGGTACGGAATTTTGCCGTCCTGTTGTTTGTTACAGATAAAACGAACGGAAATCCGCTTGCGGTATCGATGATTTCAGTCGCAGACTATTTGCCAATTTTCATCTTTAGTTTTATCGGCGGGGCATATGCGGACCGGTGGCAGCCAAAGAAAACGATGATCTGGTGCGATTTGCTTAGTGCCGCCTCGGTTTTTGCCGTGATCGGTGCGCTTATATTTGGTTCGTGGCAGGTGATCTTTTTTGCCATGCTCGTTTCTTCCACTTTATCGCAATTTTCGCAGCCGTCGGGATTAAAGCTGTTCAAAATGCATCTGGAAGAAAGCCTGATTCAGCAGGGGATGGCGGTGTACCAGACGATTTATGCCGTGTTCATGATTTTCGGCCCGGTGATCGGCACATTTGCTTATCAAAGGTTAGGAATTGATCTTTCGATAACCATTACCGGGGTGGCCTTCCTGCTCTCCGCAGCGGCCTTGTCTTTTATTCCGCGCGATGAAAAAGTAAAAAAGGCCAAAAATATGACAAATATTTTCCAGGAAATGAAAAGCGGGGTTCGTTATGTGCTTGCAAAGAAGGAGCTCAGGCTGCTTGGCTGCGGATTTCTTACTGCCGGGCTCGGCGTTGGTTTCATTCAGCCAATGAATATTTTTCTTGTAACCGATCGTCTCGGCCTGCCGAAAGAATACCTCCAGTGGCTCGTGATGGTAAACGGGATCGGCATGATTGCAGGCGGCGCGTTTTCAATGTTTTTTTCAAGATCCACTTCCCCGCTTAAGTTGCTCGTTACCGGACTGCTCGCGAATGCCCTCGGGCTTGCGGTGATCGGCGCGTCAACTTCTCTTTGGCTGACGCTTGCTGCGGAGCTGGTTTCCGGCCTGTTCTTGCCAAGCATTCAAATCGGGATCAGCACAATGGTTTTACAAAATACGGAATCGGACTATATTGGCAGGGTGAACGGCACGCTTTACCCGCTTTTCACGGGGGCAATGGTGATCACGATGAGCCTTGCCGGCCTGGTGAAAGTATGGCTGTCGGTGACGGCTGTTTTTGAAATTGCGGCGTTATTTTTTATCATCGGCCTCTGCTTTGCCTTCCCGTTAATGAAAGAAAGATCACACGCGAGGTGAAGTCTTTGCGGGATAGGCAAGAGGCAAACATATTTGCAAAAAAAGTTTTCCAAAAGAGGATGCTTCGAAACGGCGGAAGCACCCTTTTTCGTATATCGTTCTATAAAAATGAATGGACAGCAGGGCAGTGAAAGGGGAATAAAAGCCTTGATTTCGAATCGGCAAAAACAAATATTATGGTTGTTACAAAAGTCGGATGGCCCTCTGAATGCGAAGGCCATCGGGGAGCGGCTGGGCATTAGCGACCGGACGGTAAGGGAGGAAATTCGGCAAATTCAACAGAAAAGCGATGAGCTTGGCGTAAAATTGAAAGTGCTCAGGGGAAAGGGATACCTCCTTGAAAAAGTGGACTATCGCCGCTTGCTCCAGTTAGAGGAAAACGGGTTTTTTGCAGAACAGGAGGAAAGGGTCAAGTACATTTTAAAGCGGTTGCTGCTGGAAAAGGAGTATGTGAGGCTGGAAGATTTGGAAGCAGATATGTATGTTTCAAAGTCGACACTCCATACCGATTTGAAAAAGGTAAGAAAAATATTAAAAAAGTACGATTTAACTCTGGCTAACCGCCCGCATTACGGAACAAAGGTGGAAGGAGGCGAATTCAGAAAAAGGCTTTGCCTGGCGGATTCCATCTTTGGCTGGCAAAATAAACCGGGCCAACAAAATACCCCGTTCAATCAGGATTTATTCCAAAAGGTAAAACAAATCTTGATCCGTGCCATTTCTAAATACCGGATACGATTCTCCGATATAGAATTACAAAATTTAGCAACCCATATTACCCTTGCATGCAAGAGAATCGAGGACGGGTTCACAATTGAGCCGTTACCCTTTCACTTTAAAGAGCCGTACACTTTTGAAAGGAGACACGATCAGCTTTTCTCATATTGGGCAATCTGCCGATAAACGGCTACACCGATTGGTTGGCAAAGATTGAGCTGGCGCCCGTATTCAATAAAATTGTAAATGGTTCTTTCGGCCTGATGGCGATTATCGCCGTATTCGGCATTGCCAGGAGCCTTGCCGACTATTATGAAGTCGACGGGGTAAGCGCCGGGGTTGTGGATTTGGCCAGTTTTGTCATTGTAACCCCGGATGTGGAGGCAAAAACCGGTTCGGGCATTCCATATGCTTTTGTAGGCAGCGGCGGGTTGTTTGTTGCTATTTTAATTGGACTGATTTCGGCTGAAATATTCAGATTTTTTGTCCAAAAGAATTTTACCATTAAAATGCCTGAAGGGGTACCGGTAGCGGTTGAAAAATCATTTGCGGCTTTAATTCCCGGGTTCATGGTCATCCTCGTTTGGAGCTTGGTCTACTTGCTCCTTGGTTTAGCCGGTGTGGACAATATCCATACTTTATTAACCGGCATTTTAGGAAAGCCGCTTGGAGCGTTGGGCAGCAGTTTATGGGGAACGTTAATCATCATTGCTTTAAATTCTCTGTTCTGGTTTGTCGGCATCCATGGGGCGAATACGATCAATCCGGTCATTCAGCCGATTTGGCTGCAAAATACGGATGCCAACCGGATTGCATTCCAGACGGGGCATGCGCTGCCGCATATTGTAACGAATGAGTTTATGCTGAATTTTGTCTGGATGGGCGGCGGCGGCACCACGATCGGCCTTGTCATTTGCCTGTGGTTGTTTGCAAGAAGCAAAAATAATAAAGCGATGGGATCGCTTTCTGTCGCGCCGGGTGTTTTTAACATCAATGAGCCGGTACTGTTCGGGCTGCCGGTCGTGCTGAACTTTAAACTGCTGATTCCTTTCGTGCTGACGCCTATGATTACTGCTGTCATTACTTATTTTTCAATGGCAACCGGCCTGGTGGCAAAACCTGCAGGAATCGTCGTTCCGTGGACAATGCCGCCTGTTATCAGCGGTTACCTCGCAACCGGAGGAAAAATCAGCGGGGCAGTCATCCAGCTCATTACGCTGGCTTTATCTGTCGGCATTTATTACCCGTTCGTTCGCAGCATGGATAAGGCTGAACTGAGAAATGAAGGGGACGAACAACAGGAACCAACGACGAAGGATAGTATTTCTTAATCCATTTAAAAGGCGCTTGTCCTATTCGGCAAGCGCCTTTTAATGGAAATAAAGGAATGCTGCGGGCAAATTCGTTTTGTTCCCATGGCCGGCAACCTGTTCTCCCACAGGCTGCCAGGAACAGGCGGAAAGGAAATATTACGGCCTTTGCATGATTCGTTTAGGGCTTACTGAACAAATCAGATAGTTGAAGTTGCTGCCTAACGCTAACGCAAATTTTATAAAACTTCTTATTCAAAATGTTTCCTAGCATCATGATTTACACTCCTGCCGGCCGTTCACATTTATGCTGTTACTTTGTGCTTAGTTTGTGCTCAAGCTGTTGTACAATTTGCGCGTGTTTTTCTTCTGACAGCTTGATTTTGAAAAAGTAGAGCAATGCTGCAATGGCAATTAAAATCATCGGGCCGAAGAAAATGAAAAGTTTAAAGATGGACAGCCCATGGCTTGAGATATCACTCGGGAGGGCATTCCCTGTCATACCGGCAAGTACGGCCGCTATCCCGACAATCCCGTTGGAAATGGCGCCGGCCAGTTTATCAAGCAAAGGGCGTACGGCTAATGTGACAGACTCATTCCGGTTCCCAATTTTTAATTGTCCGTATTCCACACTGTCGGTAATCGTCATAAGCGCGGCCAGGAAAATCATCGGATAAGGGAAAAAGTACAGCGAAACAGCAACCAAAACAGGAATTAAATGATGCCCGGCCGTTAAAAACAGCACGTAACCGCAAAGCATGAATATAATGCCGCCGGTGTAAATGGTTTTGCGTTTCACCCATTTCACCATGACCGGGAACAGGGCAACAGATACCATTCCTAAGATGGCCGTAATCACGCCGACTAAATAATAATCACTCTGTCTTCCTAACACATATCTAAAATAGTAAATTAAAAGCGAGTTTGTAATCGTATACCCTAAGGCAAAAAGAAAATAAGAGAGTGCCAGCCACATTAACTGGTCATTTTTGCCGAGCACTTTAAACACATCGCGAAGGCGAATCTTCTCGGTGCTTTCCCGGATCAAGTTCTTTGTTTCTTTCGTCCCCCAAATGGTGGCCATCGCCCCTAAAAAAGAGACAAGCGCAATGACAATTGCAAAACCGAGCCACCCGGCGCGTGTTTCCGTCTCACCTGATGTACCGGAAAAATATGGGAGAAAAAAGTAACGAGCGGTACAACCGCGATGACAACGCCCTGGGCTCCTAACGTAGAGCCGAAACGGGAAATCGTGCCGAATTTGGCCCTTTTATCCGAATCAATCGTTAAAGCCGGCAGCATCGACCAGAAAGAAATATCCTTAATAGAATAAAATACATCAAGAATCACAAAAATAATGCCAAATAGAATCAAATAAAGATACGGGCTTTTTGTCGTTAAGCCGCCTAAATTGGTAAAAATAAGAATCAGCCCGATTGAACTTACAGCCGCCCCGGTAAACAGCCATGGTTTAAATTTTCCGTAACGCGTTTCCGTATTGTCAATGATGCCGCCAATAAACGGATCTAACGTGATTTCAGCGATACGGATCACGACGATCATGGTCGTTACAATCCCAATCATTTTCGCACTCAATCCCGAATGGCTGTTGTCAAAAAGCTGGCTGGTGACAAAGATCATAAAATAGGTGCTTAAAGCGCTGTAAAAAGCATCATGTCCAAAAGCCCCGAGTGCATATGACAAATACTGTTTCAACTGTTTCATTCTTAACTCCTCCTGCCTGGGTTTGCCTGTATAAAGATTCATAATTTTTACTAAAAAACTTTGGAGTTTCAAACGAGAATAATAGAGGAAAACCATAAAAGCGCTAACATAAACCGCTTACAAAGTAAAGGATATGCCAATCTAACCGCGATGTCAAGTGATTTTTTAGTAAAGTTTTACTAAAATGCGACGTACTTTTCTCTACGAACATGTTCCACGTTTTCCAAAAGGAGAAAGCCTCTTTCCGGCTCGTCCGCCATGCCCACACCGGCATCAAGGATGAACGGATGAAAGAGATTCTTGCTTATATTGGGAAAAATTACCGTAAACCGATTACACTCGCGGAAATCGCCAACCGTCATTATTTGTTGCTTTACTACTTATCCCACTATTTCAAAGAACAAGTGGGTGCCAGTTTCTCCCAATATATCAAACAGCTCCGTTTGAAATCGGCAGTCCGCGAGCTTATTTATACGGACCACCCGATTACCCGGATTTCCCTGAACAATGGTTTCCTAAATGTAAAGGCATTCAATAAAGCTTTTAAAGAAAAATACTGGCAAACGCCTTCCGAATATCGCCGTTTTCACCAAATCGAACTTTCGGATACGGAGGAAGGGCGAGGAAAGAAAAAATCCACATTGCTGAAGTCGCCCCAATTTTTCATGGAAGTCAGCAAATACATTTCGGACCGGGAAAAAAGCACGATGCTGACGGAACTGGCGGTCTCCACCGTCTATATCGATCTGCCGCCGGAGCCTGTGTTCACTGGCGAAAAAGGTGCAAAAATACTGGCAATCGGGAACCTGGAATATGTTTTGCATGAAGAGGTACAGGCGGAGTTGAGGCTCGTCCAGGAGGAAATCGGATTTGACTATGTCTATTTTTCCAATCTGTTTTCGGACAGCTTTGCGATGACACCCCCCCTCTATCAAATTGGCGGGCAATTTTACCAGATGGATGCCCTGTTGAACAGTTTTCAACGGCTTGGGCTTGTGCCTTTCATTCGCGTGGAGGTTGAGAAAGAAGCAGCAGACAGTGCCGGATATTTAAAGAAGCTGGATGCCTTTTTACAGCACAGCCTTCAATACTTTGGCAGCCCTTTTGTCGAAAAATGGCGGTTTGAATTGGCTTTCAGGGAGTGGGGCGGCACGCAAAGAAACTTTTACCAGGCTTTTTATCAAACAGTGAAGAAGCGGGCTTCTGCTGTGAAAGTAGGCCTGCATGTGCCGGTTTCTCCGGAAGCTTCTAAGGCAGCCTTTTTGAAGCAAATTTCCGGCCAATGCGAGTTCGTTTGTTTCACTTGCAACCCCAATGAAAAAGTGGATTTTACCGATATGAATAACCGTACCTTTGAAGGTGTAAATATCCTCTTTTTGTAACCGCCGCATGATATGGCATGTTATTTTGTTGCTTCAACACCATCAGCGCGAATAGGCGGCGCATCATCATACGCATTTTCAATATGCTCCAGTGAACGCCCGGTTGTTCTTGGTGCCAGAAGGGAGATATCCAATATGACAATAATCATTGCCAGCGCCACGATCGCAAACATTGTTGTTGCACCTTGATGCTCCAAAACTGGCAATAGAATGAAAGGCATTAAACCGCTCATCAGCCGGCTTACGCTATAAGCTGCACCGGTGGCCGTTGCCCGGATCTCAGTTGGAAAGATTTCCGCCTGCAGTACATGAAAAGCATTTGAAAAAATATTGCTGCACAGCGTATAAATAAATCCAAAAACAATGATCATGGAAGCAATAGTCCCCATTCCAAATAAAATTCCAAACACGCCCATGCCAAAAGCTGAAGCACTAACAAGCCATTTTCTGTCAATTTTTTCGATGAGTGGAACGGAAAGCAGAGCACCAAGCGGGTAGCCGATAAACGAGAGTGCAATATACTCTAAGGAATGACTAATATTGTAACCTTTTTGCGCCAACACAAGAGGTGACAGTGTACCAAACCCGTAATATCCGATCGTTTGGAAAATTTGGAAAATGTAAAGCATGATTGTATTCTTCATCCATTTTTTTTGGAAGATCGGCCTGCTTTGCCTGTCCTGTTGAGCGGCATCACGCTGTGTCAGGGAAGCCTTTGCACGGAATTCCTCTGCTTGTGTCTTACTGCCACCCAATTTTTTAAATACTTCTGCCGCCTCATCCCACTTTCCTGCCGTTGCCAGCCATCTCGGGGATTCCGGCAGCAAGTGTGCTGTTAAAAAAACAATAAGGGCACCAATCGAACCGATCATAAACATCCATCTCCATCCTTCAATTCCAAGCGGTGTTAACGGAACAAGCATGCGAGCCAGGAATCCCTCGGCCGGAATGGAGAGAAATGAAAGCGTATAGGCCCAGGCAATGTATTTTCCGCGCTTTGCTGTCGGGATGATTTCACTTAAATAAGCATCACATAACGCAGGCTGTGCACCGAGACCCAAGCCTGCCAAAAAGCGGAATAAAATAATGAATCCAACGTTCGGACTTAATGCAATGCAAAAGGTAAAAATGCTGTAAATCCCCAGATTGATAAGAAATGCTTTTTTCCTTCCGATTTTGTCGGCCAGTCTGCCCAAAAAGATAGCTCCGATAAACATCCCTAAGAAACTGGAACCCAATAATAATGAAAGCATGGATGACTTAACATGGAATTCTTCACTTAGAACACTGCCCAGAACGCTTGCTAGAAATACTTCGAAAAACTCAAAAAATAGTCCGACTCCAATAATGATCGTTGCGCGCTTATGGTATTTTCCAACAGCAAGTTGATCCAACTGTGCCCCAATGGTTACTGCCACACATATTCCTCCTATTCCGTCTGTATGACCAAGCTGTTGTAATTAAAACATTCTCAATTTTTTATATCATAAACTTTTCCCATCCGGATCGTCAACTATCGGCGGCGAAAAATTTAAACTTTTTGTATTTATATAGCATCTAGCTCTGAAGATGATTTTAAAGAGACACTGAAAGAATCCATTCTCTTGCCGGAATGATTATGGTTTAACAAACCTTGAAATAAATGCATCAAACGCAAACAAGAGAAAAATCGTACCGAATTATCAGGAACATGGATACATTTTTTGAATTATTAGTATAACCGCCCATTGACAACGACTGAATGAACCTGTATATTTAGTCTTGCGAAATGTTGCTTAGGGTAACGAAACTGTTTGTGTGATTTCGCTGTGGCCGGAGCTTTCTAATGCGGGCCCGGGCAGATGCTCAAGGGATTGGAGGAGGCTTGCTTGATGCAAGGGCTGTTTTACCGCTATATACGCTTGTACCGCGTACTGATCAAGAAATTGAACGGCTTATTGGCACAGTTCGGGTTGTCCTATTCGCTCTGGCAGGTGACGTTTTATGTGCGGAATTTCGGCCCGTGCACACTTGTGGAAATTTGCAAGTATTATCAAATTGAAAAACCGAATGTGACAAGGATTGTCCAAAAGCTGGAAGAACAGGGAATCGTAGAACAGATCCCGGGAAAAGACCGCCGTGAAAAAGTGATTCGGATGACGGAAAGAGGCGAAAACCTCTACCGGCAGTGCCGCGCGGAAATTACCGGATTGGAACAGCAGGCAATGAAGGGGATTCCGGAAGCGGAGCAAGAGATGGTATTCGAACTGCTTCCGCAAATCAGAGACAATTTAGATCACAAAGGGGAGGAAACAAATTGAGCAGGCCGAAGTTATGGACAAAGGATTTTATAATTGTTTCGACCGTGAACTTTTTTTTGTATTTTACATTTTACTTATTGATGGCGACCGTTACGATTTTTGCGACTGACCGGTTTCATGCATCACCAAGCGCGGCCGGCCTGGCATCAGGGATTTTCGTCGTCGGGGTCCTGGTTGCGCGGCTCTTTGCCGGCAAATCGATTGACCGCATCGGCAGGAAAAAGATGCTTTATGCTGGTTTTATTGCGATTATCATCATTTCATTATTTTATTTTGTGACGAATCAACTAGGTGTTTTACTGGCTGTCCGCTTTTTAAACGGCGCAGCGCTTGGGATAGCTTCAACTGCAACGGGAACCATTGTTGCCGGGATCATACCAAATGAACGCCGCGGGGAAGGCACGGGTTATTATGCATTGAGTGTGACACTTGCCGCGGCTGTCGGGCCTTTTGTCGGCATGTTCCTCATTCAGCACGCAAGTTTTAATATGGTATTTGCTTTATGCCTTGTGCTATTGGCTTTGAGCTTTATCTCCGCCCTCTTTTTAAAGATGCCGAAAGTGGTACTTTCAAAAGCGGATCTGGAAAAGATGAAGGGGCTCAAAATCAGCAATTTCTTTGAGCCGAAAGTGTTCCCAATTGCCATCATCAGTGCATTTGTCGGGCTCGGTTACTCTAGCATCCTGTCTTTTTTGACTTCATATGCGAAAGAAATGAATCTTGTTGATATTTCAAGCTTTTTCTTTATTGTTTATGCTGTAACGGTGCTTGTGTCCAGGCCGTTTACGGGAAGATGGTTTGATACAAAAGGCGAGAACTTTGTCATGTATCCTTCGTTTCTTTTGTTTGCGGCAGGGCTCGTGCTGCTGAACCAGGCTGACAGCGGACTATTAATTTTATTGGCCGGAATTTTCGTCGGGCTTGGGTACGGCACTTTCTCGGCAAGCGGGCAGGCGATTGCAGTCAAAGTATCGCCGAAAAACCGGATTGGGCTTGCAACTTCAACGTTCTTTATTTTTCTTGATGCCGGTGTCGGGGTCGGGCCGTTTTTGCTCGGGCTTTTGGTTCCGTTCGCTGGTTATCACGGCTTGTACGCCATCATGGCTGTTGTCCTTGTCCTTTGCGTATTTCTTTATTATTTTGTCCATGGGAAAAAAGCTGCATCTATGCAAGGCGTGGTGGAAGAAGCAGAATAATTTGTCTGAACACAAACCCGGGGATTGCCCCCGGGTTTGTTTTTTTTTTTAGCCGTTTGCCCGGTTCAAAAGCAAAGGCCGGGGAATCAAAAAAGAAGCAAGAGGCAGGCTCTTTTGACTGCACAGCGTAAGGTCCCTGTTTTTTCATAAGATAAGTTAAAAAATATTTTATAAAAAATTTGATTATCACGAATTGTTCCGTTTACAATAAACATAAGCGGAGTTTTTTACGTAAAAATAAATAAAAATTTACATATAGTTTTCGTAAAGGATAAGGTGGTTATTATGGCGACAATGGCTGATATTGCCAAAATGGCGGGGGTATCCATTGCAACCGTGTCCAGAGTTCTGAATTATGATGATAAGGTAGTGGCATCTGATGAAACAAGGCGAAAAATATTTGAAGCAGCCGAAAGTCTGAACTATACAAAACATATAAACAAAAAAACGGCCAGGAGGGAAAAAATCGCAATTGTACAATGGAGCTCGCAGGAAGAAGAACTGAATGATATTTACTATATGTCCATCCGCTTGGGGGCTGAAAAATACGCAGAGGAACACGGCTTGTCCATCTCCCGGGTTTATGCCGAATACGAAAAGATCCCGGGTGATGTGGAAGGAATTTTAGCGATTGGGAAATTCTCAAAACAGCAGATTCAAGTGCTTCAATCTTTTCAAAAACCGATTTGCTTTGTGGATACTTATTATGAGGTGGGAAGTGCTGATCAGGTTATGGTAGATTTTGAACAGGCAGTTAAAGATGTCATTGATTACTTTGTACAACAGGGGCATCAGCGGATTGGATATATCGGGTCGTTGGCTGAGGATGAAATGAATTCCGGAATTGATCCGCGCAGTCTTGAATATACCAGATATATGCAAAAGTTAGGGCTCTATCGTAAAGAAGATGTTTTTGATTTTAAAGGGAAATATGATGTTCGTGCCGGCTACCAGCAAATGATTTCTGCTATTAGGAACAGGGGGGATCATTTGCCGACAGCTTTTTTTATTGCAAATGATCCGATGGCGATCGGCAGTTTAAAGGCCCTTCATGAAAATAACATCCGGGTTCCGGAACAAGTGAGTTTGATCGGTTTTAATGACGTAAGTGTGTCCCAATATACGGTTCCCGCCTTGAGCACAGTAAAAGTGTATACCGAAGTGATGGGCGAAGAAGGGGTGGCATTGTTGCTGGAACGTATAAACAGCCGGGAAATCCCTAAAAAAGTCAGACTGGGGACAAAACTTGCCATAAGAGAAAGCAGTAAATGAACGCTTCCTCTGCAAAATATTTACGTAAAAATTATGCAAAAAGGAAGTTAAAAAGTTTAAATTTTTATTGATTTTTGCGTAAAATTGTAGTACGATGGTGTTGGTTTATGGTAACGTTTTCAAAAAAGGAAGCATTGAAGCATTGGAATTTACAGGGTGGCGTGTACTTAAATAACGGACAACTTGGAGGAATGCGTGATGCTAAAAAAACATGAAAAATTTTATTACGGCGGGGATTACAACCCTGAACAATGGGATGAATCTGTATGGAAAGAAGACATGCGGCTGATGAAAAAAGCCGGCGTCAATTATGTAAGCATCAACATTTTCAGCTGGGCAAGGCTGCAGCCGGATGAAGAAACATATGATTTTTCAACGCTCGATAAAATCATGGATATGCTTGCGGAAAACGGCATCGGGGCGGACCTGGCCACTGCAACTGCGGCACCGCCGGCATGGCTGTCGCGGAAATATCCCGATTCGCTTCCGGTTGACAAGGACGGGTCGCGCTTTTTGCCGGGGTCGCGCCAGCATTATTGCCCGAACAGCAAAGACTATGCGCGGCTTGCCGGAAAACTGGTTGAGAAAATTGCGGAACGTTATCAAAACCATCCGGCGCTTGTGATGTGGCATGTGAACAACGAATACGGCTGCCATA
Source organism: Weizmannia sp. FSL W8-0676 (assembly GCF_038593015.1). Taxonomy (NCBI): domain Bacteria; kingdom Bacillati; phylum Bacillota; class Bacilli; order Caryophanales; family Bacillaceae; genus Heyndrickxia; species Weizmannia sp. FSL W8-0676. The sequence goes on from NZ_CP151954.1 coordinate 503,784, forward strand.
TTTCCGAATGCTACTGCGATCATTGTAAGCACGCATTCCAGCAGTGGTTGAAAGAAAAATACGGGACGATTGAAAACTTGAATAAAAGCTGGTCAACAGACTTCTGGAGCCAGCGTTATTATGAATGGGAAGAAATCTGTCTGCCAGGGAAAACGCCGACTTTTGCCAATCCGATGCAACAGCTCGATTACAAAGCCTTTATGGATGATTCACTGCTTGCACTTTATAAAATGGAACGCGATATCCTGAAAGCATATACGCCGGATGTGCCGGTAATGACAAATTTAATGGGGCTGCACAAACCGGTGGACGGATTCCATTGGGCGAAAGAAATGGATCTTGTGACATGGGATGCCTACCCAGATCCGTTTGAGGACATCCCGTATGCGCAATTCATGGCCCATGATTTGACGCGCAGTTTGAAAAAACAGCCGTTTTTGCTAATGGAACAGGCAGCCGGCGCGGTGAACTGGCGGGCGCAAAACGCTGTGAAAGCACCGGGTGTGATGCGGCTTTGGAGTTATGAAGCGGCTGCGCACGGGGCGGACGGCATCATGTTTTTCCAATGGCGCGCATCCCAGGGCGGTGCGGAGAAATTCCATAGCGGGATGGTGCCGCATTCCGGGGATGAAGAAAGCCGGAATTTCCGGGAAGTGGTACAACTCGGCAATGAATTGAAAAATTTGGAAAAGGTAACGGGTTCAGCATATGCATCCGATGTTGCGATTGTTTTTGACTGGAAAAACTGGTGGGCGTTGGAACTCGATTCAAAACCTTCTTCGCTTGTAACCTATATCAAACAGCTTCTGCCGTTTTATAGGGTGCTTCATACCCAAAACATTGGTGTCGATTTTATTCACCCGGACGAGGCAATGGACCGGTATAAAGTGGTTTTCGCGCCGGCAAGTTACCGGGTGACAAAGACATTTGCGGATAAAGTAAAAGCCTATGTCGAAAACGGCGGTTATTTTGCCACCAATTTCTTCAGCGGAATTGCGGATGAAAACGACCGTGTGTATCTTGGCGGCTATCCGGGCGCGTACCGGGATATTCTTGGCATTTATGTTGAAGAGTTTGCGCCGATGAAAAAGGGGGCAGTACATCAAATCCGGACCGGGTATGGCGATGCGGCTATCCGCGTGTGGGAGGAAAAGATCCACTTGAAAGGCGCCGAAGCTTTGGCCTGGTTCAAAGACGGCTATTTGGCCGGGTCGCCTGCTGTCACCGCGCATCATTGCGGAAAAGGAAAAGCTTATTATATCGGGACACAGCCGGATGAACAATATTTGTCTTCTCTTTTAAAAGAAATTTTAAAGGAAGCGGATGTCCGGCCGGCATTGGATGCTCCTCGTGGCGTGGAAGTAGCAGTGCGCAAAAATGGAAATGAAAAATACTTGTTCCTGCTTAACCACACAGATCAGGTTCAGTTTGTGAATGCAGGTGGCACGTACCCGGAACTGATTAACGGGCATACTGAATCAGAAACGGTCCGGCTCTCACCCCGGGATGTGAAAATTTTGCAGGTAATTGAAAAATAGGAAGCGCCCGGATTGGAAAACTGCCCTTTGCCTACTCCAGAAAAACCGCCTGTTTTTAGAGGCCACTCCGGGTTCTCAAGTTGGATTGCCGGCGCTCGTCAGCCGGGCAAAGCGGCCATTCGAGACGTATCGGGGAAGAAACCCGGTGAACCGTTGAGCCGCAGTTCCGGCAGCACGGATACGAGAAATGCAATAGACGCCCATGCTGTAGCGGACATGTATCAGCAGAGGGATAAAAAACAGCAGGCATAAATTTCCAGGATAGAGATGTTGCAATTGCACATCAAAAGGATACGAACACGACCGCAACATCCGGCACAAAGCTGTACCGGGTCCGTCCGGTAATGCCTATCAAAAAGGATCCCCCGCGTCCCCGCGGGGGATCCTTTTATGCTGCCTGTTCTACGGTCTGTTTGCGTGTTTTCTTTTTTACCGGGGAAAGGCGGCGTTCAATCCAGCCTATGATAAAGTCGGCGGCGACAGCCATCAAGGCAGTCGGAATTGCACCGGCTAAAATAATGGATGTGCCATTTGAGACGCTAGTTCCGCGGACGATGATATCACCGAGTCCGCCTGCGCCAACAAATGTGCCCATGGCTGCAATCCCGATTGCAACCACGAGCGCGGTCCTGAGGCCGGCCATAATGACAGACAATGCAAGCGGAAGTTCCACCATCCGCATGATCTGGAACTTTGTCATCCCCATTGCCATGCCGGACTCAAGCAAAAATTGATCCACGCTGAGGATGCCGGTATACGTATTTTTTAAAATCGGCAAAAGCGAGTAAAGAAACAGGGCAAGTACGACCGTATTGGTGCCGAGCCCCATGACGAGCATCAGCATGGACAGCATCGCCAACGACGGAACCGTTTGAATGATATTGGCAAGGGTGAGAATCCAAGCGCTCAGCTTGCGGCGGCGGGCCATGAAAATCCCGAGCGGAATCGCGACGACCGCTGCAAACAGAACCCCATATGCCGACATCAGGAAATGGCGGTAAAACTGTACCCATACATAGTTGCCGTTTTCCCCGTAATAATGAAGTACGCTTCTGATCGTTTCCATGATCACCCCTCCTCAAAGTAATGGTGTTTTTCCAGAAATTCTTTTGCCACCGTCGATGGTTCTTTCATTTCGACGTCACTTTCATAATTCAACTGCTGCATTGTTTTCGTATCAATTTTTCCAACAAGCTTTTGTAAAACTTTCCTGAGTTCAGGATGTTGTTTTAACGTGTCGTCCCGTACGACAGGGGAGGCGTCATACGGCGGGAAAAAGTGTTTGTCATCTTCCAGCATAACGAGGTTGTATGCATTGATCCTTCCGTCGGTTGAATAGGCAAGGACGACATCCGCCTTCCCGCTTTTGACGGCTTTGTAGACAAGCCCGAGTTCCATCGGGTACGTATTTCCAAAGGTAAATCCGTACGTTTTCACAAACCCGTCGTAACCGTCGCCTTTCCGTTTCAGCCAGGAATTATCCACGCCAAGCCGCAAATCTTTTGCCACTGGTTTTAATTGGGAAATTTTTGTCAAGTGGTCTTTGTCTGCTAAGGATTTGGTAACGGTAAAAGCATATGTGTTGGCAAATCCGAAAGAGTCGAACCATGTTTGGTGGAACCGTTTTTCAAATTGCTGTTTGACAATTTTTAATGCTTTTTCCGGATCGGTTACCGGTTCCATGCCGAGTGCGCCCGAAAGATCCGTCCCGGTGTAACGGACAGCGGAAATATTGATCTGCCCGCTTGTCATCGCTTTATGGAGCACAATCGACGAACCAAGATTATTGACCATATCGACTTTTATATCGGTATAATGTTCGATCATATCTTTTTCCATATAACCGATAATTTGTGTTTCTGTTGAGTTTGTCATGCCGATCTTTACGGACTGGCTGTCTGCGGCACTTAGGCCTGGCAGGGTGCAGCCGCCCGCAAAGATGCTTAAGCAGAAAATAAGCAAGAGGGCTGCTAACTTTTTCATGTGCCGTCATCCTTTCTAAGCGGCCTGTTTTTGTTTCCGGATACCTTTTGGGGTGGCAATCGTTTCAAGCTTTCCAAACAGATAGTCCACGATAAGCGCCAAAATGGTTACCGGTACTGCGCCGGCTGCGATCATTTCCGGCTGGTATAAATTGAGGCCGCTGAAAATATAGTCTCCGAGGCCGCCTGCACCGATAAAGGAAGCAAGGGTTGCCCAACCGATTAAGTAAACGGTGGACAGGCGGACGCCGGCCATGATCACAGGGATGGCAAGGGGCAGTTCCAAATGGATCACTCTTTCCCATCCGGTCATCCCCATCCCGCGCCCTGCTTCCACCAGTTTTGGGTCAATCCCCTTTACACCGGTGTACGTGTTCCGCAAGATAGGCAGGACCGAATAGAAAAACAACGCCGCAATTGCGGAAAGCTTTCCGATGCCGAAGATCGGAATGAAGAAGGCTAAAATGGCAAGGCTTGGGAAAGTTTGGACAACGCCCGCTATGCCCATCACGATATGTGCCGCCCGCCGGTATTTTGTCAGCCAGATGCCAAGCGGAACAGCGACAACGATGCCCAGGATGACAGCCGTAATGGAGATATAGAAATGCTGCCATGTTTTGAACAACAGTTCGCTCCAGTTGGCTTCCATAAACTGCATGAAGGCTTCCATGATTTTTCCTCCTAACTGATGATTTCAGATACGGCTTCCTCTTCGCCCCAGATGGAGTCGTAAACGATATCGACAAGGCTTGCTCTCGTGACAATGCCAACAAGCCGGTGTTCATGGTCGACAACAGGCACGTATTTAATGCCCCGTTTTAAAATTTTCCGGACGGTATCGCGGATGAGGGTATCTTTTTCCACCGCGATTAAATTCGTTTCCACCATGTCTTTGACAAGAACCGGTTTCCTGCGGTTTCGGTCGATGATTTCGACATCGATATAGCCGAGGAGCACTTTCCGGCTGTCCACGACAAGCAGGGAGTCAACCCGCCGTTCTTTCATGATTTGGATGGCTTCTGTTAATGTTTTATCGCCTGTGACTGTAACGGCTTTCGGGCTCATGATTTGTTCAACGGTCTGGATATTCGGCCGGGCCTGAAGCAGCCGTTCTTTGCCGATAAACGTTTCCACAAATTCGTTGGCCGGTTCGCGGAGAATTTCATCCGGCGTGCCAGTTTGGACCAGTTTGCCGTCGCGCATGATGACAATCTGGTCGGCAAGTTTAATTGCTTCATCCATGTCGTGGGTGACAAATACGATGGTTTTGCCAAGTTCCTTTTGCAGCTTTTTCAGTTCGTCCTGCAGGCTGTCGCGTGTAATCGGATCGAGCGCGCCAAACGGTTCATCCATTAAAATGAGCGGCTGGTCTGCCGCCAGTGCCCGCAAAACGCCAATACGCTGCTGCTGGCCGCCGCTCAATTCATGCGGGTAACGGTCCAAAAATTCTTCAGGCATATCTACGAGCTGGAGCAGTTCTTTGGCCCGCTCCCGTTGTTTTTCTTCAGGCCATTTCAGTAATCGCGGGACAAGAGAGATGTTTTGCTGGATTGTCATGTGGGGGAATAAACCGATTTGTTGAATCACGTACCCGATTTCTCTTCTGAGTTTGACGGGGTCCGTATTTTTGATGTTTTTGCCATTGATATAAATGGTACCCTCTGTTGGTTCAATCAGCCTATTGATCATTTTCATCGTGGTCGTTTTACCGCAGCCGCTCGGGCCGATAAAAACGATAAAGCGGCCGGATTCGAATTCGAGATTCAAATCGTCCACGGCGCGTTTGCCGCCCTTATAAATTTTCGAGACGTGGTCAAACTTTAACAATTTTCGCACCTCCAGTTTTTTTGGTTAAAGATTGGTTACAATATAAGTATAACGTAAAATTTGTAAAATGAAAAGTTTACGTATTGTACTTATTATATAGATGATATATATTGTAATTGAAGGCGATTTGTTATTCATTTTTTACGGTACCTTTTTCCGGCATTTGAAAAAGCGGCCAAAAGGAGCATTTCTAAGAGATGGAAGAAAAGACGTTGGACAAGGTTGTCCAGGCGAAGGAACAATATATCGAAAAAATTGCGGACCATATTCGTGCTTTCGGCATCCCGCCAACCGTCGGGCGTGTCCTCGGCATTATCTATATGAACCACAGGCCGATGACACTCGATGAATTGTCCCAGGCAACAGGCATGAGCAAGACAAGGATGAGCCAGGTAGTCCGCGAAATGGTCGATATGAATATCGCAGAAAAAGTGTTTGAAAAAGGGGTCCGGAAAGATCTTTACAATGTCGGCCTCGATTTTTACGACACGTTTGTTACCATTTTCACGTCCAATTTGCAGAAAATCATTCACCGCAACAAATTTTTTGAAAAAAAATTTGCGCGTGAATTGGCGGAACTGAAGGCCAATGAAGAACTGCCGCCGGAAATGGAAAAACAGCTGAATAACTTCTTAAATGAACTCGGCAATCTTGCGGAATATTATGATTGGCTTTCGCGGCTTGTGGATTTTTTTGAGAGCGGAAAAATTTTTGAATATGTACCGAAGAAAAAACAGGGATAAACGGAGGCCGGCCCATGAGTACAGAAAAAGAAAAAATGATTGCCGGGAAGTTGTACAATGCGGGAGACCCGGAACTCGCGCAGGCGAGGCTTAATGCAAGACGCCTCGTCCGTACGTTCAATGAAACGGACGAAACCGATTTGGAAACCCGGACAGCATTGTTGAAAAAATTATTCGGTTCGACGGGGGAATGCCTCTTTATCGAATCTGATTTCCGCTGCGATTACGGGTTTAACATTCATGTCGGGGAGAATTTTTATGCGAATTTCGATTGTGTAATTCTAGACGGGGGACCGGTTGAAATCGGGAAAAACTGCATGCTGGCGCCGGGTGTCCATATTTATACGGCAACACATCCGCTTGATGCAAAAACACGCGTGTCCGGCCTGGAGTTGACCAAACCGGTGAAAATTGGCGATAACGTCTGGATCGGCGGACGCGCGGTGATTAACCCGGGCGTTACGATCGGCAACAACGCGGTGATCGCTTCCGGAGCCGTCGTGGTCAAAGATGTGCCCGACAATGCAGTCGTCGGCGGAAACCCGGCGCGGATCATCAAGATGGCGGAATCATAAGGGAGGCGGCGCCTTCCTTTTTTGTCGATGCAAGAAGGGATGCAAGCCTGGTATCAACGAAACGCCATGGGAAACCCGGGAAGTTGGGAAAAGCCGGGAGAGCAGTTAAAGCCAGGGAAAAGAGAGGACGTGGAAAAAACACTCTCAAAATTGGGGTTATGTAAACATAGCCTATCGAGTGACCAGAATCAGTGAAAACTGGCGGCCATCAGTAAAAAAACAGCGGAATGTCAACCATAACAAGCCACCCTGCGGTCAAGGTGGCTTGCCCCTTAATCTTTTTGCCTGGCTGAAACGGCAGCCCAGAGCGCTGCCCCGACAAATGCAGCTATGGCGGCTGATGCAAGCGGATATTTGCTCATCTTGACATAATAACTGTTTCTGCGCATCCAGCCTTTATTCGTGCCCCGTTCATGCAGGCCGTAACCCGGATGGTAGAGGGCGCTGTCCGCTTTCGACTTTGACGGCCGGTCGCTGTGCTGCGTCCGGTACATGGTCAGCTCCATTAATTTATCCATGAACCGTGGCAAGAAGCGGCCTAAGACTGCGACCATTTTTGCCTGCGATCCGACATACATATCCCGCTTCGGGTGCTCGGCTGCAAACAGGATGGCTTCCGCGACGGCTTGAGGCGGGTAAATCATGGACATATAATGCGCCGGTTGTTTCTTAAGGTAGCTGCACGCATGCTCATTATACGGCGTATCGATCCGGCCGGGGTGAACGAGCGTAATCGAAACGGGCGCATGCTCTTTTTCAAGTTCCATCCGGATGCTTTCCGTAAAACCGTGCAACGCAAATTTAGAGGAAGCATAGGTGGACTGGATGACGGTTCCGCGGTCGCCGAACAGGCTGCCGATATTGATCACAGCGCCGGGCACGCCGCGGCTTTTGTAATGCTGGACGGCTAACCTTGTCCCGTATACGGCGCCCCAGAAATTCGTGTCATACATGCGTTTCATGTCTTCAATGCTGAAGGGATGCATGGGAGAAATTGCTGAAACCGCGATTGCGGAATCATTTGGAGAGTATTGGCTTCCTTGGCCAAAATCGTTGCCCGGTTCGCGCTACATGGATGGAATAACAGAAAAACCTTGGAAAATCCAAGGTTTGAATGGAGCACGATGCTGTTTTTAAAAATCTGCCTTTTAAAATGGATCATTATTTTCCGTTTCAGAGAAAGACTCAATGGCATGCTCAAGGGCGTTGTATGCCTGGCCGAATGCGCCTGCCGCCGAATCAGTACCTGCATGGCGGTGTTCCGGGATCGAATGCTTCGCCTGTTCGATCGCCGTAATGGCATCTTCAATCATCGTCCCTTTGTCCCCGTACTGCTGGCGGGCATCCTGAAGCTGCCGGATGCAGGCATCTAAATCTGCTGAATCGGGATGATTATAAGCGTTTTCGAGCTTTTCCTTCACTTGTTCCAAAATTTCCTTCATAATTCACACCCATTTCTGTAAAGAATACAAGGCTAGTCTTTCAAGTTGGGTTTCATTTTATGCAATATGGAATGCAAACGAGAAAGAAATTTCATCTTTTGCGCTGGAACCAGCCTGCCCTGGAGGCCTTTCTGCCCGCGAACTGCCGCTTATCTTGCTTTGCCGCCCGGTTCAGGGGTCCAGTAGGAAAAAAGCGGCCCGTTTTTTCCAAACACGGGATCGGTTTCCGGCATGCCGGTTTTGCGGATATTTTCGCGCAAGGTTTCATCTGCCCTCATTTGGGTATCATAATCCTGCCCGCCCGGATAACCCCCTGTCACCGCGAACCCGCCTCCTGACTCAATCCGTTTATGCCCGGTTCCGGCCGGCAACAGCACACAATCACCTTCAGAAATTGTAAAAATTTTACCTTGAGGGCCGCCAAGCTGCACTTTGGCATGGCCGCTCCGTACCGCAATCACTTCATGGGAATTGCTGTGGAAATGATGGTAAGGGAAAATGGTCCATACCCAGTTGTTTCCCCAATTATTTTTTTGAAACACTTTCTCAATTTCGTCTGTCCGTCCTTTAAAAACACCGTGGTAAATGAGCACAGGGAGAAACGGATTATTCGGAATACCGCCGTTCTCCTCAAAATAAAATGCAGAAACGTTATCGTTTGCTGCCGTGCCCCCTGCATCTTTGCCGTCTGAAGCTGACATAAATGGAAGCAATCGTTTCATGGTTGTTTCCCCTCCTCTTTTAATCAGGTTTCATGATTTCCCGGCTTCTCGTTCATCTGCACGATACAGGCAGAATTTTCTTTTTGGTATGCTCCGCCCTTGTTATTGTTTTCCCCCCGCCTAACTATCGGAAACTTTCATTTTTTGCCAAAAATCCACGGGCTTTTTTAATAAAGGCATCCATGGTGTAATGGGATACGGCAAAGCAAGTTTTTTTGGATACCCAACCACATCCTATCCTTTTTCCCTCTTACAGGCAAATCTTGTATAATAGTCTCAGAAACCATTCAGGAGGACGGCAGTTTGGGAAAAAAAGGATGGCTCGTCGTTTTATTGTTTTTCATTACGGCTGGTGTGCTGGGAATCGGTAACTGGTATTATCAGGCGAACACCGGAAAAACGATTGAAAAAGCACAGCAGCAATATAAAAAAGACTTGGCAAAAGAAAAGAAGCGCAGCCTGGAGGCAAAGGCAGCAAAGGAAAGCGCGGCAAAACAGATTTACGAAAAACATAAAGGGAAAGAACTGGTGTATTTACCGGTCGGCTCCAGCCTGACAGCAGGGGATTTTGCAACGAAAAAAAGCAAAACGTATGCCGCTTTGTTGGCTGCGCGCATTCACCAAGGCCTTGGATATAAAGTGAAGACCATCAATGGCTACGGCAAGAGCGGGGCCGGCCTGAAGGAACATGGGGCAGACAGTCTTCCCCATATTATTTTCAATCATCCTGATCTTGTGACGATTGAGTTCGGTACATTTGATCTGAACCGGAATGCCAAAAACACTTACGTTTCTGCCGGCCAATTTAAGAAAGATCTCGAACATTTTGTGGATGAAATCAGAAAGAGTACCGGCAAGAAAACAAAAATCATTTTGCTCACCACCTGGAACAGCGGGCAGTTGTCTTTTACTTATGACCGCGCCATTGAAGAGGTGGGGAAAGCAAAGGGTGTTCCTGTTGCCAATATTGAATCTGTCTGGCTGAACCGTTCCGATACACACGGCCAGAAAGGAGAGAAAGCGGCCACGGGCAAAAGCGATGGCTGGCTTGCCAATGACAAAGGGCATAAAGAAATTGCAAATACGGTGTACAAAAAAGCGTATGGGCTGTTAAAGTAAAATACTGGCTGCTTTTCGGAAGGGCAACCCCCGGTCTTTTGGCAGGCGCTCAAGGATTGTGAATATATCGCCCTGTCTTTCAGAAGGCTATCTCTGAAAGACAGGGCTTCTTGCTGTTTCCGGATAAATCACCCCAGTGAAAAACGAATTGTTCGTAATATAAAACAATTTGTTCTCAATATATTTTTAAAAAGCAAGGAAAACAAAGGAATGTTGCGAAAAAGAAAGTATTTTGTTCGTTATTACGAAAAAATGGCGCCGCTTTCAGCTGCATTTATTTTGAGAGACAGTTGATGCAATGCCCATTGTAATTCGGGCTTGCTGAATAAGCAAAAGTCCTAGACTTGGTAAGGATACTGACAGCTTTGGCCGAACTTTAAATGCAAGGGTTTTATAAAAAATGCAGGAAAAACTTTGCACTCTAAAGCTGATTCAACATACAGAGAGGACAGAATAAAGCATTTTCGCAGATGCATTCTCCTATGATATTGAGGTAGAGCTTGCTGACAAATCAGATACAAGCCATAATCGGATTCGTTCAGCAAGCCCTAATTCGTTATCAAGAACTATCGAGATGCAAAAGGTTAACATGCCGTTTCCAATTGTGGTTTTATAAAGTTGGCGTTGCCGGCGTGGCCGGGAGTTCTTCACCGAGAAACGGATTTAGTACGGTGCTGCCTAATACGGCCACCCATGTTTTTAACGTTCTCGTGCCAGGAGTCCTCCTTTTTCTTATTGGTGCAGCGATGGCGCGCACCAGTGCCATAAGCTCCAGCTTCGGAAGGAATAGCGAAAGGCAGCAGAATAGGGCTGTCTGTTTTTTGTGATAAGATGGAAAAGACAATGCAGATGGGAGGGATTCAATTGAAAAAAATTGCCGAGGGCGTTGCGATGCTGGAAATCAACCTGAACCATTTTATCATTCACCCCACTTTGATCTGGGATGAACAGAAAGCGGTTTTGGTAGATGCCGGCATGCCGGGTTCGCTTGATTTGATCCGTGCAGAAATGGAGAAGGCGGGCGTGCCGTTTGAAAAATTGGACGCAGTTATTCTGACGCACCAGGATATGGATCATATTGGCAGCGTGCCGGAAATATTGGCAGAGTCCGGCCATTCCATTACGGTGTACGCACACGGGCTGGACAAGCCATATATCGAAGGGGAGAGGCTTCTGATCAAAGCGGATCCGGAAAAGATCGATCCGGCAAGATGGGAATCGATGCCGGAAGAAATGAAACAGATGTATTTGAATCCGCCGAAAGCGAAAGTGGACAAAGTGATCGGGGATGGAGAAGTTCTGCCTTTTAGCGGCGGAATAGAGGTGATTTTTACACCGGGGCATACGCCTGGCCATTGCTGCCTGTATCTTAAAAAGAGCAAAACATTGATCGCTGCGGATGCGATGGTTGCAGACAACGGCAAACTGCATGGCCCCAGACAGCAAGTCACGCCTGATATGGGAACCGCAATGGCTTCATTGAAAAAGCTGCTTGATTTTGATATTAAATCCGTCATCTGCTACCACGGCGGCCTGTGCCATGAGAATGTAAATGAACAGATTCGCAAGCTTGCAGAATGAAATAAGAGCGTGGCAAAAAAGCCACGTTCTTATTTCAGTGCGCCGTGCATGGCGATTCGCTAGGCGGTGTAAGTCCGCTATGGGGGTAGGTAGCGACCAACCATTAGCCAAGAGCAAGGGTGTCCATCGTGAGATGGAATCTGAAGGAAGCTGGAGGCAAAATTCTGACCCGAGGAACACGAACATCATTAGGCGTACTCTCACAGGGTAAGGCTGCTGAACAAGTCAAAGCCCAAAAGCTATCCGGATGTGGAAACGTAAATGGTGCGGGTACATGGAATGAAAGTGAATCACCTTACCACGGGAGGTCTCACGGACAGGTGGAAACAGAGTATGAAACCTGGTTGAAACAAGATTTGCCGTGAGAAGTCAGCAGAATCCATAGTACGGAGATGCCTGGGGCATCGAAGGAAGGGCTGAACTAAAGGAAGTGGAAGTCAATGAAAGTTACCGAAGAAACGAACAAATGCAGAAAACAGGATGATGCTAGTATAGTTTCATGGACACCCTTTAGTGAAATATAATATTAACGAAGGGATGTGTCCTGATATGGGTAACACAAGCGAAAAACGTAAAAGTTATCATGCTGAATTTAAAGAAATGGTGGTTGAGCTTTATCAAACTGGAACACCAGTAAAACAGATCTGCAGCGAATATGGCCTGTCTGAAACGACAATCTACAAATGGATCAGAAAACAAAAACCGGTTAAGCTGGATGACGGGAGCTCTTTTACCCCGGAAGAATTTCTGAACCTGCAAAAAGAATTGCACCGGCTGAAAGAGGAAAACGAAATCTTAAAAAAAGCTATGGCCATATTCGCAAAGAAGTAGATCAAACCACTGTTATATCCATGATTGACGAGATAAGAGCCAAACACCATTATGACCTTAAAACCATGTGTACAGTCCTTGGCGTGCCGAGAAGTACCTACTATCAATCCAAACAAAAAAAAAGAGTCAAAAACAAAACGGGAAAACCGGGAGTTGACAGACAGAATACGAAAAATCCATACGGAAAGCAAGCAGAGGTACGGAGCGCCGAAGATCCGCCATATGCTTGAAAAAGAAGGGCTCAAAGTCAGCCTGAAACGGGTTCAGCGTTTGATGAAGGCTGCAGGCATTTATTCCATTATCAGAAAAAAGTACCGTCCCCATTCCAATAAGGGCAAGATGGAAGAACACGATAACCTGCTGAACCAGGACTTCTCAACGACAACCATTAACGAGAAATGGGTTACGGATATTACGTACATTCATACTTTGAGAGACGGTTGGTGCTACCTGGCTTCCGTAATGGATTTACATTCCAGAAAGATTGTCGGTTACGCTTTTGACCGCCACATGACGACTGAACTGGCTTTAAAGGCAGTAGAAAACGCTTATCAGGCACAACGTCCAGGTCCGGGATTGATCTTGCATTCTGATTTGGGATCCCAGTATACAAGCGAGAAATTTGCAGAATACATGGAAAAGAAGCAGTTCAAACACTCCTTCAGTAAAAAAGGTTGCCCATACGATAACGCCTGCATTGAGTCTTTCCATGCAATTCTGAAAAAAGAAGAGATCTACAGAGTCAACTATTTGAACTTTCAAGCTGCCAGAAGAGCCTTATTCGAATTTATAGAAGGCTGGTACAATCGGAAACGGATTCATAGCTGCTTGGGCTATATGACGCCACAAGAAACAGAAGACAGTATCAAAGGGGCAGCGTAGTGCTCTTCACAATTTTACAAGCATCCGCTTTACATGGAGTGGCGGGGCGTGGTAGGCTTGTTTGCCATGCGAAAGAAATCATTGCCCCTTTCGCCCTTCGCATAACACCACGCCCGCAGAGGCTCCATGTCAAGCGACCAGCGATGTCATGAAAAATATGGCATGAGATCAAAATTAAATTTCACTTATTGGTGTCCAAAATATTGACTTAAATCCAAAATGGGGTATACAAAAAAAGAAAAAGTACAGGTAAAAGTAGAGTTCTTAAGAATGATGGCCCGCATGGAACTCGACCCGGCAAGAATGGCACTCATCTATGGATTTTTTGATTCTTATTTTAAATTAACGGATAAGTCCTACGGTGTGATGTCAAGGGTTAAAAACAAGTGAATTGGAAATTTTGTTGGCTCTATGTCATAAAAATGGCAATACTGAACTAAGCCTCCAGATAATTGGAATAATCTGGAAGTTTTCAAGTTCAGGCTATCGATGATGGTTACCTGGTTACCTCATCGCGTCACCTTCTTTTTCGGCGCATAAATTTGATCGTTGCGGAGCAGCGCATCGATCAGGCGCACCAGTTTTCTTGCCGTTAAGACGAGGGCGCGTTTGTGTGAGTGCTTATGCACCTCACGATATTTCTTTTGGTAAAAGGCGCGGTACTCAGGTTCGTGTCGCCGGACCAGATTGGCAGCCTCAACCAGGTAATACCGGAGATAACGATTGCCTGTACGCGCAAGCATTTTGTCATCAGCCTCAAAATCACCCGATTGGTGGCGGGGCCAGAACAATCCGGCAAATTTTGCGATCGCGGCTTGGTCGTCAAAGCGCTCAATGTCGCCGATTTCAGCGAGAATCCCAGCACAGCTCACCGGGCCTATTCCCGGAATGGTCTGGAGGGTATTCGGGATTCCATCAAGAACGCGGGCAATCGCCTTATCCAAATCCTTGATTTGGCGTTTAAGATGCCGGATGATCTCAATAGAACTGCCCAGGACCAAGTCAATCGAATCCTCCACACATTTAGAAAGCCGGTAAGAGGACCGGGCAGCTTTTTGGATGGATGCGGCCAAATCCTCGGGATCGCTAAAGCGGCCATGGCCTTTGGTCTGGAGATACATCGCTAAGTCCTCCAGAGGCATTTGGGCAATTTCATCGAGGCTATAGGCCTCAAGCAAAAATTCCGTTATGGCATGGCCGAAGACCGATGTATCCACTTCAAGGTTAAAGGCACTGAATTTGAAAAACAGATGATTCAAAAATACCTGTTGTTCCCGGGTTAAACTTTGAATCAGGTGATAGCGCATCCGTGTTAACCGTTGAAGGGCAAGGTATTGTTCTGACTGAATCACGGATTTCGGCAATCTCCCGAAACGCAAGCGGTCCGCAATTACCCAGGCATCTTTGGGATCGGTCTTGTCCATCTCGGCATAAGCCTTTTTGAAATTTCTCACCAGCTTCGGATTCAGGGTAAACACCTTTGTACGACGCTGTTTCAGCTCGGGATCTTCATGGAAAAACATTGCCGGGTGCCAACTATACACAGATGTGGCCTCCATGGCGATCTGGATGGTGTCATCCGCCTCCGCATGTTGGAGGATGGTGTCTCTTAACTCAGAGGCACCGGGAAGATTGTTTGTCACCGTTTGGGTGGCTAACGTTTCCCCCATTCCATCCATCAGGCAGGCATCGAGGTTTTTGGAGCTCACGTCAATACCGACAAATAAGGGCATATGATTTCCTCCTCTCTGTATTGGGATCGATGGAATCGGACGCTTCGGGATATCCCCAGATGGCTTGCCGATCTGTCAGCCTCGCGTATGAGAACTCATCCGGGCCGTGGGCTGCCTGGAACTGCTCATTTCCAGCACGGAGATCCGGAGGAACGGCCTACGGGTTAGACGTTCAAGCAAGAACCTGGGGATGCAGACTTTTCGAGTAGTCAGGCTACAAGGAGGGGAAGCATTGACCCAAACGATCCTAAGACCATTATCCGGGAACATCGCGAAGCGTCCAAGTCCGAACTTGTATTCCGGGCTCGCCCGGAATACAAAATCTTATATTCACTTGTCAATGAGCAGCAGAATGAACTGGAAATTGACATCCACTTTGGATTTAAACTTATTATACGAGGAGGATGAACTTGTGATGTCAAGCATTAAAAATCTGGATCCGCAAGAAGCCGACCAAATCCTGCGCCTGCCAAATTCCTTTTACGACAAAGGGTACAAAAAAGGGAAGGAAGAAGGAAAAGAAGAAGGAAAAGAAGAAGGAAAAGAAGAAGGATTGAAAGAGGGGTTGAAAGAAGGGGAAAGGAGAGCGGCATTAAGGATTGCCAAAAGAATGCTGGAAGAGAACCAGGATCTGGCATCAATCGCAAAATACACCGGGATGGCAGAGGAAGAATTGAAAAAGCTGAAACAGAGCGGAGCAACCAGACTTAAGTGTGATCAATAAATACACTGGGTTGCCGGAAGAAGAAATTCAAAATTTTAAAATAGAACCGAGCAATCGGCTGCAATCGCATAAATTGTGAGCATCCGTGGAAAACTAGCCGCATCACTTCAATAAGGATGTGGAGAGAGTGGAAAAAGAGAACGGACGTGTTGAGCCGACACTTGCGACTGGCCTTGACGACCAGGAAGAGCTCGACCAAAAAGCAACGCCGGAAGAAATAGCAAAAGGTGAATATACGAAAGTGGTCAGATTGTCTCTGGATGAAGCAGATCCAAGTAAGGGTGAAGATTAATATGGCATCGAATTTTTTGGCAGGCCTAATTGCCTCCATAACTGCATTTTAAATCGCGATCCCGTATGAAAGTTCGCTATGGCGGCCATTTCTATTGCAAGTGATGCAAACAGAAAAGGCGGAAACTTTGAAAAAATGGTGCAACAAACGGATTGCATTTAAGCAGGGTGAAGGCGGCCTTGTTCCGGGGCCGCCCGTGCCAATCATTTGATATCAGCCTTTTCAGTCGTGAGCTGTTCGATTGTTTCCATTGCTTTTGCAATTTGCGCCTTCGTAAAGCTGCCAAGCAGGCGAAAGGATTCTTCGGGTTTTGCGGCATATGCTGCGACTTTTTCAATGGCCGCGCCATGATTTTCCGTCACATGCAGTGTATCCAGATTATAAGGAAAACCGAGTTTTTGATACAACGGAAGCAGTTTTTTCACTTCATTGATATCGCCTGTTGCCGCTAATTGGACAAGGATGCCGTAAGCCACTTTGGAACCGTGCAGAATGGAATGCGTTTCCGGCAGTAAGGTCAGCCCGTTATGGATGGCGTGGGCCCCAGCCATTCTTCCGTATTCGCCGGCAAAGCCGCCGACTGTCCCAGCCGCGCCAATGATAATTTCAACTATATTGCGGAAAGCGTCGGTTATCTTCCCTTCGTTTCGGTCGTGTAATGCCTGCTCACTGTCGCGCAAGATCCCTTCATAAATCGCTTTTGCGGAGCGGAGGCCGAGTTCGACCATCACCGGCAAATGTTTCATGGAACGGGTGATGCCTTCTGCTTCATACCATTTGGCTAAAGAATCGCCAATTCCGCCCAGCAAATATTCGGCCGGTGCGTTCAGGAGAATACGCAAATCGATCAGGGTTAAAAAGGCGGAACGTTTGTAATAAGCGACATGACTGAATGAGCCGTCTTCATGATAAACAGCGGATAAAGGTGTATAACCGGCACACGTTCCGGCTAGCGTTGGAACGAGCACGACTTCACAGTTGAGCAGTTCTGCTGTTCCCTTTGCCGTATCGAGCACTTTGCCGCCGCCAATCCCGACGATGACATCTGCACGGCCTGCCTGTTCCGCCAGTTTTGCCATGTTTTTCTCACTTGCAGTATGATCGTACCGGAGTACCGGCCAGTTTTGCGGTATTGACGCAAATTTTTGAAATGCTTTGAATGATTTTACCCCGGTAATGACAACCGGATATTTGAATTCTTCCAGCTTTTCTTCCAAATATTTGGCTGCATCCTCTTCACATATGTATTGGTTTGGACCGCTTCTTATGACTTGGCTTAGACGCATTTTACAGGACCTCCGTGATATAAAAATTTGATGTATGTCCAGCTTACGCCTAAATAGGTTTTATTTCAATAATTTTTTCATCATTCAGCTATTAATATATCAATGGTTCGATTACCGGGAGTTGCAAAAGAAAAGTGTGGTTTTAAAGCAAACAGACTCAGGAATCTGCCAAAAAGACAAAAAGGGGTTCCCGCAGTAACCGGGGCCCCTGAGTCCAAGCACGTGCCAATTTGAAACCGGGAATTATTAAAGTTTTAACATCCGCTCTAATGCCAACACCGCATCCCGCGCTGTGTTTTCCTCTACTTTGATCACGTTTGTTTCTTTGCCCTCGACAATATTTTCCAGCGACCATAAAAGATGCGGCAGGTCGATCCGGTTCATGGTCAGGCACGGGCACATGACCGGATTTAACGAAATAATCTTTTTATCCGGATGATTTTTGATCAGGCGCTGCACCAGGTTCATTTCAGTGCCAATTGCCCAGGCGCTCCCGGCGGGCGCGTTTTCAATCGTATCAATGATGTATTTTGTGGAGCCGCTGAAATCTGACAGGGCAACCACTTCATGCGCACATTCCGGATGGACAATGATTTGCATATCCGGATATTTCGCGCGCACGAATTCGATATTTTTGATGGTAAAGTGCTCGTGCACGGAGCAGTGCCCTTTCCATAAAATGACTTTCGCATTTTCCAGCGCACCTTCGTAGATAAGATCGTTCCGGATCGGGTCCCAGACGGCCATATCTGCGAGATCCACGCCCAAATCATATGCGGTATTCCGGCCAAGATGCTGGTCTGGTAAAAAGAAAATCCGTTCTTTCTGGGTGAAGGCCCACTTGACCATTTTTTTCGCATTCGAAGAGGTAACGGTTGCCCCGCCGTTGCGCCCGACAAATGCTTTAATCGCTGCTGTGGAGTTGACATAGGTAAGCGGCAGTATCGTATCGCCAAACAAAGATTGCAACATGTCCCATGCCCGTTCCGTCTGATGGATGTCGGCCATGTCTGCCATTGAGCAGCCTGCACGCATGTCGGGGAGAATGACGGTTTGTTCCGCCGATGTTAACATATCCGCCGTTTCCGCCATAAAATGTACACCGCAAAACACAATGTATTTGGCATTGCGGTTTTTTGCCGAAATTTGCGCGAGCTGCAGCGAATCACCGGCTGCATCGGCAAACTGGTATACTTCTTCACGCTGGTAGTGGTGGCACGGGAGGAAAAGTTGCGCACCCATTTCTTTTTTGATGTCCCAAACCCGGTTTTCCATTTCTTCTTGCGTAAGGGACTGATATTTTTCCGGCAAAGTCGTAAGCTGTAACGTTTCCAGCAGGCTCATAAAGCAACCTCCTTCGTATTTTCCACGATTGCACTGATATCAAGTATTTGATAGGAATGGGTCAAAAATCCGAGCGAGATCCAATCGACGCCGGTTTCAGCATAGCTCCGGATATTTTCCATTGTGATGCCGCCTGATGCTTCCGTCGCAATATGGGGCGGCACGAGCGGCAGCCATTCGCAGATTTCTTCCGGTGTGCGGTTGTCAAACATGATGATGTCGGCACCGGCACGGACAGCCTCAAGCAGATGGTCCTTTGTTTCAATTTCGACTTCAATTTTTACGGTATGCCCGATGGATGCTTTCACTGTTTCCACGGCTTTTGTGATGCTGCCGGCAAATGCGATATGGTTGTCTTTCAGCATGACACAGTCGTACAGCCCGCGCCGGTGGTTGAATCCGCCGCCTGCTTTGACGGCGTATTTTTCAAGCATCCGGAGGCCGGGGGTTGTCTTTCTTGTATCGCAAATCTTTGCGTGGGTGCCTTCCGTCTCGCGGACTGCTGCGTTTGTGGTTGTTGCAATGCCCGACATGCGCTGGATGAGATTCAGGATTACCCGCTCTCCGGAAAGGAGGCTTACAATGGGGCCGCGAATTTCCGCAATAGCTGCCCCTTTTTCAATCCGGGCGCCATCCCTGGGAAAAATACGCGGTCTCACCGTACCGTCCAGAATGCGGAAACCTTCTTCTATCACATCCTTTCCACAGAAAATCCCGTTTTGTTTTGCAATAAACGTTAATTTGCCCGGCTGATCCGGCGAAAAAATATATTCCGTATTGATATCGCCTTCCCCAATGTCTTCCATGAAAAAATGTTTAAGCATGGATTGAAGTTGGAGCTTGTTCATAAAGTCCCCTCCGTGTGATTAAGCCTTTGTTTTTTGCATGAATGAGATGGACACCCTGCCAGCCGCTGCTTTCATCCGGGTAATCGGCGCGGATATGGGCGCCGCGCGATTCTTTCCGGCAAAGCGCCGATTGTGTGATGAGCAAGCTGTTGGTAAACATAAAGACTTTTTCCATTTCTTCCTTTGCAAGATGGCCGAGTGAAAAAGCGGAAAACGTATCAGCCCCACGAGCTTGCAGCCACTGCAAAAGATGCCGCAACCCGGTTTCTGAGCGGATCACGCCGGCATTTTCCATCATTTTTTGCTTCAATGCTACGGTGTCCAGCCTGCGGGCGATTTCCGGATTTAAAGGAGGACGGACGATTTCTGCTGTTTCGCCGCCCGATGCTTCAGGTTTTAATGCATTTAAAAACGCTGCGAGCCGTTTGCCGAATACGAGCCCTTCCAAAAGCGAATTGCTGGCGAGCCGGTTTGCACCGTGTACGCCGCTTGCCGCTGCTTCCCCGATGGCATACAGCCCGTTTACCGTTGTTCTGCCATATGTATCCACTACGATGCCGCCCATAAAGAAATGGCTGCCCGGGACAACAGGCAACAGGCCGGAATGGATATCAATGCCGCTTTCCCGGCAAATCCGGGAAATGGTCGGGAACCTTTTTTCAAAGTGTTTGATTTTACGGATGTTCAGAAAAACTTTCTTTCCGCTATGAATCGTTTGATGAATTTGGTGGGCGACCACATGCCTGGGTGCCAGGTCTTTTAACGGGTGGACACCTGCCATGACAAGTGATCCGTTTTCGTCCACGAGCACTGCACCTTCTCCGCGGACGGCTTCGGACACAAGGCCTTTCGCGCGGCCTTCCGCATACAATAATGTCGGGTGAAACTGGACGAACTCCATATCTGCAAGTTCCGCGCCGGCCCGGTATGCCATTGCAATCCCGTCGCCGATGATTTCCGGGTGGTTGGAGGTGAAAGGATACAAGCTCCCAAGCCCGCCGGTTGCGATCACGGTATGATCGGAAAAATAGTGGCGGATGTTGCCGTCGGCCGTTTTTGTTTTTACACCGGTTACGCGTCCTGTTTCTGCGGATACCATGAGTTCAAACGCCAGCTCATGTTCGATAATCCGGACGCTTTTTCCAAGTTGCCCGAGAAGATGCTGAATGACAAATTTTCCGGTTGCATCGCCGCCGCAGTGGAGAATACGGTGCACTGTATGTGCGCCTTCAAGCCCTAAATCAAGCCCGCCGTCCGGCCGCCTGTCTGCGGGAAGCCCGCTTTTTACGAGTTCTTCTGCTACGGCCGCACCCTCTTTTACCAATTTTTCCACTTCTTTTTCATTATGGTGCCGGCAACCCGCCCGGATTGTGTCTTTCACATGGAATTCAAAACGGTCTTCCGGCGAGAGGACGGCTGCGATCCCGCCTTGTGCTTTGTAGGAATTGCTCGTCTTTGTTTGCGACTTTGTAATGATCGTCACATCGTAGCGGCTGTCCAGGTGCACGGCTAATTGCAGAGCGGCAATCCCGCTTCCCAAGATACATATTTTTTCTTTCATCCGTCTCCCTACTTTACATCTGTCTTGACACATATCTTTGCACAAAATTAAACTGAATACAAGTACTTTTTAGGAGGCCAGCCATGTTTTATTTTGATTATGCGGCAACGACAAAAATGAGCGAACGGGCACGGGAGACATTTATGGAAGCAGCCGAATCTTTTTACGGAAACAGTGAAAGCCTGCATGACATCGGGACGGATGCGCGGGCGGTGCTTGAAAAATCGCGGGGCTTGATCAGTGGTTATCTCGGCGTACCGGCTGAAGGGCTGTATTTTACTTCAGGCGGCACGGAGGGGAATTTATTGGCGATTGTTTCGCTTGCAATGGGAGCTTCCGGAAGGGGAAAACATATCCTTTCGTCGATGGCGGAGCATGCGTCCGTCCATTCAGCGCTCGGATTTTTGGAAAGGCTGGGATTTGAAGTGACAAGGCTCCCGTTTACGGAAAAAGGGACGGTGGATTTAAAGAAGCTTGAAGCAGCGATCCGGCCGGACACGGTGCTTGTTTCGGTTCAGCATATTAACCAGGAAATCGGCACCATCCAGCCCATTGAGGAAATTTCCCTGATGGTAAGAAGGCGGGGGATCCTGTTTCATTCCGATTGTGTGCAGTCATTTGGCAAAGCAGATGTAGCACGCATGATCCCTTATGTCGACAGCATTACCCTCTCTTCACACAAAATCCACGGGCCAAAAGGGGTCGGGGCAGTATACATTCACCCCTCTTGCGTCATCGCCCCCGTTTTTCCGTACCTTTCCCATGAAAAGGGGTTCCGCGGCGGGACAGTGAATGTGCCTGGCATTGCCGGATTTGCTGCGGCTGCCGAGGAGATTTTGATAGAAAGTGAGCGGGACTGGGAGTACCGGACCGCGTTAAAAAAGGCATCCGGTGGGACGGTTGTTTTTATAGAGGGGGAACGGGCGATGCAGCTTCCTTCCATCGTCGGCGGTATGATTCCAGGGGTTCAAGGGCAGCTTGTTTTATTGGAGTGCAACAAAGCGGGATTTGCGATCTCAACCGGGAGCGCCTGCCAGGAACATCATGAAGGCGGGAGCAAAGCAGTTGAAGCAATGGGATACGCGGAGGAAGCAATGGATCAGTTTTTCAGAATTTCCTTTGGGCGCCATACAACAAAAGAGGAGATCCTGTCACTCGGAGAAACATTAAAAAAGATTGCGGCTGCGCACAGTGCCGGAACCGCTATGCAAGACCTGTTTGCCCGTTGAATCCGGCGGGGATTATATATAAAGATGGATTAGGGAGTGGCTTGTGTTTCAAGCAGTTGGCAAGACGGAAAGAGGATGAAACAGCTAAGAAAAATATATAAAATTGCAATGAAAATGATTGACAAAATCAATAGATTGTTATTATAATTTAGAAAACCCGTGGTGCTAGTTGGGCGCTAGCGCTCAACTAGCCCAAGTGTGACAAGTGAATATGCCAACAAGATGCCATCTAGTGCTACTTCAAATCCCGCAATCGAATTCGCACGAATGTCTGTCATACGATACTGGTCAACGAGGACGGAGAACACCGTCTCTATCACTTTACGTTTTTGTTTGAGCCATTTCTCCCATGATTCCGATGGGCGGTGTTTCTGGTTTTTGCGAGATGGAGTCCAAAAAGCGATTTGGTACTCTTCATACAACTTTTTTGCAATTCGCTACTGATGAATCCTTTGTCACCCAAGTTATAGAGGTGAGGAATTTGAGTCATGACGGTTTCAGCTGCAGTTCGATCGTGACAGGACGCCTCCGTTACCACGTATCCCATGGGCAGTCCTTGGTTGGTCACCTGAAGATGGAGCTTAAATCCATAGTACCACTGCTTTTTCGATGCACAGAGCCCGATGTCCGCGATTCCTTGAAATCGTTTGACTCGGTACATTCTTGCGGTATGGCACAATTCGAGTGGCACGCTATCTACTACCGCATAGGCGTGGTGTTGTCCACGTTTGGCTAGCTCATGGCGAATCCATTTGATCGCAAAGCGCAGCGCTCGACAACGGCGATTGTATCGAGAACGTTCGAGAAAATGTCCATCCGTAAACAAGTTCCCAGTCACAAAGCGATGCCATGCACGTTCGGAAGAGAAGCCAAGCAGCTTTCCCAAAAGATGAATGGCAATGATCACTGCGTCTTCTTGTTTCACCAAATGACGATTGCGACGTTGAAGATATATAAGTTTCAATAAAGATTTTCCGATTGTTCGATTCTGTTTTCCTCATAACAAGTCATTTTGATAGAATGCGGTGGGCGCTCTACTGGATGTAAAACAAAGTTTCAACTTATATATTTAATAAAAAATAATATTTACAATAATAAAAAAATAATTTAAAATATCCTGAATCCGTGACGAAATTTCCGCTTAAAGGCAAACAAATCGCATAAAATTTAGTATAATTGGTATATCAGACAAATTAAATTCATTCCACATTCAGGTGATCTCATGAAAAAGTTTGTGATAGAACCCACAAAAGAACGAATTGTTGCCCAAGCTGGCTTAGCGATAGTAGGAAATTTACTAAATCAAACGAATTTAGTTTCCAGGTTGAATGCCTATAAACTCCCTGATATCTCCCGGTATCCGGCTTGTTCCAATGGCGATGTGGCTAAATCTTATATCGGCTTGCTTTGCCAGGGAAAAAGTGATTATGACAATATTGAAACCTTCCGTGATGATGCTTTTTTTGCACTGGCTTTGGATATCCAGAGGGTTCCTTCCAGCCCGACTCTCAGGCAACGATTGGACCAGGCCGCCTTGGTGGAAAAATGGAAAACGATCTTGCACGAAGAATCGCTGGATCTGATTCGCCATACAAATGCGGAAATCAGCCCGGTTTACGCCAAAGACAAGCCGTATATCCCGGTTGATCTGGATGTCTCCCCTTTCGATAACTCCAAGACAAAAAAGGAAGGGGTAGAAAGAACCTATAAAGGCTGTGACGGTTATGCCCCTATGTTCGCTTACATGGGACAGGAAGGTTACTGCCTGCATGTTGAGATGCGAAAGGGAAGTGTCCACTGCCAAAAAGGTACACCAAATTTCATCCAGGAAACCATTCAATCTGCCCGGAAACTAACAGATCAGCCATTGCTTTTCAGGCTTGATTCCGGAAATGACAGCCGGGATAATCTCATTATTCTCCTAGAAAACCATGCAAGCTTTATTATCAAACGCAATCCCCGTAAGGAAAAAGCTGAGGACTGGCTGTACATTGCCCGAAAATATGGGATCTGTTGTGAAGAACGGGAAGGAAAGAAGGTTTACCTTGGATCCATCCCCGAAACCATTCAAATTAAGGACCAGGAGCGAAGCATCCGAAAAGTTTTTAAAGTGACCGAAAGAACCATCTCAAGAGACGGACAAATTTTTTTAATTCCCGAGTATGAATTTGAAACCTACTGGACGGACCTTGAAGTGCCGCCTCATGTGGTGATCTCTCTTTATCATAACCATGGCACTTGCGAACAGTTCCATAGTGAAATTAAATCAGAACTGGATCTCGAACGGCTGCCGTCAGGCAAATATGAAACGAATGGCCTTGTGCTCCATTTCGGTATATTTGCGTATAACCTGCTTCGCTTGATTGGACAAGAAAGCTTGAAAAAACAAGATACGCCATTGAAAAAGAAAACAACAAGAAGAAGCATCCGAACCGTCATCCAGAACAGTTCTGAAGAGTAAATTCATCAATTTTTAGATGTTTTATGATAAAATGACTTATCCACATTTAGAAAATTTTTCCATCTATTTTTTCTGCTTTCAAAGTCAAAAAGAGCCGAATTTGCAAATTTCTTTTTTAAAATTGTGGATAACTTCAAAAAAACCTTTTTTTACATCACATCCTTTGCTATAATATAACCATTAAGTAAACCTTACTTGTATTGGCTTACTTAAATGGGTGAAATCCTCGTCTGTTAAAATACGTGTCCGAAACGATTCCAACAGATTTGAGGATTTTTCTTTTGCCGTTTTTTTGAGTGCTTTTAAGATTGACGAACCTTTTTCAAACAGCTGTCTAATAATATCTGTTATTTGAACTAATAAATAATGATTTTTCATGGCTGTGTAGTTTTGGCTATTGGCATGTTCTATATTGTAACGATTATTTTTTTGTTCGTTAAATCCTTGATTTTCAATCTTCCAGCGGCTTCTTCCTGCAGCGATGAGTCGTTCCACGTTCTTTTTCGTGATTTTAATATCCGTTATAAATACATACTCTTTCGATTTCCCATCCTCTGTTTTCATTGTGGCCTCCATCAGATTGACCGTTCTGTCTTTGTAGGCAATATCATTCACCCAAACTAATGAATTCTGATCCTTACTTTGTTCCAGCTCTTTTATTGCCTTAAACTCCGTCGAGATACTTTTAATTCTCCCTTCCTTAAATCTGCATATATATTTCCATTTGTGCGCCCTGCACAGATTAAATACCGTTTCACATGCATAGAGACTATCTCCCAAGATACAAATCGGTAGTCTTTTAAATATTTTTTTTATTTTCTTTGCCAGCCTGTCGAAGGCTTTTAATTCACAATCTTGCTTAGAAACATTTTCTGATTCATTTTCGATAAATTCGGAGGCAATACTGAAGACCATATCCCCCACGACAAGCTTGGCTTCAAGTACATGGTGCATATAAAGTACGTTCGTTTCTCCTGTTTCTTTATTTGTATATGCCCGTCTCAGGCAGTGTTTACAATGTTTCTCATGAAAGGTGTGTAATCCAGTTCCATCAATGATGACACCCCAGTACTTTCCTTCAATTCGATAAGACTCGAGAGACCTTTTTTTCAATAATTCTTTAATCATATACGTTCTAATTTTTTCTAATTCATTTACATCTAAGCCAGATAAAAAGTCGTTAATTGTATCATAATGTGGAAGTTCTTCAAGAGAATCTAAGCCTAACACCTTCCCTACATTTTTAATACATTCTTCTTTATTAAAACTCTCACTCATGTTTCTCATGGATTTTAGGCCGGTCATATTTTTCAACATCATCGTAAATAAAAGGACCTCTGGACCATAAGTGATATAGCTTTGATGTCGGTGGTCTGCTACCTTTTTTAGGTTATTCATCAGGTCTTTGAAAAAATGCTTCTGAATTTTAAGGAACTCGAAAAAATAATTTGCTTCTTTTTCACGATTTCTTTTTTCTTTTCTAGTAACCAAAATAAAAACCCCCTCAAAACAGCCAAGTTTAATTAGGGCTTGCTGAACGAATCAAATTTTAGCTTGTATTCGACTTGTCACTAAGCCATGCCAAAATATTCGTCCAGCAAGCTCTAATTATTTAAATTATTACATATTTAGCCGCATTTTTGGGGGGGAATAGTTAAATTATCACGAAAAATTTTTACTCCTCAGAGCTGAAAGTCTTATTGAATTTGAAGAACAAGTTAAAATTCTGATCCAGAATGCCTTTACGCAATGGGTTGGGGAAATATTTGAGACGTTAGATAAAACAATTAAGCAGAAAAAGCTGGAGGATGGCTGGGAGTACTGCCGGAGTGATAACAGAAGCATTCAGTTTTTATTTGGAAATGTGACCTTTAAACGTTCACTAATGCATGACCAGAAAGGGAATTCACATTATCCTCTGGATGAATGGTTAGGGCTTTTACCATACCAACGATACAGCCCGTTAGTGGAATTAAAGGTGGCAGAGTTGGCAAGTGAGAACACCTATCGGGAAGTAGCTGATATTTTAAAAGAGTGGACAGCAGTGAGTCTTAGTCACACAACTGTAGGGAACATGGTAAAACACGTAGGGAAAACTCAGGCGGAAGCCGATAAGGCACTTGTAGAAGAGCTAGAAATAGCTGTTTCCCTGCCTGAGGGGAAGAAGGTAGACTACCTGTTTTCTGAAGCAGATGGTGTATTCGTTCGGGGACTAAAAAAGAAACAGAGTATGGAAGTCCACCACGCCATTCTCTATGAGGGATGGCAAACCAATGGTAAAAGGGTCTCCCTGCGTCAGCCCACAGTCATCATGACAACGGAAGCCATCCAGACATTTTGGGATGAAGTCCAAGCCACAGCTGCCAACACCTACTCCCTCGAAAAAACGCATGTCATTACAAACAGTGATGGAGGTGCGGGATACACAGCTGAACGGTTTCAAACAGCTTTCTCACAGTCGGAATTTCCGGTGCTCAACCAGCTGGATACCTACCACGTTGCACAAGCCATCATAAGGACATTTGGGGGCGGAAAGAGCGAGATCAAGGAGCAAATTAGAAAAGCGATTAGAACGCATGACCTGGACCAATTCACGTTATATTTGGATACGCACGAAAGCACCTTGACGGATAAAAAGGCTCTCAAGAAAATCAAGGAATTCCGTTCGTATATCTTGAAAAACTGGGACCGCATTTTTGACTGGAGAGACAGGGTGAAAAACGTGCCGGAAGGTGCGAGAGGCCTAGGAGCGATGGAATCGAATCAAAGGCATATCTCCTTCAGGATGAAAAAAAGGGGCATGCATTGGAGTGAACTTGGCGCAGAAGCCATGGTGAAAATCAAACAAGGCATACTCAATGGGACATTGAGAGAAGTCTATCTGAAACACCGTTCAAGAAGCGAGAGAAAGCAACGGAACTTGAAACAATTAATCAGGATGTCTCAACTACTCAAGCAGCCTGTACGCCCGTCAGTGGGCGTAAAGCACGGATCAGTTGCCCTGCATTCAAGCAGTTCATCGGCAATGGGACATTTAAGCAAAATATTAGAGCTTTCGTTTTAAGCTTGGCTCAGTGGGGACTGATCGTTGAGGCGCGCGAAATTTACGAGACTCCTGCGGGAAAAGCGAGCCAGGAGAGACCCCGCAGCGAGGTACGAGCGAGGAGGCTCGCCGGCCGCCCGCGGAAAGCGAGTGAATTTCGCGCGCCTCAACATCCCCGTTATCCATCTTTATACGGAAATATTACATCTTTTCCGAAAATTACACCGAGCAAGTAAAGCACGGTAGCCGAAAGTGTACAAAAAGAGTGTCTTGGAATACCCGATATTTAAACCTTGTCGAGAAAAACTTGACACATACGAAGAATATTTTGCTGTTGACAGCTTCCCCGGGATGGTGATATATTTACCTCGAAAAGGTTAAGAAGCTCGGGAACTTAACCAAAAAGGGATATAATAAGACCGTCAGTCGGAGGCGGTGTCTTTCAGTGTTGTGAGGTGCTTAGCAATCGGAGCTAAGTACAAGAGAATCAGAAAAGGCGTCAGCATCGAAGCTGGCGCCTTTAGTATGTCAAAGGGGGAAACCAAATGTGAAGAGAGTGATGGTATTTATCGATGGCAATAATTTTGAAGCTGCTCTTACTGCCTTGTACGGATCCCAGCAGAGGGTGGACTATTTAAAGTTGGCAGAATACGTGGCTGCCCGGAGAGATGGGATGCTTCAGCGCATTTATTATTACACGGCAGTCGGAAATTTGGATAAAGCAAAAGCAGCAGCAACGAAATCATTTATTGACCATTTAAATAAAAAGATTCCAAAATGTATAGCGAAACTGGGCTATTTAAGTGTTGTCGGAACGGACGCGTCGGGCAATCCCATTTTTACAGAAAAAGGAACAGATGTAAATATAGCGGTAGATCTGGTCTCACTTGCTTTTCATAACGGTTATGATGAGGCAATATTATTCAGTGCCGATACGGATTACGAAGCAGCCATTAAAATGGCCAGAAGTTTGGGGAAAAATGTTGTTGCCGGCGTAGTCGACCAACAAAAAGCAGGTTATATGAAGGATCTTTGTGATGAGTATATCACTTTAAAAAAAGAAGACTTTAATCAGTGCATGCGTTAATGAAAAAGAAAGCTGCCCGGAGTCCGAGCCTCAAGGCAGCCAATGATGCGCTTGGCTGTATAGTTCGAATCTGTACAGCCTTCTAATCATGAGTATGAACGGACAACACGGGTTCATACCCATTTTCTTTCGACATTTTTATTCCCGGTTGAAAGAATGAAAAAACTGTCTGCCATGCAATCAGTGTGGGAATAGCTTTTATGATTTAGACAAAAATACGCGCGGCTTCCGCCATAAGATGAATGGCTTCCTTAGGGCGCAGCTTTAAATATCCATACTGACTGAATCTTTTTAAAAAGAAATATAAAATTCCCTGCTTGTCTGTTTAAGGATGCGCCGAAGCGGGGAAAGGTATTTTGCCAAATGTCCAGAAACGCCAAAGTGCATTCGACTTCATGGAAAGTTTATATATATTATAAATTAGAAATTTTTCCATCGTGGAAGTTTCAAAAAATATCATGCAAAGAAAACGGGATAAAAAATTTTGCTTATACACACTAAAAGATATAATACCCGCCCGAGAAAAAATACGGCTGGAGCGGGAAGAAACACGCTGGCACTTAAATAAAGCCTCATTTAGAATGATCTATTTTGAAAATTTGCGCTGATCCTGGTGCGGGTGAGAGGCAGCAGGAATGTCTGTATTCTCTATCCTATAAGAAACGAGAGGTGGGTAAGATGGACTTAAGTCCGAAAGAAATTGCGGACGTAGCGATTGAAAAAGGAATAGCGAAAGCGAACAGCTCGTTTTTGTCGATGGTGGTGCTCGGCTTTTTGGGCGGGGCTTTTATTGCCATCGGTTATTTGGCGTATATCCGGGTGACCGGCATGATGCCGGGGAGCTGGGGCAGTTTTGACACATTTATGGGTGCCGCAGTGTTCCCGACCGGCCTGATCTTGATTTTGGTTGGCGGCGGCGAGCTTGTCACCGGCAATATGATGGCCGTCAGCATGGCCTGCTTTGACAAAAAGATTA
Source organism: Weizmannia sp. FSL W8-0676 (assembly GCF_038593015.1). Taxonomy (NCBI): domain Bacteria; kingdom Bacillati; phylum Bacillota; class Bacilli; order Caryophanales; family Bacillaceae; genus Heyndrickxia; species Weizmannia sp. FSL W8-0676. The sequence continues at coordinate 533,610 of NZ_CP151954.1, forward strand.
ACATCCTGCAGCTTATTTGGAACTGGTTGTGGATAACCATTTTTAACCTGATTGGTGCGCTATTTGTTGCCTACTTTTTCGGGCATTTTATCGGCTTGACAGAAGGGGATTTTTTGGCGAAAACCGTCCACACGGCAGAAATGAAGACGAGCGCGCCTTTTTGGCAGGCATTTGTCTCCGGGATCGGTTGTAACTGGCTTGTCAGCATGGCGGTCTGGCTTTGCTACGGCGCCAAAACGTTTGCAGGCAAAATCCTCGGCATCTGGTTTCCGATCATGGCTTTTGTGCTGATCGGGTTCCAGCACGTCGTTGCCAATATGTTCATTATTCCGGCCGCTATTTTTGCGGGGCATCTTTCATGGATGTTATTTTTGAAAAATATCATCGCGGTTTTCCTCGGAAATGCGGCAGGCGCAGTTGTGTTTGTCAGCATGCTCTACTTTATCGCATATAAAAAAGAAGGAGTTCAAAAGACAGACACTGCACTTTGAGACGGAGGGCTTCTCACAAAATGGGAAGCCTTTCATTAAAAATAGGGCCGCTTTGGGTCATTAAAACGTAAAATGCAAAGATTTGATAGAAAAAGCAGCAAAAACTTGTACTCCGCCTGTTTCTGCTTTATGGCAAACTAGATGCAGAACTTGGTGAATGAACCGGATAAAGACCATTTACCAAGCCCCGCGTATCAAAATGGATATCCACAGAGCTTCCCGGGCTAACGCCCATTTGCTGTCGCTCCCCATTTTTCTTAAATTTTGCATCATTCTATAAACTTCCGTACGAAAAACAACCTGTTCCCGAAAATTTTTAATGGAAAGAAAATCCAAATCTCTTTTTACAAGCCTTCATCAAGATAAACCGCCGAAGCAAGCCCAAGAAACGGGTTATAAAAGCGGCTGTCATTGTGAAAGGTGATCAGCAGTGAAACAACCAGGATAACCAAAAAGGCGGCCATTGTTGCATAGTCTTTTAACTGAAAAGGGCGCGCACTGTACCAGGTGCGTTTTTTATTTTTTCCAAAGCCGCGCAGTTCCATGGCATTGCTGATGGTTTCAATTTTTTCAAGGCTCGACAAGATGAGCGGAATCAGGATGGAGGCGGCATTTTTTATCCGTTTCGGCAGTTTTTCTTTGCGTGACATATCTAAGCCCCTTGCCTGCTGGGAAAGGGCGATATTATGAAAGTCCCGCTGAATATCGGGAATATAGCGGAGCGCCAGGGCAACCGCAAATGAAATCCGGTAGCTGATCCCGATTTTATTGAGCGATGCGGCAAACTCGCTTGGATTTGTTGTTACGATAAACAGAAGTGCGGCTGGAATGACCGTGAAATATTTGAGTGTGACGTTAAACTGGTAAAAAAGCTGTTCCCACGTGATATTGTACCGACCGGCAATCGAGAACAGCACATGGCTTGTCCCGTAAATTCTCACGCCCTGTTGCGGCGAAAAGATATAAATCGCAATGTTGTTCAAAAGCAGAAAAGCAAGGATAAAAAGCAAAATAAATAATATTTCCCGGATCTTGATGCGTGAAATTTTAAAAATAACAAGGCTCAAAAGAAAAAGAAAAAGGAGCACACGCGTATCGTAAGTAAGCATAGCCGCAAAAGACCACGTCAAAAAGCAGATCAGCTTTGTCGCGCCGGCCAGTTCATGGACGGGGGATTTCCGCTCAATATAAGACAGCATTTCGGTTGCCATTTGGCTGCAGCCCCCTTTCGTACGTGATAAAGCGTTCCGTGAAACGCTCCGGGTTCAGATGCAGCCGGCTTGCAAGCGTATAGAGGGATGTCTCTTTTAAGTTGGCGCGCCGGATCATATCAGAATGGCCTAAAATTCCGGCAGCCGGACCGTCGGCAATTTTTTCTCCGTCTGCAAGCACAATGGCGCGCGGCGTATACTCCAGCATGAGGTGCATGTCATGGGTGATGAAGAGAATTGTGATGCCTTTTTTGTTCAGTTCCACCAAAAACTCCATGATTTCATGGTAATGCATATAATCCTGGCCGGCAGTTGGTTCATCGAGAATCAAAATATCCGGTTCCAGTACGAGAATAGAAGCAATGGTCACCCTTTTTTTCTGTCCGAAGCTGAGCGCGGATACCGGCCAATTCCGAAAAGGGTAAAGACCGCAAAGCCGCATGGCATTTTCTGTGCGTTTTTTGATCTCTTCCGGGGCAATTCCCCGGTTGGCCAGACCAAGCGCAATTTCATCGAAAATCATATGTTTTGAGATCATCTGGTTCGGGTTTTGCATGACCATGCCAATCCGAAGCGACCGTTCTTTAATGGTGTCGTTTGTGATGTCCTTCCCTTTGTAAAAAATTTTTCCGGAAGAAGGTTGTTCAAAGCCGCAGATCAGACGTGACAATGTTGATTTTCCTGCACCATTTTTCCCGACAATGCTTACCATTTCCCCTTTTTGGATGGTGAAAGAAAGGTTTTTGAGCACAGGCAGCCCGGGTTTATACGAAAAAGACAAATGATGGATTTCAAGCACCGGCTCTGTTTCGATGCGGGCAACCGGCTTTTTGGCATGTTTATACCAGTTTAAAAGGGCGTCTTTGCACCGGCTGAGTTGAAATGTATCCAGGTGGGCCGGCTGCATCTCTGGTGTAATGCGGCAGCCGGCATATTTTGCAGCTTTGACATAAAGCGGCTCCCGGATATGGCACGTTTCCAGCACGGAAGAAGAAAGCAGTTCATCCGGCGTGCAGTCGCTGATGATTTTGCCGTCATCTATGACAATGACCCGGTCTATTTTTTCAGCCAGCACATCCTCAAGCCGGTGTTCAATGATCAAGACGGTCACATTTGTTTTTTTCCGGATGTCCGAAATAAGCTCCATGGCTTGCTTTCCGGTTGCCGGGTCGAGATTTGCGAGCGGTTCATCAAACAAAAGAATTCCTGTATGGTCCACCATTACACCAGCAAGAGACACTTTCTGCTTTTGGCCGCCTGATAATTCATGGACACGTGCGGCAAGTTTGTTTCTAATACCGACTGTCCGTGCTGCTTCATCAACAGCATCATGCATGTCACGGAGCGGAAGGCCTTCATTTTCCAGAGCAAAAGCGATATCCTCGCCGACGGTTAAGCCGATGAACTGCCCGTCCGGATCCTGCAGCACCGTCCCGACTGATTTGGATATGGAGAAAATATCCATATCTTTTGTTTCTTTTCCGTTTATCTTTAAACTACCAGACACCTCACCTTTGTAGGAAAAAGGAATGAGGCCGTTGATGCAATGACCGAGTGTGCTTTTCCCCGACCCGGACTGTCCGAGAATCAGCACACTTTCCCCTTCATAAATTGTCAAATTGATATCATGCAGGGTAGGGGTGGCCTGGCTTCTGTATTGAAACGTATAATTCCGGAATTCAATGACAGGTTTTTTCATCTTTTCCTCCCGTTGTTCTCTTATTCTTTTCGGAGACTGCCGCTTTTGCTTCTCGTTTTCGCGTAAGCACCAATCAGCAATGTTCCGATGATGCCGACAGTCACCATGTTGGACACGCCCGCGACAATGCCTTGCAAAAATACTTTGTTGGCAGGTTCCGCGTAGATGAGGATGTCGAGCAAAGGGGCAACAAGAAACCATCCGATTGCCTGGGCAATGACCTGTACGATATTAAACAGAAAAATCTTTTTGCCGTTTAGAATGCCGGAATCGATGTCTATTTTTTTCGAAACAAGGCCGAATAAGAAGCCGACAAGGGTGGAAACGATCACCCAGCTCCACCAGATAGATCCGTAGGAAATGGCATCCTTCAACGCGTGCCCGATCAGGCCGATCAGCGCGCCTGCAACCGGGCCGTATACAATCGACATAAGGGCAAGAAAAGCATAAGACGTTTCAATGGTTGTATTCGGGATGCCGGTTGGGATGGAAACAAACCTGCCCAAAATAATGAAAATGGCAGCGCCAATCCCAATTGCAACAATTGTGACGATCGATCTTCTGTTTGATTGCATGTCGTGATTCCCCCTATTTTTGATAGACAATTTTCGGCGCTTTCCGGATGGTAATGTTCCATTTGATGCCGGTATCGATATGGTAGGCTTTTGCGAAAGAGCCCTGGTTGATGGCGATGCCGAGTTTGTACAGGGAATTGATGTATAAAAGCGGTTCGCCAATATGGCTGTCGGCAAAAGAATGGCCGAATGTCATAATGTTTTTGTAGTGCTGGCGGGATTCGTTAAAAATCGTGACTTCGAACGAATCGCCGTAGTTGACGTCCAATTGTCTGAACAAGGAAGAATCGATATTGGTCCATAAATTGCCGAAGCGGACATCCAGCGTGTCGATCGTGCCTGTAATCACGCCATCCTGAAGCTCCGGTGCTTTTCTCGGCAGTTCAATAATGGAGCCAGCCGGGATTTCCGGCCCGATTTCTTCAAAACGGATCACCCCGGCAGCCAGTTTCGCGCCGGTGTAGGCGTACACATCCCGGCCGTGAAACGTATACGATTCTTCTGAATGCGGGAGCCGGTTGGCGGTTTCATCAATTTCTCTGGCGGCCACAATGGTGTCTTTAATGTGGGTCAGGGTGCCGTTATCCGGTGTGATGATGTACTGGCCGTTTGCCGTTTTGGCGGCAATACTGCGCCGGTCGGATCCGACACCGGGGTCGACCACGCTCACAAACACGGTATCCGCCGGCCAGTAGGAAATGGTCTGGTACAGCCGGTAAGAAGCTTCCCAAATATGATATGGCGGAATTTCATGGGTCAGGTTAAAGATTCGGAGCGCCGGGTCAACCGAGATTGCCACCCCGTTCATCGCGGCTACGGCGCCGTCGCATAATCCGAAATCTGTTTGAAGTACCAATGGTTTTGTCATGTCAGTTCCTCCTTGAATTTTGAAAAATAAAAAACCACGCCCCTACACGATAAGGGCGTGGTTTGAATTCACGCGGTACCACCTTCATTCACTGTTTACTCACATAAACAGCCTTAGCCAGTACGGGAGCCTGCAATCTCCTTATACTGCGGCGCTTTAACGGGCGCTCTTCCCGCCGGAACCTACTTGCAGCTAAGCTTTCAGCACGGAACTCCAAGGCCATTTTTCCGATCCGTCCTTTTGCTTCTTTTCAGCAACCGAAGCTCTCTGTGAAAATTCGTGGACCGTACTTTTCCTTTTCCTCGTTTTTGGAATGAACTTTGAATTCATTATAGGATTAATCATTTGAAATTTCAAGAGAAGATTTTAAATTTCCTGCCTTTTTCATCAAATGCCGTCTTCCAACTCCGGGCCGGGCCGTTTCCGGTTTGTTGCAGATGAAAACGGCACGGTTTCGCTGCTCCGCGTAAAGCGGTTTTGCCATTTCTCATTCCCCTTTTTGAAACGAAAGCTGCCGGAATACCGGTAGCCGTTCTATTTAAATCGTTTTTAAGCATGCAAAGAATAATTTCTTCTTTTCTTGCTGATTTCCTTTTGAAAAGTGCCATTTGTAAAATTTTTTTGCCGGATCAGCATGATTTTTAATGGGAAAAGAGTTGCTGTTTGGAGGAAAAAGGGAAAAGGTTGCATGAGCGAATAGTAAAATGAAAAAAGGGTGGTCCGTGATGAATGAAGAAAAAATGCGTTTTCCATTAAGCCCGCAGGCTGTTATAACAGGGGAGCATTACCGGTTTACCGTGCTGACACCGAAGCTGATCCGCTTGGAATACGTGGAAAACGGTGTATTTGACGACAGGGCGACACAAACCGTGCTGAACCGGCAGTTTTTCGGTCCCGGCATTCCGGAAGCTGGAAAACGATATTTCGCTTGAAATCATCACCGAAGCTTTCCATCTGCACTACCTTAAGAAAGGCCCGTTTTCGCCGAATGCGCTTTTTATCGATGTGAAAAGCAATTTTACAAATTACAAGAACCGCGGAAGGCGGCTTGCAGATTTGGCAAATGAGTTTTGAAAGGAAAGTGCAAGTATAGAAATCGCAATCCAGACAATCCGGAACAAAACCGAGGGGGTTATTGCCATTAAAAAGGAACTTGCAGCGGGGTAATCCCGATTTGGAAAACGGCACGCTTGCTGGTTGCGAGTAAACCGGCAAAAACCGCCCCGCCTTGTCGGAAAAAGACAAAATGAGAAAGGAAATCAGACTGCCTGCTTCGAATATCTTTATAGAAGAAGAGAAATTGAGGGGGAACCAAATGGACCGGATTGAACAGCTTGAACAAAGAGTGGCCGTTTTGGAACAGGAGGTGGCAACATTAAAAACTGGCCTTGCAGCGAAACAAGGAAACCGACCGGCCAAAATGGAAGCCAGTCAAAGTACCGTGCCATCCGCCACCGGCACGCCGGATAAACGGGTTGAAAAAACAGCACCGCGCCCCCAAAATGCTGAAACACCGGTGCAAAATGCTGAAATACCGGTGCAGAAAACGCCGGTTCAGGCGAAACCGGAACCGGTTGATTGGGAATACCGCCTTGGGAGGGTGTGGCTGCCGAGAATCTTTATTTTCGTGCTGCTTCTGGGCCTTATTTTTGCATTTACCATTGTGGCCATTGCGGGCACGGAACTAATCCGGATTTTGCTCGGTTTTGGCGTGGCCGCTGTGCTGTACTTTTTTGGGGAAAGGCAGATTAAGCAACAAATGGAGGCACTTGGAACCGTGCTGCTGTCCGGCGCCGTTTCCGTTGCCATTTTGACGACGTTTGCGATGCGTGTTTTGTACGGCTTCGTGCCGCCTTTCATTGCATTTATCCTGAACCTGATCTGGATCGGGCTTGGGCTGTTTCTTTCTGACCGGCACCGTTCGGAAGCCATTGCGATTTTAACTGCATGTGCCGGGTATCTTGTGCCGTTTTTGGTTGAAGGAAAGGAACATGCCGCCCATTTTGTTATTTGGTATGAAACGGCATTTTATGCGCTTTTGCTCTTGTTTGCCGTCCGGAAATCTTACAAAGCGCTGTTTTATACGGCAAGTGGGCTGTGGCATGCCGCCGTTTTTATCCTTTATATCAATCTTTTGATCAATCAAGTTGGTGCAGGGATCTCGTATTCTGTTGTGCTTGGGGCGATCATTCAGCATGCGTTGCTTTGCTGGGTCGCTTTTTACAAGAAGGGAATAGGAGAGGCAACGGTGCCGGTCTTATTCTCAAGCTTTGTGCTGACAACCGGATGGGCTTATAGTACGCTGGAGGAAGTGCCGGGCATATTGCTGCAAGCATCGCTTCAACATGCGCTGTTTAATCTATACTTATTGGCCGCTGCAGTCGCTTACGGCTGGTTTGCCTACTACGGCCGGGAAAAACAAAACCGGGAGCAGATCTCTGTCTCCATTTCCATTTGTACAGTAAGCGTTGTTTATTTCCTATACCAGATTTTTCCTTACCATGTGCTAAATCTTGCCGTGTATTTTATTGTAGCCACGGTCGCCATTTATCTTGGCTTTCATTTTAAAGCAGTCATTCAGCAGGTTATCGGGTTATTGCTTTATATTTTTACAACTTTTCAATTATTTTCCACCGCATGGATCCGGGATGTGTTCAGTGCGGAGACTTTCGTGTGGCTTGTAGTAATCGGGACGATGCTGTTTTTCTATCGGATGCTGGCTGCAGCTTCGTTGAAACAGGAAGGTCTGAAAAACTTTATGATCGCCGTAAATGCCTTTTTTCATCTTGTTTTTCTTACCCAGCTGACAGGTGCGGTTGCAGAAAGCTGGTCCGTCAGCCTGCGGATGATGCTCCAGTCTTTTGTCTGGATGGTATATGCTGCAGCTGGAGTGGCGCTCGGGGTTTGGAAAGACAATAAGAAGATCCGGCTCGCGGGGATGATCCTGCTTTTGATCACGCTTTGTAAACTGATTTTTGTCGATATGCATACCGTCAACCTTTTCATCCGGACGATTTTGTTTATTGCGCTCGGGACAGTCGGGTTGCTTGTGTCAAGGCTGTTCTATGTGAAAAAATAGTGTTTTATTGCCTTGCACCTATCACCTGAAAGAAGGCAGGTGATAGGTGCAGTTTTTTTAAAAAAATATGGCTGAAGAGGCAGGCAGTTTCATACGAAACCTGCGCAAAAACAGGGCTGTGCCGGGCATTTCCGGTACAGCCCTGTCCTATTTTCCAAGTATATCCGTTTAGACGATGCATATATTGTATTGAAAAACGGTGAAACGAAAGCGCAATCATCCTTAAAAAGGGGCATGACAAGTGAAAGTATAATTGGAAAATGGAAAATTAACACAAATTGCCAACTTTATGTACGGGCTGAAACTGGTACGGAAACAATCGCGTTTCCGTCGTCGGTTTATTGATATGTTACAGGAGCGCGCTATATTGGTCGATCAAGACCGCATTGAGCTATTAAAAGAGCACTCAAAAAAAGATGAAAACGGAGAACCCATCATCCACGACGATACCTACGACGTGAAAGATATGAAGGCATTTAACGAAGATTTGCAAGAATTGTATTCTGAAAAAATGGTTATTGAAGGTGGTGATAATCGTGAAATGTTAAGGACAATTAAGGCGGTGTTAAAAAATTTGAGGATACCGAATATGAGGGACAGCAATCGGAAATCTATGATTATCTATGTGACCAGCTTGGAGTAGATGACGAGGAAGACGAAAATGATGAAAAAGGAGTGGATGAAAAATGAGCGCTAAAATCCAATTTACAAATATTAACCTTGCAAAGGACAATGACGGAAATATTACCGGTGCAACGGTTCCAGTAACGGTGACATCTCAAATTGATTCGGCGTATTTTTCGACATCTGGCACGTATACCCTGACACGTGATGAGTTGACCAGTACCGGATTCGATATGGAAAAATTTGAAAAACTATTGTCACAGAAAACGGCGGAAAATCTATCCGCCATGGTGAACGACATGACGGCAGATAATACAGCAGAACAAGAGACAAATTAAAAACACATTTCTGCCCATCTTATGATAAATTAATAGTATGAAAAGAATATTTTTTATTTCCATAGTCTGCATTTTTGTTTTTAACCTGGTGGGCTGCTCTTCCGCGGTTGCGAAAAAAGAAAAAAAGGAAACACTTATTATTGCTCACAGAGGAGCAGATGACCGGGCACCTGAAGAAACAATGCCCGCATTTAGGCTTGCCGTCAATGAAAAAGCTGATTATATTGAGTTGGATTTAAGGGAAACAAAAGACAACAAACTCATACTGATGCATGATCCAACTTTGGACAGAACTACAAATGGGAAAGGGGATGTAACACGTTACAGTTTGAAGCAAATCAAAAAGTTGGATGCGGGAAGCTGGTTCGGTAAAAAATACAAGGGCCAACGTATTCTTACCCTTGAAGAACTCATCAATCAGTATGGATCGAAAACAAATTATTTTATTGAAACCAGACGAGTCGGCAATGAATTAAAAATGGAGGAGCCATTGATCAGGCTTCTGAATAAAAAAGGCCTAATTAAGAAAAAGAAGGTAATGATTGAATCTTTTTCGGCAAGAAGCCTTGAGAAAATCCATAAATTGGATAGATCAGTTCCTCTCGTGCAACTAACGCTTTTTAAAAACAAAAAAGACTTCACTGATCAGAAAATAAGAGAATGGAGGAAGTACGCTGTTGGCATTGGCTTAGATGCAAAACTGGCTGACAAAAAATTAATCCAAAAAATGCACCAAAACCATTTGAAAGTATATGTATTCTTCTTTGATTCTAAAAAAGAAAAAGCAGAACAAAAAAGAGTCATAGAAGATGGAGCTGATGGCGTTTTTACAAATCATCTTACTTATACAAAGGCATTACTGAAATAAGCATCCGGGTGGGTGCTTTTTTTATTGCATGAAAGAAGGAAGAAGTGCTCGCTTTTATTGTGAAGAAGCCGGGAGACGAAACGTCAGCGCAGGATTTGGCCACATATTGCCTCAAGCATCTCGCGAAAAACAAAGTGCCGAAAAAATTTGTCTTTCTAGATGACCTGCCGCGCAACGGGGTCGGGAAAATTTTAAAAACGCAGCTGAGGAAACAAGCTGCCGATTTGCAACCGTAATGGCGGTTGTTTTTTTGTGCAAGCGCTGTGTCCGGCATAGAAAAAGGCTTTTACAGGAAAAATAGCGGCGAAGCGGGCGCCGCTACCTGTTATTGGAGTTGTGCCGGGACAGAAGATGTGTGATAGAAAATATTTTCCCTTGTTAACTGAAAGTGCTGCAAAAATGCCTCAAAATAAGCTTCAAACGGTTCCCCATTACGCACAAGCCTGTCGAGGTGCTTGGCGATGCCGACAATTTCGGAAATCACAAGTTGCGGGTTCTGTTCTAGATTTTTCCGGAAATAAAAAATTTCTTCGTAGATCATTTCGTCCGGCGCCACACCCCGCTTTACAGCAGACCGCGTTTTTTCTTCGCGCTCGTAAATTTTGTTGATATACCGCTTCAGCAATTCTTCATATGTTTTTCTGTCCACCACCCCTTTATGGTGGGAAGTGATGAAAATTTGCGCATCTGTTTCCAACGTGGTTTTCGCGGATGCGATAAAGGCGTCAATGTCAGAGTCGGCGTTGTTGTACCACGGTCCGAAAGAGGCCAGGTCAAAATCGCCGGCAAACAGGACACCGTGTTCCGGAAAATACGGGCAGCAGTATCCTTCCGTATGGCCGGGCGCATGGATCATCAACATTTTCGTCCCATATACATTGAGCTCTTCCCCGTACGGATACCATTTTTCCGTAAGGTTCAGCACCGGCTGCCAGTGCGGGCGATTCCAGTTTTCAGGCGGTTTCTCAAACAGCTGCTTCATCCACTTTTTGCGGCTCTCCGGGTCGGCCGGGCTCAGCATACCGCTCGCTTTTGCCAGCTCTTCAACATCATTCAGTTTTTTTACATCATATGGATTGATTTGAATTTCGGCGTCTTTAAACAGGTACGCGCCCCAAATATGGTCCAGATGGTAATGGGTCAAATAAACAGACCGAATGGCGTATTCCTTTTTTATTTCATTTAAAATTTGAAAGCCGCTGCCGCAGTCAACCAGCGCCGCCCCCTGCCCACCCTCGACGAGAAGCGAGGTACTGAACGGGACGCGGCTGCCGTTTTCCCCCGGAATGACGGTAAGCGGCCCGAATTTCGTATATGCCATGGGTAAGGCCCCCTTTAAAATGAATGATCATTCATTTTTCTTTATTATAATGAATTTGAACCATTTTGTCTATTGCAAAAATACCTTTAACAATCTTCCCATATACGCCTCATTGCCTTTTCCAAATCATAACCCCCATCATGCAAGCGCCAGTCATACGTGACGCCCCGTGCTGCAATGAAGAGGTACTCCGTGATTTTTTCTGCAGGCATATCACGAACCATCTGATGATTAGCCAAAAACGTACAAGAAGAGCGTCGGGAAATACCCGGTATAGTGCCGAGAAAAACGTGAGATATACGGAACAAAATCATCCTTGAGTTTGCGGGCATTCATTGGTATAGTAAAAATAGCACATTAAATTTTGATAACTTTCAATATTAAAGGGGAGTAGAAATGATTGAGTTTAAGAGCGTTTCTAAAGTTTATCCGAATGGGACACGAGGGTTAAACAATGTGAACCTGACGATACATAAGGGTGAGTTTGTCGTAATTGTCGGTCTTTCCGGCGCGGGAAAGTCTACATTACTGCGCTCAATTAACCGACTGCATGAAATCACGGAAGGTGAAATTCTGATTGATGGCAAGTCGATTACCGCTGCCAAGGGAAAGGAACTTCGTTATATCCGCCGTGATATCGGGATGATTTTCCAAAACTTTAACTTAGTGAAACGTTCTACGGTACTGCGTAATGTGTTATCCGGCCGTGTTGCCTACCATTCAACCCTCCGAACAATCTTGGGTCTGTTCCCGAAAGAAGATATGGATCTTGCCATGGATGCGTTGGAACGTGTAAATATAAAAGAAAAAGCGTATTCGCGTGCAGATGAATTATCTGGTGGGCAGCAGCAGCGCGTTTCGATTGCGCGGGCGCTCGCACAGGGGGCAAAAATCATTCTAGCAGATGAACCGGTAGCGTCGCTCGATCCGCTCACCACAAAGCAGGTAATGAATGACCTCAAACGGATTAACCAGGAGCTGGGGATTACAACGGTCGTAAATCTTCACTTCGTTGATTTGGCGAAGGCCTACGCGACAAGAATTATTGGCATCCGTGCCGGGAACATCGTGTTTGACGGCCCCGTATCTGAAGCGACAGATGATGTTTTCGCTGATATTTACGGCCGTAATCTGAAGGATGATGAGCTATTAGGGGGTGCGTTGTAATGGATGTAATCAGGCGGAAAAGAGTGGCAAGGATAAAGACAAGCCTGACCATCCTTTTCCTGATACTTATCATTTGGGAGAGCGCGCATACTACACAAGTCTCTTTGGCAGCATTGTGAGCAGGCCGCAGAAACATGGGGTCGTTATTGAATGAAATGTTCCCCCCTGACTGGCATTACTTCAGTTCCGTCACCAAGCCGATGCTTGCTACGATCCGCATGGCGATTTTGGGGACAACCTTTGGCGGCATCGCAGCGATTCCTGTTGCCCTGCTTGCATCAAGCAATGTTGTGAAAATACCGGTCATCTACCAAATTGCCCGCGTCATGATGAACTTGATCCGGACGCTGCCTGAGCTGCTGCTTGCCGCATTGTTCGTACCGGTTTTCGGGATCGGTGAAATACCAGGAATATTTGCGTTGGCGGTTTTTTCATTCGGGGTCATCGCCAAGCTTTTCTATGAATCGATTGAAGCGATTGACAGTGGGCCGCTTGAATCCATGACAGCGGTGGGCGCCAATAAAATCCAGTGGATCTTTTTCGGAGTAGTGCCGCAAGTGACGGCAAGCTATATGTCGTATTTCCTTTATAGTTTTGAAATTAATGTTCGTGCGGCAGCTGTTCTGGGGTATGTCGGCGCTGGCGGAATCGGACTGTATTTAAATAATGCCCTCGGTTTTTTCCAATATAACCAAGTGCTCACGATCATTTTATACACGTTTGTTGTCGTTCTGATCATTGATGGCTTAAGTAATCGGATAAGGGAGAAATTAATATGAGGGGTCAATCGGATTTGGTAAAAAAACCGCTGCTGAAGAGGATCAAAACATGGGCGATTGTGCTGATTGTCGTTCTGATCTATGCATGGGCATTCGGCAGTGCACCCCATCTTGAATTAAAAGATACGGCGGCACAGGCATTAAAAGCGATCATTCATGGGTTCATCCACCCCGATTTCGGCTATATTTATGATCCGGACGGGGAAGATTTGTTGCATGCTCTCCTTGAAACATTAGCAATCGCGGTTTTAGGGACATTTATCTCGGCAGTTCTATGCGTGCCGTTTGCGTTTTGGGCAGCGCGGAATATGAGCAAGTATTATGTCGTTTCCACGCTTGGAAAAGTGGTTTTAACCAGTATTCGCGTATTTCCGGAGCTGATTATGGCACTTTTGTTTATTAAATCGGTCGGGCTTGGCGCTTTTGCCGGGATACTGGCACTTGGTTTCCATTCGATCGGGATGCTTGGAAAACTGTTCGGAGAGTCGATTGAAAATATGAATTTTTCTGCCAGAGAGGCGCTGATCGCATCGGGTGCAAACCGGATCCAGGTGCTGTGGTTTGCAATTCTGCCGGAAGTCATGCCAGCTTTTATGTCATACACGCTGTACCGGTTTGAAATTAGCGTACGGTCGGCGGCAATTTTGGGAATTGTCGGTGCCGGCGGAATCGGTGCACCGCTGATTTTTGCTTTAAACGGCCACTCATGGGACCGGGTTGGAATTATTCTTTGGGGTATTATTATAATGGTTACGATAATCGACTATATTTCCGGATCGATCCGCAAGCGTTTGATATAACAAGCGGTTTTTTCGATAAACATGGACTGTTCAATTAGGATAATAGATAAAAGAAAAGGCTGCCTGCAGTGCTTTATTAACGCCCTGCAGGCAGCCTTTTCATGCGTTTTCGTGCTTATTTTCCGATTTTCTGGACTTTTTCGCTGTATTCTCGAACAGTATCGAAGTTCGCATCGGATGATTTTTTATAGCCGACATGTGTGTAAATATCTTTGATGATTTTTTGACCTTTTGGATCATTTCCAATTTTGATAAAAGCGTCAGTGACCTTGTCTTTCCACTTTTTAGACATATCCGGCCGTACACTAATCGTGTCATTTGGAATTTTCTCCGTCAAGAATAAGTAATGCGTTGTTTTATAAATATTCGGGTACTCTTTTTCAACAATATTACGGGCATCGACAAAGACGGCAGCAGCATCAACGTCACCCGACATCAGCGCCTGCACGCCTTTGTCATGGCCCTGCAGCTGGACGCCGGTTACATCTTTTTGCGCATCGACACCGGCTTTTTTCATTTCAACGGCCGGCCATACATACCCCGCAGAAGATGTTGGTGACTGCCAGCCAATCTTTTTACCTTTTAAATCTTTGATGCTTTTAATGTTAGAATCATTTTTAACAAGCATGCCGGAATAATAGTAATCCACTTTTTCCGAAGTGGGTTTTCCGGTTTTCGGATCCACCCCGTAGCGGAGCGCCTGTAATAAGACATCTGCATAGTGTTTTTTATGGGCAAGCACATAATCCGTTGGCGGCAGGAATCCGATATCCAGCTGCTTCGAACCCAATGCTTCCACAATACTGTTGTAATCCGTTGTCACTGTTACGGTGACCGGAATGCCGAGTTCTTTTGACAATAGTTTCCCCAGCGGTTTAGCTTTCGCTTCCAATGTTTCGGCATTCTGGGAAGGCACAAAGCCGATTTTCAGTTCTTTAGGTGTATAGGAACTGCTGCTGGAGTGGCTGCTATTCCCTGATTTTTCCCCGTTACTCCCGCAACCGGCAGCCAAGGAGGAAGTCAGTCCTAAAACGACAAACAGTGCAAGAAACTTTTTCAGCATACATTTACCCCCAATTTTATCATGATGGATTTACCTTCACTTTTAGTTTCTATTATATACTACATGGAAAACAAAATAAACGAAATTTTAATTGTTTATAAATGTTTTAACAACGCAGAAAAAATGGGGGTTTTTGAGTATGTGTAAAATTTTACTCGAAGGGAAGATGAGTGGAAAAAATGGGAAGACGCTCTATCATTTAAATGTACGCTTGTGGGCGAATACATTTAGAAAGAGGTCTTCCTATGGATATTATATCAATAATTGCTAGATTATTAAAGGATACAAAAAGTCTTATTGAATTTGAAGAACAAGTTAAAATTCTGATCCAGAATGCCTTTACGCAATGGGTTGGGGAAATATTTGAGACGTTAGATAAAACAATTAAGCAGAAAAAGCTGGAGGATGGCTGGGTGTACTGCCGGAGTGATAACAGAAACATTCAGTTTCTATTTGGAAGTGTGACCTTTAAACGTTCATTAATGCATGACTAGAGAGGAAATTCCCATTATCCTCTGGATGAATGGTTAGGGCTGGTACCACACCAACGATACAGCCCGTTAGTGGAATTAAAGGTGGCAGAGTTGGCAAGTGAGAACACCTATCGGGAAGTAGCTGATATTTTAAAAGAGTGGACAGCAGTGAGTCTTAGTCACACAACTGTAGGGAACATGGTAAAACACGTAGGGAAAACTCAGGCGGAAGCCGATAAGGCACTTGTAGAAGAGCTAGAAATAGCTGTTTCCCTGCCTGAGGGGAAGAAGGTAGACTACCTGTTTTCTGAAGCAGATGGTGTATTCGTTCGGGGACTAAAAAAGAAACAGAGTATGGAAGTCCACCACGCCATTCTCTATGAGGGATGGCAAACCAATGGTAAAAGGGTCTCCCTGCGTCAGCCCACAGTCATCATGACAACGGAAGCCATCCAGACATTTTGGGATGAAGTGCAAGCCAAAGCTGCCAACACCTACTCTCTTGAAAAAGCGCATGTCATTACAAACAGCGATGGAGGTGCAGGGTATACAGCTGAACGGTTTCAAACAGCATTCTCACAGTCGGAATTTCCGGTGCTCAACCAGCTGGATACCTACCACGTTGCACAAGCCATCATAAGGACATTTGGGGGCGGAAAGAGCGAGATCAAGGAGCAAATTAGAAAAGCGATTAGAACGCATGACCTGGTGTTTTTTGCAAGAAAAAAGTGCAGAGTATTGCAGTATATAAATTCGTTTATACCGCATAAAAATTCAATCTGAATTCTCGCTATTAAGGGCTTGACATGGAGCCTCTGCAGCCATGATTCTTTTGCCAAGCGGCCAGCTGTAACAGATTTGGCAAACCCAAACAGGTTATCATGGCTACCCCTCCATGTAAAGCCCCTCTGCATAACCATTTGCATAGAAATTTTGCACATCTCTGCACTTTAATTTTGCAATAAACAACCTGGACCAATTCACGTTATATTTGGATACGCACGAAAGCACCTTGACGGATAAAAAGGCTCTCAAGAAAATCAAGGAATTCCGTTCGTATATCTTGAAAAACTGGGACCGCATTTTTGACTGGAGAGACAGGGTGAAAAACGTGCCGGAAGGTGCGAGAGGCCTAGGAGCGATGGAATCGAATCAAAGGCATATCTCCTTCAGGATGAAAAAAAGGGGCATGCATTGGAGTGAACTTGGCGCAGAAGCCATGGTGAAAATCAAACAAGGCATACTCAATGGGACATTGAGAGAAGTCTATCTGAAACACCGTTCAAGAAGCGAGAGAAAGCAACGGAACTTGAAACAATTCATCAGGATGTCTCAACTACTCAAGCAGCCTGTACGCCCGTCAGTGGGCGTAAAGCACGGATCAGTTGCCCTGCATTCAAGCAGTTCATCGGCAATGGGACATTTAAGCAAAATATTAGAGCTTTCGTTTTAAGCTTGGCTCAGTGGGGACTGATCGTTGAGGCGCGCGAAATTTACGAGACTCCTGCGGGAAAAGCGAGCCAGGAGAGACCCCGCAGCGAGGTACGAGCGAGGAGGCTCGCCGGCCGCCCGCGGAAAGCGAGTGAATTTCGCGCGCCTCAACATCCCCGTTATCCATCTTTATACGGAAATATTACATCTTTTCCGAAAATTACACCGAGCAAGTAAAGCACGGTAGCCGAAAGTGTACAAAAAGAGTGTCTTGGAATACCCGATATTTAAACCTTGTCGAGAAAAACTTGACACATACGTTTTTGAACATACATGGAAAATGTAAAAGAAAAAAGCTACAATATGGATAATGAGATGTCGAAAAGAAAGGAAATAGGGATGAAAACATTTGAGCTGGTGATACTTGAAACAAGCGATATTCATGGAAATATTCTGCCGATCAATTATGGAACAAATGAGGAAGCGGCTGTTGGGTTGGCGAAAATCTCCACTTTGGTCAAAACAGAACGCGCACGGCAAAAGCACGTGCTGCTTCTTGATAATGGAGACCTTATTCAAGGGACGCCGCTAACCTACTATTATGCAAGGATTGATTCAGAAGGGCCCAACCCGATGGTGCTTGCTGCCAATTCGTTGCAGTACGATGCAGCCGTGCCGGGAAATCATGAGTTTAACTATGGGCAAGCGCTGCTCCTGGGGGCGGTGAAGGAATCCCATTTCCCGTGGCTGTCCGCCAATATTTTAAACGAGCAGACGAAAATGCCTTATTTTGGGCGCCCCTATATCATAAAAAAATTCGCGGAAGGATTGAAAGTGGCCGTACTGGGATTGACTACTCCTTATATCCCAAACTGGGAGCAGCCGCAGCATATCAGCGGGATGTTGTTTGCCGACCCTGTTGAAACGGCAAAACAGTGGGTGAAATTTTTGCGTGAAAAAGAACAGGCAGATATCGTCATCCTCTCTTACCACGGCGGATTTGAACGGGACTTGGACAGCGGCGAACCGACAGAAGACTTGACAGGTGAAAATCAGGGTTACCAGCTGTGCCAGAAAGTATCCGGAATCGATGTGCTTTTGACCGGTCATCAGCACCGGATGATCGCTGGAAAAGCAATCAACGGGGTGACGGTGGTACAGCCAGGCAATAACGGCAGGGCGGTAGGAAAAGTTGTATTGCAATTGGAAAAACAACAGGGACACTGGCGCTGTGTTCAGAAGACATCAGAACTTTTGTCTGTTGAAACAGTAAAAGCCGACCCTGCGATTATTTCTCTTGCCAAACCATATGAAGAGGCGACACAGGCCTGGCTTGACCAGCCAATCGGTAAAATTGAAGGGGATATGCTCGTGCATAACCCGATGGAGGTCCGCTTGAAAGATCATCCCCTGATTGAATTTATGAATCGCGTGCAAATGGAAGCGACTGGGGTAGACATATCATGCACAGCACTATTTGATAACCAGTCGCCAGGCTTTCCTGAAAACGTGACAATGCGGGATGTTGTTTCCAACTACATTTATCCGAATACCTTTAAGGTTATCCGAATTACCGGAGCAGATATAAAAGCGGCACTTGAGCGTTCGGCTAGCTATTTTAAGACTAGTAACGGCGGGACAATCGAAGTCAACCCCGC
This sequence comes from Weizmannia sp. FSL W8-0676, assembly GCF_038593015.1. Taxonomy (NCBI): domain Bacteria; kingdom Bacillati; phylum Bacillota; class Bacilli; order Caryophanales; family Bacillaceae; genus Heyndrickxia; species Weizmannia sp. FSL W8-0676. Next base: position 552,055 of record NZ_CP151954.1, read on the forward strand.
TTTTTCGAACCCAAAACCACAGCATTATAATTATGATATGTGGGAGGGCATCGACTATGTGATCGATCTGTCAAAACCAGTCGGCAAACGGGTTGTTAAACTCAAATACAAAGGAAAGCCCGTTGATCCGGCCGCCGAATATGATGTCGTGATGAATAACTACCGGGCCGGCGGTGGCGGTGATTATTTGATGTTCAAGGGTAAGCCTGTTGTAAAAGATGTGCAAATCGACGCGGCCGAACTGATCGCCAACTACATTTTAGAACGGAAAGTGATTCGGGCAACGGTGGATCACAATTGGAAAGTGATTTTTTAAAGAAAGTGTATGTCACATGGCCAAAATGGTAAAGCCCAATGCGATGCGGCTGCTTGATGACCATAAATGCCCATACGGCTGTCACTTTCAATTCCACTAATGGACTGTGTCGTGACTTTTCTCAGAAACGCGGTAGCCAAAAGCCCACAAAAAGAGTATCGAGAAATACCCGGCATAGTCCGACGTGATATAAAATAGAAGGCTGAAACTTTTTACACTTTTTGCGATTTTGATTATAATAGGCTTTGTACATATCGGGACGAGGAGGAAATGCCAGTGGCAAAGTTAGATGAGACATTGTCCATGTTGAAAGATTTAACCGATGCAAAAGGGATTGCCGGCAATGAAGCAGAAGTGCGTGCCGTTGTCAAAAAATACATAGAGCCGTATGCCGATGAACTTGACACAGACGGCCTCGGCAGCTTAATTGCAAAGAAAACGGGGCAGGCGGACGGTCCGAAGATTATGATCGCCGGCCATATGGATGAAGTTGGTTTCATGGTGACGCAAATTGATGAGTCAGGCTTTCTGCGCTTCCAAACGATCGGCGGCTGGTGGTCACAGGTGATGCTTGCCCAACGCGTTACGGTTGTAACAGATAAAGGTGATGTGACAGGTGTGATCGGATCGAAGCCACCACATATTTTATCACCGGATGCACGCAAAAAATCGTACGAAATCAAGGATATGTTCATTGATATTGGTGCCACAAGCCGGGAAGAAGCGCTTGAATGGGGCGTAAAACCGGGCGACATGGTGGTACCTTACTTTGAATTTACGGTTATGAAAAATGAAAAAATGCTGCTTGCCAAAGCCTGGGATAACCGGATCGGCTGTGCAGTTGTCATTGATGTGCTAAAAAATCTGCATAAAGAAAACCATCCAAACATCGTTTACGGCGTAACAAATGTCCAGGAAGAAGTGGGCTTGCGCGGTGCGAAAACGGCAGCCAGCAAAGTGAAACCGGATATTGCCTTTGCACTTGATGTCGGGATTGCCGGGGACACACCGGGAATCTCCGAAAAAGAAGCGCTTAGCAAAATGGGCAAAGGTCCGCAAATCGTGATTTACGACGCTTCAATGGTGGCGCATAAAGGCTTGCGCGATACGGTTGTGAAAGTTGCTGAAGAGTTGAATATCCCGTACCAGTTTGAATCGATTCCGGGCGGCGGAACAGACGCCGGCTCCATTCACTTAACGGGCAGCGGCATTCCATCTCTTGCCATCACGATTGCAACACGCTATATCCACTCGCACGCCGGCATCTTGCACCGTGATGATTACGAAAATACTGTTAAACTAATAACAGAAGTGATCAAACGTCTCGACCGCAAAACAGTAAACCATATTATTTTTGACTAAAATCATAAAAATTCCGGGCACTTTTTGATGTCCGGATTTTTTTATGAATAAAGTTTTCCGATAGTCCACCAAAAAGCCCTTTATGCAAAAATTTGCCACCAAGTATTCTCTTCTTTTGTCCGCCTTTCATATCCTCTTATTGGTGTCTCATGGGGAAGATGATGGATGGCCGCCACCATCTGAATATCCTGGTTTTAGTAAGTGAAGAAAGGGAAATAAGTAACCAAGTTAGCCTAAAAGACCTAATTTTTGAAAAAATATTGAAACGAGAAGCTGGTTGATAGAAAATAGTGGAAAAATAAATTTAACCAGGAAATCAAAAATTGGGAGGGCGGCACGATGATCACGTATGAAGATGAACTAAAACAAGAAGCAAGAGAAGAAGGGAGAAAAGAAGGACTACAAGAAGGTAAACGAGAAGGAAGACAAGAAGGGAAAATCGAGATCACCCGAAATCTCATTAAACTTGGGATGCCACTAGATTTTACCAAAAAGGCAACTGGCTTTTCTGAAAAAAAGATCCTTGAAATAAAGGAGAAGCTGGAAAAGGAATAAGGGCTGATGGCTTTGAAATGGGAGGGCGGCATGATAATAACGTATGCGGATGGACTAAGAAAAGAAGGGAAACGAACATGAACCGACTGTGCGTAAAGATGTAAATTTCCAATTTCACTTATATATGAATAAAGAAAAACGCCATCCAATAGGATGACGTTTTTCTCACGCTTTCGTATACTCCGTTTCGTGGCAGTTCGGGCATGGAGGGAGCCTGTCCTTATCTTCATCAAGCGTAATTTGTTCCCCGCAATTTTTGCATTTGTACTCGCTTTTCCCGGTGTTTCACCTGTATGTGGCATCGACCATGCTCCTTTCGTTTCGTATTGCCGTTTGAATACCCGCGCGAAAAAGTTTCTAAACATCGGCGCGCTTACGCGTGCAAAACTGCCCGTTCGCTACAGGCTGAAATCCAACTGCCATGCAGCGGGTTTTCCGCCGGGGCATTTTCCCACAAGCTGCCCGGGATCCCGTAATTGAACATAAAACACCCCGCCGCGAAATTTCCGCAGCGGGGTTCCTGATTAAGGCACCATCCAGGAAAGGATGTTGGATTGCAGGAAGGTGAGCAGGCAAATGATGAAAAGCAAAAACATACTGTGCTTGACTGTGAATCTCAGCAGTTGTGCTTCCCTGCCGATCAGCCCGGTTGCAGCGCAGGCAACGGCAATCGACTGCGGGGAAATCATTTTTCCCGTGACACCCCCGGATGAATTGGCCGCAATGGCAAGCAGCGGATTCATGCCGACCGACTGGGCCGAAACTTGCTGGAGCGTGCCGAACAAAACATTGGATGAAGTGTCCGAGCCGGTAATGAAAACGCCGAGCCAGCCGAGTACCGGTGAGAAAAACGGAAACAATGCGGCTGTTTTGGCGAGCGCCAATGCCAATGTTGTAATCATGCCGGAAGCGTTCATGACATACGCAAAGCCGACAATGAACAAGATGGTAAGAATCGGAAACTTCAATTCTTTTAACGTTTCAAAGAATGCGGCAAACCATGCTTTCCATGAAATTTTTAAAAGAAACTTCGTGACAATGGCTGCGATAAAAATCGCTGTGCCTGCAGTGCCAAGCAGATCCAGCTTATACATGGCCGCGATCGGGGTGTGTGCGCCGTTGATAATATGATTGTTTAAAAATGGCACATTCCCGCTGAACGAAGCCGCCCCGCCGATCGGGTTTAGAGCCTTTAATACCGGGTTCGCCCCGGCATACTGCCCGGTGAGCGCAAGTTTGATCTGCGGGATGCCCCAGATGGTGATCAAAACCGTCAGGACAATAAACGGCGACCATGCTTTTGCAATTTGCCCGCCTGTATTGGAAACATGCGGCGTTTCGAGCGCGGCAGCAGCCTCTTCATGCTCAAAATAGAAAATGTTTTTCGGCTTCCAAAATTTCAGGAAGACGGCAAGGACAACCAAAGATACGAGTGCCGATAAAACGTCCGGCAGTTCCGGCCCCAGGAAATTGGAAGCGAAGAACTGTGTCAAGGCAAAGGACAAGCCTGATACAATAAGCGCCGGCAGCACTTCCATTGCTTTTTTAAAGCCCGCCATGACAATGATGAGATATAGCGGGATGAACATGGAAATAAGCGGCAATTGCCGTCCGATCATTTTTGAAATTTCCAGCGCAGAAACGCCGGTCGGCCCTGCCATCGCAATGACAGGGGATCCGATTGCGCCAAATGCGACCGGTGCAGTGTTGGCCAATAAGCAGATGCCGGCTGCATAAAGCGGGTTGAATCCGAGACCGACAAGCAGCGCAGCGGTAATCGCAACCGGTGCGCCAAACCCGGCACAGCCTTCCAAAAAAGCGCCGAATGAAAACGCAATCAATAAAGCTTGCAATCTTCTGTCTTCCGTGATCGATACGACTGAGTTGCGGATCACATCAAACTGGCCGGTTTTGACCGTCAATTTATATAAGAACACAGAATTGATAATGATCCAGGCAATCGGCAGAATCCCATACACAATCCCCTGGCTGGCCGACATAACCGGCAGTACGGCCGGCATTCTGTAAACGATCACAGAAATCAGCAGCGCAATCACCAGTGTGGCAAGGCTTGCAAGATGTGCCGCCATTTTTTTTATGGCGAGTGCCCAGAAGAAAAACAGAATCGGAAAGGCAGCAATCAGTGCGGATAAAAACAAATGCCCCTTAAGCGGAATAAAATTTTGTACGTACTCCAACAATCTACACTCCTTTTTGAAAAATTTTCTCCAATCCATCCCAATTGCAATTTTTAAGGTCATTAGATGAAATAGTCATCAGATGATAAGGCTTACATGTTAAAAAGTATAAGTATAATGAAAAGAAAAAACAACTCTTTTTTTAAATTTTTGTTTGCTATTTTTCCGGATTGCTGGTATTCATAAAATATAGAAAAGGGATAAGAGGAGAAAACATGAAGTATAAAAAAATTAAACCTGCAAAAATTTATGAACAAGTGGCAAATGAATTGATAGAGATGATCCAAAACGGGGAGCTTAAGCCCGGGGATAAGCTCGATCCGGTGCCGCTTCTGGCGGAAAAGTTTTCAGTGGGGAGATCGGCTATAAGAGAAGCGCTAACATCACTAAGGGCGCTCGGCTATATTGAATTAAAACAGGGCGAGGGGACATTTGTCCGCAACTTTGATGCAAGCGGCATTTCGTATCCCATTTCGCAGGCAGTACTGATGAACCAGGAAGATGTGGCAAACCTGCTTGAAGTCCGGAAGATTCTCGAAGCCGGAGCAGCAGCCGCGGCCGCTGTCAAACGGACTGAAGCTGATCTGGAAAGTATAAGCCAGGCGCTCGCAGATATGAAGCGGGCGACGGGAAACGAAGAACTCGGTGAAAAAGCAGATCTTGCCTTTCATCTTGCCATTGTCCGGGCTGTACAAAATCCGATTCTTACCGGGTTGATGAACCAGGTCGCCGAGACGATGGAGGATGCAATGAAAGAAACGCGCAGAATGCTTCTTTTTTCTGATCCTTCCACAATGGGCGCCTTGTACGAACAACATGAAAGAATCAGGGTAGCCATCGAAGAAAAGGACAGCGAAAAAGCACGCAAGGTCATGATCGGCCATTTGCAGTTTGTGGAAAGCAGCCTGCAGGATTTTCTGCGTTAACCAATCTGTTTTCATGAACGCAATCGTCTGCAGAGTATGTGCTTTGGGACAGTACGGCTCCTTTGAGAAACCTGGGAATGAGAGGAAATTTAAAGCCTGTTCCGCTTTGAAATATTTTTCAAGCGGGACAGGCTTTTGTATTGCGCCGATCCGTACGGCTTCGGGCTTTCGATGACAGGGTAATGCCAAAACAGAACAGCGGGAAGCATTCTCCGCTATTGTTCCGGCATTTGTTGGCTGCTGGGGCATCCGGCCTGGGTGGTCTTGTATTCTTTTCCCGTTTCATTTTTTATGTCACTTTCCTCCGCGCTTTCCCATATACATAGGGTATAGGCAATTTTTCAGAAATGGAAAGCGGGGTGCGGCGGCGATGAAGCAAATGTTTTCAGCGTTGAGCGGCAAGATTAAAGAAAATGCGATTGATGTGTATATGGATAGTATCAATCCGGCTGTCCGGGATCCGGTATTTTTCAGCGTCGGCATGCCAAATGGCAGCATGATCCCGAAAAAAGAACTGCAGCGCATCATGAATGAAATCTTTAAGGCGGATCCGGCACGCCTGTATGAGTATTGCAGTGCAAAAGGGTTTGGTCCGTATGTGGATGCCATCTCCAAAAAGGAAAATATTCCTGAAGCTTATGTCATGGCGACAAACGGCAATACGCAGGGGGTTGACCTTGTCTGCAGAATGCTGCTGGATGAAGGGGACAGTTTTGCAATGGAAATGTACACGTATTCCATTGCCTTTTCGGCGATGCACCAGTACCGGCTCAAGGCGGCCGGCATTCCGCTTGAACAAGATGGTCTGGATGTTGATTTTCTTGAAAAAACATTGCAAACAAGAAGATTGAAAGCGCTTTATATTATTCCGAATGCCCAAAACCCGACCGGCGTCACGACCTCTCTCGAAAAACGGAAAAAACTCATTGAACTCGCTTACCAGTATCATTTTATCATTATAGAAGATGATCCGTACCGTGATCTGCTGTTTCACAGCCGCCCTCCTTCCTTGTTCGAACTCGATCCCTTAAAAGAAAGAACCATATACCTGTACAGTTTTTCAAAAGTCATGGCACCCGCGATGCGGACCGGCTTTATTCTCGCACACCCGGCATTTCTGAAAAAACTCGAACAGTTTAAGCAGGTAACAGACGCCTGCACATCGCCGATAAACCAGATGCTGGCGGGAAAACTCATTTCTTCCGGAAACTGGCCACAGATCCTTGCAAAACAAAAACACTTTTATGAAAAACGGAAAGACTGGACAAAACGGTTTTTACAGCATATGCACGAAACGGAGCAATGGGAAGGGGCTGAACCTGCCGGCGGGCTGTTTTACTGGATCGATGTTAAAAAAGGCGGTGTGGCGGAATGGATGAAAATGGCGGCACAGGACGGCGCCGTGTTTGTGCCGGGTGATGCCTTTACGCTTGAGCGCGGGCCAAACACAAAAATCCGCCTTTGTTTCGCCTACTGCAGTGATGAGGAAATGAAAAAAGGGTTTGCCCGTCTGGAAGAAAGTTTCAAAAAGTGGAAGAAAACAAGCGCTTAGCGGGGAGGATCCGCTAAAGGGATTTCCGGGCGTGTGAAAATTCCAGGCTGCCATGTTCTCCGGGATTACACTGGCTGTTTGTCAATCGTATATTGGAATTTTTTCGCGTTCTTTAAAAAGAGGGGGGCGTCTCCCTTTCACCCGGCATTCCAATCTCCCGTGTATTCCGGAATGCTTCATGGACAGGCGTTTTGGCGCGCTTTACGTCCGGGCGGCGTTCCTTAAAATACCAGTAAAGCTGTTGGTTTTCGCAAGCTCTTTACTGTTCTTCAAAAGGCCGGCGCAACGGGAGGAAGAAACCGGTGATTCGGTTTCTTACCCACTCCGCTGCTATTTGCGGGTGGTAATTCTTTTCAAACCGCCAGCCGCGCACAAACACGGTATAGGAAAGGTCGTTCTGTTTGTAAAAGCGCATCTTTTTTCTGCCGGCTTCCCGTTTAACCTGGGCGAGGCAGGATGAAATTTGCAAAAGCATTTGGTCTGTTGCAAAAAGATAAGGCTCTTTAAATTTTAACAGGCTTGCCCGGATCGCTCTCTGGTCCCGTTCCAGCGTCCTTTTGGCAAGCGGCAGAAGGATAAATGCCTCGATCAGTTTTTCTTCTTCCTCGGTTAAGATTTGCGGCATACGGATCACCTGTTTCCATTATATAAACAAACGCATGTTCCGGTCAATTGTTACTTGGTTTTCGAAAAATGGATTGTTATAATAATGTTCACCATATACGCCAAAATGATAACAAAGCGAATTTCGATCATCTTGATAAAAAAGGGAAATGAAGAAATGAATGACAAAGACGGAGATTTTGCGAAAGGCTGTCTGATTGGCATTGGATTGTCCATTCCGGTGTGGGCATTTGTAATATGGGTTTTGTTCAAGCTGTTTTGAGCGTTTCCGTTTTCCACGGGCCGCTTTTGTAAAAGCACTCCGGACGGGGCAGGTACCGGCGGCTGATGCAAGCTTGTAAGGTTGTTTGCCTTTTAGCACACGTTCCCCGTAAAAGGGACAGGTATCTCTCCAACTGGTGCGGGCGCCAATGTTTTTTGTTTATTCCGTGCACCTGCCGGGTATTTTTACAACAAACAGGCAGTGATGCTTGCTTGAGGAGCATCAATCTAGCCGGGAGGAGGCACCAAATGGATTACAACAAGGACAAAAAAGGCGACTCACCGGAACAACAGGAAAAACAGCATCATCACAAAGACATAGAGCCGGAAAGATCTCCGGTAAAACCGCAGGAAAAGCAAAAATAAAAATTGAAAAGGGCAGGCTCCGGACAACGGGGCCTGCCTGTCTTTATTGTTCCATATTGGTCACCATGTTGTGGACCTTGTCGCGTTCTGCCTGGCTAACATTAAGATAGTAAATGCCGTCAATGGTTGTACTGTTGCCTTTAACTTCATAGTCTGTCGTATTTTGGCGGCAGTCGCGGTAGTTCATCGCAATGTTTTTCATATCATCAAGTGTCAGGTTTGTTTTGACATTGTTCTGGATCGCAGCCAGGATTTCCTGATAACGCGAGAAAGACTGGATGGTCGCCGCTTTGTTAATAACGGCCATAATGACGTCACGCTGGCGCTGGTTACGGCCAAAGTCACCTTGAGGATCAAGGTGGCGCATTCTTACATAACCGAGCGCTTTTTTGCCGGTATCCAATGTAATGTTCCCTTTGGCATAATAGTAGCCTTTTTTATAATACCCTTCGTCATGCCAGCTGATTTTATTGTAGACGGTTACACCGCCGACAGCATCTACAAGGTCAGCCAATCCTTCCATATTCAAGCGTATGTACTGGTCAAGGTTTAAATTAGCAAATTTGTTTACCGTATCCAGTGCCATTTTTGGCCCGCCGTAAGCATAAGCCGCATTTATCTTATTCAATGTTCCCTTGCCCACGATTTCTGTCCTCGTGTCACGCGGAATGGAGATCATCTGCATGGCTTTCTTTTGCGGGTTCAGTGTAAGAATAATGAGCGTATCGGATCTTCCTACATCTCCGGCCCGCTCATCCACGCCGAGTAAAAGAATGGAAATTGGTTTTTCACTTTTGATTTTTTCAGTGTTTTTCTCGGATGGTTTCACGGATTTGCTGTCATACATTTTGTCTGCGGCATTTTGGACTGAATGGTAGACGTAATAGGCGAACCCTCCGCCTCCGATCACGATGATCGCTAAGAGAATCCCGAGTGTGATAAATATCTTCTTCATTTTTTCGACCCTTTTCTTCAAATTTTTTTTCTAATCTAATCGCTATCATATCATGGTTTTTCCAAATTGTTAACGGGAATTTTTCGTTTATGCAACGGCCCGGAAATCAATCTGTATTGCTTAAGGCTTCCGATTCCGGTATAATAATGGCACGATATGAGACAGATTTGGCCAGAGGGGGACGCTTGTGAGAGAGCTTTTGAGAAACCGGTTTGTCCGGATGGTGTTTGTATCCGCGTTGTTTTTGCAGGTGGGCATTTGGGTGCGGAATTTTGCTGTCCTGTTGTTTGTGACAGAAAAAACAAACGGGAACCCGTTTGCCGTTTCCATGATTTCAGTGGCGGAGTTTCTGCCCATTTTCATTTTTAGTTTTATCGGCGGGACATTTGCGGACCGCTGGCAGCCGAAGAAAACAATGGTTTGGTGTGATTTGCTGAGTGCCGTATCCATTTTTGGCGTCATCGGCGCGCTTGTTTTTGGCTCGTGGCAGTCCGTCTTTTTTGCAACACTGATTTCCTCGATTTTATCGCAGTTTTCGCAACCGTCCGGGATGAAACTGTTTAAAATGCATTTGGAGGAACGCCTGATCCAGCAGGCAATGGCCGTTTACCAGACCATTTTTGCTGTTTTCATGATTTTTGGCCCGGTGGTCGGCACGTTTTCCTATGAAAGGTTTGGAATAGATTATTCTATTTTGATAACCGGTCTCGCTTTTCTGTTTTCCGCCGCCAGTTTGTCATTTATCCCGCAAGACCAGGCAATTGAAAAGAAGGAAAAATTGTCGAATATTTTCCAGGAAATGAAGAGCGGTGTTCGCTATGTATTATCTAAAAAGGAATTGCGGCTGTTGGGACTTGGTTTTCTGGCGGCCGGGCTTGGCGTCGGTTTTATCCAGCCAATGAACATTTTCCTCGTAACGGACCGCCTCGGCCTGCCGAAAGAGAACCTGCAATGGCTTGTGATGGTGAATGGCATTGGGATGATTACAGGCGGCGCTTTTTCCATGGCCCTTTCAAAATCCGCTTCACCGCAAAAAATGCTGTTCACCGGTATGCTTGCAAATGCCATCGGGCTTGCGGTAATCGGTGCTTCGACTGCGCTCTGGCTGACGCTTGCCGCCGAACTCGTTTCGGGCTTTTTCATGCCGAGCATCCAGATCGGCATCAACACCCTGATCCTGCAAAATACAGAATCCGATTTTATCGGCAGGGTGAACGGCATTTTGAGCCCCCTTTTCACTGGTTCCATGGTGGTGACCATGAGCCTTGCGGGGGCATTGAAGGAATGGTTTTCGATCACTGCTGTTTTCGAACTTGCTGCGTTGTTTTTCATCATCGGGCTGTTCTTTGTTTTTCCAATGTTGAAAACAGGTGTGCCGGGGAATGCAGAATCGGAGGGAAAATAGCAGCATGTCCCAATTTTCATGTGGGGGAACTGCTCACGAATGTTCGCGTTCTGCTCGAAGTGTACCATCTATAGCGTGGATTTTGCGGAAATGGAGCATGCAGGCGGCAGGTATGCGGGAAAAAGCGGGGAGATTGTGGCTCGCGCTGCTTTGTGGAATATGAACAACGGCAAACCGGAAAATGATCCATCCGGCAAAAGGGAGGGGCTTGCACATAAGCCCCTCCCTTTCAGATTCCCTTCATCCGTTCCGGCAGGTTTTGGATCGATTCAATCACCGCATCAAGCTTGGCCTCAATCCGGTACAGCAAAAAGACGGTGACGGCGACCGGAAATCCGACTTCACTGATGAGCGACACCATTTCATGCATTTCTCCTCTCCCCCTGTAAAATCAAGAGCCCCCGTTCCGGAACGGGAACCGGGGGCAAAAGATTACGCCAGCGTATATTCCGTAATGTTTTGCTCAATAAGGCGTGCGCCTTTCACGCTGGAGAGCGCCATGCCGGATGAACTGACCAGCACGCCCGAGCCGAGCATCTGGGCCATGGCGTTTTTCACTTTCACCGTATCGATGGGTTCTGCCGGCTCATCAACTGCAACCCTCACTGTTTTGTTATCCTGCGTCAAAAACTGAAGTTCCAAAGTTTTCATCTACCCATTCCCCCTTTTTTTTATTTTCACGCACTGATGTCGTTCAAGTCAGTGCGCGTCACACGGACCAGCGCTTTTTGCTGCAGCGAAGCGTATGCCTCTGCAAATTGCCGGATGGCATCGGGTGTTGCCGACACGGCCACATTGGCAAACGACTTCGCTTTGGTCACCGGTTTTCCATTTTCATTCACCCCGTTATCAAAGATTAATGAAATGCGGGAATTTGTTAAATTGACTTGTGCCATTCCCGCTCACCCCCTTTCACTCCTTATATAGCGGCTGAACAGAAAAAGGGGTACTATTCTTTTGTTGAAAAGATAGAAACAGGGATGGCAATGCAGAAGCGGCAGGAAAATCGTTCCGGCAAATTACCGCTTCGGTCAAACAAACGGCATTAATCGTCCAAAACCATGTGGCAGAACTCGTTAAAATTGTAAAAGAAATCGAAACAGCCAGCGCCGGGGTCGCAGCGGAGGCCGAAAAACTCCACAATGCAGCGGGAATATGAAACTTCCCGCTGCTTTTTAGTGGAAATGGTAAGGGTTGTGCAGGCCAGTCCCATACTTTTGTTGCTGCAGAAGAATCCACTCATCGACATTGCAGCCAGGCAAATTTGGGTAAAACTTGTAAAAAAACCTCTCTCATTTTCAGGCAACATTCGGACGGCTGTGCTAGAATGGAAGAAACAACTTTTCAAAAGGGCCGGGTTGCCCGGACAAAGGTACAGGAGGAATTTCATTGAGAATGTTCAGGCGGGCATTATCTTTGCCTATTATTCTATCGCTATTGTTTATACTCCCGGCCGGGGTATTCGGCGCAGGCGGAAGTGCGTCGGCCCAGGACTATTATAAGCTTGTCAGCAACGAGTCTGTCTCGAGCCTTTTGACAGAGCCGACCGGCACTTTCAAGATTGCGAACCTGGCACCGCTCCACCAAAAGTTCAAAAGCAGTGTTTACCGGATTGATTACCAGAAGCCATTTGATCTATTAAAATATTTAAGCCTGCGGAAGTATTCCATCCGCATGGAAATGAAAAAAACCCGCCCTCCCCGGGTAGGTGATACGAAAAAATTCTGGGTGTCCAATCTTGCCAGCAATAAAGATTACCAAATAAGCGCCAAGCTTTTATACAGCGGGTCGCATGCGGATGTCTGGGTATACAACAACAACAACAAGCTGAACGGCGACCAGGCTGCACAGCTTGGAAAAGAATTTGACAACCGTATTTATGCGCTCGATACGAGATATTTCGGCATGCCGTCCGATGTTGATGGTAATGGGAAAGTGAATATTCTTTGTTATGACATCCAGGACGGGTTTGACGGCTCGGGCGGATATGTAGCCGGCTATTTTTACCCGCTTGACCTTTTTGATGCCGACACTTCCAACAAGTCGGAAATCTTTTATATTGACACATACCCGCTTATGGGGACGGGGACATCCAAAAATGTAAATGTAACCGAAGCGTATTCGACGCTCGCCCATGAGTTTCAGCATATGATCTCTTTTAACCAGAAAGTGTTCATCCAGCATCATTGGGATACGTTTGATACATGGATTGACGAAGGGATGTCCATGGCCGCAGAGCAAATCTATACCGGCAAACCGCTTTCCGACCGAATTGATGACTATAACAATGATGCTTCCATTACAAACGGCCACTCGCTTCTCTACTGGGATGACAGCGGGGATGTGCTTGCCAATTATTCCTTGTCCTATTTGTTTATGGAGTATTTGAAAATCCAATGCGGACAAGGTGATGCCATTTTCAAAAAAATCATGGATGATCCGAATACAAATGAAAAAGCTATCCAGGATGTGATCCAAAAATACATTGACCCGAACCTGACTTTCGGGCAGTTTATGACCGATTTCCGGGCCGCACTCGTGTTAAAGCAGACAAACGGATTATACGGATTTAAAGGGAATGCCGCGTTCAAACCGCTCCGAATTAAAACTTACAACGGCAGTTCACTGAAATTAAAAGGCGGCGGGGCGGTGGTGAAAAAGCTGTCTTCGGCAAGCCGCTTCTCCGTTCCGTCCGGAAAAGGGCGGGATGTGACGTACACGCTGCTGTCCGGAAGTATCGGCGGCAAGGCACAGCAGCCGAAAACACCTAAAGTATGGACTGTCGGCGATAATAGCACATCCATTTCCGGCAGCGCTGACCCGGGCATCGAAGTGGCCATTATGAAGAACGGAAAAATACTTGCACGCGGAACGGCAGACGGGAAAGGATATTTTAAAGTTCCGGTTTCAAAGCAAAAAGCCGGAACAGTCCTCTATGTCTACACAGAGGCCGGTTTAAAAAGCAGCAAAGTGAAAGTAACGGTAAAAGACAAAACGGCACCGGGCATGCCGACTGCCGGCAATGTCACAACGAAGTCCACACATGTTGCGGGTAAAGCGGAAAAATCAGCAGTTGTCTATGTATACCGCGGCAGCAAACAGATCGGCAAAGCCACAGCAAATGCCAGGGGCGCATACAGTGTGAGAATCAGCAAACAGAAAAAAGGCACAAAGCTTTCCATTTTTGCGAAAGACAGAGCCGGAAACAAAAGCAAAACAAGAATGGTTACGGTAAGGTGAGGGAAATAAAAGTTTTGCTTGGCCCGAAGAAGTGCACAGCGATTGAAAAACTTGATGCTTGCACAATTGGATGATTGATTGATGAATGGTAAGTTTTTATAGGAATACGAAAAAACGGCAGCTCATCAGCTGCCGTTTTTTCAATCAGTCACCGCCGTATCCGGTATATTCACGGTCAGGCGTGTGATGGAAAAGATGGTGCAAATATTTATGGAAGAACCATTCGCCGGCTGCAATTACGATGCTTGAAGCCAGCGCCGCCCATAACAGATTGTCCATGTCCGGGGCGAGTGATCGTCCCATCAGCCACACAACAAGGTACGCCAGAACAAAGTCCGCGACAGTCGCCATGATATTTCTTTGCGTATCTTCCTCCCGTTCATTTTCCCGCTTGAAAATCATCAAGTCTCCCAGGACATATGCAAGAATGGTCAGCACTACACTGGTGGCGATCATATCGCCAAACGGCATGTTGAAGATGGCGGATAAAATGATGCCCAACACAACTGCGACCATAATAAATTTCACCACTAACGCCTTTGCATGTTCCATAACGGTCCCTCCTCGTATAATAAGTTTAAATCCAGCTTGAGGCCTATAGCCTCGATGAAATTGCCCAAATGCCTCTGGAGGACTTAGCGATGTATCTCCAGACCAAAGGCCATGGCCGCTTTAGCGATCCCGAGGATTTGGCCGCATCCATCCAAAAAGCTGCCCGGTCCTCTTACCGGCTTTCTAAATGTGTGGAGGATTCGATTGACTTGGTCCTGGGCAGTTCTATTGAGATCATCCGGCATCTTAAACGCCAAATCAAGGATTTGGATAAGGCGATTGCCCGCGTTCTTGATGGAATCCCGAATACCCTCCAGACCATTCCGGGAATAGGCCCGGTGAGCTGTGCTGGGATTCTCGCTGAAATCGGCGACATTGAGCGCTTTGACGACCAAGCCGCGATCGCAAAATTTGCCGGATTGTTCTGGCCCCGCCACCAATCGGGTGATTTTGAGGCTGATGACAAAATGCTTGCGCGTACAGGCAATCGTTATCTCCGGTATTACCTGGTTGAGGCTGCCAATCTGGTCCGGCGACACGAACCTGAGTACCGCGCCTTTTACCAAAAGAAATATCGTGAGGTGCATAAGCACTCACACAAACGCGCCCTCGTCTTAACGGCAAGAAAACTGGTGCGCCTGATCGATGCGCTGCTCCGCAACGATCAAATTTATGCGCCGAAAAAGAAGGTGACGCGATGAGGTAACCAGGTAACCATCATCGATAGCCTGAACTTGAAAACTTCCAGATTATTCCAATTATCTGGAGGCTTAGTTCAGTATTGCCATTTTTACGACATAGAGCCAACAAAATTTCCAATTCACTTGTTTTTAACCCTTGACATCACACCGTAGGACTTTTGGTGTTTGTACTATATCATAACCCGCTCTTACAGCCGTTAATCGGGAAAATGGAAACAGAGAGGAAGGAAAATGTTTCCACACTTACACTTTTGTTGGAAGATAACCCTACATAAAAATGAAAAAAGTTTGTGAATATTTTTTACAACTTCCTTGCCCTGTGCAGTTTCCTAAAGGATAATATTTGTAACCTGCAGTAGAAGGAGTAAAGACACGTGAAAACTTAACAATGAGGAGTGAGCAAATGAAAACGGTCCAACTGAACAGCCGGATAGCTTTCGGCCAACGTCTACCGCTTGTATTGATTGCCGGCCCGTGCGTAATTGAAAGTGAAACGATGGCCATGGAAACAGCCGCAACCCTTCAAACCATTGCCGGAAAACTCGGCATTCCTTTCGTTTTTAAAGCTTCTTTCGATAAAGCCAACCGATCATCCATTTTTTCCAAACGGGGCCCGGGACTGGAAAAAGGGCTCGAAATACTTGACCGGATTAAAAATGTATTTGGCGCACCGGTCACGTCCGATATTCATGAGCCGCACCAGGCAAAAGCAGCCGGGGAAGTGCTCGACATACTGCAAATCCCCGCTTTCCTTTGCCGCCAGACCGATTTGCTGCTTGCCGCCGCCGCGACGGGCAAAATCGTGAATGTCAAAAAAGGGCAGTTTTTGGCGCCTTGGGATATGAAAAACGTCATTCAAAAATTGGAAGAATCCGGCACCGAAAAAATTCTCCTTACAGAACGTGGTTCGACATTCGGCTACAATAACCTGGTGGTGGATATGCGTGCACTTCCGGAAATGCGCAGATTAGGGTATCCGGTCGTGTTTGACGCTACCCATAGTGTCCAAATTCCGGGCGGAAACGGCACTTCAACAGGCGGAAAGCGTGCGTTTGTCCCGTATCTGGCAAGGGCAGCGGCGGCTTGCGGGATCGATGCGTTGTTTCTGGAAGCCCATCCTGATCCGGACCAGGCCTGGTCGGATGGCCCGAATATGGTGAAACTGGATGATATTGAAGAAATGTTAAAGCCAATAATTGAAATTGATCGCATGATAAAAGAACAAACGGCAGCAAACATCCATTAACGGAGGTGAATAGGATGTTAAAAGATTTCAAACGAAGCATCAATTATGTCGAAAGCGTCCGTGAAGTACTGGAAAAAGAAGCCAATGAGATCTTAAAGCTGAAAGACCGGATCAATTTTCGTATAAATGAAGGCATTGAAATGATATTGGCGTGCGAAGGCAGAGTCATTTTTACAGGAATGGGGAAATCGGGCATCATTGGCCGGAAACTTGCTTCCACATTTGCAAGCACCGGTACCCCGGCATTTTTCCTTCACCCGGGAGAAGCACTGCACGGCGATCTTGGAAAAATAACAAAAGAAGACATCCTCATTGCCATTTCCAACAGCGGGGAAACTTCGGAAATATTAAATATGATCCCCTCCATCAAAAGGATCGGCGCAAAAATGATTGCCATTTCCGGTTCACGCAAGTCGACACTGGCGCGGCGTTCGAATCTGGTGATGGATATCGGGGAAGTTGAGGAAGCGTGCCCACTCGGCCTTGCGCCGACTTCTACAACCACCGTCACGCTTGCGCTCGGGGATGCGATCGCGGTAGCCCTTTTAAAGGCAAGGGACTTTAAACCGGAAAACTTTGCGCTCTTCCATCCCGGCGGCTCGCTTGGCCGGCGTTTGCTTCTCACGGTTGGCCATGTGGCTAAACGGAAAAGCATGAACCCGGTTGCCGGAATGGACACCGGCATAAAGGAAGCATTATTTATGATGACGGAAGCGGGGGCGGGGGCTGTTTCAGTTATTGATGATCGGGGACGGCTGGCCGGTATTTTAACGGACGGCGATATCCGGCGTGAGCTTTTAAACGGCCATGAAATACTGGACAAAAAAGTAGCAGATTTGTATACAAAATATCCGGTTTGCGTCAGTGAGCATCAGCTGGCAGCGGAAGCATTGCGAATAATGGAAGACCGCGCTTTCAAAGTGCTTCCGGTTGTTGCCGGCCAGAAACCGGTTGCCATGCTCCATATTCAGGATTTGGTCCAGACTATATAAGCAAAATAACAAGAATAAGCAAAATAACAAGAAAAAATTTTTTGACTGGATAGAGCGGATTCATAAAGAATCCCGCTTTTTTTGGTGGTTGCCGCCAATATGTGCAGCAGCAGTTTGTTTTTTCGGTGACACCACGCAAAAATTTCGGTGACAATGGCGCTGCGGCCTATTAAAATAGGTGATAAGATCTTGTGAATTAACGGGGGAGGGATTGTTTTGTTAAGGGTAAACAATGTGTCAGTAGAGATAGAGAAGTCAAAAATTTTGGAAGATATAAGTTTTTCTGCTGAACCAGGGGAGATTATTGGCCTGGTTGCTCCAAATGGATCCGGCAAGACGACGCTTTTAAATGCGATATCCAACCTGATTCCTGCTTCAAAAGGCGAAATTAGTATTTACGGCATGAATTATAAAATGCATCGGGAAAAAATCCTTAAAAAAATATTTTTTTTGCAAGACCATACAGTATTGTATCCAAATTTAACAGGGAGAGAGCATTTAAAACTTGTACAAAGATTATGGGAGAGCAAACAAGAATGTGGCGCTGTTATTGAAAAATTAAGCATGGGTTCCTATATCGACAAAAGGGTTTCAAAATATTCGCTTGGCATGCAGCAAAGGCTGCTATTTGGGATGTGCTTGATCAGTTCTTGTGATTTGCTATTGATGGACGAGCCGATGAATGGGCTGGACCCATCCAATATTAAACTGATAAGCAAATCCATTAAGCAACTTAGAGATGAAAATAAAATTGTATTTTTTTCTTCCCATATTCTGAACAATGTTGATGAATTATGTGATCGTGTCATCTTTTTAAAGCAAGGAAGAATGGTTTACGAAAGCAGAAAAAATAATCCGGACTTTAATAAATACATCATCATTAAGTTAGAGAATGGGAATGATGCGGATAAAGTTCTTTCCCTATTTAAAGATGAAGAAATTAAAAATGCCACAGCCAATGAAGTATGGGCGGAGATAGATTCGAGTAAAAGCTCCTTTGTGGTAAATCAGGCATTCGAACAAGACATGAAATTTAAATCATTTTTCATAGGGCAAAAAGGCAGCCAACTAATTTATGAGGAAATATACGAAGGTGAAGATAAATGGGGCTAATCAAATTAGAGACATTGCGATTCATTAGAAATAAAAAAAATTTGACTGTTTTTATTGCTGCTATTTTGATTGTTTTCATTTTGTTTGCAATTACTTTCGTGGGAGCAAAGAGAATGGACCCGCTCAATGAATATCAGGATAACAAATCCTCACTGGAAAATGCCATTTCACACATGGAATCAAATCCAAATAAGAGTGAAGCAAAGAAGAAAGCACTTGCGGGTTTGCAGGAGGAGTTACGCCTTCGTACAGAACAAATACAAGCTCATGAAGCAGGGGATTGGAAGCAAGAACTGAAATTGCAGATCGCTTTAGATAAAAAATTAATTGCTGGGATTAATGCCGGAACAATTGTTTTTGGTAATAAAAAAATTGTTCCGCAGACAGAAAAAGCAATACAGCTCAATACCATTCTGCTTAAACAAAATATTCATCCGGTAATAGAGTCGTTCGAAACCCCGGGTATTAACTTTACATATCGTATTCTTTTTTACGTATTCCCGTTCTTAATGCCTCTTCTCATTGCAGTTTTAATTGGTGATATTTCAACAAGAGATAAACAAGGCGGTATTAATCATTTTGTAAATGTTTTGCCAGTGAAGCTCAAGAAAATATTGGATGCGAGAATCTTCACTTCATTTGTTTACAGCCTTGCCATCACGATTGTTATCCTGGTTGTTGCGCTCATTATTGGTAGCATCATAAGCCATTTGGGGAGTTGGAAGTACCCTGTGGCGATCAATTTAAACGGGACAGAAGTATTGTGGATTTCAATTGCCCGGTTTTTGGGCAGATCGCTTTTACTAATCCTATGTCTTCTATTATTTATTTCTGTTTTCACGCAGTTTTTAAATACCTTTATTCGAAATCAATTGCTTCTGATGCTCGTTTTGGTGGCTTGTTTTTGTTTTGAGGAAATGATGAGCGGATTTAAGACAAAGTTGTATGCTGTTATGCATATCATCCCTTTTACATTTGTGGATGTGCCGAATATAGTGAATGGAGAAAGTGCAGCAAAATTCAGGAATGAGTATATCAATACTACAGACGGAGTCATTACGCTTCTCCTTTCATCTTTGCTGTTTTATTTTCTCACCATATGGATTATCCATAAGAAAAACAAAATTTAAAAAAAGCTTGACGAATCCGAAAAAAAGGGATAAATTGAACGTAAGCAATTTTTAGGTTCGTTGTGTAATTTCTTTTGCGGCGTTGATGGCAAATTTCATATTGGTGTTTTCTTATCAAGAGAGGTTGAGGGAATGGCCCGATGAAGCCTCAGCAACCTTCAATGCTTTTACGCGTTGAAAAGGTGCTAAGTCCTGCAAGTTATGGGATCATAACTTGAAAGATAAGAAGATGGTTCATGCACGAAAGGAATGGCCTTCTTCTTATTGGAGAAGGCTTTTTGATTTTAAGTGAGGGAGTGTCCATCATGTATCATACAGAAACAAAACTTGCACAAATCGGAAACCGCAGTGACCGCGTGACAGGTGCGGTGAACCCGCCTGTTTATTTTTCTACCGCTTACCGCCACGAAGGCATTGGGCAGTCAACCGGTTTCGATTATTCCCGTACCGGCAACCCGACGCGCCAGTTGCTTGAAGAAGCGATTGCGGATCTGGAGGGCGGGGACCGCGGGTTTGCGTGCAGTTCCGGCATGGCTGCGATTTTCACTGTTTTATCTTTGTTCCAGGCCGGCGATGAGTGGATTGTGAGTGATGATTTATATGGCGGCACCTACCGCCTGCTGGAGCAGGGATATAAAAAATGGGGGCTTTGTTGTAAGTACGTGAATACGTGCAACCCGGAAAATATTGAACAAGAAATCACCCCGAAAACGAAAGCCATTTTCCTCGAAACGCCGACAAACCCCCTCATGCAGCAGACGGATATCGGCGCAGTGGCTGAAATTGCGAAAAGGCACGGAATCCTGCTGATTGTAGACAATACTTTTTACACCCCGCTTTTGCAGCAGCCGATTAAAGAAGGCGCTGATATTGTAGTCCATAGCGCGACGAAATATCTTGGCGGGCATAACGACGTGCTGGCCGGTCTGATCGTGGCAAAGGGTGCTGAACTTTGCGAGCAGCTTTTTCTGTACCATAACGGTGCCGGCGCCACCCTCAGTCCGTTTGATTCGTGGCTTCTGATGCGCGGCATGAAAACGCTGGCGCTTAGGATGGAAAAACACGAAAAAAATGCAAAAGCTGTGGCGGCCTTTTTAAGCGCGCATCCGGATGTAAAAGATGTGCTATATCCGGGCCGCGGCGGGATGCTTTCTTTCCGTGTAAAAGAAGAATCATGGATTGACCCGTTTTTACGCGGCCTGTCTCTGATTACATTTGCCGAAAGTCTCGGCGGGACGGAAAGTTTTATCACTTACCCGGCTACACAGACGCATGCCGACATTCCGGAAGAAAAACGGATTGCCTCGGGCGTGGACAACTGCCTTTTGCGCTTTTCAGTCGGAATTGAAGATGACCGCGATTTGATTGCAGATATTGAAAAAGCTTTTGCCAACATTCACGAAGGGGTGCAAACACGATGACAAATGAAGATTATTCTTTTCAAACGAGGCTTTTACATAACAGCCACAAAATTGACCAGGTGACCGGTGCGGTGAGTGTGCCGATCCAGCATGCTTCGACATACCACCAGGCGGACATTGATCAGTTCGGCAAATACGATTACAGCCGCTCGCTCAATCCGACGAGGGAAGCGCTCGAGGATGTCATAGCCGAACTCGAAGGCGGCGCCAAAGGTTTCGCGTTTGCTTCCGGGATGGCGGCGATTTCAACGGCATTTCTGCTTTTGTCGGCGGGCGACCATGTTGTGATCACCGAGGATGTGTACGGCGGCACGTTCCGGATGGTGACAGAAGTCCTGACCCGGCTTGGTATTGAACATACATTTGTGGATATGACCAACCTTGAAGAAGTGCGGCAGGCCGTCCGCCCGAACACGAAGGCTTTTTATGTGGAAACCCCTTCAAACCCGCTTTTAAAAGTGACGGATATCCGTGCGGTGAGTGAACTGGCAAAGGAAACCGGGGCGCTCACCTTTGTCGACAACACCTTTTTAACGCCTGCCCTGCAGCGCCCGCTTGAACTCGGGGCGGATATCGTGCTGCACAGCGCGACGAAATTTTTAGCAGGGCACAGCGATGTCGTTGCTGGGCTTGCGGTTGTAAAAGATGAAGCATTGGCAGCGCGCCTCGGCTTTTTGCAAAATTCATTCGGGGCGGTGCTCGGCGTCCAGGATGCATGGCTCGTTTTGCGCGGGTTGAAAACGTTGCATGTGCGGTTGCTCCAATCGCAGCAATCAGCGGTGAAAATCGCACGTTTTCTTGATGCGCATCCGCTTGTGCGAAACGTGTATTATCCGGGGCTCGGGCACCATCCGCAGCATGCATTGCAAAAGCTGGAGGCACAAGGGCCGGGCGCGGTATTGTCGTTTGAACTGGAAGATGAAGAGGCGCTACGGGCATTCGTCAGCCATGTAAAAATCCCGGTTTTTGCCGTCAGCCTCGGTGCTGTAGAATCGATTTTGTCTTATCCGGCAAAAATGTCCCACGCCGCAATGCCGCCTGAGGACCGAAGAAAACGCGGCATCTCCGACAGCTTGTTGCGCTTATCGGTTGGCCTCGAAAATCCGGATGATCTGATTGCCGATTTTGAGCAGGCTTTTTCATACACGAAAGCGGGCACAACAGTGAAATAGAAGCCGGATTCCTTCAGCAGGAAACGCCAACTGTTGCCGGTTAAAGCCCGATTCGTTCAGAAGTTCCGAAAAAAGCGGCGGGAAACCACTGTAAAAAGGGTCCCGCCGCTTTTTTCTATTTTTTGTGTAAAGGAACGAACGCTTGCATTTACAAGCCGGAAATCGGCCGGGTAATCGTCCTGCCTGGTTGCAGCGTTTCTGTCCGGCCGCCTATATGGATGTCCAGCGCATCTCCTTCCAGCAATGCCACTTTGAACGCATGGCGCGCCACTTCCACCTGAAGCTTGCGGTTTTGGTAGGTAAGGCGGAATAAATAGCGGTCCCATTGTTCCGGAATGGAAGGATTTAGGAAAAGCCCGTTTTCTTTAATCCGGACGCCGCCGAATCCGTACACGATTGATAGCCATGTCCCGCCCATATTGGCCATATGCAGGCCGTCCTTTGTATTGCCATGTGTGTTATCAAGATCAAGGCGGGCTGTTTCGATAAAATAATGATACGCTTTTTCCGCTTCGCCGAGCCTAGACGCCATTATGCTGAAAATGCATGTGGACAGTGATGAATCGTGTGTCGTGACTTTTTCATAATAATGATACGAGTTTCGGATCGTTTCCGGATTTGCCTCGTCTTCCAGCAAAAAATGCGCGAGCACCGTGTCTGCCTGTTTGCATACTTGGTACCGGTAAATCGTGAGCGGATGGTAATGCAAAAGGAGCGGGTAATGGTCTTTCGGCGTATGTTCAAAGTCCCAGACCGCTTTATCGAGAAAGCTGTCATCCTGTTTGTGGATGCCGCGTTTTTCATCATAAGGGAGATACATCGCATCCGCCGCTTTCAGCCAGCTTGCCGCTTCTTCGTCCGTTAAACCAAGCCGTGCAGCAAATGCCGCAAAATAGGCATCATCTGTTTCTTTCAGCCAGTGATAAAATTTGTGAGCTGATTTCAAATTATATTTTGCCATCACATTTGTATAGTAATTGTTGTTGACGATGGCTGTGTACTCATCCGGCCCGGTCACATCTTCAATCGCAAATTTGCCGTCTTTTTCCCGGTAATGGCCAACCTCAAGCCAAAGCCGCGCCGTTTCCACGAGGATTTCGACGCCGTATTGCTTCATAAAGTCCTGATCTTGCGTGGCATACCAGTACTGCATATAACTGTAAGCAATGTCCGCGCTAATATGATACTGTGCTGTTCCGGCAGGGAAATACGGGGAGCATTCCGTGCCGGAGATCGTCCGCCACGGAAATAGCGCGCCTTTTTGATGGCCCATCTCTTTTGCCCTTGCCCGTGCGTGGTCGAGGATATGGTAACGGTACAGCAGCAAATGCCGCGCGAGTTCCGGATGCGTCAACAGAAACACCGGGAAAATATAAATCTCCGTGTCCCAAAAGTAATGCCCTTCATAACCTTCGCCGGACAGCCCTTTTGCCGCAATATTGCTGGCGGTGTCTTTTCCGACAGACTGCAGGAGCTGGAACAGATTGAAACGGATCCCTTCCTGCAGTTTCGGATCGCCGTCAATTTCAATGTCCGCTGTTTGCCAGTAAGTGGCTAAATATTGCTCCTGCTCCCGTAATAGTGCTGAAAAATCTTTGCCTTGCATGCTTTTTAGGATGTCCGCCGCCTTTTCTGCGGCATGGTCCCCGTGGCGGAGCGTGTCCGTGTAAATCGCAAAT
Source organism: Weizmannia sp. FSL W8-0676 (assembly GCF_038593015.1). Lineage (NCBI taxonomy): Bacteria > Bacillati > Bacillota > Bacilli > Caryophanales > Bacillaceae > Heyndrickxia > Weizmannia sp. FSL W8-0676. The sequence goes on from NZ_CP151954.1 coordinate 575,821, forward strand.
TTTGTAAGGGACACCGGCTCGCCGGGCTTGAAATCGATGATTGCGCGCACTTTATTTTCGTCTTGTTCATAACGGCATTCGCAAGGGGCGTTAACAGTATGGGTTACGGCACAGGCCGTTTCAAGCCCGGAAGCAAATGTGCGGGCACGCAGTATAATGGTGCCGCCTTCCTCTATAGCTTTTGTCACAGCCAGCCTTTTTGCATGGGCAGATCCGGTCCGCGGGTCGTTTGCATCGACATAATTTTGCACATCACCGTTGACAGTGGAAATCACCCGCACCGGCCCGGAAAAGTTCACCGGCTTCATTTTCACTTGAATCGCAAACAGTTCCCGTTGTGTAAAAGAAACGAGCCGCGAAAAAGTGAGTCTGATTTCTTTTCCGGAAGGCGATTTCCAGTGGATGGCACGTTCGGAAAACCCGCGTTTCATGTGCAAAGTTTGGGAAAAACCGAGGACTTCCCCTTCAAAAAGCGAGAAGCGTTCTTCCCCAAGAAAAATTTCGACGGTCTGTGCATCGATCACATTCAGCATTTTCTGCCCGGTTTCCGGAAATCCGTACGCTTTTTCCCCGTATTCGATGTCTGTAATGTCATAAAAAGCATTCAAGTATGTGCCGCGGATGGAAGGAATTTCTTCCGGGTAGCCTTCTTCAAAGTTGCCGCGCACGCCAAGATAGCCGTTCCCGAGTGCAAATAAGCTTTCATTGACCAGCAACATTTGTTTGTCCAATTCGTGTTTCGTGATTTCCCATGTCATACGCTGTTCCTCCAAAAATTCCAAATTCGAAGAGGGCATGGTGCCAAGCGCCCTTTTTTTCTTATGTCCCGGCCCGAAAAACCCTTTCCCCGTATCGGATTGCCTGCCGGGCCCGTAAGTTAAACAACGGCAGCTTGACAGGGATCCGGAAAATGCCGCGCGGTTGCGATACCGGGGAAAACGCCTCCGCTGCCGGGCACTTTTATTCTTTCACCCCGCCCGTTGTAAGGCCGGAGACGATTTGCTTCTGGAACAGAAGGACGATGATCAGGGTCGGGACCGTGACGACTGTGGTAGCGGCAGCGACCTGTCCCCAAAGTATTTCGAACTGGGTGCGGAGGAAAGAAATCGCGACCGGCACAGTATGATAATTAGCGTCCGAATTTAAGGTAATCGTCAGCAAAAATTCGTTCCACGCGGCAATGAATGTAATAATCGCAGTTGTAAAAACACCTGGCGCGGCAAGCGGGAAGACAATCCGGAACAGCGTCTGGACCGGCGTCGCACCGTCAATTTTTGCCGATTCTTCAAGTGCGAGCGGAATCTGGTTGAAATGCGTCACCAGGATCCATACCGCAGTCGGCAGGGTGATCGTCGAATACGGCAGGACAATCGCATACGAGTTCGTTAAATGCAAATGCAGGAACAAATTATAAATCGGCCCGGTGACAATCATTTGCGGGAACATCGAAACCGCCAGAATCAGCCCGAGCAACAGGTTTTTCCCTTTGAAATCAAAGCGTGAAATCGCGTAAGCCGTAAACGTGGCAATTAAAATAATGTAAACCGTTGTCGTTGTCGCAACGATAAAACTGTTTTTCACCGATGTCAGGATCCCTTTTTGGAAAATCTGCGTGTAATTTTCCCATGTCGGATGATGGGCAAAGACCCGAAAAGCCCCGTCGCCAAAAATTTCCCCGGAAGGTTTAAAGGAGGTGATAAAAATCCAGAAAAACGGAAATATCATCCCAAATAAAAATACGGCAATCAGGGCGATGATGAGCACATTCCATTTGCGGTTCGTTTTCATGGCCATCCCTCCTTAGTTTTTATCCATCAGATTGGCGCCGAGCACTTTAATGTAAATGGTTGCGATGATGGCGACGCAAATAAACATGATGATGACAATGACGGAGCCGTAGCCGAAGTTGGTTTGCCCGAACATCGTTTTGTAACCGTAGACAGACATGGTTTCTGTTGCCCCGCCCGGACCGCCGCCTGTCAGAACGTAAATCAGGTCGAAAACGCGAAAAGCGTCAAGTGTCCTGAACAGCAGTGCGACTAAAATAGAAGGCTTCAGCATTGGTAGCGTAATTTTGAAAAATTGCTGGATTTTTGTTGCGCCGTCAATGGATGCGGCTTCATACAACCCTTTGGAAATGTTTTGCAGGCCGGCAAGCAGCAAAAGGGCCATATAAGGTGTTGTTTTCCAAACGTCGGCTAAGATCGTGGATACCATCGCGCCGGATCCCGTTAATAGCAGAATGCGCGAATCGCTGATTAGCCCTATGGATTGGAAAAAATGCGCGACAACACCGCTTGTGCCGTCATACAAATAACTCCACATGAGCGCGGCAACCGCGGTCGGAATTGCCCACGGGATCAGCGAAGTTGTCCTTACAATGCCTTGCCCTCTGAACGCTTTGTTCATAATCATGGCGAGGCCGAGGCCGAGGACGAACTCAAGGAAAACCGAAACGACGGTAAAGAGCACGGTATTCCATAAGGCATGCCCGAGTCGTTTGTCATGCAATGCTTCTTTATAAGACTTGAAGCCGATGAAGTTGGAGGGTACAAAGCTGCTTTTAAAATCTTTTACAATTTTTGATAAATTTTTTCCGTTTTGCGTATTGTATTTGGCGTTGATTTCCTTTACCAGTTTGGATGAGTCGGTATAAAGGCCCATCAGCTTTTTCTGGTCGGCCTGGCTGATTTTTTGGACGCCTTTTCTGCCTTTATACTGCTTGGCAACATCGGCAACGCGATGGACCAGCTTGTCGACTTTTTGCCGGTCGGCCGGGTCGGTGATTTTTTCCCGGTCTTCTGTTAGAAACAGCCTGACATACGTTTGCGTTTCGTCAAATAAATCGAAATTATAGCGCGGGCTCATGTACAGCCCCGATTTTTGCTGGTTATTCAGCTGATAATCAAAAAAGGTATAGCGGAGTGACTGAAAAATCGGCCACAGCGAGAATACGCCGATAAACAGCAGGGCTGGAAGGATAAATAAAAAAGCCTGCAAGCGGTTCTTCTTCATGATGCTGGCACCTCTTTTCACTGTAATGTTTCTTCCCGTACGGAGGATGCACAGTTTATGCAGCGCCCCCTCATTTCTTTTTAAAAAAGGCTCTATGGAATAGAGCCTTTCGCCGATATCAAACCATTATGAAAAGCAGGCGCCCGGGGACGGAAAGGGAGTAAAACGCGTTCCCGGACGGTTGCTTATTCGCCTGTTGCGTCCTGGATCGTTTTGACTGCATCATCCAGATTTTGGCCTGTGCTTAAATATTTGTGGGCCGCAATTTGGATCGTGTCGGATACTTTGCTGTACTTCGCGGATACCGGGCGGGCAATCGTCGTTTTTAACGCTTTTTGGAAGCCCGGCATGGTCAGCATTTTGTTTTGTTTTTGGACATCAGGATCATTCAGCAAATCATTATATCCCGGCAGGTAACCGCCTTTTGTGGACATAATCTTCTGCCCTTTTTTGCCGGCTACGAATTTTACAAACTCCCATGCGCCTTCTACATGTTTTGAGTTTTTGTTGATGCCGAGAAGCCAGCCGCCGACAGCGCCGCCGTTTGGAAGCGGGGCAATGCCAACATTTTTGATGTCTACTTTTACGCCTTCTCCGCCTGTTTTAATGGTGCCATACTGGTACGGCCAGTTCCGCGCGAAGACAGATTTTCCTTGTGCAAAGCTGTCCAGCGTTTGTTGTTCCATATAGTTCAGCAAATCTTTTGGCGCCCATGATGCTTTTGTAAATTGATACATCGCCTCAAGGCCGCCTTTGATATCTTTGTAATGATTCGTGAATTCTGTCACATTGACGGTTAAGCCTTCATATTGTTTGGACTGATAAACAAAGCCGTTTGTCGTTCCGTTTTTGCCGGCATATTTTGCAGCCATATCCCCGAGTTCTTTATAGGTGTAGTCCCCGCTTTCGAGTTTCGCTGCATCTTCCTTGCTGACAATATCGGAACGGTAATACAGAATGCCGAGGTCCGGGAAGAATGGAAGTGTGTATTGTTTCCCTTCATAGTTTCCGGAAGCCATTGAGCCGGCATTGAACTGGTCTTTCGTCAAATTGGCATCCATCATTTTCTTGTCAATCGGGACAAGGTATCCGGCACCGGCAAATTCGCCGCCCCACACAACGTCCATGGACATGATGTCATATTCACTTGATCCACTGGAGAGCGATGTCAGCAATTGGTCGTGCATTTGTGCCGAGTCATTCGTCATTTGTACCCACTTCACCTGGTACTTTTTCGATTGTTTGTTAAAAGCCGCAATGACTGCTTTTGTCGCAGGTGTACTGTCATTTTGTGCCGCGAATTTTAACACAATCTTTTTCGAGGAACTGCCGCTTTTGCTTGATTTCGAGTTTGAATTGCTGCCGCATCCGGCCAGCACGCCGATAACAAGCGTAAGCGCTACCAAAATAACGCCCGCTTTTTTCCACATATGAAAGCCCCCTTTAGTTTTGATGATTACACTTGAATATTACCCTGTATGCGCATACAATGATATTAGAATCTTTAGATCTATAATAAAATTTTTAGGTATTGGGGCGGCTCCGATGAAACAGTCTGCCATCAGCAAATCCATTATAGAACGCTACCTTTCATACCGCGTTGAACACCAACGTGAATATTTTCTCCATCCGCCTTATATGATGGAAAAGCAGTTGTTGAATGCTGTAAAAGAAGGTAGAGTGGAAGCAGCCGAATCCGTTTTGAAAACTATCAATACGCTGGAGCGGGCTAAACTTGCGGAAGAACCGATCCGCTCGCTCCGTAATTCACTCATCTGTATTTGCACGCTGTTTACAAGGGCGGCGATCGAAGCGGGCGTGCCGCCGGAAACCGCTTTTAACATCAGCGATGCGCATATTCTGGAGATTGAAAGGTTAAAGACGCAGGAAAAGCTGTTTGAACTCGAGTACAGCATGCTGCGCAATTTTACGGAAGCCGTGCAACAGGCAAGGAAACAAGAACATCGCTACAGCCATGCGATTCATATGGCTGTGGCATATATTCATGAAAATATTTTACAGGTGATCACGCTTGAATCGCTGGCGAAACATGTTTACCTGAATCCGAGCTACTTGTCCCACTTGTTTAAAAAAGAGACCGGCGTATCGGTGACGGATTATATTAATAAAAAGCGGATTGAAGAATCGATTTATTTTTTGTTCCATACAAATATTACCATTTCTGAAATTGCGCTTCTGTTCCATTTTTGCAACCAAAGCTACTATACTTCGCTTTTTAAAAAATATATGGGGCTCACCCCAAAAGAATTCAGGGAGCAGAACCAGCACTAGCTTTGCCGGCATGTATCCGTTTTTTAACGGCCGGCCGGCGCATCCTTGTGATTTTCCAATGTTTAACAAAACAACAGCACCTTTCACGTCCGGATTTCCATCAAGTTCCTTTCCTTGGCCCGTCTACCGCACTCGAACAAAACCGTATCTCGCCCTTGCTGCAAAGGACACTATAAAGGGCAGCCGGTGTAAACTTTCTGGTTACCTGCCTACTTCACATTTTAATCAAAACTTTGGCTTGCTTCGAAACATAACATCAATCTCTGGGCTTGATGTAAAAATTTAATTTCATTTTACAATGGGAAAAAAGAAAAAACTCTAAGATCTTATTTTGTGTTAAAATATTTTTATATAGAAATAAATGATGGGCACTGGGGAGATCGGTAAATGTTACCTTTCGGGGAAATGTGGGTAAAGATTAAAGAAATCTTTGAACAAAGCCCCTTGTTTTCAGGGAATATAAGGGTATATGGGTTTAATGAGGAAGTCTATCAGCAGTTAGTCAAAGACAGTGATGATTTTAAAATGAGCACCCTTCCTATGTCTCAGGAAATCATCAATATGTTTTCTGAGATACCAGGTGTGGACCTCACGTATAGATATAAAGAAGCCTCATCAATAAAAATAAAATTAGAACGACTCACTTTAAAAAAGAAACTTTTTAAAGTGGCCAATGATATTTTAGGCTTCCGCTTTATTTTTAAAACTGACACAGAAAGACTGAAAAAAAATTGTTGAGGAGTTCGTTTCTTGCAGTTCTTTTCGAGATCATTGCAATGTTGTGGACCAAACTGAAGGAAAACGGATCGATGATGGGTACAGGGGGATACACGTCAATATTTATATAAGCAAGGCTTACCCTATTGAAATCCAATTCTGGACAAGAACTCACGCATTGTTAAATGAATATCTACATGCTAATATATACAAAATAGACAATATGGTATTGAATCAGTATGCCGTTGATTTGAGCAATTGGTTTAAAGAAGTGCCACTGTTTCCTGAAAGTGACGGTTTAGAAGTTCAGTCATATATTGATTTCATATACGAAAAAGTATTTTATAGCGATGATGATGAAACAGTTAATGGCCAATTGGATGAAGAATGTGATTTTTAACGATGGGAAAAGTTGAGTGAGGTGAATGATGATGGAACAGAGCAAGGTTTACATTTCTTTAAAAGCAGGTACTGCCTCGTTGATTTTAGAAACCCCAACAGCAACGGATGGGCAGGAAGCATATCAACAAATCAAATCTAAAATTCCTTCTGCAAATCTTGGCATATATGGGGCCCGTGATATTCAAACGCTTCTTCGTTCACACAGAGAGTTCAAGGCCCCGCGAGTCTTCACTGATATAGAGAAATTCATTTCGTCAGCAACTGTAATAAAGAAAGTGCTGGTTTAAGATGTGCTTGCTGAACAAATTTGTTCAGCAAGTCAGGCCCAATCATAACGTTAATACTGGAGCTAAAAAATATTCTGCTTTTCTGTATAGTAAAGCAGATTTAAAGCGCAAAGTTTTCCCGCGTTTTCTATTAATTTTTCCCTTTAAATCCTACAAAATCTTTGCCAAGTGTGTATCCCTTCCCCGTTAACGAAGGTCTAAACTTTTTTCCTATTCCTGCCAGAGCACCGTTCCTATTATTACTCCTTATTCACCCATTTTTTAACACCGGCCGGCGCTTCCTTGTGATTTTCCAATGTTTAACAAAACAACAGCACCGTTTCACGTCCGGATTTCCATCACGTTCCTTTCCTTGGCCCGTCTACCATGCTTGAACAAAACCGTATATCGCCCATGCTGCGGTTCTTCCCTTTTTGCCCAGGCATTGGCGGACCGGGATTTTACATTGCCGGCGGTGCACAGAACGTATATACTAAACATGGAAACATTTCAACATGCTAAGGAGAAAACTGTTTTGAAAAAGGCATTTGGCAATATTGATTTGACCGTGATTACAGAAGAACAATTTTTGGGCGAATTTGAGAGCCGGGTACACGAAGGAATTAAAACCAATGTGTTTTTTTTAAATGCGCACTGTTACAATATCGCCCAAACCGACCGCGACTACTACCGGATTATCAATGAAGCCGACTACCTGCTCAACGACGGGGTCGGGATTGAAATCGGCGCAAAACTGTTTGATATTCCGCTTGCCGGCAATTTAAACGGTACCGACTTGACGCCGAAAATATTAAAGCGCTGTGAAAAAAACGGCTTTTCCGTATTTGTGCTCGGCGCTACCGAAACGAATTTGAAAAGTGCAATCCAACATTTCCGCAGGGACTATCCCGGTTTGAAAATTGCCGGCGCCCATCACGGTTATTTTCAATCAAACCATGAGATTGTAGAGGAGATTAACCGCTCGCATGCCGATGTGCTGATCGTCGGAATGGGCGTGCCGCTCCAGGAAAAATTCATTGCCGGCTTCGATCGGGAACTTTTCTGCACGGCACGGCTCGGTGTCGGCGCTTTTATTGATTTTGCATCCGGAAACGTACCGCGTGCCCCGTATCTGTTCCGGAAATTGCGGATCGAGTGGCTGTTCCGGCTGTTGCGCGAACCGAAACGGCTGTGGAAGCGGAATGTCGGCAGCCTCATCTTTTTATGCCGGATTTTGCTATATAAATGGAAACATTCTTAGCTTCCTTTTTCCGGCGCGGAAAGGAACGGGGCGTGCAGGGCGGGAATTCAGACACGTGCCCAAAAAAAGAAGGGAATGCCCGGCACTTGCCGAACGATAAAAGATGTTCCAATTTTTGTTTTACAAAAGGGAAAAGCGGGTACGATAATGTAATCATTTGTAAAAGAAAGGTGAGAAATATGGAAATTGATATCAAACCCGCTGCACTCTCCCAATTTAAACAAATTGAATTTCAAGAAGGCGAAGGCATCCGGATTGAGGCGGTCTTTGTCGGGAGCTGTACAATTGCCGCTGAACATTCTTTGAAAATTGACCATAAACGGGAAGATGACGATTTGTTTAATGTTTATGGCATTCCGCTCCTTGTATCGAGGGCAAGCCAAAAACAGCTCGGTGAGAAAGTCATCATCGATTACAATCCGAATAAAGGGTACAAACTTTCTTCAGATCAGGAAGTTTACCAATACAATCTTGACTTGACAAGAGCCGAGTAAAAAGAGGTGCTTTGCATTGAAAGAAACTTTTCGTGCGTTGGTCATGGAAAATGCATCACAGCCGGCACGCTCCGTACAGGAATGGGATACGGGCCGGCTGCCGGCAGCGGAAGTCACCGTAAAAGTCGCCTATTCAAGTGTCAATTACAAAGATGCGCTTGTTGGCGTGAAAGGGGACTTTGTCAAATCGTATCCATTTATACCGGGAATTGATTTGGCTGGGACGGTGCTTGCGTCCGCTGACAGCCGCTTTAAAGAAGGCGATGAAGTGATCGTCACAAGTTACAAGCTGGGCACCGGGCATTTCGGCGGATTCAGTGAAATGGCGCGCGTGCCGGCTGCCTGGGTGGTACCGCTTCCGAAAGGGCTGACATTAAGAGAATCCATGATTTTAGGGACAGCCGGCTTTACGGCAGCGCTGTCCGTGCAAAAACTGGAAGACCACGGGCTCAAACCGGGACAAGGGCCGGTGCTTGTTGCCGGAGCAAGCGGCGGTGTCGGCAGTGTTGCTGTCGATATTTTGGCAAAAAGGGGTTATGAGGTCACTGCTTCAACCGGGAAAAAAGAGGCACACGCTTATTTGAAACGGCTCGGTGCGGCCCGCATCCTTGACAGGGAAGCCGTTACGGACCATGAAGACCGGCCGATCCGCAAAACGGAATGGGCAGCGGCTGTCGATCCTGTCGGCGGGAAAACGACACAATACATCATCAGCTCCCTGCAGTACGGCGGGGCGGTGGCAACGAGCGGCCTCACCGGCGGAAGGGAAGTCACAACGACCGTAACGCCGTTTCTCGGGCGCGCTATCAGCTGGATCGGGATTGATTCTGTTTTTTGCCCGATGGATCTCCGCGTGAAAGTTTGGGAAAAACTTGCCGGCGAATTCAAACCGGAACATTTGACAAGTGAAATTGTCCGGGAAATCAGCCTTGAGCAAGTCCCGGCCGCACTTTCGGATATTTTGGAAGGCAAGCTCCAGGGCCGGACAATTGTAAAAATGTAACAAAAAAGGATGCGTGGCACTCGCGCATCCTTTTTTACCATCCAGAAAAAGCGCTGGTTAAATGGATAAAGGCACCGGCTGGCGTGCTTTTATCCATTCCGGGTTTTACCTTTCCTTCGAATGCACCTCCATTACCAGCTGGCATGCATGCAGAGTCGGGTTTCAGCTTTCCGCCGGCTCTATATGCACAATGACCTCATATACTTCACAATCGCGAATCAATGAATTCTCCACTTTTGTTGAAATGTCATGGGCATGGCGCAAATCAAGAGACGGTTCAACGCCGATGACAAGATCAATGACTGTATTATTTCCGTACTGCCGCGCTTTAATGTCTTTCACGCTTTGGACGCCGGCTACGCTTAATACTTTCGCTTTATAATTTTCCAGCTCCGACTCATCAAATCCGTCCGTTAAAAGATGGGAAGTATCGCGGAAAATTTCCCAGGCGGTTTTGCAAATCAATAAGCCGACAACAATCGCAGCCGCCGGGTCAAGCCACGGAAGATGGAACTGCGAACCGATGATGCCGATGCTCGCGCCGATACTCACCCAGGCATCGGACAAATTATCCATCGCGCTTGCCCGCACCGCCTGGCTGTTGATGCGTTTTGATAACCGTTTATTGTACAAATAGACAAAAAACATGACAACAGCACAAAGTATCCCGGTCCATGCCGCTGCCATATCCGGGGATTCGGATTTTCCATGCACAATCGAGAGAATGGCATCATAGAGCACCTGGATGCCGACCGCCACCATAATGAGAGAAGCAACCATGGAGGCGACGTTTTCCGCTTTCCAGTGCCCGTAAGGATGATCGCGGTCCGCCGGTTTCCGGGAGAGGCGGAGCCCGATCAGGACGGCGATCGAAGACAGGATGTCCGTAATATTGTTCAGCCCGTCTGCCTTCAGGGCGTTTGAATCCGTATAGAAGGCAATCACTAGTTTCAGCACCGACAGGCTTAAATAGGCCGCCATGCTGATCATAATGCCGTACTCGCCTAATTTTAAATTTTGGTATTTTTCTTCATTCATTGCTTTCACTTCCATTTGGTTTACTTCTCTATCATAACAATGAAGTGCAGGGTGGGTCTACAGCAACGTTTTTTCCGGCCGCTATAAAAGTTAGATGCGGGAAAATCCGCCTTCTCATGCATTAAGGTCTGGGATTTCAACAAATTTATGCTAATATAGAAATAGAAAATTTTTTACAGGAGGCCAACATGAGCACTGATTGGAAAACTTCTTATGAAAAATGGAACCGCTTTGCAGAGCTGGATGCCGCATTAAAAGCAGAACTATCCGGCGTAAGCGGGGATGAAAAAAATCTGGAAGACCGCTTTTATAAAAACCTTGAGTTCGGAACGGGCGGTATGCGCGGGGAACTGGGCGCCGGCACGAACCGCATGAATATTTATACAGTCCGGAAAGCATCAGAAGGGCTGGCAAACTTCATTCTCGACCAGGGGGAAGAAGCTATAAACCGTGGGGTCGCGATCGCCTACGATTCAAGGCGCAAATCGCCGGAGTTTGCCCTTGAAACCGCAAAAACGCTCGGCAAGCACGGGATCAAAGCCTATTTATTTGATTCCCTCCATCCGACGCCGCTTTTGTCATTTGCGGTCCGGTACTTGAACGCTTATGCCGGCGTTGTCATTACAGCGAGCCATAACCCGAAAGAATACAATGGTTACAAAGTTTACGGGCCGGATGGCGGGCAAATGCCGCCAAAAGAAGCGGACGAACTGACAGGCTATGTGAACCGTGTCGAAAATGAGCTGCTTGTCGAAGTCGGCGAAGAAAAGGATCTGATCGAAAAAGGCTTGCTCGTTTATATCGGCGAAAATGTAGACAAAGCTTACCAGGACCAGCTCATCAAACTCCGCCAAAACAAGGAAGTGATCAGCTCGGTTGCAGATTCTTTCAAAATCGTCTACACGCCGCTGCACGGGACAGGCAATCTCCCGGTCCGCCGCGGCCTTGAAAATTTCGGTTTTCAAAACGTCACCGTTGTAAAAGAACAGGAGCTGCCGGATTCCGAGTTCTCAACAGTAAAATCGCCAAATCCGGAAGAACATGCCGCTTTTGAACTTGCCATCCGCTACGGTGAAGAAATCGGCGCGGACATTTTGCTTGGCACGGATCCGGACACTGACCGCCTCGGCGTTGCCGTAAAAAACCATGAAGGAAAATACGAGGTTTTAACCGGCAACCAGACAGGCGCATTACTGCTCCATTATCTTTTAACACAAAAACAAAAGCAAGGGACATTGCCTGAAAACGGTATTGTCATCAAAACGATTGTAACGTCTGAAATCGGCCGCGATATTGCCCGGTCTTTCGGCATCCCGACGATCGACACTTTGACCGGTTTTAAATTCATCGGTGAAAAAATCAAAGAGTTTGAAAAAACCGGTGCCCATACTTTCTTATTTGGGTATGAAGAAAGCTACGGTTATTTAATCGGCGATTTTGTGCGCGATAAAGATGCGGTGCAGTCGGCAGTCCTTGCTGCTGAAGTGGCCGCTTACTATAAGTCGATGGGAAAAACATTGTATGAAGGCCTGCTCGACATTTTCGAACAGTACGGCTACTATAAGGAATCCTTAACATCGCTCACTTTGAAAGGAAAAGAAGGATCGGAAAAAATCGCCGGCATCCTTGCCAACTTCCGTGCCCATCCGTTAACAGAAGTGGCGGGCATCCCGGTATCCGCCCGCGAGGATTATCAATCACAACTGCGGACCAACGCGAAAACGGGAGAAACGTCAAAAATTGAACTGCCAAAGTCCAATGTGCTGAAATTTTTCCTTGAAGACGGTTCATGGTTCTGCATGCGCCCGTCCGGAACAGAACCGAAAGTGAAGTTCTACTTTGGTGTGAAAGCGGACAGTCTCGCGGAGAGCGAACAACGGAACAAACGCCTAAGCGATGAAGTGATGAATCTCGTAAACCGTATGCTTTAATTGTATTCATAGGGTGCCCCGGGCGGATCTGACGTCCGGGGCGTTTTTTCGCCGTGCGGCAGATTGATGCAGAACACCATAATCGGCTCCCTCACAACAAAGGACAAGGCTCATTTTCAGCGCCCCGGCCATCTCTCAGGAACCGCCTGTATTGGTGCCGCCCTGCCATGTACGCCGGATCTTCTTTCCCGCTTCTATGCAGGTTCAGTACGATTTTCCCTTTCTGCAAAAACAGGCATCATTTGCAGAAATTTTGCGAAAAAATGAGCCTGATTTTTCTTTACTTAAAAAATAAGGCATGGTATATTCTGGGCAGATGCACATTTTCGGCCGGGACGTATCTGTTTGATTCAACAGAGTCCGGCCAACCGGTCCGGTTTGCGGACTGTCACCAATTTTTCGAAAAAGGTAACCGGCACAGCAGAGCCATATGCGAAAATCACGGTGAAAGCCGGCAAAACAACGATCGGAACCGGCAAGGCCGGTAAAAACGGGGAATTTGCGGCCAAGATACAACCGCAATGCATCGGCAGAAAACTGTATGTCTATGTAACCGATGCAGCGCGCCATACAGGAAAGGCCGCAGCCACAACCGTAAAACCGCCGGCACCGTCCGCACAGGGCGTTAAAGCAGGCGCAACGAAAGTGACCGGAACTGCACTTAGCGGGTCCAAAGTCTATGTCAAAACCGGAAAAACGGCAATCGGCCATGCTGTTGCCGGAAAAAATGGCAGGTTCACCGTGAAAATCAAAAAGCAAAAGGCAGGCGCAAAATTGTCGTTGTATGCTGTTAAAAACGGCATTTGGAGCGACGCTAAAACGATTACGGTACAAAAATAGGAGAGCGGATCACTCCATTCAAAACGATATCGCTTTTCAAAAGGAGCATAACGTTTCAGGGCCAAAAAGGCCGGGAGCCGTCCCGGTTTTTTTGCTTATGATAAAGGGCAAATGCCATGCTTTTTTCTTCCGTGGAAACGGCTGAAAAGGGCGGCTTCTTTTTTTGTCCGTTGGAAGAAAAACGCCCAAAAAGGATGCAACATTTTTCTTACTCATGTAAAATGGAAAGAGCGAATAGGAGGCTTTGCCATTGCTCATGAAGAAAAAACAAAGCGCGCTGGTGCTTGCAGGTCTCTGTATCCTGTTTATGGCTGCCATGTTTCTTTTCTCCAACCAGCCCTATAAGGAACAGGATATGCGGCCGGAACTGGAAAAGCTGGTACGCCTCGATGCAAACACATTGCCGAAAATCGAATTCTATTACGGGGGTGCGCTTGTAACGTCAACGCTGCCGTATGATTTTATTGAATTCTGGATCCGGAAATTTTGCCATGTGGCGGAATATGCCGTCTGCACTTTGCTGATCCTTCTGACTTTGCGCACGGTTTTGGTTCCTGCCCGTTTTGCAGTTCCGGCCGGCTTTCTGGCAAGTTTTCTCTATGCCAATCTTGACGAATGGCATCAAAGTTTTGTCAGCGGCAGAACAGGGCATTTTATAGATGTCATCACTTTTGACAGCTTCGGAATCATGATTGGCGTCTGTCTGTTTTTATGGTTTACGCGAAGGAAAAAATCCCGATAATGCTTAACGAACGGCATTTGTTTCTTTATAATAATCGTATTGAATATACAACAGGGAGTTCTAATCTATGAGCATATCTGTCAGATTTAAAAACGTTTCGAAAAAGTATAAAATGTACCGGAGCAATTCGGAAAAAATTCTCGATATCATTTTGCCGGGCGGTTATGGCGATGATTTCTACGCCTTGCAGAACATCTCTTTTGAGGCAAGCAACGGGGATGTCATCGGTGTGGTCGGCGTTAATGGCGCCGGCAAATCAACCTTGTCCAATCTGATTACCGGCATTATTCCGCCCACAACCGGAACGATTGAATTAAACGGCGAAACATCGCTAATTGCCATTAACTCCGGCTTAAACAATGAATTGTCAGGCCTTGAAAATATTGAACTGAAATGTCTGATGCTTGGGTTTACCAAAAAGCAGATTAAGGAGCTAACCCCGCAAATTATTGAATTTGCGGATATCGGGCAGTTCATTGATCAGCCTGTTAAAAAATATTCAAGCGGGATGAAGTCACGGCTCGGATTTGCCATCTCGGTCAACGTTGACCCTGATATTCTTGTTATTGACGAGGCGTTATCGGTCGGCGACCAGACATTTGCCGATAAATGTTTTGAGAAGATGAACGAATTCAAGGATGCTGGCAAAACGATCTTTTTCATCAGCCACTCCATGGGCCAGGTAAAGAAATTTTGCGAGAAAGCGATGTGGCTGGAAGCAGGGGAAATTAAGCAATACGGCGCGATTGATGATGTCCTGCCAAATTATGAAAAATTCCTGAAAGAATTCAAATCGTGGCCGAAAGAAAAACAGAAAAACTTCAAACAGATGATTCTCGAAAAACGGAGCAAAGAAAGAAAAGAAAAAGTGGCAGAATAAGGAGGCGGCTGCCCGGAAGGCTTGTTGCGTGCCGGGCAGCCGCTTTTTGCTTACCGGGATTTTCGCTGGAAAACCGGGAGTGAACGGCTGAAGAACGATTCCAGCCAGGCAAACTGTTTTTCGCAAAAAATAGATATAAAAATTGATAGCGCTTACTTTTTAGCGGTATAGTGAAAATGTGTACATACTCACAATGGGAGGGAATTGTAATGGACAGCTTAGAAAATAAAATTGCAATTGTCACAGGCGGCGCTTCCGGAATCGGACTTGCAACCGCAAAAGCTTTTACGGAAAAAGGGGCGAAAGTGGTCATTTCCGATTACAACGAAGAAAGCGGCAAAGCGGTTGAAAAGGAACTTAAAGAAAAAGGAGCGGATGTATGCTTTATTCGCGCCGATGCATCTGATAAACAGTCCGTCGCCGGCCTTGCGACAAGGCCATCGTATTCCTCAGTGAAAATGAATTTGTAACCGGCATTGCCCTGCTCGTGGACAGCGGTTATACAGCGCAATAAGTGCGGCATAACCAGCGCCAAAAGGCATCCATCCGGTCCGGGTTGATACCGGTTGATGCGTTCAAGCCATAAACCGGCCCTCGGGAAGAATCGCCGATTTGGCCGTATTTGCAAATGCGTCTGTCCGGACAAGCCATAAAAAAACCTGCATCCGCTAAAAGGATGCAGGTTTTTTGGTTAAAAGTGCATAACCCAGATGGTTCCGTAAACAACGACGATCGCAATGATGATGCTGTAGATCATATTGCTGACATTGATCTTTCCGTTTTCGCCTTCTTTGACGTGCATGAACATAAATAATTGCACGCCAGCCTGGAGGAAGGCAAACAATCCGATTGTCCAGATGATCGCCGTTTTAGAAAGGTTGGTATACAAAGCAACATACAGTGCCACAAGGGTCAATACGATTGAAAGCAGAAAACCGATGACATGGCCGATCGGATATTTTGAATGATGCTCCATTATTTCATCAACCCTCCTAAATAAACGAAAGTGAAGATAAAGATCCAGACAACATCAAGGAAGTGCCAGTAAATACTTACAACGAAAAATTTGCGTGCCGTCATCGGCGTTAAACCGCGGCGGATCAGTTGTATAATAATCGATATTCCCCATAAAATCCCGAGGGAAACGTGGCATCCGTGCGTTCCGAGCAATACATAGAATGCGGAAAGGAATGCGCTTGTCGGCAGTGTTGCCCCATCATGAACGTACGTGACAAATTCATTGATTTCAAAGCCGACGAAAGTTAAACCGAGAAGAAGGGTAACGATAAACCAGCCGAGCATCGCGCCTTTATTCCGGTTGCGCATATTGAAGACGGCAATTCCGCATGTAAAACTGCTTGTCAAAAGGACAAAGGTTTCAATCAGGACACCTTTGAGCTCAAAGATGTCCTGCTGAACAGGCCCGCCTGCTGTTTGGTGCTGGAGTGTAAAATACGTTGCAAACAGCGTTGCAAACAAAGTGATTTCAGCCGCCAGGAAAACCCAGAAACCGAAAATGGTTAAACGGTCCTGATTGCGCTGGTATTCGAGGGGCAATGATGTATCCAAATGTTCGTCGCTCATCGTTTTACACCTCCTGCTCTTGTATTTTCTGTGCGAATGATTTCTTCTACACTGATATAGTGCCCTTTATCCGGGTCAAACGATCTCCACGCAAGGCAGCCGAGCATCATCAAACCGCCGAGAATGGCGAGCCACCACCAGGACCAGACAAGGCCGAAACCTGCAAGGCCCATCGATACAGCGGAGAAAAATGGCATTGCCGAGTTATTTGGCATATGGATCGGTTTGTACTCTTCATCCCGGTAAATCGGTGTGCCGTTTTCTTTGTATTCTGCGAACGCATCAAGTGTAGAGACAACCGGCTGTTTCGCAAAGTTATATTCCGGAACCGGTGTAGGGGTTGCCCATTCTAATGTGCGGCCATCCCAAGGATCACCGGTCGTGTCGCGAACGCCATGTTTAATGCTGTAAACAATGTTCCAAGCCAGGACGAGGAACCCAATCCCCATGATATAGGCACCTACTGTAGAGGCGAAGTTCCAACCTGTCCAGCCAAGTCCTGCTTCATAAGTGTACATCCGGCGCGCCATTCCGTCGAGGCCGACAAAGAATTGTGGCAGGAAGCAAAGGTTAAAGCCGACCATCCACAACCAGAACGTAATTTTGCCCAGTTTTTCATTCAGCATATAGCCGAACATTTTCGGATACCAGTAGTGGAGCCCTGCGAAACATGCATAGGCGACTGCCGGAATCAATGTATAGTGGAAGTGGGCAATCAGGAAATATGAATTGTGATATTGATAGTCTGCTGCTGCCATGGAAAGCATAACACCCGTAACCCCGCCGATCAAAAATGTCGGGATAAAGGCAAGCGACCAAAGCATAGGCGTTGTTGTTCTAATTTTCCCTTTATGCAATGTAAAGATTTCGTTAAATAATTTGACACCCGTTGGTATCGCGATAATCATCGTTGAGATCGAGAAGAACGAGTTTACGACTGCTGTGTTCCCCATTGTAAAGAAGTGGTGAACCCATGTGAAATAACTGAAGAATGCGATACCAGCCATCGCAACGACCATGGAGGCATATCCAAACAATCGTTTACCCGAGAATGTAGCGATAATTTCCGAGAAAATCCCAAGAGATGGCAGCAACACAATGTACACTTCCGGGTGGCCCCAGATCCAGAACAAGTTTGCCCATAACATCGGGCTGCCGCCTGAACCCATGGTAAAGAAGTGTGCGCCGAAAGTACGGTCAAACGTTACTTCTGCCAAAGCCACTGTCAAAACAGGGAAAGCAAAAAGCACGATGATAAAAGTAATCAAAGTAGACCATACGAACATCGGCATTTTCATTAATGTCATGCCCGGCGCCCTCATTTTCAGAATCGTGACAATGAAGTTCACGGCTGTTGCCAGTGTCCCGATCCCGGAAAGCTGCAGGCCCATTGCATAATAGTTGTTTCCGACACCTTTTGTAAATTCCGGGCCTGCAAGCGGGAAGTAGTTCGTCCAGCCGGCAGTAGGGGAACCCCCGATAATAAATGAAATATTAAAGAGGCACATCCCTGCAACCATTGCCCAGAAGCTGAATGCGTTCAAAAGCGGGAAGGCAACATCGCGCGCCCCGATTTGGAGCGGAACAGCAACGTTAATCAGGCCGAACAAAAACGGCATCGCCATAAATAAGATCATGACAACCCCGTGGGTCGTAAAGATCCCGTCATAATGGTTGGCATCAAGCAGATGCTGGTTCGGCAGTGCAAGCTGTGTTCTCATCATTAAAGCATCGACACCGCCGCGGAATAACATTAATACCGCAACAATAATGTACATAATCCCGATTTTTTTATGGTCAACGGTTGTCAGCCATTCTTTCCATAACCATTTCCATTTCTTGAAATAGGTTAGAGAAAAGATCACAGCGGCCGCGCCAAGTGCCATGCCAACTTCGGCGGCATATATGGCCGGTTCACCGGTGACGAAAAAATCACTAAGTTTCACACTGTTTTCCTCCTATTCCAATGATTATTTTCCGCCCATATCCATACCGGACATATCGTGGTGGTGATGGTGATTTTGTTTCTCACCTTTTTTCGATTCTTCATAATAGCTTTTTTGTTCATCCGGTTTATCCCATTTTAAATGGGTCCCTGTATAGGTATGCCTTCCTACGAGGCCTTCTTTTTTAATCAGGTTTTCATAATCCGATTTTTTCATTTGAGGCGCTCTGCTTTTGACTTCCTTCACCCATGCATTGAAATCTTCCGGCGTTTGGGCTAACACATCAAAGTCCATCTTTGCAAAGCCTTCCCCGTTGAAGTTTGCGTTTCTTCCTGTATATTCGCCAGGGTGGTCTGCAGCCAGAATCAGCCTCATCGTCATGTTCGGCATCGTATATTTCTGTCCGCCAAGTTCAGGGATCCAGAAAGATGCCATCGTACCGGATGATGTCAATTCGAAATTGATTGGCCGCCCAGCCGGGATGTTTACATAGTTAACGGTTTCAATGCCCTGTTCCGGATAACTGAAAATCCATTTCCATTCCGATGACGTGACATAAATCGTTAAAGGTTTTTCGCTTTGCATAGATTTTGGCGTTTCTTCAACCGAATAGTTTGCTTTAACGGTTGGAATGGCAATGGCGATAATAATCAGCACCGGGATGGCGGTCCACACCGTTTCCAGCACTTTATGGCCGTGAATTTGCGGCGGTTTATAATCAGCCGGCAGACGCGACGCCCTGTATTTGATCACCATATAAAGATACAACCCAAGGACAACGACGAATACAAAGGCCATCAAGATGGATGAGTAAACAATCAAATGATATTGTTCCCGCGCCATTGGACCTTGTGGGTCGAGCACTGCAATTTTGGTGTCACATCCGCCGAGCAAAAAGAGCGATGTGAGGGACAAAAGCAGCACCAGTTTCCAAGGTAGTTTCCTCAACACATTTTTTCTCTCCTTCCGGTTTGGTAAAATAGTGTACAAATAAAAGCAAATGAAAAAAAGGTGGTACTTTTATTTTTTCACCTTTATTATGGTGCTAACCTATTTTACAATAAAAAAATATAGATGTATTGTCTTTTACCCTTATTCCGCCGTGTTTCATAAAAATTTCATAAAAAGTTCATATATTTTTCATAGATTTGTCAAATACTGGCATTATCCAGAAATAATTTACAACTTTGTGAAGGAATACGGTATTTAATATTTTGGAAAAGATTTCAAAACCATTCTGGGAGGAAAAGTGTTTTTAACGTATAATGTTAAGGGAAACAGAAAGGGGTTTTACGGATGATAAAAGCTGTGATTTTTGATTTCGACGGGCTGATTATGGATACGGAATCGGAACACTATGAAGCGCTTTGTGAAATTTTTCGCGGCTACAATTGCGAGATGCCGCTTGAACTATGGGGAAAGGGGGTAGGCACGCATTCGGGTTTTAAGCCGTTTAAATATCTTGAAGAGCAGATCAAAAAGCCGCTTGATACAGAAAAACTGGACCACGAGCTGGAGGAAATGTTTTTAAAACGGCTCGAAAAAGGCGCGGCCCGCGAAGGCGTGGAAGATTATTTAAAGTCGGCCAAGAACCTCGGGCTTAAAGTCGGACTGGCTTCAAGCTCTGACAGGAAATGGCTGCACCGCTATTTGCGCCAGCTTGGCCTTCTCGCTTATTTTGACTGCATCAAATCTTCCGATGACGTTGAAAAAGTCAAACCGGACCCAGCTTTGTATTTGAAAGCGGCCGTCTGTCTCGGCGTGGAACCGGAACAATGCCTCGTCTTCGAAGATTCGCCAAACGGGTCGCTTGCGGCAAAACGCGCCGGTATGGCATGCGTAGTCGTCCCGAACCGGGTAACAAAAGACCTCAAGTTCGGCGAGATTGACCACCGCCTCGGGTCAATGGCAGAAACGCCGCTTGAAGAAGTAATCCGGTTTATTGAAAGCCGTTGACAGAACAACCCGCTTCCGGCATGCCGGAAGCGGGTTGTTTGTTTCCACTATTCCTTAGTCACCAGACAGATTTTCTTCCAGCATTTGCGTGACTTTTTCTTTTTCAGCATCTGACACCGCCAAATAATAGATCCCGTCAAAGTTGGCATCGGTGCCTTTTACTTCATACTCGGTAATGTTTTTGGCGGCATTCCGGTAATTTTTCTCAATCGTAAGCAAGTCATTAAACGTCATATTTGTTTTGACATTGTCGCCAAGCGTATCAAGGATACTGCTGTATTTTGCCACAGAAGAAATGCTGGTTGCTTTCCGGATCAGCGCCTCGATCACTTTCCGCTGCCGTTTATTGCGGCCAAAATCGCCTTCCGGATCAAGATGGCGCATTCTGACATAGCCGAGCGCCTGGGCTCCGTTCAGATGAATTTCCCCTTTTTTGTAATGGTACCCTTTTTTATAGTACCCTTCGTCATGCCAGTCAATTGTGTTGTTGACGGTAATGCCGCCAACCGCATTGACCAGTTTTTTCAGGGCCTGCATGTTGATTTTCACATAGTAATCCATTTGGATACCGGTAAAGTCCTCAACGGTCTGCAGTGCCATACTGGTTCCGCCATATGCATACGCAGCATTGATTTTGTCATATGTGCCGCGTCCGGCGATCAGCGTCCTTGTATCCCGCGGGATGCTGACCAGCTGTGTCGTGCCTTTTTTCGGATTAATGGTCATCACAATGATGGCATCGGAACGGCCGCTGTCATTTGCACGTTCATCCACACCAAGCAGCAAAACGGAAATCGGCTGCCCGTTCTGGCTTGAGATGCTTTCATTTGAAGTGCCTGCCAGCGACTCATGCATTTTATTAGCCGCGGCTTTTGCCGAGTGATAAACATAATAGGCGTAGCCGCCACAGGCGATGACCAGGATCCCAATTAGGCTTAAAAAGGACATCAGGATTTTTTTCTTCATCGGTGGCCCTCTCTTTTTTCGTCATATAATTGGTTATTATAGCATGATTCGCTACGCTTGAATATCCTTTTTTGTCGATTCCCATCATATCCCGTCAGTATCGGGCTGACGGTGCGGCCTGTTTTTCAATCATCGCATTTTGCAACGAAAACATTAAGAAAAATTTAAGTTTGCCCCATCATAATGAAGCCAGAAAGTAGAACAGATGGTTCCCGTAAAAATTGGAAAACAGGAAAGGAGAACATAAAGATGAAGAAGTGGATCATTGTAGTGATTTTGATTGTTGTGGTCATCGGGGGAGGGTCGCTTTTCTATGTAAAGAGCAGGGAAAACAGTGCAGACGCAAGCACAAAGACGGTCCAGACGGCCACAGTGGAGAAAGGCGCTTTCCGGCGGCCAGCAGCAGGTGAAAAAGAGCGGCAAATGAGCAGCCGCTCTTTTAGCTGTTTTACATTTACCGGTCCCGGCTTATTACCCACTCATCCTTGGGCCCGTCCAGCTCCATTTTTTGCAATTCCAGCCTCATTTTTTCTGTTTCCAGCAGGAAGTTTTCGTTTTTTAACTTTTCGAGCTCCAGTTCTTTCTCCAAAACTTGTACTCTTATTTTTTCACGCGACTTAAAAAAATTCGTTACAATTGCGACAATCGGCACAGAAAAAATTAAAATGACTGAAATCAATCCGATAAAGTCATCCATTGGCCCACCCCCGGCATATTCTTAAACCCATTATACAATAAGTGCTGCATTCTTTTTACCATTTCCGTCAAAAAAGGGGGCTCCCGCCAGCCTTTTCGGGGCAGCCCTTCAGAAAAACATCCGGAAAATGAGAAAAACCGCCGGGAAAAAATGATTTTCCCAACGGTTTTTTTGTTTTAAAAAGAGCTTTTGGGATTGCTATCAGCCTGTATTCCGGAGCCCTGCGGCGATGCCGTTGATCGTAAGCAGGACCTCCATCAGCAGGTGCCGGGCTTTTTCATCTTTGTTTTCGCGTTCACGCAGTTGCGAAATAAGATAGACCTGGAACAGGTTCAGCGGGTCGACATACGGGTTGCGGAGGCGCACTGATTCTTTAATGTTCGGCGTGTAATCCAGCAACTCTTTTTGGTCCGCAATCTTTAAAACCATTTCCTTCGTCAGTTCATATTCCGCTTTGATCAGGCCGAAAATCCGGCCGGCAACTTCAGGATCTTTCACCAGCCTTGTATATTCTTCAGCCGTGGAAAGCTCCGCCTTGATCAATGCCATTTGCAGGTTATTGATCGTTGCATGGAAGAACGGCCATGATGCATACATTTCCCGAAGCAACTTGAAATTGCCGGTTTCTTCCACATATTTGCTCAGGCCTGTCCCGGCTGCGTACCAGGCGGGAAGGAGCTGGCGGCTTTGCGTCCAGGAAAATACCCACGGAATGGCGCGCAAGTCTTCGAAACGGGCGCTCCCTTTCCGGCTCATCGGGCGGGAGCCGATGTTGAGTTCACCGATCTCATTTAAAGGCGTTGCCTGTTTGAAATAAGACAGGAAGTCAGGGTCGCGGAAGACGAGTTCCTGATATTTTTCAAGCGCATATTCGGAAATTTTATCCATTGCCCTGACAGCTTCTTCGTTTGGCGTTTTGCCATTTTTCTCGTTCTGTTTTTGTTCTGTGATGGCACACATCATCGTGGATGTCGCCTGCTCAAGGCTCCGGTAGGCAATGTCGCGCAGCAAATAGCGCGATGACAGCACTTCACCCTGCTCGGTGATTTTCACGCCGTCGCCAAGTGTAACCGGCGGCTGGGACAAAAGGCTTGAATAAAGCGGGCCGCCGCCGCGTCCGAGTGAACCGCCGCGCCCGTGGAAAAACTTCAGCTTAATGCCGTATTTGGCACCCATTTCGTGGATCTCTTTCTGTGCTTTGTACAGCTGCCAGTTCGCCGTCATCGTGCCGCCGTCTTTGCTGCCGTCGGAATAGCCGAGCATGACTTCCTGCAGATTGCCGCGCACCTTTAAATGGTTGCGGTAAATGGGCATTTGGAAAAGGGTTTCGAGCATTTTCGCGCCGTTCCGCAAGTCTTCGATCGTTTCAAGAAGCGGGGCGATATGGATCTCACTTAAAATTTCGCCGTTCGGGTAGACGCGGTACAGGCCGGCTTCTTTCGCGAGCACGAGCACTTCCAGCACGTCGCTGACCGAATGTGCCATGCTGATCAAATACACCTGGATGGACCGTTCGCCGAATGTTTGGTGGGCGCGTTTGATCATCCGGAATGTGTTGATGACTTCCTGCGTTTCCGGCGTAAACGTATCATAGATTGAAATCATCGGCCGCGGGTCGTTTAAAGCCTTCAGGAGCACCGCGACTTTTTCATTTTCGGGCAGATTTTTATAGTCTTTCGCGATATTGACGTTATAAAGCACCTCGGCAAGTGCCGATTCATGTTCGCCGCTATGGTTGCGGATATCGAGTGATGCTAGGTGGAACCCGAACAATTCGACCTGGCGGATAACTTTGCGGAGCAATTTAATCGGATGCCCGGCCGGATGGTGCTGGTTCACGCTGTCCCGGATCATATACAGATCGGCAAGGAGCTCCTCTGCGGACTGGTAGCCGCCATTGCTTTTTCCCACACATTCCAGTTTATGGATCATAATCGCCAGCTTTCTGCGGTAAATTTCATCTTTTGTCGGCCATAATTTTGCAGCCGGCATTGTATTTTCTTCGCTTTCCACAGACGCAAGCAGGGCATGGCTGGCGCTTACTTTTTTGGCAGAATGGCTGAGCAGCTCCCGGAGTGTGGTAAGCGACTTTTTATATTTTTCCAATACGAGTTCACGCTGCATCTCGAGCGTTTTCCAGGTGATGTCCGCGGTCACGTTCGGGTTCCCGTCCCGGTCGCCGCCGATCCACGATCCGAAATGAAGATAAGAAGGGACTTTAAAACGCTGTCCGTACGATTCGTACAGATAGTCTTCTAGGTCTTCGTGTATGCGCGGCAGCACGTCGAACAGGACATTGTCGAAATAATAAAGCCCGTTTTTCACCTCGTCTAGAACGGACGGTTTCTTCTCGCGGATTTCGGAACTTTGCCATAAAATGGTAATCTCATTCAAAATCGTTTCTTCAATAACTTTTTTCTCATAACGGGTGCTTGCAAATTCGAGCGTTTTTAAAAGGTCTGCAATGCGTTTATGGATTTGCAGAATGGTCCGCCTCGTTGCTTCTGTCGGGTGTGCCGTTATAATCAGCTCAAGCGATAAACTGTTCAGCAGTTCTGCAACCACTTCAGCCGGCACTTTTTCTTTCCGCAGCGTTTCGATGCCATCTTCAAGTGAACGCGGTTGGACCTGGTCTGTATCTTCCGACTGGTACTCCCGCCGGCGCTTAATTCTGAAATTTTGCTCGGTAATATTAAATAATTGCAGATAGGTAGAGAAAGCGCGGATGACTTCCTGCCGTTCTGGCGGATTCAGATCTGTAATTTCTTTTTTTAATTGAAGGTAGAAAGCCTCATCGCCGGTTTCCCTCGCTTTTTGTGCCAGGGAGCGAATATTTTGGATTGTTTTAAGCAATGCTTCGCCGCCTTCAAATAGGATCACTTTATCCAGCAGCCCGGCGAGAAAATCCATGTCTGCCTGCAGGGCCATCCGGGGGGCTTTCTTTTCATCAATTTGATGCAAGGATAATCGCTCCTTTCATTTGGTCAGAAAAATGCACAAAGAAAATGATACTTATTATTATACTTGTAAAATGAAAAAAGTCTAATACTTTATAAAATTAAAAACCAGTAAAGGAACATTTCCCGCATAAAGAGATAAATTAGGGCTTGCTGAATAAGCAAAAGTCCTAGACTTGGTAAGGATACTGACAGCTTTGGCCGAACTTTAAATGCAAGGGTTTTATAAAAAATGCAGGAAAAACTTTGCACTCTAAAGCTGATTCAACATACAGAGAGGACAGAATAAAGCATTTTCGCAGATGCATTCTCCTATGATATTGAGGTAGAGCTTGCTGACAAATCAGATACAAGCCATAATCGGATTCGTTCAGCAAGCCCTAAATTAAGGATAAAACACGAACAATTGAAAGTCAACTGCGAATATCATTCGTGTTTTTACATGGAAAGTACCAGGAATGGAAAGAAAAGAATTGGCATTGAAACCGTTCTCTTCTTCTTTGATAATAAATGAAAGCAGCCGGTATGGAGAGAAAAAAGTGCACTTATATGAAGTTGATTTTATGGTCGGCTTTATTTTGCCCGTCGTACTGGCTGTCCACACGATGTTCATTTTTGGTGCACAATTGAATGGCTGTACAGTTGCGTTTTTGTCGATGTCTGGCGGGCACGCCTCCATGCATGTGAAGCAGATTCTTTTAAGCGGGCAGCACCCGCTTTTTTGGAGGGCAGGCATTCAGGAGCAAAAATGGCAGAGATCAGTTGGGCGGGATCAGCCATTTATTCCTCCATCCGGGGCACTTTGTGAAAATCAGCACAAGAATGAATAACGCTTACATATCTGGCTCTTTCAAATAAAACCATTTGTGAAAAATGTAAACGGATGATTTTGAAAAACCGTCATTTTCCTTTAAAACCGGGCATTTGGGCAGATAAATTTTCAAATTTTCGCCATAAAATATGTGAATCTAATCACAAAAATAGTGGTATACTTACCCATGTGGAATGAAGGAAAATGAACGGAACGATCCATTTCAGCCATAAAAGGGCATGCCGTCCATCTTTTTCACAAACCGCATGGCAGCATTTGCTGCAAAAGTTTAATCGTCCTGCTTTAAAGGAAAAGCAGTATGGAATCCATTAGGAGTTGGCACAATATCCATAGACTGGATAGGGGCCCGCCATGCCGGGCTTGCAAAACTGCTTTCATACAGTGGAAATATTTTTTACTTTTGATGGGGAGGAAGATTATACATGAAAAAAGTCAATCGTATTGCAGTGGTTGGAACGGGTGCAGTTGGTACAAGTTACTGCTACGCCATGATTAATCAGGGTGTTGCAGAAGAGCTTGTTTTAATCGATATTAACGAAGCAAAAGCAGAAGGGGAAGCCATGGACCTGAACCACGGCCTGCCATTTGCGCCTACGCCGACCCGCGTTTGGAAAGGCGATTATTCCGATTGCGGCACTGCCGACCTTGTTGTCATTACGGCAGGTTCCCCGCAAAAACCGGGCGAAACAAGGCTTGATCTTGTTTCCAAAAACGCAAAAATTTTTAAAGGCATGATTAAGAGCATCATGGACAGCGGCTTTAACGGGATTTTTCTTGTTGCCAGCAACCCGGTTGACATTTTGACATATGTAACTTGGAAAGAGTCCGGCCTGCCGAAAGAACATGTTATCGGTTCGGGCACAGTGCTTGACTCCGCGCGTCTCCGCAACTCTTTGAGCGCCCAATTTGGAATTGACCCGCGCAATGTGCATGCTGCGATTATCGGCGAACACGGCGATACGGAACTTCCGGTATGGAGCCATACAAATATCGGTTACGATACGATTGAAAGCTATCTACAAAAAGGAATTATTGACGAAAAGACGTTAGATGACATTTTTGTCAATACGAGAGATGCGGCTTATCATATTATTGAACGAAAAGGGGCCACATTTTACGGCATCGGGATGTCCCTGACCCGGATTACAAGGGCAATCCTGAACAATGAAAACAGCGTATTGACGGTCTCTGCATTTCTTGAAGGCCAATACGGAAACAGCGATGTGTACATTGGCGTTCCGGCCATCATCAATCGCCACGGCATCCGTGAAGTGGTTGAAATCAAACTGAACGAAAAAGAACAGGAACAGTTCAATCATTCTGTAAAAGTGCTAAAAAAAACAATGGCACCGATATTGTAAGCATTTGTGCCGGCCGGGCTTTATGGGAGGCCCGGCTTTTTCTTTGAAAAAAATCCCGGCGCCTGCTTAAGGCGGACTGCCGAAAAAAGTGCCCATGCTTGCCCCGCTTTCCGGGAAAAGCATGGGCCTGTTTTTTGCCGGGGTTAGGAGCGGGCCTGCCATAGGCGGATATAAAAAAGCAGCCTTGAATCGATTCAAGGCTGCTTTTTCTTAATTCAATATGATCACTTTGACCGTACGGCGCCCCCATGCGATGGAAGCTTTTTTGTTCGGCATCAGGACATCGATGATATGGCCCTTAATGGCACCGCCGGTATCGGCTGCGATGGCAACCCCGTATCCTTCAACCCAGACTTTGCTGCCGAGCGGAATGACCGACGGATCGACAGCGATCAATTTCATGTTCGGGTTTTTCTTAATGTTATATCCCAAAGCGGTAATATCCAGCTTCGTATCTTCATGGTTATAAGATGTCGCCGTCACATAAAAGGATTTGCCTTGTGGCGTGCTGTGGCCGGAAGATGCGGTGGATTTGGTTCCGGCCGTTTTCCCGGCACCGGCTTCCGCTGGTTTTTTCGCTTGTGTTTCTGCTGTTTTTTCAGCTTGCGCTTCCGCTGCCTTTTCGGCTTCAGCTTCTCTCGCTTGTTTTGCGAGGGCTTCTTCCCTGGCTTTTGCGGCCGCCTGCTGTGCCTTTATTTCTTTTTGCAGGTTGCTGATTTTCGTATTCAAGTCGGTTTGTTTTTGTTCCGCTTTTGACAGCTCATTTTGAATGCTGTCATACTTCGATTTTAATCCCGACAATGCTTTTTCCTTTTCTTTTAAATTTGTTTGCAGTTTTGCCTGGCTGCTTTTCAAGTTTGCCTGCTCCTGTTCGAGCACTTTTTCCTGGTCTGCAATGGCTTTTTTATCGGCTTCAATTTTCGCAAGGTCCGCTTTTTGCTGATCCAAAAGGCTTGTATCAGCGTTCAGCAGTGTCGCGACTGCACTGACCCGGTTGATCAGGTCGCCAATGCTTTCCGCGTTTAAAATCGTTTCAATCACATAGTCGTATTGGTTGTTTTTTTGCATGGCAACGAGGCGTTTTTTAATCACGCCTTCCCGTGCAGAAACTTGGTCCTCCAGCTTTACGATTTCCTCTTTTTTCTTTTCAATCAAATCTTTTGCTGACTGGATTTTCGCTTCAATTGCTGCGATATTTTCTTTATTTTTCTGAATGGATGATTGCAATGCGTTCCAGTCTTTTTGCAAATTTTCCATTTTGCTTTCGACGGCTTTTTTCTCCGATTCTTTCTTTTGAATGGTTTGCGTATTTTCATCCAATTTTTTCTGTAAGGAACCTTGATCTGTTTCTGCATAGGCATTTAGTTGTGCCGTGCCAACGAATATGGCAAACGCCATAACTGCAATTCGCCTTTTTAAGTGCATAAGACAACTCCCTTCTCCGTACTCTTGTTATAACACAAATAGGCAGAAAGGAAGATTACAATACGATTAAATTCATATTACGAGAATGAAAACGGATTCAATCTATGTGAAAAAGGGAAAAGATAGATTTGGGTGCTTTTTCGGCTAATGATGGGCAGTTATAAGACTTTTGCCTCCAGGCGTATGAAAAGCAGCAAAAAGAAATAAAGCGGGTACAGCGGCAAATCACTGTGCTCAAGCAATGGTCGGATAAAGCATATCGAGAAGTGGGAAAAAGTGATAACATAAAAGAATTCGCGGGGGTAAAGGCAAAGAAAATAGATAAAAAGAAGCAAGGATCAGCTTCTTTTTCAATTCAGACAGGATGGGAAGGAATATTCTGTGCCTTTGTGCCGGTCAAGGATTCTTTTGATGTTTAAGAAGTCCAAAAGTAGTGCTGAGCTTTTCGATAGAAGAGGAAATTTGTATGCTCATATGCGCAGATAAACTCCATAACTTGAAAACGATACACGAAGAATTGCGAAAAAGCGGGGAAAGCGTGTGGAATGCGTTTAGCCGTGGGAAAGAAAAGCAGGAATGGTACTATAGAAAGATTGCAGAAACTATTGCGTTGCACCATTCTTTTCCTTTACTGGAGCAGCTGCAGGCGGAAATAAAGCAGGTTTTTGGACATGAATAAGGTGCAGGGGAAACGGACATTGCCTGTGAAATAACGGACTTGCTGCTTGTAAAACCGCAAAGTGAGGGCACCGGCCTTCATTCATCATATTAACATTACCTGTGCGAAAACGGAGACGCACAGGCTTTTTTGCGTGTGCATGACAGCTCAAGCGGTTGGAAAACATAAAGATACAACAACACTTGGAGGCTGCCAATGAAAAAGGTATGGAGGATTTATGCAACTGATTTGAAAAAAATGACAACAAACTGGGCAGCAAGCCTGATCATTGCCGCCTTGATCATTCTTCCATCATTGTATGCCTGGTTTAACATCAAGGCATCCTGGGACCCATACGGCCACACAAAAGGAATTGCGGTAGCCGTTGTGAATTTGGACCGGGGGACAGCGATCAACGGAAAAAAAGTACACGCCGGGAATGAAGTTATAAAAAAGTTGAAACAAAATAAAGCGCTCGGCTGGAGGTTTGTGCAGGAGAAGGAAGCCGCACGCGGCGTAAAGACCGGAGAATATTATGCGAGCCTGACCATCCCGGAAAATTTTTCGGAAAAACTGGCTTCCATCCTGGGTGATAAGCCGGAGAAACCGGTCATTACTTATACCGTTAATGAAAAAATCAATGCGATTGCGCCTAGAATAACAGGGTCGGGTGCGTCTGCCATTACACAGCAAATTAGTGCGCAATTTGTAAAAACCGTTAGCAAAGCGATTTTTACAATGTTTAATCAAATCGGCATTGAACTTGAAAGGGATTTGCCGGATATTGAAAATTTTAAAGCATGGGTTTTTAGATTGGAGGGAGACATTCCGGAGATTAACCGGATCATCAGGACGGCAGATCGGGATATTACGAAAGCAGACGCAGTAAGAAAACAGGCAGAAAGCGCGATGCCCGATGTCCTGCTGCTTGCAAAACACGGCAAAACCGTCTCAGGGGACATGTCCCGCTTTTTTGGAAACACTGGAAGTTTGCTTGAGCAGACGGATACCGTGATCAAAACCGGACTGGAAGCACTGAATGCCGCCCCTGCAGTCTCGAACCAGGTGAGTATGCTGGCAGACAAAACGAAAATTGCAGAAACAGCGCCAAAAAATACGATAATTTTGCAAAATAGCAAGCAAATCTCTGACGCGTTCAGTGATTTGCTCCGAACCGTTGCTGAAGAAACCGGTTCGGAACATCTTAAGCGTATGGCAGCCCGGTTTATTGCACTCAGCCAATCCTTTCAAAAACAGCAGGACCTAAACGGGAAAATTCTCCAACAGGTCAATAACGGGTTGCTGCCGGAAACATTGCAGGCAGATCTAAAGCAGGAAGCCGGCCGTGCCGGGGCCATCGCCGGCAGCCTGCTTGAAAACGATGGTGCAGCCATCGCCGCGGATTTAAAAACATTTGTGGCACAAGCCGGGCAGGACAGTGCAAAAGCAAACAAGCTGTTTCAAAAATTGGAAGGCAGTCTGCCGGATATCCAG
This sequence comes from Weizmannia sp. FSL W8-0676, assembly GCF_038593015.1. NCBI lineage: Bacteria > Bacillati > Bacillota > Bacilli > Caryophanales > Bacillaceae > Heyndrickxia > Weizmannia sp. FSL W8-0676. The sequence continues at coordinate 606,578 of NZ_CP151954.1, forward strand.
GCGATTCTCCACGATACGAAAACCGGGCTTGCAATCGGGAAAGCAAAATTGAAAACGGCTGAAACGGAACTGCCAGCTGCTGAGAGAAAAATCAGGGAACTGGCTGGTAAAATCCGGGCGTTTGAAAAACAGGGAAATATAGACCGGTGGATTCAACTGCTGAAGAACGATGCACAAGAAGAAAGCGAGTTTTTAAAACAGCCGGTATCGCTGAAGGAAGAAGTTCTATATCCAATCAAAAATTACGGTGCGGGCATGGCTCCGTTTTATACAGTCCTGTCTTTTTGGGTGGGGGCAATGCTATTGGTATCCCTGCTGTCGGTTGAACACCACCATGGCGGCGCATATGCCAGCTGGCAAGTCTATTTCGGCAAGCTGCTCCTGTTTTTAACGATTGCGTTTTTCCAGTCGGCGATAACGGCGGCGGGTGACCTTTTTATTTTACATGTGGATGTGCAGGAAAAAGCCTGGTTTATTTTATTCGGTATCGGGATTGGTGCTGTTTTTACCGTGATGGTCTATACACTCGTTTCTGTTTTTGGCAATGTGGGAAAAGCACTTGGGATTGTCCTGCTTGTCCTGCAAATTTCCGGTTCGGGCGGCACTTTTCCAATCCAGATGGAACCGTCTTTCTTTCAACATATTCATCCGCTCCTGCCATTTACTTACGGAATTGGCTTAATGCGTGAAGCTGTTGGCGGGATGCTGATGGAGGCTGTGATCACAGATATCATTTATCTGGCAGGATTTCTGGCAATTGCGCTTATTTTCGGGACCGCAGCCAAAAAACTGTTCAGCCGTATGACCGAACGTTTTACAAGAAAAGGGAAAGAAAGCGGGCTATTCGAATGAAAAAAGCGGAATAGACAAGAAAAATGAGAAGGAAGACATGAAAAATAAAGTTGGATTATAATAAGAAAGAAGAATATTAGGAGGGGATTGCATTGGCGATTGCCGATATTACCATATTTCCGGTCGGAACGGATTCAACAAGCATCAGCAAATATGTGGCGGAGATTGAGAAGGCGCTGGGAAAAGAACAGGGAAGGGTGAAAATCAAGCTGACCCCGATGAGCACTTTAATAGAAGGGGACATCCATGACCTGTTTGAAATCATTGAAAAACTGCATGAAATCCCTTTTTCAAATGGCGTAAAGCGTGTTGAAACGAATATCCGCATCGACGACCGCAGGGACAAACAGCTCACGATGGAAGGAAAACTGGCCTCCGTCGCCGAAAAACTCGGCCAATAAAAAACCGGCACAAGGCCGGTATGATAAAAGGAGGTTTGGCCAGGCTCTGGGGGAAGCCCGGCCAAATATGGTTTGCTGCAATTCCTTGCCGCTGTCCTAAATGTAAAACATGAAAAAGAAAAACTTGTGAAATGAAAATGATAAAATGATGAGAATTTCCCCGGAAAAAGCAAAAAGCGGACCGGGACCCGCCTTTTGAATCGCTAAAATTTTACCCGTGCAAAAATTTTACACAAACCGCTTCCGGAACCGGGACGTCTTTTTGCAGCAAAGTGAGGATCCCGGTTTCCGGATCGCGGGCGTATAAAACGAGCGTGCCCGATTCTTGGTTTGCGGCAACGACAAATTTTTCGGTCGGGTCAAGCACAAAGTCGCGCGGCCAGCTTCCTTCGGTTGAAGTGTATTCAACAAGGGACAGTTTGCCGTCCGGGCCGGCTGCAAACACGGCAATGCTGTCATGGCCGCGGTTTCCGGCATAAACAAAACGGCCGTCGGAAGAGAGATGGATTGCGCTTCCCTGGCTGTTTTCCGTAAAATCTTCCGGAATCGTTTTGATATACTGGACATCTTTAAACGTGCCGGAAGCTTCGTCAAATTCGAGCACAATCACTTCATTGCTCAATTCTGTCATGCAGTAGGCCAATTTCCGGCCCGGATGAAAGGCAAGATGGCGCGGGCCGCTTCCCGGGCGGACGGAAAGGACGGCTTTTTCCGTTAATATGCCGCCATCATGCGCGTACGTTGTAATCGTATCATTGCCGAGGTCCACCGCGACGACATATTTTTTATCCGGGGTAAAGTCTGCGAAATGGACGTGCGGTTTTTCCTGGCGTTCAGGGTTCGGGCCGGAGCCGGTATGTTCGATAACACTTACTGCCGGCTGCAGGCTGCCGTCTTTGTTTGTCAGATAGGCGCTGACCGTCCCGTTATGGTAGTTGGCGGAGACGACCGTTTTCTTGGCTGAATCCACGCTGACATGGCACGGGGAGGCGCCGCCGGATAACTGGCGGTTCAACTCTGTTAGAGCACCGGTTTCCGCATCAATTGAAAAAGCCGCAACCCCGCCCTGGCTGCCTTCTTTGACAACGGCATACAGATTGCGGTTGTCTGCCGTGATATTAAGATAAGTTGGATTGCCCAGTCTGGCGGCAACTTTCACATCTTCAATTTGCTTTTTTTCTGTATCAAGGGTAAAGGTGTAAATCCCTTCGCTGGCGCCTTTTGTATAGGTGCCGGCATACCCTGTCCATTTTGTCTTTCCCATGGCTGATGCTCCTTCCAATCTGTAATGTGAATATTATAACATAGAAAACGTTTCCCGTTCATTCCGGCGCTTTTCCGTGTATGATGCCATGAGCGGAAACGGCGTGATAAACGGGAAGCATGTTCAAAATTGCCGGCATGCAAGCGAAAATATGGCAAATGTTTCATTTTTGTATCAAAATTGAAAGCGAACTGAAACTTTTTGCCGGAGATGTTTTGATAAAATAAAGTAATCGACAAAATTCTACACATCGCTGCATCCCGGATGCCATATGATAGAGATATAAAAGGCCGTGTGAGGAGGAAAATCATGAAGCCGGAAGACCAGTTTGTCCAAAAATCTTATTATGAAACGTTTATCAAAGAAGGGGAAGAGCGCCATCCGCTTGAAGTGCTCGGGGAAGCGTTCGAAAAAGAAAACGCCCTTGAAAATGCCGATCTTTCCTATATCCGCTTTGCACAAGGGGAAATTTATTTTCATTATAAAGATTACGAAGCGGCCGTTTTTAAATGGGAAAGCATACATAACGACTTTGAACCGTGGGCGCAAAAAAACATGGGGGATGCTTATTTTGAACTCGGCCTCACCAGCATGGCCGAAGAAATTTACAAGTCGGTCCAGACAGACTCCATGGTATTAAAGACGGAGATTGCGCTTCAGCTTATCTCGCTTTATATGGAGGAGCAAAAGCATGAACAGGCTGTCCAGACGATCAAACAAGCGGTCGCCATGAACCCGGACTATCCGAATGTGACGAAAATCGCCCGTGCCTACTTTGAAAAAAACGAAGACTGGATGAATGCGGTTGAACTGGCTGTCAATGAAGCCATCCGTACTGAATCGCTGTTCTGGTTTCAAAATTTAAAGTCGTATATTGAAAATGGGCATACCAAAACGATTGCGCCGGATTATTTTCGGGATGCGCTGTCCGTTTTATACAAGGTGGATCAAATTCAGTTTGAACAACTGGCGGTTGCGTTTTGGCGGTCTTACGAAACGGAGGACGTGTATCTTGGCTGGCTCCGTGAATTTAACGGCCTTTTTGCCGGACTTGAACTCCATTCGCTTGAAACGTGGCACGAGCTGTCTGCCATTTACGAGGAAACCTATCTTTCTTTAATCAGCGGCAGCTATCTGTTAAAACAACTGGCACCGGTGATGCCGGGCATTTTAACGAACTGGCTGCGGATCACGGACCAGGCGCACGCCCTTCAAGCATCCACTGCGGTTCTCGCATGGGGCGATCTTTTTCCGGGCAGCATCGGGCCGCAGCAAATTGCCGATGCGGAAACGATTTTGCATCATGCGGAGCAAACATTGGACCAGCTTGAATATGCGCTCCGGCTCTTTGATTCCATTATGCAATGGGCAAAAAGGAACGGGCTATCTGTCAGCACCCGTTTGAAATGGATGGCGAGGGAGCTGATTGACTTTGATGTCCAGCATATTCTCGTTGCCGGCATGAACGGCAGCGGCAAGACGGCCTTTATCCAGTCGGTGTTGGCCGACCCGCTGCCCGAATGGCCGACACAGTTTGTGATGGCGGTGCGCCATGATGATGAACATGCACTTTCTGTGATCTCGGACAAAGGCATTTCGCCTGTAACGGAAGAGGACAATGCGGCGCCGGAGCCCGGGGACATGCTTGAATGGCGGGGCCCGAGCCGGTTCCTGGAAGAAAATGCGCTTATTTTCATCGATACACCCGGGCTGAACGGGCCGGGGCGGGGAAAAGCATACGAGTATTTGCGTTTTGTTGACGGCGTTTTATTCGTTTTAAATGCAAATGATCCCCTTACAGACAAAGAAGCGGATATGCTGTTGAAAATGAAGGAACAAGTGCCCGGGCTTGCGATTCACTTTTTGCTGTCCAAAATGGATATGATATACAGCAAGCAGGAAGCGGCAGATTTAGTGGAAGAAACAGTACAAAAGGTAAAAACAATTTTTCCGCAGGCAAACTTGCACCCTTATACGTCCAATTATGCATCCCGGGAAGCAGGGCTGGATCTTGCCCGCTTTTTCCGGCAAAATTTCAAGCCGGAAAACCTGGAAGAAAGCCGGATTGACAAACTTTCGCACTGCATCCGGGAATCGATTGCCGATTTGCTGAAACAAAGGTTGCAAAATGAACAGCATCTGGCAGAGTCAATCAACCGGCATGAAGATCTGTACGCAAAATTAAACGGGGCGGCAAACCAGCTTCAGGATGTCATCCATGAACAAACCGAACTGGTACGCTCGTCCTACCACAGTATGACCCAGAAAATCCGCGATGAACTGCAAAACCGGATTCCGGAAATTTTACGGAAAAGCGCCGATTTTATTAAGCCGGACAGTGATTTCCGGAAAATTCATCTTGAATTGAATGAAGAAATGAACAAACGGATCCGGCACTTTTTGCAGACGACCATTTCCCCGAAATACGAGGAACTGGTGGCGGAGTGGATAGAAGCGTCAGAAGGGGAATTGCAGCAAAGCCAGGATTATCTTGATGAAATGGCGGAAGGGTTTAATAAGTTGTACGGGGAAGAGATTCTTGTGCTTGCCTGTGATTTTAAAATTATGGAGGACTGGCGGCGTGATGCGGACCGGATGGCAAACGGAATTCCTTTTGAACCGGTCAATATATTGTTGCGCCATACGCCGCAGCAGGTCCTGTTAAAGAGCGCGGGCAAATTGTTTGGCGTGCTTTCGCAAAACAAAACGATGCTGTATAACCGCTATAAAAAATTTATCGAAAGCAAAGATTATACGGAAATTGCAAACCTTGTCACGAATAAAGTGATGCTGCAATTCGAGCTGTTTGAACAAGGGCTTGAGCGCGATGTCCGCCTGTTCTTTAAAAATCCGGAAACAGTTCTCCGCGAAACCATTGCGGAAACAGAGGCGGCCATTGCCGAAACAAAAGAGATGCTGGAGAATATGAAAGAAAATCCGGAAGTGTATCAGGATCCGCTGAAATTGTTCGAGCTGAAACTCCGCCAGTTTGAATGGATGCAACTCGGGCAGAAAACAGGCGGGAAAGTGTAAGCTTTTCGCAAGGCGGGTGGACGGGGCAGGTACAAGACTTAAGGGGTAAACGGGGCTTGCTGAACGCATGGCTAAAGTGCTGAAAATGGGGTCTGAGTGCTGATTTAGCAAGCCCTCAATAATATAAGATCATAAATGAACCGCCTGGATTCCGCCGGAAATACATGCATGGACCGGTTCCGGAACAAAAAAATTAACCGGCCGGATGTTGCGGAAAGCAGAAGGATGGAAACGGCTTGAAACGGCCGGAAATTGTTGGATGAACAGCGCCCATATGCGGCGCTGTTTTTTCCTGCCCTGTTTTCCCGGAAGCACCGCGGAGCCTGAAGTGTATTAAAAATAAGCCCCCTTCCGGCAAAAACTTGACACATGTTCGCAAATATTCATGCTATTATGTATGATACATTCGTGATACTATTAAGATACAGTTTATACTTAGAAATGGGGTGGCAATTTGAAACGCATTGACCGCATTTACGCGTATCTTGTTGAACAGTCGCAAGGCAAAACGCTTGATGAATGGATCCGTATAGAAGGATTTACGGCTTCGGATATCGCAAAAGACCTTGGCATTTTAAGAAACAATGTCAGTGCCGAGCTGAACAAGCTGCTGCGGCAGAAACGGATTATCAAAATAAAAGGCCGCCCGGTTCATTACTTGGTCAAACAAATCATGGAAGACCTTCTGGGAACGAAATTGCCGGAAGATCAATATGAATATGAAAATATACTTGAAGTGACGGGCCGTTGCCCGGATCCGGGCAACGGCCCGTCTGCGAATCATGATACCGCTTGGGAAACGAATCCCTTTGATGACCTGATCGGTTCGAAAACAAGCCTGAAAGTGCAGGTCGAACAGGCAAAGGCGGCCGTCCTCTATCCCCCGCATGGCCTTCATACGCTCATCGTCGGCCAGACCGGTGTCGGGAAAACGCTGTTTGCCAATTTGATGTTCAATTATGCAAAACTGGCAGCACCGTTTATGGACGAAGACGCCCAGTTTATTGTCTTTAACTGCGCGGACTATGCAAATAACCCGCAGCTGCTCATTTCCCACATTTTCGGGCATATCAAAGGCGCCTTTACGGGTGCGGACAGCGAAAAAGACGGTCTTGTTTCCAAAGCGGACGGCGGCATGCTGTTTCTCGATGAAATCCACCGGCTCCCGCCTGAAGGCCAGGAAATGCTCTTTTACTTTATGGATACGGGGACGTATGCAAAGCTCGGGGAAACCGAACGGAATCGCAACGCCAATGTCCTGATCGTCGGGGCGACAACGGAAGACCCGGAATCTTCTTTGCTGAAAACGTTTGTCCGCCGTATTCCGATTCTGATCCGGATTCCGTCTTTTGAAGAACGACCGGCAATTGACAAGATAGAGATTTTGAAATTTCTGCTTGCCATTGAAGCAAACCGCGTCCAAAAACCGATTAAAATTGATGCGGAATCGATGAAGGCATTAATTGGCAATACGTCATACGGCAACGTCGGGCAGTTGAAATCCAACATACAGCTTGTCTGCGCCAACGGTTTTCTGCACTGCCTGCGCGATGATGTCATCACCATCCATTTTAAAGATCTGCCTTCCGAACTGAAAAACGGTTTCTTCTATTTTAGTAGAAAACGCCAGGAAATCCAGGAGCTTTCTGATTTAATTGATTCATATTTGACGGTTTATCCGGAAGGGGAAAACAAGGCGCTCTTTGAAGAAGACCCATACGAACCGGATTTTAACCTGTACAACATCATCGAGGACAAAGTCAGTTTTATGATGGAACAGGACGTGTCGGATGAAGACATTAACCGGTTTCTGAAGCTGGATATCGATATCCATTTAAACAAGTTTTACAATAAGTTTTCAAGCTATGCGCTGAACCGTGAGAAAATCTTAAAAATTGTCAGTGAAGATATCCTTAATTTCAGCGAAGAAGTGCAGGATATCGTGGAAAAGCGGCTGAAGTGCAAAGTAAATGAACGTTTTTTGCTGGCATTCAGCCTGCATTTGACTTCCTTCCTGAAGCGGGTAAAAAACCAGCAGGTAGCCAATTATACGAATATCGAAAATGTCATCAATGACCGGCCGCAGGAGTATCAGCTGTCACTTGACATCTGCAAAATGATCGGGGAAAAATACCGCGTGCATGTGCCGGTAAAAGAAGCCATGTATTTAACGATTCTACTCACATCCCTTATAGACGAACAAAAGGCCGAGCAGGTGGCGATCCTTGTTGCCGCACACGGGTTCAGCACGGCAAGCAGCATGGTAAGTGTTGTGAAAAGCCTCCTAGGCGAATCGAATGTGGACTGCATCGATATGCCGCTCGATATGGACCCGAAATATGTTTTGGAGGAAATGAAGAGGCGGGTAAAAGAAATTGATATGGGAAAAGGTGTCCTGCTGCTTGTCGATATGGGCTCGCTGACCGGGTTCGGCGATATTATTACACAGGAAACGGGCATCAAAACGCGGACCATCGATATGGTGACAACGGCGCTCGTCATTGAAGCGATCCGCAAAGCGACGATTATGGAGATGGACCTCGACGATATTTATGAGTCGTTAAAGGAATTCCGCGGCTACGGATCTTACCAGATGGAAAGCAAACCGCGGGAAACAGGGAAGCCTGTCAAACCGCAGGCCATTCTTTCCGTCTGTTCAACAGGGGAAGGGACGGCGGAAAAATTAAAGCAGCTGATTACAAGACTGCTCAAAAACATCGGCAAAAACAATATTGCCGTTATCCCGCTGCCGATCAACGAAGTAGAAGAAAAGAAAGAAACGCTGATGCAGAAATATGACATTTTGCTCGCTGTCGGGATTGCCGATCCGAAAGTCCAGGCCCCGTTTGTTCCGCTTGAAGCTTTGTTTATGGGTGACGGGGAAACGCAAGTCACCCATCTCATTCAAAACCACCAGCTGCTGAAACAACCGCCAAGGTCTCCGGCAATGGTGCGGGAAATGACGGAAGAAAGCCTGAATGAATTTTTAACCTTTTTAAACCCAAAGAAAGTGATCGCAGCGATTACGGCGTTTGTCACTTCCCTTGAAAAAATAGCGGAAAGGCCGTTTAACAACGCTTCAAAAATCAATATGAATATTCATATCGGTTGCGCGCTCGAAAGAATGGTCACCCAGTCCGGCCTCATTTACAAAAACGACATCACGCTGGAAAAAGCGGCTAAAATCGAAAAATATAAAAAGGCGGCGCAAATTTTTGAAGACCAGCTGAAATTGAGGCTGTCGGATGATGAACTCTATTATATTGCAGATATGATCGACCATTTATCCGCCGAGCAAACTGCAGCCGTGCAGTAATTCTCACCTGCAAATCGCAGTTTCGCTATTTGCAGGCTTTTTTTTATGCTGGGGAAAAAGACGGAGGGATATCACAGATACAGAATGCACATGCAGGCCAAAAGTATCAAAATGATACGGATATTGCAGAACTTTTTAATACAGTAGTGAAATGAAAAATAAAACCCTTTTTCAATGTGTATTAAATAAACGGTTTGTGTATCATAAACATAAAAGGGATACTGAAAACGCTTATTTAACAAGGGCTGTTTTTTGATACTCAAAAGTTGGCACACATCTTGCATTATAAAAGGCGGAAAGGCAATTTTTTTACGATTGATTATCAGGAGGTGGTCGGATGGCATTGGATATACGGCTTGCGCGCATTGATGATCGTTTGATTCATGGCCAGGTTGCCACAGTTTGGTCGAGGGCAGTTGGGATTGACCGGATTTTAGTGGTCAATGATGAAGCCGCCAATGACGAGCTTCGAAAGCTTTTGTTGAGGCAAGCGACACCACCGAGCATCAAATCACATGTCATCACGAAGCAAAAACTGCTTGAACTTTACCAAAACCGGCTGTTTGACGAAATGAAAGCGATGCTGCTGTTTGTTTCGCCACAGGATGTACTGGAGGTTGTCCGGGCAGGGGTTGGTTTGAAATCGATCAATATCGGCGGCATGCGTTTTACGGAAGGCAAGAAGATGATCACCAATTTTATTTCAGTCAATGAGGATGATGTCCAGGCCTTTGCGAAGCTGGCTGCACTCGGCATCGAATTGGAAATCCGCCAAGTGCCTGCCGACCGGAAAATCGATTTGATGCAGCTGATCAAAAAGGAGAAACTGCTTCATCCATGAATTTTGGTTACAGGTTCTTTAGAACTTATTTATAAGATTGATACTGTAACAATACGAATAGGGAGGTAAGAAGATGGTAGGAATTATCATTGCCAGTCACGGCGATTTCGCCAATGGTGTCTTGCAATCCGGAGAGATGATCTTCGGAAAGCAGGAAAATGTAAAAGCTGTTACATTGATGCCGAGCGAAGGCCCTGATAATGTAAAGGCAAAAATGAAAGAAGCAGTCGCCTCTTTCGACAACCAGGATGAAGTCCTTTTCTTAGTCGATCTTTGGGGCGGAACACCTTTCAACCAGGCCAACAGCTTGTTTGAAGAACACAAAGACAAGTGGGCCATCGTCTCAGGCATGAACTTGCCAATGCTCATTGAAGCATTTGCAGCGCGCGCCACGATGAACAAAGCCCATGACATTGCCGCGCATATTTTAGGCGCAGCGAAAGAAGGCGTGAAAGTAAGGCCTGAAGCATTACAGCCGGCCGCACCTTCCAAGGCTGCCGGGAAACCGTTAACGGTGGGGGCTCCTGGCAAATTTGAATACGTGCTGGCACGGATCGACTCCCGCCTGCTTCACGGGCAAGTCGCAACTGCTTGGACAAAAGCGACACGGCCTACGCGCATTATCGTTGTATCGGATGCGGTAGCGAAGGACGACCTTCGAAAGAAACTGATTCAACAGGCTGCGCCTCCGGGTGTAAAAGCACACGTTGTTCCGATCCGTAAAATGATTGAACTTGCAAAGGATGACCAGCATTTCGGCGGCCAGCGCGCCATGCTCCTTTTTGAAAACCCGCAGGACGTGCTCCGGGCGGTTGAAGGCGGCGTTCCATTGAAAACAATCAACGTCGGTTCCATGGCACACTCGCCGGGCAAAGTCCAGCCAAACAAGGTACTGGCCTTCAGCCAGGACGATGTCGATACTTTCAAGAAACTGAAACAACTTGGTTTGAAATTTGATGTGCGCAAAGTTCCGGGCGATGCAAAAGGCGACATGGACGAAATTCTCAAAAGGGCTCAGGAAGAGCTGAACAAACAAAAATAATCCTGCCCATCAGGAGAAAAGGGAGGACGACTCGTTATGGATTTAAATATTGTCCAAATGATACTAGTCTTTATCGTAGCATTTTTAGCTGGTATGGAAGGGATTTTGGACCAATTCCAGTTCCATCAGCCACTCGTTGCTTGTACGTTAATTGGCCTCGTTACAGGTAACTTGGTGCCATGTATTATCTTAGGCGGTACCCTGCAAATGATCGCTTTGGGCTGGGCAAACATCGGGGCTGCCGTAGCGCCTGATGCTGCGCTTGCATCTGTTGCGTCTGCCATTATCTTAGTTTTAAGCGGCGCAGGCAAAGCCGGTGTATCTTCTGCAATCGCGATTGCCGTCCCGCTTGCGGTTGCCGGCCTTTTATTGACCATCATCGTTCGTACAATTGCAACAGGGATTGTCCACTTAATGGATGCCGCAGCACGGGAAGGAAACATTAGAAAAGTTGAATTTTGGCATATTGTTGCGATTTGCTTGCAAGGGCTGCGTATTGCGATTCCGGCTGTCCTGGTTTTAGCCATTGGCGCAGGGCCAGTGCGTGACTTGTTATCCGCCATGCCAGCTTGGTTGACAGATGGCCTTGCAATCGGCGGGGGAATGGTCGTTGCTGTTGGTTATGCAATGGTCATTAACATGATGGCGACAAGAGAAGTTTGGCCGTTCTTCGCCATTGGGTTCGTTTTGGCAACTGTTTCGCAAATTACCCTTATCGGCCTTGGCGGTATCGGTGTGTCACTTGCACTGATTTATTTGGCGCTCTCCAAACAAGGCGGCTCCGGTAAAGGCGGCGGAAATGCAAACACCGGCGATCCGTTAGGCGATATTATTGACAATTACTAAGAAGGAGGCGGACAGAAAAATGGCACAAGCACTAAAATTATCTAAAAAAGATCGTATTTCTGTATGGTGGCGTTCAACTTTCCTTCAAGGTTCCTGGAACTATGAACGGATGCAAAACGGCGGCTGGGCATATACCATGATTCCGGCCATCAAAAAATTATATAAAACGAAAGAAGACCGTTCTGCTGCCCTGCAGCGCCACTTGGAATTTTTTAACACTCACCCTTATGTCGCTGCACCGATTGTTGGTGTAACTTTAGCGCTTGAAGAAGAACGTGCAAACGGCGCCCCCGTTGACGACACAGCCATTCAAGGTGTGAAAGTCGGGATGATGGGGCCTCTGGCAGGGATCGGGGATCCGGTATTCTGGTTCACGGTCAGGCCAATCCTTGGTGCGTTAGGTGCTTCTCTTGCAATGGACGGCAACATTCTCGGGCCAATTATTTTCTTCGTTGCATGGAACCTCATCCGGATGGGATTCCTGTGGTATACGCAAGAATTCGGCTACAGAGCCGGTTCAAGAATTACGGAGGACTTATCGGGCGGCATTCTTCAGGATATTACAAAAGGCGCATCGATCCTTGGGATGTTTATCCTTGGCGCACTGGTTAACCGGTGGGTATCGATTAAATTTACACCGGTTGTATCAGAAGTAAAACTTTCTAAAGGCGCTTATATTGACTGGGATCATTTGCCTGCCGGAGCGCAAGGGATTAAAACGGCGCTCGAACAGCAAGCTGCCGGCCTCTCACTGGAACCGGTCAAAGTCACGACATTGCAAGACAACCTGGACAGCTTAATTCCGGGCCTTGCCCCATTGCTTTTGACGCTGTTCTGCATGTGGCTCTTGAAAAAGAAAGTGTCTCCGATCGTTATGATTCTTGGATTGTTTGTTGTTGGTATCGTATTCCATTTAATTCACTTAATGTAAGAGAAAAGGCACATGCCCGGGCTTTCTGGCCTGGGCTTTTTTCAAAGAAACCGAAAGCCCCCGGGTTGTATACGGGTTCTGGGTATGTTTTGCTTCAGGCGGTAAAACTTCGTATAATAAGGGAGAGGCCTTCCCTATTATAAAAGCCGCTTTCGGCATTTTGCCTTGGGAGCCGGCCCCGGTTTAGACGGGACGTACAGCCGTTTCACCGGCCAACCAGGCCCCTTTTTGGAAGCGAAGATCCGGAAATCAAGATCAGCTGTATAGATATCAATTTTTGGAACACAAAAAGAAAAGAACGGGGTGGATCAAATGGTCCAATCAATCAATACAAAAGTGGATTTGGTGACAAAGGCAGCCGCACATATGGGATTGACAGATTACGGCAAGATCATGATCGGCGATAAAGGATTTGAATTTTTCAATGAGCGCGATGTGCGCAAATTCATTCAAATTCCTTGGGAAGAAGTCGATTACGTGATCGCTTCCGTCATGTTCAAGGGAAAATGGATCCCGCGTTATGCAATTAAAACGAAGCGAAACGGGACATACACCTTTTCTTCCAAAGATCCGAAAAGAGTGTTGCGGGCGGTCCGCCAATATGTTGACCCGAACCGGATGGTCCAGTCGCTGAGCTTCTTTGATGTTGTGAAGCGCAGTTTTAAGAAAAAACCGAAAAAGCAATAGTTTAAAAGACAAGGCAGGTTAAACTTGTCTTTTTTTGTTGGCCGTTCCGGGAAATGGCAGGAAGCGTACGGAAAATTTCCCTGAAGCCGGCCTTTTTGCACAGGGCCATCCGCAGCGCCATCCGGAGCCTGTGGGCGTTGTCATTTTGTAAATATTATGATATGTTTTTTTATGAAAGCATCAGGGGTATTGGCAGCTTTGTCTTACATAAAACTGTAAGTGCTTACAGTTTTGGCAAAATACAGAAACGGAGGATGGATGGAGATGGGAAACACGACACAGTTTGTGCCGGGGCTTGAAGGGGTTGTCGCTGTTGAAACGGAGCTTTCTTTTCTTGATACAGCCCAGGGTGAGATCGTTTTAAAGGGGTATGACTTGATCGAGTTGTCGAAAACGAAAAGCTATCTGGACATCGTGCATTTGCTTCTTGAAGGAACGCTCCCGAATGATGCCGAGAAAAAAGCGTTGGAAGAAACGTTAAAGAAAAACTACCGGATTCCGGAAGCTGTGCTGGACATTTTGAGGCTACTGCCGGCATCCACCCACCCGATGGATGCGCTCCGTACGGGGGTTTCGGCGCTTTCGGGGTATGATGAAAACCTGCAGGACCGTTCCCGCAAAGCCAATTTAAACCGTGCATACCATTTGCTCGGGAATGTGCCGAACATTGTCGCGAACAGCTACCATCTTTTAAACGGCGAAGACCCGGTTGAACCGCGGCAGGATTTGCCGTACAGCGCCAATTTCCTGTACATGATCACCGGCAAAGTCCCTTCGGAAAGGGAGGAACGCATTTTCGACCGTTCTCTCGTCCTGTACAGCGAACATGAACTGCCGAATTCGACTTTTACGGCAAGGGTCATTGCTTCCACACTGTCCGACTTATACGGGGCGTTAACGGGCGCGGTGGCATCGCTCAAGGGCCATCTGCACGGGGGCGCCAATGAAGCGGTGATGGAAATGCTGAAAGAAGCCGGCACGGTGGAAAAATTCGAAGAAATGCTTTATACGAAACTGAAAAATAAAGAAAAAGTAATGGGGTTCGGCCACCGCGTCTACATGAAAAAGATGGATCCGCGCGCCCTGATGATGAAAGAAGCGCTGAAGGAACTTTGTGAGGAAAAAGGGGATCATTCGCTGCTTGAAATGTGCGAAGCCGGGGAAAAAATTATGGCGCAGGAAAAAGGGCTCTATCCGAACCTCGATTATTATGCAGCCCCAGTTTACTGGATGCTCGGCATTCCGATTCCGCTTTATACGCCGATCTTTTTCAGCTCAAGAACGGTCGGGCTGTGCGCACACGTGATAGAGCAGCATGAAAACAACCGCCTGTTCCGTCCGCGCGTCCAATACAAAGGCCCGCGCGGTTTGCATCCGAAAGATTAAGTTTTAAAAAGGCTGGACCATTAAGAGATAAAGTGAACAAAAAGCCGGGATTGAAACGCTGTCTCAAATGATCCGGGCTTTGACCTGCAGATAAAGTTTGGAAAGGGGAATGTTTAAATTGGCCGGTACAACCGCTGTAAATGAAAAAACAGGGGAGCGGGACGCCCTGATAGAAGAAATTGCCCGTTATGTGGCAGACAAAGAGATTACGAGTTCCGAAGCTTTTGAGACTGCACGTTACGGGCTTTTGGATACGCTCGGATGCGGCATTCTCGCCCTCCGTTTTCCGGAGTGTGTAAAAATGCTCGGGCCGGTCGTCCCGGGTACGGCCGTGCCGAACGGGACGCATGTGCCAGGCACTTCCTATGTGCTCGATCCGGTTGCGGGGGCGTTTAATATTGGCTGCATGATCCGCTGGCTCGATTACAACGATACGTGGCTCGCGGCGGAGTGGGGGCACCCTTCTGACAATCTCGGCGGCATCCTTGCTGTTGCGGATTTTTTGAGCCGGACGCGCGTTGCCAATGGGAAAGCACCGCTAAGAGTGCGCGATGTGCTCGAGGCCATGATCAAAGCCCATGAAATTCAAGGTGTGCTTGCTTTGGAAAACAGTTTGAACCGCGTGGGGCTTGACCATGTTTTATTTGTCAAAGTGGCGACGACTGCTGTTGCGACAAAAATGCTCGGCGGAGGGAAAAATGAAATTATGAACGCCGTTTCCCACGCCTGGATTGATAACGGCCCGTTGCGCACATACCGGCACGCGCCGAATACCGGTTCGCGCAAATCATGGGCGGCCGGCGATGCAACCAGCAGGGGCGTGGCGCTTGCGCTTGTTGCGATGAAAGGGGAAATGGGCTATCAAACGCCGCTTTCCGCACCCGGGTGGGGATTCCAGGACGTGATGTTCAAAGGGAAAGAACTGAAACTGGCCCGCCCGCTCGGCTCCTATGTGATGGAAAATGTTTTATTTAAAGTATCGTATCCGGCAGAATTCCATGCACAGACGGCAGCGGAAGCCGCAGTCAAACTCCATCCGGTTGTAGCTGGGAAACTGGATCAAATCAGCCGGATTACAATTACGACGCATGAGTCCGCCATCCGCATCATTGACAAAAAAGGGCCGCTTCATAACCCTGCTGACCGCGACCATTGCATCCAGTATGTGACGGCAATCGGCCTGATCAAAGGCAATATTACAGCGGACGATTATGAAGATGCAGCCGCCGCTGACCCGCGCATTGATGCATTGAGGGAAAAAATGACGGTTGTTGAAAACAAACAATACAGCATCGATTACCTTGATCCGGATAAACGTTCCATCGCGAATGCCGTACAAGTCTTTTTTGAAGACGGCACATCAACTGAAAATGTGGAAGTCGAGTATCCGCTTGGCCACCGCTTCAGAAGGGAAGAAGCGATCCCGAAAATTATCACCAAGTTTTCGGATAATATCGCCACCCACTATTCCGCGAAGCAGCAGGAAAGGATCAAAGAAGCCTGCCTTGCGGGAGAAGCGCTTGAAAAAATGGCCGTTCATGAATTCGTCAATTTATTCACCTTGTAGAAAGGATGTTGCACCATGGTTTGGATTGTCAATCAGCCGTCCTCACAGGAGGCGCTTGCCAAACGGTTTAAGGAACGCATGCAGTCGCCAGGCATTTTGCAAATCCCCGGCGCGCATGATGCAATGGCGGCACTCATTGCAAAAAACACAGGGTTTGAGGCGCTTTATTTATCAGGGGCTGCCTATACCGCGAGCAAAGGGATCCCGGATCTTGGCATGATCACATCGACGGAGATGGCGGAGCGTGCACGCGATCTCGTGCGTGCCACCGATTTGCCGGTTCTTGTTGACATTGACACCGGATTCGGCGGCGTGCTGAACGTTGCCCGCACCGCCCGCGAAATGGCCGAAGCAGGTGTTGCGGCTGTTCAGATTGAAGACCAGCAGCTGCCGAAAAAATGCGGGCATTTAAATGGCAAACAGCTCGTTACCGCATCTGAAATGTGCGAGAAAATCAGGGCGTTGAAAAGTGTGACGCCGTCGCTTGTCGTTGTAGCCCGTACGGATGCGAGAGGCGTGGAAGGCGTGGAAGCGGCGCTGAAGCGGGCCAACGCCTATGTGGAGGCAGGTGCGGACGCCATTTTTCCGGAAGCTCTCGAGTCCCGTGAGGAGTTCCGTTTATTTGCGGAAAAAATAAAAGCGCCGCTCCTTGCCAACATGACCGAATTCGGCAAAACCCCTTATTATACGGCGGAAGAATTCGAAGAAATGGGTTATGCCATGGTTATTTATCCTGTCACTTCGCTGCGCGTTGCCGCAAAGGCTTATGAACGGGTATTTGAAAAGATTAAGAACGAAGGGACGCAAAAAAATGCCCTCTCCGACATGCAGACGAGGAAAGAGCTGTACAGCACGATTTCTTTAGAGGAATTTGAAGCGCTCGACCAGTCGATCGCTAAAACGATTCTTCCTGTTACGCCTGATCCTTCATCATCAACGTAAAGAAAAAGGGCAAACCCGCCTTTTCCGCGCGGATTTGCCCTTTTCAACTTAGCGGCCGGCCTGTTTAGATTTCTCCTGCGTCGTGGAGTAGTTTTCGCCAAATTCGTTTTTCAATCCGGATCCTGTTGTTTGGCCGGAAACTTCTGCGGCAGGATCGGCTGTTCCTGGAGCGGCCCTTTCATTGTGGGCAGAAGCATCATTGTCTGCGAGCACAAGATAGTGTCCGGCATCAATTTCGGCCGAATAGCGGTCCAGTTCGTCCTGCGGGAGATCGAGATTGGTCAGTTTTCTTGTCGTTTCGTCATAATAGCCCGGCTTGAAGAACCCTTTGATTTTCTCCCAGAGAGAGCTGTTTTGTTCATCCTGGGCAGAAGAGGTGTGGTCCACATTTGCGCCGGTCTGGTTTTTCAATAAAGTCCCATCATTCCCGTTTGAAATAATGGAAATATCGGAAGTGCTGTAGCCTTCTGCGGTCAACCGGTCTACTGCGTCAATCGTTTCCTGCAATGTTGTGTAAATGCCAACTACTTCTTTTGCCATCTCTATCTGCCTCCTAACGGTGATAGTGCACTTTTACCCGGTAGAAAAAGGGTTAAACGGTTTTCGCAGGTTTTGACATCTCCATAAAATTCAGTCAATATAAGATTGAATGGAGGGATTGAGATGGAACAATCTGCATATCTATCGTATGATGCAACAGAACTGGCCAGGCTCATAAAGCGAAAAGAAGTGAGTGTGGAAGAAGTGTTGGAGGCGGCAATGGCCCGGATTGAAAAAACAAACAGGCGTTTAAATGCCGTCATCCGGACACGGTTTGAGAAAGCAAAGAAGGAAGCGGCCGCGCTCCGTACAGATGAGCAGCCATTTGCTGGCGTGCCGGTTTTGCTCAAAGACATTTCCCAGGCGGTAAAGGGCGAGCTGCTCACATCCGGATCAAAACTGCTGCAGCAAAACCGCGCCAGAGAAGATGCTTTTTTTACGGCAAAATTGAGGGAAGCAGGATTTATCATCCTCGGGCAGACAAACGTGCCGGAATTTGGATTAAAAAATATTACGGAACCTGAACTTTACGGTCCGGCGCGAAATCCGTGGAATCCCCATTTTTCACCCGGCGGCTCAAGTGGCGGTTCCGCGGCTGCGGTGGCTTCCGGGATGGTACCGGTTGCCGGTGCAAGCGACGGCGGCGGATCGATCCGCATCCCTGCTTCTTTTACAAGTTTAACAGGATTAAAGCCGACAAGGGGAAGGACACCGGTCGGTCCGGGCCGCGGACGGCAATGGCAAGGGGCGGCTATTGACTTCGTGCTGGCAAAAACAGTCAGAGACAGTGCAGCGCTCCTCGATGTGCTGCAAACTGTGGAACCCGCTGCTGCTTTTCAAACGCCGCTTTTTCCGGGATATGTACAGGAACTAAAACAGAGCGGAACGAAAAAATACCGGATCGCATTTTCGGTTGCATCGCCAGTCGGGACGCCTGTCAGCCGCGACGCAAAACAGGCTGTCTATCAAACAGCAAAATGGCTGGAGCAGGAGGGCCATCTTGTGGAAGAAGCCGAAAATGGCGTTGACGGCAGGCGGCTGATGGAAAACTATTATTTAATGAACTGCGGGGAAATGGTTGCGGAACTTTCGGATTTGGAAAGCGCACTTGGACGCCCGCTTACGGAAAAAGATATGGAGCCGGTTTCGTGGGTCTTGTATGCTGCCGGGAAAAATGTCACGGCGGCGGAATACGCAAAGAGCCTTGCGGAGTGGGATAAAGCCGCAGCACAAATGGCTGCTTTCCATGAGACTTATGACCTGTATCTCACGCCTTCAACCGCGTTTCCGGCACCGAAAATCGGGGAACTTACCCAGACAGGGAAAGAGCGGGATCGATTGTTTGGCGTCACCGGGCTCCCGAAAGAAAAGCAGCAGGCGCTTGTCTATGAAATGTTTGAGCCGAGCTTAACGTTTTCCCCGTTTACGCAGCTCGCTAATTTAACCGGGCAGCCGGCGATCAGCCTGCCGGTCCATATAACGGCGGCCGGGCTTCCTTTCGGAATACAGCTGGTGGCGCCGAAAGGAAATGAACATTGGCTGCTGGATGTCGCATATGCGCTTGAACAGTCGGAACTTTGGGTTGGCATGCAGGGGAATCCCTGCCTTTAAAGCATAAATGAGGGGCTTTGTGCAGGCCCGGACGTTCTAAGGAATTGAAGGATTGAAAAGTGTTTGCCAAAAAGGATGGTTTTCATGTTACAATAAAATTACAAGAAAAAAAGCAGGGGAGCCGGTTTTGGCTGAGAGGATGCCGTTTTGCATCGACCCTTCACCTGATCTGGATAATGCCAGCGTAGGGAGTCTCATATTGAAGCATGTTTCGGCATGTTTTGGATGGACAGGCTTTCTTGCGCATGCAATGAAAGCTTTTTTATTTGAAAAAAAGGAGGAAAATTTGATGGAAAAATCGAATCAAGTAACGGTTTCTTTTTCAGTTGTTCCGCATATTAAAAGTGATGACTTATACGGTGTCGTAGACCGCGCGATCGAAGTTGTTCAAAACGCCGGCGTACGTTATGAAGTCGGGGCAATGGAAACGACGATGGAAGGCGATCTTGACGAACTGCTTGGGATCATCAAAAAAGCGCAGGATGCTTGCGTCCAAGCCGGTGCGATTGATGTCATCACATCGATCAAAATCCATTACAGGCCAAGCACCGGGGTGACAATGGATGAAAAAATTGCAAAATATCGCGAACAAGCGCCGCAGCCGGTTCGTTAACACGGCGCTCACGGCTGCCTGGCTCATTTTTTTGCTCTTCGTCTGGCAAGGGGCAACGGCCGGCTTTCATATCAGTGAATGGATGCTGCCAAAACCGACGGAAGTATGGCAGGAATTGAAAAATCTACAATGGATGGTTTGGCCCAATATTTGGCAAACTGCAAAAGAAGTATTGATCGGGCTTGCCTTTTCCATTATGATTGGCGCAGCGATTGCCGTTTTTATGGATATGGTTCCCGTTTTCCGGATGCTGGTCCGGCCGCTACTGGTCGTTTCGCAAACAATTCCGATTGTGGCGATTGCGCCGCTTTTCATCGTCTGGTTCGGATTCGGGCTCCAGTCAAAAGTTATTGTGGTCATTTTAATCTGCTTTTTCCCGCTGGCATTGAGCATCCTGGAAGGGTTTCAAACGGTGGATGATGACTTGGTGAAACTGTTAAAGACCATGCATGCATCAAAATGGCAAGTTTACAGGAAAGTCAAATTTCCGGCTGTGCTCCCTTACTTTTTTTCCGGTTTAAAAATTGCCGTTACATATAGTGTGATGGGTGCCATTATCGGTGAGTGGCTCGGCGCAAGCGAAGGGCTCGGCGTCATGCTGACAAGGGCGACAAAATCTTTTATGACTGCCCGCTTGTTTGCCATCTCCGCTGTCATCATTGGGCTCACATTTCTTTTATACGGCGCTGTTGAATGTTTGCAAAGGCTATCCGCACCATGGGTATATCGAAAGGAAGATCATCAATGAAGAAAATTTTAATCATGTTGCAGGCGGCCGTGTTGCTGCTTGCTGCCGGATGTGCCGGCAGCGGGCAGAAGGACAGCAGCAAAAAAGCGTTGCAAAAGGTGACGGTTGTGCTGGACTGGTTTCCGAACACCAATCATACCGGCCTGTATGTGGCTAAAACAAAACATTATTTTCAAAAGCAGGGCCTAGATGTGAAAATTATCCAGCCGGGAGACAATATCACGGCTGAACAGATGGTGGCCTCCGGGAAAGCGGATTTCGGGATCAGCTATCAGGAAAATGTCACCACGGCAAGGACGGAAGGAATCCCGATTGTATCCATTGCCGCGATCATCCAGCACAATACTTCCGGCTTTGCTTCTTTGAAAAAAGACAACATCACTTCTCCGAAAGATTTTGAAGGTAAACGTTACGGCGGCTGGGGTTCGCCGTCTGAAGAAGCCGTCATCAAAACGGTCATGGAAAAATACGGCGCCGACTACAGCAAAGTAAAAAATATCGTGCTCGGCCAGACGGATTTTTTCAAATCAATCGGACGTGAAGCGGATTTTGAATGGATTTATTACGGCTGGGACGGCATCCAGGCAGAGCGGAACGGGAAAAAACTGAATCTTATCATGGTCAAAGATCTCGACCCTGCGCTTGATTATTACAGCCCGGTCATCATTACAAGCGAAAAACTGGCCAAGGGGGATAAAACCCTTGTCAAATCATTTATGAAGGCTGCGGCGCAAGGTTATACATTTGCGATCAAGCACCCGGAACAGGCTGCCGATATCCTGATTCAGGACGTGCCGGATACAAATAAAGGGCTTGTCCGCGCCAGCCAGAAGTGGCTGAGCACGAAGTACCAGGACGATGCCGCGGAATGGGGGGTACAGAAGGAAGAAGTGTGGCGCCGTTATATGGACTTCCTTTATGACCATAAAGTCATTAAGAAAAAAATCAACATCAAGGCAGCCTACACAAACGAATTTCTTCCAAACCGGCCATGACGTATTTGCAATTGGAAGGCATTACGAAAACATTTGGAGGGAAAAAAGTGCTCGATGGCATTTCCGCAACGATCCAAAAAGGTGAGTTCTGCGCTTTTATCGGGCCGAGCGGGTGCGGAAAAAGCACGCTGTTAAATATCATTGCCGGGATTGAAAAGGCGGATGGCGGCAAAGTGATGCTTGGCGGCAAACCGGACGGGGTTCAGGATGCCGCCGGTTTCATGCCGCAGCAGGATTTGCTTCTGCCCTGGCGGACGGCACTGCAAAACATTGTCCTACCGCTTGAAATAAAAGGGGTGCGGAAACGGGAACGAATTTTGCGGGGGATGGAGGTACTCCGGCAGTTTGGCCTTGAAGATTACGCCGGCCACTATCCCGCCTCGCTCTCGGGCGGCATGCGGCAGCGGATCAGCTTTTTGCGCACGTATTTATGCGAAAAACCGGTTATGCTGCTAGACGAACCGTTCGGGAAGCTCGATGCCTTTACTAAAATGGATGTCCACCGCTGGCTGCTCGAATCATGGGAGAAAGGAAACCAGACGATTCTTATGGTTACCCATGATCTTGATGAAGCCGTGCTGCTATCGGACCGTGTTTTTGTCATGTCGCAGCAGCCGTCCGCCATCATCCACGAATTGAAGGTGCATTTGCCGCGCCCGCGGAAATGGGAGATGCTCTCTTTGGATGCGTTGAAAAAAGACAAAGATGAACTGTTAAGAGAACTTGCCTCATTTTTGGGGAAATAAAAAAAGGTTTGGAGATGCTCCAAACCTTTTTATAAGTTCAGCATATTGGATGCCGCATATTTTTCGACGGAAAGGCCGGTCCGGTCAATTTTGGCCGGTTCAACCAGCACATGCGGAAAATGGGCGTGGATCGTTTCTGCCATGGCCTCTGCCTGCCCGGACGGCACAAGCGAAATAACCGTCGGGCCGGCGCCGCTAATGACCGTCCCGTACGCGCCGAGTGATTTGGCCAGCCGGCGGATCTCCAAAAATTCGGGGATCAATTTTGTCCGGTACGGCTCGTGAAAACGGTCCTGTTCCATCATTTTTCCGGCCAGTTCGTACTGGCCGCTTATGAGCGCCGCAATAAAAAGGTTGCTGGCCGCACTTCCTTTTACTGCCTCTTTCCGTGCATAAAAATCAGGAAGCACTTTGCGCGCATCTTCCGTTTTTAACTCATAACCGGGAATAAACAGGAGCAAATCCGCCATGATGTCAAAAAACGGCACGACTTCGACTCGTCCGTCCCCTTGCTCGGCTGAAACAACGAGCCCGCCGAACAGGGATGCCGCGACATTATCCGGATGCCCCTCGATCCGCGAGGCAATGTCCAGCTTTTCCGCAAGCGAAAGCCCGAGATTTCCGGCAAAGTTGGCAAGTTCAATGCCGGCCACAACGGCTGAGGCGCTGCTGCCAAGCCCGCGGGCAAGCGGAATTTCACTGTCAACAATGACTTTGCACGGGGCCAGCCGGCTGCCATATAAATCCGCAACCTGCCGCGCAATTTTTAAGATAAAAGGGTCGCTGTCTTCCGGAAGCGGCGGCAAAAGGGGCGATACTTGTTCAAAAACCCATTCCTTGCTGCCGCACACTTCAAGCGTTAAGAAACGGTTGAGCGCCATGCCGACTGAATCAAATCCGGGCCCGAGATTTGCCGTGCTTGCGGGTACACGGATAACCAGCCTGTTCATACATGGATCACATTCGAAAGATAATCTGTCACGGCTTCTTCCGTTGCCGGCAGCACGGCAGGCCGGACTTCGACTTGGGACATGGCGGTTTGCGGGTCTTTAAGCCCGTTTCCGGTCAGGACAGCAACCACTTTGCTCCCTTTTTTGATCTGTCCCGTTTTGACCTGCTTGATGACACCGGCGATGGACGCACATGAACCCGGCTCGGCGAACGTCCCTTCATTGCGGGCGAGCAGCCGGAACGCATCAAGAATTTCTGGGTCTGACACCGAGTCGATCACGCCGCCTGATTCATCGCGGGCATTGACGGCCAGTTTCCAGCTTGCCGGGTTGCCGATCCGGATCGCGGTGGCGACCGTTTCCGGGTTTTCGATCACCCGGTCCCGGACGATGGCAGCCGCGCCTTCCGCTTCAAAGCCGTGCATTTCCGGCAGGCCGGTTTCAAATTTCTCATTGAACTCTTTGAATCCTTTCCAATACGCGCTGATGTTTCCGGCATTGCCGACCGGGATGGCAAGGACATCGGGTGCTGAACCCAGCTGCTCACAAATCTCGAAAGCTGCCGTTTTTTGGCCTTCCAGCCGGTAAGGGTTAACTGAGTTTACAAGTGTGACAGGCGAAGTTTCGCTTACTTTCCTGACGATTTTAAGCGCCTGGTCAAAATTGCCGTCAATTTCCACGATTTCAGCGCCGTACATAACGGCCTGCGCCAGTTTGCCAAGCGCGATTTTTCCGCTCGGAATCACGATGATCGCCCGGATCCCGGCTTTTGCAGCATAGGCGGCCGCAGAAGCGGATGTGTTGCCGGTGGAGGCGCAGATAACGGACCTGCTGCCGCTTTCGATCGCTTTCGCAACCGCCATCACCATGCCGCGGTCTTTAAAAGAGCCGGTCGGGTTCAACCCTTCAAATTTTCCGTACAATTCCACGCCGAGTTTTTCCGATAAGCGGGCAAACGGGATAAGCGGCGTATTGCCTTCAAATAATGTCAATTCTGGTGTTTTGTCTGTGACGGGTAAAAATGATTTGTACTGCTTGAGTAATCCTGGCCATTGATTCATGTCTTTACGCCTCTCCTTCAACACGGTAGTAGCTGTTCACTTCTTTGACAACAGGCATGTCATTTAACTGCTCGAGCGCCTTTTGGAAACGGTCGAGCGACACTTTGTGGGTGACAATGATGATTTCTGCAAGCTCATCGCGTTTATCAGGCGTCTGCAAAATCCGTTTAAAGCTGATGTTGAGCGCGCTGAAGGCGGCTGTAATTTTCGAAAATGCGCCGACCTGGTCTTTTAAATGCATACGGATATAAAATTGCCCGTAGCGCTGCTCAGACGGCATGAGTTTCCGTTCAAAGCGCGGGCCCCTGAGGTTCCGGCCGTTCACGCCGAGCTGCATGTTTTTAATCGCGGCAATACAATCGCTTACGACCGCTGTCGCAGTCGGCATGCTTCCGGCGCCGGGCCCGTAAAACATCGCCTCGCCGATTGCTTCCCCGTTAATATAAACGGCATTGAATTCATTTTTCACGGAAGCAAGCGGGTGTTTTTGGGCGATAAACGCCGGCTGCACGCTCACTTCAATATGTTCATCCTGGCATTCCGCCATGCCGATCAGCTTCATCGTATACCCAAGCGTTTTCCCGTAATGCAAATCTGCGGATGAAAGATGGGTAATGCCTTCCACTTCCACATCTTCAAGTTTCACATTTGTATAGAATGCGAGCCGTGCCAAAATCGCCATTTTTCTTGCCGCATCCAGGCCTTCCACATCTGACGTCGGGTCGGCTTCGGCAAAACCAAGTTCCTGTGCCTCTTTCAGCGCCTCGTCATAAGAAACGCCTTCATCCATCATTTTGGTCAGAATAAAATTGGTTGTCCCGTTGACGATCCCCATCACTTTTTGGATCCGGTCGGAAACAAGGCCGTCTGTAAGCCCCCTGATAATCGGGATGCCGCCGCCGACGCTTGCCTCATACAGCAAGTCACACTGGTTTTTCCAGGCCAGTTCCTGAAGCTCCGGGCCGTAGAGGGCAATTAAATCTTTGTTCGCGGTCACGACATGTTTTTTATTTTCAATCGCCTTGACAATGTACCGGCGGGCTTCATCAATTCCGCCTATCACTTCGACGACGACATCGATTTCCGGGTCATTTAATATCTCATCGGGATTTGTAGTGACAGAGGCGGGATCAATGTCTACACCGCGGTCTTTTTCGATGTTGCGCACGAGAATGCGTTTCACCTTTACTTCACGCCCAAGCTGGTGGACGAGTTCCTCCTGATGCTGCCGGATCAGTCTGACAACGCCGCAGCCAACGGTTCCGAGTCCAAGCAGTCCGATTGAAACGTCCGATTTCATTTGATCACACCTCTTTATGTATTTTTACAGAAAACAAATGTCTTTGTATAATAGACATTAAAGCATGATTACAGAGGAAGATCAAGTCTTTCTTTTTTAAAAAGTAAGAAAAAGAATCAGACGTGCAGTGCTGGTTGCGGGCGCCGCTCCAGGCAAACTTCGAGGATTTCAGCATTCATGGCGTCGTTTTTTTGGCTTATTTCAATCGCATGCGGGAGAAAGCGTTCAGCCGGCGAGACTGCGGTTTCCCCACATACATCGATGCCGAATACTTGTTTTTGATCGAGAATGGCCGAAATACAGGACAGCAATTCCTGCTTGCCCATCCTCCCCTGATCCCAGTTTGTCTCGGCAAAAGCCGGGGAAAGGACGTCTTTGTCAATGCTGATATAGACGGTATCTGTTGGAATGGCGGATAAAATCCGTTGCCGGTTTTCAAGATTCCGGCTGTTAAAAGGAAAGATTTGGACGGTTTGCGGCGGGCGGCGATGTGTTATGAAAGAAGTCGGGCCGATGATGGCAACTCTTTTCAGCAGCGGGTTCATTTTTAAGGCGTAGGAAACCCATGACCCGCATGACAGCAGTGTTTGTTCAAAGCTGTCGTCCATGTCCGGATGGTTGTCGAACAGCACAAGGGTGAACGGTTCCGGCGCTTCTTTTAAAAGCAGGGAGGTTACATAATGGTAATTGCCGCTTCCAAGAAAGGTGATGCCTTTTTGCTTGCGGCGGCCCAGTGCCGTTTCAATTTGGAAAAGCGCCTCTTTTTCACAAAAAAGATTGGTATGGCGGATATGTTTCAGGTTGATTGTTTCATGGGGAAAAGACTGGACCCTTTTTTGTTCATCATACGTTTCGTCAAAAGCCAATATCGTGACACCTTTATGCAATAAACCCATCTCTTTCATCTCCTTTAAGAAATCACAGAACGGGTTGAACAAGGTTCCTTTGAATGGCGGAATATTGAAACGATTTATGATTTATTTTATCACACTTTTTTAAAGCGTGCACCGTTTCCGGCTCAACAGGAAGGGGGCGGGAAAGATTACACACGTAAATTCTTGAAATGGCAACCGGCAAACGCCGCGCTCCCGCGTCCTTTTGGGGGGGATTTTCATCCGAATTTTTCATTGCGAGATTGCGGCATGAAAAGCGGAATCGCGCCGGCCGTATTATTTTTTCGCATCAAAATAAGCCTCCCTCATGCAGGAAGGCTTTATGCTCTATTAAACGATGACCGGCGGTTTGCGCACGAGGCTCATAATGCCTGCAATCAGGTAAAGCAGCGCCGGGAGCACCCCGAATCCGACGGTGAAAAAGAACACAAGCAATGCATCGATAATAAGCAAAATGCCTGACAGCTTCGGCCTTTTGTTATTCCTCAGTTGAACAGCGGCGACAATGCCGATCACCGTTCCGATGATAAGCACCACAGCAATTCCCCAGCCGAGCGCTTGGATCGTATGAAGGACTGTTTGAAAGTCGGCTTCCCGGATGGTGGCGCCACTTTTCATTTGGGCTTCCATTTCGTCGATAAAACTTTGGCTTTTCATGGTCATAGTCATGAAGATAACGAGAATTGCGGCAAGTCCGTTTAGCACCGCGCCAATGACGCTCAGTATAATTTCAGCAGTTCGTTTCATTTATACCCCCCCTTTCTTTCTTGTCTATAAAACCCATTCCCTTCCATAAATACGAAAAAAAACAAAAAAAGGATTCGGAAATTAGAAATTTTATGTTGCCGCATTCAAGCAGTGTTACAATAAAACTATGAGAACGGGGGTGTTTGGCAATGCAAATTTATACAAGCAAAGAAATTAAGGAAGCCGATGCAACGGCAGCTTCTTTCGGCATGGATACGTTTACGCTGATGGAAAATGCCGGAAGCGGCCTGTACCGGGCACTTGCGCCGCTCCTTTCCAAACGCGACACAATTGCGGTGCTATCCGGCAAGGGGAATAACGGCGGGGACGGAATCGTGCTTGCCCGCTATTTAAAACTGAACGGATACAAAGCGGATTTGATCTTTCCTTTAGGTCCGCCGCAAACGAAAGAGGCCGCGCAACATTTTTCCTATTTTCAATCGTGCGGCTTTGAAGCAGCCCCTTTTGACCGTGAGAAACAGTATGACTGGATCGCAGACGGGCTACTTGGCGTAGGTACCAGGCTGCCGCTCAGGGATGATCTTGCAGAAATAACCGATTGGATCAATACCCGGAAAGCAAAAGTGGCCGCCATTGACGTACCGACGGGAGTGGCGGGGGATACGGGTGATGCCGATCCGCATACCGTACACGCGGATTATACGTTTTCTCTCCATGGATTGAAACCGTCCAGCCTGTTATTCCCTTCTTCCGCTTATTTTGGCAAAACAAAGGCTGTCGAAATCGGCCTGCCGCATACATCAAAATGGAAAATTTGGTCGGAAGAAGATGTCATCCGTTCGCTTCCCGAAAGAAGCGGAAATGTCCATAAAGGCACGTTCGGGACCGGGCTTTTGGTTGCCGGAAGTGACGATATGCCGGGCAGCGCGGCGTTGGCTGCGATCGGCGCGATGCGGATGGGGATCGGGAAACTCTCCGTTTTTACGGAAAGCGGTGCTCGGAATGTAATTGCCACACTCGTTCCTGAAGCCACTTATTTAAAAAGGGATTTTTCAAAGCGGCTGAACGATTTGGGGCAGAAGTTTGCCGGGGTGGCCATCGGTCCCGGGATTGAACCGGATAAGCAGCTGGAGTCTTTCATTCAGGGCGTTTTAAAAGAACCGCTTCCTGTTGTCCTCGATGCGGGTGCATTACATAAAAGGGCATACCCGAAACGCACGGCTCCGGTCGTTTTAACGCCGCATCCGGGGGAATTTTCAAGGATGGCGGGCATTCCGGCCGGGCAAATGGCATCGGACAGGATCAGGCTTGCTTCCGCTTATGCGCAGGAACACGGGGTCACCGTCGTTTTAAAAGGGCAGTACACGGTGATGGCTTTTCCGGATGGCAGCGGCTATGTAAATGCAACCGGCAACAGCAGCCTGGCAAAAGGCGGAAGCGGCGATACATTAACCGGCATGCTCTTGGCAAATATATGCACGTATGCTAATATCAAGGAAGCGGTTGCCAATGCCGTTTATATTCACGGGGCATGCGCCGACTTGTGGATCCGGGAAAACGGGTCCTCTACACTCACTGCCCATGAATTTTCCCGGCTGCTTCCAAAAGTGATGCACCAATTGGAAACGGCCGCAAAAGATGCAGGGAAAGCGCCGGGTTTAGGAGAACGGTGACCGTTTTATAAAGAGGTGACAAATGATGCAAAAAATCAAGAAGGCGATTATCCCGGCAGCGGGGCTTGGAACACGTTTCCTGCCGGCGACGAAGGCAATGCCGAAAGAAATGCTTCCGATTGTCGATAAGCCGACAATCCAATATATTGTGGAAGAGGCCATTGATTCCGGCATTGAAGATATCATCATCGTAACCGGGAAAGGGAAACGGGCGATTGAAGACCATTTTGACCATGCATTTGAGCTTGAGGACAATTTGATCGCAAAGAAAAAATTTGATCTGCTTGAAAAAGTGCGCCAGCCTGCAGAAGTGGATATCCATTATATCCGGCAAAAGGAACCAAAAGGATTGGGCCACGCGATTTGGTGTGCGCGCAAATTTATCGGAAATGAACCGTTTGCCGTGCTCCTTGGAGATGACATCATCCAGGCTGAACCGCCTTGCCTGAAACAAATGATCGATGTTTATGAACAGGTCCATTCCAGCGTGATTGCCGTCATGGAAGTCGCGCGCGAGGAAACCAACCGTTACGGGATTATTGACCCGCTCGATCAAAAAGGAAGAATTTATGATGTGAAAGGCTTTGTAGAAAAGCCGAAAGTGGAGGAAGCGCCGTCAAATGTCGCCATTATCGGGCGGTATATTTTAACACCGGAGATTTTTGATTTCCTTTCATTGCAAAAGACCGGTTCAGGCGGAGAAATCCAGCTGACCGATGCCATTGAACAATTGAATGAAATCCAAAAAGTGTATGCCTATGCTTATGAAGGGAAACGCTACGATGTCGGCGAAAAGTTCGGGTTTATCAAATCGACGATTGAAATGGCGCTTTCCCGGGAAGATCTGCGCGATGATTTGCTCCGGTATTTGGAAGATTTGCAATGGAGAATACAAAACGACCGGATCTGAAGCTGCCGGGTCTGCCGGTAAAAACGCCTGTTTCGCGAAATGTGCGAACGCAGGCGTTTTTTATCGGACCTGTGTGAAGGGGGTGCGGGATACAATCTGAAGCTCCGGCTGCTTTTATGCAAAAAACAAACCCTGTCCATTGGCAAAAATCACACGGCCGGATGAAAAAAGATGTAAGATAGTAGCGAAAGCAAGGAAAGGATGGCACATTTTGAAAAAAGATGACCAAAGATTTAAACAGGCGCATAAGGAAGCATGGATCGGCGTCGGGCTTGTGCTGTTCAATTTTCTCTGGTGGTACGGTTTCGCTTACGGCTTAGGTACACGGCCGGCCAAACAGTACCATTATATATTTGGCATGCCGTCATGGTTTTTTTACAGCTGCATTGCCGGCTATATTGTCGTGACGGCGCTTGTCATCTTCATTGTGAAGTTCTTTTTCAAAGATATTCCTTTCGATGATGAAGAGGGGGACAAGCCATGAACTGGCCGGTACTGGCACCACTGCTCATTTTTTTGCTCATTATTTTTGCCGTTGGTTTTTGGGCCAATCAATATGTGATCAAAACGCAATCTTTTGTACATGAATATTTTCTTGGGAAACGGCAGCTCGGCGGCTTTATCCTTGCGATGACAATGGTGGCGACATACGGGAGCGCCAGCAGCTTTATCGGCGGCCCGGGCGTGGCGTACACGCAGGGGCTTGGCTGGGTGCTCCTTTCCATGGCGCAGCTTTCAACCGGTTATTTTGTCCTGATGGTACTCGGGAAAAAATTTGCGATTATGGCACGCAAATATGATGCGGTGACGCTGATTGACTTTTTAAAAGGCCGCTATCAAAGTGATACCGTCGTCATTTTGGCGGCAGCAAGCATTATTATTTTTCTGTTTTCATCCATGACGGCACAGTGGATCGGCGGGGCACGCCTTGTTGAATCGCTGACCGGCCTGCCGTATACGGCGTCGCTCCTGATTTTTGCCGCTTCTGTTACGCTGTTTGTCGTAGTCGGGGGATTTCGCGCAGTGGCGGTGACAGATGCGGTCCAAGGGACGGTCATGTTTCTCGGCACGCTTATTTTACTGGTGGCAACCATTAAAGCGGGCGGCGGGATGGAACATATTATGCACAATCTTGCTGCGCAGGACCCGGACCTGATTACGCCGTTCGGGCATGGGCACAGCCTGGCCCCTGCCTATGTATCGTCGTTTTGGATTTTGGTCGGGATCGGTGTCGTCGGCCTGCCGCAAATTACGGTCCGGGCGATGTCTTATAAAGATTCCCGGGCGATGCACAGGGCGATCATCATCGGTACCATTGTCATTGGTTTTATTATGTTCGGCATGCATTTTATCGGCGTGATGGCACGCGCTGTCATACCGGGTGTGGAAGTGCCGGATACGGTTATGCCGCTATTAACGATGAAAGTGCTGCCGCCAGTGCCGGCCGGTATTGTGCTCGCTGCCCCGATGGCCGCGATTATGTCCACCGTTGATGCGCTGCTTATTCTCGTCGGTTCTGCGCTCGTCAAAGACCTTTATTTGAATTATGTGAAGCCGGACGCATCCGAAAAACAGATGAAAGTAGCGAGTTTCGGCGTGACCGCAGCGGTTGCCGCCGTTGTCGTGCTGTTGTCGCTCAGCCCGCCGAAATTGATCATATGGCTCAACTTGTTTTCCTTTGGCGGTCTGGAATCCGTATTTATATGGCCGGTTATTTTCGGCCTGTACTGGAAAAAAGGAAACAAGTACGGCGCGGTTTGTTCCATGATACTCGGTATGGGCTCGTACATTTTGCTGGACCGCCTGCACCCAAACCCGTTCGGATTGCATACAGTTGTGCTTCCGGTTCTTATTTCATGCGCCGGGTTTATTGCGGCGAGCCCCCTCTTCGGGCGCAAAAGGGCTGCCATTCGGGCCGGGGCCGAGTAATCCGGCGCCCCAAATTGAAATTTTGGCTAAAAATGCGCGGTGCCCGGGGAAAGCCTGCAAAATAAGAATCAATCGGACCGGGACGAGTCATCCTCCCGGCCCCTGATTGAAAGACAGCCTCGAAAATTTTGCCGAAAAAGCGAAGCTGCCCGCAAATAATTTGGTGTAAATCCGCAAAAAATGGCCAAAATTTTCCCCGGGATAAATGCACGGCAGATTGGAAGCGTTTCAAAATGGGGTAGCCAATTATGGTTGGAACCGAAGCTTTCGCTGTTCTTCTGCCTGAAGCAGGTTCATGATGGCTGGAATTTAAGGCTGCGAAAAAATTTTTCGTTGCATCTCTCCCGGAATTGTGGTAATATAATGATTGTCATCTGCGGGACATTAGCTCAGTTGGAAGAGCAGCTGACTCTTAATCAGCGGGTCGTGGGTTCGAGCCCCTCATGTCCCATCACGAAGCAATATGATGCACAAATGTGACATTATATTGCTTTTTTTATTTTTATAAAGTTTTTTAGGCGGATAAATCGGCTAAAAAATAACAAGCGGACATATTCAGGCATACTATATTGTGGTATAATAAAATAGTTGCAGGTTTCGCAGCTATTTATGAATCGAAGAAAAAAGGAGATGATAACTGATGGATTCTGACGCGCATCCGAGGTCGTGCATGAAACATAAGCAAGAGGAAGTCTTCATACTGGCCTCGACCAATCCTACAGGTTATCAGTTTCTGGAAGAGTAAAGTATGCTTGAGCTTCCTCAAAAGTGAAGAGGAGGTGGCCTGCATGTTAAATATGTATTTAACGGACGAAAACGGCAAACTGAAGGAAACAGAAACTTTGTCAAAAGGATGCTGGGTGAACCTGGTGAACCCGACAGAGGAAGAAATCAACCAGGTTGTCCAGCAAACGAATATACCGGCCGATTTTATTAAAGACCCGCTGGATGTCGATGAACGCTCCCGTATTGAAAAAGAAGACGATGATATTTTAATCATTGTCGGCCTTCCCGTTAAGGTAAAGGACGATGTGGACTCCGCGCTGTATGATACGATTCCGCTCGGGATTATCGTCACGCCTTTTTATTTCATCACGGTCTGCCTGCAGGATAATCCGATTATCGGAAAGTTTATCCACAGACGGGTGCGCGGGTTTTACACCTACATGAAAACCAGATTTACCCTTCAAATTCTATATGAAGTTGCAAGTTATTATTTAAACTATTTAAAATATATCGACCGCAGATCAAGCCTGATCGAACGCGAATTGCACGAATCGATGCGAAACGAGGAACTGTTCGAACTGCTGAGCCTTGAAAAGACACTCGTGTATTTTACGACCTCATTAAAAGCCAATAAAATCGTCATGGAAAAAATGACACGGCAGCATTTCCTAAAAGTATATGAAGATGACATGGACTTACTGGATGACGTCATGATTGAAGTCAAACAGGCAATCGAAATGTGTGAAATCCACAGCAATATTTTAAGTGGTATGATGGATGCCTATGCTTCTGTCATTTCCAATAACGTGAACGGCGTGATGAAATTTTTAACGACGGTCACGATTATCCTTTCCCTGCCAACGATGGTATCTAGCTTTTTCGGAATGAATCTTCACGGCCTGCCGTGGCAATCAAGCCCCCATGGTTTTTGGCTGGCGTTTTTGGTCTCTCTGGTTCTTTCCAGTGTCACAGCCATCATTTTTTGGAAAAAAAGGTATTTCTAACACATCCGGGAGATGGATTTGCATAAAATTCATCTCCTTTTTTGTTTCTTCCTTGTGAATGTGCAGGTTTCACAAGCGGGAAGCGGTTTTTTTGCGGCAATCTCTATACGGAATTCTGCATAAATATGCAAATATAAAATGGAAGCACTTACAATGTAAAAAGGCGGGAAAAACCTATTTTAATTGAATCGCGGCTGGAAAGCAATATTTGAAAGAAGAAAGTTTATAAATGATTTATTCATTTGTCACCAATCTGACACAGCCATAGCATGTGAAATCGCATATAATAGAGCCATAAAGAAAAGAAATATTGAAAAACAGCAGAAAATCATGTGAAATTATTCACAAACTTTATTTTTTACCCTTTTATGTGAAATTCTTCACAAAATCACCAGAATGGAGGCCACGATCATGGCAATTGATGAAAAAGTTGTTGGCAAATCCGCACAAATCACGGAAATGGTAAATTCCCTCGTCGCCAAAGGCCAAAAAGCACTGCGTGAATTTATGGAACTGGATCAGGCGCAAGTGGACAATATCGTAAAACAAATGGCGCTTGCAGGGCTGGAACAGCATATGGTGCTCGCCAAAATGGCCGTGGAAGAAACAGGGCGCGGCGTATATGAAGACAAAATTACAAAAAACCTGTTTGCAACAGAATACATCTACCACAATATTAAATATAACAAAACAGTCGGCATCATTGATGAAAACAATAATGAAGAAATTGTCAAATTCGCGGAGCCAGTCGGCGTTATTGCCGGGGTCACGCCTGTAACAAACCCGACATCAACCACGATGTTTAAAGCGTTAATTGCGATTAAAACACGCAACCCGATCATTTTCGCATTCCACCCGTCCGCGCAAAAATGCAGCAGCCATGCCGCAAAAGTCATGCTGGACGCTGCTGTGAAAGCCGGCGCGCCGGAAAACTGCATCCAATGGATCGAAAAACCGGCCATTGAAGCGACACAGCAATTGATGAAACATTCGGGCATTTCGCTGATTCTTGCAACGGGCGGTTCCGGCATGGTAAAGTCCGCATATTCGAGCGGGAAACCTGCGCTTGGCGTCGGGCCGGGGAACGTCCCTTGCTATATTGAAAAATCTGCTGATATCAAACGCGCCGTCAATGACCTGATTTTATCCAAAACGTTTGACAATGGCATGATCTGTGCGTCGGAACAGGCTGTCATTATCGACAAAGAAATTTATGACCATGTAAAAAACGAATTGATTGCAAATCATTGCTACTTCCTGAATGAAGCGGAGAAGAAAAAAGTTGAGAAAACCGTCATCAATGAAAAGACGCAATCCGTCAACAGCGCCATTGTCGGCAAACCGGCCTATGAAATTGCAAAAATGGCAGGCGTGGACGTCCCGGAAGATACCAAAATTTTAATTGCTGAACTTACAGGCGTCGGCCCGGACTATCCACTTTCCAGAGAAAAATTGAGCCCGGTTTTGGCCTGCTACAAAGCCAGCAGCACAAAACAAGGTTTCGAATTTGCGGAAGCCATGCTCGAATTCGGCGGACTCGGCCACTCGGCTGTGATCCATTCGACAAATGATGAAGTCATTGAACAATACGGCTTAAAAATGAAAGCCGGCCGGATCATTGTCAACTCCCCGTCTTCGCAAGGGGCAATCGGCGACATTTACAATGCCTACATGCCTTCTTTGACGCTCGGTTGCGGCACGTTCGGCGGCAACTCAGTGTCCACAAACGTCGGTGTCATTAATCTGTACAATGTAAAAACAATGGCGAAACGGAGAGTCAATATGCAATGGTTTAAAATTCCACCACGCGTGTATTTTGAAAAGAACTCGGTCCAATACCTGGAAAAAATGCCGGATATCTCAAGTGCCTTTATTGTCACCGATCCGGATATGGTCCGGCTCGGATTTGTTGAGAAAGTGCTATACTACTTGCGGAAACGCCCGGACTATGTCCACTGTGAAATTTTCTCTGAAGTCGAACCGGATCCGTCCATTGAAACAGTACGGAAAGGCGCCGAAGCAATGGCAAGCTTCCAGCCGGACGTCATTATCGCGCTTGGCGGCGGGTCGGCCATGGACGCTGCAAAGGGCATGTGGCTGTTCTATGAGCATCCGGAAGTTGATTTCAACGAATTGAAGCAAAAATTTATGGATATCCGGAAACGGGTTGCCAAATTCCCGAAACTGGGTGAAAAAGCGCAGCTGGTCTGCATTCCGACCACATCGGGCACCGGTTCTGAAGTGACTTCTTTCGCCGTCATTTCGGATAAAAAGAACAATACAAAATATCCGCTCGCAGACTACGAACTGACGCCGGATGTTGCGATCATTGACCCGCAGTTTGTCATGACCGTCCCGAAATCCGTAACAGCCGATACCGGGATGGACGTTTTGACCCATGCGATTGAAGCCTATGTTTCCAACATGGCCAATGACTATACGGACGGCCTGGCAATTAAGGCCATCCAGCTTGTTCACGAATACTTGCCGAAAGCATACGCAAATGGGAGCGATCAACTGGCACGCGAAAAGATGCACAATGCATCGACTTTGGCAGGGATGGCATTCTCGAATGCATTCCTTGGCATCAACCATTCGCTTGCCCATAAAATCGGCGCTGAATTCCATATTCCGCACGGGCGGGCCAACGCGATTCTCTTGCCGCATGTTATCCGCTATAATGCGCAAAGGCCGAAAAAATTTGCGGCATTCCCGAAATACGAACATTTCGTAGCGGATCAGCGCTACGCGGAAATTGCGCGTATTCTCGGGCTGCCGGCAAGCACGACAGAAGAAGGCGTCGAAAGCCTTTGCCAGGAAATTATCCGGATGTGCAAACTGTTCAATATGCCGCTTAGCCTGAAAGCAGCCGGCGTGAACCGGGCGGACTTTGAAAAACGGGTTGCCGTTATTGCAGACCGCGCATTTGAAGACCAATGCACGCCTGCAAACCCGAAATTGCCGCTTGTCAGCGAATTGGAAGACATTTTACGCAAAGCTTTTGAAGGCGTTGAAGAAAAATAAACGATTTTTTAAGAGCCCGGCTGTGAACCGGGCTCTTTTCTTTTCCGGCCGGGGTAGTGTATGATAAAAGGACTGGAAAAGGAAGGTCAGGGAAAAACAATGGAACCTACATTCATTCATCATTTACAGCCTTTTTTACAACAGGCATGGAAAAATTCAACATTTGAACATCCTGCTTTTGTACAGGAAAAAGTGATTCCTGCTGTGCTGGACGGCCGGGATGTGATTGCTGTGGCACCGACAGGATCGGGAAAAACACTCGCCTACCTGCTGCCTGTGCTCGACCGGATGGATCCCGGAAAACAAGCGGTCCAGGCTGTC
Source organism: Weizmannia sp. FSL W8-0676 (assembly GCF_038593015.1). Taxonomy (NCBI): domain Bacteria; kingdom Bacillati; phylum Bacillota; class Bacilli; order Caryophanales; family Bacillaceae; genus Heyndrickxia; species Weizmannia sp. FSL W8-0676. The sequence continues at coordinate 643,438 of NZ_CP151954.1, forward strand.
ATTTTGGCGCCCTCTAAAGAACTGGTCATGCAAATACAAGAGGAAGCCGGAAAATGGTCACAAGGAAGCGGAATACAGAGCATCCCGCTGATCGGCGGCGCAAATGTGAAAAGGCAAATTGAAAAACTGAAAAGACATCCGCACCTTGTGATCGGGACGCCCGGGCGCATCCTCGAATTGATCCGCCAGAAAAAACTGAAAATGCATGAAGTGAAAATGATGGTGCTCGATGAAGGGGACCAGCTGCTCGGAAAGGAATACAGCCTTACAGTCGGACAAATTGTAAAATCCGCCATGCGCGATTGCCAGATCCTTTTGTTTTCAGCCACTCTGCCTGATGCAGCAGCCCAAAAGGCAATAGACCAGATGAAAGAACCCCTATTGATCCGTATTGCAAAAGAGGAGGCGCGGAGCCCGGTTGAACATATTTATATCGTAACGGGCGACCCGCGCGGCAAAATCGAGCAGTTACGAAAAATTGCCCGGATGGGGGTCCGGGGGCTCGTGTTTTTCAATAACAAATGGGATGTTTCGGTTGCAGCGGAAAAGCTCCGGTTCAAAGGGCTGGCCGTCGCCGAACTGCATGGCGATATGCGCAAGGAAGAAAGGGAAAAAAGCATCCGGTTGTTCCAAAATGGCGATGTCCCGCTCCTTTTGGCAACGGATGTTGCTGCCCGCGGCCTGGATATCCCGGTGATTACGCATGTCATTCAATTTGATTTGCCGGGAGATGTATCCGCATATGTCCACCGCTCAGGGCGGACAGGCCGGCTCGGTTCGAACGCCGGCACAGTTGTCTCCCTTGTGACGCCCGGAGAAGAAAAGGTGTTGAAAAAATTCGCAAAAGCGCAGCATGTGGAACTGGGGCGGAAAGACATCAAGCGGGGCGAACTGGTGGATCCCGAATAAGCATGTGGGCAAAACCTGTTTTTTGAAATGCGGAAAATTTGTCGGATGGTGGCTTCATTCCGCGGGCGGATTCCGAAAGCGGGAAAATGATTCTGCTTTTTAGCTTTAGAGAAGAAGAAATGCAAAGTTCTGTACGCTTTATTATGCGGAAGAAAGGCCTGCCGGAAATCGATTTCCGGCAGGCCTTGTGTTTTGAAACTTCTTTTTGAATGAGCATCAGCAATCGCCCGGTCGTGTTTTGAACCTTCTTATGAATTAACATCGTCCGGGAGGCTGGCCGGTGACAAGCCGGCTTTTTTAAATACTTTGCCGAGTTCATCGTTGGCTTGTTCCAGCTTTTTGTTCGCAGCATCCAGCGAAGGGTTCGCTTTTTTCAACTCATCCGCTTTCATTTGGTAGGACTGTTGCAAATCTTTTACAGCGGTTTTTATCTCCGATTGATAGTTGTTTAATTTGGATGGGATTTTCGTATTTTTTACTTCCTTTCCCACATTTTCTGCGGATGACTGCGCCGCCTTCTGCATGGTGGCAAGCTCGGTTTTCGGCGGCCTGTCGTTCGTCTTAGCGATCGCCTGTTCATACGTATTTAAATCCCTGTCCTGGGCGTTGATACGATTGGTGAGATCCATGTAAAAATTCATCAAAGCCGTTTTTGTGGCGCTTTTTGCCGGTTTTTTTGCCCCGGACTGGCCCGAATTTCCGGAACATGCGCCAAGTGCGAGCACAAAGGCAAGGCTAAATAGTGCAAACCAAATTTTTCTCATGCTGTAACCCTTCCTAAATCTGTAAATTTTTAATAGATTTGCAGTACGATCATAGCATTTTTTGTTTCTTATGGTAAATAGGGGAGGGAAAAATAAGATTTATGGAAAAAGTTTTAATTCATCTTTTTCGTATCCTCGTTTAAATACCCAGGGAAAGGGTAGGGGCAAAAAAAAACATCGGGACTCTCCGAAGTTTTTTGTCTCAAAGCCTTTTCGCCCCGACGTACCGCGGTTTCCAATAAGGATTGCTGAGGAGGTCGATCTTGACGCCTTGCGATACGGAGTGGATGACTTGATTATGGCCGATATAAATGGCGACATGTGAAACGCCTTTTGAATAAGTATGGAAGAAAACCAGATCGCCCGGTTTTAAATTTGACTTGCTGACTTTTTTTCCTTTTTTGTAAATGCTTGCTGCTGTTCTCGGCAAGTTTTTTCCGTTCTTTTTAAATGTATAACCTACAAAGCCGGAACAATCAAAACCTGACGGGCTTGTGCCACCCCATCTGTATGGCGTCCCTATATATTTCTTTGCCGTACTGATGACTTTTGACGGGGAATAGGATGCAGCAGCCGCTTGTTTAGCAGGCAGTAAAAAACCGGTCCCCAGCATAAGCGCAAGCAATATTGGAGCTACTTTCTTCAAATTTCCCACCTCTGTCTATGAATCCCGTAATCCCACTATACCAATTTTTGTCGATTCTTTGATTACGCTCACATTAAATAATATTACAAAAACATTACTTATACGACAAAAGTGTGAAAAGATTGGCAGCATCCGGCATGCGGGGCGCGGTAGCTTTTTTTGTTCGGATGAACCATGGATTTTGATATCTAACGTTATTTCTATATAATGGAGTCATGACTTTAAAGCAGAAGGGAACGTTCAACATGATCGTCAAGTCAGAAGCAGATTTGGAAGGATTGAAGAAAATCGGGCGGCTTGTTGCCAGCATTCGCGATGAACTGAAGGAAAAAGCCAGGCCCGGCATTACAACGAAAGAATTGGATGAATGGGCAGGCAAAAGGTTTGCAGAAAACGGGGCGGTCTCCGGGCCAAAGGGAGAGTATGATTTCCCTGGATACACCTGTATCAGTGTGAATGAAGAAGTGGCGCATGGCATTCCGGGAGACCGCGTGTTAAAAGAAGGGGATCTTGTAAATGTGGATGTATCCGGATCGCTGGATGGATATTATGCGGATACAGGCATCTCTTTTGTTGTCGGAAAGGGAGATCCCGAATTATTTGCGCTGTGCGAATGTGCGCAGCGGGCGTTTGACAGCGGTTTGAAGAAGATCAGGGCCGGAAATAAGCAGAATCAAATTGGCCGGGCGGTTGAAAAAGCAGTGTACAGCAGCGGGTTTGAAGTGCTCCTGAATTTGACTGGTCACGGTGTCGGGAAGGCCTTGCACGAGGATCCCGAGTATATTTTAAATTACTATGATCCGGACGATACAGGTTTGTTACAGGACGGCATGGTCATTGCGTTTGAACCGTTTGTCTCGACCGGCGCCGATGAAGTGGTCGAATCGGGCGACGGCTGGACGTATGTAACGCCGGACGGAAGCTTTGTATCCCAAGTGGAACATACCGTCATTGTAACAAAAGGGCCCCCTATCGTTTTAACGCGATAAGGGGAACCTGCTCCGGAGTATGCCCCGCCCGAAGCATGCACCATTCGGGCAGACATGGAGCAAGTGGAATAAATGGCCCGCTCGTTTTAATCGTAAGCGGGGGCTGAAGTATGCATTTGAAAAGATCCCGCCGTCTTACCGCGTTTTAACGCAGTAAGCGGAGAAATGCCCTCTTCGGAATACCGCCCCGCCCGAAGATTGCACCGTTTCAGGCGGAGCAGTATAAGCGGGCCATTCTACCGTTTTAACGCAATAAGCGGGGAAACGGCTCTGATCCGGTGTGCCAGCCAGCCTGCAACCAAGGATAAAATAATGTCTTTCGGCAGCGGCACCGCCATCCACATCCAGGCGATTTTGTAGCTGAACGCTTGCGGGGCCTGCGCCCATATTTTATAAGCGGCGTACATCCAGTTGGTCCCAATCAAATAGTTTACAATCATGCCGATGATGGAAGCGGTAAAGTACGCTGCCATGTTTTGGCGCTTTTCCACAATCTTGCCCGTGGCCCAGGCTGCGGGGATAAAACTAAGAATAAATCCGAATGATGGGCTTAATACGGTTTGAAACCCGCCGCTGAATCGCGCAAAAACCGGTGCCCCCAATAAGCCGATCAGCATATAGGCGACCATCGAAATCGCTCCAAGCCTGCTGCCGAGCACTAAACCCGCCAGCACGGCAAAAAAAGTTTGCAATGTGATCGGCACCCCGCCGATGACAAGAAACGGCGCAATAGATGTAATATTTGCCCCGATGGCCATCAGCGCCGCAAACATACCCGCATAACAAAGATCAATGGCACGGAATTTTTTCGCTGCCATTTTTTTCACTCCCCTTTTTTTCTTTATCTATTAATAGATTAAAAAACCGCGGCATATATGTCAACTTAAAAATAAAATTAGTTTACATATTTTAAAGGATTTTGGGAAACATAAAAGTTGTAATAAATTATAACTTTTTATAAGTTTTCTGTAACGGCACTCAACCTTTCTCGCGTCTGCAATGCCGTTGCTTCAATCGGCATCATGCGCCGGGCATACCGGGAAGCGCGGGCCTATGCACTGAGACGGACGGCAATGGCGTTTGTAAAACATTTCGAAGAGATTGTGATGGAAAAGGTGCCGGCAAATGAAGGAAATTAATTGTCACCCACCGGCTTTTGGGCGAATACACTAAACGGAAAAAGCCTGGATAAAGAGGTGGTCCATTTGTATTGGCTCAAGCCAGATATGTATTTTTCCCGGACGGAACCGGGTTACCAAAATTACCGGCAAAAATATGCATTTCCGCCCCAGCACCAGCCGGAACAGCCGGGGATTGAAAAACTGATGCACCCGCGCCCGCTGATCGAAGACCCGTCCTATAAGGGATCTGGAAAGCTTGAAAATAAAGTGGCGATTGTAACCGGCGGGGACAGCGGGATCGGCGCAGCCGCCGCGATTGCGTTTGCGAAAGAAGGCGCGGATGTCGTGATCCCGTATTATTCCAATTATGAAATAGAAGATGCCGGGCGGACAAAGCGAAGGATTGAAGCGTTCGGGCAGCGTTGCCTGCTGATTCCGGGGGACTTAAAAGATCCGGAGCATTGCCAAAACGTTGTGAAGCAAACGGTGGATACATTCGGGCATCTGGATGTGCTTGTGAACAATCACGCCATGCAGTTTGTGCAGCATGATTTGCTGGATATTACGAATGAACAATGGGATTTTACCTTTAAAAACAATATTCACAGCTTTTTCTACCTGGTAAAAGCCGCACTGCCGTATTTGAAAGCCGGCAGCTCGATTATTTTCACTACTTCTGTAACGGCGTATGAAGGAAATCCAAATTTGATCGATTATTCTGCAACAAAAGGGGCAATTGTGGCTTTTACCCGGTCTTTGTCGCAAAATCTGGTTAGAAAGGGGATCCGGGTCAATGCGGTGGCACCGGGGCCGATTTGGACACCGCTGATTCCGGCAAGCTTCTATCCGGAACAGGTTGCCAAATTTGGCCGTGATGTGCCAATGAAGCGGGCCGGCCAGCCGTACGAACTGGCTCCGACTTATGTTTATCTTGCATCCCGTGATTCCAGCTATGTAACAGGGCAGGTGCTGCATGTAAACGGCGGGACGATTACTGGCTCGTAGGCAGGAGGCAAGACAGGCATGTCCGCCCGATTCCGCCCGGTGCAAACAAAGGCACATGACGGGTTTTCCCGTTTCCGCAAGACGGAACAAAAGGAAGTTTGTGCCATGCCGGGTTTTGCCTTTTTTCCAACAACGAAGCCGGCGGAGACGTAAAGCAAAGCAACTAAAATTGGTGCGCATGCTTTGCGCCAACTTCCGCAACGGAGGCGGTACAGCTGCAAACAAAATGCGTGAATGATCTGTCCGCCCTATTTAAAAACGAAACCAGTGCCGTGCATGGGGTGCCCACCCATTTCCGCAGCGGAACCGGTACCGGCGTACAAAAAGAAAACTAGTGGTGCGCTTTTTCCGCATCTGCATATAAATCATCCAAATATTGCACGGTAAAGTCGACGAGCGCCCGCTGGTTGATAAGCCTTGACGGGGCAGCGCCGACAAAACCGGTTTTTACCTGATGGCTGCGTTCAAAGGCGCGGCCAATTTTATTGAATAAGTCGGAGTTTTCCTCGTAATCTTCGTATGATTGCCAGACTCTTTTTCCGTTTATTTTCATCGCGCAGCTCTGCGTACATCGTTTTGTATGCTTGGACCTATATTCGCCGAGATGCATGGATGTATTGACTTGGTAATCGACGCCGAGCAGCAAAATACAGCCATCCCGGTCATAAATCCGGGCGAGCGGGGACTTTTCCCCGAACGGGAAGTCGAGCGAGTGCCCGCTCAAAATCGATTTTGCATCCCGGCCCCAGGCGGTAAACGAGCAGTTCGGATGGTTGCTCCTTAAAACTCCCGGAAACGTCCGGAAAAGTTCGGCAATCCGGCCCATGCCGTAAGTTGGGGTAATGGCAGGGTCAAAAGCAGGCAGGGTCCGCCGGATTTCTTCCCACCATGCTTCCGGAACGGGCGGGTTTTCCCAAAAGGCGGGGTCGGTATTATTCGCTGTTTGGGCCGGCATCACAATGGTGCCGCGGTCTGTCACCACTTCCATTAAAGCCCGAATGACGGCAACCTCTCCCCCGCAAACCCAGCCGAGCGCGCTTAAAGACGAGTGGACGATGACCACCATGCCTTCTTTCAGCCCGAGCTTGCGAAAATCGGCTACTAATCTTTCTTTTGTTACGAGCGTTTGTTTTTTTCGAATTACATTTTCTTCTGTCACAGGAGTTCCTCCATCTCTATTGATTTATTTGTAATGATTCTCCAGGCTTGCCTCATATCCTTTAATATTGAAAAAGTTTTTCTTGATAAGGAGAAGAGGAAGAACATGGCAGTGTTTTTTAAAGGGGCATTTATGCTGATTGGCGTTGCTTTTATCGGGGAGTGCATTGAATTTTTAACCAATATGGTACTTGCAAATGAACTTGGGGCGCACGGCATGGGGCTGTACATGTCTATTTTGCCGGCCATTTTTTTAATTGTCACCATCGCCAGCATGGAACTGCCCATCTCCATTTCAAAATTTGTTGCGGAACAGGAAGAAAAATATCATCGTGATATGCTGAGGTTTACCATCCGGCTGGCATCTTTGTTTGTCCTGTTGCTCATGGCGGCAGTTGCATTGTTGCTGCCGGCGCTTCCAATTTTCCATCATTACCACCCGTATCTTCGCTGGCTGATCATTGCGCTGATCCCGATGATCGCCTTTTCCTCAATTGCGAGAGGTTACTTTATGGGTGTCCAGCAAATGGGAAAGATCGCTGCTGCCAACTTCCTGAGGAAGATCATGCAGCTTATCCTGCTTGTCTTGCTATTTCATTGGATGGAATTTGATGTGCAAATGTCAATTTTTATTGCGATATGCACGCTTGTCGGCAGTGACCTGATTGTGCTGCTGTATCTTTTTCATATGTTTGTGCTGCAAATGCGGACGCTTAAGAAAAAAGAACAGGCTCCAATGGGGGGGAAGGAAATCAGAAGAAGCCTTCTTTCCGTATCATTGCCGACAACGGGCATGCGCGTGTTCCATGCCGTAACAAATGCGATTGAACCATTTTTTATCAAATGGGTATTGCTTAAATCCGGCATGACGGAGGGAATGGCAAACGAACATTTCGGACTGGTGGCCGGCGTCGCTTTTACGATCGGATTTTTTCCGGCCTTTATTGCCCATTCCCTGTCCACCGTATTAATTCCAACTGTTTCTGAAGCTTATGCCAAAAGAGATGGCATAAAGCTGCAGAAACTGCTTCAGCAGGTGATGATGATGACGTTTCTTTACGGGCTTCCGGCTGTCATTGTCATTCAGTTATTTTCCGTACCGCTAACAACCTTGTTTTCCCATTCGTCTGCCGCCGCCGTTTATGTCCGTCTGTTATGGCCGTATTTTCTGTTTCACTATTTTGTCATTCCGATGCAGGCGTTTTTAATCGGCCTCGGCCTGGTCAGGGATGCCCTCGCGCATTTTATTTGGTCAACAATGGTTACGTACTGCCTCATTTATTATCTTGGCTCAAATCCCCAGTACCAAATGGCCGGCGTGATCATTGCCATGAATACGGGAACATTGCTTATCATGATGATGCATTATTTGACGATTTGTAAAAAAATTGAAATTTCCTTGGTTCTCCGCAAACCGGCGAAACATACTTTTTAACGGGACATGCGGGTTCCGGCCTGGCATTTTGTATGATTGCCCGGGCTTTTTAAGCGTCCGCAGTATGCTTATGGAGGCTTTTGCCCAATTAGATTAGCCTGTCCGGTATTTCAGGACAGGCTTCTAAGCAGGGCTATTTTATAATCAGTACCGGGCATTTGGCGAGCTGGGTGACTTTCTGGCTGACGCTGCCAAGCATGAGCCCCTTCAGATTTCCGAGCCCTCTGCTCCCCATAATAATAAGCTGATAGTTTCCTTCTTCTGCCTTTCTGACAATCTGGGCAGCGGGATCGCCCGTTTCATAAAATTTTTCTATCTCAATTTCTTCCTCTTCGGCAAGAGCAGCGGCTTGGTCTAACAAAACATCTCCGTCTCTCTGCTGTTCAGAATAAAGGGTATCTATTGACGCATTTGGCATCCCATCCGGAATAACCGGATTTTTCTCCACATGGATCACACCGATTTTTGTAAACCTTTCTTTTGCAAAATTCAGTGCGGCTTTCAGTGCTTTGTCGCTCATTTTTGAACCGTCTATTGCCACAAGAATGCGATTAAACATAAAATCATCTCCATCGGCTTTCTTCTCATCAACCTTATCATATCATAAAAAATTGCAACAATTAACAGAGAATATGGAAGGAATACAAAAAATTTCCGCCCTTGGGGAAGACAGGCCGGGGTAGGCAGGCGCGGTTTTTTTGCATGTTCGCCGGATATTTTCAGTTCTTTTCGGAAAAATAAAGGGTATTGAACCATACGAGGTGATACGAAATGAGCGAAAACAAAAAGCAGGGAAAAATGGACAACCCTGAACAATTTGCAACAGAAAACGAAGACATGCATGATAAATTTATGAGTGAACAAACAGTTGACCCGATTCCAATGGAAGACTTGCGAGAAGAAAAGCTTGAAGAAAAAACGGATCATGACAAAAAAACGACTTCATCCAGCGAAAAAAAGTACAAACCGTAAACCTTGTAAGTAAAGCACCCGCGGGATGGCCGGTAAAATGGAATCCGAATCCCCGGGTGCTTGTATAAAATGAACTCAAATTACCCGCCAAGCAGCAATGTATCTGTCTTGCCCGGAGCGGGAGTGAAATAAAGCAATGCAGGCATACCCGCCATTAGAAACCGCTGTAAGAATGTTAACGGAACAGGCTGTTTGAGCACCTGTTCCGTTAATTTCTTACAACCAGTTATTGTCATCCGATCCGCTGTCCCATCCGCCGAAGTCATTGTCATCATTGGAAGTGAAATTGGCTAAATCGAAACCGGTACCCTGCTGGCCGTTGTCTCCATTATCCCCATTGTCATGGCCATCATGGCCGCTGTCTTCAAAGTTCCTTAACGAATCCTCAAGATGGTCAATTTCATCCTGCTGTAAAATATTTTGCTCTTCCAGCTCATGCAGCAGGTCGCTGCCGTCAAGATTTTGAAAATGCTCGAACTGGTCATAACCGATTCTGCCCTGTTCCAGTAAATACGTCAGCAAAGCGCCTGTTGCCATCCCGCCGGCAAACGTGCCAAACCGGCCGATTCCGGAGCTGCCCCCACCGTTCCATCCGGTTTGCTCCGGGTGCGGCTCGTAGGCATCCCCGTTGTAGATGCTTCTTCGCGGTTCAATAATTTGCGGCCGGTTCCGCTCGATCAAAGGACGGATGATTAAAAAATGCACGAGCACGATTATAATGATAATCCCGATCAACCAACCCAATTTCATTCCCTCCTGATCAAAAGTCAATTCGCTGCTTTTATTCATCTTTGCTGCGTATTTTAACGCAAAAGAAGGAAAATAACCAGGATAAAAGTAGTTGAGATTACGAGAAAGCATGGGGCAGGCGCGCCCCATTCGCCTGTTTCTCAGCCCATCCGGGAAGAGGGGCCCTGCATGCCGATGACAGCTTTTCGTTGGGTAAAATCAATATTTTTATAGTAAGCATTTTTGACTAAAATGTTCGGCCCGAGGCATCTGGCTTGCGGGCAATGGCAGTTCAGCGATTTTGCAATTGGCGTTTTGAGCCATTTTTCAAAGACGTCGGGCAGCCTGTCATGGCGGATATTGCCAAGCGGCGGTGTATCGCCGAAATCCGTGACAATCACATCACCGGTAAAAATGTTTACATTCAGGCGGGAGCGGCCGTCCGGGTCATTGCGGATGGTCACATTTTTGCTTTCGTACAATCTTTTCAACAATGCCTGGTCTTCTGGATTGCTGCTGCACGGATAAAATGGCAGCGTGCCAAACAGCATCCACACGCTTTCATCACGGATATCGAGCAAATGGTGGATGGCTTCCCGAATTTCATCCAGGCTGAGCACTTCAAGATCAGCAGCAAAATCGCTTGGGTACATTGGGTGAATTTCGTGCCTTGCACATTTCATTTCTTCGACAATCTGATGATGGATTTGTTCCATATAAGGCAATGTACGCTTGTTTAACATCGTTTCTGCAGAAACCATCACGCCCATCTCTGACAAGGCGCGGCTGTTTTCCACGATACGCCTGAACATTTTTTCACCCTGCTGATCGCTTGGCTTGATCCGCATGTTGGCAAACCCGCCGTCAATATAATCACGGACAGTTCCCCAGTTGTGGGAGATGTGCAGCACATCGAGATAAGGTGCAATTTGCACATATTTTTCGAGTTTCATTGTTAAATTGGAATTGATTTGGGTGCGGATCCCTCTTTCATGCGCATATTGTAACAGTGGCAGAACGTAATTTTCAACAGATTTGGTTGACAGCATCGGTTCGCCGCCGGTAATGCTGATGCAGCGCAGTGTGCTGATTTCATCCAGCCGCCTGAGCAGCAGATCAAGCGGTAGCGCATCCGGATCTTTTGGCTGCAGTGTGTAACCGACTGCACAATGTTCGCAGCGCATATTGCATAAAGTGGTCGTTGTGAATTCAATATTCGACAAAGTCAGTTTGCCGTGTGTCGTAATGTCCATGTATGCTTCCCACGGATCGTATTCAGGTGTAATGCTTCGTGATGTTTCTTCTTTTAACATGTTTGTGCTCCTTTTTTGAAAAATCAACCCGGGCGCCTGCTTTGCCCGTGTCCACCTCCAAATGGCAGGCCCCATCTTTTTTCTGCTTTTTTCCTATATATGCCATGGTTCATTATAACATGCAGCCTGTTTTTTTTTCGCACATTCCATTTCCTGGGGTCCGGGTGTCGAAAAACAGCCGGCGCAATTATCAGGACAGACGCTCCTACCACAATGCGTGCGGCAACCAAAAATCGGCGAAAACCGGCCAAAGCAATTTATCCGGCTTGTTATTTTTGGGATTGGATTTTGTTCTTTATAAACTGATTGAATTTTTCCGTTTCATCGCGGATGCTGATGCTTTGTTCCCATGACGCAGCAATGGGGCAGGAAGAACGTCATGATGATTTCGACAGCCCTTTCCCTGATTTCTTATGCCGGCTTGCAATTTACAGCATTTTCCTCCATTCCGCTGATTTTGTTTTTGTTGTTTGTTTCCGGTTTTTTTACCACCCCGCTGAACACGCTCGCATGGGGGATGCTTGCGGATTGTGTGGACTATGCAGAGTGGAAAACGGGAATCCGCGCAGACGGTGTGGTCATTTCCAGCATGAGTTTTACCAATAAACTGGGCGTTGCGCTCGCCGGTTCATTTTCAGCATTTTTTCTAAACAGGTCCGGCTATGTTCCGAATGCAGCCCAATCCGTTTCATCCCTTCAAGCGATTAAGGACATGAATGCAATCATCCCCGGCATTTTTATTCTGCTGTCTGTTTTGCTGATCAGCTTTTATCCTATTACAGAAAACAGATACAAGAAGATGATGAAAGAACTGGAGCAGAAAAGATGAAACCGCTGTACGAGGGTTTTGAACAGAAGACCGAGGGGTCGGTGCTTTTTCCCCGGTAAAACGGGAGGGCTGCAGCCACCAGCCCTTTTTTGCATGTCCCCATCTTTTTTAACAGGCAGGCTTTCTATTTCAGTGCCGAAACAGATTTTGTAAAAATAAAAATTGACATGAAATGCGTTTCATTATTTACACTATAAATACATAAAAATGAGCCTGCTGGCTGGGGCTTGGTTTAAACACTTCCATCCTAAAGCATGGATGCCTGCTGAAAAATCGCAAGTGTTTTAATAGGTGAGGTTATGACAAATATAAGAGACTTGGCGAAAATGGCCGGCGTGTCTGTGACGACCGTCTCCCGTGTGCTGAACAATCATCCGTATGTAAGTGAAGAAAAAAAGAACGCCGTCTTAAAAGCGGTGAAAGCGACCCGGTACCATAAAAACATCAATGCCGTCCATTTAAGTAAAGGGAAAACAAAATTGATCGGAGTCGTTTTGCCGTTTACAGATCATCCTTATTTTGCCCTTTTATTGAAAGGGATCGCAAAGCAGGCGCTTGAGTATAACCATAAACTGCTTTTGTTTCAAACAGACTATATGGAAAGCAGGGAAACGGAAGCCTTACAAATGCTGCAACAAAAGCAAATTGACGGTTTAATCATTTGTTCGCGTGCCTGCAGTATGCGCAAAATTGAAGAATACTTGCCATTCGGGCCGATTGCGCTTTGTGAATGTGTAAAAGGCGGAGAAATATCGTCAACCTATATTGACCACTATAAAATTTTTATGGATGCACTGGAATTTTTGTACCGGAAAGGCCATACGAAAATCGGGTATTGCATCGGCAGGAAATCCGGCACCAACAGCCGGAACCGCGAAAAAGCCTATTGGGATTTTCATAAAAAATACCATTTGCCGCACCATCCGGAATATGTTTTTGACCAATGCTACGACTACGAGGATGGAGAAAGGGTTTTGTGCTGGGTAAAAGAAATGGACCCGCCTCCTTCGGCATTGCTTGTAACAAGCGACCAGGTTGCAGCGGGGATTGTCATCAGTTGCAACAAACAGCAGATTTCTATTCCGGATGAGCTGGCCATCATCGGATTTGACAATGAACCGATTGCCGGAATGCTGAATATCACAACCATAGATATTCCGCTTGTTGAAATGGGCCGGAACCTTGTCCGCCAGGTTTTGACGAAGGAAATTAAAAACAAGGAAATTTCTGCAAAACTCATTGAAAGAGGCACGGTATAGGGAAAAGGGAGGCTGGAGAAGTTCCGTTCAGTTCTGCCGCGTGTAAAGCTCGGCCAGCCCCAGCCTGCCAAAACAATCACTGTGCCCGAAACGGCGCCGCAAAATGGATACTTTTGTTTGATCAAACGGGGAGGGAGAAAAGTGAATATACTGGAAGATGCAAAGGCCGTGGTTTTAGAACTGTATGCCAGTTTGTGCAGCAAAATAGGCGATCAACCATTAGAGAAGGTTGTAGAGGTGATTGGCCGGTCGAACCGTTTGTTTTTGGCAGGAACGGGCTGTTCGGAAATGATCCTCCGTGTCTTTGCCAACAGGCTGGTCCATTTGGGGTTCCGGGTTGGGATGATCGGCGATTTGATTTCACCTGTTCCTGAAAAAGGGGATACCATCCTGTTCAGCTCAAAATCGGGAGAAAATCCCGCTTTATTGAATGCCGCCCGAAAAGCTAGGCTCCACGGCATAAAAATGGTGGCCATAACGGCTTCTCCCGAATCAACTCTTGCAAAAATGGCGGATGTGACGGTTTTGTTGCCGGACGAATCGTCTGAATTTGAAAGCATAAAACAGGCCGGCCCCACCCCGGAAAGAATCGGAACCTTATTTGAACTGCTGAGTTTTTTGATTTATGATGTCATTACAGCATCTTTAATGAAAAAGCGCCAGCCTGAAAAAGTATGCCTGAAATAGAACGGGAAAGGATCAGGAAGAATATGAAACAACAAAGCGTGATTTTTTTTGATATAGACGGGACTTTGCTGACACATGAGAAAAAGCTGCCTGCCACAACCAAAAAAGCGATAGATAAGCTGAAAAGCGATGGCCATGTCACAGCCATTGCAACGGGCAGGGCCCCGTTTATGTTTGAAGATTTGCGGAAGGAACTCGGGATGGATACGTTTGTAAGTTATAACGGGCAATATGTTGTTATGAACGGAGAGGTATTGTTTAAAAATCCGTTAAACAGGCAATCGCTTGAAGAATTGACTGCATATGCCCTTTCCCACCAGCATCCGCTCGTCTATATGGACCATGAAGACATGAAAGCCAATGTGCCAAACCACGAGGATATTGAAAAGAGCATTGCGTCTTTGAAAATTGGCCGGTTGCCTGCGTATGACCCGCATTATTATAAAGGGCGGGAATTGTACCAGGCGCTCCTGTTCTGTTCAGAAGGGGAAGAGAAACAGTATGAACAGGCATTTCCGGATTTTGAATTTATCCGCTGGCATCCGCTCTCCGTCGATGTTTTGCCAAAAGGCGGGTCAAAAGCGAGAGGAATTGAAAAAATTGTTGAAAAATTGGGTTTTCCTCCAGAACGCCAATATGCATTTGGCGACGGGTTAAATGATATTAAAATGCTGTCCATGATTAAAAACAGTGTGGCAATGGGAAATGCGGAAGAAAAGGTAAAGGCCGCCGCCAAATACATTACAAAATCGGTGGAAGACATGGGCATTCCCCACGGCCTGCAAATTGTCGGGCTGCTATAACCTGTAAAGAGCTTACTAAATAGCGCTTGGTGAATAAGCACAACGCTTAGATTTGGCAAGGATGCTGACAGCTTTGGCAACCATTTAAATGCTAGGGTTTTACAACAAATCCGGTGAAAAGCTTGCACTCAAAAGCCAATTCAGATAAAATCACCCATTTTCGTAAAAAAATTCTGCTATATTTTGAGACAGAGCTTGCAGACAAACTCAGAAGCGAATTCGTTCAGCAAGCCCTAAATAAAGGTGTCACGTTTACTGTGGCAGGAATGTCTATGCCGTTTTTGGGCATTTAAAAAAACACACAAAAAAGAAGCGCCGGCAAAACTACTCCCTTCCGGGCGCTTCTTTCTCTTGGCTGATTTTGCTGAAGTATGCATATTCTGTTTCAAGTTCCGTCAATGTCAGGGTAAAAAGCTGCTTGTCATCTTCCCGATAGGCACCAAGGGCAATCAGCTGTTCTATCAAATATTGCCGTTTTTTCTCTATCGCGTGCCGCAGAAAATTTTTCAAATGAGCATCCTCCCATCCTTTTGGAGCATGATTTAAAACTCATCATATTTCCGTACGGGTTTCGATATGCGCAATTTCTTGAACAAATAATGAACATTGTGCCGCAATCCATTCTTTTTCATGATCCATTGTTGCGACATGATAAGAGTTGCGGAGCGGGATGATTTTTTTCCAGCTGGCATGAATATGCGCGGCAATATAATCTGTATTTTCAGGAGGCACGACATGGTCTTCTGTTGATTGGAAAAACAGTGCGGGGCAATGGATGGCGGAGAGGTTTTCCCGCGTTTCCCGCATCACGGACAGAAGTTCACGGATGGAAGCCACCGGCACTTTTTCATATGCAATTTCATGCACGCCTGCTGCTTTGATATCCGGCGGGCCCTCTTGAATAAACCGCCCTTTCGCCAGGCATTTTTCAAGTTCAGGGATGTTTTGGATAGCCGCGTTGATACACACTATTCCCTGGATATCCGGGTGTTTTTCCGCGAGATGCAAAGCCAACGTGCCACCCATTGACTGGCCGATAACAAAAATATCGCGGCAATGCTGTTTCAGCAACTGATAACCTTCTTCAAGGCTAGCAATCCAGTCTTTGTAAGTGCAGCGTTCCATTTCCAGGATATGCGTCCCGTGTCCCTTTAATCTTGGCGCGCAAACCGTAAACCCGTCCGCTGCCAGTGCCTCTCCCAAAAAGCGGACGCTCTGCGGGGTGCCGTTGAAGCCATGCGAGATGAGAATGCCCATTTCATTTCCTTTTATAAAAAAGGATTCTGCACCCGTAAGAACGGGATAGTTTTCATGCATAAAAAAGCTCCTTCCTAACGTTTATACGGTCAGTGAATTTAAAATGTTAACATAATTTTAAACCAATTAATCCTAGTTGTAAAGTATGTTTTATCGGTAAAATGACGCAGGATAGGTAAAAACCATTGTAAAAAAGGGCTAACTATAGTCCCGGATATGGAGCGGAAAATGCCTTTCAAGAATTTTTTTGAACGCCGGATCCTGGACATGCTGGAGCATATATGCCATGTTCGTAATCGAGTTGACACAGCCCATCGCCAGTTCATTTAAACCATACAGTTCATGTGCGGCTAATTTCATGATTCAACCTCCACTTTTTTTGAACCAACCTTATTTTGTTTTAAACGGGGCAGGATATACAGGAACGTTTTCATTGTTTTTTGCAATGGCCGGTGCTACTGTAAAAATGAAACCGTCCCGCAAATGGGCAGGAGGAGGAGAGGGTTGTGAAGACAGAAACTTTACGTTTAAAGGCGCATCAGGATGCTGAACTGACGGCGTACGTACTGGACGGATCCCCCGAGTTCAGCAATATCGGGGCGCGCCCGGGTGTGCTTATTTTTCCCGGTGGCGCCTACCGGTTTACCTCGGACAGGGAAGCGGAACCGGTTGCGATGGCATATTTGGCGGAAGGATTCAACGCGTTTGTACTGCGCTACTCGGTCGGGGAATCATTCCGTTTTGAAGCGGTTTTACAAGATGCGGAAGAAGCCATGGAGCGGATTCGCGACTATGCGGGGGCATGGCATACAGACCCTGAAAAAATTGCGGTTGCCGGTTTTTCTGCAGGAGGGCATCTTGCCGCCGCACTCGGTACGATCGGGAAAAATAAGCCCAATGCATTGATTTTAGGCTACCCTTGTATTTTGGATTCGATGAGCGGGAGCCTTGCTTTTCCGGTGCCGTCTGTTGACAAGGAAGTGACTGCCGAAACGCCGCCGGTCTTTCTGTTTTCAACGTTTGAAGACCAAACCGTGCCGATTGAAAACTCGATTGCCTTTATGCAGGCGTTGAATGCACACGGCATTCCATTCGAGTCGCATATTTTTCAAAAGGGAAAGCACGGGCTGTCTCTCGCCAAACCCCACACTTCAAACGGATTGAAAGCCAATGTGGATGCAGATGCGGCGCAATGGTTTGGCCTGAGCGTTTCCTGGCTTCATAAAGTGCTCGGCCAGTTTCCGGCTAATGCCTGATTGCGGAGATTTGACCGGCCGGAAAAACGGTTCCAGATTGATAAAATCAGAAAATTTTGCCACGCATAACTGGGGACGAGCGGCGCTGTATGACAAACCATTATGTAAAAATTGGGAGGTTTGCACATGTCATGTTTAAATGAAACCTTTGTATTGGAAAATGGGGTGGCGATTCCGAAAATCGGCCTTGGCACATGGCAAGTCCCGAACGGCGAAACCACTTACCATGCCGTATCCTTCGCTTTGAAAAACGGCTATCGCCACATTGATACCGCCTATGCTTACCATAATGAAGAAAGTGTCGGCAAAGCAGTGCGGGATTCCGGCATTGACCGGCGCGACATTTTTGTCACGTCCAAGCTGCCGGCGGAAATCAAGTCGTATGACAAAGCGCTGAAAACATTTGACGAAACAATGGAAAATCTTGGCCTTGAGCAGCTCGACCTTTATCTGATTCATGCCCCGTGGCCATGGAGCGAAAAGGGGGCCGATTATACGAAAGAAAATATTGAAGTTTGGAAAGCGATGGAGAAAATCTATGAAAGCGGGCGCTGTCGGGCAATTGGCGTTTCCAATTTCAGCGGTTCCGACCTGAAAGCCGTGATGGAAAATGCGAAAATCAAGCCGATGGTCAACCAAATCCGTTACTTTATTGGACATACACAGGAAGACGTGACAGCGTTCTGCCGGGACAACGGCATCCTGGTTGAGGCCTATTCGCCGCTTGCTACAGGAAAAATTCTGGAAAACGCCGAGATCCAAAAAATTGCAGACAAATACGGCAAAACACTTCCGCAAATCTGTATCCGTTACTGCCTGCAAAAAGGCGTGCTGCCGCTTCCAAAATCGACGCATGAGGCATTTATCCTGCAAAATGCGGATGTGGACTTTGAAATTTCCAGTGAAGATATGCAATATCTCGATCAGTTGAAAGAGACAGAAAAATAAACGGAAAGAAAAAGGCTGTTCATTTGGACAGCCTTTTAAATTGTATCGAAGCTGATTCCGAAGCGTGATTAAGTGCAACCGTTCTTTTTTCATATTATAATGGTTACAAAAGAACAAAGCTGTTGTTTACAGAAAAGGCATAACAGGAATGTTGGCGGCAGTCTGCTGTAAATCACTGGAAAGATTGCCCGGCCGGCACATGCTGTTTGAAAAAAATAGAGAAATCTGCGAACTTTTTACCGGCATTGAAAATATACAGCAAAGAACCAGGGGGAGCATAAATGAAGATTGTTGCACTTTCGGGCTCGCGCGTCGGCTCGAAAACAAGAACAGCGATGAACTACGCGGTAAACGTGATCCGCGGGAAATATCCAAACGCGGAAGTCACGCTCCTTGATCTGGCGGATTACGATGTGCAGTTCAGCGATGGGCGCCATTATATGGATTATGAAGGGGATACAAAATTTGTGGCGCAAACTGTCATGGACGCGGATGCGCTTATCATCGGCACGCCGGTTTTCCAGGCATCGATTCCGGCAACATTGAAAAATGTGTTTGACCTGCTGCCAGAAAAATCACTTCGGGATAAGGTGGCAAGCATCATTGTCACGGCTGGCTCACCGAAACATTATTTGATTGCCGAGCAGCAGATCAAACCGATTTTGTCTTACATGAGGGCCCAAATTGTCCAGTCTTATGTTTTTATCGAAGAAAAAGATTTTTACCGGAAAGAAATTATCAATGAAGACGTCCTCTTGCGGATCAGCCGGCTTGTGGAGGACACAGTCATGCTTACGGAAACGTATGCAAAAATAAAAGAAGCAAAAGAAGCAGCGTACACCTCCCGTGACTAAAGCCTCACGTGGATGGATCAGAAAAGGGCGGACAGCTAAAACTGTCCGCCCTTTTCTGGCTGAACGAGAGAATGCGACAAAAAGCGGAAGTTTTAAGAGATAAAGTTTCCTGTTGGTTAACTTTTTCCATCAAAGTCAACAGATAATCCATCGACAGGTATAAGCGAAGGAAATACAATGACGTTAAGAGGTGAACAGGATGAATGAACTGAATATTAGCAAATGTATCCTCCGCAAGCGAAAGAAAAATTACACCGGAACAGCCAAAAGGTTCTGTATTCAAGTGGAAAACGGGCAAAACTTTCCCCTGTTTTATGCAACGTAAATATGTGGAGTTATTAATAGAGAAAGGAGGGCACCAAATGTTACCATATTTTTTAACGAAAAAAAGACAATTTATACTATTGATGTTGAGCCTATTGCTTTCAATTGTTTTTTATTTTTTTATCGGTAAAGATATGGCTTTTCATCTTAACGGATATCTGCGCCCAGACTTTAGTGTAGACAAAAAATGGGCCTGTTTATTTTTCCTGCTGCCATGGTGATCTGTCTTTTTTTTAAAGAAAAATATATCATTCCGAAATATTTTTTCTGTATGTTTTTCGTGATTCATTTATTCATTTTATTCATGACAGTGCTAATTCAACTTTTACCTTTCCTTTAAAAAAAGTGAAACTCAACCGTCTTCATCAAAGTCAACAGATAATCCATCGACAGGTAGAGAGACAAGGAAATACAATGGCGTTAAGAGGTGAACAGGATGAACGAACTACATATTGGCAAATGCATTATCCGCAAGCGAAAGGAAAAAGGCATTACACAGGAACAGCTTGCAGATTACATGGGTGTTTCAAAAGCCTCTGTATCCAAATGGGAAACAGGGCAAAGTTACCCGGACATTGTGATTCTCCCCAAGCTGGCAGCCTATTTTAATATTACCGTCGATGAACTACTGGGCTATAAGCCACAACTTTCAAAAGCGGAAATTAAAAAAATCTATCACAGGCTGTCGGAAGAATTTGCCCGGAAACCGTTTGAAGAAACTATGGAAGAGGTCAACCAACTTGTAAAAGAATACTACGCCTGTTTTCCATTCTTGCTTTCAATCGCGCAACTCTTAATGAACTACGCCAATTTGGCAAAAACAGAAGAGCAAAAACAAGAAGTTTATACGTTTTGCATTGATTTGTGCCGCAGGGTAAAGGAAGAGTGGGCGGAAATTGGCGATTTAAAAACAGCAAACATATTGGAGGCGCTTTCCGAAATTGCGCTGGGGCATTATGACCAGGTTATTTTGCTGTTAAAAAACAGTTTAGCTCCGTATATGGGGGGAAGATGTGCTCCTCATCCAGGCCTATCAAATGAGAGGAGAGGAAGATCAGGCAGCCAGAACAGGGCAAATTTTCCTTTTTCAAAACATTTTGAGTACCTTACAGCTGTTGGTCCAAAACTTAGCCAGGGAGATGCAGGAACCAGCAAGATTTGAAAGAACGTACCGGATGGCAAAACACTTGATAGACGATTATGAATTGAAAAGCATCGGCACAAATGCTGCATTTACGGTCCATATTGTGGCTGCGCAAGGGTTTATCCAGCATCAGCAAAAAGAAAAAGCGCTTGAAGCCCTGGAACAATATGCAGAAACGGTTTGTAGCATCCCATTTCCTTTTAAACTGAGGGGAAACCGTTATTTTCCGGATGTCGAGCAATGGATAGAAGAAATAGGAATGATTGGTACCAACAGCCCGCGTGACGATGAAAGCATAAAAACGAGTTTCCTTTCACTGATTAAGGAAAATCCCGTTTTTGCAGTTCTCCGGGAAGAAAAAAGATACCAAAAACTGGTGAACGATATTCAATATAAACTGGGAATCGGCCGGGCGTAACTTCTCTGTTTCAATTGCAGCGGCTTGCAAAAGTATTTGGATAAATATAAAAATATTCAGAAAAACGTTTTTTCTCTTGATCATTCCCTCCCTGTCCATGTAAAATAAAAATAGCAAATAAATGTTCTCGTTTTTAAATTTGGGAGGGAGTGCCTTGTCTTTTTCATTTATCCATGCGGCTGATATTCATTTGGACAGCCCTTTGGCCGGCCTGGAGCAATACGAGGGGGCACCAGTGGAAAAAATCCGCGGTGCAACCCGTGAAGCATTTAAAAATTTGGTGGATGCGGCGATTGAACGGCAAGTCCATTTTCTCATCATTGCCGGCGATTTGTATGACGGCAACTGGAAAGATTACAATACCGGCCTCTTTTTCACAAGCCAGATGTTGCGCCTGCAGAAAGAAGGCATTCCTGTTTTCCTCATCCGCGGCAACCATGATGCGGCCAATTTGATGACGAAATCTCTGAAACTGCCGGAGAATGTCCACGAATTTCCGGTAAAAGCGCCGGAAACGGTTACCCTTGATGCCCTTGGCGTCGCCATTCACGGGCAAGGTTTTGCACAACGGGCAGTGGAAGAAAATCTTGTGAAAAACTATCCGCCGAAAAAAGAAGGCTATTTCAATATCGGCATTTTACATACAAGCGCGACGGGGCGTGAAGGGCATGAAAATTACGCGCCGTGCACGATAGAAGATATGATGGAGAAGCAGTATGATTATTGGGCGCTCGGCCATATCCATATGCGGGAATTGCTCCATCCGCATGATCCGGTGATTTTGTTCCCGGGCAATATCCAGGGACGGCATATCCGGGAGACAGGAGAAAAGGGCTGCACCTATGTGGAAGTAAAAGACGATACGATTGAAAAGTTGGAACCCATCCCGCTTGATGTGTTGCGCTGGACATTATGCCCGGTTGATATGGGCGACATCGAAACGATGGACGGGCTCATGGACGCGGCCCGCAGTGCGCTTGAAAAGGCATACGGGGAAGCAGACGGGCGTTACTTGGCGGTGCGTTTTGAATTGGCCGGCGCAACGAAAATGCACAGGGAACTGATTGCAAAAAAAGACCTCCTCTTGAACCAGCTGCGTTCCATTGCGCTTGAGACAGGTTTCGGTGAAATTTGGGTGGAGAAAGTAAAAATCAAAACAACAGGACTGAACGATGCCGATGCCTTTTCCGATGAACAGTCGCCAATCGGGACGGTGCTAAAATTTATCCGCAGCACGGCCGAAAATGAAGAGATGCTTGAAGCGCTGCTGGATGAGTTCAGTGATATCCGCCAGGCCATTCCGCATGAACTGAAAGAAGGGGAAGACGGGTTTGATTTTTCCAACCCCGGCCTGATCAAAAAGCGGATAAAAGATGTGGAAGACTTCATTCTTTACTCCTTAACGGAAACGGGGGCGGAAAAGGCATGAGATTTGATTATTTGAACCTGCTTGCTTATGGGCATTTTACAGACCAGATGCTTTCCTTTGATCCGGAGAAAAACTTCCATCTGCTGTTCGGGCCGAACGAAGCCGGAAAAAGCACAACACTCCGCTCGATTACGCATTTTTTATATGGATTTCCGCAAAAAACGAACGACGCTTTCCTCCATGGCAATACGAAATTAAGAATTGAAGGGCTTTTGCGCAACACAAAAGGGGAAGCTCTGCAGTTTACCCGCAGAAAAGGGAAAAAGAATACGGCACTTGGTCCGGACGGCAACCCGGTCCCGGAAAATACGGTCGCCGCTTTTTTAAACCATATGCCTGAATCCCAGTTTTTAAATATGTTTGCCCTTGACCATGTCCGTCTCCGTGAAGGTGGCGAAAGCCTTTTGGAAAGCGGCGGCAATGCCGGGGAAAGTTTTTTCACAGCCGCTTCGGGCATCAATGTGCTGCGCCGGGTTCTCGAGAACTTCGACAAACAGGCAGGCGCACTGTACAAAAAAACCGGTTCCGTCCCTGAATTAAATAAGCTGCTCAAGCGGGAAAAAGAACTTTCGAAAAAAATCAATGAGCAGCAGCTGAAAGTACAGGCATGGAAAGCTTTTGAGGCGCGTTACCGGGAGTTGGAAAAAGAACTCGGCCGCCTCACCGCAAAAATTAAAACGCTGCGCAGCCAAAAAGAACAGCTGCAACGGGTCAAATGGATTTTGCCGAAGATCGCAAACCGGAAAAATCTTTTGCAAAAATTGGAAGCGCTCGGCGATGTCCCGGATCTTCCGGATAATATTGCCGAAGTCCGTGCCGAAGCGGAAAACAAATGGAACGCTTCCCGGGCAAACTTGGACAAAATTTCCCGGCAACTGGCGGGCACCGAAGCGGAAATGAAAGAAATCAGCATTCCGGAACACATTTTGGAACAGGCTGCCGCGATTACCGGCCTTTACCGCCAAGTGCAACAGTACGAAGACGATGAAAAAATGCTGCCTGAGCTCGAAGGAAAAAAGCAGCAGCTCCAAGCCCAATTGATGTCCGTTATGAAGGAGATCGACCCGGACCGTGCAGCAGTTGAAAATATAGAACATTACCGGCTGCCTTCCGCCCAAAAAGAAATGATTCGCGAGCTTTGCAAGCAAAAGCCGTTGCTCGATCAGGCTTATGAATCATTGAAACGGGAAGGCGAAAAACTGGAAAAAGAGCTGGCAAAGAAGCTGGAAGAATTGGCTGCCTTGCCTGATCTGCCGGACGTGGAAAAACTGGAAGCCGTCCTGACCAAGGTGAACCGTGTGGGAGACGTGGAAGCGGCGATACACGAGCTGGCCGCGGAATGCCGGCAAAAACAGCGGCAAGTGGAAGAAGCCGTTCGTGCTTTGCCGTTATGGGATGGCGAGGCGGAAGAACTTGTCAAACTTCCGGTGCCCGGTTTGGAAGAAACGGTGAAAAAGTTTGAAAAAGAAGCGGAGCAATTGACGCGGCAGCTGGATTCGGTGCAAAGCCGGATTTCCCGGTTGAAAGAGGACATCGAAGCTTCAGAAGAAAGCATCCGCCGGCTTGATTCCATTGCCGAGATCCCGTCCGAAGAAAAGCTGTCGGCCGTCCGTGCCTTAAGGGATGCCGGCTGGCAGCTGATCCGCACCAAACTTGAAACCGGCCATTGGCATGAAACGGCTGAAACGTATACAAAGGGAGAGCCGGCCGCGTCGGTTTATGAGAAACATGTCCTTGAAGCTGACCAGATTGCGGATACGATGCGGCTGGAAGCGGAAAAAGTCGGCGAGAAGAATAAACTTTTAGCCGATATTAGAAAGTTCCGCGGGAAAAAAGAACAGCTTGAAAAAGAGAAATCAGGACTTGAAGAAGCTTTGCGTGCGTGGGAATCCGCCTGGCAAAATCTTTGGGCGCCGGCGCAAATCCGTCCGCTTACGCCTGGAGAGATGCGGGAATGGCTGCAAAAACACACGCAAATTAAAAGCTTGATGCAGGATTATGAGAAGGCGCAAGAAAAAATGCGCGCGCTTCATGATAGCCGTGCGGACTGCTGCAATGCGCTATCTGCCGTGCTGAAAACATTTGCCGCCGTTTCAGAAGGACAGCCGCTTGCGGAACTGGTGAGCCTTGCAGAAAATGAATTGAAACGAGTCCGCAATCTTGCAGCAAAGAAGGACAGCCTTGAAACGGCCATCCGCGATTTAAAAGAAAAACGGGAAGAAATGCAAACGGAGAAAGCGGAAATCGGGAAGAAACGCGAAGCATGGCTGGCAAATTGGTCTTCGGCTGTCGCGGGCACGGCAATATTGGAAGAGGTGCCGCCGGCGGTTGCTGAATCCCTGCTCGCCCGCTATGAAACATGTATGCAACTCTATGATGCATACAACCAGACTGAAAAAGAGCAGCAAGCCGTCACTGAAAAAATGGCGCGCTTTGAAGAAAAAGTGCAGCATATCCTTGAAACGGCCCAACTTCCATTGAGCGGGGAGAATGCTGCGGTTGCCG
This sequence comes from Weizmannia sp. FSL W8-0676, assembly GCF_038593015.1. Lineage (NCBI taxonomy): Bacteria > Bacillati > Bacillota > Bacilli > Caryophanales > Bacillaceae > Heyndrickxia > Weizmannia sp. FSL W8-0676. Next base: position 668,192 of record NZ_CP151954.1, read on the forward strand.
TAAGCCAGATGTATCAGCTGTTGCAAAATGCCCAACAGGACGATGCCGCTTTGAAAAAGCTCAAACGCCATTCAGAGGACTTGGAGAATGAGAGAAAAGAAGAAACAGAAGCACTGGAAGCAGCTGAAGCGGTTTTAACAGAACTTTTCCAACAGGCAGGCTGCAGCACAATTGAAGAACTCAAGCAGATTGAAACAGCTTTCCTGCTGAAAAAAAGTTTTGAAAAAGAAATCCGGCAAATCGAAGCGGACATGCTGGATGCGGGTGCCGGTAAATCACTGCAGGAATTGCTTGATGAGGCGGCCCGGTTTGATGCAGATTCGATTGACGCCGATTTGGCGGAAACCGGGCGTGAACTTGACCGTTTGGAAGCCTCGCGTTCCGAGGTGGAGCAGGAATATGGGGCGGTCAAAAAAGAATACGAAGAACAGATTCGCGGCGCCAACATGACAGCCATTGAAGCCGGCCAGGAAAGGGAAAGCGTGCATGCGCAAATCGCCAGTTTGACGGAGCAATATATCCAGTTGAAACTCGCTGCCGCTTTGCTGCAAAAAGGGATTGAATTTTACCGGAGCCAGAATCAGAATCCGATTTTAAATCGTGCGGGTGACATTTTTGCGCGGCTGACACTTCATTCTTTTGACGGGTTGGCGGTTGATTACAACGAGCAGGACGAGCCTGTTTTAATGGGCGTGCGCAGTGGGGAGAATGTGCCGCTGAACGGGATGAGCGATGGGACGACCGATCAGCTGTATCTGTCCTTACGTCTTGCGAGCATTGAAAAATACGCAGCTGAAAACGAGCCGCTGCCGTTCATTGTCGATGACATCCTCGTCCATTTCGATGACGAACGTTCAAAAGAAACATTGAAAGTATTGCTCGAACTTTCCAGCTGCACGCAAATCATCTTTTTCACGCATCATCAGCGCCTTGTCGACATGATGCAGGAAATCGCCCCGCCGGAAGCCGTCCAATATTTGGCTTTCCACGGGCAGAAAGTTGCCGTGCATTAAACAGGGCTTGCTGAACAAATCCGTTTTGGCTTTTTACCCGGCCCGTTCAGCAAGTGCTGCAAAGTTTGCCCAAAGTTTGCCATCGATAGAAAAGCTATAGGCTGATTTTTTTCTATCCATGGCTGCGGCTTTTGAATTAAGTTTTTTCCGCATTCTTGCATGTTGGCTGGAGCCTAAGTCCATGGCTTTTGCCCATTTAGCAGAGCAAAATAAAAAAGGCCCCGCTTTGTGTGGGCCTTTTTTTCACATCAGGAATTGGTGGAAGGATATTTATAAAAGCCTTCTCCTGTTTCTTTTCCAAGTTTGCCTTTGTCAATGTAATCCGTTTTCAGCAAGTCTGCTATTTTTCTATACAGTTCATCGCCGGTAGCTTCTGCTTTTGCCAAACTAATATTGTAGGCGGTGTTGATGCCGACCACATCCAGAATTTGGAATGGTCCGGCCGGGGCGCCTGTTGCAATGCGCCATGTTTTGTCAATCGTTTCCGGATCGGCAACCCCTTTTACCAGCAGCATTTGCGCTGCTTCCAACAGCGGTACGAGTAATGAGTTCAGAATATAGCCCGGCTGCTCTTTGTGCAAAGGCAGCGCTACCATGCCAATTGCCTCTGCGAATGCGATCACATCCTGAAACGCTTTTTCACCTGTACCAGGATGTTTCATGATTTCCGCTGTATTGTTTTTCCAAATTTCATTGGCAAAATGGAGCGCCAGAAATTTTTCCGGGCGGCCGGTTGCTTCTGCAAACTGGCTTGGCAGCAGGGTCGATGAGTTCGTTGCAAAGACCGTTTTTTCTGGTGCCAATTTTCCGAGTTTTTGGTAAAAGTCCGTTTTAATGGAAACCACTTCCGGAATGGCCTCAATGACCAGATCGGCATTGGCTACAGCTTGTCCCAGATCATCAGAAAAAGAAATTCTATGATAGGCTGCGTCCACTTCTTGCTCTGTTGCACCAAGATCTTTCTGGTATCGGGCCTTCAACCCGGAAATTCTTTCTTTTGCCTGTTCGATTGCCTCGGCAGAAATATCATAAACATATACATGAAAGCCTTTAAAAGCCGTTTGATAGGCGATTTGGCTCCCAAGTACACCGCTCCCTGCTATTGTGATATTTTGAAAGTCCATAACCATACTTCCTCGTATAATAAGTTTAAATCCAAAGTGGATGTCAATTTCCAGTTCATTCTGCTGCTCATTGACAAGTGAATATAAGATTTTGTATTCCGGGCGAGCCCGGAATACAAGTTCGGACTTGGACGCTTCGCGATGTTCCCGGATAATGGTCTTAGGATCGTTTGGGTCAATGCTTCCCCTCCTTGTAGCCTGACTACTCGAAAAGTCTGCATCCCCAGGTTCTTGCTTGAACGTCTAACCCGTAGGCCGTTCCTCCGGATCTCCGTGCTGGAAATGAGCAGTTCCAGGCAGCCCACGGCCCGGATGAGTTCTCATACGCGAGGCTGACAGATCGGCAAGCCATCTGGGGATATCCCGAAGCGTCCGATTCCATCGATCCCAATACAGAGAGGAGGAAATCATATGCCCTTATTTGTCGGTATTGACGTGAGCTCCAAAAACCTCGATGCCTGCCTGATGGATGGAATGGGGGAAACGTTAGCCACCCAAACGGTGACAAACAATCTTCCCGGTGCCTCTGAGTTAAGAGACACCATCCTCCAACATGCGGAGGCGGATGACACCATCCAGATCGCCATGGAGGCCACATCTGTGTATAGTTGGCACCCGGCAATGTTTTTCCATGAAGATCCCGAGCTGAAACAGCGTCGTACAAAGGTGTTTACCCTGAATCCGAAGCTGGTGAGAAATTTCAAAAAGGCTTATGCCGAGATGGACAAGACCGATCCCAAAGATGCCTGGGTAATTGCGGACCGCTTGCGTTTCGGGAGATTGCCGAAATCCGTGATTCAGTCAGAACAATACCTTGCCCTTCAACGGTTAACACGGATGCGCTATCACCTGATTCAAAGTTTAACCCGGGAACAACAGGTATTTTTGAATCATCTGTTTTTCAAATTCAGTGCCTTTAACCTTGAAGTGGATACATCGGTCTTCGGCCATGCCATAACGGAATTTTTGCTTGAGGCCTATAGCCTCGATGAAATTGCCCAAATGCCTCTGGAGGACTTAGCGATGTATCTCCAGACCAAAGGCCATGGCCGCTTTAGCGATCCCGAGGATTTGGCCGCATCCATCCAAAAAGCTGCCCGGTCCTCTTACCGGCTTTCTAAATGTGTGGAGGATTCGATTGACTTGGTCCTGGGCAGTTCTATTGAGATCATCCGGCATCTTAAACGCCAAATCAAGGATTTGGATAAGGCGATTGCCCGCGTTCTTGATGGAATCCCGAATACCCTCCAGACCATTCCGGGAATAGGCCCGGTGAGCTGTGCTGGGATTCTCGCTGAAATCGGCGACATTGAGCGCTTTGACGACCAAGCCGCGATCGCAAAATTTGCCGGATTGTTCTGGCCCCGCCACCAATCGGGTGATTTTGAGGCTGATGACAAAATGCTTGCGCGTACAGGCAATCGTTATCTCCGGTATTACCTGGTTGAGGCTGCCAATCTGGTCCGGCGACACGAACCTGAGTACCGCGCCTTTTACCAAAAGAAATATCGTGAGGTGCATAAGCACTCACACAAACGCGCCCTCGTCTTAACGGCAAGAAAACTGGTGCGCCTGATCGATGCGCTGCTCCGCAACGATCAAATTTATGCGCCGAAAAAGAAGGTGACGCGATGAGGTAACCAGGTAACCATCATCGATAGCCTGAACTTGAAAACTTCCAGATTATTCCAATTATCTGGAGGCTTAGTTCAGTATTGCCATTTTTATGACATAGAGCCAACAAAATTTCCAATTCACTTGTTTTTAACCCTTGACATCACACCGTAGGACTTTCCTATTTTATGTAACCCCTTACATATCCATCGTATCACCGTATCAATAGAGCGTCAAAATAAAAGATGCATATAAAATGAAAGAAATTTTGCCGTTTTCCCCCCACTGTAAAAGTAGGGCTTGCTGAATAAGCAAAAGTCCTAGACTTGGTAAGGATACTGACAGCTTTGGCCGAACTTTAAATGCAAGGGTTTTATAAAAAATGCAGGAAAAACTTTGCACTCTAAAGCTGATTCAACATACAGAGAGGACAGAATAAAGCATTTTCGCAGATGCATTCTCCTATGATATTGAGGTAGAGCTTGCTGACAAATCAGATACAAGCCATAATCGGATTCGTTCAGCAAGCCCAAAGTAGTTATCGTTCTTCCTGTGGAAAAACGGAAGTATATTTTATATGTAAATTTGGCGTGCTGGCGCTTGTTTTCCGGGTAATTTGCCATTCACAAAATCGTAAATTTCGCCAGGAGAAAAAGCTTTACTCTTTTTATTAAGGTGATATAATATGGGTTGCATTTAAAAAGAACGGACAAAAAAGCCCGCAAAATGAAGAAGAGAGGTCTTATGGAAATCAAAGCTGTCAAACTCAAGCAGAAGTCTACTTTTTACCTGAACAGATACTTAACGGGGGATTCTATAGATTACCGGGAAGTTATTGGCATTATTATCCCGGTTTTGGTGGACCAGGCGTTTTTGATCTTAATGAGTTTTCTCAACACGGCGATGATCAGTTCTGCCGGCGTCAGTGCTGTCAGTGCCGTGAACATGGTAGATTCATTGAATATTTTTCTTGTCAACGTATTTATCGCAATTGCAACCGGTGGAACGGTGATTGTTGCCCAGTATAAAGGAATTGGCAATAAAGAAATGGTATCAAAAACAGCGACACAGGCCATTTCTGCCGTTGCCATTTTTTCCGTCGTGCTTGCCGCGTTTGTGATTGTATTCAACACGCCGACGCTCAATTTACTGTTCGGGAAAGCAGATGCAGCCGTTTTTCATAATGCGAGAATTTATTTGATTGGCAGCTGTCTCTCATATCCTTTTATTGCGATTTTCCAGGCGGTACTGGGCGGTTTGCGCGGCGTCGGGGATACAAAGCCATGCCTCTGTTTGTCGCTGTTTATGAACTTAACGAACACCGTGCTCAATGTTGTGTTTATTACCTTTTTTCATATGGGTGTCGCCGGCCTTGTGATATCCATTTTATGTGCAAGAATTTTCGGCATGATCGCTTCCATTTTTTATGTCATGAAGTACAATGAGTCGGTTCGTTTTAAAATAAAAAATGCGCTTCACCTCGACTTTTCATTATTGAAGAAAGTGATGTTTATCGGGATCCCGTTTGCGGCGGAACAAATCTTTTTTAACGGCGGGAAACTGCTGACGCAGACATTTATTGTGCAGCTCGGGACATTGGCGCTGACGGAAAATGCGATCGCAAGTTCAATCACGCTGCTCTTCCAGATTGGACCGAACGCGCTCAGCATTGCGATTGTCACGATTGTCGGACAATGCATGGGCCGGCGGAATATCGTTGACGCGCGGAAATTTGCAAAGTCGTTTATTGTTATGTCTTCGCTGCTTTATGTCGTAACGTCAGCGGTTCTTTTGCCGTTTTTCCCTGTCATGATGAAGCTGTTTAATCCGCCTGAATCGATTATTCCGACGATCTTTACGATTGTCCTGATTTCTGCAGTCGGGCAGCCGCTGTTATGGCCGCAAAGTTTTATTATGCCGGCCGCGCTCCGGGCAGCAGGCGATTCAACATTTACATCGGTGGCTTCGCTGTTGTCGATGTGGCTTTTGCGGGTCATACTCGGTTATATTTTAGGGATCACATTCGGTTTTGGCATCACTGGCATCTGGGTTGCGATGATTGCCGAATGGGGCGTACGCGGGCTCATTTTCATGAACCGCTTCAAAGGTGCCAAATGGTATGCGCATAAACTGGTTTAACGACGGAAAGTAGTGCGGTCGCCCGCACTGCTTTTATATTTTCAAAATTTGAAAGCGTTAACAATTTCGACACAGCTTTTTCCGGATGCCCGTGCTATACTACAAGTGTAAGGAAGGAAAGCCCTTAAAGTTTGGGATTGCAGGAGACTCAACCATCCCGATTGGTTCCGTCTTCACGCGTATATTTCGAAAAGCCCGGAACGGTGAGCGCAACCGGTTCACGAAAAAGGAATTGGCGAATGTACTCCGCCCGTTCAGGCAGCTGAAAAGCAAACCTTTTGCCGGAACATAAACGATTGCCGAAAAAGTGATTTGAAGAATCATGGAAACTCCAGGCACTTGAGTAACATGAATGAAAGCAATTGGGGAACCTGTTTCCGAAGGTGAAAGTTTTCGAAGAAAGTTTTCAAAAAGGAAAAGGCCGCAAAGCAATTCATTCATGAGAAAAAGTGCTGAACAGTCAAATGAAATGTCAATGAACTTTCAGGCAAAAGAATATGGAAAGGCAAAGGAAAGCCGGATCAGTAACGGATCTTTTAAGGCACAAGCTTTAAAAGAAGCAAATCTTAACAAAGATTTGGATCTGTAACGGAGCCGACGACAGGCATCCTGATAACATCACACTCCGGCAGCCGGGAAAAGGCTGAAAACCCAATTCATACATTGGGGAGTGTACTCCCCGAAGGTGAAAATGTATACAGGATGCGGCATGGTTGGGTCCCCTGTAATACCAAACTAAAGGCAGTGCGATGAAGGACCCGTTCATCGCACTGCCTTTCATTTGGAAAGCATACTGTTTCAAGAACAGGATTGCCGGGGGACAAAAGGGGTGATCCGTGGTTGGAAATGTTTTTTAACGGCTTTCCGAAAGAAGTCTCCCATCCTCAAGGAATGTGGAGGTGCGAATCGCACCAATGAGTAGGTGGGAGATGAATTTCGGTTGGCTTTAGCCAAAGTTATTTTTCCAATCCTTTTTCTCAACAATTCTAAGATTGCGGCTTTTCTAGTTGGAATCCCATTTTCTTTTTGATATTGCTCCAATTTTTCTAATATCGTCTTAGGCATACGAATTTCTACACGTTCTTTCTCTTCTCTCATGATTATCACCTCATATTGATTGTACGGATTTTTTACGATATAATCAATATATACGAAATTTTTCCGCACAAAGTGAGGTGAATTGATATGGCCAAGCAAAACAAAGCTTTCAAGTTTCGTTTGTTACCAAACAAAGAACAATCCGCATTATTAGCTAAGACATTTGGTTGTGTTCGCTTTGTCTACAATAAGATGTTAGCTGAACGCAAAGAAACGTATGAAAAGTTCAAGGATGATAAAGAATTGCTTAAAAAGCAAAAGTTTCCGACTCCTGCAAAATATAAAAGTGAATTTCCATTCCTAAAAGAAGTGGATTCTTTAGCTTTGGCAAATGCACAAATGAACTTACAGACTGCTTATAAGAATTTCTTTGAAGGAAATGCGGATTTTCCAAAGTTCAAAAATCGTAAAGCAAAACAATCCTATACAACTAATATGGTCAACGGAAATATTAAGCTAGAAAATGGTCATATCAAACTGCCAAAAATCAAAAAGCCAATAAAAATGAAACAGCATAGAGAGATACCTGCTGATTATAAAATCAAATCTTGCACTATTTCTAAAACAAAGACAGGCAAATACTACATTTCAATTTTGACAGAATATGAGAAAGATATTCGTCCAGTTAAAATACAGAAAGTTGTTGGTTTGGATTTTGCTATGGATGGTCTATATGTCGAGAGTGAACAGGGTAAGAAAGCCAATTACCCACGTTACTATCGGCAAGCCTTAGATAAATTAGCAAAAGCACAACGAATTCTTTCTCGAAGAAAGAAAGGTTCTGCACGTTGGAACAAGCAACGACTAGTAGTGGCTAAGTTACATGAGAAAGTGGCGAACCAACGCATGAATTTTCTTCATCATAAGTCAAAAGAATTAGCTTCTAACTTTGATGCTGTCGTGATTGAGGACTTGAACATGAAAGGGATGTCTCAAGCCCTTCACTTTGGGAAAAGCGTTCACGACAACGGTTGGGGGATGTTCACTACTTTCTTAGCGTATAAGCTAAAAGAACAAGGGAAACAACTTGTGAAAATTGATAAGTGGTTTCCCTCCACTAAGAAGTGTTCATGTTGCGGCAAGGAAAAAGAAATGCCATTATCTGAACGTGTATATAAATGTTCTTGCGGCTTTGTATTAGATCGCGATCACAATTCAGCAATCAATATCAAAAATGAGGGATTACGCTTATTAGCGTTATCATAAGTAACAAAACTCTTGGAACAAGAGGGTTAGCTCGGTCAGTTTTCGTTGGCTAGTAAAAGCAACGATAAGTCGAGAAGCCCCCACTTCAATCAAACCGTAAGGTTGATAAGTGGTGGGTAGTTCACTCAGGGGAAACAGGTCGGGCTGCAGTGGTCAAAAGGACAAAAGTGCGTTTGGCAGCAGCCGAAATATCTTTTCCTTCGCTTTCCTAACGCGGCCAGCTACTTGGACAAAACCCGCACAGTGCGTGGTTCTTTTGTCCAATTGGGGCTTCTAACTAGACAAATCACTTGGGAACCGGGGGGCTTTTGTCCAATTAGGACATCATCCAATAACTTGGCTGTTCTCGAAACCTGCACGCTTTTACTGGAAAGACTGCCGTGAAAGGTTGCCGTTCCATTGACAGTGGCATTTTGTGAAACAATGTTTCCTTTAAAAGCCGCTATTCCATTGGATTCCAGGTTTTTACACTGGATCTCGCCGTTCACTGTTCCTTTTCCATTCACGATGACATCGCCAAAAGTCCCGCCGTTCGAGGATGCGACTCCGTTTATAACAAGATTTCCCACTTTTGCCCGCCTCCTATAGCCATTTTCCTTTTAATTCTGCCGATAACTCCATCAGATCAAGGTTGACAATCACTTTTGCTTCACGATCAAATAAAATGTCTTCCGCTTTTTTTGTCAAAAAGCAGGTGGAAACGCCGAACTTCCGGATCAGCCATACCTTTGTGCCTTCTGTTGCAAAAGATTTTTCCGCATCCTGCAAGAGCCGCACCAGCATTTTCCCTTCCTCAAGGGAAATCTCCCCGCCGTGCAGAAGTTTTTCCAATAAAAAAATGGCGAGCACTTCTTCAAATGGAAAAGCCTGTTCTTGCGCCTGCGTTTGTTCCATGTAAAAATGGAGTACAAAATCGGAAACAATGCCCCGTTTCAGCATGTCTGCCTTGCTGATCCGTTGCCCGCCGCCCGGTGCAAACATTTCGGCAAGCTCATCAAGCGAAAGGTTTTCTTTCATCGCCTGGATTTTTTCAATGCGCTCCAAAATGCGTTCGCGGGGGAAAAAGGTTTCCTGCCCGGTAAACGTGGATTTGCGGATAAACCAGTCTTCCGGAATCAGGTTTTTCCGTTTCCACCGGTATAATTGCCCATAGGAGATGCCGGTTTGTTCGAGCAGATCTTTTTTGGAGATTAAATCTTCATCCATTTTTGCCACTCCTTTGCCGCTTTTAATATAACATAACACTGTTGCGCTGTAAACAAGAAAGCAAATTTAGAAAATTTCATCTTAACGGGGCCAAAATATGGTATAGTTATATCTATACATAGGATGGATGTTCAGAAAGGAAGAAAAACATGATTGCGGAAGAATTCAAAAGGATGCTCGGCCAGAAATCGGTCATCCGGGAGATTGCTGAATACGGGGCAGTACGGGCGAAGGAAATCGGGTCTGAAAATGTTTTTGACTACAGCCTTGGCAATCCGAGCGTGCCGGTCCCACAAGCTTTTACCGAAAAACTCGTGGAACTTGCGCAAAACCCGGCGGTGCACGGCTACAGCCCGAGTCTTGGGATTGATCCGGTCCGTGAAAAAATTGCGGATTCCTTAAAACGGCGGTTTGGCCTGCCGTACCGGAAAGAACATATTTTTATGGCTACAGGGGCAGCCGGCGCCATTGCACACGCGTTAAGGGCGGTAACCGTGCCGGGAGATGAAGTGCTCACGTTTGCGCCGTATTTTCCTGAATACGTGCCGTACGTCAATCAAACGGGCGCGGTGTTAAAAGTCGTTCCCGCTGATACGGAAAATTTTCAAATTCATTTTGACGCGTTCCGCCGGATGATTTCGCCCAAAACGGCAGCCGTTTTAATCAACACGCCGAACAATCCTTCAGGCGCTGTCTATTCGGAAGCCACGATCCGGGAATTGGCGCAGATTTTGCAGGAAAAAGAGCGGGAATTCGGGCATGAGATTTATATCATCACAGATGAACCGTACAGGGAAATTGTGTTCAAGGATGTAGAGGCTCCGTACGTTGCAAAATATCATCCGTACACGATTACATGCTACTCTTTCAGCAAGTCGCTGTCACTGCCAGGCGAGCGGATCGGGTATGTAGCCGTGAACCCGGACTGCCCGGATGCGGAATTGATTGTCAATATGTGCGGCCAGATCTCACGCGGCATCGGCCACAACTGCCCGCCGTCGATCATCCAGCTCACTGTTGCCGAAGTGCTGGACATCACGGCGGATCTTTCAGTCTATGAAACCAACATGAATATTTTGTACGATACCTTGACCGATATGGGTTTTTCCATCACAAAGCCAGGTGGTACATTCTACATGTTTCCGAAAGCCTTGGAAGAGGATGCTGTGGCATTTTGCAAAAAAGCACTTGAATATGACCTGCTGCTCGTTCCTTCTGATACGTTTGGTGTTCCGGGCTACTTCCGGATTGCCTACTGCATCCCGACAGAGAAAGTGAAACGGTCGCTTGAAGCGTTCAAGAAACTGGCAAATGAATATCAGCAATGAAGCATTGGCCTGTCCGCCGTATTTCGTGTAAAAACAGACTAAAGTTTTCAAACTGGAGCCAAGCCGACGATTGCAGCCGGCAATAAAATAACAATGTTTCGCGCAAAATAAAGTGGACCTAACCTCAAAGCCATGCATCTATTTGCATGGCAGCTGCATTTTTTCAGAATGCGGTTCAACAGCCCAAATGGAAACCGGGCGTGCATAGAGAGAGGCAGGTTATGATTTTGAGATCATGGAGTCTAAATACTTGATGATCTCTTCTTTGTTTCCGGAGACGGATTCTTCCCTAAGCTGGTCTTTCTTCAATTTTTCGTGTGCTTTGTGCAATATTTTTTCTCCTTTTTCTGCCGGCACCACCACCACTCCGTCCGCATCGCCCACGATGATGTCCCCGGGATTTACGGCTACTCCCCCGCAGGAAATGGGGACGTTTATTTCGCCAACACCGCTTTTTCCGCTGGCTGCCACAGTTGTGCCCCTGCAAAAAACAGGATAGTTCAGTTTTATAACACCATCTATATCACGAATAACGCCGTCCACAACAATCCCGCTTATGCCCAAAGTTTTTGCCATCCCGACCACAAAGTCGCCGGCAATGGCTCTGTACTCGTCTCCTTTTGCGTCCACTACAAGAACATCGCCGGGTTGTGCATTTCTAATGGCTTTTAAGACGGCTAAATTGTCACCCACCGGCATTTTAACAGTAAAAGCTTTGCCGCAGAGAAAATAGGACGATTTCAATGGCTTAATCCGCGGGTGCAAGTTATTCAAACCATCCATAGCATCTGATATGCAGGTGGCAGGAATGGAACGGAATGCTTCTACTAATGCATCCATAGCTGAACCTCTCTTCCTTTAAGACTCGTTTTATGTATACTATACTGAAATAGAGAAAAAAATGAAAATAAAAAATTGTTATACCCATTCATAACAAAAATGAATAGGCGGGGAAAAGAAAACGGCAAGACACCGCCATTCACAGTGCCTCACCGTTTTTCAGTGCCCTCTGCCTGGGAAGAGGGGGAGTATTTTACTCGTACACCGCCTCAAACTCTGCTTTGTAGCTTGCAAAGTCCTGTTTGTTAAACAATGGCAAATACAGCCCGATGTTCATCAGTTCGTCGCCGCCGTAAATGTTGCCTGTTTCAATATGCCGGTAGTTTTTGTCCGGGTCAAGGCCTGCCAGTTTTAATATTTTCACCGGGCCGGCTGCTTCAGACAGTACGTTGAAAAAATAGGCAATGGTATGTTTCCGGTCCGGCGAGACAAATTGCCAGGCGGCGCTGTTGCCTTCAAAAGGGCTTATCAGGCGGTAAAACTGGCCAAACTGGAACAATTGACGGTGTGCTTTGTAAAATGCAATCTGCTCCCGGATCACCGCTTTTTCATCTTCCGTGCATTTTGTCAAATCCAACTCATAGCCGAAATTGCCGCCCATTGCCACGTCACCGCGCGTCGATAGCGGCGTAACCCGGCCGGTTTGGTGGTTCGGAACGGCCGAAACATGCGCGCCCATGGTAACCGGCGGATAGGCGAGGCTTGTGCCGTACTGGATTTTCAGCCGGTCGGCCGCATCGGTATTATCGCTCGTCCACGTTTGCGGCATATAATACAGCATGCCCGGATCAAAACGCCCGCCGCCGCCGGAACAGCTTTCAAACAAAATGTCAGGGTAACGCGACGTCAACTTTTCTAAAAAGTCATACAGCCCGAGCATATAGCGGTGGGCGGTTTCTTCCTGGTTTTCCGGTTCCAGCAGGGCGGAATGGACTTCTGTCATATGGCGGTTCATATCCCATTTGATATAATCGACATGGACATGATCCAGAATATCCGTCATCTGCCGGAAAATATTTTCGCGCACATCCCCGCGGCTAAAATCGAGCACATATTGGGAGCGCCCTTCGGAAATCCCGCGGCCCGGAATTTGCAATGCCCAGTCCGGATGTTCACGGAAAAGGTCACTGTCCCGCGAAACCATTTCCGGTTCAAACCAGAGCCCGAATTTCAAGCCGCGTTTATGGATTTCTTCCGCCAGATTTTTGATCCCCATCCGGATTTTTCCGGCGTATTCATACCAGTCCCCTAAAGAACTGCGGTCATTGTCCCGGTGGCCGAACCAGCCGTCATCCAGCACAAACAGCTCAATGCCGAGCTTTTGCGCCTCGTCGGCGAGTTCAAGCAATTTTTGATCATGAAACCGGAAATAGGTCGCTTCCCAGTTGTTGATCAACACCGGGCGTTCCGCATCTTTATGTTTGCCGCGCAAAAGATGGCGGCGGTAGAGCGTGTGAAACGTTTGCGACATCCCGTTCAGCCCGTCTCTGCTGTATGCCATCACTGCTTCAGGGGAATAAAAAGTGTCACCCGGCTGCAACGCCCAGCTGAACCCGAAATCATTCAGCCCGATCCCGAGACGCACCTGGCCGAACTGGTCCTGCTGCACAATTCCGGCAAAATTGCCGCTGTAAACGAGGTTCACCGCATATGCTTCACCTTGGAATTCCGTTGTTTCAGGCCGGACAAGCGCCAAAAAAGGATTTTCCTGGTGGCTGCTGGCGCCGCGTTTGCTGTCTACACGCCTGATCCCGTCCGTTACCGTTTCTCTTTTGATTTGCCGTTCGCGTTTATGGGCGCCGGGGAGATGCAACAGCTCAAAACGTCCGGCCGGGAAATCGACATTCAGGCTCATCAAACGTTCAATCCGAACAGGCTTGTTTCCGCCGTTTGTCAGCACAGCCGCGCGGGAAATCGCCGGCAAGTCGCGAAAGATGGTGTATAAAAGCGTTAATTGAAGGCCTGTGAGTTTGTCTTCCAGCATGATTTTCAATGTTTCGGCTTCATTTGGATTGGCAAAAGTAGCGGGAAGTCCGGGAAGCGCCGGCTTGCCTTTTAAAATGTCATACGCCCGGTAGCGGAAGTCCGTGACCGTTGACCCGTCCGCATGCCGGATAACATGCGCCGGCTCACGGAAATCGCCGTTGCCGTATCCCGGGAATTCCTGCAGCACCGTATCCAGTGAAAATTTGCGGTCTTTTGCACCGGGCGGGTTCGGGGAAAAACTGCGGCCGATGCGGGGATAGGCGCGCCCCCCGTGGTAGGCCCTGACCGGCGCTCCCCAATACAGATGTTCAACGCAGCCGAATGCATCCACTTGTAAGAGGTAACTCACTTCATCATTTTGCAAATGGAAAGTTTTCGTTTGTTCATCAAATGTAATCATCCATCTTCCTCCTTCAATAAAATGCAGAGGCCATTTTCAGTTATACTGCTGAAGTTGGAATGGCCGGGGCATTCCGATTTTGTTCAATATTATACATATGGGATAAAGCAATGGCACATCTGCTTTACCTCCGGAATCCGTTTACACTAATATCATTTTAGTATTTGCACCGGGCCTTGTCACTTGATTTGTAGAGAAGCTGTCCGGGCACATTCGTATCCCAAAAATGCAGCGCCCTTTCCTAGGAAAAATTTGGCATAAAAAAGTTAGCGCCGGGATATTGCATTCTTGTGCTGGCGTTGTAAAATGGCTATTATTAAAAGTAGATGAGAAATATTTTGTTCACATTTACACAATGGAGCTGATGATGATGCGGGAAACCATTTCAAAAGAAAATATCCGGGAAAGAGTGCGCGACATTGTGTTGAACGATTTCGATGATGACCCTTCGGAAATAAAGGACGACACCCTTTTTGTCGATGATCTCGGTGCGGACTGGATTGATCTATCAGAGCTGGCTGTGGAGTTATCGGATGAATTTGATCTCGATATAGAGGAAGATGAAATCAATAAGCTCGTTTCCATTGAAAAAGCAACAGATTATATATATGAAAAACAGCGAAAATGCCGTGAACATCTGGCAATCAAACTGCCGAGAATACTGGAAATGAGAAAGCAAAACAAGGCCCGTGGATAAGCCGAGAACACGGGCCTTGTTTTTGCTTACGGGGTGGTGCCGGTGCGCAATGCACATTTGCAAACCGCTTTTTTTCCATTATACTATTACAAGGCAGTGAAACGCCCCGTTTTTTGAATATAAGAACTTTACACATCAAATGTGTTGAGATATTCGTTTTTCATTGGAAGGAGAGATTGGATTGGCCATTTTGCAAGGGGAATCATTGATAACGGAAATCCGCGGCCTGGATGCAAAAGGTTCCGGGCAGGCGGTTGTCTGGCGTGAAAATGAACTTGGCAACGCGAAAAAATTAAAACTGACCATTCCGCGTACGCTTCCGGGGGAGAAAGTGCGCGTCACCGTGGACCAGCCGGAAAAAAGAAGAAGAAAGGCACTGCCGGAAGAAATTCTCGAAGCCCATCCGGAAAGGGTGGCGCCAATGTGCCCGCACTTTGACCGGTGCGGTGGCTGTGTCTGGCAGCACTGGGCATACGAGGGCCAGTTAAAGCAAAAAACTGCCCATGTAAAAGAAGCCATTGCCGCACAAGGCTTTGACCCGGCGCTTGTCCGTGATACGATCGGCATGGACAATCCCTGGCACTACCGCAATAAAATGGAATTTACATTTGCCCCGGACGGATCGCTCGGCCTGCATGAGCAAGGGAATTTCCGGAAAGTGATTCCGCTTGAAACCTGCCTGATTGCCGGAAAAGAAATGGTGGGTGGCGCGATGGAAGTGGCCGCATGGGTAAAAGGACATGGCTTAAAAGGCTATGACAAAGATGCGCACGAAGGCCTCTTACGCCACTTAATGGTGCGCCAGTCTTTTGTAACAGGGGAAATGATGCTCGCCCTGTTTGCAACAAAAGCGCCGGACGGGGAGCTGGCTGAAGCGGCCCGCGATTTGGCAGAACGGATCACCGGCAAATTCCCGCAAGTAAAAAGCCTGCTCTGGCTCGAAAATACCGATTGGGCAGACCGGACACAGGCGGAAAAAACACATGTCCTCTCCGGACGTGATTTTATTTACGATGAAATGGATGGTTACCGTTACCGGATATGGTTCGATACATTTTTCCAAACCAACCCAGTACAGGCACAGAAACTCGTCGATCTTGCGCTTGAAATGGGTCGGCCGGAGAAAGCGGAAAAAATGATTGACCTGTTCTGCGGCGTCGGCACATTCTCGCTGCCGTTTGCGGACCGTGTCAGGGAACTTGCCGGCATTGAAATTGTTGAATCCTCGATCGAATCGGCAAAACGGAATGCAAAAGACAATGGCATTTCAAACACATATTTCCTTGCCAAAGACGCACGCAAAGGGATTGATGAAGTGCTGGAAAGCTTCGGCAACCCGGAACTGTTGCTCCTCGATCCCCCGCGTTCCGGCGCCGGCGGCAAAGTCATGCGCAAAATCGGCCGGGCAAAACCTGCGCGCATTGTCTATGTCTCCTGCAACCCGGACACATTTGCAACGGATATAAAAGAACTCGAACCGTTTGGCTACAAACTGACTGCCGTCCAGCCGGTGGACTTGTTTCCGCATACGGTGCATGTGGAGTGTGTGGCGCATTTGGTTTTAGATGTGTAAACAGCAACGATAAAAAGCCCTGATTTTGTGAAAATCACCTTTCCAAAATCAGGGCGATTTTTTATTCAAAATCAAAAATCTCCAATAGCCGGCTTATTACCGGGACTATAATGAATATTTATGATTTGTAATAAAATTTTCCGAATTTTTCTTTCCAATGAGGTAAAATAAAGCTGGAGATAATGAGCGAAACATTGCTATTTTGTTACCGGTTGCAAAAGCAATCAGGATGTAAAATGGATAACAAAGCCATTGGCGGCTAAGGTTTTGGGTGAAAAAACGGGACAGCGGATAACCTGGACATACTTGCTTTTTGCTATGCCGGGAAAATATCGTCCCAGATGTTTTAGGAAATGATGCTAGTATAGTTTCATGGACACCCTTTAGTGAAATATAATATTAACGAAGGGATGTGTCCTGATATGGGTAACACAAGCGAAAAACGTAAAAGTTATCATGCTGAATTTAAAGAAATGGTGGTTGAGCTTTATCAAACTGGAACACCAGTAAAACAGATCTGCAGCGAATATGGCCTGTCTGAAACGACAATCTACAAATGGATCAGAAAACAAAAACCGGTTAAGCTGGATGACGGGAGCTCTTTTACCCCGGAAGAATTTCTGAACCTGCAAAAAGAATTGCACCGGCTGAAAGAGGAAAACGAAATCTTAAAAAAAGCTATGGCCATATTCGCAAAGAAGTAGATCAAACCACTGTTATATCCATGATTGACGAGATAAGAGCCAAACACCATTATGACCTTAAAACCATGTGTACGGTCCTTGACGTGCCGAGAAGTACCTACTATCAATCCAAACAAAAAAAGAGTCAAAAACAAAACGGGAAAACCGGGAGTTGACAGACAGAATACGAAAAATCCATACGGAAAGCAAGCAGAGGTACGGAGCGCCGAAGATCCGCCATATGCTTGAAAAAGAAGGGCTCAAAGTCAGCCTGAAACGGGTTCAGCGTTTGATGAAGGCTGCAGGCATTTATTCCATTATCAGAAAAAAGTACCGTCCCCATTCCAATAAGGGCAAGATGGAAGAACACGATAACCTGCTGAACCAGGACTTCTCAACGACAACCATCAACGAGAAATGGGTTACGGATATTACGTACATTCATACTTTGAGAGACGGTTGGTGCTACCTGGCTTCCGTAATGGATTTACATTCCAGAAAGATTGTCGGTTACGCTTTTGACCGCCACATGACGACTGAACTGGCTTTAAAGGCAGTAGAAAACGCTTATCAGGCACAACGTCCAGGTCCGGGATTGATCTTGCATTCTGATTTGGGATCCCAGTATACAAGCGAGAAATTTGCAGAATACATGGAAAAGAAGCAGTTCAAACACTCCTTCAGTAAAAAAGGTTGCCCATACGATAACGCCTGCATTGAGTCTTTCCATGCAATTCTGAAAAAGGAAGAGATCTACAGAGTCAACTATTTGAACTTTCAAGCTGCCAGAAGAGCCTTATTCGAATTTATAGAAGGCTGGTACAATCGGAAACGGATTCATAGCTGCTTGGGCTATATGACGCCACAAGAGACAGAAGACAGTATCAAAGGGGCAGCGTAGTGCTCTTCACAATTTTACAAGCATCCGCTTTACATGGAGTGGCGGGTGTGGCAGGCTTGTTTGCCATGCGAAAGAAATCATTGCCCCTTTCGCCCTTCGCATAACACCACGCCCGCAGAGGCTCCATGTCAAGCGACCAGCAGTCATGAAAAATATGGCATGAGATCAAAATTAAATTTCACTTATTGGTGTCCAAAATATTGACTTAAATCCACTTAGTCGCCAGGCCAGAGATCTTAAACAGTGATCAGGGCAGCCATTTTACCAGTCCCAAATACACGGATCTGGTGCTTGAGAACACGATTAAAATCAGCATGGACGGCAAAAAAAGAGCCCTTGACAATATCATTACCGAAAGGCTTTGGCGAACCATCAAGTATGAGGAAGTATATTTAAAAGAATACAATTCCCCTAGAGAAGCAAGGAAAGAGATTGGTAACTTTATACAATTCTATAATCACGAAAGACTCCATCAGGCCCTGGGCTATAAGACTCCTGCCTCCGTTTATGGCCTTTGAGTGATTCATCCTTCGGGTAGAGGATACTTCTCCGGGGGTGTTGTGTCAAGGGTTCGGCAAAGCCCTCGCTACACTCGCCCTTGACACAACACCCCCGGAGAAGGAAAAATAAAGCAGGATGAATCACTCCAAAAAATGTGAACTGTCCACTAACTGCCTCCAATGAGCATCCTCACGCTCTATTAGTCAGTATCTGTTTTTCAGATTCTGCCCCACCTTAAAAATTTTAAATTTGTGTCTTGACGATGGGGTCCACCTTAGAATAACGGTCTATGATGATAAACTAACTATTGAATTTAAATCTGGTGTAGAAGTAGATGTATAAACATAACCTACATGAATGACCCCCATTCAGGAGATATATTTATTCTCTTGATTGGTGGTTTTCTTCTTATTGACTAGAATTGGTAAAAGGTATATAATCTTATTAACAATGTTGTTAATATTGTTATTGATAAGGAGATGACAACATGGGTGATGTTAATGAGTTACTAGAACAAGCTATTAAGGAAACTGAAAACTTGAATGAAGGTGAAGTCTTTCTTGTCAAAGATCTGTTCAAGGGTTATGTATGGAATAGAATACCCAGAAAGGATCGACTTCTGCTTGGGACTTTATTTTTAAACTACGTAAATAAAATAGAAGGTAATATAAAGGCAATTGAAAAGACGTCATCTAACCAGCAGAGGTATCAGAAGGTTTGAGGATATAGCAAAACTATTGTGAAGGGCAATAAAAAACTATAAATTATATTAGGGTGTATGGGGTGGATGCTTTGCTTAATTTAAGGCAATTAGTAGAAGACTTTTTCTTACTTGTGCAGTCTAATAGTATTGAAATTTATAATGAGTTTAGCCTCCAGCATGAGCTGGGGATATTCTTACGTGATAAGCTTCCGGACTATCGTATTCAATTTGAAAGAAATGTGTCATATTTCACACCAGATATCAAAACTATTAAGAAGGAAATAGATATTACTATATTTAATGAAGACAAATCTGAGAAGTATGCCATTGAACTTAAGTGTCCATTAAATGGCCAGTATCCAGAACAGATGTATTCATTCGTAAAGGATATTAAATTCATGGAAGAACTTAAGAGCCGAGGATTTACTAAAACAGCTACTGTTACTCTTGTTTCTGATAGGTCTTTCTATGAAGGACGTAACAATGAAGGCATTTATAAGTTTTTTAGAGAAGAATATTCTGTTTACGGAAGTATTTTTAAGCCAACCGGCGTAGGAAAAAATAAAGATTACATTACGTTATCAGGTAGATATAATTTTATCTGGCAGGCCTTAAACAAGGGTCGTAAATATTACATAATCGAGATTTGAAGTAGTTAGGGGGACATGCAGATGGCTTTGCTTCAAGATGAATTAAAAATAAGAAAGATTCATGAATTACTTCATATGAAATTAACTTTACCATCATATCAGCGTCCGTATAGTTGGAGTGTGAAGTCTGCAAATACGCTTTTTCAAGATACTTATAATGCATACCATGAAGGTTTACAAGAATATAGAATTGGCTCAGTAATTTTACATAAAGAAAATGAAAAATATAATATTGTCGATGGCCAACAACGACTGACAACTCTTTCGATTCTTCTATACTGTTTAGGTGAGAAAAATCTGGGGTTATTACAAGAAAAATACAATCAATTGTCTAAGAGCCTCTGCCAAAATAAAAATATACCCTTGAGCGAGGCTCTGGAAAATTAATTATCCCGATTTTTTTGCCTTTTCATCCAGATTTTCAATTCAATAGAAGTAAAACGGTCATTTTTCTTCAAAAAAAGGGCATACGTATCCCGCCTTCACAAAATGGTTTTTTTCACTACCCTTTGTGGAAAGAAAACGTTCATTTGAGTTATTCACATATCCACCTGTGAATAACTTAATTTGCTCTTTGCAGTCGATTGCGTGTCCATCCACAATTGGCCTTTCCTGTCTGATGGTACGCCATATTTGCCATGATATGCATAGATATCATGCATCGATCTACATGAGCTTCAACTGCCTGTTTCCCACGCTTGTGAACACGACGGAGACTGTATCTGTTTATTGCAAAATTAAAGTGCAGAGATGTGCAAAATTTCTATGCAAATGGTTATGCAGAGGGGCTTTACATGGAGGGGTAGCCATGATAACCTGTTTGGGTTTGCCAAATCTGTTACAGCTGGCCGCTTGGCAAAAGAATCATGGCTGCAGAGGCTCCATGTCAAGCCCTTAATAGCGAGAATTCAGATTGAATTTTTATGCGGTATAAACGAATTTATATACTGCAATACTCTGCACTTTTTTCTTGCAAAAAACATGTATCCGTCTTTTAGAATGCCAAAGATTCTTTCGATGATCGTCCTGGCACTATATAACACTTCAAATGTGCGCCCATGTTGCGGCAACTCGACATCTACTTGAGGCGTTTGATCAAAGTCTATCCTAAATACTCTTCCTTGTGCTGCCCCATTACAACATTCCGCGTGATTCGCTAGCGGGCAGGTGAGACCTTCTTGCTTGGCATTTGGATGAAATACAGGACAAGTGTAAATATATTGCCCCTTTTCCCGATCAGATCCTCTAAGTTCCATTTTATGTCCACTGATACAGATGGGAGTGCCGTACCGGTTGATTTTTTCAATCCCCCGGGCGGTAGTTGGTTTATCTTTACGGTTCCGTGGATTGATCGGTGCCACCAATTTCGCCTGTAATACATCCTTTGTCACTTTTTGATTTTCCGGCGTTTGGTAGATTCCATCTGCCAGGATAAAGCTCAACTGCTCAGCCATCTCGGGGTGCTCTGTCTTAAACGTTTCCAATGTCGGTTCTAATGTTTTCCCATCGGGTGTATTTCCTTTAAATACTTCCCGCGTCAAAGGCAAACCGGATCTCACCCCGCATACCATTGATAATTTATGCGCAATATAGGAGACTGCATTACTTTTACGCATTACCCCTACATTGTCGTCCGTAAGGACTTTGGGGCAATCGCAATCACCCTCACAAGAACACGTCTTCCTTGTTTTATTCAAGGTTGCTTCTGCCTCTATATGCGATGTATCCACGGCGGCTGCTTCCTCATTCGTTTCAACCACGCCTTCCCCTTTATTATATTCAACAACCAATAGCCGGGCTTTTTCCCAAAGACCATTTGTTGTCATGATTTGATCAAAACGAGCAAAGGAACGGTAGCTCGGAATTTTCTCCGTAAATCCACACATGGTGGCAAATAGCGGGTTTGATTTCACTTGCAAATAGACACTCTCCACCATCACTTCAATATACTGTAAAGAGGCCAGTTCAAAAGCACGAAAAAAGGGCATGAAAGGATGCGGTTTTCTCCCAGTGGAAGGGAGATGAAATAATGAAGACGCAGACTTGTCTTCTTCCTCCGTTATTGAAAATAGTGCCGGTTGTATTTCATTAGAAGGATCATGTGCTCTTTCATTTTTTAGGTGCAAATATAAAAGGGTGTAGTATTCTCGTTCAATCGGCTTAAAAATCTCCCATGGGAAACACATGGCTGGAATGACAAATGGTATATCGGCATAGTCTTGCCAATTGTGGGGAATCAAATTTTGTTGTATTGAAAAGTCTCTGGTTTGTGTTAGAATAGAAATAGTCATGAAATCACTCCCTGGATATTTGGTCGTACTTATATCTTAACAAAGGAGTGGCTTTCATGGCTCTTTTTTTTCAAAAAAAATCATCCTTTTCCGTTTTACAATATTTACCACAGGAATGAGTAGCTTAATCTATTGAAACCCGCCCAAAACCGACCAAAATGGAAAAATTTAGACACTTATCATAAATAAATTTACCCCATTAAAATCAAAAACTCACAATTTCTTTTTACATTTGTCACAATGTTCCTACAAACGTCTTCTTTCTTTAGTGGAATAAATCAACGACCTTTAATTGTCTGACTGCTTACAGTTTCAGGGGATATAGCATTTTGGCAAGGGCTCTCAAAAAAAATCATCCTTTTCCGTTTTACAATATTTACCACAGGAATGAGTAGCTTAATCCATTGAAAACCGAACAAAGTGGAAAAATTTAGACACTTATAATAAATAAATTTACCCCATTAAAATCAAAAACTCACAATTTCTTTTTACATTTGTCATAATATTCCTACAAACGTCTTTTTTCTTTAGTGGAATAAATCAACGACCTGTAATCCCACATTTCGCACGTCTTAAATAAAATTCATTTTAATTTTTGAATGAACTATATTTAAACATTTTGGTGAGATGATATCTTCTTATTTTTGAGGAATTTTCGATAAAGTTCTATTGAATTCGACATTCTTTTCATGAATTCCTCCTGTTGTGTGTTATTCGCCTTTGTTTTCGACATTTTTTGACACGTATATTGATAGATCATACCCGCATAATTCAATGATTTTTTTGGCTTGTGAATCAATATTATCGGGTAAGAGCCTTAATTTTTGTCGATTTTGATTTATAAGGATCACGGTGATATCTTCTAATTGCTCTAACAATGCTTGACCTGTGGGTTGATAGAGTTTCCTTTTTCCTTTCAAGATTAGAGATAGGTTCTTTTCTTTCAGTTCTTTTCTAACTCGATATTCTAAAATTCCATAGATTAATAAAGCCATCACATACACAATCCCTAAGGCCTCAACCCTTTCCGGGGTTTTCAAGTAAATGGCATCAATCATTTGTGAATCTTTGATTAATCGGAAACGGGTCTCAACGGCCGACTGTCCTTTATAAACCCTCAAAACTTCTTGATTGGATAGTGTCTCCTCGTCTAATTTATTTGTGATTAAAACAAAAGTGCTGAGCATTCTTTTCTTATTTTCGATAAAATCATGATCTTTTTCAAACGATTCCAGTTGTATCTGATAGATTTGTTCTCGTTTTGTCTGTTCGTCCTTTTTAGGTCTTCCTCTCTTTTTTCGTTTGATAGGTTGATCACTCATCTGGACGTTTAGTTTATAACAGAAATATGAAGCCTTTTGTTTTTTCTTAAAAGATTGAATTGCTTCTAGTGCGTCCTCTTTACAATGAAAGATAACTTTACTTAGTTTTTCTATCTCTTTTTTTAATTTTATTTCTTCCTTTTCGATCGCCCGATTTAGGGTTTTCTCTTTTCGTTGATCTAAATTGTTTGAGTGGACAACAAGAAACCGGTAAGGAAGGTTTTGAATTTGTCTTTCAAAAGCTTGAATTTGGTAAATAGCTGCGTCTTTTTTATTGCTAAGTGAGCCTACCCTTTCCCAGTTATTGAGCAACCATGCCTCTTTCTTTAGTTCTGTGCTTAAACCGAATGTATCAGGTAAACGGGAAATAAACGATAAATTTTGTTGTTGAATTTCCGCTAGATTTTCCGTTGTGATTAATGCAGAATCGGCTTGATAAATGAGATTTTTCCAATCTTCATGGGAAAGGATTTTTCTCATCTTTTGAATGAATTCCACATTCCAAGATTTATCCGAAGTATTCCCATTTTCTACTTTTGCAAGAATAGGAATTCGTTCAGGTGTGACCCCCATCCCCAGAACGATTTGTTTTAAGTCAGGCCTATGGGCCTTACTATACCCGTACGTAATTTGCAGTCCATCTTCCTTCGGTTGTTTATATTCACCGTAAACAGAAATTGATGTTGTATCGTTATGGAGTACACCAATAGGAAGATTCAATTTTTTTAAGAGCCCTTGCCAAAATGCTATATCCCCTGAAACTGTAAGCAGTCAGACAATTAAAGGTCGTTGATTTATTCCACTAAAGAAAAAAGACGTTTGTAGGAACATTATGACAAATGTAAAAATAAATTGTGAGTTTTTGATTTTAATGGGGTAAATTTATTTATTATAAGTGTCTAAATTTTTCCACTTTGGTCGGTTTTGGGCGGGTTTCAATAGATTAAGCTACTCATTCCTGTGGTAAATATTGTAAAACGGAAAAGGATGATTTTTTTTGAAAAAAAAGAGCCATGAAAGCCACTCCTTTGTTAAGATATAAGTACGACCAAATATCCAGGGAGTGATTTCATGACTATTTCTATTCTAACACAAACCAGAGACTTTTCAATACAACAAAATTTGATTCCCCACAATTGGCAAGACTATGCCGATATACCATTTGTCATTCCAGCCATGTGTTTCCCATGGGAGATTTTTAAGCCGATTGAACGAGAATACTACACCCTTTTATATTTGCACCTAAAAAATGAAAGAGCACATGATCCTTCTAATGAAATACAACCGGCACTATTTTCAATAACGGAGGAAGAAGACAAGTCTGCGTCTTCATTATTTCATCTCCCTTCCACTGGGAGAAAACCGCATCCTTTCATGCCCTTTTTTCGTGCTTTTGAACTGGCCTCTTTACAGTATATTGAAGTGATGGTGGAGAGTGTCTATTTGCAAGTGAAATCAAACCCGCTATTTGCCACCATGTGTGGATTTACGGAGAAAATTCCGAGCTACCGTTCCTTTGCTCGTTTTGATCAAATCATGACAACAAATGGTCTTTGGGAAAAAGCCCGGCTATTGGTTGTTGAATATAATAAAGGGGAAGGCGTGGTTGAAACGAATGAGGAAGCAGCCGCCGTGGATACATCGCATATAGAGGCAGAAGCAACCTTGAATAAAACAAGGAAGACGTGTTCTTGTGAGGGTAATTGCGATTGCCCCAGAGTCCTTACGGACGACAATGTAGGGGTAATGCGTAAAAGTAATGCAGTCTCCTATATTGCGCATAAATTATCAATGGTATGCGGGGTGAGATCCGGTTTGCCTTTGACGCGGGAAGTATTTAAAGGAAATACACCCGATGGGAAAACATTAGAACCGACATTGGAAACGTTTAAGACAGAGCACCCCGAGATGGCTGAGCAGTTGAGCTTTATCCTGGCAGATGGAATCTACCAAACGCCGGAAAATCAAAAAGTGACAAAGGATGTATTACAGGCGAAATTGGTGGCACCGATCAATCCACGGAACCGTAAAGATAAACCAACTACCGCCCGAGGGATTGAAAAAATCAACCGGTACGGCACTCCCATCTGTATCAGTGGGCATAAAATGGAACTTAGAGGATCTGATCGGGAAAAGGGGCAATATATTTACACTTGTCCTGTATTTCATCCAAATGCCAAGCAAGAAGGTCTCACCTGCCCGCTAGCGAATCACGCGGAATGTTGTAATGGGGCAGCACAAGGAAGAGTATTTAGGATAGACTTTGATCAAACGCCTCAAGTAGATGTCGAGTTGCCTCAACATGGGCGCACATTTGAAGTGTTATATAGTGCCAGGACGATCATCGAAAGAATCTTTGGCATTCTAAAAGACGGATACAGTCTCCGTCGTGTTCACAAGCGTGGGAAACAGGCAGTTGAAGCTCATGTAGATCGATGCATGATATCTATGCACATCATGGCAAATATGGCGTACCATCAGACAGGAAAGGCCAATTGTGGATGGACACGCAATCGGCTGCAAAGAGCAAATTAAGTTATTCACAGGTGGATATGTGAATAAATAAAATGAGCGTTTCCTTTCCACAAAGGGTAGTGAAAAAAACCCATTTTGTGAAGGCGGGATACGTATGCCCTTTTTTTGAAGGAAAATGACCGTTTTACTTCTATTGAATTGAAAATCTGGATGAAAAGGCAAAAAAACCGGGATAATTAATTTTCCAGAGCCTCGCTCAAGGGTATATTTTTATTTTGGCAGAGGCTCTAATGCTTTTAATGCAAGGGTGGAATATACTTTCCATGCTTCGGCTTTATACAAGTAATCTAATGCTCTTCCTAATGCATCATCATTTAATTGATCGGGTGAAACCGATGTATCGAAAAGCATCTCAGAATCTAGGTTTTGATAGAATTCATGAACCTTATAAAGGGGCTTGCCACTGCATAAAATGTTTAAGACAAGGGCTTTAATCCTTGTTCCGGGTGAGATATGACAACGGACAGAATCCCATTTGACTAAATCATTAATGGTTTTTTCGAGTTCTATTTCATCACACAGTTTAGATAAAAGTTGAGACGGCCCCACATGTAAGGTTAAAATTTGATCTGACATAAAAATTTCCTCGTCTTCCCCTAGTTTAGATAATCATTCAATTCTACAAAGAAGGAGAAAATTCCTTTAAAAAAATCTTAAAATGGAAAAATTTACGTGCGGAATATGCGTTTAATTGTCTGACTGCTTACAGTTTCAGGGGATATAGCATTTTGGCAAGGGCTCATAATAAATGGTTGACTTAAAATGGATATTCATTCATAATAACCATATAAAAGTTAAATGTATTTTTAACTTGAAGGAGGGTTATTAACTTGGCTTATACAATCAGTAAGGAAAAGGTAAGATTACATATGAAAAGAAATAATATATCTACACAAAAGCAGTTAGCAGAGCAACTAGGCATTAGCAAAAGTCAGCTTTCAATGATACTCTCTCCTAATTTTAATCCTATTAAATCAAATGCAATGAAACTGTGTGAGCTCTTGGGTGTAAACTTTGAGGATATAATAGAATCAGAACAGTTAGAATTACCCCTAGATAGTACAGATTTTTTAGAGAAGTCTCAAGAAAAAGAAATCAATACAGCAGACTTTGAGGGGCATGACTTTGTAGAAGTTAGAGGAATAAAACCAAATAAAGACTATTCAGTTGTTGAACTATTTGCGGGAGCAGGAGGTCTCGCTCTTGGTCTTGAAATGGCTGGGTTCCATGCTAAGGGTCTTGTAGAACTTGATAAACATGCCTGTCAGACTCTAAGAAAAAATAGGCCTAATTGGAATGTTGTTGAGGAGAATGTAATAAAGATTGCTGAGCAAGGCATCAGAAACTTTTTTGATGTTCCTATAGGAGAACTGGATCTATTATCAGGAGGCTATCCTTGTCAAGCTTTTAGTTATGCAGGAAAGAAGATGGGATTATCTGATGCTAGAGGTACACTGTTTTACTATTATGCACAAATATTAAAACAACTACTGCCTAAGATGTTCCTAGCTGAAAATGTTAAAGGATTAGTAAATCATGATAATGGTAGAACATTAGCTCTGATGATAAAAGTATTTTCTGACATTGGTTATACTGTTAAATGGCATGTATTAAGAGCATTAGATTATGATGTGGCTCAAAAAAGGGAAAGAATTGTAATCATCGGAATTAGAAATGATTTAGTTGAAAAGTATAATCTTAAATACTATTTACCTAAACCCTATGGATATAAGCTTACTTTAAGGGATGTTCTCAAAGATGTTCCACCATCTGATGGGGTTAAATATCCCGAGTCTAAAAGGAAAGTTTTAGACCTCGTACCTCCCGGGGGATATTGGAGAGACCTACCTGAAGAAGTGGCCAAGGAGTACATGGGCAAAAGTTACTACTCAGGAGGAGGTAGAACAGGAATGGCTAGAAGATTATCATGGGATGAGCCATCGCTAACATTAACCTGCTCACCCGCTCAGAAACAAACTGAGAGATGTCATCCTGATGAAACTAGACCATTAACAGTTAGGGAATATGCAAGAATACAAAGTTTTCCCGATAGTTGGGAGTTTGAGTGCTCTACAGCTAATGCTTATAAACAAATAGGAAATGCTGTTCCTGTAAACATGGCTAAGGCTGTAGGATTATCCATTATAAATGTATTGAATCAAATTAAATAAATTGGAGTCAGTTCAGCTTCTGTAAAATTATTAGTTAGACTGATTTTCATATTACTAGCTAGGAAGTATCTATTAGATATAGGATTTTTGATGAGGCAGTAGCGAATTACAAAATTGAATAGAGAATAATAAAGAAATAAAAGGGGATGGATGCTTTAAACACATCCATCCATCCTATTCTTAAAAATCATACTTTTCTTTATCCTCGGCAACTAGCTTTTTTTCAACTTTAGATTCTAACTCCTTAGGTTTAAGGCTCTCCTCAATCTCTATAGCTAGGGAGTTAATTACTTTATCCATTAATTCAGTACCATCATATTCTGAGGCAACCTCTCCAATAGCACCAGTAAGTCTATCGTAAAAGTCCTCTTCACCAGTAAGCCTATACCAAAACTCCGCTCCAACAATGACAGGGTATTCTTGATTAATTTTTTTATAATGTCCACTTAGCTCTTTAGGAGTTCCGTAAAATACACCGACTATAAGGTCATTTAATCCAACGCTAAGGTTATTAGTTCTAGCAAGATTTTTTACTCCCGCAAAATGCCCTTTTATTGTTTCAACATCATCTTTATTGATTGTATTTGGTCCCGCCTTAATTTGGCAATATTTTCTCCTACCATCTGACTTATCAATAAATTCAATGTCAATCCCTGATGTAGTTGACGCAAAGCCCTCTAAAACCTCGCTACAAAACTTTTGCAGCTTGTTACCAAAAGTAGTATTTATAGATGTACCTAAAACTCTTGGATAAATGAGAGCTTTTGCAATGCTTTTGGGGTCATCATTACCAGTTAAAAAACTAGCCTTATACCTGTCTAAAAAAGGATTAAGATGGAATTCCTTTAACTTAGTTAGTTTTTCAGTATTGGAAATATGGCTAGGAGCAATTTCCTTTCTAAAAAATTCTTTTGCTTTCTCAATAATTTCATCATATTGACTACTCACTTTTGTCCTTCCTTCCTTTGCTCTAATAGGTAAAAATACTCTTTATTTCAATATTACTATTTTCCTCTCATAAACGAAAGTTGTATTTTGCAAAAAGTATTCATGATCGGCTTACTCCCAACCCGGGCATAAATAAATGAAATGACATCTTCCTTTTTGACAAAAACATTACCAGTAGAAGAGATGTTCCTTATATGCTAACGGATAAATAACCAAATAGACTATAATCTTCCATATTAAGAACTTTTTTAAGATGTTTTTTTCGTGATTACATCTATTAATTTGATGAATGCTTTTATTATAAATGTGATTACTGCAGCGATCACAAAAGATCCAAAGATCAAGGCAATATAATTAACATTTATACCTGGAGACATTATTTGTAATGCAAATGCAACTAAGACGATCAAATAAGTAATAATAAACGTTTTAGATAAAAAGAAGCTTTTCAAGCCGCACACCCCCATTCATCATTCATGTTATGCCCAGACCAAGCCTTTAAACAATTTTATTATAGCATCATTTAGAAATCGTTTCCATAAAGGCTAAGGAAAATTAATTTTTTTCTGAACTGTTATTCAACTCATCTTTGCATAATAAAGGCGTGAATACGTGGATCATCACATTTCTTCTTCGGGAGCAACCGTACGAGGTAATTGCGATGTTACAGACTCCTTGTAGCCCAAGGGTTTGAAAAAAGGATAAAAAAATTTTCCCCCTAAAAAGAGGGGGAAACAAGCAAAAATGATAAAAAAATAAGGAGTGGACAAAAATTCCACCCCACTGAAACAAAAACAGGTGAACCCGTTTCCCCAGTAGGTTAAAATAGTTTTAGGACTAACATCTTAACACTGGGAGTTAACACTGGGAGGTTCACCTGTATGGCTATTATACCACAAATGAGTCTGTTTACATGGAAAGAAATTGAGATTCTTGGAGATTTAGACCGTCTTCGCCTTGTACTGGACTACATGCCTGATGAAGCGTTCATGCAAAGCCTTGAAAAGAAAAGGGGGAAGGGTCGTAATGACTACCCCGTTCGTGCCATGTGGAATTCTATCTTGGCAGGCATTGTATTTCAACATGAAAGCATTGAGAAATTACGCCGTGAACTCTCCCGTAATGGCCAATTAAGGGAGATGTGTGGCTTTGAAGGGCAGGTTCCAACTTCATATGCCTATACGCGCTTTCTAAAATCCCTAATCCGTGACGAAGAAATGATGGATAAAATGTTTGAGACTTTGGTAGAACAGCTCCTGGAACGGTTGCCGGATTTTGGTAAACGCTTGGCAATCGACAGCAAGGCGATCTCATCGTTTTCTAAACATCCGAACAAGCATGAAACCAAGGATGGCCGCCGGGATCTGGATGCAAATCATAGCCAGAAGGTTTACAGTGGTGTGACAAAAGAAGGCAACCCATGGCAAAAAGTTGTGAAATGGTTTGGCTACAAACTGCATCTGGTGGTGGATGCAACCTACGAGTTACCGGTAACATTCAAGGTTACAAAAGCGTCTGAGTCAGACATTACGGAAGGGCATAAACTCTTAGAGCAAATGGAAGAAAAGCAGCCAAAGCTTCTGAAAACAGCGGAAACGATGGCGGGAGACCGGGGTTATGATGACACGAAGCTGATTACGAAACTCTGGGATACGTATAAGATTAAGCCCATCATTGATATTCGCAATATGTGGAAAGACCCCGACAAAACACGATTACTCCCGGGAAAGGAAAACGTCGTTTATAACTACAAAGGAACCGTATCCTGCGTATATGCCCTGAAACAGGTAAACAACGGGAAATGTGCAACGGGGGATTTGAGAAAGACCGCCAGAAACTAAAAAAACTTTGCCCGGCGAAACAAATGGGAGTGACATGTGAAGGCAAGGCTCAATGCCCCGTGGCACAAGGGCTCCGTATCTCATTATCTGAAGACAGGCGTATTTTTACACCCATTGATCGATCGAGCTATAAGTGGAAAAAAGAATACAACAGACGTACAGCTGTAGAGCGCGTGAACAGCCGGCTTGATACTTCTTTCGGCTTTGAACTTCATACAATTCGGGGAATGGCTAAAATGAAGCTGCGTTGTGGACTGGCACTCTGTGTCATGTTAGCCATGGCCTTAGGCCGGATCAAAGAGAACCAGGCTGAAAAAATGAGAAGCCTCGTTTCTTAACTTATCCATATAAAGAGCCTTTGCCAAAATGCTGTATCTCCTGAAGCAGTAGGCAGTCAGACAATTAAAGATCGTGGATTTATTCCACTATAGAAAAAGGTATTTGCACGAATATTATGACAAGTATAAAAGAAAAAATGGTGAGTTTTAATTTCAGTGGATAAATTCGCTTATTATCAATATCTGAATTTTTCCATTTCAGTCGGTTTTAGACGAGTTTTAATAGATTAGGCTACTCATTCCCCTGGTAAATATTGTAAAATGGAAAAACATAATTATTTTTGAAAAAAAAGTGCCATGAAAGTCACTCCTTTGGTAAGATATAAGTACTACCCAATATCCAGTATCCAAGGAGTGATTTCATGACTACTTCTATTCTAACACAAACCAGAGATTTATCAATACAACAAAATTTGATTCCCCACAATTGGCAAGACTATGCCGATATACCATTTGTCATTCCAGCCATGTGTTTCCCATGGGAGATTTTTAAGCCGATTGAACGAGAATACTACACCCTTTTATATTTGCACCTAAAAAATGAAAGAGCACATGATCCTTCTAATGAAATACAACCGGCACTATTTTCAATAACGGAGGAAGAAGACAAGTCTGCGTCTTCATTATTTCGTCCCTCTCCCGCAGGGAGAAAACCGCATCCTTTCATGCCCTTTTTTCGTGCTTTTGAACTGGCCTCTTTACAGTATATTGAAGTGATGGTGGAGAGTGTCTATTTGCAAGTGAAATCAAACCCGCTATTTGCCACCATGTGTGGATTTACGGAGAAAATTCCGAGCTACCGTTCCTTTGCTCGTTTTGATCAAATCATGACAACAAATGGTCTTTGGGAAAAAGCCCGGCTATTGGTTGTTGAATATAATAAAGGGGAAGGCGTGGTTGAAACGAATGAGGAAGCAGCCGCCGTGGATACATCGCATATAGAGGCAGAAGCAACCTTGAATAAAACAAGGAAGACGTGTTCTTGTGAGGGTGATTGCGATTGCCCCAAAGTCCTTACGGACGACAATGTAGGGGTAATGCGTAAAAGTAATGCAGTTTCCTATATTGCGCATAAATTATCAATGGTATGCGGGGTGAAATCCGGCTTGCCTTTGACGCGGGAAGTATTCAAAGGAAATACACCTGATGGGAAAACATTAGAAACGACATTGGAGACGTTTAAGGCGGAGCACCCCGAGATGGCTGAGCAGTTGGACTTTATCTTGGCAGATGGAATCTACCAAACGCCGGAAAATCAAAAAGTGACAAAGGACGTATTACAGGCGAAATTGGTGGCACCCATCAACCCACGGAACCGTAAAGATAAACCAACTTCCGCCCGGGGAATTGAAAAAATCAATCGGTACGGCACCCCCATCTGTATCAGTGAACATAAAATGGACCTTAGAGGATCTGATCGGGAAAAGGGGCAATATATTTACACTTGTCCTGTATTTCATCCAAATGCTAGGCAAGAAGGACTCACCTGCCCGCTGTCGAATCACGTGGAATGTTGTAATGGGGCAGCACAAGGAAGAGTATTTCGGCTGGACTTTGATCAAGCGCCTCAAGTAGACGTCGAGTTGCCCCAACATGGGCGGAAATTTAAAGTGTTATATAGTGCCAGAACGATCATCGAACGAATCTTTGGCATTCTAAAAGACGGATATAGTCTCCGTCGTGTTCACAAGCGTGGAAAACAGGCAGTTGAAGCGCATGTGGATCGTTGCATGATATCTATGCATATCATGGCAAATATGGCGTATCATCAGACAGGAAAGGCCAATTGTGGATGGACACGCCATCGACTGAATTAAGTTATTCACAGGTGGATATGTGAATAAGTCAAATGCAGCGTCTCCTTTCCACAAAGGGTAGTGAAAAAAACCCATTTTGTGAAGGCAGGATACGTATGCCCTTTTTTGGAGAAAAATAGCCATTTTATTTTTATTAAATTTAAAAATCTGGAAGAAAAGGCAAAAAACGAGATAATTAATTTTCCAGAGCCTCGCTCAAGGGTATATTTTTTATTTTGGCAGAGGCTCAAAGGAAATCAATTTCAAAAAAAGCGCTTGTGGATCATTGGATTCGTGCGCCTTTTTTTAGATACATTTCTATATTTTTTTCAACAATTATCTGATAACAGTACATTTTTTAAGCGTGCAAAATTGACTTTATAGTGAAAATGGGCATATATTTATCTGACAATATTATATTTCTGGTGGTGTTCTATTTGCATTGAAAGAAAAATTGTTAACATCGCAAAAAGCTCAGTAAGCAAAATCGATTGACTTATACAACCCGTGTTGCGGATCGTTCCTGGATTGACATGATGAAAAGTCTGCTAACTGTCGAGCATATATCAAACGCTTTAGATATCGGGTGCGGAGGAGGGATTTATTCGAAAGCCCTGGCAGATATGGGCGTTCAAACTGTTATAGGCATCGATTTTTCGGAACCGATTCTTGAAGGAGCGAAGGAAAATTGTAAAGACTATAAAAATATCTCCTTTCAACTCGGAAACGCTTATGATACAGGCTTAGAAAGTCAAAGCTTTCAATTGGTGATTGAAAGAGCGTTAATACACCATCTTTGGGATTTGCATGCTTGTTTTAAAGAAGCACACAGACTGTTAAAGGATGGCGGGGTTTTTATTATTCAAGATCGCACACCCGATGATTGCTTATTAGAAGGAGATAACACAAACATCAGAGGGTATTTATTTGAGTTATTTCCAAAATTAATTGATGAGGAAATAAAACGCAGGCATAGCAGCCAAACGGTCATCGAGGCTTTGCAAGAAGCAGGGTTCAAAAAAATTGAAGAAGTTAAATTATGGGAAACAAGAAAGGTGCACGAAAATAAAGCGCAATTATTAAAAGACATAAGTGAAAGAACAGGAAGAAGCATTTTGTATGAACTGGATGATAAAGAACTAAGTTTGCTGACCGATTATGTCCAGAAAAAGGTGACAAAGGAAAATAACATCATTGAAAAAGACCGGTGGACAATATGGAAGGCAACTATTTAGCTGATTGACCCGTCTGCAGGGCATCGGGTAAGACCAACCGCCTACTTTCCCCAATTTTTTCAGGCATAAAATTAAAAGGTCTGGAAATGTATCAAAAGGGGGATGTTCAATTTTATTTACTAAATCCTGAACAATATTTATGTGTTTGTGAGGCGTCCTCAAAGGATAGCTATAGAGCACCTGAAAAAATGATATATAAGTCCTGAAATTGAAGTATTTTTAACCATTTTCGGCCATTTCCTGGACAGTGCCGAAACGCGGCAAATTAGGGAAAGTGGCCGGTACTACTATTTTAGGCCGGGCCAGAATCAGTGCCCGTCAATGTCGAAGCAAACGCTATTGATTGAGCATCGTTTTAAAAAATGCAAGGGTCGTCTCATGGCTGACCCAGATTCTGCTATAGGACGTCCTGATATCTCACAGCACTTGAGCATCATTCTGGCGATGACAGCCCTTATATTAAATGTTAGAATAAGGTAATCTCATATATTCATAGGGGGACAAGATGGTCAAATTTGGATTTAAGTGCGTGATCTCTTTTGTAATGGCTTTCGCTTTTGTATTCCCCACTTTTTCAAATGGTTTGTTCATCAAGGCGCATGCATCTTCCATTACTGTCAAACATGCAACCAGATCGGTGAACCTTGTTTCGAAAGCATCAAGCGCCGGCAAAAAAGTTGGCACTTTGCCCGGCAATGCACCGGTATTTGTCACCGGTTCGTCGGGCAGCTATTACCGCGTTCAATTTCAAAATAAAACGGCCTATGCGTATAAAAAATATGTGGCAAACGGCAGACCAAAGGCGTGGTATACCGGCTATGCTGCTGATACAGTGTATTTGCACGACATTCGTACGGGAAAAACATTGAAAAATACGCTTTATCTCGCAACGCCGGTTACCGTTTATGCGAAACAGGGCCACTGGCTGACCATTGGTTATGCAGACGGCTATTACGGATATGCCCAAACTTACGATACCCATATTGTCCGCTACGCCAAACGGGGAATAGATTTATCATATTTGCAACCATCCGGGACAAACGGGATTGATTTCAAAAAAGTGAAAGCGGCGGATTTCAGCTATGCGATTATAAAAGCAAGTGAGGGAACCGATTTGCCAAAAACGGGCACCAAGGATTATTTTGTCCAGGATGTTAAAGCGGCAGCCAAAGCCGGTTTAAAAGTTCATGTTTATCACATGTTTGACGCCACTTCCATAACGGCCGCGAAACAGGAAGCAGACCATTTTGCGCAGAGGCTAAGTCCTGTGAAACAACAGATTGGCTATGTTTTTGTGGATGTCGAATACGAGAATCTATCGAAAAACAAAGATACTTTAACCCGCTATGTGGATGCCTTTATCACCGAGTTGAAAAGCAAAGGATTCCAACATACTGGGATCTATACGTACTACGATTTTTACAAGAATCGTTTAAATGCATCGAAACTGCCCAAGGGGAATCTATTATGGATTGCACGTTATAACGCAACGCTCGGCATGCAGGCTGACGTTTGGCAGCATCGTAAAACAAACTGTAAGATCAACGGCGTAAAAGGAAATTTTGATTTCGATCTGACTTACAACAAGGCCATTGGCGGCTAAGTTTTTTGTAAAAAATGGAACGGCAGATAACCAAACAGTATTTGTTTGTGTACATGATGGATAAAAATAAAACGCGGGGCATATGTATGAAATGGGTTGAAGTTCATGCGCATTTTCCGGACGTGGTGTCTGAATGGAAATGCCAGCCATTGATGACATTGAAAACGGTAATGAAGGTTGGAAAGTCTAGTAAAAGCGCGTGCAGAAAATCAAAATCGCGAATGATGTATTTTTCAGGCTGGGGTGCAAAGAAGCGTATCAGATTTCAAATGGATAGCCATGTACCTCTAGTATCTGTTGAAATGAAATACAAAGACCAGGGACCTACCATCAGGATGAAACCAGGTCTCCCAACAGCGGAAGACGGCTGTTGGGAGACCTTTATTTTTATGCGCGTGTGAAGAGGGGCCCTTCTGCCGTGGCGTTCGTTGCCTGTACTTTTTTGCCCTTATGGATTTGTAAGCAAATCTTCCAAAGCTTGCCGGAGCGTCGGGAACATGAATTCAAATCCTGCCTGCATGAGGACTTCCGGGCGTACATGCTGGCCTTCAAGCACAAGGCTGCTTTTTTGCCCGAGTGCCAGTTTCAAGGCAAAAGAAGGTACGGGAAGCCAATGCGGCCGGTGTAAAACAGCACCAATGGTTTTGCCAAATGCCTTCATCGTTATAGGCGAAGGGGCAGTGACATTGACCGGGCCGCGGATGTTCTCATTTTTAATAGCAAATAAGATCGATCTTACTACGTCTGTTATATGCACCCACGAGACCCATTGATTGCCGGAACCGACTGTGCCGCCAGCAAACCATTTATACGGCAATACCATAAGGGGCAGTGCTCCGTTTTCCTTTCCAAGCACAACGCCGAATCTCAATAAGACAGTACGGATGGCATGTTTTTCTGCTTGCTTCGCATTGGCTTCCCAACCCGATACCGTCCTGCCAAGAAAATCATTTGCCCTTTGCAATGATTTTTCAGTATACACAGCATTGCGTGATGGCGGATAGATGCCGATTGCACTTGCATTGACCAGCACTGCCGGTTTGCGCGGCATGGCAGACAGGATGCGCAACATTTCATCTGTTGCGCACATCCGGCTTTCATAAATTTGTTTTTGGTGTTTGGCACTCCATCTTCCATCGTTTATGGACACGCCGGCCAAGTTGATGAATACATCCGCATTCCCTATTTCATTTTCGGGAGAAGCATCTTCCACCAGCCATTTTACATACTGCACACGATTTGCCGGCTGCTTGTCTTTCCTTGTTAAAATGACCACTTCATGCCCTTCGCGAAGAAGCATATCCGTTAATTTCCGCCCGATAAATCCGGTCCCACCAGCGATCACAATCCTCATTTTTGCCCTCCGTTCTGCAAATTTCACCACGGTTTGCAACTTAAGTCAGGAATAAATGGGCACGAATGATGAAAAATCAAGGTTTCCAACTCATTCGTCCTTGTTTATGGGAAAAAGCCTTCTGTGATGTTCCCGGAGCAGTCCCGATATTAAAAAGTTAATGGAAGACGACATTTTAATCAAGATTAGGATGATAAATCTCCTGTTGCACAAAATTCGGGACTATGATATGGTAAAATTAATGAAAATGAATATTCGCAATCGTCTACTAGGGGCGCCGGATTGGCTGAGAAGTACCCTTAGAACCTGATCTAGTTCGTACTAGCGTAGGGAAGTAGGTAATGAAATTACACCTGATGATTTGTAATTGATACACCCGCTTTCCGATGGAGGGCGGGTTTTTTATTTTGAAGCTGCTTAGGGCAAAGGGAGAAACCAGCCTGCAAACCGCAATCGGTTTCCCGGTAAACAAGGAGGAATCATTGTTGAAACGATCTTTTACAGAAAGGCTATATCAAAATGTCCAGCCGATTTGGGAGAAAAACCATAACCATCCTTTTGTCGTGGGACTGGGGAACGGAACTTTAGAAAGAGATAAATTTATCTATTATTTAAAGCAGGATTACGTATATTTAGTTGAGTACGCAAAACTGTTTGCCATGGGTGTTGTGAAAGCGGGTAACCTGGACATGATGACGAGATTTGCTGCGGTTCTCCATGAATCGTTGCATTTTGAGATGGAACTGCACCGCCAATACGCTGCCGAGTTTGGCATTACACGCACGGATTTAGAAGCAACTCAACCAACGCCGGCCAATCTTGCTTACACAAGTTATATGCTGCAAGTGGCCGCCAATGGAAGCTTGGCTGAACTTGTTGCCTGCTTGTTGCCGTGTGCCTGGGATTATTGGGAAATTGGGAAACTGCTGAAATTAAATCATCGAGACACATTGGAGACCAATCCTTACAAGAAATGGATCGAAACCTATTCTTCAGAAACGTTCGGCTCCGGAACGCAGTGGTTAATTGACTTAATGGACCAACTGGCAAGCGGAAAATCAGAAACGGAACTGGCAGTCTTAGAACACCATTTCCAAATAGCCTCAAAGTATGAGTATTTATTTTGGGATATGAACGATAAAAAACAAGACTGGCCGGTCTGATTTTCATTCGCAACTAAAAAGGAGGGAGGGTTGGTTCTAATGAGAAAAACACAAAAAATAACAGCAACTGCAGTTATTGCGGCTATCACAACTGTATCCAGCAGCTTGATTTATATCCCGGTAGGTTTTGCAAAAATTTTTCCGGTATAGCATTTTGCCAACATACTCTCGGCTGTTCTGCTCGGCCCCGGTTATGCGGTTGCGCAAGCTTTTATATCCTCGCTTTTACGTAACTTGCTTGGGACAGGGAGTATTTTTGCCTTTCCGGGAAGCATGATCGGCGCGTTTTTGGCAGCTTATCTGTACGCGAAGACGAATAAGCTCATTTTTGCCTTTGTTGGGGAGGTCATGGGGACAGGCATTCTCGGTGCCTTGGCATGTTATCCCATTGCTGTTTTCTTACTCGGCCAAGCGTCAACGCTTTTCGGATTTATCCCTGCCTTCTTTTTAAGCTCTTTTGCAGGGGCCATTTTTGGCTATGTTTTGATAAAAGTTTTACAAAAAAATAAAGGGTGGGACAGAATGATCAATCATACCGTAAGCAACCGTAAGCTTTGAGCGAAGCACCACGGAGGATTGAAGGCATTTGCCACGGTACATACAGGTTGCAAGCAGCCGGTCAAAATCCATGCCAGCAAAATCAGGCTCTTGAAAACAGAGCCTGATGCTGTTGGCATTATGACGCACTCCGGCATAGTCCCATTCATTGCATGCCATTTTGCTATAATCCCAGATTACGAAAGTAAAATAGTAATTTAAAATAAAAAAGTGCCCCATCCTTTGGTATAATTGATTTTGAGAAAAAACAATAACCAAGAAAGGGGGCACCTTTAAGGTGAATTATATCATTCCTGTCTCAAGAATTAAATATGAATTCAATTTAAAGAATAGTACAAAATTTAGTGGCATCCTCCCATTTCTGCAATTTCTGGAACGGATGAAAATCCAGCAGACTTTCCGGGGGTTTGATTGCTTAAAGAAAGACAATGCCAAATTTCCTCTAAGTAAAATATTTGTATATCTGATTGCGGGCTGGATGGCAGATTGCTCCCGTATGTTTCATTTTCAATCACTCCGGAATGACCCTTTGATTCGTGCTTTCTTAGGAGGAAAATGCCCGCATTATACGCTTTTAAGCAAGGATCTATTAAGGTTGGAGAAAATCGAGGATGCTGCCATAGAATTCAAAGAACGGGTGATGGACATCATCGAACCATGGCTGGATTCCGATCTCATTCTTGACTTTGATTCAAGTGTCGAAACGGTTTATGGAAACCAGGAGGGAGCAAAAATCGGGGTGAACCCCCATAAGCCGGGCAGAAAAAGCTACCACCCCCTTCTCGTTTTTGAAGGAAAATCCCATCTTTGCTTAAACGGTGTGCTAAGACCGGGAAACGTCCATTCAGCTGACAACGGAATTGAATTTGCCGAGGAAACCTATCGATTGCTTTCCGCTCAGTACCTTATCCGGTACGCCCGTTTTGACAAGGGATTTGGCGGAGAAAAGTTTTACAGTTATTGGGAGCAACAGAAGATTAACTACGCCGGCAAACTGAAATGGACATCAAGATTGAAAAAGTATGTTGAAAACGACAATTCTCCGTGGATCCGGTATGTTGATAATGAGCTGATTGTTATAGAGGGAAAAACAGTCTACTACCAAGCAACTTCCTGGGAAAAGCCAAGAAGAGTTGCGGTCATCCGAAAAGCTGACAAGTATGAGGAAGACCAGCTTCAATTGTTTGATTTTCTCTGGGATTATGAAGCCATTGTGACAACGATGGACTGGGAACCTATGGATATTTGGAGATTTTACATCAGAGAGCCTGTCTGGAAAACTATATCAAAGAGTCTAAATAGGGTTTTTCGATGGACAAGATTCCAACAGATTCTTTCGGGGCAAATCATATGGATCTTCTGATTAAATTACTGGCGTACAATTTATTCGAGATCTTTAAAAAGGACCATTGCCCGGCTGCGTTCAAGTCCTATACCATCAGACGGTTTCGAAGAGAGTTTATTTATTCGGCCGGCGTGCTGACGTCTCACAGCCGGAGGGTCTCATTGAACATTTGTGAGACATATGCCCACAAATGGGCATTCCGGAAAATGATTCAAAGTGTGCGCATGATTGATTGAGAGACAGGAACTGAATACTGGAAATTAAAAAGCCCGCAAAGGTGGGGAGGGGGAAAGTATACCTTCAACCACCTGAAATTATAGATTTGGATTCCATATTTTACATTTACTTCCACGTGTGTGGATTTTAGCTATCAAATCGCTGCACTTTCGTAATTTGGGATAATATAGAACCTTAAATTAGGGTTCTCATTATCGGATTTGTATGGATTTTTTTGCTCCTGATCAGGACTTTGCCATTTCGCTACTTGTAATGAGACGACCGTCATTGATCCGTAAGATTCGATCACCCAGCTTCGCTACCTTATCATCGTGTGTCGCCACAAGCACTGTTGCTCCCTTTTCTTTGAAAGAGAGAATGAGCATCATTACTGATTCAGCTGTCTCACTATCTAGGGCTGCTGTTGGCTCATCGGCAAGTATTACAACGGGGTTGTTCACCAAGGCCCGAGCAATAGCAACACGTTGTCGCTCGCCGCCAGAAAGCTCTGATGGTTGCTTTTTTAAAGCCCACTCCATACCGACGTCTTCCAACGCCCGCAATACCTTAGATTTGCGCTCTAGACGTCCAGGAAGCGGGCTGGCATATTGAAGGGGAATCATAACATTACTTTCGACGGTTTCGTTCTCAATTATTGCGTAATCCTGATGGATATACCCAAAATACGCATTTCGTAGCCGAGACCGGTTTCGATCGCGTTCCGGTACCTCTTTTCCTTGAATGAGAATATGACCCTTGGTTGGCTTACTCATTAACCCTAATATATTTAATAATGTAGATTTACCGCTGCCTGACGTCCCCATCAAAATCACACATTCTCCAGCGTTAAGTTGCAAGGAAACATTGTCAAGTGCTGTTACTTGTGTACGACCACTACCATATACTTTAGAAACGTTTCGAGCTTCAAGGATTGGTTTCATTTTCATCCCCCTATCTTTTTTGTGCTACTTATAGACCAGAACCATAATAAGAAAAATGTCAGTAAGATTACTAACATGACCCATAATGGTACATTCGGTGAGGGTGCACCCGAAATATGTAGATAGAATAGAAGCAGTGAAAGCAAGGCAACCGGTGGAATCAGCACAACCACTGCCAAAAAACCACCAATACGAAGACTAAGATGAAAAGGCGTAGCTCCATACATAGCCCTGATTTTGAAAGCCAAATGCTCTTGACGAATTGTCAAGCGAGCAGAGGACACGAAAGCAATGAAAACTAACAATAAAAAACTCAACATACCAACAATATATATAGCAGAACGTTCCATTACTTCACGGAATTGTAGGGGCTGATCCACGGCAATCTCGTGGGGAATAAGATATAATTCGGTATTTGCATTCATGGTAACGAACGTATCCACCA
Source organism: Weizmannia sp. FSL W8-0676 (assembly GCF_038593015.1). Classification (NCBI taxonomy): domain Bacteria; kingdom Bacillati; phylum Bacillota; class Bacilli; order Caryophanales; family Bacillaceae; genus Heyndrickxia; species Weizmannia sp. FSL W8-0676. The sequence continues at coordinate 709,956 of NZ_CP151954.1, forward strand.
CTTTAGCTTCCGGATCCAAGAAGACCGTTCGAGTTATCGCCTCTTCTTTTTCAATAGAATGGAGTAGAGGAAGAAGTTTAGTTGGCGCTCTAATCACGATGCGGTTGTCTAAGGGTAGACCGGCAGCCGAAGGATCAAAAAGGGTAGCCCCTGCAGGTAGCGTTCCTACTACTGGGATGTTTTCGCCTTCAATGTTTACAGCATTGATTTTTTCATCAACAATTTTAGATCCTTTCATCGCACAAGGTACGGATTTGCACAACGAAAGTTCAGGAAATAAATCTGGGATCACATCACCGAACAGTACCAAGGTAGGATATCCACCTGCAAAATCAGGATTATCAAGCTCCATGTTGTGAATGATTGCAGTGTAGCCCTTTCGATTGTTGATTTGGTCTATCACATATTGTATTGTATCGTTCTTTACTTGAGTTGACTTACCTTGTGGATAGAAGGGTGTAAAAGTGACGGCGTGCTGTTTCCGTAAATGCTGGCCTCCTTTTAAAACAGCAACCTCCGATACAACATCCTCTAAGGCCAGTGCGAAAACAACGCAGGCTGCGGCAATCATCCCTGAAATTCCTAACATGGCCTGCCAACGTCGGCATGCCATTATAACCCCTGCCCACAACTCACGCATCAACATTTACCTCCTCGTATAATAAGTTTAAATCCAAAGTGGATGTCAATTTCCAGTTCATTCTGCTGCTCATTGACAAGTGAATATAAGATTTTGTATTCCGGGCGAGCCCGGAATACAAGTTCGGACTTGGACGCTTCGCGATGTTCCCGGATAATGGTCTTAGGATCGTTTGGGTCAATGCTTCCCCTCCTTGTAGCCTGACTACTCGAAAAGTCTGCATCCCCAGGTTCTTGCTTGAACGTCTAACCCGTAGGCCGTTCCTCCGGATCTCCGTGCTGGAAATGAGCAGTTCCAGGCAGCCCACGGCCCGGATGAGTTCTCATACGCGAGGCTGACAGATCGGCAAGCCATCTGGGGATATCCCGAAGCGTCCGATTCCATCGATCCCAATACAGAGAGGAGGAAATCATATGCCCTTATTTGTCGGTATTGACGTGAGCTCCAAAAACCTCGATGCCTGCCTGATGGATGGAATGGGGGAAACGTTAGCCACCCAAACGGTGACAAACAATCTTCCCGGTGCCTCTGAGTTAAGAGACACCATCCTCCAACATGCGGAGGCGGATGACACCATCCAGATCGCCATGGAGGCCACATCTGTGTATAGTTGGCACCCGGCAATGTTTTTCCATGAAGATCCCGAGCTGAAACAGCGTCGTACAAAGGTGTTTACCCTGAATCCGAAGCTGGTGAGAAATTTCAAAAAGGCTTATGCCGAGATGGACAAGACCGATCCCAAAGATGCCTGGGTAATTGCGGACCGCTTGCGTTTCGGGAGATTGCCGAAATCCGTGATTCAGTCAGAACAATACCTTGCCCTTCAACGGTTAACACGGATGCGCTATCACCTGATTCAAAGTTTAACCCGGGAACAACAGGTATTTTTGAATCATCTGTTTTTCAAATTCAGTGCCTTTAACCTTGAAGTGGATACATCGGTCTTCGGCCATGCCATAACGGAATTTTTGCTTGAGGCCTATAGCCTCGATGAAATTGCCCAAATGCCTCTGGAGGACTTAGCGATGTATCTCCAGACCAAAGGCCATGGCCGCTTTAGCGATCCCGAGGATTTGGCCGCATCCATCCAAAAAGCTGCCCGGTCCTCTTACCGGCTTTCTAAATGTGTGGAGGATTCGATTGACTTGGTCCTGGGCAGTTCTATTGAGATCATCCGGCATCTTAAACGCCAAATCAAGGATTTGGATAAGGCGATTGCCCGCGTTCTTGATGGAATCCCGAATACCCTCCAGACCATTCCGGGAATAGGCCCGGTGAGCTGTGCTGGGATTCTCGCTGAAATCGGCGACATTGAGCGCTTTGACGACCAAGCCGCGATCGCAAAATTTGCCGGATTGTTCTGGCCCCGCCACCAATCGGGTGATTTTGAGGCTGATGACAAAATGCTTGCGCGTACAGGCAATCGTTATCTCCGGTATTACCTGGTTGAGGCTGCCAATCTGGTCCGGCGACACGAACCTGAGTACCGCGCCTTTTACCAAAAGAAATATCGTGAGGTGCATAAGCACTCACACAAACGCGCCCTCGTCTTAACGGCAAGAAAACTGGTGCGCCTGATCGATGCGCTGCTCCGCAACGATCAAATTTATGCGCCGAAAAAGAAGGTGACGCGATGAGGTAACCAGGTAACCATCATCGATAGCCTGAACTTGAAAACTTCCAGATTATTCCAATTATCTGGAGGCTTAGTTCAGTATTGCCATTTTTATGACATAGAGCCAACAAAATTTCCAATTCACTTGTTTTTAACCCTTGACATCACACCGTAGGACTTATTTGTCTTAATAACAACATAAAGTATCAAAGACCATGTCAGGGTTACAATAGTGAATGAGATAGCAATGCTAGTAATTGTCTGGAAGTTAAATAACTGTATGTCAGTTTGGCTAATTTCTGCGACCAGGAGATTTGACATGATTCCTCCTATTGCACTCCCTATTAAAAGGCCAGTTATCCCAACGATTAGATTTTCTTGCACGAGGTTAGTGGGCAAGGCTCCGTAACGTATGCGAATGCCAAACTCCCGCACACGTTCTTGATTGTATAGAAACCAGTCAAAGACAATACATAGAAGGCCCATGACAAGAAAAAGAACCGTGATTACGAGAAATGGATTATTAGCAAAATATATAAATATTGGGATTTCTTTGCTAACTTGAGGAACAAGCCCCATCTGATCGAACAAGTCTAAGATATGTTTTACTTGAACCGGATCCGATGTATTTATTGTGTAGTTACCAGGAGGTAGTGGATCCTGACCAATAGTACGTGCGTATTGAAGATCACCTGTTTCGGATGGAGCATCAATCACTCCGGAAACTTTAACTTTTTTTGGTAAAAGAGGAGCTTTAGCAAAATTGGACCACTGTTTTTCTGTGTATGTACCGCGGAAAAGGTAAGCATGAGAAGTTGTGAAGTCAAAACTTTCATCTGTAACTCTTGGGAACCAAGGGAGAAAACCATGTGGGTCGTAAACCAACATTTCAGGTCGACCATCGCCTATCGAAGAATAGACTAGGGATAGGGACTGTTTATCAATATAGTCTTTTAACATATTTTGTGCATAAGTAGCATCTGTCTTCGTAACCTTCTGTGGACCATTTACCATCGTCAAGACTGTTATTTTACCTGTAAGTCCGAATGTGGATTCTTTACGGCTTTCAAGCGTCAACAGAAATGCATGTACCATGAAGGAGGTAAGCATGCTGAGAAGGACGCTACTCAGTGCAAGTCTAAAATTCAAAGATAACCATTTATTTGTTTTCATGCGAACGCCCTCCTCAATGATTCAAAAAAATAAGAAATATACTACTGGTTAGATCTTAACCTTTAAAATAAATAAAACCGTAGTAATAGCGGGTTACATGTTTGTCACCCCAAAGTGGTGAGTCCCATACAACGTCTTCGCGAGAATGGACTTTAGTATCCTTTTTTGAGCGTGCTTTAGAAGTAAAGAGGCGACCCGTATCAAGAGAAGGCCCTGCCTCTCGCTTAAACCGGTGGTACCCCTGTTTGGCGTGTTTGCCATGATCATTGTACGAGGCTTTGATTTGGACATAGCCATGCCATCTTGCACCAGCTAGTGTTTCCCATGATTTGGCATAGTTCTGACCAGCTGCTTGTGCTGGAGTCAAAGAGATACATAAGGTAAGTAAAATCCCCACAGTGATTAATACAAATGCATTACATATCTGGCGACTAATTCCAACATTACTGTTCATTTTCCTTCTTCTCTCCCTTCTCAATAAAATTTTCCTGAGGCAAAATTAGTACAGTGTCTTTAGTACAGTGCCCTATGTTTTTGTCTTGCAAAGCTTTGCACTTTTATTTTAGCAGACACACCGATTATTTTACAATAGGAAAGTTTAAAAATATTCAATTAAACGGAATAATGTATAAATGATAAAAATCCAGTTCAACCCTTTGTTTTTCAAATCTTTCTGACTTTCTTGCCTTGCCCGACAGAAAAAGAATCCTTCTCTGCTAAGGTTAAATTTACGAGCCAAACCCACAGTTAGGATTCCTTACATGGTTACTTAAACGTAAAACAATCGATTTCTGTCGAAAAATGAAATTTCTAAATAATGGAGGATCATATGGATCTGATCCGTGTAAATTCCTTTTGGAGAAATCTATCAAATATTTAAATCAATTTAACAATCCAAGTCATGCTGCAGAGATTGCAATTGATACTTTAATCAAGATGCAGCACAGATGTTTTCCTTGAATTTATCAAGCAGGAAAAACCGTTATCACTTTAGATAATGCCCGACTTTCATCACGCCAAACTTCTAAATTCATTTTTGGAAGCCACTAAGTCATGTCTTACACTGGTTTTTCTTCTACCCTACAGCCCTGAACTGAATCTCATTGAAGGGTTTTAGAAGTGGATGAAAGAATCCATTGTTAATAACGTCTTTTACTCCTCGTTTCAGCAAATCAAAAACAGTTTATTAGAAACCTTAAGGAAAAGTCGAACCAAGTAATTAACCGACTGTGCTTAAAGATATAAATAAATCTCAACTTATTTAGGGCTTGCTGAATAAGCAAAATTTCTAGATTTGGCAAGGATGCTCACGACTTTTGCTTAAATTGAATGCAAGGGTTTTATAAAAAATCTAGGGAAAAGCTTGCACTTCAAACGCACCCTATATGAAGGAAGGCCTTCGTTTTTTCGTGCTTCCTTAACATAGACGGGTTCTATGTGAAGGAAGACCCTCGTTTTTTCGCGCTTCCTTAACGTAGACGCACCCTATATGAAGAAAGACCGTTCATTTTCCTCGCTTCCTTCACATAGGGCTTGCTGAGAATAAGCAAAATTCCTAGACTTGGCAAAAATTTAATCTTGCACTTGAAAACTGGTTCAAAGTATAGAGCAGACAGAATCGCATTTTCAAAGATGGATTCTTCTATATTTTTAGGCAAATCTTGTTGACAAATTGGGTACAAACTCAGAGTCGGATTCGTTCAGCAAGTCCTATTTAGTTTGGGATATGAACGATAAAAAACAAGACTGGCCGGTCTGATTTTCATTCGCAACTAAAAAGGAGGGAGTGTTGGTTCTAATGAGAAAAACACAAAAAATAACAGCAACTGCAGTTATTGCGGCTATCACAACTGCATCCAGCAGCTTGATTTATATCCCCGTAGGTTTTGCAAAAATTTTTCCGGTACAGCATTTTGCCAACATACTCTCGGCTGTTCTGCTCGGCCCCGGTTATGCGGTTGCGCAAGCTTTTATATCCTCGCTTTTACGTAACTTGCTTGGGACAGGGAGTATTTTTGCCTTTCCGGGAAGCATGATCGGCGCGTTTTTGGCAGCTTATCTGTACGCGAAGACGAATAAGCTCATTTTTGCCTTTGTTGGGGAGGTCATGGGGACAGGCATTCTCGGTGCCTTGGCATGTTATCCCATTGCTGTTTTCTTACTCGGCCAAGCGTCAACGCTTTTCGGATTTATCCCTGCCTTCTTTTTAAGCTCTTTTGCAGGGGCCATTTTTGGCTATGTTTTGATAAAAGTTTTACAAAAAAATAAAGGGTGGGACAGAATGATCAATCATACCGTAAGCAACCGTAAGCTTTGAGCGAAACACCACGGAGGATTGAAGGCATTGCCACGGCGCATACAGGTTGCCAGCTATTGATAACCGGTCAAAATTTATGCCAGCAAAACCAGGCTCTTGAAAACAGCAAGCTGTCTTGCGTTATTTTTATTCCTGTCCCGAAATCTGTGCCAGTAACACCAGGCTCTTGAAAGCAGAGCCTGATGCTGTTAGATTATGACGGCACTCCGGCATAGTCTGAAACCTTCGCTGGCCGGATCCATTTGCCAACCGGCTCGCCTGTATACAGCAGCTATCCAGATTGAATACGAGCTTCCTCTTACATTTGAGCATAACGCCTGAGAGGATTGAAGGCATTTGCCACGGTGCATACAGGTTGCCAGCCATTGATAACCGGTCAAAATCCATGCCAGCAACATCAGGCTCTTGAAAGCAGAGCCTGATGCTGTTAGATTATGACGGCACTCCGGCATAGTCTGAGACCTTCGCTGGCCGGATCCATTTGCCAACCGGCTCGCCTGTGATACCACCGCCATCCAGATCAAATACGAGCTGACCTCTTAAAAAAGTTTTCGTAACCCGGCAATCAATTTTTCTGCCGATATACGGGCTGTGCTTATGGCGGTAATAGAGGTCTTCCGCACTTACCGTGTATGGCCGGTCGGGATCGAGAAAGAGAAGATCCGCATCTTTTGCGAGCGCAATTTCCCCTTTCGATTTTAAGCCAAAACGTTCGGCAGGGTTGGTTGCAATCATGCGCGTAAATTGCGTAATGGGAATATTGCGCTTTTTGACAGCCTCATCGAACATCAAATCGACATTATTCTGGCACCCGGTTATGCCGCCCCATACCTCAAAAATATTACCGGTTTCGCTGTCCTTCATTACAGGCGGGCAAGGGGAATGGTCGGATGTCAGCATATCAATTTTTCCTTGTTTCAATCCTTCCCAAAGTTTTTCCTGCTCCGCTTCGCTGCGCAAAGGCGGGGAACATTTGGCAAGTGGGCCGATTTCCGCAAATTGGGCTGTTGTGATGGTAAAGTAATGGGGGCATGACTCAAGCGTGACATCCTGTCCTTCGTTCCGCACTTTCGTAATTTCTTCCACCCCTTCCGCACTGCTGACATGGACAAAATGCAGTCTGCACCCGGTTTGTTTCGCAAAATATAGTGCCCGCTTGATGGCATCCACTTCTGTAAATACAGGCCGTGTTGCAACATAATCAGCCGGACTTGTTTTCCCTTGTTTGATCATCTCCTCTGCTAACCCATCGGTAATGGCGGCATTCTCTGCATGAATCAATAAAATATGTCCCAGCTCGGCTAATTTTTTCATCCCCGCATAAAGCGTGTAATCATCTACATTTTTAAAGTCTCCCGGCAAATCGGTTCCGCAGCTGGCCATAAAACATTTATAAGCGACCACGCCGCAATCGGAAAGTTCTTTTAAGTGATCGAGATTACCGGGCACTAATCCGCCGTAAAAGGCGTAGTCCACATAGTTTTTTCCGGCGGCAGCGGCAAGCTTTTTTTCTAAAGCATCTTTTGTTGTCGTGGCAGGCAGCGCATTTAAAGGCATATCTACATAGGTTGTGGTTCCCCCGGCGGCAAGCGCCTTTGTTCCGGTTTCAAATCCTTCCCATTCCGTCCGCCCCGGTTCGCACATATGCACATGGATGTCGACCATTCCCGGCATCACATATTGGCCTGAGGCGTCATAAACTTGTTTTGCCGTTTCCTCAATTTTATCTGCAATTACAGCAATTTTTCCATTTTGGATGGCAAGATCAGCGATTTTAACGCTGTTTCTAAAAACAACTTTTCCATTTTTTATGAGCGTATCATATTTCATTGTGAATCCCCTCCCTGTGATTTGATTCGAGAACGACTGTGTTTTGAAAAATTGTATCCTTTTTAAATTTTGAAAATGGAAATGCGTATTTTGACAGAATGATATAGGCTAAACCAGCCGCAACAAAGCCGATGATCCATGCCAGTTCCACTTTTGCAAATGCGGCAGCCGCGCCAATTACTAATGAAATGACAGCCGCAGGGTTATAGCCGGAATAAGGCCCGTCTTCCGCGTACAAGTCGGCGATATTTACCTTTTGTTTTCGGAAGATGTAGTACTCAATCAATAGAATGGCTACAATCGGACCTAAAAACGCCGAGTAAGCCAGAATGAAAATGTCGAGCCCCTTTGCTGAAGAATCCCGGACAAGCACCCATGGAAAAGATGCAAAAGCAAGCAGCCCTGTAATGGTGACAGCATACTTAAATTTTAATTTCGTAAGCAATGTAATGACGTAAGTTGGTGGAATAATATTGGCAACCATATTCACCGAAACGGTCCCGATCACGATAAACGCAGACACGAAAAATGTAATATAAGGATTATCGACCACTGCTGAAAAAGCCTTTACAGGATTTGTAATTCCGGTAGCAGAAGCAAGCATGGCCCCCATCGTTAAAGCAAACCCGTATGCGATAAAGATCGGAATAAAATACAATAACCTTCTTTTTGTATGGCTGATCCCGGCTTTCAATTCTCTTGAATAATCCGCTGCACTTAAAAAGATGGCGGCATAATTGCCCATAAACGTCATGATAAAAGCAAAGAATGGCAGCCCCCACGTTCCTTTTGCATGCACCCATTTGTTTGCAATCGTGGCTCTATGGGATGTGAGAAGAATGCTGAACACATAGAAAAGTGCAGCTAAAATCACGACTGAAGTCAGGGCCTCCACCCACTTAATCGCATGAAAGCCATAGAGGGAGAGCGCAATTTGAAACAATTGGAGCACGATAAAGCAAACAGCCGCATTGTCAAAAGCTCCGCCCGTTGCAATTTTGGCCATTTCATTTAAAGCCGTGCCGCCAATCCAGCTTTGGTATCCGTACCAAACAATGGCAGGTATACCGCGGCAAAGCGATGTGAATATCGAACCCTTTACGCCGAAGGACATTCTCAGCTGGACAACGTACGGAATGCCTGTTTTGTAGCCTAATCTGTCGTTCAATGAAAAGATGGTTGAAATAATACTGATGGCGATCAATGCCGCAGCAAAAGTTTGATAAATGTTTAATATCGCCATCCCGGCCACCATCAGGCTTGCGCCAAGCGTAATGTTTCCAATATTGACCCCGTCCCCAATCCACATAAAAATATAATTCAAAGGGCCAACTGTTCTGTCCGCATCTGTTTTCGGGATCAGGGAGGGATCCATACTCGACTTCTTCTGCGGTTGCGGATAAGCACTTTCCAATTGAGTAGCCATTGCTTCAGCTCCTTTTCAATAGATTTACGGTAGTGAATTTGGAATGTTTCTTTTGATGTCATTTAATATCACATATAATGTCATCTATATTTTTAATATAGCAAAGGATAAACGGTTTTTCATTAGCGATTTTGCACAATTCTTTATCTATTTATTATTCAAAATAGATAAAGTAGAACCAGTGTTGGTGTTTTTCTTGTTTTTTATGTAAGGTAACTTAACATGAATAGGTGGGAGAGCTGAAAGATTTTTTCTTGGTGAAAACAAAAGCTTGGGTTTGAGGAGACATTCTTTATCCAAATAATCGCTGCTGTAGGTAATGTAAAAACAGCCGATTCTGCACATGATTCAACCAGGATTTTTTAGTAAAAATGGTCACGGCCGGATTTGTATGGATGTTTTGCACCGAAAACTCGCCTCAGCAATTTCCCCATTCAGTGCTACCAATTTTGCTACAATAGAAATGCTAGGTGAGAGCACAAAAATATCAGTGATCATTTCTGGTGAGCGAGGACAAATATTGTAAACGGTTAAGTATAGAATAGGTTTTATATATTGTTGTGTTTACATCAAATCCATTTAGGAAAAGGAGCGTTGCGCATGTCCTATATCGTTGATTTCAAAAATGTGTCTGAGGTTGGTCTGGAGTCTTCACCTGTTGCGAAGGCGCTAGCTGGTTTGCGTGCGAATGAGGCGCGCTATTTTATGAATAAATACAAACACGTATTTACTGTTTTGCCAGCTGCAGAAAGCGGAGAGACACTAGAATATGTGAATAGGATTTTGAAAGAGGAACGCGACATTGAATTTGCAGCCAAGCCATTGGAAACTTCGCGTTTTCAAGTGGAAAATATCCAATTTGCTTACGTCTTTTACGAGGATGGCCTCGTTGTCAATGTAATGTATTCCGTAGATGATCCGAAGAAGCGGGCGGTTGGTTTTAAACTTTCTGAGGGGATGGAAGTACCAAAGGAATTAGAAGGGAAGTTTAAATTTGCCAGACAAAAGTCAAAACTGGGCGGCACCATACGGGGATCATTTTTTGTCATAAAAGGCGAGTATTAAAAGCAATAATCTGGACGAACTTGCTGGACGAGTCAGAACAGGCCAAAAGCTGATTCGTCCGGCAAGCTTTCGTTACTTTTCATTCTTCAAGGACGTCAACTATTCTATCAACTGCCAGTCAACTATTCTATCAACTGCCATCTACATAACCAATGCCACATTTTCCATCACTTTTTATTAATTTCATTTTTTTTAACTTAACTGTAAGATATTCCAATTTCCGCCTAGCTGAGGAAAACTCCCCGTCCTAGTCATGCTGTTTTAGTTGATCCTTCAATTAAGCAGCCCAATTTTGCACATAGTCTTCTGCACTGATTGCGCTTACATGTTTTAACATTTGTTATATGATGAAAATGTAGGAAGGAGGAACAAATGGGAGTGAAAAATATGGGCGCTTCCAAGAAAAAGCTGATTTTAAATTATTTAGCGCATCAAGAAGGATACACATCTGTTGAAGATTTATCAAGCACCTTTAAAATTTCCAAAAGAACGGTCTATTATATTTTCAACGCTCTAAATAAAGAATTGCTTGCAAAAAAAATGGAGCCCATTCAAAATGTCAGGAATGAGGGCTACTACCTGAAAAAAGAAACGAAAGAAAAAATACTTAAAACAGGGGATGCCATCGAAGAATCAACACCGATTAAATATGCAAAAGATGAAAGATGCAACATAGATATTCTGCTTAGTTTAATCAGTACGAAAAAAGTTACCCTTGAAGGGCTGTCTGAACTTGAAAATATCTCAAGAAATACTGCTATAACAGATATTGATCGGGCCAGAAGCCTGCTTAAAAAGTCTAATCTTACTCTTAAGAATGATCCTAAACACGGCTACTGGTTAAGCGGAAAAGAAGAAGATACCCGTTGGTGGTTTCATGAATTTATTAGCAATCACTCAAATTTGTATAGAAAAATGATAAGCAGTGAATATTTTCAACGCTTCATCGATTGCAAAGCTGAAAATCAATTCATACGTGGAACTGGTGCATGGTTAGAAGATGTAGAAAGATTGACAGGAAAACATTTTTCGGACGACGCTATAAACATTTTATCGGTTTATATCCCGTTTGTTATTCAGCGAATTAAAAAGAATAGAACAGTCGGACCATTAAAAGAATACGAATTAAATGTTCTAAAAACGTACCCTGAATACGAACTGGTTTCGCAGCTGTTAAAGTTATTTGATATTAATCCTGAAACATATGAAAACGAAATCTTTTATATAGAAACACTTCTTTTAAGCAGCCAGATCAATTTTATCAGTTCGGAGTCCAAATATGCACCGCAAAAATTTACCGGATTGGATACGGTCGTTGAAAAAGTGATTTTACGTTTTCAACAAATATCCGGCATCAATTTCGATAATATTTATGAATTGAAAAAGAATCTGTACGTGCATCTTCTTGCTTGTTACTATCGGGTGCGTTATGGCGTGAAGTATCAAAACAGGCTGTTAAAGGAGATCAAAAAGAATTACGGGAATGTATTTTCCTTTACAAGATTCTCCATTCAGCCTTTTGAAGCCTTTTGTAAACATTCTATCAGTGAAGATGAAATCTCGTTAATTTCGATTTATTTTGGTGCGGAAATTGATAAACAAAGGAAAAACTGGCCTACAAAAGCAGTTCAAAAAGTTTTGCTTGTCTGCAGCAGCGGTGTTGGAACTGCAGCCATCTTGAAACAAAAACTTCAATCGTTGTTTCCATTTGTAAGTTTTGAAGGTCCAATCACAGAGCGAGAGTATTTAAAACAATCGGAAATACAGGAAAACCTGGTGATTTCCACGGTAAACATTCCGGAAAAAAATAAAAAAGTCATTACAGTTCATTCCATCCCGGATCATCAGGATTTAAAAATACTCACCAAAAATCTTGTTCAATTTGATATTTATCGAAATGAACTTGTCTCATCTATTTTGGATGTTGTTAGTGATTATGCGAAGATTCATGACTTTAATGGCTTAACACAAGGATTAATTCAGCTGTTTAATAAACCAAACTTCAAGAGTGGAACAGGAGGGATCTATCAGCCAATGCTGAGTGAGCTATTAACTGATCATACAATTCAAGTTGTAAAAAATGATGGCCTCGATTGGATGAAAGCCATTCAAAAGAGCGCAAGCCCGCTCTTAATGGAGGGCAAAATTAACCAGGAATATATTGATGCCATGATAAACGTTGTCAATCAGCATGGGCCGTTTATCAATATTGGCAGAGAAATTGCCTTGGCGCATGCACGTCCCGAAAATGGTGTCAAGCACTTAGGAATGTCACTGTTGAAGCTTGATAAACCGGTTGATTTAGTAGATAAAGAACATCCGGTTAGGATTTTTATTACTTTAGCAGCCATCGATAATACGGCCCATTTAAAAGCATTATCCGAGCTTGCAACATTGCTGGGGAAGGAAGAAAAATTAGAGAAACTTTTACATGCGAAAACGAAAGAAGAAATTTTATCCATTATTACAGAGGAGGAGAATATTCAATGAAAATTGCAGCTGTATGCGGATCAGGTTTAGGTTCCAGTTTCATGATTGAAATGAACATCAAGTCGATTTTAGATCAATTAGGGATTAATCAGGATGATATTGAAGTGACTCACTTCGATATGGGAAGTGCTACCCCGGATTCTGCAGACCATTTCTTTGTCGGCCAGGATTTAGCTGAGGCAACTGAAAAACTTGGAGCCGAGAAAGTAACAGTATTAAAAAGTATTATTGATAAAAATGAATTAAAAGAAAAAGTGGTTCAATTTTTGCAAGAATCCGGTCGTTTGCCTGAATAATTCATGGATAAGCAAAAAATTCGTGCATGGATGCGTTTTTATCCAGATCTAACCAAAGATGAATGAACAAAGCATTATTTTTTCATTCAGACAAATTGAGGTGACGAGATCATGAAAGATTTTTTAAATGTATTAATTGGTATTGCCAGTACGCCGGCACTTCTTGTTGCTTTAATTGCCGTTATCGGTTTAATCCTTCAAAAGAAATCGATCAGTAACATATTGCTGGGCGGTATAAAGACGTTTGTAGGATTCCTGGTTTTAACAGGGGGTGCGGGTATTGTACAGAATTCTTTAACACCATTTGGGGAAATGTTTAAACATGCTTTTTCCGTTCAGGGTGTTGTCCCAAATAATGAGGCGATTGTAGCCCTTGCCCTCACAAAATATGGTACACCGACAGCATTGATTATGCTGGTTGGCATGATTGCCAATATTTTCATTGCACGATTTACGAGATTTAAATATATCTATTTAACAGGGCATGCGACTTTATATATGTCCTGTATGATTGCGGTCATTATGACGGTATCCGGTTTTACATCCGTACCCTTAATCCTTTTAGGCGGATTGATTCTCGGAATGGCAAATGCCTTGTCACCGGCTATCGTGCAGCCATTCATGAAAAATGTTACTGGTACAGATGAAGTTGCACTTGGACATACCGGTAATTTTGGATACATGATTTCAGCTGTTATTGGTAAATTTTTCGGAAATCAAAACCATTCAACAGAAGATCTTAAAGTCCCAAAAGGCCTTTCCTTCTTGCGTGATTCAACGGTTGCCATAACGCTTACGATGGGAGTTATTTATATAATTCTAGCTATTTTTACTGGCAAAGGATATATTGAAGCAAAACTAAGCGATGGAACAAACTTTATTATTTATGCCATCCAAATGGCAGGTACTTTTGCTGCAGGTGTGTTTGTCATCCTTTCGGGTGTCCGTTTGATCTTAGGCGAAATCATTCCGGCGTTTAAAGGGATTTCTGAAAAATTAGTTCCAAACTCTAAACCGGCACTTGACTGTCCAATTGTTTTTCCATATGCCCCAAATGCTGTTTTGGTCGGCTTTTTCTCAAGCTTTATCGGAGGAATCGTGAGCATGTTTCTGATGATTGCCTTCCACACGATAATCGTTTTACCAGGTGTCGTTCCCCACTTTTTCTGTGGTGCAACAGCAGGGGTATTTGGCAATGCAACAGGCGGGCGCAGAGGTGCGATACTCGGTTCATTCATCCATGGAATCGTTATTAGTTTCATGCCGATTGCGTTGATGCCGGTATTAGGCAATCTTGGCTTTGAAAATTCTACATTCTCTGATACAGACTATGGTGTTGTCGGCCTTTTCTTAGGAGGTTTAGGAGGATTAGGAGGCGCTGTACTGATAACGACAGGAATTTTTGCTGTTCTTGCCATTATGCTTATTCTAACCGCGTTCAAAAAGAAAAATGCAAATCCTGCGGGAAATAAATAACCAATTGGTTTGGGGAATTTGAGAGATGAGATAAGTGTAAATGGTCCGGACATCCATGGCTGCCATTTTAAAAGACTAAAGCGGATGAATGGATCCGTATGAACGCATGTACTGCTAAAATGCTGTGGGACTCTTCAAATCACTTAAAAAGAAAAAGCAATTGGCTTAAAAATGAAAGAAAGCTCTTCTTGTAGCCGCGAAAAGAGCTTTCTTTTAATGTAGAAAGCCGAGTTGCTGATGGTGCCTACTCATGCGAATGTTTAAAATGAAAACAACGGTGTTAAGAAAAAGCCCTTATTATATAAAATGAACTTAAGTTTTTCATCAAGCATGAGCAGCAATTTGCATGAGGCCTACTTTATTCAGCAGGCAACGGAGCCGCGATATTTTGTTCATTTATATAGGAGCTTTTTTAAGATGTTTTTTTCGTGATTACATCTATTAATTTGATGAATGCTTTTATTATAAATGTGATTACTGCAGCGATCACAAAAGATCCAAAGATCAAGGCAATATAATTAACATTTATAGCTGGAGACATTATTTGTGATGCAAATGCAACTAAGACAATCAAATAAGTAATAATAAACGTTTTAGATAAAAAGAAGCTTTTCAAGCCGTACACCTCCATTCATCATTCATGCTATGCCCAGATCAAGCTTTGAGCAATTTTATTATAGCATCCTTTCGAAATCGCTTCCATAAAATCCAAGGAAAATTAATTTTTTCCGAACTGTTAACTGTTTTCTCTTTTCTATGTGGTTATCTTCCCGATCATAGGTTACAATCTTGATCAGACACGGCTGCAATAAAACCTTTTCTGCCTGTGGTCAGAAAAAAGGTATTGAAAAGAGAAAAAATTCATTCTATAATATGCGCATAGTGTTGTTTAGCCAACCGTTGTGATTTTCCGGGCATGGGGACCCCTTTTATATCCAAAATTCTGGCTACTGGTTTCTTCAGTTTTATGGTTGGAGGATGGTTCTCTGTCGGAATGTAATGTGAATAGGTGAATCATTTGTCAAACCCTTCGCTGAATCCGCTTACAAAAAATGACTTCGAACAGGGGTATGGCATGGCAGATGGCGAAAAATCGATATGGGTGGCAGTGGGGAGGCGCCCGTTTCGCAGAGAAGAATGAAAGTCATCCAGTACATTTTTCAGGATGAATGCCATGCCAGGGCGAACATGGCACCGTCAAAAGAACGGAAGCCCATACCCGCCAGCAGCAAGGCAGTCGGAATATTGCCATTGAGCTGCTTTTGGCCGGGAAATGGGGGGAAGGATGCACACTGTTTTTACGCGCAAAAAAGACGACAGCGTGTAACTTAATCAAGGGGATGGGAGGATGAATGCATTTGCAAACAAAAACGTTACAGGAAACAGATGAAAAATATTTATGGCATGCCATGAGGGGAGCCGCAAGTCCCGGGCAGCCCAATTTGATTATCACAAAAGCGGAAGGTGCTTGGGTAACGGACATTGAGGGTAACCGCTATTTGGACGGGATGGCCGGGTTATGGTGTGTGAATACCGGTTACGGCCGGAAAGAATTGGCGGAAGCGGCATACAAGCAGCTTCTTGAGATGCCGTACTATCCGTTATCCCAAAGCCATGTGCCTGCCATTCAACTGGCCGAAAAATTAAACGAATGGCTTGGCGGGGATTACGTCATTTTCTTCTCTAACAGCGGTTCGGAAGCCAATGAGACGGCTTTTAAAATTGCCCGCCAATATCACCGGCAAAGAGGGGATCTGGACCGGTACAAGTTTATTTCCCGTTATCGGGCGTATCACGGCAATACGATGGGGGCGCTTGCGGCAACAGGCCAGGCACAAAGAAAGTATAAGTATGAGCCGCTTGGACAGGGATTTCTTCATGTTGCACCCCCTGATACGTACCGGCATCCGGATGACGTGGAAACGCTTGAAAGTGCCAAGGAAATTGATCGTGTAATGACCTGGGAACTAAGTGAAACGATTGCCGGCGTCATTATGGAACCGATCATTACCGGCGGGGGGATCTTACTGCCGCCCGATGGTTATATGGCGAAAGTGAAAGAGATTTGCGAAAAGCACGGTGCCCTTCTGATTTGTGATGAAGTGATCTGCGGATTCGGACGGACCGGAAAGGCATTTGGTTTTATGCACTACGGCGTGAAGCCGGATATCATTACAATGGCAAAAGGGATTACGAGCGGTTATCTCCCGCTATCAGCGACTGCTGTCAAAAGGGAAATTTACGAGGCGTATGCAGGCAGTGAAGATTATGACCGCTTCCGCCACGTCAACACATTCGGAGGAAATCCTGCAGCCTGTGCGCTGGCGTTAAAGAATTTGGAATTAATGGAAAATGAAGCGTTGTTTGAACGTTCCCGCATACTAGGTGAACGGCTGCTAGAAGCGCTAAAAAGCCTGAAGGATCATCCAAATGTAGGGGATGTCCGCGGAAAAGGATTGCTGATTGGTATTGAGCTGGTGGAAAATAAACAAACAAAGGAACCGGCTGCAGTCGAAAAACTGAATAAAGTGATAAGCGCCTGCAAAGCAAAAGGCCTGTTAATCGGCAAGAACGGTGATACTGTTGCGGGATTTAACAACGTATTGCAGCTTTCCCCGCCGTTAAGCATAACCGATGATGACTTTCACACGATCGTGCAAGTTTTAAAAGAAGGCATCTCCCAATTGTAAAAACGTTTCTTGTTAGAAAATGTGCTTCAAAGGAGAGAGAGGATTTGGAGAATCAGCAACTGAAGAAGGACTTGAAAATTCGCCATATTACGATGATTTCGATCGGAGGAGTCATTGGCGCCGGTTTGTTCATGGGAAGCGGCGCCGTCATCCATTCGGCCGGCCCGGGTGCAATCATTTCGTATGCTTTGGCAGGTTTACTTGTCATTTTTGTTATGAGAATGCTGGGGGAAATGGCATCGGTGAACCCGACAAGCGGTTCGTTTTCCACCTATGCGCGTGAAGCCATTGGCCCTTGGGCAGGGTACACGATTGGCTGGCTGTACTGGTTCTTTTGGGTTATTGTCATTGCGATTGAAGCAACTGCGGGGGCAGCGAATATTCAATACTGGTTCCCGGAAATGCCGTCGTGGCTTTTAAGCTTAATATTAACCGTTTTATTGACGCTCACAAATGTATACTCCGTTAAATCGTACGGTGAATTCGAATACTGGTTTTCAATCATTAAAGTGGCCACCATTGTTTTATTCCTGCTGCTCGGCCTTTCCGTGATTTTTGGTATCGTTCCGGGCGTGCAGTCCCCGGGGCTTTCCAACTTGATAGGGCATGGCGGCTTTATGCCAAATGGCTTTGGCAGCGTCTTATTGGGTATTACCGTTGTCATCTTTTCTTTTATGGGAACTGAAATTGTTGCGGTGGCGGCGGGGGAATCCTCTGAACCGGCAAGGGCAGTCAGAACGGCTACCAACAGTGTCATTTGGCGGATTCTGATCTTTTATGTCGGTTCGATTGCGGTTGTAGCCACCTTGCTTCCGTGGAACTCGGCAAATCTTTTAAAAAGTCCGTTCGTCGCCGTTCTTGAACATGTCGGCATTCCGGCAGCGGCCCAAATTATGAATTTCATTGTGCTAACCGCTGTACTTTCCTGTCTAAATTCGGGATTATATACCAATTCAAGGATGTTGTACGGGATGGCGAAAACGGGCGATGCTCCGAAAATTTTTCTGAAGTTAAATAAAAACGGTGTACCGGTTTATGCTGTCTTGTGCGGCACGGTTTTCGCTTATGTCGGGGTAGTCTTTAATTATATTTCCCCGGATAAAGTATTCTTGTTTTTAGTAAACAGTTCAGGCGGGATCGCTTTATTGGTTTATCTTGTCATTGCCTTTTCCCATTTGCGCATGCGTCGGACGGTGGAAAAAACGAACCCGGACGCCTTGAAGGTGAAAATGTGGCTGTATCCGTATTTAACTTATGTCACCATTTTGGGCATTGTTGCGGTTTTAGTCGCGATGATCTTTATCGACTCATTGCGCCCGCAAGTATTGCTGACTTTGCTTATTGCCGTTCTCGTCGTCGGCTCGTATTTCCTTTTGCATCCTAAAAAAACGAATGCGGTGCCGCTGGACAGTGAAGATTCAAGTGTAAAATCTTAAGCACAGCAAAAAGCACCGCCTCTTTTTTAAGGCGGTGCCCAATTTGTTAATCTGAAGCCGGTTTTGTTTGCATGGTTTTCTTTCTGTTTTCCTTTTTGGCGCCTGGTTTAAATGTATCTACCCGTTTCACAAACAGGGACATGATCAATACGACAATATTAATCGCGAGCGCGACGTAGAAGGAATATTGGATGCCAGCCAGCAACGCTTTTTGTCCTAAGGCGGCTTTATCAGCTGCTGTAAAGTGAAGCGGATTGATCCCGGACATCAAGTCTTCCGCTTTCGATTTTGTGACAGCATTCATGATCGTGACAAAAACGGCTGTTCCGATAGATCCGGAAACTTGCTGTGCTGTATTGTTAACCGCCGTTCCATGCGGATTCAGCCGGGCAGGCAATTGATTCAAGCCGTTCGTCATAATCGGCATCATCACCATCGACATCCCGAACATCCGGAGCGTGTAAACCAGAATAATATACGTGTAACTTGAATCAATTTGCAAATTCGCCAGCATATAGGTGGAAACAGCTGTGATGGTAAGCCCCGTGACGGCCAGCACGCGGGGGCCGAACTGATCAAACAGCTTTCCGGTGATCGGCGACATAATCCCCATGGCAATTGCGCCCGGCAGCATCATTAAGCCGGAGTCAAGCGGAGAGATGCCCCGTACGTTTTGCACATAGGCAGGTGTTAAAATCATGCCGGAAAACATGGCTGCCGCATTTACAATGGCAATGACAGAGGCAAGGGCAAACATCGGATATTTATACACGCGCAAATCCAATAATGGTTCATCCATCCTAAACTGCCGAATAACGAAGGCGATTAAAGCCACACTACCGGCAATCAGCGCCGTTAAAACCAGCGGATCTGTCCAGCCGTCCGAACTTGCAGAACTGAATCCGTAAAGCAAACCGCCAAACCCGATGGAAGATAAGACGACCGAGAGATAATCAAGCGTTGCTTTTTTATTTTGCTCCATGACGTTTTCCGCTTTCCAGATCCCCAGAACGAGACTGATAACGGCTAATGGCAAAATCATTTCAAACAGAAAGCGCCAGTCAAAATATTCGACAATGTAGCCGGATAACGTCGGGCCGATTGCCGGGGCTGTAATCATGACAAGGCCAAAGACTCCCATGGCTGTTCCGCGTTTTTCAATCGGAAAACTAACCAGCATAATATTCATGAGCAATGGCCCCATGACAGAAGATCCTGCAGCCTGGATCATCCTTCCTGTCAGCAGCAGCCCGAAGTTCGGGGCAAATGCTGCCAGCGCAGTCCCTAATGTGAAAATCAACATGGCCGTAATAAACAACTGCCGGTTTGTAAAACGGGTCAGCAGGAAGGCGGATGCAGGAACCAGCACGCCGCTGACCAGCATATAACCTGTTGCGAACCACTGAATGGTGGAATAATCTTTGATGTGTAAATCTGCCATGATGGAAGGCAGCGCTACATTTAGCAGCGAGTTATTGAGAAATGAAACGAAAGCGCCGATAAAAAGAACCCCAATCATGAGATAGGGCGGCTTTTTATGTTGTATTGCTGGATTCATATTATCTTTTTCCCCTTTTTGTAAGTTGTTTTTATTTCTTGCCTGAAATTTCCGGAGAGGGTTCCCTGTACAATCCTTTTTTGAGCAGTTTCATTTGGGTAAGATAATGATCGAGTGCTTCTTCAGCCGTTAATTCCCCGGCGAATGCTTGCACAAGATTATGAAAGGTGACGGCCTCCAAAATCGTGATCATATCCTGCAGTTCCCGTTCATCATGGATGTTCAGTTTTTTTGTGTTGACGGACCGGAGCAAAGCCAAATCCTGCTTTTTCAGATCCTCTTCAAAAAAATTTTCTGCCAAAGTATTTTCGGTTTTATAATTCATATTGGAAAAAGCATTTTTGAAAAAATTAGCATTTTCCTGGTTTCGAATGTCTTGAATGGCAAATTGAAAGACCTCGGTAAAAGCCGCAAATAAATCCCCGCCCTTTTGTTGGAGAGTGGAAATAAACTGTTCCTTGCTTTTTCGTGAGAGCAAACGCAGCAAATAATAAAACAAATCCTCCTTATCTTCAAAGTATTGGTAAAAGCTGCCTCTTGGAATGCAGGCCTCCTTTACAATGTTTGCGACAGAGGATTCATGCAGCGGCGCTCTTGAAAATTCCTTTTTTGCAGCTTGAATCAAAGTGTCCTGTTTTTCTTTCGGCAACCGGAAAAAAGTTGGCTTTGGCATGGCGGCATATTCTCCTATCTTGAAAAATGGCGGCACGGGCGTCCTGGAAATGACACCGTGTCATAAAAGAAACAATATGAAGATTATATATGACACCATGTTAGGATGTCAATGAAAAGATGACACGGTGTCACTGGAAAAAATTTCTTCCTCAAACGCACAAGCTTCCGTGAGTTCGATGAGTTAGGGATGCTAAAAAATGGGCTGCAGACCTGGCGATAAACGTGTCTAAGTGAAGGAAGCTGGCGTGCAAAATGCTGGTCTTTCTTAATGTAGAACGCGTTTACGTGAAGGAAGTGCGGAATAAATGCGATGTTCCTGAATGTATGGCGTGCTTAAGTAAAGGAAGCTGGCGTAAAAGCCGCTGGTCCTTAACGTAGGGCGTGCCTAAGTGAAGGAAGCTGGCGAAAACTCCGATCTTTCTTAACATAGGGCACGTCTATGTGAAGGAAGCGAGCAAAAACTCTGAAGTTCCTTAACATAGAGCGCGTCTAAGTGAAGGAAGCTGGCGAAAACTCCGATCTTTCTTAACATAGAGCACGTCTATGTGAAGGAAGCGAGAAAAAACTCCGATCTTTCTTAACGTAGAACGCGTCTACATGAAGAAAGCGGATGAAATTCCGGAAAATAATGTACGTAAACGCCCATATCACAAAAAAACACGCCAGCGGAAGAATAAAAATCCCGTCGCAAATTTTCAGGATGGACCGCTCGAAATACGCAACCGCCGCCAAACTGTCTTTTAGCATGTATCAATTTCCGGGATTCCTCTATACTAAACGTAAAAGCATTTTAGAAAGAAGGGGCTAGCATGAACTATTTTGCAGGGTTGCTAATTGTCTTTGCGCTGGTGCTTGGAAATGCGGGGTGCTCTGCTGAAGGCGGCAAACAAAACCGGGAAGCTGCCGTCATGAAGACGGTTCCGGTTACGGGCTGCACGGCAAAGCAAAAAGCGGAACAGATCAAAATGGGGGTTGCCTGGTACCGGACATCCGGGGAAGCAAGAGCGCTCTATTATCAAGGATACAATATCGGAAAACAGCGTATGGAGGAGAGCCTGAAAACAAAGGTAAAAAAGAAGCGGGCCATCGTGCTGGATCTCGATGAAACGGTGCTGGACAACGGGCCGTATTTATCTTATATGGCAGAAAAGGGCATTTCGTTTGGTAACGGCTGGGGAGCATGGGTGAAAAAAGCAAAAGCAAAACCGCTCCCGGGGGCGCTTTCCTTTTTAAAATATGCCGACAAAAAAGGAATCGATATTTATTACATTTCAAACCGTGACGAAAAATATATGGATGCCACCCTTCGCAACTTGAAAAAAGAAGGGATCCCGCAGGCCGTCCGTTCCCATGTGCTGTTGCAACAAGGAACAAGCAGCAAAGAAACGCGCCGGCAGGCTGTTGAAAAGGACCACGACATCATTGCCTTGTTCGGTGATAATCTGGGGGACTTTTTTAAGGCATTTGACGCAAAAGGAAACAAGGCGCGCAGCCTGGAAGCAGACCGTTTCCGCCATGCATTTGGCCGCAAATTTATCGTATTCCCGAATCCGGTTTACGGGGATTGGGAACATGAACTGCCATGTGGTTCATAAACGCAAAAAAATTCCGGAGTTTTTCCGGAATTTTAATATGCGCTATGTATGGCGGAGAAGGTGGGATTTGAACCCACGCGACGGTCACCCGCCCTAACGCATTTCGAGTGCGTCCCCTTCAGCCGCTTGGGTACTTCTCCATATGGAAAAAAGAAAGATGCTGGTGAGAGGACTCGAACCTCCGACCCCTTCATTACGAGTGAAGTGCACTACCAACTGTGCTACACCAGCATGGAATCAATCAGGACAATGTAAATTATATTATAATAAAATCCGGATTGCAAGAGGAAATTTAAAAAAAGTGTTGTCATGTTTTTCCGGCATGTTTCCGGTAAAATAAAAGGAAAGAGTTTTTACGGGGAGGAAAGGATATGGATTTTTTACAAACCTCAACGCTGGAGGAAAAACTGGAACTGATTCAAACGCTTGCCGGCCCGTTTTCCGAAAGGGCGGCTGCCAATGACTTGAAAGGACGGTTTGCTTTTGAAAATATTCAGGATTTAAAAGAAACAGGCTATACAAAGCTGACTGTGCCGCAAAACTACGGTGGGGGCGGCATTTCGCTGTATGAGCTTGTCCGCCTGCAAGAGGCCATCGCGGTTGCGGACGGGTCGACTGCCCTTTCCATCGGATGGCATATGGGGATTTTCATGCATTTGTCCGAAACAAGAACATGGAACGAACCGCTGTTTGAACGCATTTGCCGTGCGGCAGCAGGGGAGGCCGCCCTCATCAACACTTGCGCAACCGAAGCGCAAACGGGCAGCCCGACGCGCGGCGGCATGCCGGAAACAACGGCAACGGAAAAGAACGGCGAATGGGTGTTAAACGGCAGAAAAACATTTGCCACCATGTCCCCGGTGCTCGACTTTTTTATCATTACCGCAACAATTCCGGAAAAAGAAGCGGTTGGCAGTTTTGTCGTTCCGCGGGATACGGCAGGCCTTTCCGTCATCGAAACATGGGACAGCATTGCTTTAAGGGCAACCGGCAGCCATGATGTTGTGCTGGAAAACGTCAAAGTCCCGCTTGCGAACCTGGCGGAGATCCAGACGAAAAAGAAAGAGCCGGCCGGTTATCTGCTCCATATCCCTGCCTGTTATTTAGGCATTGCCGAAGCAGCGAAACGGGAAGCGGCCCGGTTTGCGAAATCGTATACGCCGAACAGCCTGAACCATCCGATTGCGGAACTGCCGGCGATCCGCCAGAAATTCGGTGAAATCGAGCTGAAACTGATGCAGGCGCGACATTTTCTGTATTCAGTTGCGAAAATGTGGGATGAAGCCGGGGCAGAACAAAGAAAAGAGATGGGCCCGGAACTGGGGGCGGCGAAAATGGCGGTTACAAATCATGCGATAGAAGCAGTTGATTTAGCGATGCGAATCGTAGGTGCCAGAAGCCTGTCTGAAAAAAGCCCGCTCCAGCGTTATTACCGGGATGTGCGTGCGGGATTACACAATCCGCCGATGGATGATGCCGTCCTCATGCAGCTCGGCGCGCGGGTGTAAAACAAAAAGATCCGATGGTCTAAATAGCCGGGAAGAAAGGGGGGCGCAAAGCAGCAAAGCGCCGCCTCTTTTTTTGGCCCGCTTTGCCGCTGCCGCTAAAAAAGCGGCAAGTGCTGAATTTGCACCGTTGCCGCTCCATGGTTCGTTTACATTCTATGATTTGCCGGATAAGCCCGTACGTTTTCATCCTGCCATTTTTCAAGGATTTTCCTGATATTTTCCGGGGCGGTTTTCGGCTTGCGGGTATATGACAGCAGGCCGTTTGTTTCTTGCTCAAAAAACCTCGGCACATGGACGTGCCCGGGAAACTTTTCGGATATCCGCGGCAAATACAATCCCGGCTGGTGGGAGAGCAACCACAGCCAGTACGGCCTTTTGAAACATTTGCGGATCAACCAGTATGGCACGTATATGGACGGGGAATGCCTGTCGGATGTCAAAATTTCGGATTTGCCGCTCCGAAACAGCCTGATCACTTTCCGGATTGCTGTACTGGAAGATACGGAACATGTCGGTGGCGCGACCATTTTTGGAAAGGGTTTTGGCAACCACGACCAGGACATCGAATTCAAACTCTATTATTCAGATGTTGAATGATGCAGGTAAAATTTTAGTAAAAAACATTGCATTTTTTTACTTCCTCGTGTAAGATGAAAACGAAGAAACCGTTTACAATCTATTACACTTAGGGGGAACGAACATGAGCAACCCAAATTTGCCTCAGGCTTTCAAGGAGTATTTCGGGACGGCGGCGGAGCGCGCGTTTTTTGCGCCGGGCCGGATAAATCTGATTGGGGAGCACACTGACTATAACGGCGGCCATGTGTTTCCGTGCGCGATTACCATGGGGACGTATGCTTTGGCGAAAAAACGCGGTGACCGCAACATCCGCTTTGTATCTTTAAATTTTAAAGAAAAGGGCGTCATCGAATTTACGCTCGACAACCTTGAGTACACCAAAGCGCATGACTGGGCCAATTACCCGAAAGGCATGCTGAAATATTTGAAGGAAGCCGCGCATGAAATAGAACGGGGTTTCGACTGTCTCGTGTACGGCAATATTCCGAATGGGGCCGGCCTGTCTTCTTCCGCCTCCATTGAACTATTGACCGGCGTGATGCTTGAAAAATTGTTCAACCTAAAAGTGGAACGGCTGGATCTTGTCAAGCTCGGGCAAAAAACGGAAAACCAATTTATCGGCGTAAATAGCGGGATCATGGACCAGTTCGCGGTCGGGATGGGCAAAAAAGACGCGGGCATTTTGCTCGACTGTGCCACGCTTGCATACGAATATGCCCCGATCAAGCTGGATCACCATAAAATTTTGATTATGAACACGAATAAACGCCGCGAACTTGCGGACTCTAAATATAATGAACGGCGTGCGGAATGTGAATCGGCACTGAAACAGTTGCAAAAGAGACTCGATATCGAAACGCTCGGCGATTTGACAGAAGAAACATTTGAAAAAAACAAGGAAATCATAGACAATGAGATTGTGAGGAAACGGGCAAAGCATGCCGTTTATGAAAATGCGCGCACGCTTAAAGCGCTTGATGCATTAAAACGTGGCGACCTGCCCGCTTTCGGGGAACTGATCAATGCCTCCCACCGTTCGCTGCGGGATGATTACGAGGTGACCGGCAAAGAACTTGATACGCTGGCCGAAACTGCCTGGAAGCAGGAGGGCGTGCTCGGGGCGAGAATGACGGGCGCAGGATTCGGCGGATGTGCAATTGCAATTGTCGAAAATGACAAAGTCGATGCGTTTATCAAAAATGTCGGGGACGTCTATGAAAAAGAAATCGGCTACCGGGCGGACTTCTACACCGCAAGCATCGGCGACGGGGCAAAAGAAATCACAATGGAGGAACTTGCATGAGCATTTTAGTATTAGGCGGAGCCGGTTATATCGGCTCGCATGCCGTATATCAACTGATCGACCAAAAATATGACGTGGTGGTGATTGACAACCTGCAGACCGGCCACCGCGGCGCAATCCATCCAAAGGCAAAATTTTACGAAGGCGATATTCGCGACCGTGCCTTTATGCGGGACGTGTTCGGAAAGGAAAAAATTGACGCGATCATTCATTTTGCAGCCAACTCGCTTGTCGGCGAATCGATGGAACAGCCGCTGAAATATTTCGACAACAACGTATACGGCACGCAAATTGTGCTTGAAATGATGAAAGAATTCCATGTGCCGCATATTGTGTTCTCTTCGACCGCCGCAACATACGGGGAACCGGAACGCGTGCCGATTACAGAGACAATGCCGACCGTTCCGACCAACACTTACGGCGAGACAAAACTGGCGATGGAAAAAATGATGAAATGGTGTGAAAAAGCGTACGGCATTAAATACGTTGCACTTCGCTATTTTAACGTAGCCGGCGCAAGATCAACCGGCGAAATCGGCGAAGACCACCATCCGGAAACGCATCTTATCCCGGTTGTATTGGAAACGGTGCTTGGAAAACGCGAGGCGATTACCATTTTCGGCGAAGACTATGATACAAAAGACGGGACATGCGTCCGCGATTACATCCATGTGGAAGATTTGATTGATGCCCATATTCTTGCGCTTCAATATTTACAGAACGGCGGCGCAAGCGATGTGTTCAACCTCGGATCAAGCAACGGATTTTCTGTCAAAGAAATTGTGGATACCGTCCGGGAAGTGACCGGCAAAGGCTTTAACGTCAAAATCGGCGACCGCCGCGCCGGGGATCCGAGCACGCTCATCGCTTCATCCGAAAAGGCTAAACGTGTGCTCGGCTGGAATCCGCAAAAAACGGATATCCGCCAGATTATCAAAGATGCATGGAACTGGCATGAAAGCCATCCAAACGGTTACGACGACAGAAGGTGAAACCAGTGGAAATTTTTGAAACGGTCGAGCAGCTTGTAAACAAGGCTGTCCGCACCCGGTTAATCGGGGAAGAAGATCGGGTGTATGCGAGAAACCAGGTGCTGTCGCTTTTGCATCTGGATGAATTCCGTGAACCGGAAGCAGGCGGGGCAGATCAGGATATTCCTGATCTCCTCGGCATGCTTGTCCGTTACGCGTGCGAAAAAGGCATCATTCAGGATGTACTGGATGAGAAAGACATTTTTGCAAGCCACGTCATGAATGTGTTTACACCGCGCCCATCAACGGTAAACCGTATTTTCCGGGAAAAATATGCGGAAAGCCCGGCTGAAGCGACCGATTATTTTTACGCGTTAAGCAAACACAGCAATTATATCCAAACGAAGCAGATTGCGAAAAACATTGTATACAAGACATCAACGGAATACGGCGATCTTGACATTACCATCAATCTTTCAAAACCGGAAAAAGACCCAAAGTCCATTGCCAGGGAAAAAAACGCCAAAAAAGGCCATTACCCGAAATGCCTTCTTTGCATGGAAAATGAAGGATATGCCGGCAGAACGGGGCACCCGGCACGGTCGAACCACCGGCTTATCCGCCTTACCCTCGGCGGCGAGCCGTGGTATTTGCAATATTCACCATATATGTATTACGACGAACATTGCATTGTGCTGTCAGAAACACACCGCGATATGAAAATCGACAAAGCGGCTTTTCAAAGATTGCTTGAATTTGTCGGGCGGTTCCCGCATTATTTCCTGGGCTCAAATGCCGATCTGCCGATTGTCGGCGGTTCGATTTTGTCGCACGACCATTATCAGGGCGGGCGTTATGAATTTGCGATGGCAAAAGCGGCTGACGACTGGCGTTTTGAAATGAAGGCATTTCCGGATGTGAAAGCCGCCGTTATCAAATGGCCGATGTCGGTCATCCGGCTGCGGAGTGCAGAGGCGGCACGTCTTACCGAGGCTGCGGATCATATTTTGCAAATCTGGAAACAGTACAGCGACCCTTCCGCCGATATCCTCGCGGAAACAAACGGGACGCCGCATAACACGATTACGCCGATCGCAAGAAAACGCGGGGACAGGTTTGAACTTGATCTTGTACTCCGCAACAACCGGACAAGCGAAACCCATCCGCTTGGCATTTTCCACCCGCACGCCGAGGTCCATCATATTAAAAAAGAAAATATCGGGCTGATTGAAGTGATGGGGCTTGCGGTTCTGCCGGCACGGCTGAAAAATGAGCTGGCCGAAGTGGAGAAATATTTGCTCGGGCAGCCGAATGCCATTGCCGCCTACCATCTTGACTGGGCAAACGGTTTAAAGAAAAAATACGAAGGCACGGTGGCAGCGGAAAACGTGGAAGGCATCGTCCGCAACGAAGTGGGCAAAGTCTTCTTGCAAGTTTTGCAGCACGCCGGCGTCTTTAAACGGGACGAAAGAGGAAAACAGGCATTCCGGAATTTTTTGCGTAAGTTGTAGCGGCGGTCCGTTCCAACCTTTTTTGCGCATGTTCACGACGAAAGGGTGCAGGCTGCTAAACGCCTTCCGGAATGTACCGCGCACACCAAACAGCAGACCGGTTTTTACGGGGCTTTCAGGCCTGCCGCGGATTCCGGAAGCGATTGGCGCGGTCGCGGGGAACTGGAGCCGGAAACACTTTAACGCGGGCTCAACCGAAGGCTATACATCACATTCCGTAACTTTTAGCTCGAACGGGTACACCGGGCCGTTTTTTATGGCCCGCAATCTTTAACGGAAAAGGGATGATCAAAATGGAAATCAAAAAGGCATTGTTTGGGGAATTGGAAGGACGTCCGGTCCATGCTTATGAATTGAAAAATGACCGCGGCATATCTGTAACGGTGCTTGAATACGGTTGCATCATCAATAAGATCATCGTGCCGGACAAAAACGGCAAAGCGGAAAACATCGTGCTCGGGTATGACAACCTTGACGGCTACCTCCATGGTGTTCCGTATTTCGGCGCTATCATCGGCCGCGTTGCCGGCAGGATCGCCGGATCTTCTTTTGAACTGGACGGCAAAACATACAAGCTTTCTGCCAATGAAAACCGCAACCATCTCCATGGCGGCTTCAAAGGGTTTAACGCCGTCATCTGGGACAGCACGCCCATTGAACAAGACGGCGCAGTTGGTGTGAAATTTACGTATACAAGCCCGGACGGCGAAGAAGGCTATCCCGGAAATCTCGATGCCACCGTGATCTATCTTTTAACAAATGAACAAGAACTGAAGCTGTCTTATCAGGCACATACGGATAAAAAAACGATCGTCAACATGACCAATCATGCATACTTCAATTTAAGCGGCGACATGAAACGCGATGTGCGCGGCCATGAACTACAAATCCCGAGTGGCCGTGTGCTGGAACTTGGCCGGGAAACGCTGCCGACAGGGAAAACATTTGATGTTAGAGGTACCGCGTTCGATTTCCGGAACGGGAGAAAAATCGAAGACGGCACGGTATCGGATCATCCGCAAAACGTCCTTGTCGGAAACGGCTATGACCACGCGTTTTTATTGCCAGAAACGGAAAAACCGATCCGCTTAAAAGACGAAGAGAGCGGGCGCATGCTAACGGTGGAAACCGACCAGCCTTGCGTCGTCGTTTATACTTGCAATACGATGGGAAATGACACATATGAAATCCGCGGCCGCAAGCCTTGTGATTATTTGGCGGTCTGCCTCGAGACGCAGGGTGTGCCGGATGCGATCCATCACCCTGAATACCCGTCTGTGATTCTGGAGCCGGGTGAAACATACCGCGCCCATACAAAATGGATTTTTGGCTGAAAAAGATTGAGGTGTAACAATGGCAACGATTAAAGATATTGCTGAGAAGGCGGGTGTTTCCATTTCAACGGTTTCACGCGTGCTGAATAACGACCCGTCACTTTCCGTAAGTGACGATACGAAAAAAAGAATCTTTGAAGCAGCAGAAGCACTTTCTTACAAGAAAAAGGCAGCCCGGAAACCGGAAAAAATCAAAATTGCGCTTGTGTACTGGTATACGGAACAAGAAGAACTGAATGATTTGTATTATTTATCAATCAGAATGGGCATTGAAGCACGCTGCAGCATGAAAAATATCCGGCTGACGAAATACGATTTGACCCATTTGGAAGAGATGGGGAAAGAGCAAATCCAGGGCATCATTGCCGTCGGGAAATTCAGCCTTGCGCAAGTGGAGAAGCTTCTCTCTGTTACCCCGAATATCGTATTTGTCGACTGCTCGCCTGATGACAACCGTTTTGATGCCGTTGTGGCCGATTTTGAAAAAGCGACGGAAAAAGTGCTCACCTATTTTACGGAAAAAGGCCATACGCAAATCGGCTTTATCGGCGGCAGGGAAAATTATAAAGATGCCTCCGCCACGATTGAGGATCCGCGCGAAATGGCGTTCAGGCGCTGGATGCAGGCAGCGGGCCGCTGGAATGAAAAATGGGTATATATCGGCGCGTTTTCGACTGAAGATGGGTACCGGTTGATGAACGAGGCGGTCCGCGAACACGGGGACGCGCTTCCAACTGCTTTCTTTGCCGCCAATGATGCGATTGCGATCGGTTGCCTTAAGGCGCTTGCGGAAAACAACATCCCGGTGCCCGTCCGCGTAAGCCTTATCGGCGTCAATGACATCTCGCTGTCCAAATACGTTTTCCCGCCGCTTTCTACTGTGAAAGTGTATACGGAATTGATGGGCGAGACAGCAGTCGATACGCTGCTGGAACGTTTGGAAGGCAGAACAGTTGCCAAGAAAATTTTTATTGCCTCAAAACTCGTTTGCCGCAAAAGCGGATGAACGGGCAGCAAAATGGCGAAGCCGGAAAAATGATTGGCCGGGCGTTGCAATGCAGTGCGGATCTCGGTTTCGGAATAGCATGTGCGTGTAAAGAAAATGGCCGCGACTTTGCGGAAAGCGGGGCAAATTTTAGGGCAGATCATGCAAAGGCGCCGAAGCAGGGCAGGTTCCTGTTTCAAAATGGCATAGATTGCAAACAAAATTGCCGAACCCTTCGAAAAGTGGGCAGGCATTTAGGGCAGATCTTGAAGCAGTGCAAGTACCGGCTTCAAAAATAGCAGGGGCGCGAAAAAATAGCCGCGAACTTGCGGAAAGTGGATCAGAATGTAAAGCGGGTGCTGCCAATGCATCAAAGCAGGGCAGGCACCGGCCCCAGCCCGGTTGCAGGCCGCAGCCCTTGCCTGGTGCAAAGCGGGCGCATAAAGCCGGGGAAGCATGCATATAATAGAAGTATGCATGAATGCACCGGGACGGTTTGCACACACTTGCCTGCATACGTTAACGCAGCAGGTCCGGTCCCCTTTTTTGTGTTAAAGTGTGTTATACTAAACATAAGAAGGGAGTCTTTTATGATGGCATATTTTAATAACCAGAAGGAGCCGGTGCCTGAGGTGGAAACAACTGTATGGGCCTGCACAAACGTTGATTGCAACGGTTTTATGCGTGAAAACTTTACTTTTGAAGAAAAGCCGCACTGCCCGCTCTGCCAATCCGATATGAAAAAAGAAGTACGCGTGCTGCCAGTTATCGGAAGTTAAAAAAACAGTTATTTTTTGTTGCCATTTTTCGGGTCTGTTGAAACCTCTGTTTTCAACGGGTTTTTTATTGTCTGCGCCCGCTATGGAATCGTTAAGCCATTTCGGAAAACCTGATTGGGCACGGTCTCCAGCATACAAAAGGGGTGCCATAAAAGCACCCCTTTATCTCACTTTTTCTCTTTCCATTCGGCGAATATCTCATCCGCGATTTCTTCCAGAGATTTCACTTTGCCGTGCGGGTTTTGCGATTCTTTCCGGACTTTCCACTGTCGTTCTTCTTCGCGCTTTGATTTACTCACTTGGATCACTCCTGTTTGCCATCTGTAAATTTCGCGAATCTTTTCATATCCTCATCCGTTTCCAGTGCTGTCACAGCAAACGGTTTATAAGGCTTATGTTCACTGAACAAGCCAACCTGGTTGCTCCCATGCGCATCATTGACAACCGTTTCCGCCTCATTGTCCCGATGCGTCACCTCACGTTTGTCAGGCATAGTATTTCCACTCCTTGTTCAAAATAAAATCATGTTTTCCGCCGATCAATGTTATAATTACCTATTATGAAGCAAACGATTTACGGAGGAGGAAACTGCTGCAATGGATTTAACACCAGGAACCGTTGCCGAACTTACGGTGGTGCGGGAAGCGCCGTTCGGTTATTTTTTATCTAACGGGACAGAAGACGTGCTCCTGCATCACCGGGATATTACGGAACCCTTTGATCCAGAAGCGGTGCAAACCGTCTTTCTATATCAGGACCATCAGGGGAGGTTGGCCGCGACAAACGTGATTCCAGACATCCGGCTGGGGACATCCGGCTGGGCGGAAGTTGCCGGCACCAAAGAAAAACTTGGCGTTTTCGTTTCGATCGGCATTCACAAAGATATGCTTCTTTCTGTTGATGACCTGCCCCCGATCCGCTCGCTCTGGCCGGAAAAAGGCGATCATTTATACATTACCCTTGATCTTGACAAACATGGGCGATTATTCGCAAAATTAGCCGGGGAAAACATAGTCAGGGATTTAGCGAAAAAAGCCGGCAGGGAAATGTGGAACAAAGATGTCACCGGGCATGTGTTCCGGCTGGCAAAAGCGGGTTCGACCATCATCACAGATGACGGCTATATCGGTTTTATCCATGAATCGCAGCGCGACGACGAACCGCGCCTCGGGCAGAAAGTGGAAGGCCGCGTCATTGATGTAAAAGAGGACGGGACGCTGAATATCTCGCTTTTAGGGCGCGCTTATGAAGCATTGGATAAAGATGCGGAAAATATCCTTGCCTATATGGATTCGCGCGGCGGAAAAATGCCGTATTGGGATAAAAGCATGCCGGAAGAGATTCAGGAGCGGTTTGGCATCAGCAAAGCGGCGTTTAAACTTGCGCTCGGCCGTTTGATGAAAAACGGCACCGTCTACCAGCAAGAAGGCTGGACATACCGGAAGGAGGGGAAATAATGGCAGTTCCAAGGTTGAAACGCATTCACCATATTGCCATCATTTGTTCCGATTATGCAAAATCAAAGCATTTTTATGTGGATTGCCTCGGTTTGGAGCCGGTGCGGGAAGTATACAGGAAAGAACGTGATTCCTACAAACTGGATCTTTCGGTCGGCAGCGTATATCAGATCGAACTGTTTTCCTTTCCGGATCCGCCCGCGCGCCCGACATTCCCGGAAGCTGCGGGCTTGCGGCATCTTGCATTTGAAACGGACGATGTAGAAGCGGATAAAAAGCGGCTTGAAGAAATGGGCATTCAAGTAGAAGAAATCCGCATTGACCCGCTTACAGAGAAAAAATTCACCTTTTTCCAGGATCCCGACGGCCTTCCGATCGAATTGTATGAAAGCTGACGGCGCGGCTGCAGGAGCGGTATGCTATAATGAAAAGGACTGAAAATGCTTTGTTCATATTTGAGCAAAGGATTGCCTTTCAAGGAGGAAAATTTGTATGACCGAGCCTTTATTTCTTGAACCGGTTTTTAAAGAAAGAATTTGGGGAGGCACCGCGCTGAGGGACCGGTTCGGTTACAGCATCCCGTCTGACCATACAGGGGAATGCTGGGCCATTTCCGGCCATCCGAACGGCCCGTCAACTGTAAAAAACGGCGAATTTGCCGGCAAAACGCTGATGGAGCTGTGGGAAGAAAGGCGTGACGTATTCGGCGGAATGTCTGGAAAAGGATTCCCGCTCCTGACAAAAATCCTCGATGCAAATGCAGATTTATCGGTCCAGGTTCACCCGGACGATGCATACGCCAATGAACACGAAAATGGAGAACTCGGCAAAACGGAATGCTGGTACATCATTGACTGCAAAAAAGGCGCACAGCTCGTTTACGGGCATCATGCCAAAACGAAAGAAGAATTTGTCCGCCTGGTTGAAGAAGGAAAATGGGACAGCCTGCTGCGCAAAGTGCCGATTCACCCGGGGGACTTTTTCTATGTGCCAAGCGGGACGATTCATGCGCTTTGCGAAGGGACACTTGTGCTCGAAACGCAGCAAAGCAGTGATACAACGTACCGCGTTTATGACTACGACCGGACGGATGCTGCCGGCAACAAACGCGAACTGCATTTGCAAAAAGCGATTGATGTTACGATGATACCGCACCGGGATGCCGCAGTCCGCCCCCGTACGGAAGAAAAACCGGGCGTTACCATCACAACGTTTGCAAAGGAAGCCTTTTTCTCTGTATATAAATGGGATGTAGAAGGGACCGCACTTTTTACGCAAAACGAACCGTTCGAACTGGCCAGTGTGCTTGACGGGGAAGGGACCATGAAAGCCGGCGGAAAAACTTATCCGCTTGAAAAAGGGATGCATTTTTTGCTTCCGTCCGGATTTGGCAATTTTGAACTGGAAGGCCGTCTGACGCTGATCGTATCCCATCCGTAAAATGTCTGTCTATCAAGAATATTGCAGCAAACGGCAGAAAACCGATATAATGAAAAATACATGACAACTGAGTATGGGGGAGACGTTGAAAATGCCAATCAATATACCGAAAGATTTACCTGCCGGAGAGCTGCTGAGACAAGAGAAAATTTTTGTGATGGATGAGGACAGGGCGAGAACGCAGGATATCCGTCCGCTGAATATATTAATCTTAAATTTAATGCCGGAAAAAGAAAAAACGGAGTTGCAGCTGCTGCGCCTCCTCGGCAATACGCCGTTGCAGGTCAACATCACTTTTCTCCGGACGTCGACTTACCAATCCAAAAACGTCAGCAGCTACCATTTAGAACATTTTTACACGGTTTTTGACGAAGTGAAAGGCCGCCGTTTTGACGGGATGATTATTACCGGCGCCCCAGTTGAAAAAATGGACTTCGAAGCGGTGGATTATTGGGACGAGCTGAAGAAAATCATGGATTGGACCAAAACCAATGTCACGTCGACATTACATATTTGCTGGGGTGCGCAGGCTGCATTGTATTACCATTATGGCATTGAGAAGTACGAACTGCCGGAAAAGTGTTTCGGCATTTTCAAACACCGCTTGTTTTTGCCGATGGTTAAGCTGGTCCGCGGATTTGATGAGGTTTTTAACGCGCCCCATTCCCGTTATACGGATGTTGCGCGCGCAGCCATTGAAAACCATCCGGAACTTCAGCTCGTTTCCATATCGGAAGAGGGCGCGCCGTTCATTGTAATGGATGAAAACGGGAAAAATATTATGATCACCGGCCATTTGGAATATGATGCAACAACCCTCGCTGATGAATATGTGCGCGATCAGCAAAAGGGGCTTGGCACCGCCCTCCCGAAAAATTATTTTCCGAATAACGATGCCAATGAGAGGCCGCTCCATACGTGGCGCTCGCACAGCTATTTGCTGTTTTCCAACTGGCTGAACTATTATGTATATCAGGAAACACCGTATCAATGGTAAACAAAGGGCTGTCCCGCAAACAGGGGCGGCTTTTTTAAAAATCCGCAACTGCCCTGCCGGAATCATCTGAAAAACAAAAAAGAGGCAGCCCCGCGTATCAGGACAGCCCCTTTTCCCCTTCCGCTTTCGGAACCGCGAAAGAGAGAAGAAAACAAACAAGTGAAATTACGGCAAGCAGGATGAAAATCGAATGAATGCCTGAAAAAAGCACATGCCGCAGCCATTCGCGCGCCGCTTCCGAAAATCGGCCCGCGCTTTCCGGATTGATCAGCCTGTTCAGCGAATTCGTCGTAAACCCGCCCGGATTGCCTTTCGCAAGTTCCCCGGCAATCTTTGCATTAAAATACGTACCGAATACAGCGGAACCGGCCGACTGCCCCAGATTCCGGAAAAATGTATTCGATGCCGTCGCCGCCCCGCGCAATGACCAGTCCACCGCCGACTGCACCGAAACGAGCGAGATCGTCATGACAATCCCGAACCCGAATCCGGAAATGGCGGAGAAAACGTAAAAACTCCATTCCTGCGTTCCCAATGAAAACAGGCTGAGCCAGACTGTGCTTCCCAAAATGAAGGCCATTCCCGTTAAAAACGCCAAACGGTCCCCGTATTTCAGCTGAAGCCTTCCGCCGGCAAAAGAGCCGAGCATCCACAGGACGGGGCTCGGTGCCAGCATGAGCCCGGATAGCGTTGCGCCATGCCCTTCAAGCCCTTGGATCCACATCGGAATATAAACGTTAATCCCCATCAGAACGGCACTGCCCAAAAAACAAACCAGATTTGAAACCGAAATGGCCCGGATGTGGAACAACGAAAGCGGCATTAATGGATCCGGATGCCGGTACTCAATCAAAATGAATAAACCAAGGAGAATGACACTGCCTGCTAACAATCCCAAGATCACCGGGTTTCCCCAGTCGTTTGTATCCCCGCCTTTTTGCAGGGCGTAAAGCAATGCGAGCATCCCGGCGGAAAAGGTGGCAGCCCCCCATACATCAATCGCATTTTCCGTTTTTTCCACCCGCTCATGTAAAAACAGGATGACCATCAAAACGGAAATCGAGCCAAACGGGAGATTGATGAAAAAGATCCAGTGCCAGGTGAGCTGGTCGACAAAGAAACCGCCGAAAAGAGGCCCGATGACACCGGCAATGCCCCATGCCGCTCCCATAAACCCGAGCATTTTCGCCCGTTTTTCATGCGGATAAATATCGGCAACGATGGTATTCGTAACCGGCATGATCGCCCCGGCCCCGATTCCCTGAATGGCACGGAACACAATCAGTTGCCCCATCGAACCGGCGAGACCGCACAATGTCGAACCGGCAAGGAAAACAATGGTGCCGGCCGTAAAAATTTTTTTGCGGCCGTACAAATCCGCAAGCTTCCCAAAAATTGGAACCGTTACCGCGGAAGTGAGCAAGTAAATGGCAAATACCCAGTTCATCACGCCGATCCCTTTCAGATCGCTTACAATCCGCGGCATCGCGGTGCTGACAATGGTTCCCTCAATGGCTGTTAAAAAGGTGGCCACAAACAAAGCAATCGTGACCGCCTTGATATTGGTTTGCTTCATAAAAAATCCTCCATGATTTGTTCGTTCTGCACTTTTTCTAGTATATCTCAACTTGCCGCGGAAAAATAGATTTACAGACAATCAGGAAAGAACCTGTATAAAAAGAAATCCTTTCTCCATAATAAAGATTGACAACTGAAACACAATAAATGATAATTGGTATAGACAACTATATAAATTTTAAAAAAGAGGTGTTTTCCGTTGGCGGAAAAAGTGCTGATTCACAGCAATCTTTATACAGGAAATGAACATATTGCAGACGGATTTATCCGGTTTACAGATAAAATCATTGAAACCGGCAAAATGGCAGATTACCGGCCGAAAGCAGGAGAAGAAGTGATCGACGGGAAAGGGATGACAGCCATCCCGGGCATGATTGATGTCCATATCCACGGCGGTTATGGCATTGATGCTATGGATGCCGATCCGGAGGCGCTCGTTACATTAAGCCAAAAATTGCGGAAGGAAGGTGTAACTTCCTTTTTCGCAACAACGATGACCCAGGATTACGGAAAAATCGAAGCCGCCTTGCGTGCCGTGAAAGCGGCAAAAGAAAAAGGGGGCACAACGATCGAAGGGATTCATCTCGAAGGGCCGTTTGTTTCAAAAAAAAGAGCGGGGGCCCAGCCGCTTGAATATATCAAGGCGCCGGATACGGAACTGTTTTTAAGATGGGTTGAAGCTTCCGGGAATCTTATTAAGCTCGTCACCTACGCCCCAGAAAATGAAGGTGCACGGGAATTTGAAAATGTGATGATTGAACGCGGCATCGTGCCTTCCATGGGCCATTCAGATGCCGTCCGTGCTGAACTGTTACAAAGCAAGGCAACCCATGCGACCCATCTTTATAATGCCATGCGCGGCCTGCACCACCGCGAGCCCGGCGTTGCAGGGCATGCGTTGCTGTCACCTTATGTACAAGTGGAACTGATTGCTGACGGCCTCCATGTGCACCCGGATATGGTGAAGTTCACGTATGAAATAAAGGGGCCGGAAAAAATCTCCGTCATTACCGATGCGATGCGGGCGAAAGGATTGCCGGACGGGGAGTCGGAGCTCGGCGGCCAGAAAGTGCTGGTGAAAAACGGGGAAGCCCGGCTTGAAAATGGTGCGCTTGCCGGCAGCATCTTAAAGATGGACGATGCGTTCCGCAACATCATGAAATTTACCGGCTGCTCCATTTCGGAAGCGGTACAGATGACTTCCGTGAACCAGGCGCGCGAGTTCGGCCTCACGCAAAAAGGAAGCCTGGCAGCTGGTAAAGATGCCGATTTCGTACTGCTGGATGAACAATGGCAAGTCAAAACAACATACCATCTTGGAGAGCAGGGATAACGCGCATAAACTGTTGCCAACCACAGGCGTGCGGGTTCGGTCCCGGCTAAAACTGGAAAGATGCCGATTTTGTCCCGCTGGATGCACCATGGCACGTTAAACTAACGTATCATTTTGGAAAGCGGGATAACACGCAACCTGCTGTGGACCATGCGTGTAAGAAATGTGTCTGATGGCCAGGAAAGACAGATTAAAAAACGATGATCTTGGAAAGCGGGGATAAAAATGAACGTGGAAATTTTTAAAACAAGCGATGAAGCAGCAAAATACGCCTATGAACTGATCGAAAAAGGGATCCGGGAAGGGCAAATCCGCACGCTCGGGCTTGCGACAGGGGGCACGCCGCTGAAACTGTATGCGTACATGCGGAATGCCGGACTGGACGTTTCAAATGTCACCACCGTCAATCTTGATGAATATGTGGGCCTCAAAGATACAGATGAACACAGCTACCACTATTACATGGAAAAAGAACTGTTTTCGCATATGAATTTTAAACAATCGTATCTGCCTGATGGAACGGCAGAAGACCTCGAAGAAGAATGCGCGCGGTATGAAAGAATTTTAAAATTGCATCCGGTCGACCTGCAAGTGCTCGGCATCGGTAAAAATGGGCACATCGGCTTTAATGAACCGGGCACTTCCTTCCATTCCAGAACGCATATTGTCGAACTGACCGAATCGACGCGGGAAGCAAACCGGCGCTTTTTCGAAAGAGAAGAAGATGTGCCGGAGCGCGCCCTTTCAATGGGGATTGCTTCGATTATGGACGCGAAAAAAATCGTTCTGCTGGCATTCGGCAAAAGCAAAGCTGAAGCAGTCCGCAGCATGATCAAAGGGCCGGTGGACGAAGCCTGCCCGGCATCCGTTCTGCAAATGCATCCGGATGTCGTTGTCGTTGCTGATGTAGATGCCGCTTCTTTGCTGGAGGATGCTGGAAAGCGCCATGATTGACAAAACCTCCCCGATCCCGATTTACTTTCAAATTCAGGAAGAAATCCGGAAGAAAATTAGGGAGAGGGAATGGAAAACAGGTGAAGCCATTCCGTCTGAACGGGTACTAAGCGAACTTTTTGAAGTGAGCAGAATGACAGTCCGCCAGGCGGTACAAGGTTTGGTGGATGAAGGCATTTTAATGAGAAAACGGGGAAGCGGCACGTTTGTCAGCGAACATAAGGTGGAGCAGCCTTTGGAAGGGCGGATGAGTTTTACGCGGCTGATGGAAGAGCGCGGGATGAAAGCTTCGAATAAAATCGTGGCGTTTCTGGAAAGGGAAGCCTCCGTGCAGGAAATGGAGGCACTCGCGCTGGAAGAGCCGGAACACGTTCTCCATATCGAGCGGCTCCGTTACGGGGATGAGATCCCGATTGTATTCGAATCGATCATCACCCCGGCAAGGATTTCGGCAGGGCTTACGGAAGAGAAATTAAACCGTTCTTTCTACCAGTTTCTCGAACGCGAAAAGGGATTGCGGCTCGGAAAAGGGGTCCAGACAATTGAAGCCGTTGCGGCGAGCGCACGGCTGGCAAAACTGTTAAAAGTGGCCCCGGGTTCGCCGGTGCTGTCCATTGAACGCGTAACTTCGCTTTCGGATGGCACGCCGTTTGAATATGTCAAAGCGCAATACGCCGGCAGCCGCTTTAAATTTTATATGTAGGAAGGGTCAAACAGGTCATGCCGGGGCAAGCCGGTACAGATGCAAAAAAACCGCGGAATCTTCCGCGGTTTTTTAGTTCAATTTATAGAACGGCAAATTAATACAAACGTTTATAGCTGTCAAAATGGGATTTCCAGTAATTGTAGCTGACAGAAGAAACAGACACGCCATCGGAATTCGCGGCGATAAACC
Source organism: Weizmannia sp. FSL W8-0676 (assembly GCF_038593015.1). NCBI lineage: Bacteria > Bacillati > Bacillota > Bacilli > Caryophanales > Bacillaceae > Heyndrickxia > Weizmannia sp. FSL W8-0676. The sequence goes on from NZ_CP151954.1 coordinate 749,862, forward strand.
GGCCGCCGCCGAGATAGATACCAACATGCGTGATCGCGCTCGGATTGGTTCCGTACGTGCCTTCAAAGAAGACAAGATCTCCCGGTTTCGGGCTGCTCACATAGTAAGAACGGTTATAAAGGCCTGCTGCATTCGTACGGGAAATATCGTACCCGGCTTTTTTATATACATAATAGATAAAGCCGCTGCAGTCAAATCCGGACGGGCTCGTGCCGCCCCACACATACGGCGTGCCGATTAAGCTGTTCGCAATGCGGATTAAAGACGATACAGAATGGCTACTGCCTGAAGTGGTATCGTCCGCTGTGACCGATGTGGAAGAACCGGACGGGCTGCCGGTTACTTTCAGCTTCTGGCCGGCAAAAATCAAATCGGAACTCAAATTGTTCAAAGATTTGAGCTTGCTGACGGATGTCCCAAACTGTTTGCTGATGCCGGATAACGTGTCTCCGCTTTTAACCGTGTATGTAGCTGTAGCCGTGGAGCCGGAACTGCCTGAATTTGCAGTACCTGCCGTTCCCGATGTGGAAGAACCGGACGGGCTGCTGCCGGTTACTTTCAGCTTCTGGCCGGCAAAAATCAAATCGGAACTCAAATTGTTCAAAGATTTGAGCTTGCTGACGGATGTCCCAAACTGTTTGCTGATGCCGGATAATGTGTCTCCGCTTTTTACTGTGTATGTAGTCGTGGAACTCGAACTGCCAGCTGGACGCGGACTGCTGCTTGGACTGCTGCTTGAACTGGACGGGGTAGCGGAACCTGCCCCTTTGGAAATGGCTAATACGTCACCGGGATGGATCAGCGATGAAGAGAGTTTGTTCCAGCTTATTAAGTTTGAAACCGATATGCCGTGGTTTAAGGCAATCGCGCTTAATGTATCCCCCGATTTGACCGTGTACGTTTTGGCAGAAGAGGAGGGGGCCGAAACAGAACGGGCCGAAGCTTTTGCCTGGGACCCCGAAACGTTCAGCACCTGGTTCGGGTAAATCGTGTCGGATGCCAAATGGTTGGTTGATTTCAATGCACCGACGGACGTATTATACTTCTTTGCAATTTTCCAGAGGGAGTCCCCTTTTTTGACTTTATATGTCTGGGCAAATGTCTGCGATGTAAACGAAGTGGCCAGAATGGTTGTAGCGGCAACAGAAAAGATTGTTTTCTTTCTCACACTCGTGTAACCTCCATTTATATTTTTATCTCTCTATTTATCATTCTATCAAAATTTTTTCACAATGGTACCCCATTTCGGCATTTTATAGGAAAAGATTGCACTTTTTTCCAATGAAAGCAGCGCAAAACAGCGAAATGGAGCAGATGGTGCTACTGGGAGTGGATGGATTTACCATTTTGGCCAAACAGCGGGGCCGCTGGTCAAAATGCCTATCCCTCACGCGGGGCTCCCCTGTAAAACCCGGGCGGCCGTTTTCCGCATTTGCCGGAAAAGGAAAAACCGGCAAATGTTTGCGTTTTTCCTTTTCCGGCAAAACCCGCGGCTGTATGCGCATGCGCAAAATGTAAAACCCGGAAAACGGTGCAAACAAATTTGCCCTGGAAGCGGCCGTACACGCATGCGCGGAAAGGAAAACCAGGACCGGGATATGTTCTGCTTGTCCGGAAAAACGGCAGGCCGTCTGCTAAATGATTTGATCGGCAAACTTTTTCTGCATTTTTTCGGTTTTTGCCCGGAACTGCTCCGCCTGGACAGCCGCTTCGTTGAGCGTTTCTGCGATCGTATGGTGGTCATTCGTTAAGCTTTCAATCGTGGCTGACATTTCTTCCAGGCTGGCAGAGGTTTCTTGAATGATGGCCGCGAGTTCGCTTGATGCGCCTTCCACGCCATGCGCCTTTTCGGTCACTTTTTTGGATAACGTATCGAATTCTTTAAACTTCTCAACCTGCCCGTTTAAAGTTTTTAATAGTTTACGGAAATAGGTCGTTACATTTTGGCTTGATTCCGCTGTCGTCAAAATTTGCGTGCTGCTTAATTCCAGCTTATCCCGTGCCGCCGCGTTGCTTTGATTCAAATCAGCCAAATTATGGTTAATTTTTTCGGTTGTCTCGTGTGTCGTTTCCGCAAGGCGCCGGATTTCATCGGCAACAATCGAAAACCCGCGGCCCGCTTCCCCGGCGCGTGCCGCTTCAATCGAAGCATTCAGCGCAAGCAGGTTCGTCTGTTCCGTAATTTGTTTGATGCTGTCGGTAAACGTATTCGTTTCTTCCACTTTTTGCGTTAACACTGTAAATGTGTTGTTCAGCTCCATTATCGTATCTACCACATCACTGATTTCAAGCGTTAAATTTTCCACCGCCTTTTCCCCGGCTTTTGCCGTTTTCTGTGCTTCAAGTGATTCGTTTGTTAGTTCACCGGACATTTGTGTTAAAAATTCCATCGATTGCACCGTATCCCCGGCGTGTCCGGCAATTTGCGCAATCTGCTCACTTTGGGTTACACTGCCTTTAGAGATTTCATGAACGGCGGATTTCATTTCGTTCTGGGCGTGCAAATTGGTCTGGATATTGTCGTTCACATTGGAAACGCGGTCAATGATTGCTGCCATTTCCTGCCGGTAAGCCGCGCCTTGGTCTTCCATGGTTTGAATCGTTTTCTTTATGGATAAAAGAAAAGAATCCATCAAATTTTGATGCAGGTAGATCATGGCGTATAATAAAATTGCGGTTAAAACATAGCAGAGCACAGCGGTCGGGACCAGGTTGTGAATGAGGCCCGCATCGGCGGCCGGCAGCCAGTAGCTGGCAAGAAATCCGGCAATGCCAAGGCCGGCTCCGATAAAGAAAAGGACATTTTCAAACTGCAATGCCGCATAAGCAAGCAGAAAGAAAAACAAAATATTTACGGAGAAGCTGTTTTGGACAAAAAGGATGGCATATATTCTGAACAAATAAGAAATGATGACGCTCGCATAAGAAAACAGGCGGAATTTTTTCATGGCGCGCCCGAGTGCAAAATACAGGGCCAGAAGAACAACAATTTCCACTCCGTACAGGACAGCCATTCCGGCCTCTTGTTTGTACAGATAGGCTGCAAAAATGACGAGCAGGGCAACAAGCAAGGTAATAAACATCAGAAGGCTTTTTTTGCGCATGTTGTCTGCTTTTAACTGTGTAATGGTGTCCACGTTCTTACCTCCAAATCTAGTTCTTCTTATCTAATACAAATGTAACACAAAAACCGGTAAACTTCTCCATTTTTTTCTCAAAAGTTGGAAGCTTGCCGGTATCAGGGAGGAGATTTTTTGAGGAAATATGTATTCGTAGTTGCTTTGCTGCTGGGGGTTTTTGCGGCCCTTGCCGGTTGCGAAAAAACGCCGACACCGAATGAACGCCTTGCAGATTATGTAAAAGCGTGGGAGCAGGAAAAATTTGCGGAAATGTACCAAAGTTATGTATCGGCTTCCACAAAGAAAACGTATGCGAAAAAAGAGGTGGCGGACCGGTACAAAAAAGTGTACGGGGACTTGAATGTTTCAGATTTAAATGTTTCATACAAACCGTTGGATAAAGACGCCTATAAAAACAAAGAGAAAGTTACCGTACCGGTCAAAATTTCGTTCCAAACCTCAGCCGGAAAAGTCGCCTACAAGGATAAAGTGGCGCTTGTAAAGGAAAAACGGGACAAAAAAGAAAACTGGTATGTTGATTGGAAGCCGGATCTCATTCTCCCGCATTTGGCCAAAGGGGATACGATTAAAGTGTCCGAACAAAACGCTGTCCGCGGGGAAATTTTGGACCGGAACGGAAAAGCATTGGCCCAAAACGGCAGCGTGTACCAAATTGGCGTCATTCCGGAACAATTGAAAGGGGATAAACAAGCGGATATGCAAAAAGCTGCCGACCTGCTTGGCATGCCAGCAGATGAAATCAAACAAAAACTGGACGAGGACTGGGTGCAGCCTCATTTGTTTGTCCCATTAAAAAAAGTCCCAATGGAGAAGAAGGATCTCGTAAAAAAAGTCACATCCATCCCGGGCTTTTCTTCGCAAACGGTTGATGCCCGCGTTTATCCTTACGGGAAAGCCGCTGCGCATTTAACCGGTTATATCGGTGCCATCACTGGCGAAGAACTGAAAAAGCTGGAAAAGAAAGGCTATACTGCTGAGAGTGTAATCGGCAAGCGCGGGCTCGAACAGTTGTATGACCAAAAGCTCCGCGGCCGGGCAGGTGAAAAGATTTACATTGAGAAGCAGGACGGAAGCACCTACACCGTTGCTGAACAAAAAGTAAAAAACGGCGAAAATATCAAAGTCACAATCGATGCCGAATTGCAAAAGAAAATTTACAATCAAATGAAGGGGGATGCCGGCACGGCCGCGGCCATCCAGCCGAAAACGGGTGACGTGCTTGCCCTTGTAAGCACGCCTGCTTTTGACCCGAATGATTTTATTTCAGGCATGTCTTCTTCCACTTACACGAAGCTTGAAAAAGATCCGGGTAAGCCGCTCATTAACCGGTTTGCCCTTACGTATGCGCCGGGTTCAACGATCAAGCCAGTCACAGCTGCCATTGCGCTTGATACCGGGACTACAACAGCCGCGGCAACAAAAACGATTACAGGGACTTCATGGCAAAAGAGCGCTGACTGGGGCAGCTATAAAGTGACCCGCGTCCACGCCAACAACAGCCCGGAAAACATGGAAAAAGCGCTAGTGTTATCCGATAATATCTTTTTCGCCCAAACCGCGCTTGATATCGGGGCGGACAAATTTGCAAAAGGCCTGAAGGGTTTCGGATTCGGGGAAGACATTCCGTTTGCGTATCCGTTAAAGGCATCGCAAATTTCGTCCACCGGCAAGTTCAGCAGCGACATCCAGCTTGCGGACACAGGTTACGGCCAGGGGCAGATGCAAATGAATATTCTCCATCTCGCCATCAGCTATACGCCGTTTTTAAACAGCGGCGATGAACTGAAGCCAAATTTGCTTGTGGGTGAAAAGACAAAAGTGTGGAAACATGCTGCCAGCAGCAAAACTAGCGGGGAGATTTCCGGCATGCTCCGCCAGGTTGTTGCGGATCCGTCCGGCACGGCGCACGCTGCCAATATCTCCGGGGCGCAGCTTGCGGGAAAAACGGGCACCGCTGAACTGAAAAAGAGCCAAAAAGACCAAAACGGCAAAGAAAACGGCTTTTTCGTCGTATATGACGAGAAAAACCCGAATATGCTTGTTGCGATGCTGATTGAAGATGTTAAACACCGCGGCGGCAGCGGGCTTGTCGTGAATAAAGCCGTAAATCTGTTTCGATAAGTAAAATTTGCAACGGCCATCCGGCCATCCCCCTGCAGAAAACGGTAAAGCTCAATTCCGGCACAAAAAGCAGTATTCCGGGGAGCGGCACGGATGCCCGTGTGGCCGCTAAAAAGGCCTGTTTTTAGATGCCGGCCGCTTCGCTTAAACAACGCGATTCTTGTTCCAAAGGCATCCTGACGCTAAAATGGTCAGGGATGCCCTTTTTTGCAGTTTTTTGGGCACGGCAAAAAACCGCTGGCGGCCATCCCACTGCGAAAAAAAGCATGAAAAATAGTAGATTCGCTCAAATGATAGTGGATAAATTGTCGGAGAACAATTATAATGATTACAGTGAATTTCGGGTAAATATTTTTTTGAGATTGCGTTAAGGTATGATGTTTTCAAAAAGAAGTGAAACGGTTATCATGCTCAGGCATCGGTGGCGCGTTCACGACCACTTCAATCCTTATTGGTTATGATCAACCAAAGGAGGCAGCACATTGATATTCCTGACCTTGTTTATATGCTTTATGCTCACAATACTCCTGACGCCGCTGATCAAAAAACTGGCGATCCGGATCGGGGCAGTTGACAAACCGAACCAGCGGAAAGTCCATATGAAAGTCATGCCCCGTTTAGGCGGCCTCGCCATTTATATTAGTTTTATTGCCGGCGTGCTGTTGCTTCAGCCGGACAACCCGCATTCGCTGCCTATTTTGCTCGGCAGCTTGATTATTGTTTTAACGGGCATCATTGATGATATAAGAGAGCTGTCGCCGCGCGTCAAACTCATGGGCCAGCTGGCAGCCGCACTGGTTGTCGTTTTAAGCGGCATTCATGTCGAATTCATCAATCTTCCTTTCGGCGGACAGCTGGAATTTGGGATTTTCAGCATCCCGCTGACGATTTTGTGGATTGTCGGCGTCACGAATGCCATCAACTTAATTGACGGATTGGATGGGCTGGCTGCGGGGGTTTCCTCGATTGCGCTGCTGACGATTTCCGGCATGGCGATCATTATGGGGGACGCCTATGTGACGGTGCTCGGCCTGATTTTGATGGCCAGTACGATTGCGTTCTTATTTTATAATTTTTATCCGGCAAAGATTTTTATGGGCGATACCGGCGCGCTTTTTCTCGGCTACATGATTTCCGTGCTGTCATTGCTCGGCTTTAAAAATGTAACCTTTATTTCCTTGATTATTCCGGCACTTATTCTCGGTGTGCCGATTTCGGATACCTTCTTTGCGATTATCCGCCGGCTTGTCCATAAGCAGCCTTTATCGGCCCCGGATAAGTCGCATTTGCACCATTGCCTGCTGCGCCTCGGCTTTTCACACCGCCAAGTCGTGCTGATTATTTATGCGATTGCTGCCATGTTCAGCCTCGCCGCCTTTATCTTCTCGATGGCGACGCTTTGGGGCTCGCTCATTTTTATCGGTGTGATCCTGATTACAATTGAAATTTTCGTTGAAAGCATCGGCCTGGTCGGAAAAGATTATAAGCCGCTGTTAAATTTTATAAAAAACCGGTCATAGCCGTCCGGATCCACCGGGGCCGTTCCCGCAATAAATAATCCGGGGCGGTACCTGCACACAACCGCAACTGGCAGTTTCGGGTTTGCGGTTTTGGCAGCCCCTGGTCATTGTAACGATGATGCCGTTCCGGCCGGCTGAAAACCTGTTTTGCAAGTCCCAAATTTTACGTCAATCTGGCTGAGATTTCAGTATCTCCCGCCACGGCCGGTTGTGTCCGGCTCAGCGCTTGTTCAGCCGTTTGCGGTATAAAAAAGCAGAAAGCCGGATGACGGGCTTTCCGCTTCTGCTTTTTCTAATTTGTGCGTTTCTCTTTACCGGGCAACATCCGTTTCCAAATAAAGTTTTTCTCCCTCGGCCACATCCGCCTGCCCGTTCGTTAAATCTGAAATCCACGTTTCAAAAGCATGCTGTTCCCCTTCTTTTACATAAATATCCAGCTCCACCTGCCCGAGGTACCGGATTTCTTTTATTTCATAAGGGGAATGGTGCAGCGCATTCTCGACTTTTCCGAGCCACGTATAATCCAGTTTGACATGGAAAGTGGCGGTAAGCGTCCTTTTGACGATGCCGCATGCGTTGATGCCTTCTGAAGCTGCTTTGCTGTACGCACGGATCAACCCGCCGGCTCCGAGTTTAATCCCGCCGAAATAGCGCGTCACCACGACTGCCGTATCCTTCAAATCCTTCTTTTTCAGCACTTCTAGCATCGGAACGCCCGCTGTGCCGGCCGGTTCGCCGTCATCCGATGCTTTCTGAATGAGATTCTGCTCACCGATCATATAAGCGGAACAGTTGTGATTAGCGTCCCGGTGCTTCTTTTTCACAGAAGCGATAAAACTGAGCGCCTCCTCTTCCGATTCCGCCCGCTTCACATGGGCGATAAACCGTGATTTCTGGATATCTATTTCATGCACAGCCTCGCCTTTGACTGTATAATATTCTTTTAACATTGCAACCTTCCTTTAGCAAAACCTGTTTTTCTCTCATTATAACATGCTTTTGTATGATATAATTTCAGTATATAAGAATATGTTGGAACTGCCGTATATCGGTTCGTGTTTTCCTACGAAAGTACCTGGGAAAATAGTCCTGATATACGGTTATACTTTATTTTCTGATCGTTTACCGGCGGTTTTCGCGTTAAAATAACATTAGCTGCGTGTGTGCTGTGGCTTGCCCTGCTTTCGGATAAGCCTTTATTTATACCTTTTGGGGGAAGTAAGATGACTTTTAAAACATTCGACTCCAAAGCATTGGATGCGATCCTAGAGAAAATGGTTGCAACAGTTGAAGAAAGCAAACACGAAATTTTTGAAATCGGAGAAAGATGCCGCCAGGATTACGATGCGCTCATCAATGAGCTTGAGGAAGTCAAAGCAACAGTGGCTAAAGTCATTGAGCAGACAGACGAGCTGGAAACGAAGTCCAAATTTGCAAGGCGGCGCCTGGCGGAAGTAAGCCAGCATTTCCGGGACTTTTCCGAAAAGCAGGTGCGCGAAGCTTATGAGAAGGCACATACGATCCAAATCCAGCTGTCCATAAACCGGCAGCGCGAACTTCAGCTGCGTGAAAGAAGAAATGAACTGGAACGCAGGCTGTATTCATTAAAGGATACGATTGATCGGGCCAATCATCTCGTCTCGCAAACAACGGTCGTGTTAAATTATTTAACAAGCGACTTGCAAAATATCAGTGAGGCGATTGAAGATGCAAAGCATAAACAGGAATTCGGTTTGCGTGTCATTGAAGCGCAGGAGGAAGAGCGGAAACGTATTTCCCGGGAGATTCACGACGGTCCCGCACAAATGCTGGCCAATATGCTGCTCCGTTCCGACCTGGTGGAAAAAATTTATCATGAAAATGGCATGGAGGAAGCCATTGCTGAAATGCGCACGTTAAAAGAACTGGTGCGCGATTCATTGAAAGAAGTGCGGCGCATTATTTACGATTTGCGGCCGATGGCATTAGACGATCTCGGGCTGATTCCGACGCTAAAAAAATATTTGTCTACGATTGAAAACTATAAAGGGAGCCCGGTTATTACATACAGGCATCTCGGGGAAGAACGAAGGCTTCCGACCAATTATGAAATCGCGCTTTTCCGCCTCATCCAGGAATCCGTCCAAAATGCGTTAAAGCATGCGAAGGCAACAGAAATCCAGGTGAAGTCGGAGCTGAGGAAAAACAGTTTTATCGCGACAGTCAAAGACAACGGCACCGGTTTTGATGTCCGCAGCATTCGCGAAGGGGCTTTTGGCATTGTCGGCATGAGGGAACGAGTCAGCCTTTTAAATGGTGAAATTTCCATCCATTCAAAAAGAGGAGCGGGAACATTGGTGATTATCCAAATCCCGATGCAATTAGACTTGGAAAAGGAGAAAAGGTGACCATGACGGTAAAAATTGCGATTATTGACGACCACCAGTTGTTCCGGGAGGGCGTCAAGCGAATTTTGGAATTTGAAAAAACATTTGAAGTGGTAGCCGAGGGGGAAGACGGCGAGGAGGCGCTCGGCATTATTGAAAAATACCATCCGGATGTTGTCCTGATGGATATCAATATGCCGCACCAAAACGGGGTAGAGGCAACAAGAAAGCTGATCGAGGCCTACCCGGAAACAAAAATTATTATTCTTTCCATTCACGATGATGAATCGTATGTCACTCACGCATTAAAATCGGGCGCAACCGGTTATTTGCTAAAAGAAATGGATTCCGATGCGCTGATTGAAGCCGTGAAGGTGGTTGCTGAAGGCGGCAGTTACCTGCATCCGAAAATTACCCATAATCTCGTGGAAGAGTTCCGCAAATTGTCGAACCGCTATACACCGGGTGGCGCCTACCAGCAGCCGCCGGCAGTTGTCCCGCCGCTGCATTTGCTCACGCCGCGCGAGTGCGAGGTGCTGCAGCTGCTCGCGGACGGAAAAAGCAACCGGGCGATTGGAGATGCTTTATACATAAGTGAAAAAACAGTGAAAAACCATGTAAGCAATATTTTGCAAAAATTAAAAGTAAAAGACCGTACCCAGGCGGTGGTAACCGCCATTAAAAACGGGTGGGTTGAAGTCCGCTAAAACAAGGCCTTGGCCGTACACTTATGTATGTCAAGGCCTTGAATGGCGCACAAAAAGGATCTCCGGTTCGCGTCCGCGCGCCGGAGATCCTTTTTTTAACTATACACCTGTATGCCACCTTCATTTTCCGGTGTTTCATTGTAAAAGGGCAAAAAGCGTTCGTCCGTACGCTTTTTGCCCTCTTTGAAGAAAAATGGCGGCATAATGCAAATGCTATTTTGCTTTTCCGCTGCCCCGCCCGGCATTTTATACAGGTGTTGCTTTCTGCGTTTTTCCTGCTTTAATTTTTAACTGGGTCAGCTGGCGTTCTGCCATCTTTCCAATGCCCGAGTTCACTGTGCCGGTACCCGTATCCGAAATAAATGGCAAGCCCGATGATGAACCATATGAGAAAGCCAATCCAGGTCACTTTCGACAGGTGGACCATTAAATAACCGCAGGCGGCCACTGCCAGTACCGGAATAACCGGGACGAACGGGGTTTTAAAACTGCGCGGGATGTCCGGCCGTGTTTTTCTGAGCACAATAACGCTGATCGAGACAACAATAAAAGCAAACAAAGTGCCGATATTGGTCAATTCTGCAAGCTGGTTCAGCGGAACAACGGCTGAGAAAACCGTTGCCATCAGCCATGTCAAAATGATGCTTCTTGTCGGCGTTTTTGTTTTTTCCGTCAGTTTCGAGATCGATTTTGGAAGCAGGCCGTCGCGGCTGATCGCAAAGAACAGGCGCGTCTGCCCGTACATCATGACAAAGAGAACGGTTGTAATGCCAAGAATCGCACCGAGTGAAACAAAGCCTGCCACCCAATTTTGGTGGACAACACGGAGCGCAAACGCAACCGGATCGCCGACATTCAGCTTGGCATACGGAATCATCCCGGTCAGCACTGCGGATACAGCGACATAAAGGACAATGCAAATCGCTAGGGAAGAAATAATCCCGATCGGCATATCCCGTTGCGGGTTGCGAACCTCTTCTGCCGCAGATGAAACGGCATCAAATCCGATGTAAGCGAGGAATGCGGTTGCCGCCCCTTTAATGATGCCGCTAAAGCCATAAGGCATGAAAGGCGTCCAGTTCTCCGGTTTGACATAAAAAATCCCGACGGCGAGGAACAATAAAATAACGCCGATTTTGATGCAGACCATGACATTATTGATTTTGCTCGATTCCTTCACGCCGGTTAACAACACAGCAGACAGGAAGAAAACGACCACAACAGCCATCAGGTCGATATACGAACCCTTGGCCGGATTATAGGCGCCGCTTAAAGCCTGTGGCAAATGGATGCCGAATCCGCGCACCAGATCCTGGAAATAGGCGGACCAGCCGCTCGCTACAACTGAACAGGCCAGGCCGTATTCCAGAATTAAGTCCCATCCAAGCACCCAGGCAAACAACTCGCCAAACGTTGCATAACTGTAAGTGTATGCACTTCCCGAAGCAGGGATCATAGAGGCGAATTCAGCGTAACATAAAGCTGTTAACGCACAGGCAATCCCTGAAAAAATAAAGGACAGAATAATAGCCGGGCCTGCCGCCTGCGCAGCAACGACACCGGTTAAAACAAAAATGCCTGTTCCGATGACTGCCCCTACGCCAAGCATGGTCAAATCAAAGGGGCCAAGGGCTTTTTGCAGGCTCTTTTTTCCGCGGGCCTGCTTAAGCATGTAATCCATTGATTTTTTCCTGAATAATTCCATCTCGAAAATCTCCTTCTATTTGCAGCCAACCCAGTGATGAAGATGTGATCCAATAATTTTGCCAACGGAGAATTTTCAAATATTTTAAATCTGATTGTTACATCTTTTTATCTCTGAGTTGCATGCACCATTTGAGTTACCTTAGACATTCTACAAAATATGACATGATTTGTAAAGGACAGATAAAACAGAAAATTAAGTTTTGAGAAAGGTGAAAACACGAACATTTTATAGAAAAAATTCATTTTTCCATAAAAGAAAGCGCCATCAAGTGAATGATTGCATGCTGGACCATACGAATTCTTCCTTTTTTGGCTTCCAGGTATGGTATTATTTACAATTTTGTATAATTTTCGTCATTTTGTAAGGGAAAATATTTTTGCAGTGAAGAGAATCTCCGGCATGAATGAAAAATATGTTGCGCACTTGCAGAAAAACTGAAAGGAAAATTTAGAAAAAGCGCCAGCCACAAAACAGATTTCCATATTGCGCAGAAAGAAGACGGCTGACAAACGGTTCCTGATTCTATAAAATAAAAATAGTAAAGCGGAAGGGAGATGGAAAAATGAGGACGGCCATTGTGACCGACAGTACCGCTTATATTCCAAAAGAAGTACGCGAAAAATACTCGATTTACATGATTCCATTGAATGTGATTTTCGGGAAGGAAGAATACCGCGAAGAAATTGACATTACAGCAGAAGCGTTTTTTGAAAAAATGCGCATGGCGGACGAGCTCCCGACATCCTCGCAGCCGTCAATCGGCCAGTTTGTCGAACTGTTTGAACAGCTTAAAAAAGACTACGATGCCGCAATCAGCATCCACTTGTCCAAAAAAATCAGCGGGACATACCAGGGTGCCGTGGCCGCTTCCGGGATGGTGGAAGGGATCAAAGTTTACCCTTACAATTCCGGATGGAGCTGCATGGCACAGGGATTTTACGCGATTGATGCGGCGAAAATGGCGCTTGCCGGAAAAGAACCGGAAGACATCCTCGCCCGCCTCGATGAATTAAAAGCATCCACGAAAGCCTACTTCATGGTCGATGATCTCACCCACCTTCAGCGCGGCGGAAGGCTGTCCGGATCGCAGGCCGTTATTGGCAGCCTGTTAAAAATCAAGCCGCTTTTAACTTTTGTCGATGATGAAATTGTCCTGTTTGAAAAAATCCGCACCCAGAAAAAAGCGCTCAACCGGATTTTTGACCTGCTCGGCGAGGATGCCGCCAAAGGCTTGCCGCTGAAATGCTCCATTATCCATGCTAACCGGGAAGAACAGGCGCTTGAAATCAAAGATGAACTGGAAAAACGGTTTCCAAACGTCGATTTTTCGGTCAGCTACTTCGGCCCGGTCATCGCCACCCACCTTGGCGAAGGCGCGATCGGCGTTGCCTGGATGCTGAAATAAGAGCCAGGCTGTTCCAAATCGCTGGAACAGCCCGGCAAGATGGGATCGTCCGGGATAAACCTGGCATAACAGGCCCGGGGACAAGCCTTGAAACCTGCCGGGCAGCCAATACCTTTTGAGGATTTTAGCGATTAAGCGTATCCTCCCCGGGACAAGCCCTTAACCCCGCCGGCCAATCCGCGATTGAATAAGCAGTTGTAATCCATGCATCCGTACAGGCTTTTTCCCGAATCCGTTTGGAACCGGGCCGCCCCATTTGCCCACCTCCCCCGCAATTGACAAAGGAGTGATCACTTTGCCTTCTGTTTTCTCCGAACAGCTTCAACACCACCTCGCAGGGAGGATCCTGCTCGAACCGGAAATCCCTTTTTCGCCGGAACTGCTCGAACAGCACTTAAAACAAGGCTGGATCCGCGCTGAGCCGGCGATTCAGGGCGAATTCCCGCACTGTGTCTGCTTGCGCTGCGGCAACCGCGCGCCGCATCTTTTTGCCGAATTCCCTTGCGCCCACTGCGGGAAAACGAGCATCTATTGCCGGAACTGCCTGATGATGGGGCGGGTTACCGCATGCAAGCCGCTTTTCACATGGGCAGGCCCTGCGCCCGCATTCCACCCGCCCCGGCACCCGCTCCATTGGGAAGGGACCCTCTCTGAAGGGCAGCAGGCCGCATCCGAAGCGGTCAAAATAGCCATTCTCCAAAAAAATGAGCTCTTGGTTTGGGCGGTTTGCGGAGCAGGTAAAACAGAGGTCCTTTTTAACGGGATTGAAGCGGCGCTTGCAAACGGCGAACGCGTCTGCATCGCGACACCAAGGACAGATGTCGTCCTTGAACTTGCCCCCCGCTTCCGCCGCGTTTTCCCGGATATTCCGATTGCCGCGCTCTACGGCGGCAGCCCTGACCGCCATAAATGGGCGCAGCTCGTGATCTCCACTACCCACCAGCTGTACCGCTTCGCATCTGCTTTCGATGCCGTAATTGTGGATGAGGTGGACGCTTTTCCGTATACTTTCGATGAAACGCTGCAGCGCGCCGTCCAAAAAGCGGCAAAAGATAGGTGCGCCCGCATTTATCTTACCGCAACGCCGGGTGAAACATGGCAGCTTGAATGCAAGGCAGGCAAGCGCCCGTTCGTCACGATCCCGGCCCGTTACCACCGCAAGCCCCTCCCCGTTCCTATATTCAAATGGGCAGGCAACTGGCGGAGAAAGTTTGAAAAAGGACAGCTCCCGGTTCCAGTTGAAGCATGGGTAAAAAAGAGACTTGAAACCGGAAAACAGGCGCTTCTTTTTCTCCCGAACATCCGCCTCATGAAAAAAGCAGAACCGGTTTTTAAACAACTGCATCCGTCGATTGAATCGGTGCACGCAGAAGACCCGGAACGGAAAGAAAAAGTGGAAAAGATGCGCGCCCGCGAAACGCCGCTTTTGCTGACGACGACCATTCTTGAACGCGGCGTCACGTTCCCGGACATTGATGTCTGTGTCGTCGGGGCGGAAGATGCCATTTTTACGGAAGCCGCCCTCGTCCAGATCGCGGGCCGGGCTGGGAGAAGCGCCGATTTCCCAAATGGGGATGTTACGTTCTTCCATTATGGAAAATCAAATGCGATGGTGAAAGCACAGCGCCATATTCTCTCCATGAATGAAGAAGCGGGAAAGCGGGGGTTGCTCGATGCATGAATATTGCCTGTTCTGCCACCAGCCGCTTACCCGTAAACTGTCCTGGCACAATCTGATTTTTCCGCAGCCCGGGCCGCTTCTTTGCGAAGACTGCAGCGCGCAGCTTGAAAAAATTGCACCGCCCGTCTGCCCGAAATGTTCCCGGCCCCTTGCCAGGCTGGATGCTTCTTATCGGGAGGGGGATCTGTGCCTTGACTGCGCCAGATGGGAACAAGACCCAGAATGGGCGGGCGTGCTGGATGAAAACATTTCGCTTTATACGTACAACGATTTTTGCAAAGATATTTTTACCCGTTTCAAATTTCGCGGAGATTATGCGCTCGCCGCCATTTTTGCGGACGGCATCAAAGAGGCCCTCAAGTCCCGCGCATTTGACTGCATCGTGCCGGTCCCGCTCAGCCCGGAGCGCCTAACCGAGCGGCTTTTTAACCAGGCGGAGGCGCTCGCCCGTGCCGCCGGGTTCGAAACGGCAAACATTCTTCACCGCGTCCATGCTGAAAAACAATCGAAAAAAACACGGGCTGGCCGCATCCATCAGGCCCAAACTTTTTATATGGAAAAAGACATTTCAATCGAAGGCCGTTCCGTTTTGCTGGTGGATGATATTTATACGACGGGTTCGACCGTCCGCCATGCAGCAAAAGTGTTGCGTGAAGCGGGCGCCCGGAAAATTGTATCGTTAACCGCGGCAAGAAGTTAAACTCAACGGGATTTCTGCCGATATAAAAGATAGAAGACAATGTGCCGGAAAAAGGAGGCGGGCCGAATGGCGGAGTTGGCAAACTGCCCGAATTGCGGAAAATTATATGTTAAAAATCCCGTCCGCGATGTGTGCGAAGACTGCTATCGTGAGGAAGAGGCCGCATTTGAACGGGTTTTTCAATTCTTGCGGAAACGCGAAAACCGTGCGGCAACGATCGAGACAATCGTTGAAAAAAACCATGTTCCGGAAAAGCTGGTTTTCAAATGGGTGCGGAACGGCCGGCTTTTGATTGCGCATTTTCCAAATCTGGCATATCCTTGCGACCGTTGCGGCAAATTGATCCAGTCCGGAAAGTTATGCGAAGAATGTGCAAAAACGATTGCAAAAGATCTCGAACGTTTTGAAAAAGAAAAGAAACGGCAGAAAGAAATAAGAAAAAAGGCTTATCACATCAAGTAAACATTGCGCAGCTTTATCCGATATAATAAACATAATGGAACGGAGACCGTTTGAAAAAGGGGTGAGCTGAATGAAAATCAATCCGGTCAATACTTCAGGGATCAATCCGTATCAGCAGCAGACAAAGCGGGATGTGCGGCAAACCGCCTCCAGCACCCGGAAAACGGATAAAGTGGAAATTTCTTCAGAAGCCAAACAGCTGCAAAAAACGTCCCGGCTTGAGCAGGAACGGAGCCGGAAAATTGAGGCTTTAAAACAACAGGTACAGCACGGAACCTATCAGCCGGATGCGGAAAAAACCGCTGAAGGGATATTGAAATATTTTACAGGCAAGTAAGGAGTGGCGTAAATGTCTGCGGAAAAATTGATCCTATGCCTTGAAAAATTGCAGAAGCTCCATGAAAGCCTGTTCGCCCTTGCCGCCGAAAAAACCGAAGCGCTGAAAAAGCAGGATATTGGACAACTGCAAAAGATCGTCCGGGATGAACAGGCCCATATCCGTGCAATCGGCGCACTTGAACAGGAACGGGAAACGCTGGCAAAGGCGCTTACCGGCGGCAACGGGACACTGTCGGACTGCATCGCGGCGGCAACCGGGGAAGCACGGACCCGGCTGGAAACGTTGAGGGGAAGCCTGATTGGCATCACAAGGAAGCTGAAAGAGCAAAATGAGCTGAACCAGATGCTCCTTTATCAATCCCTTCAATTTACCCAATTCATGCTGGATCTGATTTATCCGAAAAATGAACCCGCCACATACGGGCCGCCGTCCGGGCAAAAAGCGACGTCCGCCATGCCACGGTTTGACTCAAGGGCCTGAAACAATACGGAGGAGGAGCAAGGTGTCCACTTTCTTTGGATTAGAAACAGCAAAGCGGGCTTTAACGGCCCAACAGAATGCCCTGTACACCGTCGGGCAGAACGTGGCTAATGCCAATACCGACGGCTACACAAGGCAGCGGGTAAACTTGCAGGCGACAGACCCGTACCCCGCTGCTTCGATGAACCGCCCGGCCATCGCCGGACAGCTCGGGACAGGGGTGGAAGCGGGCGAAGTGCAGCGGATCCGCGACAAGTATCTCGATGTCCAATACCGGGAAAACAACAGTGCAGCCGGTTACTGGTCCGCCAAATCAGATGCATTAAGCAAAATGGAAGCCGTCATGGACGAAACCAGTACGGACAGCAGTTTGGCCAACACAATGGAAGCATTTTGGGAATCCCTGCAGGACTTAAGCACGAACCCGGAAGACGTATCTGCCCGATCGGTTGTTTTGGAACGCGGGCAGACGCTGACGGATACGTTCCACTATTTAAACAGCACGCTTTCCCAGTACAAAACGGATGTTGGCAGCGAAATCAGCGTATCGGTCAACGATATCAATTCCACTTTAAAACAGATCAGCGACTTAAACCAACAGATCGCTGTCCTGGAGCCGAACGGTTATTTGCCAAACGACTTGTATGACAAGCGGGACAGCCTTGTTGATAAGTTGTCCCATTATTTGAACGTAACCGTCGAAGTCCAAAAAAGCGGTGGAAATGCAAAAGCAAATGCGGACGGCATTTACAACATTAAAATGGCTGCTGCGGACGGCACAAGCGTATACCTTGTCCAAGGTTCAAATTACAATGCAGTCGAAGTGCAAGGGGGCACCGACAGCAACAGCGACGGCATCCTCGACGGGCCGCCGGCAAACGGGGAGATAGCCGGCATCACAATCGGCGGAAAAAATTTTGCGATCGCGGATGCAACCGGCACGGCCACATTCCCGCAAGGCAAACTTTTGGGGCTGATTGAAAGCTACGGTTACCAGTATACCGGCGCAAACGGCACAGTGGAAGCAGGGGCTTATCCGGGTTTGCTCGACAGCCTGGACAAACTCGCCTACACGTTCGGAAACGTATTTAATGCTGTCCACGAAAAAGGGACAGACCTCAACGGGAACGCCGGGACTGCTTTTTTTACGTTCGGCGCCTTAACGGGCTACAAAGGGGCCGCGGGCCAAATTGCCGTCAACAGCAGCCTTACATACGACAAAATCGCCGCTTCTTCAAATGGCGATTCCGGCGACGGGCTGAATGCCATTAACCTTTCAAATGTGGATACCTTTCATTTAAGCAGCCAAAATGTGCAGCTTGAAGGGATCAGTGGCGGGCTTAACATCGCGGCACTCGGTCTGCCGCTTGCATCCGGCACCATCACCAGCAATTACGAAGGCATCATCGGAAAACTCGGGGTGGATGCCGAACAGGCAGGCAATATGCAGACAAATACCGGTTCCCTTTTGGACTCGGTCGATATGAACCGGAAGTCCGTCAGCTCGGTATCGCTTGATGAGGAGTTAACCAATATGATCAAATACCAACAAGCCTATAATGCTGCAGCAAAGATGATCACCATGACAGACGAAATGCTCGATAAAATCATCAACGGCATGGGCGTTGTAGGCAGATAGGCAGGTGAAAAACGATGCGTATAACCCAGTCGATGCTCGCTAATAATTTTTTGAACAATTTAAACACAAGCTACAGTAAACTCGCAAAATACCAGGAACAGCTTTCTTCCGGCAAAAAGATCAACAAACTCTCGGATGATCCGCTGTCCGCGATGAAAGGCATTTCCTACCGGAGAACCGTCGCCCAGGTGAAACAATACGAAGACAACTTCGCGGAAGCCAGCACCTGGATTGAATCGACAAATGACGCCCTTGATGAAGCCAACCAGGTGCTGCAGCGGGTCCGGGAACTGACAGTGGAAGGGGCAACGGACACGAAGACTCCGACTGACCGGCAGTCGATCGCCGATGAAGTGGAACAGCTCCGCGACCAGCTTGTCAATATTGCCAACACGAAAGTCAAGGACAAATATATTTTTAACGGCACAAGTACGAAGGAGAAACCGATCAGTGGCGATATCAGCACGTTTGACGGCTCAACCAGCCTCGGCATGAACACCAATCCGGTAAAAATCGAACTGTCAAATGGCATTTATCTGCAAGTCAATGCGAACGGAGCAAATGCTTTTTCCGATGATCTGTTTAAAGACTTGAACCATTTAATCAGCGATTTAAAATCCGGCACATCGGCAAGCGGCTTTGGCAGCTATTTGGACAAAATTGACGGCCATATTGACAACGTGCTGAGCGAACTGTCGCAGGCCGGGGCGCGGAGAAACCGCCTTGATTTGATGAAAGACCGCGTCACCCAGCAGGAAATAACGGCAACGAAGATCATGGCCGGCAACGAAGATGTGGATGTCGACAAGGCGTACACGGACTTTTCCGTTGCATCCGGCGCCTATATTGCTGCGTTAAAAGTCGGCGCACAAGTGATCCAGCCGACATTGCTCGACTTTTTGAAATAATACGGGGACACCAACCTGCTTTGCCGGGTGGTGCCGTTTTTTTATCTTTATAAATTTCAAACCGGACGGGGCAGGACCGGAACGACGGTTAGGAGCAGGAAAATGCTGGCGCTGCAAGATTTTTAGAAAGCGCAAAACAATATGACCATCGAAAGGAGAGAAGGCGGTTTTCCCCGGCAGCAAAAGCCGGGGACCCCTCGCTAAACATGATGAAGCTTCAAACAAAATACCACGGCAAAGTGGAAATAGAGGATGCAGATATATGGCTTTTTGAAGGCGGGATTCCGGGATTTCCGGATGAGAAATCCTTTGTGTTGCTGCCGCTTTTGGACGACGGTATTTATATGGTCCTTCAGTCAACGGCGTCCCCCTATGTCGCTTTTGTCGTCACAAGCCCGTTTTTGTTTTTCCGGGATTATGCATTTAACATTGACGATGCCACGCTTGAACAGCTGTCGATTGAAAAAGAGGAAGATGTGCGGGTTTATGCCATTTTGACGGTCCGTGATCCGTTTTCGGAAACAACAGCCAATTTGCAGGCGCCGCTTATTATGAACGAAAAGAACCATAAGGGGAAACAACTGATTTTAAACGACCGGCATTACCACACAAGGCATCCGCTCTTTGCGGACGGGCCGGACAAGGAAAAGGGGTGAGGAGATGCTGATTTTATCGCGGAAAAAAGGCGAGTCGATCCAAATCGGCGATGACATTGAAATCACCATCGCCGCGATCCATGGCGACCAGGTCAAAATCGGCATCAACGCCCCGAAACATGTTGAAATTCACCGGAAAGAAGTGTATTTGGAGATACAGAAAGAAAACGCGAACGCCGCAAAAAATATCGAAGGCCTGCTCCACCTGCTTGCCCAATCCAAGAAAGACAGTGGGAGCGAGAAGAAGAATGATGGATAAAAAAATTCAAAACCAGCTCGTTCAAATCGGCCTTTCAACAGAAAAGGTAAAGAAAATTATCCTTTTCGGCTCGAGAGCGGTCGGAGATAACACAGACCGGTCTGATATTGATTTAGCCATTGTGGCGCCGGAAATGTCAAAAGAAGAATGGGTATTGTTTGCTTTGGACTTGGAAGACGAGCTGGATACTTTACTTTCCTTAGACATCATTAAGTTTGAAGATGCCTCTCAACAATTGAAAAGTGAAATCTTAAAAAATGGCAAGCTTTTGTATCAGGATGACGATATCCCGAATGAGATGGAAAAAGACAATTTTATAGAAAGTCCATAAACTTCATCACATCATTCCATTTTTTACAGACATCTCAAAAAAGGACTGACACCACTTTTAAATTCTTAACGCGGTGCCAGTCCTTTTTCACTTGGTGTTTGATCCCGGGATCGATTTATAATACAGTTATGATAGAGGTGACGACTTTGAAACATAATCGTACGGATGAACAAATATTATTGCAAGCATTAGAAACCATTCATGATGAGACGGAAAAAATGAGGGAGAAGGAAGCAAAAAAAATTTGGTCTGAGATTTCCCTTCCTTTCTCATTGCATGCCGGGCTTTTGCGATATACAAAAGATGAGTTACACGAAATCAGAAAACGGTTGAACATCCGCAATGCAAGCAGCTTAAAAAAAGCGGATTTAACGGCTGTACTAGAAGAACATATTCCGATACTCATGAAAATCATTCTCTGCCAATTAGATGAGCATTTATTTCGCTTGATTCAAAACATGATCCACAATGGGGGCTTTATATTTGCTCCTGCCATGGAAACCTATCAAATCAAGTTTTTACAATCACTTGGGTTTATCTTCACGGGGACGTACAAGGGAGAAAAAGTACTCGCTCTGCCGGCAGATTTAATCGAGCCGCTGTCTTCACTAGAAGGTGACATGAAAGTGAGATCCATTCTAAAAAGGAACACCGAATGGATTCGCCTCACACAAGGCATGCTGTATTATTATGGTGTGTTGAATTCCCAAACCATGCTGGAAAAAATCGAACAATATACAAAAAAGCCGGTTCGTCCAATCGAGTTTTTCAACGTGATGAGGCAGGCTGACGATTTTTATAAAGTGGTTTGCTTGGAATATCAGGGCCTGATACATCAACGTGTATTTGATCCTTTTAAAATTAAAGAAGAGCAGGACAGCAGAAAAGACCTGGATTACTATCCTTTTACGAAAGCACAGTTACTCCAAGCAGGCGCACCTGACTATGTTTCGGAAAATAAAATCACCAAATCATTCAGGCGCTTCCTTCTTGACAATTATCGGATTACCCGTAAAGAAACCGACCAAATCATCATGGAATGTATCTTTGCCATCAAAGTGGGCGAATCAACAAACAATCTTCTTGAATTCATGCAAACCCAGGTTGAAATCGCCGACTTCAAAACTGCAGAAGCGATGATGAACATTTTAATTCAATTAAATAATCATACAAGACAATGGATTTTAAAGGGCTATATGCCAAGCGAAATATTTAAGGAGGAAAAAGAGGCGCTGCATCCCCTCCCGTTGAAAAAAGAAAACAACAAACCTGTAACAACCAGAAAAATCGGCCGAAACGATCCATGTCCCTGTGGCAGTGGGAAGAAATATAAGAAGTGCTGTGGGAGGTAGGGTATAACCAGTAACAGGCACCAAAACAGTAAAAGAAATTTTGCTGTTTTGGTGCCTGTTACTGCAAACACCGGATAACCACAATACATCAGCTCTCCCCCCAGTCCCCCCACACCACCTCCACAGGAAAGAAAAGAAAAAAATTCAGCAAAACTATTAAATCAAAAGTCCTGCTATCCGATATATAAAGTGAGCGGGGGAACAGGGCGGCCGACCTCGAACCCCGTTGATAAATTTCGCCCACAAGGATGTGGGTGCACAACATTCAAGGAGGAAAAACAGATGATTATCAATCACAACATTGCAGCGTTAAACACGTTGAACCACTTAAATGCTGCGACAAACGCACAATCGAAAGCAATGCAAAAACTGTCTTCGGGGCTTCGTATCAACGGTGCTGCTGATGATGCAGCAGGCCTTGCCATTTCCGAAAAAATGCGTTCGCAAATTCGTGGCCTCGACCAGGCAACAAAAAATTCGCAGGATGCCACTTCCTTGCTCCAAACGGCTGAAGGCGCACTGAATGAAACGCATGATATTTTACAACGTATGCGGGAATTAGCGGTACAATCATCTAACGATACAAATACGGATGATGACCGGCAAAACATTCAAAGTGAAATGTCACAGTTGGAAAGCGAAATTGACCGGATTGGCAATACAACCCAGTTTAACACAAAAAATCTGTTAGACGGTTCAATGGGTAAAGCTGTTACGACTGCTGTGGCAAATGAAAATACAAGCGGCATTTTTAAGGATAAAGGAAATGGGAATGCGGCTGCAACAACAGATACTTTGCTTACCGATCTTACAGATAAGGACGGCAATTCACTAGGCATTACGGCTGGGGACAAAGTCACTGTCACTTATGTCAAAAATGGAACGACAACAACAAATAGTGTAACTGTGGCAGCTGATACTAAATTATCGGATATTGGAACGAATTTAGGGGGAACACTTACTGCTAACACAGACGGCTCTCTGAAATTAGCAGCTGCTGCAGCAGGAACGGCTGATGCGATTGAAGGCATCACGATTACCGTCCAAGACCAAAATGGGAATGTCAGAACAGCTGCAACCAACGCCCTTTCTTCTTTTAAAGAAACGCAAGCAGCAGCAGATGTCCGTTCCGACGGTTCTGCAACTTTCTTAATTGGGGCAAACGGAGGACAAAATTTACAAGTAGACATCAATGATATGCGTGCCCAAGCCTTAGGTGTCAGCGGATTGCAAGTGTCGACGCAGACACAGGCAAATGCAGCGATTAAAGTCATTGACAATGCTATTCAAAAAGTATCGGCTGAAAGAGGCAAACTTGGTGCTTTTGAAAACCGTTTAGACCATACAGTTAACAACCTGACAACTTCGTCAGAAAACCTGACTTCTGCTGAATCGCGTATTCGTGACGTTGACATGGCGAAAGAAATGTCTGAACAAACAAAGCAATCGATCCTTGCCCAGGCTGCTCAAGCTATGCTGGCTCAAGCCAATCAACAACCACAGCAAGTATTGCAATTGTTGCGTTAATTTTATATTTCACAAAGGAGGCCTTTTCCGGGGTCTCCTTTATATTTTTGTGTATATTTGATTCCCTTCATGATACTTCTTGATAAGCGTATGGCGTTTTTCCGGCATCTGCTGGATTGAAGTGAAAAAACCTGTTTACACCGGTAAAGATCTCACGTATAAAAGATAAGTACAGTCCAGAAGAAAAAATAGAAATAAGAGGAAAGCATTGGGGCAAATATGCTTTCCTTTTTTTAATGGCTACGGGAAAAAGACACTTTGCCATTTGCTAAAATAACGAATGGAAATCACCCCAAATCGTTAAACCATGAACACAATCGGGGTAAGAAGTATTTGCCAATTCTTTCTATTGACGGCTGAGGAGAGTTTTTTATGAAGGAATTCCAGCAAGGTTAAAGGAATAAGTACATATAGCATGATTATAAAAAGGGGGTAATTATTTTGAATATTGTTGATCTTGTTCAATCGCAGGTCATTGCTTCAGTGAAGAAAGAAGAAGATATTGAAAAAGCAGCTTTGAGCCGTGCTAATATTGTGTTTCTCTTAACAGGGGATTTGCTGAATTCGTCAGATTATCTTGAACAGTTAAGAAAGGCCGGAAAGCATATTTTTATACATATGGACTTTATTGAAGGGTTGTCCAATGCAAGGAGTGCTGTCAAATTTATCGCTCAAAAATGGAAGCCAACCGGAATTATCACCACCAAACATTCTTTAATTAAATATGCAAAAGATGAAAAACTGATGACCATTCAGCGCATCTTTCTCATTGATAAATCCGCTGTCCAGAAGGGAATTGACACGAGTAAAACCTGTAGTCCTGATGCCATTGAAGTGCTTCCCGGTCTGATGCCAAACATTATCGACCAGCTGACAAGAAAGGTAAAATTTCCGATTATTGCCGGTGGTTTAATTGAATCAAAAGAGGATATTTTGCAAGGATTAGAGGCAGGCGCACTGGCGATTTCAACAGGGGATTCTTCACTTTGGAATTTTGATATTTAATTTGATAAAAAAAGAAACGGCCTTTTGTGCCGTTTCTTTTTTTATCCGCTGATTTCCGAACGCTTGATTTCATTCATTTGAATGATTTCACTATAAATATAAGCAATGCTTGTTTTTTCTCTGACTTTTATTTTCAATTCAAGCTGGTATGCTGCATGTTCCAGATCTTTAATATGGGTTTGGATGATTTTCATATCTTGTTTTTCTAAGGAGCGAATGACTTTTTGGATATCACGGCTGTCCTGTAAGATAAGATTGAGAGAAATCTCTTTTGCGTACAGCTTTTCAAAACCAATTTTTTTCATCAATCCCGGAATGATCTCCACGCTAATGATGAGCAGTACGCCCCCTGCAATTGCTTCCATATAAAAGCCTGAACCGGTGGCAATTCCAATACCGGCTGCCCCCCAAACCATGGCAGCCGTTGTTAAACCGGAAATGGTATCATCTTCTTTCCGTAATATTACGCCCGCCCCAAGAAATCCGATTCCGGAAACAATCTGGGCAGCGAGCCTTAAAGGATCCATTTGAATACGGACAAAATCGGATTGCGGAAACGAATAAGCAGACTGGATGGAAACAATTGTCAATAAACAGCTGACAATTGAAATCACAAGACTTGTTTTTAATCCGAGTGGTTTTCTTTTTATTTCCCGTTCAAGCCCGATTGCCAATCCAAGTATGGAAGACATGACGAGTTTTAGGAGCATTTCGCTGTCAAACTGAAAAAATTCAATCATGCAAAGCACCTCGTCTTTCTGCTTTACAGTCCGTAATCTCGGACATTTGCATAATTTCTTTTACACTTTCAAGAATGTACTCCGGTTGTATCCCTGTTGTTTTGATCGTTTGTTGCGTGCTGATCCCTGTTAAAACCAAAATGGTATGTAAGCCATACACATTTCCCATATGAATGTCAGTTTCGAGGCGGTCACCGACAATATAGCATTGTTCCGGCTTCAGCTTTAATATATGGTTGACAATAAGATCTGTAGCAAACCTCGAGGGCTTTCCCATAATATGGTCAATCTTGATGCCGCTCACGCCTTCAAATGCTCCAATTAATGCACCACAATCCGGAACCGGTCCTTCTGCAGTAGGGCATGTACGGTCAGGATTGGTGGCAATGATCAAAGCATGATTGTTTCGCCATGCCATATATGCCTGCTTCAGTTTTTCATAAGTAAACTGGCGATCCCACCCCAGCACAATATAGTTTGCGAGATTAGCATCTTCTGTAATTAAAATTCCTTCTTTTTCTAATTCATCATACAAAGCTTTTTCTCCGATCACATAGGCAAGCTCTGATGGATTCATTTTTTGCTTTAAAAATCTTGCAGTCACATAGTTTGAATTGATAATGTCTTCAAGTGAGGTACGGATCCCCAAATGGTTCAATTTTTTTACGTAATCAGTTCTGGTGGCAATAGATTTATTGGTAAAAAAAACAACATGGTGTCCCCGATTCTGCAAGAAGTCAATCGTTTCCGCACTCCCTTTTATTAATTGATTGTCGAGATAAATGGTTCCGTCCAAATCAAAAATAAATCCCTTTTTCAATTGCTTTCCCTCCCAGTAAAAGAAAAATCCCCCAGTTTAATAAACCTTGAAAAAGGTTTACTACCAGCTGGGGGTTTCTAAAGTCTCTGCCCGTGTTATTTTTGCTTTTCTCTAAACTTTGCCATATTATCTGCTATATTTTTTAGAGTATATTGATAAGGATTAATTTCGAATACAACCGGCCCTGTAAACTGATACTTTGTCAAAATATCAATCAGTTTTTCTGTATAATGGTTCCCTTCCCCCGGCAGCAAATGCAAATCCGCTTTTCCGTCATTTTCTGATACATGTATCTCTCCCAACAATTCACCAAGCTGTTTTACAGTCTCTTCCAGTTCATTTCCCATGATCGCCAGGTGTCCCGTGTCCAGGCATGCCTTCAAATTACAGGCTTGAAGCAGGCCGGTCCATTCTTCTAAGCTAGAAGCAACATGGTGGCAGTAATTTAACCGGTCAGGGATTAGATTTTCAAGCAACAACACGATCCCCCGCTTTTGTGCCGCTTCATTTAATTTCATGAGCCGGCTTTGAACACGACACAGCGTTTCATCACGTTCTTCAGAGGACCAGGCATAGCCACCGTGCAAAACGGCATGGCTGCCTCCGTATCCCGCTAAAATATCCATCCATTCATTTAATACATGAAACGCCCTTTCATAGATAATCGTGTCCGGCGTGGCAATGTTCAAATCATGGAATGGAAGATGAATGCTCGTTCTTAAGCCAGTTTGCCGGGCATATTCAAAGGTTTCTTTTGCCCGTAAATGCTCTGCCCAAATTTCAACGCCGTCAAAGCCGGCCTTTTGAAGTATTTTAAAATCATCCAGCGTGCTCTCCTGCCCGATTGACCATATACTAAGCCAAGTTTCCATTTTTACCTCCTGCTTCAGCATTTTTTTCATCAAATTCCTGATTAATAAGTTCGAGGTTTTTCCCTTTTGTTTCCGGTGCTAAAATAGCCGAGATAAGAAGTCCCAGCAATCCGGCGGCGGCAAAAAACCAGAGGGCTTTGCTGTTACCCCATGCCACAACAAGGTTTGGGAATACCAAAATGCCCATGATTGAACCAATCCGGCTGACGGCAGTTGCCAATCCGGAAGCGCTTGCACGAATGCCGGTTGGAAATAACTCAGTTGGATATACAAAATTAAGAATGCCGCCACCCATGTTGGCAAATAGTACGGCAAAACTGAATAAGATGACAAGAAAAGCCATTGTCGGAGAAGGGTTCAGTGCTAAAATGATTAATGCAATGGATAAGCCGGTAAAAGAAGTAATGATCAACGGCCTTCTGCCAATTCTTTCAACCAAATTCATCCCGATAATTGCTCCGATTAAGCCCAACAAACTAACCGTTCCGGAACCAATATATACCATCATTTGCGATCCGTGAGTAAATGGTTTTAGAATGGTCGGTGTATACATGGAAATTCCGTAATAGGCAACGGCATAGCAAAACCAGAATCCGCAAACAAAGAAAGTGCGACGGAAAAGTCCTTTCGTGAAAAGGCTGCTAATCTTTTGTTTTGGCTTCATATTTGGCTGAATTTTGACTTTCTGTCCGGTAATTTTCAGCATAATTTCTTCTGCTTCTTTTTCACGCCCCCTTGCAGTAAGCCATCGTGGTGATTCCGGAAGCGTTACACGGAAAAAGAAGACAATGAGAGCAAAAATGGCGCCAGTAAGTAACATGTAACGCCACGCATTTTCGCCGAGCGGGACAAGCAGTATGCCAACCAGATAGGCAACAACCGCTCCGACAAACCACATGGCGCCGAGTGATGTACTGTGCCTTCCCCGGCTTTGCGTCGCACTGAATTCGGATACAAGCGTAGCGGAAATCGGATAGTCTGCCCCGATCCCTATGCCAAGTAAAAATCTGAAGAGGGCCAGTTGCCAAGGTGCCAGGGCAAACGCCGTAAGTGTCGCAAAAACGACAAATGCCAACAAATCAACCACGTACATGGCTTTCCGTCCATACTTATCTGTTAAATTCCCCAGCCAGATTGCTCCGATAAAAGAGCCAATGACAGCTGAGGAAGTAATCAGTCCCTGCATGCCCGGCCCGAATTCCCAGTGATCAAGGATCAGCGGCATGGCAACAGCAATTACCGTTAAATCAAAGCCATCCAAAAAAGTACCGCCGGCAGACAAAAGTGTGACTTTCCTTTGGAAGCGCTTTAACTATGGCGAGTCTAAATGCTCAAAACTCATTTTTCTCTCCCTTTCTTTTCCGTATAATCCTGCCGAAAAATAAAAGCCATAGCCAAAAAAAAACATTTGTCATGTTTTTGGCTATGGCTTCTCATCGTCTCCAGCCATAGAGATTATACGTTTTTTGTTGTTAAATTATTTATACAAGATTTAGGCTAGGCTGTCAATACAAAAAACAAAATTTTTTATCAGTTCAGATTTTACTCCTCCTTCTTTTCCTTTCTATCCATTGTCCCGTCCGTCAGTGTTTTGTCAGCCAGCTTCTTCGTTTTCTTCTTTTCATTTTCTTCTTCGTTCTTCAACTGTTTATCGGACATGGTTTCACTCCCTTTTTGTCGTTAGTATACCCCGAGGATTGGAAGCTGAAACATCCGCCGGTTTTGTTTAAACGGTTGGGCAAAGGGTATGCAGACAAAAAAAGCGAATGGAGTTGGAAGGATGGAGAATGACAGAAAACAGGGCAATCATTTAAGCCGGTCGCTGAAAAACCGGCATATTCAGTTTTTGGCATTAGGGGGCGTCATCGGCGTCGGTCTGTTTTACGGCGCTTCGCAGGCAGTGAAGATGGCGGGACGGGCGTTTTGGCGGCGTATATTGCGGCCGGCCTGGTTGTCGCCATTGTCATGCGGGCGCTCGGGGAAATGACGGTTGAAAAACCGGTGGCCGGATCATTCAGCAAGTATGCGCATGATTTGTTCGGCGAGCGGATGGGCTTTGTTTCAGGCGGCATGTGGTGGTTTTTATGGGTGGCGACTGTGATGTCGGAGCTTGCCGCGATCGGAAAGCTGGTCCAGTTCTGGTTTCCGCATTTTCCGGCCTGGATTCCAGGATTTTTGGCACTCATTTTATTCACAGTTTCTAATTTACTGGCTGTAAAAATTTTTGGCGAGATTGAGTTTGTGTTTGCGATTTTAAAAGTCTTTGCGATTCTCGCCTTTATGGTTTTCGGCGCGCTGATGATTTTTACCGGTTTATTTAATGGTGGAAAAATCGTTGGCTTTTCGAATCTTTGGGCGCACGGCGGGTTTTTCCCGGCCGGGTGGTTCGGCGTTTTCCAGGCGGTTGCGATTGTGATTCAGGGATACGCCGGCATTGAAACGCTCGCCGTGGAAGCAGGCGAATCGGACAACCCGCGCCAGTCGATGCCGAAAGCATTCAGAAGTGTTACATACCGGATTTCCTTTTTCTATATCGGATCCATTTTGATCATGTTGTGCGCGTATCCGTGGACGCAACTTGCGGGGCATGACGGCAGCCCGTATGTTCTTCTTTTCTCGCAAGTCGGCATTCCGGTTGCGGCGGCGCTGATGAACCTGATCATTATTTTCTCCGGGCTCTCATCGTGCAATACCGGCGTTTACGGCGGCAGCCGGCAACTTTACAGTATGGCGAATGAAGGATTGCTCCCGCGTTCCCTCAACAGACTCAACAAACAGCGGATTCCGTACGCCGGCGTGTTTGCAACTGCTGTGGCCATGTCGGTTGGAACCATCATGACGTATCTTGCGCCGGATACTGTCTATGTTTGGATCACAAGCGCTTCCGCCTTTTCGGCTATTTTTATCTGGGCACTGATCCTCGTGCTGGAACTTGTGAACCGGGCCGCATCCAAAGACAAAGGCGCAAGTTTTCATTACAAAATGCCGTTCTGGCCGGTTTTGCCGATTGCCGGGCTGGCCATGCTTCTTTTGGCTTTTATCGCGATTGCCATTTCACCGTTAACCCGCATATCCGTTTTCGCCGGTGTTCTCTGGCTCGTCTTTCTGCTTGTATACTACCAAATCGTAGTCGCCCCGAAAGTGCGCGCGGAGAACACGCCACTCAGGAAAACGCCTGTAAAAGATTACTAAGCTCTGAAGTGAACTGCTCCGGATCGAACCGGAGCAGTTTTTCGTGTTTCGATATTTGGTCCTGGAAGATTGCGGCTGCTCTGCGTTTTTCCTGCCGCGAAATGCCCGGGTTCTTCGCAATGTTTGCGCGTTTTCCCTCTGCAAATTTTCGCTCTGGATGTGCTGCCATAGAATGCCAAAAAATCTTTTTCAGGATGTTCCTGCTTTGGGAAAAAACAGATTTTTCCTGTCACCTGGTGAAATGCCGGAGAAAAATGAACACAACAGATTCCGTTTTAAAAATGTTCACTTTTTGACATGCCGCCATTTTGCAGGAATTCCGAAAAAAATGTCGAAATGCTACAGGAAGAGCATTGCCTATATTGGGAGGGATTGCAATGAATCAGGAAGAATATGAAACAGTTTTATCCGTACACCGTGTGCCTGTCTCATCCTTACGTTCGGAATGCAACCCGGACGAGTTTCCGTTTGAAACGACAGATGATTTAGAAACGCTGCCGAATGAAATGATCGGGCAACAGCGGGCGGAACAGGCGATGGATTTCGGTTTGTCTGTCGAGCAGTCCGGTTACAATTTATTCGTCGTCGGGCCGTCCGGGACGGGCAGAATGACGTATACGCAACATAGTGTCGAAAAGCTCGCATCCGAACAGCCGGTGCCGGATGACTGGTGCTATGTCAACAATTTTGAAAATCCGGACCGGCCGCTTGTCATCAATTTGCCGGCTGGAAGCGGCCTCCGTTTTCAGCGCAAGATGGAAACCCTTTTGATTGATATTGAACGGGAACTCCGCGCCACTTTTTCAAATGAAGAAACGGAAAAGAAGAAGCGGAATATCATTGACGCGTCGCAAAACCAGGTCGAGGCACTTTGGAGAGAAACGGAAATGTTCGCGTCCGGGCTGAATTTTAAATTGGAGCGGACCCCGGCCGGCATTCAAACCATTCCGCTTTTTTTCGGCCGGCCGATGGAAAAAGAAGAATACGAGCGGCTTTCCGATGCCAACAAAGAAAAATTGAAAGAACGGGAAAAACAGCTTGAGGAAAAAATCAATGAAACGGTGTACCAGATCCGGAAAATTGAAGAACAGCTCCGGAAAAATCTCGACCGTTTTCATAAAGAGACAGCTGCTTTTACCATTGAAGGCCTGTTCCAGCCGCTAAAAGAAGCTTACCGAGATTTTCCAAAAGTCCTCCGCTATCTCGAAGAATACAACCATGATGTTGTCGAGCATTTTTCGCTGTTTTTAACCGACCAGGAAGAAGGAAACGCCGTCGTCCAGGCGCTGACCGGCAGCAAAGAGCAGCAGCTCCAGCGCTATGCCGTCAATCTCCTTGTCAGCCATAAAAACGGCCAGGGCGCGCCTGTCATCTATGAAACGAACCCGACATACCAAAACTTATTCGGGAAAATCGAGTACCGCGGCGCGTTCGGCAGCTGGACGACCAATTTCACGCTCGTTAAACCGGGCGCAATCCATATGGCGAACGGGGGCTATTTAATTTTGCAGGCTGCCGAACTGCTGTCGCAGCCGTATGCATGGACCCTTTTAAAACGCGCGTTGCAAACGGGGAAAATCCAGATTGAAGACCCGTTTGCTGAAAGAGGCGCTTTCCCGACGAGCGGCCTTAAGCCTGAGCCTGTCCCGCTCAATATCAAAGTGATCATTATCGGGTCTTACTATTTATACGATTTGTTATCAAGCGTGGATGAAGATTTCCATAAGCTGTTTAAAGTGAAAGTCGAGTTTGACACGGTGATGAAGCGGGATGCGGAAAACCGCAGGAAAATGGCTTATTTTATCAAAAATTATGCAGATCGGAAAAACCTTCTCCCGTTCCACCGGCGCGCCGTTGCGAAAGTCATTGACCACAGTGCGCGCCTTGCCGGAGAACAGGAGAAACTGACAGCGCGCTTCCAGGACCTGACAAAAATTCTCGTCGAATCAGGTTACTGGGCGAAAAAAGAAGGAAGCGCCTGCGTAGACAGCCATCATATCCGCAAAGCGCTGGAAGAGCAGGCAAACCGGACGAACCATATTTCCGAACAATACCGCGAAATGATCCATAACGGGACGATTATGGTGGATACGGACGGCGAACGGGTAGGCCAAATTAACGGCCTGGCTGTGATGGGGACAAGGGATGCGACATTCGGCATTCCGACAAAAATTACGGCGCAAACGTTTGTCGGGAAAAGCGGCATTATGAACATTGAACGGGAAACCTCTTTAAGCGGACAGATTCATAACAAAGGGCTGCTCATTTTAACCGGATTTTTATCCGGCATGTTTGCAAAAAACAAGCCGATCCCGCTTTCGGCAAGCATCACATTTGAACAGACGTATTCGCTTATTGATGGGGACAGCGCTTCCAGTACCGAATTGTATGTGCTTCTTTCATCGCTTGCCGGAGTACCGATCAAACAGGGCATTGCCGTTACCGGTTCAGTGAACCAGTGGGGCGAGATTCAACCGATCGGCGGTGTAAATGAAAAAATAGAAGGCTTTTTCGCCATTTGCAAAGATCGCGGGCTGACAGGGCGCCAGGGCGTCATTATTCCGCAGCAAAATGTTTGCAATTTGATGCTGCATGATGAAGTCGTGGATGCCGTGAAAGCCGGCCAATTCCACATATGGGCCGTTCGCCATATTTCGGAAGGGATTGAAATTTTAACCGGCGAAAGCGCGGGAGCAGAACGCACTTCCGGCGGCCGCTTCCCGGACGGCACCATTTTTGCAAAAGTGGAAGCCCGTTTTCAAAAAATGTATGAATCTGTAAAAGAAACGAAACAATAATGTAATCTGGCGGGCAAAGAGAGCCCGCCTTTATTATAATTTTTCGACAAGAACTAGTCTGAAAGGATCATTTCCGTTTTACGCTCTATAATGGTTCCTTCTTTTGCGGTTATAATAATAAAACAGGCAAATGTGAAAAATTTTCATCATCCCGTTTTTAATCGTTTCAAATCCGTATTGCATAAAGGGGGAAGGGGGGGGCGCTGCTGTGGCAATGCAAAAAAAGATACAGAGCGTGCAGCCCGGCATCTGCATAGTCGTGTAGAAAGGATTTGAGTTTGAAATTGAGCAAAACATCAAGTGAAGATTTAAAAAAAATTCCGTTGAGTGAGAATCAAATCAGAGGAATTCTCCACTCTTTCATGCATTCGTTTGAATCGATTGAAGTGCAGACAAGCAAAGACAGGCACCGGGAATTGACAATCGAGCAAGCAATCGATTTGCTTGTCCGCAATATGAGCAGGAAAAGTATACTCGATTTTATCCACCAGCTTAACATCATCCGCGAGCGCCGTTCGAGCGTGCTGGCTTATGTGAAATACATTTTGACAGCATTAGTCGTGCGCCTGGAACAAAGCGGAAAAAGGGATATCAATCGTTATAACTAAACTGGAGATGGCTGCCTTTTCCCCGGCTCCGGTAACTGCTGTAACGTAACCGTTATCGTGCAAGGCATGTTTAAAAATACGAAGGAACCATTGCCGGATGGAAAGCTGTTTTTATCTCCGGCTTCTGCATGGATGGGAAGAAGGGGTTTTCGAAGCGTTCGGGATATCAATCGTTCATTGCATGGGAAGAGGGTTCACTCCGGTTTTCGTTTGTGCTCGGCGAAACCGCTGCCGCATGTTTAAGCGCGTGAAAGATCCTTTATTGCACGGAAAGATGCTTTTGGCCGGATACCATATGATATGGAGAAAGGAGTTAAAGTGCCCTTTGCCGGGTATCATTAATGTACGGAAAGTAGCGCCCCATATAGAAAGGAGGCATTCATGTGAGAAAAGCCCCGCTTATGCCTTTGCCGGCGGCTTTTTTTAAACAAGATACGCTGGAGCTGGCGCGTGCCCTTCTCGGTTGCCTGCTCGTCAAAGAGACGGAAGAAGGAACGGCGGCCGGTTTTATTGTCGAAACGGAAGCATACATGGGTGCATCGGACAGGGCCGCGCACAGTTATGGAAACCGGCGGACGAAAAGAACGGAAATCATGTACCATGGCCCGGGTCACGTGTATACATACCAAATGCATACCCATTGCCTCGTGAATGTCGTCAGCGGCCGGGAAGGTACTCCGGAAGCCATCCTGATCCGCGCCTTGGAACCTTTTATGGGAACGGAGCTGATGTTTGCCCGTCGGAAAGTCAAGGAAGCAAAGCAGCTTACAAACGGTCCGGGGAAATTGGCGAAAGCGCTCGGCATTACAATGGAAGACTACGGGCGCGTATTTTACGAACGCCCGCTCTTTATTGCGGAAGGATACGAACCGGAACAAATCGAAACCGGCCCGCGCATCGGGATCGACAACACCGATGAAGCCAAACATTACCCGTACCGGTTCTGGATAAAAGAAAACCGTTATGTATCGAGGCGGGCGTAAACGGTAGGGTGGTGCGTGAAGAAAGTGCCGAAGAGAAAAAACACCGGCATGTAGCCGGTGCCGAACGATTTTATGAAAGCGGATTTTTCTCATCCCCTGGGTCCTACGATCATCGCTTATCCAAACGAGCAAATGATCCGTTTTTCTATTTTTTAATGGAGGCCGGCAAAATTGGGATAAGCCGGCCTCTTTCGCCAGTCTACCAGAAAAACCCGTAGCCGTACGGGAAGCCGTATCCGCCGTAAAAAGCCGGTCCGAGCAATGCCGATGTTGCTAGGCCGCCTGCAAACCCTCCAAGGAACGGGCCGAAACCGAATCCCCACGGTCTGAATCCCCATGGCCGGAAACCCCATGGCCGGAAACCCCATGGCCGGAAACCCCACGGCCGCAATCTTACATCTTCTTGGTGAAATGTTTCATAATAAGGAACTCCCTGATAATCTGTATTCAAAGTTTTTTCCTCCTCAACCCCATTATTTTTTGTACGATAAAGCATATGTGAAAAAAC
Organism: Weizmannia sp. FSL W8-0676; assembly: GCF_038593015.1. Lineage (NCBI taxonomy): Bacteria > Bacillati > Bacillota > Bacilli > Caryophanales > Bacillaceae > Heyndrickxia > Weizmannia sp. FSL W8-0676. The sequence continues at coordinate 784,690 of NZ_CP151954.1, forward strand.
CGGTGTCTGTATGGGTATCTGCCTTTTATCCCAAAAATTTGCGCTGCATCCCCCGTGCGGCTCAAGTAAGGCATTCGCCAACGTGAAATTTTAAAGCGGCGGATGTTAAAAACGGCTGGAAATATCCGATACAAATAGTAGACAAAAAAGCGGTTTTGTTCCGCCATGAAACAAGGGGCGGGACACGCCGGAAAATAAGGAGATACTTGCTATGATTGGAGCGACGCAGTGGCAGGCTGCGCATCCGCCTCTTGCAAACAGCACACCGCAGGCACAAAAGGCAACCGAGGCGGATCAGGCCAGGCCAATTGTGACAAAAGAAAACAGGGAACAAAGCCTTCCCGCCAATGAAGAAACGAAAGAAAAAGTGAAAAAAGCGGTGGACCAGCTGAACCATTTCTTGTCCGGATCATCCACCCATTTAAAATTTCAATTTCATGACCAGCTGAAAGAATATTATGTTACGATTGTCGACGACAAGACGGACCAGGTGATTAAAGAAATTCCGCCGAAAAGGATTTTGGATACGTATGCCGATATGCTGCACCATGTCGGGATTCTGGCCGATGAAAAGGTATAAGGAGGGAATTGAATGACATCCATACAAAGAATCACAGGGCTTGCGAGCGGCATGGACATCGATTCCATTGTCGAAAAAATGATGACCGCGGCAAAACAGCCTTTGGTCAAACTGCAGCAGCAAAAGCAAATTTTGGAGTGGCAGGAAGAAGACTACCGGACGCTGAACCAAAAATATTTTGACTTCCGCTCCACGCTGTCCAACATGAAATTGACAACCAAGTACAGGGTGCGTACGACAACCTCGTCAAACGAAAATAATGTGACGGCCACTGCGGCAAATAATGCTGCACTCGGATCAGCAACCATCCAAAGCGTTACGCAACTGGCAACGGCTGCGACAAAAATCAGCGGATCAGGATCTGAAACGGCAACAACGATTTCCAAATCCGGTGCCAAAATCAAAGCGGACGCAAGCCTTTACAGCCAGACCGGGAACTTTTTAAACGGCATTACTTGGAACAACGGGGTCGTGGTCTCCCAGTCTTTTTCAGGAGACGGGGATGCGACGGCATCGGTCAAACTGTCCAATCCGCCTGTTTCAACAACGACGGACGGTATTACCTATTATGCTATGAATGTAAAAGTCAATGGCAAAACCTATCAGGTTGTAAATGATAAAAGCAATATTCCTGACAATGAAAAAGGCAATTATGCCGTTTATAACGCGGAAAGCGGCGTGTTGACATTTGACAGTGCGGTATCTTCGGGATCCAGCATCAATGTGGAGTATGTCGCGGGGGCGGTGACAGAAACAAAAACATTGGCCCAGGGTACGGCAACGATGCAGCTGGGGCATGGCTTGATCGCAACGGATGCGGGCGGAGATCAGGCGTTCAGCTTAAAAATCAACAATACAAACTATGTGCTCGAAAACGACAAACTGTACGCAGAATCCGATACAGGAAAAAGCAGTCCGATCGGTACGCTGGATGCTTCAACCGGCCTGATCACGTTTACGGATTCATCTGTATTAAGCGGAGAAAGCAACACAGTTTCCGTCACTTATTCATCAAAATATGCCACCATGTCGCTCGGAAGTTATAATGAAGACGGAAGTATAAATAAAGCGACTTTTTATATTGATGGCACGGATTCTTTAAATACTGTCATGGCAGATGTAAACAACCATTCGACACTTGGGATCGGCATGTACTATGACGCAAATGCGGACAGGGTTTCGCTCACGAGAAAATCGACTGGAGACCTTAACAAAGACGGTGATGAAATCATCATTGGCGGGTCTGGCAATGATTTTTTAAATCAAACATTGCAGTTTAATGGCAGCAAAGAATCCGGCGGTGAGAATGCAAAATTTACGATGAACGGCCTGGAAACAGAACGTACGTCCAACACGTTCGCCATCAACGGCGTAACGTACACCCTTAAAAGCAAATTTGATACACCCGTCACGGTTACGGTCTCTAACGATACGGACACCATTTTCAAAAACATCAAAGATTTTGTGGACCAGTATAACAGCCTGATTGATGCCGTGCAGTCGAAGCTGAATGAAGACCGCTACCCGGATTATGCGCCGCTTACGGACGACCAACGCAAGGAATTGACGGACACGCAGCAGGACCAATGGGATAAAAAAGCGAGAAGCGGCCTTTTAAGGAATGATATGACGCTGAAAAGTTCCCTGTCGAACATGCGGTCATTGATTTATTCAAAAGTAAATAACGCCAATATTTCATCCGAATACAGCCAATTATCAAGCATCGGCATCACGACAACTTCCGACTGGCTGGAAGGCGGCAAGCTGGAAATTGATGAAGACAAGCTGAAGGCTGCGATCCAAAACGATCCGGATTCGGTTGAACTCCTGTTTCGCGCGTCCGGTAGCACAACATCGGAAAAAGGCATTGTCCAAAGGCTGTACGACAGCGTCAATCAAACGTATAACACGATCGTTGACAAAGCCGGAAAGTCCACTTATGTGAACACCCAGTTCACGATTGGGAAAAACATCAACGATTTGACGGATAAAATTAGTGACATGAATGACAAACTGGACAAGCTTGAAGACCGTTATTATGCGCAGTTTACAGCGATGGAGCAAGCGATCCAAAAATATAACAGCCAATATACTTATTTATCCAGCTTTTTCAGTCAGCAATAGTTAAAGGAGGGGCCGCAAATGGCAACACGTAATCCATACCAGGCGTATCAGAACAACTCGATTGCAACCGCATCGCCAGGCGAGCTGACATTGATGCTGTACAATGGCTGCCTGAAGTTTATCCATTTGGCGAAAAAAGCCATTGAAAACAAAAATTTTGAAGAAAAAAATAAAAACATCCAAAAAGCGCAAAACATCATCCGTGAATTGATGATGACGCTCGATACGGGCAAATTTGAAGATGCAGAAAAGATGCTTTCCCTTTACGATTTTATCCTGCGCGAACTGATCCAGGCCAATGTGAAAAATGATATGTCAAAACTCGATACAGCGGAAGAGTTGGTAACGGGTTTCCGCGACACCTGGAAGCAGGTCATCCAGGCGAACCGCCGGCAAACATACGGGCAAGGCGGCAAAGTATGATGGGCGATCTAGCCGCCTGCCTGGAGCTAACGGAAGCGCTGCTTTCGGAATTTCATAAAGAGCAGCCGAGGGATACCTTGATCCAAAACGTCCACCGGCTCCTTGACCGACGCGGCGCGCTGCTTGCTGCCATGAAACCGCCTTTTTCCGCTGAAGCGCAATTGCTTGGAAGAAAAATCATGGATCTTGACAAACAATTGAAGCCCCTGATGCAGGAAACGCTGTCCGGCATCCGGAGCGACATCCAACAAGCTGCGAAAAAGAAAACGTCCATGAAGCAGTATATTAATCCGTACCAGTCCCTGCAGTTAAATGATGGAAGGTTTTATGACCGGAAAAGATAGGAGTTCTGATCAATGCAGAACTTCTTTTTTTTTCAGGGAAAGCCGTGTAAACTGCTTTTTACAGCACCATCGGAGGGGGATGACAAATATTTCTAAGAAAAATTCGCCAAAAAAGAAGGAATTTAGACAGGCAATGTGTAAATATATAAGTGTAAGATTATTAGAGAAGGCAGCGCTTTCACTGTTCAAAGTGAAAGTACGAGCATACCGCGGTATGCAAGGGGCTGCCAGTTATGAGGAGGGGTCCACATGATGAACTACAACATTCGTGGCGAAAACATTGAGGTAACTCCGGCGATTCGGGATTATATTGAGAAAAAAGTGAACAAGTTGGATCGGTATTTCGTAGAAACGCCAGACACTTCCGTCAATGTAAAACTTAAAGTCAATCCGGATAAAACTTCCAAAGTGGAAATTACGATTCCGATGCCGCAGGTTGTATTGCGTGCGGAAGAAACCAATGAGGATATGTATGCGGCAATTGACCTGATTGCTGACAAATTGGAGCGGCAAATCCGCAAACATAAAACAAAAGTAAACCGGAAACTGCGCGAAAAAGGAAGCACGAGGGAACTGTTCACTACTCAGGACACCGGACTTAAAGAAAAACAAGCCAGGAAAGAAGAAGACTCAGAACTGCAAATTGTGCGGACCAAACATTTTAACTTAAAACCGATGGACAGTGAAGAAGCAGTGCTGCAAATGAACCTTTTGGGCCACAACTTCTTCATTTACACCGATGCGGAAACAAATCATACGAACATCGTATACCGCCGCAAAGACGGCAAATACGGGCTGATTGAAACAAAATAAGGGAATGGCGAAGCAAGCACCCGCGGTGAATCCGCGGGTGCTTTTGCAGCATGGGCCTATCCGGTGAAAGCAAAGCGGGCCGGGGGCGGTTTTTTAGCACACAACTCGAGCCGGCAAGGAACGCGGCTCCGGCAGAAAGGTGAAAACGAGCCGGTGCCTATGTTCAGGATAGAAGACCTAATTAGACAATTCGCCCTGCTTCGCCGGTGGTTTTGTCAATTGGAGCTTCTATCGGGACAAAACCCTTGGCAGACATGGCTCTTTTGTCTAATTAGCCGCCATGCTGCAGTGGACGCGGCCCCGGCAGAAAGGTGAAAATGAGCCGGTGCCTATGTGTAGGATAGAGAAGAAAAAAGGCAAGCAGGAAGCGAGAAAAGCCCGGATGGCGGACTGGAAACCGGGGGGCGGGCAGCCGGCAAGGCATCCGCTTGCAGGAAAGGCCAGTGCAGGGACAGACATTTCTATACGAGGGGGAAAGATGATGGACCTGGATTACTTGTATCATCCTTATGTATCCACCAGAAATACCGTTTTTGCCAAAAAAGGAATGGTTGCCACTTCACAGCCGCTAGCTGCCCAGGCCGGCCTTGAAGTTTTACAAAAAGGCGGCAATGCGATTGATGCCGCTATTGCCGCAGCCGCCGCCTTAACGGTCGTGGAGCCGGCCTCGAACGGCATCGGTTCAGATGCATTCGCCATTGTTTGGGCGGGCGGGAAACTGCACGGTTTAAATGCAAGCGGGCCCGCACCGCAGTCGATTTCCATTGAGGCCGTGAAAAAACAAGGGTATGAAAAAATGCCGGCTTATGGGGTGGTCCCGATTACGGTGCCAGGCGCGCCGGCAGCATGGGCGGCGCTATCGGAAAAATTCGGGCGGCTCCCGCTGGCAGACGTTGTGCAACCGGCAATCCGGTATGCGGAAGAGGGGTACCCGCTTTCGCCGGTTTTGGGAAAATACTGGGAAAGGGCATTCCGCCAGTTTCAAACGATTTTTAAAGAAGAAATGTTCCGGCCATGGTTTGACACGTTTGCGCCGGACGGCAGGGCGCCAGCAATCGGGGAAGTGTGGAAATCGCCCGGGCATGCCGCGGCATTAAAGGAAATTGCGGAAACGAAAGCAGAAAGTTTTTACAGGGGGCCGCTTGCAGAAAAAATCAGTGCCTGTATCCGGAAATGGGGCGGCTTTTTAAGCAGGGAAGATTTGGAGGCTTATCATCCCGAATGGGTGGAGCCGATTTCCGCCAGCTACCGGGGCTATGAGGTGTGGGAAATGCCGCCGAACGGGCAGGGGCTTGTTGCGTTGATGGCGCTCAATATTGCGCAAGGATTTGAATTTCGTGAAAAAGACTGCGTGGATACCTATCATAAACAAATTGAAGCAATGAAACTCGCTTTTACAGACGGCAAAGCGTTCATTACAGATGTCGGTGAAATGAAGGCGGACATTGCACACTTGCTTTCGGAAGGCTATGCTGCAAACCGGCGCAGGCTGATCGGGGATCTGGCGCTGGATCCGGAACCGTATGAACTGTCAAAGAGCGGCACTGTCTATTTGGCGGCAGCGGACGGGGAAGGGAATATGGTTTCTTATATCCAAAGCAATTATATGGGATTCGGCTCCGGCATTGTCGTTCCGGGCACAGGAATTGCTTTGCAAAACCGGGGGCATGATTTTTCTTTGGATGAAACGCATGTGAATGCATTGAAACCCGGCAAAAAGACGTATCATACGATTATTCCCGGCTTTTTAACAAAAGACGGGGAAGCGGTCGGGCCGTTTGGGGTGATGGGCGGCTATATGCAACCGCAGGGCCACTTCCAAGTGATCATGAACACGATTGATTTTCATCTTCATCCGCAGCAGGCGCTCGATGCCCCGAGATGGCAATGGACGGAGGGGAAAAAAGTGCTGGTAGAACCCCATTTTCCGAATCACCTTGTGCAAGGGCTGATCCGAAAAGGGCACGATGTCCAAGTGGCTGCGGATACTGGCGGTTTCGGCCGCGGCCAGATCATCTGGCGCAACCTGGACACGGGCGTACTGATGGGCGGCACGGAATCGCGTGCGGACGGCATGGTGGCGGCCTGGTAAAACGCTTTTCCAATTCCAAATGGGTGCTCAGGCCTCTTCATTTTTTTCAGACAGCGGCCCGGGCATGCCGAACCGGGAAAGCCGGAATCTCCCTGGAGGTTAAAAACCGGTTGCCTGGCATGGATTTTAACGTCTTTCCGAAAGAAGTCTCCCATCCTCAAGGAATGTGAAGGTGCGAATCGCACCAATGAGTAGGTGGGAGATGAATTTCGGTTGGCTTTAGCCAAAGTTATTTTTCCAATCCTTTTCTCAACAATTCTAAGATTGCGGCTGTTCTAGTTGGAATCCCATTTTCTTTTTGATATTGCTCCAATTTTTCTAATATCGTCTTAGGCATATGAATTTCTACACGTTCTTTCTCTTCTCTCATGATTATCACCTCATATTGATTGTACGGATTTTTTACGATATAATCAATATATACGAAATTTTTCCGCACAAAGTGAGGTGAATTGATATGGCCAAGCAAAACAAAGCTTTCAAGTTTCGTTTGTTACCAAACAAAGAACAATCCGCATTATTAGCTAAGACATTTGGTTGTGTTCGCTTTGTCTACAATAAGATGTTAGCTGAACGCAAAGAAACGTATGAAAAGTTCAAGGATGATAAAGAATTGCTTAAAAAGCAAAAGTTTCCGACTCCTGCAAAATATAAAAGTGAATTTCCATTCCTAAAAGAAGTGGATTCTTTCGCTTTGGCAAATGCACAAATGAACTTACAGACTGCTTATAAGAATTTCTTTGAAGGAAATGCGGATTTTCCAAAGTTCAAAAATCGTAAAGCAAAACAATCCTATACAACTAATATGGTCAACGGAAATATTAAGCTAGAAAATGGTCATATCAAACTGCCAAAAATCAAAAAGCCAATAAAAATGAAACAGCATAGAGAGATACCTGCTGATTATAAAATCAAATCTTGCACTATTTCTAAAACAAAGACAGGCAAATACTACATTTCAATTTTGACAGAATATGAGAAAGATATTCGTCCAGTTAACATACAGAAAGTTGTTGGTTTGGATTTTGCTATGGATGGTCTATATGTCGAGAGTGAACAGGGTAAGAAAGCCAATTACCCACGTTACTATCGGCAAGCCTTAGATAAATTAGCAAAAGCACAACGAATTCTTTCTCGAAGAAAGAAAGGTTCTGCACGTTGGAACAAGCAACGACTAGTAGTGGCTAAGTTACATGAGAAAGTGGCGAACCAACGCATGAATTTTCTTCATCATAAGTCAAAAGAATTAGCTTCTAACTTTGATGCTGTCGTGATTGAGGACTTGAACATGAAAGGGATGTCTCAAGCCCTTCACTTTGGGAAAAGCGTTCATGATAACGGCTGGGGTATGTTCACTACTTTCTTAGCGTATAAGCTAAAAGAACAGGGGAAACAACTTGTGAAAATTGATAAGTGGTTTCCCTCCACTAAGAAGTGTTCATGTTGTGGTGCAGAAAAACCTGTGAAACTATCTGAACGCACCTACCGTTGTTCGTGCGGTTATGTGGCAGATCGCGACTATAATTCAGCAATCAATATCAAAAATGAAGGTATACGCTTATTAGCGTTATCATAAGTAACAAAACTCTTGGAACAAGAGGGTTAGCTCGGTCAGTTTTCGTTGGCTAGTAAAAGCAACGATAAGTCGAGAAGCCCCCACTTCAATCAAACCGTAAGGTTGATAAGTGGAGGGTAGTTCACATGACGATATAGACGATATACCTGAAGTTGTGCATCAGCCCCGGGCGTCCATTTGCATGGCGATGGCTTTTTGCAGCAGGCAACAGAGCGGCAATATTTTGTTTATTTTTTATGGGATTTTTAGCCTTAAGCACCGGCAGCCTGTCTCCGGGTTCTTTTGTTGTATGCGCTCCGTTTCAGTGTTACAATACAATAAGGTATATTTCAGGAAACAAAATACACGCACCCGGCAAATCCTGGGCTGTATCATCGGAATTTTCCCCAAAAAGCATGGAAACCCTGGTTTAACACGGCCGGGAAAACCCGGCAGCTCTGAGGAGTAAAAATTTTTCGTGATAATTTAACTATTCCCCCCCAAAAATGCGGCTAAATATGTAATAATTTAAATAATTAGAGCTTGCTGGACGAATATTTTGGCATGGCTTAGTGACAAGTCGAATACAAGCTAAAATTTGATTCGTTCAGCAAGCCCTAATTAAACTTGGCTGTTTTGAGGGGGTTTTTATTTTGGTTACTAGAAAAGAAAAAAGAAATCGTGAAAAAGAAGCAAATTATTTTTTCGAGTTCCTTAAAATTCAGAAGCATTTTTTCAAAGACCTGATGAATAACCTAAAAAAGGTAGCAGACCACCGACATCAAAGCTATATCACTTATGGTCCAGAGGTCCTTTTATTTACGATGATGTTGAAAAATATGACCGGCCTAAAATCCATGAGAAACATGAGTGAGAGTTTTAATAAAGAAGAATGTATTAAAAATGTAGGGAAGGTGTTAGGCTTAGATTCTCTTGAAGAACTTCCACATTATGATACAATTAACGACTTTTTATCTGGCTTAGATGTAAATGAATTAGAAAAAATTAGAACGTATATGATTAAAGAATTATTGAAAAAAAGGTCTCTCGAGTCTTATCGAATTGAAGGAAAGTACTGGGGTGTCATCATTGATGGAACTGGATTACACACCTTTCATGAGAAACATTGTAAACACTGCCTGAGACGGGCATATACAAATAAAGAAACAGGAGAAACGAACGTACTTTATATGCACCATGTACTTGAAGCCAAGCTTGTCGTGGGGGATATGGTCTTCAGTATTGCCTCCGAATTTATCGAAAATGAATCAGAAAATGTTTCTAAGCAAGATTGTGAATTAAAAGCCTTCGACAGGCTGGCAAAGAAAATAAAAAAAATATTTAAAAGACTACCGATTTGTATCTTGGGAGATAGTCTCTATGCATGTGAAACGGTATTTAATCTGTGCAGGGCGCACAAATGGAAATATATATGCAGATTTAAGGAAGGGAGAATTAAAAGTATCTCGACGGAGTTTAAGGCAATAAAAGAGCTGGAACAAAGTAAGGATCAGAATTCATTAGTTTGGGTGAATGATATTGCCTACAAAGACAGAACGGTCAATCTGATGGAGGCCACAATGAAAACAGAGGATGGGAAATCGAAAGAGTATGTATTTATAACGGATATTAAAATCACGAAAAAGAACGTGGAACGACTCATCGCTGCAGGAAGAAGCCGCTGGAAGATTGAAAATCAAGGATTTAACGAACAAAAAAATAATCGTTACAATATAGAACATGCCAATAGCCAAAACTACACAGCCATGAAAAATCATTATTTATTAGTTCAAATAACAGATATTATTAGACAGCTGTTTGAAAAAGGTTCGTCAATCTTAAAAGCACTCAAAAAAACGGCAAAAGAAAAATCCTCAAATCTGTTGGAATCGTTTCGGACACGTATTTTAACAGACGAGGATTTCACCCATTTAAGTAAGCCAATACAAGTAAGGTTTACTTAATGGTTATATTATAGCAAAGGATGTGATGTAAAAAAAGGTTTTTTTGAAGTTATCCACAATTTTAAAAAAGAAATTTGCAAATTCGGCTCTTTTTGACTTTGAAAGCAGAAAAAATAGATGGAAAAATTTTCTAAATGTGGATAAGTCATTTTATCATAAAACATCTAAAAATTGATGAATTTACTCTTCAGAACTGAAAACCCGGCGGAAAAAGAGACGCAGAAAAGAAACTGTGCTATAATTAAAATTTAAAAGTCATGGCAATTACAATGATAGGGCCGAAACAGTCCTGTTTTGATACTGAAATAAAGGAGCGTTTTGAATGGTGGCTTTTTTGGACAAAGTTTTTGATGCCAACAAACGTGAACTGAAACATCTTGAGAAGATCGCAAACCAGATTGAAGAATTGGCGTCGGATATGGAAAGGCTGTCGGATGAGCAGCTGCGCGACAAAACGGAAGAGTTTAAGCAGCGTTACCAAAACGGCGAGAGCCTTGATGACCTGCTTGTGGAAGCTTTTGCGGTTGTCCGGGAAGGCGCCAGGCGTGTGCTCGGGCTTTATCCTTATCATGTCCAGCTGATGGGCGGTATTACGCTCCATGAAGGAAATATTGCCGAAATGAAAACCGGTGAAGGGAAAACGCTGACCGCCACGATGCCGGTTTATTTGAACGCCCTGTCCGGGAAAGGCGTCCATGTCGTCACGGTGAACGAATACCTGGCGAAGCGGGATGCCGAGGAAATGGGCGAGCTGTATAAATTTCTCGGGCTTACTGTCGGCCTGAATTTAACCAATATGTCGAACGAAGAAAAACAGGCCGCATATGCAGCAGATATCACATACGGGACGAACAATGAATTCGGCTTCGATTATTTGCGCGACAATATGGTGCTTTACCATGAACAAAAAGTGCAGCGGCCGCTTTATTTTGCGGTCATTGATGAAGTCGACTCGATTTTAATCGATGAAGCGCGGACGCCGCTTATAATTTCCGGACAAGCTGAAAAATCGACAGCACTGTATACACAAGCGAATGCATTTGTGCGTACATTGGAAAAAGAAAAAGATTACACTTATGATGTGAAAACGAAGAGTGTGCTGCTGACGGAAGAAGGCATCACGAAAGCTGAAAAATATTTTCACATCGACAACCTGTATGATCTCCGCAATGTGACGATCAACCACCATATTAACCAGGCGCTGAAAGCCAATGTTGCGATGCACCGGGATGTCGATTATGTCGTGCAGGACGGGGAAATCATCATCGTCGACCAGTTCACCGGCCGTCTGATGAAAGGCCGCCGTTTCAGTGAAGGGCTGCACCAGGCGATTGAAGCAAAAGAGGGCGTGGAGATCCAGAACGAAAGCATGACGATGGCCACGATCACGTTCCAGAATTATTTCCGGATGTATGCGAAGCTAGCCGGGATGACCGGTACGGCGAAAACGGAAGAAGAAGAGTTCCGCAACATTTATAATATGCGTGTTGTCGTGATCCCGACAAACCGCCCGATCATCCGCGACGACCGGCCGGATTTGATTTACAAAACGATGGAAGGCAAGTTCAGGGCCGTTGTCGAGGATATTAAGCAGCGCCACGATCTCGGCCAGCCGGTGCTTGTCGGGACGGTTGCGATCGAAACGTCTGAATTGATTTCCCAAATGTTGAAAAAGAGAGGCGTCCCGCATAACGTGTTGAACGCGAAAAACCATGCGCGTGAAGCGGAAATCATCAAACAGGCAGGGCAAAAAGGCGCGGTTACGATTGCGACAAACATGGCCGGGCGCGGTACCGATATCAAGCTTGGCGAAGGTGTCGTGGAACTGGGCGGCCTTGCCGTTATCGGAACCGAACGCCATGAATCAAGGCGGATCGACAACCAGTTGCGCGGGCGTTCCGGACGCCAGGGAGATCCCGGGGTAACACAGTTTTATCTGTCAATGGAAGATGAACTGATGCGCCGCTTCGGATCGGATAATATGAAGAGCATGATGGAACGGCTCGGTATGGATGATACGCAGCCGATCCAGAGCAAAATGGTGTCGCGCGCCGTTGAATCCGCACAAAAACGGGTGGAAGGCAATAACTTCGACGCCCGGAAACAACTGCTCCAATATGATGATGTTCTCCGGCAGCAGCGCGAGATCATTTATAAGCAGCGCGATGAAGTGCTGACGGCGGATAATTTGCGTGAAATCGTTGAAAAAATGATCCGTTCGGTCGTAGAACGCGTTGTAAACGCCAATGCGCCGCTCCATGAAGATGAGGAAGAATGGAACTTGCAGGGCATTGTCGATTATGTCCTGACCAATCTGCTGCGTGAAGGCGACATCACACGGGAAGATTTGCTTGGAAAAGAACCGGACGAAATGGTTGACCTTATCATGGCAAAAGTGAAGATGCGCTATGATGAAAAAGAAGAAGCTTTCGGGCCGGAACAGATGCGCGAATTTGAAAAAGTCATTTTGCTGCGCTCCGTTGACTCAAAATGGATCGACCATATTGATGCGATGGACCATCTCCGTGAAGGGATCCACTTGCGCGCGTATGGCCAGATCGACCCGCTGCGCGAATACCAGTCGGAAGGCTTTGCCATGTTTGAAAATATGGTTGCATCCATCGAGGAAGATACGGCAAAATATATTATGAAAGCAGAAATCCAAACCAACCTGGAGCGGCAGGAAGTGGCAAAAGGCCAGGCTGTCGTGCCGGGCGGGGAAGAAACCGCTGTGAAGAAAAAACCGGTCCGCAAAAAAGTGCGCATCGGCCGGAATGACCCTTGCCCGTGCGGCAGCGGCAAAAAGTATAAAAACTGCCACGGCCGGCTTGAGGCTTAAAATCAGGCAGGCATACGCAAAAAAAGAAGGGGCAAAACGCCGCCCTTCTTTTTTGCGGAAAACAGCAGAAAAATTTAATGAGGTGAATGGAATGGAATTATCGGAAATCAGAGCAGAATTGGAAAATACAGCTAAGAAATTAGCGGGTTTCAGGGGGTCTCTTTGAATTAGAAGAAAAAGAGACGCGCATTGCCGAATTGGAAGAAAGAATGCTGGAGCCTAACTTTTGGGACGACCAGCAGGAAGCGCAGAAAATTATTAATGAATCCAATGCTTTAAAAGAAATGGTAAACGGCTACCGTGAACTCGAGTCGCAACAGGAGGATCTCGAAGTCACGTACGAACTGGCCAAAGAAGAAAATGACCAGGAACTGAAAGAAGAGCTTGAAGCTGAGCTTGAAGGGTTTACGGAAAAATTAAATGAATACGAGCTGCAGCTGCTGTTAAACGGGCCGTATGATGCGAACAATGCGATCTTGGAACTGCATCCCGGCGCGGGTGGTACGGAATCCCAGGATTGGTGTTCCATGCTGCTCAGAATGTATACACGCTGGGGCGAGAAAAAAGGCTTTAAAGTCGAAACCCTCGATTACCTCCCGGGCGACGAAGCCGGTGTGAAAAGCGTCACCCTCCTTTTCAAAGGGCATAACGCGTACGGTTATCTTAAAGCGGAAAAAGGCATTCACCGCCTTGTCCGGATCTCGCCGTTTGATGCAGCCGGCCGCCGCCACACTTCGTTCGTCTCGTGCGAAGTGATGCCGGAAATAGACGACAACATTGAAGTGGAAGTCCGGCCGGAAGATTTGCGTGTCGACACATACCGGGCAAGCGGGGCAGGCGGCCAGCACATTAACAAAACGTCTTCGGCTGTCCGGATTACCCATATTCCGACCGGAATTGTCGTCTCCTGCCAATCGGAACGTTCGCAAATTCAGAACCGCGAACAAGCCATGAAAATGCTGAAAGCGAAATTGTACCAAAAAGAAGTAGAAGAGAAAGAGAAACAATTGGCGGAAATCCGCGGCGAACAGAAAGAGATCGGGTGGGGCAGCCAGATCCGTTCTTATGTTTTCCATCCATATTCCATGGTAAAAGATCACCGGACAAATGTTGAAACAGGGAATGTCCAGGCGGTGATGGACGGCGAAATTGATCTGTTCATTGATGCTTACCTGCGCTCACATATTTCGTAATAAGAAAAAAGTTTTCCTGAAAATTGAACGCATGACAGGCCCGGATGCCACAATGCCGGAAAATATATGAGGGGTGCGAAACAAGCGGTCCTGTATATTGGTGTGTGGCATCCGTTTTTTTATGAAAAGGGGGATGGACATGGCAAAGAAAAGGAGAAAACCGGCGAACAAATACCGGACGATGATGATGGAATATGGATACATACTTGCCGGGTCGGCAATTGTCGCGATTACATTTAATGTTTTCCTGCTTCCGAATAATATTGCGTCCGGCGGCGTCAGCGGGATCAGCACGATTTTTCACGGGCTGTTCGGATGGAAGCCGGCCTATGTGCAATGGGGGCTTAACATTCCGCTGTTTCTTGCCGGCCTCATTTTTTTAGGTTACCAATTTGGCGTCAAAACACTTGTTGGCACCGTATTTTTGCCGTTTGTTGTTTTTTTGACGGAAAATTGGCAGCCGTGGACGCATGATGCACTGCTGGCTGCACTGTTTGGCGGAATCGGCGTCGGAGCGGGGCTCGGGATTGTGTTTCTCGGCAGGGCTTCAACCGGCGGAACCGATCTGGCCGCGCAAATTATCCATAAATTTACCGGCATCTCACTCGGGAAATGTGTGCTTGCGATTGACGGGCTTGTTGTCCTGTCAGCAGCTGCTGTTTTCGATATTGAAAAGGGTTTGTATGCAATCATCGGGCTGTTTGTCACAAGCAAGACCATTGACCTCGTCCAGGTCGGCCTGAACCGTTCGAAAAATGTGCTCATTATTTCCGACAAATACGAGGATATCCGGAAAGAGATTTTGTTCCAGATCGACCGCGGGGTTACAAGGCTCCCTGCATATGGCGGATTTACCGATCAGGAAAAACCGATTCTGATGTGTGTCGTCGACCAGTCTGAATTTATTAAGTTGAGAAACCTTGTCAAAACCATTGACGGCAAGGCATTTGTTGTTGTGATGGATGCCGCCGAAGTGCTGGGCGAAGGTTTTAACATGCCGTAGCCGCGCGTTTACGCGTTTTTCGTATTTCTTGCCAAGCCCGGGCGGCCATCCGGTATAATGGAAGAAGAATGTGCACAGGAGGGAGGGCTTCATATGAAATGGCGCGCAGCTTTGGCGGTGATTCTACTTGCAGCTGGACTTTCCGCCTGTGGGAACGGGTCTCCATCATCAGACGGCGGGAAAAACACGGCAAATGGCGGCGATGCCGAAAAACTGGTAGACCAAAAATGTTCTGCCTGCCATGGCGATCAATTGCAAGGGAATGTCGGGCCGAATTTGCAGCATATCGGTTCTAAGCTTAGCGAAAAACAGATTTTAAATGTCATTGAAAACGGAAAAGGAGACATGCCAAAAGGGCTTTTAAAGGGAGATGATGCCCAAAAAGTCGCGAAATGGCTTTCCAAGAAAAAAATCGAGTAGGAGGCTAATCATTATTTGATTAGCCGACCTCTCACACCACCGTGCGTACGGTTCCGTACACGGCGGTTCTAAAGTTTACGACCGTACAGACAGATAATAATCCAGAAAACTTATATACCTTGCTCTTCGGAAGAGTTCGTTTGTAAGGGTTCTGGCTAAGATATGGCTGCCGGAGATTCTCCAGTAGCCTTTTCTTGTGTTAGCCCATTCCCACGCCTTTCTTTTATTGATCCCTAATTTCTTGAGCCAATAAAATCTTGTGCGTACTCTCTTCCATCTTTTCCAAGTTACCATTCGCATTCTTCTTCGTGTCCATTGGTCCAGTCTGGTTACCAGACTTTTCATATCCGCTAGCTTGTAGTAATTTACCCATCCTCGGACAGTGTCATTTAGCCTTTTCTTTCTTTCCTCTACGCTTAATCCGTTGCTCCTTCCTGTGATTGTGCGAATTTTCTCCTTTAATTTTTGAACACCCTTCGGGTGTACCCGGAATTTGCATTTTCCTTCATAAAGGTAGAATCCATAACTTAAGAATTTGATGTTTCTGATATGTGTGATCATCGTCTTCTCTCGGTTCACTTTGAGTCGCAATTTCTTCTCAATGAATGGGAGAATGTTATGGTATGTTCTTTCACAGCTTCTTCGGCTTTTGCAGAATATGATCACATCATCAGCGTAACGGACAAATCGGTGATTTCTTGCTTCCATTTCTTTATCCAATTCGTTTAACATTACATTGGCAAGAAGCGGACTTAGTGGTCCTCCTTGTGGAACACCGAAATCATTTGTTGTCCTTACCCCTTTGATCATAACACCTGCATTTAGGAATTTATGGATTAAGGAGATTACACGTCCGTCGTGAATTGTTTCACTCAATATCTGGATAAGCTTACTATGGTTTACCGTGTCAAAGTACTGTTCTAAGTCCAGATCTACTACATACTGGTATCCTTCATTTACATTCCTTTGGCACTTGAGAAGTGCCTGATGTGTACTTCTATGTGGTCGGAAACCATAGCTATTGTCTGAAAACTTTCTTTCATATATAGGGACTAGGACCTGCGAAATGGCTTGTTGGATGACTCGGTCCACTACCGTTGGTATTCCAAGTTTCCTTGTTTTTCCGTTGTCTTTTGGTATTTCTACCCTTCTAACGGGTTGGGGCTTGTATGTCCCATTTCGAATGGAGAGGACGAGTTCCCTCTGGTGTTCAGTTAGGTATGCCAAAAGTTCACCTGTTTTCATTCCATCGACACCGCCCGCACCTTTGTTTTTCTTTACCTTTTTATAGGCACGGTGCAGGTTATTACTTGAAAGGATTCGTTCAAGCATCCATTCGTTCTGTCTGTTGGTGTTAGTGGTGTTGTTTTCGGTTATCCTCTTGAAACTATGCCCTCTGTCATATCCTTCCTGTTCCGCAGTATCTTTTTGACAGCAGGTTTCTTCCTGTTTTCTGCATTTGTTCGTTTCTTCGGTAACTTTCATTGACTTCCACTTCCTTTAGTTCAGCCCTTCCTTCGATGCCCCAGGCATCTCCGTACTATGGCTTCTGCTGACTTCTCACGGCAAATCTTGTTTCAACCAGGTTTCATACTCTGTTTCCACCTGTCCGTGAGACCTCCCGTGGTAAGGTGATTCACTTTCATTCCATGTACCCGCACCATTTACGTTTCCACATCCGGATAGCTTTTGGGCTTTGACTTGTTCAGCAGCCTTACCCTGTGAGAGTACGCCTAATGATGTTCGTGTTCCTCGGGTCAGAATTTTGCCTCCAGCTTCCTTCAGATTCCATCTCACGATGGACACCCTTGCTCTTGGCTAATGGTTGGTCGCTACCTACCCCCATAGCGGACTTACACCGCCTAGCGAATCGCCATGCACGGCGCACTGACAAAAACGGACCGGAAAACCGGCCCGTTTTTTGGTATAAGTGGAAATTTTTCTACAGCAACTGCAAAAATATCGGCTCAGTATGGGCTAAAAAGGCAAGCGTTACGCGAGCTTTTTGAAAAAACGAAAAAATAAAATTAAACGTTTACAAATATAAAAGCCGTGTGTTATAATGTAAAAAAAATTCCAATTGGTTGTAATACAGGGAATAAATTCATACGATGCAACAGTCCTATAGTCAACCAAAATGAGGTTTGCACAAAGAGAGACTCTTTGGTGTATTCCATTTAAATGTGGAGGAGTGATAATTATTTGGTGTAGATCAATATTTATGAGTCTTTGAAAATGAACGAGAAATTGAGAGTCAATTGATCTTTATGGAAGAATGCGGAGGGGAAAATCATGGGGTTTTGGGTCATGCTTTTTTGCTTTGTTGTTGGCATTGTTCTTCTTGTGAACAGCTTTAAGTACAGGAAAAACAAGACAGCAAGATTTGGGATTGAACTTGTAATTGGTTTAATTTTTTTGGCAATATCAGTATATATGGCACTGCCGAAATAAAAATTATAATTGGAAGGGGAGAATTTTCATGAAGAAAAAATCGCTTGTGACAATCTTACTGGCTTTGTTCTTATTTATGGGGGGGATTCCGGTACTCGCACAATCGACTAATTATGCTAAAAGTACAGAAATATTGGAAGTCAAATATAATGGCTATATCCAATTTAAACCAAGTTATAAAGTCCCTAAAAAAGCTGGTTATGGATTAAAAGCAGGAAAGTATGTAAAACGTGCTTATATTAATTACACTAGAAACGGAAAATCTGTTATTGGCGGTCGTAAATATACAGCTACAAAAACTTCTGGTAATTCAATTGTATCGACAAGCGCGACATGTTGGGACTCTCCATTATGGGGAAATAAACATACAACGAAATTCAACTACGGTTGGGTATACAGATAAAATTAATAAACTTTATTGTTATGCAAACGTATAAGTAATCTTTATACGTTTGCATAACATTCCAAATTCTTCCATGTCTCTCGGGTGATTTTGAAAAAATTCTTAGTAGTTACATATTACAAATTTATTAAAAAGGACCGTTCTCATGAGACGTTATGTCAACACGCCATATTTTTTTCAAATTTTTCTAATGCTTTTGCTCTCTTTTATTATATTCACGGGGGCCTGCTTTCTTCTATACTCCTCATATGTTGATTTGCCGGAGGATGTATTTGAACAAGCTAAAAATCTTTCAATTATTGAATCTATTTTCTTTATATTTAATAAAGTTATTTTTTCGTTGCCAATACCTATTATTATTCTGCCAATGCTGCTTTTAATTGCATTATTGGGCACATATAATGTTTTAGATATTTGGATTAAGAAGCGAAAAAAAGAAATAACGATAAAACGGGCCGTTGGAGCAACGAAAAATAATATTATCTTTGAATTTATCTTAACCTTATTTATTATTAGTTGTTTTTCATATTTTTTTTTAAGAGCCTCTGCCAAAATAAAAATATACCCTTGAGCGAGGCTCTGGAAAATTAATTATCCCGATTTTTTTGCCTTTTCATCCAGATTTTCAATTCAATAGAAGTAAAACGGTCATTTTTCTTCAAAAAAAGGGCATACGTATCCCGCCTTCACAAAATGGTTTTTTTCACTACCCTTTGTGGAAAGAAAACGTTCATTTGAGTTATTCACATATCCACCTGTGAATAACTTAATTTGCTCTTTGCAGTCGATTGCGTGTCCATCCACAATTGGCCTTTCCTGTCTGATGGTACGCCATATTTGCCATGATATGCATAGATATCATGCATCGATCTACATGAGCTTCAACTGCCTGTTTCCCACGCTTGTGAACACGACGGAGACTGTATCTGTTTATTGCAAAATTAAAGTGCAGAGATGTGCAAAATTTCTATGCAAATGGTTATGCAGAGGGGCTTTACATGGAGGGGTAGCCATGATAACCTGTTTGGGTTTGCCAAATCTGTTACAGCTGGCCGCTTGGCAAAAGAATCATGGCTGCAGAGGCTCCATGTCAAGCCCTTAATAGCGAGAATTCAGATTGAATTTTTATGCGGTATAAACGAATTTATATACTGCAATACTCTGCACTTTTTTCTTGCAAAAAACATGTATCCGTCTTTTAGAATGCCAAAGATTCTTTCGATGATCGTCCTGGCACTATATAACACTTCAAATGTGCGCCCATGTTGCGGCAACTCGACATCTACTTGAGGCGTTTGATCAAAGTCTATCCTAAATACTCTTCCTTGTGCTGCCCCATTACAACATTCCGCGTGATTCGCTAGCGGGCAGGTGAGACCTTCTTGCTTGGCATTTGGATGAAATACAGGACAAGTGTAAATATATTGCCCCTTTTCCCGATCAGATCCTCTAAGTTCCATTTTATGTCCACTGATACAGATGGGAGTGCCGTACCGGTTGATTTTTTCAATCCCCCGGGCGGTAGTTGGTTTATCTTTACGGTTCCGTGGATTGATCGGTGCCACCAATTTCGCCTGTAATACATCCTTTGTCACTTTTTGATTTTCCGGCGTTTGGTAGATTCCATCTGCCAGGATAAAGCTCAACTGCTCAGCCATCTCGGGGTGCTCTGTCTTAAACGTTTCCAATGTCGGTTCTAATGTTTTCCCATCGGGTGTATTTCCTTTAAATACTTCCCGCGTCAAAGGCAAACCGGATCTCACCCCGCATACCATTGATAATTTATGCGCAATATAGGAGACTGCATTACTTTTACGCATTACCCCTACATTGTCGTCCGTAAGGACTTTGGGGCAATCGCAATCACCCTCACAAGAACACGTCTTCCTTGTTTTATTCAAGGTTGCTTCTGCCTCTATATGCGATGTATCCACGGCGGCTGCTTCCTCATTCGTTTCAACCACGCCTTCCCCTTTATTATATTCAACAACCAATAGCCGGGCTTTTTCCCAAAGACCATTTGTTGTCATGATTTGATCAAAACGAGCAAAGGAACGGTAGCTCGGAATTTTCTCCGTAAATCCACACATGGTGGCAAATAGCGGGTTTGATTTCACTTGCAAATAGACACTCTCCACCATCACTTCAATATACTGTAAAGAGGCCAGTTCAAAAGCACGAAAAAAGGGCATGAAAGGATGCGGTTTTCTCCCAGTGGAAGGGAGATGAAATAATGAAGACGCAGACTTGTCTTCTTCCTCCGTTATTGAAAATAGTGCCGGTTGTATTTCATTAGAAGGATCATGTGCTCTTTCATTTTTTAGGTGCAAATATAAAAGGGTGTAGTATTCTCGTTCAATCGGCTTAAAAATCTCCCATGGGAAACACATGGCTGGAATGACAAATGGTATATCGGCATAGTCTTGCCAATTGTGGGGAATCAAATTTTGTTGTATTGAAAAGTCTCTGGTTTGTGTTAGAATAGAAATAGTCATGAAATCACTCCCTGGATATTTGGTCGTACTTATATCTTAACAAAGGAGTGGCTTTCATGGCTCTTTTTTTTCAAAAAAAATCATCCTTTTCCGTTTTACAATATTTACCACAGGAATGAGTAGCTTAATCTATTGAAACCCGCCCAAAACCGACCAAAATGGAAAAATTTAGACACTTATCATAAATAAATTTACCCCATTAAAATCAAAAACTCACAATTTCTTTTTACATTTGTCACAATGTTCCTACAAACGTCTTCTTTCTTTAGTGGAATAAATCAACGACCTTTAATTGTCTGACTGCTTACAGTTTCAGGGGATATAGCATTTTGGCAAGGGCTCTAAACGTATTATTATTAATATTACTCATTTTTATAAAAATAAGCTATTTTTACGTAGTTAAAATGTCCTTTATATCTTTTGTTTTTCTATTTATAATCTGCTTCATTATCACAACCATTACGTTGGAAATCACTTTTCGGAATAGTATTCGTTGATAAGAGGGTAAACTAATGAATCATTTAAAAGTTCTTTGGTTAGATTTTAATTCGAATAAAAAGTCGTTTATAATTTTCTTTGTATTGAAGGTTATCATTATTTTCATGATATCCTTAACTGTCAATGAGTGTTCGATTTTAATTAACGGGTTGCAACGTTTTAATTCAATTGACGGTAATAAAGTATACGTTAATACTGACTCAACTTCGGATCAAAAAGTTTCAAAACTAATGGAGGAGTCAGACTCCATTTCCCGTATGAAGGATCTATATGATTTTGTTTCTGACAACTTTACAAAATATTCCTATTGGGATTATCCAACAGGTAAATTTGCGGGGGACCAAGAAATATTACAAGCAAGCACCGATTTGTATTTCTTTGAATTATTTAACATAAAGACAGTAATGGGAAGAAATTTTACAAAAGATGATTTAACTCCAAAAGATGATAATGTGCCGATCATTGTAGGGTTTGAATTAAAGGATAAATATAAATTGAATCATACGTATAATATGATTGACCCCAATACAGGAGAAAAAATAAAATATAAAGTAGTTGGTGTCCTGAAAAATAATGAAAGCCGTCCCTCGTTTTATGATATTGGATATAACTATTCATTAAATTATACATATTTTCGCTTACTGGACACGTCCTCTTTAGATTCCTTTGCAAATTTAGACATGGCTCTTGGTTCTCTTGTTGTTTTCTCAAAAGACGCAGCAAAAGTTAAAGAAATCGAGAAAAAATCGGCAGAGTTAAACCTGTTTGATATGAATTTCCAAAAGGTTAGCAACAATGTTTCCAATTACCTGAAACAAGTGAAAAAAGGTCTTTTTATCTCATTATCCCTCTTAATTGGAATTATTGTGATTGCAATTTTAACGACAGGAAATAAAATATTGCTTATATTAAAGGCAAATGCAAGAGATTATCTTATTCGCATGTGCTGTGGAGCAACTGCCAGGGATCTGTTTATTGAGTTCTTTTTGCAGCTCAGCTTTCTGGATTTGATTGCTCTTCTGCCCACAATTGTATATATTGTTAAATACAATTCATCTCCAATGGGCCTCTTGATTGCAGTGATTTGTAACGTCATGATTAATATGGTTCTTTTAAGTATTCCTCTGCACAGATTAAAAAAACAAAGCTTAATTTCCTTTGCAAGGAGCGAACAATAAATGACAGAGGCAAATGGCAGTACAAATTATATTATTCAAACAAAAGGTTTATCAAAATCCTATAAAGGACAAAGGGGTGTAATAGAAGTCCTGAAAAATATCAATTTAGTTGTGAAAAAAGGGGAAATGATAGGAGTAATAGGGGAATCAGGCGCAGGCAAATCTACTTTATTAAACATATTGGGGCTTTTAGATAAACCCACTTCGGGTCAATATTATATAGAGGGAGCCATCTGTAATGACTTTTCTGATAAAAAAAAGTCGCTTTATAGAAATTCCCTTTTCGGGTTTATTATTCAAGATTATGCATTAGTTGAGAAATACACAGTAAGGGAAAATCTTTCTCTTCCTTTTCTGTATCGTAAAGGAAAAAAAGTACAAAATGCTGAAGAAAAAATTCGTGCGGTTTTAGATGATTTTGGAATACTGGATAAAAAGGATGAGTTGGCTGCTAATTTATCCGGAGGCCAAAGACAGAGAGTCGCAATTGCCCGATCGATTATTAACGATCCGGAAATTATTCTGGCAGATGAACCGACAGCCGCATTAGACTCAAAAAATTCAGAGTATGTATTAAATGTTCTCGACGACTTAAAAGCTTCTGGAAAAACAATCATTTTGGTAACCCATGATATGAGTGTTGCGGGCAGGTGTGACCGTATAATAGAAATGGAAAACGGCGAATTGACCTATCTATGAAAGAAACATTCCACCTCTCATTCTAAACGAGCGTGCGGAAAATGATATAAATAGCTGTGTGATCATCTCCCTATGGAAAAATCCAGGGAGTTTTTTTATGGATATACTTGAAAAACGATAGATGAGCAAATTGCAGACAGCTCAGCTTCATTTTCAGGATCCAGTTTGTCATTACCCCTAAGAATAAATAGCCCCGCCTCTCCGCTTTCAAAGAAGAGACGTAGGGTTTCTGTAAATTTTATTTATCAAGCAGTTGAAATGCAACAGATACTCTGAGATAACCCTGCGACTAGTTGACGCTATATTCGGATGCTTGTCCCGGCCTATATGTTTCATTTCTTCATCTCAGAAACTAAAAAGTTCCAAAAACCCTGAGCTATCAAAAAAGTGTTCACCCCCATTAGGAAATTTGAAACAAAACTGTAATGTCGCTTAAGGCAAGGGATGCTATAATGGTTAATGTGCGAATTTCGAGCAATTATGCGGATTCTCGCGCGTTGAAAAGAGAAAAAAGTCAAATTTTATGCAGAAAGGCTTTTACGCAGCCTTTTCTTACAGCAAATCATCCTGTACGGCTCTTTTACAGGGACGGGTGTGCAGGTATTGCAAAAATTGGCGTTTTTTGCCGGTGCCGTTGACACATTTTTCATTTCGGCACGCTACATTGAAAAAGCCAGGTGAGGAAATGATAGAATTAAAGGACGTCTATAAAAAGTACCCGAACGGCGTCATGGCCGTGAGCGGGTTAAATATAAAAATCAACCAGGGCGAATTTGTTTATATCGTTGGCCCGAGCGGCGCAGGCAAATCCACGCTCGTCAAACTGATTTACCGCGAAGAAAAGCCGACAGCAGGGGATGTCATCGTGAACGGCGTCAATCTTTCAAAGCTCCGGGACAAACGGATTCCTTATTTCCGGCGGCAGATCGGTGTCGTATTCCAGGATTTTAAGTTGCTGCCGACATTGACTGTATATGAAAATATCGCGTTTGCCCTCGAAGTGATCGAGCAGGAACCTTCCTATATCCGGAGCCGCGTTATGGAAGTACTCGACCAGGTCGGGTTGAAAAATAAAGCAAGAATGCTGCCTTCTGAGTTGTCCGGCGGTGAACAGCAGCGGGTTTCCATCGCCCGTTCCATCGTCAACATGCCGAAAGTGGTTATTGCGGACGAGCCGACAGGAAACCTCGATCCGGAAACTTCATGGGACATTATGAAAATCCTCGAAGACATCAACGTAACCGGGACAACGATTGTCATGGCTACCCATAACCGTGATATTGTAAACACAAACAAGCACCGCGTCATCGCCATTGAAGGCGGGAAAGTGGTGCGCGATGAGCAGCTGGGAGGTTACGGTTATGAAGATTAATACGCTCAAACGGCACTTCCGGGAAAGTTTTAAAAGCCTTGGCCGGAATGGCTGGATGATGTTTGCATCGGCAAGTGCCGTAACGATTACCCTGCTTCTGGTCGGCGTATTTTTTGTGATCATCCTGAACATGAATAAATTTGCTTCCGATATTGAAAACGACGTGGAAATTCGCGTCCATATCGATTTAGCGGCAAAGGCTGCCGACAGGGAAAAATTGAAAAGCGAGATTGAGAGTCTGAACGCCGTCAATTCTGTCAAGTTTTCTTCTAAACAACAGGAATTAAAAGAATTGGTTAAAAGAATGGGTGATGATTTTAAACTGTTCCAGCAGGACAACCCATTGTATGATGTATTTATTGTCAAAACAAAGCAGCCGACAGACACGCCGAAAGTTGCAGCGCAAATTCAAAAAATGGACCATGTCGAATCCGTCATTTACGGTAAAGGAAAAGTGGAAAAGCTGTTCCATGTTTTAAGTATCTGCCGCAATGTCGGGGTTGTGTTAATCATTGCCCTGCTGCTTACGGCGATGTTCCTTATCTCGAATACGATTAAAATTACGATTTTTGCCAGAAGAAAAGAAATCGAGATTATGAAACTGGTAGGGGCGACAAACTGGTTTATCCGCTGGCCTTTTCTTCTCGAAGGGCTCTGGCTCGGGATCCTGGGGTCCATTCTGCCGATTGTGCTGATTTCCTTCGGCTATTACTCCGTTTATAAAATCGTGGAGCCGAAGCTTCAAAACAATATTATCCATATGCTTGATATCAGCCCGTTCATTTACGGCGTAGACGGCCTGCTGCTCGTGCTTGGCGTCTGCATCGGAATCTGGGGCAGTTCGATGTCGATCCGCCGTTATTTGAAAGTGTAACGGGAACGGCAGGGGTGTATTCCGGTCGCGTCCGCCTGATTTTTATGCTATACCCTTTTCCGTTCGTTTTAAAACATAGGAAAAACGGGGCGTTGCGTCCCCGGATACATAAAACAAAACCATATTGCTCTGAGGGGGAAAAAGATGAAGAAGCGTTCCATTCTGCCTGCTGCCGTTGTATGCACGCTCAGCTTGGGCGGCCTGTTCGGCTACCAGTCCAATGCGCGTGCGGCAGGAGATTTACAGCAGAAAAAAAGCGAGATTGAGAGTAAACTTTCCAATGTCCAATCCGAAATGGACAAAAAAGAAAACCAGATTTCCGACATTCAAGACAAGCAGGCTTCTCTCGGTGACCAGCTTGACGCCATTGAATCGAAAATTCAATTGGCGAACAAAAAAATCAGCGAGCAGAAACAGAATATCAGCACAACGAAAAGCCAGATTGCTGATCTGAAGAAAAATATCGCCGAAATCAAAAAGCGGATTGAAGACCGAAACGCCATTTTAGAAGACCGCGCCCGCGCAATGCAGAAAAACGGCGGCGGTTCGGTTAATTATTTGGATGTTTTTTTGGAAGCGAAAAGCGTCGGTGATTTTATTGACCGCTTTTCGGCAATGAAGACATTGGTTGAAGCAGACCGGCAAATTTTGGAAGAACAGAAAAAAGATGAACAGGATTTAAAAGACAAACAGGCATCAGTAGAGAAGAAACTGTCCGATTTGGAATCGATGCTGTCTGATTTACAATCATTAAAAGACAGTCTGAAACAGGATGAGAGCGAGAAATCGGCGTTAATCAAACAGCTGGACAAACAAAAAGATAGCCTCAAAGAAGAGAAAATGTCGCTGAGTGAACAAAAGAGCATCCTGGCTGACCAGAAAGCTTCCATTGAAAAAGCGATTGCGTTTGCGAAAAAGCAGGCTGAAGCAAGAAAAGAGGCGGCGGCAAAAGCAGATGCAGCAGCAAAGGCTCAAACGAATACGAATGCAGGATCAACAGGTTCGAAAGCAGGAACAACCAGCGCTGCATCATCGGCCAGCCCAAGTTCTGGGAGCCATTCCGGCGGGCCGCTTCCGGAAGTCTCTTCCGGGGCCTTTACACGTCCGGCATCCGGATATATTTCATCCGGATTCGGCGAGCGCTCCGGCGGGTTCCATCCGGGCGTTGACATTGCCAACAGCATCGGGACACCGGTTGTCGCTGCAGCCGACGGTGTCGTGTTCAGGGCGTACCGCTCTTCTTCATACGGGAATTGCGTCATGATCACCCACTATATTAACGGGAAGTTGTACACGACCGTTTATGCCCACTTGAGCTCGTACAGCGTCAGCACCGGGCAGCACGTTAGCAAAGGGCAGCAGATCGGCGCAATGGGAAATACCGGGGAATCAACAGGGCCCCATCTTCACTTTGAAATTTATAACGGCCGCTGGACACCGCCGCCACATGCCGGTGCCCAAAACCCGAGAAACTACGTTAACTTTTAATAAAGGCGTGAAAAAGAACCGTATCTATTGGTGCGGTTCTTTTTGCATGCAATGGCAGGGAAAGTGCTGTATGATAGGTAAGACGCAAATATTATGGTATGATACAATTGTTATTTTTGCTGCGCAAACATATCCTATATCAATTTCAAAACACTTCACCGTGTTCCCGGATACCGGCCGGGAACAAACCTACAACAGGAACAAAGGGTGTACGAAAAGGAGAACGCAATGATTGTAACGGTACTATTGGTTATCTTGTTTCTTTTGAATTTTATTCTGGCAGGAACCGTTATTTTCCTCGAACGGCGGGATGTCGGCGCAACCTGGGCCTGGCTTTTGGTGCTGCTATTCCTGCCGATTGCCGGCTTTATCCTGTATTTGGTATTCGGGCAAAATTTAAGCCGCCGGAAAATTTTTGACTGGAAGGTACAGGAGAAGATCGGCATTAAGGAAATTTCCCAGCAGCAGATTGAACTGCTGCGCGAAAACCGGTTTCCGTTTCATGATGAGCGGACAGCCCAGTATAAGGATCTCGTTTATATGCTGCTGATGAATGACGGGGCGATCCTTTCCCAGGACAATCACGTCGATATTTTCACAGACGGCAGGAAAAAATTCCAGGCTTTATTTGAAGACATCCGGAATGCAAAAGACAGTATTCATCTTGTATATTATATTTTCCGGAATGACCGTCTCGGCCATGAATTGATTGAACTGCTGTCCCAAAAAGCAAGAGAAGGCGTAAAGGTGCGGCTGCTTTATGATGATATGGGATCGCGGATGCTGTTCCGCCGCAAATTTTTCCGGCCGCTGATTGAAGCCGGAGGGGAAGTGGCGTCCTTTTTTCCTGCCCGTATCCCGCTCATTAATTTGCGCGTCAACTTCAGAAACCATCGGAAATTGGCGATTATCGACGGACGGGTCGGTTATATCGGCGGTTTTAACGTCGGGGATGAGTATCTTGGCCTGAATAAAAAATTTGGTTATTGGCGGGACACGCATTTACGGATTGCCGGGAGCGCTGTTTATGCCATGCAGACCCGCTTTATTTTGGACTGGAATCAGGCGTCACCGCACGATGTAAGAGATGAAGAACGTTATTTCCCGGTCATCCCGCCGCAGGGGGAAACCGATATCCAAATTGTCTCAAGCGGCCCCGATTCCGAATGGGAGCAGATTAAAAACAGCTATATTAAAATGATCAATTCCGCCAAAAAATATATTTATTTGCAAACACCGTATTTTATTCCGGATGACAGCCTCCTGAACGCGCTGACGCTTGCCGCTTTATCCGGAGTGGATGTCCGGATTATGATTCCAAATAAACCGGACCATATGTTTGTCTACTGGGCGACGCTTTCCAACATCGGCCAGCTGTTAAAAACGGGCGTCAAAGTGTACATTTATCAAAATGGGTTCATCCACGCGAAAATGATTGTCGTAGACGGGAAAATTGCTTCCGTCGGCACGGCCAATATTGATGTGCGCAGTTTCCGCCTCAATTTTGAAGTGAACGCCGTGCTGTACGACCGCGAGCTTTCCGGCACACTTGCCGGCATTTTCCGGGACGACATGGCCAAATCAACCGAATTAACGCTCCATGTTTACCAGAACCGGCCGCTTTATGTACGGTTTAAAGAGTCCATTTCCCGGCTGTTATCGCCAATTTTGTAGAAGAAAAAGAAAATTTTTCAAAAAAAGGTTGACGGTTTGCCATTGGTCTTCTATAATCTTAAACAATAAGTCATTCAAAATTGAATTATGAAAAGAAACTCTTATCGAGAGCGGCGGAGGGACTAGGCCCTGCGAAGCCCGGCAACCTTCAGGCATTTGCCTGAAAAGGTGCTAATTCCTACAGACATGCGTCTGAAAGATAAGGGAGGAACTTACATACATTGTAACCCTCTTCCCTTACGAAGAGGGTTTTTCATTTCCTCTTCCATCTTTCGCAGGAAAATTTTAAAAAACCAGGAGGATTTAAAAATGACACAATCATCATTACAACCGGAAACTTTATTGCTGCACGGGGGCCAGGAACCGGACCCGGCGACAGGCTCGCGCGCCGTGCCGGTATACCGGACGACTTCTTACGTTTTTCCGGATACAGAACATGCAGAGGGCGTCTTCAATTTATCAAAAGAAGGTTTCATTTATTCCCGCCTTGGCAATCCGACTGTGGATGTGTTTGAAAAACGCGTTGCCGCACTGGAAGGCGGAACGGCGGCTGTCGGTTTATCATCCGGCGCGGCGGCCATTGCCTTCTCCATTTTGAATATTGTGCGTGCGGGCGACGACATCGTATCCGCCAGCAATCTTTACGGCGGCACATATAATTTGTTTGCCGTGACATTGCCGAAATACGGCATTAACGTCAAGTTTGTGGACGGGTCTGACCCTGAAGCGTTCCGCCAGGCGATCACCCCGAAAACGAAAGCATTGTATGCGGAAATTATCGGCAACCCAAGCCTGCAGGTGCTCGACGTGGAAAAAGTGGCGGAAGTTGCCCATGAAAACGGCATTCCTTTGATTGTCGACAACACGTTTGCTTCTCCGTATGGCTCGAATCCGATCAAATGGGGAGCGGACGTGGTTGTCCATTCGGCGACAAAATGGATCGGCGGACACGGAACGGCGATCGGCGGTGTTGCCGTTGACGGCGGGCATTTTGACTGGAACACAGAGAAATTCCCGGACTTCAGCGAACCGGATCCGAGCTACCACGGCTTGCGCTACGGCGTCGACACGGCACAGGCTGCGTTCGCCACAAAACTTCGCGTTCAGCTTTTGCGCGACTTCGGGCCGGCTTTAAGCCCGGACAACGCCTTTTTATTCCTGCAAGGGCTTGAAACGCTGCATTTGCGCGTGGAAAGGCATAACGAAAATGCGTTGAAAGTCGCGGAATTTCTGAAAAACCATCCGGATGTTGCATGGGTCAATTATCCGGGCCTTGAAGACCATCCGTCCCATGAGCTGGCGCAAAAATATTTAAACGGCGGCTACGGCTCCATTGTTAACTTCGGTGTGAAAGGCGGCCGGGAAACAGGGAGGCGCGTGATCGACAATATCAAGCTGTGGTCGCATGTAGCGAATGTCGGCGACGCGAAATCGCTGATCATCCACCCAGCAACGACTACGCATTCGCAGCTGAGCGATGAAGAACTGGAAAAGTCAGGGGTCACGGGTGATTTGATCCGCTTGTCTGTCGGGCTCGAAGCCGTCGAAGATTTGACAGCCGACCTCGATCAAGCCATTACAAAAGCGACGGCCGTTACAGCCCGGTAAAAGCAGGTAACGGGCCAGGCAGGTTCGTGCGAAGGCCGCCACGGCGAATGCCAACAGGCGATCCGGAAAACTTGCACGGGATCCGTTCCGGGCTGATCCCACTATACAATTTTGTCGGCACGGACGGCCTGCACACCTGTTCCGGATCGGGAGCTTATGGGTGCCGGCTGCACCGGAGACCGCCGGGCCGCTTGATGTTTTAAATGAACAAAACGCTTCAGAGGCGAATAGCGCTATATTGCAGGGAGGTTTTTGGATAAATGAGGGTGATTAAAGCAGCGCTGCTCGGCTTCGGGACGGTCGGCCAGGGCGTGTATGAAGCCGTCCGGACCCACCGGGAGCAGCTGAAAGAAAAGCTGCATGCCGAGGTAGAGATTGCAGCGGTTCTGATCAAAAACCCCCGTAAAAAGCGGAACATTGACAGTTCTGTGCTCGTCACGACGGACTTCCGGGAAATTCTTGCCATTCCCGGCCTTGAAGTCGTGTTTGAAGCGATTGTCGGGGAAGAACCAGGCTTTTCTTACTGTTTACAAGCGATTGAAAAAGGCTGCCACGTCATTACTGCCAATAAAGTCATGTTTGCAAGATATGGGAATGTGCTGCTTGAAAAAGCGAAAGAAAAAGGCGTGTTTGTCGGTTATGAAGCGACAACCGCAGGCGGCATCCCTGTGATTCGGACGATTTCCCAGCAGCTTCAGGTCAATGACATCCAGCGTGTGCAGGCGATTTTAAACGGGACATCCAATTTTATTTTATCGGAAATGCGCGAAAAACATCTTCCGTTTGAAGAAGCGTTGGAAATCGCCAGGCAGCACGGCTATGCAGAAGCTGACCCGGGCAATGATGTGGAAGGGCAGGACGCTTTTTGCAAGCTGATGATCTTAAGCCGGCTCGTATTCGGAACCCAGCCGGACTGGGAGAAAGTAGAAGTTGAAGGTATAGGCGGGCTCTCGCTTGCGGATATTGAAAAAGCGGATCGGAAGGGGTTCCGTTATAAGCATATTGCGGACATATACCGTGACGGCGGCACGCTGAAAGCATCCGTTAAGCCTGTCCTTATTCCTTCCGAACATGCCCTTTATGCGGTGGAAGGCGTCAACAACGCCGTCACCATTTACGGCAGCCTGGTTGGAAAAATTACCCTTACCGGCCCAGGTGCCGGAAAATTTCCGACAGCCAGCGCCATGATTGAAGACTTTGCAGCAGGTTACCGGCCTGTTCCGCAATTGGATGCCGTTTCGTGAACCGGTTATCCGGGCGGATTTAAGTTCCTTTGTGATTCTAAGATAGCATTTCAGCGAGGGGAGAACCCCTCAACCTCTTTTCAGCTTCTTCCGTTTTCGCTTGCTCGGCTTGGCGGGAGAGGCTTCTTTTTTTTACCTGTTTTGAATCCAATTGGCGAGAAAGTGACGGTTTACCCCGTTTTGAATCTAATTGTTTATGGCCTCATCCGCCGTTCGTGCCGTTTCGTGGACAGCATGGCCATGGCCGGATGGCGTATCCCCTAAAGAAACCGGAGCCCGTTTGCAACACCCATTTTTTCGCTTCACGGCAGCCTGTTTTGCACCTTCTGCGGGACTTTCACCGGCTTTTTCCGCTGCCCGGCATATGCCCCCCGGCTTGTACATATATTGAATTATCGAGAGGAAGAGCCCCGCTTTTTGGCGGCGCTTCTTGTACAAGGAGGGCATCACCATGAAACGAAAATGGCTGGCGCTTGCGATTTCGGGATCGCTGCTTGCCGGTGCAGGCGGCGGCTATACGGCGGGCCAATGGTTTTCACAAAAGGACAAGGCAGCCCCCGCCCGCCAGGAAACAACCGGCGGGACAAGCAATATGCCGGATCTCACAAAAATTGCCCAGGCATACCAATTAATTAAAAGTTCCTATGTCCGGAAAGTTGACGAAAAAACACTCGTGGAAGGCGCAATCAAAGGCATGGTCAGTACATTGGACGATCCGTATTCCGTCTATATGGACAAAGAGACAGCTGCGCAATTCAACGACACGCTGGATTCCTCTTTTCAAGGCATCGGCGCTGAAATCACCAAAAAAAACGGAAAAATACTGATTGTTTCTCCTTATAGAAACTCCCCGGCCGAAAAAGCGGGGCTGCGCCCGGAAGATGTAATTACAACAATCAACGGAAAAAGTACGGCAGGCATGGACTTATATGAAGTGACAACACGAATTAGAGGGAAAAAAGGCTCCAATGTAAAGCTGGGCATTTCAAGGGCCGGTTCCGGCAAACAGATGACAGTGACGGTCAAACGTGATGAAATTCCGCTTGACACGGTCTACTCGAAAATGAAAAAGGCAAACGGGAAAAAAATCGGTTATATTGGCATTACCCAGTTTTCAACAGATACGGCAACAGATTTTGCGCAGCAGCTCGAAAAACTTGAAAACCGCGGCATGGAAGGGCTTGTCATTGATGTACGGGGAAATCCGGGCGGCCTTCTTTCCAGTGTTGAAGCGATTCTCAAGCAGTTTGTCACAAGGAACAAGCCGTATTTGCAAATTGAGGAACGGAGCGGGCACCGTGTCCAGTATGTGTCCAAACTGAAGAAAAAAAAGGCTTATCCGGTTGCGGTCCTCGTCGATAAAGGTAGCGCAAGCGCTTCTGAAATTATGGCGGCAGCGCTTCATGAAACGGAAAATTATCCATTAATCGGCGCCAGGACATTTGGCAAAGGGACGGTGCAGGAAGCGGTGCCGATGGAAGATGAGAGCATCATCAAACTGACCATGTTTAAATGGCTTACGCCCGACGGCCACTGGATCCATCATAAAGGCATTGCCCCGACGATTGAAGTGAAACAGCCGGATTATTTCGACGCCCAGGCTTTGCAAATCAGCCGCATGTTGAAAAAGGATATGAACAACGCCCAAATCAAAACCGCCCAGCAAATGCTAAAGAGCCTTGGCTTTTCGCCGGGCAGGGAAGACGGTTATTTCGATATCCAGACGGAAAATGCCGTTAAGGCGTTCCAGTTTGATAAAGGCCTTCCGGTAACCGGCAGCATCAATCAAAAAACGGCTGACGAATTGGAAAAATCGCTGTACAAAATGGCGCGCGCGGAAAAAAATGATTTGCAGCTGCAAGTGGCGTTAAAGGTTGTCAGCAAATAACGCCGCTTCAGCGGGCCGGGCTGCAAGCCAACATTCAGCAAATTTGCTTCTTCCTGCTCTCGCTCCTCATGTTTTTGCCAATTTCTGGCTTGTTTCAGCTTTTTGAATGGCGCGGTGCCGGCATGAGGAAGACTCCCGGAGCAGTTGCATAAGCGGTGATGCCGGTTTGGACAGAAAATCTGTGAGCCTGGAAAAAAACCCGGAATTTCGAAGCGCTTTTCGCCAAAATCTGCTAAAATAATACTACAAGTATGGTACGTGCAGGGGATGGTGTTTCGGTTGGAACAGATTTGGTTCACTGAAGTGTTGAAGGGCATCGGAAGATTTTTTCTCCATCCGGTATTCTATTATGCGCTGTTGCTCGCGCTCGTTTCTGGTGCGGCAAGAGTGAAGCGGGAAAGAAACGATTTTCATATCAGGATTTATAAAGGATCGCTTGAACTGCGGTCTTTATTTCCTGCCGGGCTCGTATGCGGGCTGATCCTTTCCGCTCTCTCAGTGGCGGCAGGGTTTCAAGTGTCATGGCCTGTTCTTGCTGCGGTGGCGGCTGCGACGATTTTATTTTCGCTCGTGGGCCAGTTCCGGTTTCTCTCACCGGCATTTACCGCGGGCATACCGGTACTCCTGTTTTTTGTTTTCACATGGCTGCCGGTTCAACTGCCGGATTGGATGAGCGGCATAACCGATGCGATGGTTGCCGGGCTTTCCATTTTAGCAGGCCTTCTTTTGTTAGCGGAAGGCGTGCTGTTGAGGACAAGCGGCACGAAGCATGTTTCCCCGAAACTGCGGAAAAGCCGGCGCGGTTTGAATGTCGGCGCATTTGTGGCCAAAAAACTCTGGCTTGTGCCGGTCGTTTGTTTTCTGCCCGCAGGCCCGCTTTCGGTCAACGCTTCATGGTGGCCTGTTGTGAACTGGGGTGGGCATACGTTTTCACTGGTGCTTGTCCCGTTTTTAATCGGTTTCCAGCACCAAATCCAGAGCACTTTACCGCAGTCTGCATTGAAGCGGATCGGAACCTGGGTTATTTGGGCGGGCATCATGACGACCGCAATCGGAGCAGCAGGGCTCTATTTTCCTTATTTTCCTGCAGTAGCAGCCGTTTTTGCCATTGTCGCGAGAGCATGGATCTCCATTCACCACCGGATGCGTGAAAACAACGCGCCGTATTATTTTACACAGCAGAACAACGGCATGATCATTTTAGGGATCATACCGGGATCAAAAGCGGAAAAAATGAGGCTTTCCATCGGTGAAGTGATTTCCAAATGCAACGGTGAGCCCGTTCGCAATATGGATGAATTTTACCGTGCCCTGCAAAAAAGCCCGGCTTATTGCAAACTGGAAGTCATCGATACGAACGGGGAGATGCGCTTTGCCCAGGGCGCGCTTTATGAAGGCGAACATCATGAACTCGGCATCCTGACCGTAGAAAACAACCTCAACGGGGAACCGAACCAGGTGGGATGAGAGGAAAATGAAAGCGGTGGAAACTTCCAAAAGGAGGTTCCGCCGTTTTTTTTATGAAAAAAATGGCGTACAGAAACTTTTTCAAGAGGCCGGGTGCATTTTCAATGGCCATGATGCCAACCATTCCGGATACGACGGAAAGCACAATAAAAATATTGGAAATATAATTGACAATGATTCTCACTATCAATATAATTATCATTGATAATGAAAATCAATTACAACGAGCTGACAAAAGGAACGGGGGAGTACGAATGGAATGAAAAAAAGATATTTAGTGCCCCTGCTTGCCGTCCTGTCCATCATTTCAATTTTCATCGGCGCAGAAAATATCAGACCGGCGGATATGCTCCATTTAAGCAAGGAGCAGACGGAAATTTTGCTGGCAAGCCGCCTGCCGCGCCTGATCAGCATTATCATTGCGGGCATGGGCATGAGCATCTGCGGCCTTGTGATGCAGCAGTTGACGAGAAATAAATTTGTCTCCCCGACGACAGCCGGCACGATGGACTGTGCCCGGCTCGGCATTTTGGTTGCGATCATCCTGTTTTCTGCGGCAAGCCCGCTGATCAAAATTGCGGTTGCTTTTTGCTTTGCGCTGGCCGGCACCTTGCTGTTCATGAAAATACTGGGCCGGATTAAATGGAACGATACGATTTTCATCCCGCTTGTCGGGCTGATGTTTGGCAATATCGTAAGCTCTGTATCGACTTTCTTTGCGTATAAATTCGATTTAATCCAGAGCCTTTCCTCATGGCTGCAAGGCGATTTTTCAGGCGTGCTGAAAGGAAAGTACGAGATGCTTTATTTAGCAGTTCCCGCCGTTTTGGTCGCGTATGCGTTCGCAAACCGGTTTACGGTCGCCGGCATGGGGGAAGATTTTGCCAAAAACCTTGGCCTGAATTACAAGCAGGTGGTCAACCTCGGCCTTGTCCTTGTCGCGCTGATTACTTCGGCAACGGTACTGACAGTCGGCACTATCCCGTTTCTGGGCTTAATTATTCCAAACATTGTGTCCATTTACCGTGGCGACCATATGAAAAAAAGCATTACGGTTACGGCGCTGCTTGGGGCGGTGTTCCTGCTGTTTTGCGATATTTTGGGGCGCATTGTCATTTATCCATATGAAGTGCCGATCAGTTTAACAGCCGGCATCATCGGGAGCGGCATTTTTGTATATTTGCTGCTGAGGAGGCACGCTTATGCATAGCCGTTCCAAACTGCTTATGCTTACCGTAATCGCAGCAGGCCTTATTGCAGCATATATTTGCATCGGATCTTACTGGGATTTCAACTATATTATCCCGTCAAGAATCCGGAAAATTTCCGCCATCATCCTGACTGGCTGTGCGATTGCTTTTTCGAGCCTTATTTTTCAGACGATTACGAACAACCGCATTTTAACGCCGAACGTGCTCGGGCTGGATTCCCTTTATCTCATGATCCAGACGGCGGTCGTTTTCGCAATGGGGACCAAAACGCTAACGATAATGCAGAGCCATATCAATTTTGTGGTTTCACTTGTGGCGATGGTGCTGTTTTCTGCCGTTTTGTTCCATTTGATTCTTCGCCGGGGCAGGCAAAATATATATTTTCTGCTTTTGATCGGGATGATTTTTGGCACTTTATTCGGCAGTTTCACCTCTTTTATGCAAATGCTGATTGATCCGAATGAGTTTCAGGTGCTGCAGGATAAAATGTTTGCCAGCTTCAACAATGTGAATGTCCATTTGCTGTGGGTTTCTTTTGTGCTTGTTGTATTGTGCGGGTTGTATTATTTGCGTTTTGCCAAGTTTATGGATGTGATGCTGCTCGGGCGGGATCAGGCGGTCAACCTTGGTGTCGATTATAACCGGGTAGTGCGGCATCTGCTTTTGATTGTCGTCGTCCTTGTCTCCGTCTCGACGGCGCTGGTCGGGCCGATCACATTCCTTGGCCTGCTCGTTGTCAACGTTGCTTATCAATTTTTTGATACATACCGGCATATCATTCTTATACCGGGTGCAATGCTGATCAGCGTTGTCTTCCTCGCAGGAGGGCAGCTGCTTGTGGAAAGAGTCTTCCAGTTCTCTGTTCCGCTCAGCGTCATCATCAATTTTGCCGGGGGCATCTATTTTATTTACTTACTTTTAAAGGAGAGTCGCGCATGGTAAATGTGATGAATGTCTTAAAAAGCTACGGGAGCAAGAAGGTCATTGACCATGTGTCTGTCAAAATTCCAAAGGGAAAAATCACTTCTTTTATCGGGCCGAATGGTGCCGGGAAAAGCACCCTGCTTTCGATCATCAGCCGGCTTGAATTTTCGGATGAAGGGGATGTGTACATAGACGGGGAGGCCGTCAGCCATACAAACAGCAAAAAGCTGGCGAAAAAAATATCCATCCTGAAGCAGTCCAACCATATGAACATCCGGCTGACAGTAAGGGAACTTGTCGCATTCGGGCGTTTCCCGCATTCAGAGGGGCGGCTCACGGATGCAGACCAAAAAATAATTGATAAAGCGATTTGTTATATGGAATTGGAAGAATACGAGAACCGGTACTTGGATGAACTGAGCGGCGGGCAGCGGCAGCGCGCTTACATCGCGATGGTGCTGGCCCAGAACACCGAGTATATTTTGCTTGATGAACCGTTAAATAATCTCGATATGAAACATTCGGTCCAGATTATGAAAGTGTTGCGCAAGCTTGCCGATGAGCTTGGGAAAACCGTTTTAATTGTCATTCACGACATTAATTTTGCATCGTTTTATTCGGATTACATTGTGGCGATGAAAGACGGGAAAATCGTGAAACAGGGAAAAACGGATGACATCATTCGCCCTTCTGTTTTAAAGGAAATTTACGATATGGATATTCAAATTCAGGATTACTGTCAAAATAAGTTTTGCTTATATTACGGATGAAAAGGGGATTCGCGATGAGAAAGCGCTATTTAGCTGGAGTCATGATTTTGTTGTTAGCAGTATTTGCTGCCGGGTGCGGAACGAAAGAAAGCGCCGGGGGCAGCAGTGCCTCATCAAAGAAAATAACGGTAAAGCATGAACTCGGAACCACAAAAGTTCCGGAAAATCCGAAGAAAGTCGTCGTGTTTGACTTCGGCGTGCTGGATTCAATGGATAAGTTGGGCATTAAAGTGACGGGCGTACCGCAGGACAATCTTCCGCCATATTTGAAAAAATACAAAAGCAGCAAGTATGAAAATGTCGGCGGCCTCATGGAACCGGATTTTGACAAGATCAGTGAAATCCATCCGGACCTGATCATCATTTCCGGCAGGCAGCGGGACAACTACAAGGAATTTAAGAAAATTGCCCCGACCGTTTATATGGGGCTGGATACAACGAAGTATATGGATTCCTTTAAACAGAATATGAAAACGCTCGGCAACATTTTCAATAAAGAAAATGCCGTGAAAAAGCAATTGGCCGATATTGATGATTCAATCAACAGCCTGCATGCAAAAGCGGAAAAAGTGAACGGCAAAGCGCTGATTGTCCTGACGACCGGCGGAAAGGTGAGCGCGTTCGGACCGGGTTCACGGTTTGGCCTCATCCACGACGTATTTGGTGTACCGGCTGCGGACAAAAACATTAAAGCATCCATTCACGGGCAGAATGTGTCATTTGAATATATCATGAAAACCAATCCCGACTATTTGTTTGTCATTGACCGCGATGCAGCCATTGGGCAGGGCGGAAACGCAAAGAGCGTCATCGAAAACGACCTTGTCAAGAAAACGAATGCTTACAAGAACAAACATATCGTTTATCTTGACCCGGGTTACTGGTACCTTTCCGGCGGCGGGCTCGTCTCCGTATCCGAAATGGTGAAAGAAGTCCGGAATGCGATTGATTAAGCCGTGCCAACGCCCGGTTTTAAAAATAACCCCCGCATATGGTGCGGGGGTTATTTTTACTCTGAATAAAATTTGCGGGCTTTTTCCAGGAAGGCCATATCCTCTTCTTCCAGTTCTTCTTCATGATAGATGGCTTCTACCGGACAAACTGCCTGGCAAGCGCCGCAATCGATGCAAATATCCGGGTCGATAAAGTACTGGTCTTCCCCCTCGGCAATACAATCCACGGGGCATACATCCACGCATTCGGCCGCTTTTTCGCCGATGCACGGTTGGGTAATTACAAATGCCATTTTCCAGATCACCTTTTTCCTATATGTTAATCATTATCCGTCTAGCGTTGCGTTTATATCCATCCATTTTGCCAGCCGGACATCCCCAGGCCGGCAGGGTGACAATACGCAATATTCGAAGCCGGGCGTCCATGCTTTATCTTTTAACGATCATTTTTAATATAACAAAATGGTAGGAATCTTTCAATCAAAACTCTCTGCGTGTGGGAAGGAGATTTAAAAAACACGCAACAAGAGACGTCTTAAAAGCAGGACATTTTATGACGGAGGCTGAATATAACAATAAAGAAAAGGAGGGGGCAAAAATTGAAGGCATATGCTGTTATAACCGGAATGATCATTGCTGCGGCTGGCATCATTGCAGGGCTGTTTACCAGGGATTTTTCAAAAACCTATTGGATCTGCGGGATAGCGGCAGCAATTGGGATTGTTTTCTCCGGCATCACGATGGGGGCGTTTGTGGGCGGCATGGAGACACGGGCTAACTATTTTTCTGAAACAAAAGAACATCACCAATCAAGATTCAGTCTGACGATGCTTTTTTCCTGTTCGGATTGCCGAATCTTATTGCCGTTCTGGCAGTATTTCTCATCCAAATGTACGCTTAACATTTACATATTTTCCGGTCGCGCGCGGAATGCTTGAAATCCGGCTTTACAATGGAAAAGCAGGCACGATACAATGAAGAAAAACAAGTCGGGGAGCGGGGCTATAACAGATGGCTAAAAAAATTTTGGTTGTGGATGATGAACCATCCATTGTGACCCTTTTAAAATTCAATCTCGAGCAAGCCGGTTTTGAAGTGCTGACTGCCAGTGACGGAAACGAGGGATATGATACAGCGAGGAGAGAAAAACTTGATGTCATTATTCTCGATCTGATGCTTCCGGGCATGGACGGCATGGACGTTTGCAAGCAGCTGCGGCTTGGGAAAATCAATACGCCCATTTTAATGCTGACAGCCAAAAGCGATGAACTGGATAAAATTCTCGGCCTTGAACTCGGGGCAGACGACTATATTACAAAACCGTTCAGCCCGCGGGAAGTGGTGGCCCGCGTGAAAGCGATCCTGCGGCGGGCAGAAACAAAAACAGAAGAAGAAACCGCTGATGCGATTAAAGTGGGCGATCTGCGCATTTTACCGGAACAATTCGAAGCCTATTTTAAAGAGAAAAAACTGGAGCTGACCCCGAAAGAATTTGAACTGCTATTGTATTTGGCAAATCACGCCGGGAAAGTGCTAAGCCGCGACCAGCTGCTGGCTGCCGTTTGGAATTTCGATTTTGCGGGCGATACAAGAATCGTCGACGTGCACATCAGCCACCTCCGCGAAAAAATGGAAGAAGATACGAAACAGCCGCAATATATTAAAACAGTCAGGGGTTTTGGCTATAAAATGGAAGTGATGTAGCGGGAAAGGGCTTTGCGATGAATAAATTATGGATCCGCATTTTTATTGCATTTTTATCGATTTTGGCTGCCGTATTGCTGGCCATCGGCTTTTTCGTTGCCGATATGATTCAACATACATATATGGACATGGTGCGCACGCAGCTTTCCCAGGATGCAGATCTGCTGATGAAAACGATCCGCCCGCAAACGTTAAAAGGCAAGCCGGATATACTGCAAAAAAAAGTTCGGCATTATTATTCCAACCACGAACCGCGTATTACCATAATCGATACAAACGGGAAAGTGCTCGCAGATTCGGACGATGATCCGGCAAATATGGAAAATCACGCAAACCGGCCGGAATTCAGGCAGGTGATAACGCAGCATAAAGCAAGCGGCGAGTCCATCCGCTCAAGCCATACGCTCGGGTACAATATGATGTATGTCGCAAAGCCGGTAAAAGAAAACGGGAAAGTCACCGCAGTGATCCGGACCTCGATTGCGCTTGACCGGATTGATGCCGTGCTTAAAGGACTGTGGTTTAGCCTCGGGCTTGCGATGGCAGTGGCCTTCCTCATTTCCGGCTGGATCAGCTATGTGCTGGCGCGGAAATTCACGCGCCCGATTGAAGCAAGCATTGAGGTCAGCAACCGCCTTATTGAAAAAGATTATGACAGCCGCGTCCATGTAAATGCAAGCGGGGAATTGCAGCAGCTGGCAAAAGCCATTAATAATCTTGCCTATAACTTAAAGCAGCAAATGGACGAGATTGATGAAAACGAGCAGCAGCTGACCGCCGTATTGGAAAATATGGACAGCGGGGTTATGCTTATTCAGACATCGGGGCGGATCATGCTTGTGAACCGGGCAATGGAGGAAATGACGGGTTTGTCGTCCGGCGAATTGATTGGAAAGCGCCATATTGAAGCGGGAAAAAGTTTCGGGCTCAGCCAGCTGATCGACCGTTCCTTAAAAACGGGTGAACGGTTTCGGGACGAGGTACATCTTTATTACCCGAAAGAGCGCATTCTCGATGCCCATATTGCGCCGTATGTCGGGGAGAGCGGAGAGCTGCGCGGCGTTGTCGCGGTCCTGCATGATGTAACAGAAACGAGGCGGCTTGAGCAAATCCGCAGCGAATTTGTTGCAAATGT
Organism: Weizmannia sp. FSL W8-0676; assembly: GCF_038593015.1. Taxonomy (NCBI): domain Bacteria; kingdom Bacillati; phylum Bacillota; class Bacilli; order Caryophanales; family Bacillaceae; genus Heyndrickxia; species Weizmannia sp. FSL W8-0676. The sequence goes on from NZ_CP151954.1 coordinate 826,076, forward strand.
CTCCCATGAATTGAAAACGCCCGTCACCTCTGTCAAAGGGTTTGCGGAAACGTTACTAGACGGTGCCATGTATGATGAAGCGACACTCAGGGAATTTTTAAAGATCATCTATGACGAGTCCGACCGGCTGCACCGGCTCATTTCCGACATTCTCGATTTGTCCAGGATCGAGCAGCACCGCATTCCGTTGAAAATGGAACAGCTCAATGTGGTCGATGTGATTACAGAGACCGCCCAAACGATGCGGAAGAGAATAGAAAAGAAACAGCTGGAACTTGTCCTGCCACAAAAGCGGCACGTCATGATGGAAGCAGACAAAGACCGTCTCCGCCAAATCCTGTTGAATTTGGTAACGAACGCGATTGCCTATACGCCGGATAAAGGCAGGATTGAAATCAGCCTGATCGAAAGGGAAAATGAACTGGACTTGATCGTAAGCGATACAGGCATTGGCATTTCTGAAAAGGATTTGCCGCGCATCTTTGAACGGTTTTACCGGGTCGATAAAGCCCGGTCAAGGCAGTCCGGCGGCACCGGGCTCGGCCTTGCAATCGTTAAGCATCTTGTTGAATCGTACCATGGCAAGATCCGAGTGGAAAGCGAGGAAGGAAAAGGCAGCACCTTTATAGTCACCCTGCCACGGACGCAAACCAGGCCGGACGCTGTTTAAAAGCGCCCGGCCTGTTGCTTTTTGCGGATATGGGAGGTGTTCATAAGCGGGATGAAAGACAAAAAAGCAAGAGCTGCGGTCCGAAATGTCCTTCATAAGCGGGATGAAAGACAAAAGGAGGCGAACTGCAGGCTGAAACGTCCTTCATAAGCGGGATGAAGGACAAAAGGGGGCGAACTGCAAATTTTGTCCATTCGGCAATACATGATTTACACATTTAAACTGCCCTGCTCCCTTAGTTTTTCCATTACCTTTCCCGCCGTTTCTTTTCCATTCACGATGCAATCGGCGATGCCGACGCCGTAGTAAGAGCAACCGGCGAGCACCACGTCCGGGTCGCTTGCTGATAGCTTTTTGGTTAGCGCTTCTACCCTCTGCCGGTGGTGCAAATCGTACTTCGGCATCTTGCCCAGCCATTTTGTCACTTCCGCTGCCACCGGCTGTGCACTGATCCCGAGCGCCTGCCGGACATCTTTAAGCGCCGTTTCAATCAGCCCCTCCTGATCCATCGCATTCAGCCGGTTAAACAGTGCGGCATCCGCGTCTTTATAAAACAAGCGCAACAGCAGGCGCCCGTTTTTCGACGTGTGCGGCCATTTCCGGCTTGTCCATGTGCAGGCATTGCAAGCGAGCCCGCTTCCGCCGGAAACAATAAAGCCCGTCCCGTCTTTCGGCAAGACTGCATCCGGCACGTCAAAACCAAGATAAACGGTGATCACCGAAGCGGCCTTAAATTGCCCCCATTCCTCATCCAACGCAGGGTCCGCAAGCAGTTTCTTCGCTGCAGCATGTGGTACGGCAAGCACCACCACATCTGCTTCAAGCCTGCGCCCGTCCGACAATACAACAGTATAGCCTTTTTCGTGCCGTTCAAGCACATCTGCTTTTACCCCTTTTATGATGTCAGCGCCCGCTGCCTTTTCCTCGAGCCGGCCAGCCAGTTCGGCCAAACCGTTTTTAAACGATACAAATTTTTTCTTCTCAGGAGACAAGAAAGTTTGCTTATGTTCGGACAAACCTTTCATGATGCTGCCATACTGGTTTTTATAATCAACAAGAAACGGCATCGTTGTTGCCAATGTCAGTTCATACAAATTGCCGGAGTAAACGCCGGACAGCACCGGCGCAATTTGTTTCTTCACCAGTTCTTTGCCGAAAAAAGCCTCCAAAAATTCCCCGGCCGAACTGTCTTTTGTAAAAGAATGGTTTTTCGTAAACAAATCTTTCAGCGCTGCCAGCTTCCCTTTTGTTGAAACAAGTTCGCTGCCAAAAAGCGCATCCAAACTTGCCGGAATGCCAAACACTGCCTCTGCCGGAATCGGTTTTAACCCGTCTTCCCGGTAAAGATACGAGATGCCGGTAGCATTGTGGCGGATCCGGTTTTCAAGCCCGAGTTCTTTCAAAAAGCTGGCTACCCCTTTTTTGCGGGCAACGATTGAATCCGCCCCCGTTTCCATAATAAAGCCCTCTTTCCGGACGGTACAGAGCTTTCCGCCGGCTTCCGGATTTTCTTCCACAAGGGCTAAGGTTGCCTGTGCACCTGTTTTTTGGATCTGTTTATGAAGCTCGTACAATGTGGTAAGACCCGTAATGCCCCCGCCAATAATCACGACCGATTTCAATTTTATACCTCCGTTCAGTCTCTGTTACCTCTATTATAAACAAACCGGTTTCTTCTATTTTTAATGTTTTTGCCTAAAATGTGACAATCACTCTTTAAAATCTTACACCTGGTTCTATCATCTTTACAAACTCTTAACATTCCATTCATATCTGCTTAATACCGCACGATTATCTTTAAAGGAGCAAGGAGCAAACCAATAAAAAACAGGGGGCAAAAAAATGAAGAAAAAGTTTGCAGCGCTATTTGGCTTATTAACGATTTTCGCGGTGATTGCTGCCGGGTGCGGGAATGCAAAAGGGACGGCAACATCCGGCAACGGCACAAAACAGGAAAGCATCACGGCAGTCGGTTCCACCGCGCTCCAGCCGCTCGTGCAGGAAGCTGCGGCACAATATATGAATGATCATCCGGGCGCAACCATTAACGTACAGGGCGGCGGCAGCGGAACCGGATTGAGCAAAGTTGCGGAAGGCGCTGTCCAAATCGGGAATGCTGACGTTTTTGCCGAGGAAAAAGACGGCATTGATGCAAGCAAGATTACAGACCATAAAGTTGCCGTTGTCGGGTTTGCGCCAGTTGCAAATCAGGACATCGGCGTTGATAACCTGACAAAACAGCAGCTGATCGACATCTTCACCGGCAAAATTAAAAACTGGAAAGAAGTCGGCGGAAAAGACCTGAAAATCGTTGTGATTAACCGTGCAGAAGGATCCGGCACACGGGCCGTCTTTGAAAAACAGGCTTTAGACGGCGCTACTGCAGTGAAAGCGCAGGAACAGGACTCTTCGGGTACCGTGCAAAAAATTGTCAACGAAACACCAGGGGCTATCAGCTATCTCGCATTCTCTTATATAAACAATAAAGTCAAAGCTTTAAAAGTGGACGGTGTTGAACCGGCGGAAGAGAATGTCAAAACAAATAAATGGAAAATCTGGGCTTACGAACATATGTATACAAAAGGAAAGGCAACGGGCTTAACGAAAAAATTTATTGATTACATGCTTTCTGATGAAGTACAAAAAAACCTCGTTCCAAAACTCGGGTATATGCCTATTTCTGAAATGCAAGTTGAACGGGATGCCGGCGGAAACGTGACAACAAAATAAAGCGGCACGCACTTAAAACTTTGCGGAGCTGCGAACTGCGAAGCAGCAGAATGATCGCCTGGATGATACGATTTCCAAAGTTGCCGAAATCTTGCCTGTTTTGAAAATGGCAACCGTAAAGAATAAAACAACGTGAACGAACAAGCAGTCGAGCAGGCAGCACAGGCCGCCTGCAAAGCAGAAATGCGTTCGAAAATCAAAGTTGCCGGTCTTGCCTGCTTTTGAAAACTGCACCCGGAAAGGCCTGCAGAGCAGAAATTTTATCCGGAAACTAAAGCGGCAATCTTGCCCGTTTTTAGAAACCTAACCGGAAGGGGATAGAACAACGTGAGTGAAAATGCACTCAAATGGACAGAACAGGTTGTCAAAAATCAAGCAAAACCGCGTTCGAAAATCAAAATAGAACGGCGCGGGAAAATGATGACGTTGATTTGCATTGCTTTGATGGCGGTTGTTGCCGCATCGATTTTTATTTTTGTCGCATCAAAAGGGCTTGCCCTTTTCTTTGAACATCACGCCAGTGTCCTTGAATTTTTCACAGGAAAAGACTGGAACCCGGGCAAAAAGGATGCTGCCGGGACCCCGGTTGCGGGCGCTTTGCCGATGATAACCGGTTCCTTTGCCGTAACATTTCTTGCCGCTATCATTTGTGCGCCGCTTGCAATCGGCGGAGCTGTATTTATGACAGAAATTTCCGCTAAACGGGGGCAAAAAATGTTGCAGCCGGTCATTGAATTGCTTGTCGGCATTCCGTCGGTTGTTTATGGATTTATTGGATTAAGCGTCGTCGTCCCGTTTCTTCGTGAACATGTATCAGGAAGCGGATTTGGCATTGCGGCAGGAACCATTGTGCTTGCGGTCATGATTTTGCCGACTGTGATGAGTTTGTCGGTGGATGCCATCCGCGCTGTACCCGATTCGCTCCGGGAAGCCTCGCTTGCGCTTGGGGCGACGCGCTGGCAAACGACTTACAAAGTAGTGCTGCGGACGGCGCGGCCGGGCCTGTTAACGGCTGTTATTTTCGGGATGGCCCGGGCATTCGGTGAAGCGCTCGCGGTGCAGATGGTAATTGGCAACGCAACGGTGATGCCCCGTTCATTGCTCGAGCCGGCATCCACTTTAACAAGCATTTTAACGATGGGCATGGGCAATACCGTGATGGGAAGCGTGGAAAATAACGCGCTCTGGACGCTGGCGCTCGTTTTGCTCCTCATGTCGCTCGTCTTCATCATCATCGTCCGTTTTATCGGCCGCAGGAGGGATGCAGCATGAAAGCAAAAATAGCAGACCGTATCGCAACATCCGTTTTTTACTTCATTGCCGTGTTTATCGTCGCCATTCTTGCGGGGCTCGTCGGATACATTCTTGTAAAAGGGCTGCCACATATCAGTTGGTCATTCATTTCATCCCCTCCCCAAACATTTAAAGAAGGCGGGGGAATCGGGCCGCAGTTGTTCAATTCTTTTTATTTACTCGTGCTGACAATGGCGATCAGCATGCCAATCGCACTTGGCGCAGGCATTTATATGGCAGAATATGCACGGAAAAACCGGCTGACGGATTTGCTCCGGACGGCGATTGAAGTGCTGTCTTCGCTTCCGTCTATTGTGGTCGGGCTGTTTGGTTTTCTATTCTTTGTCCTGTCGATGGGCTGGGGATTTTCGATTTTGTCCGGCGCGTTTGCATTGGCGCTTTTCAATTTGCCGCTGCTGGTCCGGGTCGTGGAGGATTCACTGCGTGCCATTTCGCCGGCGCAAAGGGAAGCAGGCCTTGCACTTGGGGTGTCACGATGGGAAACGATTCAATCGGTGCTGCTGCCGGCTGCCTTGCCGGGGATCATCACCGGGATCATTTTAGCCTCCGGGCGCGTTTTCGGCGAAGCGGCAGCCCTGATTTATACGGCAGGCATGAGCTCGCCAAATCTTGATTTTTCAAACTGGAACCCGTTCAGCATGAATTCCCCGCTGAATCCGCTCCGCCCGGCTGAAACATTGGCCGTGCACATTTGGAAAATCAACGGGGAAGGCCTTATGCCGGATGCCGCGTCCGTATCAAGCGGCGCGTCCGCAGTGCTGATCCTGTTTGTGCTCATCTTTAATTTTTCAGCAAGGTTTATCGGCAAATGGCTCCATAACCGGATGACTTCGCAATGAAGGCGCCGTATTCATCTGGAAACGCGCCATGCCTACTTTAAATCGGTGCATTTGCAACAGCTTCACAACCGGATGAATGAGGGTGCACGGGAGCTGCGTCTATTTGGCACCATATCTAGCTTTTTTACACTTTATTTTCAGCGGGAATGATCACAACCGGGTAAATAAGGGTGCCCGGAAACAGGGCAGGCGTTTGTATCAAGCCCGTTCTTGCGCGCGCTTCACTTTAACAAGAAAAAAACGGACCCTTACTAATTTCACAATAAAAGGAGGAATGACCCATGGCAGTATCGATGCTGGCACGGAATGAAAAAATGGTGCAGCCCGCGGTTGAAATTCCCGGGCAGATGCCGGAAGCACAGCACATTATCATCGAAACAAAAAATTTAAGTGTTTTTTACGGGGAAAAAGCGGCGATCCAAAATGTTAGCCTCGCGTTTCCCGAACATCAGGTGACGGCATTAATCGGCCCGTCCGGATGCGGAAAATCGACCTTTTTGCGGAGCCTGAACCGCATGAATGATGAAATTGCGGGCTGCAGGATGTCCGGCGGGATTTTTTATAAAGGAGCCGACATCACCCTTTCGTGCGCGGATGTTTTTGAAATCCGGAAGCATATCGGCATGGTGTTCCAGCGCCCGAATCCGTTCGCAAAATCGGTTTTTGAAAATGTCGCGTTCGGCCCGAAGCACCATGGCGTGAAGAAAAAAGCATGGCTGGAAGAAATTGTCGAAGAAAGCTTAAAAAAAGCTGCATTATGGGATGAAGTGAAGGATCGCCTGCATACGTCCGCGCTTGCACTGTCAGGCGGCCAACAGCAGCGGCTTTGTATCGCAAGGGCGCTCGCCATGAACCCGGATGTCCTGCTTCTTGATGAACCAGCATCGGCGCTCGATCCGGTCTCAACTGGTAAAATTGAGGAACTGATTCTCGAACTGAAAAAAGACTATACCGTTGCCATTGTCACGCACAATCTGCAGCAGGCCGCCCGCATTTCTGACAAGACCGCCTTCTTTTTCATGGGCGCGCTGATCGAAGCGGGGGACACGGCGAAAATATTTACCAAACCGGAAAACCAAAAAACAAGGGACTACTTATCCGGCTTTTTCGGCTAAATCCCGGTGGAAAAGGAGAAATGCAAAATGGCAGCAGTATTGGAAAAACGGGCAGACAACCAAACCGCTATCCGTGCCGAGCGTGTAAATGTGTTTTATAAAAACTTCCAGGCCCTTTATGATATTAATCTGGCATTTCCAAAAAAGCATGTGACAGCACTGATCGGCCCGTCTGGATGCGGAAAATCCACGTTTTTGCGCACGTTGAACCGGATGAATGACAACATCCCCGGTTTCCGAATGGAAGGCCATATTACGATTGGAGGCGAACATATTTATGCGCCGAAAACGGATGTTGTCCAATTAAGAAAAAATGCCGGCATGGTCTTCCAACGCCCGAATCCGTTTCCAATGTCCATTTACGATAATGTCGCGTACGGACCGCGCATCCACGGCATTAAAAACCGGCATGTGCTTGATGAAATCGTAGAAAAATGTTTGCTTCAGGCTGCGCTATGGGATGAAGTGAAAGACCGTCTTCATACGTCTGCCGCGGGGCTTTCCGGCGGGCAGCAGCAAAGGCTTGTGCTCGCAAGGGTGCTTGCTGTTGAACCGGGCATTATTTTAATGGACGAACCGGCATCGGCGCTTGATCCGGTATCGGCAGCCAAAATTGAGGAATTGATCCTCGAGTTGAAAGCGCAATACACCATCATCATCGTCACCCATAATATGCAGCAGGCGATGCGCGTGTCCGGACATACCGCTTTCTTTTTGAATGGCAGGGTGGTGGAATTCGCTGAAACAACCAAAATGTTTACGAGTCCGGCATCGAAGCAGACAGAAGACTATATTTCAGGGCGGTTCGGCTAATCCTTTCCGCCGCTTAAAAGGTGAAGGAAAGCCACATTTCTCATTCAAGTTCAGCTGAGAGGGCAGCCGTGCTGCGGGCATTTCTGTTTTCTTGATCCTGAAATGCGCAAAAAAGCACGTTAATGAAACGTGTTCTTTTCGCGTGCCCGATGAGCGGAGGAACCATGGCAGCAAAGTGGGAAAAAATGTCTCGGGAAATCCGGGAAAATCCTGAAACACTCTTTCACTACAATTTCTCCTCGTGCTATAATAGTTCAGTACTGTATGGCGAATGATAAAATCAGTAATGATTTGGAGGAGCAGCAATGAAAACAGCCGTCTTGGTTCCTTGTTATAACGAAGAACTGACGATTGCAAAGGTGATCCGGGACTTTAAGAGAGAATTGCCTGATGCGGACATATATGTTTATGATAATAATTCAACGGATCGTACATATGAAATTGCCAGGGAAAACGGGGCCATTGTAAAAAAAGAACCGCGCCAGGGAAAAGGCAATGTCGTAAGAGCCATGTTCTTTGAAATTGATGCAGATTATTATGTAATGGTAGACGGGGATGATACGTATCCTGCTGAATTTGTACATCAATTGTTAGAGCCTTTAAAAACAGGCGAAGCCGATATGACCATTGGGGACAGGCTGTCAAACGGCACTTACGAAAAAGAAAATAAACGAGCTTTTCATAACCTGGGAAACAATTTGGTAAGAAACTTAATCAACAAACTTTACAAAAGCAATATCCAAGATATTATGACGGGATACCGTGCATTTAACCGCTTGTTTGTACGTTCTTTTCCTGTGGTAAGCAAAGGTTTTGAAATTGAAACAGAGATGAGCATCCATTCGCTCGATAAGGGATTTAAAATCAAAGAAATTCCCATTGATTACCGCGACCGTCCGGAAGGGAGCGAGTCAAAACTCAACACTTTTTCTGACGGCCTGAAGGTCATCAAAACGATTTTTACGCTTTTTAAAGATTACAAACCGATGTTGTTTTTTTCGTTTTGGGCAGTCATTTTGCTTATTCTCGGGCTCGTAGTGGGCGTGCCGGTTATTGTGGAATTTTTTCACACCCATTACATTACAAAAGTACCGTCAGCGATACTGGCAGTCGGCCTTGTCCTGATGGCCATGCTTTCTTTTGCCAGTGCGCTCATTCTGGATACGGTTGTCAGCCACTCCCGTAAGCAATATGAAATGGAGCTTCACACCGTTTACGAAGAATTAAAAAGAGAAAAGGAATGGAGCAGGTAATGTTTGCACATCAAAAGACCATGCATGCGGTACTTAGTTTCGTGATTGGCATCCTGGCAGGGCTCGGTTTTCTGCTTTTTTCTTATTCCTTTAAAAGCGTGCCCGGCTGGTATCCGGTTTTTTTCGCGCTGGCCGGTAGCTTTCTGGCGTACGGTGCCATTTTTTGGAATATTGGCCGGATGAAGCGCCCTTTGAAATGGGGTTCTTTTCTTTTTTCCTTTGTGCTCTCGGTCATTGTCACATTTGCTTTAAAAGGGCCGCAGCAGCATCTGGCGCACCAGCCCTTTTTGATAAACTGCCTTATTTATCTTGCAACTGTTTTGTTTTTACTGTTTGCCATGCTGCTGGCGATCAAAATACTGTATGCTTTAACAGAGAGCCGGGCAGAAGGGGATGTTCCCAGGAGGCATATTCTTTATTTTTCAATCCTGCCTTTATTGATTTCCCTTCTGTACTTCTGGGCTTTTTATCCGGGCATTTTAATGGCTGATTCTGTCAATCAGTGGCAGCAGGCGCACTCCACTTTTTACAATGACTGGCACCCTGTTGTGATGACATGGATGATCAAGCTGGCGGCCCAAATATGGGATACGCCTGCCTCTTATGTGATTTTCCAGTTCGTTCTGGCAGCGCTGATTACCGGATATGTCTTTTATGCATTTGAAAAATTAAGGGTCAAAAAGCCAGTTTTATGGCTGGGATATGCGTTTTTCTGCTTTTTGCCGCTTATCCCGCTTTATTCTGTCGTGATTTGGAAAGATACGTTGTTCAGTTACTTTCTGCTGGCGTTTACGGTCATGCTGATCCAGATCATTGATTCGAACGGCAAATGGCTGCGGTCGTTCCCCCATTTGCTGTTTCTGTACTTTTCCGTTTGCGGTGTCATTTTTTACCGGCATAACGGCTGGCCGGTGCTGCTTGCAACGATTGTCATTTTTCTTTTTTTCCTGCGAAAACGGTATTTGTATATGTATGGCGTTTTCGCGCTTGCGGTCATCACGTTTCTGGTTGTGACAGGCCCGGTTTACAAGCATTATAAAGTGTTTCCGGCTGATGAAACGGAATCTTACTCCATTCCTTACCAGCAGATTGGAAGGATTGTGAAGGAAAACGGGCATATAACGCCTGCGCAAAGAGCCGTGATCAACCAGGTGATGCCAATTCCGGACTGGAAAAAATACTATCATCCGACAGATGTTGATATGATAAAGTTTAGGCCGCACTTTGACCGTGCGTATATTAAATCCCATAAAAAAGCCTTTTTCAGTACGTGGTTCGCGCTATGCCGGCAAAATCCTAAGCTTGCTTTGGAAGCTTTTTACGATCAGGAAAAGCTTTCATGGAAACTGTATATTCCCGGCGAAGATTTGCGCCGCCCGATTTTCCGGAACAAGGATTTTGAGAAGTACCGTCCCGTTTATTTTATGACACAAAAGAATGTGCAAAAATATCATGTCCATTATAAATGGTTTTACTATAAAGATTATGGATCGGATCTGGCGAATACAAAACTTTCGTCGCACATTACGCAAATCAATCAGACTTTTTCACACGGCATTCTCCGCGTGCTTGTGATGCCGGCGTTCTATTTGTATCTCATCCTTTTGTTTTTGTTTACCGCCATTTTAAAAGGAAACTGGCGGCTTGTAATCGCGGCGGTTCCGATGTTTTTAAATCTCGGTTCCATGTTCGCGGCGATTCCGGCCCAGGACATCCGCTACTTTTTTCCGAACTTTTTGCTGGCGGTGCCGTTTTTCTTCCTTGCCACATTAACAAGCAGAAAGCGTGATAGCCATGGGTAATTCTATTTTTCAATCGATCCGTAAAAATAAAACGGGCATTTTGCTGATTGTGCTTGCGGCATTTTCCACCTCTGTCGGACAGATGCTGTGGAAAATGTCCGGCCATTTTTTAGATGCATACTTTGTGACCGGCTTCTTTCTCTATTTTTGCGGCGCATTGCTGATGATAGTTGCGTTTCGTTTCGGGGATCTTTCTGTCCTTCACCCGCTTTTAAGTATGGGGTATATTTTTTCCCTTTTCCTGGGGAGCATTTTTTTAGGAGAACATATGACGCCTTTCAAAATCATCGGCACTTGCATCATTTTTGCAGGGGCAGCGCTGATAGGGGGCGGGGATGCTGATTAAGCTTGTACTTCTTCTATGCATGACGCTGTTAGGGTCATTGGGGGGCTTCTTTTTCAAAAAATGCACTTCCAGAGGATTAAAGCTGAGCGGATTTTTCATTTTGAATCTTGGTATTGGCGGTGTTTTCTATGTATTAGGGGCATTGCTGAATATTCAGTTGCTGAAAATGATGCCGTATACGATTGTGTATCCATTAACATCCATTACATATATTTGGACCTTGATCCTCTCTTCCCTTTTTTTGTCGGAAAAAATGAACAGGAGAAAATGGTTCGGGATTCTGCTCGTCATTACAGGGGCATTTTTCCTTACCATGTAGATTTTAAATCCAGTTGCTTGACGCTGGGTTTATTTTTTTCTAGAATAGTGGAAATATCAAAGAACCAGTCCCAATCCTATAGAGAAAAGAAAATCGGACAGCAAGGAGGGAAGCAGGATGGGGGTTCACCAATATTTTAAAAGTTTGTCTGACCTGGAAAAAATTTACCGCTGCCCGGGCAAGTTTAAATTCCAAGAACACTCGGTGGCAGCCCATTCTTTTAAAGTGGCAAAAATCGCCCAGTTTTTCGGCCATGTGGAAGAGAAAGCCGGCAATAAAGTGGACTGGCGCGCGCTCTACCAAAAGGCGCTGAATCATGATTATCCGGAACTGTTTACAGGCGACATCAAAACGCCGGTCAAATATTCTTCAAAAGAGCTGCATAAGTTGTTCAAACAGGTCGAGGAAGAAATGACGAAAAACTTTATCAACGGCGTATTTCCGGAAGAATACCGGGAAATTTATTTTGATTTGTTCAAAGAAGGCAAGGACGATACGCTGGAAGGAAAAATATTATCCGTTTCCGACAAAGTCGATCTTTTGTATGAATCTTTCGGGGAAATCCAAAAAGGCAATCCGGAGCCGCTGTTTCTGGAAATTTACGAGGAATCGCTGCGGACCATTTTGCGGTTTTCGGGGCTTGCATCTGTCCAATACTTTTTAACGTCCATTTTGCCTGATCTGCTCGCAGAACGATTTATCGAACGGAGCCAGTTGCGCGGCATTACAAATGAAATCATTGAAAATGAATTCAAAAGATAATTCATTTTCAATGATTTTTCTTGTATTTTCGGGTGGAATGTTAAAAAATAGGGATAGCAGAAGTAAGGGCTTGGAGTGGGGTGAGGATGATCGTTCAATTGGTGGTAGCCGCTGTTTTTCCATGCTTTCTCGTCATCTTTTTTTCGCGGGTTACGTTTAACCAAGTGATTGGGCTGATTCTTACGGTTGCGCTCATTGTCGCTTCCGTTTATAAAGGATATACGCGCACGTGGCCGGTATATATCGTGGATGCAGCTTCATTGACAATCGGGTTTTATTTTGCTAATACAATGATACGGAAGGCAAAGATGAAAAAAGGAATGAAAAAATGAAGGCGGAGGCGCCCATGACCGGATTCAAAATGGACCCTGCGGAAAAGCAGCGGGTTCTGCGGGAAATACAGCAATTTGTCTGGGAACAGACAGGTGAAGAAATCGGCGTGATTGCCGCACAGGCGTATTTTGACTTTTTTCAGGAAAAGCTTGCGGCACACTACTATAATAAGGGAATTGAGGATGCGAAGAAAATATGGGAAGGGCAAAATGCACGTCTTGAAGAAGAATGGTACGCCCTGGAAATCCCGGTGAAATAACGGCCATCCGTTCCTGAAAGCGGTAGGGAAAATCCTTACCGTTCTTTCTTATGGAAAGATAGAAAACTTGTTCGCTTTTTGTTGGAGACGGGGCAGGATTTATGTTAAAATAAAAAGACTGAAAGACGAAGAACGGCCTTTTAAGGTTGAAATAGATGATGCCGGTTTAAGGAGGCTCATGGATGGAACAGCATGCTTTTGAACTTGTTTCGAAATACAAGCCGGAGGGGGACCAGCCGGAAGCGATCCGCCAGCTTGTGGACGGCATCCGTGCAGGCAAAAAGATTCAGACATTGCTCGGGGCAACCGGAACGGGAAAAACGTTTACGGTTTCGAATGTGATTAAAGAAGTGAATAAGCCGACGCTTGTCATTGCCCACAACAAAACGCTGGCAGGGCAATTGTACAGCGAGTTTAAGGAATTTTTCCCGAACAATGCAGTAGAGTATTTCGTCAGTTATTACGATTATTACCAGCCGGAAGCGTACGTGCCGCAAACCGATACGTATATTGAAAAAGATGCAAGCATTAACGATGAAATTGACAAACTGCGGCACTCGGCAACGTCTGCCCTGTTTGAGCGCAATGATGTCATTATTATTGCGAGCGTCTCCTGCATTTACGGCTTAGGTTCGCCGGAAGAATACCGCGAGCTTGTCGTCTCGCTCCGGACCGGGATGGAAATCGAGCGGAACCAGTTGTTGCGGCGGCTTGTCGATATCCAGTATGCCCGCAATGATATTGACTTCCAGCGCGGGACGTTCCGTGTGCGCGGCGATGTCGTCGAAATTTTCCCGGCTTCGCGCGATGAACACTGCATCCGTGTCGAATTTTTCGGCGACGAAATTGACCGGATCCGGGAAGTCGACGCGCTGACCGGCGAGATTATCGGTGACCGCGACCATGTCGCGATTTTCCCGGCTTCCCACTTCGTTACGCGCAATGAGAAACTGCAGATTGCGATCCGGAATATTGAAGCGGAACTCGAAGAACGGCTGAAAGAGCTCCGCGATAACGGCAAACTGCTCGAAGCGCAACGGCTCGAACAGCGGACGCGCTATGATCTGGAAATGATGCGGGAAATGGGCTTTTGTTCCGGGATTGAAAACTATTCCCGCCATTTGGCGCTGCGCCCGCCCGGTTCGACGCCGTATACGCTTCTGGACTATTTCCCGAAAGATTTTCTGCTCGTCATTGACGAATCCCATGTTACGCTCCCGCAAATCAGGGGAATGTTTAATGGGGACCAGGCGCGCAAGCAGGTGCTCGTCGACCACGGGTTCCGGCTGCCGTCCGCGCTTGACAACCGGCCGCTCCGGTTTGAGGAATTTGAAAAACATATTTCGCAAATGATTTGCGTATCCGCTACGCCGGGGCCGTATGAACTCGAGCATACGCCGAAAATGGTGGAACAAATTATCCGCCCGACAGGCCTTTTGGATCCGGAAATTGAGGTGCGGCCGATTGAAGGGCAAATCGACGACCTGCTCGGGGAAATTCAGGACAGAATTGAGAAAAATGAGCGCGTGCTTGTCACGACACTGACAAAAAAAATGGCGGAAGATTTGACGGACTACTTGAAAGAAGTGGGCATTAAAGTCCAGTATCTCCACTCTGAAGTAAAAACGCTTGAACGGATTGAAATTATCCGCGACCTCCGTCTCGGCAAATATGATTGTATCGTCGGCATCAACCTGCTCCGGGAAGGGCTGGACATCCCGGAAGTGTCGCTTGTTGCTATTCTTGATGCCGATAAGGAAGGCTTCCTGCGTTCCGAACGGTCACTGATCCAGACGATCGGCCGCGCCGCTCGGAATGCAAACGGCAAAGTGATCATGTACGCTGATAGAATCACGGATTCGATGGAAAAAGCGATCAGCGAAACGAAACGGCGCCGTGCCGTCCAGGAAGCCTATAACAAAAAACATGGCATCACGCCGAAAACGATCCAGAAAGATATTCGCGATACGATCCACGCGACCTATGCGGCGGAAGATGCAACGCCGTATGAAGCGGAAGAAACGAAAAAGCCGCTGACGAAAGAAGAACGCATACGGATGATTGCAGAACTGGAAGAAAAGATGAAAGAAGCGGCAAAAGCGCTTGACTTCGAGCAAGCCGCCCGGTACCGTGATGCCCTTTTAGAACTGAAAGCAGGTGACGACCACAATGGTATTAGATAAAATTGAAGTAAAAGGGGCCCGTGTCCATAATTTAAAAAATATTGATGTAACCTTGCCGCGGGACCAGCTTGTTGTGCTGACGGGATTGTCCGGGTCCGGAAAATCTTCGCTCGCATTTGATACGATTTATGCGGAAGGGCAGCGGCGCTATGTTGAATCGCTGTCCGCCTATGCCCGGCAATTTTTAGGGCAGATGGACAAGCCGGATGTGGATGCGATTGAAGGCCTTTCCCCGGCAATCTCCATCGACCAGAAGACAACGAGCCGCAATCCGCGTTCCACCGTCGGGACGGTAACAGAAATTTATGATTATTTGCGGCTTCTGTATGCCCGCATCGGCCACCCGATCTGCCCGAACCACGGCATTGAAATTGCATCGCAGACGGTCGAACAAATGGTGGACCGGATCATGGCATACCCGGAACGGACACGGCTCCAGGTGCTTGCCCCGGTGGTATCGGGGAAAAAAGGCCGGCATGTAAAACTGCTGGATGATATTAAGAAACAGGGTTTCGTCCGCGTCCGCATTGACGGGGAAATGCTCGACCTCGGCGAAGAAATTGAGCTGGACAAAAACAAAAAACATTCCATTGATATCGTTGTTGACCGCATTGTCATAAAAGACGGAATTGAGCCCCGCTTGGCCGATTCGCTTGAAACCGCGCTGAAATTGGCGGACGGGCGCGTGGTAATTGATGTGATCGGGGAAGAGGAACTGCTGTTCAGCGAGCATCTTGCCTGCCCGATCTGCGGCTTTTCCATCGATAAACTGGAACCGCGCATGTTTTCGTTCAACAGCCCGTTCGGCGCCTGCCCGGAATGTGACGGGCTCGGTGCAAAGCTTGAAGTGGATCCAAGCCTTGTCATTCCGGACGCCTCGCTTACGCTCAATGAAGGCGCGATCGCTCCGTGGGAACCGATCAGCTCACAATATTATCCGCAGCTCTTAAAAGCGGTGTGCGCGCATTTTGGCATTGACATGGACACGCCTGTCAAAGATTTGCCGAAGCATCAGATGGAGATTATTTTATACGGATCCGGCAACGAACGGATTTATTTCCATTATGAAAATGATTTCGGCCAGGTGCGTGACAATATGATCCAATTCGAAGGCGTACTGAACAATATTGAACGCCGTTACCGCGAAACCAGTTCCGACTTTACGCGCGAGCAGATGGAAAGATATATGGCCCAGCAGCCATGCCCGAAATGCAAAGGCTACCGCCTGAAACCGGAAAGCCTTGCTGTGAAAGTGGGCGGGAAACATATCAGTGAAGTGACGGATTACTCGATTGCGGAAGCCCGCTCCTTTTTTGCCCATCTCGAATTGACGGAAAAAGAGCAGGCGATCGCCCGGCTGATCTTGCGCGAAATCGAATCCCGGCTCGGTTTTCTCGTCAATGTCGGCCTCGATTATTTGACGCTGAGCCGTTCTGCCGGCACGCTCTCCGGCGGCGAAGCCCAGCGCATCCGGCTTGCGACGCAGATCGGATCGAGGCTTACAGGCGTTTTATACATTCTTGATGAACCGTCGATCGGCCTCCATCAGCGCGACAATGACCGTCTGATTGCAACGCTCAGGCAAATGGCCGATATCGGCAACACGCTTATTGTTGTCGAACACGACGAAGATACCATGCTTGCCGCAGACTACTTGATTGACATCGGCCCGGGAGCAGGCGTCCATGGCGGAAAGGTTGTTGCTGCCGGCACGCCGCGCGAGGTGATGAAAAATCCGGATTCACTCACCGGCCAGTATTTATCCGGAAAGAAATTTATCCCGCTCCCGCCTGAACGGCGGAAAGGGGACGGCCGTTTTGTTGAAATCAGGGGCGCGAAAGAAAATAATTTAAAAAACATCAATGTAAAATTCCCGCTCGGCCTGTTTATTGCCGTAACCGGCGTCTCCGGCTCCGGAAAGAGCACGCTTGTCAATGAAATTTTGCATAAGGCGCTTGCCCAAAAATTGCAGCGTGCAAAAGCAAAACCGGGCGCTTACAAAGAAATCAAGGGTATTGAACATCTCGACAAAGTCATTGACATCGACCAGTCCCCGATCGGCAGGACGCCGCGGTCCAACCCGGCGACCTATACCGGCGTGTTCGATGATATCCGCGACGTGTTTGCTTCCACGAACGAAGCAAAAATCCGCGGCTATAAAAAGGGGCGGTTCAGCTTTAACGTCAAGGGCGGCCGGTGTGAAGCCTGCCACGGCGACGGGATTATCAAAATTGAAATGCACTTTTTGCCGGATGTGTACGTACCGTGTGAAGTGTGCCACGGCAAACGGTACAACCGCGAAACGCTCGAAGTCCAATACAAAGGCAAAAATATTGCTGATGTACTCGATATGACGGTGGAAGATGCGATCTCCTTTTTCGAAAACATTCCGAAAATCAGGCGGAAACTGCAGACCATTGCGGATGTCGGCCTTGGTTACGTCAAGCTCGGGCAGCCGGCTACAACTCTGTCTGGCGGCGAAGCGCAGCGCGTGAAACTCGCATCCGAACTGCACCGGCGTTCGACCGGGCGATCTTTCTATATTTTGGATGAACCGACAACCGGCCTTCACGTCCATGATATTGCCAAACTTCTCGATGTGCTGCAGCGGCTGGTGGAAAACGGCGATACGGTGCTTGTGATCGAGCATAACCTCGATGTCATCAAAACCGCCGACTATATTATTGACCTCGGCCCGGAAGGCGGGGACGGCGGCGGAACTGTTGTTGCCACTGGCACGCCGGAAAAAGTCGCGGAACATCCAACCTCCTACACCGGAAAATATTTGAAGCCAGTGTTGGAACGCGACCGGGAAAGAATGGAAAAAGAGGTAGAAAAACTGGCGCGCTGAGGCATGTTTACCGTTTTTTTGCCTCCTGCCCCACCGGGTGAATAACAGAATGCGGGCTGTACGGAGTCTTTTGGCAATTTTTTCTATTAAACGGAAAACCGGCGTGCTAACTGTTGGCGTTCCTCCCTGCTTGCGGGAGGGCCACTTGTACATAGGGAAAACCCGGCGCCCGCTTCTTGAAGAAGTATTTGAATTCTGCTTGAAATAGACATATAATGAGTAAAGATTAGGGAAAAATAATGAAAAGTGTCGCATTGTGCAGGAATGTTGCCTATTATATTTAGCAGGGAGAGAACTGTATGAAAAAAGTAATCACATACGGAACATTTGACCTTCTCCATTGGGGGCATATCAATTTACTGAAACGCGCAAGAGCATTAGGCGACTATTTAATCGTCGGCCTTTCATCGGATGAATTTAACGAAATCAAAAATAAAAAATCGTACCACAGCTATGAAAACCGGAAATTAATTCTGGAAGCGATCCGTTACGTTGACCAGGTCATTCCGGAACATTCTTGGGAACAAAAAATAGACGATATCAAAAAATACAATGTCGATGTTTTCGTCATGGGCGATGACTGGAAGGGCAAATTTGATTTCCTGAAGGATTATTGCGAAGTGGTTTACCTGCCGCGGACGGTCGGCATCTCTACGTCAAAAATTAAGAAGGACCTCTTTTCTGTGAAAAATGGTTAGGGAACTGTTCATTTCCTTATACTTACTGCTTTTTCGCGTACTGTTTACATTATGTAAAATTTTTCCTTTAAAAAGGAAAATCACATTTGTCGTCTCATTTGAGCAGAACAGTTTATATGTGTATGAGGAATTGAAAAAGCATCCCGTTTCTTTTCAGACAGTGTTCGTTTGTACTTCTTCCTGCTATCGCCGTGTTGCGGAAACCGTCCGGCAAGAGAAGGTATTTCTGTTTGAAATGAAAAATTTGCAGCATTTTATCCGCAGCCTATACAACATTGCGACATCGAAATTTGTGATTGTTGATAACTATTATGGTTTCCTGGCTGCCGCCCGGTTTAAAAAAGGGGTGGAATGCATCCAGCTCTGGCATGCAGCAGGGGCCGTTAAAACATTCGGCCTTGAAGACAAAACGATCCGCACGAGGGGCAAGCGTGCATTGAAGCGGTTTAAAAAAGTGTATGCCCATTTTGACCGGGTAGTGGTGGGGTCTGAAAAAATGAAGCATATTTTTATGAGGGCTTTCGGGCTTCCTCCTGAAAATTTTCTTTGCACAGGCATACCACGGACCGATCTTTTTTTGACCAAAACAGGATCCGGGACATAAAGAAGAAGCTGTACAAACAGTATCCTGCCTTTCAAAAGAAAAAAGTGATCTTGTATGCCCCGACTTTCAGGGACCCGCATCCGGACCAGTTTGAAGTGCCGCTTGATTGGGACCGGCTTTATGATGAACTGAAGGATGAGTATATTTTTGCGGTGAAATTTCATCCGGCTGTAAACAAAGGGGCAGGGCTGCTGCAGTATCCTGATTTTGTGGTGGACTGCCCCCATGATATGAACATCAACGAATTATTGCTGGTTACAGATTACTTGATCACGGATTATTCTTCTGTCCCTTTTGAGTTTTCCCTGTTAGGCCGCCCGATGATCTTTTATCCGTATGATCTGGAAAGCTATCAGGCCACACGGGGGTTGTGGGAACCGTATGACCAGCTTGTCCCCGGGCCGATTGCCTGTACGACGGCAGAAATGATTGATTTGATTAAAACTGGTTCTTTTGATGCGGGAAGTATAGAAGCATTCTCAAGAACCTGGAATACATACTCTGCCGGCCACTCCAGCCGCGATCTGGTACAGTATTTGCGTGAACAGGACGAAAAAAAGGGAAGAATGTATGGATGAGTTTGCGGGAGTATGAGAAGCGGGCGAATATGGCCGGAGCTCACCTGTTTGGGATATCTGTTTAAACTGGAATTCAGGCCGGGATGTGGCTGAGTTTTTATTTTTTACGTAGAGGGCAGGAATTTCCAGATAAAAGTATCTTTGATATTTTCAATATGGCTTTTGCATGTTTACTATTTTTCTCAATAGGCAACAGAGAGGCAATGTATCTTTCATATTATATAGTTGGAAATTTTGTCTTCACTAATAGGAGTGTAAAGTATGAGTAATAATTTGCCGATGCTAACAATTGTGGTTCCTTGTTATAACGAAGAGCTTGTACTTGAGAAAACAACACAAGAATTAACAAGAGTATTGGATAAATTAGTTGTAAAAAACAAAATAAGCAGTAAAAGTATGATTTTTTATGTTGATGATGGAAGCAAGGATAGCACTTGGGAGATTATTGAAAAATTGACGGGCATAAATTCTTACGTACAAGGGTTAAAGTTAAGCCGAAATTTCGGCCACCAGGGAGCCTTAATAGCAGGATTAGAGACAGCGAGAGATTTTTCGGATTGTGTCATTTCCATCGATGCGGATTTGCAGGATGATGTGGATGCTATCGAAATGTTTATAGACAAGTTTAATGAAGGCTATGAAATTGTATATGGAGTAAGGGATAAAAGGGACACCGACACTTTTTTCAAAAGAAATACAGCCCTTTTTTATTACAAGTTGATGGGGAAATTAGGCGTAAACCTGGTTCCGAACCATGCAGATTACAGGCTTCTGAGCAAGAGAGCTTTGGATGAGTTTGTTAAGTATCAGGAAGAGAATATTTTTATCAGAGGTATCATACCACTTTTAGGGTTTAAGTCGGCAAAGGTTTACTATGATCGTAAAGAAAGATTTGCAGGAGAGTCAAAATATCCATTAAAAAAGATGCTGGCATTCGCATTTGACGGGATTACATCCTTCAGTATCGCACCTGTGCGTTTTGTCACGTTTCTCGGGTTTGTTCTTGTATTTGTTGGGATAGTGATTGCAATTTATACATTATGCGCAAAGATTTTTTCTTATACCATTAGCGGATGGACTTCTCTTATGCTATCTGTCTGGCTTGTTGGAGGTGTCCAACTGCTTGCGATCGGGATTATTGGGGAATATATTGGGAAAATATTCAAGGAAACAAAAAGACGTCCAAGATATACGATTGAAAAAAATACGTATAAAGAAAGGCAAGTAGGAACTTCATAATTTATTTTTTTAATTTGCGCTTGTCCATTTTTATTCCTCCGCTGGTGCCGCGTTCGTTGCGGTATGGATTTCTAATGAATGATTTAAAAATATATGATGGCGTCCATGCTAAAAATACAGCGCTTAATTAGGGCTTGCTGAATAAGCAAAAGTCCTAGACTTGGTAAGGATACTGACAGCTTTGGCCGAACTTTAAATGCAAGGGTTTTATAAAAAATGCAGGAAAAACTTTGCACTCTAAAGCTGATTCAACATACAGAGAGGACAGAATAAAGCATTTTCGCAGATGCATTCTCCTATGATATTGAGGTAGAGCTTGCTGACAAATCAGATACAAGCCATAATCGGATTCGTTCAGCAAGCCCTAATTAGCCATGTTTCTGTGGAAATTTTATGCATGATAGAGACTTTGAAATACGTAGCGCTGTTTGTTTGCTTTTTGGTTATGCTGGTAATCAAGAAATTGCTGCCAAAAAAACATGATTATGTTTGAAAGCTTTCTGGGCGGTATAGGAATAGGAATCTATCAAGGTGCATCATTCGGGATGTTATAATCGTTGCCGGGTCAACAGACTGATGCCTTTATTCCCCCTTGAAAAGGGAACTTACATTTGTTACTCGTAAGTGCGTGTTTATAAAAAAATAATTACCATGTTGCATGAAGGGGCTCGTACTTTATGAAAAGGGAGATTGCGTTTAAAAGAGAAAAATTCTCACTTTATATAGCAGTTTTTTTATTTTTATATGCTTTTGTGCTTATGTTGTTTTTTACTGAGTCTTCCCCTCTTTTTGCGATCAATGAATGGGTAGATGCCAACGCATTTTTTACGGTCGGGAAAGGGATGGCAAACGGGCTGGTGCCGTATCGTGATCTTTTTGAACAAAAAGGCCCTTTATTATACGCTTTGCATGCTATAGCTTACACCATTTCCCACAAAACTTTTTTAGGTGTATATTGTTTGGAAAGCGCCGCAATGTTTATCAATTTGATATTTATCCAAAAAATTTCAAATCTATATTTAAAACGGCTTCCATCTATGCTGGTTGCAGTAATTTTTCCGATTTTTTTCCTCAACTCTAACTCTTTTCGTTTTGGGGATAGCGCAGAAGAGTTTGCAACCCCATTTTTAATTATCTTTTTCTATCTTGTGCTAAATCATTTGAAAAAAGAATCGGATTTTACGTTTTCATGGTTGGTTTATTTAATCAACGGTTTCATGGCAGGGTGTGTTTTTTGGATAAAGTTTACCTTGTTAGGAGCCTGGATTGGCTTTTATTTTGCTTTGTTCATTATTTTTACCGTGCAAAAGAAATGGAAGGATGAAGTACGGGCTGTATTATTCACAATCACAGGGCTATTCCTGTCTTGTGTCCCGTGGCTTTGCTATTTTGGGTTACATCACGCAATCTCAGATTTAATCAATGTTTATTTAAAATTCAACCTTTTTATGTATTCGTCTCAATTGTCTTTTATTGGAAAGTTAATTAACTGTGCAGTATTATTTGGGGAGTTTTTTAACCGAAATTGGGAAATGAAACTTATTATGATGATTGGAATTATTGACTTTTTGCTTACCCGCAAATTTTTTGTTAACAAAATGCAAAAATATTTGCTGGTAAGCATGATTTCATTTCTTATTTTAGGGGTGTATATTGGCGGAAGGAGCTATCCTTATTATTATTTAATCATCGTTCCGGTAATCATGTTTGGGCTGATATCAATCGGTTATTATTTACAATCCGCCTATGAAAAGTCAGATTTTGATATTTTGAATCATGTCAATTGGGATGTAGTATTTGCGACTGCTTTTTTGTCTCTGGTCCTGTGTTTTGGATATAATTCAAATATTAAAGAATCCAAGTTCTTTGTTCGTTTCCCGCCGGCCCAGCAGACCTTTGCGAAAGTGATCAATCAAACGCCTAATCCAACCCTGCTTAATTATGGGGCTTTGGACGGCGGCTTTTACTTGGCAGCAAACATAGTTCCCAATGTGAAATATTTTGAAAAGCAGAATATAGACCCGAAAATTTATCCGGAAAACATGCAAGCACAAAATCGTTATATTATGGAAAAAAAGGTGAAGTTTGTGGTCATAAGGCAGTCACGGTGGAAATCAGGGCCGCCCCATATTCCACTTTTAAAGCAAAACTACAGGTTGGTCAAAAAGCAATTTCAAATGGTAGAGGGAAAACCATATGATTATCTGCTTTATAAACTAAAAAGTGATTGATCCCATTTTTAAATCAAATTTTTTGACGGAAATGCATTTTAAACGGGAAAGACAAGGTTAGAACGTGCCGGAAGGTGAGAAGATGGGAACAAACCAAAGGAATATCTCGTTCAGAATGAAGAAAAGGGGTATGCATTGAAGTGAAGTTGGTGTAGAAGCCATGGCAAAGGTCAAACAAAGCATGTTTAATAAGAAACTTGAGTAACCGTTCAAGAACTACAAGATGGCAACGGAACTTAACACCAGTCATAGTAGTCCGCATATCCGCCAATTGGTGTAAAGCAAAGATCTGTTACCCCCTGTATTTAAGCAGTTCATCGGTAATGGAACATTTAAGCAAAATTATAGAACGACCATTCTAAGCCTGGATAAGTAGAAACTGTTTCCAAAACGATCTTGTGCACAGTTCGTTGGTGAGTGCGAAATTTACGGGACTTCTTCGGGAAAAATCAAGCCAGGAGAACACCGCAGCGAGATAAGAGCGAGAAGACTCGCCATCTGCCCGAAAAAAACGAGTAAATTTTGTGGTGTCAATACGCTCGTTATGCACAGTAATATAACTGGTATTTCGAAACAGCACCTACTTATCGAAAAAAGCAAACGAAGCGTGGTAATTGAAAGTGACAAAGAGAATGTCTCGGGATACCCGATATTTAAACCTTATCGAGAAAACTTGACAAATACCTCATTCAAGAAGTATTTGAATTCTGCTTGAAATAGACATATAATGAGTAAAGATTAGGGAAAAATAATGAAAAGTGTCGCATTGTGCAGGAATGTTGCCTATTACATTTAGCAGGGAGAGAACTGTATGAAAAAAGTAATCACATACGGAACATTTGACCTTCTCCATTGGGGGCATATCAATTTACTGAAACGCGCAAGAGCATTAGGCGACTATTTAATCGTCGGCCTTTCATCGGATGAATTTAACGAAATCAAAAATAAAGAAGGACCTCTTTTCTGTGAAAATGGTTAGGGAACTGTTCATTTCCTTATACTTACTGCTTTTTCGCGTACTGTTTACATTATGTAAAATTTTTCCTTTAAAAAGGAAAATCACATTTGTCGTCTCATTTGAGCAGAACAGTTTATATGTGTATGAGGAATTGAAAAAGCATCCCGTTTCTTTTCAGACAGTGTTCGTTTGTACTTCTTCCTGCTATCGCCGTGTTGCGGAAACCGTCCGGCAAGAGAAGGTATTTCTGTTTGAAATGAAAAATTTGCAGCATTTTATCCGCAGCCTATACAACATTGCGACATCGAAATTTGTGATTGTTGATAACTATTATGGTTTCCTGGCTGCCGCCCGGTTTAAAAAAGGGGTGGAATGCATCCAGCTCTGGCATGCAGCAGGGGCCGTTAAAACATTCGGCCTTGAAGACAAAACGATCCGCACGAGGGGCAAGCGTGCATTGAAGCGGTTTAAAAAAGTGTATGCCCATTTTGACCGGGTAGTGGTGGGGTCTGAAAAAATGAAGCATATTTTTATGAGGGCTTTCGGGCTTCCTCCTGAAAATTTTCTTTGCACAGGCATACCACGGACCGATCTTTTTTTGACCAAAACAGGATCCGGGACATAAAGAAGAAGCTGTACAAACAGTATCCTGCCTTTCAAAAGAAAAAAGTGATCTTGTATGCCCCGACTTTCAGGAACCCGCATCCGGACCAGTTTGAAGTGCCGCTTGATTGGGGCCGGCTTTATGATGAACTGAAGGATGAGTATATTTTTGCGGTGAAATTTCATCCGGCTGTAAACAAAGGGGCAGGGCTGCTGCAGTATCCTGATTTTGTGGTGGACTGCCCCCATGATATGAACATCAACGAATTATTGCTGGTTACAGATTACTTGATCACGGATTATTCTTCTGTCCCTTTTGAGTTTTCCCTGTTAGGCCGCCCGATGATCTTTTATCCGTATGATCTGGAAAGCTATCAGGCCACACGGGGGTTGTGGGAACCGTATGACCAGCTTGTCCCCGGGCCGATTGCCTGTACGACGGCAGAAATTATTGATTTGATTAAAACTGGTTCTTTTGATGCGGGAAGTATAGAAGCATTCTCAAGAACCTGGAATACATACTCTGCCGGCCACTCCAGCCGCGATCTGGTACAGTATTTGCATGAACAGGACGAAAAAAAGGGAAGAATGTATGGATGAGTTTGCGGGAAAACGGAATTCCGGGCAGATTCCGGCATTGTAAGAAAAAGCCGGCACAAATGGGGAACCTGTTTAATTTTACTGTGTTTCAGCCGTTTGAATGCTTTCAATCGTGTCTTGATGTGAGGATGCATTTGTATGAAAAAAATCTTGAAAAGCATAGCACAGCAAATTTACTTTCTGGCCATGCTGGTGATCGGGAAATTGCCCGCCAAAAAGAACGTGATTATGTTTGAGAGCTTTCAGGGCAAGCAGTACAGTGATAATCCGCGGGCGATATATGAATATATCAAAGCGCATTACCCGGGCTATATTTGTTACTGGAGCGCACATAAAAACTTCTTACATAACTTTCAAAATAAAGACGTCCGCTATATAAAAAGGCTGTCTCCTTACTGGGTATATATGATGGCCAGGGCCCGTTACTGGGTGACCAACAGCCGGATGCCTTTATGGATTCCGAAGCCGAAACACACCGTTTATCTTCAAACATGGCACGGGACGCCTTTGAAAAAACTTGCAAATGATATGGAAGAAGTGCATATTCCGGGAACTACGGCTGAACAGTATAAAAAAGATTTTTTGAAAGAGGCGGGGAAGTGGGATTTCTTAATTTCGCCCAATGCCTATTCAACAGCCATTTTCCGGAGCGCTTTTCAATTCCGCCAGGCGATACTTGAAACCGGATATCCGCGCAATGATATTTTAGCCGTTCAAAACAGCCGTGCATCTATTGGGGCATTAAAAAGCAAACTGGGGCTTCCGATTGATAAGAAAGTGATTCTTTATGCCCCTACCTGGCGGGATAACCAAATTCATGAAACCGGGAAATATCGGTTTGAATTGAAACTTGATTTAAATCAGTTACAGCATCATCTAAGCCATGATTATATCTTAATTTTACGGATGCATTATTTGGTTGCGGAACAATTGGATTTAGCACCTTATCAGGGTTTTGCTTATGATTTTTCCAATTATGAAGATATCGCGCAACTTTATTTAATTTCTGATATGCTGATCACGGATTATTCATCCGTATTTTTTGATTATGCCATTTTAAAACGGCCGATGCTTTTCTTCGTATACGATATTGAAGAGTACCGGGACCATTTGCGCGGTTTTTATTTTGATTTTGAAAAAGAGGCACCGGGCCCGCTCGTTACAACGACCGCACAGGTGATTGATGAAGTGAAGAAGATGGATGCCGCGGGATATAAACTGCCGGATTCATTTGATGCTTTTTATCAGAAATTCTGTTATTTAGAATGCGGAGAATCAGCACGGCGCGTTGTTGAAAGGGTATTTGCAGAAAGGAAAGAGTTATGAAATCTGCCATTACTGTCTTAAAAGAGCAAATCAACAGTTTTTATTTAATTATCCGCCTTTCTTTATATGAGGTAAGGAGTGAAAACAGGAATAATTATTTGGGCATCCTTTGGGAAGTCATAAACCCGATGATCCAGCTTGCGATTTACTGGTTTGTTTTCGGTTTTGGTTTAAGAGGCGGGCATCCGCGGCCGGGTTATATTCCATGGCTGTTTGCAGGGTCGTCTATTTGGTTTTTCATCAGCCCGGCTGTTTTGCAAGGATCCCGTTCCATTTACTCCCGGATCCGGATGGTTGCAAAAATGAATTTTCCATTAAGCGCCATTCCGAGTTATGTCATTATGTCAAAATTTTATCAGCACTTGCTGTTACTTGCGATTGTGATCATTATCCTTCAATTTCAAGGTTATCCAGTTTCCGTCTATTACCTTGAACTGCCATATTATTTGGTTTGCACGTTTGTATTTACATTTTCTTTATCTTTGATTACATCTACGCTGGCAACAATTGTACGGGACGTGCAAAACATTGTACAGGCGATTATGCGGATGATGATTTATATTTTGCCTGTTCTTTGGGACCCATCCGCAAGATTGCATGGCCCGATTGAATTGATTTTAAAGTTAAACCCGTACTACTACATTGTCGAAGGGTACCGCTCTGCATTGCTCGGAAATATGGGATGGTATCTAGTTGAGCATTTGCATTACACGATTTATTTCTGGGCTGTTACCTTCCTCGTCTTTATGATTGGCGCGGCTCTGCATATCAAATTTAGAAACAGTTTTGTCGACTTCTTATAAGGGTTTTCCCGAAAAATGGCATTTCCGGTTGACTGCGAAATGGCCCGGATGGCGCGGAACAGACATAAAAAAACCGCACTCCCTGTTGTCAGGGAGTGCGGTTTTTTATCTTATTCATGCAAACATCTGTAGAATGTTTCCATGGCGGCTTTGTTATACGCCTGATAATGAAATTTTTCAAATTCCGGATGCTGGTGGGTGATCATGGCTTCCAACCCTGATTTTAACCCGTTAATGCTGTCTTCCACAAGCAGCCCGTATTTGCCGTCTTCAAGAACAGTACGATTTGCGACAATATCTGTTGCCACGATTTGCATGCCGAGCGTTAGCGCTTCAAGCAGCACCATCGGCTGGCCCTCATAATGTGATGACAGGACAAAGCAATCGCATTTTTTCATAAAAGGAAAAGGATTATCAAGCTGGCCCATTAGGAAAACAGAATCGCTTACGCCAAGTTCCAGAATCAGCGCCTGCAACTCGGTTTCTAAAGGCCCCTGCCCGAGAATATAGAGTTTGCTTTTCGGATGGTTTTTATGAAAATCGGCAAACGCTGAAATTAAATTGGCCTGCGCTTTTTCCGGAGAAAGCCTGCCCATGTTGACAAAATTGTAATGGCTGCTGTCCGGTTCCGGGATATACTGGCCATTTACTTCGTATCCGTAAGCATGCTCTACAAAGACGTTCCGCATGTTGATCCAGCCAATTTCAGGCCCGTCCGCTTGCAGAATGCGGCCATAAGTCCCGGACGGGGTGGTCACTTCCCTGTCTATTGTAAAGGTTGCATCTCCCTGCAGCATATTGGGAAGACCTTTCTTTTCTGCACCTTCCATCCCATATGGTTTGGACCAGATCACCGCATTTTTCTCATCCGGCAATACCCTGGCGATTTTTAAAACTTCAATGTCAGAGACGACAGTTGAGCGTTTCAACGGGCTTAATGCGCTTGTATGAATCCAGCCGATTTTATTGTTTTTTAAATAAATGAGCGCGTAAACGCCCTGTTTTGTTTTTGCCAATTTCTTTACAGTTACAATCGCATCTTTATAGTTTGAAACTTCTTCTATCATCCTGGCCTTATAATTCGGATACGGCTTGTCCCATATCGGTTCATTCGCTGAACCGGCCACTTTATAATATTTAGGCTTGCGGAGGTCAATTAGCCTGCGTGTCCGGCCGTCAAGATGGTTTAAAAATTCTCTTTTACTGTAATTTAACGTTTGAATCAGCTTTCGTAAAACAAATATCTTGAGCTTGCTGAAAATTCCCGTATTCGGTTCAATCGTACAGCTGCTGTAAAATCCAAGTGCTCTTTTGTCAATCCAGCCAATGGCTTCTTTCTTTACAGAGAACCGGTAATAAGTTGAATGCTGTGTTTGTACTGCCTGATCAACAGCTACAATACAGTTTTTAAAGTCGGAACTCAACGAGATCTTTCTTGTTCCAGGCAGATTAAAAGGTTTGCTCCATATAGCATTTCCTCTTGTTTTAACAATCTTTGCCAGCTTATCTACCTTTTCCGATGTGACAACACTATCCGGAAGAAGGGCCACTGCTTTTTCATGAATCCAGCCAATTTCTTTGCCTTCGTAATGGAAGCGGTAATATAATGCGTGTTTTACTGTTGATTTGGCTGTAATCAAAACCTCGGCATCCGCCATATCATTGGACAAAGATACTTGTGTTGCGCCTTCAATGGAAGGGAGCACCCGCCAAACCGGATAATCATTTACATTGCTGAGGAGCGCCCGTGCCATAAACTTGGTAATTTTAGGCTCATCCGATTTTTCTTCTTCTGCATAAAGAATTCTGTCCGGATTAATGGAATTCAGGACGTAATCAAATTGATCATCATTTGCATACCGACTTAAATTTTTCCGGTTGACTTCCATTGTTCCTTTAGAGACGCTGACCAGTTTATCAAATCTGTAGTACAGCGTGAACAAGCCTCTCAGGTTGATTCTGTGCGGGTGTTTTCCGTTGATTTCACGTTCACTGTCTGAAAGCAGGTCGTTATGCATAAAGCAGATTTTTCTTTTCGCATCTGCAACGACCAGATACTTTGCCCAATAGTAACTGTATCCGCTAAAGTCGATAATATAATCAAAATGGCTGTTGCCAAACAATCTCGTATGTTCCCTGATATAAGCACGCTCTGGAAAAATCTTTTTCCCAAGATCCCCCTGTATGCCCCGGTTGTGCGTAAATTTATCCCGGTATACTTCAAACACGCGGTAAAGCGGTACGCCAGGTTTAAAGATCATGCGCACATTTTTATTGATTTTGTAAATATTGTTCAGGACTTCTTTCGATCTTGGTGCGCCGGTAAAACAGCTGACATCGTATTTTTCAAAATCAATGTTGTTCATTAAATTCAGGAAAGAGGAGGTAATCCCGTTATTTCGCATGCCCCCCGGATAAATCAGTATCCGTTCCTTTTTAACCGGCACTGCATTGACAATATGAAGGGGCAAACGAGCTTGGTCGAAAATATACTGTACAATCCTTTCCGTCACTTTTCCATCTTCATGGTTGGTAAAACGGTTGCGGAGGTTTTGGTAATTTAAAGCATATTTTTGGGATACCGTTTCGATGTTTTGAATAGCCTCAATCAATTGCTCGACGCTAAACAAGAGCGGGCCGGGCAAATCTTCATTTTTGAGATATTGTCCTCTTTCCTCGCTGTATACATCATAATCCCATGTATAAAATAATATGGGTTTTCCTGTGACCAGGTAATCGAAAAAGATACTTGAGTAATCCGTGATTAAAAGATCTGTTGCAGCAAGCAGTTCATTCGTGTCCATATAGTCAGGAACAAGCCGGCTTTGCAATTCAGGATATTTGGCTGCCTGCGGGTATAAAAACGGATGGACTTTTACGAGAACATTGTATTCATTTCCTGCCTCTTTTTCGACTCTGTCCATGTCAGAGATGATTTGCATCACATCGTTATTGGCCTTAGAAACACTTTTTCCTTTCCACGTCGGCGCGTAAAGGAGGTTCTTTTTATTGAAATCAACGGTTAATCCGGCGTCTTTTAACGCATTTTTTATGGTATCCGGATTTGTATGGAAGGTTAAATCAATTCTCGGGTACCCTTCTTCGATAATTTTTCCGTCATACAGCCCTTCAAGCTTATAACTGTCCAGATACATTTTGGTCGTATGTTCATTCGGGCTCAACAAATAGTCGGCACTCAGGAAATTTCTTAGCACGTTTTGCGACTGGGCCGGATTGCCCGGAATGTCAAAGCCCATGCTTTTCAATGGCGTGCCGTGCCACGTATTGATATAAACCTGACCTTTTTTCGGAGCGTAAAAAGATTGGAATGTTGAATTATTAATTAAATACGCACATGAGGCCAATTCCTTTAAATATTCCCTGGAATTACGCTGCACAAATTTAACGTTTGGATATTTTTTGTATTTGTCTATAACCGGCTGGAGCGATTGAAAATCCTGGATTGACCAAATATGGTTGTAATGTTGATAAGCGGGATTGTCAACCATATATTTAAAAATCGCATAAGGGCTGTCTGTCATACTTTTTCCGTCGCGGCTTTCGTAAAGAATGGTGTTTGGTTTTATCCGCAACTGGTCATAAAATTTTGCATATTGATTGGCACGCCGGTGGTTATCTTTTATGAGATACTGTATAATCGGTGCACCGATAAATTTCAATCTTCTTTTTAATACCTTTTTATTCAACTGACGGTGTCTCCTTTCAAAAGAGATCTCTATATTGGTAATGATTTACAAGTTTTTTCTGTCATGATCCATCATATTATTTCCTTATCGATAAAAATTGATATGAATTTTGTCAAAAAAGGAATCATATTGTAGGTAGGTTTCCCTAACAAATCTTATCGAAAAAAAGTATATTTGTCTATATGATGGCAGCAAAGGAATCCGGTCTCAGGTTTTTAAAATGAATGATGGAATAATTGAAACTTAATATGCTGTTAAACGTAAGAGAAGTAACGAGCAGAAAAAGGAGGCCCCCCATGGAAAACAAACGAAAACGGATTTTGGATATGGTGAAGGACGGGAAGTTGTCGACGGATGAGGCGCTAACGCTGTTGGAGGCTTTGGACCGGGAAGAGGCGGGCGAAATGGCGCCGAAAGAGGATCCGGCAGAAAGCTGGAAACAGGATGCAAACGGCGGCAGCGGAGAGGCTGGGAGCACATCCGGGCAGAAAAAGTTCCGGGATGCAGACCGGAATATTAATGAAACGAAAGAAAAACTGTTTGATCTTGTCGGCGGCGCGCTGAAAAAAATAAAGGACTTTGATCTTCAGCTGGGCCAGTCTGCCGAAGTCTCCCATGTCTTCCAGCAAAGCCTGCCGGAAACCGATATGATTGAATTGGATATCGCAAACGGGCATTTAACGTTTAAACAATGGGATCAGGAAGATGTGCGGATAGAATGCCAGGCAAAAGTGTACCGCACCAATGACAGGGAAGATGCCCGCAGTTTTCTGCTGAACAATAGCACGTTTTCGGTGGAGGGCGGCAGGCTTGTGTTTTCTACGCAATCCAAATGGATGAAAGTGGATACAGCCGTTTACGTTCCGGCGTCCCGCTACCGGAAAATCACGTTGAGCACTTTCAATGGAAACGTCCAGGTGAAGGACATTCAGGCAGACCAGTTAAAAGTGAAAACACTCCACGGGAAAGTGCTGGTGGAACATGCCGATTTGGAAACGGCGGAAGTCGAAACGGGAAATGGCACCGTTGATTTTGACGGAAATACAATCGGGCAGGTTGAAGCACAGACGATGAACGGGGATATCCGGTGGAACGGTGTTTGCAGGCGGTCAGATTTTGAAGCCTTTAACGGCAATATTACGGTAAAAATGGCCCCGGGCGCCGATTCATTGCATAGCAAGACCGTCTCCGGAAACATTGAAATGACCATCCCGGAAAACATCTCCGTACACGGGGAAGGAAAAACCAACTTCGGCAACTTTGCGATTGACCTTCAAGGCATGGAAAAATATGAAGAACGAAAAGAAATGATTCAGAAAGTGGCCAGATTTAGCAGAAAAGGGACCACCGAGCCCGCATTATATATTTTTGCCGACGCGAAAACGGGGTCCATCACGATTAACGAACAAAAGGCGGAGAAAGAAGAAAGCCCGGAAGCATAATCGCATTTTTGCCGGGGGAGCAGAAATTTCGCGAAAAAAAGATGCGTGCCTGCTGTATGTGTAAAATTTTACTCGAAGGGGCAAATGAGTGGAAAAAAATGGGAAGACACTCTATCATCTAAATGTACACCTTGAATGAACATCTAGAGAGAGGTCTTCCCATGGATATTATATCAATAATTGCTGGATTATTAAAGAATACAAAGAGTCTTATGGAGTTTGAAGAACAGGTTAAAATTCTGATGCAGAAGGTTTTTACACAATGGGTTGGGGATGTATTTGAGGAGTTAGATAAAACAATAAAACAGAAGAAGTTGGAGGAAGGCTGGGAGTACTGCCGGAGTGATAACAGAAGCGTTCAGTTTCTATTTGGAAGTGTGACTTTTAAACGATCATTAATGCGTGATAAGAGAGGGAACTCACATTATCCTTTGGATGAATGCTTGGGGCTGTTACCCCACCAGAGATATAGCCCGTTAGTGGAATTAAAGGTGGCAGAGTTGGCAAGTGAGAACACCTATCGGGAGGCGGCGAATATTTTAAAAGAATGGACAGCCGTGAGTCTTAGTCATACAACTGTAGGGGAAATGGTGAAACGCGTAGGGAAAACGCAGGCGGAAGCCGACAAGGCCCTTGTAGAAGAGATGGAAATAGCTGCTTCACTGCCTGATGGGAAGAAGGTAGACTACCTGTTTTCCGAAGCAGATGGCGTATTCATCCGGGGACTGGAAAAGAAACAGGGTATGGAAGTCCACCATGCCATTCTCTATGAAGGTTGGGAAACCAATGGAAAAAGGGTCTCCCTGCGTCAGCCCATAGTCATCATGACGACGGAAGACATTCAGACATTTTGGGATGAAGTCCAAGCCACAGCTGCCAACACCTATTCCCTCGAAAAAGCGCATGTCATTACAAACAGTGATGGAGGTGCTGGGTACACAGCTGAACGGTTTCAAACAGCATTCTCACAGTCGGAATTCCCGGTGCTCAACCAGCTGGATACCTACCACGTTGCACAAGCCATTGTAAGGACATTTGGGGGCGGAAAGAGCGAGATCAAGGAGCAGATTAGAAAAGCGATTAGAAAGCATGACCTAGACCAATTCACGTTATATTTGGATACGCACGAAAGCACCTTGACGGATAAAAAGGCCCTCAAGAAAATCAAGGAATTCCGTTCGTATATCTTGAAAAACTGGGACCGCATTTTTGACTGGAGAGACAGGGTGAAAAACGTGCCGGAAGGTGCGAGAGGCCTAGGAGCGATGGAATCGAATCAAAGGCATATCTCCTTCAGGATGAAAAAAAGGGGCATGCATTGGAGTGAACTTGGCGCAGAAGCCATGGTGAAAATCAAACAAGGCATACTCAATGGGACATTGAGAGAAGTCTATCTGAAACACCGTTCAAGAAGCGAGAGAAAGCAACGGAACTTGAAACAATCCATCAGGATGTCTCAACTACTCAAGCAGCCTGTACGCCCGTCAGTGGGCGTAAAGCACGGATCAGTTGCCCTGCATTCAAGCAGTTCATCGGCAATGGGACATTTAAGCAAAATATTAGAGCTTTCGTTTTAAGCTTGGCTCAGTGGGGACTGATCGTTGAGGCGCGCGAAATTTACGAGACTCCTGCGGGAAAAGCGAGCCAGGAGAGACCCCGCAGCGAGGTACGAGCGAGGAGGCTCGCCGGCCGCCCGCGGAAAGCGAGTGAATTTCGCGCGCCTCAACATCCCCGTTATCCATCTTTATACGGAAATATTACATCTTTTCCGAAAATTACACCGAGCAAGTGAAGCACGGTAGCCGAAAGTGTACAAAAAGAGTGTCTTGGAATACCCGATATTTAAACCTTGTCGAGAAAAACTTGACACATACGTGCCTGCTGTGCTGCTGGCATCAGCAGCTGTGTCGTTATATACTGTAAAAAGAACCACACAGAAAAGGTTTGATGATCATGCGCTGGTTACTTGGAATCTTGATCAATGCTGTATTATTTATTGCCCTTTCCGGCTATTTTCATGGCTTTTATGTCGAAAATATTGGGGCTGCCGTCATGTCAAGTCTCGTCTTGTCCATTTTAAATATTCTGGTACGGCCAATCCTGATTTTGCTTACATTGCCGATCACGATTCTGACCTTGGGCATCTTTTTGCTCGTCATCAACGCGATTACGCTTGTGCTGACGGATGAACTGATGGGCGCAAGTTTTGAAATTGACAGCTTCGGCATGGCTTTTATCGTAGCGGTCATCATGGCGGTCGTAAACTTGATTTTACAGAAAACCGTATTCCGAAAATAAGATACGCGGCGGCCCGACACCGGAGCTTTGAAAAAACGGCGGCGAATACCCGCCGTTTTTTCATGCCATGGCCCGATAGGCTAAATCATTTTCAAGCAGCCAAACTATTTTTACAATGAAAACGCACCGCCCGGCATTTATTTCAAAGGACTTAAGCATGAAGCATCCATCTTTTTACAACAGGGTGGCGATTTTTCGTTCATTTATAGCGTCCGCCCTTTTGGAAGAGGAGAAAAGCAGCATCCGCTCTAATTTGCCATGCAGGCCCTGAACCGCTTTAACGCAGTTTATACGGCATGGGATGATTTTTGGTTGAAAAGGGTGGAACGGGCCCTTTGGGAAATGATAAAATAATAAGAAGCCTTTGAATCATCAACAAGCCGTTCTGGTGGTTTTCATCCGGACTTAACAGGAGGAATTACAGTGGCAAAGGTGCGCGTAGCAGATATTATTGAACATTTTAATCTGGAATTGATCAGTGGGGAAGAGGGCATCCACCGCCCGATTACCACAAGCGATATTTCACGGCCGGGGCTCGAGATGACGGGATTTTTCGATTATTACCCGGCCGACCGGATCCAGCTGCTCGGGATGACGGAAATCACATTCAGCAACAGGCTCTCGCCGGAAGAACGGAAAAGCAGGATGGACAACTTATGCAGCGATATTACACCGGGCATCGTGATATCACGTAATTTGGAAGTGCCGGGTGAATTAATAGAAGCTTCCGAAGAAAAATCGGTCCCTGTGATGCGGACGCCGATGAAAACAACCCGGTTTTCAAGCCGCTTAACCAATTATTTGGAATTTAAGCTCGCCCCGGCAACAGCCATCCACGGTGTGCTTGTGGATGTGTACGGGGTCGGCGTTCTGATTACTGGCAAAAGCGGTGTCGGCAAAAGCGAAACAGCGCTTGAACTTGTCAAAAGGGGGCACCGCCTTGTCGCGGATGACTGCGTGGAGATTGTCCAGGAAGAAGAAGGGTCTCTGATCGGGCATGCGCCGGAATTGATCGAGCACTTGCTTGAAATCCGCGGCCTTGGCATTATCAATGTCATGACGTTGTTTGGCGCTGGCGCGGTCCGCAGCCATAAAAAAATTACCATGATCGCCAATCTTGAGTTATGGGACGAGCATAAGCAATATGACCGGCTCGGGTTGGATGAGGAAAAAGTCAAAATCCTTGATACCGAAATTACAAAGATGACGGTACCGGTACGGCCGGGGCGGAACCTCGCCATCATCATCGAAGTGGCGGCGATGAATTACCGCCTGAAAAATATGGGCGTCAATGCGGCGCGGCAATTCACGGCCAAGCTCGCAAACGTCATTGAAGAACACGAACAGGGAACAGAAGAAGAAAAGAACGAACCGTAAAAATGGCCGGCTGTATTTTAGGCTGGCCTTTACGGCGCGGAAAAAAAGGAGTGGTTGTGGAAAATGGATTCGAATATAACCCCGCTCGATCCGATTGCATTTCATTTAGGCGGGTTTAGTGTGCACTGGTACGGAATCATTATCGGCTGCGGCATTCTTTTGGGCCTTGCCCTCGCGATGCGGGAAGCTGACCGGCTTTCGGTTGACCAAAATATCATTGCCGATTTATGCATATGGGCGATTCCGGTTTCAATTATTTGCGCCCGTATTTACTATGTCCTGTTTAAATGGAAATATTATGCACAACATACAAGTGAAATCATTAAAATCTGGAATGGCGGCATTGCCATTCACGGCGCGCTGATCGGGGCGGTCGCCACCGCGATTCTTTTTACACGTGCAAAGGGTGTTTCTTTCTGGAAAATTGCAGATATCGTTGCGCCAAGCCTGATTTTAGGGCAGGCGATCGGGCGCTGGGGCAATTTTATGAATCAGGAGGCGCACGGCCGGGCTGTGTCCAGGGCTTTTCTCGAAAACTTGCATCTCCCGGACTGGATCATCAATCAAATGTACATAAACGGCACTTATTACCAGCCAACATTTTTATACGAATCACTTTGGGATCTTGCAGGTTTCGTTTTTTTGCTTTTGTTGAGAAGGCGGGCGGCGATGCACAGGGGCGAGATTTTCCTGACCTATCTTATCTGGTACTCGATCGGCCGGTTCTTTATCGAAGGCTTGCGGACGGACAGCCTGATGTTGACCGCGCATATCCGCATGGCGCAGGTTGTATCTTTCATACTGATTGTTTGCGCGCTCATTCTCTGGTTTTACCGCAGAAAAACAGGCTTATCGGCCAAACGATATGACGAGCAGTGAAGAGGAGTGATTTTTCCGGATAGTTCAGCCCGTTGCTGGCAGAAAAACGGGCTTGACAGCCAAACGTTTTATGAGCCTTGAAAAGAAAGAGGGAAGCAGATTGAAAAACCGGATTACGACATTGCTGTTTGACTTTGACGGTACTTTAATTGACACAAACGAATTGATTATCCAATCCTTTTTATATACGCTCAATGCGTACTATCCGGGCCGTTATAGCCGCGGGGATGTGCTCATTTTTAACGGCCCGCCTTTAATCGACACGTTTGCGTCGATCGATCCGGAACGGGCGGAGGAAATGGCTGCCAAATACCGGGCGTATAATATTCAGCAGCATGATGCGCTTGTCAAGGAATTTCCGGGCGTATATGACACGATTAAAATGCTTAAGGAACACCGCTTTAAACTCGGGATTGTTTCAACAAAAATGAAGGGCACCATCATGAAAGGGCTGAAACTTGCAAGATTGGAACCGTTTTTTGACGTGGTGGTGGCGCTTGATGATGTCAAAAAGGCCAAACCGGATCCGGAGCCTGTCCAAAAAGCGCTCTGCCTTCTCGGTTCGAAGCCGGAAGAGGCGATCATGATCGGAGATAATTATCATGATATCGAAGCGGGGAAAAATGCCGGCACCTTGTCGGCCGGTGTCGCATGGTCGGCAAAAGGGCGCGCTTTTCTTGAGCAATACAACCCGGATTTTATGCTCGAAACGATGCCGGATCTTGCTGAAATTGTCGGGGTCCATGTAAAATGAGAAATACAAAGCGGTATCCGGTTAAAGGATCGAATGCCCTTTGGCAAATTTATAAAACCGTTTCGTTCTGGAAAGTGTTTAAAAATGTGCTTGTCATTGAAATCGCGCGTTTTCTTCCGTTTTTGCGCCTCAAAAATCAAATGTACCGCACCTTTTTGTACATGGAAGTCGGGGACAAGACGGCTTTTGCCTACAAAGCGCTTGTCGATATTCTGTTCCCGGAGATGATCACAGTCGGCAAAAACTGCGTGATCGGCTATCATACGACCATTCTCGCGCATGAATATTTGATTGATGAATACCGGATTGGTGAAGTGGTAATTGGCGATGATGTGATGATTGGCGCGAACACGACCATCCTTCCCGGCGTAACGATCGGAGACGGGGCGGTGGTGGCCGCCGGTTCTGTCGTCCATAAAGATGTGCCGTCCGGTTCCTTTGCCTGCGGGAACCCGCTTCAAATCAGGCATAAAAGCAGCGAAAAGAACGGTCCGAAACAAACAAAACTGTAAAAAAGGGAAGAATTACTTCATCCCAAAAGGTTAAAGGCTTCCCGATTGTATGTTATACTACAAGAAATAATGAATGTTACTTGTTTGTGAGGGAACAACATGAGCAAAGATTCCAAATTAAGGCAGGAGCATGGCAATGTTCTGTCTTTTATACCGACGGGAGAATACTATTTTAATAAAGGTGTCCAGGCTTATGACCGCCGGGATATCAAAAAAGCATTGAAATATATGCAGCGCGCTGCCCAGCTTGACCCGTACGATCCGGTCATCGCCTGCCAGCTTGCGATCATTTATACCTATTGCGAAGAATATCGGAAGGCAATTGACATTTTTCGCCATATCCTGGCAAAACTTGATCCCGGCATGGTCGAATGCCATTATTTTATTGCCAATAATTATGCGGACCTCGGGCTTTTTGATGAAGCTTTATACAATGCACGGAAATATCTTGAACTGGACCCGTTTGGCGAGTACAGGGAGGAAGCGGAAGAACTCATTTATATACTGAACGCCGAAAAAGAGGATGAAACGGGTTCTTTTTCGTATGAACAGGACGAACTCATGGCAAGGCAGGAGGAAGCCAGGCAGTATCTCGAAGCGGGGCATTTCGAAATGGCGCTTTCGGAGCTGAACAAATTGATCAAGAAATATCCTGATTTTTGGTCTGCCTACAACAACATGGCACTTGCGTATTTTTACCTTGGCCAGACGGAAAAAGCGGTTGCGGTGCTGATGGATTTGCTCGAAAAGAACCCCGGCAATCTTCATGCGCTTTGCAATTTAGCGGTCTTTTACTACCATAAACACGATGACGAAAAGCTGGAACAGATTGTACGCGGCCTTGAAAAAGTCCGGCCAGTGTTACTGGACCATCAATATAAACTTGGCGCCACATTTGCGATTGTCGGACGCTATGAAGAGGCGTACCTTTGGCTGAACCGGTTGAGAAAAGCTGGATTTGACGGGGATGCTTCGTTTTACTACTGGCTTTCGCAGGCGGCTTACCATACGGGCCGGCAACAGGCAGCAGAAGCCGCCTGGGAACAGCTCGTGGAACTGAATCCGGAGAAAAAAGGCTGCGAACCATGGAACCGGGAAATGGAAAAGAAAATGAACGAGAAAAATGTCCAATTTGTTTTGGACAGGCTGAACAGTGCGGAGTTGCCCGAGCGGTTTTTCGGGATTTTCATGATCGGGTTGTCCAGCAACCGTTCGGATATTGTCTCGCATCCGGATTTTAAGCCGCTTGATGATTTTACGCTTGCCGAAAAAATTTACCTCGCCCATGTGCTGGAATCGGATATTCGCGAGCCGTTTGACCCGGATGAGGTGTTTGTGCGCGGCCACAATATTGCATGTATTCTCCACAGCCATTACGGGCCGATGTTTCCGGGCTACACCAACTTAATGCTCGCCTGGTTTTCGATCTTTTTAACCGGCCTGAAACGCGGGGAACGGTTTCAAAATGAGGCCGGATTTGCCGCCGCTTTCGATTACTTGTGGCACCGCCAAAAAGGCGACAAAGTGTCCCAGCAGGCGATTGCAAAGGAGTACCGGATTTCCGTCTCCACGTTAAGGAAATACGCAAACCGGATCAAATCGCTCCTTTAAGCACAAGAATGGACGATAAACCAATATTCCTTTACTATAGAGAATGAAAGAAAACCCCACTGCATAAAAGAAAGTGGGGTTTTTTCGAAAAACTCGTATGGAATGGCATCTTTGTGGAACGATGAAAACAGGCGGCCTGCGGCTTCCCGGCCGCGGCCCTTCAATAAGGAGTGGTACAAACGATGAGTGAAGAACAAATTTATGATGTGATTATTATCGGGGCGGGGCCTGCCGGGATGACAGCTGCCGTTTACGCATCGCGGTCAAACTTGAAAACCTTGATGATCGAGCGCGGCGTTCCGGGCGGCCAGATGGTCAACACGGAAGAAGTGGAAAATTATCCGGGTTATGAATCGATTCTCGGCCCGGAGCTGTCAAATAAAATGTTTGAACATGCCAAAAAGTTTGGTGCCGAATATGCATACGGCGATATTAAAGGCATTGACACAGACGGGGATTATAAAATTGTCAAAGCGGGCACAAAAGCATACAAAGCGCTTGCTGTGATTATCGCAACGGGCGCCCAATATAAGAAACTCGGTGTCAAAGGCGAAAACGAACTGGGCGGCCGCGGCGTTTCTTATTGTGCGGTGTGCGACGGCGCTTTCTTCAAAGGAAAAGACCTCGTTGTGGTTGGCGGCGGCGACTCGGCTGTCGAAGAAGGAAATTACCTGACGCGCTTTGCCAATAAAGTGACAATTGTACACCGGCGTGATCAGCTGCGGGCGCAAAAAATCCTGCAGGACCGGGCTTTTAAAAATGAAAAAATTGACTTTATCTGGAATCATACGGTGAAAGAAATCCACGAAGAAAACGGAAAAGTCGGCTCTGTCACGCTCGTTTCGACTGTGGACGGATCGGAAAAACCATTTAAAACGGACGGCGTTTTCATTTATATTGGCATGGTGCCTTTGACCAAGCCTTTTGAAAACCTGGGCATTACCAATGAAGCCGGTTATATTGTGACGAATGAGGAAATGGAAACAAAAATTCCGGGCATTTTTGCAGCCGGTGATGTCCGCGAAAAAACGCTCCGCCAAATTGTCACGGCAACAGGAGACGGCAGCATTGCCGCACAAAACGCCCAGCATTATGTGGAAGAATTGAAAGAAGCTATGAAAGCCGGTTGAGTGCTGGATAAAAAGGCGTGCATCCCCCGGCATTTTGTCGAAACAGGGAAGTTTGAAACGTCAAGTGGTTTTAACGTGTTTGTAACCCGTATGAAATAAACTTGCGGTATGATATAAATATAAATTGACCCCCTTTTTTATATGTTTGAACCAAGAACACTTATGGCTCCGGCTATAAGCGGTTCAAAGACCCTATCTCCCAGGCACAGGAAAACCCTGTGCTCTTTTTTTGTGCAAAACTTGCAGCCGGCGCAGGATATTGCGCTGCTTTTTCCGATTGATAATGCGCTGGTTCTTTGATACGGGAGATGAAAGACATTTAAAGGGGTGGCGTGCGCCCATTTGTCCTTCATCGGCATAATGAAAGACAGAACAAAGCGTGGCTGCCGGCTATTTGTCCTTCATCTGCCCGGTGAAAGACAAAACAAAGTTCGGGAGCCACGGCCTTTCACCCGCGCGATTTTCACGATTGGGGAAAACTTGACACATACGGGGCGGGTGCATTCATTGTTCAACCATTTCATTAATAGTATAATAAAAAAGTACATGGTTTTTACGCACGGGAAAGGTTTATCCATCGGTTGAATAGATGCGGATTTGTCCGCATCATTCCGGTTCAGATATGAGGTGACTCCTTTGCAAAGAATAACAAATTGTGTATTCATCAAGGACGGACAGGTTTTATTGCTGCAAAAGCCGCGGCGCAACTGGTGGGTTGCACCCGGCGGGAAAATGGAACAGGGAGAATCGGTCCGTGAAGCCGTGATTCGCGAATACCGCGAAGAAACTGGCATTTATTTAAAACACCCTGATTTAAAGGGCGTTTTCACGATTGTCATCAAAGACAGGGATAAACCCGTGTCTGAATGGATGATGTTTACGTTTGTCGCAACAGACGGCGACGGCAAAAACTTCGAGCAATCTGCTGAAGGAATTTTGCAGTGGCATGCTATTGATGAAATTAAAAACTTGCCGATGGCGGCGGGAGATACCCATATTTTGGAATATATGGTCCACGGAAGCGGCATCATCTACGGCCAGTTTACGTACACGCCCGACTTTGAATTGCTTTCATACAGGCTCGATCCAAGCTGAAACGCCATGCTAAATTTTCCGTCAGGGGGAAAAAGAATGGGTTTAGAAGGAAATCAAATGCAGTTTGTCATCATTACCGGCATGAGCGGGGCCGGAAAAACGGTTGCGATCCAAAGCCTGGAGGATCTCGGGTTTTTCTGTGTCGATAATTTGCCGCCGACGCTTTTGCCAAAATTTCTGGAACTGATGAAAGATGCCAGTAATAAAATGAATAAAGTCGCGCTTGTAATGGATTTGCGCGGCCGTGAATTCTTTGATGACTTGTTCCGGGCACTGGATGAACTTGACAAGTCTTCGTGGGTTACGCCCACCATTTTATTTTTGGATGCGGATGATTCTGTGCTCGTGCGCAGGTATAAAGAAACGCGCCGGTCCCATCCGCTTTCGCCGGATGGGACGCCGCTCGAAGGGATACAGCAGGAAAGAAAAATCCTCGAGGAGCTGAAAGGGCGCGCGCAGCTTATTCTCAACACATCCAATTTAAAACCGCGCGAACTTCGCGAAAAAATCGTGTTGGAGTTTTCGGCGAATAAGCAGTCGGTTTTCACGGTCAATGTCCTGTCGTTCGGCTTCAAAAACGGCATTCCGATTGACTGCGATCTTGTTTTTGATGTCCGGTTTTTGCCGAATCCGTTCTACATTGAACATATGCGCCAGAAAACCGGACTGGACGAAGAGGTATACACTTACGTTTTAAAATGGAATGAAACGCAAAAATTTCTTGAAAAGCTGACCGATTTGCTTGCTTTTATGCTCCCACATTACAAACGGGAAGGAAAAAGCCAGCTGGTGATCGGCATCGGGTGCAC
This sequence comes from Weizmannia sp. FSL W8-0676, assembly GCF_038593015.1. Classification (NCBI taxonomy): domain Bacteria; kingdom Bacillati; phylum Bacillota; class Bacilli; order Caryophanales; family Bacillaceae; genus Heyndrickxia; species Weizmannia sp. FSL W8-0676. Next base: position 868,919 of record NZ_CP151954.1, read on the forward strand.
GGGCGGCCAGCACCGTTCTGTCGCGCTTGCCGAGTATATCGGCCATTTTTTTGAAAAAGACTATCATACAACGATTTCCCACCGTGATATCAAAAGAAAGGAGGAGCGTAAGCCATGAGGCATCCGAAAATTGTGCTGATCGGAGGCGGGACAGGGCTCCCGGTGCTTTTGCGGGGGCTGAAAAAATACCCGGTTGAGATCAGTGCCATTGTAACTGTTGCAGATGACGGCGGGAGTTCCGGAAGAATCCGTCATGAAATGGATATGCCTTCCCCGGGGGACATCCGCAATGTGCTCGCAGCTCTATCCGATGTGGAGCCGCTGCTTGAAAAAATGTTCCAGCACCGTTTTGAAACCGGCGATGAACTTTCCGGGCATTCGCTTGGCAATCTGATCATTGCGGCGCTCACTTCGATAACTGGAGATTTTGTACACGCCGTAAAGGAACTGAGCAAAGTCCTGAATGTCCGGGGGCAGGTTTTACCGTCCGCCAACCAAAGTGTTGTGCTGCACGCGGAAATGGAAGACGGATCGATCATTGCCGGGGAATCCAAAATTCCGAAGTCCGGCAAAAAAATCAAAAGGGTGTTTTTGACGCCTGAAGTCATTCAGCCGCTTCCGGAAACATTAACGGCCATTCAGGAAGCTGACTTGATCGTGATCGGCCCGGGCAGCCTTTATACAAGCATTTTGCCGAATTTAATGGTGCCGGGTCTTGGAGAAGCGGTATGCCAGGCACATGCGAAAAAAGTGTATGTATGCAATTTGATGACACAGGCGGGCGAGACGAATCATTATACTGCCGCGGATCACGTGCAGGCGATTTTCAACCATATGGGCAGTGCCTGCATTGATACGATCCTCGTCAATGATGAAGATGTGCCGGAACCGGTTATGAGCCGGTACCGCGAGGAGCTGGCACAGCCTGTTGTATACGACGTGAAGCGTTTAATGGGGCTCGGCCTGGAGGTGGTTTCGGGAAATATTTTAACGTATAAAGGCGGGGTCATCCGCCACGATACGGAAAAAGTTGCCGAAATCCTTTATGATATTTTGAAAAAGCAGCAATGGCTTTCACGCTCCAGTGCCCGGTGAAAGGATAAAGGCGGAACATCCCCTTTTCGTGTGCATTTTTTCGCATAGCTCTAAATTTTGCCAAGGGAGGGGCCTGGAGGATGTCATTTGCATCAGAGATCAAAAAAGAGCTGACCAATTTAGCAGTAAAAGATTGCTGCGTGAGATCCGAATTATCTGCACTGATCCGGATGAACGGATCTTTATCTTTTTCCAACAAGGTGCTGGTTGTCAATGTGCAGACGGAAAATGCCGCCATTGCCCGGCGGATTTACGTCCTTGTAAAAAGATTATATGATGTCCCGGTGGAATTATTAGTCAGGAAAAAAATGCGCCTGAAAAAAAACAATGTCTACATTGTCAGGCTGAAGGCCCGGGCAAAAGAAATATTGGAAGATTTGCATATTCTCGGTGAACATTTTACCTTTACCCGGAACATTTCCCCGGAACTGCTGAAGAAGAAGTGCTGCAAACGCTCCTATTTGCGCGGGGCTTTTCTGGCGGGCGGATCCGTTAACAACCCGGAAACTTCCTCTTATCATTTGGAAATTTCCTCCCAATACAAAGAGCACAACGATGCACTATGCCGCCTGATGAACGGGTTTCATTTAAACAGCAAAACGCTTGAAAGAAAAAAAGGATATATTACGTATTTAAAAGAAGCGGAAAAGATTACGGAATTTCTCAATATTATCGGCGCCCATCATGCCCTGCTCCGGTTTGAAGATGTCCGGATTGTCCGGGATATGCGCAATTCCGTCAACCGGCTCGTCAATTGCGAAACGGCCAATTTGAATAAAACGATCGGGGCGGCTCTCCGCCAAGTGGAAAATATCCGCTATATTGAAGAAACGGTCGGCCTTGACGCACTGCCGGAGAAATTGCGCGAGATTGCAGTATTGCGCGTGAACCATCAGGATGTGACGTTGAAGGAACTCGGCGAAATGGTGTCCGGCGGGCATATCAGCAAATCCGGCATCAATCACCGGCTCCGCAAAATCGATGAAATTGCCGAAAAACTGCGGGCAAACGGGCCTGCCAATAAAAATTCATAATGGGTGCCAAAAATTAATCATGTAAGATGGATAGGTTTAAAAAGTATAAAGACGGGGAGCGTATTGGCAGAAGGCGCCCCTGTCCTGCTACTTGAAAGGAGAGGGTTATCGTGATCGAAAAACAATTGGAAGTGAAATTAAAATCCGGTTTGCAGGCGCGCCCTGCAGCCCAATTTGTCCAGGAAGCCACCCGCTTTTCATCGGAAATTTTTCTTGAAAAAGAAGGAAGAAAGGTAAATGCAAAAAGCATTATGGGGCTGATGACCCTTGCTGCGGGCCACGGGGAAACTGTTACGCTGAGCGTGGACGGGAGCGATGAAGAAGAAGCTTTTGAACACTTGGCAAACTATATTGAAGGGAAAGAAAAACTTCCGTCCTGATGTAAGCGCATGCGGCCGTCAGCCTGCGGGTTTTTCAAACACAGCACAAGGCCGCCCGCTTGCGGACGGCCTTGTTCAATCTTATTTCAATTCTTTTTTTGTCATAATATGGTCAATCAAACCATATTCTTTTGCTTTTTCCGCGCTCATGAAGTTATCGCGGTCTGTATCCCTTTCGATCACTTCAATCGGCTGGCCGGTATGGTCGGACAAAATTTTGTTTAATTTCGCGCGCGTATACAAAATATGTTTTGCCGCGATTTCAATTTCTGTTGCCTGGCCTTGGGCGCCGCCTAATGGTTGGTGAATCATCACTTCGCTGTTCGGCAGGGCATGACGTTTCCCTTTCGTGCCGGCGGTCAACAGCACGGAGCCCATTGATGCAGCCATCCCGACGCAAATCGTTTGCACGTCCGGTTTGATGATCTGCATGGTGTCATAAATGGCAAGGCCCGCAGTGACACTCCCGCCAGGACTGTTAATATAAAGATAAATATCTTTTTCAGGGTTTTCCGCTTCCAGGAACAAAAGCTGGGAAACAATCGAGTTGGAAACATTGTCGTCAATCGCGCTGCCAAGCATAATAATCCGGTCTTTTAACAGGCGGGAATAAATGTCGTATGCGCGTTCCCCGCGGTTTGTTTGTTCAATTACTGTGGGAATTAAATTCATATTGAGTATCCTCCTTCTTCTCTTCGGATGGTCCATCATATGCTATATCATGGATGTTAAAGGAATTATTCTCCATCCTTATGTACTGATCATACAATATTGGTCAATGAAGGTCAAAAGAATTGCCTTCACCTGAACTACAATACCCATCATAACCAAATTCCGATAAAATAAAACCAAAAAGGGACTTGCTTTTTTGTTCATTGTCCTTTATAATCTATTATTGTTGAATCACTTATTGCCCTCGTGGTGCAAAGGATAGCACGTGAGATTCCGGTTCTCAAAATGTGGGTTCGATTCCTGCCGAGGGCGTTTTCTAAAAACTGAACAATTAGCTTAAAATTTTTTAAAACCCTTGATACGACTGCATTTGCAGTCGTTTTTCTTTTTCTCTGAATGTGAAAAAATAATGCAACAATCGATTGAATTTTTCACCGATTTCGCACTACAAATCTCATTCATTGCGCCACCTGCGACATTTCGTTCATAGTGCCATATATTCAGGTTTTGAACAGTTTCTGTATAAATCATGGAACTTGAAAAACGAACGTTTGTCCTTTATAATAAAACTGAAAAATAAGAAAAGGGGTGTTGCCATTGGAACTGGTAATGGAAAAGAAACCCGGTTACAATGTACATGATCGTTTGTTTAAGGAGCTGATCCAAAACTTTTTTCAGGAGTTTATGGAGGCGTTTTTCCCGGATGTGTCAGCGGATCTCGACTACCGCCGGGTGAGGTTTTTGTCGCAGGAACAGTTTACGGACTTTCCGGGCGGTGAACAAAAACGGGTTGATATCCTTGCCGAAACGAAGGTAAAAGGGAAAGACACCGTGATTCTCATCCATGTAGAGCCGCAGTCGTATTACGAGAAACCCTTTCCTGAACGCATGTTTCGTTATTATATGATGATCAGTCTCCGGCACCAGAAACCGGTATTGCCGATTGCCGTTTTCAGTTATGAGGAGAAAACAGAAACCCCTGATACATACACCTTTGCGTTCCACAACATTGAAATTCTTCGTTTTCACTATTTATCCATTCATCTGATGAAACAAAACTGGAGAAATTATATCCGGAGCAACAACCCTGTTGCCGCGGCATTATTAAGCAAAATGGGGTATACAGAAAAAGAACGGGTGCAGGTCAAACTGGAGTTTCTGCGGATGCTGGCACGCATGGAACTCGACCCTGCAAAAATGAGGCTGTTACACGGTTTCTTTGATTATTATTTAAAACTGAACGAAAAAGAGGAGGCGGAAGTGATGGAAAACATTAAGATGCTGGACCCGGACGAAGCAGAGCAAGTATTAAAATTGCCGAATTCCTATTTTGATCGTGGGTATAAGAAGGGGAAAGAGGAAGGCAGAGAAGAAGGTGAAGAAAGGTTAAGAAGATTTATTGTCAACTTGTTAAAAAATCAAGTGGATGTGAAGGTCATTGCCCAAGCATCTGGCTTGAGTGAAGACGAGATCATGAAAATCAAAAGGCAGATAGAGAGGGAAAAGCCTTGAATACGGGTTATGACGAAACAGAACTAGTATTGAAGCTGTCGAATTCTTATTTTGATCCGCGAATATATGAAATAAAATAAGTGCACACCATTGCGAACAGGCTCTCAGGGCGGTAGCAACCCGTAATGCATTGAAAAAACGGCCGGCCTGAGTCAGCAGGGGTGCCGTTCAAGCGGTCGTTAGCGGGGAATGATGTCTGTTACAATCCGGCAAATCCGGAGAGTGGCAGGCATTTTTTCAGGACTGTGACACCGGCAAACGGTAAATGTACGGCATTGGCCGGCTCGTGAACGGATATGCCGCTTTTTTGGTGCAAGATTTCTGAAAATATGTTCTCAAAAAGGAATTGAACAGCGACTCGCGAGGTTGAGGTGTTGCTTTGCGGGAATTTATAGTAAAATAAACTTGCAGCTACATATCGGCAAGTTTTTTAGGCTTGCCGCCGTTTTGCAAAAGCCAAATGTAAGCACATACAGGAGGGGAAGAAAGTGGAGTACCGGATTGAAAAAGACACACTCGGAGAAATGAAAGTGCCGCGGGACAAATATTGGGGGGCACAAACGCAGCGCAGCAAGGAAAACTTCCCGATCGGCGGGGAAAAAATGCCGATGGAAGTGATCCGCGCTTTTGCCCATTTGAAAAAAGCGGCTGCCGTCAGCAACAACCGCCTCGGCAAATTATCGGATGCCAAAATGAAGGCTATTGTCCAGGCTTGTGAAGAAGTGCTGGACGGGAAATTTGACGGGCATTTTCCGCTTGTTGTCTGGCAAACAGGCAGCGGCACCCAGTCAAATATGAATGTGAATGAAGTGGTGGCAAGAAGGGCAAACGAAATCCTTTCCGCCCAAAACAGCGCAGAACACGTCCATCCGAACGATGATGTGAATATGTCGCAAAGCTCGAACGATACGTTCCCGACTGCGATGCATATTGCCGCCTACCATGAACTGCAGACAAGGCTGCTGCCGCCGCTGGAACAGCTGAAAGAAACGCTGCTTGAAAAAGAAAAAGCATACATGAAAATCATCAAAATCGGGCGCACGCATTTGCAGGATGCAACGCCGCTCACACTCGGCCAGGAAATCAGCGGCTGGCGTGCCATGCTGGAAAAAAGCGAACGCATGATCAAAGAAAGCGCAAAACATATTTTGAACCTGGCGATCGGCGGCACGGCTGTCGGCACCGGCATTAATGCGGACCCGACTTTCGGCGGTAAAGTTGCGGAAGAACTGGAAAAACAAACCGGCTACCCGTTTGTTTCTTCTGATAACAAATTCCATGCGCTCACAAGCCATGACGAAATCGTTCATGTCCACGGGGCATTAAAAGGGCTTGCTGCAGATTTAATGAAAATAGCCAATGATGTCAGATGGCTTGCGAGCGGGCCGAGAAGCGGCATCGGTGAGATTTCGATTCCGGCCAATGAACCGGGCAGCTCGATTATGCCTGGCAAAGTCAATCCGACCCAGTGCGAAGCTTTGACGATGGTAGCGGTCCAGGTATTCGGGAATGATGCCGCAATCGGATTTGCCGCAAGCCAAGGCAACTTTGAATTAAATGTATTTAAACCGGTAATTATATATAACTTCCTGCAGTCCGTCCATCTGCTCGGCGATGCGATGAAGTCATTTGATGAAAGATGCGTGCGCGGCATTGAACCGAATGTGGAAACGATCCGGGAAAATGTCAATCGTTCCCTCATGCTGGTGACGGCCCTGAATCCGCATATCGGTTATGAAAAAGCGGCCCAGATCGCGAAACTGGCTTTCAAGGAAGGCACAACGCTGAAAGAAGCCGCCATTAAAACAGGTTATGTAACCGAAGAACAATATGATGAGTGGATCGTGCCGGAAAAAATGGTCAATTTAAATCACTGATAAAAAGGGAGGCGGTTGCCCCCCTTTTTTTAGCCATTTTATTGGTTTGTTATATTACGAATGGAAAGTACCGCCAAGTTGTTGTTCAGCCATTTGCACAAGGCGTTTTGTAATTTCTCCCCCGACAGATCCGTTCGCGCGGGATGTCGTATCTGCGCCGAGGTTTACGCCGAATTCTTGTGCGATTTCGTATTTCATTTGGTCGAGAGCCTGCTCAGCACCGGAAACTAACAATTGGTTTGAATTGCTGTTGTTTGCCATCTGTGTCATCTCCTCGTTGTAAGTTTTTTGGTTGGGCCGGCTGGAATTGCACCAGCAAGCGGGGAATTCCCCGCCACCTGCTTGGTTGAACCCAGCGGAATGTGATCGATGTACTATGTATTATGGAGGGAAAAACTTTAATTATACTGGTCCCCGGCTGGTAACTATTGGCGGCGATTGCGGAGAAAATCAAAAAGCCGGATATAACAGCGAGGCACTGAAAAAGCACCGCAAAAATAGAAAAGACGTTGAGACACTCATGCTGCTTGTGTTTCAACGTCTTTTTGCATTTTATATGTTGGATATACGGATATAAAAAATCACTTTTTCAGTGGCAGGCTTTCTGGTTCACCCAATCCTTAACTCTGTTTCGGCATCAAAGAAATGGGCTTTATTCATATCAAGCCCGAGCGTGATTTCGTCACCCGGTTTGACAACTGTTCTGGAATCGATGCGGGAGATAAACTCCTGCCCGTTGATTTTGGAATAGAGCATCGTTTCAGCGCCATGAAGTTCAGAAACATCAATCGTGGCTTTGATGGCCGAGCCCGGCATTGTTTCAATGAAAACAGGTTCATCGTGGATGTCTTCAGGGCGGACACCAAGAATGACATCCTTGCCGATATGGCTTTTCATATGTTTCATTTTCCCTTCCGGCACATCAAGCTGGACCGATTCGTTTAAGTGAAATTTGCCGTTGTCCAGTTTACCGCGGAAGAAGTTCATCGCTGGCGAGCCGATAAAACCGGCGACGAACAGGTTGGCAGGTAAGTCGTATACTTCGCGCGGCGTTCCGACTTGCTGGATGACACCATCTTTCATGACGACAATCCTTGAAGCCATCGTCATCGCTTCCGTCTGGTCATGTGTCACATAAATGGTCGTCGTTTGCAGCCGCTGGTGAAGCCGGGCAATTTCGGTCCGCATTTGCACCCGCAATTTCGCGTCCAGATTGGATAAAGGTTCGTCCATGAGGAACACTTTTGCATCCCTTACAATCGCGCGGCCGAGGGCAACCCGTTGCCTTTGCCCGCCTGATAAAGCTTTCGGTTTCCGTTTTAAATATTCTTCAAGGCCAAGGATTTTTGCGGCTTCCTGTACCCGCTTGTCAATTTCCGCTTTCGGCACTTTGCGGAGTTTCAGCCCGAATGCCATATTGTCGTATACCGTCATATGCGGATAAAGCGCATAGTTCTGGAATACCATCGCGATATCACGGTCTTTCGGCGCTACATCGTTCACCCGTTTGCCGTCCATGTATAAATCGCCTTTTGAAATTTCTTCAAGCCCGGCAATCATCCTGAGCGTCGTCGATTTCCCGCAGCCGGAAGGACCGACAAATACAATGAATTCCTTGTCATTAATATGTAGATTAAAATCGGATACAGCGGTTACATTATTGTCGTAAATCTTATAAATATGCTCAAGCGCCAGTTCTGTCATCGTAAAAACCCTCCCCTGTCATAAGTTGTCTTTATTATAAGGAAAACCCTTTCGTAAAGGGAACGGCAGGATGCACAAAAAATGCAGGGCGATTTTCGGCACCCTGCCCATCCCGTTTTCCCAGCAGATTGGCGCAGTAAAATCCGGGGGCCGGGATCCTTGGAAATTTGAAAGCGGCTCGTTTTCCAATCTTCCGGTTGCGCGGCATTCATTGCAACATGGGATACGATGCCGGTATGCCGCTCTTGATACAACCGGTTAGCCAACTGGTGCCATTTTGAGTAAAACGGGCTTGTTTCCTTTTCAAGGCAAATAACGCGCGGCTTATCGGCGGGAGTTGCCGTCAAAGGTTTCGAGACAGGCGAAATACGCAAAGATGGCATCTGTAAAATGTTTTAAATCCAAGCCCGTTTTTTCTTCAAATTTTTCAATCCGGTACTGCAAGGAATTGCGGTGGATGAACAATTGTTTTGCCGTCAGGCTGGCATTCGCAAAATTTTCAAGATACCGTTTGATCGTTTGTCCCATTTCCCGGTCTTCTTCAAACAGCCTGCGCAGTGATTGGAAGAGCAGGCCCTTTTCCCCTTCAGGCAAATGGGACAGCAAATAAAGAGGGAGCAGAGCATGAGCCGTGAACAAAGCGGACGTTTTCCGGCGGCTTTTGGCAAATTCGAAAAGCCGGCGTTCGAATTGGAAGCTGCGCTTTAATGCCGCCACTTCCTTAAATTCGCCTAAATACAGCAAAACAGGGGTATAGAAATCCCCTTCAAACGCACGGATGGATGCCTCTAGATCGTCTTCGGCCGCTGCTGTTCCGCTTTTTTCTTCAATCACCATGCCTTCAAGCTGATTGGTCATTATCACCAAGACATCATGCACAAACATGTTTTTGATGGCTTCCTGAACGCCGGATACATCCGGCCCTTCTTTTGCCAGCGCAAACTGTGTAACGCGGTATACGCCGCCACGGGCAGGGGCCTCGGCATCCGGCAAAAACAGGTAGTCATACCATTTGGATGCTTCGCCCGCCGTGCCTGGAGCATTTTCCCGGAATTTGGGGAATAATGTTTTCAACAGCATCGTTTCTTCCGGCGTCAATTCGCCCGAATCAATCCCGAAATACTGTTTTTCTTCTTCCATCCAAAACCATAACAAAGGTTTCGCTGCAATCGGTTCATCTGCAATGCAGGCATTTGGATACCTTGTTTTTAATCTGTCGAGCATGTTTGGATCCCTCGGTTTTTCATTGGATATAATCTATTTTACTCAAATTTTTTAAAGAGAGGGAATCATTTTTCCAAAAAGCCGGTAATGGCATAAAACAAATCGGCAAGTTTCCGGGTTTTTGCTGCTTCAATTTCAGGTTCATCAAAGGACATTGGCTTTGCATTCAGTTCAAACAAATAAAAGCCGCCTTCATTGCCGGGCGCGATGTCAGCGGTAAATTCCCCGAAAAAGCCGTACGATTCCGCTAAAGCATTGCCGCATGCTGAAATGACCGGCGCAATCTTTTTTTTAATCTCCATTTTTTCATTGGAAGATAGTACCAGCGTTTCCCCGCCTTTTGCCGTATGGGTCGTCATTCCGCCGGGGCGGGCAACCCGCACGCCGATGCCGGTTATCCGGTAACCTGTTCCGTTGTAATGGGCGTGGACACGGTAGTCATATTTCCGGCCGTCAAGCAATGCAGTTGGCACGGTTTCCTGGACAATGTACGTTTCTTTTTCTGCAAAGGGGCCAATCTCCTCCCACACATCCGAAAAGCTGGCGGGCAAGTGGGCGGATTGGGGCGTGTAAAATGTCCATGCTTCACAGGGCCCCTGCACAATGCGGCGGATGCCGTATCCTTGCGAACGGGCGGCGGGTTTGATATAGACATCCTTGTGCTTCAGTAAAAAGGCGTGAAAGCTGCTTTTATCGGAAATAAGCGCCGTTTCCGGAAGAAAACCGGCAATCGTCGGATCCTGCTTCAATTTTTCGTACACCTCATATTTATTTAAAAAATGCGGGTTGAAAAAAGGGATCCTTTTTTGCCGGAGAAGCCTGGTAAAGCGACGGAAATCTTCCTCCAATTCTTCCTTTCGCTTCCGGATCCGGTTATAAACCACGTCTGGAAACGGAAACATTGCCCTGTGCCATTTTTCTTGTTTTACATCCCAAAACACGCCGGTAATATGCGCTGAAATATCGGCAAGGCTGAATAAAAAAGACAGGCCGCCCTGTTTTTCCTGTAATGTTTGTTGGATGGCGATAAAAAAATCACGGTCTCCGCTGATGGCTTTCTTTGATTTACTGATGAGTATCCCGATCAGGGGGCCGGCTGATGCCCCTTTTAACATCAGGCGATAAGGCGTTTCCTCTCCGGGTTTCGCGGAGAAAGGAAGCAGTTCCGCTTCTTTTCCCCAAAAAAGCGGGGACGGGACAGTACGCTTAAATATTTTTTCCTTGCGGTCAAACCAGATGGCGGTCATGGGAACATTTCCCCTGGTGACTGCACTTGCCGTTCCGTCAAATAAACGGCAAACGATAAGCTCAGTTTGCGCGTCAATAAATCGCACGCTTTCATGAACGGATTGTTGAAAATGGAGCGCCCGGGCTTCGAATTGGCTTCAAACAGCCATACTTTCCCGTCCGTGCCGATGCCGAGGTCAAACCCGATTTCCCCAATCACTCCTTCGACATGTTCATCGATGGCGCGGGAAAGTTTGAGGGCGGCTGTTTCCAGCGTATGCCGGTACATCTCCTGTTGCTCGGGGTTTTCCGTAAGTTCGGGAAGTGTTTTAATTAACCCGCCGTTTCTCACATGCGTTGTCGGGCTGCCCGGGCCGGCCACTTTTGCCGCGATTGCTGTAACGACCCAGTTTCCGCCCTCGTCTTTATTGGTATGGACCCGGAAATCAACCGGCCGCCCTCCGTCTGTTACGAGAAAAATGCCCTGCTGGACGAGCAGCCGGTTCCATTGCTTTTTAGAAAAAACATGGTTGATCAAGTTTTCAAGGCTGCTGAATTTTAACAATCGGTTGCCGGTGTCCCGGTACCGGCAATAATACGCGCCGGAAGCATGGTGGTAATGGATTTGATGGACGCCAAGGCCAAGGCTGCCGTTCACCGGTTTGATGTAGACCATCCCGTAATCAGACAGCATCCGTTCAATTTGATGAAAAGAGGTGAGCGGGTTCGTTTCCGGCAAATAGGGGCGCGCTTCCGGATCTTGAAACAGCCGCTCGTGAATTTCCAGTTTGTTGAAAAAGCCGGGATTGTACCACGGAATAAAATATTCTTTTTCCAATTTTTCTTTGATTTTCTGCGCATTTACAAGTTTTTCACTTTTCCGGTTCGGGAGCCGGTCGTAAATGGCATTGGGAAACGGGACTTCCTGCTTTTCCCAGCCCGCTTTCCCGTAAAAGTAGCCGGTGATCACACCCTGTTCCCAATCGATATGCTGTTCGCCGAATAAAAACGGCACCACGCAGGCAGCAGACTGGGCGGAAAGAAGTTTTGCAAACCACGCCGACCTTGCGCCGGCCGGGCGGTTTTCAAAGGGGGTGAAGCCGGCCGTAAAAATGCCGACAAGCGGGCCGAGCATCAGGATATCGCTGTTTTGGAAACAGTGAAGAACCGTTAAAAAGGCGGGCATTCTCAGTTCACCGGCAAGCGCGCTTGAGACGGAAAAAACATTGCGGCCATTTGGATGCGGTTCGATTTTTGCGGCAGCGATTTTAGAGCCGAATGCCACTTTGCCGGTGTTTTCAAGTACCGGAAGGCTTTGCGGCGTGTACAGGATCGGGTCGGAGGCATCAAAAAACTCAATTTTATATTTTCTGGCCATTTGTAAAGCACCTCGTTTCATTTAGATGACCTTTTGTTAAACCGGCAGCGGATGAAATGAACCAACCAAATTTTTCCGGCTACTATCGCGGCTCTTTTTCTCGGGTTCCCTTCTGTTTCAAAAGCAATGTGGCAAAAATTCAGGCGCGTTCTATGCGGCCAAAATTGCCCGGTTTCTTATGGGCACTCTGTGTGAAGGAGAGCCGTCGAAAACGGTGCTGTTCCTTAAACACAGGCGCGTTTTATGCGAAAAGGCTGTCGAAAACGCGCTGTTCCTTCACATAGCCGCTAAAGAGCAGTCCCATTTCTTTCATTTTACACATTTCCGGCCTGCACGCGGTTTCCGATTTCCTGTAAATACCGGCAGTAGGCAAGCGGGGCTTCAGCCATTTGCCCGGCTTTTTCCGGATGGAGAAGGCTGACCATTTTTCTGCCCGGTTTTGAATTGATGTCGAGTATCCAGATGGATTGGTCCCCCGCAATAAGCAGATCGATTCCCAACTCAAATAGCGGTTGAAAAGTTTCTTCCAAAACAGCCGGCAAGATGCTGATGATGTCAGAGATTTCCTGGCTGATATAGACATGATTAAAATGCGGCGTTTCGCGTTGCCAGTTCCCGTATGTTGAGAGGCTTGCCCCCGCGCTCAAATTGGTTAAAATGCCGTTTTCCATGCCGGTACGGATGCCCCGCGTCACTTCCTGCCACTCGCCGCGGCTGTCTTTTTGCAAAAAGATGCGCAGATCAAAAGGCCGGTTTTTCCGGTCCATATTGTCAATCCTTGCCTGAATGAGAAAATCATGCTTTCCGAGCAGTGTATTGAGCCACGCTTGAAATTTATCCAAACGGCCGAAGTTCTGCGATATAAGACTGCCGTTTTTCGTCGTTCTTACAAGCAGCCCGCCCGTTTTCTTTTCGAGGGAATACACCGCATATCCATGCGCACCGTTTGCCGGTTTTAAAATAATGGAAAGATATTTGTTCAGTTCCCGCAAAACCGTTTCCGTACTGTCCGCCCTTACTGTCTCCGGCAAATACGGGGAGATTTCCGGAATTTCCTTCAGACGGTCGTAAAGCGCGGTTTTATTCGGCAGCCCGTATCCGAGAAAGGTAAGGTCTTTCCGTTCTTTCAGCCATGCGACGATTTTTTTGGCATCTTTTGATGGCTGGTCTTCGCCGTAAAAGCAGCGGTCATAAAGAAATTCCGGAATCTGGAAAACTTCTTCTTTCCATATGACGCTTGTAGTGTCAAAATGAAGTCCCTTTGCTTTCTGCGTGCCGGGCAGTAAATCAAGGGGGGAGAATGAATAAAGATCGGTCCCATATTGTTTTGATTCATGTGCCATTTGGTCAAAATAATCCTGCCGGGAAGCAGGATCCAGCGTAAGAATGCCTAATTTAGCCGGCATGTTCCATTCCCCTTTCAGTCCATAGAAATAAACCGTAACGGTATAGTGCTTTTACGGATGGGCGAATGCCGCCGCGGGACACGCCAAACGCGGCCTTAGACGGCTTTACGTTTGCTTCAATTACCCACGGTTTTCCATCCCAATCCACCCCTATATCGATCCCGAATTCCGGAAAGTGCCCGTTTCCGGCGGAACAGAGCGTGATGGCGGCGGTTTCCGCCAGCTCATGCATGAGTTCCAGTACGAGCCGGCCTTTTTCCTTTCCAAAATGATGGAAGATAAGCGGCGCCGGTTTTGTCGGAAGCCCTCCTTGTGAGAGGTTTGACACAATCGCATCGTCTGCCGCTGTTCTTGCGAGGGATGACGCGATCTGCCAATCGTTTTTTGCGCCGGTTCTCCAGACAAGGAACCGGAAATCGGTTTGCCTTCCATCTGCCGAAAGCAATGGAATGCCTTGTTGAAGGATATACGGAAGGGTTCCGGTGAGTTGTTCCATTTTTTGAACGGTGTCTTCCACATTTTCTGCAACTTCCGGCAAACGGTTTTCCTGGTGCGTATGGCCAAGGAGGAACCGGCTTTCCTTTTTTTCAATCCGGATGATGCCGCGCCCCTGGCTTCCGTTTTCGGGCTTTGCATACAGGATATTGAATGCCCCAAGTTTTTCCGCTAGGCACGCCGGACCGTACCGGCAAGTTTCCGGTAAATACGGCCGCAAAAATCGGTTTGCATAAAGGCATTCGTAAACTTCCATTTTTGTTAAATACTTGGCATTAAAAAAACCGGTTCCCTTTTCTTTGTACGCTGCTGTTTTCATTCCAAACTGGCGGCTTCTTTCAGCCAGCCTGGAATGAATGCGGTTATAGACAATGTCCGGTTCCGGCACTTCCCCCGTCTTCCAGCCATTGGCGGAAAACGTGCAGCCGGTGCCGGCGCGGGAATCCAAGCCTTCCACAAAAAGGCAGCCGCCTTCTTTTTCGATCAGGTGGTGCAGTTCTTCGCAAAATGGCCGGATGTTTTCAGAAGGGGCACTTCCAGTAAGTTCTGTCAGGACGGCGATCACCGGGCCAAGTTCAAGCACCCCCTGCCGGCAGAAGGCTTTCAACCGGGCGGGCGGGACAGGGAGCTTCAGGTGTTTGTAACCATCCGCAGAGAGCATCATTACCGTTTTGCCGGATGCATCGGTTTCCACTTTTGCTGTGGCTGTTTTTCCGCCGAACCGGATGGTGAGCCCGCCGTTTGAAATGCGCAAAAAGGAAAGGAGCGCCCGTGGAATTGCCGCCGCCGCGCCTTTCGTTTCATCGTCATGCCGGAATGCAATGGTTGATGCCAATCCGTTCCCCTCCCTTCCTCCTGAAAACACGGGCACGAACACGGCTAATTTTTGACTTTATTGGGCTTTTGCTGATATCTTATGATTAGTACAGAAAATCGGTTCAAAAAAAATAGCTGATTTCAGAAATACCCGGCCGCAAAAAAGGGTATTTTTTCATTAAGTTTGCGGTTTTCCGCAGCATAGAACCAAAATCGACCGTTGTGTCCGCATAGCGGGCTGGAAACTTCCCGTGCTTCTTTGGAAAAAATTTCACAACGAAAACAATGAGGGATGATTGTGTATGCATGCATTTTTGGAAATTTTGTTTATGACTGCCGTGGGGGCAGTGATCGGCGGATTCACAAATTATCTGGCCATTAAAATGCTGTTTCGGCCGTACAAGGCGATCTATATTAAAAATTGGCGGCTTCCGTTCACGCCCGGATTGATTCCGAAAAGGCGCGAAGAGATTGCGAAGCAGCTCGGCGAAATGGTGGCGCGCCATCTGGTTACGCCGGAAAGCATCGAAAAAAAGCTGCTGTCGCCCGGGTTCCGGAAAGAGACGGCCCGATGGATGGCGGATACTTTTTTGAAATGGCTGGAGATGAGCTGGACGACCCCGCAAATTGCCGGTTTTTTTAAAGCGGATTTGTCGGCGGAGCGTGTTCAAAACGGGATCAAAGAATTCATCCGCACCCGTTACGGGGAGGCAAAACAACATATCGCACCGCAAACGCTTGAAGCACTGCTGCCGGAAGCCGTGATCAAAAAAGCTGAAGAAAAAATCCCTGTTTTGGCGGATTTGATCATTGCAAGGATTAGCGAATACATTTCAAGCCCTGCAGGCCGCACGAAAATTGAAGGGATGATCAGCCATTTTCTTGATGACCGCGGCATGATCGGCGCGATGGTGAAACGTTTTATCGGAAACACTTCGATTGCCGATAAAATCCAGCCTGAGATCACCCGGGCACTTCAGGAACCCGGAATGAAAGCAACAATGTCGGAAATGCTGGAAAGGGAATGGAACGGCCTGAAAGCAAAACAGGCAGGGGAACTTTTTCCGGATCTACCGGATGAAGAAATTAGCGGATGGCTGGAGAAAAATATTTTATCTGCCCTTCCTGTCGAACGTTTTTTAGACACACCCGTCCAGGCATTTGTTGCCCGGTATCGGAATAAAATTGAAGAAGAATGGATCCCTGTATTGGCGGAAAAAGCGCTGCACTTCATCAGCAAAAACGTGCCTTTGATCATCCGGAAGCTGCAGATGGCGGATCTTGTGCGCCAGGAAGTGGAATCTTTTCCGATTGAGCGCCTGGAAGGGCTGATTCTCGGCATTACCGCCCGCGAATTTTCAATGATTACGTATCTTGGCGCGTTACTGGGCGGCCTGATTGGGATCGTTCAGGGGGTGATCGTGCTGCTTGTATAGAGGAAGCAAGCTTTGGCGCATTGTTGGAATAACGCCGGCCTGGTCCTGCTGCTCGTGCAGGAAAGAGAAAACAGGAAACCCATGCATCCCTGCATTTCTGCGACTGGCTTCAGGCGGCCCGGCTGCTGCTTGTGCAACGAAAGCAAGGCCGGGAAACCATCCGTGATGAATAAAACATAAGGAGGATTTACATGCCATCCCATTTAAATGAATACGCGCACATGCTTGAAAAAGGAATCCGGGAAAGCCATGAATTTGCTGCGTTGAAGCAGGCGTACGAAAATGTCCGGTCTAACGGCCAGGCGAGAGCATTGTTTGACCGTTTCAGGCAGCTTCAACTCAATCTGCAAGATAAACAAATGCAGGGGCTTCCGGTTACAGAAGAAGATGAAAAGCAGGCGCAGGCTGCCATGCAAGCGGTCCAGGCAAATCCCGCCATTATGCAGTTGATCGGCGCTGAACAGCGGCTAAGCGATATGCTCAGCGAAATCAATCAGGTGCTGATGAAGCCTGTCGAAGATTTATACGCCGGAAAGTAGAAGAATGCAGCCGGAAAGTTCTATTTCCCCCTTTTTTCTCATACATCTGTAAAAGAAAGCAGGCTGTGTGAAAAATCAGCCCGGCAGCCGGGAGCATCATGAAGAGGGGGAGCATCCATGATCTATAAAATGCTGGCGTTAAATATTGAGGGAACATTGCTGCAGGATAACGGCCGGCTCGGCAAAACAACGAAAGAAGCGATTGAGTATGCAGGTGCAAAAGGCATTGCGGTGACGCTCATTACGTCAAAAAATTTCGCTTCGGCCCACCGGATTGCCAAATGGCTGAAGCTGCATTCTTCCTTAATCACGCACCAGGGCGCTTATATTGCCAGTGAACTGGATAAACCGATTTTTGTCAGAAGGATCAGCGAAGAGGCCACCCGTGACCTTGTGCGGTTTTTGGAAGGGTTTCAAGCCCAAATCCGCCTTGTTTCCGAGCGGTTTACATTGTCAAACAGGGTGAAGCATCCGAATAAGCTGATGGGAAAAGTCATTTATCAAACGTCCAATCCGTTTTCTTATGCAGAACAATATGTGGACGATTTATCGGCAAAACTGGAACAAACGCCGCTTTCCCCGCCCAAAATCGAAGTGATCTTTTCCGACGGAGAGGACATTCAGGCTGCCAAAAAAGCAATTGCCAATATGTTCCATGAAGTGGATTGCATTGTGTGCGGGAACGGGAAGCTGGATATTGTGCCGGCTGGGATTTCCAAGCTTCGCGGGCTTTTATATGTATGCGACCGGATGAACATCCGCCGTGAGGAAGTGGTCGTCATCGGTTCGGGCCTCGATGATCTCCCGCTTGTCGAGTGGGCAGGGCTCGGCGTTGCGATGGGGAATGCGCATCCCGCTGTCAAAAACGCGTCCGACTGGGTGACCCGTTCCAACAATGAAAACGGAGTGTCTTATATGGTAAAAGAGCATTTCCGGAAACAGCAGCCGATTGACTTTTTGAAAAAAATGAAACTGCTGAAATAAGGATGGAAGGGGCTGTTTGCTTAGGCGGCAGCCTCTTTTTTTGATGAATTTTTTAAAAAGACGCCATTTTGTATTGGAAATTGCCGAATATTTCGCTATCCTAGTAATAGGAAGAATAAAACAAAGGGAGAGGGATTTCGGTGATTTCAACGTATGAAACAATCCAGGTGGAGGAAAAAGACGGGGCAGCCTATTTGTATTTCAACCGCCCGGACGCAATGAATGCGCTGAACCTGGAGATGATTAAGGAACTGGCGGACTCGTTGAAAGCGATTGCGATGAAGGATGACATTCACATTCTCGTATTATCCGGAAACGGCAAAGCATTCTCCGCAGGCGGGGACATCAAAGCCATGCTTGCGATGGAGGAAGAAAAAGGGTTCATCTCTTTTATGGGCCAAATAAATGAAGTCGTTTCCATTCTTGCGGGTATGCCCAAACTCACCATTGCGGCGATTAATGGCGCTGCTGCAGGATTGGGCTTAAGCCTTGCCCTTGCCTGTGATACCATTATCAGCGATTTGGACAGCAAAATCGCGATGAACTTTATCGGGATCGGCCTTGTGCCGGACGGCGGCGGCCACTATTTGCTGCAGCGCCGGATCGGCCAGGAAAAGGCGAAAAAGGTGATTTGGGAAGGAAAAGTCATGTCTGCTGAAGAGGCAGCCGAAACGGGCATTATCGATGAAGTGGTACCCGATCTTGCGCTTGCCGTTGACCAAAAAATTACAGAATGGCAGAAAAAGCCGGTCCTCGCGATGATCAAAACGAAAAAAATCTATACGGAACTGAACCGCCCGGACTTCAATAAATCATTGGAACTGGAAAAACATGCGCAGTGGAAAATGCGCCAGACGAAAGACCACAAGGAAGGCATCCGCGCTTTTGTAGAGAAGAGGGCGCCGCAATTCAAGGGGGAGTGAAAGCATGCGCGACTATAAACTGACTGCCTTTGAACCGACAGGGGAAAAGATTCTCGATGAAGGTTTTGAAGCACAGGATGACACGGAAGCGAAGAAAAAAGGGGAGGCGCTTTTAAAAGAAAAAGGCGTCCATGAGAAAACGCACCGTTGCGTATCCCCTGAAGGAAAACTGATTTTGTTCCACCGGTAAAAAGAACCCGGGCCAATCCAGCCCGGGTTCTTTTAATGGGGAACGGCGTAAGTTCTGCGCCATTAATGGATATGGACATGCTGCTTAACATCCTGTTTTATATCCTGTTTTACTTGCTTAACCTGCTTTGCCGCCGTCCGCCGGTTCGAAAGCCAGCCAAGAAACAAAACCAAAACCGTAAGAAAGCCGCCGATCGTATACGTTAACGGCCCGTGTGATATATCCAGCCATTTCAGGATTTGCTCATCTTTAAAGAGCATTTCCGCCGCTGTCCAGGCGAGGATGCCCGACCCGGCATAGGCAATCCAGCTGTAACGGTTCATCGCTTTTACAATCATCTTTGAACCGAATATCATAACCGGAATACTGATGGCAACGCCGAGGGCAATCATGCCGATATGCCCGTTTGAAGCACCGGCCAGCGCCACCACATTGTCGAGGCTCATAATTGCATCAGTCATGATAATCGTGCCGATCGAAACGAGCAGCCCATTTTTTGCTCTGACTTGGACATTTTCATCTCCGCCGCCGAGCACTTTATATGCGATCCAAAGAAGCAAAAGCCCGCCAATGACATTTACATAAGGAATTTTCAGCAAAGCAACGATCGCCATTGCCAGCAGAATTCTTAAAATCACCGCACCGGCTGTCCCCCAGAAAATCGCTTTGTTTTGCTGTTCGCGTTGCAGTTTCCGGGTCGCCATGGCGATCACAACCGCATTGTCGCCCGATAAAATGATATCGATCATAATGATCTTAAGCAGCGCAACAAAAGCCCCGGCAGAAACAACCAACCCAAAGTCAAATATAGATACCGGCAATTGCTTCATTCCCTTCACGTTCTTAATACTAGTTCATTTGACACTATCATAACACAGTCCGGCCCAAAAAGTAATAGAATCGCATGGGTTTCATCAAATTGGAAATCATTTTTTCACATGGTTTTCCTGCTTGCCTGCCATTTCCCGGTTTTCTTCATTTACGCCAAAGAAGACTTATAGTATCCTAGTTGGGAGAGTTTTTTTGTGAGTGTGATAGAAAAAAGGAGACGATATGCCGTTATGGTCCAGTCCTTATTGCAAATGAATACCATTTTTATCAGCATTATCATCGAGGCGTTGCCTTTTATTGTGCTGGGTGTATTCATTTCAGCGGTGATCCAGATGTTTGTCACTGAGGAAATGATTGCAAAAGTGATGCCGAAAAACCGCTTTTTATCCATTGCATTCGGCACCGGGATGGGCGCGCTTTTTCCGGCCTGCGAATGCGGCATTGTCCCGATTACGGAAAGGCTTGTCCGGAAAAATGTCCCGCTTTCTGCTGCCATCGCGTTTATGCTGACGGGGCCGATTATCAACCCGGTTGTCATTTTTTCTACGTTTGTCGCGTTTGGCGATTCCTGGAAAATGGCACTGCTTCGTTGCGGGCTGGCGATTTTTACTGCTGTTTTAACCGCGATTGCGATTTCTTATTTTTTTTCCGAAAACCAGCTTCGCGAATTTGTGGAGGCCAAATTGCACCACCACCATGGCCGCGAAGTACAGCATGCACCGGGTTTTCTGCAAAAAATCACCGGAACGATCGACCATGCGATTGATGAGTTTTTTTCCGTTGGGAAGTTTCTCGTGTTTGGCGGCCTGATTTCTGCCGCCATGCAGACCTTCTTCCGGACGAGTACGCTGCTGTCGCTCGGACAGACAAAAATGGCGGCGATTCTGATTATGATGCTGCTCGCTTTTATCATGTCGATCTGTTCCGAGGCGGATGCCTTCATTGCCTCGTCTTTCAACGGGATGTTCGGGACGCCGGCCATTCTTGCATTTTTAGTATTTGGCGCCATGGTGGATATTAAAAATCTGCTCATGATGATGCATTCATTTAAAAGAAAGTTTGTCTTTTCGATGATCGGGCTGATTATCGTTTTTGTGTTCACGGGTGCATTCTTAATATAGAAGGTGTTTAAAATGTTGCGATTTATCGTATTGTTCGGCTTCGCGTATTTTTTTATGAAGCTGCACGCGACAGGGGATATTAGCAAATATATCAATATGAAGTATGCGTATTTGTCGTTTTCCATGATTTTTGCAATGGGCTTTTTATGTTTATACCAGCTCGTGAAATGGGTCAGGGCGGGAAACGGGGCGCATGACCATCATCACGGCGCCCACCACGGCCATTCCCATGAAACGGATGAAAATACATGGTACAAAAAAGTGTTTACGTACGGCATGATTTTAATCCCGATTGTAACGGGCATTTTTCTTCCGGTGGCCACCTTGAATTCCACCGTTGTCAAAGCAAAAGGCTTCCACTTTTCGATGATTGACAATGATAAGGACCAGTATGCCAATCACCAGATTTTGCGGCCGAATTCCAGCCTTTACTATGATAAGGACCAGTATACAGAAATGGAAAATTCGGATTTAAAAAAGTACAGCAAATTGCAAAGCATCGTCCTCGATGATGACCATTACTTCCACGGGCTTGAAACGATTTACAATTATCCGGGGGATTTTATCGGCAAAAAGGTGGCGATAAAAGGGTTTGTCTACCGGACGGATGATATTAAAGCGAATCAGCTGTTTGTGCTCCGGTTTGGCATTATCCACTGTATTGCCGATGCCGGCGTATACGGGATGCTCGTTGATTTTCCGGGCAATATGGCAAACGTGAAAGAAAATACATGGATTGAGGTTGAAGGGAAACTGGATACGACGTACTATACGCCGTTTAAAGAGAATATCCCGTATTTAAAAGTAACAAGTTACCATAAAAGCAGCGAGCCGAAAGATCCGTACGTATACCGGCAATACAATTAAACGGGTTTGGCATGTTCAGCCATTTTTTTGTTGCCTGAACGTGCCAAACCTTTTATAATGGAGATAGAACATATATTCTGTGAAATGTGTTTTATTACGAACAGTTTGGATTTCACAATAAAATGGCAAACTGCCGTTTATTTTTTCGCGAAAGAGTGATGGCGTTGAAAAGGATTCGCTTTGTCCATGCGTCCGACCTGCACCTTGACAGCCCGTTTGCGGGGCTACGCAAGCTTCCGCCGGCGCTGTTTGAACGGGTAAAGGAGAGCACTTTCCGGGCATTTGAAAATGTTTGTAACCTTACAATTGAAAAAGAAGCGGATTTCCTGCTGATATGCGGGGATTTATACGACGGGGAAGACCGCAGCCTGAAAGCTCAGGTGAGGCTGAAGAAGCAGTTTGAGCGGCTCAAAGAGGCCGGCATTGCCGTATTTGTGCTGCACGGCAATCACGACCATTTAAGCGGGTCATGGACAAAACTGGACATGCCCGGAAATGTCCGGATATTTTCCGAGCGTGTCGAAACCAAATCCTTTACAGCTAAAAACGGGTCGAAAGTCCATGTGTACGGGTTCAGCTACCCGAAGCGGCACGTGCTGGAGAATAAAACGGATGAATACAGGAAAACGGGGGAGGCAGATTTCCATATTGGCATGCTGCACGGTTATCTTGAAGGCGGGACGAAAATGCACCAGCCTTATGCTCCTTTTGCCTTGCGGGATTTGCTGGAAAAGGGGATGGATTACTGGGCGCTCGGCCATATCCACAAACAGCAGATTTTACATACGGATCCCTATATCATTTATCCCGGGAATATCCAGGGGAGAAATCGGAAAGAAACGGGCCCGAAAGGCTGTATGGTTGCCGAAATGGATCCGCTTGGCACGCATACCGCATTCTATGAGACAGCGGACATTTTATGGGAAAAACGTACTGTTTCCGTAAAAGGAGCAAATGATTTTAATCGTCTGTACACAGTTTGCCGCAATGCCCTTGAAGAAGAAAGAAAAGAGGCGCAGGGCGTATTTTTGCAATTGGATATAAAAGATCCGGATCTGCTCGATGATGAAGCACTTGGAAAAGTGAAAAACGGCGAGCTGATGGAAGTACTGCAGGAAGGCGAAGAAGCAGACCGCAACTTTGTCTGGGTACACCGCATCACACTGCCTGAAAATGCCCTCTTATCCGAACGGGATGACGGTTTTATTTTGCAGGAAATGAAGAAGACGCTGGCGCAATTGGAAGAAACCGCCGTAGATGAAGCGGTCTCCCCGCTGTACAGCCACATGTATGCGGGCCGCTACCTGGACTTGGACGGAGACGAAAAGCAGAGGCTCCTGTTGGAAGCGGAAGCGGCTGTTTTTGAGAAGTTGAAAGGCAGGGGGAAACGATGAAAATACGGGAGGTCCATATATACGGTTTTGGCCGGCTAGTTGATTTTCATATGGAAAACCTTTCAGATCTGCAGGTCATTTACGGGGAAAACGAAGCCGGCAAATCAACCTTCATGGCTTTTATCGAAGCCGTTTTATTCGGGTTTCCTTCAAGGCAGCAAAACGGGCAGCGCTATGAGCCGAAATTTTCATCGGTGTACGGCGGGCGGCTCGTCCTGGAAACAGAAAAAGACGGAAACATAACGGTGGAACGGATAAAAGGAAGGGCAGCCGGAGAAGTGTCCGTCACTTTTGCAAATGGCAGAACAGGCGGCGAAGAGGCGCTTGCACATGTTTTAAACGGGCTGAACCGGCAGATGTTCCAGTCCATTTATTCTTTTAATCTGCAAAGCCTCCAGGAAATCCGCAAATTAACAGGCGATGATATCAGCCGCTATTTATTTGCCGCAGGGACGATCGGGACGGATGCGCTGCTTTCGGCGGAACGGGAACTCGAAAAGGAAATGGAAGCGCGTTTTAAACCGAACGGGCGGAAACCGGTATTGAACGTGCAACTCCGGAAACTTCAGGCTATGGAAAAAGAACTGAATCGCCTGAAAGCGGAAAACGGCCGTTACGGCGAATGGAAAGCCCGGCTGGCAGTGCTTGAAGCAGCACAGGCAGAAGCGGAAGCGGAGCTGGAAGCCTTAAGGGGAACGGTTCAGCAGTATGAACACCTCACAAGCCTTTGGCCGCTCTACGCGGAAAGAAAGCATGTCAAACTGCAGCTTTTGGAAATCGGCCCCGTCCGTTTCCCCGCTGACGGAATCCGGCGCCTCGACGGGCTGATGTCGGAATGGCGCGCTTCTTCCGGGCGCCTGTCAGCCGTTAAAAAACAGAAACAGGTGCTGGTGGAAAAAATGGAAGGAGAGCAGCCGGACCCGCTTTTTGTCAGGCATGAAGGGGAGATCAAAAAGCTGCTTGATGACTGGCCGCAATACCGCGGGTGGCAGGCGGAAACGGAGCGCCTCCAATCTGAATGCGACATCCTGGACAGCCAAATCTCCGAATTAGCGGGAATGCTGCATCTTACGGCATCGCAAGTTGAAAAAGTACCACAGCTTGACTTAAGCATTGCGGCAAAAGAAAGGCTCAGCACCCTCGTAAGGGCGTATGACCGCCACCGTACCCGCAGCGATGCTTTACAGGCACAGCTTGAGGACTTGCGGGCCCGGATGAACGCTGTTGAGCAGGAATGCGCACTTTTGGAAAAAGAGCTCGTATCCGAAGAGGCTTTTCGCGATTTATCGGCAAAGCGGCAGGAAAAGGAAAAAAAATCATTGCTTGAAGCCGATATCAGGCGCGGGAAACAGCAGCTTTCCCGCCTGAAAAAAATGGCGGATGAGGTCCGGAAGCCCCCTTTCCTGTTTTTCGGCCTTGCATTATTGTTTCTGATGACCGGCGTGTGGAGTTTTCTCACAGGGCAATACTTGTTTTTGGGCGTTTTTGTGCTCGGCGCAATCGTGTCAGGCTACCATGCTTTCAAGGGAAACCGGAACCCGTTGGAACAAGAAATCCGCGCGCTCGAACAGGAACTGGGGGAAAAGGAAAAAGAACTGCGGAATTGGAAAGAGGGGGACACGGACTGGCATGAATATGAACGGCAGAAACAGCTGCGCGAAAACTGGAAACAGCTCATTTTGAAACTTGAGGAAGGCGAACAGAACGGCCGGCAAATGCAAAAGCGGAAACAGCGCCTGGAAGCGGAAGAAAGACAGCTGCTGGCAGAAATCAGCCGTTTCAGGCAAACTTTGCAATTGGGTGACGGCTTCCGGCCCAGACAGCTGCCCGATGCATTCCAACTTTTGACGGAATTAAGCGGGAAAATGCGCGAGCGGACGCGTATCGAAAAGAAACTGGCGCAGCTTTCCGCCTCTCAGTCGGCATTTGAAGAAAGGATGGAAAAACTGTGGTCCCGGCTCCATGTCAACTGGCCTTTGCGCCAGGAAGGCATCTTGTTGCTGCAGCAAGCCTGTGCGGAACAACAGGAAAGAAAAATCCGCCGGCAGGAATGGGAAAAGAAATGTGCCGAGCTGGAAGAACAAGTGCAGCTGCTTGAATCGGAAGCGGAAGCAACAGATCATGAGATCAAAAAGCTTTTTGCCCTTGCCGGTGCCGTGAATGAGGAAGATTTCCGGAAAGCCGGCAGCCTTTTTCAGCAATACGAAAAATTGTCCGGCCAGCTGGAAATCATGGATTTACGGATCAGCCGGGAAGACCTGGAACGGCTCGAAACGGTAAAAGATGTTTCTATGTTGGAACAGGAAAAGCAAAAGCTGGAAGAAAAAATCGCGGAAAAGGAAAACGCGCTCCGCAGCATGAGAAAAGAATCGACGGAAATCCGGTTTGAACTGGACAGGTTGGAAAAAGGCGGAACGTTTACCGAAAAACTGCATGAATATTACAGCGCGCTTTCGGAATTCCGGGAAGAAGCTTTTGAATGGGCGCGGTATGCCACGGCAAAACGTTTGCTTTCCGGCATGATGAAGCGGCTCCGGGAAACCCGCTTTCCGCAAGTCCTGCACAAAGCCGAAGCGTATTTGCAATGTTTAACAAACGGATCGTATGTCTCCCTCCATATGGGCGGGGAGGATGGCCGTTTTTATGTTAAACGGCGTGATGATGTGCTGTTTGCCGCAAATGAGCTGAGCCAGGCAACGGCAGAACAGCTGTATATTGCTTTACGTTTTTCCCTTGCGGAGGCGCTCGGCGGGGAATTTCCGTCCCCGGTTGTCATCGATGACGGCTTTGTTAATTTTGATATTTACCGGACAGAGAAAATGGCCAGGCTGCTGGACCAGGTGAGCGAATCGAGGCAGGTGCTGCTTTTTACATGCCAGCAGCCGATGCTCCGGTTTTTTAAAGGCCATGGGGTGAAAACCTTGGGGGCTGTACACGATCAAGGGATGGCGGGATCCGGAAACATCAGCCGCATTCAGCCGTAAAAAAGAGGGGCGGGTCCGAATGCCTGTATTTCAACACGGCAGGGAAACACACAAGCAAAGCCGGTTGAGATAAAAAGCGGATTGCGGCCGGATTATGGTATACTTTAAGACAAATAATCAGGGGTTAGATCGGAGGATTCATGTATGGCAAAAGGGCTACTCTACTATGAGGTGGGCGAGCAGTTTGACGCGTTTCTGCTCATCAAACACGCAACAAAGGGGATCGCGAGCAACGGCAAACCTTTTTTAACACTGATTTTGCAGGACCGGACCGGGGATATCGAAGCGAAGCTCTGGGATGCGACCGAGCAGGACGAACAAACATACAAACCGGAGACGATTGTAAAAGTAACCGGGGACATTTTAAATTACCGCGGGCGGCTGCAGCTGAAGATCCGCCAAATCCATCCGGCACAACCGGGGGACGGCGTCCGGATTGCCGATTTTATCGAAACGGCCCCGGTATCGCAGGAAGAAATGATAGGAAAAATCACCCAGTACATTTTTGATATGAAAAACCCAAATATCCAAAGGCTGACCCGGCATCTGCTGAAAAAATACCAGAAGCGGTTCCTTGTCTATCCGGCTGCAACGAAAAACCACCACGAATTCGTATCGGGGCTGGCGTACCATGTTGTCTCCATGCTCGACCTTGCCAAGGCAATCGCGGGCCTCTATCCGTCACTCGACCGGGATTTGTTGTATGCCGGTGTCATTTTGCATGACTTGGGAAAGGTGCAGGAATTGTCCGGCCCGGTCTCAACAACTTATACGGCTGAAGGGAATTTGCTCGGCCATATCTCGATTATGGTCACAGAAATTGCAAAGGCAGCGGAGGAACTCGGAATCCACGGGGAAGAAGTGATGGTGCTGGAACATATGGTGATCTCCCACCACGGGAAAGCGGAATGGGGAAGCGCCAAGCCCCCGATGATTAAAGAGGCGGAAATTCTCCACTATATTGATAATATTGATGCGAAAATGAATATGCTTGACCGTGCGCTCCGCAATGTCAAACCGGGCGAATTCTCGGACCGGATTTATGCGCTTGATAACCGCTCTTTTTATAAACCGGCGTTTCATCAGTGAGATTCATAGAAATACAAACGTTTGGAAAGCGCCCGTCCGGTGAAAAACTTTTAAAATGCCTTTCAAAATGAAAGGCATTTTTTAATGGATTGCGCCATACATTATAGCAGGGACAAACCGAAGAGGAGGGAAAAACATGGATTTCCCGATCTGGATTTATTTTGTTGTGGCGGGCATCGTCATATGTGCGTTTATGGCGGTGAAAACAGCCAGGGAAGAACACGAACAGGAACAGGAATGGATTGAAAAAGAAGGGGAAGTCTTTATTGAAAGGATGCATAAAGAAAAAGAACTGCGCAGCGGTGAAGCTGAAAAAGCCCATGAAGCATAACGGCCACAAAAAACCGCCCATAATCGGATGGGCGGTTTTTTGTGCAGCATTATTTGCTTGATGAAGTCCCGAGCAGGGAGTCAAAAGTCGTTTTCAAATCTTCATCTTTTACTTTCACGTCAGCCGCTTTTAATTCTTTCTTCAAAGCGGACTGGATTTTTTCCGTTGTTACTTTCGATGCTTTATATTGTTTGACGACGTCTTTTTTCATTTCGCTGTACGGTTTTTTCTTTTTTTCACCGGTCAGTTGAATAATATGGTAGCCGTAAGAAGTCTTAACAGGGCCGCTGATTTCATTGACTTTCAGCTTATATGCAGCATTTTCAAAATCGCTGTCCATTTCGCCTGCACCGAACCAGCCGAGATCTCCGCCTTTAGAAGCTGTTGCGGTGTCGGTTGAATTCTTTTTGGCCAATGTCGCAAAATCGGCGCCTTTATCCAGTTGTTTCTTGATATCTTCTGCTTTCGACTTGCTGGAAACAAGAATATGGCGCGCTCTAATTTCCGGTTTTATATCATTGTTATAATAATTTTTTAATTGTTTTTCCGTTGGATGGATTGTCGCCTCTGCAGCTTTTTGTTCAAGCAGGCTGACTTTCACGCTGTTGCGGAAATCTTTTTCGTTTGCATAACCGTATTGCTGCAGCGCTGTATCAAATGAGCTGCCCAATTGTTTTTTTGCATCGTTTACTTGTTTGTCAACTTCGCTCTTTTTGACAGTGTATTTTTTGGACAGGACTTTTTCAATGGTAAGCTGCTGAAGCACAGTTGAACCATATTTATCCTTCATTGCATTATATAATTCGTCTTTGGTAACATTTCCGGCTTTCGTCTTAACGACGGCGCTGTTGCCGCTGTTGCCGCATGCTGCAAGTCCGAACACGCTGCCTGCCAAAACAAGGGATAGTACCCATTTCTTCATTCAAAAACAACTCCTATTCATTTTGTCGTGCAAGAGAGATTTACAACCACTACTATAACATAAATTGAAAGAGAAAAGAAAGGGATTGCCAGGTTTCTTATGGAATTTTCACACCATGCCAATCTTCTTTTCATATGGGGCAGGCGTTTGCAGAGGGCAGGATGGATGTTTGCAGCATAGGATATGATGTGGAGTTCCATTGCGGATTTGTGAAATTTAGGCCGGCAAATAGACGAGAGCCTTAACCAATACAGGGGCGGATGAATAATATACGTATGAAACAAGAGGAGGTGGATGGAATGAGCGGAGGAGCAGCTTACGGAGGCGGCTTTGCCTTACTGGTTGTGTTGTTCATTTTATTGATCATTATTGGTGCATCCTGGGCTTGGTAAAATTTGGGGCCGGCAGCAGCCGGCCTTTCTTGTTGTGCGCTGTTATGGAATGCCAAGGTAGGAGGAAAACAGTAAAATGGTCATGAGGATGTTGATTGTCCAAAAAAATCCGGGCTGGTGTTCTTCCGGTATTTCTTTTTTTTGTACATAGGTATGTGTAAAATTTTACTCGAAGGGCAGATGAGTGGAAAAAAATGGGAAGACGCTCTATCATTTAAATGTACGCTTGTGGGCGAATACATTTAGAAAGAGGTCTTCCTATGGATATTATATCAATAATTGCTAGATTATTAAAGGATACAAAAAGTCTTATTGAATTTGAAGAACAAGTTAAAATTCTGATCCAGAATGCCTTTACGCAATGGGTTGGGGAAATATTTGAGACGTTAGATAAAACAATTAAGCAAAAAAAGCTGGAGGATGGCTGGGAGTACTGCCGGAGTGATAACAGAAGCATTCAGTTTTTATTTGGAAATGTGACCTTTAAACGTTCACTAATGCATGACCAGAAAGGGAATTCACATTATCCTCTGGATGAATGGTTAGGGCTTTTACCATACCAACGATACAGCCCGTTAGTGGAGTTAAAGGTGGCAGAGTTGGCAAGTGAGAACACCTATCGGGAGGTAGCTGATATTTTAAAAGAATGGACAGCAGTGAGCCTTAGTCACACAACTGTAGGGAACATGGTGAAACACGTAGGGAAAACGCAAGCTGAAGCCGACAAGGCACTTGTAGAAGAGCTAGAAATAGCTGATTCACTACCTGAGGGAAAGAAGGTAGATTACCTGTTTTCCGAAGCTGATGGTATATTCGTCCGGGGACTAGAAAAGAAACAGGGTTTGGAAGTCCACCACGCCATTCTCTATGAAGGATGGGAAACCAATGGCAAAAGAGTCTCTCTACACCATCCCGTTGTTATCATGACGACGAAATCCATCCAGACATTTTGGGATGAAGTCCAAGCTGTAGCAGCCAACACCTATTCCCTAGAAAAAGCTCGTGTCATTACAAATAGTGATGGAGGTGCGGGGTACACAGCTGAACGGTTTCAAACAGCATTCTCACAGTCGGAATTTCCGGTGCTCAACCAGCTGGATACCTACCACGTTGCACAAGCCATCGTAAGGACATTCGGGGGCGGAAAGAGCGAGATCAAAGAGCAAATTAGAAAAGCGATTAGAACGCATGACCTAGACCAATTCACATTGTATTTGGATACGCATGAAAGCACATTGACGGATGAAAAGAGCCTTAAGAAAGTCAAGGAGTTTCGTTCGTACATCCTAAAAAACTGGGACCGCATTTTTGACTGGAGGGACAAGGTAGAGAACGTACCGGAAGGTGCGAGAGGCCTGGGGGCAATGGAATCAAATCAAAGGCATATCTCATTCAGAATGAAGAAAAGGGGGATGCATTGGAGTAAAGCTGGCGCCGAAGCCATGGTAAAGGTGAAACAGGGCATGCTTAACGGGACATTGCAGGAAACCTATCTGAAACACCGTTCAAGAAGCGCGAGAAAGCAACGGAGCTTGCAACAATCCATCAGGATGTCTCAACTATTCAAGCAGCCTGTACGCCCGTCAGTGGGCGTAAAGCACGGATCAGTTGCCCTGCATTCAAGCAGTTCATCGGCAATGGGACATTTAAGCAAAATATTAGAGCTTTCGTTTTAAGCTTGGCTCAGTGGGGACTGATCGTTGAGGCGCGCGAAATTTACGAGACTCCTGCGGGAAAAGCGAGCCAGGAGAGACCCCGCAGCGAGGTACGAGCGAGGAGGCTCGCCGGCCGCCCGCGGAAAGCGAGTGAATTTCGCGCGCCTCAACATCCCCGTTATCCATCTTTATACGGAAATATTACATCTTTTCCGAAAATTACACCGAGCAAGTAAAGCACGGTAGCCGAAAGTGTACAAAAAGAGTGTCTTGGAATACCCGATATTTAAACCTTGTCGAGAAAAACTTGACACATACTTGTACATAGATGGCTTGTCAATACGTTGATAAAGTATAATATAAAGAAAGCGTAACCTGTAAAAAAACAAGCACATACATGCCGGCCGGGCCTCCTCCCGAAAATTTGCAGTAAAATAAAGGCGGAGTGATCCGGTTTTGAACCCTGGATTCGTAACGTTCCGCCTGTCTTTCGGATGGCAAATGTGTGATGCACGCTGATCTTTTCCATGCAAGGTGGATGAACGACTATTCATTTTTAACAGGCACTGCCTTGTACCGCTCGTGGCGGATGCCGCGGGGAAGTTTTTAAGGGCTGGCCGGACAATGGGCCTTGCCGGAAAACAGGCCCTGTCTATAGCCGGGGCCGCGCTGTTCTTAGCTGAACCATAAAAACATATAAACGAGGGAACTGAATGGAATCGATTGAACAAAAGCTGGAAAGACTGGAATTTTATCAAACATTGCTTTTAAAAATGATCGGGACCGGCCAATATCCTTTTTTCAGGCTGATTATGGAAAAACAGCTTTCAAAACAGGACATTGAACAATTTTATGCGTTGTGCGATCGTTTGAGCGATGAGCTGAAAGAACAGAAGGCGGACAAATTTGTATTTTTTTATCCGCTTTTTCAAAAGTTTAAGGATTCCCTGCATGAAAAACTGCAGCCGGCGGAAGTGATTGCCGCCTGTTTGCAGCAGGGGCTGTATCCTGAATTAATGAAGGCATTGAAACGGAATTTGTAGCTGTCCGAAACGGGTCAAAAGCGGTTCAGCGAAGGTTTTTCCAACAGTTCCGTTTCAATGGCGTCATCCAGCTCCCCGTTGAAAATGGAATTTTCCACAATGTCCATAAAATCCTGGCCGTAAATTTGGCGTACGATCGCAGCCAGTTCCATCATATCCGGAAATTTGCCGTAAAGATCGTATAGCGGCATTGTGCCCTGTATGACAGAGCTTTTTTTCGGGTTAAACGCTTCCAGCGATTTCAAAAAAATCTCTCTTCCTTTATGGGTTAATTGAATATACGTGTTCCGCTTGTCGTTTTCCTTTTTTGAGAATTCGAGCAAGCCGCGCTCCTCAAGCTTTTTCGAAAAATTAAAGGCTGTTGATACGTGCATCACCCCGAATTTTGCCACGTCCGAAATCGATGCGCCCTTTAAATGATAGGCTATCCATAAAATATGATGTTCATTGATGTTCAGATCAAAAGGCTTAATCCATTGCTGCCAGTCTTTTTCAATCGTTTTCCAGAGCGCTTTCGACAATTGCGTGACCCTTTTGCAAAATAGAAGATACTCATTGGTCGTCAACATTTGTTCCGTCATATTTTTCCCATCACCCCTTACCCTATATATTATCATTATGCCAGTAAAATAAAAAGTAATAAAAAACAATATACAAAATTTTTTTGAAATGAACAGCAAAGAAAAAACCCGGAAAGCGGCAACCGCTTTCCGGGCAGCGAAAATTCAGGAAGATTTTTTCTCCATTTGTTGTTCCATGTTTTCAATCGTTTTCCGGATGTCCTTGATTTCATTTTGCAGGGCTTCTTTGTTTGGCTCAATGCTTTTTTGCCATTCTTCGATACAATGTTTGATTTCCTCCATTACGTTCGTGGCAACTTTTTTGCCTTCCGTTGAAAACGATTCGACGGATTCTTTTAAGTCTTTCACATTTTCGGCGATTCTTTTGGCTGATTCAATGAAATCACCGGAGTTATTTTTGATGGCTTCCCGTATTCTTTTTCCGGAAGCGGGTGTGGTGAAAAGGACGGAAACAGCGCCTGCTGTTGCACCAACCAGTAATCCGTAAAATAAACTGGACTTGTTCATGGAAAGCACCTCCTGCAATGGTCTTTTATCCTCATGATATAGAATTTCCCAGCCTTTTGCAAAGTTCTCTTTCTTCTTTGCCGCCCTTGCCCAAAGCGATATTCCAAGCCTGGACGCGAACGGTCCTTCATAGGCGGTATGAAGGACAAAAGAGCGGACTTTGCGCGTGCCTTCTGCTTGTTCTTTACCCCTGTCTGGTACATGTTAATCCGCATCAGGGCATATGATGTAATAGTCCAGGCAGAAAAGAGGGGGAGTTCGTTGGGGCGTGTTGCTTTCTGCTTTTTAATGGCCGGCGTTGTCCTGTTTGCCGCGATGGTCCGGCACATGCTGCTGTACCAGAAAAGAAGAATTTATCCGCCGCGGAAAATCATCAGAAAAAGGATCGCATTTTTCGGAACGGCCGGAATGGTTTTCCTGCTTCTTGCCGCTCTGTTTCACTTATTTTAAGCTGCGCAAGCGAAAAAAACCGCCGGAAACCCGGCGGCCATTTTCAAGCTTGCATGCTGTGGGTGGCATTTGTGCGCTTTGCAACGGTTGAGACGATCGGAAAAAGAATAAACATCGCAACTGCATTGAGCGCGGTTGCCGGCAAAACAACGGTGCCAAACAAAATGGCAAAAGGCCCCGGCAACCCGGCAATGAAAAATGCGGATCCTAAGAAAATGATGCCCGAAATCAGTGTGCCGACGGCCGTGAATACAATAAGTGTCGGCAGCTTTTTTGCCAGTTTTCCGGACGCGAGAAGCAAACCGTAAAAAGCAAAAGAAGTGATGCACTTATCGATGATGTTCGGGAAAAAACCGCCCGGGAAGCTGGTGGTCAGGCCGGAAATGATGCCGGTCAGCACACCAAGCAACAGTACGTATTTTTTCTCCCTGAACAAAATAATGCCGATAAACATCATGGTAAGCATCATATCCGGTTTCATCCCGAACACAAAGCCCGGAATCACTGTGTGTAATACCGTGCCGATCCCAACGAGCAACGCCAAGCTGACAAGGGATTTTGTCTTCATCTGTCTCCACTCTCCTGTTCTCATCTCATCTGGTGCTTTCCCGCCGTACCCTCATGGCCGGCGGCAAAAGATTAACCTTATTATAGCATGCAGACGGAAAAAGTGGCGCATGTTTTGAACAAATTGGGCACAACAAAAAAACAGCAGCCCAAATGGCCGCTGAATAAAATAAGCGCGAAACCGGCTGCAAAGACGCAAAAATGGGATTTTTCACCGGTGCTGCCCGGTGCGGCTTATATATTTTGGGAAATCTCCGCGGCGATTTGCCGGAGGTCCTCCTGGCTGTAATCTTTTTCATGTGTTTTCCAGACTGCCCCGAAGCCGTCTCCTTTTCCATATCGCGGGATCAGGTGCATATGATAATGGAATACAGACTGGCCGGCAATCTCGCCATTATTGTTCAGCACGTTGAGCCCTTCCGGCTGGAATGCCGCTTTCAAAGCATTGGCTACGACCGGGACGGATTCAAAGAAATTGCGGGCAATCTCCGGCGTCAGTTCGTAGACATTCTCTTTATGTATTTTCGGGACAATCAGGGTATGGCCCTTTGTCACCTGGCTGATGTCAAGAAAAGCGTATACATGCTCGTTTTCGTACACTTTTGCACTCGGGATTTCACCGTTTATAATCTTGCAAAAAATACACATTTTGATCAACCTTTCCATTTTTTTGATTTCATTATAACGGATGAAAAGGCGAAAGAAAAGGAAACGGGGCGGAAACCTGCGTTTCCGCCCCGTTCTGCAGGGTTTTTCAACTAGCCAAAAGCGCCTTTGATCAACACTTCATTTACGAATGGTATGGTTGATAATGGGCTTCCTTAACTTTTTCCAACGCGATCATCCCCTTATTGGGTAACGTTTAAAGTGCATCGCCTTTAAACAGATTCACCGCCAGCACCTCATTGTAAAAGGTGCCTGGAAGTCGGTTATGGCTAATGTAAAGCATCGTTACTGGTCTTTGACAACCACCCCGATTGCATGTTTCCCCTGCAAGTATAGGATGGGCAAATGGCTGGAATTTATACATGCGTACCGCAAAAATTTTTCAGGCGCGCAGTTGGCATTCAGTCATGAACGCTTTCATGGTACAATAACGGTACAGATCAGAACTTTTGACACAAAGGGGTTCTTTAGATGACATTATTGGAAGTGGCGTCCTTAACAGGCGGATATACGAAAAAACCTGTGATTCAAGATGTTTCATTTACGGTAGAAGCGGGGCAGCTGGTCGGGCTGATCGGCTTAAACGGCGCCGGAAAAAGTACGACCATCCGGCATATTATCGGGTTAATGGAGCCGAAAAAAGGGCGGATCACGATCAACGGCAAAAACTTAAACGCGGATCCGGACGCTTATCGGAAGCAGTTTTCGTACATACCGGAAACCCCGATTTTATATGAGGAACTGACGCTGGAAGAACATTTGAAACTGGCGGCAATGGCATACGGCATCGATGAAAAAACCTATGCGGACAGAACCGCGCCTTTATTAAAGGAATTCCGCCTGCATAAAAAGCTTGGCTGGTTTCCGGCCAATTTTTCAAAAGGCATGAAGCAAAAGGTGATGATTATGTGCGCCTTTTTAGTCGAGCCGAGCCTGTACATTATTGACGAGCCTTTTCTCGGCCTCGACCCGCTCGGCATCCAGTCACTGCTGGATTTGATGGGCACGATGAAAAAAAAGGGGGCGGGAATCCTGATGTCCACCCATATTCTTGCAACGGCAGAACGGTATTGCGACGGATTTATCATTTTGCATAACGGGCGGATCCGCGCGAAAGGAACATTGGAAGAGCTTCAGCAGCAATTTTCGATGCCCGGCGCAACATTGGATGATTTATATATCCAATTGACAAAGGAAGATGACGATGAACGAAATTGACCTTCTTTGGAAAGAAAGGTTTGCTTCCTATTTAAAAAACTTAAGGCGCTATACCCGGTATATTTTTAATGACCATTTGCTGTTTGTGCTGATTTTCGGGCTGGGTGCCGCCGCTTTTTACTATAGCCGCTGGGTGAAGCATCTCAGTCCGGATTTTCCCGTTGCCCTTGTAATGGGCCTTTTGCTCGGGCTGTTTCTGGCGGCGAGCCCGGTGTACACGATGTTAAAAGAAGCGGACCGGGTATTCCTTATCCCGATGGAAATGCGGATGCGCCCGTTTTTTAAAAAAGCGATCCTGTTTTCTTTCAGTATTCAAGCTTATCTGCTTTTGTTTGTGCTTGCCGCTTTGATGCCGATGTATGCGGCTGTTACGGGGCACGGATTCGGCCGTTTTTTTGGCCTGCTGGTCCTGCTTCTCGCGTTAAAAATGTGGAACCTGCTTTTGAGCTGGAATGTGTATAAACTGCCGGAACCGTATGCCCCTGTTTTCGACTGGATCATCCGGTTTGCATTAAGCGCCGCGTTTGTGTTTCTCGTTGTCAATGAGGCAAGCCTCTTTCTTGTGGGCATTCTGGCTGCCGTTATGCTCGGCTTGTTTCTGTATTTTTACCGGCTCGCCCAAAAACGGACACTCAGATGGGATGCGCTCATTGAACGCGAGCAAAGGCGGCTGATGGGCTTTTACCGGTTTGCAAATCTGTTTGCCGACGTGCCGGAACTCAAAGGGCAGGTCAAACGGCGCAAATGGCTCGATCCGCTCCTCGCCGGCATCCGATACGGCCAGGAACATACTTATCAATATTTATTTGCCCGCACGTTCCTCAGGACAAGCCAGTATTTCGGGCTTTTTGTGCGGCTGACCGCAATCGGGGCCGTGCTGTTGTTTTTCAGCCATGAACGGGTGCTCGCGCTCGTTCTAGCCGTCGTGTTTATTTATTTGACAGCTTTCCAAATGATTCCGATGATCGGATCCCACGATTTAAAAATCTGGCTGCGTCTCTATCCGGTGCCCCGCAAGTTAAAAGAAACATCTTTTATCCGGCTGCTTGCAGTCTGCCTGTATGTGCAGACGGCCATTTTTGCAGCGGCAGCCGCATTGAACGGCTTGTGGATGAACGGCCTTTTCGTTCTTGCGGCAGGAGCCGTATTTTCCTGGCTGCTTGTCGCCTGGTATGTTCCCGGAAAAATCCGTCGACAGTAACGCCGGGCCGGAGTGCATGCCCTGTCCGTCAACTTAAAAAAACGGCACAGGCTCCTCATGCAAGCGGCGGGTTCGGTTAAAGCAGGTGGCAACCTGCCCGTAAACATGAAAAACGGCACAAGCCGGAGAGCCTGTGCCGTTTTTTCATGCCCAATCCGTCCGGTGCCGTTTTTAGCAATGCGCCCGTCTATGGCGTTTCAGCCACCGGCCAAAAAGCCGCCCCTTGCATTAGCAATTGCAAGTTTTTGCCGAAAAAACGGACCCTACGCCTGCAGCGGTTTTTCAAAACGCCCGGCTTGCCAGGAAAAAACCGGGCTGGCAACGCTGATGCTTGAGCGCTTTTTCAGGCGTTCTGGTACCGGATGGCTGCTGCGCCCAAAGTTTTGGCGGCAATGAGCATCGCTTTTTCATGAATGTCAAAGCGCGGATGGTGATGCGGATAGGCCGGGTCGGCTTTTTCCGGGTCCGCCCCTGTAAAGAAAAAGGCGCCTTTTACATGCTGTAAGTAATAGGCAAAATCTTCCCCGATCATCGACGGGTCGACTTCTTCCACCTGGGTGACGCCTTCGATTTCTTTTGCGCAGTCCGCCAAAAATGCTGTTTCAGCCTCATGGTTCACAACCGGCGGATATCCGCGGAAATAGTCATAATCATATGTGCAGTCCGCGGCCAGGCATGTGCCTTGGATGATCCTTTCGATTTCTTTTTCCACCCTGTCCCGCACATCTTCGTCAAATGTCCGGACCGTGCCCGTGATTTTCGCCGTATCGGCAATGATATTGAAAGCATCGCCGGAAGAAAAGGGCCCGACCGTTAAAACCGCGGACCGGATCGGATTAATCCGGCGGCTGATGACTTGCTGGAGATTCGTGACAAGTTGCGCCCCGGCCACGACTGCATCTTTCGAAAGATGGGGCTGGGCGCCATGCCCGCCATGGCCCTGGATTGTCACTTCAAACCGGTCGGCAGCCGCCATGAACGGCCCTTTCCGGTACTGGATGTGGCCAACCGGGACCGTTGCCCATAAATGCGTGCCGAAAATGGCGTCCACGCCTTCGAGACAGCCGTCTTCGATCATGGCTTTTGCCCCGCCCGGCGCGTATTCTTCGGCATGTTGATGGATGAAAACATACTCGCCTTCCAATTCGCTTTTCACTTCATGTATGGCTTTGGCGAGCATCAGCAGTGCCGCCGTATGCCCGTCGTGTCCGCATGCGTGCATCACACCCGGCACCTGTGATTGATAGGGCACATCATTTTCTTCCTGAATCGGCAGCGCGTCAAAATCGGCCCGGAGCGCGATCGTTTTTCCCGGCTTTGTGCCTTTTATACGGGCGACGACACCGTTTCCGCCGACATGTTCGCGCGGCCGGATGCCGAGGCTTCTGTAAAAATCAGAAATATAGCGGGCTGTTTCCACTTCTTTAAAGGACAGTTCCGGGTGCATATGGAGATATCTTCTTGTCTCCACCATTTCCGGGTAAAAACCGTCCAGTTTTTTATGTAATTTTTCCAACACTGTCATCTGCGATTCCCCCAACCTGTTATTTTTACTATTATACCATAATTGTGAAAAAGTCTGCTGCTTTATCGCGGTAACAGCTAAAAGGAAGCGGCACCTGCGGATGCAGGCTGCCGCTGTTGGCATATGTGAATGGGCGGGCGCCTTACTCCATCCATTTACAGCACCGTGTCTAAACGGGCCGCTGTTGGCCTGCGCGAATGGAGAGACCATAGCTTCAGCCGCCCCGTTTCCAGCCTGCTCTGCGGTCAGATTAGAAACATCGCGACAATTGTTGTCACAATGAGGCCGGTGATGACAGGGATTAAATTGCGCCTTGCCAGTTCAAACGGGTCGACAT
Source organism: Weizmannia sp. FSL W8-0676 (assembly GCF_038593015.1). Taxonomy (NCBI): domain Bacteria; kingdom Bacillati; phylum Bacillota; class Bacilli; order Caryophanales; family Bacillaceae; genus Heyndrickxia; species Weizmannia sp. FSL W8-0676. The sequence goes on from NZ_CP151954.1 coordinate 907,492, forward strand.
TGCAAATGGCAGCAGCCGGAATTAATGCCCACGGAATGATCGTTCCCCCGCCGACAAAAATTGCGGCAATTTGCCCAAGCGCGGTCAGGGTGGCGGCTCCCGAACCGATTGCATGGGCAAACAGCGCTGCAATTGAGCCGGCGAGCGAAATGCCGGAAAATCCCGAACCGTCAAGGCCGGTAATGAAGCCGACTCCGGCTGTTGTCAGTGCGCCGATTTCTTTTGAGACCGGCATAACCGATGCCAGGGCGCTGCCGAGATCATTTACAATCCCCTGTGAAGCGCCCGGCAGATCGGCGCCGATCATCGTATGGAAACCATCGCCGCCAAGATAGAAAAATGCGGCAATCGGAATGACGGGGCCGAACACCTGGAAACCGAACTGCAGGCCGTCTATCAAATATTTTGTCACTTTTTCAAAGCCGCTTTTACGGGAACCGGCCATTGTAATGAGAAGCAAGATCATGATCGAGGTGCCGCCAACGAGTGCGGTTGCCGCATCCCCCTGCAAATGAAAAAGAACCATGGCAACGATGTCAAGGATGAAAAACACAGGAATAAAAAAAGCAAAAAGTTTTTTGTATACCGGCTTGAGCCCGGGGACTTTTGCATCAGGCGGTGCAGTGCTCCCGGCCGGTTTCTCTCCGGCAGCAAGCAAGCCTTTTTTCATATCGCGTTTAAGCAGCAAAAAAGCGGTAACGGTCGTCACCACGCCCATCACAATGACGAGTGGGACGCTTGCTTCTATGACGGACGATACAGGAATGCCGGCGCCGTCAGCCGTCAGTTTCGGCGCCCCTTGGATGACATAGTCGCCGGAGAGGGCGATCCCGTGCCCGAACAAGTTCATGGCAACAGCCACGCCGATCGCCGGCAGCCCGACCCGGATCGCAACCGGCAAAAGCACAGCCCCCATCAGCGCGACAGCAGGGGATGGCCAAAAGAAAGTCGAGATAAACAGCATTAAAAAGCCGATGATCCAAAAAGCAAGATTCGGCCCTTTTATCAGTTTTGCGAACGGGGCCACCATCACATCATTGATTCCGGTATCAAGCATGCTCCTGCTCATCGAGACGATAATGGAAATGACAAGAATGATGGGCAGCAATTCTTTGATCGCAAATACAAAACTCGTAAAAATACCGCTGACAGACGCAGTGAACGATCCGGTTGCAATCCATGCAATGATGAAAATACCGGCAATACATACAAGGGACGTATCCTTTTTCAGGACCATCATCAGGATAATGAAAAGAATAAACATCAAATATACAAAGTGAATGGCAGTCAAATCAATGCCCATTTCCATTGCCCCCTTCTTGATGCAGCATATGGCGGGGGCAAGAAATGGGTGACTGTCACGATAATGCCTGCCACCCTCCGGATCATGCCGCAGGCCATCTGCGGGGCGTGCAGGCACGGTTTTACCTGCCTATCCTGTTCCGGAACCTTTGCAAATCAGTGTACCTAGTTTTTGAATCTCTGTACGGGCCTGCCTTTTTCGCGGCTGATTTGCAGGCCGGGCGCGGAAAGACAGGCTGCGGACTAAATTTTTTTCCCGATTGGCACTCCCACTTTCCCGCTCTGGAATTTTTCCAATCGCCCATTCTTCCGGTTCCTGAAATGGTCCGTGTATATCGCTTAACGGGCGGTTACAGCAACAGATCCCGGCTGCCTGAGCAGGCGGCCGGGATCTGTTTATCCTTCCTCTTCATCTTGCGGAATGACATATTCTTTTGTAAAAGCAGGGGCGTCATACGTGCTCTTGTTTGCGCCAATTTCTGTCAGATCCAGGCTGTGGACGAGCAAATAATCAATGGAACGCTTCCACTTTTCGAAACTCTCTTCGTCTTTCCAGCCGGTAATGGCGATATACGTATCCCCTTTTACCGGGCGGAGGAGCCGGTATGCTGCAAAGCCGGGCTTGCTTTCTATGGTCGGGGTGTTTTTTTTGAAGTGGAATTCGTAAACCGGTTTTCCTTCATCCGGAATCGGAAGATGGGTAAAAATGAAGAATATGCCGTCTTCCAAATTTCCGCTGGAGGCAGCCAGCTGATAACGGCGTGGCGAGGCAAAAACGGTTTTCCCCTCCGTTTCGTGCAACAACAGCGCATGTTCCGGGTTTTGCAACAGCACCATCTTTTCATCGGGATACTTTTCCTTTATTTTTAAGAGAAAAGCATAAGTACCCGTTGTGATATATGCATTCATTTCTATCACCCCTCTTTGCTTCCAGTTTAACGTATATCTTTCCGCTGTTCAATTTGTAAAGTTTTTCAAAATAAAGACGACGGCTGAAAGCGGTTAATAAATAGGGAAGCGGCTCACGCCTTTTCATCTTTTCTGCCTGTGCCGGGGAGGCGCCGGAGGGAAGGATACGGCAAAAAATTAGATAATAATGGAAAAAACCGGGCCGATAGCGGACACAGGCTGAATTTCGCGTACAAACCGGGGAAAAGCAAAATACGGCAAATTTGTGACAGTTGGAAGAGCTGACTGCACAATGCTTTTTGAAACGATTATAGTAAAAAAAGATATTGCCCTCTCAGGATAAAATAGTTTTTATTTGAAAAGAATTATTATAAAATAAATGGTGACTGTGTGGCGTGAGGAGGATAACATTTGAAGAAAAAGATCTTAAACGATTCCCTTTTAAAAGCGGCAAGGGGAGAACAGGCAGGCCGCGTCCCCGTCTGGTATATGCGGCAGGCCGGCAGATCCCAGCCCGAGTACCGTAAACTGAAAGAAAAGTATTCTCTGTTCGACATCACGCATCAGCCGGAACTGTGCGCATATGTGACAAGGCTGCCGGTAGAGCATTATGATGTGGATGCCGCCATTCTTTATAAAGATATCATGACACCGCTCCCCGCCCTCGGTGTGGAAGTTGAAATCCTCAAAGGAGCAGGCCCTGTTATACATAACCCAGTTTCTTCGTTAAAAGATGTGGAAAAATTGGGGGAGTTGTATCCGGAAGAAGATGTTCCCTATGTACTGGAGACGATCCGGCTGTTAACGGAGGAACAATTGGCGGTTCCATTGATCGGATTTTCCGGCGCGCCTTTTACTTTGGCCAGTTATATGATTGAAGGGGGGCCTTCAAAAGATTATCGAAAAACAAAAGCGTTTATGTATACAGAACCAAAAGCGTGGTTTGCACTGATGGAAAAACTGGCAGATATGATCATTGTGTATGTAAAAGCGCAAATCAAAGCCGGTGCGAGCGCCATCCAAATATTTGATTCATGGGTGGGCGCTTTAAATGCAGCGGATTACCGCAATTATATTAAACCTGTGATGGAACGGATATTTACCGCATTGCAAAAAGAGAATGCCCCGTTCATCCTGTTCGGTGTCGGGGCCGGGCATCTGGCGCTGGAATGGAACAGCCTGCCAATTGATGTGGTTGGCCTCGACTGGCGGCTGCCGATCCAAAAAGCGCGCGCGCTCGGCGTGACAAAAGCAATCCAGGGGAATCTTGACCCCGCCGTGCTCTTGGCCCCGTGGGAAGTTATTCAAGAAAAGGCGGCCGCCATACTGGACGAAGGCATGGCGCAGCCGGGTTACATCTTTAACCTCGGGCATGGTGTCACCCCTGATGTCCGTCCGGAAACATTAAAAAGGCTGACAACGTTTATTCATGAATACAGCGAAAGAAAACAACAGGAGGAAGCATAATGGAAAAGAAAAAAATCGGACTGCTCGTGATGGCGTACGGCACGCCGTATAAAGAAGAAGATATTGAGCGTTACTATACCCATATCCGGCACGGGAGAAGGCCCCAGGATGAGTTGCTGGAAGATTTGAAACGCCGGTATAAAGCAATCGGAGGCTTGTCCCCGCTTGCCAAAATAACGGAAAACCAGGCATATGCGCTTGAATCGAGGTTGAATGAACGGCAAGACGGGGCAGAATTTAAAGCTTATATCGGCTTAAAACATATTGAACCTTTTATTGAAGATGCCGTCAAACAAATGCATGATGACGGTATTGAAGAAGCGGTATCGATCGTGCTTGCGCCGCATTACTCGGCTTTCAGCGTGAAATCGTACAATGAAAGGGCGAAAGAAACAGCGGCAAAACTGGGCGGGCCCGCCATCCAATCGGTCGAAAGCTGGTATGATGAACCGAAATTTGTCGATTTTTGGGCACATCAATTGAAGAAAACGTATGCTACAATGAGTGAAGAAGAACGCACGTCTTCCTGCTTGATTGTATCCGCCCACAGCCTTCCGGAGAAAATTCTGCAGTATGGCGATCCGTATCCGGAACAAATCCGGGAAACCGCTGATCTGATTGCGGAGGCAGCGGGCGTGCAGACGTATGCAGTCGGCTGGCAAAGTGCAGGCAATACGCCGGATCCGTGGCTCGGCCCCGATGTGCAAGACCTTACAAGAACGCTGTATGAAAAACATCATTATAAAGCCTTCATTTATGCGCCGGTCGGGTTCGTTGCGGAACATCTGGAAGTTTTATATGATAATGATTATGAGTGCAAGGCAGTTTGCGATTCAGTTGGCGCATCGTATTACCGCCCGGAAATGCCGAATGACAACCCGGCTTTTATTGATTCGCTGGCTGAGGCTGTTTTGAAAAAAACAAAATCAGGGTTGCTGCCGCAAGAATAGGCAGCCGCCTGAGATTTTTTAACGGATTTCCATAAAACATGACATTATTGCCAAAGAAGGTGCTGACCATGGCCGGAAACAGAAAAAAAGTAGCTGTGCTTGGCGGCGGAATCACCGGCTTGACAGCTGCTTATTATTTGCGGCGCCTTGTTGAGGACCAACAGCTGCCGTTTGATGTGATATTGTTGGAAAAAGGGCGCCGGCTTGGCGGAAAAATCCAGACGGTCAGGCGGGACGGATTTGTCATTGAACGCGGGCCGGATTCTTTTCTGGCAAGAAAGCAAAGCGCTTTGCATCTGGCAGAAGATCTCGGGCTGTCGCCTTCCCTCGTATCCAATGCGACAGGCAAATCTTATATTTTATTAAACCAACAGCTCTATCCGGTGCCAAGAGGTTCTGTGATGGGCATTCCGACAAGATTGGCGCCTTTTTTTGCTTCCCCTTTGTTTTCTGTTACCGGCAAAATCCGGGCGCTCTGCGATTTGATCCTGCCCCGGAAAAATACCGGCGAAGACCGGTCAGTCGGGGATTTTGTCCGCTACCGGCTCGGTGAAGAAGTGCTGGAAAACCTTGTCGAACCATTATTGTTCGGGGTGTATGCCGGAGATGTCGACGAGCTGAGCGTGCTGGCAACGCATCCTCAATTTTTCGAGGCTGTCCAAAAACACCGAAGCCTGATCCTCGGCATGAAAAAAGTAGCGGCGGAATTTGCGCAAGACTCCAGGCCAACCCGGAATAAGGGGGCTTTTTTAACCTTTCAAAACGGCCTCGAAACGCTCGTTGAAGCACTTGAGGAAAAAATCGGCGCTGAGGCGGTCATGAAGGGCGTGACAGTGGATACGGTTGAAATGAGTACGGGCGGCGGGGATTACAGGATCACACTGACAAATGGAACACGCATCACAGCGGATTATATTATCTCGGCCCTTCCTCATTTTTCGCTCCCCCATATTTTTTCAAAGTATGCTTTTTTTGCGCCGCTTGAAAAGGTGCCATCCACATCTGTTGCAACAGTCTCGATGGCGTTTCCGGAGAGCGCGGTGAAAAAAGACATTGACGGGACAGGCTTTGTGGTGACGAGAAACAGTGATTATACAATTACCGCCTGCACCTGGACGCATAAAAAATGGCCGCATACAGCACCGGAAGGAAAAGCGTTGCTGCGTTGTTATATCGGCCGGTCGGCGGAAGCCGCGGTCGTCGATCTTGCAGATGACAGGATCCAGAAAATCGTGCTGGAAGATTTGAATAAAATCATGGAAATTACAGCAGAACCGGAGTTTACAGTTGTTTCCCGCTGGAAATATGCGATGCCGCAATATACGGTAGGCCATAAAGAAAGAATCGGGAAAATTGTAGCGGCAGCCAAAAACGAACTGCCGGGCATTTCTTTTGCCGGCAGCTCGTTTAACGGGGTCGGCGTGCCGGACTGCATCTCCCAGGGAAGGGCGGCGGTTGGCGAGATGCTCCGGTACTTCCGGCTTCGGGCTGAATTTTAACAGGTGATGAAGAAAGCGGCATGGTGCATTCGGCTGGCACCTGCCGTTTTTATTGTCACGGAAACGGGAAGCATACATGTGTAAAATCTTTTCCGGCGCGTTGCCATGCAAGTATGGCGCAGCGGCGGGAGATCATTCCCAACGAAGGAATGCTTTTACTTGAAGAAACGAATGAAAAATGCGCCAATGAAAAGCACTGCAGAGACTTGGCCGGAAGCATCACGGTTCCCGGATACAAATACTTGATGTTCAGGAGGAAACGTGGTATATTACTTTTTGTGCGAATATGACCAAAAAACCAAATCAGTCACTCGTTCTAACGGGAGGTGGAAAGCTTGGAAACGGACCGCAGGCTGCAAATATTAAACGCTGCTACAAAATCTTTTGCCCAGTATGGTTATAAAGCGACAACAATGGATTTGATCGCCAAAATGGGCAACGTCGGAAAGGGGACCATTTACAATTTTTTTCGCAATAAAGAAGAATTATTCCATGAAATCATTGCCCGCCTGATTGATGAAATGGAGCAGGTGGCGGAAGCGTCAATGGATCCGGAAGCTTCTTTTTATGCCAATCTGCATTCCGCCCTGTTCAGCATTCTTGAATTCCGCAAAACCCATCAGCTGACGCTTAAATTATTCGAAGAGCAGAAAGAAATGGGAACGCCGGCCGTTAATGACATGGTCGAGAAAATTGAAGAGAAGATCATTGACTACTTGAAAGGAATGCTGGAACGGGCGATACAGGCGGGGAAAATCAAACCGTGCAATCCGGAGTTGACCGCTTTTATCATGTTTAAACTGTATGTCGCCATTATTTTTGACTGGGAAAAACACCATGATTCCCTGTCGAAGGAAGAAATTGCGGAGGCGTTTGAACTGTATTTGTTAAAAGGGCTGCAGAACTGATTTTTCGGCTGGAAAAGGAGGTATTTTAGATGGACAATTTATGGTTCGCGGAAATACGGAGTATTTTACGTTCGCCGAAAAAGCTGATTGAAACGGCAGCCATTATTCTTGTGCCAATTTTATATGCCGGCATGTTTATCTGGTCTCTTTGGGATCCGTACGGGCATATCGAAAAATTGCCGGTTGCCGTTGTAAATAAAGACAAAGGGGCACAAATGGAGGGGGAACATCTCGCCCTCGGGGATAAGCTCGTCAAAAATTTAAAAGAAAAGGACACCTTTAATTTTCACTTTGTCGATCAGCAAACGGCGGAGAAAAAACTGAAAGATAACCAATATTATATGATTATAGAGATCCCTGAAGATTTCTCTAAAAACGCAACCACTTTACTGGATAAAAACCCACAAAAATTGCAGCTGAACTATATTCAAAACCAGGCAATGAACTATATTTCTTCCAAAATTGAAGAATCTGCAATGACAAAAATAAAATCGAGCGTTGCGGAACAGGTGACAAAAACGTATGCGGAAGAAGTATTCGGCAAAGTGAAAGAGATGGCAAACGGCTACCGGTCTGCCGGAAACGGGGCAAAAAGCCTTGCCAAAGGAAGCGGCAAACTAAAAGACGGCGCTGTTGTCTTAAGAAAAGGAACGGAAAATTTGTTGACCGGCGCTACCGCCCTGAATGACGGCATCGGCCGGGTCCATAACGGGGCGGCTGATTTAAACAAGGGCGCTTTGAAACTGTATAACGGTTCACGCACGCTCGGCGAAGGGATCGCCCAGGTTGACAGCGGCGCCGTTTCCTTGAAAAACCATTTGGCCCAATTGGCGGCAAGCTCGGTTACTTTTTCAAACGGGCTGTCGGAGGCAAAATCGGGTGCGGATAAGGTCGCAAACGGTTCAAAATCGTTGGCCTCAGGTATGAACCAGCTTGCCTCGGCAAGCGGCCAGTTGCTTGATGCGTCGAAACAGATTCAAACTGGTACCGACAAGGTGGCAGACGGGAGCGACAAATTAAGTAACGGATTAAATAGAGTAAACAGCCAGCTTCCGGCGTTAACGAGCGGCACCGCCCAAGTGCAAAACGGCGTGAAAGAGCTGCAACAACAGCTGCCTGAAAAGCTTGCAGCGGGCATTACAAGCCAGATGGATGAAAACATGGAGACCAGGCTTACCGGCCTTCAGTCGCAAATCGATGCGATGAGCAGCAGTATGTTTGAACAGCAAAAGACCCAGGCAAAACACCTGCTCAGCCAGTTAGAACAAGTGCTGCCGGCCGAAACATATAAGACGGTTTCCAACCAAATCTTAAGTAATTATACAGATGAAAAGAAACAGAAATTCCAACAAGCATTCCGAGACGAGGTCAAAAATAAGCTTTCGGCCTCGTTAACCAGCGGGTCTGCATCTACGCAAGCCGCTTTGCAAAGCCAAATTCAACAGGCGATTGCTCCGTACTTTTCCCACCTGAACGAAGGGCTTACAAAGGTAAGCAGCGGGCAGCAACAATTGCAAACCGGTATTGGCGAACTCGCCAAAGGCGCCAATCGTTTGAATGCCGGCGCACAGCAACTTGCAAGCGGCCAAAATGCATTCGTCAAAAATGCAACCATTTTTAATGAAAAACTGCAACAAGCTGCATCCGGCGCAAACAGCCTCGAATCCGGGGCAACGGCGGTTGCATCCGGGCTCGAGCAGCTTTCCGGCGGTTCAGGCCAGCTCGTAAACGGAACGAAACAACTGGCAAACGGTTCAAGCGCGCTTGCAGAAGGGACCGGAAAACTGGCAGAAGGTTCAAATGAATTGACGAATGGTACACAATCACTTGCGAACGGCTCAAGCGTGCTCGTAAAAGGCACGTCCCAATTATTAAATGGCGCAGCCCAGTTGCAAAGCGGAAGTAAGCAGTTGAACAACGGTGCGGGCAACCTTGTTTCCGGCACGGGCCAATTAAATGCCGGCGCAGATAAACTGAGCAATAAACTTGGCAAAGCGGCTGACCAGGCCGGGGCCATCAATCCGACCGACGCCACTTATAATATGATGAGCAGCCCGGTCCGGCTGAACCATGATGCTGTGACAAAAGTGCCGAACTATGGTACCGGCCTTGCTCCGTATTTCTTATCGCTCGGGCTTTTTGTCGGCGGGTTATTGCTGACAATTATCTACAATGTAAAAGCCCCGGCAATCATGCCGAAAAACGGGGTAACCTGGTTTCTTGGAAAATTCGGCGTCATGGCACTGATCGGCATCTTACAATCGCTTTTGGCAGATTTCATTCTGCTTGATCTGCTGAAATTGCATGTGCAAAGTGTGCCACTGTTTATCTTTGCAACCATTATGACGAGCCTGACTTATATGGCGATCATCCAATTTTTGGTTGCGGCATTCGCGAACCCGGGCAGGTACATTGCGATCATCATTTTGATTTTGCAACTGACGACAAGCGCAGGCACCTTCCCGCTTGAATTGATTCCAAAGCCGCTTCAGGCTGTCCATGACCTGATGCCGATGACATATTCGCTGAAAATGTTTAAAGCGGTGATTTCAAGCGGCGATTTCAGTTTCATGTGGCAAAATGCCGATAAGCTTTCGGCCTTTTTTGCGGCGTTTATCTTTCTTTCCCTTCTCTACTTTGTTGTGAAATTTAGACGCCTTCATAAGATGGTAGAAAAGGAGGGGGCAGCCTCTCCGATGGAAGCATAAGAGATTTGCTGTGAAAGCGGCAGGACGAAGCCATTTTGGCCGGTCCTGCTGTTTTTTTATGGCTGTATTTGTAAACAGAGCTGCATGCCGGTCTTTGCATCTCAAGCGGCTTGCCGCATGGCTTATTTTGACTTTTACAGGGATGAATTGGTTCTCCCTTTTTGCTTTTGTCATTCTCTGGGGAAGCGCTGCCGGATTTGGCGCCCAGGCATTTTACGGCTTGTGGGCGAGTGAATTGTTCCCGAGACGGTACCGCGCGGGCGCACAGGGGTTTATTTATTTCCTCGTCCGGTTCGGGATTGCCATCTGGTCTTTTCTGCTTCCAACCATTATGGACACGCTCAGTTTTAAAGTAGCGGGAATTGTGATGATCGTATTCCTTGTCATCCACTGTATCATCGGAATCGTTCTCGCGCCGTCTACACAAGGAGAAACGCTGGAAGAAATTGAAAAAGAACGGTTCGGGACCGTCCGGGGCGGGGAAAAACCAGCCGTTTCACCGGCAACCCCGGCGGAACGGCTGAACCAGTAAAACAAAAAAGGCACAAGTGCGGATCACACTTGTGCCTTTTTAAATGAAAAGATTATCTGCTTTTTGCCCGGCTGACCCTGAGTTCGGGCTGTTTGCTTCCAGCCGGCAGCAACGTCATCAGCGAACCTGCGACGATCAGGATAATCCCGGCCGCAACAGCCGGCGTAATCGCTTCTCTGAGAAAAATGAGCGCCAAAACCGGTGCCAGCGCCGGCTTAATAAAGAAAACCATCGAAGCCGTTGAGGCGCTCGTTACATCCATGGCAAGGAAGTAAAACGCAAACCCGAGCCCGGTGACAAAAATGCCGATATAAATCAGGCTTGGCAGCGTATGCCATGCAATTCCGCGGAACACGGGCACATTTGCAAATACGCCGAGGCCAATGGAACGCAGCCAGCCCACAACAAACCCGATTTTTGAAAGCAATACAAGCGCAAGGATTTCCATACTGCCGGTAAAAAAGCTCAGGCAGGTTAAAATGACGCCGTCGCATTTAAATTGCTGGCTGCCCTTTCTGCCGACAACACTGTAAAGCGCAAACGTAACCGCCGAAAGAAGCGCAACAATAATGCCGAAAGGGCTTTGGATTTCAAACGGGTTGACGATAAACAAAATTCCGGCTAGGCTGATGCCCAATGCAACCAGCGTCCGCTTCGAAAGACGCTCTTTTAAAAGAAAATAAGCGAGCGGAATAACAAACAGCGGGTTGCAACTGAACAAAATCGCAACGGTGGAAGCTTTTGTATAAACAATGGCCAATTGGTAAAATGTCATGCTGATCACAACACATAAAAAGCCGGTTACAACAAAAAATAAAAAACTGTCCTTTGTCATGTGAAAATGATATTTTTTCATATGCTGAAACGCCAATGGCGACAATATAACCGCGCCAATAAAAAAGCGAAGCAGGTTCAATTGGATCGGATGAAACGTACCGGCAACCATTTTTATGGCAATTTCCATCGTGCTGAAAAATACAGCAGACAAAACAATGTACAAAATTCCTTTTTTCATGCTCATTACCTCGATCTCATTAAAATGTTTAAATGGTTATCCGGTCATCTGATGATCAACCAAAAAAAGCAGGGCAAATTTCCCCTATTCCAATTTTATTCCATCTCCTATTATAATGCTCTTCCGTTCATAAGGAAAAGGACAACTATGTGAACAATAGAACAAATTGGTGGCTGCCGCTTAAAGAATTCGTTTCCTTCCCCCCCTCTTCTTATTTTTCCTTTGATTTTTGCTGTTTTCCTTATGGATTTGTTTGCGGAGAAACGGGAAAGTCCATTAAGGCTTGAGCCTTCAAAACCAGGCCGAAAGGGACAAAAGCTACTATTATGAGCCGACCGTGCTTGTCAATGTCGATAACACAATGGAAATCATGCGCGAGGAAATTTTCGGGCCGGTTCTCCCGATTGCCACGTTTAAAACGCTTGATGAGGCGATTGAACTGGCAAAGACTATCAATACGGCCTGACTTCCGCCATTTTCACTTCCAATGTAGACACGATGATGCGTGCCAGCAATGAATTAAAATTTGGCGAAACGTATGTGAACCGTGAAAGCTTTGAAGCAATCCAGGGATTCCACGCCGGGTGGAGAAAATCGGGCGTCGGCGGCGCAGACGGCAAACACGGGCTTGAGGAATACTTGCAAACGCATGTTGTATATGTACAGTATAAATAATCAAAAGCGCCGGCCACCAGCCGGCGTTTTTGATTATCGCAGTCTTTCGATTTCTTTCATGATTTTGTCAGCATCAAAGTCCGCGCTCCCGTCAAAGTCTTTTATAAGCTCGCCGTTTTTATTGACGACATAAAAACTCGTGCCGTGGACAACCTGGTCATTTCCGTCCGATTTGGCGACCGGGTTTTTAAAATTTTTCATCGCAAACTTTTCGATTTTTTTCTGCGAATAGCCGGTAAGGAAATGCCACATGGAAAAATCGCTGTGAAATTGGTTGGCAAATTGTTTCAGCTTTTGCGGCGTATCCACTTCGGGGTCGATGCTGAAAGATACAAGCTCCACATCTTTGTAACCTGTTTTTTTGATTTTCTCCTGCAATTCGCTCATATGCATCGTCATCGGGGGGCAAACCGTTTTGCAGCTCGTAAAAATAAAGTCGGCCACCCATACTTTCCCTTTTAAATCGTCCAGACTGAAAGATTTCCCATCCTGGTCCGTAAATTGAAAGTGTTCAACCGGGTCCCCTTTTGGCGCACAGGAGGAAAGCGCCGGAAGCAAAAATGCGAACAACACGAGAAGTGCAATCTTTCTCTTCAAATCAGCCTCCCCCTTTACGGATGTAAGCGTTATTTTGTATGATCATTATAACATGTATTTTCAGTATAAACGGTAAAAACAGAAAAAAGAGGGTGAAGTGGTGAGAAAGTGGATTCTGGCGGGCTTGTTCCTGATGGCCGTATCGCTCTTTGCCGGATGCGGAAAACAAGAGACGGCAGCTGTAAAACCGGCGAAAATGGTAAAAGTGCAGCTCATCGTTCCCAAAACGGCTGACGCCGGCACAAGCATCCCGTTAAAGGCGGTGGTCACACAAGGGAAAGAAAAAGTAGACGATGCAGACGAAGTGAAGTTTGAAATCTGGAAGGAAAATTCGGATAAAAACAGCTCGATGCTGGAAGCGAAGCATGACCAGCACGGCATTTATACCGCAAAAACGGTCATTAAAGAACCCGGCACATATACGGTCCAGGTGCATGTGACAGCGCGGAAAATGCATGTCATGCCTAAAACCGATTTATCCGTAAATTTAAAAAACCGGGCAGCGTGAAGGCGTTTTTTCATGCCTTGCGCTGCCCTTTTCGCTATTCATGGCTTTTCACGTGCAGGCAGTTCGGACATGTATTGCCGTAGCATTCCGACTGCTCATCGATTTTTTCGCCGCATTCTGTGCAATATTTATCAGGCAGGTTTTTGAAAAAGTCTAAAATATTTTGTACCATTTTCACGACTCCTTTGTTATATAACTGTTTATTATGTTTTTAATTGTATTATAACAGTTTTTGAATGTCAATGGCGAAATGGTGAATTTTTTAGAAAAATAGAGAAAAGATCAAAGATTGCCCACGGGCATCCCTTGTTCTATAATGAAAATGAAAGGGATTGCTTTACATTTTGCATAAAGGAGGCGGCACTATGCTGTTTATTGATAACCAGGGCATTACCGACCCGCGCATCAACCTTGCTATCGAAGAGTATGCCTTGAAAAATCTCGATATCAATGAAACTTATTTGCTTTTTTACATAAACCAGCCGTCGATTATTATCGGCCGCAACCAAAACACCATCGAAGAAATCAACACGGATTACGTGGACAAAAACGGTGTCATCGTCGTCCGCAGGCTTTCCGGCGGTGGCGCGGTGTACCATGATCTCGGCAACATCAATTTCAGTTTCATCACAAAAGATGACGGCGAGTCCTTCAGCAATTTCCGCAAATTTACCGACCCGGTTGTGCAGGCATTGCGCAAACTCGGTGTAAACGCAGAATTGAGCGGGCGCAATGACATTCAGGTCGGCAACCGGAAAATTTCGGGGAACGCGCAGTTTTCCACAAACGGGCGCATGTTCAGCCACGGCACCCTGATGCTCAATTCAGAACTTGATAAAGTCGCACAGGCTTTAAAGGTCAAAAAAGAAAAAATCGAATCAAAAGGGATCAAGTCAGTGAGGAGCCGCGTCGCCAACATTTCCGAATTTCTCGACCGCCCGATCTCCATGCCGGCATTCAGGCAATTGCTTTTGGAAAACATTTTCGGCGGCAAGGACATACCGGAATATAAGCTGACCGAAAAGGATTGGGAAAAAATCCGCCAAATTTCAAAAGAGCGGTACCAGACATGGGAATGGAACTATGGAAAATCGCCAAAATTCAATCTCCGCCATTCCCAGCGTTTTCCGGCGGGAACGGTCGATGTGCGCCTTGAAGTGAACAAAGGGATCATCGAAAACTGCAAAATTTACGGCGATTTTTTCGGCATCGGGGAAGTAAAGGATATAGAAGAAAAGCTGGCCGGCTGCCGTTATGAGCGCGCCGGCATTGAAAAAGCGTTGGAAGGCACAGATATCCGGCATTATTTTGGCAACATAACGAAAGAAGACTTTATCAGCCTCATCTATTAAGAACACACAAATTCCCGGGTTCCAATCGGCAATCCGGGAATTTGTATTGAAATATTTTAATTGTTTTTATATAATAAACGGGTAGAATGAATGATTGTTCACTCAGAAAGGGGAGGGAGAAATTGAATTTACCGTCCAGTTTAAAAAAGACGGCGGAAACAAACGCGGACAAAACAGCTTATATTTTTATGGACCAGCCTGTTACGTACAAGGAGCTTGACACGGCCGTTTCAAAGTTTGCGGACGGGCTGAAAAAACTCGGACTCAAAAAAGGGGATCATATGGCTCTTTTGCTTGGCAATTCACCGCAATTTATTATTGCCTTGTACGGGGCGATGCGGGCCGGCGTGACCACGATACCGGTCAACCCGATTTACACGCCGGAGGAAATCCGCTACATATTGGATAACGGCGATGTGAAAGCAGTTGTGGCGCTTGATTTATTTGCACCGTATGTGGATAAGATCGATGCCTGGCTGCCGAAAGTGGAGCATTACATCATTTGTGAAACCGATCCGGCAAAAGCGGGCAAATATACGCACCCAAAATTGAAATCGTTTTCACTAATACTGGCGGAAAGTTCGCCGTCCGTCGATGAAGTGCCGCTTTCTGAAGAGGATACGGCGGTTATTTTGTATACGTCCGGAACGACCGGAAAGCCGAAGGGGGCGATGCTCACACATAAAAATTTATATTCGAATGCGAGCGATATTGGCTCCTATTTGAAAATGAGCGCGGATGACCGGGTCATTACGGCGTTGCCGATGTTTCACGTTTTCTGCCTGACGGTTGCCGTGAATGCGCCGCTCATCAGCGGGGCAACGCTGCTCATATTGCCGAAGTTCAGCCCGAAAGAAGTGTTCCGGGTGGCAAGCCGGTACAAAGCAACGATATTTGCCGGCGTGCCGACGATGTACAATTATTTGTTCCAATATGAAGGCGGGGATCCGAAAGACTTCGCCACGCTCAGGCTGTGTATATCCGGCGGCGCTTCGATGCCGGTTGCGCTTCTGAAAAACTTTGAAAAAAAATTCAATGTGCTCATTTCGGAAGGATACGGATTGTCGGAAGCCTCCCCGGTTACCTGCTTCAATCCGCTTGACCGCCCGCGCAAACCGGGATCGATCGGCACCAATATTGTCCATGTTGAAAATAAAGTCGTGGATGAGCTTGGAAATGAGGTGCCTGTCGGCGAAGTCGGCGAACTCGTAGTACGCGGTCCGAACGTGATGAAAGGGTACTATAAAATGCCGGAAGAAACGGCGGCTGCGATCCGGAACGGCTGGCTGCATACCGGCGACATGGCGAAGATGGATGAAGAGGGTTACTTTTATATCGTGGACCGCAAGAAAGATATGGTTATTGTCGGCGGTTTTAATGTGTATCCGCGCGAAGTGGAAGAAGTGCTTTACGACCATCCGGATGTCGTGGAGGTAGCTGCAGTGGGCATCCCTGACCCAAATCAGGGGGAAGCCGTGAAAGTATACGTCGTATCGAAAAACAAAAATCTGACGGAACAGGAATTGCTCGATTACTGCAAAGAACGGCTTGCCAAATACAAAGTCCCGAAAGAAATTGAATTTCTGGAAGAGCTTCCGAAAAACACAACCGGGAAAATTTTGCGCAGGTCTTTAAAAGAACAGCTGCAAAAACAATCGGCCCGGCCATAAAAAACGGAGATACAGAAACTCGTGATTGGAAAACCGCGGCTTAACACTTGCTTCCCGGGAAAATCGCAATATGGAAGCAGGGATTGCAAAAACCCTTTTTAAACCTTCAGTAACCGGCAAAGAACGCTTGAAAGCCAATCAGATAAAATCCGCTCTCGGAGCGGGAAGCCGTTCGAAAGCCCGAAAGAAACGGCGGGACACCACCATCCATCGTGTCCCGCCGTTTTTTTATCCTGTATCTAAACACAACTTTATGAGTGCCCTCCGGAACGAATGGCGGGTTTTTGGCATCTTGTTAGAAAAACAGACAAGGCGTATAATAGGAAAATATAAGAATATTGATAATCATTTCAAAGCTGGGGGGATAAAAGTTGGAAGCAGCATCCATGGCGGAGGAAAAAACAGGCAGTTTCAAACCCGGGCTGCAGGCAGGCGCAAGCATTGCGATCGGATACTTTCCCATTGCGCTCACATTCGGCCTGTTGTCTAAAACAACCGGCCTGACATTGGTAGAGACTGTGCTGATGAGCCTGATTGTCTATGCCGGCGCCAGCCAGTATATGGGTTTAAGTTTGATTGCTGCCGGCACAAGCCCGTTTGTCATTATCCTGACCACCTTTGTCGTCAACATCCGCCATTTTCTCATGACTGCCGCTTTGAGCCAAAAAGTGGAAGAACAAAGCAAATGGAAACGCGGATTGTTTGCGTTCGGCATTACGGATGAAACTTTCTCGGTGCTCGCCACACGGAACGGAAAAATACCGATCGGTTACGGATTTGGCGTCACTTTTATCGCTTATGCCAGTTGGGTAGTGAGCTCCGGGATCGGGTATGTGATCGGAGCCAACCTGCCGCAATTTTTGCAGGCAAGCATGACGGTTGCCCTGTATGCGATGTTTATTGGCCTCCTTGTCCCGTCTTTGAAAAAAAGTGTGAAAGTCCTTTTCCTTGCCGCTCTTTCAGCAGTGTCAAACAGCATTTTTACCGGTTACGGCGTCATGGAGGAAGGCTGGTCCATCATCGTCTCCACTTTGTTGTCGGCTGTTTTGGTTGAAATAGCGGAAACATACAAACGGAAAAAGCGGGTGGAAGAAAAATGAGCACCATTATCCTCGTCATTATCGGCATGGGCATCGTGACGTTTTTGCCGCGGATACTGCCCCTCGTCCTCTTGCAAAACAAAACGCTGCCGCCCTTTTT
Organism: Weizmannia sp. FSL W8-0676; assembly: GCF_038593015.1. NCBI lineage: Bacteria > Bacillati > Bacillota > Bacilli > Caryophanales > Bacillaceae > Heyndrickxia > Weizmannia sp. FSL W8-0676. The sequence continues at coordinate 924,784 of NZ_CP151954.1, forward strand.
GGAAGGCATTTTAAAAAATGTTCCGTATGCGATTTTAGGCGCCTTGATTTTTCCAAAAGTGTTTTTGATTCAAAAAGATCCGCTGTTCGGAGTGATCGGCGCGGGAACGGCCATCATCCTCGCGTTCATCGGCGCGAATGTCATCATTGTCGTGCTCGGGGCGATTGCGGTGTTGAGCTTTTATTCTTTTCTGTTTTGAAGGAGCAAAGCCGTATTGGCTGTTCTAAATGCCTTTTTCCTTGGCTACATATATAGAAGAGGACAAGGAAGGAGTGCATGTGGAGTGAAGATGAAGTGGGCGCTGCGGGCGATTGCGGCATACGTTTTGTTCGGCCTTTTGATGTACTGGTATTTGTTTCATTACGCCGATGCCGCCATTCCCGCCCAATATAAAGGGACAGCCGCCGATCCAGCTACTTTTATGAGCGGCCGCCAATTGTTTCTAAGCGAAGCATACTCAAAAATCAGGAATCTGCTTTTTTTCCTGTCCGTGCCATATGAGTGGTTGTTTTATTTTTTGGTGCTTGTGCTTGGTATTTCCAAAATGTTTGAAAAATGGGCAGCGGCAGTTTCACACATCCGCCTCATTCAAACCGCGGTTTATTTCTTTTGGTTTTCGCTTGCAGCCTTTTTGTTTACCTTTCCGTTCGATTATTTGTCCCATCGTTTTTCAAAAGCGTACGGCATTTCCGCCCAAAATTTTGCAGGATGGATGAAAGATGAACTGACCGATTTCTGGGTGAATTTTGCCATCATGTTTGCTGTCGTCGCAGTATTGTACGCCCTGATGAAAAAATTCCGGCGGAAATGGTGGCTCCCGGCCTGGCTGCTTTCCATTCCTTTTACGGTGTTTATGATGTTTATCCAGCCGGTCGTGATTGATCCGCTGTATAACGATTTTTATCCGTTAAAAGACAAGGCACTGGAGGCGAAAATTCTGGCGCTTGCGGAAAAAGCACAAATTCCTGCTGACCATGTGTACGAAGTGAATATGTCGGAAAAAACAAACGCCCTGAATGCTTACGTCACCGGCATCGGCTCCAACTCAAGAATCGTGCTCTGGGACACGACCCTCAACCGTATGGATGATAAAGAAATTTTATTCGTGATGGCACACGAGATGGGGCATTATGTGGAAAAACATATATATTTCGGCATCGCGGGTTATATGTTGATGATGCTCATCGGGCTGTGGCTGATTGCCAGATGGATGAATGCGGTTGGGCGTTGGAAAGGAAGCGGGCGGTGGATGTCCGGGGTTTCCAGCATCAGCTCGCTGCCTTTATTTCTGCTTATTTCCTCAGTTCTGCTCTTTGCGTCGAGCCCGCTTACCAATTGGGCATCGCGCTATCAGGAAATGCGGGCGGACCGTTATGCCGTACAGATGACGCATGATAAAAAGTCCGGCATTGAAACGTTCCAAATTTTAACAAAAGCAGGTTTAAGCGAAGTCAATCCGCCGCTTCTCGTCAAAATATTTCGCTATGACCATCCGACAATACTGGAGCGGATCCGCATGCTGGAAGAATAAGGAATACTGAAAGTGCAGCAGGCGCGGCCTGTTCCGGGCAAAAATCTTTTGGCCGCGCTCTGCACCTGCCATTTTTATGCAAAAGAAAAGCCATGCAAACGGGCCGAGCCTGTTTGCATGGCCTGTATTTATCCAAATTGCAGGTTGATTTTTTTAAGTTCGTTCGTTAAATGCATGAACTGCTCCTCATCGCGGAGATCAAGTACATGGTCAATTTTTCTTAATAACTCTTCTCTTTTTTTGTTCAGCAGGATCTCATTCAGCAACATGTCCGTGTAAATGTGTTCCACAAATTTCTCCATCTGAATCCGGGACTTCGGGCTTTCTTTCGGCACGTCAGAGAAAGATTTTTTGTTTTCCATGTATGATCACCTTTTTCGCTTTTTTTTATTATACAGAGCATTTCAATAAAAAGCAATGTAAAAATTGAATTTTTCTGAAACGATTAACAAAGAAAAAAATGCATATTTTTAAAAAAAGTACTAGAAATGTAGGAAGATTGTACTATAATAGAGAGTGGATCATGAGAAAAATAAAATGGGGGAATGCATTATGCAACATGGACAATTGGACATTCATCCAAACACGATTGCGCTGATTCCTTGTCAGGAGGGGGGAGAAAAAGGGACCAAAATATTGGAAGTGGATCGGGAACGATTTGTGCCGGAACTTCCCCTGAATATCGTGAAAAAAAGCTGCAAATACTTTGGAAGCGATTACGAAGGAAGAAAAAATGCGACAAAAAGCCTGATTCATGTCCGGCACAAGCCGCCGATCCTCGTCGATCCCCATACAGCTACCATACTTTTTCCAACAAAATCGCCCAGCCAGCCGGATTGTATTTGGCTGATCTCCGGGCATATTAAAGACCACACCCCAGAAGGCAAAAAAACTGAAGTGGTTTTTTCAAACAATCAATCACTCGTGTTGCCAATCAGCTATGGATCGTTTATCAATCAGTACCATAAAGCGGCTGCTTTGCAGGTTGCATATGAAATCAACATCCGACGCTCCCGGATGCAATTCTTGAAACAACAGGGATATAGGGCGATGGAAGACAGCGGGCTGTATTGGATTTAAGCCTGGCAGGGAAGGGGGGTCCCTGCCTTTTCGTCCAATAAAACGAACGCTGCACGGGAAATAAAAATGAAACATTGCGAACTGCAAGTCCGTATACAGGGGGAGTGCATTTTGAGGAGGTAGGGAAATGAACAACCACGATATTGATTTTAAACTGGTCGGGGACGACATGCAGTTTGTTGAAGTAGAACTCGACCCGCAGGAGACCGTCATTGCCGAGGCCGGCAGCTTGATGATGATGGAAGACGGCATCCGGATGGAAACGATTTTTGGCGACGGCTCGGGCGGCCAGGGCGGCGGCATTATGGGAAAACTGTTCTCTGCAGGAAAACGGCTGATCACCGGTGAGAGCCTGTTTATGACCGCCTTTACAAACGAAGCCCGTGATAAAAAGCATGCAGCGTTTGCAGCGCCGTATCCGGGCAAGATTGTGCCGATGGATTTAAGCGAACTGGGCGGGAAAATCATTTGCCAGAAAGATGCATTTTTGGCAGCGGCAAAAGGGGTCTCAGTCGGCATTGAATTTCAGCGGAAACTCGGAACCGGATTTTTCGGCGGGGAAGGGTTTATCATGCAGAAGCTTGAGGGAGACGGCTTTGCCTTTATCCACGCTGGCGGCACGATCCAGAAACGCGAGCTCGCACCCGGCGAAACATTGAGGGTGGATACAGGCTGTCTTGTCGCCATGTCAAAGACGGTAGATTATGACATTGAATTTGTCAAAGGGATCAAAACAGCCCTTTTTGGGGGAGAGGGCCTGTTCTTTGCCACTTTGCGCGGGCCGGGGTCGGTCTGGGTGCAGTCGCTGCCATTCAGCCGCCTGGCCAGCCGCGTATTTGCCGCAATGCCGGCAGCGGGCGGTTCAAAGGATGAAGGCAGCATGGCAAAAGGCTTGTTTGATTTGTTTGACGGGGATTAAGAGGTGTGAAAGCACTGCATTTTGCGGGACGTTTCCCGGAACAGGCAGTGCTTTTTTTTCGGCATTATACGGCCGGAAGCAGGAGCGCGCCCTGATGGCGGTTCGCGGCCCCGTCCGGACGGGAAGGGCATCCGGATTGGATAGGAAGGATTTTTCCGGGGGCGGGAACAGGCAGTGTTTTACGTGGAAGCGGGCATCCCCCGGCAGAAAAAAACAGGAAGCATATTTTTTAGGCAAAAATGCTTGATTCATAGCACAATATCCGTTACAATAAAAGAACAAATGTTCCTTGTCCGGCATCTTTCCGGATATGGGGGCCAATGAGCTCATCAAAAGGAAGTGAACCAATTGTCCCTTCGATTTATTACCGGGCGCCCCGGGACAGGAAAGACAACTTTCATCCAACGTGAAATCAGGCAGAAACTGCTTGGCGATCCGGGCGGGGCACCGCTCATTTACCTTGTTCCGGAGCAAATGACTTTTTTATCGGAAACACGGCTTGCGCATGAACCTGAACTGGGCGGGATGATCCGTGCCCAGGTGTACAGTTTTACGCGCCTTGCCTGGAAAATATTGCAGGAAGTCGGCGGGATCAGCCGTACCCATGTATCGAGCAGCGGATTAAATATGCTCATTCGGAAAATTTTGGAAGACCAAAAAGAAGAACTGTCGGTTTTCACGCGGGCGGCGGATAAGACGGGCTTTATTGACAATGTCGAACGCATTCTGACTGAGTTCAAACGGTTTTGCGTCTCGCCTGCACAGCTTCAGGAAAAACGCGCCTCAATCGGGGAAGCGGACGGGGGAAGAGTGCTTTCCGACAAGCTGCACGATTTGGAACGCGTATATCAGGCATATGAGCAAAAGCTGGAAGGCAAATACATTGATTCAGAAGATTACTTGAGGCTGCTTGCTTCTGCCGTTGAAAAATCGCGCTATCTCCAAGATGCGGAAATTTATATAGACGGGTTCCATACTTTTAACCCGCAGGAATACCTGGTGATCGGGGAACTCTTGAAAAAATGCCGCCGCGTTACGGTTGCGCTCACAACGGACCGGGCTTTCCGCGGGAGGCAGCCGGATGATTTATACTTGTTCCGGATGCCGGGAGAAGCCTATGCACATATCTATGAACTGGCGCGCGCCTTTCAAATTGAAACGGAAGAAGACGTGGCGCTGTATGAACCGGCCCGTTTCAGGCATGAAAGTTTGCGCTTTTTGCAGTCCCGGTTTGAAGAACTGCCGTTTCCTTCTTTTCCGGGGGAAAGCAGCATCGAGATCTGGCAGGCGAACAACCGGCGGGCGGAAATCGAAGGCGTTGCCCGTTCTATCCGTGAAGCCGTCATGGAAGGCAGCTGCCGTTACCGTGATATTGCCATCCTTGTCCGCAACGGGGAGGCCTATCAGGATTTAATCGAAACGGTTTTTTACGATTATGATGTGCCGTATTTTATCGACAGAAAACGGCCGATGCTGAACCATCCGCTCATTGAACTGATCCGTTCGACTTTGGAAATCATCCGCGGCAACTGGCGTTATGAACCGGTTTTCCGTGCCATCAAAACAGAATTGCTGTTTCCGCCTGGAGATGCCCGCACGTTGCGTGAAAAAATGGACCGGCTTGAAAACTATTGCCTAGCTTACGGCATCCAGGGAGAACGCTGGACGAGCAGAAAAAGATGGGAATATAGGCGGATCCGCGGCCTCGAACTGGAAAACCTTCCGCAAACGGATGAGGAAAGAAAAATCGAACAGGAACTGAATGAACTCAGGCTTCTGGTCACAGCGCCGATTTTGCGCCTGTCGCGGCGTTTGAAGCGCGCCCGCACCGGAAAAGCGCTTTGTGAAGCATTGTATCTTTATCTCGAAGAATTGGAGATTCCGGAAAAACTGGAAGCGCTCCGGCTTGAAAAGGAAGAAGCGGGGGATCTTGTTGCTGCCAGGGAACACGACCAGGCATGGGATGAAGTCATGGGCGTTTTGGACCAGTATGTTGAAATCCTTGGCGATGGACCTGCTGATGTTGGGAAATTCTCTGCCATTATGGAAACCGGGCTTGAGTCATTAAAATTTTCCATTGTTCCACCGGCTTTGGACCAGGTGCTCGTGGCGAATCTGGAACAGTCCCGGCTGTCCGATGTCAAACTGGCATTTATTATCGGGGCCAATGACGGGGTCATGCCGGCGAAAATTTCCGAAGATGGCGTTTTAAATGATGAAGAGCGTGAATATTTGCGGCTGGAAGGGCTTGAAATCATGCCCGGCAGCAAAAGGCGCCTGCTGGACGAAGAATTTATTTTCTACCGGGCATTGACGACGCCGTCTGAAAAACTGGTTCTCTCTTTTCCGCTTGCCGATGAGGAAGGGAAAGCATTGCTGCCGTCCCCGTTCATCAACCGGATAGAGGACATGTTCCCGGCCCGCGGCGGCGGATTATGGGTAAATGACCCGGCGGAACTGGAAGAGAAACAGCAAGCCGCATACATTTCCCATCCGGCGGCTGCTATTGCTTTTGTCACTTCGCAGCTGCAGCTGAAAAAAAGAGGGTATCCCATGGCCGCCTTCTGGTGGGATACGTATAACTTCTATATGGAGAACCCGGAATGGAAAAACCGGGCGGCCCATGCTTTTTCCAGTTTGTTTTACCAAAACAAAGCCCGGAAGCTCTCCGAAAAAACGAGCCGGGAACTGTACGGCGACCATATCCTTGCCAGCGTATCGAGAATGGAGCAGTTTTTCACCTGCCCGTTTTCCCATTTTTCGACATACGGGCTGAGGCTGCGGGAACGGGATGTGTTCCGCCTTGATGCGCCGAATATCGGGGATCTTTTCCACGGCGCATTGAAATGGATTTCCGATACCCTGCAGCGCGAAGGCATTCCGTGGTCAGAGATGACAAAGCAGCAAAGCATGGAGCTTGCAAAAGCGGCAGTGGACGACCTTGCCCCAAAATTGCAGCATCAAATCCTGCTCAGTTCGAAACGCTACCAATATATTAAAAGGAAACTGGAACAGGTTGTCGGAAGGGCTTCTTATATTTTAAGCGTCCATGCGAAACGAAGCGGCTTTGAACCGGTCGCGATGGAACTCGCTTTCGGGCCGAAAAAAGAGCTTCCGCCGCTTTCATTTACATTGAAAAACGGGGCGAAAATGGAGCTGCAGGGCCGGATTGACCGTGTCGACAAGGCAGAAAGCGAAAACGGTGTGTACGTCAGGATCATCGATTACAAATCAAGCGCGCACAAGCTTGATTTGACAAATGTGTATTACGGCCTTGACCTGCAAATGCTCACCTATCTGGATCTCATTATGACGTATTCGAAACAGCTGACAGGTGAAGAAACGATTCCGGCGGGCGTTTTGTATTTCCATCTTCATGATCCGCTGATTTCGGCGGAAAAAATGCTGACGGCTGAAGAAATTGAAGAAGAAATTTTAAAAGACTTCCGGATGCGGGGGCTGTTGCTGGACAGCCCGGAAGTGATCACATTGATGGACCAGTCGCTTGAATCCGGCAACAGTGCGATTGTGTCGGCAGGTTTGAAAAAGGACGGCCAATTAACGGCCCGGTCCGAAGTGGCAAGCAAAGAAGACTTTGAAGCGATCCGTAGCTATGTGCGCAACATTTACACAGAGGCCGGCAATGCGATCCTGTCCGGCACGACGGATATCGCGCCTTATAAAATAAAAAAACAGGCGGCGTGCACATTCTGCCCGTTCCGTTCAGTCTGCCAGTTTGACCAGTCGATGGAAGAGAACAATTACCGCCTCATTCACCCGGAAAAACCGGAAGAAATCCTCGCCAAAATGAGAAAGGAGCGCAGAACAGATGAAAACAGCCATTCCGGATAAACCGGCGAATGCCGTCTGGACGGATGACCAATGGAAAGCCGTCATGGCAAAAGGGCAGGACATCCTCGTCGCGGCGGCTGCCGGTTCAGGAAAAACAGCCGTGCTCGTGGAAAGAATTATCCAAAAAATATTGGATGATCACGATCCGCTCGACATTGATGAACTGCTCATTGTCACTTTTACCAATGCCGCGGCTGCGGAAATGCGCCACCGCATCGGTAAAGCGATCGAGGAGGCGATCAGCAGCCGCCCGGATTCGCATCATTTGCGGAAACAGCTGAGCCTGCTGAATAAAGCGCCGATTTCCACGCTGCACGCCTTCTGCCTTGAAGTGATCCGAAAATATTATTATTTGATTGACATCGACCCCGGATTCAGGATCGCCGATGATACAGAAGCCGAACTTCTGCGCGATGAAGTGCTGGATGACCTCTTTGAAGCGGAGTATGCGAAAGAGGGAAATGACCTGTTTTACCGCACAGTGGATACATTTTCAAACGACCGCAGTGATGACGAGCTCCAGCATCTGATCCGGAAGCTTTACGACTTTTCCCGTTCCCATCCGGATCCGTCTGCATGGCTTGATAAAATGGTCGAAATGTATGATGCCGGGGATGTGGAAGAGGTGGACAGCCTTCCGTTTATGGCAGCGGTGAAAGAAGATATCCACCTCCAGCTGCAGGCTGCAAAAGACATGCTGGAGGAAGCGTATGGGCTTGCTTTAGAGCCGGGCGGGCCTGCGCCAAGGGCGGAAAATTATCTCGATGACATAAAAATTGCAGACAGATTGCTTGCGGCCATTCACGGTCCCTGGCAGGGGCTTTATGAAGAAATGAATGCATGGCACTTTACACGCGCCAAAGCGTGCAAAGGGGAGGCATATGAAGAGGAACTCGTTAAAGCGGCCGATGATTTGCGGAAATCTGCAAAGAAAACACTTGAAGGTTTAAAAAAAGACTTTTTCTTAAGGAAGCCGGCGTCTTTCCTGAAAGACATGCAGGAAATGCGGCCGGTGATTGCGGAACTTAGAACGCTCGTGAAAAAATTTGCGGACGCATACGGCGCGGTAAAAGCGGAAAAAGGGATCGTCGATTTTTCGGACTTGGAGCATTTTTGCCTGGACATTCTTGCTAAAAAAAATGAAGACGGCGCCCTCATCCCATCAGAAGCGGCCAAAGCTTACCGGCAGCAATTTAAAGAAGTGCTGATTGACGAATATCAGGATTGTAATATGGTGCAGGAAACGATCATGAATCTTGTGGCAAAAGGGGCGGGATTTGACGGCAACCGGTTTATGGTCGGAGACGTAAAACAAAGCATCTACCGGTTCCGGCTTGCTGAGCCGAACCTGTTTTTAAAAAAGTACCGGGATTTTGATCCGGAAGGCCGGGATGCAGGCCTCAGAATCGACTTGTCGAAAAACTTCCGCAGCCGCAAAGAAATTCTCGACGGCACGAATTTTATTTTTAAACAAATTATGGGCCTAAAGGTGGGCGAGATTGTCTATGACAGCCAGGCTGCACTTGTGGCAGGCGCATCTTATCCGGAAGGGGATCATCCGGTCAAAGTGGCATTGATTGACCAGGCCGATGAAGCCATCGAGGAGGAAGACGCACCGGATGAAGAAACGCTGGACCGGGCCGAACTGGAACAATCCCAGCTTGAAGCCCGTTATCTTGCCCGTGAAATAAAAAAACTGATCGGCGAAGAACAGGTTTACAATCCGAAGACTGGCACATTCCGCCCGATCCGGTATAAAGATATCGTTATCCTGATGCGTTCCATGGCATGGGCGCCAGCTATAATGGAAGAATTGAAACAGGCGGGCATCCCGTTGTACACGGAACTTTCAACCGGTTATTTTGACGCGACGGAAGTATCCATCATGCTTTCTTTATTAAAAGTAATTGACAACCCGTATCAGGACATTCCGCTTGCAGTCGTGCTCCGTTCCCCGATTGTCGGGCTCGATGAAGAAGCGCTTGCCCTTATCCGCATTCATGAAAAGCGGGGTCCGTATTATGAAGCGGTGAAAAAATTTATAGCAGACCGGCCGGATCCTGAGGAAGAAGAAGCGCATGAGAAAGTGTCCAGATTCATGGAAAAATTGTCGGTGTGGCGGTCTATTGCAAGGCAGGGGGATTTGTCCTCCCTCATTTGGCAGCTGTACCGGGATACGCAGTTTTATGATTTTGCCGGCGGACTGTCCGGAGGAAAGCAGCGGCAGGCCAATTTGCGGGCTTTGTATGACCGGGCCCGGCAATATGAAGAAACGTCTTTCAGGGGGCTGTTCCGGTTTTTGCGTTTTATCGAACGCATGCAGGAGCGCGGGGATGACCTCGGAACAGCGAGGGCATTGAGTGAACAGGAAGATGTTGTCCGTCTGATGACCATCCATGCAAGCAAAGGGCTCGAGTTCCCGGTCGTGTTCGTGGCAGGCCTCAACAGGAAATTTAATATGCGCGATATCAGCCAGGCATTTCTTCTTGATAAAGATTTCGGGTTCGCCTCAAAGTACATTCATCCGGAAAAACGGATCACATATCCGTCCTTGCCGCAGCTTGCCTTTAAAAGAAAGAAAAAGCTGGAAATGCTGGCTGAAGAAATGCGCGTCTTGTATGTCGCGCTCACAAGGGCAAAAGAAAAACTGTATTTGGTCGGGACGGTGAAAAATCTGGGCAAGCGCCTGGAAAAATGGGGGAAAACGAGGCGGCAGGAAGGCTGGCTGATGCCAGACCATCTGCGCGCAGTGGCCGGCACTTATTTGGACTGGATCATCCCTTCGCTTAGCAGGCATGCGGACGGAACAGCGCTTTTCGGGGATGCCGGCCGGGTGGTGCTGGATGATCCGTCCAAATGGCAGATCGCCGTTTTGCCGAAAGAACAGTTTGCCGATATGCCGGAACCAGAACAAGTTGGGGAAGCAGACTGGCAGCATCAAGTGAAAGCCGGCCTCCCGGTTGCGGCGGAGTCCGCATATAAAGCGCAAGTTTTCGGGCGCTTAAGTTTCCGGTACCGTAATGAGCCGGCAACATTCCGGCGTGCCAAACAATCGGTATCGGAATTGAAACGGATGCATGAAGAGCATGATGAAACGAATGATACCCGGTTTATTCCGAATGCGGAAAAACATATCTTTGACCGCCCCCGTTTTATGCAGGAAAAATCGACTACGCCGGCCGAACGCGGGACAGCGATGCATATGGTGATGCAGCATATCCCGTTTGATGCGCCGCCGACTTATGCTTCCGTTGAAGCACTGGTTGAAGAGATGGTGAAACAGGAGCTGCTCACGGAAGAACAGGCGGATGCCATTGCGGCTGAACAGCTTGTCCGCTTTTTTGAAACGGATATTGGCCGCCGTGTCCTTGCAGCCGGCCGGGTGATGCGGGAAATGCCGTTCAGTTTATCCGTTCCCGCGTCGGAAATTTACCGGGATCCATCCCTTGCGGAAGAACATGTCCTTATCCAGGGTATATTTGATTGCGTGGCAGAGGAAAAAGACGGCCTCGTATTGCTCGATTTTAAGACAGACAATATCCACGGCAGGTTTAAAGGCGGATTTGAAGAAGCAGAGCCTGTCCTGCGCAAACGTTATGAAGTCCAGCTTGCCCTTTACTCAAGGGCGCTGGAAACCATTTTAAAGAAAAAGGTAAAAGAACAATACTTGTATTTCTTTGATGGCGGGCATCTTCTTCAAATTTAATCAAGAATGGGCCCCCCTTTAAGGGAGCCCATTCTTGCCATAGCTATAGCAACACATAAAAATTTATCTTTCCATTTATGAAGGCAGCGAGGTAGTGGAAAATTTGCCTGCCCTCTTTGCCTTTCTAGTGGTTTCCTGCAGATGGCTGGTCGACAACACTGCCGTTAGCCGTATTGTTTGCACTGAGCGCGTTGTTTGTAATGACAAATGCGGAAGTGGAAAGCGAACCGGAGCCGGTAGATGTTTTTGAACTTGTTTTCGATGAGATGACAGCTGTGTCTCCAAAATGGACAATGCCGCTTCCAACATTATAGATTTGTAACGGGCCTACAATGGCCGGCATTTTGATCACCTGCTTTCCGGATTAATCTGGCATAACATTGCTTTCCTGGCTGACGGCAACGGTGCGCGGGAGAACTCGGCCGCCAAGCTTCAGAATATTTGGGTCTAGCTGACGGGTATGGTGGACCCTTGCTTCAAGGGCGATTGATTTAGTGCTTCCGATTTGCATGACGGTTGAATTCGACATCCCGATGATATCTACATTCGAAACTTTTATGACCGGATTTTCTTGGTAAACCTGAAACCGGATTTGTTCTGTTACCGGCGGAATCGGAACGGCCAGGCTGAAAATGGGAAAAGTTTGAAACGGCGCTTCAAATCCGTAGTACAATTCCTGCTGGCGCTGGATCGCAAGGACGGTGGCAGACATCTGGATCCGCTCGGAGTCTCCAACAATGACGTTCGATCCAAATATGACGGTTTTGACCCGGAGCGTATCCACAAAGGAGTTTCTTTGCATCATACTATCCCCTCGGCACAAACGGCACGTACGGGCTGATAATCAGGGATTCCGGCGGCGTATCAAAGGCCGCTCCCTGCTGAATCGTTTCCGTATCGCCAATGAGGAAAACCGAGGCACTTGAAATTCCGATAATTTGGACATAATCCACACAGATTTCACGGTTTGTGACGTTCAGTTCCATCGCTGGCACCTCCGTTCATTTGCGGCGGCAGATGGGAAATAAACACTTGTACGGCATGCGCCATATCCGCCTTGATTTGCCCGAGCAATTTGTCAAACCATTCGCCTTCAACGGGTCCGGTTGAATTGAGCTGGTTGATATAATAATCAATGCGCTGCGGAAGTTGGTTTTTTAAGTCATTTTTTATAAAATTATGATATTCTTGATTTAGACGGACTTTGAATTGCCGCTCATTGTCGGTGATCGTTGTTGGGAGTTCTTTTTCCAAATATTCCACCAGTTTTTCGGTAAGCGCCTGTTTTAAAGCAGCACGGTGTTCATTGTTGGCATGGGGGATGCCCTGCGTTTGGGGGATGGCTGCATCCTCTATACTGGACAGGTCAGACGGATTAATGCCGATATTCAAGGTGCCATCCAGTGTTTCGATTTTCAGCTGGTCAAATGCATATTCGATCCGGTCCACCCGGACAGGCGGCCTTGCTTTCAGCTGCTCAATCTCCTCCATGAGGGAGGCAAGCGTCTTTTCCATTTTCGCCAACTTCGCTTCATGGTGTTGAAAGTATTGGTAAAGCTGCCGGAGTTCGGCAAAAAGGTCTGGCATTCAAAAACCCCCTTCTGGCTTAAAGCCCGACAGTGACCGCCGGCTTGGATCGGAACGAAACCTGAGCTTAAAGCAAAGCATCGGTGTGCAGCGTCAATGCTGAACCTGGCGCAGGGTCCGGAAAGAACATGCAGGTTCAGCACACGTGTACATACCTGAAGTTGCTGCCGTCTAAATGTGGCCGGAAAGAAATACCGGTTTCAGCACAACGCCGGGAAAACCGGGACCGCGCTTTCTGTAGCCGGACTAACTACATCAGGGCCGCGGCTTTTAGGGCGAAACCCAAAACAAAGCGGAGCTACAGGCCGAACCTGGCGCAGGGTCCGGAAAGAACATGCCGGCTTCATGATCAGGCACAACGCCGGGAAAACCGGTCCAGTGCTTTCTATCTTGAACTTGAAGTGGCAGCGCCGGACTGCATGGGAACTGTAACATTCGGATTGTAAGGCTGGTCTGCAGCGGCAGAAGGAGCCGGCCCGGAAAAATTTCCGGTATTATACAAATAAGCTGCCGGCTTGATGATGCCGGACGTGCCGATTTGGAAGACCGAAGAATTTGTAATTCCGCCGATCTTGATCATGCGGATGTGGATGCTTTGCTGCACGTAGAGATTCATTTGTTTTCACCCGTTACAAATTAAAATAGTTTCCCTGGTCAATGGCATCAAAATCATACGTATTTGTATTTGACTGGTAGTTTGTAATGGACAGGTTTTCACCCGTGTTAAAGGACCCCGCCCCGGCAAACGTTTTGGAACTGGCAACCGGCTGAATCAGGAATACGTCACCGACATTAAAGACGCCGCTTGATCCGATACTGATAATTTGGACGGCGCCGACAAAACCGGGCATGGCGCGCACATCCTTCCCTGGTCAGTGGCAATTGGCTTTTTCATGCTTTATTGTATGAAGAAAATGAAAAAAGGGTGATTCATCCGCCTAACGGGCAAAAACAAAAAGGAGCGTTGCAATGGCTGAATGGGCGCCAATCCATGAAAAACGGCGGAATTCTGCAATTGACATACTGAGGGGATTTTCCCTTTTCGGCATTCTCATGGTAAATATGCTTTCTTTTCTGTCTCCTTATCTTTATATTAATCCGTATGACTGGTTCAAAGCGGGGGACCGGGCAATCGTGGCGTGGATTGAGGTGTTTTTCCAGTCCAGTTTTTATCCCATTTTTGCGTTTCTTTTCGGATATGGGCTGATGGTGCAGAAACAGCGGGCGGAAAGGGCAGGGGTCGAGGTTTATAAGTTTCTTTTCCGGCGCCTTTCCGTTTTGCTCGTTCTCGGCCTTGCCCATGCATGGTTCATCTGGCCGGGGGACATTTTAGCGGCTTATGCGGTCTTTGGCATGATCCTTTTGCCCTTTCTGAAACAGGGAGGGAAAACTTTGATTTTTGGCGGGGCTGCCCTCTTTTTTATCCCGCATTTGCTGATAAGCTTTTATCTGATGGTGATGGCCATCCGGTCGCCGGACGCTTCACTCCTGTATACCGACTGGCGCAATGCCGCCGCTTCATTGCAGGTGTATGCAAACGGGAGCTTTATCGACATTACGAAAAGAAGGTGGCTGGACTGGTATGCGGTATACGGCCCTCCCGGCACATGGCATGCTTTTCTGTCAGTTTTTCCGCTGATGATGGCGGGGGCGGGCGTTTGCAGGGAAGGCTGGCTTACAAAGGGGAGGATTCCGGCAAAAAAATGGCTGCTGTTTTTTTGCTGCTGCTTTGTTTTTGGCCTGTTTTGCAAACTGTTGCCGCTTATTGCCGCCCCCATCCTGCCTTTTCTGTATATCCGGGAGACGATCGGCGGCGCCGTTTTAAGCGGTGCTTATGTTGCACTCGTTGAGCTCTGTGTGAAGCACCGGCTGGCGGATTTTCTCAGGCCGGTTGCAATGGCCGGGAGGATGCCGCTTTCCAATTACATCAGCCAGTCTGGTTTAGGCTCTTTGATCTTTTACGCTTATGGACTCGGGCTTTACGGAAAGTTGTCTGTGCCAAGCGGGGTATTGCTTGTTGTTTTGTTTTTTCTTATTCAAGTGCTGGTTTCCGACATTTGGCTGCATCGCTTCCGCTACGGGCCGCTTGAATGGGGCTGGCGGCAACTCAGTTATCGAAATGACAAAAAAGGATGAGGTGTATACGATGAAATTCATGAGCTTTGTTTGGCAAGACCAGGTACAATACGGTGTGCTTTATAATGAAACAACGATTTTAAATTTACGGGCTTTGGATAATGATTTTCCGCCATCTTTGCTTGAAGGGATCCAGGCGGGCGAGGCGTTTACCGGCCGTGTCCGGGAAGAATTGAAAAAACCGGAAGCAACCCTTGAAGGCGCACTCGTTCCGCTTCGCGAGGTTTCCTATCTTCCTCCGATTCCGGACCCGGTGAGAAACATGTTGTGTGTCGGCAAAAATTACCGGGAACATGCGATTGAAATGGGGAGCGCGGAAGATATTCCTGAACATATTATCGTGTTTACAAAAGCGACGACAACTGTCAATGCACATGAAGCGCCGGTTGATTCGCACCGGGCGGTTACCCGCGAATTGGATTACGAAGGGGAGCTGGCAGTCGTGATCGGGAGGGAAGGGAAGCAGATTGCAAAAGAAAATGCCCTTTCCCATGTGTTCGGATATACCATTTTAAACGATATAACAGCGAGGGATCTTCAACGGAAGCATAAACAATATTTTATCGGGAAAAGCCTGGACGGATCCTGCCCGGTTGGCCCGTGGATTGTCGACCGTTCCGAAATTGAAAATCCGAATGCGCTTGATATCGTGACAAAAGTTAACGGGGAAGTCCGCCAGCAGTCCAATACATCCCGCTTTATTTTCCCAGTTGAGGAGATCCTGTCCGAATTGTCGAAAGGGATGACGCTTTTACCCGGGGATATCATTGCAACGGGCACCCCTGCCGGCGTTGGCAACGGGTTTCATCCGCCGCGTTTCTTGAATCCGGGTGATGAGGTTGAAATTACGGTTGAAAAGGTGGGAACTTTGCGAAACACCATCAAATAAAGTAAGATGGGTATAAGACAGATAAAGAAGCAAAGGAGAAGATCGAACGATGTTAACCCGGACAGATGCGCATGTAACAACATGGGTCATTGCGATCCTTTTGTTTATTTTGGCCTTGTTCCTCCATCGCGCAGGAAGAGAAAAGGCGTTTAAAACGGTCCAGATGGTTTTAAGGCTGTTTTACATACTCGTCATCGTGACAGGCGCGCTGCTCTTTTTCCATAACCAGCGTCTCGATCCTGCCCTGTACGGCCTTAAACTGCTCGGCGGGATTCTCGTGATCGGGATGATGGAAATGATTACGCTGCGGCTTGCTAAAAGAAAAAGGACGGGGATGCTCTGGGTTTTGCTGATCCTCTTTTTCGCCGCCGTCCTGTATCTCGGGCTGCGCCTGCCGATGGGATGGCATCCTTTTTATTAGAATGTAAATGGGAGGCAAGGGTTGTCTTGCCTTCCTTTTTACATTTTTTTCAAAAGCATACGCCTTCCGTCACTCCATGTGCAATCGAACCATTCGTCCGCCGTTTCGCCCAGCCGGAAATGGTGGTGGACAGATAAAATGGCCTCCCCGTTATCAAACAGCATGAAATTCACGCCTTCTTTTTTCTCCCGGCTGGCGAGAAATGACAATACGTTATGGCAATAGATGCAATCATAAATGGAAAAGCCTGCCCCGTTTAAGAAAGAGACGAAGCGGTGAAACAGGCCGTCCTCCCATTCTCCGAGCAGCATCTCAAGCGAAAAATTGACAGGCTTCGGAATCCGCAAGCTTGCTTTTTCTTCAAGAAGAAGCGTTTCTCCGTCCGACATGACGGTTTCATCCGCTGTTAATAGGCCTTTTTTCCAACGCCCGGAATGGAAGATTTCAATTTTTTGGCCAACAAACTCCTCCAGCATCGATGCCTCATCCGATACATCATCAAAAAATACCCATTCTTCATTCAGCTTCTCGATTGAACCGGTTAAAAAAGCGCGGGACTGGCATTCCATGATTTTTAATCTGAACTGTCCGTCCATTTGCGGCCCTCCTTCCCGAGCATCATTTCCTTATTTGTTTTTGACAAGGGGAGGGGTTTTCATACCTTTTTAAGCAGAAAGAAAACAGGGCCCGAAGCTTTTGGTTTAGGCGGTAAACATCTGCACCATCCCGGTTACCCCCTTGGACTTTGCATCCGTTTTAAGCAAAAGAATTTGTGATAACCGGCAGGCTTTGGGCCGGAAACACGGGCCCCGGTGCCGTGTGCTCTGTTTTAAGCAAAAAGAAAACCGGAAAGGGCTGTGCCCTTCCGGTGCGCGTCACCCGTTGATCACGGTGCCGCCGTTTACGTGGATGACCTGCCCGGTCACATAGCTTGAGTCGTCGAATGCAAGATTTCCGGCTGCGGGTTCATTTCCGTTTCTGTGCCGGGCTGCCTGTTCTGGTGCTGGGCGGGCAAAGTTTTCTTGGAAGCATTTTGTTCGTTCGCCACTTTTACCACTCCTCGTTCAATTTTTAAACGGAACGGCAATCCGAAATTTGGATTGGCCGGCCATCACCATTCGTCTATACCCGTCCAAAATTTCTATTAACCGGTATGCCCGGAAAAAAGTTGGAAGACATTACGGCAGCTCATTCAGGAAAAAGACGGATAATGTGCCCGGCCCGGCGTGCGACCCGATCACGGCGCCGATCGTGTTGATTAAAAATTGTTTTGTGCCGAAACGCGCTTCAATCAGCTGTTTCATTTCTTCCGCAGCCGCTTCATCATCGCCGTGGCAGATGCCGACCAGCTGGTGTTCAAGGTCCGTGCCGCGTTCTTCCATGATATCGAGCATACGGTGCAGCAGTTTTTTCCGCCCGCGGATTTTTTCAATCGGAATGAGCTTCCCGTCTTCTACATCGAGGATCGGTTTAATATTCAGCAGGCCGCCGAAAAATGCGCTTGTTTTCGATAGCCTGCCGCCTCTGGCAAGAAAATCAAGATCGGCGACTGTGAAAATATGCTCCATATGCTTGCTGCGGAATGTGGCATCACGGACGATTTCCTCTTTTCCTGCCCCTTTTTTTCGTAAATCGGCGGCTGCTTTTACAACGAGGCCGTAACCGATCGAAGCACATTTCGTATCGAGTACCGTTAAATCAAGATCGGGACAGGCTTCTTTCACTTGTTCGGCGATCATGGCCGCGGTTTGGTACGTTCCGGACAGCTCGGACGAAAAAGCCAGGTAAATGCCGGTGTCCCCCGATTTGGCAAGATCGGTAAAAAGTTTTTCAAAATATTGCGGTGACGGTTGCGAAGTTTTTGTAACCACCCCCGCACGGATCAAACGGAACACTTCTTTCGGGTCAATGCCGACTAGGTCGTCATAGGATTTGTCCTCTACATAAACGGTCAACGGAATCAAGTGTACATGGTTTTCTTTGAAAAAAGACAGCGGCAAGTCGCTGGCACTGTCAGCAAAAATTTGAATGCCCATCGTTTTCACCCTCACAATCAGTTCTGTCTTTAGTTTACCGATTTTCCTCGTTTTGCACAATTTCCAAAAGAAAATAGCTGCCGGGTTTCGGCAGCTATTCCAATTTTCCAAGTTCCTGTTGCATATCGCGCAGCTGTGCTTTTTCTGCAAGTGTCGTGTTGGCATATGCACTGGATAAAGCATTTTTCGCTTTTTGAACCATTTTATTCTTTTCTTGTTCCGTTCCGAAAGCAGCCGTCTCTTTCGCCAGTTCGACAAATTGCCTGGCCTCTTGAAACAGTCGGTTCGCCATTATAAAATGCCTCCCGGAATGCCTTCTTCGCTCCTGTTCGCTTCTGCTTCGGCCAATGTGGAGTGATACGGGAAACGCTCGCTATACTTCTTCACTGCATCTTTTCCCTGATGGACAAAACGTTTCGATTTGCTGCTTCTGCCCAAACGAAACACCGCCTTTACGGGAAGGGTGCACGGGGGTGCCGCGCCCGTTTATAGTGTTGGAATTCCCGGCGCTGATTATGCGTTTTTCATGAGATGGCTTTCAAATTCAGCGCTTCTTCAAGAAAAATGCCAATGCCGTCTTCCGTATTGGAAAGGGTGATTTCATTTGCGATTGTTTTTAAGGCCGGAATGGCATTTCCCATCGCAACCCCCGTCCCCGCGTATTCAATCATTTCCAGGTCGTTGTCTTCATCCCCGAAGGCAATGATCCTTTCTTTCGGAATCCCGTATGCGTCGGCGACTTTTTTCACGCCGGCCGCTTTATTCAGCCCGGCTTTAATGATCTCGATGATATGCCACGGAGCCCCCCAACGCCTGTGGTCGATCACTTCGGCATGGACGTCGCTTAAGTAGCTGCGGATCGACGGCACGTCTTCCTTTGCTGCATGGATCAGCATGGACGTCGGTTCATCTCTTAAAAAGCGCATTAAATTTCCGGTTGTGACATGCGGGTTTCCAATTTGAAAAATGCCGAGCAGTTTTTCGTCGTGATAATGGAGGTACACCTCATCTTTCACTTCTGCTACAATATTATACAGCCGGAAATCGCCGCATGTTTCAACGATCGATTTTGCCACTTGAAGCGGCATCGGTTCATGGTAGATGCCAAAGCCCGTATTTTTCGGATGGTGGACAAATGCGCCGTTGAAATTGACAATCGGCGTATCGAGTCCAAGTTCTTCATAATACGGCTGGCTGGAGCGGAAAGGGCGGCCGGTGGAAATGATGACCTTATGGCCGGCGTTGATTGTTTTTTGCAGAACGGATTTTGTTTTCGGGGAAATGGTCTTTTCATCATTTAACAATGTGCCGTCAAGATCCAATGCAATTAAATAAGGTTGAGGCATTTGGCTTTTCTCCTTTTTCTCAAAATGATTCAGTTTACATGCAATTTTCGTGACGATCCATTATACTAAATAATATAACATTTTCACAGCTTAAAAACCTGTTGTAAAGCATTTTTATCTTGTATGCCGTTTTGTTATGATAGTTATTAGGGAGGTTTGAAAACCATGGATGAAGCTTTGAAAGAAAATATTATGGGCGCGCTTGAACAAGTGATTGACCCGGAAATTGGCATAGATATTGTAAACCTCGGTCTTGTTTATGATCTTGACCTGGATGAGGAAGGCTGCCTGACGGTGACCATGACCCTGACCGCAATGGGCTGTCCGCTCGCGGGAATTCTCGTTGACCAGGTGCAAATGGCGGTACAGGACATTCCGGAAGTAAAGGACACCCATGTCAATATCGTCTGGAACCCGCCGTGGACAAAAGACCGCATGTCGCGTTATGCCAAAATTGCGCTCGGGATTAACTGATCCAGCGCTCCCCTCTTTGCCGTTTTCATTTTTTGGCTGGCAAAAATAAGCGCTCATGCTTTAAAAAGATTAGCCCAAACGAATGCTGACGATGAAAAAAGGGGGCGTTACTTTGGGGCAAAGCAACCTGTTTCACCCCGGAAGCAAAGCACCGAATAACGGGGTGTATGTAGAAGTTGGCGAAAATGGCGACCCGGTCGTAAACCCGAAAAGCGCCCATCTCCACAGAGGCGACCGCTTTCCGGAAACAACGAACGATGCCCGCCATTGGAGGCGCAAACGCAAACCTTAAAATCCAAACGGGGAGAAATCTCCGTTTTTTTTGCTGCCGTCAAAGGAAAACGGTAAAATAAGGATAGGCGCCCGCGCTGCGATAAACGGCACGCGCCATAGCGGAGGTGGAATGGATGGATATCAACCGCATGACTTTTACGGTACAGGAAGGTTTGGTGGAAGCCCAGCAGCTGGCCGCCCAAAAACATCACCCGGAACTGGATATTGCCCATTTATGGAAAACGTTGATGGAAAAGCCGGACAGCCTGCTTCCCGAGATATATAACGGCCTTGGGTTAAGTAAGGAAGAAATTGGAAAAATTGCAGATGAGATTCTCGCGAAAAAACCGGAAGTGGCCGGGCAAAGCGCCCCGTATTTGTCCGCGGCGCTTTTGGAACTGTTCCGGCTCGCGGAAGAAGAAATGCGCGCGCTAAAGGACGAGTACATTTCGGTTGAACATTTGGTCCTGGCTGTAATGGATGTTGAACATGATGACCTGTCCCGCTATTTGAAAAGCAGGACCACAAAACAGCAACTGCTTCAGGCGATCAAAAACATAAGGGGGAATCAAAAAGTGGCCTCGCAAAACCCGGAAGCAACCTACAACGTTTTAAAAAAATACGGCACCGACCTTGTTGAAGCCGTTAAAGCCGGAAAGCTCGATCCTGTTATCGGCCGGGATGCGGAAATCCGGAACGTCATCCGGATTTTATCCCGGAAGACAAAAAACAACCCTGTCCTGATCGGCGAACCCGGCGTTGGCAAAACGGCCATTGTCGAAGGGCTTGCCCAGCGGATCGTCAGGAAAGATGTCCCGGAAGGCTTAAAAGACAAAACCATTTTTTCGCTCGACCTCGGGGCGCTTGTTGCAGGCGCCAAGTTCAGGGGGGAATTTGAAGAACGGCTGAAGGCGGTATTGCAGGAAATCAAAAAAAGCAACGGGCAGATTTTGCTGTTTATCGATGAACTGCACACGATTGTCGGCGCCGGCAAAACGGAAGGGGCAATGGACGCCGGCAATATGCTAAAACCGATGCTTGCCCGCGGTGAACTGCACTGTATCGGCGCGACGACCCTGAACGAATACCGGCAGTATATTGAAAAAGATGCGGCCCTCGAACGCCGTTTCCAGCAGGTGCTCGTCCAGGAGCCGGATGTGGAGGATACGATTTCGATTTTAAGAGGGTTAAGGGAACGTTTTGAAATCCACCACGGCGTCCGCATCCATGACAAAGCGCTCGTCGCCGCGGCCACGTTATCAAACCGCTATATTACCGACCGCTTTTTGCCGGATAAAGCGATTGATCTTGTCGATGAAGCCTGCGCCAACATCCGTGTGGAAATGGATTCCATGCCCACGGAGCTCGATGAAGTGACAAGGCGCGTCATGCAGCTGGAAATTGAAGAAGCCGCCCTGCAAAAAGAAACGGATGAAGCAAGCAAAGCCCGTCTTGGCATTTTGCAAAAAGAGCTTGCTGATTTGAAAGAAGAAGCGAACCGGATGCGCGCCAAATGGCAGGCTGAAAAAGCGGAATTGCAAAAAGTACAGGAAAAACGGGAATTGCTTGAAAAATACCGGCGCGACCTTGAAGAAGCGGAAAACCGGTATGATTTGAACAAAGCGGCCGAACTCCGGCACGGCAGGATTCCGGCCGTTGAAAAAGAATTAAAACAGCTTGAACAGCAAATGGCGGAAAAAGAAGGGAGCGGCCGGATATTGCGCGAAGAGGTCACAGAAGAAGAAATTGCAGCGATTGTCGCGCGCTGGACGGGGATCCCCGTTGCAAAACTTGTGCAAAGCGAACGCGAAAAACTGTTAAAGCTGGAAAGCATTTTACATGAACGCGTCATCGGCCAGGATGAAGCTGTCCGCCTTGTCAGCGATGCGGTTTTAAGAGCCAGAGCCGGCATGAAAGACCCAAACCGCCCGATCGGATCCTTTATTTTTCTCGGCCCTACCGGCGTCGGGAAGACGGAACTTGCCAAAGCGCTGGCACAGCATTTATTTGACGATGAAAATCATATGATCCGGATCGACATGAGTGAATATATGGAAAAATTTGCGGTCTCGCGGCTGATCGGGGCGCCGCCGGGATATGTCGGCTATGAAGAAGGCGGCCAGCTCACAGAAGCGGTACGGCGGAAACCGTATTCCGTCATTTTACTGGATGAAATTGAAAAAGCCCACCCGGAAGTGTTCAATATTTTACTCCAGGTGCTCGATGACGGCCGTATCACCGATTCGCAGGGACGGACGGTTGATTTTAAAAATACGATCATTATCATGACTTCGAATATCGGGTCGTCCTATTTGCTCGATATTAAAGGCGAGGAAATCAGTGAAGAGACGAAAAATAAAGTAATGGCACAGTTACGCGCGTCGTTCCGGCCCGAATTTTTAAACCGGATTGACGATATCATCTTATTCAAGCCGCTCACGCTGGAAAATATGATGGGTATCGTGGATAAAATGATGCACGAATTGGCTGCACGCCTCGCTGAACAATCGGTCGAGCTTCAGCTGTCCGATGAGGCGAAAAAATGGATTGCGGAATCGGCCTATGATCCGGTGTACGGGGCACGGCCGCTGAAACGGTTTATCCAGCATCAAATTGAAACGAGGCTTGCAAAAGAAATCATTGCAGGAAAGGTCAAGCCGCATCAAACCGTCACGCTTGATGTGAAAGACGGCGCGCTTCAAGTGACAACCGGATAATGATGAAAAAAAACCGGGAGACACTGCGAATCAGCGCCTCCCGGTTTCCGGTGAGGGGTGTTTTGATTTAATGTTCGGGACTTGTGTTTTTCGGCAATGCTGCATTAACAATAAATGCAGCAGCGGAAATGACAAGCGACATAATGGCCATCGTTTTCATGCTGTAATGCGAATTTGACATGGCGCTCCCAACGTAGCCGAGCATTTGGCTCAGTAAAAACACCCAAAAAATCGTTACGATGTATTTCATACTTTCACCCCGATTGAAAAACACTTTTTAAATCACCCTTTATCTTATCACAGCTGTATCGATTGGAAAAGGGAAACCCGGTTGCCGCGGGTGAATTTTTTTCCCGAAGGATGGAACGGATTCCGGGAAAATGGGCACAGCGGCCTTTTGTCCGTTTCGGATCGTCCGGAAGTATCTTTACGGCGGGAAAAGCATATGCTTGAAGAAAGACGATTGGAGGGCCGGCCATGAATCAAGCACTTGTCATTGGTGCCGGGGCGTTTTTCGGATTTGAGCTGTGCAAGGCACTGCTTGATGCGGGGTATCCGGTTATAGCGGCTGATCAAGAAACGGATCCCGGTTTTTTGATGGAAGAAAGATGGATGGAAATCGGCAGGAATGCCAATTTGGAATACCAGCCTCTGAGCCGGTTGTCGCCGGAAAAATGCACATGCTGCATTCCGGTATACGATTATTATGTCCGGGATGCCCGTGAAGATTTACAGGATGCGTGCCGCTTTTTAGAGCCGATTAAAGCGCAAATCGAATGTGTGGCGCTCATTCTTCCAAACCATCTGGCTGGTGCGGAACAGACAGAGTGGGTTCCCGGCGTGCTAGGCGATTGTGCGCGCGTTACCTTTTTTGTCCCGGCACTGTTCGGCCCCGGCCAGCCCGGGAGCCTTGCTTTTTCCCAAATGATCAACGGGAATCCGGAACCGGACTTAAAATATGACGACCGCGATGCCCTTTTTGCAGCAGATGCCGCAGGGGCCATTGTCTCCGGGCTTGAAAAAAGGGAAACGGGGAAAGTCTTTTATTTAAAAAGCCCTGACGGAAACGGATGGGAGCCTATCGCCCGGTTTTTAACGCAGGATACAGGCAGCCGCCCGCTTCCTTCGTGCAGGCTTGATGCAAGAGACGAATGGGAACCGATGATCGTCCGGCCGTCCGTTTCCTGGCAGGCCGCAATTCAACAGCAAATCGCCTGCCAACGGAAGAACAGCTAAAGAAGGCTAATCTTCCTTTTCAAAATGGGAAAGCCACTTCTCAAAAACCGGCGTGATTTTCCGGAACAACGGCTTAAACTCCTCGAAAACGCCAACGACTTTGTCAGCTTGGTCCAGCAATGCTTCAATATCCACATTCCGGAAAAAAGCAAGGTCAAACAGGCCGCCGCTTATTTCTTCATCTGCTTCTTCCTGCCCGGGCCCGTGTGGCTCTTGCCGCTTTTGCGGGAAAAACATCCGGTCAAAAGGGTGGATTTTTTCATGTTCTTCCATTTTCTCACTTCCTTTCTTCCTTTTTTGCCAGGATGGGGGCGGTCCGGATCTATAATCAGCATATGACAGAAAAACGCATCGGCTTGCATCAATGGCCCGGATCGCTGCCGGAGGAAAACTGCACCATGTGATCCGCGCAGCCTGGCCCTTTTGGCAGCGCGTTTTTTCCTCCCGCCATTGTGGGCATGTGCAGCATTTTCCTCTATTCGTGACAAGCAAACAGTGCTTTGTTATAATTAGGAGCAGGTCATAATATTGTGCGATAAGGAATTGTGCCGCTTTGACTATTTTAGTGAAAGAAGGAATGCAAAATGAATGCTGGCATTATCGGTGTCGGAAAATATAATCCTGAAAAGGTTTTAACAAATGCGGACTTTGAAAAAATGATGGACACGTCGGATGAATGGATTCGGACGAGGACCGGGATTGAAGAACGGCGGATTGCAGCGGATGATATGGAGACTTCCGATATGGCATATGAGGCGGCTGTAAAAGCGGTGAAACATGCAGGCATTTCCGCGGAAGAACTCGACTTAATCCTTGTTGCGACCGTGACGCCGGACCAGCCGTTTCCGACGGTCTCCAATATTCTGCAGGACCGCCTCGGTGCAAAAAAAGCTGCCGCGATGGATATCAGTGCGGCCTGTTCCGGCTTTATGTACGGGCTTGCGACGGCCAAGCAATTTATTGAGACGAAAACGTATAAATATGTTTTAATTGTAGGTGTTGAGAAATTATCCAAGATCACGAACTGGGAAGACCGCAGTACGGCGGTGCTGTTCGGAGACGGCGCGGGCGCAGCGGTTGTCGGCCCGGTCTCGGAAGGCAGGGGCATCCTTGCTTTTGAACTCGGTTCGGACGGTTCAGGCGGAAAATATTTGTATGAAGATAAAGATGGGCATCTTGTTATGAACGGCCGTGAAGTGTTTAAATTTGCCGTCCGCCAAATGGGCGAATCGAGCTTGCGCGTGATCGAAAAGGCCGGCGTCAGGAAAGAAGACGTCGATTTCTTAATCCCGCACCAGGCCAATATCCGGATCATGGAATCTGCGAGGGAAAGGCTCGGCCTGCCGGTGGAAAAAATGTCGAAAACGATCCACAAATACGGGAATACTTCGGCAGCATCGATACCGATTTCATTGGTGGATGAACTGGAAGAAGGAAAGATCAAAGAGGATGACCTCATCCTGATGGTTGGCTTCGGCGGCGGACTGACCTGGGGAGCCGTACTGGTCAGATGGGGAAGATAACGCTCTTAAATGCAGCATACAGATTGTAAGACATATGGTCTTCTTATACCAGGAAAAGGAGATGGCATAATGGAAAAAAGAAGAGTGGTTGTTACGGGAATCGGGGCTGTCACGCCGGTCGGAAATGACGCGCGGACAGCCTGGGAAACGGTGCTGGACGGGAAATCCGGCATCGGCCCGCTGACAAGGCTGGATGCGGATCAGTTTCCGGCAAAAGTGGCAGCTGAAGTGAGAGACTTTAACATCGAAGAATTTATTGAACGAAGAGAAGCCCGCAAAATGGACCGTTTTACCCATTATGCGGTTGCATCTGCACTGATGGCGGTAAAAGATGCCGGACTTACGATCAACGAAGAAAATGCAACCCGTGTCGGCGTCTGGATCGGTTCCGGCATCGGCGGCATGGAAACATTCGAAAACCAGTTTGAAGTATTCCAAAAGCGCGGATATCGGCGTGTAAGCCCTTTCTTTGTGCCGATGATGATTCCGGATATGGCAGCAGGCCAGGTCTCAATCATTCTTGGCGCAAAAGGGATTAACTCCTGTACCGTCACTGCGTGTGCAACGGGAACAAACTCCATCGGTGACGCCTTTAAAGCGATCCAGCGCGGCGATTGCGATGCCATGATTGCAGGCGGGACGGAAGCGCCGATTACAAGAATGGCATTTGCGGGATTTTGTGCCAATACAGCGCTGTCCACCAATCCGGATCCGGAAACGGCAAGCCGCCCGTTTGATTTAAACCGGGACGGGTTTGTCATCGGCGAAGGTGCAGGCATTTTGGTGCTTGAAGACTTAGAGCATGCTTTAAAACGCGGGGCTAACATTTATGCGGAAGTGGTTGGCTACGGGTCAACCGGGGATGCCTATCATATTACCGCGCCAGCGCCCGGCGGGGAAGGCGGCGCGCGCTCGATGCAAATGGCGCTTGATGATGCCGGCCTTGCCCCGGATGAAGTCGGCTATATTAATGCCCATGGGACAAGCACGCCGTATAATGATAAATACGAGACAATGGCGATTAAAGAGGTTTTCGGCGACCATGCTTACAAACTGGCCGTCAGCTCGACAAAATCGATGACAGGCCATCTGCTCGGGGCAGCAGGCAGCGTGGAAGCCATTTTTACTGTGCTTGCGATCAAAGAAGGCATTGTTCCGCCAACCATCAATATTCAAACGCCTGATCCGGAATGCGATTTGGACTATGTTCCGGATAAAGCGCGCAAACAGGAGCTGAACGCAGCGATCAGCAACTCGCTCGGTTTCGGCGGGCACAACGCAACCCTTGCTTTTAAAAAATACGAAGCCTGATCCAAAAGGGGTATCCCGGTTAAATGGGGGGTACCCTTTTTGCATTGAAATGAAACCCGCTACTGCGAAATCACTTATTAAGTGAACGCTGTGGCGAAAATGTTATTAAAAATAACAAGTCGCTCTGAAAAGGGACCCCGTTTTGTTTTTTGCATGGGGATCAAACCGGCTGCATCGAATGCCATTCCATCGGTTTTGGCATTGCCTGAGTAGTTCGGGGATGCTTTTTTGCATGCGGAAAGATGGATTTAACAGTTGAAAAAACGCGTTCCGGGACGTGCGGCAGCCTGCCCCGGATTTTGAAAAATTTATTTTCTAAAATCCGGCCTCCCGCAATAAAATAAAGCAACGGGAGGGGGAAACGGCGATGGGGGTTATTCGGACGGATGCGTGGATGGAAGAAGCTTTCTCAAAACCGGAGCTGTTTTTACAAAACATTAAACAGGGAAGGGAAGATCCCGAAGATTTTTACCGCTATTTGCAGCGTTTTGGCATGTACCGCCCTTCAAGGCAGGCGGAACAGGTTTTTGCCGGATTAAAAAAAGCGGGCGCCTGGGAGGAAATCGGGGAGTATCACGCAAAATACAAAAAGCTTTGGAACGGGCCAGATCCGGACATTTATATTTTTCCAGCCCGGAATGGAAACGGTTTCAAATTTGGCCGCAGCCGCGGAAAATCGGGTGTGGCACTGCCGGATGCCGTTTTTTTGTTTCTTGCGCCGGTACGGGACCGGAAAGAATGGGAAGCGCTGTTTGTCCATGAATACCATCATGCGGCAAGAATGGGCAGGCTGAAAAAACCGCCGCGCGGCTATACGCTGCTCGATTCCCTCGTATTTGAAGGCCTCGCCGAACATGCTGTGCTCGAGTATGTCGGAGAAGCATATGTATCGGAAACCTCAACACGTTATTCTGAAGAACAGAAAAAACATGCATGGCAACAGTTTTTCAAAAAAAATCTTGCAGCCGGAAAAGAAGAAAAAATCCATGATGACCTTCTTTTCGGCAGAAAATACGTCCCGCCGATGATGGGGTATGCGCTCGGATACCATTTGATAGAGAGATATAAAACGGCCCATTCCTTTTCTACAATAGCAACTCTCGGCCGCCGTTCCGAAATATTTGCAGAAGGAATGTTTACCAACCCGGCGGAATCCTGAATCCATAAAGCACCAAAAAAATACAAATATAATTTTAATTGAAAAAAGCTATTGCGTTTTTTTTAGTTTTGTAATATTATTTAAACAATAAATTAATAAGATTTTAACCTATTTTCAATGTTTTCTACTTTCAAGAAGGGAGGTTTGCATATTGGAAAAACCGCCGCTTTTGCAAATTGAGGATTTGACTGTTTCTTTCCAAATCCAGGATACATACTATCCGGCGGTCGATCACGTTTCCTTAACCGTCAAGGAAAATGAAGTGGTGGCGATTGTCGGGGAGTCCGGCTGCGGAAAAAGCGCGCTTGCCCTGGCGGTGATGGGGCTGCATCCGGAAGAAAAGACAAAAATTGAAGGCCGCATTCTCTTTAAAGGGCAGGATCTCGCGCCGCTCGAGACAGGGAAACTGAATGAAATCCGCGGGGCGGAAATGGGCATTATTTTCCAGGATCCATTGACTGCGCTGAACCCGCTGATGACAGTTGGGCGGCAAATAGAAGAAAGCATGGATTACCACACCAGGCTATCCGGTTCCGAAAAGAAAAAACGGACGCTTGAATTGTTAAGCCGGGTCGGGATCCCTTATCCCGAAAGGACATATAAGCAATACCCGCATGAGCTTTCCGGCGGCATGAGGCAGCGGGTGGTGATTGCCATTGCCATTGCCTGCCAGCCGTCGCTTGTCATTGCGGATGAACCGACAACAGCGCTCGATGTCACGATCCAGGCACAAATTATGGATTTACTGAAAGATTTGCAGCGCCAGATGAAGACGGGCATTATTTTAATTACCCACGATCTTGGCGTCGTTGCTGAAATGGCCGACAGAGTGGCTGTCATGTATGCAGGCGAAATTGTCGAAATTGCGGATGTTACAACACTCTTCAAAAATCCGTTACATCCTTATACCCGTTCTTTGCTGAATTCAATCCCGTCCGCAACGGAATCGAAAGAAAGGCTGCATGTCATCCAGGGCATCGTTCCTTCACTGAAGAACCTGCCGCGCTCGGGATGCCGCTTTAAGTCAAGGATTGGCTGGATCAGCGATGCGGCGCATGAAGAAAATCCGGTTCTCCGCGAAGTGGAAAACGGACACTGGGTGCGCTGTACCTGTTATAAACATTTTTATTTCCCGGACGAAAAGAACACGGAGACAGGGGATATGTATCATGCCACTTCTTAAGGTTGAAAATCTGAAAGTCTATTATCCGGTACGGGGCGGGTTTTTCCGCCGGGTGGTCGACCATGTAAAAGCGGTCCATGACATCAGTTTCGAACTGCAGCCTGGAGAAACGTACGGGCTTGTCGGGGAATCGGGCTGCGGCAAAACGACAACGGGCAGGACGATCGTCGGGCTTAACAGGGCAACTGAGGGCAAAATTGTGTTTGAAGGCACCGATTTGGCGCGGCTCAGCCGCAAGGAATTTCAACATTACCGGAAAGATATCCAAATGATCTTCCAGGATCCGTATTCTTCCCTGAATCCGAAAAAGCGCGTGGCGGATATTATTGCCGAACCGATTCGCAATTTTGAGAAACTGCCCCGCGAACAAGAGCGGGAAAAAGTCCGCGAAGTCATGGAAAAAGTCGGCCTGAGCCCGGACTCCATGTTTAAATACCCGCATGAATTTTCAGGCGGGCAGCGCCAGCGGATCGGAATTGCCCGGGCGCTGACATTGAACCCGAAACTGATTATTGCGGATGAGCCGGTCTCCGCCCTTGATGTTTCTGTCCAGGCCCAGGTGCTCAATTTTATGAAAGACATCCAAAAAGAATTCGGGCTCACCTACCTGTTTATCAGCCATGACCTTGGCATTATCCGTCATATGTGCGACCGGATCGGCATCATGTACCGGGGGCGTTTTGTGGAAGAAGGGACGAGCGATGAAATTTACGAGAATCCGCAACATATCTACACAAAACGGCTGCTGTCCGCGATTCCAAACGGAGATCCGGAAAAAAGAACAGCACAAAAACAGTATCGGGAAAAAATCAACAATGAATTCCGGCAGGCTTTCAGGGATTATTTTGACGAGGAAGGGAAGCCGTACCATCTCAAGCCGGTTTCGCCGACCCATTCCGTTGCACTGCCGTAAAGAGGGGACACAGTTATGATTAAATTTATATTGCGTAGAATTCTCATCATGATCCCTCAATTAATTATTTTGAGTATTTTAATTTTCATGCTTGCAAAGGCCATGCCCGGCGATGCGCTGACCGGCCAGCTGTCGAGCAATCCGAAAATGGATGCCCATACGCTCCATGAAATGAAGGACAAGTTGGGGCTGAATGATCCGGTTTATGTGCAGTACGCCCGCTGGTTGAAAAATCTCTTCAAAGGCGATCTCGGCATCTCTTACATCCACCAGCAGCCTGTAACAGAACTGCTTACCGGGCGGTTATGGAACACGATTTTGCTGTCGGCGGTGATTCTGATCCTGACGTATTTGATCGCCATTCCGCTTGGGATCGTGGCCGGGAGATGGACGGATTCATGGGCGGATAAGCTGATAACCGGTTATAACTATCTCAGTTATGCAACCCCGTTGTTTATCTTTGCATTGATTATGCTGTTTGTGTTCGGTTTTGTCCTGTCATGGTTTCCGACAAGCGGCAGCGTCAACATCCAGGCCCGTGACGGCACGTTTGAATATTACATGAGCAAACTGTACCATCTGATTTTGCCGGCCTTATCCGGATCCCTGCTCGCAACGGTGGGCACGATCCAGTATTTGCGGAATGAAATCATCGATACAAAAATCAAAGATTTTGTAAAAACAGCACGGGCAAAAGGCGTGCCTGAGTCCAAAGTGTATACGCGCCATATTTTGAGAAACTCGCTTTTACCGATTGCCACTTTTTTCGGTTATGAGATTACCGGATTAATCGGCGGGTCCGTCATTTTGGAATCGATATTCGGTTATCCGGGGATCGGGCAGCTGTTTTTGCAATCCATTATGCAGCGTGATTACAGCGTGGTCACGGCGCTCGTGATGATTTCCGGCGTGGCGACTTTGTTCGGCACATTATTATCAGACATTATTTTAAGCGCTGTGGATCCGCGTATCCGGATTGAGTAACGGGGGTGAGAGGATGAAAGCAGTCATTTCAACACAACAGCCCGCAACCGCCGGAACAGAAAAAAGCCCGTCTGGATTTTCGATTATCTGGCGGGAACTGATCAAAGATAAAATGGCCGTTATCTCAATGATCGTGCTGGGGCTTATTCTGATTACGGTTTACGGCATATCGCTGTTATTAAACGAAGATGAGATTGTAAAGGTTGACCTTTTATCCATTTACGCGCCGCCCTCAGCTGAACACTGGCTCGGCACCGATTACGGCGGCCGGGATATACTCGGGCAACTGATTATCGGCGCAAAAAATTCGTTTACAATCGGGCTTGCGATTACATTGATTACCGGTGCGATCGGGCTTGCGGTCGGATTAATTGCCGGTTACTTCGGCGGGGTCATTGACAATATCATCATGAGAATCATTGACTTTATTCTTGTCCTGCCGTTTTTAATGCTGATCATTGTCCTCGTGACAATCGTGCCGAAATATAATGTGTTTTCTTTTATTCTCATTATGAGTGCATTCCTTTGGGTCGGAAAAGCGAGGTTGATTCGCTCCAAGACACTGGCGGAAAGGGAACTAGACTATGTCAGTGCTTCCAAGACGCTCGGCACGCCGGACTGGAAAATTATCCTTTTCCAGGTCCTGCCGAATTTGAGCTCGATTATTATCGTAAACTTGACGATTAATCTGGCAAGCAATATTGGCATTGAATCGAGCCTGACCTATCTCGGCTTTGGGTTGCCGGAAAGCACACCGAGCCTTGGGACGTTGGTCAGTTACGCCACAAACCCGGATGTGCTCCAGCATAAATGGTGGATTTGGTTACCTGCATCGCTCCTGATTCTGGTGATGATGCTGTGTATAAATTTTATCGGCCAGGCGTTAAAACGCGCAGCTGATGCAAGACAAAGACAAGGATAAAAAAGAGGGGGCTTAGCAATGAGGAAAAGAAAATGGTCAAGCATATTCAGTTTGCTGGTGATGCTCGTATTGGTGCTGTCAGCCTGCAACAATTCACAGAGTAGCGGAAGCAAGAAAGACAAGGCAGTGAAAACGGAAGATTTAGCAAGCAAGTTTCCGACTACCGTCAAAAACAATAAAAAAGCCATTGACGGTGGGGTTCTGAATTACGGCATCGTTTCCGATACGCCGATTGAAGGCACATTCAACTCTGCTTTCTACGAAGGGGCACCGGATGCTGAAGTCATTCAATTTTTTGAAGATTCGCTGTTAAAAACAGACAAAAACTATGAATTTACGAATGACGGCGCCGCTACGTACAAATTGTCCAATGACAACAAAACAATGACGATTAAAATCAAAGACAATGTCAACTGGTCTGATGGGAAGCCGGTAACCGCCGAAGACCTCGAATTTGCATACCTGGTCATCGGCAATAAAGACTATACCGGCGTGCGTTATGGCGATGCCCTGTTTCAAAACATCGTCGGCATGGATGAATACCATAAAGGAAAAGCCAAGAACATTTCCGGTGTTAAAGTGATTGATGATAAAACAATTTCCATTACCTGGAAGAGCGCCAACCCTTCCGAAAAAACAGGCGTCTGGACAACACCGCTTCCGAAACATTACTTAAAAGATGTGCCGATCGCAAAAATGGCACAGTCGGATAAAATTCGGTTACATCCCTTAGGCTTCGGTCCGTTTAAAGTGAAAAAAGTGGTTCCGGGCGAGTCTGTTGAACTTGTCAGAAACGACCATTACTGGGCAGGAAAACCGAAACTGAAAGGTGTCGTCATCAAAGTGGTCAATCCGAAAGTGGTATTGGAAGCCTTGAAAAAAGGCGAGATTGACTATGCTGCCTTCCCGGTAGACCAATACGAATCCGCTAAAAGCGCGAAAAACTTCCAGCTGCTCGGCACGATCGATCTGGCTTACAGCTATATCGGATTTAAGCTTGGCCACTGGGATGCAAAGAAACAGGAAAACGTCATGGATAACCCGAAATTCCAAAATAAAAAACTGCGCCAGGCGATGGCGTATGCGCTCGATAACAAGTCTGTCGGCGAGAAAATCTACCACGGGTTGCGTTTTCCGGCGACCACTTTAATTCCGCCATCTTTCCCGGAATGGCATGACAAGTCCGCAAAAGGGTACACGTATGATCCGAAAAAAGCAAAGAAACTGCTTGATGAAGCCGGTTATAAAGATGTCGACAAAGACGGGTACCGTGAAGATCCAAACGGCAAAAAATTCGTCATTCATTTCCTTTCCATGAGCGGCGGGGATACGGCCGAGCCGCTGGCAAAATTCTATATGCAGTGCTGGAAAGATGTCGGCTTAAATGTGAAGCTTGTTAACGGTCGTCTTGCCGAGTTCAACTCCTTCTATGATATGGTGCAAAAAGATGATCCGAAAGTGGATATCTATTCAGGTGCCTGGGGAACAGGTACAAATGTGGATCCGTATGGCTTGTACGGACGGAACGTCATGTTTAACTACACCCGCTTTGTCAGCAAGAAAAATGATGGATTGCTGGAAAAAGGGCATTCTCCGAAAGCTTTTGACACAGCATACCGCAAAAAGGTTTACAATGAATGGCAGAAGTATATGAATGAGGAAGCGGCAGTCATTCCGACCCTTTACCGTTATCAATTGTATGCGGTGAACAACCGCGTGAAAAACTTGGCTATATATCCACATACGGATTGGGAAAAGGTGAGTGTCACATCCGAAAAAGCGGACACCCAGGAATAATCTATAAAGGCCCTGTCTTTGGCAGGGCCTTTTCCTTTCCGGCTTGCCGGGATCAGGAGAGCAGAGCGTCTTTTTAAAGCAGAGCCTTTATCCTTTCCGACTCGCCGGGGGTGGGAAAACGAAGCGTCTTTTAAAGCGGGCCTTTTCCTTTTCGACGCGGTGGGATTGGGGTTCTTCTTTTTACGAGCGAAGCGCAATCTTCATTTTCTACACAGCGGAATCCGGAAAAGAAGGAATAATTTAACTGCCCCCTGCCTATACTGAATGACAAACAGAGTATACGGGGGGTTATCCATGCTGTATCTTCACGATATATGGGTCAACTGGTTCGAGGGGGAGGAAAACAGTTATAATGTCTGTCCGTTCCATGAGTGGCGGAGGGACGATGTGATCGAACTGCTGGACCAGGTGCCGCTTTTATTTGTGGACACGCTTTTATACGAGTACATTGAAAATGATTTGGCTGAACTGCCGCAAACTTTGCTGAATGATGTTTTCCAGAAGGCGGTTTTGCGCAAAAACCATGAACGAATCCAGCTGGAATATTGTTTTGTCGTGACGGACGGAAAAGGGATTTTGGCGGTTGATACGATCGGCTATACGCTGCCGATCCGAAAAAGCAGGCTGATTCCGAGGCAGGAACAACTTGTCTATGAAATGATTGAAGGGCATGAACCGGTGTCCTATCCGTTTGAAAACCGCAGCCATCCGAAAGAACATCATATTTTATCCCCGTCGCCGGAATGCATGCAGGGGCTGACAAGAAGGGAACGGCAATTAAAGCAGTTGTTATTTATGGCGCTCGATCAGCTTTATTCCTCGAAAAATACGGCGGAAGTGCGGTACTGGTATACAGAATGGCGTCCGGAGCAGTATGAACACATCCAGTTTATGCCATTTGAAGATGCATGGGAGCGGCTTTATGCAGAAACAAAAACAGGCTGGTCCAAAAAGCATGAACAGTTGTGCGAAAACATGATCAAAGGGCAGCCCTTTTTTGAAAAGCTATGGGAACTGGAACACAATGAAAAAAGCGAACTGATGTAAAAACGAGTTGCGAAACGATCCGCAACTCGCTTTTTTTAGTGGCGGTTTTTTCTGCCCAGCCCCATCGCGTTTTCCATTTTCCTCAGCATTTTTCCGGCTACAATATTGGCCTTTTCCGCGCCTTTATCCAGGATCCGGTCCAGTTCCTCCGATTCAATCAGTTCATAATACCGTTTTTGGATCGGGGCAAGCCCTTCATTCACCACATCAACGAGATCCGCTTTAAACGCACCGTAGCCGGCGCCGTCATATTTCCGTTCCAGCTCTTCAATGGACAGGCCGCTGAAGTTGGAATAGATGTCGAGCAAATTGGAAATGCCCGGTTTCCGTTCTTTGTCGTATTTGACTACGCCTTCTGAATCCGTAACCGCGCTTTTAATCTTTTTGTCGACCAGTTTCGGGTCGTCAAGCAGCGAGATAAATGCCTTTTGATTCGGATCGGATTTGCTCATTTTTTTCGTCGGATCCTGCAGCGACATAATCCTTGCTCCGGAGTTGGAAAGCTTGATGTCCGGCAGCGTAAATATTTCAAGATAACGTTTATTGAACCTTTCCGCCAAATCCCTCGTCAGCTCGAGATGCTGTTTCTGGTCCTCGCCGACCGGCACAAGATCCGTGCTGTACAGCAGAATATCGGCGGCCATGAGCGGCGGATATGTGAGAAGCCCGGCTGATACGCTTTCTTTTCCTGCAGATTTGTCTTTAAACTGCGTCATTCTTTCCAATTCGCCGACATAGGCAACGCATTGGAGCATCCATCCGGCCTGGGCGTGCGCCGGCACTTCCGACTGGATAAAGAGCGTTGCTTTGTCCGGATCAATGCCGACTGCCAAATAAAAAGCGGCAAGGCTCCTGATGTTTTTGCGGAGTTCAAGGCGGTCTTGCGGCACAGTAATGGCATGCTCGTCAACAATGCAAAAATAGCAATTAAAGCTGTTCTGCAATTCCACAAACTGCTTCATTGCCCCAAGATAGTTCCCGATGTGGATCGTTCCACTCGGCTGAATGCCTGAAAAAATCGTCCTCATTTTCTTTCTTCCTCCTAGAACACTGATATTTTTCCGGAAAATAAAAAACCATTCATCCAAAATTAGGGACGAATGGGATAAATCCGCGGTGCCACCCTAAGTGCCCTGGTATGGGCCGCTTAGTTCCAATGCCAATTGGAGCCTGGTTAACGCAAGGCGTACGCCGGAAACTAATGAGGTAGCCGCCCGTTCATCTCCGGAGCTCGAAAGCCCATTCCATCTGCAGGCATGTTTGTTCCCACCAGCCACAAACTCTCTGAAATGCCATAAACAGATGTACTCTTCTTTCTCATCGCTTCTATATACCAGTTTCATTATAATGAAAAGAAGGAAAAATGTCAAAAACCGCTGTCCGCTAGAGGGCCCGTTTGTATGCAAGACTCAGCCTTTATTCAGCCTTTATATGTCCGGCATTTCAGGACGAACTTTGCAGAAAAAGGGCGATCGCCATCAGTACCATCATGAAGACCCCGGTAAGAAGAGGCACGGAAACACGCAGGGTAACCAGCTTCGACAGCGGGCGGACGTCCTCCTCGTTAAATTTGGAAGACATTCTTTGAAACCCGTAAATAAACGCATCAAAAAAACCGGTCCGCGCCATTAAAACCGACGCGGCAAAAAGAATCAAAAGCGCCCCGATCGTAAACGAAGTATTAATATAGCTAAGCAAATCGATTCGCTTATACACCAAAAAAGAAAAAAGTAAAACAAGTAACTGGGAGGCCAAGAACCAACAGACAAGCTTTTTGAACATACGCTCACCTACAAAATGATTTTCATCCATTATACAGGAACAGAAGAAAAGATGAAATACTGGAAGATCTGAAGCTAAATTAAAGTTAAATCAAATTTATTAAAATTAATTTAATTTTTGTTAAAAAACCTACCAAAGTTTTCTCGTTATTATAGTTTTATTAAAAAATTTCAACCTTTTGTAAGGGTTTACAATATTGAAATGTCAACACCTTTTTGGTTTATTAGCCTTTTTATGTAATTAAAAAAGATTAAAAAATATGTACAAGCCCGTGAAATGTTAGTATAATTAAATTCGAAAAGTCGCTCGCTTTTCAGAAAAATAAAAAAAGGGTGGTTAGCTGATGAAGAAGTCAAAATTTTATGTGTTTATGACGCTGACTTTTGCCCTGTCGCTCGTCCTCGGCGCATGCGGCGGCGGAAGCAAAAACAGCAGTTCAGGCTCAAGCGGCGGTTCATCCAAAACCAAGCAAGTGCTGAATATGGATGAGACGGCTGAACTTCCGACAGGGGATCCGACACTTGCAACGGATGTCGCAAGTTTTACCGTTTTCGGTAATACAATGGAAGGCCTTTATGTCGTTGGGAAAAACGATGAGCTGAAGCTCGGGATTGCGAAAGCAGAACCGACAGTCAGCAAAGACGGCAAAACGTATACGTTTAAGCTCCGTGAAGACGCGAAATGGTCCAACGGCGATCCGGTTACGGCAAAAGACTTTGTTTACTCCTGGCAAAGGGCCGTGAATCCGAAGACAGGCTCACAATATGCCTATATTTTCGGAGGTGTCATTAAAAACGCCTCAGATATCATTGCCGGCAAAAAAGATCCAAGCACTTTAGGGGTAAAAGCGATTGATGACCACACATTGCAAGTCCAGCTTGAAAAACCGGTCCCTTACTTAAAATCATTGCTGGCTTTCGGCACGTATCTGCCGCTCAACCAAAAATTTGTTGAGTCAAAAGGCAGCAAGTTCGGGACAAATAGCGACAATATGTTGTTCAACGGCCCGTTCGTGCTGAAAGACTGGAACGGCACAGGCCTGAAATGGAAATACGTGAAAAACCCGAATTACTATGACAAGAAACATGTGAAACTGAAACAGATCAATGTCCAGGTTGTGAAATCGCCAAGTACCGGGGTCAACTTGTACAATACGGGCAAAATCGACCGGACTGTTTTGAGCGCCGAATATGCGAAACAATATAAAAAGAACAAAGAAGCTGTGACAAATCCGGAATCAAATGTTTTCTACTTCAAATACAATGAAGTCAGAAACGGCCAGAAAACCGCTTTGGCAAACAAAAATATCCGGATGGCGCTTTCAATGGCTTATGATAAAAAAGCATTTGTTAATACAGTGCTATCTAACGGGTCTTTCCCTGCAAACGGCTTAGTACCAAAAGACTTTGCAAAAGATCCGAAAAATGGCAAAGATTTCCGTACGGAATCCGGTTCTTACCTCCAATATAATCCGACAGAAGCAAAGAAATATTGGGAAAAAGGGTTGAAAGAACTCGGCAAGAAGAACTTAACGCTTGAAATTCTCGGTGATGATACAGATAACGCAAAAACAACAGGCGAATTCTTCCAAAACCAATTGGAAAAGAATCTTCCTGGGTTAACGATCAAACTGAAAAACGTACCATTCAAAAACCGTTTGCAATTGGATACAAACCAAGATTATGACATCCAGGTTTCCGGTTGGGGTCCTGACTACAAAGACCCGATGACCTTCCTCGACTTGTTTGTCACAAACGGCGATAACAACAAATCCGGCTACTCGAATAAAGAATACGATAAGCTGATTGATGAAGCGAAGAACAAATACGGCAACGATCCGGAAAAACGTTGGCAAATCATGCTGCAAGCTGAAAAAATCCTGATGGACGATGCGGCAATCGGGCCGATTTATCAACGTGCTACATTACGCCTTGTTAAACCGTATGTAAAAGGAATCGAATACCATATATTCGGGCCGGATTACACATTTAAAGATGCATATGTGCAAAAGTAAGAAAACTGCATGACTTCAATTAAAAAGGTAAAAGAGAGTATTTTCTTTCCGAAATACTCTCTTTTCACCGTTAAGCGGATTTTTATGTGAAAAATTTAAACATTCCTTTTCTTTGGGAGGTGTCACGTGTGACGAAGTATATTGTGCAAAGGATTATTTATTTGTGCATTACCTTATTGATTATTGCTTCTTTTACGTTTTTCCTGATGAAATTTTTGCCGGGGACCCCGTTCCGGAACCAGCAAAAATTATCACCGGAACAGGTTCATATCCTGAACCAGAAATATGGGCTGAATGAATCTTTGCCTGTCCAGTATAAAAACTATATGGTGAATTTGCTGAAAGGGGATCTCGGCGTTTCTTTCCAGTTTGACAACCAGCCGGTTGCACAGCTGATTGTGGAAAGGATGGGACCGTCCTTGCAGTTGGGGATTCAGGCCATGATTGTCGGCACGTTAATTGGCATATTACTAGGCGTACTGGCGGCAATGTTTCAAAACACATGGATTGACTACGGAAGCACATTTCTTTCGGTCCTCGGTATATCCATTCCCTCGTTTGTATTTGCCGCAGTCCTGCAATATGTGATAGGCGCGAAACTGCAATGGCTGCCGGTTGCAGCTTGGGATGGGTTCGCCTCTTCCATATTGCCCACCATTGCGCTCGCTATTTTTCCGGTTGCAACAGCTGCACGGTTTATGAGAACGGAGCTGATTGAAGTGTTCGGTTCCGATTACATTACGCTGGCGAGAGCAAAAGGGAATTCTTACGGGCAAATCGCCTTTAAGCACGCGATCCGGAACGCGCTGATTCCGCTTATTACGGTGCTTGGGCCGCTTGCCGTTAACTTGATGACCGGATCGATGGTTGTGGAACAAATTTTTGCTGTTCCCGGGATTGGCGAACAATTTGTTAAATCCATTCAAATGAATGATTACCCGATTATTATGGGGACAACCCTCTTTTTCTCATTCCTGTTAGTCCTGATTACATTAGTTGTCGACATTTTATACGGTATCATTGACCCGAGAATTCGATTGGCCGGGGGGAATAAATCATGAACAACAACATAGAGTCATTGCCGAAAGAATTATTTGAACCCGCAGCGCCGGATCGTGAACAAAGTGAATTGATTGCCAAACCGCAACTGTCCTTTATGCAGGATGCATGGATGCGCATCCGCAAAAACAAAGGCGCAGTTGTCAGTTTGTTTATTATCATTATTTTAATTCTGATGGCGATCATTGGGCCGCATCTTTCCAAATCGGGTCCGTACGCGCAAGATACATCCAGGGCGAATTTGCCGCCAAGAATTCCTGTGATTGAAAAGCTCGGCATTTTTGACGGATCCCAGACGGTTGGCGGGCAAAAAGTGAACATGTATGAACAGAACCATATTCAAACGTATTACTGGTTCGGCACGGATGCCCTCGGCCGCGACTTGTTTGCAAGGGCATGGCAAGGGACGAGAATTTCCTTATATATCGCCTTCCTTGCGGCGGTGATCGATATGCTCATCGGCGTTTCTTACGGCCTCATATCCGGATACAAAGGTGGGCAGGTCGATAACGTGATGCAGCGGATTATTGAAGTTTTGTCCGGTATTCCGAACTTGATTGTCGTGATTTTAATGCTTTTGATCTTTAAACCGGGGATCTTTTCCATCACGATTGCGATGGTGATCACCGGCTGGCTAAATATGGCGCGGGTCGTCCGCGGCCAGGTGTTAAAGCTGAAAAATATGGAGTACGTATTGGCAGCAAAGACACTTGGCGCTTCGAACATGCGGATTTTATTTAAACATCTGCTCCCGAATTTAACCGGGGTGATTATTATCAATACAATGTTCACCATTCCAAGTGCGATTTTCTTCGAAGCCTTTTTAAGTTTCATCGGGATCGGGCTCCAGTCCCCGGCTGCATCGCTCGGGACATTGATTGAAGACGGTTATAAGACATTCCAGTTCCTGCCGTATTTGATGGCAGTGCCGGGCACGATTATTTGTCTGCTGCTCGTCGCCTTCAACCTGCTGGCAGACGGTTTGCGTGATGCATTTGACCCGAAAATGCGCGATTAAGAAATGAGGTGAAGCCGAATGGAAAAGATTTTGCAAGTGAAAGACCTGAATATATCCTTTCACACTTTTGGCGGTGAAGTAAAAGCGATCCGCGGTGTGAGTTTTGATTTATATAAAGGGGAAACATTGGCCATCGTAGGGGAATCCGGTTCAGGG
The DNA here is from genome assembly GCF_038593015.1 of Weizmannia sp. FSL W8-0676. Taxonomy (NCBI): domain Bacteria; kingdom Bacillati; phylum Bacillota; class Bacilli; order Caryophanales; family Bacillaceae; genus Heyndrickxia; species Weizmannia sp. FSL W8-0676. The sequence continues at coordinate 965,855 of NZ_CP151954.1, forward strand.
AAATCGGTGACGACGAAATCGATTATGCGGCTGTTGCCCCCGAACAATTCGGAAATCAAGTCGGGGCAAATCCTGTTCGGCGACGTCGACATTGCCAAAGCGTCAGAAAGAAAGATGCAATCGATCCGTGGGAAAGAGATTTCGATGATTTTCCAGGATCCGATGACGTCTTTAAATCCGACCATGACAATCGGGAAGCAGATTATGGAGCCACTTTTGAAACACCAGAAAATGCATAAAAATGAAGCGAAAAAACGCGCAATCGAACTGTTAAAACTGGTCGGCATCCCAAATGCGGAAATCCGTGTCAAACAGTATCCCCACCAGTTTTCCGGCGGGATGCGGCAAAGGGTCGTCATTGCGATTGCCTTGGCGTGCAACCCGAAAATTTTAATTGCAGATGAACCGACAACGGCGCTTGATGTTACGATTCAGGCGCAAATTCTGGAACTGATGAAAAAACTGCAGTCCAAAATTGATACCTCCATTATTTTTATTACGCACGATTTGGGCGTGGTTGCCAATGTGGCAGACCGTGTTGCCGTCATGTACGGCGGGAAAATTGTCGAGATCGGAACCGTGGATGAAATTTTTTATAATCCAAAACATCCGTACACATGGGGACTGATTAGTTCGATGCCGAGCCTTGATGTCAAGGATGAAGAACTGTACGCGATACCGGGCACCCCGCCGGATTTATTGAACCCGCCAAAAGGGGATGCCTTTGCGCCGCGCAATCCGTACGCACTTAAAATCGATTTGGAGCAGGAGCCGCCGATGTTTAAAGTGTCGGACACGCATTATGCCGCGACATGGCTTTTGCATCCGGATGCCCCGAAAGTAGAGCCGCCGGAAGCCGTGAAAAAGCGGATGTACAAGTTTAAAGGGAATGTGCGCCCGGTACCGGCTGAGGAGGGGAAGTAAAATGGCAGTGAAAGAAAAACTGATCGAAGTCAAACATTTAAAACAATATTTCAATGTTGGAAGGGCAAATGAAGTCCGTGCTGTCGATGATCTCACATTTGATATTTACAAAGGCGAAACCCTCGGGCTTGTCGGCGAATCCGGCTGCGGCAAATCGACAACCGGGCGGACGATTATCCGCCTTTACAATGCAACGGCAGGGGAAGTTTTGTATGGCGGCAAAAATGTCCATGACAAAATGTCCCATAAAGAGCTGAAACAGTTCCGCCGGAAAATGCAAATGATTTTCCAGGATCCGTATGCTTCGCTCAATCCGCGCTTGAAAGTGGCCGATGTCATTGCGGAAGGAATTGATATCCACGGGCTTGCAAAATCAAATGAAGAACGGATGCACCGGGTTTATGAACTGCTGGAAACGGTCGGCTTAAGCAAAGAACACGCCAACCGTTATCCGCACGAATTCTCGGGCGGGCAGCGGCAGCGGATCGGGATCGCCAGGGCACTTGCGGTCGATCCTGAATTTATTATTGCTGACGAACCGATTTCAGCGCTGGACGTCTCAATTCAGGCGCAAGTTGTGAACCTGTTGAAAAAACTGCAGAAAGAACATCATTTAACGTATCTGTTCATTGCCCACGATTTGTCGATGGTGAAATATATCAGCGACCGGATCGGCGTCATGTATTTCGGCAAGCTTGTGGAACTGGCCGATGCCGATGATTTGTATAACCATCCGCTTCATCCGTACACGCAGTCCTTGCTATCCGCCATCCCGCTTCCGGACCCTGACTATGAACGGACACGGCAACGGAAAATTTACGACCCGTCCGTCCATCAATATAAGGAAGGCGAAGAAGTAAAAATGCGCGAAGTGGCGCCGCACCATTTTGTCTACTGTTCGGAAAGGGAACTCGAGCAGTACAAAAAAGCTTATAATGGCTGACCATTCTCAAGTGGGAAGAAGAACGCATGCCGGTTGAAGTGCGTTCTTCTTTTCGCTTTTTTATAAAAAAATGAAGAATAAGGGTTTAAATAGAGAGAATTGGGGAAAAAGAAGACTATTAAACCGGGGAAAAATACAACAAACTATTTTTCAAAAAAATATATTCAATAACGCGGATATAGTGTATAATACATAATAGAGATTGTTTGATTAAACTTATTTTAATGTGAGAATCAAATGGGAATCCAAATATGAAAATTTAGGAGTGTGAATGCTAGATGGTCACATTATACACTTCGCCAAGTTGCACATCATGCAGAAAAGCACGGAACTGGCTTGAAGAAAACCATATTGAGTATAAAGAGCGCAACATTTTTTCTGAACCGCTTTCACTGGATGAAATTAAAGGGATATTGCGGATGACGGAAGACGGGACGGACGAAATTATTTCCACCCGTTCGAAAACATTCCAAAAATTAAACGTTGATCTGGATGCCCTGCCGCTGCAGGAATTATACACTTTGATCCAGCAAAACCCTGGTTTATTAAGACGGCCGATTATCGTGGACGAAAAACGGCTGCAGGTCGGCTATAACGAAGATGAAATCCGCCGCTTCCTGCCGCGGAAAGTGCGGACATTCCAGCTCAGGGAAGCACAAAGGCTTGTGAATTGACAACTTTTATCATTTCTTTTGCCGGATGCCTTTCATACGAATCCTAAACCGGCAAATCACCTCCCAGGTTCCGGCCCGGGAGGTTTTCTTCACCTTTTTGTCATAAAATTGTCAAATAATGAATATGTATTTAGGGCTTGCTGAACGAATCCGATTATGGCTTGTATCTGATTTGTCAGCAAGCTCTACCTCAATATCATAGGAGAATGCATCTGCGAAAATGCTTTATTCTGTCCTCTCTGTATGTTGAATCAGCTTTAGAGTGCAAAGTTTTTCCTGCATTTTTTATAAAACCCTTGCATTTAAAGTTCGGCCAAAGCTGTCAGTATCCTTACCAAGTCTAGGACTTTTGCTTATTCAGCAAGCCCTATTTAGAAAATTTTGTCTTGAATTTCTGCAGCAAATCGGATACAATACAAAAAAGATGCAAATGATCTTTTTTTGCCGGATGTTTAAGAATGGGCCGGCGTGGAATTTTAAAAAGGAAAGTTTTTTTATTTCCATTTGCCAGTATTTTATCATAAAATAAAAGTACAAGGTTACCTATACCTGAATGGGGGAACATGTCCCTTCACTACACCTGCAAGAAGGGAGAGCTGATGTATGGAAATCGAAAGAATCAATGAGAACACGGTGAAGTTTTATATTTCGTACGTTGATATAGAGAAACGCGGGTTTAATCGTGAAGAAATCTGGTATGATCGGGAAAGAAGCGAAGAATTGTTCTGGGAAATGATGGATGAGATTCACACGGATGACGATGTATTTGACCCGGAAGGCCCGCTTTGGATACAGGTGCAGGCGCTCGAAAAAGGGCTGGAAGTGCTTGTCACAAAAGCGCAGTTGTCGAAAGACGGACAGCGTTTTGAGCTGCCGATTCCGGACGAAAAGCTGAAAGAACTGCCAATCGGCGACCAGCTTGAAGAATTCTTCAGTGAGAACTTCCAAACGCCGATGCAGCAGGTTTTCACGGACGGCGATCCGCTCGAACAGGTCTTGTATTTCAAGGACTTTGAAGATTTGCTGGCGCTGGCCAAAAACGTTCGGATGGAAGACGTCAGCACGAAGCTGTACGCCTTTGAAGGCAAATATTATCTGTATGTCCGCTTCCCGGAAGAGGAAACGGAAGAAGCCAATGACTTTAAGTTAAGCCAGCTGCTGGAGTATTCCGACCTTTCCTCTGTCACAAGCCACCGTCTCCTGGAATACGGAAAGCTGATCATTGACAGCAATGTATTTGCGAAATTAAACTCGTACTTTTAATCGATAAAAAATCGGTGCCGCAAACGCATCGATTTTTTTGTTTATCCGGAAAAATGCCGTCCGGGCAAACAGGATTTTTCGCCCCGAGCGGTGAATGTATTCAATACGGCTGTGCATTGCGTTTATACAGCGGTTGCCATAAGGGCCCGGAGATGCAGGCCGGCCAATATGGGGCTTGCAGAGAGGCCGGCAACTGCATACGGCCGAATGCCGCCGGCCCAACAAAAGCGGGGATGGTGTTTAAAACGGGCCCCGATACGTTAAAAAAGGAGAGGATGCTGTTGCTTTCTGCGCTGAACGAGCGGGGGGAGCTGATCATGCTGACGGAACGCTTTACAAGATTGAATCTCCAGCAGTTAAAAACCTCCCATACGTTTTACTGCCGGGATTGCCGTGAACCCCTCATTTTAAAAATTGGCAGCCATGTCACCCCCCATTTTTCCCATTACCGCCATTCCACTTGTGCCACATTTTCCGAACCGGAAAGCCCGATGCATTTGCAAGGCAAGAAAGACCTGTTTTTATGGTTGAGGGGGCAGGGCCTCGATGTTTCCCTCGAACAATATTTTCCTTCTATCCGGCAAAGGGCGGATCTTGTGGTGCGCAAATACCGGCAGCTTTTTGCCATTGAATACCAGTGTTCCCCGATCCCGTTCGGGCGGCTGATGGAGAGGACGGCAGGGTACAGGCGCCTCGGCATTTTGCCTGTTTGGATACTGGGCGGCATGCCTTTCCGGTCCCCAGGGAAAGAGGCGGAAAGAGTGTACCGTTGCAGTGATTTTCAATTGTCTTTTTTGCGCCATACCCGGCACCACTTTTATTTATTCAGCTACGCTCCCGGCAAAAGAAAGGTCTGCCTCTTGTCCCACATGATGCCCGTATCTGCCAAAACATTCCGCGCATGTTACGCGGAAAAGCCGTTGTCTGCCTTTTCTTTTCCGTTTACAGATGATCAGTTTTCACTTGTTTCCGCCCCTGTTCCGCTCCCTGAATGGTTTGTGGAAAGGCGGCGCTGGATCGGCCTGAAGATCCAGTTTGGAAAAGCCTTTCAAGACCCGTTTTTGCGGCACGTTTATGAAGCGGGAATGCACCCTGTGTCCCTGCCGCCGTTTATCGGCCTGCCGCTTTTGCACATGGCCGCCTGTAAACAGCACCCGGTCGAGTGGCAATTTTATGTATGGCTGGATGCCCTTTTCGCATTGCGGACAAATGCGGCGGTTTCACTGGATGAACTGCTGCGGCTGTTTACCGTGAGGATGGAAAAAAAGGAAATTGAATTCAGAAAATCACCGTATGTGCGCGAAAGGAACGCGGCAAAGGCGATGATTTATGAGTATGCGCAGCTGCTCGTACAATTGGGGCTCTGGTCAAAAGGAAAAGCAGGTTACCATATGAATAAAAATGTTTTTGCGCCAAAAAATACAGAAGAACTTGAACATATGGAGCGCCATCTGTCGTCAGCATTGCGGGCGGGTGTTTCAAATGGGAAAGCGGAACAGTAGCGGGATTGGGGGAGTTACGCTAAAATGAAAAAAGAAGAAATTTTTTGAGAAGAATGGAGGAAAATTGATGGAAAACGGGAAAAAAGTACACGCGTTGCCAAGCCGGAACGAGGTCCATGAAGAATTAACCTGGAGGCTTGAGGATATTTTTCCGAGTGACGATGACTGGAATAAAGAATATGAAGCCGTAAAAGAAAAGCTGGCCGGTGCCGCTTCTTATCAGGGGAAACTTGGCGAAAGCGCGGAACAGCTTTATCATGCGCTAAAGTTCCAGGATGAAGTGACGGAAAGGTTCGGCAAGCTGTATACATACGCGCATATGCGTTATGACCAGGACACAACGAATGCCTTTTACCAGGGGATGGACAGCAAAGCGAAAAGCCTTGCCGCCCAGGTTGAGAGCGCGTTTGCGTTTGTGGTGCCGGAAATTCTGTCGATTGAGGAAGCGAAACTGAACCAATTCCTGGAAGCTTATGTGCCGCTTCAGCTGTACCGGCATGCATTGGAAGAAATTAATGAAATGCGCCCGCATATTTTATCTAAGGAAGAAGAAGCATTGCTCGCACAGGTTTCGGAAGTGCTGAATATTTCCAGCACCACTTTCGGCATGCTCAACAATGCAGACCTTGAGTTCCCGACAGTAATCGATGAAAACGGCAATGAAGTGCAGATCACGCACGGCCGCTTTACACGCCTGCTGGAAAGCAAAGACCGCCGCGTGCGCAAAGAGGCATTCCAAAAATTGTACGCGACCTACAAAAAATTCACCAACACGTTTGCGAGCACGCTCAGCGGCCAGGTGAAAAAGAACAATGTTGTAGCGCAAATCCGCCATTACCATTCGGCGCGTGAAGCTGCCCTTGCGGCAAACCACATTCCGGAAAAAGTGTACGACCAGCTCGTGGAGACGGTGAACCGAAATCTCGGTTTGCTGCAGCGGTATGTTGCTTTGCGCAAAAAAGTGCTGCAGCTTGATGAAGTGCATATGTACGATCTGTATACGCCGCTTGTCCAGGACGCCGATATGGAAGTGACCTATGAAAAAGCGAAAGAGATCGTGCTTGACGGACTCCATCCGCTCGGCGGGGAATACCAGGGCATTTTACAGCAGGCGTTTGAAAACCGCTGGATTGACGTGGTGGAAAACAAAGGCAAGCGGAGCGGGGCCTATTCTTCGGGCGCTTACGGGACCAATCCGTACATTTTGCTGAACTGGCAGGACAATATTGACAATGTGTTCACCCTCGCGCATGAGCTCGGCCACAGCGTCCACAGCTATTACACGCGGAAGAACCAGCCGTATCCGTACGGGGATTATTCCATTTTTGTGGCGGAAGTGGCTTCCACGTGCAATGAGGCGCTGTTGAATGACTATCTGTTAAAAACGATCAAAGACGAGAAACAGCGGATTTACTTATTGAATCATTATCTGGAAGGTTTCCGCGGGACGGTCTTCCGCCAGACGATGTTTGCCGAATTTGAGCATCTGATCCATCAAAAAGCGCAACATGGCGAAGCGCTGACAGCGGAACTTTTGACAGATGAGTATTATAAGCTGAACCAAAAATACTTTGGCACGGATATCGCCATCGATCAGGAAATCGGGCTTGAGTGGGCACGCATTCCGCATTTTTATTACAATTATTATGTATATCAGTATGCGACCGGCTTCAGCGCCGCGACCGCGTTAAGCAAACAAATCCTCGAAGAAGGGGAACCGGCTGTCAAACGTTACATCGGCTATTTAAGCGCCGGCAGCTCGGAATATCCGATTGAAATATTGAAAAAAGCAGGCGTCGATATGGCGTCGCCCCAGCCGGTCGAAGATGCGTTAAAAGTATTTGAAGAAAAATTAACGGAAATGGAAAACTTGCTTGGATAAAGAAACAGCGGCGGAATTTTTCCGCCGCTGTTTGACGTATGGGGCCTTTTTTCGAAAGAAGCCAGCGGAAATTTTGCACTGTTTCCGCCGTATGTTTTGAAAAAAGTTGGCGGGTATGGAAAATTTATTTGCCGGCATTCTAAGAACGGGGCTGCCTTTCATATGATAGGCGGGTGGCGGTACAGTTTCTGCGCCGGATGGTGTGCTTTGAAAAAGTGAGGATATGGAAAATTTGCTTGCTGGATAAAAGAATGGCGGCGCCATTACGATTATGGGTCGATTAAATGGCGGCAGCACTGTTTCCTCCGCCGCACGGCTGTAGGGGACCGGAAATAAATGAAAATGGGACACTTTTTATAGATGTAGGCCCGCAGCGCTGTTTTTTAAGCCACTACAAGTGGCGCCTGTTGTTAAATCCTTTAAAACGGTTGCGGCGGTTAACATGCAAAAGCAGCGCGAAGATGGCCGCGAACAAAAGCGGGGACGTGAGAAAAAGGGGGAGAAGCTTCATCAGCCCGAGCAGATTCAGGCAGAACAAAGCGAAGAAACCGGCGGCAAGGGCCGTAAGTTTGCATTTTTTCATATCCAGTCTCCTTTCATCAAGTTTATACAGGTTCAGTGCTATTTTATGAACAGGCTGCCGCGGTATGCAAAATTTAAATTTGACAGATATGTGAACACTTTAACAAGTACTTGCATTCTGTATAGGGGGGTGCTATTATATAGATGTGAGGTTGATCACAAGCAAACATACCCCTTTGTTTGACCGTGAAAAATTTCTCCCATCCCCTTTGTTCGTGTTGAAAGAGGCCTTGCAAACGCAAGGTCTCTTTCCTATTTTTACATATAAAAATCCCCTGCCAGAGACAAGGGTCAGTTGATATATTTCCAAAATGAGCCGTGCTTTCCTTCGATTTTCCGAATCTTTTGCTGAAGAACGAGCTTTTTCAATTCTTTTTCGGCTTCATGGACCGGCATATCGTACACCACCGCAATTTCCTTTGATGCCACAAACCCGAAATACTTTAGAAATTCCTCCAATGGGGGAAGCGGCAATGGAGAAGGCTCTTTGCCCAGCATCTCCTGAAGAACTTGTACATAAATGTCATAAGAATAAAGTCCAGAAATTTTTAATCCTTCATCTTCGATATGTTCATTAAAGAAAACAAGCGACGGGCTTTCGGTTACTTCCATTTCCGAAGTAATTTTCAAATCGCACTGAAAAGCCTTCGCTGCGCTTTCGGAATGGATGTCTTGCAAAAATTCGTCTACATCGAGGGAAACGTCTTCTGCACAATCCACTAAAATTTGGATATCCGATATGTTCCGTTTTTCAAGAAAGACGAGTTCCTGCACTTTCCGCAAAAAGCGCAACCCCTGTTTTTTTCCTTGCAGTTCGGCCGCTTTTATTGCAATCGACACGATATAAGGCGACGTAATCGGGTTTTCGATCCATAAACTGCCGTCGCAGGACATGCCGGTGCGGCTCGCCGTTTTTTCCCAGTAATCCGCAACGGCTTCCCGTTTTTTCGGAATGTCGTTCAGATTGGATAATTTTCCGATCAGTACATGGCGGAGGCGGAAATAGACGCCGTACTCGAGGCGCAACTTTTTTAAAACCGGTTCCAGCGCCCAGCATTCCGGGCAAAGCGGATCGATAAAAACATAGATTTCCAGCGGCTTTTTTGAAAAACAGCTGGAATGTTTCATCAAATCAATCATATTTTTCAATTTGCGTCACCTGGCACATCATCCGAAGTATTGACCATATGCTGTGCGGTCAGGACAAGCCTTTGAAAAAAGAAGTCGCGGAATTCGCCGTCAATCCCTGTTTCGTCCATTGCGGCGCTCATGCAGGACAGCCATGCCTTTGCACGTTTAGGCGTGATTTCATGAGGAAGGTGCCGTGCCCGCAGCATCGGATGCCCGTGCTCTTCCGTGTACAACGGGGGGCCGCCCAAAAACTGCGTTAAAAACTGCTTCTGCTTCCTGGCAACTTCCGTTAAATCATCAGGAAAAATCGGGATTAAATCCGGATGTTTAGCGACCCGCTTGTAAAATGCATCAACAAGCCGGCCAAGTTTTTCTCCCCCAATGATCTCATATGGCACAGTTTTCTTTTCCACCATAGAATAACTGCTCCTTTATCTCGTTTTTATCTTGCGTATATTTGAAATCGACGGAAAGGTTTGCTCATTAAAATTTTTGTCGACATATCTGCCATTTGTTCTTTATTTTATCAAGGGGGCCGCAATAACTCAAACAATCCGCTTTATTAGTATGTGTCAAGTTTTTCTCGACAAGGTTTAAATATCGGGTATTCCAAGACACTCTTTTTGTACACTTTCGGCTACCGTGCTTCACTTGCTCGGTGTAATTTTCGGAAAAGATGTAATATTTCCGTATAAAGATGGATAACGGGGATGTTGAGGCGCGCGAAATTCACTCGCTTTCCGCGGGCGGCCGGCGAGCCTCCTCGCTCGTACCTCGCTGCGGGGTCTCTCCTGGCTCGCTTTTCCCGCAGGAGTCTCGTAAATTTCGCGCGCCTCAACGATCAGTCCCCACTGAGCCAAGCTTAAAACGAAAGCTCTAATATTTTGCTTAAATGTCCCATTGCCGATGAACTGCTTGAATGCAGGGCAACTGATCCGTGCTTTACGCCCACTGACGGGCGTACAGGCTGCTTGAGTAGTTGAGACATCCTGATTAATTGTTTCAAGTTCCGTTGCTTTCTCTCGCTTCTTGAACGGTGTTTCAGATAGACTTCTCTCAATGTCCCATTGAGTATGCCTTGTTTGATTTTCACCATGGCTTCTGCGCCAAGTTCACTCCAATGCATGCCCCTTTTTTTCATCCTGAAGGAGATATGCCTTTGATTCGATTCCATCGCTCCTAGGCCTCTCGCACCTTCCGGCACGTTTTTCACCCTGTCTCTCCAGTCAAAAATGCGGTCCCAGTTTTTCAAGATATACGAACGGAATTCCTTGATTTTCTTGAGAGCCTTTTTATCCGTCAAGGTGCTTTCGTGCGTATCCAAATATAACGTGAATTGGTCCAGGTCATGCGTTCTAATCGCTTTTCTAATTTGCTCCTTGATCTCGCTCTTTCCGCCCCCAAATGTCCTTATGATGGCTTGTGCAACGTGGTAGGTATCCAGCTGGTTGAGCACCGGAAATTCCGACTGTGAGAAAGCTGTTTGAAACCGTTCAGCTGTGTATCCCGCACCTCCATCACTGTTTGTAATGACATGCGTTTTTTCGAGGGAGTAGGTGTTGGCAGCTGTGGCTTGGACTTCATCCCAAAATGTCTGGATGGCTTCCGTTGTCATGATGACTGTGGGCTGACGCAGGGAGACCCTTTTACCATTGGTTTGCCATCCCTCATAGAGAATGGCGTGGTGGACTTCCATACTCTGTTTCTTTTTTAGTCCCCGAACGAATACACCATCTGCTTCAGAAAACAGGTAGTCTACCTTCTTCCCCTCAGGCAGGGAAACAGCTATTTCTAGCTCTTCTACAAGTGCCTTATCGGCTTCCGCCTGAGTTTTCCCTACGTGTTTTACCATGTTCCCTACAGTTGTGTGACTAAGACTCACTGCTGTCCACTCTTTTAAAATATCAGCTACTTCCCGATAGGTGTTCTCACTTGCCAACTCTGCCACCTTTAATTCCACTAACGGGCTGTATCGTTGGTATGGTAAAAGCCCTAACCATTCATCCAGAGGATAATGTGAATTCCCTTTCTGGTCATGCATTAGTGAACGTTTAAAGGTCACATTTCCAAATAAAAACTGAATGCTTCTGTTATCACTCCGGCAGTACTTCCAGCCATCCTCCAGCTTTTTCTGCTTAATTGTTTTATCTAACGTCTCAAATATTTCCCCAACCCATTGCGTAAAGGCATTCTGGATCAGAATTTTAACTTGTTCTTCAAATTCAATAAGACTTTTTGTATCCTTTAATAATCTAGCAATTATTGATATAATATCCATAGGAAGACCTCTTTCTAAATGTATTCGCCCACAAGCGTACATTTAAATGATAGAGCGTCTTCCCATTTTTTTCCACTCATCTGCCCTTCGAGTAAAATTTTACACATACGCTTTATTTGGCAAACTTTCATAGCTTCCTATGACCTGCAGCAACAGGTGTCATAATATTTATTTAGAAAACCTGCGCGATCGGCCTGATGAAAGACAATTCATTGGGATGTAAACGTGGTAATGATATTTATCGGGGCGGGGAAGGACAAAATGTATGCGTGTGACCGGGGAAATGTCCTTCATTGCGGCGGGATGAACAAGAGGTATGCGTGTGAGGCGGCGAACTGTCCTTTTGAACCTGTCAAAAGGACAAAACAGGATGCCCCCGGGCCCGAAATGTCTTTTTAAAGCCGCCAAAAGGACAAAAGGAGTGGCGATTGGGCTCGAAATGTCTTTTTAGGGCTGTCAAAAGGACAAAACAGGCTGCATTCGGGCTCGAAATGTCTTTTTGAGCTTGTCAAAAGGACAAAACAGGCTGCGTCTGGGTTCAAACTGTCTTTTTGAACCTGTCAAAAAGACAAAACAGGCTGCGTCCGGGTTCAAACTGTCTTTTTGATGCCGCCAAAAGGACAAAAGGAGTGACGTTTGAGCCCGAAATGTCTTTTTGAGCTTGTCAAAAGGACAAAACAGGCTGGATCAGGGGTCAAACTGTCTTTTTGAAGCCGTCAAAAGGACAAAAGGAGTCGCGATTGGGCTCGAACTGTCTTTTTGGGGCTGTCAAAAGGACAAAACATGTTGCGTCCGGGGCCAAACTGTCTTTTTGAACCTGTCAAAAAGACAAAACAGGCTGCGTCCGGGTTCAAACTGTCTTTTTGATGCCGCCAAAAGGACAAAAGGAGTGACGTTTGAGCCCGAAATGTCTTTTTGAGCTTGTCAAAAGGACAAAACAGGCTGGATCAGGGGTCAAACTGTCTTTTTGAAACCGTCAAAAGGACAAAACAGGCTGCACCCGGGCCCCAACTGTCTTTTTAAAGCCGCTAAAAGGATAAAAGGAGTAGCGATTGGGCCCGAACTGTCTTTTTAAAGCTGTCAAAAGAACAAAAGGAGTGACGATTGGGTCCAAAATGTCCTTTTGAAACCGTCAAAAGGACAAATTGACTTCCACCCAGGCCCGAACTGTCTTTTTGAACTTGTCAAAAGGACAGAACACGCTGCATACAGGCCCGAAATGTTCTTTTGAATCTGTAAAAGGGAAAAAAACGCGGGCCCGAGACCGGGGAAATGTCCTTCATCGGGGTGATGAAGGACAAAACGCAGGTCGCCGAACATAGAAATGTCCTTCATCGGGCCAATGAAGGACAAAACGCGAGCCCGAGACCATGGAAATGTCCCTCATAGGGCAGATGAAGGACAAAATGTTGGCCGCCAAACATTGAAATGTCTTTCATAGGGTAGATGAAAGATAAAACACGGGCCGCCAACCATTAAAATGTCCTTCATCGGGATGATGAAAGACAAAAAATATGCCCCAAAATATTAAAATGTCCTTCATACGGCAAATGAAAGACAAAGACAAAAAAGTGGAGCCTTGACCGGGCAATGCCCCTCATCAGTTTCAGAAATTTCCCCGTAAAAAAAATGCCGCACAGGGCGGCGGGTTTCAATCGTTATGCCAAATGATTCATAATCGATGAGACGTATTGCTGTGTTTCTTTGAATGGCGGAATACCGCCGTACCGGTCGACATTGCCGGGGCCTGCATTATAGGCGGCCAATGCAAGCCGGGCATTGTGACCGTATTTTCCCAGCAAAGATTTTAAATACTTTGTGCCGGCGTCCACGTTTTGTTCCGGGTCAAGTACATTGCTTACACCGAGCGAGGCCGCTGTTTCCGGCATCAGCTGCATCAAGCCTGCTGCGCCAGCCGGACTGACTGCATCCGGACGATAACCGGATTCTTGTTTGATGACAGCTTGAATGAGCTTTTCCGGGACACCGTATTTTGCGGATGCTTGCTGGATCGCCTGGCTGATTTTCGCCGGGATTCCGCCACTGACGGAAGCGGCTGTTGTCTGCGTGCTTTCTGAAGCTGAGCTTTGGGCAGAAGCCGAAAGGGCCGCGGTCCCTGTCTGCGCCGCAGCTGGCGTTTCCTTACCCGACAGCGTGCCGAATCCCGTTGAGGCGGGCAACGCGTCAAGCGCCGGATTTTCCCCCGTTAAAGAAGAAAATGGATTGAACGCCAGGTTGAAAGCTGCTGCCAGGGCCGATAACGATCCGGACGCGTCTTTACCGCTTCCGCCAGAAGCCGTTGCATTTTCCATAAAGCTTGACAGCATCTCCTGAAAAAGAGAGGTGCTGTTGCCCGTTTGAGCAGCATTGCTGCCGGGAGAAAGCGACTGCAGCGCCTCCAGTTCCATTAAAAACGCGATTTGGCTGATTGTACTCATCTCTCATTGCTCCTTTTTGCCTCATAAAAGCGGAGAACCTTGTTTTTTGCCGGATGGTGCGGGATGCCGTATGTTTCCAGCAATTTTAAAAATTGTTTTGTGCCTGTTTCCAGTTCACTTACTTCATATTCTATCTCAAAATCTTCCTTGTTTAAATAAAAATTATGGTCAAACACGAGCAGCCCGCCTTCATATGCAATTTCAGCCCGCTTCGTTACAAGCTTTCCAAAATACACCAATTTACTTGGTGCCACCTGCAGTTCCATTAATTTTTCCATGACTTCGCCTTCCGGAAACCAGCCCTCGTTTTTGAGCTTTTGAAAAACTTTTTCGCCGATCATCTGGCTTGTTTCCAGCAGCCCGGTTTTTTCCGGCGTTTTCAGGGTGAGCTGGAAGCGTCCTGTCTTTTTCCGGACACGCAGGGCCGATTTTCTACGCTTTAAAGCAAAATCAGGCGTATCAAAATAAAAGTTTTTCTGCTGTTTAAAATCATGTTCCGCGATGCCAAAAGCCCGGGCAAGGCGGCAGAAATCACGGCGGGTGACCATATTTTTACATTCAATTTCAATTTCTTTGCTCATGATAAGCCCTCACTTCCATCATCATTATACTAAAGCGAATCCTTTCCTTAAAGTGTCTATTCTCTGTGGAGATATGGTAAAATAAAATGGGATTGAAACTTGTTCTCCGATGGGAAGGAGAGGGAGGGAAAACGGATTGCGAAAGATTATTGAACTGGGGCAGCCTGAATGGAAAGACGGGATTCTCGAACTGTATGCTGAGCGCCCGGATGTTTCCATGCGGAGCCTGAAGCCGGCAGGGCAAATGATCGTCGATTCGGATGCCTGTGCGTTTATCTATCTGGCTGAAGACGACGGCTGTGAGGATTATACATATTTATATTTGCCTGTTCCGGTTTGGAAAGAGATTCGGACGGCGGCATTTGAACATAAAAAAGTGGTTGCTGTTTCAAAAGATGGAAAATTGGAGCTTACAGGGCTTGATGAGGAACTTCATTTTTTGCTCGATAATATCCGGGGCAACAGCAATTACGGAAAAAAGATGCTGGATAAGGTAGAGGCCGTTTTTGCATTGGAATGAGATCCGAAGAGGTGATCAGGCAGTGGATTGGGAGGAATTTTTAACCCCGTATAAACAGGCTGTTGATGAATTAAAAGTAAAGTTAAAGGGGATGCGCACCCAATTTGAAAAAGAGCATACCCATTGCCCGATTGAGTTTGTAACAGGGCGTGTAAAGCCGGTAGCAAGCATTATAGAAAAAGCAAACATAAAAGGCATCCCGCTTAGCCGGCTGGAGACGGAAATGCAGGATATCGCCGGGCTCAGAATGATGTGCCAGTTTGTGGATGATATTAAACTGGTTGTCGGGCTTCTCAGGCGCCGAAACGATTTCCGGATTGTCGAAGAAAAAGACTATATTTCGAATAAAAAACCGAGCGGCTACCGGTCTTATCATGTCATTATTGAATATCCGGTGCAGACGATCCGCGGGGAAAAGAAAATTCTTGCGGAGATCCAGATCCGGACGCTGGCGATGAATTTTTGGGCAACGATTGAACATTCTTTAAACTATAAGTATAAAGGCAGGTTTCCCGAAGAAATTAATATACGGTTGAAGCGGGCTGCCGAAGCCGCTTTCCGCCTTGATGAAGAAATGTCCGAGATCCGTGAAGAAATTCAGGAAGCCCAAATGTATTTTTCAAAAAACAAAGAGCGCGCGGAACAAAAAAAGCCATGAAACCGGTGGCAAAAAAAGAAGGGGAGGGGAAGCAGCTTGAAATTTGCCATCACTTCTAAAGGGGATACGGAATCCAATATATGGATGCATAAAATCCGTTCTTATTTGCAGGATTTCGGGCTTGTTTACGATGAAGCACAACCGGATATCGTGATCTCGGTCGGCGGGGACGGCACGCTTTTGTATGCTTTTCACCGCTACAGTTCCCGGCTTGACCGGACGGCTTTTGTCGGGGTGCATACCGGCCATCTCGGCTTTTATGCCGACTGGATGCCGGATGAAATTGAGGAGCTGGTCGATGCGATCGCCCATAAAACTTACACTACGGTGGACTACCCGCTTCTTGAAGCGATGATTGCGTATGAGCACGGCGGCCACGAAACGCGTTACCTTGCGTTAAATGAGTCAACGGTCAAATGCGTGGACGGCACCTTTGTCATCGATGTTGAGATCAATGGCCGGCATTTTGAGCGTTTCCGCGGCGACGGATTATGCCTTGCCACACCAAGTGGCAGTACGGCTTATAATAAGGCGCTCGGCGGGGCTATTGTCCACCCTTCCCTGCAATCGATCCAGCTCACCGAGATGGCATCCATTAACAATAAAGTGTTCCGGACAATCGGCTCGCCGCTTATTTTGCCGGGGCACCATACTTGTGTGTTGCGCCCGGTCCGGCAGAAAGATTTTTTGGTAACAGTTGACCATTTAACGCTGCTCCATAAGGAAGTCCGGTCCATCCAGTACCGTGTGGCAAAAGAAAAGATCCGGTTTGCCCGTTTCAGGCCTTTTCCTTTCTGGAAGAGGGTGCATGATTCTTTTATTTCGGATTAGGTGAAAACATGTTGACATTATCGTGGACAATTACAGAAGCTGAGGCACATCAGGAACTGAAAGAATTTTTAAAAGCGCGCCATATCTCGAAACGGGCGCTTGCGGATATTAAATTCCGCGGCGGGCTGATCCTTGTGAACGGCCGCGAAGTAACGGTCCGTTATCGATTGCAGCCGAATGATACGGCCGCAATTGTTTTTCCAAAAGAAACCCCGAGCCCCAATCTTACGCCCGAAAATATTCCGTTTGGCCTTATTTATGAAGATGAAAGCGTGCTTGTTGCGGATAAGCCGGCGTTTATGAATACGATCCCTTCCCGCGAGCACCCGTCCGCAAGCCTTGCAAATGCAGTGCTCGGCCATTACCGGAAAAAAGGGACCGAATCCGCAATCCATGTTGTGACCCGGCTTGACCGGAACACATCCGGGCTTGTCCTGGTTGCAAAAAACCGTTATATCCACCATTTATGCAGCCTGATGCAGCAGAAACATGAAATTTTCCGGACGTATGAGGCGCTCGCGGAAGGGGTTTTTACTGAAAAAAGCGGCACGATTGAAGCCCCGATCGGGAGAAAAGAGACGAGCATTATAGAACGCGAAGTCCGGGATGGCGGCCAGTTTGCGCGCACCCGTTATGAAGTTGTCCGGCAATTTCCGGCATATGCATATGTGCGTCTCCGGCTTGACACCGGCAGGACGCACCAGATCCGTGTCCATCTTTCTTATATTGGCCACCCGCTTCTCGGTGACGGACTGTACGGCGGAAACACGAGCCGCTTCACCCGTCAGGCGCTCCATTGCAGTGAGCTTTCATTTCAGCACCCGGTTTCAGGGAAAGAAATGCATTTTCTTTCTAAACCGCCCTTTTTGGATCTTCTTTAATATGATCCGGTAATTTTTGCCTTATAGACGATTAAAATTCAGGCGAACGTCCTGAATTTTTCTCCCACATATGGCATCAAAGAAGGGACGGAGACGGTTTCAATTTCCGGATACCGGAGTGCCGTCAGTTTGCCGCCGAATACGCAGCCGGTATCAATATTGACCGTGTGGCCGCTAAATCGCGGTTCTTTCACCGGCGTATGCCCGTACACAATCCAGCCTTCCCCCTCGTCATTTTTCGCCCAGTCGCGGCGCACTGGTGTCCCGTCCGGATTGGTTTCCCCGGTAATATCACCGTAAAGCACAAAAGTCTGCACCGGTTTGTTCATCTTACCAATATCCTTGCGCCGGATGCCGGCATGGGCGATGACAAGCTTGCCGCCGTCCAGAACAAGATAAAGCGGGGACTTCTCATACAATTCCATAAATTGTTTGCTATGCCGTTCCCGCTCTTTTACGGGGAGCGCCTCCAGTTCCGCCACCGTTGTTTCAAGGCCGTGCTTCTGCTGGACATTTCTCCCCAAAAAATAACGGTACAGCTTGTTGCAGTGGTTGCCGGGGACGTACAGGCCAAGCTTCTTTTTCCACAATCGATAGACAGTATCGGCCACTTCCAAAGATGCCGGCCCACGGTCTGTCAGATCGCCGACAAAACCAAGCAGCCGGCCCGCCGGATGAACGGGAATGCCGTTTTCCCATTGATAGTCCATTTTTTCCGTGAGCTTCCTGAATTCCGCCATGCAGCCGTGTATATCCCCAATGATATCGATTTTCACGACATTCGCTCCTTGTATAATAAGTTTAAATCCAAAGTGGATGTCAATTTCCGGTTCATTCTGCTTATTGACAAGTGAGTATAAGATTTTATATTCCGGGCGAGCCCGGAATACAAGTTCGGGCTTGGACGCTTTGCGATGTTCCCGGATAATGTTCTTAGGATCGTTAGGGTCAATGCTTAGCGCTCCTTCCATCTCTATCTTATGTTGTCCGGCGCGCCTGAACAAATGCCGGCAGCTGAAAAAAGTTTGATTTTCCCCGGAGCCCCGGCACGTTCATCGCGAAACAAATCAAACGCAAGTGCTTTTCAAACCCGAAAAGTTCATGTAGAATTGGTATCAGGTACTAAAAATCGCATATAAATTGTGAATAAAGGAGTTAACACGATGCATTTATCTTTGGAAAATAAAACATTTGTTGTGATGGGAGTTGCAAATAAGCGCAGTATTGCCTGGGGAATTGCCCAATCGCTTGATGCAGCAGGCGCAAGGATTATTTTTACCTATGCGCTCGACCGGAATGAAAAAAGCATCCGCGAACTTGCTGAAACGCTGAACCGAAAGGACTATCTGATCCTTCAATGTGACGTGGAAAGCGACGAGCAAATCCAGTCATGCTTTCAAACGATCAAAAATGAAGCCGGCACGATTAACGGCATTGCCCACTGTGTTGCGTTTGCCCGCAGGGAAGAATTAAAAGGCGACTACACAAACGTGACGCGTGAAGGATTTTTACTGGCCCATAATATCAGTTCCTATTCGCTGTCGGCCGTTGCCAAAGCGGTGAAAGAACTGGAACTCATGCCAAACGGGGGCAGCATTGTCACCCTTACCTACCTCGGCGGTGAACGCGTCATGGAAAATTACAATGTGATGGGCGTTGCGAAAGCTTCCCTCGATGCAAGCGTCCGCTATTTGGCATATGACCTCGGGAAGCTCAACATCCGCGTCAACTCGATCTCGGCCGGCCCGATCCGCACACTGTCGGCAAAAGGGGTCAGCGACTTCAACAGCATTTTGAAAGTGATGGAAGAAAGGGCGCCGCTTCACCGTGGTGTTGATACGAGTGAAGTCGGTGATACCGCGCTGTTTCTCTTTAGTGACCTGTCGCGCGCTGTTACAGGCGAAAACATTCATGTGGATGCCGGCTATCATATTATGGGCTAACGTGGGATGCAAACAGCTTGTCCGGCGCGCAGATGAAAAAAAGCCAGGAAGTGAAACCTTCCCGGCTTTTTTGGCATGGCATCAGTCTCTGTAATCTTTTTTATGGCCTTTTTTCTTGTCATCATGAAAGTGGTCGTTATCTTCAATTTCTGCAGCAGAGAAGGTGTAGCTGACGACATTTTGAGGCGTCAATGTAATGGTTCCAAGCAGTGTAGGTGCAGCCCCTGGAATCGTTGTATCTGGAGCAAAAGTACCGAGTTCAATGGTTAAGAAGTATTCATTTTTCCCTTTGGACGGATCGGTATCCACGGCGTGAACCGTAGTTGTCACGTTTTCAAAAAGCAGGGTAACAAGCCCGCCGGCTGCAAGAATGGCAATGCCAGAAACCGCGCTTTCATCCGTTTTTTGAGAGATGAGTGTTGTACCGGAAGAATTTCTTCTCCAGATTCTGAAGGTTGCCGGAATGGTTAACGGAATGACGATCCCTGTTCCTGCTCCTGTAACGGCCGCAATTAAGGCTGCAAGTGTTACACCGAGCGGCAGGTCTGCCGGCGACCATTCGACAGTTGCGAGCAATGAAACGCGGTCATCATAATCATCTACTTTTACATCTACTTCCGCAATGGCGTTTGCCATGTTAAAGACGCCTGTCACAGGTACAGGTACGGACGGCGACTGATCCACATCGAATTCCGAAAGAAGACCCCGTTCTTCCTCGTCTTGCCGTTTGTGGCGGCGATGATCATCATAGCAGCTGCCGTTTGAGTCATAATAAGACATTTAAATGCCTCCCTTCGTTTTGTTCATATATTCTACTCATCCGCATATTTTTGGAATAGACGGATGGTAGCTTATAAAAGCACATTTTTTTGCTTTATCAATTTGTGCCAATATGCTGTGAAAACCTCTGTTCCGTTCCTTGTCCCCAAAACATACGATAAGGCAGAAATATCAAATGATTGGGAGATTCCAAGCCCCTAGGCACATTTCTTATTTCCGCGCATAGTTATAAAGCGAGCCAGAAATCAGAGGAGGGATTTTGGAAACATGGAGGAGAGCCAGTACAGCAGCCAAAAACCGCTTCTTTATATTATCCAGCCGAAAAATGTTCCGCTCGCGATCAAAATGCAGAAAGTGTACAGAAATGTGGTTAGCGAAAAACCTGAACATGCCGTCCATGGGACGATCGCGGAACCAATGCCTGCCGGCGGCGATACAGGGCATGCCGAAGAGAAAAACAATACAGCGGCACAGGAGGAAAAAGCAGAACAGGGACAGCCCATACCAAATAAAACGTCAGAACAGGAAAAAACAGAAGGAGCTGCGGAACGCGGGGGAGCCGTAATTGTTCCGGCCATGGCAAAGGCGGCAAATAGTTTGGAACACGATGGAGCGTCGAATGCCGCGGAACAGCAACAGGCGGCAAATGCTGCGGAACCCGCCGGAGCGGTGGAAGCGGAAACGGCTTTTGAAACGGACGGCGCTGGCACAACCGGCACTTTGCCGGAACAAGAAACCGTCCAACCGCCATCGAGGAAACGGTTTAAAGAAATGACAGTCCATGAAAAAATTGACTATTTAATCCATAAGCCGCGGTTTCTGCCGGAAATCCCCGTCATGATCCAAACGAACAGCACCGCCTATCGTGCCGTGATCCTTGAACGGATGGAAGACCAATTGTCCGTCATGTCTTTTTCTTCCATGGAAACGGCCTGGATCAATCTGGATGAGATCACGGACATTAAATTGCTGGTCCAGTAAAGCCCCGGAAAAAAAGTCGATAAGCGGCAACTTATCGACTTTCATACATTACAAATTGACAAATGTATCTTCGAGACATTGAATGGCAATGAAGTCGGTTAAATCAAGCGTGATGCACGTATCGGTTACTTCAAAATGGACCCTTGAATGGCCGTCGTGATGTTCGCAGACACATTTTAAAACCCGTACAACAGCACAGCATCCTTCCACATTTTCGACTCTTAAAAATTTCGATTTTTCGCAGAAGTCGTCGCAGCTGTCAAAGTGGTGATTTTTGTAAAATGGTTCAAAAGCACAACCGTCTTTTGTATATAGAATGAATGGACGTGTGTTGACATGTGAATGTTTTTCCCTGTTGGCACCGAGCACTGGATTCAAGCAGTTGGTCGGGCAGCTGCTGTCTTCCACCGCAGCATCCTGCAAATCGTTGATGAATTGTACGACATCACAAACGCAAGTACGGGAATATTCATGGGATTTACTGCTCATTCATTTTTCAACTCCTTCAATGGTTTAGTTTCAGTACACTATAGAATATTGTCTCAGTGCTTTTTTTGTTACGAATGTCCCCGCGTTTTTGCAAAAATAGGCAAACAACTTGCATGGGGCATTTTGCATCCGGATCCTTCCGGGGAAGGAGGCAGGAAATGGTTTCCTATTGGCTTGATTTCGTCCTGCTTGCACTGGCCAGTTTCAGGCTGACGCGCTTATTGGTTTACGATAAAATTACGGCCTTTTTACGAAAACCGTTCCATAAAGAAATAACGGAAATAGCGCCTGATGGCACAGTAGAGGAATTTATTGAAATTAAAGGAACAGGGATCAGAAAATGGATTGGCGAATTATTAAGTTGCCACTGGTGCACCGGCGTCTGGTCCGCCGCCATCCTGTACGGGGGTTGGGTGCTTTTTCCGCAAATCGGGTTGCCTGTTGTCATGATCCTTGCAATCGCCGGCCTGGCAAGCTTCCTCGAGACCGTCCTTTCGCGGATCATGGACGAATGAAGTGAACAACCATAAAAATACCGCATACGATAAAAAAGGAAGCGCGAATCTTGAGGAAAGGATGGTAAGATTATGGGCAAACCACGCATCAAAATTCCGGTCACCCCTTCATCCGTCCCGGCGTATAAAAACGACCAGAAAAAAGTCAAAAAAGGCGGATGCGGCTGCGGTGGCAAAAAAACGCGATAAAGCTAAGGCGGAAGGCAGGATTGCACTTCCGCTTTTGTTTTCCCCATTTTCCAGGATGCGGCAAGAATTTCTAATTATAAAATCTGCGCTTGCGCGAAAAATAGAGAGGTAAAAGTTGAAAGCGCAGAGGGATGAGTATGAAAAAAATCATGTATGTTTTAGCTTCAGTATGTTTGCTCTCCGGCTGCGGTTTTAACGGGCCGGAACACAAGGACAGCAAAATGGCGCTTGTGAAAAAAACACAACCGTCGCCGGTGAGACTCACTAACACCGGGAATAAGGCCGTTTCAGGGCAATTGAAAAAAGATGTCCTCGGCTTTGACAGCATTTACGATGTGGCCATCATTGAAGGGCCGAAAGAAACATTGGTTGCCTACAAAGTCAGGCATCTGCACCGTTTTAAAATGAAGAAAATCGAAAAACAGCTCAACGCCTTTTTAAAGAAACGCTACCCCGGGCGCAAATTTATCACTTCCAGCGACTATAAAATTTTCCTGGAAACCGTCCGCCTCAAGGAAGATATGGACAAGCACAGAATTTCAGTCGGCAAGGCAAAAAAACGTTTTAAAGACATCATCAAGCTGAAACAGGAATTAACATAGGAAAAGGGCTGAGACAATGGCAAACAAAAATCAAAACAAAACACCCGAACAAAAAGCGTATGATCAGTTCGAAAAAAAGCATGAGATGAAAAGGCCGGTGTTAAAAAACTGCATCCGTGCATTTTGGGTAGGCGGCTGTTTTTGTCTGGTTGGGCAGGCCCTTACTTACTTCTATATATACATGTTTAATTTCACCGAAAAAACGGCCGGCAACCCGACAACCGCCACAATGGTGTTTTTATCCATGCTGTTGACCGGCTTTGGCATTTATGACCATATCGGGCAGTACGCCGGTGCAGGGAGCGCGGTGCCGGTAACGGGCTTTGGCAATTCCGTCGTTTCCGCTGCGATTGAACACCGGACGGAAGGCTATGTGCTTGGCGTCGGCGGGAATATCTTCAAACTGGCCGGCACCGTCATTGTATTTGGTGTGTTTTCCGCGTTTGTTGTCGTCCTGATTCGGACCGTGGTCATGATGTGGGGGGGATCGTAATGCCCGCAAAATCGCAAACATGGACTTTCACGAACCGTCCGGCCATTCTTTCAACCGGTGTTGTCGGGGGCCCGTTTGAAAAAAAGGGGCGGATAGCAGGCGATTTCGACCGGTTTTTTGAAGATTTGTGGATCGGCGAGGATTCGTATGAAAAAGCCCAGCGCAAACTGATCGAGGAAGCAGTTAGCATTGCCCTGAAAAAGCGAAACCTTAAGGAAACCGATATTCAGTTTTTTCTCGCTGGTGATTTGATTAACCAAATCACGCCGACAAGTTTTGCGGCAAGGACAAATGCGATTCCTTACGTGGGCCTTTTTAGCGCCTGTGCCACTTCGATGGAAAGCCTGGCGCTTGCCGCTTTCATCATTAATCACGGCGGGGCGGAAAAAGTGCTGGCAGGGGCTTCGAGCCACAATGCAACAACAGAGAAGCAATTCCGCTATCCGACCGAATACGGCGGGCAGAAACCGCCGACTGCACAATGGACAGTGACAGGGGCGGGATTCGCGGTGGTCGGTACGGAAGAAAACGGGCCGGCGCCGCGGATTACATCGGCCACGATCGGAAAAGTACTGGACCTTGGCATTTCCGATCCGTTTAATATGGGCGCTGCAATGGCGCCGGCAGCGGTCGATACGATTGAACAGCATCTCCGGGAAACCGGCCGTGATCCATCTTACTATGACTTGATTGTGACCGGCGATTTGGCGAAAATCGGGCGTTCCATCGCGCTCGATCTTTTCAAACAGAAGAATCTTGATATTCGCAGCGAACAGTTCCAGGATTGCGGCCTGATGGTATATGACAAGTCCCAGCCCGTCCAGGCCGGGGCAAGCGGTGCCGGATGTTCAGCGATTGTCCTGTATGGCCATTTGCTAAACGAAATGAAAAAAGGCCGATACCAAAAAATTTTGCTCGTCGCAACCGGCGCACTATTGTCGCCTTTGTCTTATCAGCAGGGCGAAACCATCCCGTGCATCGCGCACGCCTGCGCCATCGAGTATTTGTAAGAAAGGGTATTGCCTAGGTTGCGTTGCGGCATGGATTGAGCCTGCGCCATCGATATTTGCTTAGGTTGCGGCACGGATACGGATAATTTGAGGTGCGCGATCGAGTATTAGGTTGCGGCACGAGTTGTTTGAGGCTACGCCATCAAATATTTGAAGAAAGGGTCATATGGTTGGGTTGCAGCACGGATTGTTTCGGCCTGCGCGATCGAGTATTTGCTTAGGTTGCGGGACGGATTGTTTGAGCCTCGCGATCGGATATTTGTAAGAAAGGGTCTTATGCCTAGGTACCGCGGATTGTGTGAGCCTGCGATCGAGTATTCGCTTAGGTTGCAGCACGGATTGTGTGAGCCTGAGCGATCGAGTATTTGTAAGAAAGGAAGGATGCGTAATGCTTGCAATGTTTTTCTGGGCCTTTGTGATTGGTGGGCTGATTTGTGTGATTGGCCAGTTGCTGTTTGATGTCGCAAAATTATCGCCGGGGCATACGATGAGTGTCCTCGTCACGGCCGGCGCGATTTTATCGGGCCTCGGCCTTTATGAACCGCTTGTAAATTTTGCCGGTGCCGGAGCGACCATTCCGATTACAAGTTTTGGCAATTCGCTTGCAACCGGCGCCATGCAGGAAGTGCAAAGGCACGGCATTGTCGGGGTATTGACCGGCATGTTTGAAGTCACATCTTCCGGCATTTCGGCTGCGATTATTTTCGGATTTATCGGCTCGCTCCTCTTTAAGCCAAGAGGATAATCATGCCGTCCCTGACACACGCCTATACCGAATGCCTGCACCTTACATATTGTATAGTGTAATACAAGAAGTGAGGTGAAAAACATGTTTGGATACGGTTATGGCGGCGGCTGCGGTTACGGCGGTGGTTACGGCTACGGCAGCACGTTTGTATTGATCGTTGTTTTGTTCATTCTGTTAATTATTGTCGGTGCAAGCTTCTGCTGACAAGTTGCGGGGAGGATTCCCCGCTTTTTTTATAGCCGGAGAGGGGAAATTTTTGGAGGGGAACGGGCACAAAATGCGAGGCCGGGAATCGGTGAACTGTTCTTCATAGGGCGATGACCGAGCCGCCTCTAATTGGACAAAAGCCCCGGTATCCGAGCGTGTTTTGTTTAATTGGAAGATCCAATTAGACAAAAGGCCCTCGTCCGGCGTAAGGTTTGTCTAATTAGGGGGTCTAACAATACAAAAGCCCTGGTACCTGAACGTGTTTTGTCCTTTTGGTAGCTTCAAAAAGACATTTCGGGCCCGGATGCATCGTGTTTTGTCCTTTTGACGGCTTCAAAAAGACATTTCGAGCCTGGATACAGCGTGTTTTGTCCTTTTGACGGCTTCAAAAGGACATTTCGAGCCCGGATGAAACGTGTTTTGTCCTTTTGGCAGGTTCAAAAAGACATTTTGGACCCGGAAGCAGCGTGTTTTGTCCTTTTGACGGTTACAAAAGGACATTTCGGGCCCGGAAGCAGCGTGTTTTGTCCTTTTGGCAGGTTCAAAAAGACATTTCGAGCCCGGATGCAACATGTTTTGTCCTTTTGACGGCTTCAAAAGGACATTTCGGATCCAGACGTAACGTTTTTTGTCCTTTTGACGGCTTCAAAAAGACATTTCGAGCTCGGATGAAACGTGTTTTGTCCTTTTGGCAGGTTCAAAAGGACATTTCGGATCCAGACGTAACGTGTTTTGTCCTTTTGACGGCTTCAAAAGGACATTTCGAGCCCGGATGCATCGTGTTTTGTCCTTTTGGCAGGTTCAAAAAGGCATTTCGGGTCCAAATACAGCTTGTTTTTCCTTTTGGCAGCTTCAATGAAAGACAAACCCCAGGCCTGGCAAAGCCGAATTGTCCTTCATCGGAGTAATGAAAGACAAAACACTGGCCTGGCAAAGTCAAATTGTCTTTCATCGAGGTGATGAAAGACAAAACACCGGGCGGATAACGCCGAAATGTCCTTCATCGAGGTGATGAAGGACAAAACTCAGGTCGGGAAATGCAGAAATGTCCTTCATCAGGGTAATGAAGGACAAAACCCAGGCCGAAAAACGCCAAACTGTCCTTCACCAGGTTGATGAAAGAAGTCAAGTCCAGGTTATTGTGTAAATTTATGGGCAAATGTTTTCAACCACCCCTTCATTTTTTCGGCTTAACTTCCATGGGTTTTTTTCTTCATCTCCGGGAAGGGATGTCAAATGCCTTTCAATTTGACATCCCTTCCCGGAGATGAAATCATCCATGATGGAAGTTAAGCTGAAAATGCTGCTAACTATTCTTTCCCATAAGTGACTTCCTCTTCGAGTATTCTGTATCTTGATACTGCATTAAAACGGCACCAACCAAACGAAAAGCAGATTGGGTATTAGGAAAAATGCGAATGACCCTTTCCCTTCTACGAACCTCTTGGTTAAGCCGCTCGAGGGAATTAGTACTCCGTATGTGCATACGGATATTCTCAGGAAAGTTCATGTATTGGATAGTATCTTCAAAACCTTCATCTAAAATGGCCAGGGCTTTTTCAAATCTTGCTTCTGTACCAAATTTGTTTATTAATTCATCTTTAAACTTGCGTATGTCCTCAATCGTAACGGCCTCAAACACGCGCTTAATCATCACCCGGATTTCTGCAGTATCTTTTTTGGGCAGTTTTTCAATGATATTGCGTTTAAAATGAACATTGCACCTTTGCCAAGCAGTGCCAATGAATTCCCGTTGTATTGCTTTCTGAAGGCCCATGTGAGCATCGGAAATAACGAGTTTTGGTGATTGGAGTCCACGTGATTTAAGTTGTTTAAAAAATGAACTCCAACTCTCCAAACTTTCTGCATGGTCAACGCTTAAACCCAGTATTTCACGTGTATTCTTCTCTGTAATGGCAGTCGCAATATAAACAGCCTTTGATACGACCTTATGGTGCTCCCGTACTTTTATATACATGGCGTCCACAAACACATAAGGGTAGTAGGTTGTATTCAACGGTCTCTCGGCCCAAGCATTCACAATGGGATCCAGTTTTTGCTTAAGGGAAGAGACAAACGACTTGGATACATTCTTACCGCAAAGCTGTTCTACGACATTTGTGACCTTACGGGTAGAGACGCCATTGATGACCATCTCCAACATTGAAAGGACGAAAGCTTGGTCACATCTGGCATACTTTTCAAATAAGGTAGTTGAGAATTCGCCATTACGTGTCCGGGGAACTTTTAATGTAACATTGCCGATGCTCATCAACAGCTCGCGTTCATAGTAACCGTTCCGGTAATCCCGGCGTTCAACAGCGCGTTCATAAGGGCTCGTTTTTAAATAGTCATCCCTTTCCTTTTCCATAAACTCGTTTAACACGAGGACAACCGCAGATTTAATTACCGCGTCAAGATCGGAAGTCATGATGGCTTCTTTTAAAACATCCAAATTTAGGTTAAACTGTAAGTGAGTCATTTTATCTCCTCTTTTCATTGTTTATTGTTGTTGAAAACAGTGTTGCCAAGAGTTGATAAAATGACTCCTTCTTTTTACACAATTATACGGACTTAATCGATGAAAGACAAAACAAGTGCCATGAAACATCAAACTGTCCTTCATCAAAGCACTGGCTGTAAATCAAGCTTGTGCACCGGGAAAATGCACTTTTTTGCAATGAAAAATTCCGGCTAACACGTTTTCAATTGAAAATCCACTTTTGTACTGTCAATCCGGCTTCTTTTTTCATACGATAAAACAGCTTGAAGAGAGGAGCGACGAAGGTGGATCATCAGTTTTTCAAGAATATCGAAAAGAAGACAGGCGTTAATATGAATGACATTTTCCAGCTTGCAAATTCCTTGCAGAACGCGAACTTTAAAGATGAAAATACCGTCCGCGGCATCATCCAGCGCGTCTCGCAAATTGCAAACAAACGGGTACCGAAAGAGCTGGAAGACAAAATTGTTGAATCGATTGTTAAAGACGGGAAAAAACTGGATTTTAACACGATCAACAAAATGATGAACAACGGAAAGTAATCAAAGCGGGCTTGCAAATCAGATGCAAGTCCGCATTTTTCTGTTTAAAATGAAAGAAGAAAGGGAAAAGAATATAGAAACAATTTAGAGGGGTGACTGCCATGAGTTTGATCGCTCCAATTCCCGATTATCAGGCAAGCCAGTACCGGCTTTATGACGGAATGTCCCTGCGCCGGCTTGAAGTGGAAAAAGCAGGTGCCGTTTCGAGGGCTTATCCTGTTAAGCGGCAAAACGGCGTCACGGGTGGAACAGAATACCATTTTAAAGCAAATGAACAACCGGCAAGAAAACCGCCAAAAAGCCGGATCATCGCAAACATTACCGGCCTGGGGCAATATATTGATCTTTCGGTTTGAAACTTTTCCCGCTGGAGTGCGAATTTTTACTCCGGAAAAGCAGCAAGATTGAAAAAGCGATTATAAAATAAACAAAATATTGCCGCTTGGTTGCCTGCTGAAAAATTGCATCATCATGCAAATTGGTTTATATCACCTAAATATTGAAAAAAAGCGGCGAGACACAACTTCTCGCCGCTTTTTCACGGATTTGGGGCTTTTTCTCCAGCTCGGGGTTCTGGATGTTATTTGATCGGTTTCTCCATTGTTTTATGCGGAATGCCGGCATCGAGAAATTCACCGGAAACAACACGGTATCCGAGTTTTTCGTAAAAAGGAATCGCGTGTGTCTGTGCGTTTAATTTGCATTTTTGCACGCCTTGTTCTGCGGCATAATGTTCAATTGCCAGCATCAGTTCCCGGCCGGCCCCTTTGCCGCGCACGGACGGAAGGATGCAGATGCGCTCCACTTTCCCGTACCCATCCACCATTCGAAAACGCCCGGCGCCTGAGGGTTTCCCTTCATTATCGTACAGCAGAAAATGCGTGCACTCTTGTTCCAATGCGTCAATTTCTTCTTCAACCGGGACGTGCTGCTCTTCTACAAATACTTTTTTTCGAATTTGAAAAGCCGTCTCCAGTTGTTCTTCATTTTCTACAATTATTACGTCCACATTTGTTAATCCTTTCCGAGATGATAGGTCTCATAAACGGTCCAAACCCCGTTTTCAAGCTGATATAAAAGATGGAACCGGTTTACCTTTTCCTCGTGGTCAATGCCAACCATTTCCAGCTGACGGAACACATCGGCGTGTTCCTCTTTAGACAACTCCTGTCCGATGGTAATATGCGGCACAAACGGGTACGGAGGCGGCCCGCCCGGCAGACGGTCCCTGAAATCCGCGAAAAGCCCTTCCAATTCCGGCGTTGGTTCAACTTTAAAATAAATCGTATTGCTGACAGGTTCAAAAGATTTCACTTTTGTTACTTTCAACAAAAACGGGTTGTATTTTTGGGAAATTTCCTTCAGTTGCCCGCGAAAAACTTCCGCCTCTTCTTCGGATGCCTCGAACGCTGCTTTTAGCGTAATATGCGGCGGAATCAGCGCGTATTTCGGATCATAGCGTTTCCGATAGGAGTTGACAAGGTCCTGCAGTTTTTTTGACGGAAAGACAACAAGCGCATATTTCATAAAATGGCCTCCTCTTTCTGGATATTAAGCCGTTATGATACAATTTTATCAGAAAAATGGCCGAAAATTAATCTTTTTTAAACAGGTACTTGAGGGCACGCGGCAAATCTTTTTGCCAGTACTTCCAGGAGTGGACGCCGTCAAATTCGTCATAAAATCCGGGGACCCTTTTTTCTTCCAGGATTTGATGCAGGGTTCGGTTCGGCGTGATAAAATTCTGGATCTTGCCGTCGGTCGTTTTTACTTCCGTCTCCTCTTTTCCGACAATATGGTAAATGTCCATCAGCTT
This sequence comes from Weizmannia sp. FSL W8-0676, assembly GCF_038593015.1. Classification (NCBI taxonomy): domain Bacteria; kingdom Bacillati; phylum Bacillota; class Bacilli; order Caryophanales; family Bacillaceae; genus Heyndrickxia; species Weizmannia sp. FSL W8-0676. The sequence goes on from NZ_CP151954.1 coordinate 995,761, forward strand.
TGGATCCGTACATTGTTTAGCAGCTTCCATCACTTTTTCATTCACGAGCGGCGACATTAATGCGGCTTTTCCAAATGTATGGGGGTACTTGAATGCCGCCATGAGCGAGACGGTTGCCGCCAGTGAGTCTCCTGCCAGCGCCCGGCCCGATGCCATTTGTGCAGTCGGAAACTCACGGTCAAGGAAAGGGGCAAGTTCATGCGCCAAGAACCGGATATAAGCGGCATGTTGCTCGCCGTCAGGATGGTATTTCCGGCGCCTGTCTGGGATATCCGCATAAGGGATCCCGACAATAATCAAGTTTTCAATTTCGCCTTTTGCAAGCAGTTCATCCGCGGCACGTGCAATCCGGCCGAGCTGGAAGAAGTCTTTTCCGTCCTGGCATATGCATACGGCATATTGATAAAGCGGGGAAAAACGCGCCGGCAAGTATACCCAGAGATTGAGCGTTTCCCCGAGCTCCCTGCTTTCAAACGGGATATCTTTAATCGTGCCTCTTTCAATTTCCATACGATGAAAACCTCCTTCTTAAGATGGGGATGCCCCGCCGTCCCGGAAAAAATTTACACAACCCGCTGCCTGTAAATTCAGTTTACCAGCCCATACGAAAAACATCCAGAATCCGGCAACGCGGCCGCACCGGATGCAGGAAAACGGTTAATTTTGGGCAAGCGCAGGGGCACAATTCCAAGTTTGAATGCCGGAAAAAAGTGCGCAGTACCCGGCTGCATGTTGGGGATGACCCTGCCGAAGCCGGGAACGCAAAAAATGGAAACGACAATCCGGCGCGCATGTTTTTCCGGAAGCGGACGCATATTAAAAGAAAGGAGGCGATCCGTGTGAAATGGAATGAACAAGCTGCACCAAACAACCACCAGGCTTCCGCTGATTTGCTTGCGGAACAAAGCGATGAAACAGAATTTCAATACGAAGAACTTTCAGACGGCGGCGAGCGGAATAAAGTGATACAAGAACAGAAAAAACGCCGTACGCACTTATAATAGAGGTGGGGTTCCATGAAAATCAAAATCGGGCAAGTATATAAAGAAAAGCAGCATGAAACACTTGCCATGGTGGTCGCAGTCCAAAACGAAAGCATCATGCTCGGCACTGGCAATCTCGTATCGCCAAAAACGATTGAAGACCGCTATGTCCTTGTCCGGGATGCCGAATAACGGTGCCCCGGACTATTTTTTTGCAGCAACCTTAAAAATAAAGCATGCAATTGCATATCCGGCCAACAGATCAAATGAGAATATCAGAATCGGGATAAAGATCGCGCCAGCGCCTTCGTCCGGGAGATAGTAGGCAAACAACCGGGATATCAGTTGGTTGATCAAATACGCCAATACGAGAGTCAGGCAAAATTTCACCACCGCTTTAATGGTTCTCACGCCCTTCGTTTCATTTTGATTGTAGCCAAAATAAAAAGACCGGCAAAAGCCGGTCTTTAAGGGGGTATTGCTAGACAACAAAAAGGGGGGGTTGTCTAGTTGGTATAGGGTTTTGTAACTTGTCCTTGCTACAGGTATAATAGTACGGGTTTTTTCCTAAAAGATCATGAAAGAAAAATAAGTTTTTGATGAGAATTGTCGATTTTTGTTGAAATCCTACTCCTTGTCTTGAGGGGCAGCATCGTTGCTGTCCCCGGCCTGTGCCTTGTATTTTTCCACGATCTGCGCGATTTCTCCTTTATCCCCTTTTGCGTTGATCATTTCAAACCATTCGTTTAACCCTTCAGAAGTTCTTTTACCATCGTTTTTCATGGCTTTCCTTCTTTCCTCTTTTCCAAATATTTTTTGATTTCGGGCCTGCAAAACATGGCTGCGATGGCAGGCGGCACTACAAACATAAAAAATACAAAGTATAACGTGTTCATCACATGGAGATAAAACCAGGTTTCCATATCGTCACCCCCGGGTTTGCTTCTATGTATATTTTTTCGCCCGGCCTCTTTCTTATACCGTATAAATTGGTTTTAACCTGTAAATCATATAAGGAAAAAGAAGGGAGACACCGCAAATGTTCAAGCGCCTGTTAGATTTGTTCAAACTGGACACAGCAGGGGATTGGGAAGATTGGGATCTGGACGATGAAAATTTGGAAGACGGCTGGGATGAAGAGGACGACGAGGAGATATAAAGCAGGTTTACGGGCCGGGGCATCTGATTGCGCCGGCTTTATTGCGAAAAAAAACCGGCACAATGCCGGTTGGTAAGGGGAGTTTTTTCTAGACATTAAGGGGGGGTATCTAGAAACTTAAGGGTTTGTTGCTTTTTCCTTGCTACAGCTACAATATAACCCTCTTACACTAAAAAGCCATGAAGAAAAAATGAGAAAAAAATGAGAAACAAATTTGTCACAATTTATGCGGGTTCCGATCATAAACACTTAACCCAATTGAAGAAAACGGTATACTAGAATGAGAGATATTTACCTTTCCGTTATGAACGGAGAGGCTCATTAAACCAATTCTATTGAGGGGGAATCACCATGCTTTTTGGCGGAGTGGAAGCAGGCGGTACAAAATTTGTTTGCGCAACGGGAGATGAAACCGGGAAAATTCAGGAAAGAGTTGAGCTCCCGACGCGCGATCCGGAAGAAACGGTGAAAGATGTAATCGGATTTTTTTCAAAGTTTGAGACAAAAGCAATCGGCATTGCCTCATTTGGGCCGATTGACGTCAATCCGGAAAGCGATACATATGGATACATTACAACAACACCGAAAACGGCCTGGCAAAATTATCCCATTAAACAAACGATAGAGAAAGCATTGGGCGTTCCGGCCGGCTTTACGACAGATGTGAACGGGGCTGCACTCGGGGAGTCGGTGCTTGGCGCGGCGAAAGGGCTGGACAGCTGCCTGTACATTACAGTTGGTACCGGCATCGGGGCTGGAGCCGTTGTAAAAGGCAATCTTCTTGAAGGATGGTCGCACCCGGAAATGGGGCATATATTGGTGCGCCGCCATCCGGATGACCATTATGAAGGGGCATGCCCTTACCATCATGACTGCCTCGAAGGACTCGCAGCCGGTCCGGCAATCGAAGCGCGGTGGGGGCAGAAAGGAAAAGAGCTCTCAGACCGCCCGGAAGTCTGGGAAATGGAAGCAGATTATCTGGCACAGGCGCTCATGCAATACGTTTTAATTGTGTCGCCGAAAAAAATCATCATGGGCGGCGGGGTAATGCACCAACAGCAATTGTTCCCGCTGATCTACAAAAGGCTGGATGAGCTGATCAACGGTTATATCAAGCTGCCTGAACCGCTGTCCGAATATATTACGTCCCCGGGCCTTGGCAACGACGCCGGCATTACAGGGGCGATTTTGCTCGGAAAACAGGCATATGAAACAGGTAAATTATAAAACAAAATTTAGCTGAGTGCTGGCTGCTTCTCCGATTTTTCGATTTAAATCGGCATAAATCGAGGGAGTGGCTGGCGTTTTTTTATGTATATTTTCTTCATAAAGACGATGAAGTTTTATTTGGAGCCTGCATAAAGACTGAATCAAAAACTTTTGCCAGGTCCCTGTTCTATTCGTGCCGCGCTACCAAAAAATAGATGTGAAAACCTTAACAAGACGGTAATTGGGGTAGCTGAAGCCTGAAGTTTCTCGACCGGAAAGAATGAATAAGTTATAATAAATATGATTCTGAATTTTCGTCTAAAAACAGGGGGAGTCTTTTTGATAAAGAAACGGAAATATGTGTTAACTTTTGTTTTACTGCTATTGCTGGCTGCAGGGATCTATGCCTTTGCTTTCCGGCAATCTGCAAAGTTTTTTGGTTTTCCTATTCCTGTAAGCGCAAAGCTTGTAAAGGATAAACAGTCCGTAGAAATGTATAAATGGTGGGAAGCAAGTGAAGTGAACGGGCTCCCCTATGTTTATCGGAAGGAAATCCAGTGGTGCGGATGGAAGCAAATTGACCGGGAAGGTGCTATGACTATCTATGAAAAAAAGGGGAAAAAAGTGTCTGTCATTTCATTCGATAATACTTTTTCTGTCGCAGAAGAAGACTAATCGAAGCTACCTTCTAGTCTTTCTGCAAGGCAAGAGAAGCACCTTGGTTCTTACCCGATATTACCCGACGTTTGGGGCAATTTTTCAATTTTGACTTCTATTTAACTTTTACAACTGAGGTTCGTCTTTAAAAAGTTTGGAAGATGAATAGCGATAGGATATAATATTTGTGAGCGCCTTCACGAATAAATGGAAGCGCATTCATAAAGGAGCGGGAATGATGGCAAAACTGGATGGAAAAGCTGCGGTTGTAACAGGTGCTGCCTCCGGTATGGGCAAGGCGATTGCAGCTCTTTACGCAAAAGAAGGAGCAAAGGTGGTGGCATCCGACCTCAATTTGGAAGGTGTGCAGCAGACGGTTGCTGAAATAGAAGCTGCAGGCGGCACGGCTCTGGCAGTCCAAGCCAATGTGGCGAGCGAAGAAGATGTGCAACATTTGATGGATACCGCTGTGAAAGAGTATGGAACGCTCGATATTCTTGTCAACAATGCGGGGATCATGAATAAATATGGTGCCGGCGGGGGATCTGACAGACGCCCTGTGGGAAAGGGTGTTTGCTGTCAACACAACCGGGCCGATGCGTACGATCCGCAAATCACTCCCGATCTTTATTGAAAAAGGAAACGGCGTCATTATCAATGTCGCTTCTGTCGGCGGGCTGAACGGGTCGCAGGCCGGCGCCGCTTATACGGCATCCAAACACGCGGTGATCGGGTTGACGAAAAATGTCGGATTTCAATACACACTGAAAGGGATCCGCTGCAATGCGATTGCGCCAGGCGGGGTGGAAACGAATATCGGCACAACCATGAGCGAGCCAAATGCTTTCGGGCTTGAGCGGGCAATGTCCGGGTCGGCAATCAACCCGAGAAACGGAAAACCGGAAGAAATTGCGACTGTCGCCCTGTTCCTTGCTTCAGACGATGCTTCCTTCGTAAATGGTGCTGTGATTACGGCAGATGCTGGGTGGACGGCTTATTAATTTCAAAAAAAGCGGCGGGAAAATATAGAAAAACCCGCTGCTTTTTTTGAAAACACTGTTTGTCAAATGTACAAAGCCAGCTATATAAAAATGAACTTCAGTTTGCATCAAGCCCGGGCACCAATTTGCATGACGATGACTTTTTGTAGCAGGCAACAGAGCAATAATTTTTTCTTTATATAACTGAAAATTTATAAAAACTCATCCATCAAATGGGTAGTAACAAGTCATTGAAAAAAGCTACTTTTTTTAAAATGTATGGATCATCAGGGGAAAATTCCTGCAGTTTTTTGAAACCTTTCCGGCTGGTTTGCGTAAGTACGAACAGAGGAGGGGGAATCATGTCCTTGATACTGGAACATGTGACGAAAAAATTTGGAGCGTTTACCGCGGTAAACGATTTGTCGTTAATAATCCCGGAAAAGGAGCTGTTCGGTTTCTTAGGGGCAAACGGAGCCGGAAAAACGACGACTTTCCGGATGATCCTTGGTTTATTAAAGCCAAATGAAGGAAACATCACCTGGAACGGGCGCAAAATGGATTACACATTGAGCCCGGAAATCGGGTATTTGCCGGAAGAACGCGGGCTGTATCCAAAATTAAAAGTAAAAGACCAGCTTGTTTATCTTGCACGGCTGCGCGGGATGGGCAAGCAGGATGCGGTAAAAGAACTAAAATACTGGCTTGGCCGTTTTCATGTCGAAGAATATTTGGATAAACGGGTGGAAGAACTGTCAAAAGGAAACCAGCAGAAGATCCAGTTTATCGCTGCTGTTCTACATAAGCCGAAGCTGCTGATTTTAGATGAGCCTTTCAGCGGTCTTGACCCGGTCAATGTGGAAACGTTAAAAACAGCGGTCGCAGAACTGCGGGATCAGGGCGCGACCATTGTGTTTTCAAGCCACCGGATGGAACATGTTGAAGAACTTTGCGAGCATTTGTGCATTATGCATCATGGCAGCCCGGTTGTGCATGGTGAACTGAGAGAGGTCAAACGTGCATTTGGGAAACAAAATGTCGTGATCCATGCTGATTTTGATCTGGCATTTTTACGTGCCTTCCCGGGTGTCATACGATTTAAGAAAACGGCGCTCGGGGCAGAGCTGCAAATTGACCGGATGGAAGCGGCGCAAAAAATTTTGGATGAAATCAACGGAAAAGGTTTCATCCGTAAATTTGCGCTTGAAGAACCGTCTCTTAATGATATTTTTATAGAAAAGGTGGGGGCTTCCTATGAATAGGTTCGGCATTTTAATCGGCCATGCCTACATGTCAAAACTAAAAACAAAATCCTTCGTGATCACGACGGCCATTTTGCTCGTTGCTGTCCTTCTGATGGGAAACATTAACCGGATGATCGATATGTTTGCCGGCAGCGAGCAGAAAAAGGTTGCGGTTCTGGATGAGACAAACACGCTGTACGGGCCGCTTAAGCAGCAATTAAAAACCGTTGATAAAGATATCCGGCTTGTGCAGGCCGAAAAAAGCGAAAGTGCGTTGCGGAAAGAAGTATTAAAGGAAAAATATGAAGGGTATGTTGTTTTATCGCTTGATGCAGCAGGTATGCCGAAAGCAGTCTATAAAGCCCCAAATCTTGCCGATACCGGGACTACGGACAGTTTGGAGCAGGCACTGCAGGCTGTAAAAAGCAATATGGCGGCAGGAAAACTGAAGCTTTCGCCTGCAGAGCTTTCACTTTTAAACAGTCCCGCATCTTTTAAGAGCGTAAATCTGGAGCGGGCTGCAAAATCCGAAGCAGAACTGGCGCAGGCGAGGGGGCTTGTCTATATTTTGCTGTTTGCGATTTATTTTGCGGTCATTTTTTACGCCAGTGCGGTCGGGATGGAAGTGGCGACTGAAAAAGCTTCACGCGTGATGGAAATCTTAATTTCGAGCGTGCCGCCTGTGCAGCAGATGTTTGCGAAAATCATCAGCGGCGCCCTGCTCGGTTTGACACAGATGGCGGTGCTCCTTGCCGCCGCTTACGCCACTATCAAACAAAATATCAATCACTTGACGGGCGGCTTTTTTTCTGTGTTTGGATTTTCGGATATAAAGGTTTCAACGATTGTGTATGCCGTGGTGTTTTTCCTGCTCGGGTATTTGCTGTATGCCACGTTAGCAGCTTTTCTCGGCTCGCTTGTCAGCCGGATTGAAGATGCCCAGCAGATGATGATGCCGATGACGTTTCTTGTGATGATCGGTTTTTTCCTTGCGATGGCAGGGCTTGGAAACCCTTCTGCCGGCTATATTACCGTTCTTTCGTACATTCCGTTTTTTACGCCGATGCTGATGTTTTTGCGGGTCGGCATGCTCGACTTGCCAGTATGGGCAGGGCTTTCGGGCGTGGCGGTTATGGTTGTCACGATTGTTTTCATGGCGATAGCAGGTGCGCGCATCTACCGCGGCGGCGTGCTGCTTTACGGCAAAAGCAATTCGTTGAAAACCATTCTGAAGGCGCTGCAAATGTCAAAAGAAGCCTAATCCTGCCAGTTTGAATTCTCCCCTCGTTGGGTAAACTGAATGTAACAGAAAGTCCGTCAGAGGGGAGCATTTTATTTTGAAATCAAAAAGAGTCGTCTTTGGTACCATAGTGCTTTTTCTTGTCGTCATGGTGCTTGCCGGTTACTTTATTTGGTTCAGCAAATAAAGCTGCATTACATAGATTTACGATGAAGGTCCGGGGGCTGCCCCGGATATTTTATGCCCTGGTGGCAAAGCTCGCGCAAGGCGGATTGTCTGGAAAATGTTTATAAACATATTTTGCTTGATACGCACCGGTACGGACAGGCGCTTCTGCTTGCACAAGGCCCAGTCCGGATGTTTCGCGGCATCGGCTGCCGGCTGAAATATCCTTCCAACTGAATAAAAGCGGATTTTCCATTTGCAGGAAATCCGCTTTATTGAAACGTTAGATACTCTTTTTCATCCCGCATCTCCGGCATTCACGCAGGAACACGCCATGTTTGACCGATGACTTAAAGTGGCTGTAACCGCAATTGTCACAGCGCCCTGGGTGGACGTCGGGCATCTCTTTATAATCATAAACAATGCTTGTATCATAACCTTTTGTTTCATAATCTTTTTCTTCACTCATCTGCCATCACCCCGTTTGAGTCTTTCTCGTAAAACAGCATACCATAATTTAAAAAAATGTGTGAAAGGAACAGACGAAAAAGCCTTCCTCACCGAACAGCGGGACGAACAAGTGGAAAAGTGAAAAGGAAATATCGCCCAATTGTGTCCCGTTTCAGAATTGCAGGCTTTTCAAAAATGCAAAATTGTCTTATCTGATTGAAAAAGGTGTATAATAAAAAAGAACTTAATGGAAAGGAAGATTTAAATGGCAAAAGACATTACACGGGAAATGGCGGAGCGGTTTTCCCGACAAATCCGCGAACTGCCGCAAAACAAAGTGATTCAAAATGCAATGATGAAAAACGGGATAAAGGCCGCGGCAATCAACAATGATGCTGTTGTTTCTATGAATCACGTATTCTCCCACGAAATTGAAACGGGGAAAGTATCAAACCAGAAACAAAGCGGGCGCTGCTGGATGTTTGCCGCCTTAAACACGTTTACGCATAAGTTGAATGCCAAATTCAGATTGAAAGACTTTGAGCTTTCACAAAACTATACGTTTTTCTGGGACAAATTTGAAAAAGCCAATTACTTCCTGGAAACAATGATTGAAACCGCAGACGAACCTCTGGAAGGACGGCTCATTTCCTGGCTACTTGAAACCCCGCAGCAGGACGGCGGACAGTGGGATATGCTCGTCGCGCTCATTAAAAAATACGGCGTTGTGCCAAAACAGGTTATGCCGGAAACCTTTAACAGCAGCAACTCGCGCGAACTCAATTCGCTTTTAAATGCCAAGCTCCGCGAAGATGCGGTGAAACTAAGAAAAATGCACGCAGCAGGACAGCCGGAAGAAGAATTGCGGCAGGCGAAAGAAGGCATGCTTGCAGAAGTTTACAAATTGCTGGCCTTTGCACTCGGTGAGCCGCCGAAGACCTTTGATTTTGAATTCCGCGATACCGACAAACTGTTCCATCGCGAGCAAAATATCACCCCGCAGGCATTTTTTGAGAAATACGTCGGGTTTGACCTCGACAATTACATTAGCATTATCAATGCGCCGACAAGCGACAAACCGTACGGCAAAACGTATACGGTGCAGTATTTGGGCAATGTGGTTGGCGGCAAACCGGTCAAATATTTAAATGTCGATATCGAAACCTTTAAATCGCTGGCCGTAAAACAGCTGAAGGATAACCGCAGCGTCTGGTTCGGCTGTGATGTTGCAGCATCATCAGACCGGAATGAAGGCATCATGGATACCGGCCTTTTTGATTTGGAAAAAGCTTTCGGATTCTCGTTCGGAATGACCAAAGCAGAACGCCTCGATTATAAAGACAGTGTGATGACGCATGCAATGGTACTGACCGGTGTCAACCTCGTTGACGGCAAACCGGACAGATGGAAAGTGGAAAACAGCTGGGGTGAAAAAGTGGGCAAAGACGGTTATTTTGTCATGAGTGACGCCTGGATGGATGAATATACGTACCAAATCGTCATTGACAAAAAATATTTGCCGGAGGAATTGCAAAAAGTATGGGAACAAGATCCGATCGCCCTGAAACCTTGGGATCCGATGGGGTCTCTTGCCTGGATGCATTAAACAAAAGGCGCGGTTGATATAGCCGCGCCTTTTAAGTATGCAAATGCCCACTTGGCGTTTTAAAAATGCAAAACATTCCCCCAAAAAAAGATCCGGCCCTGAAATTTTTTACCGTGATTGTAAATATATTGGTATTTTGTGCGGTTCCATGTAAAATGGAAGAAAGAAAGGAGTTGCAAATATGAAATATAAGAATACTTGGGATCTGGATGCCGTTATTCCGGGCGGCACAAAATCGCCGGAATTGCAGGAAAAACTGCGCGGGCTGAAAGAAGAAATCGGGCAATACAAAAGCCGACTCGACGGATGGGCATTTTCGAAAGACCCGTCTCCGGAGCCGTTTAAAGCCATCCTGAAAAAACAGGAAGAGATCGAAAAAGGGCTCAGCCAGTCTGCGACATTTGTGCAAATGTGGCATGATGCCTATATGGATGATGACTATGCAAATGTCGTGATGGGCCAAATCATGGATTTGTACAGCGAGATGCAAAAGCTCGGGACCACTTTTCAGAAAAAACTGGTGGCCATTTCGGACGAAGACTGGAAAAAGTTTTTACAGGACAAGGAATTGAGCGAAGTCTCCTTTGCCCTCAATGAAACGCGCGATGAAGGAAAACGGCTCTTGTCGGAAGAAGAGGAAAAGCTGATTGCCGATCTCAACCAGGACGGGCTGGCCGGCTGGAGCAGATTGTATGACACAGCTGTTTCCGTTATGACAATCCCGTTTACGGACAAAGAAGGCAAGACGGTATCCTTATCCGTCGGCCAGGCGATGAACCGGATGTATGCCGACCCGGATCCGGAAGTGCGCAAACAGCTGTTCGAAAACTGGGAAGCGGCATGGGAAAAATATGCGCCGGTTTTTGCCGATACGCTCAACCACCTGGACGGGTACCGGATTACGCTGCAAAAAGCCCATGGCAGGAAGTCTTTTCTCGAAGAGCCGCTTGAATACAACCGGATGTCTGAAGACACGCTTCATGCGATGTGGAAAGCCGTTTCTGAAAACAAGCAGCCGTTTGTCGACTTTCTCAACCAAAAAGCAAAAATTTTCGGGATGGAAAAACTCGGCTGGCAGGATGTTGATGCGCCGGTTGCACTCGGCGATATGAAACCGGCCCGATTTACATATGATGAAGCGTGCGATTTTGTCATCCAACATTTTGCTTCTTTCGGGCCGAAACTGTCTGCATTTGCGAAACACGCCCTTGAAAACCGCTGGGTAGAGGCGGAAGACCGGCCGAATAAACGCCCGGGCGGCTATTGTACCAGTCTGCCGGAGTTTGAAGAGTCGCGGATTTTTATGACATTTACCGGCTCCACAAATGATGCAAGCACGTTGGCGCACGAACTTGGCCACGCCTTCCACAGCCATGTCATGCGCGATTTGCCGCGTTTGAACCGCGAATACGCGATGAACGTGGCCGAAACGGCGAGCACCTTTGCAGAAACGATCATCGGCAATGCGACTGTCGCCAATGCAAAGTCAAAGGAAGAAAAAGTTTCTTTATTAAATGCAAAGCTTGAAAATGCAACGGCTATGTTTTTAAACATCCATGCCCGCTTCCTGTTTGAAAAAAGTTTTTACGAAGAGCGTTCAAAAGGCATTGTGTCCGAACAAAGGCTCAATGAACTGATGGAAAAGGCACAAAAAGAAGCGTATGCCGGCAGCTTGTCCGGCTACCACCCGCATTTCTGGTGCAGCAAGCTCCACTTCTTTATTGACGATGTGCCGTTCTACAACTTTCCGTACACATTCGGTTATTTATTCAGCCTTGGCATTTACACCGAATTTTTGAAGAATCCAGATGGCTTTGAAGACAAATATATTGCCCTTTTGCGCGATACCGGCCGGATGAAGGTGGAAGATCTTGCCAAAAAACATCTTGGCGTTGATCTGACAAAACCGGACTTCTGGGCAGCCGGCATTAACCTTATGGCAGAAGATGCCCGCGAATTTATCCGGCTTTCGGACGAATTGCTCGGCAAGTAAAGGCGCACGCCAAAAAAGCCGCACAGTTGGCAAAACTGTGCGGCTTTTCAATACGGGGCATGATGAATGTATTCAAAAATGCGGAGAGGATTTTTAAATATACAAATGAAAAGCGGAAGAACACAAAAATATTTTTGCTGCCGCCGCACGGGAATTGACGTGTGCCAAAAAGATATCGGCTATTTCAGTAAAACCGGGAGACATGATACAGAAATCAACCGGATTCTCAGCACCATTAAAAAATAAAAAGCATCCGTCTGCGGCCGGGAAAAAACATGTTTTTTCTAAAATCAGATGGGTACGATAAAAAAGAGCGAGGTGTTAACCATGGCTGTAATAATCGGTGTAGAAGAGGCTTTGACAAATGTCCAGGAAGCGCTGCGCGATAAAGGATATGAAGTGAAAACCATTAAGAACGAACAAGATGTACAAGGTTGTGACTGCTGTGTTGTAACTGGCAGCGAGATGAACGCAATGGGGATCAATGACACGATGACAAAGGCGCCTGTCATTGATGCAAAAGGCATGTCTGCTGAAGATATTGTAAAAGAAGTGGCGAGCAGAATGTAAAAAGCGCCCATTTCCCGGCACTTTTTATTTTTTATTGTTTTGCGATCCGCCCGTCACATTGTTGACTGCATTTGAAGTTGCATCCACAGCGTTCATCGCCACATCTTCTGTCGTTTCCAGACCTTTATGGACAGCATGAAAAGCTGTGAATGCTAAACGGCCGGGAAAAGTGAACATAGTAAAAAACCTGGATGCCTGATGAAGCAGGCATCCAGGTTTTTTAAAGAAAAATGTGTGGGAACTTTCTCCTTCTATCCCGTTACACTATATGTTGAAGCACAATGCCGCCATAGATGAATGCCGCGCAAATAACAAGGGCAGGGTGAACTTTCCGGATATTCATGGCCCAGAAAGCGACGGCGGCGATGCCAAGTGACTGCCAGATGCCGATTTGGCTGAAAGAACTTTTCGCCATCTGCCACGTCAGCACCACCATCATAATGGTGATGACCGGCTGCACAAGCAGGGACATCCCTTTCACAACAAGAGACTGGCGGTATTTGTGCAATACTTTCAGCAACACAATCAACGCCACGGCAGACGGCAATATCGTTCCGGCAAGAGCCGCTAACAGCCCTGTCCACCCGCCGGCCCCGTAGCCGACGAATGCGGCAATTTTGGTTGCGATCGGGCCCGGGAGCGCATTGCCGAGTGCCAGCATATTGGAAAATTCGCTGTCATTCAGCCATCCGTAATGCGTAACAATTTCATGGTACATCAACGGAATGGAGGACGGCCCCCCGCCGTAGCCGAGGATATTTGCAATAAAAAAACCAAGCATTAACTGGAACCAGATCATCCCGCTTCATCCCTTTTCTTCTTTTTTTCATTTTTCCCCCATTTTGCAACGAGACGAAAGTGGATGCTTCCGTACGCAAGAAAAATCAGAATGACAATAGCCGGGTGGAGATGGATCGTCTCAAGCAGGAGAAAGGAAATAACAAACATGGCGATTCCGAAAACCTTTCCAAGCCCCTTGACCGTTTTTTCCCCAAAGTCGTAAGCCATCTGGCCAAGCATGACGGCAACAACCGGCATGACCCCTGCAATCATTCCGGCCACAATCTTGGAATGGCTTAGTACCGATACAAGCGACAGCAACGCAATCATGGCGATGCTGCTCGGAAGAATATGGAGTAAAATGGCGAACACGGCGCCGGTTGTCTTTTTCAACTTGTACCCGAGGTAAGCGGCCATTTTTGTCGCAATCGGGCCCGGCAGCGCGTTTGCAATTGCCAATGTTTCCCCGAATTCGTCGTCATCCAGCCATTTGTACCTTGTCACTGCCTCATACCGGAAAAGTGGCATGACAGACGGGCCGCCGCCATAGCCGAGAATGCCGGTCCTAAGCATTGCCATGGCAAGCTGGGCATAAGTATTTTGCTGTTTTTCCACAATGCAACCCCCTTACAGTTTCATTCCAATCCGGCTTTTATAACGTTTGAGTAAAATCTGGCAATCGACACTCATAATGCCGGGCAGCGGATATAACCGCTCTTTAAGAAACAGTTCCATTTCCTCGTTGTCTTTAAATAAACCGTGCATGTGAAGTTTGCTGGGGCCTGACATATGATAAAGGCTTGAAACCGCCGGATCTTTGGCCAATGTTTCGGCCACTTCCTGTAAATGTTTCGGCTCTACTTCAACATTAAAAAAAGCGGACTGGTGAAGGCCGATTTTTTCAGGGTTCACGACAGCGGTAAAACATTCAATTACACCATCTTCAACCAGGGAATGGACGCGTGATTGAACAGCCACACGGGAAAGTTTGATTTCCTTTGCCAAATCTGTAAACGATATTCTGCCATTTCCGTTTAAAAGCTGGATAATTTGGCGGTCAATTTCATCCAGCTGAACGGCGGCACCATCATATTGCCTGGGCATAGACCCCTCTCCTTTATTTCAAAATGTAAGAAAATCCTTATCTATAAGTATCTATATGTATTAATATACTGAAACTGCGAACGAAATACAATCCATTTTACAAAATGAATAACAAAATGAAAAAAGCCGTTTTGAAAGGGAGAAAATGTTCACTAAGGCACTCCGGCCAATCCTGTTCTGAAAGATCGTATTCCCGGAGGATCATCCAGCGGTTCCGCAGCCGCTGCAGCAGCCGGGTGCACAGATTTTGCAATTGGGACAGACCCAGTACATAGTCGCGGAAGTCTGTGAATCTCCTTTTATTCGGAACGTCAAACGCTTCATTTCTTCCGGTGTTAAGATTGTGATTTTTTCCTGCGGCTCCGGTACGTTAGTAACGCCGTGGGTCGGGTTGGTGTCGAGTAAACCTTCGCTGACAAGGCAGCGGGAGAACACTCGAAGCGTTTTCAACCGTGTGTTTATCGAGCTAGGCGAAAGCCCTGCTGTTTGTTGTGCTTCCGTCTTGAACCGGTGGCCTTCGTATTTAATGACTTCCGTTTGCATGTAACGGATATAGTCGCGTATGGTATTACGGGTGATATCGGTAATGTTACGAGGAATACCGCGTTTGTCCAAAAAAACAGCAAAATATTGGTAATTCTCGCGGTATTGTTTTAACGTGCCAGGCGCGCGGCCTTCCGCAGTTTTAATCGTGTAGAAAATTTCGAACAGGTTATCGAGGTTTGTTGCCATCTTGCGATCATCTGTTTTGCGGTTATTTTTACGCATCAAAAACACGCCTCCTAAATGAAGCGTGTAACATACCGGGTGACGGCAACCGTAACCATTCGGACAAGTCACCGACTATGTCAGCGGTCATGAAAAAAGCGCCAAACCGTTGATACGTACGGATTGACGCTAGCAGGATGATTCCGACTGGTCTCGAACCAGCGACCTCCACCCTGTCAAGGTGGCGCTCTCCCAGCTGAGCTACGGAATCGTATTCATCTCTGTCGGACAATATTTAGTATATAAGGAACGGGTTGTGTTGTCAATCAGTTTTTTTAAAAAAAGAATAGAAATCCTGCCTGAAAAAAGGGGGGCTCCTTCATGCTTATTGTCATCCTTTCTTACGGGACATCGCCCTGTAGCTGGTCGGGGTGGTTTGGTAATACCTTTTGAACACTTTGCTGAAATAACTGATCTCCCGAAAGCCCAGGCTGTGCGCAATATAAGAAACCGGCAAGTCATCGTTGGCAAGCATGTCTTTCGCTAGATTCATTTTTTGGCGGTTGACAAAAGAAACAAATGTTTCGCCGGTTTCCTTTTTGAAAAGTTTGCTGAAATAGTACGGGCTTAAATACACATGGCCGGCGACTTCTTCCAAAGTGACAGGCTGGTGAATGTGTTTCTGGATATATTTCAGGGCTTGCTTTATTTCTTTCTTGGACCGGGCATGTTTTTTGGCTTGGGCCGCTGGTTCTTTCGCCGGTTTTGCTTCTTCTTCATTTAAAATGGATGGCAAATAGTATGCTGACAAAGTACTTAACACTTCGGCAGAAGCAGATAACTTTTCTAAAGAAAAAACCGGAAGTTTGCTGTAGGCGGCCGCAAAATCATGGCGGGAAGACAGATCAAGCGGTTTTTGCTGCAAAAACTCTTTCACTTGATTTTCATCATCTTCCAGGCGTACCTGCCCGCTAATGATAAAACCATAAAGCGTGTTTTCCTGGCTTTTTACCGGAACCGCAAAATCCGCGAGGCCCGCATGGCACCTGTAAATACACGGCTGCCCGTTTTTCATTGTTTCAAAGCCGCCGCATTTCGCGCATGTTTGGCAGTGTTTCCGGAGATGCGGAACTTGCCGCATGATTTGGCAGACAGGCGGGAATTGATCATCATCCGAAATTTCTTTTCCGTCAATATCCACATAAACCGCTGTGAGGCCGGTCGCAGAAGAAAACATTTCCATTACTTTTTCGATCTGTTGTTTGTTTGCCATTTCACAAAACCCCCGTTTTCAAAAAAGCAATCATTTAAGCGGTTGCAAAATTTTGTTCAAAGCTGAACAAAAAAATACAAATGAATCATTTGCCATGCAAAAAGGCGGGAAAGCGCAAACATTGGTTTCTAGCCTCATTATAAATGAAAGCGCAACAAAAAAATATCATTTTCCGTATTTTCAACAGAATTTGATGCCGGAATAGGCAAATTTGTGACAAAGGGTTTCTTTATACTTGTATTATAAGGAAATGCATATAGTTATTTGTGAAATAAATCACATGAATGATAAGTTTGTTATTTCGGAGGGATATAATATGAAAAAAATAATGGCCATTAATGCAGGCAGTTCTTCATTAAAATTTAAAGTTTTCAATATGCCGGATGAAAGTATTTTAATTGAAGGGGTGTTTGAACGAATCGGATTCGACGCGCCTGAGGTTTCATATAAAATCAACGGTTTCCGCCAAAAAGAAAAACCGCCGATCCACGACCACCGTGACGCTGCGGATTATTTGATTGAAATTCTTTTAGAAAACCGTATTGTCGATGATTTAAATGAAATTTCAGCTGTCGGACATCGGATCACACATGGCGGTTCTGACTTTTCGGATTCTGCCGTACTCGACCGTACAGTGATTCAAAAAATTGAAAATTTATGTGAATTGGCGCCTTTGCATAATCCGGCTGGGTTGCTCGGAATCAGGGCTTTTATGAAAAGGCTTCCTAAAGCTTGTGCCGTAGCCGTGTTCGATACCTCTTTCCATCAAACGCTTGCACCTGAAACGTATTTGTATCCGGTACCTTTGAAATTATACAATCAATATCATATCCGGAAATACGGCTTCCATGGAACCAATCATCAGTATGTTGCCAATGAAGCAGCCCTGCTTCTTGAAAAACCATTGAAAGACTTGAAAATCATTTCCTGCCATTTAGGAAACGGTTCCAGTATTTGTGCAATTCAAGGCGGAAAATCTGTCAATACTTCAATGGGCTTTACCCCGCTGGCCGGATTGATGATGGGAACGCGTTCCGGCACGGTTGATCCTTCCATCCTTCCATTTATCATGAAAAAAACAGGGCAGACCATTGATGAAGTGATGGATATGTTCAATAAAGAGTCTGGCTTGCTCGGTATTTCCGGGATTTCGAATGATTTCCGTGACGTGGAGCTGGCTGCAAAAGCCGACAATGAACAAGCGGAATTGGCAATCAAAATGTTTGTGAATCGTGTGACAGAATGTGTTGGCGGTTATGTTGCATTGATGGGCGGTGTGGATGCCATTGTGTTCACGGCAGGGATCGGGGAACATTCTGCCTCCGTCCGGCAAGCGGTTGTTTCCAATTTAGCCTATCTTGGGGCAAAATTAGATTTCAGGTCAAACGAAGAAAACGGGCCGTATATTCATACCCCTGATTCAAAAGTGTCTTTACTGGTCATTCCGGCAAACGAAGAATTGATGATTGCACGGGATACTTGGCGCTTAAGTGAAGAGCAAGCCGCGCGTTTGTCCGAAAAACAAACAGTGAGGGTCTGAAAAAGCGGCAATTTAAAAAAGGACGATGCGGTAAAACGATCGGCGCATCGTCCTTTTTTGCTGGAAAACAGAACGCAACTTGCCAGCTATTCCCAAACTTCTCCGGCAATCTTTACCACGTGCGCTAGTTTTGCCCATTGTTCTTCCTCAGTAAGCAGATTGCCTTCTTCAGTGGAGGCAAAACCGCATTGCGGGCTGAGACAAAGCTGTTCAAGCGGGACATACTTGGAGGCTTCGTCGATTCTGCGCTTCACATCGTCCGCATTTTCAAGCTCGCCGAATTTGGAAGTGACAAGGCCGAGCACAATTTGCAGGTCTTTCCTTTGTACATGGCGTAAAGGTTCGAATCCGCCGGCGCGGTCGCTGTCATATTCTAGGAAAAAGCCGTCGATATTGAGGCCGTTAAATAGCGTTTCGGCGACCGGTTCATAGCCGCCGGAAGCAATCCATGTCGAACGAAAATTGCCCCGGCAAATGTGCATCGTAACTGTCAAATCTTCGGGTCGTCCGCTGACAGCTTCATTTATGGTGCGTGCATAAAGTTTTTCCAGATGGTCCGGATTTAGCCCGCGGGCTTTCAGCTGTTCTTTCTGTTCATCGGAGCAAAGGTATGCCCATGCTGTATCATCGAGCTGCAAATAGCGGCAGCCGGCATCGTAAAAAGCAGCAATCGCTTTTTTATAAGCTTTTCCGAGATCGTGGAAAAACAAATCTTCATCCGCCCGGTAACGCCCGTATGCAATCTTGCCGCGGAAATGCAGCATGCTCGGGCTTGGAATGGTCATTTTGGGCAAATGGTCCCCGGCAATGCTATGTAAAAATTTATAATCGTCAATCATCGGATGGTCGGAAAAATCCAGATCCCCGATGATCCGGATGGAATGCGATTTCGTCTGCTTTTCTTTAAACTGGATGCCGCCCCCGGATTCGTATCCTTCCACACCAGTAAGATTTTCGAGAAAATCAAAATGCCAGTAAGCCCGGCGGAATTCCCCGTCCGTTACCGACTGCAGGCCGATTTCTTTCTGCTTTGCCACAATCCTTTTGATTTCCTCATTTTCTATTTCACGCAGCGCTTCTTTTGTGATTTCGCCTGATTCTTGCCGGCGGCGGGCCTGTTTCAACTTTTCCGGCCTGAGCAGACTCCCGACATGATCGGCGCGGAATGGCGGTATTGCTTTTGCCAATTGTATCCTCCCCTTTCTTGTAAATATTTAGAATGATAGCAAAAAAAGGAAGAAAAGTAAACTGCTTTTTGTCTGATTAAATTACTGGCGTACAATTTATTCGAGATCTTTAAAAAGGACCATTGCCCGGCTGCGTTCAAGTCCTATACCATCAGGCGGTTTCGGAGAGAGTTTATTTATTCGGCCGGCGTGCTGACGTCTCACAGCCGGAGGGTCTCATTGAACATTTGTGAGACATATGCCCACAAATGGGCATTCCGGAAAATGATTCAAAGTGTGCGCATGATTGATTGAGAGACAGGAACTGAATACTGGAAATTAAAAAGCCCGCAAAGGTGGGGAGGGGGAAAGTATACCTTCAACCACCTGAAATTATAGATTTGGATTCCATATTTTACATTTACTTCCACGTGTGTGGATTTTAGCTATCAAATCGCTGCACTTTCGTAATTTGGGTTTATTTTATATATGAGGAAAGTTGTTGTCTATGAGATGAGGGCGGATGAGTTCCCCTTATTTCAAAAATTCGCGAGAAAATTTGATTTGGACATCAAGTATATTGATGATGTGTTAACCCCTGAAACGGCAATGGAAGCAAAAGGCGCTGAAGCGTGACGATCCTTGGGAATTATCCGGTCGGCTCCGGGACTTTCAAGGCTTTAAGGGATGTCGGCGTGAAGTATATCGGCCTGAGGACTGCAGGATATAATCATATCGATCAGGAAGCCGCAAAAGCATATGGCATCCGTTTTTCGAATGTGGCGTATTCGCCTTATTGCGTGGCCGATTTTGCAACGATGCTGATTTTGATGTGTGTGCGGAAAGCAAAACAGATCTTAAGCCGTGTCGAGGCACAGGATTTTTCTGTGGAAGGGATTCAGGGCAGGGAAATGCGCAACTTAACGATCGGGATTATTGGCGCCGGCAGAATCGGCAGCATTGTTGCAAAAAATTTGTCCGGTTTTGGCTGCAACCTCATTGCACACGATACTGTTGAAAGGGATGAATTGCGCGGCATCCTGAAATATGTATCGTTGGATGAACTGCTGGAGGAAAGCGATGTGATTACCATCCACACACCCTTGTTTGAAAGTACATACCATATGATTAACCAGGATCGTATTGCAAAAATAAAGGACGGCGTATGCATCATCAATTGTTCCCATGGTGCTGAAGTGGATACGTATGCGCTCATCGCCGGGATTGAGGCGGGGAAAGCCGGCGCTGCCGGGATTGATGTGCTGGAGGATGAGGAAGGAATTTTTCATTATGACCGCCGCACGGATATTTTGGCCCACCGCCAGCTGGCCGTTCTGAGATCTTTTCCCAATGTGATCGTCACGCCGCACACTGCGTTTTACCCCAACCAGGCGGTTAGCGATATGGTGGAGATGGCGCTTACATCGCTTGTATCCTTTATGGAGACGGGGAAGAGCAGGTGGGAGATAAAAGTATGAAGAACATAAGCAGCTTTTTTATAATTGTGAGACAAAAATAGAAGTATTTAAGCACATATTGAATGACCATTTTACAGCATTGTTGTTGGCCTGATCCGTTGAAATAATGGGGGTAAGCTGATTTTTTGCGTTAATTTTTCAATTATGGTAAACTAATTAATAAATCGTTCAAAAAAGCTGTTGAGCGCTGTCCGGTTATTCATCCGTGATGTGTCCCGTCTTTAACGGCATTATAACCCGCTTTCACTATTTAAGGTATAAAGAAGATAGGTGGGGAAACCAGCTGCCCGTAAAAATCTTTAGAGGCGCCTTAAGCCTCCATTTCCCGTCCGTCACAGTCCATTTTAAGCCCTTTTTCACTTTGCTTACTGCACACTTGCCCGCTATCTTCGAGTTGTTTATCAATTTCTTGCACTTCATATGCCTGCCATCTATTCGGTGGTTTTTGTGGAAATATTAGCAGAAATGCCGAAGTATCGACGAGTGGTTTTTGAATTTCAATGATGATTCCCATTGCATTCGTCTGCGGGTTTTTGAAAAAGAAAACCAAAACAAATGCCGGAAGATGAAAAAATCTTTTATCAATGCAAGTATCAAAAAAACGAATCTTTATAGAAGGGAAGACAGATGCCGAAAACTATCATATAAGGAGTAGATTTGAAAAATGGTATTTAACAAGAAAAAAATTAACATCGTTAATATTCGACAAACGAAAAAAAGTGTGTTTGCTACGGGAGTAGGAAACGCGATGGAATGGTTTGATTTTGGCTTGTATTCTTATCTAGCGGTCATTATCAGCCGGAACTTTTTTAGTGCTGTGGAGAATGACGAGCTGAAATTAATCTTTACATTTGCCACATTTGCGATTGCCTTTTTAATGCGCCCTTTAGGCGGGATTATATTCGGCAGAATCGGAGATAAATATGGAAGAAAAGTCGTTTTAACCATCACGATTATTTTGATGGCCTTTTCCACACTCCTAATCGGTTTATTACCTACGTATGATCAAATTGGAATATGGGCCCCGGTGTTCTTATTAGTAGCCAGAATTGTTCAGGGCTTTTCAACTGGCGGCGAATATGCCGGCGCCATGGTCTATATTGCAGAATCTTCCCCGGACAATAAGCGTAATGTGCTTGGAAGCGGACTGGAAATCGGTACGCTTGCCGGCTATATATTAGCTTCACTCCTTGCCAGTACGCTCTTCATCACGCTAACTGACCAGCAGATGGTCACATGGGGCTGGCGAATTCCATTTTTGCTTGGCTTGCCTTTAGGGCTGGTTGGGTTTTACTTGAGAGCCCATTTAGAGGAAACACCCATTTTTGAAAATAAACTTTCCGAGGAAGGTATCCAGGAGGAAAGCTTCCTTTCGATTTTAAAAAACCATAAAAAGGACATTCTGGTATGTTTCGTATCTGTCGCATTCTTTAATGTTACAAACTATATGTTATTATCCTACTTGCCATCGTATTTAGATGAGGTTATTGGTTTATCCGGTACAGCAGGGACGGTATTGATTACGCTGATTATGGTGATTATGGTCCCGCTCGCTTTATTGTTTGGGAAGCTCAGCGACAAAATTGGAAACAAGACGGTTTTAATCATGGGCTTGGGCGGGTTAACATTATTATCTGTCCCTGCATTTTACTTCATCAATATGAAGTCAATTATATTCATCTTTTTCGGCATTCTCATTTTGGGTATCCTGCTTTCAACTTATGAAGGTACGATGCCTGGTACTTTGCCAACAATGTTCTACACGGATATTCGGTACAGAACACTGGCTGTGACGTTTAATGTTTCTGTATCATTATTTGGCGGCACTACCCCGCTCATCTCAACATGGCTGGTCCACCAAACCGGCAATGCCTTGGCGCCTGCTTTCTATCTGACAATCTTTAGCTTTATCGGCTTTTTCGTCATACTATTCTTATTCCGCAGTACTTCCGGAAAATCTCTAAAGGGTTCGTACCCAACGGTGGCGACGAAGACGGAGTATAAAGAAGCTGTAGAAAATCCAAGGCATTCATTGTGGTGGCTGATGGAAAAAACAAGAAGAAAATAAGCGCCTGTACAATTAAACGGCTGTAGGGAATTTGCATTACTTTATTTGCCGGAGATGGCAGGGCATGCCGGCTTTTTCCGGGTCTCGGCTCAGCCTTTAAACAGAAAAAGCGCCAAATCTTTTGGCGCTTTTTCTGTTGGCCAAGGCCCTTAATATTTGGCTGGAAGCGTTAAAAAACTGCAGAAAAGATTTTCTGCAGTTTTTTTTACAATCAGGATGACATTGCCATGCCGCCGTTAATATGGATGCACTGCCCATTGTACCGTCCGGAAGGAATATAATTTTGTAAAACCATGGATCAACTGGCCGGTTATATGATCCCTTTCTCTTTTTGAAAACCCATTTTGCCTGTCTGGTGCGGCATGGACTGGGAACCCCGGCCGATTTTGAAAGCCATCCATTTTAAGTGCCGGGGGAAATCTGCAAACGCGGTTAATTTTAAACACGTGCCTGTATGTCCGCAAAAAAACATCTTCTGTTGGCATTGCCGGAGATGTTTTTTGCCGTTCATTATCTGTGCGGGTGCTTCATTCCTATTCTGTGACCGCCAACTTCACCGTGCCAATTCCTTCAAATTTTCCGCTGTATGTTCCGGCTTCCAGCGGCTTCGGCAGGACAAATGTGCCGGATGAGACAAACATGCCCGGTTCAAGCGCTGCCTGGTGTTCGCCCAGTTTTTTCAGCAGCCATTTTACGGCATGAAGCGGATGCCCCATGACAGCTGAAGATTTGCCTTCATCGAGCACTTTACCGTTAAGGAGCAATTGGCCATGGATATCATCAATATCGCGATATGTATAATCTTTGGCTTCCCCAAAAGCCACTTTTCCGCCGACAGCCCCGTCTGCGCAAACTTGTTCTTTTGGCATTTTAGGGAACCAGTCCTTGAATCGGGAATCAGGAATTTCCAATCCCGGCGCAACTTGTGTCTTTTGGATGATTTCTGCTTCAGACGCGTCTGCCGTAAGCCGCTTCTTTACAAGAAAAACCAATTCCAATTCGATCAATGGATGAAGCGTATCTTTGCTCAGGGATATATGGTTTGCCACTTGTTGATCTGTCAACTCGCCGTACAATGGTTCGCGTGCATCGAATAATGCCTGTGTTTCAGGGCTTGTCATGCTGATCTTATAACCTTTTAACGTTTCATGGTTTTCTTTTTTTGCTGCAGTAAAAGCATGCTGCATCCGATAAGCCTCATCTAAATCAATGCCTGCCGGAAAAATGTCCTTATTCAGCGCTTTTCTATTTTTGTAAGCATCATACAAAGTATTTAAAAAAGCTTCCTTTAACATCGCCAAACCACCTTCACCAAAATTTTTATATTTATATAATTTATCTATCATTTTAACACTTTTTGGGAGCGATAGACAAAATTTTTTTGGAATGGGCATTTTTCGGAATAAAAGAGAAATAAAGAGGGAGAGGGGGGACTTAAGCATAGTGGGGAAGGAAACGTTAAAAATTCCGGTTTAACCAGGGCCGGGCATTTCAAAAGTGCGGCCCTGGTTGTTAGTGTGCAAGCAGCTGCCGGTAGGACAGGGGGTCTTTTACTAAATCTTCCAGTGTATATTTGTCGAGCACGCGGAGATAAGCGTTGAGGGCTTCGTTTAAAACATGCTTTAATCCGCAAACAGGGGAGATGATACAGGCAGAGGCTCCATCTTCCATACATTCCACTAGTTTAAAATCATCTTCTGTTATGCGGATCAGTTTTCCAACATTAATTTCGCGGGGATGTTTGTTCAGGCATATGCCGCCTCCCCTTCCGCGTACTGTTTTCACCAGCCCGAGCTGGCTTAACTCGTATGTGATTTTCATTAAATGATTTTTTGAGATGTTGTAGGCATCCGCGATTTCTTTGATGCTGGCTAATTTTCCTTCTTCCAATGAAGCGAGATAGATTAATTCACGCAAAGCATAATCAGAGTAATGGGTTAAACGCATTGATATCACCTGCCAACCCCATTATACCTGTTCCCGCCGAAAATGGGGTTCATTTTTTCCTTTTCGGAAAATGTGACAACTTTATTAAAGATGTATTTAAAATAATGCTTTAAAAACAAAGGAGCACTATCTTAAAGATATATTTTAAATATTACTATTTGGAGAGTGGAAATCATGTTATCGCGGAAAACCATTGAGATCGTAAAATCAACTGTGCCCATATTAAAAACACAAGGGACGGACATTACTACATACTTTTATAAAACCATGTTTGCAGCACATCCCGAGCTGCTGAATATTTTTAATCAAACGAATCAATCACGAGGAAGGCAGCAAACAGCGCTCGCCAATGCCGTACTTGCGGCGGCTTCTTATATTGACCATTTGGAAACCATCTTGCCGGTTGTGGAACAAATTTCACAAAAACACCGTGGCCTGGGCGTTAAACCGGAGCATTATCCGATTGTCGGGGAATTTTTACTAAAAGCCATTAAAGAAGTATTAGGAGATGTGGCCACGGAAGAGGTTTTACAGGCTTGGGCTGAAGCATACGGGGCCATTGCTGATGTTTTCATTCAAGTCGAGAAAAAAATGTATCAGGAAGCTGAAACCCAAAGAGGGGGATGGGACGGTTTTAAACCGTTTACAGTTGTAAAAAAGGTAAAAGAGAGCAATGTTATTACTTCATTTTATTTAAAACCTACGGACGGGGGCCCGGTGCCATCCTATCTTCCGGGGCAGTACCTTACACTAAGAGTGAAAATTCCAGGCGAAACATATCTGTTTAACCGCCAGTACAGCCTTTCATGCGGGCCGGGGCATGAGTATTTCCGGATTTCGGTGAAACGGGAAGCAGATCATGAACCGAACGGGAAGGTGTCAACGTATTTACATGATCAAGTCAAAGTGGGGGACGAGCTGGAGATCAGCGTACCGGCCGGCGTCTTCACACTTGCCGATGAACCAGCACCGGTTGCCCTGATCAGCGGCGGGGTCGGCCTGACGCCGCTGATGAGCATGCTGGAAGCTTTAGCGGATGCCGGCTCTAAACGCGAAATCCATTTTATTCATGCTGCCCGCAATGAAGATTTCCATGCTTTTAAAGCGGAAGCAAAACACCATATTGAAAAGCTTGAAAACGGGCATTATTATTTCGGGTACGGGCATCCCCTTTATGAAAACAGCGGCTGCGATTTCACAGGCCATCTTTCCAAAGCATTTTTGGAAAAGGTGGTAACTGCGCAAACGGTTTGTTATATTTGCGGTCCGGTCCCATTTTTGAAAAATACGGTACAAATTTTAACTGAGCTTGGCGTTGCCAAAGAAAATATCCGCTATGAATTTTTTGGGCCGGCAATCGAACTGGCTCCGGCTGCAGCCGTTTAAACGAGCGGGGGGAAGAGTGAAAGGCTCATTTTTTCATGCCGGGACATCGTTTTCGGCCAGAACCAGCAACTTTTTGGACGGGACAGCGGATTTTCAAGAGAGGATAAATCCTCGCGTTTTTAAAGCGGGAAAAAGGGGCTGTCCCATTTTGGCTCGTGCGCTGATGATCGATGAAATTCATGAAACGCTTGCGGGAATAGTGGCTGAATTTCACCATCATAAACACCAAACTGGATCATCCTTTCAAAATGAAGGGGCTCCCATCAATCGTTTAACGGTTTTTGGGAGCCCCTTTTTCAAAAAATCAGCAGCAAGCTTGCGACAATTGGAACGGCAATCATCGAAGACTTGAGCAGCGGTACGGGGGCGCGGTTTGTAAATTTGGCGCCGATGTATGCGCCGGACATTGTGCCGATGACGACTTCCACGAGCAGCCCGAGATCCAGTGTCCCTTGCTGGAAGCTGGCGAGTCCGCCGCCTATTGCAATCGGGATAATGACCATCATGGTTGTGCCGGCAGCCTGGCGGACAGATAAGCCGAGAAGGATCATTAAGCCAAGCTGGATAAATGGCGTCGAGCCGATCCCGAACATCCCTGAGAGCGCCCCGGTTACGATGCCGAGCAAAAGCGAGCGGGCCACAAAACGGGGCCCGGACGGAATGCTTTTTGCCTGGATGGATTGCTTTTGCAGCAAAAACATTCTGAGCCAGAGCAGAAAGGCTGAGAACATGAGCATGCCGGCGGTGAGCCATTTTAGTTCGCCGCTTGCAATATGCGCGGAGACATGGGATCCGGCCCAGGCTCCGGCAGCGCCTATGATGCCGGTTGTAATGCCTGCTTTAATGGAGACATTGCCTTCTCGGTAATGGCTTACCGCCCCGGAAAATGAAGAAAAGATCATGGCTGTTAAAGCAGTCGCAAGCGCGGTATGGATCGAAACGCCGAATAAAATTGTCAGCAGGGAAATGATAAAGCCCGCACCGCCTGCGCCGATAAATCCTAAAATAAGTCCGGTTAAAAACATTGTAATCAAAATGGAAACATGCATGGAAAAGCCTTCTTTCGCGCTGTACTGCTTCCATTTTATCCGGAACTGCAGGCCTTGTCACGCTGCCGGTTTTTAAGAGGGCGCGATCCAGCGTTTGCGTCCGCGGGATGTGCGGTGAGCCATAAAATATGATCACTCTTTTGCCTGTAAAGCCGCCATCATGCAATGGGTGCCGGGGCTTGATGTATTGAATCAGGACAATGAAAAAGCCGGCATTTTAAGGGCCGGATCAAAAAGCGGCGCCCATTTTGCAGCATGAAAAAAACGGCTCCATTCTTGAAGAACAGGGCCGTTTTGGGGGGTTATTGCGTAACCGGTACAGCGAGCAGCGCGCTCAGCATCCAGATGGTTTTTTCAACGTTTTCCACGAGCGTTGTCGCCATGTCAGCCGTGCCATAATCCTGATTGTCTTCGGCAAGTGCGATCAATTTTTTCAGTTCGACGGCGATCTGTTTGTAGTCTTTTACAAGAGATTCCACCATTTGTTCAGCGGTTAAGCCGGATTTTGCTTCTTCAATGGTTGCAAGTTCAAGGAATTCTTTGAAAGAAGCAGCCGGTTTTCCGCCGATCGCAAGGATGCGTTCTGCAAAATCATCGACCACCGTAGCAGCTTCGTTGTACAGTTCTTCAAATTTTACGTGCAGCGTGAAAAACAGCGGGCCTTTTACATACCAGTGGTAGTGGTGCAGTTTTGTATACAGGACGCTCCAGTTTGCAACTTGCACGTTTAACGCTGTTTCAATATACATTTTCATTCCTCCCCGGTTTTGGTCTTGCTATACTTTTATTATAATATATATCATTTAAAAGTCAATATTAAACAATAATAATTATAAACAAGTTGCGAATGGTGGTAACTTTCCCGGCTTTATCTGGTTTAATAACGATAGCACCAGGCGGCATTCCCCCCGGCCGTCCCGGTTTTCTCCGGTTTTAAAAACGCAAAGGCAAGGACAAGGAGATTCGCTTCTTGCCACTGCCGTCTGTTTTCAAAATTTCGCGCGGCCTGTTGCCCGGTTTTTGCGCTTAAGCTCACGGTACGATCCGGAATCTTTTTTTTCGGCCCGGTTTTAGTTTCTGTCGGTTTTAAAGATAATCCCGTTTTGCTTCCGCGATTTTTCGATAACCGAAAGGACTTCATAACTGGACTGGCGCAAGGTTTCATACGTTTTCCTGTCATTTTGCGCGATGATATCGGCGAAATCATTGATTTCATACATCATATTTTGCGCTTCCTGCTCCCGCGAGAAGAGGACCGGCTTCTTTGTCCGCACATCGGCAAATTTCATCTTTTCCAATTCTGAGATGCCTTCAATGATAATGCTGCCTTTTTCGCCGTGGATTTCGCTCGGAATATAAGAATGGGAAATTTTCGAGCAGATAACGGTAATGTTAAACCCTTCGTATTCGAGGACAAGGGTGCCTGCCCCATCAATGCCGTTCCGCAAAAGGACCGGGAAGTACCGGCTGTCTTTCGGTGTGCCAAATAACCAGACCGCAAGCGAAAGCGGGTAGACGCCAAGATCCATTAATGCCCCGCCGGAGAAGTTCCGCGAGAACACGTTCGGCTCTTCGCCGGCAAGAAATTTGTCGTAGCGGGAAGAGTATTGCACATATTGGAAAATTCCGCTTCTGATCTGGCCAAGATCTTTTAATTTTTCTTTTAAAAGGGCGGTATTCGGATAATGGATATTCCGGATGGCCTCAAATAAAAATACACCATTTAGATCGGCAACACGAAAAGCTTCCTTAAATTCTTCCGTATTTGAAAAAATCGGTTTTTCGCAAATGACGTGTTTTTTGTTTTTCAGAAAAACGAGCACTTGTTCAAAATGGAGCGCATTTGGCGACGCGATATAAACAGCATCAATGTTCTCGTTTTTTGCCATTTCTTCAAGATCCGTAAACATATTCGGTGCGCCATGTTTTTCCGCCATTTGTTCAGCGCTTTCTTTTTTGCGCGAGTAAACGGCTTCAAGGGTTAATTTTCCGGATAATTTTGCTGCTTCAATAAAAGCAGAGGTAATCCAGCTTGTTCCAACAGTTGCAAAACGCATAGCATCGCTTCCTTTTCTCATTTTATCTTGATATGTTCATTGTATCACATGTCGAAACGGTTGATAAACAGTGAGGATTCGACATAAAATTTTATAAATAAATGGATATTTTTGTTGAAAAAGATATATAGTTGATATAGTTGAAATATATATACATAATCACAGGAATGCCCGGTCTTCTTCAGACATATATTGAGCATGAAAGTTCATTTCAAAAAAGCTTGAAAAACGGATTGATAGAAAGATAGGCAGGTGCAAAAATATGGGTGTCGGAAAAATACATTATGAATTTATGGATCTCCCGCTCCGCTTTCATCTTTTTTCTGCTGTTGTCGGAATGGACGGTATTTTAAAAAGCATTTCCTCTGATATGCAGACTGTAACGGGTTTTGATGCCGGCGATTGGGTGGGAAGGCCTTTTTCTGCTTTGATGCACCACGATGACCGCAACAAATGGGCAGGCATTCTAAATGGAGAGGAAGAAGAAATGGGCCTTTTCATGTACAGGATGAAATCGAAAAACGGTGATTACAAATGGGTGGAGTCCACTTATGTGGTCTTTAAAGATCTAAAATATGGCGAAAAGCCCCATATCCATTTGCTGACGAAAGACATGACGGTTGTCAAGGAATTATACGATTATCTTGTATCATCTGAACAGTTGTCCATGGTCGGGCAGCTTGCCGCGGGCATTGCGCATGAAATCCGGAATCCGCTCACCGCGATTAAAGGATTTTTGCAGCTGATGCAGGCCGGCGTAATTGATACAGGACATTATCTTGATATTATGCAAAATGAAATTGAACGGATTGAAATGATTTCAAGCGAGCTGCTTTTTCTCGGCAGGCCGAAAGCATCGGATATGAAAGTTTGCTGCCTGCAAACATTGCTTGATGAAGTGCTTGTTTTAATGGAGACGCAATCGTACGGAAAAAACATCCAAATTGAAACGGTTTTTCCGTCGCAGCCTATTTTTATTTGCTGTGATGATTCGAAAATGAAGCAGGTATTTGTGAATTTAATCAAAAATGGCCTGGAGGCAATGGAAGAGGGGGGAACGCTGACCGTTGAACTTTCAGTGGCCGGGGAACGTGCAGCCGTTGCGATCCGTGATGAGGGAATCGGGATCCCGCCGGAAAAATTGGAAAAAATCGGCCAGCCTTTTTATACGACAAAAGAGCGCGGCAACGGGCTTGGTTTAATGGTTTGTTACCAGATTGTAAGAGAGCATAACGGGGACATTTCCATAGAGAGCAAACCCGGGGAAGGCACTGTTTTCACCGTGGTTCTGCCCTGGGTGGGGCCGGACGGGGAACAGGAGGCATCTGGCAGTTTTTGATGCGCACCTCAAAGCATCCGGCAATCTGTGAAGCCAAGAAGAACCCGGCCTTTCCGGCAGATTTCTTCCATTGAGAATAAGGAAAAACTGTTGTATGCTTATGTACAGTCTCCAATGGCCGGATGATTTGTGCACTGTTTATTAGGAAGGTGAGGGCCGATGTAAAAAAAACGATGCAAAAACAAGCCTACTCTACATGATTGAAAGGAACTGACATATGGCAGGATTTAAAGATGAAGTGTTATCAAGAAGGACTTTTGCGATTATTTCCCACCCGGACGCCGGGAAAACAACATTGACGGAGAAGCTGCTTCTGTTTGGCGGGGCCATCCGCGCCGCCGGGACGGTCAAAGGCAAAAAAACCGGGAAATTTGCGACTTCCGACTGGATGGAAATCGAGAAGCAGCGGGGCATTTCCGTTACTTCTTCCGTTATGCAGTTTGAATATGCGGGAAAAAGGATCAATATTTTGGATACGCCCGGCCACCAGGATTTCAGTGAAGACACATACCGGACACTGATGGCCGTCGACAGCGCCGTCATGATCATTGATGCTGCTAAAGGGATTGAGGCACAGACGATTAAACTGTTTAAAGTGTGCCGGATGCGGGGGATTCCGATTTTTACGTTTATCAATAAACTGGACCGCCAAGGGAGGCCGCCGCTTGAGCTGCTGGCTGAACTGGAGGAAATCCTCGGCATTGAATCGTATCCGATGAACTGGCCGATTGGCATGGGAAAAGAATTTCTCGGCATTTATGACCGTTATCACCGCCGCATCGAGCAGTTCCGCGTGGAAGAAGGGGACCGGTTTCTCGCGTTAAATGAAGCGGGCGAAGTGGAAGGGGATGCCCCGATCAAGGAAAACGCGCTGTATGGCCAGGCGCTGGAAGAAATCATGCTGCTCGATGAAGCGGGCAATGAATTTTCGGAGAGTCGGATCGCAAACGGCACGCTGACGCCGGTCTTTTTCGGCAGTGCCCTGACAAATTTCGGCGTGCAGACATTTCTGGAAACGTATCTTCAATTTGCGCCGCCACCGCAAGGAAGAAAGACGGAAGAAGGGGTGGTGGATCCGTTAAGCGAACAGTTTTCGGGTTTTGTGTTCAAAATCCAGGCGAATATGAATCCTGCCCACCGCGACCGGATTGCGTTTATCCGCATTTGTTCGGGAAAATTTGAACGCGGCATGTCCGTCACGCTTGCGAGGACCGGAAAACAAATGAAACTGTCCCAGTCAACTCAGTTTCTTGCGGATGACAGGAGCACGGTTGAAGAAGCAGTCAGCGGCGATATTCTCGGCCTGTATGATACCGGCACATACCAGATTGGCGACACGATCTACTCCGGTAAGCAGCCGGTCCAATTTGAAAAGCTGCCGCAATTTACACCGGAACTGTTTGTAAAAGTGTCGGCGAAAAACGTCATGAAACAAAAAAGTTTCCATAAAGGGATCAACCAGCTCGTTCAGGAAGGCGCGATCCAGCTTTACCGCACATGGCATACGGAAGACTATATTTTAGGGGCGGTCGGGCAGCTGCAGTTTGAAGTGTTTGAACACCGCATGAAAAATGAGTATAACTCCGATGTCGTGATAGAATCGATCGGTTCCAAAATTCCGCGCTGGATTGAGGGGGATACGGTGGACGAATCCCTGTCGAGTTCGCGCAGCCTGCTTGTAAAAGACCGTTTCGGGAAACCGTTGTTTTTGTTTGAAAATGATTTTGCATTGCGCTGGTTCACGGACAAGCATCCCGGCATTAAACTGTATAATCCGATGGAATAAAAAAACACTGTGCGGCTTTGCCGTACAGTGTTTTTTGCATTTTTCCGGGGCATGATAAGAACACATGAAAACGGGAGAATATGGCGACTTGCCAACTTCAGTTTTAAAGGGGCATGCGCATGAAAAAATTAGCACCGCTTGAGGCGATTGTTTGGAACATTGCCTTGCCGGGTTTTGCCCAGCTTTTGGCGGGCCGTTATGTGAAGGGCATCGCGTTTATTTTTATGGAGTTTCTGATTAATGTGAACAGCCGTTTTAACGAAGCGATCATGCTCAGTTTTCTCGGAAAAACAATGGAAGCCGGAAACATCATCGATTACGGATGGCTGATGTTTTATCCTTGTCTATACTTTTTTGCCATGTGGGATGCGTATAAAATGGCCTGCGGCAATCTTAAGCCGTATAGTTATCTGCCTTTTGTGTTTGCTGCTTACTTTGTGACGATCGGATTAATGCTCTCCCCTGTGGTTATCGTCCGGGAAAAAATGCCCGGGCCCGTGTTTTTCCCGATGCTTTGCACCATCCCCGGACTTTTGGCCGGCGGGCTGCTCCGAAAAATTTTAACGCGAAAATTGCATGAAAACAGTTGACGGAAATGGATGTATCCCATATAATCAAAATAACAGAATACTTTTGACAATTGTCAAAGGGGAGTAGCGTTAAGTGTGCATGGCACACTTAAAACAAAGTCGTCATTACATGATCCGTTTCGGCGGTCATCGGCTTTGTTGGCACCGTCCGGATGTCCAGCAAGACCTTTGCCTGTACAGGTAAAGGTCTTGCTTTTTGTCTTTACAGGAAATTGTCAAAAGTGGCACTTTACTTATCACGCCGGACGCGCCTGGGCCGGAATGCCGCTTTTTGATCTGTAAGGGCAATGGTCCCGGGTGCCGGCAAAGGAGGACTTTGTGGAATGGATTTTACAATGCTGCTTGAATATGCATGGGTGTTATGCGTATTGGTCGGACTGGAAGGGATTTTAGCTGCAGATAATGCAGTCGTGATGGCGGTAATGGTCAAGCACCTGCCGCACGCCCAGCAGAAAAAAGCGCTCTTTTACGGGCTTCTGGGCGCGTTTGTATTCCGGTTTACTGCCCTGTTTCTCATTTCGTTTCTTGCAAACATATGGCAGATTCAGGCTGTCGGGGCCGCTTACTTGTTTTTTATTATGATCCACCATTTTGTAAAAAAGCACCGGGAAAATGGTCCGAAACTTGCCGAATCCGCATCGAAGCCGGTTTCTTTCTGGATGACCGTTTTTAAAGTGGAACTCGCCGACATTGCGTTTGCCATTGATTCTATGCTTGCAGCTGTGGCCATGGCTGTGACGCTGCCCCCGGCCGGTTCGTTTCAAATCGGGGGCATTAACGGAGGGCAGTTCATCGTGATGTTTTTAGGTGGGGTGATTGGGCTCGTGCTAATTCGATTTGCTGCTAACCGGTTTGTCCGCCTGCTGGAAAAATATCCGGGCCTTGAAGATGCCGCTTTTCTAATTGTCGGCTGGGTCGGGGTAAAATTGTTCGTTTTTACGCTTTCGCATCCGGGCGTCGGGCTGATTGATGAACATTTCCCGGAGTCCGCTTTGTGGAAACTGATCTTCTGGGCAGTGATGCTTGCGATCGCAGCGGGCGGCTATTTTTTCTCCGTCCGCAAAAAAAATAGCAA
This sequence comes from Weizmannia sp. FSL W8-0676, assembly GCF_038593015.1. NCBI lineage: Bacteria > Bacillati > Bacillota > Bacilli > Caryophanales > Bacillaceae > Heyndrickxia > Weizmannia sp. FSL W8-0676. Next base: position 1,029,363 of record NZ_CP151954.1, read on the forward strand.
CAAGGAGGCGCATTCCGGTGGGAAATCGGGTAAAAAGCAGCAACAGATGTAAAAAAACCGGCAAAGCAGGCGAATCCCGCTTTGCCGGTTTTTCTTTTATTCCGGGTTTTGCCCGGAAAGGCGGGATTGGGCCTCTCGCACGAGTCGTTTTGTCATTTCTCCGCCTACCGATCCGTTTGCCCGTGATACGGTATCCGATCCGAGCTGCACGCCAAATTCCTGGGCAATTTCATACTTTACTTGGTCCATGTATGCCTCAATGCCCGGTACCAACAATTTATTGCTGTTTCTCGCCATCATCATTCTCCTTTTTTTAAAAAGTTGGCTCCTCTTTCTGCCGCTCGTATTGCGGCCTTTATGAATAGTATCGGCCTCCGGGAAAGAATTATGTTTGGAAACAGTTGTATTTGCATGCACCCTGAGCCGGTTTTGACAGATATTGCGGCCATAAGGGCGGTGGTGCACGGGCATGCTAATGATGCAGGCAACCTGAAATGGAGGGGACGGCATGGCGAAACGAAAAGCGGAATTTGATACAGCCGCGAAAAATAACAAAACCCCGAAAGAAAATCTGGCCGAAACAGAATTCTCCGCAGAATTTGCCCGCGGGGAAGAAGCGGTGAAAGGGGCAAACCGCAATTCAAAAAAAGGCAGGAAAGGGCGTTCATGAACCGCAGAAAACAAAATGTCCGGGAAGAAGCGGGGCTGGAATTCGGGGACATCAATGCCGGGAAGATATATGAAATCATGGCTCAAAGAGGAGCCGGAAAAAAAAGAAAAAATGCAAAAAAAAATAAAGAATGAGGATGGCGGCCGCCATCCTTTTTTGCGGAAATGGCAGGGGGAATTCCCCCGTTTGATCACGAATTACCACCATATCATCCATCTTGCAATTTCATTTGACATATCTTCTCAAAAAGAATATGTTCTTAAATAGCAGCCGGAAACCTTTATGCAGCAGACCTTTTCTGGGCATTTGCTGAAAACTGAAATGATGATGAATCCAGGGGCATGCTTCTTATGAAGAAGGGGAGAACAAATTTGGGAACAGATCGGTTTATGAGCCAAAAGAAAAGGGGACTTGTGTTAAGAGATCATGAACAGCTTTACAGGACCCTTTTTTTGGAAGCAATGGATGCGATTGTATTTTGGGATCAAAACGGCCGGATCCTGTTGGCAAACGAAGCCGCTTTAAAAATTTTCGAGTGCACGATGGAGGAGTTTATCGGGAAAAAGCTGAGCGATTTTGTTTATGTCGAAAACGGCGGGAATTGCCGGGAGTTCGACAGGCTGAACCACATCCCGGCAGCCCGCGAAGAACTGCTCTTTAAAATGCCGAACGGGCAGCTGAAGCATCTCGAGTTTACATCCCGGTATATCAGCGCAGAAAATTACCATGTGACCATTTTCCGCAATGTCAGCAGCCGTTACAAGATGGAACAGACGCTGCGGGACAGCGAGGAACGGTTCCGGAAAGTGTTCGAAGGATCGATCGACGGGATGGTCTTATGGAACTGGGATTTGAAAATTGTCGATATTAACCCTGCAGCCGCGAACGATTTCGACTGCAGCCGGGAAGATGCGATCGGGAAGAAAATCCAAAATTTATTGCTTACCAATGACGAAAAAGTGCAAAAAGATTTTCTCCGCCATCTTTTTCAGTTGAAAGAGAACGGGACGGCAGATTATTTGTTTAATGTTTCAAAAGCCAATGAAACGAAATATTATGAGATCACGTCAAAAGGGAACCTGACATCGAATATGAATTTAACGGTCATCCGGGATATTACCGAAAGAAGGGCGATGCAGGAGCAGCTCCGCAAATCGGATACCCTGAATATTGTCGGGGAGCTCGCGGCCGGCATTGCCCACGAAATCCGCAATCCGATGACAGCTTTGAAAGGTTTTATCCAGCTGCTGCAAAACAGCATGAAAGAGGAAGAGCATTCATTATATTTTAACGTGATTACATCGGAACTGGCGCGGATTGAAACAATTATTACCGACTTTCTGGTGCTGGCAAAGCCGCAGGCAATTCAGTTCCAAAATCATGATATCCGGAAAATCATGTGCGATACGATTGGTTTGCTGAATGCGCAAGCGCTGATGCACAATATCCAGATTTCCTGCCGCTTTGACGATGGGCTTCCGGATGTTTATTGCGAAGGCAACCAGCTTAAGCAGGTCTTTATCAATATCATTAAAAATGCAATAGAAGTCATGCCGGACGGAGGAAAAATAGATATCAAGATTTGTTACGAAAAGGAAAGAGGGCTGGTCCATACAAGCATTCGCGATGAAGGGGAAGGCATCCCGGACGATAAAATTGAAAAGCTGGGCGAGCCGTTCTATACGACAAAAGAAAGAGGAACCGGACTTGGTTTGATGATCAGTTATAAAATCATAAAGGAGCATAAAGGCTTCATTCAAGTCCAAAGCAAAGTACGGGAAGGCACAACTTTTCATATCTTTCTTCCCGTGCAGCAGGAAGCAGGTGATGAAAATGGCTTTTATTTGGCTGGAAAGCCCAATCGGACCTTTAACAGTAAGGGCTGATGAAAAAGGCATTACGGCCGTTTCTTTCAGCAAAACAGATGAAGAGGGTATGCCGGAACCCCGCCACCCGCTGCTTTTGCGCGCAGCCAGTGAACTGGAAGCGTATTTTGCAAAGAAAAGAACCCGTTTTGATGTGCCGGTTTCTGTCTCCGGCACTCCCTTTCAAATGGCGGTTTGGGAAGCGCTGAAAAAAATTCCGTATGGGGAAACGTGCTCGTATAAAGACATCGCTGAGGCTGTCGGGAACCCGAAAGCCGTGCGGGCCGTCGGGCAGGCGAACCGGAAAAACCCTGTTCCGATCCTGATCCCCTGCCACCGCGTGATCGGAAAAGACAAGTCGTTAACAGGCTATGCCGGGAGCCGGATCGATCAAAAGGCATTCCTGCTCCATCTTGAAGGGACGATGATCTAAAAGGGGCAAAGTTTTGAAATCCCGCGCGGACCAAGGTTCAACTTTTATCTCTTTTGTTTTTCCATTGTAAAAATTTTTCCAAATCCGGGGTCACTTGCGTCAGGAGAAAAGCAAGCACGGCGGTGTCGTCAACAAGGCCCGCGCCGGCAAGAAAATCAGGGATGATGTCAATGGGAGATACGAAATAAATAAGGCCGATTACAATCATGAGAATCGTCCGGTACGGAACGGTGCGGTATTCGCCTTTTGCCCATGCCCTGACAAGCTGGAAAAGGACGCGGATTTTACTCCACATATTGGCAAGCGTGATTTTGTTGGAGAGTGCTTTTTTCTCCGCGCGGTTAACCAGATCGCCGGTTTTTTCCCGGTCGTTTAAATACTGTTTTGCTTTTGAACGAAATAACCATCCGGCTGCTTTGGCCAACAGAAAATTTTTTGCCATCTGCTTCACTTCTTTCATGTCTTTTTCTCTTTTATTTTTCCACTGCGTGACCAAAAAAAAACATGGAGCGGTGAAAAACGGGTGGTTTTTTCGGGAGATGTGAAAATTGTTGGCGAAAATTTTGTCTAATATTGCGATTGTATTTACATTTCTGTCAAGACCTGCGATACTACTTTAGTAATGGTAAAATAAGCAGGGTGGGGGCAGGACTTTTGCGCCTTTCCGGCTTGCAGAGAACTTTTGCCACGATGCCATCATGCGGAAAACCGGCAGAATAGTCCGCCATTTTCCATGTGTAACACCTCACATTTTTTGAAGCATAATCGGGGGATAACAATCATTCAATAGAAAAAGAGAACTAAAGGAGAATTTGAAAGTGGACACGCACATGTTAGATGAGAACAAGTATCTTTACAGAATTCAGAAAAAACGTCAGGAAATGATGGAGCTTGGGAAAAAACTGGGCCTGACGCATGAGAAAACGGTCCGGTGCAGCCAGCAGCTGGATTCGCTCATGAATGAGTATGAAGCCTATCGAAAGCAGCACAACGCCCGGTCATCCGAAATGGTGATTATCCGGGAAATGTCATTCATATTGTATGAAAAAGTGCAGCGGCTCAATCTGGCTGAAGCGAGAAAAACGTATAAAGCCATGCAGCTTGTTTAACAAACAGGGGAACTGCTTCCAACCTTTGTATCTTGGTTTTTCTCCTTTGAGTGCGGATGAATCCCTGATCAATATTCCGGATGAATATGTTTCCCGCCCGCCTTTTTGTTTGGACTGGTTTTGGCCGGGTAATAAAACCCGGCTTTCTTCTGATTGATTTACAACAGCCGGGTTTGGACTGCGTTCGATCTTTTTACAAACATAAAAAACCTGGCAGATGGCCCGTGCTGTCCATCTGCCGGAATGCAAAAACCGGCATGGGCTATGTCCGCATGCCGGTTTTTGCTTTATTTTTCCGCGATGGCAATGTCACCTTCGCGGACTTCCGCTTTTAAGTTTTTGCTTTCCGGATGGTCGAGGATAAAGTCGGCAATCCGGTCTTCAATTTTTTCCTGGATAACGCGGCGGATCGGGCGGGCCCCAAATGCCGGGTCATAACCGAGTTCGGCGATTTTTTCTTTCGCTTCTGCTGTCACGTCAAGCGTAATCGCTTGTTCGTTCAGCGTTTCATTCAGTTCGCCGAGCATCAGGTCAACAATTTTAACCAAATGTTCTTTTTCAAGTGGTTTAAATTCGATAATGCTGTCGAAACGGTTCAGAAACTCCGGTTTGAAGAAGTCGCCGAGTGAATCGAGAATATTCGATTCTTTGATCGCTTCACTTTTAGCGAACCCGACTGTTTTATGCTTAAATTGGGTGCCGGCGTTGCTCGTCATAATGATGACGGTATCTTTGAAGCTGACCGTCCGCCCTTGGGCATCGGTTAAGCGCCCGTCATCGAGAATTTGCAGAAACATATTCAAAACATCCGGGTGCGCTTTTTCAATTTCGTCGAGCAAAATAATGCTGTACGGGTTGCGGCGCACTTTTTCCGTCAGTTGGCCGGCATCTTCATAACCGACATAGCCGGCAGGTGCCCCGATCAGTTTCGAGACGCTGTGTTTTTCCATATATTCGCTCATGTCAAGCCGGATCATCGCATCTTTCGTGCCGAACAGTTCTTCCGCGAGCCGTTTTGTCAGTTCCGTTTTTCCGACGCCGGTCGGGCCGACGAACAGGAACGAACCGATCGGGCGGCTTTTCGCTTTCAGGCCGGCACGCGAACGGCGGATTGCTTTCGCCACTTTCCGGACCGCTTCATCCTGGCCGATCACTTTTTTAGCGAGGTTTTCTTCCAGATGCTGCAGTTTTTTCGCTTCATCCGCTTCGAGTTTGCCGACCGGAATACCCGTTTTCTTTTCGACGATTTCCTGAATTTGCGTGACATCGACAACCGGTTTGGCTTCGGTTTGTCCGGAAGCAGCCAGCTCGTTCAGTTTTTGTTCTTCTTTTTTCAGTTCGGCTGCCTTTTCATAGTTTTCCGTTGCAAGCGCAGCTTGTTTTTCCTGCGCAATTTCAGCAAGCCGTTTTTGAATATCTTCTTTGCTCGGAACCGCAATCGTCAGGTTCAATTTCGAACCGGCTTCATCCATCAGGTCGATCGCCTTATCCGGCAGGAAGCGGTCTTGGATGTAGCGGTGCGACAACTTCGCACAAGCTTCAATCGCTTCATCGGTATAGGAAACGTGGTGGTAGTTTTCATACCGGTCTTTTAAGCCGCGCAAAATCATGACGGTTTCTTCGGGGCTTGGTTCATTGACCTGTACCGGTTGGAAACGCCGTTCAAGTGCGGCATCTTTTTCAATTTGCCGGTATTCTTTCAAAGTGGTCGCGCCGATAACCTGGATTTCGCCGCGGGCAAGCGCCGGTTTCAAAATATTGCCTGCGTCCATCGAACCTTCTGCAGAACCTGCGCCGACAAGCAGGTGAATTTCGTCAATAAACAGAAGCACGTTTTTCCGTTGTTCCAGTTCGGCAATCAATTTTTTCATCCGTTCTTCAAATTGGCCGCGGATTCCCGTGTTTGCGACAAGCGAAGCCACATCGAGCAAGTAAACTTCTTTATGCCGCAGTTTTGCCGGAACCTGTTTTTCGGCAATTTTTAAAGCGAGCCCTTCTGCAATGGCGGTTTTCCCGACGCCCGGTTCGCCGATTAACACCGGGTTGTTTTTATTGCGCCGGTTTAAGATTTCAATGACGCGGGCGATTTCTTCATCACGGCCGATGACAGGGTCAATTTGCCCGGCCCGTGCAGCAGCGGTCAGGTTGCGGCCAAACTGGTCAAGTAGTCCGTTGCCGCCGCCTTGTGTTTGCGTTTGTACGGTTTGTTTCACGCCGTTTGGCTGGAACCCGTTGGCATTCATTTGGTTAAAGAGGTCGTTGAATCCTCCGAATCCGAAGTTTCCAAATCCGTTATTCATAAACATGCCTCCCCAGTTGTTTTCGAATTTTGCACGTTCTTTTTGGTAGCAGGACTGGCACAGATTCAATGTTTTTTGGTTTCCGTTCACATTTATATGCATCCCGATCGTCGCTTCGTTTTGATGGCATTTGTCACATAACATCAAACATTCCTCCTTTGATCGGTTTGATTTTGACTATCTTTGACTAATGAGATTGAAAAACAATCAAAGCGCTTTGATTTGCTTTGACCTTAATTGGAAATCAGTATAGCTCAAAATTTCACAAGATGCAAATCTTTTGCATGCACCCCTTTGATGCATTTTGGCCATTACAGTAGAAAGGCAAAGTCATTTGTCTTGTGCTGAAAATAGGAAACGGCATCTGCGAGTCACCTTTTGACTATTTTTGACCTTTCTAATATCATGATACAACTGCGCGGCCCGAAAATCAAAAGATCTGCATTTGTCATTTGCGCTATCGGCCAATGGCACCATCTTATAATTGACTATCTTTGACCTTTGCCTATAGTATACGACAACTTTTTTTGTTTGTAAAGGGTTTTTTTGACTTTTTTTGACCAATTTTTTAGCGGCGGAAATGAACCGGCCGGGCTATTTTAAGAAAGCGGGACATAGGATAGTAACGGAGACGGCAGGTTGTCTTATTTTTTCTTAAAGGGGTGCAGGCGTTGAATAAGTGGGGCTTTGCTGTCCAAATCGCAGCCGTATATATTGGAACGGTGATCGGGGCAGGGTTTGCAACAGGGAAAGAAATTACCGTTTTTTTTACACAGTTTGGGCTGTATGGATTGCTTGCCATCTGCCTTTCAGGGTTTTTATTTATTTTCTTTGGCACAAAAATGATGGAAAAAGCGATCGATTTACATGCGGATTCCTATGAAACCTTAAACCGGTATTTATTTGGCAAAAAAGCGGCCGGTTTCGTGAATGTGATGATGATGGCCATGCTATTCGGGGTCTGTGGCGTCATGCTGTCCGGTGCGGGTGCTGTTTTCGAGGAACAGCTCCGTGTTGGCAGGGGGACAGGGATTTTATTGACGGTGCTGCTCGCCTTTTTTGTCATGTGCTTTGGCATCAAGGGGCTGCTTGGCGTCAACACGTTTGTCGTGCCTTTGATGCTTTTGTTTAATTTTCTCCTTTTGTCGCAGTCCGTCCAGTCACCCGGATTTATTCAGGCGCTTATGGCCCGGCCGGAAAGTGTTGATATGCCCCGTGCCCTTCTCCGTGCCCTTTCCTATGCGGCTTTGAATTTGGCGCTCGCGCAGGCGGTGCTTGTCCCGGTTGCGGCGGAAGTGAAAGATAAGGAAGTCGTCCGTGCAGGCGGGATACTGGGCGGGGTGTTTTTAACGCTCATCCTGATTTCCAGCCATTTGTCACTGGTTACGCTGCCAGACGTTGCCAAAGTGGAGATTCCGATGGCGCATATTGTGAAAGCGAGTTTTCCGGGCATTTACTTTATTTATGTTCTGCTGATTTTCGGGGAAATTTTCACTTCTATTATCGGCGATGCCTACGGGCTTGAGCGGCAAATGCAAAAATATATGCCGATGAAAAGCGGTTTGCTGTACGGGTTGATTTTTTCCGCCATTCTGCTGATCAGCAGCTTGCATTACGGCCCGCTATTATCGGTTTTATATCCCCTGTTCGGCTATTTCAGCCTTGTTTTTATGATGGCACTCGGAATAAAGACGATCCGGGGGTGACCGGTAAGGCATTCAAAACAGCTTTGCGCGGTTGTTATGCATTTGTGGCGGGCAAATGCCGAAAAAAAGCCGTCCCCATGCTTAAAAAATCGGCAGGAAGACGACAAGCAGCAAATCAAAGGTAAGGTGCGACAAAATTTGCGCGGGCAGGCTCCGTTTCTTTGCATACAGCAGCCCCCAGAAAATCGAACCGGCAAAAGCGGCAATGATCATGATTTTTAATCCGCAGTAAAAATAAACGGATGCGTTCAATACGGCGGAAATCAAAATGGCATATTTTGCTTCCATCCTTTTCATGAGCCGGGCCTGAACAAACGAACGCCAAAAAATTTCTTCCCCGGGAATGAGGATCAGGACAAGTGCTAAGTAATGCCAGAAAGTTTCGGGCGAAAAGCGCCTGTATGCGCGGGCGACTTCATTGTCAAGCCCGCCCGGCAAAAAACCGAGTACTGTATTGCCAATTCTGAAAATAATATAGAGGAGAAAACCCGAAAAGATGCCATACAACAGCAATTGAAGGTACGGAAGCTTTTCGTGTTTTTCTGATTTTCCAAGAAAAACCGTGTAACTGATCAAAAACAGCATTGCGCCGGAATATAAATACCAAAAAACGGAGGTATCCCGAAACGTAATATATAGCAGAAGGTGGGCGATTAAGATACTTCCGAGAAGCTTTGTATCCACCATGTTTTTTGCCACCGCCAATGCGCTCCTTTCTTAAGTTCGCAAACCGCCGGCAAAAAAACCGGGAAGGGCCAAAAAAAGAGATCCGGCCCCGCAGTCCGGCCTTCGCGGCATTGGGTCAAACAAAAATACATTGAATATTTTAGCAGAGAAATAGGGAAAAAGGGATCCGGGAAAATAATGTTAAAAAATTCACAATCATAGAAACGGCAGTAAAAAACCGGCATGTGCCGGTTTTTTACTGCGCGGTAAGCGTTTGAATTAATGTAAAGCCGAATGGATAACCTGATAGTTTTTATGATTGACCACTGTTTTTTCATCAAGCTCCAGTTCCTGATAGTTTTCCATATAGGTTAAATCCACGATGACCGAGTTCTCGTTCACCTTTTCGACAATTCCTTGAAGCCCGTCTTTAAATTCAATAATGTCACCAATTTGTGCTTTTTTCATTGCGGTCCTCCCGTAAGAAAGTATTGTAACCAGTTTGCACTATTTTTATGAAAAATTCAAGGCGAAAGGAACAGAAAAATACAAATCGGGCCGGTTTTAAAAAATCGCGAAAGCAAACAAGTAGGCGGCAGGAAGAATGTGGTACAATACCGGGTGGGGTGGTCGTATGTCGGAAGAAGAAATCAGACAGGAAATCAACCGGCTTCGCAACAGGGAAATCGAAGAATTATTCGTCAGCCGTGAAGATTTTATGGACTTCCGGAAAGTGCTTATTGCCGAGGAAGACTTTAAACATTTTAAGGGCATTGCCTTGCGCGGCGGGAATGTCCGCTATATTTATTTGGACGAGCCGGAAATCTGACCGGGGCATGCATAATTTTGTGCATTTTTAAGCAAAATGAAGTCAACTCTGATGATTGTTTTATTTGGAAAGGCATGTTATTCTATTACGGGGATTTTGTTTTTCCCGCACTGTGCAATATTTGTCATTTTTTGCTCCGGCCGGGGACATGCGTGTTCCCGGTTTCGGGCGAGGCGTGTTTTTGGCACGGATGGGCCGCGCGGACTTTGAGGGAGCAGCCTGCTGAATAACCGGGGATGAACGGTGTTTGCAGGTACCCGGCATCGCTGCGGTTTTTTTCAACCCCCGTTTGCAAAATTTGTCATTTGTATGAAGATGGTTGATAAATATTGACGAAAAATGTACAGTGCATTATTTTTAGAACTATATTATAGAAAAGGAGTCGTTCTACCCATGGCTGAAAAACAATTTAAAGTAACAGCAGATACAGGAATCCACGCACGTCCTGCTACATTGCTCGTACAAACGGCAAGCAAATTCGATTCAGATATCCAATTGCAGTATAAGGATAAGAAAGTGAACCTGAAATCGATCATGGGGGTTATGTCCCTTGGAATCGGCAAAGGCGCCGACATTACCATTTCTGCAGAAGGCAACGATGCACAAGATGCATTGAACGCTTTAGCTGAATTAATGAAAAAAGAGGGTCTGGGCGAATAATGTCAACCATTTTAAAAGGTATAGCAGCATCCAACGGGATTGCCATCGCAAAAGCATATCGTCTGGTAGAACCGGATTTGTCTTTTGAAAAAAGGCCTGTCCAGAATGTTTCAGATGAAATGAAACGCTTTAATGCTGCTGTGTCTGAATCCAAGTCTGAACTGCAGGCGATCAGGGAGCATGCAATGAAGGCGCTGGGGGCGGACAAAGCAGCGATCTTTGATGCCCATTTGCTCGTTTTGGAAGATCCGGAACTGTTGATGCCGGTCCAGGATAAAATCAGGGATGACCAGGTCAATGCGGAATACGCATTGAAAGAAGTTGCTGATATGTTCGTGACCATGTTCGAACAAATGGATAACGAATATATGCGCGAACGTGCGGCGGATATCCGCGACGTGACAAAACGGATTCTGGCCCATCTGCTGAAGGTGGAAATTCCGAATCCGAGCATGATCTCGGAAGAAGTCATTGTCATTGCTGAAGACTTGACCCCTTCTGATACGGCGCAGTTGAACCGCCAGTATGTAAAAGGGTTTGCAACAAATGTCGGTGGGCGTACGTCCCACTCTGCGATTATGGCGCGTTCTTTGGAAATTCCGGCAGTCGTCGGGACGAAAACGGCGATCCAGGATATCCAAAATGGCGACCTTGTCATCGTGGACGGCAACAGCGGCGATGTCTATGTCAATCCGACACCTGAAATTGTCGATGAATACAAACAAAAGCAGGAACAGTTTGAACGGCAAAAAGCCGAATGGGCGAAGCTGGTCAATGAAAAATCCGTTTCGAAAGACGGCCATACGGTTGAACTGGTTGCCAATATCGGCACCCCGAACGATCTCGACGGCGTGATCCGGAACGGCGGGGAAGGCGTCGGCCTGTACCGTACAGAGTTCCTCTATATGGGCAGGGACGAGCTTCCGTCAGAAGAAGTGCAGTTTGAAGCCTATAAAGCGGTGCTTGAAGGCTTAAAAGGCAAGCCGGTTGTGGTCCGTACGCTTGATATCGGCGGCGACAAAAAACTGCCTTACTTGCCGCTTCCGGAAGAAATGAACCCGTTCCTCGGCTTCCGTGCGATCCGCTTGTGCCTGGACAGACAGGATATTTTCCGCACCCAGCTGCGTGCGTTGCTCCGCGCGAGCGCATACGGCAACCTGAAAATTATGTTCCCGATGATTTCCAATCTGGATGAATTCCGAAAAGCAAAAGCGATTCTTTTGGAAGAAAAAGAAAAGCTTATCCAGGAAGGCGTGCAGGTTGCAGATCATATCGAAGTCGGCATTATGGTTGAAATTCCTTCCACTGCCGTAATGGCTGATTTGTTTGCAAAAGAAGTCGATTTCTTCAGTGTCGGCACAAACGATCTGATCCAGTACACGATGGCTGCAGACCGTATGAACGAACATATTTCGTATTTGTACCAGCCGTATAACCCGGCCATATTGCGCCTTGTGAAACGCGTCATTGATGCGGCGCACAAAGAAGGCAAATGGGCCGGCATGTGCGGCGAAATGGCCGGAGACGAAATCGCCATTCCGATTCTGCTCGGCCTCGGCCTCGATGAATTTTCAATGAGCGCTTCTTCGATTTTAAGGGCCCGTTCTCAAATCAGGAACCTGAATAAGGTGGATATGGAAAAACTTGCAGAAGACGTTTTGAACTTCACAACGAATGAAGAAGTAAAGGAACACGTGAAAAAAGTTCTTTCAAAAGCATAAAAAATTTTTTCGAAAACAGGTTTAGGTGCGAAGGAAGCGGGTATATATAAACCATCCCAGCATTAAGGGTAGTATTGGTATCCAGTATTGTTACAATACCGGATGTATATCGTTTCTTTCTCATTTTTCCCCCTATTTTTGCCGAGTGGCTTTTGCCATTCGGCTTTTTTTGAATTGGGCTTTGGCGGACCGCACATCAAAATGCCGGATATCCATTTTTAACGGAAAAATGGTGGGGAAGCCGGTTTGAAGCTTTATCGTGTATGGATGGGGAAAAATCGTTTATAATGAAGACAGGATTTTGTGAACATAAGATTTCGGGGAGGGATTTTGAATGGATTTAGGGTTGAAAGGAAAAGCCGCCCTTGTTGCCGCTTCCAGCCAGGGGCTCGGGAAAGCGGTGGCCAAACAACTTGTAATGGAAGGCGCAGATGTCCTCATTACAAGCCGGAATGAAGAAAAACTGCAGGCGGCAAAAGAAGAATTATCCGCTTGCGGCACCGGGAAAGTGGCGTATATCCGGGCAGATATTACCCATCCGGAAGATATCCGCGCCATGGTGCAAAAAGCACGGGATACATTCGGCAGGCTGGATATACTGGTCAACAATGCAGGGGGACCGCCGGCCGGAAGTTTTGAAGATATGGCGGATGAAGACTGGCAAAAATCATTCGAACTGAATCTGCTTTCGTACATACGCATCATCAGGGAAGCATTGCCGCTTTTAAAGAAAAACGGCGGCCGGATTATCAACATTGCCTCTTCATCCATTAAGGAGCCGATCCCGGGGCTGATTTTGTCGAATACGTTCCGGACGGGCATTGTGGGACTTTCGAAAACGCTGGCGGAAGAATTTGCCCCGTACCAAATCCTTGTGAATACGGTCGGCCCGGGCAGAATTGCAACGGACCGGATCGTCCATCTTGACAAAGTAACAGCGGAGAAAACCGGAAAATCGATGGAAGAAGTCCAGGCAAAGGAACTGGAGTCGATTCCGCTCGGCAGATACGGCGAACCGGACGAATTCGGGAGGTTTGTTGCGTTTCTGGCTTCAGAAGCCAATTCCTACGTTACCGGAAGCAGCTTCCTGATCGACGGCGGAAAAGTCAAATCGATTTAATTTGCCAGGTTTAAAGCAGATCATGCGGGGTATAAAATAGAGGAAAGATTGTTTTCATCCTTGTACCCCCATGTTTGCTTTTGGCCTGCTGTGATGCAGGCTTTTTTGTTTATTTGCGAAAAAGGGGGACCCAGGATGAAAAAGATCGGATTTATCGGGCTAGGCGTAATGGGCCGGAGCATGGCGCAAAATTTGCGGAATGCAGGATATCCGCTTTTTGTCTATAACCGGACAAAAGAAAAAGCGGAGCCACTTCTCAAAACAGGAGCCGAATGGTGCAGCACGCCGGCGGAAACGGCTGCAAAATCAGATATCGTCATTACGATGGTCGGCTATCCGCACGATGTGGAAGAAGTGTATTTCGGGGAAAACGGGCTGCTTGGCGCGGCGAAAGAAGGAACGATCCTGATCGATATGACCACTTCCACGCCGACCCTTGCCAAAAAGATTGATGAAGCGGCTAAAGCGAAACAAGTGAAGGCGCTTGATGCACCGGTTTCCGGCGGCGATATCGGGGCGCAAAAAGGCAATTTGACGATTATGGTAGGCGGCGACGAATCGGTATTTGAAGAAGTAAAACCGGTTTTTTCCGTACTCGGGGAAAATATCGTACTGCAGGGCGGCCCGGGATCCGGCCAGCATACCAAAATGTGCAACCAGATCGCCATTGCCTCCAATATGATCGGCGTGACAGAGTCGGTTGTGTATGCGAAAAAAGCAGGACTCGATCCGGAAAAAGTGCTCAAATCTATCAGCGCCGGGGCAGCCGGGAGCTGGTCAATGTCCAATCTTGTTCCGCGCATGCTTGCGGGCGATTATTCCCCGGGCTTTTTTATCAAGCATTTTATTAAAGACATGAAAATCGCCCTTCATGAAGCGGAAAAAATGGGGCTCGACCTGCCGGGGCTTGCACTCAGTAAAAAATTATATGAAGAACTGGCCGCAAAGGGTGAAGAAAACAGCGGCACGCAAGCATTGATTAAATATTGGTCCAAGTAAAGTTTGCCCGCCGGCATATGCCGGCGGGCTGTTTTAGTTTTATGCGGGCGGGAAGCCAGTATGGTTTAACGCAGGCTTCTATTCCTTAGGCGAACGCGGCGCCAGCAAAGGAATGAAAATATATTTCATTTTTAGTATGATGCCCATTGCGCTTGAATGCGGCACCAGCGGGAAAAATGAGAATCAGCCGGCGCATCGTTTCAGGATAGGTTTGCAACAAACTTTTCCATGCGCGCAAGCCCTTTTTCGAGCTGATCCATGCTGCATGCGTAGGACATCCGGAACCAGCCTTCGCCGTACTTTGAAAAAGCGCTGCCTGGGACAACCGCGACTTTTTGCTGTTTTGCCAGATCGACCGCAAAATCGAAAGAGGACCGCTTCAACGCTTCCGGCACCTTCGCGAATACGTAAAAAGCCCCGTCCGGTTTCACATACCCGATGCCGATCTCATCCAGCCTCTTGCATACATAGTCTCTCCGTTTTTCATATTCCTTTTTCATGGCGTGTGCGTCATCGATGCCGGCTGTCAGCGCTTCAAGCGCCGCCATCTGGGAAATGGAAGGTGCGCACGACACATTATACTGGTGGACTTTTAAAACATGCTTTGTGAGCCATTCCGGCGCAAACACGAAGCCGATCCGCCAGCCGGTCATCGAGTGGGACTTTGAGACGCCGTTAATGACAATGGTCTGCTCCGGCAAAAACGAAGCGATCGAGGCGTGCTGCAGATTGTACGTTAACTCGCTGTAAATTTCATCGGCAAGAATAAAAATATCACGGCCGCGGATCAGGTCTGCGATTTCCTGCAATTCCGCCTTTTCGAGCGTCACCCCGGTCGGATTGGAAGGGTACGGCAAAATGATGCATTTCGTGTTGGCTGTAATAGCCTGGCGGATGAGATCTGCGGTTAGCTTAAACCGGTTTGCCCTTGTGTCTACATGCACCGGAACGGCTCCGCACAGGCGGATGGCTGGTTCATACCCCGGGTAAACAGGCCCGGGGAGGATAACTTCGGAACCGGGCGTCAATACGGTTCTGAGCGTAATATCGATCGCCTCGCTGGCGCCGATTGTGACTATGACTTCCGTTTCCGGTTTATAAGACAGGTTGTATTTCGTTTTGACAAATTGTGCTGCAGCCTTGCGCAAAGCAAGGTCGCCGGCATTGTGGGTATAGGTTGTCCTGTTTTCTTCAATGGCACGGATCCCTGCTTGCTTGACATGTTCCGGCGTTTTAAAATCGGGCTGGCCGATTGTAAATGAGACCATGTCTTCGATTCCGGCAACCATGTTTGAAAACTTGCGGATGCCGGATATTTCAATCTCCTGTACATGCGGGTTCAGTAAATGTTCCAAAACCGGTTTCCTCCCCTTTAACGGATTGCTTTTCATCAAATATGTATGTCCTGTTCTTCTTAATCTTACCACGCTTGCACATTTGTGAAAAAGCAATCTTTTCCGTTTGCCCTTTTTCAGGTGAAAAATTCCGGTCCATCTGCCGATATAATTCATGTGGGCAAATATTGAAAACCGGGCAGTCTGCAAAAATGCTCCGCGCCGGATTTTCATATGTTTTAGAACGAGGGGGCAAAAAATGATGAGTCTGGAGCACGATATTTTACTGGAAAGCGGCACAAATGAAGTTGAGATTGTAGAATTTTCTGTCGCACAAAATCATTACGGCATCAATGTCATTAAAGTGAAGGAAATTATCATGCCGGCTGCGGTCACCACCATTCCGCACGCCCATCCAAATATTGAAGGGATTATCCAGCTGCGCGGGGAAATACTGCCGGTTGTCAATTTGCGCAAAGTACTTGGGCATCCGCCGGAAACGGGCGAGGATGACAAATTTATCGTGACGGAGTTCAACCAGCAAAAAATTGTCTTTCATGTGGACAATGTTTCAAAAATCCACCGGTTTTCCTGGGATCAAATTGAAAAACCGTCCGGGATGTATGCAGGCACCGATACACAGGTGATCGGCGTAGTAAAGAAAGAAGACACGATGATTTTACTGCTTGATTTTGAAAAAATGATTGCGGAAATCAACCCGGAAGCAACGATCCGGGTGGAAGAAGTCAAAAAGCTTGGAAAGCGGGAGCGGAACAATAAACGGATTGTGATTGCGGAAGATTCCGGCCTGCTCAGGGAATTGCTCCGCGATACGCTGCTTGAAGCCGGGTATGAACAAATTGCGTTTTTTGAAAACGGGAAAGATGCATACGAATATTTATCCGGGATTGCAGAAAGCGGAAAAGAGATAAAGGATGAAGTCCAGCTTGTGATTACGGATATTGAAATGCCGCAAATGGACGGGCACCATTTAACGAAAAAAATAAAAGAAGACCCTGCCTTAAAAGTGCTACCGGTGATCATTTTCTCATCGCTGATCACGGATGCCTTGAGGCATAAAGGGGAAATGGTCGGCGCCGATGCCCAAATCAGCAAGCCTGAAATCAACCAGCTGATCCTTGCGATGGACGAAAAAGTGCTGTAACGCAGAAAAGCCCCCGGCCAATCGCGGAGGGCTTTCCTGTTTGGTTGCGTATCATTATTCATCTCGGGCGGGGTTTTTACCCGGTTTGGGGCTTTTCCATTATTTGGCTTGCACTTGTTGCGGCCATCCTTTAGAAAAAGGAGTCGCCCAGTTTTTTGAAAACCGGTTTGCAATTTTTCCTGCCGGTGCGGGGCTGCACCGGATGCTGCTGTTTTTCCGTGAGCCCGGTATACCGTTCAAGCAGTTGCTTTGCCTGGCTTAAAGGCATGCGGCATTTCGGGTTCCTTGTTTTATGGTCCAGGTAGCCGAGATGGGGGAGGTTTTTAAAATCGTCTTTTGACGGCGGAATATGAAACGTATAATCACCGCACTTTACAAGCACATCAGACTGCTGCTGGCTGTACTTCGGATGCTCGGAAAAGTGGAGCCCGACTTTCAGCGCTTTCCCTTCCCGGATCATTTTTTCGAGCGCTTTTTTCTTTAACAGGTAAAGAAATTTTGGGTTGGTTGCGGTTTTCGCATGGCGATTGACCGTGAATACAGCATAAGAGAGGTTTTCGATTGTAGGTTGTAATGGAGCAGGTTTATGCGAATTCAAATAGAGAACTCCTTTCGTTTTTAATCATGTTACTTTTTAGTCAATTATACTACTTTTCGTTTATTTTGGAAAGAAAGCAACATAAAAATGCCCATTTTTTTACATACTTCTGCGGCCGTTTGTTTTATAATGGTCCAAGAGTTATGCGATCACAAGCTTGGGAGGAAACCAGTTCATGAAGCGATTGGTGCAGTTGAAATGGATTGTTGTTTTAGTATGGGCAATGATCAGCATTTTATTGGCATGGAAAGCGCCGGCAATGGAACCATTAGTCAGGGAAAAAGGCCAGATTAAGGTTCCGGAAGGCTATGCCTCGCAACGGGCGGCTGAAATCAAAAGCCGGCACCAGCAGACAGAAAACCACGGTACAAGCGTCATCATCGTGTTCCATGACCGGGTGAAAATATCCGGCCATGAGATGGGGCGTATCCGGGGCACGCTTGAACGGCTTGAAAAAAATAAAAAACAATATGCGATTATGGGGCTGACAACTCATTTTCACGAGCCGGCCCTTAAAAGTGAGCTTGTCTCCAAAGACGGAAAAACGGTGATGGCCATTGCCAGCGTGGATCCGGGCGGAAAGTCTTTTAAAACAGTGCGCGCGGCTTTGCAGAAAGCGGTAAAAACGCCGGGCGTCGAGGTGATGATGACCGGCAACAGGCTGATCAATGAGGATGTCACGGACAGCTCGCAGGCGGGCTTGAAAAGAACAGAAGCGATTACGATTGTATTCATCCTGGCCGTCCTTGTGCTGGTGTACCGTTCAATCGTCGCGCCGCTCATTCCGCTTTTAACGGTCGGGCTTTCTTATCTTGTCAGCCAGTTTATCGTTGCGATACTCGTCGACAAGCTGGATTTTCCGGTTTCAAATTTTACGCAAATTTTTCTCGTTGCCGTTTTGTTCGGGATTGGCACGGATTATTGTATTTTGCTGCTCAGCCGCTTTAAGGAAGAACTGGCGGATGGCAAAGAAACAGTTGCGGCCATTCTTGCGACTTACCGTTCGGCCGGGAAAACGGTGCTGTTCAGCGGTATTGCCGTTCTGATCGGTTTTGCCTCGATCGGGCTTGCCAGTTTTAAACTGTACCAATCCGCTTCCGCCGTTGCGGTCGGGGTAGCCGTTTTGCTGCTTGCCTTGTTTTCAATTGTGCCGTTTTTTATGGCTGTGTTAAAGAAAGGGCTGTTCTGGCCTGTGCGCGGGGACATTTCCCACCATGAAAGCAAAATTTGGGAACGGGCCGGCCTTTTTGCGCTGGCAAGGCCGTTTCTTTCCCTTGCGATTGTGGCGGTGATCATGGTTCCGCTATTGATCAGCTATAACGGCAAGCTGTCTTTCAATACACTTGATGAACTCGGGGACAACTACGATTCCGTAAAAGCGTTCAACATCATTGCCGAAAGTTTCGGCGCCGGGAAAGCGATGCCGACCGAAGTCGTCCTCGAAAATGACGAGTCTGTCAAATCAAAAGACTATCTCGCTTTAATCGAGAAAATCAGCGCGGATCTGGATAAAGTCCCGCATGTTGCACAAGTTCAAAGCGCGACAAGGCCGGACGGTTCGGTGATGAAAGAAATTTATGTCAAAAACCAAGCCAAAACATTGGGCGAAGGGCTGGAAAAAAGCCATAACGGCATTCAGAAAATCAAATCAGGATTAACGGGAGCATCCGGTTCTCTGGAAAACGCCAAATCAAAGTTTAAAGAAGCAACCGACGGGATCGGGGAGCTGGAGGCCGGTTCCGAAAAAATCTCAGCCGGCATGGGGAATTTGTCAAACTCGCTCAGCCGGATTGAAGAAGGCATCCGGAACGGTTCCGCGGGCGCGGACGAACTGAAAAGCGGGGTAAAAAACGCCCAGCAGCAGGCAAGGGAACTGCAGTCCGGCTTTAACCAGCTGTATGAAAAATACCAGCTCGTCCAGTCCGGCATCCGCCAGTTTATCAGCCAAACGGACCAGTTGCCAGCTGATGTTCCGGAGCAGATTGGCTCCCTGCAAGCGGCTTACCGGGCGTTTTTAAAAGACAATCCGGAAGCGGCGCACGACCCGCAATTCCAAAAAGTGCAGCAGGCGATGAATGAGCTCGGGCTCGGCACCGGCAATGGCAATGATACAATTGCTAGCCTGTACCGCCAGATTGACACCGTCACAGCAACTTTGGAAAGCGTGGACGCAAAACTTTCAGCTATTTCCGCCGGGCTTGGCCGCTTTGCTGACGGGTTTACGCCGATCATCAACGGGCTTGATCAGCTTGAAACCGGTTTGAACCAGACTGCAGCAGGCCAGAACGAAGTGATCCGGAAAATCCCGGCGCTGCAAAAAGGGATTCAGGGGATCACGGACGGCCAGGCACAGCTGAAAACCGGCCTCAGTACGTTCGGAACCCATATGAATGAGCTTTCCGCCGGCCTTGATAAAAGCGCGGCAGGACTCGGGAAAATCGAATCCGGGTTGTACGATGCCGGTTCTTATCTGAATGATTTGGCGGATGAAACAAGTATGGAACAGTCCGGCATTTATATTCCGGATGCCCTGCTTTCAAATGCGGATTATCAGAAAGCGCTGGGCCATTATATTTCGAAAGACGGAAAAATGGTGACTTTTCATCTGATATTAACTGAAAACCCGTATTCCAACAGGGCAATGGCGGATATTGGCCATATCAACCGGGCGTTAAAAGACGCTGTAAAGGGGACAAAATTGGAAAATGCCCATATCGGGATCGGCGGCGTGTCAAGCATCAATCGCGATTTGGATAAGATGTCAAAAGCGGATTACGCGCGTACTGTCACTTTTATGCTGATCGGGGTGGCTGCCGTGCTGATGATTTTCTTACGGTCAATCGTCATGTCGCTCTATCTGCTGGCATCCCTTCTTATCACTTATTTTGCATCCGCCGGTTTGACGGAGGCCATTTTTGTCCATCTGCTTGGCTACCCGGGTATCAGCTGGGCGGTGCCGTTCTTCGGTTTTGTCATTTTAATCGCGCTTGGCACCGACTACTCCATCTTTTTAATGGAAAGGTTCAATGAATACCAGCATTTGCCTGCAAAAGAAGCAATTTTGCTTGCGATGAAAAAGATGGGAACCGTTATTCTTTCCGCAGAAGTCATTCTTTCCGGCACTTTTGCGGCAATGATGCCGTCCGGCGTTTTATCGTTGCTGCAAATTGCCACCCTTACACTTACTGGTCTTCTGTTTTATGCTTTGATCATGCTGCCTTTGTTTGTGCCAGTGCTTGTAAAAATGCTTGGCAAAGCAAATTGGTGGCCCTTTATCGCAAATCAGAAGTAAAAAAGAGGCAACAAGGAGCGACGGGCGGATCGCTTCCGACGGAAAAAAACAAAAACCGGGATTGGCGGGACCCGGCAAATGGATGGCCGGCCAGGCGGAAAGGAACGGGCCCGGATTTCCCGCCCGCACTTTCCGCCCCGTTTTTTTGTATTTCAACTATGCTTTTCGTACATTTCCCTGTAAAATAGAAATATACTTTTTACCTGAATTTTCAGCATCAGCAAGCATTTTCTTGATGAGAAAAAGGATGATATTATGGACAATTCGAAAGCTGAAGGACAAACAAAGAAACTCCAGGAACTGCCAATTGATATTTTTTTCAGCCGGGATTTTCTTTCCAAGCTTTCCGAGACGGTCAGTGTTTTGAAAGTGGAAAATGGGCCGGCGTTTAAAAATTGACCAGTCTTTTGTCCGGGAACTGGAAAACAGCCAAAAAGACGCGGCCATTACAAGAACGATCATCCATCTCGCCCACCAGCTCGGGCTTGAAGTCGTCGCGGAAGGGGTGGAGGAACAAGGGCAGGTGAAGTTTTTGCAATCGGCCTGCTGCCAGAAAGCGCAAGGATATTTCTTCAGCCGGCCTGTCCCCGCCGAAGAAGTGGAAATGCAGCTGTTTGTGTAAAATCCGTCCGGTTAAATTGTCAAAACGTATTTTCTTTTCCCCTGACTAATGGTACATTGTATGGTATGGTATAGTATAGAAAAAAGTACTTCACCAAGACGGCTCTTTCTATCGTTTTCGGTGCCAGCCGGAATCCGGGCCGCATTTTTGGACACGGAAGGAGCGTTCAAAATGAGCGAAAGAATGGACATGATTTTTATCCCGGCTGAGGCTGGATATATTAAAATTTACGTTTTCGGATTTTTGCGTGACAGTGCCTGGGGGCAGGCGTTTGCGGAATATAACGGCCTGACGGTTGTGGTAAAAGGCTATAACCGCAAGAAAACGATCATCCGGGCATTAACGAAGCTGCATGAGTCCTTATTAAAATTAAAAAAAGATTCTTAGGTTCATACGCCATGGAAGCACCTTGGCCGGGGCGCCGGGATAGTTTGCGACGGTATCCGGCAGTTTGCCGAAGCCGTTGAATTTTTTTATATAAAATGAATGGCTGATCATTCATGAAAGGGGAGAAGGTTAATGAAAGAAAAAGTTGTCATCGTAACAGGCGGTTCAAGCGGAATGGGGAAGGCAATGGCGGCTAAATTTGCGCAGTCGGAAGCAAAAGTTGTCATTACAGGAAGAGATGAAGAAAAATTAAGGGCTACAAAAGCGGAATTGCTCCGTTACCATTCCGATATCTTCACGGTGCAAATGGACGTCCGGAAGCCGGAAGATGTAGAGAGAATGGTGGAAGAGACAGACAAAAAATTCGGGCACATTGATTTTCTTGTCAACAATGCCGCAGGAAACTTTATCTGCCCGGCGGAAAAATTATCGGTAAACGGCTGGAATGCGGTCATCAATATTGTTTTAAACGGGACATTCTATTGTTCCCGCGCAGTTGGAAACTACTGGATAGAAAAAAAGATCAAAGGGAGCATCCTCAATATGGTCGCGACTTATGCCTGGGGGGCAGGAGCTGGCGTTGCCCATTCAGCAGCGGCAAAAGCGGGTGTGTTATCCTTAACACGTACGCTTGCGGTGGAATGGGGCAAAAAATACGGCATCCGCGTGAATGCGATCGCGCCCGGCCCGATTGAAAGAACAGGCGGTGCGGGCAAGCTGTGGGAGTCGGAAGAAGCGGCAAAAAGGACATTAGACAGTGTCCCGCTCGGACGGCTCGGAACGCCGGAAGAAATTGCCGAACTTGCTTTTTTCCTGTTCTCGTCCCATGCTGCCTATATCAATGGAGAAGTGATTACAATGGACGGCGGCCAGTGGCTGAATCAGCATCCTTTTTAAACGGCCGCGAAAGGAGCGGATTATGCAGCAACTAAAAAAAGAACATTTTATTACCCATTTTTCAGCGGAAAACAAGCCGGCTTACAAAGTCCGGCTGGACGAAACGTTTGCCGTGGAGACGTTTGATTGCTACGGCGGAAAAATCACCTCGGAAAGCCAGCTCAGGACGGAAGTGGACATTCCATTTATAAACCCGGCGACCGGCCCGATTGAGATCGAAGGCGTGAAAAAAGGCGACATCCTTTGTGTCGGCATTCAAAATATTGAGCTGGATGAAGCCGGTGTCATGGTGCTTTACCCCGGGATGGGGGCACTCGGCGAAGAGGTAAAAGAAACCGATACGCGCATCATCCGCGTAAAGGACGGTAACATCCAGTTTAACAGCCGCCTTCAATTTCCGGCTGCCCCGATGATCGGCGTCATCGGCGTTGCCCCAGAAAAAGGCGCGGTGCTTTGTGAAATACCCGGAGACCATGGCGGCAATATGGATACGAGATGGATCACGGCGGGGTCGAAATTATACCTCCCCGTTTTCCATGACGGCGCCCTGCTTGCGCTCGGCGATCTTCACGCCGCAATGGGGGACGGGGAACTGGATGGTTCAGGCGTGGAAATTGGCGGTAAAGTCACCCTGCAATGCACGAAACTGGCCGGCGCTCCCGCCATCGGCATGCCGGCCGTTGAAACCAGCCAGACATGGTTTTTGATTTCATCGGCAGAAACCCTGGAAGCGGCGGCGAAAAAAGGGATGCGGGCGGCTGCAAACAGGTTCCGGGCTGCATTCGGGCTCGGGTTTAATGATGCCTACAGGCTTTTGAGCGCCACATGCTCCCTTGAAATCAGCCAGATTGTAAATCCGCTTGTGACGGTCAGAATAGCCGTGCCGAAAGCTGTTTTGCCCGATTTGTTCGCGCCGGGCCCGCTGCTTTAAATGCAGGGCACTGGAAAAGTATTCAAGAAACGGTGAGGCACTAAATGGCGGTGTCTCGCCGTTTTTATGTTTTCTTTTGGCCTTTTCAGCGGCTTCTTTTAAAGCAGGGGGTTTTTCTGCGGGACAAATCGAAAAAATGGTACAAGGTCTTCCCCGATTTCGGATAAAATAAGGACAGAAACGGCACAAAATGAAAAAATTTGCCGCCGCTCCCTTTTCTAAGCGAAGGTTTTACTGTAAAATTCGAATGGGACAGGTTATCATTTGTGTGAATAAAAGGGTGAATGCCGTCATTCAAAACCGGCACTCACGTTCGTCGAAAGGAGTCCATTATGTCTCAATTATTAGGTATTATCCAAAGGCTGCAGGCGATGCAGGAAGCAAAAGATACAGGGGAAGTCCAGCAACGGCGTTTTGAAGTGAACGGCAAGGCGCTCTGCCAGGTGAAATTTTTTCCACAAACCGGAACGTTTGAACTGGAAGTATTCGACGGGCAGAAACACGCCAGCAAGTACCAGTTTGACGACCTGGATATTGCCGCCATCGAAATTTTTGATATCGTCCAGGAAGGCTCTGACAGTTAAAAAATTTTTTCGCCCGGCATAAAGCCGGGCGTTTTTCTTTCGTCAATCAAGCCCTGTTTATGATAAAATAGTAGTGATCCATCATGCATCAACGGCAAACGAAATAAGCATCTCCTCTTGAAGGTTTTGTACCTGAAAATACGGAAGAAAAGGAGATTTTTGCAAGATGATTTCATTGCAGAGCCAGGAATTTCTTGAACCGAAAATCATGGATTTTATGATCCCGTCTGAAAAAGTGGCCCATGTGCAGGTTGGGAACAGCCTGGAACATGCTTTGCTCGTGCTGACGAAAAGCGGGTATGCCGCTGTTCCGGTTTTGGACGCCAGCTACCGGCTGCACGGCCTGATCAGTTCCGCGATGATCACCGATTCCATTTTGGGGCTGGAACGGATTGAATTTGAAAAACTGGGCGAGATTAAGGTGGAACAGGTCATGAAGGCGGACATTCCGCGGCTAAATGTGCATGACAATTTTGAAAAAGCGTTGCGCTGGCTTGTTGACCACAATTTTTTATGTGTCGAAGACGATGAAGGATTTTTTGCTGGCATTTTTACAAGGCGCTCGCTTCTGAAGGAATTGAACCATCATATTCATAAATTGAATCATTTTTAGCGGCGGCACCGCGCAAATGGCTGCGCGGTCCGTTTTTCCATAAACCAAAGAAAACGGATTGGGGTTAACATGAATTTTTCGGAGTGCCAGTTACTGTCTGTTTTAGCACAGGAGTTAAATATGCGGAAGGCAGCTGAACGCCTG
This sequence comes from Weizmannia sp. FSL W8-0676, assembly GCF_038593015.1. Lineage (NCBI taxonomy): Bacteria > Bacillati > Bacillota > Bacilli > Caryophanales > Bacillaceae > Heyndrickxia > Weizmannia sp. FSL W8-0676. The sequence goes on from NZ_CP151954.1 coordinate 1,054,008, forward strand.
TTTGTATCGCAGCCCGCCTTGTCGCAAAGGCTGCAGTCGGTTGAAAGGCAGTGGGGGGCGCAATTGTTTCTCCGCACGCAAAAAGGGCTGATCATAACGCCTGAGGGGGAACTGGTCATCCAGCTCGCCAATGAAATGCTCGAAAAGGAAGAAAATGTGCGGGAAGCCATCCGCACGCTCGACTCAAAAGTGCACGGGACATTAAAAATCGCCTGCGCCACGATCGTCGGCCAAAACTGGCTGCCGAAAGTGCTGAAAACATTCGTTGAAAAATATCCGGATGCAAAAATCTCGCTTGTCACGGGCTGGAGCAGTGAAATTTTGCGGTCCATTTACGAAGATGAAGTCCATATCGGCATTGTCCGCGGTTTGAATGAATGGAAAAGCACGAAAATCCATTTGTTTGAAGACCCGCTCTTTCTCGTGGACCAGGAAATTGACACCCTTGAAAAGCTGCCGGCTGCCGACCGGCCGTTTATCCAGTTTAAAAGCGATTCAAATTATTATCAGGAAATGATGGACTGGTGGCACCGCGAGTTTCAAACTTCCCCGAAACAAACAATCGTAGTAGACCAGATCGAAACGTGCAAGCAAATGGTTTTTAATGGTATTGGCTATGCGATTTTGCCTGCAATCACGCTGGACGGGGCGGAAATCCGCCATCTCCACAAAATTCCGCTCGAAGGGGAAGGCGGGGAGCCGCTGAAACGCGACACATGGCTCCTCGGTTATGACGCCGCGTTTCAATTGAAGCAGGTCCGCGCTTTTGTAAAAGTGGTGCGTGAATTTATTGCGGCACAGCCCCATATCCTTTAAAATGAACATATGCGCAAACTATCACATTTATCGGCGAATCAGCTGTCAGGAGGCATACATATGGACATGATGGATGCAAATGAGATCATTTCATTCATAGCAAACAGCAAAAAATCAACACCTGTAAAAGTATATGTGAAGGGAAATGTCGATGGCCTTGATTTCGGTGAGTCAGCCCGCGTTTTCGCAGGCGGCGGCATGGCTGTCATCTTTGGCGAATGGGAAGAGATTTCGGCCGTGCTGGAAGCAAACCGTGGCAAAATCGCGGATTATGTCGTGGAAAATGACCGCCGCAACTCGGCCATTCCGCTTCTCGATTTAAAAGGAATCAACGCCCGTATTGAACCTGGCGTCACGATCCGTGACCGTGTTGAAATCGGCAATAATGCCGTCATTATGATGGGGGCCGTGATCAATATTGGTGCCGTTATTGGAGAAGGCACGATGATCGATATGAACGCCGTTTTAGGCGGCCGGGCAACAGTCGGGAAGAACTGCCATATCGGAGCCGGCGCCGTGCTTGCCGGGGTCATTGAACCGCCTTCTGCAAATCCGGTTGTCATTGAGGATGATGTATTAATCGGAGCGAATGCTGTGATCCTGGAAGGCGTACGCGTCGGAAAAGGGGCGGTTGTGGCAGCCGGTGCGGTCGTCACGCAAGATGTGCCGCCGCATACCGTTGTTGCAGGCATTCCGGCAAAAGTGATCAAAGAAATTGACGAAAAAACAAAATCCAAAACCGAAATCATGAAAGATCTTAGAAATTTGTAAGCCGGAAGGACGGGTGCCAAAAAAACGGTGCCCGGCCTTTTTTGCCATACCGGAAAGGAAGGGCTGGATATGGAAACGAATTTGATTGCCATCAGGCGGGATCTGCATCGGATTCCCGAGCTCGGATATCAGGAGCATAAAACACAGCGGTACATCCTTGATTTTATTTCGCGTTTGCCGAAAGGCCATCTTGAAGTGAAAACATGGAAAACCGGGGTGCTTGTAAAAGTAAAGGGGACCCGCCCCAAAAAAAAGATCGGTTACCGGACGGATATAGACGGCCTGCCGATCAAAGAAGAGACAGGGTTCCCGTTTCAATCGGAACACGAAGGAAACATGCATGCGTGCGGTCACGATTTTCATATGACGATTGCACTCGGGATTTTATCGCATTTTGCAAGCCGGCCCGTTAAGGATGATCTGATCTTTATTTTTCAGCCGGCAGAAGAAGGGCCTGGCGGGGCGAAAGCGATGCTGGAAGAAGTGCTGCACGATGAATGGCGGCCGGACCTTGTGATGGCGCTCCACGTTGCGCCGGAATACCCGGCCGGTACGGTGGCGGTAAAAAAGGGGCTGCTGTTTGCAAATACATCTGAACTGTATATTGACCTGGAAGGAAAGGGCGGGCATGCGGCCTATCCGCAGCATACAAAGGATATGGTGGTGGCGGCGGCCCATCTGGTGACCCAGCTCCAGTCCATTATCTCACGCAATATCGACCCGCTCGACAGCGCAGTGGTGACCATCGGGAAAATCACTGGCGGCACGGTTCAAAATGCAATCGCGGAACATGCGCGCCTTGAAGGGACGATCCGCACGTTATCAAGCGAAGCCATGGAAAAAGTGAAGCACAGGATTGAAGCAATCACAAGCGGGCTTTCGGCTGGTTTTGAGTGCCGGGCGGAAATTGATTACGGCTGCAATTATTACCAGGTGTTCAATCATCCGGAAGAGACCGCCCGCTTTATGGATTTTGTCCGAAGCTACGGCGGAGCGCACCTGCATGAATGCAAGGAAGCTTTGACAGGGGAGGATTTCGGCTATATGCTGAAAGAAATCCCCGGCTTTATGTTCTGGCTCGGGGTCGGGTCGCCATACGGGCTGCATCATGCCAAATTTGCGCCGGATGAACGTGCGCTCAGGACCGCTGCCGATTTGATGGTATCCTATATTTTATCGTTGCAGTAAAAAAGAAGGGGGGCACCCCTTCTTTTTTTTTTTTTTGCGGCACTATTCCTCTTTTTTGGAAAGGCAATGGTCGCATTCCAGCATGTACGATTCTGCTTGTTCTTCAATCGGCTGGCCGCATTCAGGGCATTGTTTCGCAGGCAATGTTTTGAAAAATTCAACTGGGCTCATCATCATTTTTCATCCATCTCCTTTTTCGTGTTTGGAATCATATCGGCTGTTATAAAACCATCGGTGATGCCGCAACGCCGGGCCCGGGCTGTCGCGGCAAAAAGTATGTTTTATAACAACAAATCATTTATCCTTCTGTTATAATACAGTATATACCCTGAAATTTGTTTTGTACAGTACTTTTTGCAAAAAAATAAAAAATTCTTTTCAGGCGGGAGGAAAAAATTCGGGAAGCATTTTCCCCTGCAAAATGCCGGGCCTTTCAAACAGGCATACAAAAAAGCACCCCGATAACGGAGGCGCTGAAAAAGTGTGTTTTAAAGATGCAAAAAAACAGCAGGACACGCTGAATGGTGGTGCCCCGCCGTTTTTTGTTTTCTTTTGGACTTTCTGGCGGCTTCCTAGCAGAATGCCCCTTTTTTAAACTTCCATAATAATCGGCATAATCATCGGCCGGCGTTTCGTTTTTTCGTATAAAAACGGCGCCAGCGTATCCGTAATTTCATTTTTGATTTCGGCCCATTGCGTCGTTTTCCGTTCCATCACTTTATTCAAGTGCTTTGTGATGATCGTTTGCGCTTCGTTAATCAAATCGCCGGATTCACGCATGTACACAAAACCCCTTGAAATGATGTCAGGGCCGGATGCAATTTTAAACTCGTTCATATTGATGGCCACAACGACAATGACGAGCCCTTCTTCAGAAAGGATGCGGCGGTCGCGCAAAACAATATTGCCGATATCGCCAATGCCGCTCCCGTCAATATAGACAGAGCCGGATGGGATTTTGCCAGCAACTTCTGCGGTGTCATGACCGAGCGCCAGCACTTCCCCGTTATCCATGATAAAGCAGTTTTCTTCCGGGACGCCACAGTCGTTGGCAAGCTTGGCATGCATCCTGAGCATCCGGTATTCACCGTGGATTGGCATAAAATACTTCGGTTTGATCAGCCGCAGCATCAGCTTCTGTTCTTCCTGCCCGCCATGGCCTGATGTGTGCACATTGTTCAGCGAGCCGCTGATAACGTCGGCGCCGGCGCGGTACAGCAAATTAATCGTCCGGTTGATGCTCGTCGTATTGCCCGGAATCGGGGAGGAAGAAAAGACGACGGTATCGCCGGGCTGGATCTGGATCTGCCGGTGCGTCCCGTTTGCAATTCTGGACAGCGCCGCCATCGGTTCGCCCTGGGTGCCGGTGCAAAGAATGGTCACCCGGTTGGCCGGCAGGCGGTTCAATTGCTGTGTGTCAATAAACGTATCTTTCGGGGCGCGAATATAGCCCAGCTCATGGCCAATTTCAATCGCCGCTTCCATGCTGCGCCCGAACACGGCAATTTTTCGCCCTGTCAGAACAGCCGCTTCCGTCACCTGCTGAAGGCGGTGAATATTGGAGGCAAACGTGGCAAAAATAATCCGCCCGTCCACTTTTCGGAAAATATCCTGGATGCTTTCCCCAACACGCCGTTCTGACATCGTAAAATGCGGCACTTCGCTGTTCGTGCTGTCGGACAAAAGGCAAAGCACGCCTTCTTTTCCGATTTCGGCCATTTTCGTTAAGTTAGCCGGCTCGCCCACCGGTGTAAAGTCAAACTTGAAGTCGCCAGTGTGCACGATATTACCCGGCGGCGTTTTGACGACAATGCCGTAAGAATCCGGGATGCTGTGTGTCGTCCGGAAAAATGCGACAGATGTTTTCCGGAATTTAATCACATCGTCTTCTTTGATTTCAATCAGCTTTGTCTGCCGGAGAAGGCCGTGCTCTTCCAGCTTGTTCCGAATAAGGCCGAGTGCAAGCTTACCGCCGTAAATCGGGACATTGATCTGGCGCAGCAAATACGGAATGCCGCCGATATGGTCTTCATGCCCGTGCGTAATAAACAGGCCCTTGATTTTGTCCGCGTTTTTCACGAGGTAGGTGTAATCCGGGATGACATAGTCGATTCCGAGCAGTTCATCTTCGGGAAATTTGATGCCTGCATCAATTAAAATCATTTCATCTTGAAATTGTACGCCATAAGTGTTTTTTCCGATTTCGCCCAATCCGCCTAGAGCGAAAACCGCTGTCTGGTCATTTTTAACAAATTTCATACAGTTACTCCGTTAATTTAAAATTATCCTGCTGCTTTTCGTATTCAAGATATTTTCCCTCAAGCAGCTGGATGTATTCAATGTTGATTCGGCGGTCTTTCAACTTTTGGCGTACTTCCCTTTCCGATCCGGCTTCAATATAGAACGTCTTCGTGTTTTCCCGGACAGGAATTTCTTCAGGATTTTCCTGGTAATACACTTTGTAAATCATGATTAATCTCTCCTTGCTCCGTTTTCAATTGTAACTTTTTCTATTATATATAAATCATGGCGCATATCACAACTTTTTCATGGCCTTTTTTCATAAAGAAAAGAATAATCCCTCCTGGAAAAGAGGGATTCAAAAGTTCAGGCGATTAACTTTTTGCGCAGCATATCTTTCCACTGTTTTAAAAGCTTCTTCCTCAGCTTTTTTAACATTGTGGATCAACTCCCTACTTCTATTGTAATATTTATTTGGATATTGTAAAGGCGTGCGGCTCATCTTGTCCTTTATTATATGTAGGGAAAAGGCGGAAGCGTCACGCCAAAATATGACAATTTCCGGCAGGCCGGGAAAAATTGCCGCAAAAAGTGGAATCGTTTGCAACAACGCCCGGGCCCGGCGGAACCGGTTTTCCTGAAAACCTTCTCCAGCAACGTTTCCGCTTTTATAGTACAGATTTAAATACACATTGATACAGTTTTTCCAAACAGAATGATTCGGTATATTAGAAAAATATTGGATAGAAAAAGCGTTTATAATTGACGCTTTTTTATTTTTCATGTACGCTATATATGTTGAATATAGTGTTGTATTAGTCACATCCGCTTTTTTATTGATACAGCGCTTTTTTGGCAGGCCAAAAATGATTGCGGTTACTTGAAAGAATTGTCGGTTTCTGCAGTAAACACACATTTTTTAAAATCGGCGAAATTGTATATCCATATATGCGGATAAAGAAAGGATTGGTGAACGGGATGGCTTCACGCACAAACCTTGATGAAGTAAAGACGCTTCATGATATTGAAGAAAAGTTTGAAACAGTCCAAATCTTAAATGAAGAAGGGAAAATTGTAAACGATTCCCTCATGCCGGATTTAACGGATGAACAGCTTCAGGAAATGATGCGGAGAATGGTGTATACGCGCATTCTTGATCAGCGGTCCATTTCCTTGAACCGCCAAGGCCGCCTCGGGTTTTACGCGCCGACTGCCGGCCAGGAAGCTTCCCAAATTGCTTCCCATTTTGCACTTGAAAAAGAGGACTTCATTCTCCCGGGATACCGCGATGTGCCGCAGCTGATCTGGCATGGCCTTCCGCTTGAACAGGCATTTTTATGGTCGCGTGGACATGTGGACGGGATGAAGGGCATTGAAAAATTGAACATTCTCCCGCCGCAAATCATTATCGGCGCTCAGTATGTGCAGACTGCCGGCGTTGCGCTCGGCATTAAAAAACGCGGCAAAAAGGCCGTTGCCGTGACATATACAGGGGACGGCGGCAGTTCACAAGGGGACTTTTACGAAGGCATCAACTTTGCGGGTGCTTTTAAAGCCCCAGCTGTTTTTATTGTTCAAAACAACCAGTTCGCGATTTCAACGCCGCGTTCCGTGCAAACTGCGGCCAAAACACTGGCGCAAAAAGCGGTGGCTGCAGGCATCCCGGGCATTGTAGTGGACGGCATGGACCCGTTTAGTGTATATGCGGCGGTAAAACGCGCGCGCGAACGGGCGCTCGCCGGAGAAGGTCCTTCTCTGATTGAAACGATCTGCTACCGTTTCGGCCCGCATACGATGAGCGGGGACGACCCGACGCGTTATCGTACGGAAGACCTTGACAATGAATGGGCGAAAAAAGATCCGCTCGTCCGTTTCCGCAAGTTCCTCGAACAGAAAAACCTGTGGAGCGAAGAGCAGGAAAATGAAACGATCGAACAGGCGAAAGAAGATATTAAAGCTGCCATTAAGAAAGCGGACAGCGCACCTAAACAGAAAGTGACGGATCTGATCTCCGTGATGTACGAAGAACTTCCGCAAACTTTAAAGGAACAATACGAATTTTACCAAGCAAAGGAGTCGAAATAAGCCATGGCCCAACTAACGATGATACAGGCAATTACGGATGCGCTCAGGACCGAGTTGAAAAATGATGAAAATGTTTTGGTATTCGGTGAAGATGTCGGCGTAAACGGCGGCGTCTTCCGGGCAACGGAAGGGCTGCAAAAAGAGTTCGGCAAAGACCGCGTCATTGATACGCCGCTCGCCGAATCCGGCATCAACGGGCTTGCCATCGGGCTTGCGCTCCAGGGTTTCCGGCCGGTTCCTGAAATCCAGTTTTTCGGTTTTGTTTTTGAAACCATGGATTCAATCCACGGCCAGATGGCGAGATACCGGTTCCGCACCGGCGGGGATTTGAAAATGCCGATTACAATACGCGCTCCTTTCGGCGGGGGCGTGCATACGCCGGAAATGCATGCGGACAGCCTCGAAGGACTCATGGCGCAAACACCGGGCATCAAAGTTGTGATTCCGTCCACGCCTTATGATGCGAAAGGGCTGCTGATCTCCGCGATCCGGGACAATGACCCGGTCGTTTTCCTCGAACATATGAAACTGTACCGTTCTTTCCGGGAAGAAGTGCCGGAAGAAGAATATACGATTCCGCTCGGAAAAGCAGATGTAAAACGGGAAGGAAAAGATATTTCGATTATCGCTTACGGCGCAATGGTCCATGAATCATTGAAAGCAGCGGATGAACTTGGAAAAGAAGGATACTCCGCAGAAGTGGTTGATCTCCGCACAGTCAGCCCGCTTGATGTGGAAACGATTGTGGCGTCTGTGGAAAAAACAAACCGCGCCATTGTCGTCCAGGAAGCACAGCGCCAGGCCGGCGTTGCGGCAAACGTCGTTGCGGAAATCAACGAACGCGCGATTTTGAGCCTGGAAGCGCCGGTATTGCGTGTAACGGCCCCGGATACCGTTTATCCGTTCTCGCAGGCGGAAGGCGTTTGGATTCCGACCTATAAAGATATTTTGGAAAAAGCAAAAGAGACATTGACATTCTAAACCGGTTTTTGCCGTAAGAGGGTTATGGCGGCGCGCTGAACCGGGATACATTCCAATCGAGTTTTTGCTGCACCTTGAATGGGGCGCATTTTGAAAAAAAGGAGCGTGAACACCTTGTCATTTGAATTCAGGCTGCCGGATATCGGCGAAGGGATCCATGAAGGCGAAATTGTAAAATGGTTTATTAAACCGGGCGATAAAGTTTCGGAAGACGACGTGCTCTGTGAAGTGCAAAATGACAAATCGGTTGTCGAAATTCCGTCCCCTGTGGAAGGGACCGTTGAAGAAATTCTTGTTGACGAAGGAAGCGTCGCAGTTGTCGGTGATGTCCTTGTAAAATTCGATGCGCCCGGATATGAAAATCTTCAATTTAAAGGGGACCATGGGCACGATCAGAAAGAAGAAGCAGCAGAAAGTGCAAAACCGGAACCGGCAAAACAGGAAACAGCTGAAACTGCCAAGCCTGCTGAAAAAGAAGCAGAACACGGATCCGAATCCGCGGATCGCCGCGTGATCGCGATGCCATCCGTACGGAAATATGCCCGTGAAAAAGGCGTCGATATCCGGCTTGTGTCCGGAACCGGAAAAAACGGCCGCGTGCTCCGCGAAGATATCGATGCGTATGTGAACGGGCCGCAGCAGACGGAAACGGAAGCCGGCAAAACCGAAGCACAGGCGCCTGATTCCCAAGATGCTGTGCCTGAAGGGGAATTCCCTGAAACACGCGAACCGATGAGCGGCATCCGCAAAGCGATTGCAAAAGCGATGGTCAACTCGAAACAAACCGCGCCGCATGTTACGCTGATGGATGATGTCGATGTGACGGCACTGGTCGCGCACCGGAAAAAATTCAAAGAGATCGCGGCAGAAAAAGGCATCAAACTGACTTTCCTGCCATATGTCGTAAAAGCGCTCGTCAGCACGCTGCGGGAATACCCGGTTTTAAATAGTTCGATTGATGATGAAACGAATGAAATCATCCATAAGCATTATTACAATATCGGGATTGCCGCTGATACGGAGCGCGGCTTGCTTGTGCCGGTCGTCAAACACGCCGACCGCAAACCGGTATTTGCGGTTTCCAAAGAAATTAATGAACTGGCTGAAAAAGCAAGAGATGGAAAGCTTGCCCCGAACGAAATGAAAGGCGCTTCCATTACGATTTCCAATATCGGTTCCGCCGGTGGGCAATGGTTTACACCGGTTATCAACCGTCCGGAAGTGGCTATTTTAGGAATCGGCCGGATTGCAGAAAAGCCGGTCGTTAAAAACGGTGAAATTGTTGCAGCGCCTGTACTGGCGTTGTCGCTCAGTTTTGACCACCGTATCATCGATGGTGCCACCGCACAAAATGCGTTAAATCATATCAAACGTTTGTTGCATGATCCAGAACTTTTATTAATGGAGGCGTAATCTGATGGTTGTAGGAGATTTTCCAATTGAAACCGACACAATTGTAATCGGCGCAGGGCCTGGCGGATATGTCGCGGCCATCCGGGCAGCCCAGCTCGGCCAAAAAGTGACGATCGTTGAAAAGCAGTTTATCGGCGGGGTTTGCTTAAATGTAGGATGTATTCCTTCAAAAGCGCTCATTTCGGCGGCGCACCGCTATGAATACGCAACGGAATCCGGAGTGCTCGGCATTACCGTTGAAAATGCAAAAATTGATTTTGGGAAAGTGCAGGAATGGAAATCCGGCGTCGTGAAAAAACTGACCGGAGGCGTAGAAAGCCTGTTAAAAGGCAACAAAATTGACATCGTCCGCGGGGAAGCCTATTTTGTCGATGACCATACGCTTCGTGTAATGGACGAAAAATCGGCGCAAACCTATACGTTTAAAAATGCGATTCTCGCAACCGGTTCGCGCCCGATCGAAATCCCGTCCTTCAAATTTTCAGAACGCGTCATTGATTCAACCGGCGCGCTGAGTTTGAAGGAAATTCCGGAAAAACTCGTCATTATCGGCGGCGGCGTCATCGGAATGGAACTCGGGACAGCTTATGCAAAATTCGGGTCGAAAGTCACGATTTTGGAAGGGGCAAAAGACATTATCGGCGGCGCGTTTGAAAAACAAATGACTTCCCTCGTTGTCCGCAAGCTGAAAAAACGGGGCGTCGAAATTATCACGGAAGCGATGGCAAAAGGCGTGGAAGAGAAAGAAAACGGCGTTGTTGTCACGTATGAAGCAAAAGGCCAGGAACAAAAAGTGGAAGGCGATTATGTGCTGGTTACGGTCGGCCGCCGTCCGAACACCGATGAACTCGGCCTTGAACAGTTGAATTTAAAGATGACGGACAGGGGCATTATCGAAGTGGATAAACAGTGCCGGACAAGCGTGCCGAATATTTATGCCATCGGCGACATTGTCCCGGGCCCGCAGCTTGCCCACAAAGCCTCCTATGAAGGGAAGATTGCAGCCGAAGCCATTTCCGGGCAGCCGGCCGAAGTGGATTACCTCGGCATTCCGGTCATTGTTTTTTCTGATCCGGAACTGGCAACGGTTGGCTATACGGAACAGCAGGCAAAAGAAGAAGGCATTGATTATGCAGTCGGCAAATTCCCGTACGGCGCGAACGGGCGGGCACTTGCCCTTGAAGCCGGCGAAGGTTTCGTCAAACTGATTACACGCAAAGAAGACGGGCTGTTGATCGGCGGCCAAATCGTCGGGATCAGCGCTTCTGATATTATTTCGGAAATCGGCCTTGCAATCGAAGCGGGCATGACAGCGGAAGATATCGCGCTGACGATCCATGCCCACCCGACATTAGGGGAAATTACGATGGAAGCGGCCGAAGCGGCACTCGGCACCCCGATCCATATTTTAAAATAATGATTTTAAAGGCTTCACACCGGGAAGGCTGCCCCGGCGTGAAGCCTTTTTCCGTTTAAAAGCGCCGCTTTAAGGCTATAACAGTAACAGCTGCATATGCGGACAGTTTTCCGCTTTGAAAGACAAGGTTATAACGGTGAAACCGCGTGCATATTCTGAATTATAATGAAAGGTGCAGGTGGGACAATGAAATGTACGGTGGCATTTTTATTCCAGATCATGATATGGAGCGGTTTTAAACTGGCAGCGTGGCTGTCCGGACACGATCCGGCTATTTTTACCGCCGCCCTGTTCATTATCTTTTTATTCATTGCCTTTGCCTTGGCAAAATCAATTGTGCATTCGCTCCGGGCTGCATCTGGGGTAACGGTGTTGAGTCTCGCTGCATATGGGCTTGCGGAAATATCTTTTTCAAAACTGATTTTCTAAAACAACCGCAAAATGATCCCACTTTCAATTGTATAACACAATTTAAATTATGTTATACAAAAGTCTTGATTTTTTCTCCAGTATGACATATTATAATATTACAAGCGGTTACAAAACTCGCAAAGGGGAGGAAAATCGGATGGGAATCATCGTTTGCCAATCATGCGATGCCACGATTGACCACGTTGAGGAAGAAAAAGTATCTGTGCTTTACTCAACGTGTGACCATTGTAAACACGAAGAAGAATAATCCTGAAATGTAGCACTTGATTTTTCCAATGCATGCGTCCATTTTCTCTCGGCCGGCTAATTGTCCGGCTTTTTTTGCGTTATGGGACAAAAAAAGCCGGCGGGAAGGCCCCGCCTGCTTTTTCAAACTTATTGAATGGCATGATGCTCTTTAATGACACGGATCGTTTGCAATGTCTCGTCTTCAGGCCCTTGTACGGGAAGGCCGGCTTCGATGTTTTTCCGGATATAGGCAATGTTTTCTGCCGTAATGATTTCCCCTGGGATAAAAATCGGAATGCCCGGCGGATAGACCATAACAAATTCGGCAACGATCCTACCGGCAGAACCGGACAGCGGAACGGATTCCGTCTCGGCATAAAAGGCATCGCGCGGCGAGAGGGCAAGCGATGGAATTTCGGGAAGCATCACTTTCACCCCCGCTTTGCCGGATAAATGCGAGAAGGTTTCGGATAAGCCGTGTAAAGCCTCAACGAGCAAATCCAGTTCCGTTTCCGTATCCCCTGGCGTCACAATGCAAAGAATATTGTACAAATCTGAGAGTTCCACTTCTATATGATAGGTTTCACGCAGCCACTTTTCCGCATCGTGGCCGGTGATCCCCAAATCTTTTACAGAGATGATCAGCTTCGCCGGGTCATAATCATAGGTCGCTTTCGTTTGGAGGATCTCGTTTCCGGCGCAATACAAATGATCGATTTCGTTTATGCGCTCCCGTGTTTTTTGCGCAAGGCGGGTCGTTTCCTTGATGATCGTGCTTCCCTCTGTTGCCAGCCTTTTTCGGGCGACATCGAGCGAAGCCAGTAAAATGTAGGAAGTGGACGTGGTCGTCAGCATGCTGAAAATGCTTTGGACACGCTTTTTCGATACGAGCCCTTCCTTCAGATTTAGGATCGAACTTTGTGTCAGCGAACCGCCAAGCTTGTGGACGCTCGTTGCGGCCATATCCGCGCCGGCCTGCATGGCGGAAACCGGCAGTTCATCGTCAAAATGAATATGGACGCCGTGTGCCTCGTCCACCAGCACCGGGACATGATAGGCATGGGATATTTCCACAATGCTTTTCAAATCAGCGGAAATGCCGTAATAGGTCGGATTAATGACCAGGACGGCTTTTGCATCAGGATGCTGCTTGAGCGCTTTGGAAACGGATGCCGGTGTAATGCCGTGTGAAATGCCAAGCACCTGATCCACTTCCGGGTGGATAAAAACGGGCACGGCGCCGGAAAACACAATCGCAGACATCACCGATTTATGGACATTGCGCGGCACAATCATTTTATCGCCCGGTCCGCAGACGCTCATCACCATGGCCATAATCGCGCCGCTCGTCCCTTGTACGGAAAAAAACGTGGCATCCGCACCGAATGCTTCCGCAGCAAGCTTCTGCGCCTCTTCGATCATGCCGTGGGGCTGGTGAAGATCATCGAGCGGCTCGATATTAATTAAATCCAGCTTTAATACATTGTCGCCGATGAATTTGCGAAAATCAGGATCCATCCCGCGCCCGGTTTTATGGCCGGGAATATGGAATTGGACGGGATTTCGTTCAATATGCCGGAGAAGCCCGGTGTATAACGGCGTGTGATACTGTGACAATCATTCCACCTCTTTATCTCATTGCTTGCTTTTGAAGAAAAACAAGATGAATTATAGCATTCCGGACGCAGTTTTTAAAATAGTTTTTCTTTGACAGGGAAAAAACAAGCCGGATGCGGGCAATGGAAAAAGATAAAGCGCATAAAGCATGGAGAAATGTGGGGAAGCTAGACGGTGAATGTACAGGTGGAAGGGAGCCGGAGCAAACCGTACCTTTAAAATGGATGGCAGCCCTTTGTATTCCGGTGGATTGCGGCATGATTGGCCAGGCGGAAGCGATTCAGGTAAAATAGAACGGGTATACAGAAGAAAAGTCCTACGGTGTGATGTCAAGGGTTAAAAACAAGTGAATTGGAAATTTTGTTGGCTCTATGTCGTAAAAATGGCAATACTGAACTAAGCCTCCAGATAATTGGAATAATCTGGAAGTTTTCAAGTTCAGGCTATCGATGATGGTTACCTGGTTACCTCATCGCGTCACCTTCTTTTTCGGCGCATAAATTTGATCGTTGCGGAGCAGCGCATCGATCAGGCGCACCAGTTTTCTTGCCGTTAAGACGAGGGCGCGTTTGTGTGAGTGCTTATGCACCTCACGATATTTCTTTTGGTAAAAGGCGCGGTACTCAGGTTCGTGTCGCCGGACCAGATTGGCAGCCTCAACCAGGTAATACCGGAGATAACGATTGCCTGTACGCGCAAGCATTTTGTCATCAGCCTCAAAATCACCCGATTGGTGGCGGGGCCAGAACAATCCGGCAAATTTTGCGATCGCGGCTTGGTCGTCAAAGCGCTCAATGTCGCCGATTTCAGCGAGAATCCCAGCACAGCTCACCGGGCCTATTCCCGGAATGGTCTGGAGGGTATTCGGGATTCCATCAAGAACGCGGGCAATCGCCTTATCCAAATCCTTGATTTGGCGTTTAAGATGCCGGATGATCTCAATAGAACTGCCCAGGACCAAGTCAATCGAATCCTCCACACATTTAGAAAGCCGGTAAGAGGACCGGGCAGCTTTTTGGATGGATGCGGCCAAATCCTCGGGATCGCTAAAGCGGCCATGGCCTTTGGTCTGGAGATACATCGCTAAGTCCTCCAGAGGCATTTGGGCAATTTCATCGAGGCTATAGGCCTCAAGCAAAAATTCCGTTATGGCATGGCCGAAGACCGATGTATCCACTTCAAGGTTAAAGGCACTGAATTTGAAAAACAGATGATTCAAAAATACCTGTTGTTCCCGGGTTAAACTTTGAATCAGGTGATAGCGCATCCGTGTTAACCGTTGAAGGGCAAGGTATTGTTCTGACTGAATCACGGATTTCGGCAATCTCCCGAAACGCAAGCGGTCCGCAATTACCCAGGCATCTTTGGGATCGGTCTTGTCCATCTCGGCATAAGCCTTTTTGAAATTTCTCACCAGCTTCGGATTCAGGGTAAACACCTTTGTACGACGCTGTTTCAGCTCGGGATCTTCATGGAAAAACATTGCCGGGTGCCAACTATACACAGATGTGGCCTCCATGGCGATCTGGATGGTGTCATCCGCCTCCGCATGTTGGAGGATGGTGTCTCTTAACTCAGAGGCACCGGGAAGATTGTTTGTCACCGTTTGGGTGGCTAACGTTTCCCCCATTCCATCCATCAGGCAGGCATCGAGGTTTTTGGAGCTCACGTCAATACCGACAAATAAGGGCATATGATTTCCTCCTCTCTGTATTGGGATCGATGGAATCGGACGCTTCGGGATATCCCCAGATGGCTTGCCGATCTGTCAGCCTCGCGTATGAGAACTCATCCGGGCCGTGGGCTGCCTGGAACTGCTCATTTCCAGCACGGAGATCCGGAGGAACGGCCTACGGGTTAGACGTTCAAGCAAGAACCTGGGGATGCAGACTTTTCGAGTAGTCAGGCTACAAGGAGGGGAAGCATTGACCCAAACGATCCTAAGACCATTATCCGGGAACATCGCGAAGCGTCCAAGTCCGAACTTGTATTCCGGGCTCGCCCGGAATACAAAATCTTATATTCACTTGTCAATGAGCAGCAGAATGAACTGGAAATTGACATCCACTTTGGATTTAAACTTATTATACGAGCGAGGTGGTGATTTGGATGGAATATCCATATCCGATTTCAGCTGACTGGTCGACACAGGAAGTCATCGACGCCGTCCAATTTTTCGAAGCGGTGGAAGAAGCATATGAAAAAGGGGTCAACCGGGACGTGCTGCTTGCCAGGTACCGCCGTTTTAAAGAAATCGTCCCCGGGAAGGCGGATGAACGGAATATATGCAATGAATTTGAAGAAGCGAGCGGTTATTCCCCGTACCGGGCCATCAAGAAAATGAAGGAAGAACAGGGCCCGGTCATTAAAATGGATGAAAACAGATCACGCGATTAGCGGCACGGAAAGAAAGCAGCATCACCCGCCGATGCTGCTTTTAAGTTGCCTGCAAATACGACTTGGCACAGGAGAAAAAGCGCGCCGTGTTCCGGCGCGCTTTTTCCCTTCCGCGTTCTGTTTAGGCCATTTTGTAGATGGGTAATACATGTACAAAGACGTCCTCGATCGTTTTGGCCAGTTCATCCGGGGACATGCCGGCTGCTTCTTCCCGCGGGATATCCAGCCCGCAAAGCAATTCGGCTTTTTTTACAACCTGCATCCGTCTGAAAAACTCCTTTAGCGTATGGTGATTCATACGGTCAGTGCGGATGCCGCCCGGTTTTGTATGATCATCCGACCAAATGTAATGGCCAGGCATATTTTCTAAAATCGGATCAATTTTCTTTTCGAGTTTTTTTCCGATGGACGCTTTTTGCGGGCACTCATTCATGATGGCCGTGACGATGAAGAGCCGGTCTTCCCACAGCCCAATTTGAAAATGGGGAAGCATTTTGTAGCCGCGCTTGCCGGGGGAAAAAGCCACCCACGTATCTTTCGGCGGATTGACGGTACGGCGGGCGTGTTTGGCAACATGATAAAATATTTCTTCACCGGTCAAAACCGACAAAACCGGCGAAAAGTATTCCCCCAATGTTTCAAGTTTCGGGCGGACGGTTGATTTCAGCTGTTCCATCCGCTGATCGAGGCCCTCAATCCGGAAAACGTCAAAATCCTGTCCGGTAAAAGCGGTGATGCCCATTTGTTCACCTCCGTTCTGTATGAACCATGGGGATGGATATTCATATTTTATCATCCATAAGGGAGGTTTAACAAATAAAAGCCGGAGGGTAAAAATAGGTATACACACAATTTTGTTACATCAGTGATGATTGAACATAATATATATAAAGATAATATCAGAAAATTCATATCATTACCCCAGGAGGATGTGAAGAAAAATGAAACAGGTAATCCCTTCGGTGAAAAGAAAACCTTATGAAAGAAAACGGATTGCAGTCTTGCGCATGGAACTGGATTACGAACTGGCTACGTTGTATGAAGCGATGGAAATGAAAGATGAAGAGCAAAAAGGACAGTCGATTAAGCGTCTGGAAAAAATCCGTGAAGAACTGCTGAAAATGAAAGCCATGTAATGGAAAACAAAAAGGCAGGATGTCGTAAAAAGCGGACTCCCTGTATCGGACAGATGGGGGTTCGTTTTTGTGCAGCAGAGGTCCATGTTTGCAGGCAAAACCCGCTGCCGGAAAACGATGCCGAATGCGTTCCCAAAACTTGATAATTATCTTCATTTCCTTTACGCTTAAGGGAAATGATTTGGAAAGATGGAGGGTCCGGCTATGGACAGATGGGAAGAAATCAATACATATGCCGTCCGGTGGATCAGGGAAGCGGGCGAGCGGATTCTTGCTTCGCAAAAACCGCTGCAAATTGAAACAAAATCGGACCGCAATGATCTGGTGACCAATATTGATAAGGAAACAGAACAATTTTTAATCGGAAAAATCCGGACAATCTTCCCGGATCACCACATTTTGGGTGAAGAAGGCTTCGGCGAAGACATCCGGAATATGGAAGGCATCGTCTGGATTGTGGATCCGATTGACGGGACGGTCAATTTTGTCCACCAAAAAGTCAATTTCATGATTTCAATTGGGGTCTACGAGAACGGAGAAGGCAAACTAGGCTATATTTATGATGTCGTCCGGAAAGAAATGTATTTTGCAGAAAAGGGCAAGGGGGCTTATTTCAACGGGGAACGGATTCCGCTGCTTGCGCAAAACAGGCTCGAGGATACGATCCTTGCACTGAACCCGTATTGTATGGTGGAAAACAGGGGTATCGACCCGGCCCGTCTGGCGGCGCTGGTCAGGGATGTGCGCGGCACAAGGAGTTACGGGTCGGCAGCGCTTGAGCTTGCTTATGTAGCAATGGGAAGGCTTGATGCTTATATTACGATGCGCTTGTCACCTTGGGATTTTGCCGCCGGGAAAGTGATCGTGGAAGAAGTGGGCGGCGTTGTGACGGACGTTTACGGGCGCCCGCTCGATATGCTCGGAAACAGTTCCGTGTTTGCCGGCAGGCCCGGGCTGCATGAGGAAATTTTGAAGCGGTATTTAAAAGGGCGGGAATAAGAAAAGAGGGGGTCACAGTTTCCCCTCTTCACGCATTTTTTTCTTTGTTTTAAAGCCGAACCCCATAATGGTAATGAGAAGCGCGGTGCAGCCGAGAATCCCGGCAACGCTTTGGGCGCCGATCGCAACGCCGATGCCGCACATCGAAAGGAATGCGGCCAGTGAAAAGAACACAAATACCCATTTGATTTCCCGCATACGGTGAACCTCCCTTTCCCCTTATTTTACCGAAAACGTTTTAATAAAGCCAGCATTGTGTTATAATATTTTAGTTAAAGGTATAGACTAACATAGATTTGCGTTTAGGCAGGAGGAAATGTTTTTGAAAAGAAGAGAAGATTTACGCAACATTGCCATTATCGCGCACGTAGACCATGGGAAGACGACGCTTGTGGACCAGCTGCTGAAGCAGTCCGGTACTTTCCGTGCCAATGAGCATGTTGAAGAACGTGCAATGGACTCCAATGATCTGGAACGGGAAAGAGGCATTACGATTCTTGCCAAAAACACGGCAGTTCATTATAAAGATAAGAAAATCAATATTTTGGATACTCCGGGACATGCCGACTTTGGCGGCGAAGTCGAACGGATTATGAAAATGGTGGACGGGGTCTTGCTTGTGGTGGATGCCTATGAAGGCTGCATGCCGCAGACGCGTTTCGTGCTGAAAAAAGCGCTGGAACAAAACCTGACGCCGATTGTGGTCGTAAACAAAATTGACCGCGATTTTGCACGCCCTGAAGAAGTGGTCGATGAAGTGCTTGAATTATTTATTGAACTGGATGCCAATGATGAACAGCTGGAATTTCCGGTTGTGTATGCTTCCGCCATTAACGGGACGGCAAGCCTCGATCCGGATCCGGCCAAACAGGAAGAAAATATGAAAGTGCTGTTTGATACGATTATCGAACATATTCCGGCACCTATCGACAACCGCGAAGAACCGCTCCAGTTCCAGGTTGCGCTGCTTGATTACAACGATTATGTCGGGCGGATCGGCATCGGCCGCGTTTTCCGCGGGAAAATGCATGTCGGCCAGCAGGTGGCATTGATGAAGCTGGACGGCAGCGTCAAGCAGTTCCGTGTCACCAAAATGTTCGGTTTCTTCGGGCTGAAACGGGAAGAAATCGAGGAAGCATATGCCGGGGATTTGATTGCGGTGTCCGGAATGGAAGACATCAATGTCGGGGAAACGGTCTGCCCGGTTGAACACCAGGAAGCGCTGACGCCGCTCCGCATTGATGAGCCGACTTTGCAAATGACTTTCCTTGTCAATAACAGCCCGTTTGCCGGCCGTGAAGGAAAATTTGTGACAGCGCGGAAAATTGAAGAACGGCTCCGTTCACAGCTGCAGACGGATGTCAGCTTGCGCGTTGAAAACACCGACTCTCCGGATGCATGGGTTGTGTCCGGGCGGGGGGAACTGCATTTATCCATTTTAATTGAAAATATGCGCCGCGAAGGGTTTGAACTGCAGGTTTCAAAGCCGAAAGTGATCATTAAAGAAATCGACGGCGTCAAATGCGAACCGGTGGAACGCGTCCAAATCGATACGCCGGAAGAATATACCGGTTCGATTATTGAGTCGCTCGGTTCTCGGAAAGGCGAAATGCTCGATATGATCAATAACGGCAATGGACAAGTCCGCCTGATTTTCAATGTCCCGGCCCGCGGATTGATCGGCTATACGACCGAATTTATGACGCTCACAAGAGGCTACGGCATTTTAAACCATACGTTTGATTCCTACCAGCCGATGCAGCCAGGACGCGTCGGCGGCCGCAGAAACGGCGTTCTCGTCTCCATGGAAACGGGCAAAGCCACGACATACGGCATGATGCAGGTGGAAGACCGCGGCACGCTGTTTGTTGAGCCGGGCACGGACATTTATGAAGGCATGATCGTCGGGGAAAACTCCCGTGAAAATGATATTGCCGTCAATATTACGAAGGCAAAACACGCGACAAACGTCCGTTCGGCAACAAAAGACCAGACGGCGGTCATCAAAAAGCCGCGCATTATGTCGCTGGAACAGGCGCTCGAATACCTGAACGATGACGAATATTGCGAAGTGACGCCGGAATCGATCCGGCTGCGCAAAAAAATCCTGAATAAGAGCGAGCGCGAAAAAGCGCAGAAACGGGCAAAAGCAGCAGAGAATGCATAAACAAAGAATAGGGCCGGCACGACCCTATTCTTTCATCTATTCAAAGGGGAAAAGGGGAGATAGGATGACAAGCGAGGCGGTTCACCACCAATTGTCATTTTTTGCGGCATTGTACAAAGTGGATGAAAACCCGGAACCGGGGATGTGGCTCTTGTATCTCACCATCGTCGTTCTCTCGGTCATTGTCTACCGGCTCGGATTTGCGAGAAAATTGCCGGCTCTGAAATCTGCTGTCATTTATGTGCTGCTCCTTATGGGATGCACGCTGCTCACGTTTTTTGCAATCTTTTTGCCTGTAGGGGAATCACTCTGTTTAGCGGCTGTTGTGCTTGGCGTTTACAAAATCCGCCTGTACCAGCATAAAAAAACTGAAAAAAAGGGACGTTTTCCAATGTAGCACGCTTCCGGGGGCCGGAAGCTTTTTTTTGCGCCGCAAAAAGCCCCGGACGCGTGCAATGATTCTAACCGGACTTGCCCGTACATATACTTTAGCAGTGCCTGGTCCTTTGTCCAATCCCAGCGATGAACAGGTCACACCGCGCTCACATAAACTAACATAATCCAAGTGAAGCAGGGGGCATCGATTTGAAGAAAATATACGTCTTGGATACCAATGTATTGCTCCAGGATCCATATGCCATCTTTTCTTTTGAAGATAATGAGATTGTCATACCGGCTGTTGTACTGGAAGAAGTGGATTCCAAAAAACGAAATATGGACGAAATCGGCAGAAATGCGCGCCAGGTATCCAAATTAATGGACGGTTTCCGGCAAGCCGGAAAACTGCATGAGAAAATCCCGCTTGAAAACGGCGGCGTGCTCAGAATTGAGCTGAATCACCGCTCATTTCACCAGCTGCAGGATATTTTCGTGGAAAAAACAAATGACAACCGGATCCTCGCGGTTGCGAAAAATTTATCGCTGGAAGAAGAGAGAAAAGAAAATGGCCGCCCGGTAATTCTTGTCAGCAAAGATGCACTCGTCCGGGTGAAGGCGGACGCGCTCGGCCTGTTGGCGGAGGATTTTTTAAACGACCGTGTCGTAAGCCTCGACCATCTTTATACCGGGCAAATGGAAATGTATATCAGCCCCGATTTATTGAAACGGTTTTATGAAAAGCAGGAACTGGCACTGAGTGAAATTGCCAATCATCCGTTCTACCCGAACCAATTTTTGATTTTGAAAGATGCGCTCGGCAGCTCGGCTTCCGCCATCGGCATTGTGGACCAGGCGGGAAAGATGGTGAGGAAACTTTTTAACGTGCAGGATGCTGTCTGGGGAATCAAGCCGAGAAACGCCCAGCAGTGGATGGCGATGGAACTTTTGCTGCGCCCTGATATTCCGCTTGTCACCCTGACCGGGAAAGCGGGAACGGGCAAAATATTGCTTGCCCTTGCTGCAGGCCTGATGCAGACGGAAGATTTGCATGATTATAAAAAGCTTTTGGTCGCGCGCCCGATTGTCCCGTTTGGCAAAGATATCGGCTATTTGCCGGGAGAAAAGCAGGAAAAGCTGCGGCCGTGGATGCAGCCCATCTACGATAATCTTGAGTTTTTGTTTAATACGAAGAAAGCAGGGGAAATTGACGGGATTCTCTCCGGCATGAGTTCGATTGAGGTAGAGGCGCTAACTTATATCCGCGGGCGCAGCATCCCGGGGCAATATATCATTATTGATGAGGCGCAAAATTTATCCAAGCATGAAGTAGGGCTTGCTGAACGAATCCGATTATGGCTTGTATCTGATTTGTCAGCAAGCTCTACCTCAATATCATAGGAGAATGCATCTGCGAAAATGCTTTATTCTGTCCTCTCTGTATGTTGAATCAGCTTTAGAGTGCAAAGTTTTTCCTGCATTTTTTATAAAACCCTTGCATTTAAAGTTCGGCCAAAGCTGTCAGTATCCTTACCAAGTCTAGGACTTTTGCTTATTCAGCAAGCCCGAAGTAAAGACGATTTTAACAAGGGTAGGGGAGCAGAGTAAAATCGTGTTAATGGGAGATCCGGAACAAATTGACCATCCGTATTTGGATGCTTACAATAACGGGCTGACGTACGTCGTTGAGAAGTTTAAAGATGTGCCGCTTGCCGGACATGTGAAGCTGCTAAAGGGCGAGCGCTCAAAACTCGCGCAAATCGCGGCAGACCTGTTGTAAGGGCATGAAAAAACCGGGAGCAGACGCCTCAGGATGTTTTAGCGCTGCCCCCGGCATCCGGGATTATTCAATGCGGATACCGGTTACATATTTGACCGGTTTTTCCCGGTTTGAACCGTCATCCAATAAAATGTGAAGCGGGCCGTCTTCTTTCAGCGCTTCTCCTTTAAAAGAAAAGGCAGCAATGAAATGGCCGGCCATTTCAAGTGGATAAGCGACAGGCCCGTTCTTTGTTTCAAACACGATTTTTTCCGCATCTTCCAGCGGCTCCGCATTTTGGATGAACAGGCCGACCGGAATGCCAAATGTCCCGGTTTTTAGATGGTGCCGTTTAAACTTTGGCTTTGTCCTTACAGCAGCCTGCGGATCAGCCCCTTCTGCCATGGCTTTATCAAAATATTTGCCGGTTTTCTTTAAGTAGGCTTCTTCCTGGCTGGTTTCCTGCTTTTCTTCGTCGAAATATGTATCAAGATCGATTTTCCGGTCATCAAATATCCAAGTGCCGACATCAAGTGTAATCGGAAACTTCACTTTTCCCTTTATTTGCATAATCATCATTGTGGCCCCTTTCTGTCCGTCTATACAGCATTATACCTTTTACGGCTGCCCGTGTCACTTGAAAGCGTATAAAAACAGCCCGGCCGACGGGCAAGCGCCCTCCGCATTTCTTTGTCCAGCCGCGGGCGCTGTCGGCTAATGAATTTCCAGTCCCCTCCCCTACGATAAGTCAGCATCGGTTCGCCTGCGGCTCACCGTGCTTCCTTTATCCCACATTAACGGGCAGTAAGCCCCCCGCCACAAGTATAATGAAAATATGGCACAATTGGCTAAGCGGGGGTCAACTGCCCGTAAATGTCCGATTGGTTCAACTTGCAATCATCAAGGCCTTGGCCTTGATGATTGCAGTTTCACTCAATCTCAGTTCGGGGACTATGAAATTCATACGCCGACGGGCAAGCGCCCTCCGCATTTCGTATAACTTGCAAAATCACGGTTTTAAAGGTACAATTTTTAATTAGATTGATATGTGAACGGGGGGATCAATTTGGCGTCTGAAACAAAGGTGAACCACCGAGAAAAAGCATACAGCCTGCTCAAGGCGGACGCAGAAAAGATATTAAAATTAATTCAGGTTCAAATGGATAACTTAACGATGCCCCAATGCCCTTTATATGAGGAAGTGTTGGATACACAAATGTTTGGTTTATCCCGTGAAATAGATTTTGCGGTCCGGCTCGGCTTAGTGGATGCCGGTGACGGAAAGCGGCTTCTTGATTCGCTTGAACAGGAACTGTCCCTTTTGCATGATGCATATATAAAAAAATGATGTTGAAAACTCAAACGATGTTCCGGTTGTTTGAGTTTTTTATTTTTTGAAAAAGGGCCAGGCAATGGCGGCCGGCGAAAAAGATGTTATAATTTAAAAATAACGGCAGGAGTTTTTTTAAAACGGTAGAATATTTTTTATCAAGAATGTTGCAGTTTTTACGGATTGGAAGGTTTCTATGCTGAAAAAAATCTTAAAATCATTCGACTACTCGGTCATCATTGTCTACCTGCTTCTTTGCTTATTCGGTTTGGTAATGATTTACAGTTCCAGCATGGTGATTGCAGTGCAGCGTTACGGGATGGACAGCGCCTATTTTTACAACAAGCAGAAAATCAATTTGGCCCTTGCTCTCCTTGCGTTTACCGTCACGGCTTTTCTCCCGTATAAACTATACGCGAGCAAAAAATTCCTTGCGTTGCTGATGTGCGGGTCGATGTTCGGGCTTTTGGCGCTGTTTATTTTCGGCCATACATCGAACAACGCGCAAAGCTGGTTCCGGCTCGGTTCCAGTTCCGTGCAGCCATCGGAATTTGTGAAGGTTGCGATTATTATTTACCTGTCCGCCGTGTATGCCAAGAAACAGGCATACATTGACATCTTCAACAAAGGGGTTGTCCCGCCGCTGATCTTCCTTATCGTTGTTTGTTTCCTGGTTGCGATCCAGCCGGATATCGGGACGGCGACCATTATTTTTGGGATTGGCTGCACGATCATCATTGCATCCGGCATGCGCCTGAAAACCATGCTGAAGCTGGCTGGGCTTGGTCTTGCATTTGCCGTCCTGCTGTCGCCGTTTCTTTTTTTGGAAAAGGACAAAATCTTTACGCCGGTTAAGATCGCACGGTTTACAGGCTATTTGAATCCTTTTCAGAACGAAGGCGGGGAAGGCCTTCAGCTCGTAAACTCCTATATTGCGATCGGGTCTGGCGGGCTGAAAGGGCAGGGGCTCGGGGAAAGCATCCAAAAACTCGGTTATCTTCCGGAGCCCCATACCGATTTTATTATGGCCATTATTGCCGAAGAACTCGGGGCTTTTGGCGTCCTGTTTGTAATCGGCGGGCTTTGCTACCTTGTGCTGCGCGGCATATATATCGGCATCCATTCAAAAGACCAGTTCGGAAGCCTGCTTGCCATCGGAATTTCCGGCATGATTGCCATCCAAACATTTATCAATCTGGGCGGCGTCTGCGGCCTGATTCCAATTACGGGGGTGACATTGCCGTTTATCAGCTACGGCGGTTCATCGCTTCTGATTTTGTCCCTTTCACTCGGCATTCTGGTTAATGTGGGCATGTTTACAAAGTATGAGGAAAAGTATAGACACAAACAGGAAAAGCCGCAGGAAGCGGATGATGCAAACCGGAGGCCGTATCAGGTCTATTCAAGGCCGTAACGAAAAAAAACAGGCGCGCGGCAGAGATAAAGCAGAGGCTAAAATAAAAGGCGCAAGGTTTTATGCCTTGCGCCTTTTCTGCTTATCTTGCGTAAGCCCTTTTCTGCCTTGTTTTGCAACAGGACAGCTTTTTTATTTTTCAGGCCGCAACAGGCGGCACTATTGTTTTTTCGGAACTCAGCGGACCCGGGCTTTTTTCAGCGGAAGGCTGTCTTTGCTTTTGGCAAATTGTTTTACTCTCCCGACAACAAGGTTCAAATAACATAACACGCCGAACAGGCAGGAAATGAAAAATGCGTGCAGGAGGGTGAAAGTAAGATTCATCCTCGTAAAAACGACCATGGCGCCTGACACAGCCTGCAGGCAGACAAGCACGAACGAAATGATCCATCCCCAGTAAATGACACGCTGGTTTTGATAATGTCTTACGGCTCTAAAGGTGATATAAGCAATCCAGACAAAGATGAGGAGTGCCGCCGTCCGGTGGCCCATCTGCACCCATTCGTACCGGTTTCCGGGCAGGGAAGGGTCGCTGTTCACACAAAATGGGAAATCCCGGCAAACAAGGCTTGCGTTCATATGGCGAACAAGCGCGCCCGTATAGACGACGATAAAGCTGTAAACGGTCACGCCGATCGTATGCCGTTTCATGCTTTTTTCAAGGACAAGCCTGCCTGCGTCAAATTTCTGGTCCCATTCAAATACCATCAAAGTCAGCATCAGCACGGACGCAAACGAAATGAGAGAGACGCCGAAATGGAGCGCCATCACAAGATCGGATGAACCCCAGACGACTGCCGCCATGCCGAGAAATGCCTGCAAAAGCAGAAAAATGACGGAAATAATGGATAAAAATTTCGTTTCTTTTTTATGGCCGATTGCAAACCATGACCAAATGGCAAGCGCAAAGACAAGAAACGATGCGATGCCCGTACAAAATCTGTGTAGCCACTCGATCAGCGACTCGACAGTGAGCGGATCAGGGAAAATTTTGCCGTTGCAAAGCGGCCATTGGCGGCCGCAGCCAAGGCTTGAACCGGTATTGGTGACAAGTGCCCCGCCAATTAAAACCACCATCATCGATAAAGTTGTCACTACCCCGAGCCATTTTAAAGTTGTGCGCAATTGTTCCACCTTCTTTAATCTCATTTGTAAACATGTATCAGCAGCCGCAAATGCAACATACAGTCCCGCATCATTGCAACCGTTCATATAGTAGAAAATCCGTTCGGCAAGGTGCTTCTAACTATCATCTTATCGTAAAACAGCCTGAAGGAAAAATATTTATTTCCCATGACACAAATTTGCCATAAAAATGTGTCGAAAATATCACACCTTCGCGGCAATTTATGATTAAATATTATGTAGGCAGGTATATTCCGGAATTCCACATATTTGCATGCTGGAAAACTTATAAATGATCTTAGCAGGGCAATACCGTTACATACAGTTTTGATTAATAGCCAAAAAGGAAAAGATGGATTATAGTTGTAGTATACCGTTTTCCTTATTGGCATCGTAAAAACATTTGCAAAGGGAATCCGCAGGCAGCGTGTAAGGGCATTTTTTTTGAAGGGTTTTGAACAATTGGAAGGAGGGGCTATCGTGGCAGATAGTCGGACGATGAATACGACAACAAGGGTGAAAGCTGCAGACGCCTCTGCGTTTAAAGATTTTTTATCTTTGATTAAAATTGGAATTGTAAACTCAAATTTAATTACGGCATTTACCGGAATGTGGCTTGCGCTGGAACTGACAAACAGGCATTTTTTGCAGTCGCTGGACATTATGTTCCTCGCGATGGCGGGAACTGCACTGATTGTCGCCGGGTCGTGCAGCCTGAACAACTGGTATGACCAGGATATTGATGCGATTATGAAAAGCAAAAATTTCAGGCCGACGGTTACGGGCAGATTTTCAAACGCGAAAGTGCTTGCAATCGGCCTCGGATTTGTGGCTTTCGGCACGCTGCTATTGTTTTTGACCACCCCAATGGCGGGTCTGATCGGCCTGTTTGGCGCATTCAGCTATGTTGTGCTGTATACAATGTGGTCAAAACGAACCCTTGTCAGCAATACCGTGATCGGCAGTTTCGCCGGCGCTGTTCCCCCACTGATCGGCTGGGCGGCTGTTGACCCGCATCTCGGGATTGTGCCGTGGATGCTGTTTTTGCTTATGTTTATCTGGCAACCGCCGCATTTTTATGCGATTGCGATGAAAAAATGCGAAGAATACCGGGCAGCGGGCATTCCGATGCTTCCGGTTGTCAAAGGGTTTCAAATCACGAAATGGCATATGCTTATATGGGTGGCGCTGCTTATTCCGGTGCCGTTTTTCCTGAAACCGCTCGGCATTGGTTTTATCATCCTTGCGACATTGTTTAATCTGGGCTGGCTGGCATTAAGCCTGTCCGGTTTTAAAATGAAAAATGATTTAAAATGGGCGAAATGGATGTTTATTTATTCGCTGAACTATTTAACGATCTTGTTTGTAGCAATGGTGATCGCTACGCTTTTCTAAAGGGAGTTCTTTCTTGGAGCCTCTGCCAAAATAAAAATATACCCTTGAGCGAGGCTCTGGAAAATTAATTATCCCGGTTTTTTTGCCTTTTCATCCAGATTTTCAATTCAATAGAAGTAAAACGGTCATTTTCCTTCAAAAAAAGGGCATACGTATCCCGCCTTCACAAAATGGGTTTTTTTCACTACCCTTTGTGGAAAGGAAACGCTCATTTTATTTATTCACATATCCACCTGTGAATAACTTAATTTGCTCTTTGCAGCCGATTGCGTGTCCATCCACAATTGGCCTTTCCTGTCTGATGGTACGCCATATTTGCCATGATGTGCATAGATATCATGCATCGATCTACATGAGCTTCAACTGCCTGTTTCCCACGCTTGTGAACACGACGGAGACTGTATCCGTCTTTTAGAATGCCAAAGATTCTTTCGATGATCGTCCTGGCACTATATAACACTTCAAATGTGCGCCCATGTTGAGGCAACTCGACATCTACTTGAGGCGTTTGATCAAAGTCTATCCTAAATACTCTTCCTTGTGCTGCCCCATTACAACATTCCGCGTGATTCGCTAGCGGGCAGGTGAGACCTTCTTGCTTGGCATTTGGATGAAATACAGGACAAGTGTAAATATATTGCCCCTTTTCCCGATCAGATCCTCTAAGTTCCATTTTATGCCCACTGATACAGATGGGAGTGCCGTACCGGTTGATTTTTTCAATCCCTCGGGCGGTAGTTGGTTTATCTTTACGGTTCCGTGGATTGATCGGTGCCACCAATTTCGCCTGTAATACATCCTTTGTCACTTTTTGATTTTCCGGCGTTTGGTAGATTCCATCTGCCAGGATAAAGCTCAACTGCTCAGCCATCTCGGGGTGCTCTGTCTTAAACGTTTCCAATGTCGGTTCTAATGTTTTCCCATCGGGTGTATTTCCTTTAAATACTTCCCGCGTCAAAGGCAAACCGGATCTCACCCCGCATACCATTGATAATTTATGCGCAATATAGGAGACTGCATTACTTTTACGCATTACCCCTACATTGTCGTCCGTAAGGACTCTGGGGCAATCGCAATTACCCTCACAAGAACACGTCTTCCTTGTTTTATTCAAGGTTGCTTCTGCCTCTATATGCGATGTATCCACGGCGGCTGCTTCCTCATTCGTTTCAACCACGCCTTCCCCTTTATTATATTCAACAACCAATAGCCGGGCTTTTTCCCAAAGACCATTTGTTGTCATGATTTGATCAAAACGAGCAAAGGAACGGTAGCTCGGAATTTTCTCCGTAAATCCACACATGGTGGCAAATAGCGGGTTTGATTTCACTTGCAAATAGACACTCTCCACCATCACTTCAATATACTGTAAAGAGGCCAGTTCAAAAGCACGAAAAAAGGGCATGAAAGGATGCGGTTTTCTCCCTGCGGGAGAGGGACGAAATAATGAAGACGCAGACTTGTCTTCTTCCTCCGTTATTGAAAATAGTGCCGGTTGTATTTCATTAGAAGGATCATGTGCTCTTTCATTTTTTAGGTGCAAATATAAAAGGGTGTAGTATTCTCGTTCAATCGGCTTAAAAATCTCCCATGGGAAACACATGGCTGGAATGACAAATGGTATATCGGCATAGTCTTGCCAATTGTGGGGAATCAAATTTTGTTGTATTGAAAAGTCTCTGGTTTGTGTTAGAATAGAAATAGTCATGAAATCACTCCCTGGATATTTGGTCGTACTTATATCTTAACAAAGGAGTGGCTTTCATGGCTCTTTTTTTTCAAAAAAATCATCCTTTTCCGTTTTACAATATTTACCACAGGAATGAGTAGCTTAATCTATTGAAACCCGCCCAAAACCGACCAAAGTGGAAAAATTTAGACACTTATAATAAATAAATTTACCCCATTAAAATCAAAAACTCACAATTTATTTTTACATTTGTCATAATGTTCCTACAAACGTCTTTTTTCTTTAGTGGAATAAATCAACGACCTTTAATTGTCTGACTGCTTACAGTTTCAGGGGATATAGCATTTTGGCAAGGGCTCTTGCAAAAGAAATCCAATAGATTGCATCCTTGTTCTGACAGAAAGATACAGGAAAGAGGGGATTGGTAGAGCGATGAAACAGCGGCTACAAAAGGGGAGTTTGCTTTTTATTGTCACTTTGTTTATGGCCGCGCTTTCGGGCTGCGGCAAGCCATATTTGTCGGCGCTTGATCCTGCCGGTGAAGTGGCCCGGAAGCAGTATGATTTGATGATGTGGAGCGTTTGGATTATGGTGTTCGTCATGGTTGTCGTATTCGCCGTTTTCCTTGCCGTTCTCATACGGTTCAGGCGGAAAAAAGGGGACGAATCCATTCCAAAACAGGTAGCGGGGAATCATAAGCTTGAAATCTTATGGACCATTATTCCGATTGTTTTATTGATTTTAACTGAATCACGGCATCAAAAGAATCCACATCCCCCTCGGTTGCAACTCCCTGCACGCGAAGATAATAGGTGCCTTCCTGAATCGTAAATTTTCTATCATATGTGACGCGTTCATAATCCCATTGCCCGGCACGTACCATCTTGTGCCGCTCCATTACATCATCCAGCCGCGTCAGATCCACTTTCATATTTTCCAAACCCGTGTCATCAAACCGCAAAAATACCCCTCCCGTCCGCGCAATTAAAATCTTTCAATTTTATCTTATCTGAATACAAACATTTATGCAATGCAAATGTTCATACCGGCAAAAAAACCGGCTGCCCTTCGAGGAGGTGATTGAAAAAATTGGTGCTTTTCTGCTTAAAACTGTAAAATATATAATAAAATGAATTAAAGGAGAAAAAATTTACGGAACATCAAGAGAGGTGAAGTCACCTGCGTACCTTTTTAAAAACAGCCGCGATCCTTGTGATCATATTTCTGATCGGACTTTATGTCCAGCTTCGTCCTGAAAACGGCGTACTGCAAAACCATTCCTCTAACAAGAAAATGGATAACAGTTCTGACATTCATGACCACAGCAAGGATCAAACGTACAGCCGTCCGGATCATGGCATGTCGGTATATATCGGGAAACCTGTGAAAACGTTGACCACACATTTCGGAAAACCACAAAGGGTGGATCCGTCTCCATATGGTTATGATTGGTGGATTTATAAGAAAAAATCGACCGGTTACTTTCAGGCAGGCGTCAAAAACGGCAAGGTTACGACCATTTACGCTGTCGGAACCCGTTTAGACGTAGCCCCGTTTGAGATTGGAGAAAATGTAGAAAAAATTTACAGTTCCATTTTAATGGATACGGATATGACGGTGCAAACAAATGAAGGCACATACCGTTTTGAATTGTCGGAAGAAGATTTGAATATCCGCCCGCTTGTCCGTCTTGGGGATATCTATGCCCAGCTGGCGCTTGATAAGTTCAGCGGCAAATTGCTGTTTATCCGTTTTATGGATAAAAACACACTGACGATGCTGCATCCTTATGAAATGGTGTACCACGGAGAATTGCCCGAATCCGTTCCGGAGGATGATCCGAAATGGGTTGACGTAGAAAAGGCGAACGCCAGGCAAATTTTTGACCTTACAAACATTGTCAGGGCACGATTCGGTTTAAAAAAACTGGCCTGGAATACAGCTCTTTCCGAAGTGGCGTACAATCACAGCAAAGACATGGCTGACGACCATTATTTTTCGCATGTCTCCCCCAAATATGGAGACTTAAAAGAAAGATTAAAGAATGGGCATGTTTCTTATGCTGCGGCTGGGGAAAATATTGCCGCCCACTATACGGATGGTCCGGCTGCGGTGGAGGGATGGCTTAATTCAGAAGGCCACCGGAAAACATTGCTGGAGAAAGATTTCACCCATCTTGGCGTCGGGGTGTACCAGAAATACTATACCCAGGATTTCATGAAGGCACCATAGCCGGATACCGTTCCAGCTCAAGCTGGAGAGGGGTCCGGCTGATGTATGCATATAAGGCAGGCGGGCTGCCCGGGGCTTTTGGAAGGGTATTTCCGGCTTCTCATTTCAAAATGAAAAAAGAACCCGTGCAATGGGCGATCTTTGTCCCGTCATCCCGAAAAGCAGTGCCTTCCAGCACCATCGTTTGCGTGCCGCGATGGATTACCTTTGCCTTCGCTTTTAAGCGGCTTCCCGTCCCAGGGGCAATATAATGAATGGTGAGACTGGATGTAACAGCCTGCTGACCCGCCGGCAACAGGCGATTTGCCATCACGCCCATTGCTGTATCAAGCAGGGTTGCCGTTACACCGCCGTGAACGATGGAAAAGTTATTGTAGAGTAACGGCGTAACTGGAATGGTCACCTCGCATTCTTCCCCGTCGAAGTCCGCTTCCATCAAAAAGAGATCCTTGAAATATGTACGTTCGTTCCCGGCTTGTTTATTGGAAAGTCCGTTTAACATTTGCTGCAATACGATTAAGTCTTCTTCCGTTGCCGCTTGGACCACTTTTTCAAAAGTATGGTGTATTTCTTCTTTCATCTCCTGATACCTCTTTTAACGCGTTTTTTTTAAAAGCATACCCATATCGTATCAAAATTCACGGGAAATGAAAACCTTCACACCTGCTTGCTGCCGGCATATGCTGGATATGAGGAAGGTATGTGAACGTAACAGAAAGCCAACGTTCGAAAAAAATGTCTTCTCGCGGGGTGAGCGGAAATGGGAACGAAAAAATTGCATCCTTCCGTAGAAAAGTTTAAAGCTTTTACAAAAACCCATCCTTTGATTTTAAAAGAAGTCCGGGGCGGAAAAAAGTCTTTACAGGATTTCTTTGAAGAATGGTATATACTGGGCGAAGACGACCCGGTCTGGGAAAAATACGCGGCAGAAGGCAGTGAAACGAAGGAAAAAACGGGCGGGAGAAGCAGCTGGCTGAACCAGCTCGGCGCGATGCTCGAGAACCTGGATCCAGCACAGGTTCAGGGCCACTTGCAGCATTTGACGGAAGCGATTGCCGCCGTCCAAAATGTGATCACGCAGTTTACAGGGGGGCAGACGCCACAATCCCAGGCTCCCCAGCCGAAGGGCCCGTTTTCATTCAGAAAAGACTAGAGAGGAGCTGCACATATGCGGAACGAAGTAATGGAAGTCATCCGGCAGTCGAACGAATGGAAAACTTTTTTAAGGGAGCAGCCGGCGTGGTACCGGAAATTGTCAAGGCATCCCGAGGAACTGGAGCAGTTTCAAATTGCCGCGCTCCATTATTACCAGAAAACGATTCCGCAGCGGGTTGAAAAGTTTGCAAACGGGTTGCAAATGGCACAAATGATGATGCATATGATGCAGTCCATCTATGAACAAGGATGATTTCCGAAAAAATTTGCCTTTTTTGAGTAAATCAGCGCTTTCTTGCGGAAAATAACCGCAAGGAGTGATCGAAATGAAAATGGCTGCAGGATTCCTTGCTGTATGTTTGCTGTTTGCCGGCTGCAGCGGGCATATGCCGCGTAAAGAGCAGCGGGAAGCGGATGCTGCTTCCGTGGCAGAAAACCAGGCATCAGTCCGGTATTTTGTAAAAGACCGGGATCTGTTTGTGGAATGTATGATTCCAAGCGTCACCTTTTCAGGCAGCCGGCATGCCAAACCGGCAAAAATCAAAGTCTATGTGGATGGTGTATGGAAAGGCGAGTACAATACGGCTGCATTTGTTGTAAAAGGGCTTGAAAAAGGGGTACATACAGTGCAGCTGGAAGTAGTGGACAAAAGCACAGGCGCCCGCCTAGGCATTCACAGACAGTTTTATATTTCTGTCAGCTGATCGTATGGATACACACGAAAGCACATGATGGATGAAAAGAGCCTCAAGAAATTCCGTTCGTATATGTTGAAATACTGGGCCGCATTTTTGACCGGAGAGACAAGGCGAAGAACGTGTCGGAAGGTGTAAGAGGTCTGGGGGCAATGGGGTTGAACAAGATTTGTCGTGAAAGGTTAACAGAAACCATAGTACAGAGATGCTTGAGGCATCGAAGCGGTGCTTTTCACCGAAGAAGAAAGGATAAAATTCGTAAGGCAGGTGTCGTTCATTCTCTCACTAAAAATGCAGTCGTATAGTCAATTCATTAGGACTAATGACAAATTGACTATACGACCCCACCATTTTACATTTACCATTTAGCTATTTTGGCAAAGTATTCTAGCGTGCGAATCAGTTGTGCTGTGAAGGACATTTCATTGTCGTACCAAGAAACCGTTTTGACTAATTGAAAATCACCCGAAGATGTCACTTCCGTTTGAGTGGCATCAAAGATAGACCCGTGAGTATCTCCAATAATGTCACTTGAAACAATTTGGTCTTCGTTGTAAGCAAAGCTCTCATTAGCTGCATTCCTCATAGCGGTATTTACCTCATCCACAGTTACTTTCTTATCAAGCATAGTCACAAGTTCAGCCAATGAACCAGTAGGAGTTGCAACACGTTGTGCATGCCCTTGGAGTTTGCCGTTTAGTTCTGGTATTACTAAACCAATTGCTTTCGCTGCACCTGTAGTAGTTGGTACGGTATTAATCGCTGCTGCACGTGCACGGCGGAAATTGCCCTTCCGATGTGGACCATCAAGAATCATCTGATCACTTGTATAACTATGAATAGTGGTCATTGTTCCGACCTTAATTCCAAATTCCTTATTTAGAACATTAGCCATGGGAGCAAGACAGTTTGTCGTACATGAGCCGGGAGAGATAACTGTTTCTTCCCCTGTCAATGTATCATGATTAACATTAAATACTATTGTTTTGACATCAGCTCCACCGGGTGCTGTGATGATGACCTTTTTTGCACCACCATTAGCATGCAGATGCTTTTCAGCCTTTTCACGAGTTGTGAAGAGCCCGGTTGCCTCAAGAACGATCTCGACACCTGAACTAGCCCAGTCAATTTTCTCTGGATCTTTTTCTTGAGTCACTTTGACAAATTTACCGTTAACAAGAAAACCGTCCCTCTTTACTTCAACAGTACCATCAAAACGACCCTGAGTTGAGTCATACTTGAGAAGATGTGCAAGCATTGCAGGGTCAGTCAAATCATTGACCTGAACAATTTCTACTCCTTCCATATTTTGCGCACGCCGAAATGCTAACCGACCGATACGACCGAAGCCGTTAATCCCAACTTTAACAACCATTCTAGTGACCTCCTATAAATAGTTAAAAGCATATGAGACAATTTGAAAAATATTGGTACTTTTTCTAAAAGTAATAAACCAAAACCCTTTATCTTGGTAAAAACTTCATCCCCCAAAGCTCTGGCATGCTCAGTAATGGCCTCTAATTCACTTTAAAAATTACTCAAATAGAAAACGAGCCTCATGCCCTTTATTTACCATAATCCCATTTCCGACCTCCATACTGTTTAACCTCCTTCTTATTTAAAAAGAATAAGGATGAAACAACTAATAAGCCACCTACAACAAGCTGAATAGAAAATTGATCATGCAAACCTATGACCGAAAAAATAGTTGAAAAGAGAGGAACTAAAAATAGAAAACCACTTGCGATAGTTGCCCCTCTCTGATGTAGGCTATAAAACCATAAACCAAATGACCCAACACTTGCAGGAATAATGATCCATATAAACCAAATCCATCCCCAACTGCTGATATGTGTGGGATTATAGCTTTCATGCATAAGCGGAGATAAGATAAGCATGAATAGTCCTCCAAGCAATAGTTGCCAAGCTGTGAAAATCCATGATCCTTTATCAAAAGGAACTTTCTTCGTAATGACTGTATTGACAGCCCAACAGAATGAACCAAGCAATGCAAAGAGTAAGCCAATCCCCGCTCCGCTACTATCTAACCCCAAGCATACGACCACTCCTGCAATACCTAAAATCAATGAAATCATTTTCCAACGATTCAATTTATCGTTTAGCATAAAGTGTGCCATTACAGCTAACCATAAAGGATTTGTAAACAGAATAATGGATGACATGGACGATGAAACTCCAGCTGCCATTGAAAGATTGAGAAATCCCATTGTCCCCGTTGTCTGTAGGAGCCCAATCACAGCAACAAGTAGAAAACCTTTTTTCTTATCTCCCGCACTTTCCGGGATAAGTGTCTTAAACCCACCAGTTATTAGGGACCATAATAACATCAGGATTCCAGCAAGAAGAAATCTCCAACCGCCCAATAAAAACGGTGGTACATGTTCAACGGAAATTAGATATTTTCCTGTTGGAAATGATGAACCCATAAAAATGGTTGTAAGTAGGATAGCAATCAAAAAATTTTGATTTTTAGACTTTGCCATGTTCTTTCCCTCCTTTCATGTACAAAATGAACCAATATGATATAGTAGATGTGATGGGACTATAAGTTATAACGGGTATATTATTTGTCCCTAATAGAAATAATAATACTATTTAGGAGGAATATCAAGTGAAAATTTCATCTGGTTGGGAACAATCTATTTACGTTCTCCTGATTTTGTCGAGATTGCCTGAAAATAAGGCAATTAACTCTCTTGCACTTAGTGAAAGGCTTGGAGTTTCTCACTCTTATCTCAAGAAAATCATTAAAGCATTGGTAAATGAAGGTCTTGTCAAATCTTCGCCTGGTAAAACTGGAGGCTTCTCGCTTGCTACCCCACTCGAAGAAATTGATTTTTATAAAATTTTTGTTGCTGTTGAGGGCCGCGGAAAAGTATTTGCTAGCCAAAATTTATTGGCTAGGTTCTTAAATAAGGACAAATCTGAAATTCAAAAATGTGCTATTTCTAAAGCTATGGACCATATTGAAGATACACTTAAATCAACAATGACGGCTATAACATTGGAATCATTATTAACTCAAATAGAAAAATCCTACGATCTAACTGATTTAGACGACTGGATTAAAGAAAATATTTAGAAAAAAGTGTTTTCTGATGGAGTCCACGAATAAGGACGATGCAAAAAATAGCTCTTATTATGCTATGTGTAAAAGTATTTGCTATGCCTTTTCGAACAACGGCACAAAGCTTCTGTTTGACAGCTTTTCTTTCGTTGCTTCTTTAAATATGCTGCTGGTTGATCGATTCTTCATTGGGGTCTGACGAGTCTTCCTTCGTAGGAGAAGTTCGTTTATCACCAGCTGATCGGGCAAATTCGCAAAGCTTGCGGAAACATGGTAAAATCATCATGTGGAGGTGAGCTTTTTGCTTGCAACATTGGAAAGCGCGGAAATTTTGTCTGAAGCCGAAGCACTGGCAAAAATGGTCATTGCCTCGGATATTGCCGAAAATTACCGGGACTGCTATAACAGGATGTATCATGATCCCGCCACACAGCAGAAAATCCGGAAATTTGCGCGCCTGAAAGAACAGTTTGAGGAAGTCCAGCGCTTTGGCAGGTATCACCCGGATTATAAACGCATCAACAAAGAAACAAGGGAAGCCAAGAGGGAAATGGATCTGGATGAGAACGTCGCAAGATTCAGGCGGGCGGAAAATGCCCTCCAGGATCTGCTCGACCAAATCAGCCTGATGATTGGCAAATCTGTTTCTGAACATATAAAAGTGCCGACCGGAAATCCGTTTTTTGATGCCTCTTGTTCCGGCGGCTGCGGAACCGGCGGCAGCTGCAGCTGTTCCGCATAAATCGTGATAAGGCCGCAATCCGCGGCCTTTCCTTATTGTTCCGTGAAAAAAGGTATGGTACACTCATTAAAAAAAGCACGAAGGGGAAACGCTATGTTATCAGATCGGCAGGGCCTCATCATTTGGCTGTATCAGATGAAGCATACGAAACATTTACGAAGATTCGGCAATGTCCATTATGCGTCGAAAAGGATGAAGTATGCTGTCCTTTATTGTGACCGCAAAGAGATAGAACAAGTAAAAGCGAAAATTGAAAATCTTCCGTTTGTAAGGAAAGTGGATTATTCCATGAAGCCGTTTTTAAAAACGGAATATGAAAACGCAAAACCGGACAAAGCAAAAGAATACGACTATAAAATAGGGCTATAAAGGCGCCCGGGTTTGCATGCCGGCATTCCCTGCGTGTGCATCGCCGCACATCCGCCGTGCAAAAAAGCGTTGCTGCCCGGAAGCCCTGTCCGGCGCGTTTTAAAACAAGCACATCCGGCTGCGCTCTGGCCGAAATATTTATTGCAGCGGCGGAATCAGCCGGTTCATTCTTAATATGCCGATTAAATATTGATAAAAAAGGTTTTTGTCGGAAAAAGACGAAGACGGCCGGACTTCGAGTTCCACAATGTCCACTCCTAAAGCGGCTGCGGTTTCGGCAAACAGGCTGTACCGTTTGTTTGGCTGCACCCTCGGATCCGGAATCCCTTCAAGGCAAACGTATAACGCCTGAAATTCCCCTGGATCGGTCGGTTTTAAAATGAGCACGGGCGAAGTGACAGCTTGATCCGCAACGATGGTATGAAGGGCAAGCATGCCGTGCAGCCGGTGCCGGTTTGCTTTTGCCAGTTCGATCAGTTCAAATAAATCTGTATATCCGTTTCCTAGTTCAATAAATCTTTGTTGCATCTTCATTCCTCGCTTACAAACAAATTTGCTGCTTCTATTCTACTGCACTTCTTTTTATTCGGAAAGTATTTCTGCAAAATAAACCGGGCGAGATGCCGGCCGGCTTTTTGAAACGGCGCGCCCACCCTAGATGCGAAAAATAAAAAACCCTGCAGCCAATACTGCAGGGCCCTTCTATATCCTTATTCCGGACAGAAGGCAAAGGGAGAGGAGAAACCGGAGGAAGAACTTATGGGGAAACGTAAGTCTTCTCCGCGGTTGGCAGCAACATCTTTTGATGCTGCTGGTATCATTATGGCCAACTTTTCCTGAATTATACTTTTGCTTTAAATTTTGGTGAAAAACTTTTCCACCCGGCCGGAAAATATGGTAGGATAAGATGGAAATCTGATGATACGTGGTGACCAGCATGAGAGTCATTTCAGGCAGCCAAAAGGGCACTGTTTTAAAAGCCGTTCCGGGAATGGGAACGAGGCCTACGACAGATAAAGTAAAAGAAGCGATTTTTAATATGATCGGCCCGTATTTTGAAAAAGGCCTGGGCCTCGATTTATATGCAGGGAGCGGCGGGCTCGGGATCGAAGCCTTGAGCAGGGGTATGGAGAAAGTGATTTTCGTTGATAAGGAGATCCAGGCGCTGCAAACCGTCCGGGCCAACCTGGAAAAATGCGAATTTTTAGGCCGGAGTGAAGTATACCGGAACGATGCCGGCCGTGCATTGAAAGTGCTGGCGAAACGGGGGCTTGCCTTTGATACGGTATTTCTCGACCCGCCTTACAAAAAGCAAAAACTAACCGCGATGCTGAAATTTATCTCGGCAAACGGCCTTCTCCGTGAAAACGGTTACGCTGTTTGCGAGCACGACGCCGGGCTGACCTTGCCTGAAAAAGCGGGCAATCTTTTTACATATAAAACAGCACAGTACGGCATTACCGGCATCACGATTTACACGAAAAAGGGGGATGAAACCCGTGGGGAAGACCGCGATATGCCCGGGCAGCTTTGATCCGATTACAAACGGGCATCTGGATATTATTAAAAGAGGGGCAAAAGTATTTGACAAAGTTTATGTGGCAGTGCTGAATAATATTTCAAAACAGCCGCTGTTCGATATTGAAGAAAGAAAAGCGCTGATCCGGGAAGTGACAAAAGATATCCCGAATGTGGAAGTCGATTCCTTCCAGGGGCTTTTAATGGAATATGCGGAATCCAAAAAAGCGGATGTAATTATCCGGGGCTTACGGGCTGTTTCGGATTTTGAATATGAATTGCAGCTGACGTCCATGAACCGTGTGCTGAATGACAGAATTGAAACCTTTTTTATCATGACAAACAACCAATATTCTTTTCTCAGCTCAAGCATTGTGAAAGAAATCGCCAAATACCACGGCAATATTGCTGAACTTGTACCACCGGTTGTGCATGAAGCATTGAAAAAGAAATTTCAGGGGCAATAGAAAAGCGGGCGGAACCGGACATGCCGGAAGAGCTGGAAGAACACAGAAGTGTTGATACAATAGAAAAAGCAATGGGAACCGGACATACCGGCTGTACATAAAGTGCCGGAAAATCCCGGGCTGGGCCGGATGTACATTTTAAACCGGCTCCCCAAAACCGGACATGCCGTTTATACACCGCACTAAAAACTTTAAAAACAGGCCCAGTTTATTTATTGAAGAATTTGCAAAAGCATCAGAAAAAGCGGGAATGCTCCCCGCTTTTTTGCGCTTTTTTCAGGCCCGGTCTGCCCGGCAGGATCGGTAATAAAGGAAAATGTACAGCACAAGACAGGACAGGGTAAATAACGGCCCGTAAATTCCAAGCCAATCCGTCACGCGCGCGTACAAGCTGCGGCCTCCACCCGGCATGCTGAAAGCTTCCTGCCACGCGCTTTTTTCGGCAAAAAAGCGTAAGTAGACCGGATTCCAAACGAGCCGGATGATCATAGCTGACAGAAAGCCGTGCAGCACGCGGGCAAGAAAAAACGGCCGGAAACGGATATCCGTCTGGGCAAGAATACTGGCCACCTGCGCCTGGATGCTGAACCCGCCAAAGCCGAGGATAAAGCTTGCGGCGATGACCTGCTGAAGCAGGGGGGATTCCTGGACTTCACTGATCATTTGGATCCCGAGCGTCACTTCGAAAAGGCCGGAAATGAGCGGGATGCTCAGTTTTTCCGAAAAATGCGCGAGGTGAAGCAGCTGGGAGACAAGCGTGCCTAATACGGATGTGACATGCATATACAGAAGCAATTTATTAAAGACTGAAAACAGGATGATAAATCCGCCGATCATTAAGAGCGTCTGGATGGCGGACATTACCGCGTCCCCGAGCAGCTTCCCGATCGGCTTGCTGTTTTTAATTCTTGTCGCATGCAAAACGATAAGCGCTTCTTTTAAAAGAAAGGTATGTTTCTTTTTCGGCCTTTTTGTATCCTCGCCAGTTCCGTAAAAACGCATCACCAGGCCGACAATAATATTGCCCGCATAATGCGCCGCGGCAAACAAAATGCCGAGAGAAGGATTATGGAAAAAGCCGACAGCGACCGCTCCAAAAATAAAAAGGGGGCTGGAAGAACTGGTAAACGCTACAAGCCGTTCTGCTTCAATCCGGTCAATCTGTTTTTCCTGGCGGAGACGTGCGGTCAATTTTGCCCCTGAAGGATTGCCGGAAGCAAGCCCCATGGCCCAGGTAAACCCGCCAACACCCGGAACACGGAACAATGGCCGCATTAAAGGCTCCAGGAGGACACC
Source organism: Weizmannia sp. FSL W8-0676 (assembly GCF_038593015.1). NCBI lineage: Bacteria > Bacillati > Bacillota > Bacilli > Caryophanales > Bacillaceae > Heyndrickxia > Weizmannia sp. FSL W8-0676. Next base: position 1,094,546 of record NZ_CP151954.1, read on the forward strand.
GACGAAGCGGACAACTCCGAAGCCGATCAGCAGTTCGGAAATGACAAAAAAAGGAAAAAGTGAAGGGAAAACGACTTCCCACCACATATTCAAACCCTGAATGGAGGCTTTAAAAGATTCATCCGGCAATACAATCATGGAAATCGCCATTATCGAAACGCTGAAGGCCAAAATGGCGCTTTTGAGTTTAGACTGGTACAATCTGTGTTCCTCCCCTGTCTTTCAATCCGCAGCACTTGCTCGCTTGTCCTTATAAATCAAATATACTCATAGGTCTGTAAATTAGACCATAAACTGTACGAAAGAAGGACACGAGGAGGGGGACGATGGCGGGCCGCCCGAAAATCGGATTGGCGCTCGGCTCGGGAGGCGCCAGAGGTTTTGCGCATATCGGTGTATTGAAAGTTTTCGAAGAGGAAGGCATTCCGGTGGATATGATTTCCGGCAGCAGCATCGGGGCGCTGGTTGCGGCGCTGTATGGGGCGGGGCGGACTGTCCGCGAGATGGAGCTGCTTTCCGGCGCATTTAAACGCAAATATTATTTGGACTTTAAAATTGGCAAGATGGGCCTGATTTCAGGAAAAAGAATTGAAGATCTGATCCGCTTGCTCGTTCACGGGAAAAAACTTGAAGAATTGAACCCGCCTGTCGCCGTTGTCGCCGCAAATCTTTCAAACGGCGAAAAAACGGTGTTCAGAAAAGGGCCGGTTGCAGAAGCGGTACGCGCCAGCATTTCCATCCCCGGCATTTTTGTCCCGAAAAAAATCAAGGGCCATCTCTTTGTGGACGGCGGCGTGGCGGACCGCGTCCCGGTGTCTGTTGTAAAGGAAATGGGGGCGGAGCTTTTGGTCGGGGTGGATGTTTCCGCCATGAAAAAAGAAGCGGAAATCCGCCATATTTATGATGTTATTATGCAAAGCATCGATATCATGCAGATGGAACTGGCCGAAAGCCGGAAAACGGAAGCCCATGTTTCGATCCGCCCCGATGTCTCGATGTACAGTTCAATGGCTTTTACAAATGCCGGACAAATCATTAAGATAGGGGAAGAAGCCGCAAAACAATCCGTAATTGAAATACAGCAATTGCTGGAAAAATGGAAGGAGCCCGACAAATGAAACACCGAAACATCCGGCGGCGCATACTGATTGCGGCAGTGCTGATCCTTGCCCTCCTGTCGTTTGTGCCGCTGCCTTATTATATTGAAATGCCGGGGAGCGCCATGCAGCTTGCCCCGCTGATCAAAGTAAAAGGCGGCTATCCTGAAAAAGGCCAGTTGATGCTGACGACTGTCCGTATGGGCCGCGCGAATCCGTATACGTATCTTTGGGCAAAAGTGAGAAAACACGAGGATGTCGTGCCGGTTCGTGAAATTATGGATAAAAATATGACGGACGAGGAATACAATGTCTATCAGCTTTATTTAATGGAATCAGCAAAACATAATGCTATCCAGGCTGCTTTTAAGAAGGCGAAAAGGCCGTTTAGCTCCCGTTATGAAGGGATTTATGTCCTGAATGTATATGACGGGATGCCGGCCGCAAAAGTGCTCAAAGCCGGAGACAGAATTACAAAAGTGGATGGCCATGCATTCAAGTCTTCCAAACAGTTTATGCACTATGTCGCAAAGAAAAAAGCCGGGGACAAAGTGGAATTGACCTATGTGCGCCAGAAAAAGGCGAAGACGGCAACCGTTGCGCTTGCAAAATTTAAGGAAAACCACCATAAAACGGGAATCGGGATCAGCCTTGTCGATGACCGGACCATCAAATCCGACCCGGCCGTGAAAATGGATACTGAAAAAATCGGCGGCCCTTCCGCCGGGCTGATGTTCACATTGGAAATCTACAACCAGCTGACCAAACAGGACATTACAAAAGGCTATAAAATTGCCGGAACCGGAACCATTTCGCCAAACGGGGAGGTTGGCCGCATCGGCGGAATTGATAAAAAAGTGATTGCAGCGGATAAAGCGGGGGCGGACATTTTCTTTGCCCCGGATGATACGATTCCACCCGAAATGAAAAAAGCCGACCCTGGCATCAAGCCGAATGACGAAGAGGCAAGAGCGGCCGCGAAAGAAATCGGGACGAACATGAAAATTGTACCGGTCAAAACACTGGATGATGCACTCGCCTATTTAAACGCCCTGAAACAGAAATAACCGGAAAGCCGCTTGTTTTAGCGGCTTTTCCCTAATAAGGGGAAGGTCGTCACGCATTCCGGGTTTTACCTATAAGCCGGCATGTAATGTGTGATCCGGCTTGTTCGCTTTCAAAAAAGGTGCCAGCCTGCACGCATGCAGCTTTTTCCCCTGCAAAAAGCCGTCCTCATCATCTTGCGTTTCATCCGGTTATTCCCAGCCCCATGCCCGAAGCTTTCCGCCTGTAAAAAGGCAGCCTGCAGATTCACGCGCCATCCGTTTTTTCGTCTGCGAAAAAAGGCGGCTTGCTGAATTCCCGCGCCATCAGGCTTTCTCGTTCATTTGCCGGAAGCGGGAGGGCATATATCCGCGCGGCCTTTATGTCCGGTGCAAGCAGCGGGGCAGTTTGCAGCGAAAACTTTGAAATAACGGGAACCGGTACCGTTTTTTTCACGCTGTTCAAATAGCGCCTTCCCGTTTCGTTCATGGCGAGCAGCCGGATATACGCCGGTTTTGCCGCATGCCTTTTGATTTCTGTTTTTTTGGCATTGGTTAACAAATGGGTGCAAATTCGCTGTAGCCTTGTCCATGTGTATCGTTTTGTTTTCACTTTTCTCATGAAATCGGGAAAACTGTTGGCGGATACCGCGGCTTTTTTTAAACGGTATTCAATGCCTTCTTCCACTTCGTAAATGTCGCGCAGTTCCTCTTCAGAAGAGGAAAGCAGCCGGTAGTGCAAAAAAGGCCAGTAAAGCGCCCAATGCAGGAAGTGCCCGTTTCCGTTCCGGTGCCGGTTCAGCATAGTAAACGCTGATTCCGGCAGCGCCGGGCGGGCAGCGTTCAGATCTTCGGTTTGCATGATGGTTCTTCTGATGGCGCTCGCACTTGCAATTTCACCGGTTATCGCGGCGTCATGATGCCCGGCTGCTTTTCTTTGGACGGTAAAAGCCTCCATAGCCGGGTTTTGCCTGGCTGCCGCGAGCATATAATGAAAGCCGAGAATATTATTGGGCGAACGTAAATCGAGCGCACTGCCTGGGGCGAGCTTTTGAAAGCTGTTTGATAGCGCAGCCGGATAGCTGATGCCTTTTTTGACCTCGCGCTTGACGGATGCGTTAAATGCCGCCTCGTTTTGAAGCAGGGCGGCGGCCGCCTGGCGGAATGCTTCGATGTCGCCGGATTCGCTGCCGAAGCAGAAGCTTTTGCACTGCAAAGCGTCCAAAACGGCAATCCCGCCTGCCGCAAATGTTTCGGCAGGCTGCACGGCAAATGCATACGGCAGTTCGACAACGAGATCCGCGCCCGATAATACGGCCATCTCCGCCCGCGTCCATTTTGAAACAAGCGCCGGCTCGCCCCGCTGCGTAAAATAGCCGCTCATAACGGCAATGATGCACTCTGCGCCTGTCATCCGCCGCGTCTCGCTAAGATGGTGCAGATGGCCATTATGAAAAGGATTGTACTCCACAATGATGCCGGTACTTTTCAAATTGTGATTCCCCTTTCCGGAAGATTTGAATGTTTAAAGAAATCCGTTTGGGATAAGTTATTTTTAACATAACCGGCAAAAAAAGCAATCCTGCCGGCTGCAAAATTTTTTGAAAAAAACGGGGAGACTTGAGACGAAAGCGTAAAAAGGATGCGCCTAAAAAGCTTAGGCCGGTTTCTGTTTTGAAGAAAAATTTTCGTTTTGGACATAATGGTTGTAAAGCAAAAAATATTGACAAAAGGTATGAAGGAAGCTATAATTACCTTTGTTGTCTTGGGGTGATGAAAGTGAAATGGTCTGCCATTCAATTGCAAAAATTTCGGGACAAGCGCTTTGAGATAGATGAATCGGTTGATATTACAAAAGATTTAATGGAAACTGATTCCGAGATCCGCGGGGCCTCGCCTTTCCACGTAACGGGAACGGGGAGCGTTGCGCGGGGCAGGGTGACGTTTGACCTTCACGTTGAAGGGACGCTTGTGCTGCCTTGTGCCCGGACGCTTGTTGATGTACATTACCCGGTAGACTTGAAATCGACAGAAACGTTTCTTCTTGAGCCTTCCGATTATGAAGGCGCTGAAGATGAAGAAGTGCATGTTGCCGAAAATGAGGTCATTGATTTGATACCGGTTATGAAAGAATTGATTTTGCTCGACATTCCCATGCAAGTTTTCAGCGAGGAAGCTAAAAAAGGCGAACTGCCGCATACGGACAACTGGCAGGTGCTGACGGAGGACGAGTATTTGGAAATGGAGCAGAAGGCGGAAAAAGCGGTAGACCCGCGTATGGCCGGCCTTGCGAAATTTTTTGACCAGGATTCTGAATAACCGCCATCTTCGGCTAAAATGATATGCTGATCTCTTATAAGGAGGTGGGAAGAATGGCTGTACCTTTTAGAAGAACTTCTAAAACGGCAAAAAGAAAACGCCGCACACATTTTAAATTGCAAGTTCCCGGCATGGTTGAATGCCCGAGATGCGGTGAAATGAAAATGGCGCACCGCGTATGCCCATCTTGCGGTTTTTACAAAGACAAAGTTGTGGTAAATAAATAATAAAAGAGCACGGCGCAAACCCGTGCTTTTTTATTTGCCTAAAAAACGCGATCCCTTCCCGCCATAAGCCCCTGCCTGTTCTTCCCTTTTTCCTCGAAATTTTGCAGCGGCTTTTCGTCTATCTTTTCTATTAACGGCATATGAATAGTATTAAAAAGGATGGGGGGAAAGATATGCCGGCAGTCAGACAGGATGCCTGGACACAGGAAGAAGATTTGTTGCTATCGGACATTGTGTTGCGCCATATCCGCGAAGGCAGCACGCAGCTCCGGGCGTTTGAAGAGGCAGGGAAGCGGATGAACCGGACCGCAGCGGCATGCGGGTTTAGGTGGAATTCTTATGTGAGAAAGCAGTACGCCTCCGAAATTGAGGCCGCAAAAAAAGAAAGAAAGGAAAGAAAACAGCTTGTCCGGGATTCCGGGAGAGCGCCTGCTGAAGAAGGGCCGCAGGCAGAAGCGACGCTGTTTGATGCCATCCGTATCCTTCAGCAGCTTGCGGAAAAAAGCAGGCACGAGAACGGGCAGTTGTCCGCATCCCGGCGCGGTACAGAGGAATGGAAAACCAAATATGAGGCACTGCTTCAAAAGTATCTTGAAGAAAAGGAAAAGCATGAAGAGCTGCAAAAAGAATACAGTGCGCTTCTTTCCATTATGGAAAAAGCACGGCAGCTGGCTGAACAGGATTAAAGCGGCGGACATCCCCTGGACCTTAAAAGGCAGGGGACATTTTTTGTTCGTAAAAGGCAAAAAAAGAACCGGAATCCGGTTCTTTAAGAAGAGGTCGTTTTTTTGTCCTGTTTTGCGTCTTTCAGCTTCACGCCGTGCGGCAACCAGACAAACGGGTTTTCACTCAAATCGCGTTCGACATTATAAGGAACAGGTTTGAACCCCATTTTTTCCCAAAATCCCCGCGACTTCAGGCGGGCGTTTGTTTTAATCGGCAGCCCGAAGCTTTTGGCAAAATCAACAAGCGCCCGGCCGTAATTCTTATATTGATAGTTCGGGAGCACTTCCAGTTTCCAAAGTTCCAAAAATGTTTGCGGAGGGTCAAAATAGAGATCATATTTTGCATCCCGTTCGTAAAGGCTCATGCGCGCAACGAGTTTATCGGCAAAATAGATGCCGTAAAATGGCGAGTCGGCGTTGTCTTCAATAATATTGTCTTGCAAATCTTCGAGCATGGACAGTTCCTGCTGCCCGTACTCTTTAAACTGTTTGAATTCTTCGAGCGTTTTGTAGTTCACTTTCAGCCTTTCCACTTGATAAGCCATATCAATTCCCCCATCCCTCTTTATAGTGCTGTGTCGCGGCAGCATGGCGGCGATTCTTGCATAAAACCGGTTGATATTATCATTATATAACAAACAATTGGAAGAATGAAAGAAATACGTGTAAGCGGTCGCACCTCATTTTTTGTCCGGAATTTTCTTTTCCATTCCCTTATTGCCTGTTAAAATGGAGCAAAGAAAATGGAAAGGGGCGGGCAAAATGAAAATCGGGATTATTGGCGCTGGCGCGATCGGTTTATTATACGGGGGCTGGCTTGGAAAGTTGCATGAAGTGACCCTGTTTCCGAGGACGAAGGCACAGGCCGGGCAGCTGAATGAAAAAGGGATTACCGTAAAAGACAGCGCATCTTCGTTCAGGACGATTGTCAAAGCGGATGGCACGTTCTCTTCACTTTCCTCCCAGGATTTGGTGATTGTTGCCGTCAAGCAATATGACCTTCCCGCTGTTGCAGCCGTTTTAAAACACGAAGATGGCGGGGTGCCGGCCTTGTTTTTGCAAAACGGCATGGGCCATCTGGCTCTTCTTGAAAAATTGCCGCAAAAAACGATCCTTGTTGGCACGGTGGAGCACGGTGCATCCCGGCTTGACGGCACAACGGTGAAGCATAACGGGCACGGCAAAACGAATATCGCCGTCTACCACGGAAAATGGGATGAAAACGTGCAGCTGCATACAGATGCATTCCCGTTCACGATGCAGCCGGATTATGAGCTGATGCTTTTGCGCAAATGTTTTGCCAATGCCGTCATCAATCCGCTCACAGCCGTTTTAAAGGCAAAGAACGGGGAACTTGTCAGCAACCCGCATTATGCCCGTGTGTTCCGCGCGGTATTTGAAGAACTGGTGGCGCTATTCCCGAAACTTTCGCGGGAAAAGATGTGGGAGGAAGCCACCGGCATTTGCAAAAATACATGCGAAAATGAATCATCCATGCTGAAAGATGTGAAAAAAGGAGCACGGACCGAGATTGACGCGATTCTCGGTTACATGCTGGAAACGGCTGCCCGTCAAAACAGTCGGGTTCCGCTTGCGTCCGCCCTTTATGAAATGGTGAAAGGGATGGAAGAAAAGGGGTGAGGCGCGTTCCCGGTGCTGCCGCCGTGCCCGCAGCGGCCGGAAACATGGCTTCTGTTTTTGAAACGGGCAGCCTTGAAACGAGCAGGCAGGCTTTTTTTCTTTTTTTCACAAAAATGCTATACTCAATGAGAAAATCAATGAAAACGAGAAAGGAAGAATCATTTGATGGAACTGGAAAACTTTTCAATTCCAGCAACGAATCGGTTCGCTTCCCTCTATCTTGCGCAAAAATCTCCTGTAAAGGATTTTTTTCATTATGATATAACGGATGCTTCTGTTTTCCATAAAAGAGTGGAAGATTTAAAAAAACGGGCTTTTAACCGGGAAGGGCTGGCAGATTGTATCGGGCATTATATGGAAAAATTCGGAATCTACCCGGAGACGGCTCGTTCTTTAGAAAAATTAAGGCAGCCGAACGCTGCTGTTGTGATCGGCGGCCAGCAGGCGGGACTATTAACAGGGCCGCTTTATACCATCCATAAACTGATTTCCATTATCCGGCTTGCCAGTGAGCAGGAAGAAGCCCTGCAAATTCCGGTTGTGCCTGTCTTCTGGATCGCGGGCGAAGACCATGACTATTTGGAAGTGAACCATATTTATGCCGAACAGGAAAGACGTTTAAAAAAATTCAGTTATGCTGAAGGGCCGCTTGAGAAAAAAATGATCTCTGACACCAAACCGGATCCTGCCCATTTAAAAAAATGGATACATAAAGTTTTTGAAGCATTTGGCGAAACCGAACATACCAATGCCCTTCTTTCACAGCTGGAGGCGTTTGCAGACAGGGCACAAAGCCTTTCTGACCTGTTTGCCTGCATGATTCACGATCTTTTCAAGGCGTACGGGGTGCTGCTCATCGATTCGGCTGATGCACACTTGCGAAAGATCGAGGCGCCGTTTTTTGAACGGATGATCCGGGATTATGGCACGATTACGGAAGCGGTCCTCTGGCAGCAGCAGGAAATCGCGCGGTTTGAGTTTCCAAAAGCGATTGATATTTCCAGGCGGGCGCTGAATCTTTTTTATTATGACGGGAAGGAACGGATTTTGCTGGAGTACAGTCCGGAGCGCGGCGGATTTATCGGGAAAGGCGGCAGCCCTTTTTTTACGGAGGAAGCGTTGCGCGCGCTTTGTGCGAAAAGCCCTGAACGGCTGAGCAATAATGTTGTCACAAGGCCGCTTATGCAGGAATGGCTCTTCCCAACCCTTGCGTTTATCGGCGGGCCGGGCGAAATTGCGTACTGGGCCGAGCTGAAGCGGGTGTTTGAAGAAATGGGGATTCTGATGCCGCCTCTTGTGCCGCGGCTCAATATCACGCTGCTTGAGCGAGCGGTCCAAAGGGATATCGAGGAACTGGGACTCGATATCGGGCATGTATTAAAATACGGGACCCGGAAAGAGCGGGAAAAATATTGGAATGACGCAAAAGATGAGAATATGGACGCACTCATTGCAGAAACGGAAAACATGCTGAAAATGCAATACGATAAAATTTTTGCCGCAATTGGAAAGGGGGTGGAACCGCTTGCCCGCAAAAATCTCGATTTTCACCTCGGGCAGCTTGCGTTTTTGCAGCGGAAAGTGGATGAAGAGATTGCGGGAAAACATGATGTCGTCCTTGAAAAATACGCGCGGATCGAACGTGCCTTGCGCCCGGACGGCAATCCCCAGGAAAGGGTCTGGAACCTTTTTTATTTCCTTAACAAATACGGGACAGACTTTATCCACACCCTTGCCGCCCTGCCGTTCACATTTGACGGCACCCATAAACTCGTCAAAATTTAACCGGCTGACAGCGGCCGGCTTTTTTTATGCAAAAAAACAGGGGAGAAGGGGCGTTGGTTTGCGAAGTGAAAAAGCGGGCTGCCGGGGTCTGGCCATGCTGGAATCGGGTTTTACGGCCGGCAAGTTTTCAATTGATTTTTTCTTGCAAAAAGCAGGAAATCAAGCGCGCGGGGAGAATATAAAAATTAAAGTGGTGAAAGGTGGGGGATTGTGGTAAATTATTAATATGAAGTGGGAAGCGGGGGGCACGCGCCAATGTTCATGGGAGAATACCGGCACAATATCGATGTAAAAGGCCGTTTGATTGTACCGGCCAAATTCCGTGAACAGCTTGGCGATACGTTTGTCATTACCCGTGGGCTGGACCGTTGCATTTTCGGTTACCCTGCGGATGAATGGAAACAGGTGGAAGAAAAACTGAAGTCCCTTCCGTTAACGAAAAAAGATGCCCGCGCATTCACACGTTTTTTCTTTTCGGGGGCGACCGAATGCGAGCGGGATAAGCAAGGGCGCATTCTGATTCCCGCACCGCTCCTTTCCTACGCGAAACTCGAAAAAGAATGCGTGGTGCTCGGCGTTTCCAATCGAATTGAGATTTGGAGCAAAGATTTATGGGAAGAATATTTTCAGGAATCGGAGGCCTCTTTTGCCGATATTGCGGAAAACCTCATCGATTTTGACCTTTAACATGTTCGATTGGATAGGAGATTCAGTATGTTTGCACACAAGACCGTTTTGCTGAAAGAAACCGTTGACGGGCTACATATCAAACCGGACGGGATTTATGTTGACTGCACGCTCGGCGGCGGGGGTCACAGCGCTTATTTGCTTAAGCAGCTTACCGGCGGGCATTTATACGCTTTTGACCAGGATGAAACGGCGATTCAGCATGCCAAAGAAAAGCTTGCCCATGACCAAAACAGGATCACTTTTATTAAAAGCAATTTCCGCTATTTAAAATCTGAACTGAAAGCGCGCGGTGTGCAGGCTGTCGACGGCATCTTGTATGATTTGGGCGTCTCATCCCCGCAGCTGGATACACCGGAACGGGGATTCAGCTACCAGCATGATGCGCCGCTCGATATGCGGATGGACCTCGATGCCCCGCTTACCGCATATGAAGTCGTCAATGAATGGCCGTATGAAAAACTGGTCCGGATCTTTTTCCGTTACGGGGAAGAAAAGTTTTCAAAACAAATCGCCCGCAAAATCGAGGCGTCCCGTGCCAAAAAACCGATAGAAACAACCGGTGAACTGGCCGATCTAATTAAAGAAGCGATTCCCGCACCCGCACGAAGAAAAGGCGGGCATCCGGCAAAAAGGGTCTTTCAGGCGATCCGGATTGCCGTGAATGATGAATTATCCGCTTTTGAAACTTCTTTAACGGATGCCATTTCGCTTTTAAAACCGGGCGGGCGTGTCTCTGTCATTACCTTTCATTCCCTGGAAGACCGCATTTGTAAAAATATATTGAAAGAATTCAGCAGTGCAGGAGATTTGCCGCATGGGCTGCCTGTCATCCCAAAAGAATACGAGCCCGTATTAAAACTCATTACGAAAAAACCCATTATCCCGGATGATGAGGAAGTGGGCTGGAACAACCGGTCAAGGTCGGCTAAACTGCGCATTGCGGAAAAACGCTAAGAAAATAGAGGAGGGAGTTTTTTGAGTAATTTAGCAAGGCAGCCGAAACGTGCGCCGGAACAACAGCAACAGGTTGAAAAAAGAGTAGCCCCGGTCACAAGACGCGCGCAGATCACTTTAGGGGAAAAGATTATCGCAAGCCTTTTTGCTTTGTTCGTTCTGATTATGGCCGTGAAGATCGTATCAACGGAAGCTGCGATTTATAATGCCAACCGGTCGATTGAAGATACGAAAACCGCGATCCAGAACAAAAACAAGGTGACCGATGATTTGAAAATGCAAGTAAGCGAATTAAGCCGCTACGACCGTATTTACGAAAAGGCAAAAAAACTCGGCTTGAAATTGGACGAGAATAATGTCAAGGTTGTTGAAAATAAATGAAGTCTAGAAAACTGAATACAAACAGGGGGGCAGCGATATTATTTATCATATTCGGTCTGTCCTTTTTTATTATCGCCGTAAGGTTTTTGACGATTGAAATCACAGGGCAGGCAGACGGGAAAGTGCTCGCGGCAAAAGCGGCGAAAAAGTATTTGCGGACAAGCACCATTCCCGCTTCCCGCGGCAATATTTACGATGCAAGCGGGGAAGTGATCGCCGAAAATGTTGTTTCGTACAATCTGGTTGCTATTTTGGACCCGAAAGCCACGATTGATCCGGAACATCCGAAACATGTTGTCAACCCCCGGAAAACCGCCCAGGCCCTTGCAAAATATATTGACATGCCCGAATCAAAAATCTATTCGCTTCTGACACAAAAAGGGCGGTTTCAAGTGGAATTCGGGAAAGCGGGGCAGGATATTCCCTATCAAACAAAAAATGAAATTCAAAAACTGAACCTGCCGGGCATCCAGTTCGAAGCGGTGCCGAAACGCACGTATCCGAACGGTTCGTTTGCCTCCCATCTGGTCGGTTATGCGCAGAAAAATGAGACGGGCGGCCAAATGGCAGGCGTAATGGGAATCGAAAAAAGCATGAATGCCGCTTTGGAAGGGAAAGACGGAAAAATCAGTTATGAAGGCGACTTTTGGGGGTATATTCTGCCAAACGCGCATAAAAAAGTCACCAAACCGAAAAACGGGGAAAATGTCTATTTAACGATTGACAAGAAAATCCAGTCTTTCGTTGAAGATGCGCTTGGCAAAGTCCAGAAGCAATACAATCCGAAAAAAGCGTTTGTTGTCGTGGCAGATCCGAAAACGGGTAGGATACTGGCGATGGGGCAGCGACCGACATTTGACCCGGAAACGCGGAAAGGTTTGAGCGTCTGGCAGAACGAAGCAGTCGAAACCGCTTATGAACCGGGCTCGACGATGAAAATTTTTACCTTGGCGGCGGCCGTCCAGGAAGGCGCTTTTCACCCGTATGCGACCTATAAGTCAGGGGAATTCCATGTAAAAAATGTGCCAAACCCGATTAAAGACCATAACGGCGGGGTCGGCTGGGGCAGGATCACCTTTCTGGAAGGGCTGCAGCGTTCTTCGAATGTCGCATTTGCCACATTGCTTGATTATATTAAGCAGGATAAACTTAAGCAATATTTGGAAGCGTTCGGGTTCGGGAAAAAGACGAAAGTCGGCTTGCCAAATGAAGCTTCCGGCAAAATTTTATACGATTATCCGGTCGAACGGTATACGACGACATTCGGTCAGGGCACAACCGTGACCGCAATGCAGATGATTCAGGCGGCAACAGCGGTTGCCAATGACGGGAAAATGATGAAGCCGTATGTAGTCGACAAAGTGGTCAATCCCACAACCGGAAAAACGGAAAAAACAAAACCAACCGTTGCCGGCAACCCGATCAGCGCGGACACCGCGAAAAAAGTCCGGGATTATTTGCGGACGGTTGTGACGAATAAAAAAACCGGGACCGGCACGGCCTATAACATTCCGGGCTATGAGGTGACCGGCAAAACCGGTACCGCCCAGATCCCGAATCCGAACGGCGGCGGTTATTTAACCGGTACCGATAACTATATCTTTTCTTTTCTCGGCATGGCGCCGAAAGACAATCCGAAATTAATCGTTTACGCCGTTGTCCAGCAGCCGCATTTAAAAGCAGGCGAGCTTGGTGGCGAACCGGTTAAAGCGCTGTTTAACCCGATTATGAGGAACAGCCTGCAATATTTAAATATTAAACCGGCAAAAGGGAAGGCCGTACGCCTTGCCAAGCTTCCTGATTTTACGGGTGACAGCCGGACAGAAGCATCATCTGCCGTAAGAGCACTGGGGCTTACCCCTGTTGTGCTCGGCGATGGCGATACCGTGACAGCCCAGGAACCCGAGGCACAGGAAAAACTACTGCCGGGCGCAAAAGTATTTTTGAAAACAAATGGCAATAGGGTAATGCCGGATATACGCGGCTTTTCGAAACGTGACGTGGCGGGCGCTGCCAAACTGCTCGGCCTCCGCCTGGCCATAAGCGGGGAAGGCTATGCCGTATCACAAAGCATTCCGGCAAAGTCAAAGGTGAAATCCGGGCAGGCCCTTACTGTAAAATTTAAGAATCCATAGGCGGGCGACAGAAGGGATGCCGAAAAAAAGCAAGCACAAGGCTTGCTTTTTTTCATGCGCGTGAAAAGGTACTAGCCGGATGCGTACAAGCATATAAATGGGTGTAAAGACAACAAAGGGCTTGTTTCGCCCGGAGCGGATTTGCAGGATTTCAGAAAGCCTGCAGGGGTGAAACTTTTCATATTTCCTGCGCCGTGGAGTCTGCTGCTTTGAGATTTAAATAAAGGAGGCGCGCTCGTGAAACGTGTATCCAATGTTACGGTGAGAAAGCGGCTTGTTTTTATATTGCTTTGCGGGATTGTCATTTTCAGCATTATAGATGTGCGGCTCGGTTATGTCCAGTTCGGGCTCGGGGATATGCTGACGGACAGGGCAAAAGCGCTATGGAGTAGAAGTATCCCTTTTGAAGGGGAGCGGGGAAAAATCGAAGACAGAAACGGCGTGCCGATCGCCTCCAACCAAAGCGCCCCGACGATTTTCATCATTCCGAGGCAGGTCAAGGACCCGGCGAAAACGGCAGAAAAACTGGGGAACGCCCTTGATGCAGACAAAGAAAAGATCTATAAAGAGATTACACAGGTCAGATCGATTGTCAGAATAAAAGAAGGGCGGAAAATCAGCAATGAAAAGGCAAATGACGTACGCCGCCTCGGGCTTTCGGGGGTCTATATCGCGGAAGATTCCAAGCGGTATTATCCGTTCGGCCGCTACCTTTCGCATGTACTCGGATTCACCGGCGCCGACAATCAGGGGCTGACCGGGCTCGAACTGTATTATGATGATGCGCTGAGCGGAAAAAAAGGGGCAGTCGAGTTTTATACGGACGCAAAAGGGAAGAAAAAGATGAAGGATATGGCGGATGAATATGAAGCGCCAAAAAACGGGCTTGACCTGAAGCTAACGGTTGATACAAAAGTCCAGACGGTCATTGAGCGCGAACTCGATAATGCTGAAAAAAAATATCATCCGGACGGGCTGATTGCGATCGCCATGGACCCGGACACCGGGGAAATTCTCGGGATGTCAAGCAGGCCGAGCTATACGCCTGACAATTATAAAAATGTGCCGCAGGAAGTGTATAACCGGAACCTGCCGATCTGGAGCACATACGAACCGGGATCGACATTTAAAATTATCACACTTGCCGCCGCCCTTGAAGAAAAGAAAGTGAATTTGACAAAAGACAAATTTTACGATTCCGGCGCGGTTGAAGTCGGAGGTTCGACGCTGCACTGCTGGAAAAGGGGCGGGCACGGCAGCGAAACGTTCCTTGAGGTTGTCCAAAAATCATGCAACCCGGGTTTTGTCGAACTCGGTGAAAGGCTCGGGAAAAATACATTGTTCAAATACATCCGCAATTTCGGGTTTGGCACAAAAACCGGCGTGGATCTATCCGGCGAAGCTTCCGGCATTTTGTTCAACCTTGATCGCGTCGGGCCGGTTGAACTAGCGACAACGGCTTTCGGGCAGGGGGTTTCTGTTACGCCGATCCAGCAGGTGGCGGCGGTCTCGGCTGCCGTAAACGGCGGGATCCTCTACAAACCGTATATTGCAAAGGAACTCGTCGACCCCGAAACTGGGGAAACGGTCATGCGAAAAAACCCGGTTGCCAAAAGAAGGGTGATCTCGGAAAACACGTCAAAACAAATCCGCCATGCGCTTGAAACAGTTGTCACACAGGGGAGCGGAAAAAATGCTTATGTGGACGGTTATCCGGTCGGCGGGAAAACCGGGACGGCGCAAAAAGCAAAAAACGGCCGCTATCTCGAAAACAATTATGTTTTATCCTTTATCGGTTTCGCCCCGGCCAATGATCCAAAAATCGTCGTCTACTTGGCGGTCGATAATCCGAAAAATACGATCCAATTCGGCGGCCAGGTGGCAGCCCCGATCGCGGGCACGATCATCGGCGACAGCCTGCGTGCCATGGGCGTCAAGCCGGTGAAAAACCAGGCGGAAAAAGAAAAAAGTTATTTTGAAACGCCAACGGTGAAAGTGCCGAATTTAATCGGGGAGACGAAAAAAGAGATGATGAACGACCAATACAATCTCAAACTTGACGTCAGCGGATCCGGAAACAAGGTGATCCGGCAGTCCCCTGAACCAGGCGTGAAAGTGGAAGAAGGCTCAACGATCCGGGTTTACATGCAGTAAAACAGACTTTCCAGTTCCTTATTTACTTGGGCCCCGCCAGGCCCGACAATCCGGATTTGCATGCAGGAAAACAGGGCGGCGCCGTATGTCCGGCCGCCCGTGTTTTTGTTTCAAGGGGCATAAAACAGGGCTGCTCCGGCTTACATTTTAAAAATCAGCAGGACTTCATAGCTTAATGGCCGTTTTTTTTGTACAATAGAAAAGGACTGTATTTACATGTATACACAAAAAAGATGCAGCAACAAGGGTTTGGAACAGGAAGGGTTGGAAGCAAATGAAGTTACATACATTGTTAGAGGCATTGTCGTTTGTGAAAA
This sequence comes from Weizmannia sp. FSL W8-0676, assembly GCF_038593015.1. Taxonomy (NCBI): domain Bacteria; kingdom Bacillati; phylum Bacillota; class Bacilli; order Caryophanales; family Bacillaceae; genus Heyndrickxia; species Weizmannia sp. FSL W8-0676. The sequence goes on from NZ_CP151954.1 coordinate 1,110,014, forward strand.
TGCCTGCTGTGAATCCGGAAATTACGGAACTTGTCCAGGATAACCGGCTTGTCACGAAAAACAGTCTGTTTATTTGCATCAAAGGCTATACGGTTGACGGGCACAAGTTTGCCGTTGATGCGGCAAAACGGGGCGCAGCAGCCATTTTAGCCGAAAAGCCGGTCGATGTGGATGTACCGGTCATTATCGTCCGCAATACAAAACGGGCAATGGCGCTCCTTGCAGACCGGTTTTACGGGCAGCCGTCCCGCAAGCTCCGCCTTGTCGGGATTACCGGCACAAACGGAAAAACAACAACGAGCCATATTATCGAAAAAATATACCGGGATGCAGGCAGAACGACCGGCCTGATTGGCACGATGTATATGAAAATTGGCGATGAAACGCTGGAAACGAAAAACACAACGCCGGACAGCCTGACATTGCAAAAAATATTTCATGAAATGAACGCGCGCGGCGTCACCGACTGTGTGATGGAAGTTTCTTCGCATTCGCTTGTTGAAGGCCGGGTGCACGGCTGCGACTATGATATTGCCGTTTTCACAAATCTCACGCAGGATCATCTCGATTACCATAAAACAATGGCAGAATACCGGCGCGCTAAAAGTTTATTGTTTTCGCAGCTCGGGAACTCCTGCCCGCAGGATAAGCCGAAATATGCCATTTTAAATGCAGATGACGCCGCATCAAAAGAATTTGAACAAGTAACAGCGGTGCCTGTCATAACGTACGGGATCGACCGCGATGCGGATTTTATGGCCGAAAACATTGACATGCACGCCCGCGGGACGACATTCACGCTTGTGACGCCGTTTGAAAAACGGGAAGTCCGTCTGCAGCTTGTCGGGAAGTTCAGCGTCTATAATATGCTCGCAGCGATCGCAACCGGGGTTGTTTCCGGGGTGCCGCTTGATTCGATCATTAAAACGGCGGAAGCGATGGAAGGCGTGCGCGGCCGGTTTGAGCTCGTAAACGGCGGCCAGGATTTTTCCGTGATTGTCGATTATGCGCACACGCCCGACAGTCTGGAAAATGTCCTGAAAACGGTCCGGCAGTTTGCCAAGAAAAAAATCTTTGTCGTTGTTGGCTGCGGCGGCGACCGCGATAAAACAAAGCGGCCGGTGATGGCGCAAATTGCCTGTAAATATGCGGATTATCCGATTTTTACATCGGATAATCCGCGCAGCGAAGATCCGCTTGCCATTTTGCGCGAGATGGAAAAAGGGGTAGAAGGCGAGCGGTATGCATGCATCCCCGACCGGAGGGAAGCAATCAAAACAGCCATTTTCCGTGCAAAGGCGGGGGATGTTGTCCTGATTGCCGGAAAAGGCCATGAAACTTATCAAATCATTGGAAATGAAGTGCATCATTTTGATGACAGGGAAGTTGCACTGGAAATGATAAAGGAGCGGTGAAGCATATGTTATCATTCGGGGATACAGCCCGCCTTTTCAGTTTGGGCCGCGGCATGGAGATGGCGCTCGAATTTGCAACAGTCAGCGTGTTTGCAGATGTAAACCAGCCAAAGGGATTATACGTCCCTTTTTCTGAACCGGACATTAACCGGGCAATTGCACACGGGGCAATCGCGGCGCTTTGGAAAAAAGATGCGCCCGTGCCCCGCTATATACCGACTGATTTTCCACTGTTTATGGCAGAGGATGTTTCTTTTGCTTTTACACAACTGGTACAGTTTTATCTAAAAAAAATGGAAAGCAAGGATTTGGATATGAAGACAACTTTTATTTTTTACGGCTCGGAATTGCGGGACAAAAACCCTCATACATATGATTTGGCGGATGCGGAAAACAGGAAGCGGCTGCTTTGTGCATGCAGGCGCCACGGGAGGGAAAAAGCATGATCGAGCAGGTAATTTTTTTTACAACGCTGATGGCTTTTTTAATTTCCGTGCTGCTTTCGCCCGTTTTTATCCCTTTTTTAAGGAGACTGAAATTCGGCCAGAGCATCCGGGAAGAAGGCCCGAAATCGCACCAGAAAAAATCCGGTACGCCGACAATGGGCGGCTTGATTATTTTGGTATCGATCATTGCATCCACGCTGGTCATGGCCGGTAAATTCGCTGAACCGACTGTCAGAATTTACCTGCTGCTGCTTGTTACGATCGGATTCGGGCTGCTCGGATTTTTGGATGACTTTATAAAAGTGGTGATGAAGCGGAATCTTGGTCTTACATCGAAGCAGAAACTGCTTGGCCAGATTCTCGTTGCCGTCATTTTTTATGTCGTTTTCCGCCACTTCCATTTATCTTCGGAAGTCTCGATTCCGTTTACGGACAAATCGGTTGATTTCGGCTGGTTTTACTTTGTCATCATTCTTCTCTGGCTTGTCGGGTTTTCCAATGCGGTCAATCTGACGGACGGGCTTGACGGCCTTGTATCCGGGACGGCAGCGATTGCTTTCGGGGCATTCGCCGTTTTGGCATGGAACCAGTCACAGGCGGATGTCGCCCTGTTTTCGGTTGCCGTAGTTGGGGCCGTGCTTGGTTTTCTCGTCTTTAATGCCCATCCGGCAAAAGTTTTCATGGGGGACACCGGATCGCTTGCATTGGGCGGGGCGATTGCCGCCATTTCGATTCTGACCAATCTTGAGATTCTTTTAATTGTGATTGGCGGTGTTTTTGTCATCGAGACTTTGTCTGTCATTCTCCAGGTGATATCATTTAAGACAACAGGAAAAAGAATTTTCAGGATGAGCCCGCTGCACCACCATTATGAGCTGGCGGGCTGGTCGGAATGGCGTGTTGTCGTGACGTTCTGGGCGGTAGGCCTTTTGTGTGCGATTTTAGGAATTTATATCGAGGTGTGGATGTAACATGAAAAATATCACGGAATATGAACATAAAAAAGTATTAGTGCTCGGGCTGGCAAAAAGCGGGGTGAGCGCGGCTTCCCTGTTGCACCGGCTCGGGGCGTTTGTAACGGTGAATGATTATAAACCGCTTGAAGAGAACCCGGAGGCGCAGGGGCTTTTGGAACAGGGCATCAAAGTCATTTGCGGCAGCCATCCGATCGAACTGCTGGATGAAGGCTTTGAACTGATTGTGAAAAATCCGGGTATCCCTTATTCGAACCCGCTTGTTGCAGGGGCGCTTGAAAAAGGGATCCCGGTCATTACCGAAATCGAGCTGGCCTATAAAATTGCAGAATGCCCTATGGTCGGCATTACGGGAACGAACGGGAAAACGACGACCACCACTTTGATTTATGAAATTTTCCAGGCGGATCCGCATTTTGATCCGTTAATTGCCGGAAATATCGGCAAAGTGGCTTCCACGGTGGCGCAAAAAGCAAGCGCGGGCCAGCAGATGGTGGTGGAGCTGTCTTCTTTCCAGCTGATGGGCGTGCAAACGTTCAGGCCGCATATTGCCATCATCACGAATATTTATGAAGCCCATCTCGATTATCACGGGACAAAAGAAGCTTATGCAAAAGCAAAATCAAATATTACCCGGAACCAGACAGAGGATGATTTCCTGATTCTGAACCATGCCCAGCCGGAACTGTGGGATCTGGTCTCCTTCACAAAAGCAAAAATTATTCCTTTTTCAACGAAGGAATATGTTGAAGACGGCGCATCGGTAAAAGACGGCAGCATCATGTGGAAAGGCGAAAAAATCATGGACCGCGCTGAAATTGTGCTGCCGGGAGACCATAATCTGGAAAATATTTTAGCCGCTGTCGCCGCTGCCAAGCTGATGGGGGCAAGTAATGATGCTATCCGCGGCGTGCTCGCAACGTTCAAAGGCGTCAAGCACCGGACGCAATATATTGGCGAAATCAAAGGGCGGAAATTTTACAACGATTCAAAAGCGACCAATATCCTGGCCTGCAAAGCCGCACTCGCTGCTTTCCATCAGCCGGTCATTCTGCTTGCCGGAGGGCTCGACCGCGGCAACGGCTTTGATGAACTGATCCCGGCTTTGAAGTACGTCAAAGCATTGATTACTTTTGGGGAAACCGCGCCGAAACTGGAAAGCACCGCGAAAAAAGCAGGCATTCCGGTCATCCGCACGGTGGAAAACGTGGAAGAAGCCGTCCCGGTCGCGTGGGCATTATCCGAACCGGGCGATTGCATTTTGCTGTCGCCGGCATGCGCCAGCTGGGACCAGTACAAATCTTTTGAAATTCGTGGTGATATTTTCATCGACGCCGTGCATAAGTTAAGATAAGGGCTTGGACCGCTTTTTTACCGGTGCGGTTTGCCGGTTTTTGCGGGAAGCTCTAAATCTTTTCTGGGGTGGGCACGGATGCCGTCGAAAAAAACGAATCCCGACTTTTTATTAATCATTGTGACCCTGGCGCTGCTTGCAACCGGGCTCCTGATGGTGTTCAGCGCGAGTGAGATCGTGGCGGAGTACAAATTTAACGATGCATTTTATTTTTTGAAGCGGCAGCTGCTTTTTGCCGGGCTCGGCGTGGCAGCGATGTTTTTCGTGATGCGCATTGATTACTGGACGTGGCGGGCATGGGCGAAAACCATCCTGGTCATTTGTTTTGTGCTGCTCGTCCTTGTGTTGATTCCCGGCATCGGGCTTGAACGGAACGGGTCGCGGAGCTGGATCGGGGTCGGCGCATTTTCCATCCAGCCTTCCGAATTCATTAAAATGGCGCTGATCGCGTATTTGGCAAAATTTTTATCGGAAAACCAGAAATACATTACGACTTTTAAAAAAGGCATGCTCCCGGCCTTGGCGCTCGTTTTTGTTGCTTTTGGGATGATTATGCTGCAGCCGGATCTTGGAACGGGAACGGTGATGCTTGGGACATGCATCATCATGATTTTTGTTTCCGGCGCCCGCATTGCCCATTTTGCCATGCTCGGGCTCCTTGGTGTGGGCGGTTTTGTCGCTCTTGTTTTATCGGCTCCATACCGGATCGCACGGATTACCTCTTTCCTTGATCCATGGTCCGATCCGCAGGGGAAAGGATTTCAAATTATCCAGTCGCTTCTTGCGATCGGCCCGGGTGGCCTGTTCGGCATGGGGCTTGGGGAGAGCAAGCAAAAATTCCACTATCTGCCTGAACCGCAAAATGATTTTATCTTTGCCATTCTTTCCGAAGAGCTCGGTTTTATCGGCGGGACTTTTGTCCTGATTTTGTTTGCGCTGCTGCTTTGGCGCGGAATCCGGATCGCGCTTGGCGCACCCGATCTGTACGGAAGCCTGCTCGCAGTCGGCATTATTTCCATGATCGCGATCCAGGTGATGATCAATATCAGCGTCGTCATTGGCCTAATCCCGGTTACAGGCATTACGCTTCCGTTCATCAGTTACGGCGGCTCTTCTTTGACGTTGATGCTTGTCGCAGTCGGCGTGCTCTTAAACATCAGCCGCCATTCCCGGCTGTAACGGAAGGAGAACCTCATAAAGGGGTTCTTTTTTCGTTTGACAACTAGTCAACATTTTGATAATAATCGTTTTACTGTGTACCCATTGTCGTTTAAAATATAGTAATATAGGAAAATGAATGGTTCAAACATCATATATTGATACCCGTGCAACCCAGCACGGCGTCCTGAGGTGGAAAAAATGAAAATCATTGTCAGCGGGGGCGGAACAGGCGGGCATATTTATCCGGCCCTGGCATTGATCAGAACGATCAAACAGAAACATCCTGACACGGAATGTTTGTATATCGGCACGGAAAAAGGGCTCGAATCCCGGCTTGTGCCGCGGGAAAGCATTCCGTTCAAATCGATTCATATTACGGGGTTTAAACGCTCCCTTTCGTTTGAAAATGTCAAAACGGTTGCCCGCTTTCTAAAGGGCGTGAGCCGGTGCAAAAAAATCATCCGGGAATTCAAGCCGGATGTTGTCATCGGCACAGGCGGGTATGTATGCGGGCCGGTTGTCTACGCCGCCGCCAAACTGCACATCCCGACCATTATCCACGAACAAAACAGCGTGCCGGGGCTGACGAATAAGTTTTTAAGCCGGTACGTTGACAAAGTGGCCATTTGCTTTGAATCCGCAAAATCTTTTTTTGATGAGAAAAAAGTAGTACTGACCGGCAATCCGCGCGCATCGGAAGTGATCGGGGAGAAAAGGCGCGACGTCCTTTCCGGTTTCGGCCTGAAAACTACGCTTCCAACCGTTCTCATTTTCGGCGGGAGCCGCGGGGCACGCCCGATTAATGAAGCGGTTGTGAAATCTTTTTCCAATTTTGCACAAAAAAATTACCAGGTCATTTATGCGACAGGGGATGTGCATTATGAGGCCGTCAAAAAAGAAATTGCACTGATCGGCGAAAAGGGAAATATCAAAGTGGTGCCGTTTATCCACAATATGCCGGAAGTGCTGCGTGCGGTGGATCTTGTCGTCTCAAGGGCGGGCGCAACCACATTGGCCGAACTGACGGCGCTCGGCCTGCCTAGTATTTTAATTCCGAGCCCTTATGTGACAAATAATCACCAGGAAAAAAACGCGAAAACACTCTTGGAAAACGGTGCAGCTTTTATGCTGCTTGAAAAAGATTTATCTTCCGCGAAGCTCGTGTCCCTGATCGATAAAATTTTACTGGATCGGGAACAAATGGAGAAAATGCAGGCGGCCGCCCGCAAGCTCGGCATTCGTGACGCTTCGTGGCGGCTTTATGAAGTGATGGAAAATCTGGCCGCAAAAGCCAAATCATGATGCGGCAAATAAAAAGGGAGGAACAAAATGGCGCGGTCTGACAAAAACATCGTTTCGCTGGAAGACCGGATCCCGAAATTAAAGCAGCAGCGCCGCCGAAAAACGAACCGGCGGCTCATCATGCTGCTGACGGTTTTTTTTATGCTGGTGATGCTGATCATCTACCTTGAGTCCCCGCTGAGCCGCGTCCATCGCATTCAGATAGAGGGGAATGAGGCGGTCAGCAAGCTGTACATCCTGAAAAAAAGCGGTATTGCCACGGGTGAGAATATATGGAATATCCGTAAAGGCGCAGTCCGGAAAAGAATCGCATCCATCCCTGAAATTGATTCGGTGAAAATGGGCATTTCCTTGCCGAATACGCTTTACATAAAAGTGAAAGAGCATCAAAAAATCGGATATTTACAGCAGAAAAATGGTTTTTTGCCGGTTTTGGACAACGGTTCGGTCGTCAAAAGAACGGTGAAAGAAATTCCGGCCGCAAGCCTGATATTTACCGGCTTCAAACAGGATACGCATTTGCATGAAATGATCCGCCAGATGCAAAAATTGCCGGATTCGATTACAAATGCCATTTCGGAAGTCCGCTATACCCCTTCAAACGTTGACCGTGACCTTGTCACCCTGTACATGAATAACGGTTTTGAAGTACGCGCCAGCATTCCGTCATTCGCAGAAAAGATGGCGCATTACCCTTCGATCATCAGCCAGCTTGACCCGAAGAAAAAAGGTGTGATTGACCTTGAAGTCGGTTCGTATTTTAAAGCTTACGATTCGAAGTGAACATGAAAAAATTTCGCTTTTCTCCGTGTCCATCTTAGTGTAGACTTATGATGAAACCAAATTTTAGGAATTGCTATATTTTGAGGCTGGAAATATTTTGATAACCAAAAGAAAATGAAAAAAGTCCGATTGAAAAAAAGGGAATTTCACCATGACGAAGAATACTTTCTTTATACTCACCTTTTTAAATGGAGGCTTCAGGCGGGCTCACGGACGGAACGGCAAAAAGAGCCCGCCTCAGAAGAGACGAATTGGAAAAATGGGGCTTTAACATAGGCGGATTGCGTTTGATCGAAAGGCAAAGGGAGGTGCCGCAGTATGAACAGCAGTGAAATATATGTGAGTCTTGACATCGGTACATCTGCCACGAAAGTCATCATTGCCGAAATGGGCAATGATTCATTAAATATTATTGGGGTTGGCAATGTCAGGTCCGAAGGCATTAAAAAAGGATCGATTGTAGATATAGATGAAACCGTACTGTCCATCAGGCGGGCAATTGAGCAAGCGGAAAGAATGGTCGGCATGAAAATTGACCACGTGATCGTCGGCATTGCCAGCAATCATGTGATGCTGCAGCCGTGCCACGGGGTGGTGGCGGTCCAGAGCGAAAACCGTGAAATCACGGACGGGGATGTACAAAGAGTGATGGATGCGGCGCAAGTGCTTTCTATTCCTCCCGAAAGAGAGATTGTGAATGTCATTCCGAAGCAATTCATTGTGGACGGTTTAGATGAAATACATGATCCTCGCGGGATGATCGGTGTCAGATTGGAAATGGAAGGCATCATTGTCACGACTTCCAAAACGATCTTACATAATACATTGCGCTGTGTGGAAAAGGCTGGTCTGACCATTGCGGAAATTGTCCTCATGCCGCTTGCAGCCGGCACCATTGCACTGTCAAAAGATGAAATGGAACTCGGGACGGCACTCGTTGATATCGGCGGCGGGTCGACGACGCTGGCTGTTTTTGAAAACGGCCATATCCGGACAACGAGCGTGCTGCCCGTCGGCGGAGACCATATCACAAAAGATTTGTCCATCTGTCTGAGGGCTTCAACGGAAGATGCGGAAAAAATCAAACTGAAACACGGGCACGCGTTCAGCGAGAATGCGCTCGAAGACGATGTTTTTGATGTGCAGATCATCGGCAGCGAACAAAAAGAACAATTTAACCAATTACAAATTTCTGATATTATAGAAGCTAGATTAGAAGAAATCTTTTTGCTTATCCAGCAGGAACTCAGGAAAATCGGCGTTCATGATTTGCCGGGTGGGATTGTGCTGACAGGGGGCACTGCAAATATGCCCGGAGTACCGGAGCTTGCAGAAACGGTCTTTCAAAACCGCGTAAGAGTCGCCATTCCGGATTATATCGGCGTCCGTGAGCCGCAATATACGACGGCGGTCGGCCTGATCCAGTACGCCGCGAAAAATGCGCGACTGGAAGGGAAAAATGTCAGTTCCCGCCTGGTGGCAGCCGGAATGGAGCATGTGGAACCAAAACCGGCGAAAAAACTGCAGTCCAAACCGAAACAAGCATCCGGCCAGGAAGAAAAAATTTCATCGAAAATGAAAAAATTCTTTGGTTTGTTTTTCGAATAGCCTGCCGGCATCATGTGCGGAAAACCGGAGCCCGTCCGGCAGCAGGACCGGGATAAGATACGCAATACGAATTAGGAGGATTAGTGAATGTTAGAGTTCGATACCAATGTAGACGCTTTGGCAACGATAAAAGTTATCGGCGTTGGCGGCGGCGGCAACAATGCCGTGAACCGCATGATTGAACATAATCTGCAGGGCGTTGAATTTATTGCCGTAAACACGGATGCCCAGGCATTAAACCTTTCCAAAGCTGAAATTAAAATGCAAATTGGCGCAAAGTTAACGCGCGGCCTCGGTGCCGGCGCAAATCCGGAAGTAGGGCGGAAAGCGGCCGAAGAAAGCAAAGAACAAATTGAAGAAGCGTTAAAGGGTGCGGATATGGTGTTCGTGACAGCCGGGATGGGCGGCGGCACCGGAACAGGGGCGGCGCCGGTCATTGCCCATATCGCAAAGGAACTCGGGGCGCTGACGGTCGGGGTGGTCACAAGGCCGTTCACATTTGAAGGTCGCAAACGGGCAAACCAGGCGGCCGGCGGCATCAGTGCCATGAAAGAGGCGGTCGATACGCTGATTGTTATCCCGAATGACCGCCTGCTGGAAATTGTGGATAAAAGCACGCCGATGCTGGAAGCATTCCGGGAAGCGGATAATGTGCTGCGCCAGGGCGTACAAGGGATTTCCGACCTGATCGCGGTGCCGGGTTTGATCAACCTGGATTTTGCGGATGTCAAAACGATTATGACCAATAAAGGTTCGGCGCTCATGGGAATCGGGATTGCTTCCGGGGAAAACCGTGCGACAGAGGCGGCAAAAAAAGCCATTTCATCGCCGCTGCTTGAAACGTCCATTGACGGTGCACAAGGCGTGCTGATGAACATCACCGGCAGCGCGAATTTAAGTTTGTATGAAGTGCAGGAAGCGGCCGATATTGTTGCGTCCGCATCAGACCAGGAAGTCAATATGATTTTCGGATCCGTCATCAATGAAAGCCTGAAGGATGAAATTGTGGTCACGGTCATTGCAACCGGCTTTAATGAAGAAGCACAGGCCCAGGGCAAGCAGCGCCCGCCGCTCGGACAGTCGAGGCCGGCGCTGAATCAGCAAACAAAGCGCGAAACAAAGCGTGAAGAACCCCAGTCTGAACCGCAGCGCACCGTTCAGTACAGTGAAGATACACTCGATATTCCGACTTTTTTGCGGAACCGGAACAGAAGAAAATAATGAAAGAGCCCGTCTCTGTTTTCCAGGCCATCGCCTGAAAGCAAAGACGGGCTTTTTTGCGCTTGAATACTTTTCAAACCCGGTTTGGATTCGCAGAGGGTGCCTGCTTATCCAGCCGGGTTTTTTCTTTTCGGATGCATACCGACGTGACTACAGGACTACCCGGAAAGCACGCCTGACACTTTTCGGTTAAAAAAATGAAAAGTTCTGTTTTTTTGCCAGCAGAAACTGACACACTTTGATGCTCCAGGTGCGTTATACTAGCCATAAATCAAATTAAGAAGGGCAGATGCAGCAATTGCGCAAAGCGGCCCGCCTGGCAGCCGGGGTATGCCGGAACTGCGACGGCCGGTTTGTGCCATGATTCATTCACCGGATGGGAGCCCTTAAGGCCGCAGCAGATGTACCTTTCAGCCACAATCACCGGGTTGGAGATCCTAAAGCCTTAGTGGATGTACCCTTCAACAACGTCACCGGGTTGGTGCACGAAAACCGACACAGCATGCATTGCGGCAGCATTCCGCAGGCTTTGGGCGCGCGGCCCGGGCAGAAGCGGCCGTTTTTGGGGGGGGCAGGTTCATTTGAGGCGGAGACAGGGGGGATGCGTTTGGTTGTATATATGGATGCCATCTGGCTTTTGAATTTTCTCGCCGACAGCCTGCTGTTATGGCTGACAAGCATTGCCTTAAAACGGCCGGCCCGCCTGCTCCGGATTCTTTCAGGCGGGCTTATCGGTTCAGTGATCATCATCATGGGCTTTATGCCGCAGCTCTCTTATTACGCCGGCAACCCGGCCGTAAAGTTGCTTTTTTCCGGCGCCATGGTGTTTGCGGTTTTCGGCTATAAGAGGTGGCGCTATTTTTTTTCAAATCTCTTAACCTTTTATTTTGCCACGTTTCTGATGGGCGGCATTTTAATGGGGGCCCACTACTTTTTAAGCTTTCGTTTTGACATGCAGGTGAAAATGCTGAAAGCTGCGGCGGGGGGATTCGGCGATCCGGTCAGCTGGGCGTTTGTTGCGCTTGGTCTTCCGGCAGCATGGCTGTTTTCAAAGAACCGGATTCAGGGGCTTGAAATGGCGAAAATCAAGTATGACCAGCTTGTCGATGTTTATATCCGCATCGGGGAAAGTGATTTTACAGCAAAAGGGCTGGTGGACAGCGGCAACCAGTTATATGATCCGCTGACAAAGCTGCCGGTGATGATCCTTTCCATCCTGCCCGTCCGTGAGCATCTCCCCGAAGAAATTGCGGCGCTTGCGGAAGATGCGACCCGTCTGCTGGACGGAAGTATTGCACTTCCTGACGAATGGGCCGGCCGCATCCGGTTCGTTCCGGCAAAAACGGTCGGGAAACAATCGCTTCTTTTGGCGTACAAGCCGGATGAGGTGCAACTGACGAGCGGAAACCGGACATGGCCTGTAAAAAAAGTGCTGGTTTCTTTTTCGGCACAACGTTTATCCGGGGATGATGCATTCAGCTGCATTGTCCACCCGCAAATGATGGCAGAAGCTGCGCAATCCGCCTGATGGTGACTTTAAAGTCCTACGGTGTGATGTCAAGGGTTAAAAACAAGTGAATTGGAAATTTTGTTGGCTCTATGTCGTAAAAATGGCAATACTGAACTAAGCCTCCAGACAATTGGAATAATCTGGAAGTTTTCAAGTTCAGGCTATCGATGATGGTTACCTGGTTACCTCATCGCGTCACCTTCTTTTTCGGCGCATAAATTTGATCGTTGCGGAGCAGCGCATCGATCAGGCGCACCAGTTTTCTTGCCGTTAAGACGAGGGCGCGTTTGTGTGAGTGCTTATGCACCTCACGATATTTCTTTTGGTAAAAGGCGCGGTACTCAGGTTCGTGTCGCCGGACCAGATTGGCAGCCTCAACCAGGTAATACCGGAGATAACGATTGCCTGTACGCGCAAGCATTTTGTCATCAGCCTCAAAATCACCCGATTGGTGGCGGGGCCAGAACAATCCGGCAAATTTTGCGATCGCGGCTTGGTCGTCAAAGCGCTCAATGTCGCCGATTTCAGCGAGAATCCCAGCACAGCTCACCGGGCCTATTCCCGGAATGGTCTGGAGGGTATTCGGGATTCCATCAAGAACGCGGGCAATCGCCTTATCCAAATCCTTGATTTGGCGTTTAAGATGCCGGATGATCTCAATAGAACTGCCCAGGACCAAGTCAATCGAATCCTCCACACATTTAGAAAGCCGGTAAGAGGACCGGGCAGCTTTTTGGATGGATGCGGCCAAATCCTCGGGATCGCTAAAGCGGCCATGGCCTTTGGTCTGGAGATACATCGCTAAGTCCTCCAGAGGCATTTGGGCAATTTCATCGAGGCTATAGGCCTCAAGCAAAAATTCCGTTATGGCATGGCCGAAGACCGATGTATCCACTTCAAGGTTAAAGGCACTGAATTTGAAAAACAGATGATTCAAAAATACCTGTTGTTCCCGGGTTAAACTTTGAATCAGGTGATAGCGCATCCGTGTTAACCGTTGAAGGGCAAGGTATTGTTCTGACTGAATCACGGATTTCGGCAATCTCCCGAAACGCAAGCGGTCCGCAATTACCCAGGCATCTTTGGGATCGGTCTTGTCCATCTCGGCATAAGCCTTTTTGAAATTTCTCACCAGCTTCGGATTCAGGGTAAACACCTTTGTACGACGCTGTTTCAGCTCGGGATCTTCATGGAAAAACATTGCCGGGTGCCAACTATACACAGATGTGGCCTCCATGGCGATCTGGATGGTGTCATCCGCCTCCGCATGTTGGAGGATGGTGTCTCTTAACTCAGAGGCACCGGGAAGATTGTTTGTCACCGTTTGGGTGGCTAACGTTTCCCCCATTCCATCCATCAGGCAGGCATCGAGGTTTTTGGAGCTCACGTCAATACCGACAAATAAGGGCATATGATTTCCTCCTCTCTGTATTGGGATCGATGGAATCGGACGCTTCGGGATATCCCCAGATGGCTTGCCGATCTGTCAGCCTCGCGTATGAGAACTCATCCGGGCCGTGGGCTGCCTGGAACTGCTCATTTCCAGCACGGAGATCCGGAGGAACGGCCTACGGGTTAGACGTTCAAGCAAGAACCTGGGGATGCAGACTTTTCGAGTAGTCAGGCTACAAGGAGGGGAAGCATTGACCCAAACGATCCTAAGACCATTATCCGGGAACATCGCGAAGCGTCCAAGTCCGAACTTGTATTCCGGGCTCGCCCGGAATACAAAATCTTATATTCACTTGTCAATGAGCAGCAGAATGAACTGGAAATTGACATCCACTTTGGATTTAAACTTATTATACGAGGAGGATGAATGTGAAACATTTACGGTTGAAACTCTCTTATTTTTGGTACAAACTCCTGTTCAAGCTCGGGCTGAAAGCGGATGAAGTGTATTATATCGGCGGGAATGAAGCCCTGCCGCCCCCGCTTTCCAAAGAAGAAGAAGAAATGCTGTTAAAAAAACTGCCGGCAGGGGATAAGGCAGCACGTTCGCTCCTCATTGAACGCAACTTGCGCCTTGTCGTTTACATTGCGCGCAAATTTGAAAACACCGGCATCAATATTGAAGATTTAATCAGCATCGGCACAATCGGCCTCATTAAAGCCGTAAATACGTTTAATCCGGAAAAGAAGATCAAACTGGCGACATACGCTTCCCGCTGTATTGAAAATGAGATTTTGATGTATTTAAGGCGGAACAATAAGCTCCGGTCCGAAGTTTCGTTTGATGAACCGCTAAATATCGATTGGGACGGCAATGAACTGCTGCTTTCGGATGTGCTCGGCACAGACGATGATATCATCACAAGGGACCTTGAAGCAAATGTCGATAAAAAATTGCTTTACAGCGCCCTGCACCGTTTGTCGGACCGGGAAAAGCAGATTATGGAATTGCGTTTCGGCCTTAAAGGGCAGGAAGAGAAAACACAAAAAGATGTCGCCGATATGCTCGGCATTTCCCAGTCCTATATTTCACGGCTTGAGAAAAGAATAATTAAAAGATTGCGTAAAGAATTCAATAAAATGGTATAGCAGGAAAATTTGCAGGCGGGCGGGAAGCAGGAACGGCAATGTCCGGGCATCTTCCGCAGGCAATTCCCGCTTTTTGCGCAGTGCATAAATTTCCCACCCGGGGAGATACTGTTTTTTGAACAGCAGCTCCTGAGTCCTGAAGGGGGGAAAAGATTTGAAGCGCAACAAAGTGGAAATTTGCGGGGTGGATACCTCCAAGCTTCCCGTTTTGAAAAATGAGGAAATGAGGGATCTTTTAAAGAAAATGCATGCCGGCGATACGTCTGCAAGAGAAAAGCTGGTCAATGGCAATTTGCGCCTTGTGTTAAGCGTCATTCAGCGCTTTAACAACCGCGGCGAATATGTGGACGACCTGTTTCAAGTCGGCTGTATCGGACTCATGAAATCCATCGATAATTTTGATCTGAATCAAAATGTCCGCTTTTCAACGTACGCCGTGCCGATGATTATCGGCGAAATCCGGCGTTATTTACGGGATAATAATCCGATCCGCGTATCGCGCTCCTTGAGGGATATTGCTTATAAAGCCCTGCAAGTAAGGGAAAAGCTGATGAGCGCCACTTCGAATGAACCGACAACAGAAGAAATCGCCAGAGAGCTGGATGTTCCGCACGAAGATATTGTATTTGCACTTGATGCCATACAGGATCCCGTATCGCTGTTTGAACCGATTTATAACGACGGCGGGGATCCGATTTATGTCATGGACCAGGTGAGTGACGAAAAAAACAAAGATTCGCAATGGATTGAAGAAATCGCCTTGCAGGAAGGGATGCGGCGCCTGAACGAGCGGGAGAAAATGATCATCCGCAAACGGTTTTTCCAAGGAAAAACACAGATGGAAGTCGCAGAAGAAATCGGCATCTCCCAAGCCCAAGTCTCCCGCCTCGAAAAAGCAGCCATCAAACAAATGAACAAAAATATACAGTAGTAAGAAAAGCGGAGGGCGCTTGCTCGTCGGCGTATGAATTTCATAGTCCCCGAACTGAGATAAAGGAAACACGGCGAGGAACGAGCCGATGTTGACTTATCGTAGGGGAGGGGACTGGAAATTCACTAGCCGACAGCGCCCGCAGCTGGACAAAGAAAAGCGGAGGCGACTGTACAGCGGCGTACGGATTTTGTAGTCTTCGACCGAGATAAAGGAAACACGATGAGCCGACAGGTGAATCGATGCCCGCTTATCGAAAGGAGAAGACGTAAAAATCCGCTAGCCGCTAGGAGCCGGAGCTGGACAATAAGAAAAGCGGAGGGCGTTTGATTATCGGCGTACGGATTTTATTAGGCCTCTGACTGAGATTGAGTGAAACTGCAATCATCAGGGCTATTGCCCTGATGATTGCAAGTTGAACCAATCGGACATGTACGGGCAGTTGCCACCGTCTAACTTACTAGGATGTAATTTCTGAGTGCCCATGGCGGGGGTCTTACTGCCCGTTAATGTGGGATAAAGGAAACACGGCGAGGAACGAGCCGATGCCCGCTTACCGTAGGGAAGAGGCCGGAAAATCCGCTAGCTGATAACGCTCGCTGCTTTTCTATTCGTAAAATGCTCCTCCCGTGCATAAACTTGTATTACATGGCGGAAAGACAGCAGGGGGGAGAGCAGATGGTCCGGATTTCGGATTTTCAAGTGAAGGATGTTGTCAGCATATCGGACGGCAGAAAACTCGGAAACGTGGAAGATATTGATATCAACCTGGATAATGGCACAATTGAAAGTATCATTGTCGGCGGCTCATCGGGGAAAATGTTCGGCTTATTTGGAAAAGAGGACGAAGTGGTCATCCCGTGGAGCAACATCGTAAAAATCGGCACCGACGTTATCCTCGTCAGGTTTAAAGAGTCGGCCTATACACAGCAGCTGCAGGAACCGAAAAAATAAGCGCGGCCTGGAAAAGAAAAAAAACGGCCGCGCAGCCGTTTTTTACTTATACACTTTAATTGTCACTGTTTTGCGGCCCCACTGAAGGGCTTTCTTTTTACTTGAAATAAATACATCAATTTTTTTCCCTTTGATAGCCCCGCCGGTATCACCGGCAACCGCCATACCGTAACCCGGAACGTACACTTTCGAACCGAGCCGGATCACCTTTGGATCGACCGCAATCACTTTTGCGGAAGGATGCCTTTTCAAGTTGATGCCGGTGGCCGTAATCCCGCCGCCGGAACCCGCTGTGTAAGCCGTTGCTTTCACCGTCATCGTGCGGTAAGAAGAAGTTGTTACCGCAAATGCGTGTCCCGTTCCAATTGACAACATACATACAGTCAGTAATGATACCAAAGTTTTCTTCAAATTCATTACCTCTTCTATGTAAGTGATTTATTATCAATAGAGTAGCAGTTTAATATAACAGAAAAGTAACAGCCATTTATTAGTTTCGTTACAAACCCGTTACATCCGGGAAATTTCCGGATTATCCCCCGTTTTTAAGCTAAAAAGTAGAGAATTTTGATGAAATTTGCTATAAATAAAATCAGTACGGAAGAAAACGCATTCAATGCGAAAATGTATAGAAGACATATGGATAAAAAGGTATAATAGTACAAAAGAGAAACCGGGTGAGGGTGTGATGAGAGAACCGTTTGTAAAAACACAGGCATTGTATTATGCTGTCGGCGCCTGGCAAAAAAACGGGATATGTGCCGGATTTACAGTGAAAAACGGCGGCACAAGCATAAATTTTCCCGGCAGTTTAAACCTTGCTTTCCATGTGGACGACGATCCTGAATCGGTCAGGAAAAACCGGGAGATCGTTGCAAGTGCAACCGGATTCCCTTTATCAAACTGGATCGGCGCCGAACAGACGCACGAAGACCATGTTGAACGGGTCACGCGCAAAGATGCCGGCAAGGGGGCGGCTGAATACCGTTCCTCTTTTCCGCATACGGACGGATTGTACACCGATGAAAAAGAAATCTTGCTTGTGCTGGCGTTTGCGGACTGTGTGCCGGTTTTCTTTTTCGCATCGAAGTACGGCCGCGTCGGGATCGCACATGCGGGGTGGAAAGGAACCACCCGCGGGATTGCGGCTAAAATGGTTGAAAAATGGGTAAAGGATGGGGTGCCACTTGATGAAATAGAAGCCGTCATCGGACCGTCCATTTGCGGCAAGTGCTATCTTGTCGATGACCGTGTCATCCAGGCTGTCCGCCCCTGGACCGGCAAAGGAGAAAAATTGCCGTACGTGGAAAAATCACCCGGCCAGTATGCGCTCGATTTAAAGCAGTTAAATAAAATCATATTACAGCAGGCAGGCATTCCGGAAAGCCGGATCGCAGTCAGCAGCCTGTGCACAAGCTGTTGTGAAGAAGACTTTTTTTCGCACCGGCGTGATCACGGCTCTGCCGGGAGAATGCTTGGCTTTATTGGTATAAAAGGAGCACCGGAGAGATGAAAGTATCGGAAAACCTCGCGCACATCAACAAAAAAATTGAAAAAGCGTGCCAAAGGGCAGGAAGAAGCCGCGGGGATGTGGAAATCATTGCAGTAACGAAATATGTCACAACAGAAAGGGCAAAAGAGGCACTGGAAGCAGGCATTCGGCATCTTGGCGAGAACCGAGACGACGGCCTTCTGGCAAAATACGAGGCGCTCGGAAACCGCCCCGTCTGGCATTTTATCGGGACGCTGCAGACAAGGAAAGTTAAAAACATTATTGATAAAGTCAGCTACATACACTCTTTGGACCGACTGAGCCTTGCGGAGGAAATCGAAAAAAGGGCGGCAAAATTGGATAAAGAAATCAAATGCTTTATTCAGGTGAATGTTTCCGGGGAAGAATCGAAACACGGGATGGCGCCCGGGCAAGTGGTTGATTTTGTCCGTAAACTGAAGGATTTTCCGCATATTTGCGTTGCGGGCTTGATGACGATGGCGCCGCTTACGGAAGATCAGGACGTCATCCGGCGCACATTCCGCGGGCTGAAAACTTTGCAGCGGGATATTGAATCGCTGCATTTGGATTACGCTCCGTGCCGTGAATTGTCGATGGGAATGTCCAATGACTTTGAAATTGCAGTAGAAGAAGGGGCGACTTTTGTCAGAATCGGCACTGCGCTTGTCGGATAAGGGAAAACAAACGGAGGTGTAATGGAATGGGACTGAAAACGAAATTTAAGTCATTCTTTTTGCTTGATGATGAATACGAAGACCAGGAAGAAGAAATGATGGAAAAAGAGTATGAAGAACCCGAGCAACCCGCTGAGAAACCGGTCCGGCATGCGCGGCAAAATGTGGTCAGCCTGCAAAGCGTCCAAAAGTCTTCAAAAGTCATTCTGGTGGAACCGCGGGTTTATGCCGATGCACAGGAAATTGCCGACCATTTGAAAAACCGGCGCGCGGTGGTCGTCAATTTGCAAAGCATGCCGCATGACCAGGCGAAGCGGATTGTCGATTTTCTGAGCGGGACGGTGTACGCCATTGCAGGCGATATCCAGAGAGTCGGCAGCAATATTTTTCTTTGTACGCCGGATAACGTGGAAGTTTCCGGAAAAATTTCTGAATTCCTGCAGGGGCAGGAATATGACGATACGAGGTGGCCATAAACCGGATGGATCCAATTTTAGTCTCAATTTTAAACATCATTCTGCTTCTCATGAGAATTTACTCTTACATTCTCCTGATTTATATCTTTATGTCGTGGTTTAATCTCAGGGACACCGACATCGGGCGTTTGTTTGCGCGCGTTTCGGAACCTTATCTTGACCCTTTCCGCAGAATCATTCCGCCGATCGGCATGATTGATATTTCTCCGATCGTCGCTTTTTTTGTCCTGGATTTGGCAAGAGCCGGCATTGCGCAAATTTTTTCTTGGTTCATGTAAAAAAGCCATTTTCAGAAAAAGGGACTGTGCAGTTCCTTTTTTTAAAAGGAGCAAAGACAAATGGATTCGATTTACCAGCATTTCCGGCCGGATGAAAAGGAATTTATTGACCAGGTGCTGGCCTGGAAACAATACGTGGAAGATGCGTATGCCCCTGAACTGACGGATTTTTTGGATCCGCGGATGCAGCAGATTGTCAACACGGTGACCGGAAATCACGGCGCGGTCTCCGTCCGGGCTTTTGGCGGATACAAAGAGAGCGAGCGGAAAAGAATACTGCTTTTTCCTGACTATTTTTCTCCGGATGAGGACGACTTCCATCTTGCCTTATTCGAAGTACATTACCCTGCCAAATTTGTTTCCTTTGAACATAAACATGTGCTTGGTTCGCTGATGGCGCTCGGCCTGAAACGCGAAAAATTCGGGGATATTTTAATCGGGGAAGGGCGCATTCAGTTTTTCGCTGCGGCCGAACTTGCGGACTTTATTCAAATGGAATTCCGGCAGATCGGAAAAACGCCGGTCACCCTTACGAAAATGCAGTTGGATCAGGCCATCCGGCAGCAACAACACTGGCTTGAAAAACAGGCCACCGTCAGTTCGCTCCGCCTTGACGTGATTTTGTCCGCCGTTTATAACATTTCAAGGCAGAAAACGCGGATGCTGATTGAGCACGGGCTTGTGAAAGTGAACTGGAAAACAGTGGAAGACCCGTCATTCCAGTGCGGGGAAGGCGATACTTTTTCAACCAGGGGATACGGGAGAAGCCGGCTCATCCGGGTGGAAGGCAAAACGAAGAAAGAAAAATGGCGAATGGTGGCAGGGATTTTAAAATAATTTGATTGATTAGCAGGATTTTCCCAAAAAATCGTCGAATTCCATTATAATATAAAAAAGAAGGGGAATCTTGCAATCGAAAGGCAAATTGAACAGGAGGTGGCCACATGCCTTTAACGCCTTTAGATATACATAATAAGGAGTTCAGCAAAGGGTTTCGCGGCTATGATGAAGATGAAGTAAATGAATTTCTTGACCAGCTGATAAAAGATTATGAAATGCTGATCCGCGAAAAGAAAAACCTGGAAGATAAGGTGGCGTCATTAAACGAACGGCTGAGCCATTTTACTTCCATTGAGGAAACTTTAAATAAATCGATTGTTGTTGCCCAGGAAGCGGCGGAAGAAGTAAAGGGCAATGCCCAGAAAGAAGCGAAACTGATCATTCGCGAGGCGGAAAAAAATGCCGACCGGATTGTCAATGAAGCCCTTTCGAAGGCAAGAAAAATTGCGCTCGAAATCGAAGAGCTGAAAAAACAGTCGAAAGTCTTCCGGACGCGCTTTAAAATGCTGATTGAGGCGCAGCTTGACCTGATTGATAACGATGACTGGGAAAAGCTGATGGAATTTGAAGTCGATGCCACGGACTTTGAGCTGGAAGAAGAAGAAGCAAATCAGACTTGACGAATCCGAAAAGGGTCAACTATAATGGAATACATTCAATACTGTATACGAAAAAACGATGACAGGGCAGTAGGGTTGTGAAAGCTTTCCAAGCGAGCCGGGGACAGTGCGAGCCCGGCAAAGCGCGCAGCCTGAACATCCCCCTTGAGTTCTTGCCTTGAACGCCGAAAAGGCCAGTAGAGTTAAGCGGGACCTTCCACGTTACGGATGTCGAGCGGGCATATTGGATGCCTACTAGGGTGGTACCGCGGGAACCTTCTCGTCCCTATTTTGGGGATGGGAAGGTTTTTTTATTGGATTTTTGGCAAGGCTGAACATAACGAAAAATTCAAAATACAATATGCAAAAGGCAGGAGGATCAGCATGGATTACAAAGATACACTTTTAATGCCGAAAACGGATTTTCCGATGCGTGGAAATTTGCCGAAAAAAGAACCGAAAATCCAGGCAAAATGGGAAGAAATGGATATTTATCAAAAGGTGATGAAACGCACGGAAGGAAGGCCGCTGTTTGTGCTCCACGACGGGCCTCCGTATGCAAACGGCGATCTCCATATGGGCCACGCCCTGAATAAAACATTGAAAGACATCATCAACCGGTTTAAATCGATGACGGGTTACCATGCCCCTTATGTACCGGGCTGGGATACGCACGGGCTGCCTATTGAGCAGGAACTGACAAAAAAAGGCGTAGACCGGAAATCAATGTCGGTTGCCGAATTCAGGAAACTGTGCGAAAAATATGCCCATGAGCAAATCGATCGCCAGCGGACAGCGTTTAAACGGCTCGGCGTGCGCGGCGACTGGGAAAATCCGTATTTAACGCTCCGGCCCGCATATGAAGCCGAGCAAATCAAAGTATTCGGGGAAATGGCGAAAAAAGGCTATATTTACAAAGGCCTGAAGCCGGTATACTGGTCCCCTTCCAGCGAATCCGCGCTTGCAGATGCAGAAATTGAGTACAAAGACATCAAATCGCCATCGATTTATGTTGCGTTCGACGTAAAAGACGGAAAAGGCGTGCTTGACACGGACACAAAAATCGTCATCTGGACGACGACCCCTTGGACCATTCCGTCAAACCTCGGCATTGCCGTCAATCCGGAGATCAACTATGTGGTCGTAAAAACGGGCGGCAACAAATATCTGGTTGCCGAAGCCCTGCTTGAAGAAGTAAGCAGCGTTTTGGAATGGGAAAACGCGGAAGTCGTTCAAACAGTTCCGGGGAAAAAGCTGGAGTACATTGTCGCAAAACATCCGCTGTACGGCCGCGATTCGCTCGTCATGCTCGGCGACCACGTTACAACCGACAGCGGGACCGGCTGCGTCCACACCTCGCCCGGACACGGGGAAGATGACTTTCTCATCGGCAAAAAATACGGGCTTGATGTGCTTTGCGCGGTAGATGACAAAGGCATGATGACAAAAGACGCGCCCGGTTTTGAAGGGCTGTTTTACGACAAAGCCAACAAACCGATCTGCGAAGCACTGGATCAGGCAGGTGCGCTTTTGAAACTGAAGTTTTTAACGCACTCGTACCCGCATGACTGGCGGACGAAAAAACCGGTAATTTTCCGGGCAACATCGCAATGGTTCGCATCGATTGACATGTTCCGCGATGACATTCTGAAAGCTGTTGAAGATGTCAAATGGACGCCTGTTTGGGGCGAACTCCGGATGCATAACATGATCCGCGACCGCGGCGACTGGTGCATCTCCCGCCAGCGTGCATGGGGCGTGCCGATCCCTGTTTTTTACGCGGAAAACGGCGAAGCGATCATCACGGAAGAAACCATCCGGCATGTGTCCGACCTGTTCCGCAAACACGGATCAAACGTCTGGTTTGAACGGGAAGCGAAAGACCTGCTTCCGGAAGGCTTTACGCACCCGGGCAGCCCGAACGGCGTATTTAAAAAAGAAACGGATATTATGGACGTCTGGTTCGATTCCGGTTCTTCCCATCAGGGCGTGCTGGCTGCACAAGAAGGCTTGAAACGGCCGGCTGATTTGTACCTTGAAGGTTCCGACCAGTACCGCGGCTGGTTTAACTCGTCGCTCATTACCAGTGTGGCGGTAACAGGGCGCGCCCCGTACGACGGCGTTTTAAGCCACGGGTTTGTGCTGGACGGCGAAGGCCGGAAGATGAGCAAATCGCTCGGCAATACGATTTTGCCTGGCAAAGTGGTTGAACAGCTGGGGGCTGACATCATCCGCTTGTGGGTCGCTTCCGTTGACTATCAGGCGGATGTCCGGGTTTCCAATGAAATTTTAAAACAAGTGTCCGAAGTCTACCGGAAAATCCGCAATACGTTCCGGTTTATGCTGGGCAATCTGAACGACTTCGACCCGGCCCGGCACCAAGTTGCCTATGAAGATTTGCGCGAGGTCGACCGGTTTATGCTTGTCAAATTGAACAAGCTTGTAAAAGAAGTGCGGGAAGCTTATGAACGGTACGAGTTTGCCACGATTTACCATGCGGTGAACAATTTCTGCGCCACAGACCTCAGTTCGTTCTATATGGATTTTGCAAAAGACGTGCTGTACATCGAACTTGCAGACAATCCGGAACGCCGTGCGATGCAAACCGTTTTGTATGAATGCCTTGTTGCCTTAACCAAGCTATTGTCGCCGATTTTGCCGCATACAGCTGATGAAGTCTGGCAGTATATTCCGGGTGTGACGGAAGAAAGCGTCCAGCTGACCGATATGCCGGAATATGTGGATTTGCCGGATGCTAGTGCGCTTGAAGAAAAATGGAATGCGTTTATGGCGCTCCGGGGAGACGTTTTAAAAGCATTGGAAGAAGCGCGAAATGCAAAAGTAATCGGGAAATCGCTGACGGCAAAAGTAACCTTGTATGTGAATGAGGAGACGAAAGCACTGCTTGACAGCATTTCGGAAAGCAAAAAGCAATTGTTCATTGTATCGGGATTTGAAGTGGCAGGCGCCATTGAAGACGCGCCGGAAAATGCGCTGAAGCTTGAACACGCGGCTATTGTCGTCGAAAAAGCGGAAGGCGAAACATGCGAACGGTGCTGGGTTGTAACGCCGGAAGTCGGCCTGGACCATGACCATCCGACGCTCTGCCCGCGCTGTGCACAAGTTGTGAAAACATTGATGCGGGAAGTGTGAAGCTTTAAGCCGGGGCTTGCATGAAGACATGCAGCGCCGGCTTTTTTAACGGATTTCAGCCCATTGCCAGCGCCGGATTTTAACTGGCAAAAACCGTTTGCCGCTGCATGATTTTGTTACTTTTAGAAAACGTTTTTCCGCAAACAAGCCTTGCCTGCGGGAATGCTAAAACCAACAAAGAAGCGGGGAGGCTGTTGGAAGATGCGTAAAGATCCGAAAATTTGGCTGCAATCGCTACGGGCTGAATTATCCGTGTACGAGGCGAAACATGAGCTTGTGCAACATCTGGTTCAGGAGGAACTGAAAGAGATTGAGGCGGCATTGGACGGGTTCCACGGCACCCGGAAAGTTGCCCCGGGCCTTGCGGAAATCCCTTCCCTGTTGCCTGCGGACCGGCAAACCATCCTGTCATACGGCAAAGTAACCGTCCCGTATGATCTTATTCACTAGAAAAGGGCATTGCTTTTGCGCAACTTCAATCAGCAAGAATCCGCCTGAAAAAGCAGGCAGGGACGGGCGGACCGGGATCCGGCCGTCCGTTCTTTTCACTGCCTGTTGTTTATGCTAAAATGCAGGAAGAAATATATTCCGGGCCAGGCGGCATTTTGCGCCTGCCGTAAACACAGGCGGAGGAAAAGCGATTGGTTATTTTTTATTATGCGGTTGCACTCATTGTGGTCATCCTGGACCAGCTGGCAAAATGGCTCGTTTTAAAAGGGATGGCGCTCGGGGAAAGCATTGAAGTGATTCCGGGTTTCTTTTTTCTCACATCGACGCGCAACACAGGCGCTGCCTTCAGCATACTGGAAGGGCAGATGTGGCTGTTTTATCTCATCACCCTGGTTGTCATTGCCGGCATTCTTTATTACATACAAAAATACGCAAAAAACAGGGCGCTGCTTGGCACGAGCCTCGGCCTCATATTAGGGGGGGCAATCGGCAACTTTATTGACCGCCTGTTCCGCGGCGAAGTTGTTGATTTTGTCCATTTGCGTTTCGGCAGCTACGATTTTGCCATTTTTAACGTGGCGGACGCCAGTTTAACGATTGGCGTTGTACTGTTGCTGATTTCAATGCTTTTGGAAGACAGAAAGACAAAGGAGAAAACCGATGGAAAAAATGGATCACACCATTCTTGAACACGAAGCAAATGAACGGCTTGATAAAATTGTCTCATCCATCCGGGAAGAATGGTCGAGATCACAAGTCCAGCAATGGATTAAAGATGGCGATATTACCGTAAACGGCAAAAAAGAAAAAGCAAATTACAGATGCCAGGCAGGGGACCTGGTTGAAATTGAGGTGCCGGAGCCGGAATTGCCGGATATTGAACCGGAAGACTTGCATCTTGATATATATTATGAAGATGCCGATGTGCTTGTCGTTAATAAACCAAAAGGCATGGTTGTCCATCCGTCAAACGGGCATTTTACAGGGACGCTTGTAAACGGCCTGATGTACCACTGCAAAGATCTATCGGGCATTAACGGCGTGCTCCGCCCTGGGATTGTCCACCGGATCGACAAGGACACATCCGGGCTGTTAATGGTGGCCAAAAATGATTACGCGCACGAAAAGCTGGCGGCACAGCTCAGTGAAAAAACGGTGACCCGCAAATATTTTGCGCTTGTCCACGGCAATATTCCGCATGAAGCCGGCACCATTGACGCCCCGATCGGAAGGGACCCGGCTGACCGCCAGCGGATGGCCGTGGTCGATAACGGAAAAGACGCGGTGACCCATTTCCACGTGCTGGAACGGTTTGACCGGTATACATTTATCGAATGCCGGCTTGAAACGGGGCGCACCCACCAGATTCGCGTCCATATGAAGTATATCGGCCATCCTTTGGCAGGCGACCCGAAATACGGGCCGAAAAAAACGATTGATTTCGGCGGCCAGGCGCTCCACGCCGGGGTACTCGGTTTTTGCCACCCGCGCACCGGCGAAACGCTCACATTTGAAGCGCCGCTGCCGGATGATTTCGCGCATCTTTTAAACACAATGAGGCGCGGTTTGTGAACATCACGGTATAAAAAATATTGACAAACGGATGAAAAACGGGTAAGGTAAAAATAACTTCATAAGCCTTTTAAAAACAGTCCCGTGAGGCTGGCAAGGGAACGTTCATTTTACAAAGCCTTCCTGCCTTCGGTGCGGAAGGCTTTGATTTTTCCCGGGAGGAGACACCATGGCCCAAAAAGCGGTAGTAATGGATGAAATCATGATCCGCAGGGCGTTGACGCGGATCGCCCACGAAATCATTGAACGGAATAAAGGCATTGAAGACACGATGCTCATCGGGATTAAAACGCGCGGCATTTATCTCGCTGATCGCCTGGCAGAAAGGATTGAGAGAATCGAAGGGCGCAAAGTCGAAGTCGGCGAGCTGGACATCACGCTGTACCGCGATGATTTATCGAAAAAAACGGCAGACGGCGAACCGGAAGTGAAGGGCGCGAACCTGCCATCCAGCATCACCGGTAAAAAGATCGTGCTTGTCGATGATGTGCTCTATACAGGCAGGACAGTGCGCGCGGCGATGGACGCGCTGATGGATATCGGCCGCCCGAGCCGGATC
Organism: Weizmannia sp. FSL W8-0676; assembly: GCF_038593015.1. Lineage (NCBI taxonomy): Bacteria > Bacillati > Bacillota > Bacilli > Caryophanales > Bacillaceae > Heyndrickxia > Weizmannia sp. FSL W8-0676. Next base: position 1,136,328 of record NZ_CP151954.1, read on the forward strand.
CAGCTCGCGGTGCTCGTTGACCGCGGCCACCGGGAATTGCCGATCCGCCCCGATTTTATCGGGAAAAATATCCCGACGAGCCAGTCGGAAAGAATCGTTGTACAATTGACGGATGTGGACGGGCGGGACCTGGTCACAATCCATGATGTGTAATCCTTTTAAGCAAGCCCTGTGAGGTTTGCAAAGGAGTTTTGAAAGCCCCTTTGCACCCTTGAGGCAAAGGGGCTTTTCTATTGAAATGAATACGGAACACCTTTTAACTGCAAGTCCGGAGAGGCTTGGAAGGGTGCCGGCCGCGCAAGGCTTTTGACTTGCGTGCCATTTCACGCACCCTGCCATCAGCAGGGTGCTTTTTTTGGGTTAAAAACAAAGGAGGATGGAAAATGCAGCATTTTCTGACGATATCCGATTTGGGCAATGAGGAAATTTTGGAACTTCTAGATGAAGCCGATGCCTTTTCAAAAGGGGCCGTATGGAAAGCACCGGAGCCGGTTTTTGCAGCCAATTTGTTTTACGAGCCGAGCACGCGGACAAAATGCAGCTTTGAAGTGGCAGAACGGCGGATTGGCCTTGAGCTGCTTCGGTTTGAAGTCGGGGCTTCAAGCGTGCAAAAGGGTGAGACATTGTACGACACCGTGAAAACATTGCAGTCGATCGGCGTCAAACTTGTTGTGATCCGCCACCAGGAAGATGAATATTACAAGCAGTTCGCCGGAAATGTGGCGCTTTCGATTGTCAATGCGGGAGACGGCAGCGGCCAGCATCCGTCCCAGAGCCTCCTCGATCTGCTGACGATCAAACAGGAATTCGGCGGCTTCCGCGGTTTAAAGGTGTGTATCATCGGCGATATCGTCCACAGCCGTGTTGCCAGATCAAACGCCGAAGCATTGAAAAAGCTCGGTGCCACCGTCACTTGTTCGGGGCCTACAGAATGGTTTGACCCGACCATGCATCTCCGGTACGTCCCGGTCGATGACGGCGTAGCGGAGGCGGATGTCGTCATGCTGCTCCGCATCCAGCATGAACGCCATAAAGAAACCGCCCATCTGACAAAAGAAGCGTACCACCGTGCATTCGGCCTGACGGTGGAACGGGAACGGATGATGAAACCGGGCAGTATTATTATGCACCCGGGGCCGGTCAACCGCGATGTCGAGATTGCAAGCAGCCTTGTGGAGTGCAGCCGGTCGCGGATTTTCAAACAAATGGAAAACGGCGTGTTTGCCCGGATGGCGATTTTAAAAACGATTTTACAGAAAGAAAAAGCGGTTTTCCAGACAGCTTGAAAAATGAAGGTTGCTATGGAGCGGGATTTTAACAAAAAAGAAAAGGTGGTTTGCCAAGTGGACTGGTTGATTAAAGGCGGAATGGTTTTAGATGAAAAGGGAAAACCGGCAAAGCGGGATATCCGGATCAAAGATGGAAAAATCGCGGAAACCGGCCCGGAACTGAAAGAAGCGGGCGAGCAGGTATATGATGCAACCGGGCTCACGGTTCTCCCCGGGTTTGTCGACTTGCATGTGCATTTGCGGGAACCGGGGTTTGAACAGAAAGAAACGATCCGCACCGGGACAATGGCCGCGGCAAAAGGCGGGTTTACAACGATAGCTGCGATGCCAAACACCAAACCGGTTACCGACCGGCCGGCGCGCCTTTTATCCCTGCAGGAAAAAATCAGCCGGGATGCGGTTGTGCGCGTGCTTCCTTATGCTGCAATTACCCTTGATGAAAAAGGCGGCGAACTCGTGGATTTTGCCGGCTTAAAAGCAGCAGGCGCCTTCGCGTTCACGGATGACGGCGTCGGCGTGCAGGAAGCGGGGCAGATGCTGGCTGCGATGGAGCGGGCAAAAGCACTCGGCATGGCGGTCGTTGCCCATTGTGAAGACAATTCGCTTACCCGGGGCGGGTGCGTGCATGCCGGATCTTTTGCGGCGGCGCACGGGTTAAAAGGGATCCCTTCCGTATGCGAGTCGGTGCAGATCGCCCGCGACGTGCTGCTTGCAGAACATACAGGCTGCCATTACCATGTCTGCCATATCAGCACGAAAGAATCCGTCCGGGTTGTCCGTGACGCAAAACGGGCCGGCATTCCGGTGACAGCGGAAGTAACACCGCACCATTTGCTCCTTTCTGAAGACGACATCCCGGGCCCTGATGCCAACTGGAAAATGAACCCGCCGCTCCGGTCGAAAAGAGACCGCGATGCCCTTATTGAAGGCCTTTTGGACGGCACGATTGATTTTATCGCCACTGACCACGCCCCGCATACCGCGGAGGAAAAAGAAAAAGGCATTGAACGGGCGCCATTTGGCATCACCGGATTTGAAACAGCTTTTCCGCTTTTATATACACATTTTGTTGAAACCGGCATATTTACGCTAAAACAGCTTGTTGACTGGATGACAAAAAAACCGGCTGGTGCGTTCGGGCTTCCATACGGGACGATGAAAACCGGGGCGCCCGCCGATATCACGGCAGTGGACCTGGCGGCAGAAAAAACAATTGACCCGGACCGTTTTTTATCGAAAGGAAAAAATACCCCGTTTCAGGGGCGCGTGTGCAAAGGCTTCCCGCAAGCCACATGGGGGAGCGGAAAACTGGTATGGGAAAAGGAGCTGGCATTGAAATGAAAAGGCAACTGATCTTGGAAGACGGCACCGTTTTTAGAGGGGAAGGTTTTGGCAGTGCAAAAGAGGCTTATGGGGAAATCGTTTTTACAACCGGGATGACCGGCTACCAGGAGACATTAACCGACCCGTCTTTTTACGGCCAGATCGTCACTTTCACCTACCCGCTCATCGGGAACTACGGCATCAATCGGAACGATTTTGAAGCAGCTAAGCCGTATGTGAAAGGGGTCGTGGTGAAAGAAGCGGCTTCGTACCCGTCAAACTGGCGGAGCACTTTAACGCTCGATACCTTTTTAAAAGAAAAAGATATTCCCGGCATATCCGGCATTGATACCCGCAAACTGACAAGACAAATCCGCGCTTTCGGTACGCTCAGGGCCGCCCTGTGTGCCGAAAACGAAGACCCGGCAGCTGTTGTCAAACACCTTCAAGCCAAACGTGCCGTTCATGATGCCGTTGCAAGAGTATCCACAAAGAAGCGTTACGAAATGGAAGGGCCCGGCAAACATATTGCCCTTGTCGATTTCGGCGCGAAAAAAAGCATTTTAACCGAACTTTCAAAACGGAACTGCCGCGTTACCGTGCTGCCGTACGATACAACAGCGGCGGACATTTTACAGCTCCGGCCGGACGGGGTGATGTTGTCAAACGGCCCCGGCAACCCGAAAGATGTCGCCTGCGCGGTTGACATGGTAAAAGGATTGCTCGGGAAAGTGCCGCTTTTCGGGATCTGCCTCGGGCACCAGCTGTTTGCGTTGGCGTGCGGCGCCGATACGTTCAAATTAAAATTCGGCCACCGCGGGGCGAACCATCCTGTGCAGGACATCCAAACGGGGAAAACGGTGATCACCTCGCAGAACCACGGCTATGCAGTCGATGAAAAGTCGCTTGCCGGAACAGGCCTTATCGTAACGGAACGGGCATTGAACGACGGCACGATTGAAGGGCTGGCACATCGCAAATACCCTGCTTTTACCGTCCAGTACCACCCGGAAGCATCGCCGGGCCCGCACGATTCGAACCCGTTATTCGACAAATTTTTAACCATGGTTGAAAAACAAAAGGAGGAACAAACCTATGCCAAAACGCACTGATATCGAAAAAATTCTTGTGATCGGGTCCGGCCCGATCGTGATCGGCCAGGCTGCTGAATTTGATTACGCTGGCACGCAGGCCTGCCTTGCTTTAAAAGAAGAAGGGTATCATGTCGTTTTGGTCAATTCCAATCCGGCAACGATTATGACCGATACGGAAATGGCGGATAAAATCTATATCGAACCGCTCACGCCGGCATTTGTCGCCCGCATCATCCGCAAAGAACGCCCGGATGCCCTCCTGCCGACGCTTGGCGGCCAAACCGGCCTGAACATTGCAATGGAACTGGCGAAATCCGGCATCCTTGACGAGTACGGCGTCGAAGTGCTCGGAACAAGGCTTGGCGCCATTGAGCAGGCGGAAGACCGGGAAGCGTTCCGCGAACTGATGGGAAAACTTGGCGAACCGGTACCGGACAGCATGATCATCCATACACTTGAAGAAGCTTACCGGTTTATCGAAAAAACGGGCTACCCGGTCATCGTCCGGCCAGCTTACACGCTGGGCGGAACGGGCGGCGGCATCTGCTGTAACGAAGAAGAGCTGATCGAAACCGTGTCAGGCGGATTGCGCCAGAGCCCCGTCCACCAGTGCCTGCTTGAAAAAAGCATTGCCGGTTTTAAAGAAATCGAATACGAAGTGATGCGCGACAGCGAAGACCATGCCATCGTCGTCTGCAACATGGAAAACATTGACCCGGTCGGCGTCCACACCGGCGATTCGATTGTCGTCGCCCCGAGCCAGACGTTAAGCGACAAAGAGTATCAGATGCTGCGCAATGTATCATTGAAAATCATCCGCGCCCTCGGCATCGAAGGCGGCTGCAATGTGCAACTCGCGCTTGACCCGGACAGTTTTCAATATTATGTAATCGAAGTCAATCCGCGCGTCAGCCGTTCATCCGCGCTCGCTTCGAAAGCAACCGGATACCCGATTGCGAAACTGTCAGCAAAAATTGCAGTCGGGCTCACGCTGGCCGAGATGAAAAACCCGGTCACCGGCACTTCTTACGCCAATTTTGAACCGGCGCTTGATTATGTCGTCACAAAAATTCCGCGTTTCCCGTTCGATAAGTTTGAACAGGCATACCGCAGGCTCGGCACGCAAATGAAAGCAACGGGCGAAGTGATGGCGATCGGCCGCACTTTTGAAGAATCGTTGTTAAAAGCGGTACGGTCGCTTGAAATCGGCGTCCATCATTTGGAACTCGGGGAAGCATCCGGTATGGACGTGATGGAAAAACGGATCAAAAACGCCGGCGACGAACGCCTTTTTTACATCGCAGAAGCGCTAAGAAAGGGTGTCACGGTCGGGCAGCTGCATGACTGGAGCAAAATCGACTTGTTTTTCCTTCATAAGCTGGAAAACATCATCCGCTTTGAAAACACGCTACGGGAGGCGCGATGGGACAAAGAGGCGGCCCGGAAAGCAAAAGAAATGGGCTTTGCCGATAAGATGATTGCCAGGCTGTGGAAAGCGGCAGAAGAAAACGTGTACGCATGGCGCAAAGAAAACGGCATTTTGCCGGTCTATAAAATGGTCGATACATGTGCCGGCGAATTCGCATCAGAAACGCCGTATTTTTACGGCACATATGAAGAAGAAAACGAATCGGTTGTGACAAACAGAAAAAGCATCATTGTCCTCGGCTCCGGCCCGATCCGGATCGGCCAGGGAATCGAGTTTGACTATGCAACTGTCCATGCGGTTTGGGCAATCCAGGAAGCCGGGTACGAAGCGATCATCATTAACAACAACCCGGAAACCGTCTCCACCGACTTCAGCATCTCGGACAAGCTCTATTTTGAACCGCTGACGATTGAAGATGTCATGCATATCATCGATTTGGAACAGCCGGAAGGGGTTGTTGTCCAGTTCGGCGGCCAGACGGCGATCAATCTCGCGGAACAGCTCGCAACACGCGGCGTGCGCATTCTTGGCACTTCGCTTGAAAATCTTGAGCGTGCCGAAGACCGCGACAAGTTCGACCATTTGTTAAACCGGCTCGGCATCAAACGCCCGCTCGGAAAAACCGGCACTTCGGCGGAAGAAGCCGTCCGAATTGCGGCTGAAATCGGCTATCCGGTGCTCGTGCGCCCGTCGTTTGTGCTCGGCGGACGGGCGATGGAAATCGTCTACCATGAAGAAGACTTGCGCCAGTATATGAAACATGCGGTGAAAGTCAGCCCGAACCAGCCCGTTTTGATTGACCGTTATGTGACAGGGCAGGAGTTTGAAGTCGATGTGATCGCGGACGGCCGGGACATTTTAATCCCGGGCATCGTCGAGCATATTGAACGGGCCGGCGTACACTCCGGCGACTCGATCGCAGTCTATCCGCCGCAGCGGCTTTCCGATGCATTAAAAGCGGAAATGGCGGAGACGTGCCGCAAGCTTGCTTCAGAGCTTGAAATCAAAGGGTTGATGAACATCCAGTTTATCGTCTCGCACAATGAACTCTTTGTTATCGAAGTGAACCCGCGCTCAAGCCGGACGGTTCCGTTTTTAAGCAAAATTACCGATGTCCCGATGGCAAAACTTGCGATGAAAGTGATTTTGGGCGAATCGCTTGAAAACCTCGGCTATGGCACTGGCCTTGGGCCGGAAAAAGCGGAAGTGTTCGTGAAAGTGCCGGTTTTCTCTTTTGCAAAATTGAAGCGGGTGGAACCGACACTCGGCCCGGAAATGAAATCGACGGGAGAAGTGATGGGTTGCGACCGTACATTTGAAAAAGCGCTGTACAAAGGACTCGTTGCAGCAGGCATGAAGCTTTCGCCGGATGGCAGCATCCTGTTTACGGTTGCCGATAAAGACAAACCGGAAGCCCTGCCGCTTGCAAAGCGCTTTGTCGAGGTCGGTTTTACTTTAAAAGCAACGGCGGGGACGGCAAAATTTTTAAGGGAAAACGGCCTGGCTGTCGAAGAAGTAGCAAAAATCGGCGGCGACGGGGAGACCGTGCTCGACTCGATCCGGAGGGGCGATGTGCAATTTGTCCTGAACACGATCACAAAAGGCCGGCAATACGAACGTGACGGGTTCCGGATCCGCAGGGAAGCGGTCGAATGCGGCATCCCGTGCCTGACTTCGCTTGATACGGCAGCGGCCATCGTGTCCATTTTGGAATCGATGAGTTTTTCGATCATGCCGATGGTGCAGGGGGCAAAGCAGGCGGTGCACGCATGATCCAGGAATATATGACCGTGAAAAGCAACCGGCTGATTGCACAGGATATTTGGGAAATGGTGCTTGCCGGCAGTTTGGTCCGGCAAATCGCCCGCCCCGGCCAGTTTGTTCATGTCAAAGCGGGAAGCGGGTTTGACCCGCTCCTGCGCCGCCCGATCAGCATCGCGGCGGTGGACCGCAAAAACGGCGCGCTCACCTTGTTGTACCGGGTACAGGGAAAAGGAACGCGCCTGATGGCAGAAATCGCACCCGGTGCACGGCTCGATGTGCTCGGCCCCCTTGGCAACGGGTTCCCGGTGGACGCGCTTCGCCCCGGGCAAAAAGCGCTCCTTGTCGGCGGCGGCATCGGGGCCCCGCCGCTGTACGAGCTGTCCCGGCAACTTAAAGCAGGCGGCGTTGAAGTCCGCCACGTGCTCGGATTTGAATCGGCAGCCCACGCTTTTTACGTGGAGAAGTTTTCAGCGCTTGCCCCGACATCTGTCGCAACAGTGGATGGTTCATGGGGGACGAAAGGGTTTGTAACGGATGTACTGGCAGCGGAGAATTGGGCGTTTGACTGTTTGTACGCATGCGGCTCGGCTGCGATGCTGCGCGCATTGGAAGCGGCATACCCGGCGCGGCACGGCTTTTTCTCGCTTGAAGAACGGATGGCATGCGGAACCGGTGCTTGCTACGGGTGCGTCTGCCGCCCGAAAAATGACCCGGCCGGCACCGCTTCGAAAAAAGTATGCAGCGACGGGCCTGTATTTGAAATGGGGGAGATCATAATATGACCGAATTACCTGAACACCATCCCGAAAGACGGGGCATAAAGCGCCGTGTTCTCCCAGATTTGCGCGTCGAACTGCCGGGCTTGTCCTTGAAAAATCCGGTCATGCCGGCATCGGGCTGCTTCGGTTTCGGGCGTGAGTACAGCCGCTGGTATGATTTGAGCGAACTGGGCGCAATCATGATTAAAGCGACAACAAGGGAACCGCGCTTCGGCAACCCGGTCCCGCGGATTGCGGAAACAGAATCCGGCATGCTGAATGCAATCGGCCTGCAAAATCCGGGGCTGGCAAGTGTGCTTGCGGAAGAGCTCCCGTTTTTACAGGCATATGATGTCCCGGTCATTGCAAATGTTGCGGGCTCCACTTTTGAAGATTATGTCTACGTGTCAGACCATCTTTCAAAAGCGCCGAATGTGCACGCGCTTGAACTCAACATTTCCTGTCCGAACGTGAAATCCGGCGGCATCGCGTTCGGCACCGATCCGGAGATGGCGTTTGAACTGACACGGCAAGTAAAAGCTGTCTCGGAAGTGCCGGTGTATGTGAAACTTTCCCCGAATGTCACTGATATTGTGGCGATTGCCAAGGCAGCAGCATCCGGCGGTGCCGACGGGCTCACGATGATCAACACACTCCTCGGCATGAAAATCGATTTTAAAACGGCGCGCCCGGTTCTCGCCAATGAAACAGGGGGGCTTTCCGGGCCGGCCGTCAAACCGGTTGCCGTCCGGATGGTTTACGAGGTGAGCCGGGAAGTGGATATCCCGATTATCGGCATGGGCGGCATCATGACGGCGGAAGATGCAGTGGAATTTTTATACGCCGGCGCTAGTGCAGTCGCAATCGGCACCGCGAATTTTATTGACCCGCTTGCCTGCCCGCGCATCATCCGCGAACTGCCGGCGGTGATGGAACAGCTCGGCGCCGGAAGCATTCAAGACCTGATCGGAAGGAGCCACAAGCAGCATGCATAAACCGATCATCGCCCTTGATTTTTCATCGGAAGAAGAAACGCTCACTTTTTTACAGCAGTTTGGCGGCGAACCGCTCTATGTCAAAGTGGGAATGGAACTGTTTTACCAGACCGGCCCTTGTTTGATTGCTGCCCTGAAAGAAATGGGGCATGATATTTTTCTTGATTTAAAGCTGCATGACATTCCGAATACAGTGAGGCGGGCAATGAAAGGGCTAGCCCGGCTTGGAGCGGATATGGTGAACGTCCATGCCGCCGGCGGTTCGGACATGATGAAAGCCGCTTTGGATGGTTTGGAAGCCGGCACCCCTGCATGGAAAAAGCGCCCGGCGATTGTCGCGGTAACACAGCTAACAAGTACTTCGGAAACGCAAATGCAAAAAGAACAAGGTATTTTAAAACCGTTGCGCGAATCAGTGCTGGATTACGCTGTGCTTGCTTATGATGCGGGGCTTGACGGCGTTGTCTGCTCCGCTTTTGAAGCCCCTGATATTACGGCCCGGCTCGGCGGGGCGTTTTTAAAAGTGGTGCCGGGCATCCGGCTGGCCGGGGATGATGCTTCCGACCAGAAACGCGTCGTTACACCGGCGAAAGCGAGGGAACTCGGTTCGACCGCAATTGTCGTCGGGCGTTCGATTACGAAAGCGCCCGACCCGTACGAAGCTTATGTAAAAGTGAAACAACAATGGGGGAACGAATAATGGAAAAATACATTGCCGGACAATTGCTTGACATTGAAGCTGTTTTTTTAAAACCCGGTGAACCTTTTACATGGTCATCCGGAATCAAATCGCCAATTTACTGCGATAATCGCATTACATTGTCCTATCCGAATCTGCGGAAAGAAATCGCCATCGGACTGAAAAAGCTGATCGAAGCACACTTCCCGGAAACGGAAGTAGTAGCAGGCACGGCAACTGCCGGGATTGCCCACGCCGCTTTTGTCAGTGACCTGATGAATTTGCCAATGGTATACGTCCGTTCGAGTGCAAAAACACACGGCAAGGGCAACCAGATCGAAGGGCGGGTTTCCACCGGGCAAAAAGTTGTCGTTGTCGAAGATTTAATTTCAACCGGCGGCAGCGTGCTCACCGTTGTCCGCGCATTGCGGGAAGCCGGCTGCGAAGTGCTCGGCGTTGTCTCGATTTTTACGTATGAACTTCCGGCCGGGGCTGCAAATTTTGCGAAAGAAGGCATCACCGCTTACGCTTTATCGAATTACGCCACGCTGCTTAAAGTTGGCGTGGAAAAAGGGCTGATCCGGGAAGAAGACTTGGCGACGCTCGAGGAATGGCGGCGGGCACCGGAAAAATGGGGGAAATCCAAAAAGGGCTGAACAAGATACTTTGGTTTGCTATTAAAATATGGCAAAAGTAAGCTTACTGTTGTTTCAGAGAGGCATTTAAAAGGACAAATGAAATCGCGGGACCATAGCAAATTTTTTTTGGAGTATTCAAGACAAAAAGGAGCCGCACCTAGGCCTGAAATGTTTTTTTCAAGCTGTCAAAAGGACAAAACACCCTGCATCCGGGCTCGGAATGTCTTTTTGAAGCTGCCAAAAGGACAAAACACGTTGCATCTGGGCTCGGAATGTCCTTTTGAAAGTCAAAAGGACAAAACAAGCTGTATCTGGGCCCGAAATGTCTTTTTGAAAGTCAAGTCCAGGTTATTGTGTAAATTTATGGGCAAATGTTTTCAACCACCCCTTCATTTTTTCGGCTTAACTTCCATGGATTTTTTTCTTCATCTCCGGGAAGGGATGTCAAATGCCTTTCAATTTGACATCCCTTCCCGGAGATGAAATCATCCATGATGGAAGTTAAGCTGAAAATGCTGCTAACTATTCTTTCCCATAAGTGACTTCCTCTTCGAGTATTCTGTATCTTGATACTGCATTAAAACGGCACCAACCAAACGAAAAGCAGATTGGGTATTAGGAAAAATGCGAATGACCCTTTCCCTTCTACGAACCTCTTGGTTAAGCCGCTCGAGGGAATTAGTACTCCGTATGTGCATACGGATATTCTCAGGAAAGTTCATGTATTGGATAGTATCTTCAAAACCTTCATCTAAAATGGCCAGGGCTTTTTCAAATCTTGCTTCTGTACCAAATTTGTTTATTAATTCATCTTTAAACTTGCGTATGTCCTCAATCGTAACGGCCTCAAACACGCGCTTAATCATCACCCGGATTTCTGCAGTATCTTTTTTGGGCAGTTTTTCAATGATATTGCGTTTAAAATGAACATTGCACCTTTGCCAAGCAGTGCCAATGAATTCCCGTTGTATTGCTTTCTGAAGGCCCATGTGAGCATCGGAAATAACGAGTTTTGGTGATTGGAGTCCACGTGATTTAAGTTGTTTAAAAAATGAACTCCAACTCTCCAAACTTTCTGCATGGTCAACGCTTAAACCCAGTATTTCACGTGTATTCTTCTCTGTAATGGCAGTCGCAATATAAACAGCCTTTGATACGACCTTATGGTGCTCCCGTACTTTTATATACATGGCGTCCACAAACACATAAGGGTAGTAGGTTGTATTCAACGGTCTCTCGGCCCAAGCATTCACAATGGGATCCAGTTTTTGCGTAAGGGAAGAGACAAACGACTTGGATACATTCTTACCGCAAAGCTGTTCTACGACATTTGTGACCTTACGGGTAGAGACGCCATTGATGACCATCTCCAACATAGAAAGGACGAAAGCTTGGTCACATCTGGCATACTTTTCAAATAAGGTAGTTGAGAATTCGCCATTACGTGTCCGGGGAACTTTTAATGTAACATTGCCGATGCTCATCAACAGCTCGCGTTCATAGTAACCGTTCCGGTAATCCCGGCGTTCAACAGCGCGTTCATAAGGGCTCGTTTTTAAATAGTCATCCCTTTCCTTTTCCATAAACTCGTTTAACACGAGGACAACCGCTGATTTAATTACCGCGTCAAGATCGGAAGTCATGATGGCTTCTTTTAAAACATCCAAATTTAGGTTAAACTGTAAGTGAGTCATTTTATCTCCTCTTTTCATTGTTTATTGTTGTTGAAAACAGTGTTGCCAAGAGTTGATAAAATGACTCCTTCTTTTTACACAATTATACGGACTTAATCTTTTTGAAGCTGTCAAAAGGACAAAACAAGCTGTATCTGGTCTCGGAATGTCCTTTTGAAGCTGCCAAAAGGACAAAACACGTTGCATCCGGTCCCGAAATGTCCTTTTGAAGCAGTCAAAAGGACAAAACGCGTTGCATCGGGGTCCAAAATGTCTTTTTGAAGCTGTCAAAAGGACAAAACAAGCTGTATCTGGGCTCGGAATGTCCTTTTGAAACTGCCAAAAGGACAAAAGGAGCCGTGAACTGAAACAAAATGTCCTTTTGAAGCTGTCAAAAGGACAAAAGGAGCCGTAGACCGGAGCAATCGTCCTTTTGGAGCATTCAAAAGGACAAAAGGAGCCATTGACCGGAACAAAGTGTCCTTTTGGAGTGTTCAAAAGGACAAAAATAACGGGGGAACAGAGCATATTTGGTCTTTTTGAAGTGTTAAAATACCAAATGCTTTTCCCCCGGTAGAATTTGTAATTCATAAGTTTGTGATCATCAATTACTCATAGTAAGACCACCTTCCACCTCTGAACTTATTAAAATTTTTTGCCAGTATCCTGCTCACCCTTTTTTTCGAGTCCACAATCCTGCACCAGTCAAAAATATCATTTGTTGTAATCTTCCGCTCTGGAAACAGCATCCGAAATTCTCTGACACTGCGGAGGACCGCGGCCTCAACAGATTCAGCATGTCCACAATCCTCACAAATCATTGAACGCCCTTTTACCGCACAGGAAAAAGAACTACAAGTGTCGCACACAATGCCTTTCCGCAATTGATCATACTCATATTTCGGCAAATGAAGAAAAGACGATTCTTCTATATGCAGCGAAGATAGCTTTTCTGCCAGCCTTCTATGCTTTCCGCTCAGCTTTGCAGAAATTGCATTCAAATCTTTCATATACCGTTTTAACTGATTCGGAAAAATAAATGGCGCACTTAGGGGTGCCTGGTACAGGGTAAATTCGGGGTTTACAAAAACAACGGAAGCCGAGACCGGCATATTGAAACCAAGCGAGAGAATCAACTGCCGGAAAAGCGATTCGCAACGTTTGACCTGAAGCAGTGGATTGTTGATTTCAGACTTATTATTTTTTGTAAAAATCCTGTCCCGCTCGTAATAAAAATCCCCTTTATAATTTTTCACTTCAAACAGGTAAATGGTTTCGCCGGTAATCATGAGGGCATCAATCTGGAACGTAGCATTGTTGCAGGAAAGGCGCAAATCATTCAGTACAAAACAATCACATGTAAGCGCTCCTGTTAAAGAGTCAAAATACCGCTCGCCTTCGTCACCTTTTTCCAAATTCCGTAGATACTGAAGGTCTTTTTCATGGAGTTTCATCCGGCTGCTCAGCGACTTTAAAAGAGCATACTCAAGTGAAGTTTTCCTTTCCTTGAAAAGCATCGTTCACATCCTTTCTAAAATTCAGACTTCATACCCATTATAAGCAACTTTTTGTATAATATAAATATCAATTTTCGTAGGTGAACAGATGAAAAATTTACGGATTGAGCAAACAAGTGAAAGAATAAGCGATCAATTCGGAATGGGCATCGTAGAATTTCTTATCAGCCAGACGCATCTCGCATCAAGGCTGAACAGTGCCAAGTCAGAAACGATTAAAAGGAATCCCGGCTATTCAAACGGGGACATCGCGAAGTCTTATATCGGGCTGCTTTGCCTTGGGAAAAATAAGTTTGCTGAAATTGAACCGTTGCGGAGCGATTGTGATTTCCGTACCTTTTTAAAATTGGAAAGAGTTCCCTCGCCGGCTGTCCTTGAGCACCGCCTGGATGAAGCAGCTTTATCAGAAGAATGGAAACAGATCATCCTTGATGAATCTCTTCACCTACTTCGCAAGGCTGGTGCACCTATCAACCCGGTGACCATACAAGGCAAAAGTTTTATCCCGGTAGATGTTTCAAAGCCGTTTGCTTTTATTGGAAAGGAAGGGTACTGCCTTTCCTTTGGACAAGAAACGAGCGTGACGGTCCGTGCTGCTGAACAATTGGCGGAAGGGCCTTTCCTTTGGCGGCTCGAGGCAAAAGAAGGATCCGAAATGATGGAAAAATTGTTGGACCGTAACATTGATTTTGTGATCAAACTGCAGACAGATGCCGGCACCTGGATGGAAACTGCACGGAAATACGGCACATGCTCAACCGAACGGGAAGGAAAAAACGTTTACTTTGGGTCTGTTGCGGAACCCATTACGGCAGCCGGGGCAAAAAAACCAGCCTATTATGTTTTTAAACTCATTGAAACAACCATTGATAAAAACGGGCAAATCCTTCTGATTCCAGAGTATGAAGCAGATGTGTACATGACAACGCTCGATACCCCGCCGGAAGCTGTGCCAAGGCTTTACGGCGAACACCTGAAAGCCTGTAAATCACTGAGACGGGAATTTATGTTTGATCTTGGTTTTAAACAGCCGCCTTCCCGGAATAAAAAAACGAATGCGCTTGCCCTGCATTTTGGCATATATGCTTACAACCTGCTCCGCTTTGCCGGCCAGGGGAAAATCCGAGCAAAACGAATCCGTGATGCGATCAGGGAACTGCCAAACATGGTGATTAAAGAAGTGGAAGAATAGCATTTTCTATCCTGAAAATATGCGCCGGCTGATTTTCACTCTTCTGCTGGTGCCGCATTCATTGCGGCATGGGCGTCTAATAGCATTTTCTTGCCGTTCCTCAGGCCCGGCCATTGCGATGGAAAAATGGAGCGGGCCACAAACTTCTCCCTGTTTCACTTGAATGCCATTCGAATGTTCCACGTCCGGCCTGCATGAATGTAAGGGCGGGAGTGGGCTCTGCGTTCAGGCACCATCCGTTATACAGCGCAAACAGCAAGGGAAATCCCATCCCACCAGCGTTGTGCCATTCAAACTGCAAAAAGGAACACTTGTCGATAGCGCAATCAAAATGAATCCCCGTCCGCTGACATTGTGCAAATCCAACCAGTATTACGACAACGCAAACAGCAGGGATCCGTCACCCGTTCCGCCTGTAAGCAAGCGGCGTCATCTCCGTTTTCCGTTTGAACAGCCGGTTGAAATAGGGGGTATCCGCAATGCCGACGTCAAGGGCAATTTCTTTTACGCTTTTATTGGAGTAGCGGAGCAGCCTTTTCGCGGTGTTGATCCGGAAATGGATTAAGTACTCAATCGGGGGGATGCCGATGTAGTGCGTGAATTCCTTGCTGAGCTGGTACTTGTTCAGGCGGCACACCCGTTCCAAATCCTTTAGGGTAATTGAATGGCAAAAAAAGAAGCGATCATCCGAAATTATGAAACCGCAAAACAGCGGTATGCCGAAATCGGCGTGGATACAGATGCGGCGCTTGAAAACTTGCAAAAGATTAAAATCTCGCTGCACTGCTGGCAGGGTGACGATGTCCGCGGCTTTTTAAATCCGGATGGCGACCTGACCGGCGGCATTATGGCAACCGGCAACTACCCAGGGGCGGCACACACGCCTTCCGAGCTGCGCAAAGACCTGGAAAAAACATTTTCTCTGATACCGGGCAAGCATAAATTGAATCTGCATGCCATTTATGCGGACACGGATGAAAAAATCGACCTTGACACCATTGAACCGAAACATTTTGCTTCGTGGGTGGACTGGGCAAAAGAACAGGGGCTCGGCCTTGATTTTAACCCGACATTTTTCTCGCATCCGATGTATAAAGACGGTTTTACGCTCGCCTCCCCTGACAAAACAGTGCGGGATTTCTGGGTGGAACACGGGAAAAGGACGCGGAAAATTGCCGAGTATTTCGGAAAAGAAACAGGGCAAACGAGCATCAATAATTTCTGGATTCCGGACGGTTATAAAGACAATCCGGTAGATACGCTCGGTCCGCGCCGGCGTTTAATGGAAGCGCTCGATGAAATTTTTGCGGAACCGCTCAATCCGGCTTATACGGAAGATGCGGTGGAAAGCAAATTGCTCGGTCTCGGTGCGGAAGCCTATACAGCCGGTTCCCATGAGTTCTATATGGGCTATGGCATCTCAAGAAACAAACTGGTCTGCCTTGATGCCGGCCACTTCCATCCGACAGAAGTGATTTCCAATAAACTAAGCGCCCTTTCTCTCTTTAGCAAAGGGCTTATGCTCCATGTCAGCCGCCCGGTGCGCTGGGACAGTGACCATGTCGTCATCATGGATGATGAATTGGCGGCAATCGGCAGGGAACTTGTCCGCAACAGTTTCGTGCCATTCTCTTAAAAAATTATATGATGAAATGAAAATGCCGGCATTCCAATTGCTTGATAACTCGGTGTCAAAGAAGAAGACATCCCGAATCTCGCAAAAGTTGTGTATGCAGATGTGTATACGGGCGGCAACCCGCGCGGCATAAGCGTGGAAGAAATCGAAGCATTGTACAAATCCATGCTGCATGATCCCAGTGAAAGCCTAGGGTAAAAAACGGGTGGTCCTGGAAAACGGGCCATTCGTTTTTTTTATAATATTATCGTATTATAGTAGTAACGTTATTTTTTGGAGAAGGGAGTTTTCCAGTTGAAAATTGCTTTTATTGCCCATGATAAAAAGAAAGAGGAAATTGTAAACTTTGCGGTTGCCTATGAGCCGGTATTCGACGGCCATGAATTGTACTCGACCGGCACAACCGGCAAGAGGATTATGGAAAAAACCAATTTGAAAATTACCCGCTTCAATTCTGGCCCGCTCGGCGGCGACCAGGAAATCGGCGCAATGATTGCCAAAAATGAAATGGATCTCGTTTTCTTTTTCCGTGATCCGCTCACGGCCCAGCCGCACGAACCGGACATTACCGCTTTACTCCGTCTTTGCGATGTCTATTCGATTCCGCTTGCCACCAACATGGGTACAGCTGAACTGCTCGTCCAGGGCTTAATGCGCGGCGATTTAAACTGGCGCATGATTGTGCATGAAAAGGAGAAGAAGAACAAGGGGGAATAAGAATTTCCGCCATATTCCATGCCAGCTTCCGGTGAAGGAAAATTAGGATTTCCGCATTTTGGGAATCCTTTTGGTTCCCCCGTCATTGGATTGGAATGCCAGGCACAGGCTGGGATAAATGGATGTTAGCCCCTGATGCGTTCCTGGATAGAGTGAAAGGGGGCTATCCGGGAACAGCAGGAAAGCGGTTCAGCAAGTACATTGAGCGGAACCGCCGCGAATACTACGAAAATGCGGGCGGCAGAATGATGAGCGGGCCGTTCTAAGGGCAGGGTCAAATCGAAAAAACCTGCCGGCACCGAAAGAGGTTTCCCCGAACCGGAGAAATGGGCGATGAACGAGCAGGAAGTGCTTGACGCAATCAAAGAGTGGGAAAATTTAAGTGCCAATCGGGAAAACAAAGTATTGTACGAAGCCCGGCTGAAATTTTTGCGCGACCAGCTTGCGAATATCCGCGGGGAAAGAGAGGAAGGGCTCAAAGAAGGGATACAAAAAGGGATTGAAGAAGGCAGGCAAAAAGGAATCGAAGAAGGGGTACAAATAGCAATCAAAAAAATGCTGAGCAAAGGCACCGCACCCGAAACGATCGCAGATATGCTCGATTATCCGCTTGAAGAAATCAAAAAAATCCAGCGGGAAATAGAACGGGGCCATTAATGAAAAAAGGGGAGAAGTCAGGCATCAGTTTGCTGCAACTAGTCAACATTTGATCACAATGGCAATCCGGCTATTCTATGAAATTCGGCCTGATTGCCGTAAACCGAAAAACGCAGGAACGGATGATAAAGGAAAGCGGGCGCTATCTCGGAGAAATGGCACAACTAAATGCAGGAAAAAGATAAGAAAAAGCCCCCATGCCGTATGCAGCTTGGGGGCTTTTTCTGTTGCAGCAAAGGATGCTAAGCAACTGTCATTGCCAGCGGGGTTCAGGAGCTTCGGTATCCCGGAAAAGCTGCCTCTTGCACCCGTTGAAAGTGGAATTCAACAATAATCTCGAATCACTTTGGCGTGGATAACCGGGGAATTTTAAAAAGTGAAAAAAGTACTTGCCATTCCCAAGGGAGCGAATCAGAAAATCCCCTCTGGTCTCATACACCCGGGGGGCATTTTCGTTTCCACTTCAGCCCAAACATGGTAAGATGGAAAAGCGCAAATTTTGATGGGTGTTCCGGGGTGAAGAAAATGGACAAGGCGGAAATACGAAGAGAAATGATCGGCTGGTTAAAGCGGCTGGATTTTAGCGAAAAGCAGGCCATAGAAGAAAAACTGCAACAAATTTTATTTTCCTCCGGTTTGTGGAAAAATGCCGGAACGGTTGGCGTGACGGTCTCCCAACATTTCGAATGGGATACGAAGCGGATCATTGAAACCGGGTGGGCGCAGGGGAAAACGATTTGTGTTCCAAAATGCGTGCCAAAAGAAAAAGAGCTCGTTTTTTACAGGCTGGATGATTTCGCGCAATTGGAAAAAAGCTTTTTTAACCTGCTCGAGCCGAAACCGGAAGAAACAGCAAAAATCGAGAAGCAGGCGATAGACCTGCTCATCGTTCCTGGCCTTGTTTTTGACAAAAAAGGTTTTCGCATCGGTTTTGGCGGTGGTTATTATGACCGGTTTCTTGCCGGTTTTCCCAATCAGACCGTGTCTTTGGTCCACTCGTACCAATTGAAGGAGCATGTCCCCAGCGAATCTTATGATATTCCGGTCCGGCAAATCGTGACAGAATCCGGAATGTTGAAAGTGAATGGAGGGGTTTCATGAAGAGCAGAACGTTTGTCATGGTCAGTATTGTCCTGGCAATGCTTGTGTCATCGATTGACGCAACGATTATGAACACCACAATGCCTGTCATTGCAAAAGAACTCGGCCACTTTGACTTGTACGCATGGGCATTTGCTTCCTATATGATCACGAGCACCATTTTATCCCCGATTGCGGGCCGGTTGTCCGACTTGTTCGGGAGGAAAAAAGTGTTCGGGTCCGGGATCGTGCTTTTTTTCGCCGGGTCGCTTTTATGCGGCATGTCATCCGGGATGATTGAACTGATTGTCTTTCGGGCTATTCAGGGCATTGGGGCAGGTTTTATGGTCCCGTTTCCGGCCATTATCGCAGGAGACCTGTTTTCTGTTGAAAACCGCGGAAAAATCCAGGCATTGTTTACTGGCATGTGGGGATTATCCGCTGTCCTGGCGCCGCTTTTAGGCTCGTTTTTTGTAACGTATTTAACGTGGAGATGGATTTTCTTTGTCAACCTGCCAGTCTGCCTCATTTCGTTTTTAACGCTTTTGCCGTATAACGAGCATTACGCGCCGAAAAAAGCGCGTGTCGATTACATAGGAGCTGCATTATTTGCGGTTGCGATCACACTCTTGCTTTTGGTCACGGTCGTACACCGCAACTACTGGTTGTTTGCGGCAGCCGGAATCCTTTTTCTTCTCCTTTTTTATTTTTATGAAAAAAGGCAGGATTCCCCGATTGTGCCGCTTTCGATGTTTAAAAATAAGACATTTGCCCGGATGAATGCCAACTCCTTTATCGGGACGGTGGCATTGTTTGGCGCTTCCAGCTATGTGCCGCTGTTTTTGCAGAAAGTAACAGGGCTGTCTCTGCTCATGAGCGGGGTTGCGCTGCTCGGGTCATCGATCGGCTGGATGGCCGCTGCAGTCCCCGCCGGAAAATGGATATTGCGGTACGGCTACCGGCGGCTGCTTTTAATCGGGAACGGGCTTTTGCTTGTTTCTGGTTTATGCTGGATCTTTTTAAATCCGGGCCACGGGTTCTGGTACGTCTTTCTCGTCATGATTGTCCATGGCGCTGCGTTCGGGTTGCTTTCGACGGTCGGGATTATCGGTTCCCAGCAAATGGTGAGCGCCTACGAAAAAGGGATAGCTACTTCCTTTTTCATGTTTTGCCGGAACATGGGAACGGCGATCGGCGTGACCGTAATGGGTGCCTTTCTGACAAGCGGGTCTACTTATATGCAGGGCATTCACCATTTGTTTCTATTCGGCTTTTGCGGCAGCATTTTGGCCTTTTTAACTTCTTTTCTGATTCATAATAATGCGGGTGAAAGCGGAAAAACAGCAGCAAATCAATAGGGCTTGCTGAATCAGCCGGTGCCTGGCAGGGGATCTGGCAGCTCTGGGCGAACTTCACGTTTTACTCGAAAACAGGCTCTTTCGCAGATCCATGATTTGGTAATATTGAGGCAGAGCTTGCCGGCAAATCGGATTTAATCAGCAAACCTTAATAAACCCGTCTTAGCTTATCAGGCTAAAACGGGTTTTCTGCTCCTCAACAGGGGGAGTCCGTTTCTTTTTTCAACTGCATTTTCCTTTGCTGGTCCTGCGGTTTTTCAAATACCCCAACGGTTCGAACGGTAAAGGAAAGGGCAAATCCGATGACTGCCAGGATGAGCGTGAACATAAAACCGTACTGGACGCCGTTTGTTAACGCTGCTGCGGCATGTTGTCCGCCGGCTCCTGTATAAGCGTGTTCGCCTGCAGCCAGCAATGTGGCAGACAAGGCAGTGGCAATTGCGCCGCTCACTTGCTGGGCGGTATTCATAATTGCGCTGCCGTCAGGGGACATCTCTTTCGGCAATGCGTTCAGCCCGTTCGTTTGCGCCGGGGACATAACAAGCGGAGCGCCGACCATGAGCAAAAGATTCGCTGCAATCACAAAAAGAAAAGAAGATGTTGTTTGGACACAGATAAACATTGCACCAGCTGCGATGCAGATCAGAAACCCGATTCTGACAAGCCATTTTGCGCCGTATAGATCATAAAGCTTGCCCGAGACAGCCGACACAATCCCGTTTACAATTCCCCCTGGCAAAAGAAGGATGCCGGTAAGCGCGACAGCTACCAGTTTTCCGCTCTGCCAGTACATCGGCAGCAAAAGCATGGATGACATGATAATACTGAAGACGATCATAATCATCAGCGTGCCAATGGCGAACATTTTATGCTGGAAGGCACGCACATCAGCATCGGTTTTTCCATTCGCAATTGCCGGATGGAAAAAATCGCCTGTTTGTTTTCATTTGACAGCCAGGGATAAATTTGGTTGCTGAAACGGCGCCAACATCCGGGCTCGTTTTAGCATGCCTGTTTCCAACAATAATCACTTTCCCTGAATCCGGCGCCTGAAAACCGGCAATCACGTTCAGAAGGGTAGTTTTGACGCAGCCGGAGGCCCCGGGATACAAACAAAATTTACCGGCAGTTCACTGTTTGGGGAAACCTGGTCACTTAACCTGCTCTCCTTTGGCAGCACTTGGCCTGGCCCGGACTTTTGGCTTCTCCTGCCCGTCTTCCTGAGCAGCCTGAAAGCAGTAATACAATCAGCAATAGAAAAGCGCCAATTTTAAAGTAATTTTTCGTAAATAACATATGCCATCCCCTGTTTTATTCATTTTTCATTTTCCCACCCAAGAGAATTTCACGTGCTGGAACCATCTGATCAGGCCTCATCATGTATAACACAGAAAAAATGATAAAAATTGGTCTGCTGCAATCCTTTATTTTCAAGTATAATCAAGTTAAATGGATTATAAGACAAACGGACGCATCAGACGGAGGGATTAAATGAAAGGAATAAAACTTAGTTTATGGATCAAATACATACTGCTGGCGGTTGTGGCCGTGCTTTTTGTAAAATATTTCAGCACGATTCTGGATGCGCTTGGGGCGGTTTGGCATGTTGCATTCCCACTTGTGCTCGGGGCTGCGATTGCCTATGTGCTCAATATTTTAATGAAAAAAGTGGAACGCGTTTATTTTCCGAACGCGCAAAACAAATTTATCCGTGCAACGCGGAGGGGCGTCAGCATTCTTTTTTCGTTTGTGGTGATTTTCGGCATTGTTTCCATTCTGGTTTTGATCATTGTGCCGCAATTGATCCAGGCTTTTACAGTGTTGATTGATGCCATTCCGCGCGTTTACACGAAAAGCTTGGACTATTTCCAGTCAAACAGCGGCAAGTACTCCAGTCTCGGAAAGTTCATCTCCAGCCTGCAGGTCGATCTGGATGCAGTCACAAAAAAATTGACCGCATCTCTTTCCAAAGTGGTGACCGGCATTTTGAATTCGACGTTTTCCATCGCCGGCGCCTTAACAAGCGGCGTAATGAACCTGGTCATTGCCATTATTTTTGCCATCTATATTTTGGCGGCAAAGGAGAAGCTGGCTATTCAGGCGGATAAAGTGGTCCGTGCTTTTTTGAAAAAGCAGACGGCGGACAGATTGTATTATGTGCTCAAGGTGGCAAACCGGACTTTTTCAAGCTTTATTGTCGGGCAATGTGTAGAGGCCGTGATTTTAGGCTGCTTATGTACGGCAGGCATGTTTCTTTTACATTTTCCATATGCTGCCATGGTCGGGGCATTTATCAGTGCAACGGCCTTGATTCCGGTTGTCGGCGCGTATTTGGGTGCCGCATTTGGCGCATTTATGATTTTAACGGTGGATCCGATGAAGGCGCTGTTCTTTCTGGTTTTCATTATTGTGCTTCAGCAAGTGGAAGGCAACATTATCTATCCGCGGGTAGTGGGTTCGTCGATCGGGTTGCCAGGTTTGTGGGTCCTGGCGGCGGTGATCATCGGGGGCGGCCTTGGCGGGATCGTTGGCATGCTTTTCGGTGTGCCGGTTGCCGCCACATTGTATAAGCTGCTAAGCGACCAGGTGGAGAAACGGCTGCAAACGCCACCGGGAGTGGAGGAAACAAACAGGAGCGGTACTGTATAATCACCCGGATGGAGACGGAAGTTCTTTGCACGAAAAGATGAAACATTGGGCTGCCGTCCGAATGATAATTGCGGGAATAGAAGTGAGATTTTCGGCTTCTATTCCCTTTTAGGGAGAAAAACAATGAGAATTGGATTCAGCGGAGGGATCCTTTACGGAGCTGTCATCTTGCTCTTTCTTTTGTTGTTTGTGATGAAAGCGTTTTATAATTTGTAAAACAAGATACAGCTGAATCCTTTGTTGGAATACATTTATCACATAGCCGGGTAGCCTTTTCACACTCCGCTTTCTCCTTCCCGGTCTGCGCCGGGCGCGTTGGCCGGAGAGTTTTTTTATCGCCTGTTGTTTTTCTATCTTAATTTAAAAAGGATATTCCGATTTCGTGTCGAATGTTAGCATCAATGTTATGCCGGCCGGAAGAAGAAAGGTGTCTCCTTTTTGCCGGCTGCAGGTACCCGCATCGATGAAATACTTTACAACGGCAATCCGGGGCCATCGGAATTATTTGGGGGATAAGTGGATTCGCGTTGCCCCGCCGCATAAAATACTCGATCATAAAAATGGCCCGCTCATCGCCGTGCGCCTTCATATTATAAGCAGAAAAACATTAGGCGGCCTGCAAACCGATTTATCCGGAAGAGTACTGGATTCCGCAGGCCATGCCATACCCGGGTTGTATGCAGCGGGGGAGGTTTCCGGATTTGGCGGCGGCGGTGTCCATGGCTACAGGTCCATTGAAGGAACATTTCTGGGCGGCTGCCTTTTCACAGGAAGGACGGCCGGCCGGGCGATTATGCCGGGGTCCAAAAGCCGGTAACGCAAACAGGAGAATTGCAGCGGAAGGAAAAAATCGCATACGGTGCTGGGGATATCGGGTATAATTTTCTGTTTGACCTCGGGCAAATCTATTTGCTCAAATTCTATACGGATACGCTCGGGCTCCCGGCCTCTATTGCAGGAATGGTATTTTTAGTGACGAAAATTTGGGATGCTTTTTCGGATTTTACCATCGGCACGGTTGTGGACCACCGGAAAAAAATCGGGCCAAAGGGGAAATTCCGGCCCTTCATTCTGTATACCGCAGTTCCGCTGGCGCTCATGACGGTGACGAACTTTCTTTCACCGGATTTTTCATTAAACGGAAAAGTGATTTGGGCCTTTGCTACATACATGGTTTTCGGCACCATCTACAGTATTTCCAGCATACCATACGGTTCAGTGGCCCCGGCGATGACGAAAAATGCCAATGAACGGGCTGAATTGTCCGCTTTCAGGCAAGCCGGCGCCAATCTTGGATTGCTCATTACGACGGTTGGCTTTATGCCTGTTGTCTTCCTGTTTGGCAATCCGAAAATCGGTTATCCGGCGGCGGCTGCAATTTTTGCAACGGTCGGCATATTGCTGCAAATCTATTCTTATAAGCATATAAAAGAGCGCCATGTTGACCTGGAACCGAAAAAAACAAGCCATACGGTTAAAGACAGCTACAAGGCGCTTGCCAAAAACGGGCCCCTTTTCATTGTCAGTCTGGTCAATTTATTTACCATTTCAGCCTACAATGTGAAACTGGCCGTCCAGGTGTATTACTGCCAGTATGTCCTGCACGATGTCGCCATCGTTTCTTATATGGGCTTTTTCAGTATAGGTTTCGCCTTTTTCGGGATTGCCCTTGCTCCTTTTGTTCAACGAAAAATCGGGAAAAAGTACACGTATATGTTTGGTTGTGCCATTTGGGCGGTTGCCGATCTGCTTGCTTTGTTTTTTGCCCATAATGCCGTTCTGTTTATTGTATTTGCCTGCCTCGCCTTTTTCGGAAACGCTTTTGTCAACAGCCTGAACTGGGCATTGATTTCCGACTGCGTGGAATACGGGGAATGGAAAACCGGAAAGCGGACGGAAGGTATTGTCTACTCCTTTTTTACATTCTTTCGCAAATTGTCACAGGCTGTCGCCGGGTTTATTCCCGGGTTTGTGCTGAGCATTTCCGGATATGTGCCGAATGCCGTCCAGTCCGCAAGCGCCATTTTTGGTATCAAAGCGCTTATGTTTATCTATCCGGCAGCACTGTCCATTTTAACGATTGTTGTCTTCGGCTTTTTCTACCGCTTGACGGAAAAGAAATATAAAGAAATCGTGACGGAGATGAATAGCAGGTAATGCAGGTTGAAGGTCAATTTGGGGAGTATTTTCAACAAAAGCTGGCTCTTTGTTTTCCTACACATGCCGGCTTGCGGCCAGATTCATGTCTGTATTTTCTGCCTTTTCTCTAACGGCTTGGGCATCCCTTGTCCATTTTAAATGCCAAGGGATGCGTTTTTAAACATCATAATGATCATCATCGTTGCCCTTTCCCTTAGATGCTTCTTCCAATTGGCGTTTTTGTTCTTCTGGAACGATCCACTCATTCAGTTCGTTGATGATTTTTGCATTCAAACGCTTTCTAAATCGAGTCATCAAAGAATCAAAAGTAGCAGAAATCCTTGTCAAACTTGAAGTTTTTGCTTATTCAGCAAGCCCTGTTTACTTTTCTTGATAGTATTTCCTGTATACGTTAGGGGTAATATTTTCATATTTTTTAAATGTCTTAATGTAGTATCCTGGTTCGTTGAATCCCAATTCATCACTAATTTGTGCAATAGATAGGTCTGTTTTCTCTAACAATGGTTTAGACCATTCTATTTTTTGAAGGGATATAAAAGTAGAAAAATTAATTCCCGTTTCTTTCACAAATAACCGGCTGAAATAACCGGTGCTGATGTGGCATAAACCGGCTAACATTTGTTGCGAAAATTTTTCGCCTTTATTTTTGAAGATATAGTCAAAGGCAGGTTGTAATGTTTTGTTTTTACAAACAAGGTGATCATTGAGCGATGTTTTTACATAAGCGCTCGTAACCGTATTTGCCAATTCTTTTTTTATATGTTGAATATTATCTAAAGAATATCCGGTTGCAACGTCATCCATTGCAGCTTTTTCTTTAAGCGGAGCTATTTTCTTATACGCTTCTAAAATTAAATTTTTATTCATCGCCTCCTCGACGATATAGTTGGACAGGCGATAGAGCATTTGAGCAGCTTCTTTAATTTCGGAATAAGAGAGAATCGGGATTGAATCGTATAATCGATTTATCTCTTCTTTCTGATCAACTTGTGCAAGTCTTTTTGCCGGAACGGTTAGCATTTGTTCAAGCGTTTGCTGTTCTCCGCTGTCAGCGAGCCTTACTTCCCCCGCCATGATAGCGCCTACATACTGATCATCAACAATAATCGGGATGGCCATGTCAATAATATTCCAATGACATAAATAGATATAAGGAGCATTTGTTCTGACAGCTTCCAGTCCTCCTCTTGCATCACATTTTTCACAAAGCTTTGCTGTATTTGGATTGTCACGCATCATTTTACAGAAAGGGCGAACATCACTATGACGCGTAATGGGTGTTCCTTTATAGTCAACGATGATGATCGCCAGTTTTGTAACAATGGAAAGAGAATCTTGAAGGTTTTTCCACTTCTTTAAATCCAGTATTTTATCCAAATTCATGTAACTCGTATTCATCGTGTTTCTCCCTTCCTTATTTTTAATGGAAAAACAGGTTTGTGTTCGAAGACAGAGATCATCCGCTGTACATGAAGTTAAATATTACAAAATTGCCCGAATATCAGAACGTACATTATAAGATTGAAATGATATTTAACCAGTCTTTATATCAAAATAATACCACTTTAATAGAAAAAGCAAAATAATACTATGAATAATTGTAAAAAGTCGTTATTTAAGTCCAATGTTTTCCCGGGGGAAGGATGGTAAGCTTAATTTGTGTAAGGGATTACAAAATTTGATTTGGAGGGAATATCCATGAGAAAAGCATTTATTAGTCCTACCAAATATGTCCAAGGCGAAGATGAAATTTTAAACTTAGGTTATTTTGTGAAAACATACGGTACCTCAGCATTATTAATCGCACATCCAGATGATGCAAAACGGGTAAGGGAAAAATTGGATGCAACGGCAGAAAAATTTGGCATTACATTTATAGAAAGCGGATTCAATGGCGAATGTTCGCGACAAGAAATTGCCAGATTAAAAGAAGTGGCGAAAGAAAACAAATGTGACTGTACAATCGGTTTAGGCGGCGGGAAGGCGCTTGACACATCAAAATGTGTGGCAGAGGGAGATGCATTAATCATTGTGCCGACGATTGCAGCTACAGATGCGCCAACCAGCCATTCTGCAGTTATGTATACACCGGAGGGGGTTTTTGATGATTACGCATATTTTAAACAAAGCCCGAGTGTCATCTTAATTGATACGACGGTAATTGCCCATGCGCCAACCAGATTCCTGGTTTCCGGAATGGGGGATGCGTTGTCCACTTATTTTGAAGCAAGAGCAACAGCACGCTCTTTTTCTAATGTGAATGCAGGTTTACCTTGTGGCGTCAGGGAAGGCTTATGTCCGCCAGCAAAAGGAACAAATGCAGCATTGGCGTTAGCCACACATTGTTATCAGACATTGTTAGAAGATGGGCTGAAAGCGAAAGCTGCGAGCGATTGTAATACCGTAACGCCAGCCTTGGAAAATATAATTGAAACCAATATTTTATTATCAGGATTAGGTTTTGAAAGTGGCGGATTGGCAGGCGCACATGCGATTCATGATGGTCTAACAATTTTAGAAGGAGCGCATGCGTATTATCATGGTGAAAAAGTAGCTTTCGGTACATTGGCACAGTTAGTACTGGAGGACGCACCAAAACAGGAAATTGAAGAAGTATTAAATTTCTGTTTGGCAGTAGGGTTGCCGGTTTGTCTTGCTGATATTGGAGTAGACCATATTACGCAAGAAGAGTTAATGGAGGTTGCCAATAAAACTTGTATCCCGGAAGAATCCATCTATTCTATGCCATTTCCTGTTACACCAGAGTCAGTAGCAGCAGCAATCATTGCGGCTGACAAAATCGGAAGCGATTATAAAGCTGAAAAATTGCAGAAAGCGTGATCAATAAGGAAAAACTTTAAAAATATCAGCCAGGCAATATAAGCATGCATGCCTGAAGCATGCATGCCCGCCTGTGCTTAAAATGTTCCATTTTACATATAAAGAGACGGGGGAGCAGCCATGAAAAAAATTTTGAATGACCCGAAAAATGTGCTTGATGAAATGCTGCAAGGCTTTGTGTATGCAAATGAAGACAAGGTCGGACGAATAGAAGGAACCGGCGTCATCTACCGCAAGTATAAAGATGAAGGTAAGGTCGGGCTGGTGAGTGGCGGAGGCAGCGGCCATGAACCGAGCCATGCCGGTTTTGTAGGAAAAGGCATGCTGAGTGCGGCTGTCTGCGGGGAAGTGTTTACTTCGCCAACGCCGGATCAGATTTTTGAAGCGATAAAAAAAGCGGACCAGGGTGCCGGCGTATTTTTAATTGTAAAGAATTATACGGGTGATGTGATGAATTTTGAGATGGCCGAGGAACTGGCTGAAATGGAGGACATCAAAGTCAAAAAAGTGATTGTTGATGATGATATTGCCGTGGAAGACAGCACCTATACAGCAGGAAAACGCGGAGTTGCAGGAACTGTGCTAGTCCATAAAATTCTCGGGGCCGCGGCTGCATCCGGCTATTCTCTGGAAAATATCAAAACATTGGCAGACCGCTTAGTGCCAGCTATTAAAACGATCGGTGTCGCGATTTCTCCGGCAACTGTCCCGGAAGTCGGCAAACCGGGTTTTGAATTGGGGGCAGATGAAATGGAGTACGGTGTCGGGATCCACGGCGAACCGGGTTACCGGCGCGAAAAAATCAAGCCGTCAAAAGAAATTGCACATGAACTGGTTACCCAGCTGAAAAAAGCATTTGATTGGCAAAAAGGCGACCATTTCGCTTGCCTTGTCAACGGGCTGGGTGCAACGCCGCTGATGGAACAATATATTTTTATCCATGATGTGCAGGCCATACTGGAAAAAGAGGGGCTGGTTGTCGATTTTAAAAAAGCCGGGAATTTGATGACGTCCATTGATATGGCAGGCCTCTCGCTGACCCTTTTAAGATTGGAAGACGCGTCTTGGGCGGACGATTTAAAACAGCCTGTAGAAACGCCGGCATGGGTGTAAAAAGGAGGAGTTACCGGGATGTTAACAGTAGATACTGCCGTTGATTGGCTGAAAACCTTTGCGGCCCAAGTGGAAGAACAAAAAGCATATTTGAGCGATTTGGATTCCGCAATCGGGGACGGTGACCATGGGAGTAATATGGCACGCGGCACGAAAGCGATGGCGGAAAAACTGGAGGAGGGCGGTTTTAAAACCGTCCAGGATGTATTCAAAACAGCTGCGATGGCGCTGTTGAGCAAAATTGGCGGCGCATCCGGACCACTTTACGGATCGGCGTTGATCGCGATGGCCAAACAAGCCGGTGAAACGGAAACAGATGTAGCGGGTATCGTAAAAGCAGGCCTTGCCGGCATCCAAAAACGCGGGAAGGCAGAGCAGGGCGAAAAGACAATGGTTGATGTCTGGATCCCGGTCTGTGAAGCACTCGACTCAGGGAACTTGTCAAAAGAAGTAATCCAAAGCGCCGTCGCCCGCACCAAAGACATGAAAGCGACAAAGGGCCGGGCTTCTTATCTTGGCGAACGGTCTGTCGGACACCTGGATCCGGGCGCTGTATCGAGCGGTTATTTATTTGAAGCACTCCTGAAAGGCGGGGTACTTCATGCGTAAAAAAGCTTGTGGCATTGTTGTCGTTTCCCATATTCCGGAATTGGCAGCAGGGGTTGCCCGTTTACTGGGCGAAGCAGCCAAGGATGTTTCGATTACGTATGCGGGCGGTACAGATGAGGGTAAAGTGGGCACCAGCTTTGAAAAAATCTCGGCAGCGATTGCGGAAAACGAAGCCGATGATCTATTCGGGTTTTACGACCTCGGCAGCGCGAAAATGAACTTGGAAATGGCTATAGAAACGTCGGACAAAAATATCCGGCTCATGGATACCGCCTTCGTAGAAAGTGCTTATACTGCCGCCGCGCTGATCCAAGCTGATGCGGATGTGGAGGCTGTTCTTGCACAGCTGGATCCGCTAAAAGTGAAATAGCGAAGGGACAGGACAGCCATTTTGAACACCCTTTCCTTGGGAGACATGAATAAAGTGAAACTTCCCCCACTGATCGTTAGTTGAACCAATCGGACTTTACAGGCAGTTGATCTCCCACCTATTTTTTCATACCTTTAATCTTTAGGTGGAAGCCTTATTGTCCGATAAGAAGTGGGATAAACCAAACTGGAGGTTATGACATGTACGATTTTTTTTATGCCGAATGTTAACTATTTTGGTCGCGGTGCCGTAAAAGTAACCGGGGAACGTTGTAAAATTCTTGGAGCCAAAAAAGCTTTCATTGTAACGGATCGATTTTTGAACAAATTAGATGGCGGGCCGGTAGAAAAAGTCATCGCAACATTAAAGGAAGCGATGATTGATTATGTGATTTATGATGGAGTTGAACCCAATCCAAAAGATACGAATGTAGCAGATGGACTAAAGGTATATCAGGAAAATCATTGCAACCTCATTTTAACCGTTGGGGGCGGCAGTGCACATGACTGCGGGAAGGGAATTGGTATTGCTGCCACTCACGAAGGAGATTTATATGAGAACTATGCCGGAATTGAAAAATTAACACAACCTCTGCCTCCTATTATTGCTGTAAACACAACCGCAGGAACAGCAAGTGAAGTAACACGCCACTGTGTGCTGACGAATACGGAGAAAAAGATTAAATTTGTTATTGTTAGCTGGAGGAACACGCCGTTAGTATCTATTAATGATCCGGAATTAATGGTAGGAAAACCAGCAGCCTTAACTGCAGCAACAGGAATGGATGCCCTAACTCATGCGGTTGAAGCCTATGTATCACTTGGTGCAAATCCAGTAACAGATGCTCAAGCCATTCAAGCGATTCAATTGATATCGGAAAATTTGCGCCAAGCAGTCGCTTACGGTAAAAATATTGAAGCACGTGAGAATATGGCAAGTGCTTCTCTGTTGGCTGGAATGGCATTTAATAACGCAGGTTTAGGTTACATACACGCGATGGCCCATCAATTAGGCGGTTTATATGATATTCCGCATGGCGTTGCAAATGCAGTATTGTTACCGCATGTTGAAAAGTTTAATATTATCTCTAATCCCCGCAAATTTGCTGATATCGCTAAATTTATGGGTGAAAATATAGAAGGGATTTCCATTCGTGACGCCGCAGATAAAGCCATTGATGCAATTAGAAAATTATCTGAAGACATTCATATTCCTTCTAATCTGCGGGAATTAGGAGTAAAGGAGAAAGACTTCAAATTAATGGCAAAATTGGCCCTTGAAGATGGGAATGCGTTTAGCAACCCAATTCAAGGAAATACGCAAGATATAATTGATATCTTTAAAGCGGCTTACTAAAATACGATTTTGATTGTGAAAGAAGTTCAAATATTTTCTTTTTTGATGGCAAAAAAATTGCGGTAAGACGTGAATTGCGGTCATGTCTTACCATTTTTTTGTTCTCTAACTGAAGTTCCAATACTATAGAGCGTTTGTCTACATTTACCATAAAAATTCCCCACCCTTATGGAATCAAAGCGCTGCTAAACATAAGCAGGAAATCATTTTTTCGAAGATAATGGGTAATTAAATGTTGAATCTCCGTAAAAAAAGACCGAAACGCCATCCATTTAATTTAAAAAGGCTGCCACTTTAATTTCACTGCTTCTTTGAAACGATTCTCCACCTCTTGCCAATTGACAACATGCCACCAGTTTTCGATATATTTCTTTCTTTCGTTTTTGTATTGGAGGTAGTAGGCGTGTTCCCACACATCCAGAACAAGTAGCGGTATGACATCCCATTGGCTGAGATTTTGATGTTTTTCAGCCTGCAGAATTTCAAGCCGCCTTGCACGTGGGGACCAGACCAATATGGCCCATCCGACACCTTCCACCTGATTTGCTGCCTCTGAAAAATGTTTTTTAAAATGAGCAAAGCCACCAAACGTTTGCCGGATTGTTCTCTCTAAATCTCCCTTCGGCTCCCCTCCGCCATCGGGGCTCATTATATTCCAAAAAAGGGTGTGCAAATAATGGCCGGCACCATGGAAGGCAGCTTCTCTTTCCCAATGCTTAAGGAGCCCGTAGTTATTGGTTGCCCGGGCTTTTTGCATTTCTTTTTCTGCTCTGTTTAAACCATCCACATAGCTTTGATGATGTTTATCATGATGCAGCCTCATTATTTCACGCGCGATATAGGGTTCCAATGCATCATAAGCGTACGGAAGCGGCGGAAGGGTGTGCCCGCCAATTGGTACCACATCCTGCAGGGCCGCTGCACCGCCATTTCCATCCGACTTAGCAGCACTGCTTTTTCCCAAAAAAGAATTGAATTGCGTATACAATTTGTTCGCCCGGTTGTAAATATCTGCATACTGCAAAGGTTCTTTGGTTGAAAGAAGTTTTTGGAATTCACGGAGATTTTCCTGCCATTCATCCAACCTTTCTTTCTGGATGTTTTCCCGCAATACATCTTCGGATTTATGAAAAGTCTTTTCGATCTCTTCACTCCACTGTTTTAATGACGCTCGATATTCTGACAATGAAGGCCCTCCCCATTATTAGTCGTTCATAATATATGCCGGATAACGGAAAGGTTGAATGCCTTTCAAACATTCAATCTGTAAGAACAGGCTTCTGATTGCGCAAGGCGGAACCGCTTGACATTTTCATATCGAGATCGTTTTGATAAATGGAGATTGTTTTTTCATTAAATTGTAGAAAAGGAGAGCAGAAAGGATATTGCTATTTTTTTAAAAAAGAAATACCATTAGCCTTGGTATATGTTGGTAAGCGGGGAGTATTCATATAGAAAGAAGGTTCATCACATTTTGGACACACATTATGTTCCATCAAGATTTAACGTATTATCCCGTACGGATGATCATGGTATGATTTTATACAATAGTTATACAGGAGCTATTATCAGTTTTTCAGAAGACGAAAAGCCCGAAGTCATGGCTTGTCTGAAAAGGGCCGGGATTACGGAATTGGATTCGGATGTTAAAAAGTCTTTATATGATCATGGTTTTATCGTTCCCGGCCATGTGGATCAAAAACGGAGGGCATTGTTCCTGCATGAATCCATGCACCGAACAGATATGATGCACCTGATTCTGTTGGTAACGGAAGCCTGCAATTTCCGTTGTACATACTGTTATGAAAAATTTGAGCGCGGGAAAATGAAACCCGGGATTGTTAATGGCGTAAAAGCACTCGTAAAAGACAGGGCCGGCACATTGTCAAACTTGCATGTCAGCTGGTTCGGCGGTGAACCGCTGTTGCAAATGCCTTTAATTGAGGACTTGTCCCATACGTTTTTATCCATTGCGCAGGAAAACCAGATTCAGTATTCTGCCGATGTTGTCACGAATGGCTATTTTTTAACAAAAGAAGCATTTGAAAAATTGCTTTCCTGGAATGTCCGGCAGTTCATGGTGACCATTGACGGTGTTGGTGAAATGCATGACCGGACCCGGCATCTGGCTGGCGGCGGCGGTACTTTTGATCAAATTATCGAAAACCTGAGGGCGGTAAAAGAATGTAGTGCGGATTTTGATTTCACGATCCGCGTGAATTTCGACCAGGAAAATATAAAGGAAGTCAGCAATCTGATTGCCTGCTTAAAAGCTTACTTTGCACATGATAAGCGCTTTGGCCTCTTTTTCCATCCGGTGGGCAGATGGGGAGGGGAACATGATGATGAACTTCCGATTTGCAACCACATTATTTCCAATCAAAAGATTTGGGAATTTACCGAAGAAGCTGTCGATGGAGGGCTTGGCATGAGTTCCCTTATATCAGGATCCATGATGCCAACTGCTTCCGTCTGCTATGCAGCCAAACCAAATTCATTTGTGATCGGTGCTGACGGACAATTATATAAATGTACGACCTGCCTTGATGAGGAGATCAATAAAGTGGGCAAACTTCATGAAGATGGCAGCTTAGCAATTGATTTTGACAAACTTGCCACATGGGTAACATCAGGAGAAGAAACCGACTCCGGCTGCCAGTCATGCTTTTTCCGGCCGGCATGCCAGGGAAACCACTGCCCGTACTACCGGATGTTAACCGGAGAAAAACCTTGTCCATACGAAAAGAAAAATATTAGAAAAGTATTATCTCTGATTTGGAAGGATAGTTTACAAGAAACATCATACAGTGTTCCGGCAAGTTCCGTCTCATCTGAAGCGGTGAAAGGTGGTGAGAAAGAATGAAAGTGATTCGTCCTGCAAAATCTCCTGTTGAAAATACTGCATCCGGCAGAATTATGAAATCCATACCGGGAAACTTAAAATAAGTTAGTTCCCGACCTCAATGGGTGCATTATCTGTATCATATTGATGCAGTAAATGTGTCCAATGTAAAAAAGAAACCTGTTACAGCAGAATCTATGTCTGACAGGTTTCTTTTTTTATAGTTTCAACAGGAAGAAAATGAGTTTAAACACATAAGAGTGGATAGTGGGGTTTTGAGAGGGGGTATGCATGAAAGCCTACAGCGCGAATGATTTAATAATTTTTGTCCCACTCACCGATGTAAGGCATTTCTCAATAATTCTTGTTTTTCTGTCAGGTCAAAATTCATGGGCTCAGCCTCCTAAATCATTTGTTTTATGTTCACTCGAATCAGTTAATTTATCCCCGGTGATGCTCATCAGCCTGTACATCGCTTGGATGATAAAGTCATAGCCAGGCAAATCTTTGTACGGACCTGTTTTCCCAAACCCTGTGATTGAACAGTAAATGATTCTGGTTTACAGCCAAAGGCCCAGGAGAATGGGGAAAGATGCTCGGCGATCGCACTCACGACAGCAATATTGGGCCGTCTCCTGCATTGACGTGAGATTTTTCCCTTCAGCCTTTATTGCCAGCATTTAAAAAATCTCCGTTAGTTTCAAGTTCGGAAAGCACAATATGCGTAACTGTTCCAGCATAAGTTGTTACTGCATTAATAAACTCCTCTGCATCAGACAAATGTTTTAATCGCAGTTTTACTATGTAACAAGCACTTCCTGCAATTCGATAGCAGAATTCTGCCGTAGGATAATCAGAGATGAACTCTTTAAATTTTTTGTAATCCCCATACCTTAAAGTTACTTCTACAAAACATTCAATTTCATATCCTAATTTCTTATAATCTAATTCAATAGTATAATTTTTAATAATACCGAAAGATTCTAATTTCTTTACTCGCTCAGCTACAGACGGTGCAGAAAGGTGAATACGTTTTGAGATTTCTCGCATAGACAGTCTAGAATCGTTCTTTAGTATATTTAATATTTCTCTATCAGTATCATCAATTTTCAAATGGAAAGAACCTCCTATCCGTTTTGTGCTAAATGTTAACTATCCTATGTAAATAGCTTAGTACATTTAATATTTCTTTGTCAATTCCATCAATTTTCAAATGAAAAGAATCCCCTATTAACTTTATGCTAAATGCTAACTATCATTTGTAAAGAGGTTACAGATGAAATACCAAAGTTTAGATGTTTTA
Source organism: Weizmannia sp. FSL W8-0676 (assembly GCF_038593015.1). Lineage (NCBI taxonomy): Bacteria > Bacillati > Bacillota > Bacilli > Caryophanales > Bacillaceae > Heyndrickxia > Weizmannia sp. FSL W8-0676. Next base: position 1,171,370 of record NZ_CP151954.1, read on the forward strand.
TTTATAATTATATATAGAGAAACACGATATGTTAATTAATTTAATATGATATATTAACATAGTATTTTTTAGGATTCTAAAGATGTTTCTTCAAAGTCTAATAACGTTATTAGCATAAAAAACTTTAACTGGAGGGGTAGATATGTTTGAAAAAAGCGAAATTATGGAATTAAGCGAAAAAGATTGGAGGAGAAAGGTCTTTTATGATTTTTCCAGGGACCTGACAAGTAAGGATCCTAAGTTCCCGTGTGTATTTGGAGCGAGTGGATTTCAAAGAAACGAATTAAAGTTTGATTTCTTTCCGGATGTTGATACTGAATCAATCAAACTTTTAGGTGGTTCTTTATTAAATTATCTAAGAATAGCAAAGAAATTAGGAAATTATACGTCATTCGTATCGTTCTTTAACATTGATACGGATAAAAGTATTGAAGAATACGAAGCGATATTTTGGAATATACTAAATACTCTACATAAAATTGATCCACAACATTGGCCAGATAATATTCCCCAAAATACAAATGATGCACATTGGGAATTTTCATTTGGTGGGGAACCAATTTTTGTTGTATGCAATACTCCGGCACACTCATTAAGAAAAAGCCGCCATGCTGGTACTTTTATGATTACTTTTCAACCAAGATGGGTTTTTGACAAGATGGGTTTATTAACTCCAAAAGGAGAGAAGTATAAGAAAATTGTAAGAGAACTTATAAGTAAGTATGATAGCATACCTGAATATCCATGCTTAGGAACATATGGAAATAAAAACAACAAAGAATGGTTGCAATATTTTATTCCGGAAAGCAATGATGTTCAAAATATTGATAAATGCCCATTCCATCATTTACAAAAAGAGGAGAGAGTAACATTGGAACAAGTAAAATATTTAAAAGGAAATAAAGTTGATTTAGAAGCTGCTGTATTCGAACTCCTACCTGAAACTGGCTCAGTAGAGGTACAAAGAGACACTCCTTATAGAGAGCACAAGACACATACTCATCCAACAAATGAAACTTTATTAATCATAAAGGGAGATATAATCTTCCGTGTAGGTGAAAAAGAGCTACATTGTGAGCCAAGAGACAGAATACTCTTACCTGCTAATACGAAACATTCCTCAATTGCAGGTTCAAATGGTTGCTTATATATTATTGCATTAGAGTACGTTACTCCAAACAATGAGAAAGTAGGAATTGAAGCATGAACGGACGAAAAATAGGTTTGATTATGCGTAAGGGATATAAGATCCAAGAAGATCACATTGAAACATTAGGACGTTTGGTAGAAGAAATTCACATATGGACTTCTATTCACAATGCTTTAGATGACCCCAGATTTCAATATGTGCATCTCATCGAAGAAGAGGATCAAGAAGTTTTATTAGAAGAAATATATAAAGTTGCAAAACAATATGGTGTAAGCAAATTTGTCACATTTCAAGAAACGGATATTGTTCTTACTGCACAACTCAATGAACGTTTTGGAAATCAATTTATCCCTGCTGATGCCGCTAAAATCTGCAGAGACAAATCAAAGCAAAGGGCATTCATGTCAAAGTACAATCTACCAACACCGTATTATTATAAAGTGGATACCTTAGAGGATGCTATATTAGTATCAAAAAAAATTAAATTTCCATTTATATTAAAGCCTACTTTGGCAGCATCTAGTTCAAACGTTTCTTTAGAGCCTCTGCCAAAATAAAAAATATACCCTTGAGCGAGGCTCTGGAAAATTAATTATCTCGTTTTTTGCCTTTTCTTCCAGATTTTTAAATTTAATAAAAATAAAATGGCTATTTTTCTCCAAAAAAGGGCATACGTATCCTGCCTTCACAAAATGGGTTTTTTTCACTACCCTTTGTGGAAAGGAGACGCTGCATTTGACTTATTCACATATCCACCTGTGAATAACTTAATTCAGTCGATGGCGTGTCCATCCACAATTGGCCTTTCCTGTCTGATGATACGCCATATTTGCCATGATATGCATAGATATCATGCAACGATCCACATGCGCTTCAACTGCCTGTTTTCCACGCTTGTGAACACGACGGAGACTATATCCGTCTTTTAGAATGCCAAAGATTCGTTCGATGATCGTTCTGGCACTATATAACACTTTAAATTTCCGCCCATGTTGGGGCAACTCGACGTCTACTTGAGGCGCTTGATCAAAGTCCAGCCGAAATACTCTTCCTTGTGCTGCCCCATTACAACATTCCACGTGATTCGACAGCGGGCAGGTGAGTCCTTCTTGCCTAGCATTTGGATGAAATACAGGACAAGTGTAAATATATTGCCCCTTTTCCCGATCAGATCCTCTAAGGTCCATTTTATGTTCACTGATACAGATGGGGGTGCCGTACCGATTGATTTTTTCAATTCCCCGGGCGGAAGTTGGTTTATCTTTACGGTTCCGTGGGTTGATGGGTGCCACCAATTTCGCCTGTAATACGTCCTTTGTCACTTTTTGATTTTCCGGCGTTTGGTAGATTCCATCTGCCAAGATAAAGTCCAACTGCTCAGCCATCTCGGGGTGCTCCGCCTTAAACGTCTCCAATGTCGTTTCTAATGTTTTCCCATCAGGTGTATTTCCTTTGAATACTTCCCGCGTCAAAGGCAAGCCGGATTTCACCCCGCATACCATTGATAATTTATGCGCAATATAGGAAACTGCATTACTTTTACGCATTACCCCTACATTGTCGTCCGTAAGGACTTTGGGGCAATCGCAATCACCCTCACAAGAACACGTCTTCCTTGTTTTATTCAAGGTTGCTTCTGCCTCTATATGCGATGTATCCACGGCGGCTGCTTCCTCATTCGTTTCAACCACGCCTTCCCCTTTATTATATTCAACAACCAATAGCCGGGCTTTTTCCCAAAGACCATTTGTTGTCATGATTTGATCAAAACGAGCAAAGGAACGGTAGCTCGGAATTTTCTCCGTAAATCCACACATGGTGGCAAATAGCGGGTTTGATTTCACTTGCAAATAGACACTCTCCACCATCACTTCAATATACTGTAAAGAGGCCAGTTCAAAAGCACGAAAAAAGGGCATGAAAGGATGCGGTTTTCTCCCTGCGGGAGAGGGACGAAATAATGAAGACGCAGACTTGTCTTCTTCCTCCGTTATTGAAAATAGTGCCGGTTGTATTTCATTAGAAGGATCATGTGCTCTTTCATTTTTTAGGTGCAAATATAAAAGGGTGTAGTATTCTCGTTCAATCGGCTTAAAAATCTCCCATGGGAAACACATGGCTGGAATGACAAATGGTATATCGGCATAGTCTTGCCAATTGTGGGGAATCAAATTTTGTTGTATTGATAAATCTCTGGTTTGTGTTAGAATAGAAGTAGTCATGAAATCACTCCTTGGATACTGGATATTGGGTAGTACTTATATCTTACCAAAGGAGTGACTTTCATGGCACTTTTTTTTCAAAAATAATTATGTTTTTCCATTTTACAATATTTACCAGGGGAATGAGTAGCCTAATCTATTAAAACTCGTCTAAAACCGACTGAAATGGAAAAATTCAGATATTGATAATAAGCGAATTTATCCACTGAAATTAAAACTCACCATTTTTTCTTTTATACTTGTCATAATATTCGTGCAAATACCTTTTTCTATAGTGGAATAAATCCACGATCTTTAATTGTCTGACTGCCTACTGCTTCAGGAGATACAGCATTTTGGCAAAGGCTCTTAATAAAAAGTGAACAACAATTAAAAGAGGCTTTTAAAGATCTAGAAAATCTTAGGCAAACTAAAAGAGGCTTTTATTATAACAAAAATTCAGAGTCACTCGCTTTAATTGAGGAATTTTTATCGGGAGATGAAGTCACAGTTGACGGAGTCGTGATAAATGGAGAATTCCATTTGGGAGGTATACACAATAAAAAGAGAATGGAAGGTCCATATTTCGAAGAAGACGAATATACACTTCCTTTTGCGGGGACCGCTGAAAGCGAAAAGGAAATTGTTACTATTCTAAAAAGGATAACAAAATTTCTGAACCTAAGGGAAACTTTATTAAATGTAGAATTGAGAAAAGACAATGAGGGTCGTTTTAAAATAGTAGAATTTAGCGTAAGAATTAGTGGGGGCCATGTATATCGGAATATCAGAGATGTATACAACATTGATTTAGTTGGATCACATATTTCAAGTATATTCGATGATAATCAAGGTATTCATCTATTCAGTAGACGCTTAAACTCTCCGAAAGCTAGTACCTGTATTAAATTTATTTATAAAAATGGGCTTGTTAAAAAGAACAATGTTGGGAAAGCTGGAGACTCTCCCTATTTTCGGGCTTATTATCCAACAGCCTCAGTCGGTCAAACCATTTCTTGTGCTCCGAATGGATTTGATATTACAGGTTTACTCTCAGTGAGATATAAGTACAGCTCTCCAGAGGATAGATTGAAAGTGATTGAAATAGCCAAAAATATGGAAAAAGAACTTGATTTAGAGGTGGTAGCTGAAAAGGAGGAAGGTGAGACATTTGTATATTAAAAATATTCCGTTTATCATTGTTTTAGCCCTTACTTTAAGTGGAGAAGGAATGCTGACCGTTACTCTTACTTGGACAATATTAGACAGAGGAGGATCTGTAACCCAACTTGGTATTATTTTAGCTCTAATGAGTATATTACCGTTTATTCTACAAAAATATTTCTCGAAATTGAGAAAGTTAATAGAGAACTCTCCACTTCTAATTTTTAGCATATGTAGGGGGATCGGTATTATTGTAGCTTTGTATAGTCTGTTTAACGCTAAACATATTGGCGTTAACAGTCTATATATATTTGCTGGCATTTTTTCCGTCATACTATTTTTATCTACTCAGAGCCTAGAAACATTCATGTCTCAATTAGTTTTAAAAGGAAAAATAACATCTAAAAAAGCATCCAATTTACTTCAAACTTCAATCCAATTTGGTGCTTTTGGAGGGAACGCTATTGCAGGGTTTTTGCTAAATATGGGTGGATTTACTTATATTCTTTGTGCATTAATTTTTTCTCTTGGCATCGGTATATTTGTTTCTTTCTTTACAAAGAGATTAGAGAACAATCAGAATGACAATGGTGAAAAACAACAATTACATATTGAGAGAACGCCAATAACTAATTTAAAAAGTAATACTCTAGTATTAACATTGACGATCGTTGCGATAGGGATACTCACTGTCCAGTTAGCCTCATTTAACTTTCTTATTCCAATTATTTATCACGATGTTCATAAGTGGGATCCCTCGGAATATGGTATGGTAAGTTCGGCAGCGGGGGTAGGAGCGTTGCTTGCCACTTTAATTGGAAAATACGAAAAGTATATTCCTACTTATATATTCTTATTACTTGCTCTTATTGACTTGTCTCTTGGTTTTGTTAACTCATGGTTTATATCTATCCTGTGTGCATTATGTCTTGGGTTTGTATTTAATCGTTCTCGAATATTTCAAAGACAAATTATGTTTGATCACATTTTTATAAAAGAAGAAACCGTCGTTTGGACTGGTCGGTCAACTCTTGTATTACAAATTACTAAAGCGGCCACTCCTTTAATTCTTGCTATTCCCCTTGAATGGATAGGAAATAATCATTCCGGCGCTTTGTTTGGGATTATGGGAATAAGCGTTGTCCTACTTTTAACAGTTGTATACTATTTTGAAAGTAAAAATGTGGAAAAAGTAAAATTAGATATAGAGTCTTTAAAAACGACGGTTTAAGGCTTACGCTAAAGAAACTGCGAAGGAAACAAACAGTCCAAAATGAGCAAGGTGGGTCTGCTTGGCACAAAGTATCCCATGGACGAAATTTTTTACACATCGAGAATAGAAGCGAATGACATTCAAATCTTGTTGCCGGATAAACTGGACCGTGCGGAAGTCAACCGAATCATTTATGAAGCGCTCTGTGTTGGTGAATTGCAGAAGACGAAAAAAGTGATTTAAAGCCCGCAAAATTAGGGGTGGAATGCATTATTTTGGGCTGTACGGAAATTGGGCTATTAGTCAAACAAGAGGACGCAGAGATTACGTTTCTTGATACAACTGTGATCCATGCATCAAGACCACAGTTGCTGCTACAATTAAGGCAACCTTTTTATTTAATTTCTGCAAAAGTTTGGTAACCGATGCAGTTGCGTGCTGCGATGGCTGTGTTTGCCCGGGCTCCACCGGTTTACCGCAACTCGGACAAAACTTGTCTACTTGCGTGCCCCAATAAAAGACCAACAAGATGAAGAATATACCGTTGTAATGAAACTGGAAGACAGTTCGCATATGTCGCTATCCTATGTAGATGAAGACGGTGAACTCGCAGATGACGTCATACATCTTGTAAAGACGGACAAGTAAACTGAACAGTTGCACAGAGGACTAAAACAATGCTCAAGAGGTTGCAAAAGCTTCTTGTGCATTGTTTTTTTAAGAAAGATTTTTTTCGCTTTCCGCTTTACCGCAGCCCAGGTTCCTACCGCCATAACAGCTACACCATTGGATGGTTGTTTGCCTGCATATATTAACTATTAACTTTCTCCGCAGCCAGTCTTTGTTCGTGCTTAAAAGGATTTCTCGTTGTATGGCATCTAATAAAATTCCTATTTTTGATTGTCTTCATTTAGATCCCTCTTATTTATTATGATGGTTAAAGTGGGCTTTTTCTTTGAAGCAACGAATGTAATGCTTTTTTCTATTTGAGCATTGTTACTTGATTTTCCAGCCAGCTTATCTTTATTCTGCAAATTCTTTCTATAATCCTTACGAGTCATATTTGTAGGCCAAACGCTTAATGTATATTTGATACCATCTTTGACCCGGATATTAAACTTATCGTCTACAATTTGGGTGGATGCTGATGGAAAGACAGCGATTTTAGAGTTTTCAAATCCATATCTATCTATACCTAACAAAAACCTATTTTGATCTGTTGCATGATTAATGATTTTTACTTTTAAAGTGAATTCAGGAAAAGAACCTTCAGTTTTTAATTGACCACTGCCAATACTACCCGTCTTTAGTTTAGAGGTAGTACATCCATTTGTCATTAGCATTATTAATCCCAAATTAAGAAAGTGCAAAACTTTACTAGATTGATGCAGGTAATTGGAATCATATGGAAAATAAATGGATAATATTATCAAAAATGGAATCACAACTGCCTATTTTTGGGTTATTAAGGCCACAGTTGCCCCCTCCCCACATTTGCGGGCGTTTCAATTTCCAGTATTCTGTTTCAGCCTTCACACTCAGTCAATCAGCCGTACACTTTGAATCATTTGCCGGAATGCCTTTTTATGGGCGTATGTTTCACAAATATTTAAAATGACACTTCGGCTGTGATAGACCAGCACGCCAGCCGCGTAGATGAATTCCCTCCGGAATCTCCTGATCGTATAAGAGCGATACGCTGGCGGACAGTGTTCTTTTTTAAAGATCTCGAATAAATTGTATGCCAGCAGTTTAATCAGCAGATCCATTTGGTTGGCGTCAAATGAATGCGTTGAAATCTTGCCCATCGAGAATCCATATTTTGACTCTTTGATGTAGTTTTCCATGCAAGCCCTTTGGTTATAGAATCTCCAAATATCAATGGGTTCCCAGTCCATGTTCGTCACAATCGCTTCATACTTCCATAAAAAATCACAAGCTTGAAGCTGACTTTCCTCATATTTGTCAGCTTTACGAATTACCGCAACTCTTCTTGGCTTCTTCCAGGAACTTGCCTGGTAATCAACGGCTTTTCCCTCTATCACGGTCAATTCGTCGTCAACATAGCGGATCCACGGTGAATCATCGTTTTCAACCCTTTTTTTAAGTCTCGAAGTCCACCTCAGTTTGCCGGTATAGCCAATCCCACCGTTTTCCCAGTAACTGTAGAAATCTTCTCCACCAAATCCTTTGTCAAAACGGGTATAACGAATAGGGTAATGGGGAGAAAGCAGCTGATAGGTCTCTTCTGCAAAACCGAGTACCCCTTGAGAAGAATGGGAATTTCCCTCCCTCAGCCTGGCGTTTAAACAAAGACGGGATTTCCCTTCAAATACAAGAAGAGGGTGATAACTTTTTCTTCCCGGCTTGTAGGGATTTACTCCGACCCCTGCTTTTTCCTGGCCCCCATAGACGGTTTCCACGGTTGAATCAAAATCCAGAATGAGCTCCTTGTCAAGCCAGGGTTCAATCAAATCCATCATGCGTTCTTTGAATTCAAGATCAGCGCCCTCCAACTTTTCAATTCTTAGCAGGTCTTTATTTAAAAGGGTATAGTGCGGGCATTTCCCGCCCATAAATGCCATGATTAAAGGATCATCCTGCAAAGTCCGGAAATGAGATAGCCGGGAACAATTGGACAGCCAGCCAATCACCAGGTATATAAAGATTTTGCTTAAAGGATATTTGGCATTGTATTTTTTCAAGCAGTCAAAATCCCGGAAGGTCTGTTCAATCTTCATTCTTTCCAGAAACTGCAAAATCGGGAGCAGCCCGCTAAAATTCGTACTCTTCTTTAAACGAAACGCATATTTGATTTTCGAGACAGAAGTGATATAATTCACCTTAAAGGTGCCCTCCTTTCTGGTTTGGTAGTTCTATACAAACCCAATTATACCAGAGATTCGGGGCACCTTTTTATTTTAAGCTTCTGCTTTACTCTCGTAATCCAGGTTAATGATATAGAGGTTAAAAATATCAAAAATGCTTTAATTGTAAATCCTCCTTCTTCGATATAAATGGTTTTACTGTGCATTAATACTATACGAAATTGAATGAATTTTATAGTTTAAAGTCCCTGCGCTCCAAGGGTTTCAGAACACAAAAAAGGAAGTACCTCCCCAAGTCTTGTTTAATGGTAATTGTCGAGAAAACCAAAAAGACAGGAGGGACTTCCCTTTGACCATTATACGACAAATAAGTTTTTTTGGCATCCAGGAATTATATGAAATGGAGCCTACCCATCGTTACGATGCCATTTTTTCAGATATAAATTTGGATAAAATCTGCCATGCCATCTCTAAGAAATCCAATCTTGGCGCCCCTGAAGAATTAAACTATGCAGCCGTGGTGATCTCTGTTTTTATTCGGAGTGTTGAACGAATCCCAACGATCAAAGACCTTGTGAAACAGCTAATGAAGATATTGCTTTTAAACTAAACTGTGGCTTTCTTCTATCAGACCATATAAAGGTTTACTTGTATGGGAACCAATTCGTAATTGCGTACAAAGCCGGAATCAGAGGGCTTTGATAAAAATATTCTTATCGTTATGACACTACGACGCCAAGTATGAAACACTGAAGTACACCCGGCAAAAAAATGCGCAGACTAGTCTATGGTTTCCGAGCTTAGAAAAAGACAAAGGTGAATTCCAAAATCTTTCTGGTTTTCCAGAATACCATTATAATAGAGAAATAAGCAATGATCAGGAGAGGATGTTAACGTTGAGTGAATATCACATTCCGGAGAAGGTCCAGATATTTGGAAAAGATATTCGGAAAGAGCAATTGAAGTATCATCATAAGAGAACAGCTGTAACAAAGGAATTTACTTTCGATGCTGCCCATCATTTACATTTGTATGAAGGAAAATGCAAAAGCCTGCACGGCCATACATACAAAGTAAAAATAACATGCAGTGCGTACTTAAATGAAATTGGTATCAGCATAGACTTTGGCGATCTGAAAAAGATATTTCAGGAAGCGGTTGAGGATAAACTGGATCACCAATATTTAAACAACGTCCTTCCGCCCATGAACACCACTGCGGAAAATATGGTAGTCTGGATGTGGGAAGAGATTGAAAACCGGCTCAACCGGCAAAAAGATTACAAAGACCGGGGAGCGAGATTGGAAGAACTGGTACTCTATGAAACACCAAAAAGTTATGCAACAATGAAACGGGAATGGATGGAGGAAGAAACAGATGGCAAGTAAAATTCCGGTGATTGAAATATTTGGCCCGACGATACAAGGGGAAGGAATGGTCATCGGAAAGAAAACCATGTTTGTCCGCACGGCCGGGTGTGACTATGCCTGTAGCTGGTGCGATTCTGCTTTTACCTGGAACGGGAAGGAAAAAGAACGGATTGTGCTGATGACGGCGGAGGAGATCTTCCAGAAGCTGAAAGAAACAGGAGGGGAAAACTTTAGCCATGTCACGATTTCGGGAGGCAATCCACTTTTGTTGAAAGGCCTTGGTGAACTGGTTGATTTGCTTAAATCCCATCAAATCCGTACAGCAGTTGAGACACAGGGATCGCGATGGCAAAATTGGCTTCCGGACGTCAATGATGTGACCATTTCGCCAAAGCCGCCGAGTTCCGGCATGCACACAGATCTTGAGACTTTGGATAGGATGATTGAACAGTTAACACTGGCGGGAAGCCATTTTTGCTTAAAAATTGTCGTTTTCGACGAGGAGGATTTTGATTACGCCAAAAAGATCCATAAACGCTATCCGCCTGTTCCCTTCTATTTACAAGTCGGCAATCCGGATGTTACTTTGCCTGACCGGGATGCATTAGCGAAAATGCTGACCGGAAGATATGAATGGCTGATCAATCTGGCCTTGCAGGCAGAAGAAATGAATGATGCTTATGTCCTTCCCCAATTGCATGCATTGGTGTGGGGGAACAAACGGGGCGTATAAGAGAAAAGGGCCGGCCTGCGCACGCAGGGCAGCCCCTCTTTTTCTCACACATGCTGGCTTGCGGCCGGGTTCGCGTCGGGTTTTACTGCCTTTTTATCTTTCATCCGGCTGTAGATGTTTGCGAGCAACGAACCAGACAAATTATGCCAGACGCTGAAAATCGCGCTCGGGACGGCGGCAAGCGGGGAAAAATGCGCGGTAGCAAGCGCTACCCCGAGCCCGGAATTCTGCATGCCGACTTCCATCGAAACCGCTTTTTGCTTGGCAAGGTCCATCCCGCACAAACGGGCGAAGAAAAAGCCGATGATAAACCCGAGCAAGTTATGCAAAATAACGACGGCAAAAACGAGTAAAGCCGTTTGTGCAATTTTTTCGGCGCTTCCGGCGACCACTCCCGCTACAATCAGCACGATCGCCACAACCGAGACAAGCGGCATCGCTTTTGCGCCGGCGCGCGCCTGTTTGCCGAAAAACCTTTTCGCGATAAATCCGAGCAAAAGCGGCACAATGATCACTTGCACAACCGAAAGGAATAAAGACCATACACTGACATGCACCCATTTGCTGGCAAACAGCAGGATTAACAGCGGTGTGACAATCGGCGCAAGAATCGTGGACACGGAGGCGATCGCAACAGCAAGCGCCACATTTCCGCGCGCGAGAAACACCATCACGTTCGAAGCCGTTCCGCTCGGGCAGCAACCGACAAGAATGACGCCGTTGGCAATATCTTTCGGCAAGTTGAGCCCGACTGCAAGCAGAAAAGCAATAAGCGGCATGATGACAAAATGGCCGATGACGCCGAGCGCCACCTCAAGTGGCTTTTTGAAAACTTCTTTAAAATCTGATAATTCAAGCGTCAGCCCCATCCCAAACATGACAATGCCCAATAACGGTACGATATAATTCCCGATCCACGCAAAATGCTGGGGCAAAAAATAAGCGATGACTGCAAAAATCAGCACCCATACGGTGAACGTTTTCCCTGCAAACGCGCTGATTTTTTCTAAAGTTGCCATGTGAAGACCTCCAAATATAAATTGTTTTCTAAAATGATAGAATATCTAACAAAATAAATCAAGGCAGCCATTTCGATATTTTGGGATTTATTTAGATCATTCGTTTCCGAAAACATTTTTTTCACCAAAAAAAACAGCGCAATGCCTGGGCCTGCGCTGTTTACAACATATTCCGTGTTTTTCATGCATCCTTCGTTTTTTTCATGGCCAGCACTTTGTCGGTATCCGGTGTGACATAAACGGTTTGCTGGTTCTCGTAAATGACAAATCCGGGTTTTGCGCCGTTCGGTTTTTTCACGTAGCGCACTTTCGTATAATCGACCGGGACGGAAGCGGACTGGCGCGCTTTGCTAAAATAGGCGGCGAGTGATGCGGCTTCCAAAATCGTCTCCGGCGCCGGGTTTTTGCTGCGGATGACAACATGCGACCCGGGAATGTCTTTTGTGTGCAGCCAGATTTCATCGCGGGCGGCTACCCGGTTTGTCAAATAATCGTTTTGCTTGTTGTTCTTTCCGACAAGAATTTCCGTGCCGTCCGAAGCCTCGTATTTTTCGAGGGCGATTTTGTTTGCATTTTTCCGCCGGGCGCGGCTGTGCCGTTTTTTCAAATAGCCTTCTTCTTCCAGCTCTTCGCGGATTTCCCCGATATCTTTCGGTGAGGCTGTTTCAAGCTGCTGGAGGAGGTTTTCAAAATACAGCACTTCATCCCGGGCTTTTTTGATCTGTTCACGCACTGCGACTTGCGCATGCTTCGCTTTCTGGTAGCGGGAAAAATAGCTTTGCGCATTTTCCGCAGGGGTTTTCAGTGGATCAAGCGGAATCTCAACCATTGCCCCGTTCTCATCGTAATAGTTTTGCACTTTCACTTTGTCCATTCCTTTTTTCACGGCATACAAATTTGCTGTCAAAAGTTCGCCGTACAGCTGGAACTGTTCGGCATTTTGCGCCTCCTCAAGCGTGGCTTCCAGCTTTTTGATTTTGCTTTCGTTTTTCTCCAGTTCATTTTTCACAAACCGCTCAAGATCATGGCCTTTTTGCTTGACGCGGTCACGTTCGGCTTTCCCGGCATAAAAACGGTCAAGCAGCGCGCTTAAAGTCGGGAAAGTTTTGGTTTCGCCCTCAAGGGACGTAAGCGGGATCATGTAAAATGATTCTTTTTGTGCACCCATGATCATCACCGGCTGGAGGTCAAACTTTTTAATCGGCTCCATAACGGACAAGAACGCGTCCGTCACCGCTTCCGGATTCGAAAATTTCGCCCGGTGCATGATCTCTTTTGCCAAAAGAGGGGAGACCCCGGCGAATTGCGCGACAATCTGCTTGTCCATTTTCCCGCTGTTCCAGTCGAGCGCTGCGATGACATCCTCTTTTGTTGCTTCAAGCGGATTCCGTTTGTGCTGCTCAGGGGGCATGACATATTCATGCCCGGGGAGAATCGTCCGGTACGTATTCACAGCCGGCGGGACGTGTTTGATGCTGTCCATGATCAGGTTCCGCTCTTTGTCGACCAAAATGATATTGCTGTGGCGGCCCATGATTTCAACGTACAGCTGTTTATAGGAAATATCCCCGATTTCGTTGCGGCTTTTGATGTCAAAGACAACAACGCGGTCAAGGCCGGCCTGGCGGATATCCTCGATCACGGAGCCTTCCAGATGTTTCCTTAAAAGCATGCAAAACATCGGCGGGTCCTGCGGGTTGTCAAACGGTTCATCCGTCAGCTGAATGCGCGCATAGGCCGGGTGTGCTGACAAAAGCAGCCGCCGGTTTTTCCCGTTTGCACGCACGATCAGGACCAGTTCATTCTGGTACGGCTGGTGGATTCTGTTCATCCGCCCACCCTTTATCGTATCAACAAGTTCTTTTACCATCGCTCTTGTAAATAATCCGTCAAATGACATATCGCATTCCTCAATTCTTTCGCGCAATGTTTTAAGCATTGCGCCGGTCGTTGGCATGTTAAATTATATCATTTTTTTGGACAGGGCTGAATATGTTGCTATTAAGACAATAATGGGCAGAAGCAGGGGAGAGTGTATTTTCATGATGTTTCACGAAATGAGTGAAAAAGAAGTAGAACAGGAATTCGGAACTGATCTGGAAAAAGGGCTCACCGAAAAAGAAGCGGAAAAAAGAGTCAGGCAGTACGGCTTTAATGAACTGGAAGAGGCGGAAAAAGAATCTGCCCTTATGCTCTTTCTCAGCCAGTTTAAAGATTTTATGACGCTCGTCCTGCTTGCCGCAACCGTGATTTCCGGATTTTTAGGCGAATATGTCGACGCGGTCGCGATCATCGCCATTGTATTGATTAACGGGTTTCTCGGCTTTTTTCAGGAGCGGCGGGCCGAGAAATCGCTTGAAGCATTAAAAGAACTTTCCGCACCGCAAGTCAATGTGCGAAGAAACGGGCGATGGGTAAAAATCCCTTCGAAAGAAGTGACGCTTGGCGATATTTTAAAATTTGAAAGCGGGGACCGGGTTGGCGCCGATGTCCGGATTGTAAAGGCTAATAATCTTGAAATTGAAGAGTCGGCGCTGACGGGAGAATCCATCCCTTCCCCGAAATCAACGGAACCGATTCCTGTGGAAAATGCGGGCCTCGGCGATTTGCATAATATGGCGTTTATGGGGACGATGGTAACGCGCGGCAACGGCATCGGCATCGTCACCGCGATCGGGATGCAGACGGCAATGGGGGAAATTGCCGATATGATTCAAAACGCCGAATCGATGGCGACCCCTTTGCAAAGAAGGCTCGAGCAGCTGGGAAAAATTTTAATCGTGGTGGCGCTGCTTTTAACCCTCCTTGTCGTCCTTGTCGGCGTCTGGCACGGGCATGACTTGTATTCCATGTTTCTGGCGGGAGTTTCGCTCGCGGTTGCGGCGATTCCGGAAGGCCTGCCGGCGATTGTGACAATTGCGTTATCGCTCGGCGTCCAGCGCATGATCCGGAAAAACGCGATCGTCCGGAAACTGCCGGCGGTGGAAACGCTCGGCTGTGCGTCAGTCATCTGCTCGGATAAAACCGGCACCATGACGCAAAACAAAATGACAGTCACCCATTTATGGAGCGGCGGAAAGACGTGGAAAGTGTCCGGGACGGGCTATGAGCCGAAAGGGATTTTTACGGACAATGGAACGGAAATCCACCCTTTAAAGGAAAAAAGCGTCTACCAGCTTTTGACGTTCGGGCTATTATGCAACCATGCCGAATTGAAAGTGAAAAACAAAGAATATGTGATAGACGGCGACCCGACGGAAGGCGCGCTCCTCGTTTCCGCCCTGAAGGCCGGTTTAACGAGGGAATTACTGCTGAAAGATTTTACAATTGAACAGGAATTTCCGTTTGATTCAACGCGGAAAATGATGAGCATGGTAATCCGTGACAAACACGGCAAACGGTTTGTGATCACAAAAGGCGCGCCGGATGTGCTGCTCGGGGTAAGCCGGTCGGTGCTCTGGAACGGAAGGGAACAATCGTTTGATCTGGAAACACGAAGGAAAGTAGAGAAAGCGGTCGAATCTTTGGCTGCCCAGGCACTCCGGACGATCGCCATCGCGTTCAAGCCGCTTGCAGCAGGAGAAACGGCAAAAAGTGAACAAGAGGCGGAGACAAATTTGATTTTTATCGGCGTCCAGGGGATGATCGATCCGCCGCGGCCAGAAGTCAGACAAGCCATTAAAGAATGTAAGGAAGCGGGCATCCGGACGGTGATGATTACAGGCGACCATGCTGTGACCGCAAAAGCAATTGCGAAGCAGCTCGGGATTTTGCGCACAAGCCGTGAAAAAGTGGTGGACGGCGCGATGCTGAACGAACTGACGGTGGATGAGCTGGAAGACGTGATTGACGAAGTTTCCGTGTTTGCGCGCGTATCGCCGGACCATAAACTGAAAATCGTTAAAGCTTTCCAAAACCGCGGGGCAGTCGTTGCCATGACAGGGGACGGCATCAATGACGCACCGGCCATTAAAACAGCCGATATCGGCATCTCGATGGGCATTACCGGAACCGATGTCGCAAAAGAAGCCTCCTCGCTCATTTTGCTCGATGATAATTTCGCGACGATTAAAGCGGCGATCCAGGAAGGCCGCAATATTTATGAAAATATCCGGAAATTTATCCGTTATCTGCTCGCCTCCAATGTCGGTGAAATCCTTGTGATGCTGTTTGCAATGCTTTTGTCCCTGCCGCTTCCGGTCGTTCCCATCCAAATTCTTTGGGTCAATCTCGTGACGGATGGGCTGCCGGCGATGGCGCTCGGCCTCGACCAGCCGGAAGAAGATGTGATGAAGCGGAATCCGCGCCATCCGCGTGAAGGGGTGTTTGCGCGCGGGCTCGGCTGGAAAGTGATTTCGCGCGGTTTTCTGATCGGGTCCGCGACACTTGCCGCTTTTGTAACCGTATATTACCAGCACCCCGACCGGCTTGCTTATGCACAAACGATTGCATTTGCAACACTTGTCCTTGCCCAGCTGATCCATGTGTTTGATTGCCGCAGCGAACGCTCGGTGCTCGCGCGCAACCCGTTTGGAAATGTCTATCTTGTGCTTGCTGTTTTGTCATCGGTTTTGCTTATGCTTGCCGTGATTTATGTTCCGGCCCTCCAGCCGGTTTTCCATACGCTACCGATATTGCCGAAAGACTGGCTGCTCGTCCTCTGCATGAGTGCAATTCCGACATTTTTGCTTGCGGGGACATATTATTTAAGAAAAAAACCTTGAATTATGCTATAATCTTAAAAGTAATAGGGGATCCTCTATTACTTTTTCTTTTGGCGAAATTTCCCCAGGCGCTCCGGTTAAGATTTCCTTTCCTAAATGGGCGGGGCGCGGTATAATCTCCGTAAAAGCTATTATCACCGGGCCGGGGACAGGCGCGATGAAAATCGTGAAGGTTAAAACTTGCGTGATGGTAGATGTAAGAAGAGATTGGGCGTGAGAAGATGGTCTTAAGCATGACGGGATATGGCAGAGGCCGCCGGGAGACGCGGCAGTTCAGTGTGACGGTGGAGATCAAGTCTGTCAACCATCGCTTTTGCGAATATCAGATCAGGATGCCGAAGCAGCTTGTCAAAGTGGAAGAAGAGTTGAAAAAAATCATCGGGAACTATGTGCAGCGCGGCCGTATTGACGTGTTTGTCACCATTTTCGGTGAAGGGCTTGTCAAACGCAGGCTGCGGGTCGACTGGGATTTGCTGGACGAATACCACCGGTTTTTAAGCCGGATCCGTGAGCAATACGGAATTGAATCAGGTTTTGGCATTCGCGAGTTATTAAACCGCGAAGATTTAGTTACAATAGAAGAAATAGAGGAAGATAATGAAGAAATCCTCACCCTTGTCCTGGAAGCCTGCAAAGAGGCGGCCGGGCAGTTGCGGCTTATGCGCGAAAAAGAAGGTTCCCTGCTCAAAACTGATTTGGAAAAACACCTCCAAACGATTTCAAAGCAGGTGGATCATATCAAAACAGAAGCGCAGTCGCTCGTTTCTACATACCGATTCAAACTTGAAAAGCGGATGCAGGAGCTATCAGGCGGCCGGCTGGATGAAGCGAGGCTCGTCCAGGAAGCGGCGCTGTTTGCCGACAAATCCGATATTCATGAAGAAGTGACAAGGCTTGAAAGCCACTTGATTCAATTTGGCGAAACGTTGGCGCTTGATGAGCCAATCGGCAGAAAACTGGATTTCATGATCCAGGAGATGAACAGGGAAGTGAACACGATTGGATCGAAAGCAAATACTTCCGGTATTTCAACAGCCGTTGTTGAGCTCAAAACGGTCCTTGAGAAGATGCGCGAGCAAGTGCAGAATATAGAATGATTCGCGCAAAGTCAATTGTATGCGAGCGGGAGAGGATGCAGGTGGTGAAACTCATTAATATCGGCTTTGGAAATATCATTTCGGCAAACCGCATCATTTCCATTGTAAGCCCGGAATCAGCGCCGATTAAGCGGCTCATCCAGGATGCACGCGAGCGCGGCACTTTAATTGATGCGACTTACGGCAGAAAAACCCGGGCAGTGATAATGATGGACAGCGGCCATGTGATTCTCTCCGCAGTTCAGCCGGAAACAGTGGCGCACCGTGTCACGGACGGGGAAACAGATGGCGAGGAGGTATAGCGTTGAAGAAAAAAGGATTACTCATTGTGTTATCCGGTCCGTCCGGTGTCGGGAAAGGGACCGTACGGAAAGCCGTTTTTTCGCAGCCGGATACGAAATTTGAATATTCCATCTCGATGACGACAAGAAAACCGCGGGAAGGCGAAATCGACGGGGTGGATTATTTTTTCAAAGAACGCGAAGAATTTGAAGAACTGATCAGGCAGGGAAAACTGCTGGAGTACGCGGAATATGTCGGCAATTATTACGGGACGCCGGTCGATTATGTGAAGGAAACATTGGAAGCGGGAAAAGATGTTTTTCTCGAAATAGAAGTGCAGGGCGCGCGGCAGGTCCGCGAAAAATTTCCGGACGGCTTATTCATTTTTCTTGCGCCGCCAAGTTTGTCCGAACTGGAATCGAGGATCACGCAGCGCGGGACGGAATCTGCCGAAAGGATCCGCGACCGGATGGAAAAAGCCCGCAAAGAAATTGAAATGATGAATTTATATGATTACGTTGTGGAAAATGATACAATAGAAAACGCCTGCGAAAAAATCAAAGCCATTGTCGTCGCGGAACATTGCCGGACGGCACGCGTTGCGAAGCTGTATAAAAAAATTCTGGAGGTTGAATAAGATGCTTTATCCTTCCATTGATGAACTGTTGAAAATTATCGATTCGAAATATTCCCTTGTCACGATCGCGGCAAAACGTGCCCGCCAGCTGCAGGACCAGCATAACGAAGTGCTTGAAAAATATGTTTCCGATAAAAATGTCGGCAAGGCGCTTGAAGAAATTTATGCCGGCGTCCTCCGGATCAAACACGATGGAACGGCTTCTTAAGTTATCTTGGTACGGTTATACGGAAAATCACAGAGCAGGGACTGGCGGATATGGCGTCAGCCCTTTTTCTTATATTTGCTTTTTTGTTAGAATGGTCGTAAGGATATTGACTGAGACTTTACAGGGGGCATACGGATGCTTGGGAAAAATATATTATTGTGCGTAACCGGAGGGATTGCCGTTTTTAAAGCGGCTGCGCTCACAAGCAAGCTGGCGCAGTCCGGCGCACATGTGAAAGTCATCATGACGGAATCCGCCTGCAAGTTTGTGGCGCCGTTAACGTTTCAGGCGCTTTCCCGGAATGAAGTGTACACCGATACATTTGATGAGAAACACCCGGAGAAAATCGCCCATATTGATCTTGCAGACTGGGCGGATCTTGTCCTCATTGCGCCGGCCACCGCGAATATGATTGGAAAATTGGCGAACGGAATAGCGGATGATATGGTCTCGACTACGATCCTCGCCACGACTGCGCCGGTATGGGTGGCGCCGGCAATGAATGTCCATATGTACGGCCACCCGGCTGTCCGGCGGAACCTGGAAACGCTCAAAGGCTTCGGCTACCGGCTGATCGAGCCTGCGGACGGGTATCTCGCATGCGGATATACCGGAAAAGGAAGATTGGAAGAACCGGAGAACATCGTGGCGCTTTTGAAAGATTTTTTCAGCGGCGGGACGAAACCGCTGTCCGGGAAAACGGTTTTAGTGA
Source organism: Weizmannia sp. FSL W8-0676 (assembly GCF_038593015.1). Lineage (NCBI taxonomy): Bacteria > Bacillati > Bacillota > Bacilli > Caryophanales > Bacillaceae > Heyndrickxia > Weizmannia sp. FSL W8-0676. Next base: position 1,190,708 of record NZ_CP151954.1, read on the forward strand.
CAGCCGGCCCGACGATTGAAAAAATTGATCCCGTCCGCTTTCTTTCAAACCGTTCGTCCGGAAAAATGGGATTTGCGCTTGCCGAAGAAGCGGCCAATATGGGGGCAAACGTTTTGCTTGTCACAAGCGTGGACACGCTGGCACCGCCCGCCGGAACGGAAATCATCAAAGCGGAGAGCGCAGAGGAGATGTATCATGCGGTCATGGGCCGCTACAAGGAAGCGGATATCATCATTAAAAGCGCGGCCGTGGCAGACTACACGCCGGTCCGTGTTTTCGATAAAAAAATGAAAAAGCGGTCAGGCAACCTGACGCTAGAACTGAAACGGACAAAAGATATTTTAAAAGAACTTGGCGAAAGGCTGGACAAGCCTTTTCTCGTTGGCTTTGCCGCGGAAACTGATCATCTCGAAAACTATGCGCGCGGCAAAATGGAACGGAAGCGTGCGGATATGATTGTCGCCAATGATGTGAGCCGGGAAGGCGCCGGATTTGCCGGCGATACGAATATCGTGACCATTTTTAAACGCGACGGCTCGAAACGGGAACTCCCGCTGCTTTCCAAGCATGAGGCGGCAAGGGAAATTTTGCGCGAAATCTGCCGCGAGATCGAAAAGGACGAAAAGAAATGAAGATTGCAAGTGTGATTGTCGATATACCGGCAATGCAGACGGATAAATATTTTGATTACCGGATCCCGGAAAAATGGGGAACGGCCATCCAACCGGGAATGCGCGTCATTGTCCCGTTCGGCCCGCGCACGATCCAGGGATTTGTTGCGGGCATAAAAGACCGTTCGGAAGTGAAGAACTTGCGTGAAATCATTGCGCCGCAGGATTTGGCCCCGGTTTTGAATGCGGAGCTGCTTGCGCTCGGGGACTGGCTTGCGAAGGAAACGCTTTGCCTGAAAATCTCTGCTTACCAGGCGATGCTGCCGGCCGCGATGAAGGCAAAATACGAAAAACGCATCAAAAGGCAGGACGGGGGCGCCAACCCTTTTCTTGACGAAGTGTTCGGGGATAGCGGCGAAATCGGCTGGAAAGAAGCGCAGCAAAAGGGCTTTCTGCCGTTTCTGCAAAAAGAAGCGAAAAACGGGTTGGTGGAAGTCGTATATGAAGTCAAAAGCAAAGCCAACAAGAAAACGGTCCGGCTCATTTCCTGCCCAAGTTCCAAAGGCGAGCTCGAAAAACGGATGGAAAAAGTGCCGAAAAATGCCCCGAAACAAAAGCAGGTGCTGCAATTTTTCCTGGAAAATCCGGATGCAAAGATACCTTCTCCCGAACTGGCGGAAACAGCCGGCGTATCGCGGGCGGTTATCAAAACATTGCTTGAAAAAGGATGGCTGGCAGAAACACAGGAAGAATCGTACCGCGACCCGTATGCTGGCCGCCAATTTCAAAAGAGCGTGCCGCATGCTTTGACTGCGGAACAGAAACAGGCAATCGGCCCGGTCCTTTCCGCGGTCCGCGAAAACAGAAACGAAACGTTTTTGCTTTTTGGCGTAACCGGCAGCGGAAAAACGGAAATTTATCTCCAGTCGATACAGGAAGTGCTGAACCAGGGGAAAGAGGCGATTGTCCTTGTCCCGGAAATTTCTCTAACGCCGCAAATGGTGAACCGTTTTAAAAGCCGTTTCGGCAAAGATGTGGCGGTTTTGCACAGCGGCTTATCGGTCGGTGAAAAATACGATGAATGGCGGAAAATTACCCGCAAAGAAGCGAAAGTGGTGGTCGGGGCGCGGTCGGCGATTTTTGCCCCGTTTGAAAATCTTGGCATCATTATTATTGATGAAGAGCATGAAAATAGCTACAAGCAGGAAGACAACCCGCGCTACCACGCGAGGGACGTCGCCCTTTTCCGGAGCAAAAACCACCATTGCCCGGTTATCCTCGGAAGCGCCACCCCGTCGCTTGAATCATTTGCCCGCGCGCAAAAAGGGGTCTATACGTTGCTGAAAATGGAAAAACGGATGAACAACCACCCGCTTCCCGAAGTTTCGATTGTCGACATGCGCGAAGAATTGCGCGCAGGCAACCGTTCCATGTTCTCAAGAGAGCTTTTTGAAAAACTGAAAGACCGCCTGGAGAAAAAACAGCAAACCGTGCTGCTGCTAAATAAAAGGGGATATTCCTCCTTTGTCATGTGCCGGGACTGCGGGTATGTGCAGCAATGCCCGAACTGCGATATTTCGCTTACCTATCACCGCTCCACAAACGAAATGAAATGCCATTACTGCGGTTACGAGACGTTTGTGCCCGCAACATGCCCGGAATGCGGGAGTTCCCATATCCGCTATTTCGGGACAGGGACGCAGAAAGTGGAAGAGGAGCTCGGGCGGCTGCTGCCTGAAGCGCGCGTGATCCGGATGGATGTCGATACAACCGGCCGGAAAGGGGCGCATGAACGGATGCTTCAAAGCTTTGCAAACGGGGAAGCCGATATTTTGCTCGGCACGCAGATGATTGCAAAAGGGCTCGATTTTCCGAATATTACGCTTGTCGGCGTGCTGAATGCGGACACGATGCTCCATTTGCCCGATTTCAGGGCGTCCGAAAAAACGTTTCAGCTTTTAACACAAGTAAGCGGGCGCGCGGGGCGGCACCAGCTGGAAGGCGAGGTTGTTGTCCAGACATATACCCCCGAACATTACAGCATCCAATTTGCAGGGGAGCAGGACTATGAACGCTTTTACCGCCAGGAAATGAGAATGCGGAAAGTGGGCGCCTACCCTCCTTTTTACTATCTCACCCTGATTACGGTCAGCCATGAAAATGTGATGGAAGCCATGTCCGCATCCGAAAAAATCGCAGGCTTTATGCGGAATCGGGTGTCGGGCGGAAGTGTGATTTTAGGCCCTTCGGCATGCCCGGTCCCCCGTGTGAAAAATAGATATCGTTACCAATGTCTGATAAAATACAAACGGGAACCGCGGCTCAATGAAACATTATCTGTTTTGCTGGAACATTTCCAGCACCAGATTGCCTCGGAAGGATTAAGCATCGCGGTCGATGTCAATCCTAATATGATGATGTAACAGGAACGAGTGATTCGAAATGATGGAGATTGTAAAATATCCTGCCGCTGTTTTGGAGGAAAAATGCAAACGTGTCATGGCATTCGGCCCGTCTTTAAAAGCGGTACTGGATGAAATGTATGAAACGATGCTTGAAGCGGACGGGATCGGACTTGCCGCTCCGCAAGTCGGCATCAGCCAGCAAATCGCCGTTGTCGATACCGGCGATGGGACAGGCCGGATTGACCTCATCAATCCAAAAATCGTAACAAGGCGCGGGGAACAGACCGATGTCGAAGGCTGCCTGAGCTTTCCCGGCGTTTACGGCACGGTTCAACGCGCCCGTTATGTGAAAGTAAAAGCACAGGACGCAAACGGAAAGGCGTTCACGATTGAAGCGGAAGATTTCCTTGCCCGCGCTTTGCAGCATGAAATCGACCATCTGCACGGCGTTTTGTTTACGTCCAAAATCATCGATTATGTGGATGAGGAAGACTTGGTTTTTGAGGAGGATGATACCGAATGACGAAAGTGGTGTTTTTAGGGACGCCGGACTTTGCCGTGCCGGTTTTACAGACGCTGATCCGCGACGGGTACGAGGTCATTGGGGTTGTGACACAGCCGGACAGGCCGGTTGGCAGAAAACAGATCTTAACGCCCCCGCCTGTAAAACGGGAGGCGGAAAAGCACGGCATTCCGGTTTTTCAGCCGGAAAAATTGCGCCAGCCGGAAAGCCTCGCCCGCATTTTGGCACTCAAGCCGGATGTTGTGGTTACATGCGCGTACGGGCAGATTTTGCCGAAAGCATTGCTTGATGCGCCCCCGTTCGGCTGCATTAATGTCCATGCGTCACTGCTTCCGGAACTGCGCGGCGGGGCGCCGATCCATACAGCCATTTTACAAGGGAAGAAAAAGACCGGCGTAACCATTATGTATATGGCGGAAAAACTCGATGCCGGCGACATCTTCAGCCAGCGGGAAGTCGAAATTGAAGAAACCGATGATGCCGGCACCCTCCATGACAAGTTGAGCAAAGCGGGTGCTATGCTTTTATCCGAAACGCTTCCGAAAATCCTGGCAAAAGAAATTGTGCCGGTGCCGCAGGATGAACAGAAGGCGACGTTTGCCCATAATATTACGCGCAGCCAGGAAAAAATCGATTGGAAAAAACCGGGGGAATCCATTTACAACCAAATCAGGGGCCTGTGCCCGTGGCCGGGTGCCTATACCGTACATGGCGGAAAAACGTTTAAAATATGGAAGAGCGAAAAAGTGCCGCTTTCCGTTCATGCGGAACCGGGCACCATCGTCACGATAAAAAAAGACGGGATCGTGGTCGCAACGGGCAGCACAACTGGCATTAAAATTACGGAACTGCAGCCTGCCGGGAAGAAACGGATGGCGGTTGCGCAATTTTTAAACGGTTCAGCGGGCGGCCTTGCACCCGGGATGAAATTTGGAGATGAAGATGAGTAAAGACCGGAAAAATGTTCGCGAAGCGGCGCTTGAACTTTTGGAGGCAGTGGAGAAAAACGAGTCGTACAGCAATTTGCTGCTTGACCGCTATATTGAAAAATACCGGTTCCACGGCCCTGACCGGGCGCTGCTTACGGAAATCACTTATGGCACGTTGCAGAGAAAGCAGACACTGGACTATTTTCTCGCCCCGTTTTTGCGCAAAAAAATTGAAAATTGGGTGCGGATTTTGTTGCGCTTGTCTATATATCAAATGGTATACTTAGATAAAATCCCTGACCGCGCGATTATTTTTGAAGCGGTGGAAATCGCCAAAAAACGCGGCCACCGCGGGATTTCCGGAATGGTCAACGGCGTTTTGCGCGCCATCCAGCGCGGGGGGCTCAGAAGTTTAAAGGAAATAGAAGACCCGCTTGAAAGATTATCGGTGGCAACGAGCCATCCTCACTGGCTTGTGGCAAGATGGGCGGAAGCTTACGGCTATAAAACAACGAAAGAAATGTGTGAAGCAAACCTGATTCCGCCGTTACAGACAGCAAGGGTGAACCTGAACCGGGCATCCGTGGAAGAAGTCATCGAAAAACTGGTACGGGAAGGGTTTACCGTTGAGCGGAGCCCGGTTATTCCGGAAGCTGTCCGGTCGCGAAAAGGTAATCTTGCCCGCTCGGCATGCTTTAAAGAAGGGCTCTTCACCATCCAGGATGAAAGTTCGATGGCGGTTGCCTATGCGCTTTGCATCCAGGAAGGCCAGCGGATTTTGGACGCTTGTGCGGCACCGGGCGGAAAAACCACCCATATTGCGGAAAAGTTGGAAGGAACGGGGGAAGTAATCGCGCTCGATCTCCATCCCCATAAGGCCAAACTGGTCCGGGAAAACGCAGAGAGGCTCGGTACCGGACAGGTCGAAGCGGTTGCGATGGACAGTCGGGATGCAGGCGCCCATTTTGAAAAAACCACTTTTGACCGCATTCTTGTCGATGCGCCGTGCACAGGTTTTGGGGTTCTGCGGCGGAAACCGGATATCAAATATGCGAAAACCGTTGACGATATCCATGCGCTAAAGCAGGTCCAGCTTTCAATTTTATCGGGCGTGTCGGGACTGTTAAAACCGGACGGCATCTTAGTTTTCAGCACCTGCACCGTCGACCGGGAAGAAAATGAAGGGACGATTGAAACATTTTTGCAGGAACATCCGGAATTTGAACCGTATCCGCTGCACGTCCCTGAAGCAATGGAATCTTTAGTTGACGGATACCGGATGCAGATTTTTCCGCAGGACTTCGGCGGGGACGGTTTTTTCATAGCCAGTATTCGCAAAAAGGCCGGTAAAGCATAGGCTTGCCCGATGATAAACACGTCAAAGAGTATGAAGGTGGGGGTATAATGGAATCTGTCTATAAAACGGATAAGGGTAGAGTAAGGCAGCATAACGAAGACAATGGGGGAGTCTTTGAAAATGCCGGCGGCGATCTCCTTGCGATTGTTGCAGATGGCATGGGCGGCCATCGTGCGGGTGACATTGCGAGCGGCATGACGGTGCAATGTTTTAAAGAAGCGTTTGAAAAATTCGGCCCGGTTGCCGATGCGGAATCCGCAGAGGCGTGGCTTTCTGAGACGATCCGCGAGGTGAATGCCCGTTTATTTGATCATGCCGCCCATCACCCTGAATGCGAAGGAATGGGCACCACACTGGTTGCAGCGGTCTGCACCGAGCGCTTTATTTCCATCGCCAATATCGGAGACAGCCGCGGCTATATTTTTAATGAAAACGGCTTCCAACAGCTGACGGAAGATCATTCGCTGGTCAATGAACTCGTCAAAACCGGCCAGATTTCAAAAGAAGATGCCGAAAATCACCCGCATAAAAATGTGATTCTGAAGGCGCTTGGGACGGAAGATTCGATCTCGCCCGACTTAAAAACGATTGTATTTGAAGAAAATGATACTTTGCTGCTTTGTTCAGACGGCCTGTCGAATAAAGTGCCGACGGAAGTGATGAAAGAAGTGCTTGAAAAAGATCTGCCGCTCGGGAAGAAAGCGGAAATGCTTGTGGATTATGCCAATGAAAACGGCGGGGAAGACAATATTACGATTGTGCTTCTGGCGTCCGGCCGCAATAAAGGCGGGTGCCATTCATGCTAATCGGAAGACGGATCAGCGGCCGCTACAAAGTCAAAAGCCTGATCGGCGGCGGCGGCACGGCAAACGTCTATCTGGCCCACGATATGATTTTGGACCGTGATGTGGCCGTCAAGGTGCTGCGCCCGGATTTTGCAAATGAGCCGGAGTTTATCCAGCGTTTTCACAGGGAGGCCCAATCGGCAACGAGCCTGGTCCATCCGAATATTGTCAGTATTTATGATATCGGCGAAGAGGATGATTTAAATTATATCGTCATGGAAAATGTCGAGGGCATGACGCTAAAACAATACATACAGCAAAACGGCCCGGTTTCCGTTGAGAAAACGCTGGACATTATGGGGCAGCTTGCGGCGGCGATCGCACATGCCCATGACAACCATATTATCCACCGTGACATTAAGCCGCAAAATATTTTAATCAGCCATGACGGTGTTGTGAAAATTACGGACTTCGGGATTGCCATCGCTCTATCCGCTACTTCGATCACCCGGACAAATGCCGTGCTCGGTTCGGTCCATTATCTTTCCCCCGAGCAGGCAAGGGGCGGTGTTGCCACATATAAATCGGATATATACGCACTCGGCATCGTGATGTTCGAGCTTTTAACGGGAAGGATTCCTTTTTCGGGGGAATCTGCCGTTTCCATTGCTTTAAAACATTTGCAAAGCGAGACGCCGTCGCTGAAAAGGTGGAATCCCGATATTCCCCAAAGTGTTGAAAATATTGTTTTAAAAGCAACGGCGAAAGATCCGTTTTACCGTTATAACAGCACCGAAGAAATGGGGGAGGATATCCGGACCGCACTCCTGCCGGAAAGGCTCAATGAACCGAAATTTGTGATTCCGGAAGACGAAGATCAGACGAAAATTATGCCGGTGATTTCCGAAGTGGCTGCCGGCCCCGACCGGAATGAAGAAACCATTATCGCAAATCCGGCCGGAGAAAATGAAAAAGAAAAGAAACCGGACACAAAGCGGGACAAAAAAGAGAAAAAACGGCGAAAAAAATGGCCGTTCGTTGCCGGCGCTCTCGCCTTTCTGCTCGTGCTTGCCGGCCTTGCCGCCTTGCTGCTGCCGTCCCTGCTCGGCCCGAAAACCGTCAGCGTCCCGTCAGTATCAGGCAAAACGGCTGATGCTGCCGCCGCCGTGCTTACGGCGCACGGCCTGAAAACCGGGGAGAAGATTAAAACAACAAGCGAAACGGTACCAAAGGGGCAGGTCATCAAAACGGATCCCGAAGCCGGGGAAAAAATCAAAGAGGGGACAAAAGTTTCCCTTTACATTAGCACGGGAAAAGAAACATTTGCCCTGTCCGATTATACCGGCAGGCAGTTTGACGACGTCGTGAATTTATTGAGCGGGGAACATTTTAAAGACATTGATAAAGAAGAAGTGTACGATGACAGTGCACAAGGGACCATTTTGTCGCAGGATCCCGCGCCCAATAAAAAAGTGGTGCCGGAAAGCACGGTGCTTACCTTTACTGTGAGCAAAGGCCCGGAAACTTATGCAATTGGGGATTTAACCGGGTTTTCAAAAAAACAGTTGGACGCATATGAAAAAACATCCGGTTTTTCCATTGAATATGCCGGAAAAGATTATTCGGATACCGTGAAAAAGGACCATGTCATTTCGCAATCCCCGCAGCCGGGAACCGAGCTGAAGAAGGGCTCGGTAGTAAAAGTGACCATCAGCAAAGGACAGAAAGAAATGCCGCCAAAGACGGTTACAAAAGAAGTAACGATCCCGTATGAGCCGGATACGGATTCCGCCGGGAGCACAAATGAAAACCACAGCGAAAGTTCCGGTTCAGACGGAAACAGCCAGCCCGGTGACAGCAACGGGCAATCAAGCGGAAATGATGCCGGCAGCAAAACAGATGCAACTGCACAAGAAGACCCGAAACAGGAAGTGCAAATTTATATTGAAGACATGAACCATTCGATGTCCGCACCTGTTCAAACGTTTGAGATTACGAAAACGGTGAAAAAGCAGCTGGAGTTTACCATTGATTACGGGAAAGAGGCAACATATAAAATCATGAGGGACGGCAAAGTCATCGCCGAAGAGACCGTTCCGTATCCAAACTGAGAAAGCGCCGGGCCTTACCCCGGCGCCTCCCCGATTTGAAAGTGCCGGAGAGATGGAGGTGGATGTATGGCAGAAGGAAAAATCATCAAGGCTTTAAGCGGATTTTACTATGTGAAAAATCGTGAAGACGGCGAAATTTACCAATGCAGGGGCAGAGGCGTCTTCCGGAAAAAGAAAATCACTCCGCTCGTCGGGGACCATGTCGAATTCCAAAAAGAAAACGGCCGGGAAGGTTATATTTTGGACATCGGCGAAAGAAAGAATGAACTCGTGCGCCCGCCGATTGCCAATGTGGATCAGGCTGTTTTGGTTTTTTCCGCAAAAGAACCGGACTTTCATACGCTGCTTTTGGACCGTTTTTTAGTCCCAATTGAAAAGAACCTGATCCGCCCGCTCATTCTGATTACAAAATGCGATCTCCTGGGCGCGGAGGAAAGAGAAAGGCTGCACGGTACGCTTGAAGTATACCGGCAAATCGGTTACCCGGTTATATTCTCATCGGCGAAAACAGGCGAAGGGATAGATGCTTTGCTTTCGGCATTGAAAGGAAACATCACCGTCTTTTGCGGTCAGTCTGGAGTGGGGAAAACGTCCATTCTCAACCGTCTGGACCCTGCTTTGGATTTAAAAACAAATGAAATCTCCACGCATCTGGGCAGGGGGAAGCACACCACCCGCCATGTTGAACTGCTGCCGGTCGGAGGCGGGCTCGTGGCGGATACGCCGGGTTTCAGCTCACTGGACTTCACTGGTGTGGAATTATCCGAGCTCGGGGACTATTTTCCTGAAATCAGTGAAAAATCGGCCGGCTGCAAGTTCCGCGGCTGCCTGCATGAAAACGAGCCGCATTGTGCGGTAAAAGCTGCTTTGGCCGAAGGGGAGATCGCTTCATTCCGGTACAGCCATTACATCCAGTTTCTTCAGGAAATTAAAAACAGAAAGCCGAGGTATTGACGATGGTAAAAATCGCACCCTCTATTTTGTCTGCAAATTTTGCGAAATTGGGAGAGGAAATTAAAGATGTGGAGGAAGGCGGAGCGGACTGGATCCATATTGATGTGATGGACGGCCATTTTGTGCCGAACATTACGATGGGGCCGCTTGTTGTCGGGGCGGTGCGGCCGGTCACAAAGCTTCCGCTCGACGTCCATTTGATGATTGAAAATCCGGACCAGTATTTGGAAGCTTTTGCGAAAGCAGGGGCTGACACGATTTCTGTCCATGTGGAAGCGTGCAGGCATCTCCACCGGACGATCCAGGAAATCCGGTCTCTTGGGGTAAATCCGGGCGTTGTCTTAAATCCCGCAACACCCATCGAATGGATTGCGCCAATCCTGGGGGATGTCGGCCTTGTATTGCTGATGACGGTCAATCCCGGGTTTGGCGGACAGGCTTTTATTGAATCCGTTGTCCCGAAAATTGAGAAACTGTACCGTTTAAAAGAAGAACAGGGGCTTGCATTTGACATTGAAGTTGACGGCGGCATCGATCCGGAAACAGCGCAAAAATGCAAACAGGCCGGTGCAACGGTGCTGGTTGCGGGCTCCAATATTTTTAAAAGCAAGAACCGGAAACAAGCGATCCGAGCATTAAAATACGGGCAGTAAAACAACAGCCGGGGTTCATCCGGCTTTTTCCGCATGAAAAGCCTGCGGGGAGCGGACAAAGATTGTCTTAAATCCATCGTATAAAAGGGGAATGAGGCATGGAAAAGAAAATCTATATTTTAGCAGGCGGCCCGCCCGAAAATGTGCCGGATCTTGCGCCATATGCGGAGGACAAACGGGCGGCATGGGCAGGTGTGGACAGGGGCGTGCTGCATTTGCTTAAACAAGGGATCATCCCGGAAATGGCCTTTGGCGACTTTGATTCCGTCAATCAGGAAGAATGGGGCTGGATCAACCGGAAACTTCAGCATATCCGGAAATTCCAGCCCGAAAAAGATGAGACCGATATGGAGCTGGCCTTGATGTGGGCCATCAGCCGGAACCCGGAAGTGATCCGCATTTTCGGCGCTACCGGCGGGCGGCTCGACCATGCTTTTACCAATGTCCTTTTACTTGTGCATGAAAAAGTTTTGCAATTTAAAGGGAAAATAGAGATGATCGACAGGCAGAACCGCGTGGAAATGTTTTTGCCCGGAACTTATACGATTGAAAAAATCGATGCGTATCCGTATGTTTCCTTTCTCCCGTTGACGGAAGAAGTAGAAGGGATCTCATTAACCGGATTTAAGTATCCGCTTGAAAATCGGCATATTGTAAGGGGCACCACCCTTTGTGTCAGCAATGAACTAATCCGGGATTTTGGTACTTTTTCTTTTTCAAGCGGCATATTAATGATGGTAAGAAGCCATGATTAATGATATTTCATGAACAAGCAGGCTGTATCCTTTTCGCTTACGCATGAATATAATGTGCGGGAGACCCGGATTGTATTTGAATGGGGAGGGACATACATGAAATTTTATACGATTAAACTGCCTAAATTTTTGGGCGGTATTGTAAGGGCCATGCTGGGGACTTTTAAAAAAGGGTAAGAGATAAAATCGACGCATGGCGGTTAGAAGGGGCAGTTCATTTTATACAGCGGGAAAATCGGCGGCGCGCCGGTTTTTTTTGCCGCAAATTACAAAAAAACAGGAAACCGGATACCCGGTTTCCTGTTTTTGCATTATACACGTTCGACTTTTCCGGATTTCAAAGCGCGGGCGGAAACCCAGACGCGTTGCGGTTTGCCGTCCACCAGAATGCGCACTTTTTGCAAGTTCGCTTTCCAGGTGCGTTTGTTTGCGTTCATGGCGTGAGAACGTTTATTGCCGGATACCGTTTTACGTCCTGTAATTGCACATTTTTTCGGCATTTTATTCCCTCCTCCTGTTGCGAAGCAGAAATAGAACATATTTATGCTTTCATCTCTTCATTTTTCGTTAAAAATTCACTATAATAATTTATCATATTGGAAGGCACAATGCAAGTCCTGCCAGAGAGCATACATGCAGGGCACCCTGTTTTGTGGTAAACTATAACAATGCAGGCCTGCTCTGCTTTCCATGTACCCTGTCTTATAGTACAATGGCGGTAGCAGGTCAAATCCGGTTTGGAAACAGTGAAGATAAGGGGGAGCGATTTATGCCGATTGAAATAAATACGCATTACGGACAAATTGATATATCGAATGAAGTCGTCGCCACAATTGCAGGAGGTGCCGCCATTGACTGCTTCGGCATTGTCGGAATGGCCTCGAAAAATCAAATTAAAGACGGCATTACAGAAATCCTGCGCAAAGAAAACTTCTCGAGGGGCGTCATTGTGCGTCAACAGGATGAAAGAGTGGAAATTGACATGTATATTATTGTGGGCTACGGGACAAAAATTTCCGAAATCGCCCGCAACGTCCAGCAAAAAGTAAAATATACGCTGAATCAAACAGTCGGCTTATCAGTTGACGCCATTAATATTTACGTTCAGGGCGTGCGTGTCGCGAACCCGTAACGAGGAGGAAATTTTGTGGTTACATCACTGGATGGAAAGCGTTTTGCAGAAATGGTCATACAAGGGGCGAACCATCTTGCGGCAAACGCCAAGACGGTTGACGCCCTGAATGTATTCCCTGTCCCTGATGGCGATACGGGAACAAATATGAATTTAACGATGACTTCCGGTGCAAAGGAAGTGCAAAAAAATGTCCAGGCACATATCGGTGCGGTTGCCGCAAGCTTTGCAAAAGGGCTGCTGATGGGCGCGCGGGGAAATTCGGGCGTGATTCTGTCCCAGCTGTTCCGCGGCTTCTCCAAATCGATTGAAACAAAAGCGCATATCTCCGCAAAAGAGTTTGCAGCGGCTTTTCAGGCCGGTGTCGAGAGCGCTTTTAAGGCAATCATGAAGCCGGTTGAAGGAACGATTCTCACGGTTGCAAGGGAAGCGGCCAAAAAAGGTGTGCAAACGGCGAAAACCGAAAAAGATCTGACGGCAGTCATGGAAGCGATCCTCGGGGAAGCGAAAACGACGCTGAGCCGGACGCCGGACATGTTGCCGGTGTTAAAAGAAGTCGGCGTGGTCGACAGCGGCGGCCAGGGGCTTGTTTTTATTTATGAAGGTTTTCTTGCCGAGTTAAAAGGGGAAGAGCTGCCGGATACACCGTCCGTCATCCCGTCAATGGACGAGCTCGTAAACGCCGAACACCATAAGCATGTGCAGGACTTTATGCGTACGGAGGATATCAAATATGGGTACTGCACGGAAATCATGGTCAGGCTCGACCGCTCGAAACCGTCCGCCAAGGCATTCTCGGAGGAGCGGTTCCGCAGTGATATGAGCCGCTTCGGGGATTCCCTCCTTGTCATTTCGGATGATGATATCGTGAAAGTCCATGTCCACACTGAGCGCCCGGGGGATGTTTTGAACTATGGACAGCAATACGGCAGCCTCATTAAATTAAAAGTGGACAATATGCGTGAGCAGCACAGCGCGATCGTCGGCGAAACGCATCATGCGCTTGTTGGCGAAAACGGAGCGGAACGGGAGAAAAAAGAAAAGAAAGACTACGGTGTGATTACGGTTGCCATGGGGGACGGAATCGCTGCGCTGTTTAAAAGCATCGGCGCCGATGTTGTCATTGAAGGCGGCCAGACGATGAACCCGAGCACCGAGGACATATTGAAAGCCATTGAAGAGGCGAACGCAAAACAAATCATCATTTTGCCGAACAATAAAAATATCATCATGGCAAGCGAGCAGGCAGCTGAACTGGCGGAAGAAAAAGTAGCCATTGTCCCGTCTAAAACCGTGCCGCAGGGAATGGCGGCGCTGCTCGCATTTAACCCCGGGCAGCCGCTTGACAAAAACGTCCAAGCAATGGAAGAAGCGCTCGGCCGCGTGAAATCCGGCCAGGTCACCAATGCGGTCAGGGATACGAATATTGACGGCATCTCCATCAAAAAAGGGGATTATATGGGCATTTATGAAGGGAAAATCGTCAAAACGAGCCCTGCCCTGTTGGAAGCATCCGGGCAGCTGCTTTCGCACATGATCGGCGCAGAAGATGAAATTGCCACCGTCATATACGGAAAAGATGTCAGCAAGGAGCAGGTTGGCGAACTCGTTTCCTATATCGAAACCAACTGGCCGGAGATGGAAATTGAAGTCCATGAAGGCAGGCAGCCGTTATATTCCTTTATTTTTGCAGTGGAATAAGGGTGCTTGCCTGCATACTATAAAGAGAGCTTGCTGAATACGAAAAAGTGCACCATTTGCTGCCGTTTGTTTTCATCTGTTGCAGCGCTTTTAAAAGTGCAAAGCTTTCACCCATCTTTTGCTCCATTGTTGTAAAAAGGCTTAGGATGCCTGGCAAACCGGCCAAACCAACATCCGGTTTTGCCCGGCAAGCTTTAAAATCAGCACAACGGCGGGTGCGGCCTGAAAAACGGCGCGCGCCCGCCGGCAATTGAAATTACGAAAAAAGCACAATAATGTGGGTGTGATGCGCAATGAAATATAAAAGTGTTTTTGATATTATCGGCCCGGTTATGATCGGGCCCTCAAGCTCCCATACGGCAGGTGCCGCGCGCATCGGCCGGGTGGCGAGAAGCTTATTCGGCAGGCAGCCAAAATGGGCAGACATCCATTTTTACGGATCGTTCGCGAGCACCTATAAAGGGCATGGCACAGACGTTGCCATTGTCGGCGGCCTGCTTGATTTTGACACGGATGATGAACGGATCAAATCTTCTCTTCAGATTGCGGAACAGCTCGGGCTTACAGTGAAGTTTCTCGTGGAAAGTGCCGTCCCGGACCACCCGAATACGGTTAGGATCCGGATGGGCGACGCATCGGGAGATATGGAACTGACCGGTATCTCAATCGGCGGCGGAAAAATTGAAGTGACAGAACTGAACGGCTTTGAGTTGCACTTATCCGGCCACCACCCGGCCATTCTTGTCGTCCACCAGGATCGCTACGGGGCGATTGCGGCCGTATCCAATATTTTATCGGCACATGAAATCAATATCGGCCATATGGAAGTGTCGCGCAAAGAAGCCGGAAAGATGGCATTGATGGCCATCGAAGTGGACCAGAATCTCGATGATGCCGTCATTGAAGAAATCAAGCGGCTCCCGAACATTACCCAGGTTGCAAGAGTTGTAGATTAGATGTGAGAAAAAGGCGCAGCTGCTAAGCAGGCGGCGCTTTCTTTTGGCTGTCTTTTGAAATGTGCGTGCATCCTTGCCTGTGCCAGGAGAAGCAGCATGGATATTGAAGGAGGGTAATGATGTTTCGGAATGTTGCTGAGCTTGTAGAACTGGCCGAACAGAAAAATAAAAAAATTTCGGAAATTATGATAGAGCAGGAAATGGAAGTAACCGGAAAATCCAGGGAAGCCATCATAAAAAAGATGGATGAAAATCTGGCTGTTATGGAAAAAGCAGTTGAAAAAGGAATTGCCGGTGTCCGCTCCCACTCGGGGCTTACGGGCGGCGATGCCGTGCTGCTGCAAAAATATATTGAAAAAGGCAATTTCTTATCTGGCGCAACCATTTTGGATGCCGTCAGCAAAGCCGTTGCGACAAATGAAGTGAACGCGGCAATGGGAACGATTTGCGCAACGCCGACGGCCGGTTCTGCCGGCGTTGTGCCGGGAACGCTCTTTGCGGTCAAAAACAAGTTGCACCCGACGCGTGAAGAAATGGTCCGTTTCTTATTTACATCCGGCGCATTCGGATTTGTGGTGGCCAATAATGCGTTTATTTCCGGCGCAGCAGGCGGCTGCCAGGCAGAAGTCGGATCAGCTGCCGGGATGGCTGCCGCGGCCATTGTCGAGATGGCGGGCGGCACACCGGAACAATGCGCCCATGCAATGGCCATTACTTTGAAAAATATGATCGGCCTGGTGTGCGATCCTGTGGCCGGCCTTGTGGAAGTGCCATGCGTGAAACGGAATGCAATGGGAGCAGCCAATGCGATGGTTGCGGCAGATATGGCGCTTGCCGGCATTAAAAGCCGGATCCCTTGCGATGAAGTGATTGATGCGATGTACCGCGTCGGGCAGCAGATGCCGACTGCGCTCAAAGAAACGGCGCGTGGAGGCCTGGCGGATACGCCGACCGCCCGGAAACTGGAAGCAAAAATTTTCGGTATGCCGCTTGATCTGCATGAATAGCCCGCTTGATCAGTCGGTAACCGTCTTAAAAGGGATCGGCGAAGAAACGGAAGCAAGTCTCGGGCAGATGGGGATTTTCACCATTTATGACCTGCTTACTTATTTCCCTTTCCGGTATGAAGATGACCGGCTCAAAGATTTGCGTGAAGTCCGGCATGATGAACGGGTGACGGTGACGGGGAGGGTGCATAGCGAACCCTCCCTCATCTATTATTCAAAAAAACGGTCACGCCTGTCGATGAAAGTGTTCGCAGGCGATTTTCTCATTACGGTTGTCTGTTTTAACCGGCCGTATCTGAAAAAGAAAATCCATATTCATGATGAAATTACGGTTACCGGAAAATGGGACATGCACCGGCAGACGATTACGGCCCAATCCTTAAAAACAGGCACGGCCGATCAAACGTCCGGATTCGGGCCGGTCTATGCTGTGAAAGGAAAAATGACGGTAAAAACGTTACGAAAATACATCGAGTCTGCTTTTCGCGCGTTTGGCGGCGAAATCGAAGAAGTTCTGCCGGCAGAAATGCTTGCAAAATATAAATTAATGCCGAAAAAGCAGGCCATGTATGCGATGCACTTCCCAAAATCGGAACAGGAAGTGAAAATGGCAAGAAGGACCATTGTATACGAAGAGTTTTTGGCTTTTCAGCTGAAGATGCAGGCGTTAAGGAAATTCGAGCGCGAACATTCAAACGGCCGGGCCATCCGCTATGATGTGCGGAAATTAAGAAATTTTATCGGCTCCTTGCCGTTTCCATTGACGGACGCCCAGAAAAGAGTGGTAAACGAAATTTGCGCGGACATGAAGTCGCCGTTCCGTATGAACCGTCTGCTCCAGGGGGATGTCGGCTCCGGGAAAACGGTCGTCGCTGCGATAGCACTATACGCTGCGGTGACGGCGGGATTTCAGGGGGCGTTGATGGTACCGACGGAAATTCTTGCCGAGCAGCATGCCGAATCGCTTTGCCAGCTGCTCGAACCGCACGGCGTCCGGGTCGCTTTACTGACGAGCACTGTAAAAGGGAAACGGAGAAAAGCGCTTTTGGAACAGCTCGGTACAGGCGGCGTCGATATTTTAATCGGCACGCATGCTTTAATCCAGGAAGATGTGGCATTTTCCCGGCTCGGCCTTGTGATCACAGATGAACAGCACCGGTTCGGGGTTGAGCAAAGACGGATCCTCCGCGAAAAAGGGATGAATCCGGATGTGCTTTTTATGACGGCAACGCCCATTCCGCGGACGCTTGCCATCACCGTGTTTGGCGAAATGGATGTTTCTGTTATTGACCAGATGCCGGCCGGCCGCAAAAAGATTGAAACGTACTGGGTGAAAAACAATCAGTTCGAAAGGGTGCTCAGCTTTATCGAAAAAGAGCTCAAAAAAGGCAGACAGGCGTATGTCATCTGTCCGCTCATCGAGGAATCCGATAAGCTTGACGTCCAGAACGCGATTGATGTGTATGCCATTTTAAACCAATATTTTAATGGCCGGTATATAGCCGGGCTGATGCATGGCAGGCTGCCGGGCGATGAAAAGGAAGCGGTCATGAAAGCGTTCAGCCGCAACGAAATCCAGGTGCTTGTGTCAACAACGGTTGTCGAAGTCGGCGTCAATGTGCCGAATGCGACCATTATGGTCATTTATGATGCCGAACGGTTCGGCCTTGCCCAGCTTCACCAGTTGCGCGGCCGCGTCGGCAGGGGCGATGCGCAATCGTATTGTATTTTGCTCGCTGACCCGAAAACGGAAATCGGCAAAGAGCGGATGAAAATTATGACGGAAACGGACAACGGCTTTGTTTTGAGCGAAAAAGACCTCGAGCTTCGCGGGCCCGGCGATTTTTTCGGAAAAAAACAAAGCGGGCTGCCGGAGTTTAAAGTGGCCGATATGGTCCATGATTTCCGGGCGCTTGAAACAGCCAGGCAGGATGCACAGCAATTGATCAGTTCCGATGCATTCTGGCATGGCCCGGCCTTTTCGCATTTGCGGAACCAGCTTGAAGCATCAGGTGTGCTGGAAGGGGAAAAACTGGACTAAAGGAAGTTTGCGTTTTGCCAGGGCAGCTATTGGCAATTCTTGCAAACTTCCTATTCTTTCTATATACTACGATTAGTACCAAGTCCTAAAATTTTGGATGGTGTCACCCATGAAAATGAAAAAAAAGGACCGGCAGCAAAGTTTGCAGGAAACCATTAGGCGGAATCCTTTTATTACAGATGAAGAACTGGCGGATAAATATCATGTCAGCGTGCAGACGATCCGCCTTGACCGGCTGGAACTTTCCATTCCGGAACTGCGGGAAAGGATCAAAAACGTTGCTGAAAAGCGGTTCGCAAATGAAGTAAGAGCGCTGCCGATTGAAGAAGTCATCGGGGAAGTGATCGATATCGAACTGGATCACAGCGCCATCTCTATTTTTGATGTCAAAAAAGAACACGTTTTTAAGCGAAACGCCATCGCCCGCGGGCATCATCTGTTTGCACAGGCCAACTCGCTTGCCGTTGCCGTCATTGATGATGAACTTGCCCTCACGGCGAAAGCCACCATCCGGTTTTTGCGGTCCGTGAAAATCGGCGACCGCGTCATTGCCAAGGCAAAAGTGGCGAACGTCAATCAGGAAAACGGCAGAACGACGGTGTTTGTTGAAAGTTATGTCGGCCGTGACCTCGTCTTTAAAGGCGAATTTGAAATGTACCGGGATCATGCCGGAAAAGAAGAGAATGCTTAATGCCGCTTCACGCGGACAGGTGAACCATTTTCCCGGGGACCGGCAACCCCGGTTGCCGCACGGCCGGGAAAACTTTCACACGGGAAAAGCTTGATTTAGAAACGGGGCTGAATAGAATGAAATTAGCAATTGACGCAATGGGCGGGGATTATGCCCCAAAAGAAATTGTACTGGGCATTAACCGGGCTGTAAAGGCATTTCCGGACACAGAGTTTATCCTGTTCGGGGATGAAACGCAAGTCAGGAAGGAACTGGAAACGTCCAGCCGCGTTGCCGTTGTCCATACCGATGAGGTAATATCCGGGACAGACGAGCCGGTGCGGGCCGTCCGCCGCAAAAAAAATTCTTCCATGGTGCGCATGGCCCAGGCCGTGAAAGACGGGGAAGCGGATGCGTGCATCTCGGCCGGAAATACGGGCGCTTTAATGGCATCCGGCCTCTTTGTGGTCGGCAGGATTGAAGGGATTGAAAGGCCGGCCCTTGCCCCGGTGCTCCCGACAACGGACGGGCGCGGTTTTATCATGCTCGATCTTGGTGCAAACGCGGAAGCCAAGCCGGAACATTTGCTGCAGTTTGCCATCATGGGCTCGCTGTATGCCGAAAAGGTAAGAGGCTTAAAAAATCCGCGCGTCGGCCTCTTAAATATCGGGACGGAAGAAAAGAAAGGCAATGAATTAACAAAAAAAGCATTTCAACTTTTAAAAGAAACCGATTTGAATTTTACCGGCAATGTCGAAGCCCGCGATCTGCTCGAGGGGGTGGCGGATGTCGTCGTCACAGACGGGTTTACCGGCAATATGGTGTTAAAAACGATTGAAGGCACGGCCGGATCCTTGTTTTCCATGATCAAAAAAGTGTTCATGCACAATTTGAAGACAAAATTGGCCGCTGCAATGATCAAATCAGAACTGTCGGGCCTGAAAAATATCATGGATTACTCGGAATACGGGGGATCGGGCTTAATGGGGCTGAATGCGCCGGTCATCAAAGCGCACGGTTCCTCAAACGCCAATGCAATTTACAATGCAGTGCGGCAGGCGCGTGAAATGGTGCAGTCTGACGTCACCGGCAAAATCAAACACGCAATTCAACAACTTGAACAAAAGTAAGGATGGAGGAAAAAAGATGGGGAAAATAGCGTTTGTCTTCCCGGGGCAGGGATCCCAGACGGTTGGCATGGGGCAGTCGGTCGCCGGTGCAAATGAAAAAGCGGCGGCTGTTTTTCAAAAAGCAGACGAAAAGCTCGGGATGGACTTATCCGGGCTCATTCAAAACGGCCCGCTGGACAAACTGACCCGTACCGAAAATGCCCAGCCGGCGCTTTTATCGGTAAGCACTGCCATTTTACAGGTGCTTCAGGAAGCGGGCATCCATGCAGATTTCACAGCCGGGCACAGCCTTGGCGAGTATTCGGCGCTTGTGGCAGCCGGCGCTTTGTCCTTCGAAGATGCCGTATATGCGGTGCACAAACGCGGGGAATACATGGATGAAGCATTCCCGAACGGTGCCGGGGCAATGTCCGCCGTGCTCGGGCTCGGCCGCGGCGTGCTGCAGGAAGTCGCAGAAGAAGTGAGCAGTGAAGGGGAAACGGTCCAGCTCGCGAATTTGAACTGTCCCGGACAGATTGTTATTTCCGGGACAGCGGCCGGAATTGAAAAAGCGGGCGCCCTTGCAAAGGAAAGAGGGGCGAAACGCGTCCTCCCGCTTCAGGTAAGCGGGCCATTCCACTCCAAATTGATGGAGCCGGCAGCGGAAAAATTTAAGGCGGTTCTTGACGGAATTGCAATCCGGGATGCGGCGGTTCCTGTGATCGCCAATGTCGATGCCGAAGTGGAAACGGGCGCTGTGGACATCAAAGCAAAATTAATCCGCCAGCTCTATTCCCCTGTTTTATGGGAAGATTCCGTTAAAAAAATGATCAGCCTCGGCGTTGATACCTTTATTGAAGTCGGGCCGGGCAAAGTGCTTTCCGGATTAATCCGGAAAATTGACCGCAGCGTAAAAACATATGCCGTCCAGGATATGGAAACCCTGGAAGCTGCGGTTGGCGCGCTGCAAAAATAATGGAGGGGGAGACCGAATGCTTTTAAAAGACAAAGTTGCGCTTGTGACCGGCGCGTCACGCGGCATCGGCCGTGAAATCGCGCTTGCGTTTGCCGCTTCCGGCGCGCATATTGCGGTCAATTATGCAGGAAATGCTGAAAAAGCGGAAGAAGTGGCAAACGCCGTCCGTTCTTTCGGTGTGGAAGCTTTTGCCATCCGGGCAGATGTTTCGAATGAAACGGAAGTACAGGAAATGTTCAGGCAGGTGCTGGAAAAATTCGGCAAACTTGATATATTGGTGAATAACGCCGGCATCACCAGGGATAACCTTTTGATGAGGATGAAAGAAGCAGAATGGGATGCCGTCATCGATACCAATTTGAAAGGGGTCTTCCTGTGCACAAAAGCGGCAGCGCGGCCGATGATGAAGCAGCGGAGCGGCAAGATCATTAATATTGCCTCGGTTGTCGGCATCAGCGGCAACCCCGGCCAGGCCAATTATACCGCTGCCAAAGCCGGTGCCATCGGGCTAACGAAAACGGCGGCGCGTGAACTGGCAAGCCGCGGCATTACCGTAAATGCCATTGCCCCGGGCATGATTGAGACGGATATGACGGATAAACTGCCGGAAGACATCAAAGAAGGCATGCTGGGCCAAATCCCGCTTTCCCGTTTCGGCAAGCCAGAAGATGTGGCAAAGACTGCCCTTTTTTTGGCAAGCAGCAGTTCCGACTATATTACTGGGCAAACGATCCACGTTGACGGCGGAATGGTGATGTAACGTTTGCAGCAAAGCTTGATTTTAACTTTCGCTTTATTAATTATAAAAAATCCTCTATAATACCTTGAGGGGAGGTGAACCGCATGGCAGACGTATTAGAGCGTGTGACAAAGATCATCGTTGACCGCCTTGGTGTCGAAGAATCCAAAGTTACACTGGAAGCGAAATTCAAAGAAGATCTTGGCGCTGATTCCCTTGATGTAGTGGAATTGGTGATGGAATTGGAAGATGAATTCGGAATGGAAATTTCCGACGAGGATGCTGAGAAGATTGTAACAGTGGGTGACGCTGTAAATTACATACAAAATCAGCAGTAATCGTCTTCATGTAAAATGTCCCGCCCCATAAGCGGGACATTTTTCTCTAATCCGGCCTGAGGATGGTAAATGGGCAAAAAAATGCAACCCCTTTTTGCCTATTTACGACCGCCCGGGTCCCGAAGATGCCTTTGCGTTCAGCAGTATTTTTCTATATATTTAAGTTAAGTGAAACTACATCAAGATATCGGGTGGATGAACGATGGTAAAAAAAATAAAATCAGATGAAGAGCATGTAGTAAACAAATTTGGCAAGCTGCAGGAAGAGCTTGGGATTCATTTTCAAGACGGAAACCTGCTGAAACAGGCCTTTACGCATTCCTCCTATGTGAACGAGCATCCGGAAAAGCGCAGGCACGACAATGAAAGGCTTGAATTTTTAGGCGATGCCGTCCTGGAATTGACCGTTTCCCATTATTTATTTAACCGGTTCCCGTCGATGAACGAAGGGGAAATGACGAAATTGCGGGCGTCCGTCGTCTGTGAGCCGTCTCTTGTCATTTTTGCCAATGAGCTGCACTTTGGCGAGTATATCCTGCTCGGCAAAGGAGAGGAAATGACCGGCGGCAGAACGCGCCCGGCCCTTTTAGCCGATGTGTTTGAAGCGTTTATCGGCGCGCTTTATTTGGACAAGGGGTTAAAGGCTGTTGTTTCCCTCCTTGAAAAAGTCGTATTCCCGAAAATAGACGAAGGGCTCTTCAGCAGCACGGCGGATTATAAAAGCAAGTTGCAGGAGTACGTCTAAAAAAGAACATCCGGTGTGTTGGAATACACGATTCTCGATGAACGCGGCCCTGCGCATGATAAGGAGTTCGTCTCCAGAGTGTCGCTGAACAGCAAGACGCTCGGGACAGGAAAAGGCCGCTCCAAAAAAGAAGCGGAACAGCAGGCTGCGCAAACGGCTTTATCCAATTTGCAGAAAGAAGAAAGAAAGAAGCCGTGAGGAATGGAGGGGGAATGGATTGTTTCTGAAACGTCTCGACGTGATCGGATTTAAGTCATTTGCGGACCGGATTTCCATAGAATTTGTCCCGGGCGTGACAGCGGTTGTCGGCCCGAACGGCAGCGGCAAAAGCAATGTGATCGACGCCGTCCGCTGGGTGCTCGGTGAACAATCAGCGAAAAGCCTGCGCGGCGGAAAGATGGAAGATGTCATCTTTGCCGGCAGCGATACAAGAAAACCGTTGAATTTTGCAGAAGTGACGTTAACGCTTGAAAACGAAGGCCGCGCCCTTCCGATCGATTACCAGGAAGTGAGCGTGACAAGGCGGGTATACCGTTCAGGGGAAAGCGAGTTTTACATCAATAAACAGCAGTGCCGGTTGAAGGATATCGTGGAATTGTTTATGGATTCCGGCCTTGGCAAAGAAGCTTTTTCCATCATCAGCCAGGGAAAAGTGGAAGAAATTTTAAACAGCAAAGCGGAAGAACGCCGCAGCATTTTTGAAGAGGCAGCCGGCGTTTTAAAATATAAGACGCGCAAGAAAAAGGCGGAAGTGAAGCTTGCCGAAACGCAGGATAACTTAAACCGTGTCAGCGACATTCTCTATGAACTGGAAAGCCAGCTTGAGCCGCTGAAAATGCAGGCATCGGTCGCAAAAGATTATCTGGAACAAAAGGAAACATTGAAAAATTATGAAATTGCCGTTTTGGCGTATGAGATAGAATCGCTGCATGGCGAGTGGGAATCGCTTAAGTCGCAGCTTGAAGCGCACCGGGACAAAGAAGCGGGGCTCTCTTCCGAAATCCGCAAACAGGAAGCACAGCTGGAAGAAAAGCGCAATCAGCTGGATGCGCTCGATGAATCGATTCAAGATTTGCAGAATGTGCTGCTTGCAGCGACAGAAGAGCTGGAAAAACTCGAAGGGCAAAAAGAAGTGCTGAAAGAACGCAAAAAAAATGTCAGCGAGAACAAAGCCCAGCTTGAAAAAAATATAAAAGAAGCGGAGAACACCTTAAAAGAACTGGAAGCCCAAAAGGAAAAGATTTTGCAAACGGCGGCGGAAAATGAACAAGCCTTATCGGCCCTGAAAGAAAGCGTGAAAGAGAAGGAAGCGGGCCTTTTCCGCCTCAGCACGAATCTGGAGGAAAAAATTGAGTCTTTAAAAAGCGACTATATTGAACTGCTGAACGAGCAGGCAAGCGGAAAAAATGAAAAGCGCATGCTCGTGCAGCAGATGCAAACGTCGTTAAACCGCCTCAGCCGGCTTGAAGCCGACAACCGGAAATATGTCGAAGAACGGGAAAAGGTGCGGGAAAAGAAAAAAATGGCGGCCGGCCGCCTTGCAGAAATCAAACAGGAGCTGGAAGCGGCTGCCGGTGCCTATATGGAAAAACAAAGGCAGCTGGAGTCCGTCAACAGGCGGTATCAAAAACAGGAGTCCAATCTGTATCAGGCATACCAATATTTGCAAAAAGCGAAATCACGCAAAGAAACGCTTGAAGAGATGGAAGAGGATTATACCGGCTTTTACCAGGGCGTGCGCGAAATTTTGAAAGCCCGTGGCAAACAGCTGGAAGGCATTGAAGGCGCTGTGGCCGAGCTGGTCCGGGTGCCCGCGCCTTACGAAAAAGCGGTTGAAACTGCACTGGGTGCTTCGATGCAGCATATTGTGACAAAAACGGAACGGCATGCACGCTGTGCCATTGCATTTTTAAAAGAGCGGAAGGCCGGGCGGGCGACTTTTTTGCCGCTCGATATTATAAAGCCCCGGGCCATTCCGGAAGCAAGCCTCAAACCGCTCCGCAATGAAGAGGCGTTCGTCGGCGTGTGCGCGGAGCTTGTCCGCTTTGAAAGCCGCTACCAATCCATTGTGTCCAATCTGCTCGGCCATGTCCTTGTTGTCCGTGATTTAAAAAGTGCAAACAAAATCGCCAAAATGCTCGGGTACCGCTACCGCATCGTGACGCTTGACGGGGATGTCGTCAATCCGGGCGGCTCGATGACAGGCGGGGCTTCGAAACAAAACAGCGTGTCGCTCCTTTCGAGAAAAAGCGAACTGGAAGCACTAAAAGAAAAGCTTGCCGGGATGGAAAAAACAACGATGGCGCTTGAAACGGAAGTCAAAGCATTAAAAGCCGAAGTTTCCCGCATGCAACAGGAGCTGGATGAAGCAAGGAAAAACGGCGAAGCGCTGAGGCTTGGGGAACAGCAGGCGAAAGCGGAATTGGAACGGCTTGCGGTTGAGGAAAAAAATCTGGATGAGCACCTGCTCGTCTACGATATGGAAAAACAAGAGGCGGAAAAACAGCAGGATGAAGCCCGCAAACGGGTCGGCGAACTGGAAAACATGCTGGCGCGTACTGGCGAAAAAGCGCAGGAACTGGAAGCGGAAATTGAAGCCCTGACCGTAAAGAAAAACGATGATTCGACGGCAAAAAGCCGGCTCCAGGGCGAACTCAGCGATTTAAAATCAACGCTTGCCGTAAAGATGGAGCAGGCGGCGCGCGACCGAGAAGAACTTGCGCGGCTGGACCGCGAAATCAAGGAGTGGGCGGCACGTAAAGCGCGTTATGATGAGCAGTACCACTTTCTTACGGACGAATCGGAGAAGCACCACATGTCGGAAAGCGAACTGGCGGAAGCGGCTGAACAAAAAGCGCGTGACAAAAATGATACGCTCGCCTTTATCGCCGTGCGCAGGGAAGAACGGGCCCGGCTGACAGCAGAGATGGAAGACCTGGAACGCGGCCTGAAAGAATGGAAACGGCAGCAAAAAGGGCTCCAGCAGGCCATTCAGGATGAAGAAGTCAAAGCAAACCGGCTGGATGTGGAACTTGAGAACCGGCTTCAAAGGCTCCGCGAAGAATACACGCTCACCTTTGAAGCCGCGAAAGAGGCCCGCCCGCTCAATGTTTCCCTGGAGGAAGCGCGCAAAAAAGTGAAGCTGATCAAACTGTCGATTGATGAGCTTGGCGCCGTCAATCTCGGCGCGATCGAAGAATATGAGCGCGTATCGGAACGCTACCGGTTTTTAAAAGAACAGGAGACCGACCTGCTTGAAGCAAAAGACACCCTTGACCAGGTAATTACGGAAATGGACGGCGAAATGGTCCGCCGTTTCGATGAGACGTTTAATGCCATCCGGAACGAATTCGAACCGGTTTTCCGGGAGCTTTTCGGCGGCGGGAGAGCGGACTTGAGGCTGACGGACCCGAAAGATTTGCTTACGACAGGCGTGGAAATTTTCGCGCAGCCGCCGGGGAAAAAACTGCAAAATCTCGGGCTGCTTTCAGGCGGCGAAAGAGCGCTGACCGCGATCGCGCTTTTGTTTGCGATTTTGCGTGTGCGCCCAGTGCCGTTTTGCATTCTCGATGAAGTGGAAGCCGCGCTGGATGAAGCCAATGTATACCGGTTCAGCAAATATTTGAAACAATTCAGTGCGGAAACCCAGTTTATTGTCATCACTCACCGGAAAGGAACAATGGAAGAAGCGGACGTCCTTTACGGGGTGACGATGCAGGAATCCGGCGTATCGAAACTTGTGTCGGTCAAACTGGAAGAGTCAACCGATCTGGCTTTTCAAACGTCTTAAACAGGGCGAATCAGCGCCGTGTTTAAAAAGAAGCGCCCGTGCCACAAGCGGGCCGGCAGGGATAAAAATCAGGCCGGCGATTTTTACGACTGCTCGTGCGGCTTTTATGCCGCACAAGCTGATACGCAAATTCAGGAAAGCCAAAGGAAGTGGACAAATGAGCTTTTTTAAAACATTAAAAGACAAATTCACCCGGCAAGCCGATACGGTAACCGATAAATTTAAAACCGGGCTTGCAAAAACGCGCGATAATTTCTCGAACAAAGTCAACAATCTTGTCGCGCGTTACCGGAAAATCGATGAAGACTTTTTCGAAGAACTGGAAGAAATTTTAATTCAGGCGGATGTCGGCTTCCAGACCGTGATGGAACTAATCGATGAATTAAAAATGGAAGTGAAACGGAAAAACATTAAAGACCCTTCTGAAGTCCAGTCCGTGATTTCCGAAAAACTGGTTGACATTTATTCGGCCGGCGAAGATGCCCCGAACCGGCTTAACATCCAGGACGGCGCCTTGACCGTTATTTTGTTTGTCGGCGTAAATGGCGTCGGCAAAACGACTACGATCGGTAAGTTCGCCCATATGCTGAAGCAGCAGGGGAAAAAAGTGATCATGGCAGCCGGCGATACATTCCGCGCCGGCGCGATTGAACAGCTTGAAGTCTGGGGAGAGAGGGTCGGCGTGGAAGTGATCAAACATTCGGAAGGATCCGATCCAGCCGCTGTCATGTTTGACGCCGTCCAGGCAGCGAAAGCAAGAAATGCAGATGTGCTGCTTTGTGATACGGCGGGCCGCCTGCAAAACAAGGTCAATTTGATGAAGGAACTGGAAAAAGTAAAGCGTGTCATCGAACGGGAAATCCCGGGCGCCCCGCATGAAGTGCTGCTCGTTTTGGATGCCACCACCGGGCAAAATGCGATGGTGCAGGCTAAGACGTTTAAAGAAGCAACAGACGTAACCGGGATTGTGCTGACAAAATTGGATGGCACGGCAAAAGGCGGGATTGTGCTCGCGATCCGGAACGAACTCCATATTCCCGTCAAATTCGTCGGCCTCGGCGAGAAAATGGATGACCTTCAGCCGTTTGATGCGGAAAAATATGTGTACGGGTTGTTTTCCGATCTGATCGATGAAGTGCCGGAAGAACAAGCCTGACCGTATGTGGGCCGTACTGCGAATCAGAAGGCCGCGGTATTAAAGCCCGCCGGGAGCGCTTCAAATCGGTTGTGGGGAAACGAACTTGTTTTCATTGACAAAAAACAGGAATCTTTGTATTCTGTGTTTATGTAAAGCATTTTCACTTAACAGGGGGGAAGAAGCCATGCTGGAGAAAACAACGCGAATGAATGATTTGTACGATTTTTACCAATCGTTGTTGACTCCGAAGCAGCGCAGCTATATGTCCCTCTATTATCTCGACGACTTATCGCTTGGCGAAATCGCCGAACAATACGGTGTGAGTCGTCAAGCGGTTTACGATAATATCAAACGCACCGAACAAACGCTTGAAGACTATGAAAAAAAGCTTGGTTTATTGGAAAAATTTCAAGCGCGCACACGCATTTTCCGGTCGATGCGCAATCTTTTGGCGCATGATGCCAATCCGGAACTGTTGCGGCTTGTCGATGCGCTCGAAAAATTGGAATAGGGGGCGGAAAAATGGCATTTGAAGGACTCGCAGAACGCCTGCAGGGCACGATGCAGAAAATCCGCGGAAAAGGCAAGGTCACGGAAAGCGACGTCAAAGAAATGATGCGGGAAGTCCGTCTTGCCCTTCTGGAAGCTGACGTCAATTTCAAAGTGGTAAAAGATTTTGTAAAAAAAGTGAGCGAACGTGCGGTTGGCCAGGATGTGCTGAAAAGCCTGACGCCCGGGCAGCAGGTCATCAAAATTGTCCAGGAAGAGCTGACCAACCTTATGGGCGGATCACAGAGCAAGATTGCCGTTGCAAAGCGCCCGCCAACCGTCATCATGATGGTTGGCCTGCAGGGTGCCGGGAAAACGACGACATCCGGGAAACTGGCCAACCTGTTGCGAAAAAAATACAACCGGACCCCGCTGCTCGTTGCGGCCGATATTTACCGCCCCGCTGCAATCAAGCAGCTGGAAACGCTCGGCAAACAACTCGGCATGCCGGTGTTTTCGCTTGGCGACAAAATCAGCCCGGTGGAAATTGCCAGGCAAGCGATTGAAAAAGCAAAAGAAGAACATCACGATACCGTCATCATCGATACGGCCGGCCGCCTCCATATTGACAGCGAGCTGATGAATGAACTGAAGGAAATCAAGGAACTTGCGCATCCGGATGAAATTTTTCTTGTCGTCGATGCGATGACAGGCCAGGATGCCGTAAATGTCGCACAAAGTTTTAATGACCAGCTCGGCATCACTGGCGTCATCCTGACGAAGCTTGACGGCGACACGCGCGGCGGGGCGGCTTTATCCATCCGGGCCGTAACCGAAAAGCCGATTAAATTTGCCGGGATGGGCGAGAAAATGGATGCACTCGAACCGTTTCACCCGGAAAGGATGGCTTCCCGCATTCTCGGCATGGGCGATATCCTGTCGCTGATTGAGAAAGCGCAGGAAACCGTTGATGAAGAAAAAGCGCGCGCGCTCGAAAAGAAAATGCGGGATCAGTCGTTTACGTTTGAAGATTTCCTTGAGCAGCTCGGCCAGGTCCGGAAAATGGGGCCGCTCGGTGACATTTTGAAAATGATCCCGGGGGCCAACCGGATGAAAGGGATGGATAATCTGCAAATTGATGAGAAGCAAATTGCGCATGTCGAAGCGATTATCCAGTCGATGACAAAGCAGGAAAAAATCCGCCCGGACATTATCAATGCAAGCCGGAAAAAACGGATCGCGAAAGGTTCCGGCCGCCCGGTGCAGGAAGTCAACCGGCTTTTGAAACAATTTGAAGAAATGAAGAAAATGATGAAACAACTGCAAGGCATGAATCAAAAAGGCCGAAAAAAAGGCTTTAAATTCCCTTTTATGTAAAAAGCAAGGGTGTTAAGAGAAAAGACTTTACACCATCATGATTTTCTGATATGATACAGTCTTGTGAGAAACTTTTTTGGAGGTGTATGATTAAAATGGCAGTAAAAATCCGCTTGAAACGCATGGGCACAAAAAAATCCCCGTTTTACCGCATTGTTGTGGCAGATTCCCGTTCACCGCGTGATGGACGTTTTATTGAAACAGTAGGAACTTACAATCCTGTTGTAGATCCTGCAGAAGTCAAAATCAACGAGGAAGCCGCGCTCCAATGGCTGAAAAACGGCGCCCAACCTTCTGACACGGTACGCAACTTGTTTTCAAAACAAGGCATTATGGAAAAATACCATAACGAAAAACACGGCAAATAATCATGGACCAACAGATGGATGATTTAATCCTTTCGATCGTCAAGCCGATTGTCGGCCATCCGGATGAGGTGCGAGTAGAGCGGGATGAACAAGAATCCGGAACGCTCTACCGCCTGATTGTCCATCCGGATGATGCCGGCATGGTTATTGGCAAAAAAGGGCGTACCGCAAAGGCCATCCGTACGGTCGTTTATGCTGCGGCCGGCGTGCACGGGCATAAAAAAATCCGTCTTGAAATTGCCGAATAACGGACAACGATGGATAGAACACCAGAGAAAGGGAGGCGCACACCTCCCTTTTTACATACATCTTTCGGGCTTTCCCCTCATCTTAACCGACATCCGCTTTTTCCGGCTGCTTTTATTTGGGTTGCTAATAAATGGCGAAAAGGAGGGCAGGGCATCTTGAAAATCCTTCAAAAAGTGATGGTCAAGCAAATCCTGACCGAAAAGAGCAAAGAAATGCTTTTGGATACATACCGGCAAAAGAAACAACAACTTCAAAAAGAATGTGAGCAGCTCCGGTTTGAAACGAAAAAACTGGAAAAACAAAAAAAGTTTTCGGGAACCAATTTAAAAATGCATTTTGAAAAAGAAATTGAAAGCCGGCAGGAGAAAATCAAACTGGTGGAGTTTCAAATTGAACAACTGCTTTTGCTTCCGATCGGGACGGAATTAAAAGAAAAAGAAATGCACGCTATTGTTGACGTCCGGGAAGGCGACGACTGGAGTGCGGTGACAAAAGAGAAATCGATTATTATAAAAGACGGCATCATCCATGAAATTCGCGAGAGGTGAGAATATGACACAATGGTTTAATGTCGGCAAAATCGTCAATACACACGGCATCCGCGGAGAAGTGCGGGTCATTTCCAAAACGGATTTCAAAGCGGAACGGTATAAACCGGGCAATACGCTTTACTTGTTTCTTCCCGGCTGCAATGAACCGGTTGCGCTTACGATTGAATCTCACCGGGTGCATAAGCAGTTTGATTTGCTGAAGTTTGAGGGCTTTGATTCGATTGGGGAAGCCGAGAAATGGAAAGGCGGCATGCTGAAAGTTTCCGAAGAACAGCTGGATGAGCTTGGCGAAAATGAGTTTTATTTTCATGAAATCATCGGCTGCGAAGTCGTGACAACCGCAGGCGAGAAAGTCGGGACGGTAAAAGAGATTTTAACGCCCGGGGCAAATGACGTCTGGGTGGTGAAAACAGCGCAGCAGAAAGAGGCGCTAATCCCGTATATTGAAGACGTCGTCAAAAAAGTCGACAAAAAAGAAAAAAGAATTGTAATTGAACCGATGGAAGGGCTTTTGCCATGAAAATGGATATATTGACTTTGTTCCCGGAAATGTTTGAAGGCGTTCTCGGATCTTCTATTTTAAAAAAAGCAGAAGAAAAAGGGATCGTCCATTACCATCTGGTCAATTTCCGCAAATACAGCGACAACAAGCATAAAACCGTCGATGACTACCCGTACGGCGGCGGGGCGGGCATGGTGTTAAAGCCCCAGCCGGTGTTCGATGCAGTAGAAGACCTGCTTGAGGGGAGCAAAAAGATGCCGCGCATCATTTTGCTCTGCCCCCAGGGGGAAACGTATACGCAGCAAAAAGCGGAAGCGTTTGCGAAAGAAGAACATCTGATCTTTATTTGCGGCCACTACGAAGGGTATGATGAACGGATCCGTACACTTGTAAGCGATGAAATTTCAATCGGGGACTATGTGTTAACGGGCGGCGAGCTGGGCGCAATGGTCATGATCGACAGCATCGTCCGCCTGCTTCCCGGTGTTTTGGGCAATGAAACTTCGCCTGTTACCGATTCTTTTTCAACCGGGCTGCTGGAACACCCGCATTATACGCGGCCGGCGGATTTCCGCGGAATGAAGGTGCCGGACGTGTTATTATCCGGAAATCACCGGCTGATTGAAGAATGGCGCGAAAAAGAGTCGCTGTACCGCACCTATACGAGGAGGCCGGACCTTTTGCACGGCGTGACGCTCTCCGAAAAGCAAAAAGCGTGGCTGAAAGAATGGGAAGAAATGCGCGGATAGCTGTTGCAATCGGCGTGCGTTTATGCTAAGATTGCATTTGTGGTTTGCTTGAAAACAAGGCAGGCCACCGTAAAACGATGTTCCGCTGCAAATAAGATGGAAGATTTGCAAGAGCATTTGTTGGAAGGAGTTGAATACGATGCACAATATTATTGACGAAATTACAAAAGATCAACTTCGCACTGATCTGCCTGCTTTCCGCCCGGGGGATACGGTCCGCGTCCATGTAAAAGTTGTCGAAGGTTCACGCGAACGTATCCAGGTTTTTGAAGGTGTGGTCATTAAACGCCGCGGCGGCGGGATCAGCGAAACGTTTACAGTCCGGAAAGTTTCTTACGGCGTCGGCGTTGAACGTACATTCCCGCTCCATACACCGAAAATTGCGAAGCTTGAAGTCGTGCGTCGCGGTAAAGTTCGCCGTGCGAAACTTTACTACCTGCGTAATCTGCGCGGTAAAGCCGCCCGTATTAAAGAAATCCGCTAATTTGCTGCAACGGCTGTTCGAAAAGGGGCTATCATGGTCCCTTTTCTTCATACTTATACATAAATAACCCGGGTGCCGTCTGAGGTTTTCAATCGGCAACCAATCCTGTTATAATGCAAAATATCAGGGAATATACGCTTAATGGATACATGGAATGAGGCGGTGTAAATAAATGGAAAAACAGAAAAAACCAAAAAATGAACTGTTCGAATGGGTGAAAGCGCTGCTGATCGCTGTGGCACTGGCCGGCATTTTGCGCTATTTTTTCTTCGCCCCGATCGTGGTCGACGGTTCTTCCATGATGCCGACTTTGAAAAACGGCGACCGGATGATTGTAAATAAAATCGGGACCCCGAAACGGTTCGACATCGTCGTTTTCCACGCCCCGGAAGGCAAAGATTATATCAAAAGGGTCATCGGGCTGCCGGGCGACCGGATCGAGTATAAAAATGACGTCCTGTATATTAACGGGAAAGCGTATAAAGAGCCTTATCTCGATAAATATAAAAAAGCCGTTGCCGACGGACCGCTTACGGAAGATTTTACCTTAAAAGATTATATCGGGCGCGACACGGTGCCAAAAGGGCAGATTTTTGTGATGGGCGATAACCGCCGGTACAGCAAAGACAGCCGCCAGATCGGGACCATTCCGCTTAGCAAGGTGGTCGGGGAGACAAACTTTGTATACTGGCCGGTGAAAGATGCCCATATGATCAATAAATAAGCGCCCGGCAGCTGCACATTTTACGGAAAAAAGTAACCGTGATGGAGTTGACGCATGATGGCAATACAATGGTTTCCGGGCCATATGGCGAAGGCAAGGAGAGAAGTGACCGAAAAATTAAAACTGGTCGATATCGTTTTTGAACTGCTGGATGCAAGGATCCCGGTTTCCTCCGCCAATCCGATGCTGGATGAACTGATTCAGCAAAAGCCGCGGATCAAATTGTTGAACAAGGCGGATATGGCGGATCCGGCTGCTACAGCCCGCTGGCTTGAAATATTATCCGGCGGCAATACGCATGTCCTTGCCATTGACGCGCAAAGCGGAAAAGGGCTCGACAAAATGGTGAAACTGGCTGAACAGATTTTGCAGCCAAAATGGGTGAGACTGCGGGCAAAAGGCATCCGTCCGCGTGCGATCCGGGCGATGATTGTCGGGATTCCGAACGTCGGCAAATCGACGCTCATTAACCGGCTTGCCGGGAAAAATATCGCCAAAACCGGCAATACGCCGGGCGTGACAAAAGCGCAGGCATGGATAAAAGTCGGGAAAACGATGGAACTCCTCGATACGCCCGGAATCCTCTGGCCGAAATTCGAAGACAAGGAAACCGGCTATAAGCTCGCCTTAACCGGCGCAATTAAAGACACGATCCTCAACCTGCAGGACGTTTCCGTATTTGGCCTGCGTTTTCTTGAAAAACATTATCCCGGCGCATTAAAAGCCCGGTATAAGCTCCGGGATATCCCGGACATCGTACCCCTTTTTGACCATATTGGGCGCCTGCGCGGCTGTTTGCGGGCGGGAGGGGAAATCGATTACGACAAAACGGCTGAGGTGATTATCCGTGATATCCGCGGCATGAAACTGGGGCCTCTGACATTTGATTTGGGATAAGCGCCTCCGTAAAAGGGGCGCTTATTTTTCATAGGAGGGGAAACATTGAAAATCAGTGATATTGAAGCGCGGCTTTCAGAAATGACAAATCCGTCCGATCCGTTCGTCAAGAAGTTGCGCCGGGATGAACGGAAAGGCGCACAAAAAGCGCTGGAAAAATGGATGAGAAAATTAGAAAAAGAGCGTGAACAGCTTGAAAAATTCCGGGAGATGGCCCGGTTTGAAGACGCCCTGCGCAGCCACGGCTGCCGCCTGATCGCCGGAATAGACGAGGCAGGCAGGGGGCCGCTTGCCGGTCCGGTTGTAGCCGCTGCCGTTATTCTTCCAGAAGACTTTTACCTGCCCGGCCTGAACGATTCCAAACAGCTTTCCGAAAAACAGCGGGAGGCCTTTTTTGCGCGGATCCAGGAAGAAGCCCTTGTCGGCGTCGGCTTTGCCAGTGCAGAAGAAATTGACCGGATGAATGTTTACGAGGCGGCCAAAAAGGCGATGCTTGCGGCTTTGGGCCATTTGCCCGCTTCTCCGGACCATTTGCTGATCGATGCGATGGAAATTCCGGCCCCGTACCCGCAAACTTCGATTGTAAAAGGGGATGCGAAAAGTATTTCAATTGCCGCGGCATCTGTGATTGCAAAAGTAACGAGAGACCGGTATATGCAGGAAATGGATGAAAAATATCCCGGGTACGGTTTCGCCATACATAAGGGGTACGGGACGAAAAAACATCTGGAAGCGATCATGAAGCTTGGCCCGTGCCCGATCCATAGAAAATCGTTTGCGCCGATTAAAGACAGGCCGACAATCCGCCGATAAATAAGCAAGAAGGAAGAAACAGGGCGGGGGGTAAGCATGCAAATTTCTTTTGGCAAACAACCATTTATTAAAGCCGGCTCAAATATCCGCACGTTTGCTTTTCAAACGGGGCAGATTTTTTCCGGCGCCATCCAAAAACTGTTTCCAAATGACACCGCACTTGTCCGGGCAGGCGGGCGTGCGTTTGCCGCGAAACTCGAAGTGCCGCTTGAAGCCGGAAAAAACTACTGGTTTCAAACGGTTTTGGTCGATGGTGAAGTCCGGCTGAAAATGCTCTCGGAAGCCGATGCAAACGGCAATGCCGGCAAAGCTTTGCTCCCGCAAATGCAGCTGCCGCCGGGGAAAACGTTCCAGTCCCTTGTCTCGTACTTGGCTGAACGGGGGATTCCGTTTACAAAAAATGACATTGCCGCAATCGGCGCATGGCTGAAGCATGTGCCGGATCTTGCAAACGGGCTGGAAACGGCTGCCCTCATGCTGCAAGAAGGCTTTCCTGTGACGGAGGGCGTGTTCACTTCTCTCCGTACCTTCGTGCAAAACACACCGGTAGATCAGCTTTTAAACCGGCTGCAGCAGGCGCTTCAGCAGGGGGAACAGACGCCGGAAACCAGGCAATTGCTTGCGCTTATCAGGGACCTTGGGGCGGGCAACGGGCAGGTGACAGTAGAGGCGCTGCGCCTGCAAATCAAAGAGAAGATTCAAAAAATGGGGCTTTTTTATGAAGCGGGGCTTTTGCATGGGGACAAAGACGCGGACAAGGATGGGCTACCTTTAAAAGCACTGCTTGTTGAGTTGCTGCAAAAAGGCGGGGGAACAAAAGCAGCCCGGGATGCAGCAGACGAAATCGTGCAGAAACTGAACGGCCAGCAACTGCTTTCGCTTCCCGGCGGGGCGGTGCAGCACATTTGGATGGAAATTCCGCTTTCTTTCGCGCGCTTTCAAACGAATGCCGTTGTGCAATGGTCAGGCAGGCGGAAAAAAGGCGGAAAAATAGACAGTAACTATTGTAAAATCATTTTTTACTTAAATCTTCAGTTTATGAAAGAAACATTGGTCGAGATGAATGTGCAAAACCGGATCGTTTCCATCCGCATTTCCAGTTTGAAAAAGGGCCTCCAGGAAGCCGTAAAGCCTTTTTTGCCGGCCTTAAAGGAAGGCCTTTCCAAAACCGGTTACACATTGTCTGATGTCCGGTTCGGGGAATTCCAGCCGGGTGCTGTGCGTGCCGCGCTCAGCCGGCCGGACGTTTCCGGGAAAGGGGTTGACCTTAGGATATGAAGGATCCACAAAAAGACATAAAAGAAGCGGTCGCGCTCCAGTACAGCCCGGATGCGCATTCCGCCCCTGTCGTGAAGGCAAAAGGCAAAGGGGACACGGCCAGGCGGATTATCGAAGAGGCAAAAAAAGCGAATGTCCCGATCCAGCAGGACCCGGATCTTGCCGCGCTGCTCGGCCGGCTCGATATCAACGAAGCGATCCCGGAAGAACTGTATGCGGCTGTGGCCGAGGTGTTTGCCATGATTTACCGCCTCGACCAGTCGCTAAAAAACAAGGATATCAAATGAACGAAAGTTTTACATCAGGCCCAGGCGCCCATTTGAATAAAGATTGCGATTCACAGCAGGCAAACGAACGGTGAAATTCTGTCCATTTTATACTGCAAAAAATATTTTTGAATAATAATAGCCATTTTAGTTCATTATGGTAGACATCTTTTCCGATGTTTATTAAAATGAAAGCGCAGTTAATTTTTTGAACAGTTTGATAGGAGGATGGAACATGAATATTCACGAGTATCAGGGCAAAGAGATCCTGAGAAAATACGGGGTCGCTGTGCCGAACGGGAAAGTGGCCTTCACCGTGGATGAAGCGGTGGAAGCGGCGAAATCGCTCGGAACAGATGTATGTGTAGTAAAAGCGCAAATTCATGCCGGCGGCCGCGGAAAAGCAGGCGGCGTCAAAGTGGCAAAAAATTTGGATGAGGTTCGTACATACGCGCAGGAACTGCTTGGCAAAACGCTTGTGACGCATCAGACAGGCCCTGAAGGCAAAGAAGTGAAGCGCCTCTTGATTGAAGAAGGGTGTGACATTCAAAAAGAATACTATGTCGGCCTTGTTTTGGACCGTGCGACAAGCCGGGTTGTGCTGATGGCTTCTGAAGAAGGCGGCACGGAAATTGAAGAAGTGGCGGCCAAAACACCGGAAAAGATTTTCAAAGAAACCATTGACCCGGCAGTCGGCCTGTTGCCGTTCCAGGCGCGCCGCATTGCATTCAACATCAATATTCCTGCTAAACTTGTAAATCAGGCTGTTAAATTTATGACAGGCCTTTATCAAGTATTTGTGGAAAAAGACTGCTCGATCGCGGAAATCAATCCGCTTGTTGTAACCGGCGACGGAAAAGTGATGGCGCTCGATGCCAAATTGAATTTTGATTCGAACGGCTTGTTCCGCCAGCAGGATATTCTGGCATACCGCGATCTCGAAGAAGAAGACCCGAAAGAAATTGAAGCGTCGAAATACGATTTGAGCTATGTCGCCCTTGACGGCAATATCGGCTGCATGGTAAACGGCGCCGGCCTTGCGATGGCGACAATGGACATTATTAAATATTACGGCGGCGATCCGGCCAACTTCCTTGATGTCGGGGGCGGCGCAACGGAAGAAAAAGTAACGGAAGCGTTTAAAATTATTTTATCGGACGAAAAAGTCAAAGGCATTTTTGTCAACATTTTCGGTGGCATTATGAAATGCGATGTCATTGCTTCCGGCGTCGTTGCAGCCACAAAACAGGTCGGGCTCGACATTCCGCTCGTTGTCCGTCTTGAAGGGACCAATGTGGAACTCGGGAAGAAAATTTTAAACGAATCCGGGTTGAAAATTGT
Organism: Weizmannia sp. FSL W8-0676; assembly: GCF_038593015.1. NCBI lineage: Bacteria > Bacillati > Bacillota > Bacilli > Caryophanales > Bacillaceae > Heyndrickxia > Weizmannia sp. FSL W8-0676. The sequence continues at coordinate 1,228,221 of NZ_CP151954.1, forward strand.
GGCAGCTGAATCGATGGCAGACGGCGCACAAAAAATTGTCGAACTGGTCAGCTAACAGCAGCTGTTCATTCGGGCCAAATGCGAACAAATATTCTTGAATGAAGAAGGCAGGGGAAAAAAGTGAGCATTTATGTAAATAAAGACACGAAAGTCATTGTCCAGGGGATTACCGGGAAAACCGCGCTTTTCCATACAAAACAATGCTTGGAATACGGAACGAAAATTGTCGGCGGCACAAGCCCTGGCAAAGGCGGGACTGAAGTAGAAGGCGTGCCGGTCTTTAATACGGTGGAAGAAGCCGTTGAAAAAACGGGCGCAACCGTTTCGGTTATCTATGTGCCAGCCCCGTTTGCGGCAGATGCGATTATGGAAGCGGTCGATGCAGAACTCGATCTTGTCATCTGTATTACTGAGCATATTCCGGTATTGGATATGGTCAAAGTAAAACGTTATATGGAAGGAAAGAAAACGCGCCTGATCGGGCCGAACTGCCCGGGCATCATCACGCCTGACGAATGCAAAATCGGCATTATGCCGGGTTATATTCATAAAAAAGGCCATGTCGGGGTCGTTTCCCGTTCCGGCACGCTGACTTATGAAGCCGTCCATCAGCTGACGCGCGCCGGCATCGGCCAGACAGGAGCGATCGGCATCGGCGGCGACCCTGTGAACGGCACCAACTTTATTGATGTATTAAAAGAATTTAATAATGATCCGGAAACAGAAGCGGTCATTATGATCGGTGAAATCGGCGGGACGGCGGAAGAAGAAGCCGCCAAATGGGTGCAGGCAAACATGAAGAAACCGGTTGTCGGATTTATCGGCGGTGTCACAGCGCCTCCAGGAAAACGGATGGGCCACGCCGGCGCCATCATTTCAGGCGGCAAAGGAACTGCAGCCGAAAAAATCCGCACGATGAACGAATGCGGCATCCAGGTGGCCGAAACGCCGGCGGTCATTGGGGAAACGCTGATCCGTGTCCTGAAGGAAAAAGGCCTTTACGAGAAATGTAAAAACCTTTAAGCGGCGGCACCGGCCGTCCCGGTACCCGCATTTTCCGGGGCAGCCCGGTGAAACTGCCAGACCCGGTTGCCATTTTTTATGCTGCAGCCGGGTTCTATTATGCTTTTTCAATGAAATACTGTTTGAAAGCGAGGCAAACAATGGAATCGTTAAAAATCAAATACATTCATTTGGATCATTGCAGGGGACTTTCCCGCGTGCAAAAAATGAAAATCCTCGAATTTGATCCGCTGCTTGAAAAAATCTGTCGGATTCCCCCTGAAACACTGCGCGCCATGCTTCAGATGCAAAAGGAAACGTTTGAACGATTTTATGAAGACCTCCTTCATCTTGACATCAAACCCTATTTAACCCTCTACCGGGAAAAACAGATCCGGATGACAGCCCGTTTTGAACCGGAATATCCGCCGCTTCTGAAAGAAACGTACCAGCCTCCTGCCATACTCTATTCAATCGGAAATATATCATTGCTGAAAAAACGTGCGCTGGCCGTTGTCGGATCAAGAAAGGCCGGTTCCTATGCGGAAAAAGCCGCCGATCATTTGCTGCCGCCCCTGATCGAAAAACAGTTTACCATTGTCAGCGGGCTGGCGAGAGGGGCGGATGCGATTGCCCACCGTGCTGCCATGAAATTTGGGGGAAAGACGATTGCGGTGCTCGGAAGCGGATTTTTTCATATTTATCCGCGGGAAAATATAGGGATGGCGGAGAAAATAAAACAGGGCCATTTACTCCTGTCGGAATATCCGCCGTTTACGCGCCCTGAAAAATGGCGTTTTCCGGAACGCAACCGGATCATCAGCGGCATTTCGGAAGGTGTGCTCGTGCTTCAGGCGGAAAAACGGAGCGGCTCTTTGATCACGGCAGATTACGCCCTCCAGGAAGGGCGGGAAGTTTTCAGCGTGCCGGGAAACGTTCTGGACAGCCTGTCGGAAGGAACGAACCATCTCATCCAGCAGGGCGCAAAACTGGTGACGTGCAGCGGGGACATTTTGGAAGAACTGCTTCCGGCAAGGTAAAATTGTCAGGGAAAATTCATAAATGGGGAGCGATTTTCCGATTTTGTGAAAAAACGCATGATTTTTGGATAAAATGTATATAAAATAGAGAAAGAATAGATAAAATTTTCAAAATGAAATCGTTTGCTATGTTGATTTTTCATCATCCGTGCTGTTACAATTGACAAATGCGGGTATCCATGCCCATAATTACAGATGATTTTGTTTGAAAAATGAAAGCAAAGTTGCTGCAAAGAGAGGGTATAAGCTCTCCAGGGAGGATTTTTGAATGTCAGACTACTTAGTGATTGTAGAATCACCTGCAAAAGCGAAAACGATTGAAAAATATTTGGGAAAAAAATATAGAGTGAAAGCTTCCATGGGGCATGTGCGCGACTTGCCGAAAAGCCAAATGGGGGTGGATGTGGACGACCATTTTACACCGAAGTACATTACAATCAGGGGCAAGGGGCCAGTCTTAAAAGATTTGAAAAACGCGGCCAAAAAAGCAAAAAAAGTCTATCTTGCCGCCGACCCTGACCGCGAAGGGGAAGCGATTGCCTGGCATCTCGCCAACAGTCTGAATCTGGATGTGCATTCGGACTGCCGCGTCGTATTTAATGAAATTACAAAGGACGCGATCAAAGAATCATTTAAACATCCGCGCCCGATCAATATGGACCTTGTCGACGCCCAGCAGGCAAGGCGGATTTTGGACCGCCTCGTCGGTTATAACATCAGCCCGCTTTTATGGAAGAAAGTGAAAAAAGGTTTGAGTGCGGGCAGGGTACAGTCCGTTGCCGTCCGCCTCATCATTGACCGGGAAAATGAAATCAAATCGTTTGTGCCGGAAGAGTACTGGACAATTGCCGGATCCTTTAAAAAAGGGAAAGACACGTTCCAGGCATCTTTTTACGGTGTGGACGGAAAAAAAATGCAGCTGAAGTCAGAAGCGGATGTGAAAAAAATTACCGGCCTGCTGAAAAGCGACAAGTTCCAGGTTTCTTCCGTCACGCACAAAGAGAAGAAACGGAATCCGGCACCGCCGTTTACGACTTCTTCCCTGCAACAGGAAGCCGCCCGGAAACTGAACTTCAGGGCGAAAAAAACAATGATGGTGGCCCAGCAGCTGTATGAAGGCATCGACCTTGGAAAAGAAGGCACTGTCGGGCTGATCACGTATATGAGAACAGACTCGACCCGGATTTCGGATGTCGCAAAAACAGAAGCCAATCAATATATTCAGGAAAAATTCGGGGAAAACTATTTGCGCCAGGAAGAAAGAAAAGAGAAAAAGCAGGCAAATGCCCAGGATGCGCACGAAGGGATCCGGCCAACAAGCATTTTCCGGGACCCGGGTTCGCTCAAGTCCTTTTTAAGCAGAGACCAGTATAAGCTGTACAAATTGATTTGGGAACGCTTTATGGCTAGCCAGATGGCCCCTGCGATACTGGATACGATGAGTGCCACGCTGGCAAACGGCACAGTCTTGTTCCGGGCTTCCGGTTCAAAAATCCAGTTTCCGGGCTTTATGAAAGTGTATGTGGAAGGTTCCGACGACCAGCAGGAAGAAGGAGAACGTTATTTGCCGCATCTCGAAGAAGGGGATGTTGTCCACTCCGAGTCGATCGAACCGAAACAGCATTTCACCCAGCCGCCGCCACGCTATACCGAAGCCCGGCTTGTCAAAACACTGGAAGAACTTGGAATCGGGAGGCCGTCCACCTATGCGCCGACATTGGATACAATCCAAAAGCGCGGCTATGTGGCACTTGAAAATAAGCGGTTTGTCCCGACAGAGCTCGGCGAAATCGTGCTCGAACTGATCCGGGAATTTTTCCCCGAAATCATAGATGTCGAATTCACCGCTGATATGGAAAAAGACCTGGATGAAATTGAAGAAGGAAAAGTGCCATGGGTCCAAGTCATTGATGCGTTTTATCAAAATTTCGAAGCCCGCCTGAAAAAAGCGGAAAACGAAATGGAGAAAATCGAAATCAAAGATGAAGAAACGGGGGAAATGTGCGAGCTGTGCGGAAGCCCGATGGTGTATAAAATGGGGCGTTACGGCAAGTTTATGGCTTGCAGCAATTTTCCTGACTGCCGCAATACGAAACCAATCGTTAAAAAAATCGGCGTCACTTGCCCGAAATGCGGCAAAGGCGAAATCATTGAGCGGAAAACAAAGAAAAACCGCATTTTCTACGGGTGCGACCGTTATCCGGAATGCGATTTTGTCTCATGGGATAAGCCGGTTGGCAGGAAGTGCCCGAAGTGCGGCGACACGCTTGTTGAGAAAAAACTGAAAAAAGGGACGCAAATCCAGTGCGTGCATTGTGATTATAAAGAGCAGTCGGTGGAATAATGATTGGGCCATGCCGGAACTTTGCAGCCTTGCGCGGAGCGGGCGGCAAAGTTCGGGCTGATGAAAATGAATATTTACATTTTTACGAGAAAATACAGCTTATTCTTTTACTTCTTGCAGCAGCTGGTGTAAAATGTTTAAAGGACAGTTGCGACAAAAAACGACAGATTTCCCGAATCGTTGGCGGCACCGTCCAAAAGCTTTTCAGTAAACGGCATTCCCGGCTTTTCACGGGTGGGAAGCGCCAGTCAAGAGGACAATTCAAAAATTTATGAAAAATATGTAACATTCGTTGCAATCCGATCCGGAAATGTGTTATGATTTAACCGGATTTCCGAATGCCGTCTCTTGGCTTCGAAGCATATGAGCCGGCGGGAGACGGGTTTCGGTTGGCACAAGCCGGGGATGACGGACACCCGGCCCGGCGCAAAAATGCCGGCTGGCGGGTTTGCCCGGGCCGCTTTGCCGGGCCGGAAAAAATGGCAATAACCCGGAAAGCCCCTGTGATCCATCAACGTGAAGGGTGGAGTAAAGCAGGCCCGTTTCCCCGCACATGTGAGGTGTTAAACAGATGAACGGCGAACTGTCCGGCTATTTGCTTTCTTTTATGGAATACATGCAAGTGGAAAAAAACTATTCCGCATATACAATCAAATTTTACCGTCTGGATCTGGAGGATTTTTTTGTGTTTTTAACCGCACAGGGGATCGCCTCGCTAGACGAGGTGGGGTATCCGGCGGGGAGGCTGTATTTGACAACGTTGCATGAACATGGGTACAGCCGCGCCACGGTAGCACGGAAAATATCCAGCATTCGCAGTTTTTTCAAATTCCTGATGCGGGAGCAGATTGTCAAGGAAAATCCCTTTGCACTTTTATCACAGCCGAAACAACATAAGCGTCTGCCCAAATTTTTTTATGAGGAAGAAATGGAGCAACTATTTGCGGCATGTGAAGGGGATGATGCATTGTCCCGGCGCAACCGCGCTTTGCTCGAAATCCTGTATGCGACCGGCATCCGCGTGAGCGAGTGCGTCAATATCCGGTTGCAGGATATTGATTTTGAATTCGAGACGATCCATGTAAAAGGGAAAGGAAAAAAAGAACGGATCGTGCTGTTCGGCCATTTTGCAGGGGAAGCCGTTTCGGATTATATGGCGCATGCACGGAAAACGTTGATGCGCGGCAAAAAAGACCATTCCTATTTATTTGTAAATGCACGCGGCGGCGCATTGACCGATAAAGGTGTCCGCTATATTTTAAATGAAATGATCAAAAAAGCGGCACTGACCGGAAAAATTCATCCCCATATGTTGCGGCACACATTTGCAACCCATTTGCTGAACCACGGGGCTGATTTGCGCACAGTACAAGACCTTCTTGGGCATGAAAGCTTGTCTTCCACGCAAGTCTACACACATGTAACCAAGGAGCATTTGCGGAAAACCTATATGGCTTACCACCCGAGAGCATAGCAATGCAAGGCGGTTCGCTTTGATTACATAGGAGGTGCTGATATGGGTGATTTTCACGCAACCACAATATTTGCCATCCGCCATAACGGGAAAAGCGCAATGGCAGGGGACGGGCAGGTGACGCTCGGAAACGCCGTCGTGATGAAAAACACGGCCAAAAAAGTCCGCCGGCTGTTTAACGGAAAAGTGCTGGCCGGTTTTGCGGGCTCAGTTGCGGATGCTTTTACGCTTTCCGAGATGTTTGAAGGAAAACTGCAGGAATATAATGGCAACCTGACGCGTGCAGCAGTGGAACTGGCCAAAATGTGGAGAAGCGATAAAGTGCTCCGAAAGCTCGAAGCGATGCTGATTGTCATGGATGAAAACAATTTACTGCTTGTCTCGGGAACGGGGGAAGTCATTGAACCGGATGACGGCATCCTCGCCATCGGCTCGGGCGGCAATTACGCGCTCGCTGCCGGCCGCGCACTGAAACGGTATGCGGCAGAAAACTTTACCGCAAAAGAAATTGCGCGGGCTTCCCTTGAAATCGCATCCGAAATTTGTGTATTTACAAATTCAAACATTATCGTGGAAGAGTTATAAGCGGAATGGGCAGCCGGTACCGGTATAATTCCATAAAGGAGTGAGCGGATTGGCCAACACGTTTATAAAAACAAACAGTTTGACACCAAGGCAGATTGTTGAGCGCCTGGACCAGTATATTGTCGGCCAGAAAGAAGCGAAGCGGGCAGTTGCCGTGGCGCTCAGGAACCGTTACAGAAGAAGTCTGTTGTCTGAAAAAATGCGGGAAGAAATTATTCCTAAAAACATTTTGATGATCGGGCCGACCGGTGTCGGAAAGACGGAAATCGCAAGAAGAATGGCGCGGCTTGTCGGTGCCCCGTTCGTCAAAGTGGAAGCCACGAAGTTTACGGAAGTCGGATATGTCGGCCGGGATGTGGAGTCGATGGTACGCGACCTTGTCGAGACGGCTGTCCGGCTTGTAAAAGAAGAAAAAATGAATGGCGTGCGCGATCAGGCGGAGAAAAATGCAAATGAGCGCCTCGTCGATTTGCTTGTCCCGTCGCGGAAGAAGCAGGGGAATTTCAAAAACCCGTTTGAAATGATTTTTGGCGGCGGCGGGCAGCAGGATACGGCACCGGATGAAGAGGAGGAGGAGTACTCCAAAAGGGAGCAGAAACAGCGTATACGGGAAAAACTCTTAAACGGTGAACTGGAAGGTGAGCCAGTTACCGTGGAAGTGGAAGAGCAGGCCCCGTCCATGTTTGATTTGTTCCAGGGTTCCGGCATGGAACAAATGGGCATGAGTGTGCAGGACGCGCTTGGCAATCTGCTGCCGAAAAAAACTAAACGGCGGAAATTGCCGGTCAGGGAAGCAAGAAAAGTGCTTGCGCAGGATGAGGCACAGAAACTGATCGACATGGACGAAGTGACCCAGGAAGCCATTTTCCGGGCGGAACAAACCGGCATTATCTTCATTGATGAAATCGACAAAATCGCCTCCAAAAACGGGAGCGGATCCCAGGCGGATGTATCGAGGGAAGGCGTCCAGCGGGATATTCTGCCGATTGTCGAAGGTTCGACGGTTGTCACAAAATACGGCTCCATTAAAACGGATTATATTTTGTTTATTGCTGCCGGCGCTTTCCATATGGCAAAACCGTCCGATCTGATCCCCGAACTCCAAGGGCGTTTTCCGATCAGAGTGGAGCTTGAAAAACTGACTGTTGAGGACTTTGTCAAAATTCTTGTCGAACCGGATAATGCCCTGGTGAAACAATATATTGCATTATTGGAAACAGAAGGTATACAAATAGAATTTTCTGACGAAGCTATTACCAGAATTGCTGAAATTGCTTTTGAAGTGAACCAAAATACCGATAATATCGGGGCGAGAAGACTTCATACCATCATGGAAAAACTGCTCGAAGATCTTTCTTTCGAAGCACCGGACATCCATTTGGAAAAGGTGTCCATCACCCCGCAGTATGTGGACGAAAAGCTCGGCGCGATCTCACAGAACAAAGATTTAAGCCAGTATATTTTATAACCGTTTTGAAAAATCGGATAAGGGTAGACGTGTGATGAAGGCTTTTTGCTCATTTTGCGGCAGGTCCCGGCAATTCAATGCAGTTCAAATACCGAATCAATCTAGGAGGAATGGAAATGAGTTTGTTAGATAAAACAAGGAAAATTAATTCGATGTTGCAAAAAGCAGCCGGACGTCCGGTGAATTTTAAAGAAATGGCGGAAACGCTGAGCGATGTGATTGAAGCCAATATTTACATCGTCAGCCGCCGCGGGAAATTACTCGGCCTGGCCATCAATCAGAAAATTGAAAACGAGCGGATGAAACAAATGTTTGAAGACCGCCAGTTTCCGGAAGAATACACGAACAGCCTGTTTAACATTACGGAAACCTCATCCAATTTGACGATTGAAAGTGAGTACACGGCATTTCCGATTGAAAACAAAGACCTGTTTGAAAAAGGCCTGACAACGATTGTTCCAATCGTCGGCGGCGGGGAAAGAATCGGTACGTTAATTCTGGCCCGTCTTGAGCGGGAATTCGACGAAGAAGATCTTGTCCTGGCAGAATACAGCGCGACGGTTGTCGGCATGGAAATCCTCCGTGAAAAAACAGAAGAAATTGAAGAAGAAGCACGCAGCAAAGCAGTCGTGCAAATGGCCATCAGTTCTTTGTCCTACAGCGAGCTGGAGGCCATTGAACATATCTTTGAAGAATTAAACGGGAAGGAAGGCCTGCTTGTCGCGTCCAAAATTGCGGACCGCGTCGGCATTACCCGCTCTGTCATCGTGAACGCGCTACGTAAACTGGAGAGCGCAGGCGTCATTGAATCCCGTTCCCTTGGCATGAAAGGGACCTATATCAAAGTATTGAATAACAAATTCCTCGTTGAACTTGAAAAAGTCCGTTCTAACTGACGGATAAGCTTTCCGGAATTTGCGTCAAAAAAGGATACGATTCGTATCCTTTTTTTATTGCTGTTTAATTTACCAGAAAAACGAACAAATACTAATATCTGGATATTTATAAAGTTTAAGGAAATCCGGCCTGCCAATAGTGTTTCCCAGTAATTGTAAATTTTTGCAACCCCGGGCGCATCAAGGCACTTGAAAAATTTTTTTGCGCCTTTTTCACAAGGCGGGAAGAATGGATTAATCCGAAAGTCCCACTTTTAAAAAATTTTTTTGTGATTTAAAAATATGTTCATTTACAGCCCGTTATGAAACAATTAAAATAAAAAATAGCAAACAATTTGTCGTATAAAAGAAAAAAATGTCAAGTTTATGTAATGAGGTGTCCATTGATGAGTCTCTCTTCCACTGCGTTACGGTCGCTTGAGCATGCATTGCAGTATGCTTCGCTCCGGCAGAAAGTGATTTCAAACAATATTGCCAATGCGGACACACCAAATTATAAGGCGCAGGATGTCAGTTTCAAAAATGTGCTGGAGGATTCGGTCAATGCCCTATCAGCAAACCGGACAGACCCCCGGCACTTCCGTTTTTCCGCCGGGGATTCAAACCCGGAAATTGTGACGGAATCCGGCACCACTTACAACAGCAACGGCAACAGTGTTGACATCGATACTGAAATGGCGAACCTTGCCAGCAACCAGATTTATTACGAGGCTCTGATTGAGCTGGAAAAAGGAAAGCTTTCATCCTTATTAAATGTCGTGAGAGGAGGTCAGTAAGATGTCCATGTTCACCGGAATGAACATTTCTTCTGAAGCCTTATCGGCACAGCGTTTACGGATGGATGTCATCTCTTCCAATATTGCGAACGCCGATACAACAAGAGATACATATGTAAACGGGAAATGGCAGCCATACCGCCGGAAAGAAGTGGTGCTTGCTGCAGGAGGCGGTTCTTTTGCCTCCATATTTCGTTCGAAACTCGGAATGCAGGGTGCCGGTTCCGGCGTCCAGGTGGCCGGCATTGTCGAAGATAACAGCGATTTTAAAAAAGAATACAATCCGGATGATCCGGATGCAGATGCGAATGGATATGTGACAAAACCAAATGTGGATCTCTTAACGGAAATGACTGGTATGATCAGCGCCACCCGTTCGTATGAAGCCAATGTCACAGCGTTGAATGCTTCCAAAGCGATGCTGATGAAGACGCTCGAACTCGGGCAGTAACAGGGAAAATTCCGCGCGTGAAAGGAGGCGAATGATGTGGCTATCCAACAAATCAGCCAGATGCCGTCCGCAAGTTTCAGCGGGCTGTCGCCAAAACCGGCGGGCACCGCTCCGTCCGCGAACGGCTCCGTTTCATTTTCGGACTTGCTGAAGCAGTCTGTCAATGAACTGAACAAACAGCAGAACAATTCCGACAATATGATCACAAAACTATCGAACGGCGAAAATGTGGACCTGTACCAGGTGATGGTCGCCGTGCAAAAAGCAAACCTTTCGATGCAGGCGGCACTGGAAGTCAGAAACAAAGCAGTCGAAGGCTATAAAGAAATGATGCAGATGCAAGTATAACGTTCTGATCCGGTACACATAAAGCCGTTTCCCGGTCATAGCGCCCGGATCCTTTCCACCTGCCATCAGGCGGAAAGGATGCCGGAACGTTCGTTGTTTGCTGTCCAATTATTCTATTTATGAAACACCGTGAATTTTTTATCCCGGGGGATAATGATGAATGAAAAGTTAAAACAATCTTTTCAAAACCTGAAAGGGTTTTGGAAAAGCAGGAGCAAGAAGCAGAAAACAATCGGCATATCCGCCGTTGCCCTTATGCTGGTACTTGCTGCCGGAATCACTTATTTTATGACGAAAACAAAATACGCGCCGCTCTACAGCGGGCTGGATGTCTCCGAAACAGGATCCATCAAGGATGAACTAGACCAGGAAGGCGTTCCGTCCAAAATCACGGACGGCGGCAAAACGATCGAAGTGCCTGAAGACCGGGTGGACGATTTGAAAGTCACATTGGCTGCAAAAGGGCTGCCAAAGACCGGCAGCATCGACTATTCCTTTTTCAGCCAGAATGCAAAATTCGGGATGACAGACAATGAATTTAACGTCGTAAAGCTCGATGCGATGCAGACGGAACTGGAGAATCTGATTGAACAGATGGACGGCGTCGAAAAAGCAAAGGTGATGATCAATCTGCCGAACCAAAGTGTCTTCGTAGCCGACAGCCAGGCAAAAGCTTCCGCATCGGTTGTCCTGACGTTAAAACCCGGTTATGAGTTGGACCAAAACCAGATAAAAGCCGTTTACAACCTTGTTTCGAAAAGCGTTCCGAATCTTCCTACTGATAATATCGTCATTATGAACCAGAATTTTGAGTACTATGACATAAATTCTTCAAGTTCTTCCGGAAATGCTTATACACAGCAGCAGGCGATCAAAAAACAAATCGAACGGGACATCCAGCAGCAGGTGCAAACGATGCTTTCCACGCTGATGGGTGCAGGAAAAGCGGTTGTCACCGTTACAGCGGATATCGATTTTACACAGGAAAAACGCGAGGAAGATCTCGTTGAACCGGTTGATAAGACGAATATGAAAGGCATTGAAATCAGCGCAAAAAAAATTCAGGAAACATACAAGGGTACCGGCGCAGCAGCCGGAACGCCATCAGGCAGCACGGATTCTGTCGGCTCTTCCTATGTATCCGGGTCGAACGGGAACGGGACGTATTCCAAAACAAGCGACACGATCAACTACGAAGTAAACCGGATTAAACGGAAAATTACAGAGAGCCCGTACAAAATCCGCGATCTCGGCATAGAAGTCATGGTCGAGCCGCCGGTCAGAACAAAACGCTCTTCCTTGCCCGCTTCCCGGTTAAAAGATATTAAATCGATGCTTTCTACGATTGTCAGAACGTCGATTGACAAGTCAAGCGGCACAAGGCTGACCAATCGAACGGTTGCCGATAAAATCGCGGTTTCCGTCCAGCCGTTTGCAGCCAATGCGCCGGAGAAGGCGGAAAAAGCTTCAATCCCGTGGTGGGTATACGCGATTGGCGGAGGTTTGCTTCTCGTGATTGCCGTGCTCATCTTCCTCATGATCCGGAACAGACGGCGGGCTGCTTCGGAGGCTGAAGAAGAGATGGTGGAAGAAACGCCGGAAAAAACGGCACCGCCCCGTATTCCGGACGTAAATGAGGAACAGGAAAACGACGCTACAGCAAGGCGGAAGCAGCTTGAAAAAATGGCAAAGGAAAAACCGGATGAGTTTGCAAAACTATTGCGGTCATGGCTTTCCGAAGAATAGGAGGGAGACAAGATGGCAAGTAAAGAAAAAACATTATCCGGCAAAGAAAAAGCAGCCGTTCTCCTGATTTCTCTCGGCCCGGACGTATCGGCATCCGTCTACAAACACTTAACGGAAGAAGAAATCGAAAAACTGACGCTGGAAATCTCAGGCGTCAGAAAAGTCGACAATGAAACGAAGGAAAGAGTGCTGACCGAATTTCACCATATTGCTTTGGCACAGGACTATATTACCCAGGGCGGGATCGGTTACGCCAAAATGGTTCTCGAAAAAGCGCTTGGCCCGGAACAGGCGACATCCATCATCAACCGGCTGACTTCATCGCTGCAGGTGCGCCCTTTTGATTTTGCCAGAAAAGCAGATGCGGCCCAGATTCTGAATTTTATCCAGGATGAACACCCGCAGACGATCGCCTTGATTTTGTCCTACCTGGATCCGGAAAAAGCCGGGCAGATCCTTTCCGAGCTTCCGCCTGAAATGCAGGGGGACATTGCCAGAAGAATTGCCTTAATGGAAGGCACATCCCCTGAAATTATCAACGAAGTGGAAGCGATTTTGGAAAGGAAGCTGTCCGCGACGGTGACGCAGGATTATACGCAGACAGGCGGGGTGGACTCTGTTGTCGAAGTGCTGAACGGGGTCGACCGTACGACGGAGAAAACGATCCTTGACTCGCTGGAACAGAAAGATCCCGAACTTGCCGAAGAGATCAAGAAACGGATGTTTGTATTCGAAGATATCGTCACCCTGGACAACCGTTCCATTCAGCGCGTCATCCGCGAATGTGAAAATGAAGATCTGCTTCTTGCGCTGAAAGTCTCAAGCGACGAAGTGAAAGAAATTATTTTCCGCAATATGTCGCAACGGATGGCCGATTCCATGAAAGAAGAAATGGAGTATACGGGCCCGGTACGGCTGCGTGAAGTCGAAGAAGCCCAGTCGAGAATTGTGTCCATTATCCGCAGGCTGGAAGACAGCGGTGACATCATCATCGCGAGGAACGGAGGCGACGACATCATTGTCTAATATTATTAAAACAAAGCACAATGCAGGTGTTGTTTCCAAAATGCGCGTGATCAGCGTGCGCCGGCTCCCTGCTTTGCCCGAAGAAACGGGAGATGCAACCGCTGTGAAAGAGGATATTTTCGCAAAATATCAAACCGAGGCAGAGCGCCTGCTTTTGGACAGCCAAAAAGAAGCAGAAGCAGTACGCCGGCAAGTTGCCGAAGAAAAAAAACAGTGGGAGCAGGAAAAAGCAAAGCTCACCAAAGAAGCACAGCGCCAAGGGTTTGAAGCCGGTTATGCCGATGGCCGCAAGGAAGGGTTTGAAAGCATCCGCAACCATTTAAACGAGTCAATTGACATCGTCAACCGTTCCAAAGAGGCGTTTAAAAAACATTTGGCAGCATCGGAAAAAGATATTTTGGAACTCGCGATGAAAGCAGCAGGAAAAATTTTGCATGACACGCTTGAAACATCCCCCGAAAAAATGCTTTCCATCGTAAAAAACGTGTTAAAAGAAGCGGCCGGGTATAAAGAAGTCGATCTCCATATCCATCCGGGGCAATACGCCTTTGTGATGGATAACAAGGAAGAACTTGATGCCCTCTTCCCGAACGATACAAAATGCTATGTCTACCCGGATGATTCGCTTAAACCGTACCAGGTCTATATCGAAAGCGGCAGCGGTAGGATTGACGCAAGCATTGACATCCAGCTGTCGGAACTTAAGGCAAAGCTTTTGGAACTGATCGGGGAGGATGCGGAATGAAGGCAGCCGGTCTCTTAAATTATATACCCGCAATCGGGACGTTTAAACATTACGGAAAAGTAAAAAGAGTGATCGGGTTAATGATCGAATCACTCGGACCGGAAAGTTCCATCGGCGATATCTGTTATATTCATGTGGACAACAAAAAAAATGCGAAAAAAATCATTGCCGAAGTTGTCGGATTCCGTGACGGGAATGTCATTTTAATGCCTTATACGAACATCCAGGAAATCTCTCCCGGCAGCCTTGTGGAAGCAACGGGGAAACCCATGCAGGTAAAAGCAGGCCCGCGGCTGTTGGGAAAAGTCATTGACCCTCTGGGCATGCCGCTCGACCATTCCCCGCTTCCCGCCGGCCTAAAACCGATTCCGATCGACCGGACGCCGCCCAACCCGCTCAAGCGCCCGCCGATCAGGGAACCGATTGAGCTCGGCGTCCGCGCGATCGACAGTTTGCTGACGGTTGGAAAAGGCCAGCGGATCGGCATTTTTGCCGGAAGCGGCGTCGGCAAAAGCACCCTGCTCGGCATGATTGCACGCAACACAAATGCCGACCTGAATGTGATCGCCCTGATCGGGGAGCGGGGCAGGGAAGTAAGGGAATTTATTGAGCACGACCTCGGCCCGGAAGGTTTAAAAAAGTCCATTGTTGTCGTGGCAACAAGCGACCAGCCGGCATTGATGCGGATTAAAGGCGCCTATACGGCAACAGCGATTGCGGAATATTTCAGAGACCGGGGCCTTAATGTCATGTTTATGATGGACTCGGTTACCCGGGTCGCGATGGCCCAGCGAGAAGTCGGGCTGGCAACGGGGGAACCGCCGGCTACAAAAGGATATACTCCTTCCGTTTTCGCGATTTTGCCGAAGCTTTTGGAAAGGACCGGTACAAATGAATCCGGCACGATTACCGGCATTTACACCGTGCTTGTCGACGGGGATGATATGAATGAACCGATTGCCGATACAGTGCGCGGCATTTTAGACGGGCATTTTGTCCTGGACAGGGATTTGGCAAATAAAGGGCAGTACCCGGCAATCAATATTTTAAAAAGCGTCAGCCGGCTGATGAGCCAGCTTGCAAGTCCCGCGCACAAAAAAGCCGCGGAAAAGATCCGCGAACAGTTAAGCACTTATTTGAATTCGGAAGACCTGATCAATATCGGCGCTTATAAACCGGGTGCATCAAAAGAAATTGATGAAGCGATCGAACGCTATCCGAAAATTGTTTCTTTTATCAAGCAAAGCACCGACGAAACCTGCAGCATGGAAAGCAGCATCAGGGCTTTAATCGGGCTTGCGGAAACGGGTGAGTGGGCATGAATTATCATTATAAATTCGAGAAAATCCTTGATGTCAGAGAAAAGGAAAAAGACGAGGCGCTCAGTGCTTACAAAAATGCGGTACAGGCATTTGAAAATGTGGCCCGTGAGCTGTACGGGCTTTTGAAAAAGAAAGAGGACCTGGAAGCCCGCCAGGCTGAGAAAATGAAAACGGGCCTTTCCGTCCAGGAAATCCGGCATTACCGGCGGTTTATTGATGATATTGAAAAATCAATCCATTATTACCAGAACCTTGTCATGAATGCACGCAACCGGATGAACTGGCACCAGCAGAAGCTGCAGGAGAAAAATATAGAAGTCAAAAAATATGAAAAACTGAAAGACAAAGATTACAGCCGTTTTCTGATGAAACTAAAGCTACAGGAAGAAAAGCAGGCGGATGAAATTTCAACCCAGACTTTTTACCACTAAAGCCTGAAAACCGGGTGATGTTATGCGCAAAAAAATGGAAGAAATCGAGACAGCAGAAGAAGAAGAAAAAGGCGGCAAACTGCAGTGGTTTTTCTATGTGATTCTGATTCCGCTGCTGTTTGCTACAGCGATGGCGATCATTATCGCCACCATCTCGGGCGTCAATGTCATCAGCAAAGCATCGGGCCTGGCCCATCAGGTGACCGGGATGTTTGGCGCAGACGGGAACGAAAAAGGGCAGAAGCAAAGCGGCACATTCAGCGAAACGCAGTATAAAAGCCAGATCCGTTCTTTACAAAAACAAGTGACGGAAAAAGACAAAGAAATCAGCAAGCTGCAATCCGAACTGGACAAAAGCCAGCAGAACAATTTGAAAATGAAACAGACAGTATCCGATCTGAAGCAACAACTAAAGAAAGCCCAGCAACAACAGGCAGCCAACCAGAAAAAATTAAAAGAAATTGCAAGCACCTATGAAAATATGAATCCGGAAAACGCGGCTGCCATTATTCAAAAAATGAACGACCAAGAGGCAACGGGAATCCTTTCCCAGCTCAGTTCGGAGACACTGGCGAACGTCCTTGAAAAAATGAGCGCCGATAAAGCAGCAAAATATACACAAATGCTCGGGCGTACAGGAACATAAGCCGTCCGGCAAACTTGAAAGGAGGTGAAAAACATGAACGTTAATTCGGCTCTTCAACTTATGCCATTTTCTCCGCCAGGCACGCAAACAGCTGGCGCGCTGTTTCAGACGCAGCCATCCGGGTTTTTTCAGCTTTTGAGCCTTGCCGGCCAGGACAGCGGGCGGATGACGGAAAACCAGGAGGCAGTGGATGTTTGCCAAAAGCTTCAACAAATGATTGTGGCGGTTTTAACGGAAAAGGCCGGGGCAGCGGAACAGGCTGCAGAAGATGGAAGCCGGGATGAAGAGGGTGATATGCAGGCCGTTTCCGCCCTTTTCAATCGGATTGTGCGGTTTGCCGGTGCTGAAGATGAAAATAGCAAAAAAATGATACAAGAAACAAAAACGGCAATCGAAACGGGCGATGCCGCGGCGGCTATCATGAATATGGCGCAAATGCTCGCCTCCATGCCGGTCCCGTCTTTAATAAAGCTCGGCCTTGAAGATGCGAAAACATTGCTCGGACAGGCAGGTGCTGTTCTAAAAACGTATCCCAGGAATACAGCGGTAGGAATCAAAATGATGCAGACAACGGAACAATTATCCCGGTTGTCCGAAAAAATCGGCCGCTTTCTAAAGGCGGTTTCAGCAGATGATGCAAACGGGGGGCAGACGGTTTCAAGCGGGCCGCAACAGCCGGGCGTTGCCGTAAAAGAAGAAATATTAAAAACGGCTTATTTGCATTTAACCGACGAAAAAGCGGATTCGTCCCTGCTAAAAAAGGCGCCTGCTCTTCCTTTATCCCCAAATGCCGCTGCGCAGGGAATGGCTTCCGGACCGGATAGTGCCAAGCCGGCGCAAAACGGGCAGGAAAGCAACCGGGCGCTGCTTCAAACCGGGCTGTTTTCTGCAAACAGGGCGGTTCCGGAGATGACGGAAGCGGCATCGCCGGCAAATGAAGAAAGCGACCCGGCTGCTCCAGGTACGGGCACCGCCGGAACAGCGCCGCTGCAAACGGATAAAAATGGACTGGCGGAAGCCTTATCAAAGGATGGCCGCTTGTCCCGCCGGCAGGAAGGGTCGCCGTTCAGCATGGCAGAGGAAGCCGTGGCCGTGAATGAAAACACCGGGTATCCGGCCGCAAAACCGGTGCAGGCGGGTGCTTCAGGAGCGGATGCCCAAAATGGCAAAGCAGTTACCCGGGGCAATACGCCAAATGAAAACGGGACTGGCGGGCCATTACAAAATAATGGGCCCGTTGTGCAAACGAGCGCCGCCCATCTGCAGGCAAATACCGGGCAGCCTGGCAGTGACAGTGGACCCAAGCCGCTACTAAAAACACCGGTTGATGAGGTGCAGGCTGCTGTGCCGGGCCAGCATACGGATCTCCAGCAGGAAAACGGAAAACCGGGAGACAGCAGCCGGCATGTTGTGCCGAATTTTTCCCGGGAAATCCAGCAAACAGGGCAATCCGGAAACGATAGTACCGGAGATGGGATGGCAAACGGATGGGAAACCGGTAAACGAAGCCCCGTTGCGCATAACAGCACCCATCTTCAACCAGCAGAAGAAATAAACGGGAACGGCAATACGGCCCCGGCATTTTCACTCTCTGGCAAAGTGGAACAGTTCGTCCTTTACACCGGCGAAAAACACAACTCGGTTTCGTACCGGCAGTTCGTCCAGGAATTTGCCAATATCATCCAAAAGGCAGCCTATTCCACCCATAAAGGCGCAAGCAGGCTGTTGATCCGCCTTGAACCTGAAAACCTCGGTTCTTTGCGCGTTGAATTGCTTGAGCAGGATGGAAAACTGGCAGCAAAAATCCTGACAGACACCGGTGCGGCAAAAGATTTGCTTGATTCCCAGCTGCAGCAGCTTAAACATGCTTTGGCAGGCCAGCAGGTCCAATTAACAAAAATGGATGTTGAATACCGCGATACAGCGGCGCAAACAGCCCACGGCCAGCCCGGGGACAGCGGGGGCCGCGAACAACGGCAACAGCAGCAAAAGCGGCGGGAAAACCCGGAAGCGGGACATTTTTCAGCCATGTTGGAAAACAATATGATTGATGCGGAAGCGTAGGTGAATGACATGACTTCTATTGACCCGAGCCTGCTGTTGAGCAATCAAAATACAGCTTCCGGCACGCGTACGGGAAGCAAGACGCTGGATAAAAATGCTTTTTTGAAAATATTGATTGCCCAGCTTCAAAACCAGGACCCGACCAACCCGATGGACGACACGCAATTTGTATCGCAAATGGCGCAGTTCTCCTCATTGGAGCAAATGACGAATTTGAAAGACGATATCGACAACCTGATCAAACTTTCGCAGCAATCGCAGCAAATTGCGTATACACAATATATCGGGAGAACGGTTTCCTGGAAAAAAACCGAAACAGCTGATGACGGGACGGCATCCATTAAGTCGGGAACCGGGACGATTACCGGCATTTCATTCGGTGATGACAATGCGGCCACCTTCACCCTGGATGACGGGACGAAAATCAGTTTTTCCGATATGACAGGGATAGACAGCAGCACTTCAAATGAAGCAGCACTGATTCAGGCAAGCTATTTAATTGGGAAAAAAGTGACCTATACAAATGATGCAGGAGAAGAAGAAACAGCTTCGGTCAGTACCGTTGCCATCCAAAACGGCAGCCTGGTTTTTACACTTGACAACGGGAAAAAAGCCGCAAGCGGGCAGCTTACGAAAATTGCAAACTAGGAAGTGATTGAATGGATAAATGGCATCCATCCATTCCACTGCAGCAATCCGAGCCTTTTCGTTCTTTTAGTCGAACAAGCCGAACCGCGCAGAATCAGAATCAGGCAAGCGGCTTTTCAGGGTATTTGCAGCAGGCGCTGATGGAACCATCCAATCCTGTTTCTTTGAAAATTAGTAAACATGCAAGCGAAAGGCTGCAAGAGCGCGGAATTAAATTGGATGCTTCAACATGGAAGCAAATCGGCAGTAAAGTAGCGGAAGCAAAACAAAAAGGATTGAATGAAACGCTTGTTCTTGTAAATGATGCAGCATTGATTGTCAGCGCGAAAAATTCGACCGTCATTACTGCAATGGGCCGAAATGAAGCAGGTTCCCAAATATTCAGCAATATTAACGGGGCGATTATTTTAGAATCATAGGCTGGACCGTAATGGAAGCCGCAGCTGCCGAATGACGGAAGCAGCTAAATCAAAAAATGAGAGGGGTTATCTTATGTTACGTTCATTATACTCAGGCGTTAGCGGAATGAAAAATTTCCAAACGAAATTGGATACGATCGGCAATAACATCGCTAATGTAAACACGTACGGCTACAAAAAAAGCCGCGTCACGTTTAAAGATGCGATCAGCCAGACGCTGCAAGGTGCAACGGCCCGAACAAGCGCCCAGCAGGTAGGGCTTGGTTCCCAAATCGGTTCCATAGATACAATCGATACGGAAACAAGCTTTGAATCGACCGGCCGTACGCTCGACTTGGCAATCAGCGGGGACGGGTATTTTAGAGTCAGAGGCAACGATGGGCAGATTTATTACACACGTGCCGGAAATTTCTATTTGGATAGCAATGGTAATATTGTTAATTCCGATGGTTACAGCGTGTTAGGGACAAATGGGAATCCAATACAAATCAATTCGTCAACAGTTTCAAATTTTTCGATCGCATCTGACGGAACAATCACAGATCAAAACGGTGCTACAATTGGGACCATTAGCATTGCAACTTTTCCGAACCCGGCCGGTTTGACAAGGGTAGGCGGAAACTTATTTAGGCAAAGTATAAACTCAGGTAATCCAAATACGAATATTACTCCAGGTTCCGGCAGCAATGGCACGATCAAATCCGGCTATCTTGAAATGTCCAATGTCGACCTGTCGGAAGAGTTGACGAATATGATCGTAGCAGAACGCGGGTTTCAGGCGAATACAAGAATTATCACGACATCCGATGAAATTCTGCAGGAACTTGTCAATCTGAAACGATAGGGGGAAGGGGGCCAGGGCTTTTCGCCCGGCCCGCACAATGTGATTGAAGTGACAAAATTAAACGGCAGGGCATTCTGGATTAACGCCATTCATATTGAAACGGTGGAAAGCATGCCGGATACAAGAATCATCCTGACAAACGGCCACGCCTATATTGTCAGGGAGTCGAGCAAAGAAATCGAGCAAAAAGTGACCGCCTTTTTCCGGGTTGTTTCTTTGCTTGGAAGAAATGCCGGGGAGGAGGGGCCGGAATGAATAAAATGGTGCGGATCATGCTTGTGATGATTTCCGTCATTTTACTGGCCGGCATCATCACCATTGTCGTCATTTATAAGTCGAACGAAGCAACAAACGCAACAGGGCCAAATATAGATGAAGTTGTCGACTCTTCCGTTGACATTGACACGATGACAACCAATCTGAAAGACAACCACATTGTCCAGATTGCCATCAAAATTGAAGGAAACGATAAGAAAGCAAAAGAAGAACTGACAAAAAGAGATTTCCAAATCAAAGACATCATGATTGACGAGCTGTCAAATATGAACATGCAGGATTTGCAATCTGAGCAGGGGAAGCAAAAGTTTAAAACAGACATAAAAAACCGGTTAAATAAAATGATGCAGGACGGCGAAGTTGTAAATGTATATATTACTTCCTTTGTTATCCAATAAAAGTATGCCGCCTGCCGGATCAAGGGCAGATTGCAGCAAAAAGGCAGTGCCGCAGCAGGCAGTCCGGCCCCTGTGCCTGTATGTATACAAAGGGGGTGGATAAAGTTGCCGGAAGATATTTTATCGCAGTCTGAAATTGATGCGCTGCTATCCGCCCTGTCAACGGGGGAAATGAATGCGGAGGAAATAAAAAAAGAGGAAACCCGGAAAGTCAAAGTATATGATTTCAAGCGGGCGCTCCGGTTTTCAAAAGACCAGATCAGAAGCCTGACAAGAATTCATGAAAACTTCTCAAGGATTCTCACAACCTTTTTATCTGCCCAGCTCCGGACTTACGTGCAGATTTCGGTTGCATCGGCTGACCAGATCCCGTATGAGGAATTTATCCGTTCGATACCGAAAATGACCCTTCTGACGGTTTATGAAGTTCCCCCGCTTGACGGGAATATTATTATGGAAATTAACCCGAACATTGCCTACACGATGATGGATCGAGTGCTGGGAGGGTACGGGGAAAGCATCAATAAAATTGACAAACTCACTGAGATTGAAAAGAAAATCATGACGAGAATTTTTGACCAGACCATCGACCAGTTAAAGGAAGCGTGGAGTGAGATCATCGAAATCAATCCCTTTCTGACTGAACTGGAAGTCAATCCGCAGTTTCTGCAGATGATTTCTCCGAATGAAACCGTGGTCGTTATTTCTCTCAACACGACCATCGGCGATACAAGCGGCATGATCAATTTATGCCTGCCGCAAGTGGTGCTTGACCCGATGATGCCGAAATTGTCCGGGCATTATTGGATGCAGCACGCCGGAAAGGAACCGGATCCGGACAATATCCGCCTGCTCGAAGAAGGCATCAAGGAGGCAAAAGTGCCGCTCACCGCCGAACTGGGGACGGCAACGATAAAAATTGAAGACTTTCTGAATTTAGAAATTGGCGACTGTATACGGCTGAACCAAACCATTGAAGAGCCGTTGGTTGTCAAGGTGGATAAAATTCCGAAATTCATCGGGCAGCCAGGCAAGCAAGGCACTAAAATGGCTGTCCAAATCCTGGATATCATAGAGGAAGGGGAAGAAGAAAAGTATGAGCGATGATATGCTGTCGCAAGAAGAAATTGATGCCCTTCTTAACGGCACTGCAAATCTGGAAGACGCAAGCGCCAAAGATGCCCTCCATGTGGAAGATTATCTCGATTCCATGGAAAGGGATGCGCTTGGGGAAATTGGAAATATTTCGTTCGGGAGCTCTGCGACGGCATTGTCCACCCTGCTTTCACAAAAAGTTGAAATTACAACGCCTGAGGTCAGCATTGTCCGGCACGACAAACTGGCGGATGAATTTCCACATCCCTACGTGGCTATTCAGGTGAAATACACAGAGGGCTTTTCCGGCGTGAATGTGCTCGTCATCAAACAATCTGATGCCGCCATTATTGCCGACTTGATGCTGGGTGGAACCGGCGAAAATCCGAGCAGCGAACTGGATGAGATCCATTTGAGCGCGGTACAGGAAGCGATGAATCAGATGATGGGGTCTGCCGCCACCTCGATGTCTACGATTTTTAATAAAAGAATCGATATTTCCCCGCCGGCCGTTTCACTTTTAAATATTTTGGAAGGAGAAGGCACGGATAAGCTCCCGGACCAGGATTTGCTTGTAAAAGTCTCGTTCCGGATTATGATCGGGTCATTAATCGATTCGCAGATCATGCAGCTGTTGCCGCTTTCGTTTGCGAAAAAACTGGCGCGCGATCTCATTCATCCTGAACAACCCGCCGAAGCTGAAAAAAAAGCAGAGGAAAAGCAGCCGGATCAAAATATGCGCGGCCATGCTGCGGAAAAACCGGCTGAGCCTGCTCAAAATGCTGCAAAACAGGAGATGTACCAAAATGTGCAGCCAGCTGTTTTTACGAGTTTTGAAGAAACAGCGCCGCGCGTTGAAACGAAAAATCTGGACATGCTCCTTGATATCCCGCTTGAAGTGACTGTTGAACTGGGCAGGACATCGAAAACAGTAAGGGAAATTCTTGAAATGGGCGCAGGCTCCATTGTAGAACTGGACAAGCTTGCCGGAGAACCCGTGGATATTCTCATCAACCATCAGTTAATCGCCATCGGGGAAGTGGTTGTGATTGATGAGAACTTCGGTGTGCGTGTGACAGATATTGTGAGCCAGAAAGACCGGCTGAAAAAACTGAGATAATGGGGGAAGATCCAAATGGCAAAGAAAATTTTGATTGTAGATGACGCTGCGTTTATGCGCATGATGATTAAAGACATTCTGACAAAAAACGGATATGACGTTGTCGCTGAAGCGGCAGACGGCGCACAAGCAATCGAAAAATATAAGGAACACCGGCCGGATCTTGTGACAATGGATATTACAATGCCGGAAGTGGACGGGATCAGCGCACTGAAGGAGATTAAAAAAATCGAACCGGATGCAAAAGTCATCATGTGCTCGGCAATGGGCCAGCAGGCGATGGTTATTGATGCCATCCAGGCCGGCGCAAAAGATTTTATCGTCAAACCGTTCCAGGCTGACCGTGTGATCGAGGCCATCCAAAAAACGCTCGGCTGACGATGCCAGGAAGGTGACAGTGATTTGCAAAGCCAAGTGACGAAGGGGCTGGTGCTGCTTGGAATTCTGCTTTACCTGTTGTACGGGTTTCCGGCACCCGGCAATGCCCTTGCGGCTTCTTTTAACGGGAATGTGAAAGAATGCATCGACCATCCGAAACAGTGCCAAAAACAATCGGACGGAAAATCCGAAAGTGGGGCTAAACAATCGGAAACGGCAAATCCGGCGGTAACCTTCGGGGATATTGCGCGGATGATCCTCGCACTTATTTTCGTGATTTGTTTACTATACTTTGTTTTAAAATTTGTCAACAAAAGAAGCCGTGCCTATCAAAGCAGTAAAATGATACAGAATTTCGGCGGCACGCCTTTGGGCGGGAACAAGTCGCTGCAAATTGTAAAAGCGGGGGACAGGATTCTTATTTTAGGTGTCGGGGACGATGTGCAGCTTGTCAAAGAAATTGATGACGAGGAAGAGGTCAGGCAGTTCGTTGACCAGTACAATAAAAAGCTCGAGCAGCAACTGGAACCGCGCGATATTGCGACAAGGCTCATAAAAGCTGTGAAAAACAGGGAAACCGGGGCAAAAACAGAAGCAACCCCGTTCGGGCATTTGCTGAAATCGCAAATCAGCGCGATCAGGGAGGAGCGGGCGCAGGCGATGAAAGAACTGGAACAAAGGGAGAAGGAGAAACAGAACGATGAATGAGTTGTTGAATACATTAAGCAGCACATCCGGCGATACGGTTTCCCTTTCGGTCAAAATCCTTTTGCTTATGACCGTTCTTTCATTGGCCCCGAGTATTTTAATCCTGCTGACTTCTTTTACGCGGATTGTCATTGTCCTGTCTTTTGTCCGGACTTCGCTCGGCACGCAGACAGCCCCGCCGAATCAGGTGATCGTAGGGCTTGCGCTGTTTCTGACGTTTTTTATCATGGCCCCGACGTTTCAACAGGTAAACAAACAGGCGCTCACGCCGTTGTTCCATGATAAAGTGACGCTGGAAGAGGCTTATGACAAAGCCCAGAAGCCGTTTAAGGAATTTATGGCGAAACAGACCCGGCAGAAAGACTTGCAGCTGTTTTTAGATTATGCCCATAAAAAGCAGCCAAAGTCAGTGCAGGATATTCCAATGACAACGCTTGTTCCGGCATTTACGATCAGCGAATTAAAGACGGCTTTTCAAATGGGCTTTATGATTTTCATTCCTTTTCTTGTCATCGATATGGTCGTGGCAAGCGTCCTGATGTCCATGGGGATGATGATGCTGCCGCCTGTGATGATCTCGCTGCCTTTTAAAATCTTATTGTTTGTGCTCGTGGACGGATGGTATCTTGTTGTGAAGTCGCTGCTTGAAAGTTTTTAAAGAAGGTGAATGGATTGAGTGAGGAAATGGTCATTTCACTGGCCGAAAAAGGCATCATGGTGACCTTTATGGTCTGCGGCCCGCTTTTGTTGATTGCGCTTGTCGTCGGCATGATTGTTAGCATCTTCCAGGCTGCAACGCAAATCCAGGAACAGACGCTGGCATTTGTCCCGAAAATTGTTGCGGTGCTGCTCGGCCTCGTACTGCTTGGCCCGTGGATGCTGAGCCACATGCTTACATACACAAAAGAAATTTTATCCAATTTAACACAATATATAGGTTAACACATGGATGAACTGATTCCGTCATTCAGCATATTTTTACTCGTTTTCATCAGGGTCACAACTTTTTTTATCATGATGCCGTTGTTTTCCCACAGGAGCGTACCGGCCCGGTTCCGGATCGGCCTTGGTTTCTTTTTGTCCGTCCTTGTGACGTACACAATCCATGCCAAACCGTTCACCATGGACGGTGCCTATTTTTTGCTGATGATCAAGGAAGCACTTGTCGGCCTGCTGCTTGGCTTTACAGCCTATTTCATTTTGTCGGCCGTGCAATTGGCCGGCACGTTTATCGACTTTCAGGCAGGGTTTTCCATGGCCAATGTGATTGATCCGCAATCAGGGGCGCAAACGCCGCTTACCGGGGAATATTTGTACAGTTTTGCGCTGCTTTTATTGCTTTCCCTGAACGGGCACCACCTGCTTTTGGACGGGATTTATTACAGCTATTCGTTTATCCCGCTCGATCAGGCGTGGATCCATCTCGGGTCTTTCAATCTTGCAAAATATTTGGCAACACTTTTGGCCCGTGTGTTTCTCGTCGCTTTTCAAATGTCGGCACCCGTTGTCGCCGTCCTGTTTTTAACGGACATTGCGCTCGGCATCATCGCCCGGACCGTGCCGCAGCTTAATATTTTTGTAGTCGGCTTTCCGGTCAAAATTGCCGTTAGTTTGATCGCGCTGGCGGTGGCAATGGGCACGATTTATATTGCAGTTGAACATCTGTTTGAATGGATGTTTGTTGCGATGCGGAATTGTATGGCACTGTTGGGGGGATCCGTTTGAAGCACCTCTCACTCGATTTGCAGTTTTTCGCAGGGGAGAAAACAGAAAAGGCAACGCCGAAAAAACGGCGTGATGCCCGCAAAAAGGGGCAGACGGCCAAAAGCCAGGATATCGTAACGGCCGTCATGCTTCTGGCGGTGTTTCTGTTCTTGTATTTCGGGGCCTCCTCGATCGGAAGCCCGATGATGGCGCTCTTCCGCCAGGCCTTTTCAAAATACATGCTGCAGGATGTCACGGAGCAAAGCGTTGGCAAATTGATGACCGGCGTCATGAAACAGCTGGCTTCGATGCTTTTGCCAGTCATGGCCGTTGCCCTTTTGGCCGGCGTGATCGGCAATGTGGCCCAAACCGGCCTCCTTTTTACCGGCGAAGGGCTGAAACCGAATATAAACAAAATCAATCCCGTCGCCGGATTAAAACGGATTTTTTCGATCCGGGCGCTTGTGGAATTGTTAAAATCCGTTTTAAAAATGGCAGTGGTCGGTGCCGTCGCTTTTTACGTTATTTGGACCAACATCCAGGATATTTCAGGCCTGCCGTTTAAAAGCGCGGGCGATACGCTGGGTGCAGTCGGGCATCTCGCTGTCATAACCGGCATCAGCGCCTCCGTTGCGCTGTTTGTGCTCGCCGTTCTTGATTATTTGTACCAGCGTTTTGACTTTGAAAAAAATATCCGGATGTCCAAACAGGAAATCAAGGAAGAATTTAAAAACATGGAGGGCGACCCGCTGATTAAATCAAAAATCAGGCAAAAACAACGGGAAATGGCCATGCAGAGAATGATGCAGGAAGTGCCGAATGCCGATGTCGTCATTACCAACCCGACGCATTTTGCCGTCTGCCTCCGGTATGATGAAGCAAAGAGTGATGCGCCCATTGTTGTGGCAAAAGGGGCGGATTTCCTTGCTCAAAAAATTAAGTCGGTCGCAAAAGAGCATGACATTGTGATGCTGGAAAACCGGCCGCTGGCGAGGGCACTTTATGAGCAGGTGGAAGTTGGCGGACGCATTCCGGAACAGTTTTTCAAAGCAGTAGCGGAAATTTTGGCGTACGTATACAAAATCAAGCATAAAATTTAAGCTTTTTCATGCAAGTTAGGAGAGAAACCGTATGAGTGCAAGAGATTTGAGAGATATTCCCGTGATCGCAGGTGTCATTTTAATCGTCACCATGCTGATTATCCCGTTTCCGACATGGGCATTGAGCTTTTTAATTATATGTAATATTTCTCTTGCATTAATGGTGCTTTTAATCTCAATGAATATGAAAGAGCCGCTCCAGTTTTCCGTCTTTCCGTCGTTGCTGCTCATTTTAACCTTATTCCGGCTCGGACTGAATATCTCAACCACCCGCTCGATCCTTTCCACCGGCAATGCCGGCGGGGTCATTGAGACGTTCGGATCGTTCGTTGTCGGCGGCAACATCGTCGTTGGGCTTGTCGTCTTTACGATTTTGATTATTATCCAATTTATTGTGATTACAAAAGGCGCTGAACGGGTGGCTGAAGTGGCAGCCCGGTTCACGCTCGATGCGATGCCGGGCAAGCAAATGAGCATTGATGCGGACTTGAATGCCGGCATGATATCCGACCAGGAAGCGCGCGCCCGCCGGGAAAAAGTCAGCCGGGAAGCGGATTTTTACGGCGCGATGGACGGTGCCAGCAAATTTGTCAAAGGCGATGCGATTGCCAGCATCATTATCGTTCTCATTAATCTTATTTTCGGGATCATTATCGGCATGACCCAGCTCGGCCTCTCCATCAGTGATGCCGCGAGCCAGTTTTCGCTGATGACCGTCGGGGACGGCATTGTCAGCCAGGTGCCGGCGCTGCTCATTTCCACAGCAACCGGGATCGTGGTCACGAGGGCGGCATCAGACGGCAATCTTGGCCAGGACGTAATGGCGCAGATGTTGTCTTATCCAAAAATGCTGTATATCGCGGGAGGCACGATTTTTTTGCTTGGCCTGTTTACGCCGATTAATGATTTTTTAACTATGACGGTGGCAGCGGCTCTTTTCATCGGTGGTTTCCGGCTTCAGCAAGTCCCGAAAAAAACGGAACAGGAAAGCGCGGAGAAAGCGGAAGAACTCCAGCCTGAAGAATTGAAAAGCCCGGAAAGCGTCATGAGCCTGCTCGATATTGACCCGATCGAATTCGAATTCGGCTACGGCCTGATCCCGCTTGTTGATGCCAACCAGGGAGGCGATTTGCTTGACAGGATTGTCATGATCCGCAGGCAGCTCGCCATCGAACTCGGCGTTGTCATTCCGGTTGTCCGGATCCGCGATAATATCCAGCTTGAGCCGAATGAGTACCGGTTGAAAATAAACGGGAATGAACTTGCCAAAGGCGAGCTTCTTCTCGACCACTATTTGGCGATGGCACCCGGCGAAGATGACGGCTCCGTTGAAGGCATTGAGACGGTCGAGCCGGCTTTTGGAATGCCGGCAAAATGGGTCACGGAAGAACAAAAAGAACAGGCGGAAATGATGGGCTATACGGTCGTGGATCCTCCGACGGTTGTCTCGACCCATATTACGGAAATGATCCGTCAAAACGCGTATATGCTGCTCGGAAGGCAGGAAACAAAAGCATTGATTGACCATTTGAAAGAGTCGTACCCGGTGCTTGTGGAAGAGGTGACACCGAACCCGTTGTCCGTCGGAGATATCCAGAAAGTGCTGGCGAATCTTTTGAAAGAAAATGTTTCCATCCGAAAACTGCCGATTATCTTTGAAACGTTAGCCGACTATGGTAAATTAACAACAGATACTGATTTGCTGACGGAATACGCCCGCCAAAGCCTTGCGCGGCAAATTACGGAACAATATGCGCAAGACGGGCAATTAAAAGTCATCACCGTTTCGGGAAAAGTGGAAAAATTGATTGCGGACGGCATCCAGCGCACGGAGCACGGCAACTATCTTTCTCTGGATCCGTCCGTGTCGCAAAAAATTGTGGAATCCGTTTCACAGCAGGTTGAGAGGGTATCGCTGACCGGCAGTTCCGCGGTCATCCTTTGTTCGCCTGCCATCCGCATGTATTTGCGGCAAATGATTGAACGGTTCTTTCCCCAGGTGCCGGTTCTTTCCTATAATGAACTGGAAGCAAACGTTGAGGTACAAAGCACAGGGCTGGTGAACATAGAATGAAAATCAAAAAGTTTATGGCGCCCAATATGTCTGAAGCAATGAAACAGATCCGCCTTGAGCTCGGGGACCAGGCCGTCATTTTAAATTCAAAAGTGGTCCAGCGCAAAGGCTTTCTCGGATTTATGAAAAAGCGCAACATCGAAGTGATTGCAGCTGTTGATCCGGATGCCGGAAAAAATGGCACGGTACAAACGGCCCCCGCCTATAGCCTGAAAACCGAACGGGGTGAAAAACCCGCGCGCGCGCCGGATGCTTCCGCCCGTTCCGAAAAAGAAAGCCTGCAAAAAGAAATCGCAGAGCTGAAAAAAGTGGTCCGTGAAGTGTCGAAATTTGCCAATCCCGCTTACCAAAAGTATCCGCTGCCGGTTCAAAAACGATTAAACTCAGGTTCGCAGCAAGGGCTGGATGAATCGTTGCTGCTTGAGATCGGGGATGCCCTGTATGAAGAATGGGAGAAAGCAAACGGCAATCTGGCGGAAGAAGAAATTTTAAAACAAGCGAAGGCACTGCTTCAAAAAAAGCTGTCCCGTTTTACTTACGGGGGAAGCCGGAGAAAGTACGTGAACCTGATCGGGCCAACCGGTGTCGGAAAAACGACGACACTCGCCAAAATGGCTGCCCGGGCCGTGCTCGAAAGAAAAGAAAAAATTGCTTTCATTACAACGGATACGTACCGGATTGCAGCGATTGAACAATTAAAAACGTATGCAAACCTGCTGAATGTTCCGCTCGAAGTAATCTATAAATTGTCCGATTTCAAAAAAGCGATCGATAAATTTTCCGATTTTGACCGCATTTTTATCGATACCGCCGGCCGGAATTACAGGGAGCGGCAATATGTCCGTGAACTTTCTGGGCTTATCGATTTTCAAGCGGAAATGGACACCTTTCTGACGCTGTCTTTAACGATGAAAGAGAAAGATATGAAAGAAGTTGTTGACAGTTTTCAAAGCATCAGGATTGACCGGTTTATCTTCACCAAGCTGGATGAGACATCCACTTACGGCGCTGCGGTCAATTTAATGGAGCAGTATGGAAAAGGCTGTGCGTATGTGACAAACGGCCAGGATGTCCCGGATGATATGCTCGAGGCAACCCCCGGTATTTTTGCCGAATACGTATTTGGGGAGAACGGCAAATGAGAGACCAGGCAGAACAGCTGCGCGCAAAGTTAAAAATGCAACACGGGGTCCCGGCAAAAACGCTCGCAGTCGCAAGCGGAAAGGGCGGGGTCGGGAAGTCCAATATTTCGGTTAATTTGGCAATGGCACTTGCGGGAAAGGGAAAAAAAGTCCTTTTATTTGACCTGGATGTCGGCATGGGCAATATCCATGTCCTGCTCGGGCTTGATGCGCCGTATACGATCTCGGACTTTATCAACCGGAATATCCCGCTTGCCCAAATCATATGCGGCGGGCCGGCCAGCATTTCCTATATTTCTGCCGGCAACGGGTTTGCCCAAATTGTCGAGATGGAAGAAGCAGCAGTAAGCAGGCTTGTCACAGAACTCGAATTGCTCCAGTATGATTTTGATTACATCATTTTCGATATGGGTGCCGGCGCCGCGCCATCAAGCCTTAAAATTTTGCTTTCGGCTGATGATATTTTTATTGTCACAACACCTGAGCCGACAGCGATTACCGATGCTTATTCGATGATGAAATATATTTACATGCAGCAATTCAGCGCCCCCCTTTATTTAATTTGCAACCGGGCGGAAAAAGAAAAAGACGGGATGTTGACGTTAAACCGGCTTCAATTTACAGTTAAGAAATTTTTAGGGAAAGAAGTGAACATTCTCGGCGTTGTGCCGGAAGATGCGCATGTAAAAAAAGCTGTATCAAGGCAACTGCCGTTTTACAGTGCATTTCCACATTCAGCGGCTGCAAGAAGAATCGATGAATTGCTTAACCGCTATGTATCCGGCAATTCGGACGGGCCCAGCCAGCGCGCACCGGTATTTATGCGGAAACTGAGGGGGCTTTTGTTGAAACCTTAAACATGCATGACAATAACAGGGCAATGAATGACAGTTTTGAAAAACAGGGGGCAGATTTGTGAAATGGGAAAAACGTAAAGGAAGCGAACCGGAAAGAAACACGCAACCTTTGTCCGATCCTGTTCAAAGCGGACGGATAGCACAGAAAAAATTGGTTTGCATCGGAACATCGACCGGAGGCTCGCGCGCCCTGCAAACCGTCCTTTCTTCCCTGCCCGGGAATTTGGAAGCGCCCGTTCTGGTTGTCCAGCATATGCCAAGCGGATTTACAAAGTCGCTTGCCAGCCGGCTGAATGCCATTTCAAACATCAGGGTGAAAGAAGCCGAGGATGGCGAAATGCTCCAGCCGGGGGCGGTTTATATTGCGCCCGGGGACTTCCATATGGGCGTGGAGGCGCACGGCGCACATCTCTTTATCCAGCTTGAGCAATCCGCGCCGGTTAACGGGCACAGGCCGGCTGTGGATAAAACATTTGAATCGGTGAGCATGCTGAAAAACTATGAAACACTTGCCGTCATCATGACCGGGATGGGTTCAGACGGAACAAAAGGTTTGATCGCGTTAAAGAATCGCGGGCATGTAAGAGCGATTGTCGAAGCGGAAGAAAGCTGCATCGTTTACGGCATGCCGAGAAGTGCCATTGCCGCGAAAGTGGTGGATGAAGTTTTGCCGCTGGAAAAAATTGCGGAGGCAATCATGAAATTTATTAGTGATTAGGGTGTGGTATAGATGGAAATGAGCCAGTACTTGGAAGTGTTTATTGAAGAAAGCAGGGAACATATCCAGTCGTTAAACGAAAATGTGCTGCTGCTTGAAAAAAGCCCGGATGACTTGCAAATTGTCAATGAAATTTTCCGTTCCGCCCACACATTGAAAGGGATGTCGGCAACAATGGGGTATGAAGACCTCGCCAACCTGACTCATAAGATGGAAAATGTGCTTGATGCCATTCGGAACGGGAAGCTGTCTGTAACACCGGACATTATCGATGTGATTTTTACTGCGGTGAACCATCTGGAAGCGATGGTGGAATCGGTTGCAAACGGCGGGGACGGCAAAATGGATGTGAGCGGGACAATCGCCCGCCTGGAAACGGCAGAACAGGGTTCGGCCGGAGAGAAGAAGGCGGAGAAAGAAGCTTCGGCCGCCACAGCGGAAAAGGCGGAAACAGAGGAAGACGAATTTGACCAGTACGAACAGGCCGTGATTGTTCAATCAGAAGAACAAGGGTACAGCTGTTACCAGTTCACGGTAACATTGCGCAGCGATTGCCTTTTAAAAGCGGCGCGGGTATTCATGGTATTTGATATCCTTGAAAAATGCGGCGAGATTATCCATTCCGATCCGCCGGCCGACCAGCTGGAAGAAGAGCAGTTCGACAATGAATTTAAGGTGACGCTGATCTCAAAAGAGGACAGGGAAGAGATCCGCCAAAAAATCTGTAAAGTATCAGAGATTGAAGATGTCAAAGCAAGCACCGTGACCCTCTCAAAACCGGAGAGCGGACAACACCTGGAAACGGCAGAACCGGAGAAACCGGCAGCAGAAGAGAAAAAACAGGCTGCACCGGACATAGCGGAAAAGCAGCCGCAGAAACCGGCGAAAAAGCATCCGCAAAAACAGAAACATACAACGAAGACGATCCGTGTGAACATCGAGCGGCTGGATAATCTGCTGAATCTATTTGAAGAGCTGGTCATTGACCGCGGGCGCCTCGAACAAATTGCAAAAGAAGTGAACCATCCGGAGCTCAATGAAACCGTTGAAAGGATGTCCAGAATTTCCGGCGACTTGCAAACGATCATTTTGAACATGCGGATGGTGCCGGTCGAAACGGTGTTTAACCGTTTTCCGCGGCTTGTCCGCCAGCTGGCAAGAGAATTGCACAAAAAAATGGATCTCGACATTATCGGTGCCGAAACAGAACTGGACCGCACCGTCATTGATGAAATCGGCGACCCGCTTGTCCATCTGATCCGGAATTCGTGCGACCACGGCATTGAACAACCGGAAGAAAGAAAGCGGGCAGGAAAGCCGGAAACAGGGACAATTACGTTAAAAGCTTACCACAGCGGCAACCATGTGTTTATTGAAATCGAAGACGACGGCGCCGGCATTAACCGTGAAAAAGTGCTGGAAAAAGCCATTGAAAAAGGCATTGTCAAAAAGGAGGAAGCCGGCAGTTTAACAGACAGCCAGATTTATAACCTGATTTTTGAATCCGGTTTTTCAACCGCTGACCATGTATCTGATATTTCCGGCCGTGGTGTCGGGCTGGATGTGGTGAAATCAACTATTCAATCATTGGGCGGCTCGATTTCTGTCCATTCCGCAGAAGGGCGCGGATCCGTCTTTACGATTCAGCTGCCGCTTACCCTGTCGATCATTTCCGTCATGCTCGTGGAAATCGGGACGGAAAAATATGCTGTCCCGTTATCCTCTATTGTAGAGACGGCCATTATTAAGAAGGGCGAAATATTAAAAGCGCATCACCAAAAAGTGATCGATTTCCGGGGCAAAGTGGTGCCGCTTGTCTTTTTGAATGAAATATTTGAAGTTCCGGACGCAAAGCAAAATGATGAATATGTCTCCGTACTGATTGTGCGGAAAGGGGAAAAACTGGCTGCGTTTGTGGTGGACGCCTTTATCGGCCAGCAGGAAATCGTATTAAAATCTTTAGGGAATTATTTAACGAATGTATTTGCCATTTCTGGGGCCACCATTCTTGGAAACGGCCAGGTTGCCCTTATCATCGACAGCAATGCGCTGATTAAATAGAAAACAGGGTGCTTGCCGCCCATTTCATTGCCCAGGAAAGAGGTTGAGATCGTTGGAGAAAGTGATCGTATTTCAGTTAAATGATAAAGAGTATGCCCTGCCGGTTACGCAGGTTTTGGCCATTGAAAAGCTGCAGCATATTACAAGAGTGCCGCTTACCGCTCCTTTTATACTTGGCGTGATGAATTTGCGCGGTGTCATTATCCCGGTCGTTGATCTGAAAAAACGGTTTGGCATGGAGGATGACACGGGCGCTGATACGGAGGAACGCAAGCTGATCATCGTCCGGTTTGGAGAGATTGAAACGGGCCTGCTTGTGGACGAGGCGACGGATGTCCTGGATATCGACGAAAAAAAAGTGGAACCCGAGCCGGAAGTGGTAAACGCGGGCAAAGAGGACTTTATTTCCGGTGTGGCGAATATAAACCAGAGGCTTTTGCTGCTGCTTGATTTAGAAAAAACTTTAACGCCATTACAATAGGGGTATTTTAAATGGATATTAAAAATAAAATCACAAATCTTCACCTTGATGTCTTAAAAGAAATCGGGAATATCGGAGCGGGGCATGCCGCAACGGCACTTTCCAAATTGCTGCATAAAAAAATCAAAATGACGGTTCCGGATGTCCATATTGCTTCTTTTGAAGAAATCATGGATCTGATCGGCGGTGCTGAGCTCGTTGTGGTGAGCGTGTTTTTACGGATTGAAGGCGATGCACCCGGCAATATTTTTTTCATCGTGCCGGTTGCCCAGGGCGAACGATTCATTAAAGAAATGATCGGGGATCCGTCGTTTTCTTTTGAAAAACCGCCTTATCCGGAGCTCGGGCTGTCGGCGATGCTGGAGCTGGGCAATATTTTGTCGGGGTCTTATTTAACGGCGCTTTCCGATTTTACGAAGCTGGATATGCTGCCTTCCGTCCCGGCGCTCAGCATTGATATGTTCGGATCCATTATCAGCTACGGTTTGATTGAACTGTCCCAGGTCAGCGATTATGCCATCGTGATTGATACGGTGCTGAGCGATGAGCAGACGGAAAATTCCGATATGAAGGGGCATTTTTTCCTCTTTCCGGATCCGGATTCTTATGAAATCCTGTTCCGTGCGCTAAGGGTTGAATTAAATGGATAGCGAAATGAACATCGTCAAAGTGGGCATTGCGGAAATGAAGATTGTCACTTCTCCCGGCTTGATCAGGACCACCGGGCTTGGCTCATGCGTTGGCGTTGTCCTGTACGATTTGCCGGCCAAAACAGCCGGGCTTGCCCATGTGATGCTGCCTTCATCCTTCATTGCGAAGAACGGGGAGCATATGAATAAAGCAAAATTTGCGGATACCGCCATTTTTGAGCTGATCGGCATGCTGAAAAGCGTAGGCTGCCACCAGAGCAGGCTGTTGGCAAAAATCGCCGGCGGAGCCGAAATGTTTTCTTTTTCTTCCATGAATGAAGCAATGCGGATCGGGCCGCGCAATGTCGAGGCTGTAAAACACGAACTGAAAAAGTACCGCATTCAATTGGTGGCCGAAGATACCGGGGGGAAAAGCGGCCGCACGATTGAATTTAACCCGGAAAATGCCGTGCTGACCGTGAGAACGGTCAACCAGGGATCTGTCGAAATATAATGGGGGCCGCCCCTTTGTTTTCGGGAAAAGGCAATGGCAACAAGGAGGGATGCGATATGGCGGAGGAGCCAATACAGGGTGAAGAGCAGAAAGACTGGGATTTGTGGCTTAAATCCCGTGATCCGGAAGCCGGGAATGCCCTTGTGAAAAGATATATGCCGCTTGTTTCTTTCCATGTCCAAAGAATTGCCGCCGGGCTTCCCCGCAACGTATCGAAAGAGGATTTAAAAAGCCTCGGCATGTTCGGGCTTTTGGATTCATTAAACAAATTTGATCCGTCCCGCGAACTGAGATTTGATACATATGCTTCTTTTCGGATCCGCGGCGCGATTTTGGACGGCCTGCGGAAAGAAGACTGGCTGTCAAGGGGCACGAGAGAAAAAGCGAAAAAAATTGAAAGTGCCATTGAAAAGCTGGAGCAGAAATACTTGCGCGCCGTTTCTCCGAAAGAAGTCGCTTTGGAGCTTGGCATGGAAGAAACGGAAGTCTGCACAACGATGAATGAACAGTTTTTTGCCAATGTCCTGTCAATAGAAGAAACGGGAACCGACAATGATGAACCCGAAGCGGCATCCCGGCTCGTGTCCGGGGAACGGAATAATGGCCAGCCAGAATCCGAACTGGAAAAAAAGGAAACCGTAAAGGAACTGGCAGAGGCCATCCGTGCCCTGTCGGAAAAAGAGCAGCTTGTGCTGGGCCTCTTTTATCAGGAAGAATGCACGCTGACAGAAATCGGCGAAGTGATGGGGCTTTCCACTTCCCGCATTTCCCAGATCCATTCGAAGGCCATTTACAAACTGCGGAATATTTTGGAAAAACGGTTGCTGTAATCAGAGGGGGTGAATCAAACGGTTATTTTTTTCCTCATTCTTTCTTTCCTATTTAATGCGCTCTCCATTTTTGCCATCATCCTGCTCTATTTACGGCAAAACCGCTTTGCCCGGGCAGAACAGAACGTCAATAAAATGGTAAAGGAAATCGAAGACATCTTTTCCGTATACCTGATGGAGCTAAAAGAAGAAAACGATGCTTTTATCAAAAAAATGAAAGCAGGCAGGATGAAGGAGGCCGGGCCGGCGGAAAAAGCAGGGCCGGAAACGGAACAGCCGGCTCCAGAAACAAAAAAGCCGCCTGAAACAGGAGAAACAGCGGGACCGAAGCCGGACGCGCTCATCCGGACGTCCGCAAACCGGGCGTACCGGAATGCGGCCCGGCAAATTTCAGGGGAACAAAGCGAAGGGCAGCTTCAGGAAGAAAAAAGCCTTTTGCAAAAAGTGAATGATTTGCAACAAAACGGGTATACTGTTGATGAAATTGCCCAAAAATTAAATAAAGGCCGCACGGAAATCGAGCTGCTTCTAAAATTTCAGACAGGACGCGGATAATGCTTGATTCGCATTTTTTTTTATGTTATAGTAATCGTTGGTGTTATCACACACGCTTCATGATTTAAAGGACGGTGCTGCTTTTAAGCGGTCTCCTTTTGAAAAGGATTGGGGCGGAGGAAAAAAACCATAGGAGGAAATAAAATGTCAGTGATCTCAATGAAACAACTGCTCGAAGCCGGTGTCCATTTCGGCCACCAGACGCGCCGCTGGAATCCGAAAATGAAAAAATACATTTTCACGGAGCGGAACGGCATCTATATTATTGACCTGCAAAAAACGGTCAAAAAAGTGGAAGAAGCTTACAACTTTGTAAAAGAGCTTGCAGGAAACGGCGGAAATATTCTGTTCGTCGGCACGAAAAAACAGGCCCAGGAATCCGTTAAAGATGAAGCAGAACGTTCCGGCATGTTTTACGTGAACCACCGCTGGCTTGGCGGAACTTTAACCAACTTTGAAACGATCCAAAAACGGATTGACCGTTTGAAACAAATCGAAAAAATGGAAGAAGACGGCACGTTCGATGTCCTTCCGAAAAAAGAAGTCGTCCAGTTGAAAAAAGAACACGACCGTTTGGTGAAATTCCTTGGCGGCATTAAAGATATGCGGAACCTGCCGGATGCTTTGTTTGTGATCGACCCGCGCAAAGAACGCATCGCGGTGGCGGAAGCAAGAAAATTAAACATTCCGATTATCGGGATTGTGGATACAAACTGCGATCCGGATGAAATTGACTATGTCATTCCGGCAAACGATGATGCGATCCGTGCAGTCAAACTTTTGACCAGCAAAATGGCGGATGCCATTGTGGAAGCAAAACAGGGTGAAGAAGGTGCCGCTGAAGTTCCGGCTGAATCCGGCGAAGCAGCGGGCACGGAAGAAACGACTGTCGAAGCCTGATCCGTTTTCCGGCCGGGGTTTGACAGCACCGCACCTTACCAAAAATATCCCAATGAAAAAAAGGTGATAAGAAGGTTTGTGCTTATCACCTTTTTTTAGGGAGACGTACATAAACTTGAAGGAGGAAATCCGATGGCAATTACAGCTCAAATGGTGAAAGAACTGCGTGAAAAAACCGGCGCAGGTATGATGGACTGCAAAAAAGCGCTGACAGAAACGAACGGCGATATGGAAAAAGCAGTGGACTATCTTCGTGAAAAAGGGATTGCAAAAGCGGCGAAAAAGGCAGACCGCGTTGCTGCAGAAGGAACCACTTACGTATTAAGCGAAGGCAACCACGCCGTTATTCTCGAAGTCAATGCTGAAACAGACTTTGTTGCAAAAAATGCAGAATTCCAAAACCTTGTAAAAGAAATCGCTGAACATTTGCTCAAAAGCAAACCGGCCGATCTGGATACCGCTTTACAATCAACAATGGCAAACGGATCGACTGTCAATGATTTTATTACACAGGCGATTTCCAAAATCGGTGAAAAAATTTCGCTCCGCCGTTTTGCCCTGAAAACGAAAACAGATAACGGCGCATTCGGCGAATACCTTCACATGGGCGGCCGCATCGGCGTGCTCACCGTTCTTGAAGGCACAACCGATGCTTCTGTTGCAAAAGACGTAGCCCTTCACGTGGCAGCGATGAATCCGAAATACATCTCCCGCGACCAGGTTTCGGAAGCAGAAGTGTCCCATGAACGCGAAGTATTAAAACAACAGGCGCTGAACGAAGGCAAACCGGAAAAGATTGTGGAAAAAATGGTGGAAGGGCGCTTGAAGAAATACTTCGAGGAAATTTGTGTGGCAGACCAGGCGTTTGTCAAAAACCCGGATCAAACGGTTGGGCAGTTTGTCGCTTCCCATAACGCAAAAGTGGCAGATTTTGTCCGTTATGAAGTCGGCGAAGGCATTGAAAAACGCCAGGAAAACTTTGCTGAAGAAGTCATGAATCAAGTGAAGAAAAACTAGTTTTAAAAAGGGGAACACAGTGTGTTCCTCTTTTTAAAAGAAGGCAGGAGCAGGATTTTAACCTTGCAAAAAAATGCCCCGTTTACTGGCAAAGATGGACCGGGGCAATTTTACATAACCATATTGGAGGTTCAAAATGGACACCCCTAAATATAAACGTGTCGTATTGAAACTAAGTGGCGAGGCATTGGCCGGAGAGCAGGGCTTTGGGATCCATCCGACGGTCATCCAGTCCGTCGCACGGCAAGTAAAAGAAATTGTCGAGCTTGGCGTTGAAGTGGCGATTGTCGTCGGCGGCGGCAATATTTGGCGTGGCAAGATCGGCAGCCAGATGGGAATGGACAGGGCAACAGCCGATTATATGGGCATGCTCGCCACTGTCATGAATGCAATGGCCCTTCAGGACAGCCTGGAACAGAGCGGCGTGGAAACACGCGTGCAGACTTCCATTGATATGCGCCAGGTGGCAGAGCCTTATATCAGAAGGCGGGCCATCCGCCATCTGGAAAAAGGGCGTGTCGTTATTTTTGCCGCCGGCACCGGCAATCCGTTTTTCTCCACCGATACGACCGCCGCGCTGCGTGCAGCAGAAATTGAAGCCGATGTCATTTTGATGGCAAAAAATAATGTGGATGGTGTTTATTCTGCTGATCCGAAACTGGACAAAGACGCTGTTAAATATGAAGAGCTTTCATATCTGGATGTCATCAAAGACGGCCTCGCTGTCATGGACTCCACTGCGTCCTCTTTATGTATGGACAATGACATCCCGCTTATAGTATTCTCAATTATGGAGGAAGGAAACATCAAACGCGCCGTCTTGGGCGAAACCATTGGGACAATCGTTAGGGGGAAAATATGATGGCAAATCAGGTCATTGACACTGCAAAAGATAAAATGGCAAAAGCAATCCAGGCTTTTCAGCGCGAACTCGGCTCCATCCGGGCGGGGCGTGCAAACGCGGCCCTGCTCGATAAAATCACGATAGATTACTACGGCGCCAGAACACCTGTAAACCAGCTTGCGTCCATTTCCGTGCCGGAAGCGCGCCTTATGGTGATCCAGCCGTATGATAAAACGGTGCTGGGTGAAATTGAAAAGGCCATTTTAAAATCGGATCTCGGCCTTACGCCGAATAATGACGGATCCGTGATCCGCCTTTCCATCCCGCCTTTAACGGAAGAACGGAGAAAAGAACTGGTGAAGCTCATCAAAAAAGAAGCGGAAGAAGCAAAAGTTGCGATCCGCAATGTGCGCCGCGATGCCAATGATGAGCTGAAAAAGCAGGAAAAAAACGGCGAGATTACTGAAGACGAGCACCGCGGCTTTGCGGAAGACGTCCAGAAAATCACCGACCAGCACATCCAAAAAATCGATAAAATGACAAAAACAAAAGAGCAGGAAATCATGGAAGTCTGACTGCCGGACAAAAAACTTCCGTTGGCAAGCGGCCAATGGAAGTTTTTTTATGTTAACAGGAATGCGCGTTTTCACGGGAGCATGGAAAGTTCCGGCTCCAAAAGACCTTTGCCATACTGCCGGGAAAACGGGCTTCACACGCGCTTTAAAAGGGGATACAAAGCCGGTTTTCCATACGCCACAAAACCAAATGGCCGGACCATTTAAAAACAGAACTACACAAACGCATCCATTTTCTCTATAATAGAGGTTGGCAAATGGAATATAAAGGCCATACCACTTTTGCCGGAAACGACTGAACACCGTATGGCCGCGGTACCGTGCATGGAGATGCAGGCGGATACCATTTGGAGGGCAAATGTGCATATGAATTTAAAAAGATGGAAATCTTTCGATAAAGAAGGCCGCGGCACGATCGCCCGCGGCGAAAAAGTGAAAGCTGCCGCCATCCCGGAACACGTCGCCATCATCATGGACGGCAACGGAAGATGGGCGAAAAAACGCCATTTGCCGCGGGTGGCCGGCCATCACGAAGGCATGAAAACCGTCCGGAAAATTACCCGTACCGCCAACCGGCTCGGGATCAAAGTATTGACGCTTTATGCTTTTTCAACAGAAAACTGGAAAAGGCCAAAATTAGAAGTGGAATACTTAATGAAGCTGCCGGAAGAATTTTTATCCACTTATCTTCCCGAGCTGAAAGCGGAAAATGTGAAAGTGCAGATGATGGGGTGCAAAGAAAAAATTCCGCCCCATACCCAAAGGGCCATCAATAAAGCGATCAGTGAAACGGCGCAAAACGACGGGCTGATTCTCAATTTTGCGTTGAATTACGGGAGCAGGGATGAAATTATGCGCGCCGTGAAAAATATTTTAATGGATGTAAAAAATGGTATAATGAATGAAAACGAGCTGACAGAGGAAGTGTTCCACCAGTACTTAATGACGCACGGCCTGCAGGACCCCGACCTTTTAATCCGGACGAGCGGGGAAATCCGGCTCAGCAATTTTATGTTATGGCAGCTGGCATATACGGAGTTTGTATTTACAGATGTGTTATGGCCGGATTTTGATGAGGAACATTTTTTAAGTGCAATTGAAGAGTATCAAAAACGTTCCCGAAGATACGGCGGTTTAAAAAGTGAGGAGCAGTCTGAATGAAACAAAGAATCATCACAGCCATCGTGGCAGCAGCTTTTTTTATTCCTTTTGTGATATACGGGAAATGGCCGTTTGTCCTGCTCGTGTATGCCATGGCGACCGTCGCGCTGTACGAGCTGTTGCGGATGGGAAAACAGCCATTGTTTTCCTTTGACGGCATCCTTTCCGTCCTGCTGCTCTGGCTGATTTTATTTCCATCAAAGTATATGCATGTCATCGCACAAACAGGCTTTTCCAAGCTTGAATTGGTGTATATGATCGTGCTGCTTTTTCTCGCCTATATGGTGGTGACGAAAAACCGGTTTACATTTGAACAGGCGGGTTTCCACATTTTGTCCGCCATCTATGTTGGCATCGGTTTTTATTATTTTATTGAAACGAGAAATGCGCCGGATGTGGGCATTACCTATATTCTTTACGCCCTGTTTCTCATTTGGGCTACGGATTCCGGCGCTTATTTCATCGGGCGGGCTTTTGGAAAGCATAAGCTGTGGCCGGAGATCAGCCCGAATAAAACGGTTGAAGGCGCGCTTGGCGGCGTGCTGTGTGCTGCCGTTGTTGCTGTGCTGTTTTTTTTCTTCTCCAATATCGGCCTCGGGCTCTGGCGGCTCATGATGTCCACGGTCGTCCTCTCCGTTTTCGGCCAGATCGGGGATTTGGTGGAATCCGCCTATAAACGGCATTACGGGGTAAAAGATGCAGGAAAGATCCTGCCCGGTCACGGCGGCATCTTGGACCGCTTCGACAGTTTATTGTTTGTCCTCCCGCTTATCCATTTTTTAAAAATGATGGCGGGATAGAAAAAGAGGTGGAAAACATTGAAGCGAATCAGCCTGTTAGGGGCGACGGGCTCCATCGGCACGCAAACGCTGGATGTGATCCGGAACCATCCGGAAGCATTCCGGCTCGCTGCTTTTTCAGCAGGGAGAAATCTTAACTTAACGAGGAAAATCATTTCGGAGTTTCATCCGGCGCTTGTCTCTGTCGCTGACAAAGAGGACTGTGCCCGGCTGAAAACTGAATTCGGGGACAGCCCGGTTGTACTCTGCGGGGAAAAAGGGATGGTCGAAACGGCAGTATATGCCGAATCGGATATTTTGGTCAATGCGGTGCTTGGCAGTGTCGGGCTGTTGCCGACTTTGGAGGCGATCCGGGCGGGGAAAACCGTGGCAATCGCCAATAAAGAAACGCTCGTCACAGCCGGCCATCTCGTTATGGATGCAGCAAAGCGCGCCGGCACTGCCATTCTTCCAATTGACAGTGAACATTCCGCCATTTTTCAATGTTTGCAAGGGGAAAACCGGAATGAAATCGAACGGCTCATCATTACCGCATCCGGCGGCAGCTTCCGTGATTATACAAGGGAGCAGCTTGAAACTGTCACTGTAAAAGATGCGCTGAACCATCCGAACTGGTCGATGGGTGCCAAGATCACGGTTGATTCGGCAACGATGATGAATAAAGGGCTCGAGGTCATTGAAGCACATTGGCTGTTCGGCCTTCCCTTTGAAAAAATTGATACGATCCTGCACCGCGAAAGCATCATCCACTCTCTCGTGGAATTCCGTGACGGTAGTGTGAAGGCGCAGCTTGGAATGCCCGATATGCGCATCCCGATCCAATATGCGCTCGGGTTTCCAAAAAGGCTGCCGCTTCCGGATGCAAAGCGGCTCCATTTGGCGGAAATCGGCCGGCTTCATTTTGAAAAAATGGATGAAGAACGATTTTACTGCCTGAAACTTGCCTATGAAGCCGGAAAAGCCGGCGGATCGATGCCGGCCGTGCTGAATGCGGCCAATGAAGCGGCGGTCCATGCCTTTTTGCAGGAAAAAATCGCGTTTTTGCAAATTGATCAGTTGATTGAAAAGGCGCTTGCAAGGCATAATGTAATTATACACCCTGATTTGGAAACGATCCGGGCCGTTGACCGTGAGACGCGGGACTATGTGGCCTCGCTCATGTAAGCGGGGGGCTTCCCCGGAGTTCCTGAAAAAGGCGGAGACTATTTTAAAGTAAGGTGGTATTCATTTGACGACAGTTATAGCCTTTATTTTGATTTTTGGTTCGCTAGTCA
Source organism: Weizmannia sp. FSL W8-0676 (assembly GCF_038593015.1). NCBI lineage: Bacteria > Bacillati > Bacillota > Bacilli > Caryophanales > Bacillaceae > Heyndrickxia > Weizmannia sp. FSL W8-0676. Next base: position 1,271,707 of record NZ_CP151954.1, read on the forward strand.
TTTTCCATGAAGCCGGGCATTTCTTTGTTGCAAAAAAAGCCGGGATTTTATGCCGCGAATTTGCGATCGGATTCGGCCCGAAGATTCTTTCGTTTAAGAAAAACGAAACGCAGTATACCATCCGCCTGCTTCCGATCGGCGGATACGTGCGGATGGCGGGGGAAGACCCGGATATGCCGGAGTTGAAGCCAGGCCAGCGGGTTGGGCTGCTTTTCGATGAAAACGAAGCCGTTGAAAAAATCGTGGTGAACGGAAAAGACCGGTATACTGGATTGCGCATGATTGAAACGGAATCTGCAGATCTGGAACGTGCGCTTGTAATCAAAGGCTATGAAGAAGGCGATGATGAACACCTCCGGACGTTTAAAGTGAAAAGGGATGCCGTGCTTGTCGAAGACCGGATGGAAATGCAAATCGCGCCATGGGACCGCCAGTTTGCCTCCAAATCGCTCGGGAAGCGGGCGCTCACGATTTTTGCCGGGCCACTCATGAATTTCGTCCTGGCAGCCCTTGTCTTTACCCTTATGGCGGTGGTGCAGGGGGTGCCGATGACCGATCCAGTGCTCGGAACCGTTGTAAAGGACAGTGCTGCGGCAAAGGCCGGGCTCCATAAAGGGGATACGGTGATCAGCATTGACGGTGCGGAAATCTCGACGTGGAATGACATTGTCGACGTCATCCAAAAACACCCTGATGAAAAAATCACGTTTACAGTGGAACGGAACGGCAAAACAATGGACATTCCGGTGACGCCAAAAAGCATTTCAGAGGACGGGAAAACATTCGGGAGAATCGGCGTGAACAGCCCGGTTGACCATTCCCCGCTGAAAGTTGCCACGTACGGCATTACACAGACATACGTCTGGACGGTGGAAATTTTTAAACTGCTTGGCCACCTGATCAGCGGCGGCTTTTCCATTGATATGCTGTCAGGCCCTGTCGGCATTTATAAATCAACAGAGACCGTCGCCAAGTCGGGCATCATCTATTTGTTTAAATGGGCAGGATTGTTGAGCATCAACATCGGGATTATGAACCTGCTCCCGCTGCCGGCTTTGGATGGAGGCAGGCTGCTGTTTTTCGGAATCGAAGCATTGCGGGGCAAACCGATTGACCGGCAAAAAGAAGGCATCGTCCATTTTATCGGTTTTGCGCTCCTGATGCTGTTGATGATCATTGTCACCTGGAATGATATCCAAAGATTTTTCTTGTAAAGCTTCCGGTTTGCAGGGGGTTCCGGCGGGCCCTGTTGCAAAAGGGCCTGCTTCCTCCGTAAATTTGTTTGCTTTACGGATGTGGTTATAAAATGGACTTGAATTGCTGGTCCACCATCAGCCCGGTTTGGCCCGCCCGTTTTCACAAGCAGCGCCAAATCTTCGTTCAATTTGTAGCGGCTGGATTACTTTTAAAATCTGCATTTTTACGCACCCTGGCCTGGCTTTTCATTTACAATCTCTCATCATCCAACCCCGGGCCTGGTTTGCTGAATCGGGGAATAGAAACAAATAAACGTTACAAACTCAACTGATCTATAATAAAAGAATACGGGAGTGCGATGTATGAAACAGAGCAAATTGTTTATTCCGACATTGCGGGACGTACCGGCCGAAGCCGAGGTGAAAAGCCATCAGCTGCTGCTCCGTGCCGGGTACATACGGCAAATTGCAAGCGGCGTTTATACGTATTTGCCGCTCGCGAAAAAAGTCTTACATAAAATTGAAGCGATTATCCGTGAAGAATTGGAAGCCATCGGTTCCATGGAATTGCTGATGCCGTCCCTCCAGCCGGCGGAATTGTGGCAAGAATCGGGGCGCTGGTATTCTTACGGCCCGGATCTGATGCGCCTTAGGGACCGGCATGAACGAGACTTTGCGCTCGGGCCGACGCATGAAGAAGTGATCACAAGTTTAATCCGGAACGAAGTAAAATCGTATAAACGCCTGCCGCTTTCTTTATACCAAATCCAAACGAAATTCCGGGATGAAAAGCGCCCGCGTTTCGGCTTGCTGCGCGGGCGGGAATTCATCATGAAAGACGCGTATTCTTTCCACGCCAATCAAGAGAGCCTCGATGAGACGTATAAGGATATGTACCGGGCCTATACCAATATTTTCTCGCGGTGCAAACTGGATTTCCGTGCCGTATTGGCGGACTCGGGCGCGATCGGCGGGAAAGATACGCAGGAGTTCATGGTGCTGTCTGAAATCGGGGAAGACACCATTGCGTATTCCGATTCATCCGATTATGCGGCGAATATTGAAATGGCGGAAGTGAAGACCGTTTACACAAAGCCGGATGAAGCGGAAAAACCGCTCGAAAAAATTCCGACCCCTGGGCAAAGAACGATCGCGCAAATTGCGGACTTCCTGCAGGCAGATCCTGAAAAATGCCTGAAAACCCTCGTGCTGAAAGCGGACGACGAATATGTAATCGTGCTGGTCAGGGGCGATCATGACGTAAATGAAGTCAAGGTCAAACACCTTCTCGGTTCTGAAACGATTGAAATGGCAGATCCGGAAGCCATCAAGTCGATCATGGGGGCGGATCCCGGTTCGCTCGGCCCTGTCGGCGCGCCGGAGAAGATCCGGATTTTGGCCGATAACGCCGTCCGTTATGTGGTAAACGGCATTTGCGGCGCCAATGAGAATGACTTCCACTATGTGAATGCGAATCCGGGGAGGGATTACCGCGTCGATTTATACGGGGATCTCCGCAATATTCAGGAAGGCGACCCGTCCCCGGACGGAAAGGGAACGATCCGGTTTGCGCGCGGCATAGAAGTCGGGCATATTTTCAAACTCGGCACAAAATACAGCGAGGCAATGCACGCCGCCTTTTTAGACGAAAACGGCAGGGAACAGGTCATGCTGATGGGCTGTTACGGGATCGGCGTCTCCCGCACTTTAACGGCAGTGTGCGAACAGCATAACGATGATAAAGGGCTCGTTTGGCCTGTCAATCTGGCGCCGTTTGACGTGCATCTCGTGCCGGTAAATATGAAGGATGCCCAACAAGCCGCCCTTGCAGAAACGCTCCATGCGGAACTTGAAAAACGGTTTACCGTCTTGATGGATGACAGAAACGAGCGCCCGGGTGTGAAATTTGCAGATTCCGACCTGATTGGCCTGCCTGTCCGGGTAACCGTCGGGAAAAAAGCGGCTGAGGCAATCGTCGAAGTGAAAATCAGAAAAACCGGGGAAGTGCTCGAAGTGAAAAAAGAGGATTTGGCTGAAACACTTTCCAATATTTTAGCAGAACTTGCTTCATGACAGGGGCATCGGCTGACCGGCCGGTGCTTCTCTTCTTTTCCTGCAAAAAAGAGGCAGAAAATGTTTTATTTGGAAAATCCCGGCACTCGAACCTTTCAACACTACCGGGAAAAATCCCGGAAAGATTGCATTCAGGACGCTTGTTTTTTAAGATAAAGATAGATTGAATGAAAAAGGATGGGAGAGGACAAGATGATTGAAAATCCCGCCGGAAAGAAAGAAAGGTTCCAGATTTTGCTCCGGCAGCTGGAACTGCTGGATGACAGGTTTTACGAGCATTTTAAATATGGGGAAATTGAAAAACTTGTTGTGGAACGCCAGTCAAGGCGATGGCATTTTTATTTTTTGCTCGAAAAAATTCTTCCTTTTGAGGTATATCTGACATTTACAACCCGTTTGCGCCAGGCTTTTCAGCATATTGCCGACGTCCGTTTTTCAATCCGGGCGAAAGACCCTTCTTTTGGGCCGGCACTGATTGCCGATTACTGGAAAACTTGCCTTGGAGAACTGGAAGGCATGTCGCCGATGCTTTTGTCCCTGCTTGCGGATCAGGTTCCGTCACTTTCCGGCAATAAGCTGGTGGTAACCGGCCGCAATGAACCGGAAGCAGCAGCATTAAAACAAAAATACGGGGAATGGATTATCCGTTTTTACGAACGGGCCGGTTTTCCGAAATTGATGTTTGACACGGAAATTTCGACGGCGCCTGAAGCAAGCGAAGCATACGCCAAATTTATGGAAGAAAAGAAAAAAGAAGATGAAGAACGGGCAAAACAGGCCGTTCTCGAAATGCAGAAGCACGTGAATGAGCAACAGGGCGGGGAAGAAACGCACGATGCAGGACCGCTTATGATCGGGCTGAGAATTCCGCCCGATGATGATATCCGCCGCCTTTCCGAGATTGTCGATGAAGAACGGCGGATTACGGTGGAAGGCTATGTGTTTGATGTCGAAACGAAAGAACTGCGCAGCGGGCGGACGCTTTTGACGTTAAAAATCACCGATTATACAAGCTCCATTCTCGTGAAGATGTTTTCGCGGGATAAGGAAGATGCCGCACAATTTGCCCGCGTGAAAAAAGGGATGTGGCTCCGTGCGCGCGGCAGCATCCAGAATGATACGTTTGTCCGTGATCTGGTCATGATCGCTAACGATCTTTCTGAAGTGGCCCCGCGCGTCCGGAAAGACCATGCGCCGGAAAATGAGAAGCGGGTCGAACTCCATCTCCATACGCCGATGAGCCAGATGGATGCGGTCACTTCTGCGTCTGCCCTTGTCGCCCAGGCGAAAAAATGGGGCCATCCGGCGATTGCGATTACAGACCACTCCGTTGCGCAAAGTTTTCCGGAAGCATACAGCGCCGGCAAAAAGAATGGCATAAAAGTTATCTTCGGTGTTGAAGCCAATCTTGTCGACGACGGGGTGCCGATTGCCTATAATGATGCGCACGTCCATCTTGATGAAGCGACTTATGTCGTCTTTGACGTCGAAACAACGGGATTATCTGCTGTTTATGATACGATCATCGAAATCGCCGCGGTTAAAATCCGGGACGGCGAAGTGGTCGATACGTTTGAACGGTTTGCCAATCCCGGGCGCCCGCTGTCCAATACGATTATTGAGCTGACCCATATTACCGACGATATGTTGAAAGATGCGCCGGACATTTCCGAAGTGTTGAAAGAATACAATGAATGGATTGGCGACGCGGTGCTTGTTGCCCACAATGCTTCGTTCGACACCGGGTTTTTAAATGTCGGCCTGAAAAAAGCCGGGCTGCCGAAATCCAATAATCCCGTCATTGATACGCTTGAACTCGGGCGGTTTTTATATCCGGATTTCAAAAACTACCGGCTGAACACGCTCGCGAAAAAGTTCAATGTGGAACTGACCCAGCACCACCGCGCGATCTATGACACGGAAGCAACAGGACATATCTTTTTAAAAATGCTGAATGACGCCCGCAACCGGGGGATCACATACCATGACGAACTGAACCAGTATATGGGCGAAGGCGGCGCGTACAAGCGGGCACGCCCGTCGCACTGTACGTTGCTTGTCCGGACGCAGGAAGGCCTGAAAAATTTATTTAAACTGATTTCCCTGTCCCATATCGATTACTTTTACCGTGTGCCGCGCATTCCGCGTTCGCAGCTGCAAAAGTACCGGGAAGGCATTCTCGTCGGGTCCGGCTGTGACAAAGGCGAAGTATTTGAAGGCATGATGCAGAAAGATCCGGCGGAAGTAGAGGAGATGGCCCGCTTTTATGATTACCTTGAAGTTCATCCGAAAGAAGTGTACGCCCCGCTGATCGACCAGGAACTGATAAGGGACGAAAAGGCGCTTGAAGAAATCATTACGAAAATCGTCCGGCTCGGGGAAAAATTGAATCTGCCGGTTGTCGCAACAGGCAATGTCCATTATTTAAACCCCGAAGACAAAATTTACCGGAAAATCCTGATCAGCTCCCAGGGCGGCGCCAATCCGCTGAATCGGCACCGGCTGCCTGACGTGCATTTCCGCACAACGGATGAAATGCTTGCATGCTTCTCGTTTTTAGGCGACGAAAAGGCAAAAGAAATTGTGGTTGAAAACACAAATAAAATTGCCGGCTTAATCGAGGACGTCAAGCCGGTAAAAGACGAGCTGTACACGCCGAAAATTGAAGGGGCGGAAGAAGAAATCCGCGAGCAAAGCTATAAGCGCGCGAAGATGATTTACGGGGACCCGCTTCCCGAAATTGTCGAAGCACGGCTTGAAAAAGAGCTGAAAAGCATTATCGGCCACGGATTTGCGGTCATTTATCTGATTGCCCATAAACTTGTCAAGAAATCATTGAATGACGGTTACCTTGTCGGTTCGCGGGGGTCTGTCGGTTCTTCGCTTGTCGCAACGATGACGGAAATCACCGAAGTCAACCCGCTCCCGCCGCATTATGTGTGCCCGAACTGCAAGCATTCCGAGTTTTTCAATGACGGTTCGGTCGGTTCCGGTTTTGACCTGCCGGATAAAAACTGCCCGGAATGCGGGGCAAAATACAAAAAGGACGGCCATGATATTCCGTTTGAAACGTTCCTTGGATTTAAAGGGGACAAGGTGCCGGATATTGACCTGAACTTCTCCGGCGATTACCAGCCGCGCGCCCACGCCTATACAAAAGTGCTGTTCGGCGAAGAGTATGTATACCGCGCCGGCACGATTGGCACAGTTGCGGAAAAAACGGCTTACGGCTATGTAAAAGGGTATGCCCAGGACCACAATTTGACATTCCGGAGCGCGGAAATTGACCGGCTTGTCCAGGGCTGCACCGGGGTAAAACGGACGACCGGCCAGCATCCAGGCGGCATTATTGTCGTGCCGGATTATATGGATATATACGATTTTACGCCGATCCAGTATCCGGCGGACGATCACAATTCGGAATGGCGGACAACGCATTTTGATTTCCACTCGATCCACGATAATATTTTGAAGCTTGATATACTCGGGCACGATGATCCGACCGTCATCCGCATGCTCCAGGACTTAAGCGGGATTGACCCGAAAACGATCCCGACCGATGACCCGGAAGTGATGAAAATTTTCAGCGGGCCGGAACCGCTCGGGGTTACGGAAGAGCAAATTATGTGCAAAACCGGTACGCTTGGCATCCCGGAATTTGGCACAAAGTTTGTGCGCCAGATGCTGGAAGATACAAAACCGACGACTTTTGCGGAACTGGTTCAGATTTCAGGGCTTTCGCACGGGACGGACGTATGGCTCGGCAACGCCCAGGAACTGATCCAAAACGGCACCTGCACCCTGCCTGAAGTGATCGGCTGCCGCGACGATATTATGGTTTATTTAATCTATCAGGGCTTAGAGCCGTCCCTTGCTTTTAAAATTATGGAATCGGTACGGAAGGGGAAAGGGCTCACGCCTGAAATGGAAGAGGAAATGATCAAGCAAAACGTGCCGAAATGGTATATTGAATCGTGCAAAAAGATTAAATACATGTTCCCGAAAGCCCACGCCACCGCCTATGTGCTGATGGCGGTAAGGATCGCTTACTTCAAGGTGTACCATCCGCTGATCTACTATGCGACGTATTTTACGGTGCGCGCGGAGGATTTCGATCTGGATGTAATGATCCACGGCTCGAATTCCATCAAGGCAAAAATCAGTGAAATTAATGCAAAAGGGATGGACGCATCGGCGAAAGAGAAAAGTTTGCTGACCGTGCTGGAACTGGCGCTTGAAATGACGGCGCGCGGTTTCCGCTTCCAGCCGATTGATTTGTACCGGTCGGAAGCAGACAAGTTTGTCATTGACGGCGATTCGCTCATCCCGCCGTTTAATGCGATTCCGGGGCTTGGCACAAACGCTGCGGTCAATATCGTCAAAGCGCGCGAAGAAGGCGAATTCCTTTCAAAAGAAGACTTGCAGCGCCGCGGAAAAGTCTCCAAAACGATTATGGAATACCTTGACGGGCACGGCTGCCTCGAGTCGCTGCCGGAGCAGAACCAGCTGTCGCTTTTCTAAATACGGGTTAAAGCCCGCTGTTTGCTTTTTTTTGCCTGTTATGGTATAGTTTTTTATGGAAATACTACGGATAAACGCTCGTGCGAAAGAGTGGGGCCATCACCCCGCTCTTTCGTGTTTTAAATCGGATTTTTGAGGAGGTCAGCATGAGTAAAGTCGTTGAAGTGGTGGAACAACTGGCATCCCCGGTTGTGGAAGGGCTCGGCCTTGAACTTGTTGATATCGAATACGTCAAAGAAGGAAAAAACTGGTTTCTTCGCGTGTATATTGACAAGGAAAACGGGGTCGATATCGAAGAATGCGGGCTCGTCAGCGAACGGCTCGGGGAAAAGCTCGATGAAGCGGACCCGATTCCCCATAATTATTTCCTTGAGGTTTCCTCTCCGGGTGCGGAACGCCCGTTAAAAAAAGCGCGTGATTTTGAACGTGCTGTCGGCCGGACCGTCCTCGTGAAAACGTATGAACCGCTTGACGGGGAGAAAACGTTCCAGGGAAAATTGATTGCTTTTCACAACGGGTACTTAACATTAGAATGTAAAGTGAAAACGAAGAAAATCGAGAAGGAAATTCCGTATGACAAAGTTGCCAACGCACGGCTTGCCGTTGAATTTTAAAAATGCATCATTTTTCAAAAAATGAAGGGGGATCCAATTTCCATGAGCTCAGAACTGGTAGATGCGCTTACGATACTCGAAAAAGAAAAAGGAATTTCGCGGGATGTGCTCGTTGAAGCCATCGAAGCCGCGCTTGTATCGGCATACCGCCGCAATTTTAACCAGGCACAGAATGTAAGGACGGATTTAAATCTGGCGAACGGGACGATCCGTGTATTCGCACGCAAAGACGTGGTTGAGGAAGTATTTGACCCGCGCCTTGAAATCTCGCTTGAAGATGCCCAGAAAATCAATCCGTCTTATGAAATCGGCGATGTTGTCGAATTGGAAGTCACGCCGAAAGATTTTGGCCGGATCGCCGCACAGACAGCGAAACAGGTTGTCACGCAGCGCGTCCGGGAAGCGGAACGGGGAATCATTTACAATGAATTCATCGACCGTGAAGACGAGGTCATGACCGGGATTGTGCAGCGGAAAGATCCGCGTTTTACGTATGTCAGCCTCGGAAAAACAGAAGCGCTGCTACCGCCGGGGGAACAATCCCCGAATGAAACGTATAACCCGCATGACCGGATTAAGGTCTACATTACAAAAGTGGAACGGACAACAAAGGGGCCGCAAATTTTTGTCTCGCGCACCCATCCCGGCCTTTTAAAACGGCTGTTTGAACTTGAAGTGCCGGAAATATACGATGGCATCGTGGAAATCCGTTCGATCGCCCGCGAAGCAGGGGACCGTTCGAAAATTTCGGTTTACACTGACCGCCCGGAAGTTGATCCTGTCGGCGCATGCGTCGGGCCTAAAGGGCAACGCGTCCAGGCGATTGTAAATGAACTACACGGGGAAAAGATTGATATTGTAAAATGGTCGGATGATCCGTCTAAATTTGTAGCAAACGCGTTAAGCCCTGCAAAAGTGCTTGATGTGCTTGTTGATGAAAATAATAAGGCTACAACGGTCATCGTTCCGGATTACCAGTTGTCGCTTGCAATCGGGAAACGCGGCCAAAACGCCCGGCTTGCCGCGAAACTCACAGGCTGGAAAATTGATATTAAGAGCGAAACGGATGCAAGGGGTTTAGGCATTTATCCTCGTTCTGAAACTGCCGGTGATATCGACGGAGAAGGACCGGAGCTTTTTGAAGATGGCGATCCAGGCCGTACTCCCGAAGCACTGGCCGTACCGGATGCGAAAGAAGCGGATCTGCCTGAAAACGGCGGGAAAGATGAAGAGATCGAATAAGGAGTGGGGCTGATGGCGACACGTAAGAAAATTCCAATGAGAAAATGCGTGGCAACGGGAGAAATGAAACCAAAAAAAGAAATGGTCCGTATCGTCCGTTCCAAGGAAGGCGATGTTTCGATTGACCCGACCGGGAAAAAGTCAGGAAGAGGCGCCTATCTTTCAAAAGACGAGGAAGCGGTGCTTTTGGCAAAGAAAAAAGATATTCTCTCATCCCATCTTGGTGCCGCTATAGACGATGCTTTTTACGATGAAATCATGGCGTTTATTCAAAAGGAAAAAAAGGAGAATAAACAAAAATCATGAACGGGAAGCAGGCAATGTCCCTTTTAGGCCTTGCGTTCAAGGCAGGAAAGATTGTTTCGGGAGAGGAGCCTGTCCTGAAAGAAATCCGGGCAGGCCAGGCAAAACTTGTATTGCTTTCAAAAGATGCCTCATCCAATACGTCAAAAAAGATGTTAGACAAATGCCGTTTCTATCATGTGCCTGTCCGGTGGATAGAGACGAGGGAAATGCTAGGAAAAGCCATTGGGAAAGAGGCGAGAGTCGTAGTTGCAGTAAGTGACCGCGGATTTGCGGAAAAACTTGCTGAACTGCTCGATGAATCATAGGTGGGGGTGACGACATGAGCAAAATACGTGTTTACGAATATGCGAAAGCTCATCATACATCAAGTAAGGAAATTATTACGAAACTAAAACAAATGAATATAGAGGTATCCAATCATATGTCAATGATCGATGGGGAAACAGTAAGGAAGCTGGATTCGGTTTACAGCGGCAACAAACAGCAAGATGGCAAGAAAAACGGGCAAAACGGTCCGTCCGGAAAAGAAAGAAGTACCAGGACCGAAAATGGGGACCAGCAAGGAAACAAACCTGAAAACCGCACCCGGCACGAAAACCAGAAGCAAAATCGCGGAACCGGCGAGAACCGGGCAAACAGAAACGGCCAAAACAGCAAAAACCAAGGGAACAGCGGAAACAGCAGAAATAATAGCAATAACCGTGCTGGCGGCAGCAACCGCAGCGATGGGAGGAGCGGAACGGGCGGCAATAACCGCAAGGGCGGCAACAACCGGAATAACGGGAACGGCCAAACCGCAAGCAACAACCGGAGTAACGGGAACGGCCAGGTTGCAAGTAATAACCGGAATAACGGAAACAGCCAGGCCGCGGGCAACAATCGGAATAGCGGGAACAGCGGAAACAGCCGGAGCAACGGGAATAACCGAAACGGCGGCAACGGAAACCGCGGCAATAACGGAAACCGCGGCAACAATGGACGGCCGTTCAACAAACAAAAGAAAAATAACCGGAAAAATAAAAACTTCAAACCGCAGCCGCAACCGGTCCAAAAGGTAAAAGAACTGCCTGAAAAAATTACGTTCACAGAATCGCTGACCGTTGCGGAACTTGCGAAGAAGCTCTACAGGGAACCTTCCGAAATCATTAAAAAACTGTTCCTGCTCGGCGTTGTGGCAACGATCAACCAGCAGCTTGACAAAGATGCCATTGAACTGATTGCTTCGGAATACGGTGTTGAAGTGGAAGAAGAAGTGATCGTTGACCAGACGGATCTGGAAACGTATTTTACGGAAGACCGTGAAGAAGACCTCGAAGTCCGCCCGCCGGTTGTCACCATTATGGGCCATGTTGACCATGGGAAAACGACAACGCTCGATTTCATCCGCCATACAAAAGTCACCGCCGGAGAAGCAGGCGGGATTACCCAGCATATCGGTGCATACCAGGTGAAAGTAGGCGGCAAAAAGATTACATTTTTAGACACCCCGGGGCATGAAGCATTTACAACGATGCGTGCGCGGGGGGCGCAGGTGACGGACATTACCGTGCTTGTTGTCGCGGCGGATGACGGCGTGAAGCCGCAAACAGTGGAAGCCATTAACCACGCAAAAGCAGCCGGCGTGCCGATCATTGTTGCGGTCAATAAAATTGATAAACCGACAGCGAACCCCGAACGGGTCATGCAGGAACTGACGGAATACAATCTGGTTCCGGAAGACTGGGGCGGGGATACGATTTTTGTCCCGATTTCCGCGCTAACCGGCGAAGGGATTGACAATCTGCTTGAAATGATTTTGCTTGTCAGCGAAGTGGAAGAACTGAAAGCAAACCCGAACCGCCGCGCACTCGGCTCGGTCATTGAAGCGCGCCTCGATAAGGGCAGGGGCCCGGTTGCCACTTTGCTCGTGCAAAACGGCACCTTGCGCATCGGCGACCCGATTGTCGTCGGCCACACTTACGGGCGCGTCCGTGCGATGGTCAATGATCTTGGCCGCCGCGTAAAAGAAGCAGGGCCGTCCACGCCTGTTGAAATTACCGGTTTAAATGATGTGCCGGAAGCCGGCGACCGTTTTGTTGTCTTTGAAGATGAGAAAACAGCCCGCCAGGTCGGGGAAGCACGGAAACAACAGGCTGTCCAGGCGCACCGCAACGAAACCGCGCGTGTCAGCCTCGACACGCTGTTTGAGCAAATGAAGCACGGGGAAATGAAAGAATTAAATGTGATTGTCAAAGCGGATGTGCAAGGTTCCGTGGAAGCATTGACCGACGCTTTGCAAAAGATTGATGTGGAGGGCGTCAACATTAACGTCATCCATACAGGCGTCGGCGCCATTAATGAATCCGATGTGACGCTTGCTTCCGCTTCCAATGCGATTATTATCGGCTTTAACGTCCGCCCGGATAACAACGCCAAACGCGCAGCCGAAACGGAAAAAGTGGATATCCGCCTGCACCGCATCATCTATAAAGCGATCGAAGAAATTGAATCTGCGATGAAAGGCATGCTTGATCCGGAATACAAAGAAAAAATCATCGGCCAGGTTGAAGTGCGGCAGACATTTAAAGTATCACGGATCGGCACGATTGCGGGCGGCTATGTCACAGACGGAAAAATCACCCGTGACAGCGGTGTGCGCGTCATCCGTGACGGCGTGGTCATTTATGAAGGTGTAATTGATACGCTGAAACGCTATAAAGATGACGTGAAAGAAGTCAACCAGGGATATGAATGCGGGATTACGATTAAAAACTTTAATGACATCAAAGAAGGAGATGTCATTGAGTCCTTTATCATGGAGGAAATTGAAAGAGCATGATTGGGAGCGCCCGTTGCGAATTCCGCATTTACGATGCCCGTTCATTGAAAGAAAAAAGGGCAGTGCTGCAAAGAATATTGACGCGGCTGAAGCAAAAATATAATGTTGCAGCCGGTGAAATGGATTTCCAGGATATCTGGCAGCGGACCCTCGTTGAAGTCGTGACCGTTGCTTCGAGCCGGGCGGCGGCTGAAAGAGAATTGCAGCGGGCAATTCAGTTTCTGGATTCCTTTCCTGAATGGGAACGGCTTGAAACAAATATTGAATGGCTATAAATGAGGTGTGAGTGATGAATCTTCGTGCAAACAGGGTTGGCGAGCAAATGAAAAAAGAGCTGAGCGACATTATCGGACGAAAACTGAAAGATCCGCGTGTCGGCTTTGTCACTGTAACCGATGTGGAAGTAACAGGCGATCTTCAGCAGGCAAAAGTGTATCTGACCGTCCTTGGCGATGAGGAACAAAAGAAAGACACTCTTGACGGCCTGGAAAAAGCGAAAGGCTTTATCCGCTCGGAAGTTGGCAAAAGAATCCGGCTCCGCAAAACACCTGAACTGATTTTTGAAATCGATGAATCCATCGAATACGGCAACCGCATTGAGACGCTGATAAAAAAAATCCATGACACGGATGAATGAATGTTTCAGGAAACTGATCGGGGCCGGGACACGGTCCGGTCAGTTTCCTTTTTTAGGGTGATTTTATTGGATTTGCGAAAGGAAGTGGCGCCATGGATGGTATTTTACCGCTCTGGAAACCGGCGGGGATGACCTCCCATGACTGTGTTTTTAAAATCCGGAAGCTTTTCGGCACAAAAAAAGCAGGCCATACCGGCACGCTTGATCCAGATGTGGAAGGGGTGCTCCCGGTTTGCATCGGGCGTGCGACAAAGATTGCCGAATATCTTCAGGATGCCGGCAAAACTTACGAAGGCGAAGCAACGATCGGGGTTTCAACGACGACAGAGGATGCTTCCGGCGACATCATTGAAAAAAAAGAAATTGGCCGGCCGATCAGCCGGGAAGAAATTTTAGCCGCACTCGCTTCGCTTACCGGGCATATTACCCAAATCCCGCCGATGTTTTCCGCCGTCAAAGTGAACGGGAGAAGGCTGTATGAATATGCGCGGGCGGGCATCGAAGTGGAACGCCCTAAAAGGGATGTGGAAATCTACAGCCTTGAACTATTGGACGGGCGGGAATGTTTTGAAGGGCCGGTTGTATCGTTCCGTTTCCGCGCTTCATGCAGCAAAGGGACGTATATCCGCACGCTTGCTGTTATGATCGGGGAAAAGCTCGGCTATCCCGCACATATGTCCAATCTTACAAGAACGGAAGCCGGCGGTTTTTCAAAGGAACAATGCGCCACATTTCAGGAGATCGAAAAAGCCGTGGAAACAGGCATCAAGGAAAGCCTGCTCTTCCCGCTGGAGGCCGGGATCCGCCATTTGCCGAAATGGGAAATTAGTGATACATTAGCAGAGAAAGTAAAGAACGGTGCCGTGTTGAAAAAACCGGAGACTTGGCCGGAAACGGGAGACAGGCTTGCTGTCTTTTTCCGCGGAAAAATGCTCGCGGTATACGTGGCGTATCCCGGCCGGCCCGGCTTTATCAAACCGGCGAAAGTGTTGTAAAAAGCCTTCCGGGTATAAAACGGGAAGGCGGCTGCTTCAATTTGTAAAAGGGAAAAGGTGAGAAATTTTGAAAACTATAACGGTCCATCATCCCCATTCCTTTAAGCCCGGCGATTTTCCGCCGCTTGCCATCGCATTGGGTTATTTTGACGGCATCCATCTCGGGCATCAGAAAGTGATCAAAACAGCCCGCGGGATCGCTGAAAAAAACGGATGGAAGAGTGCCGTCATGACATTTGAACCCCATCCTTCCGTTGTACTGGGAAAGAAAAAGGATGGCATTGAACTGATTACACCGCTTGAAGACAAGATCAAGCTAATCGAAAAACTGGGCGTCGATTACCTGTTTGTCGTCCGTTTTACCTCCCGTTTTGCATCTCTTTTGCCGCAGCAATTTGTCGACCAGTATCTGGCCGCACTCGGCGTGAAACATGTTGTTGCCGGTTTCGATTATACATACGGCAAATTTGGGAAAGGCAATATGGAGAATCTCCCTGAATATGCAAACGGCAGGTTCGGGATTACGGTGATCGAAAAACTGACCCTTGAAAATACCGGGGAAAAAGTCAGCTCCACCCTGATCCGGTCAAAAATCAGGGAAGGAAAAGTCGGGGAAGTGAAGCCGCTGCTCGGGCGCGATTACGAGATCAAAGGCATCGTCGTCCATGGCGAAAAACGGGGCCGGCAGCTCGGATTCCCGACGGCAAATCTACAGCTCACCGCGCCGTATATGCTGCCGCCGAACGGGGTATACATTGTGCAAATGAAAGTCGCAGATACATGGCATAACGGCTTATGCAGCGTCGGCTACAATCCTACGTTTAAAAATCCGGAAGAATATGAAAAAACGACAGAAGTATATCTGCTTGATTTTTCCGACACCATTTACGGGGAAGAAGCAGTTGTCAAATGGCTTGCGCGCATCCGCGAAGAGAAAAAGTTCGCCCGCGTTGAGGACTTGATTGAAGAAATGAAACGGGATGAAACGGCGGCAAGGCGTTACTTTGAAAAACAGGGAACTGCCACTTGAGTTTTATGCGAAAAAGTAGTATTCTATTACAGTACCGGAACCTGTGCTTGGCAGCGCGACTCACCGACGCCTGCTCGGCAACAGGGGATAGGAAACAGAGGAGGTGAACAGGATGGCGATTTCAAAAGAACGTAAAAATGAAATCATCAACCAATTTAAAATCCACGAGAACGATACCGGTTCTCCGGAAGTGCAAATTGCTGTATTGACAGAAGAAATCAACAAATTGAACGATCATTTGCGTGTCCATAAAAAAGACCACCATTCACGCCGCGGCTTGATGAAAATGGTAGGGAGACGGCGTAATTTGTTGACCTATCTGCGCAATAAAGATGTGCATCGTTACCGTGAATTGATTAACCGGCTGGGCTTGCGCCGATAAAAAAATGCAGAATGCAAAAAGCGGGAGTATTCCCGCTTTTTTGCAATGTGTTTTTCCTCCCTCAAATTTTGGGACAGATGTATTTCAAATTGCCGCCGGGTTTCCCGTACTGCCCCGGCGCGGCTTGTACATACATAGCAAACGGTTGGTTCGTTTTTGAATCATTACCCGCGCTTATCTTTTCATGAATGTGAAACAATATATGCAAAAAGAAAGGAGATTTTGATCTGTATGGTAGAGGATAAACATACCTATACGATAGATTGGGCCGGCCGCCCGCTCACCGTGGAAATCGGCCAGCTCGCAAAACAGGCAAACGGTGCTGCGCTCGTCCGTTACGGCGAAACGGCTGTCCTCAGTACAGCAACCGCTTCTAAAGAACCGAAAAATGTGGACTTTTTTCCACTGACCGTAAATTATGAGGAACGGCTTTACGCTGTCGGGAAAATTCCGGGCGGTTTTATCAAAAGAGAAGGGCGCCCGAGCGAAAAAGCCATTTTGTCAAGCCGGCTGATTGACAGGCCGATCCGCCCGCTCTTTGCCGACGGCTTCCGCAATGAAGTGCAGGTCGTCAGCATGGTCATGAGCGTCGACCAGGACTGCACGCCGGAAATGGCAGCAATGCTCGGGTCTTCGCTTGCGCTTTCCGTCTCCGATATTCCGTTTGAAGGCCCGATTGCCGGCGTCATCGTCGGAAGGGTGGACGGCAAGTTCCTCATTAACCCGACTGTGGAACAGATGGAAAAAAGCGATATCCATTTAACCGTCGCAGGCACAAAAGACGCCATTAATATGGTCGAAGCGGGCGCGAAAGAAGTGCCGGAAGAAGTGATGCTTGAAGCGATTATGTTCGGGCATGAGGAAATCAAGCGCCTGATTGCTTTCCAGGAAAAAATTGTGGCTGAGATCGGGAAAGAGAAAATGGCTGTCGAATTGTTCGAACTCGACGAAGAACTGGTGGAAAAAGTCAGCGGCATGTGCCGGGATGAGATGATCGAAGCCATCCAGGTCCATGAAAAGAAAGCGCGCGAAGAAGCGATCAGAAAAGTGGGCGATGAGGTGCTCACCCGGTTTGAAGCGGAAGAAGCCGATGAAGAAACGGTCAAGCAGGTTAAACAAATTTTGCACGATATTGAAAAAGAAGAAGTCCGCAAGCTGATTACAGTCGATAAAATCCGCCCGGACGGCCGCAAAATCGATGAAATCCGGCCGCTTTCCTCCGAAGTCGGGGTTTTGCCACGCACGCACGGTTCCGGGTTGTTTACCCGCGGGCAAACACAGGCTTTAAGCATTTGTACGTTAGGCGCTTTAGGCGATGTGCAAATTTTGGACGGGCTCGGCATTGAAGAGTCGAAACGGTTTATGCACCATTACAATTTCCCTTCGTTCAGCGTCGGGGAAACCGGGCCGATGAGAGGGCCGGGCCGCCGCGAAATCGGGCACGGGGCACTGGGCGAGCGTGCGCTGGAACCGGTCATTCCGGATGAAAAAGAATTTCCGTACACGATCCGACTTGTATCCGAGGTGCTCGAATCGAACGGATCCACTTCACAGGCAAGCATTTGCGCTTCCACCCTTGCGATGATGGATGCCGGCATTCCGATTAAAGCGCCGGTTGCCGGGATTGCGATGGGACTTGTGAAATCCGGTGAACATTATACGATTTTAACCGATATCCAGGGCATGGAAGACCATCTCGGCGATATGGACTTTAAAGTGGCCGGCACATCCAAAGGCGTCACCGCGCTGCAAATGGATATTAAAATTGCAGGGCTGTCGAGGGAGATACTGGAAGAGGCGCTGCAGCAGGCGAGAAAGGGCAGAATGCAGATTCTCGACCATATGATGTCGACGATTTCGAAAACACGCGACCATTTGTCCGTTTATGCGCCGAAGATTTTAACCATGACAATCCATCCGGATAAAATCCGCGACGTCATCGGGCCAAGCGGCAAACAAATCAATAAAATCATTGACGAAACCGGCGTGAAAATTGACATTGAACAGGACGGCACCATCTTTATTTCTTCGACGGACGAAGACGCAAACAACAAAGCGAAGCAATTGATTGAAGATATCGTCCGGGAAGTCGAAGTCGGCAAGGTTTACCTCGGCAAAGTCAAACGGATCGAAAAATTCGGCGCTTTTGTGGAAATCTTTAACGGCAAAGACGGCCTCGTCCACATTTCCGAGCTCGCCGAAGAACGCGTCCGGAAAGTCGAAGATGTTGTCAAGATCGGCGATGAAATTCTGGTCAAGGTGACGGATATTGACAGCCACGGGCGCATCAACCTTTCCCGCAAAGCCGTTTTAAAGGAGCAGCAAAAAAAAGAAAATAAATCGTGATGAAAGTCAGGGAGTCCTGGCTTTTTTTATTTGTCCCGCGCGCCCGTTCTATGCCCCTTCCCCATTTCATACTTTTTTTAAAGAAGGGGGAAAATAACGTGAATAAAGCAAAACGCTTGATTGCGCTTGGCTTGATTGCTATTCTAGCATTGTTGCTTGCGGGAAATCCGCTTTCCGCTCGGTATTTAAGGGAGCGGGCCGCTTTTAGCACACAAGAGAACGAGCTTCAGGAAAAAATTGAACAGGCTGCAAAACGATTTTACCGCCCGCCGGAAAATGCCCGGATTGACAGGGTTTGGAAGGCGGTCCCCGGCTACAATGGGGTGGAAGTGGATCAAAAAGCTTCTTACTTGAAAATGAAACAGGACGGCCGTTATGACGAACGCAAACTGGTGTTTAAACAAATTCCCCCTGCCGTCCACCTTGGAGATCTGGATCCGGCCCCTGTCTATACGGGAAATCCGGATAAACCAATGGTTGCTTTTTTAATCAATGTCGCATGGGGAAATGAATATTTGCCGGATATGCTAAAAACTTTAAAAAAACATCATCTTCATGCTACCTTTTTCTTAGAGGGGCGATGGGCAAAAGAAAACCCTGAGCTTGCCCGCATGATTATAAGCGGCGGGCATGAAACCGGGAACCATTCCTATACCCACCCCGATTTTAGCACTTTGCCGGAATCAAAGATCAAAAGCCAGCTGGTGAAGACAAACCGGGTGCTTGAAGCGATTACGGAAGAAAAAGTGAAGTGGTTTGCCCCGCCGAGCGGCAGTTACCGGGATGAAGCGGTAAGCATCGCAAAATCAATGGGAATGGAAACGATCATGTGGACGGTCGATACGGTCGACTGGCAGAACCCCTCCCCAGGGGCGATTGTAGAGCGCGTAATCGCAAAAGCACAGGGCGGTTCGCTTATTTTAATGCATCCGACCGCTTCCACAGCAAAAGCATTGGAACCGTTGATTGTCAGGCTGGAAAAGAAAAATTTACAAATCGGGACCGTTTCAAAATTGCTCGATGAGGAAAGAATCATTAAAAATGAGGACGGAACGTTTTTAGACAGCGAAAAGGATCCCGCTGATACAAAAGACGGCACAGAGTGAAATGAGACTTTCGAGGAGGCACAACATGATACAAAAATATACTTGCAATAACGGCTTAAGGATTGTACTGGAAGAAATTCCAACTGTCCGTTCGGTTGCGATCGGCATTTGGATCGGCACCGGTTCGAGAAATGAAAATGAAAAAAACAACGGCATTTCCCATTTTCTTGAGCATATGTTTTTCAAAGGGACAGAAAAAAGGAGCGCAAAAGACATTGCCGAGGCCTTTGATGCCATTGGCGGCCAGGTGAATGCTTTTACGTCGAAAGAATATACATGCTTTTATGCGAAAGTGCTCGACACGCACGCGCCGCTCGCGCTTGACATTCTGTCGGACATGTTTTTCCACTCCACTTTTTCAGAAGAAGAAATGGAACGGGAAAAAAGCGTTGTCAATGAAGAAATCAAAATGTATGAAGATACGCCGGACGATATTGTCCACGATTTGCTTGGCAAGGCCATTTATGAAAACCATCCGCTCGGCTATCCGATTTTAGGGACGGAAGAAACGCTTGCATCGTTTACGAGCGACGATCTCCATCAGTATGTATATGATATGTATACCCCTGACCGCGTTGTCGTCTCCGTTGCCGGCAATGTGCCGCCGTCTTTCGTAAGGGAGATTGAAGCCTTGTTCGGCTCCTATGAAGGCGGGAAGGCAGAGACGGGCGGCGAAACGGCCGTTTTTCATAAGAATGACCTTGCACGCAAAAAAGAAACAGAACAGGCCCATCTCTGCCTCGGATTTGAGGGGAAGAAAATCGGCAGTGACAATATTTATGAGCTGATTGTCCTGAATAATATATTAGGCGGCAGCATGTCCTCCCGCCTTTTCCAAAATGTGCGGGAACAGCGGGGGCTTGCATATTCGGTGTATTCCTACCATACCGCCTATAAGGACAGCGGCATTTTAACGATTTACGGCGGAACGGGCGCCTCCCAATTGGACGAGCTGTTTGAGACGGTACAGGAGACGCTGCAGACGCTGAAAGCAAAAGGGGTAACAGAAAAAGAAGTGCGAAACTGCAAAGAACAGTTAAAAGGGAGCCTCATGCTCAGCCTGGAGAGCACAAACAGCCGCATGAGCCGGAACGGAAAGAACGAACTGCTGTTAAAGAAGCACCGTTCGCTTGATGAAATGCTCGAGGAAATCGACCGCGTCACCGTGGAAAAAGTCAATGCCTGTGCGCGGGAGATTTTCTCCAAACCGTATTCGGCCTCTTTAATCAGCCCGGACGGAAAATTGCCGGAGCGGTTGTCTTAAAAACGGCATATCTTTTCCATCCCCCGCATAAAATGGAATCAGTCCATGAGAGAAAGAAGGGGGAATATGCGGCTCAGCGAACTCAGCGGAAAAGAAATGGTCGATTTTAAAAAAGCGGAACGGCTCGGGGTATTGGGCTCCACGGACCTTGAAATTGATGAAGCGAGCGGAAAAGTGGAGGCCCTAATCATCCCGGTCGGAAGGCGGTTTAAAAAACAGGCGAACGAGATCCGTGTCCCGTGGAACCGGATCAGAACGATTGGTGCCGATATGATGATTTTGGAAGTGCCTGAAAACCAGTACAGCTATTAAAAAGGCAAAGAAGCATGCCGGGTATTCCGGCATTTTTCTTTGCTTTTTTTTCACAAAAAACATGCCGCCACCATAAGATATGGGGAATCCCCCATGCACATGGAAAAGAAGGTGAGGCATTTGTTGACCGGCGTCCAAATTGCCATCATAGGCGGAGATGCACGCCAGCTGGAAGTGATCCGGAAACTTGCGGATCTCGATGCGAAAATTTCATTGATCGGATTTGAACAGCTCGATTTTGTGTATTCCGGCGTCACGAAAGAAAAATTTAAAGATATCCGGTTTTCGGAAATGGATTGCGTCATTTTGCCGATTACCGGGACAGCGGACGACGGGAAAATCGATTTGATTTTTTCGAACGAAGAAGTTGTGCTGACCGGTGATATGCTGGCTGAAACGCCGCCTTATTTTACGATCTATACCGGCATCAGCAATCCGTATTTGGAACAAATTGCTAAAAAAGCGGGCCGCCGCCTTGTGAAACTATTCGAGCGGGACGATGTGGCAATCTATAATTCGATTCCGACCGTCGAAGGAACGATCATGATGGCCATTCAGAACACGGAATTTACGATTCACGGCTCAAATGTTGCCGTCCTCGGCCTTGGCAGGGTGGGAATGAGCGTTGCCCGGGCTTTCCGCCATCTCGGCGCGAAGGTGAAAGTCGGCGCGAGAAAAAGCGAACATCTTGCGAGGATAACGGAGATGGGGCTTGTGCCTTTTCATTTAAACGATCTTGAACAGGAAGTAAAAGACATTGACATCTGCATTAATACGGTTCCGCACCTGATTGTGAACGCATCCGTTATCCAAAAGATGCCTTCGCATACGCTCATTCTGGATATTGCTTCCAAACCGGGCGGAACGGATTTCCGGTATGCCGAAAAGCGCGGCATTAAAGCGATGCTGGCGCCGAGCCTGCCTGGCATTGTCGCGCCGAAAACAGCCGGGCGGATACTCGGGAATGTGCTCGGCCGGCTGATTGAAGAAGACGTTTTAAAAAGAAAGGGGTCATCGCCATGGATGTAAAGGGAAAAAGAATCGGCTTCGGCTTAACCGGCTCCCATTGCACTTATGCGGCCGTTTTTCCTGAAATCGAAAAGCTCGTGGCATTGGGGGCGGAAGTTATCCCGGTGGTCACGCACACGGTGAAAACGACGGATACAAGATTCGGCAAAGGCTCAGAATGGGTGGAAAAAATTGAAAAATGCACCGGGCAAAAAGCGATTGATTCGATTGTCGAGGCCGAGCCGCTCGGGCCAACCCTCCCGCTTGACTGCATGGTGATTGCGCCCCTGACCGGATTTACGATGAGCAAACTGGCGAACGCGCTCACGGATTCCCCGGTGCTGATGGCCGCCAAAGCGACGCTCCGCAATTTGAAACCGGTTGTGCTCGGCATTTCGACCAATGATGCGCTCGGATTAAACGGCATGAATTTGATGCGGCTGATGGCAACAAAAAACATTTATTTTATTCCGTACGGGCAGGACGACCCGGACAACAAACCAAATTCAATGGTGGCGAGAATGACTGCCCTTGCCGATACGGTTTCGCTTGCACTCGAGGGGAAACAAATCCAGCCTGTCATTGTCGAACGTTTCCGCGACGGAAAATCGCCTTGAAAACGATTTAAAATTAAAAAAATACACACGGTGCCGGAAGACTTGTGATACAATAATAGCTATAAAAATGAATTTGGTTTTGGAATTGGAAGGGGAATACGCCAATGGCAAACACATCAGGTTATCACGTAGCCGTTGTCGGGGCAACCGGCGCTGTCGGCCAGCAAATGATTAAAACTTTGGTAAACCGCAAATTTCCGTATAACAAATTGACGCTGCTGTCATCTTCGCGTTCCGCCGGCAAAAAAATAACGGTAAACGGGGAAGAAATCACGGTCCGGGAAGCGGTGCCGGAAAGCTTTGAAGGCGTGGATATCGCCCTTTTCAGCGCAGGCGGGGGCGTGTCGAAAAAGTTTGCGCCGGAAGCGGTGAAACGCGGGGCAATTGTAATCGATAATACGAGCGCCTTCCGCATGGACCCGGAAGTGCCGCTTGTGGTCCCGGAAGTAAACGAAGAAGACATTCAAAAACATAACGGCATTATCGCCAATCCGAACTGTTCGACGATCCAGATGGTTGTTGCGTTGGAACCCGTCCGCAAAAATTTCGGCCTGAAGCGGGTGCTCGTTTCCACATACCAGGCTGTCTCCGGTTCGGGCGCGGCTGCCATCCGGGAGCTGAACGACGAGACGAAGGCGCTCATTGAAGGGCGGGCTTACGAGCCGCAGGTACTGCCGGTAAAGGGCGACAAGAAGCATTACCAGATTGCGTTTAATGCCATCCCGCAAATCGATGTGTTTACGGACAACGGCTTTACATTTGAAGAAATGAAAATGATCAATGAAACGAAAAAAATCATGCATATGCCGGAATTAAAAGTTTCCGCCACATGCGTCCGGATTCCTGTTGCAACCGGCCACTCGGAATCTGTTTATTTTGAAACCGAAAAGGGCGGCACAAGTGCCGGGCAGATCCGGGAAGTGCTCGCGTCTGCGCCCGGTGTTGTGCTGGAAGATCGCCCCGAAGAACAGATTTACCCGATGGCTGTCAATGCGGTCGGCAAGTATGACACTTTTGTCGGGCGGATCCGCAAAGACCCGGATGAAGACAACGGATTCCATATGTGGGTTGTTTCCGATAATTTGCTGAAAGGCGCTGCCTCAAATTCCATCCAGATTGCGGAAAGCCTGATTAGGATGGGGCTCATCTGATTGGGGGGCAATTTAGGCTGACCTTTTTGCAATATTGGTGATAAGATATAGGGAAAGCGAAGTTTATGCCGGAATCCGGTAAACGGAGAAGGTTCCATTTCCCGATATATTTTATGGACACGTATGCCAAAAAATATGCCGCGGCTTTTTCCGGCCGGGAAGGGAACGGTTTAAAAACGGCCGGCCCTTTAAACATGGCTTTGGCAAAAAACCGGCCGGCAAAGCCCGCTCGTTAACGGAATCACTGTTCTTATTTATCAGTTTATAACAGAGGTGTTCTTCATTGAAAATCGTTGTCCAAAAATTCGGCGGCACATCCGTACGGGATCATGATGCAAGAATGCATGCCAAACATCATGTAGAAAAAGCACTGGAAGAAGGCTATAAGGTGGTTGCCGTCGTTTCGGCGATGGGTCGCAAAGGGGAACCGTATGCAACCGATACGCTCCTGTCGCTCGTTGGTGGGTCCGAAACCTGTTTAAGCAGACGCGAGCAGGATTTGCTGTTGTCAACCGGCGAAATTATCTCCAGCCTTGTGTTTGCCAATATGTTAAACGCGCACGGCATCAGCGCTTGCGCCCTGACCGGCGCGCAAGCCGGTTTCCGCACGAACGCGGAGCATACCAATGCGAAAATTACGGACATGAAGTGCGACCGCGTCCTGCGTGAACTGAAACTGCACGATGTTGTCGTGGTTGCAGGATTTCAGGGGGCCGCAAAAAACGGGGACGTAACCACGCTCGGGCGCGGGGGCAGCGACACATCCGCTGCAGCGCTCGGTGCTGCGCTTCAAGCGGAGTGGATTGATATTTTTACCGATGTGGAAGGCATCATGACAGCTGACCCGCGGATTGCCGAAAATGCGCGGAAGCTTCAGGTGGTCACGTATAACGAGGTCTGCAATATGGCTTACCAGGGTGCAAAAGTGATCCACCCGCGCGCCGTTGAAATCGCGATGCAGTCAAAAGTGCCAATCCGCATCCGGTCCACTTATTCCGACGATATCGGTACGCTTGTCACATCTTTAAGCCACCGCCAGAAACTCGGGACCGATATAAAAGAACGCACCGTTACCGGGATTGCGCATGTACCGAATGTTTCGCAGATCAAAGTATATGCAAAAGACGGGCAGTATGATTTGCAGACGGTTGTGTTTAAAGCGATGGCAGCTGAAAATATCAGTGTCGATTTTATCAATATTTCCCCGACAAGCGTTGTCTACACGGTTTCCGGAGAAGTGGCAAACCGGGCTGAAGCAGTGCTGAAAAAACTGGGGCATGAACCGGCAATTGAACGGAACTGCGCCAAAGTATCAATTGTCGGCGCCGGGATTGCGGGCGTGCCGGGCATTACGTATAAAATCGTGTCGGCGCTTTCCGAAAAAGGGATCCGGATTTTACAGTCTGCTGACAGCCACACGACCATCTGGGTGCTGGTGAAGCAGGAAGATCTCGTTACAGCGGTCAATGCCCTTCATGATGCCTTTAGTTTAGAAAGCGAAACGGAAACGTATGATATTCATGCGTAAAAAATGAAAGATTTTCTGCCGGGTGTTTTTATTTTTCATCTTGCAAAACCCGGCAGGATGAGGAGTGTAAGTATGAGTCGTTTCGGAAAAGTTTCAACGGCAATGGTGACGCCTTTTGACCATAAAGGGAATCTAGATTTGCAAAAGGTGGCAAAGCTGGTTGATTATTTAATTGAAAACGGGACAGAATCTTTGGTCGTTGCGGGAACAACGGGGGAATCCCCGACACTCTCGCCTGAAGAAAAAACCGCGCTGTTCAAGCAGGTTGTGAAAACGTCAAACGGGCGGGTGCCGGTCATTGCTGGAACAGGGAGCAATAACACGTATGCTTCGATCGAATTGACGAAGCGTGCGGAATCATGCGGCGTTGATGCCGTCATGGCTGTCGGCCCGTATTACAACAAACCGAACCAGGCCGGCATGTATGCCCATTTCAAAGCGATTGCGGAATCCACCAGCCTCCCGGTTGTCATTTATAATATCCCGGGCCGGTCGGCTGTCAATATTGAACCGGAAACGATCATCGAACTTTCCAAAATCCCGAATATTGTTGCGGTAAAAGAAGCAAGCGGGAATTTGGATGCGATGGCGCAAATCATTGCCCGTACGCCGGATGATTTTGAATTATACTGCGGGGATGACGGCCTGACGATTCCCGTGCTTTCAATCGGCGGGGCGGGTGTGATTTCGGTTGCTTCCCATGTTGCCGGCCCGGCCATACAGGAAATGGTGCAAGCCTTTTTTGCCGGGGATGTAACAAAAGCGGCAAGGCTGCACCAAAAGCTGCTTCCATTAATGCGCGGTTTGTTTATGGCGCCTAATCCGGCACCGGTCAAAACCGCTTTGCAATTAAAAGGGATGGATGCCGGTGGCGTCCGCCTCCCACTCGTTCCGTTAACAAAAGAAGAACGGGAAACCATTCACCACCTGCTTGGCGATCTTTAAGCAAAAAAAACGGCCCTTCCGGAAAAACGGACAGGGTCGTTTTTTGCTTAAGCGGGTTTTGAAGAAAGCCCCCATGCCGGCTCCAGGGAAAAAAGCAGGCCCTCTCCCGCCAATCTGCTGGCAAACAGCAGATTGGCGGAAATAGGCAGCATTTGTCGATGGAAATATCACGCTCTCTTCATTGACCGGATATACCCTTTTCGGTTAAGCTATACATAAGAGAAAGGAACGGACAGCAATTTATTTTTACAGGCTCGGAAAGTCTTTTTCGATAGAACCGGGACGGTGCAAGTGGACGTGCGGGCGCCTGGTGCCAGGCATGGCGTTTTAAAAGGGATGCGGCGGAAGAGCCGGCCGCTTATTTTTTATGCCGGGAACTTGGATATGCGTAAGGCCGTATCGGATGGAATCCGGCAACCCCTTGCGATCTATCAAAAAGAAACGTGATTCCTGCTCTAGAATTTCAAACAACACAGGAGGAAAAGAATTTTGCGTAAGGAAAAAAACGAAACCATTAAGGTCATTCCTTTAGGAGGAATTGGTGAAATCGGAAAGAATATGTACGTGGTGGAAACCGGAGAAGACCTGTTTGTGCTTGATGCCGGGCTGATGCTACCGGAAGACGAAATGCTCGGGATCGATATTGTCATCCCGGATTTTACTTATTTAATGGAAAACAGGCAGCGGATAAAGGGAATTTTCTTGACACACGGGCATGAGGACGCGATCGGCGCCCTGCCATATATCCTGATGAAACTCAACGTGCCGGTGTTTGCCACAAAGTTTACCATCGCGCTGGCGAAAGAAAAGTTGAAGGAACTAAAAGTGAAAAAGCATATCCGCTTTAAAGAAATTGATGCCGATACGGTTCTCCATTTTGATGCTGCAGATATTTACTTTTTCAAAACAACACACAGCATTCCCGACTCGGTCGGCATTTGCATTTCCACATCGGAAGGCAATATTGTGTATACCGGCGATTTTAAATTTGACCAGGAAATGGGCGGGCATTATCGTTCGGAAATCGGAAAAATGTCGAAAATCGGCGAAGAAGGCGTGCTCCTGTTACTATCCGACAGCACGGAAGCGGAACATCCGGGATATACGACCCATGAGTCTGTTGTGGCGGAAGAAATTACGGATGCTTTCTACGATGCAAAGGGCCGGATTATTATCGCGAGCTTTGCCTCGAACTTAATCAGAGTGCAGCAAGTGCTCGATGCGGCTTCTACTACCGGCCGCAAAGTTGCGTTTGTCGGAAATTATCTTGAAAAAGTATATAAAATTGCATTAAAATTGGGATACTTGCAGACCCGGACAGATGACCTCATTATCCCGCTGCAGCAAATTTCAAAATACCGGGACGAAGAACTGGCGATTTTGACAACAGGGAGTCAGGGGGAACCGTTTCTCGTCCTTCAAAAAATGGCGAAAAAGAACCATAAGCAGGTCAATATTCAAAAAGGGGATACGGTCATCCTTGCCACAACGCCGTCTCCGGGGCTGGAACTGTTCATGGCGAAAACGATTGACATGCTTTACCGTGCAGGAGCCGATGTTTACGCGGGCAACCGGAAAATCCACGTGACCGGCCACGGCTGCCAGGAAGATTTAAAGCTGATGCTTGATTTAATGAGGCCAAAATACTTTGTCCCGATCCAGGGGGAATACAGGAGCCTGTATGCCCATGCAAAACTGGCGTACAAAACGGGGATGCCGAAAGAATCGGTCATCATCTCAAGCAACGGGGAAGTATTGGAATACAAGCACGGCAAATTCCAGGCGAGCGGCCGGGTTGCTTCCGGCAATATTCTCATTGACGGAATCGGCGTTGGCGATGTCGGCAATATTGTGTTGCGGGACCGCAAACTTTTAAGCCAGGACGGGATATTGGTTGTCGTCGTCACGCTTGATAAAAAGCATAAAAAACTGGCTGCCGGTCCTGAAATTATCTCGCGCGGGTTTGTCTATGTCCGCGAATCCGAAAAGCTGATCAGCCATTCATCCAACATCGTAAAAGAAGTGGTGGAACAGAACACGTCACAAGATGCTTTTGACTGGACGAGTATTAAACAGGGGATCCGCGACCATCTCAGCTCCTTTTTATATGAGCAGACGAAAAGGCGCCCGATGATCCTGCCAATTATTATGGAAGTTTGATGCCCATGCCGGACAGAGGGCGGGGCGGGGGTTCCCGCGTGCCCGCCCTCTTTGTGGCACAAGGCCCGCCTGGTGCACCATTAAAAATGCAAGGCAAAGCCCCGCTTCCGGTTCCGGAAACCGCGGGGCTTCCGTATGAAAACCCCTTCCGTGCAAATAATAAGGCGTAAAGGCGTTAAGCCCTTACATTACAGGCAAAAGGGGTTTTAGAAAAATGAGCGACCAGCAACCGAATAAAGAAGAACCGAAAGAAGGAAATGCGGCATCCGCGCTTGTAGAGAAAATCCAGCAGCTCGGCCAGACAAATGTGCCGCAGCTCGCGCAGGACTCCAATATCCACTGCCTGGCCATCGTCGGCCAGATTGAAGGGCATCTGCAGCTGCCGCCCCAAAATAAAACGACAAAGTATGAGCATATGATCCCCCAGCTTGTCGCGATTGAACAAAATCCGAAAATTGAAGGGGTGCTCGTCATTCTGAACACGGTCGGAGGGGATGTGGAAGCCGGGCTTGCCATTTCCGAAATGCTTGCATCCCTTTCCAAACCCACTGTTTCGATTGTGCTCGGCGGGGGGCATTCTATCGGCGTGCCGATCGCTGTATCCTGTTCGTATTCCTTTATTGCTGAAACCGCGACGATGACGATTCACCCGATCCGGCTCACAGGCCTTGTCATTGGCGTCCCGCAAACATTTGAATATCTGGATAAAATGCAGGAACGGGTGATCAAGTTTGTGACACGGCATTCGCATGTAGAAGAAGAGGTTTTTAAAGACTTAATGTTTGCGAAAGGGAATTTGACAAGGGATATCGGCACCAATATTGTTGGCCAAGAAGCCGTTGAGTACGGTCTGATTGATGAAGTGGGCGGGATTGGCAAAGCGCTTGGCAAATTAAACAGCCTCATTGAAAAATACCGGGATGAAAAAGGGAAAGAGGGGCTGATCCAATGATTCTCTACACGATGATGCCGCAGGAGCTGATTTTTCCTGAAGATGCAAACGCCTGGAATAAAATTGAAATGTTAAACGTAAAAGGCGTGCCGGTACTGGCGGAGCAGCTTGATGAAGGATACCGGATTACCCGTATTCTCAGCTCCAATCCTTTTGACTATCTGAACCCGGAGCTTGCACCCGGAAATGTGATCCGCCATTTCGGGCCGTAAACCACCCGGGCCGCAAATATGCTATAATATGTTAAAACAAGCAGCCACACAGGCTGCTTTCTTGCATCCCGTTCCGGCAGGCAAAGCTGAAAAATACGTTTTCACTATCGAAGGTGGTTATATGGCGAAAAAAAAGCGGCGCAGAAGAAAAAAAGCTGCTGAACAAATTAAGATAGATTTAAAGTTTGAGTTGCTCGGTATTATCCTGCTTACGCTCAGCATTTTTACCCTTTACCATATCGGCAAAACGGGCACAACCCTGATTCTGTTCTTCCGGTTTTTCTTCGGCCGGCTGTACTGGGTTGCGGTTGCCTCTCTGGTCGTGCTCAGCGTGTTTCTCATGATCAAACGGGCATGGCCTGCATTTTTCACTGTCCGCATGACCGGATTTTATCTTTTATTTGCGAGCGCCCTCCTTTACTGCCATGAGCGGCTTATCGGGTCATTGGCAAAAGCGCATGAACTGTCCGGCAACAGTGCGGTCGTCAATACGATCAGGATCTGGCATCAGGAGGAGCAGATCTGGTGGAAGCTTGTGCTCGGGGGGGATGTGCACGGCAATATTTTCAACACGCAGATCGGCGGCGGCATGGCAGGTGCGGTTTTATATGCGGCTTCCCATTTTTTATTTGACTCGGCGGGTACGAAAATCATTTGCGTTTTACTCGCGCTCATCGCCCTGATGCTTTTAACGGGCAAGCCCGTAAGCCCGTATGTGGATAAGGCACTGGAAGGGCTCTGGCTGTTTTTAAAAAAGCAATGGAACCAGATGAAAACAGAGTTTGGGGCATGGCGGGAAGCCAAAAAAGAAAAACAGGAAAAGAAACGGCAGAAAGCGCCGTTGCAGCCGCAATCCGCCTCCGCAGATGGGGAAGGCCATGACGGGGATGCCGGGCCGGCAAGCGGGGAAACGCCTCCCCCGATTATTTCCAGCTTTACGGAGCAATATGCCGGCGCGGCTCCGCAAGCGGAAGAGGCGCAGCCGGAAACGCCGGATACAGAAGCGGAAGAGGACCATACGCCTCCGATCCAGTTTACGGAATATGAAAATGAAGATTATCAATTGCCGCCCCTGACGCTGTTAAAAAGGCCGCGGGCAGCGGACCAGAGCAGCGAATATAAAGCGATCCATGCCAATGCGGCAAAACTCGAACGGACTTTCCAAAGCTTCGGGGTCAAGGCACGTGTGACACAGGTGCATTTAGGGCCTGCCGTTACAAAATACGAAGTGCACCCCGATGTCGGCGTGAAAGTCAGCAAGATTGTCAGTTTAAGTGACGACATTGCCCTTGCGCTGGCGGCGAAAGATATCCGGATGGAAGCGCCGATCCCGGGGAAATCAGCGATCGGCATCGAAGTCCCGAATAAGGAAATCGCGGTCGTATCGCTCAGGGAAGTGCTCGAAGGAAAGGAAAATAACCCGCAGGCAAAACTGCAGATCGGGCTTGGCCGGGATATTACAGGGCAGGCAGTGCTCGCGGAGCTGAATAAGATGCCCCACCTGCTTGTGGCCGGTGCAACGGGGAGCGGGAAAAGCGTGTGCATTAACGGCATCATTACGAGCATCTTAATGCGCGCCAAACCGCATGAAGTGAAAATGATGATGATTGACCCGAAAATGGTCGAATTGAATGTTTATAACGGTGTCCCGCATTTGCTTGCGCCGGTTGTGACCAATCCGAAAAAAGCTTCCCAGGCGCTGAAAAAAGTCGTGAATGAGATGGAACGGAGGTATGAGCTTTTTTCCCATACCGGCACGCGCAATATCGAAGGATACAACGACCATATTAAAAAAAGCAATATCGAAACAGGGGACAAGCAGCCGCTTTTGCCTTATATCGTTGTCATTATTGATGAGCTTGCCGATTTAATGATGGTGGCAAGCGGCGATGTGGAAGATTCCATTACGCGGCTGTCGCAAATGGCGCGGGCGGCAGGCATTCATCTGATCATTGCCACGCAGCGGCCGTCCGTTGATGTCATTACCGGTGTCATTAAAGCCAACATCCCGTCAAGAATCGCTTTTGCCGTATCTTCGGCGACTGACTCGAGAACGATTTTGGATACGGGCGGCGCGGAAAAACTGCTTGGCCGGGGGGACATGCTGTTTTTGCCGGTCGGGGCTTCCAAACCGGTCCGCGTCCAGGGCGCTTATCTTTCCGATGAAGAAGTGGAAGAAGTCGTTGATTTCGTCATTTCCCAGCAAAAAGCCCAGTACCAGGAAGAGATGATTCCGGAAGAGCCCCAGGACCAGCCGGATTTCGACGACGAATTATATGATGAAGCAGTTCTCTTAATCTCGGAAATGCAGACTGCTTCCGTCTCCATGTTGCAGCGCCGTTTCCGGATTGGCTATACAAGGGCGGCGCGGCTAATTGATGCAATGGAAGCAAGAGGGGTTGTCGGGCCGTATGAAGGCAGCAAGCCGCGTGCGGTTTTGATCCCGAAACCGTCGGAAGAACAGAGCTCGTAGTACGCCAAAGAAAAAGCCTGCGCGCACCGCAGCGGCCGCAAAACGCCGCGGTGCGCGCAGTTTTTACTATTTTCGACAAAAATATAAATTTATGTTTCTTTCGCAATTAAAAAATGATATATTTATGACGGTAAGCTGGATTCGGTTTCTTTTGAAAAGCCGTTATCCAAAAATAACTTTCCCGGGGGGAACAAAAGTGAAAAAGCGTAAATTTGGTTTGGCTCTTGCCGCTGTCCTGGCAGCAGGGACGCTTCTCGGCGCATGCGGCACAAAGAGCGACAATTCCGGCAGCAAAGGTAAGGACAAGTTTACCGTTGCACTCGTAACCGATACGGGCGGAATTGACGATCGTTCTTTTAACCAGTCGGCATGGGAAGGCTTGCAGCAGTTCGGGAAGGACAATCACTTGTCAAAAGGCAAAGGCGGCTTTGACTATCTGCAATCCAAATCGGATGCAGATTACACAACGAATCTGAACACGGCCGTCCGGAAACAGTTTGACCTCGTTTACGGTGTCGGCTACAAGCTGAAGCCGGCCATTGAAAAAATTGCGGATCAGCGTAAAAATACCAATTTCGCAATCATTGACGATGTCATTACCGGAAAGAAAAATGTGGCGAGCATTACGTTTAAAGAACAAGAAGGTTCCTTCCTTGTCGGGGTCGTGGCAGGTATGGCGACAAAAACCAATAAAATCGGATTTATCGGCGGGACAGACAGCGATTTGATCAATAAATTCGCAGCCGGGTTCCGTGCGGGCGTCAAAGCTGCTAATCCGAAAGCAAATGTGCAAATCCAGTATGTCGGCTCGTTTGATGATGCAAGCAAAGGGCAGTCGATGGCTTCAGCAATGTATAAATCCGGCATCGACGTGATTTACCATGCAGCCGGCGGCAGCGGGAAAGGCGTCTTTACAGAAGCGAAAAATATTAAACAGAATGATCCAAACAAAAACGTCTGGGTCATCGGTGTGGACCGCGACCAGGCAGATGAAGGAAAGGTAACGGTTAAAGGAAAGGAATACAATGTAACACTGACTTCAATGGTCAAACGGGTTGATAAGGCAGTCATCGATTTATCGACCAAAGCGAAAGACGGCAAATTCCCGGGCGGGAAAAACATTGTTTACGGCTTGAAAGAAGATGCCATCGGGATTGCGCCGACACAGGACAATTTAACGCCTGAAATGAAATCGGCCGTGAAAGACTGGAAACAAAAGATCATAAACGGGAAAGTAAACATTCCGTCAAAATTAAAATAATCGATCCATCTCACGGGACTGGTTTTTGCCGGTCCCGTGTTAAAAATGTTTAAAAAATGAAACAATTTTAGCCATCCACAAAGGCAGGGCGGATTCCCCGAAGCTGCCGTCTGAAGACGCCATGACGATTGCTTTCTTTAGACCCCAATGGTAAGGAGTGATAAAGGGTGGATTACGTAATTGAAATGCTCCATATTCGCAAAGAATTTCCGGGAATTGTTGCGAACGATGACATCACCCTGCAGGTAAAAAAAGGAGAAATCCACGCGCTGCTTGGAGAAAACGGCGCCGGAAAGTCGACGTTAATGAATGTACTTTTCGGGCTGTATCAGCCGGAAAAGGGAGAAATCCGTGTAAACGGCCAGAAAGTGAACATTACAGATCCGAATGTGGCAAATGATCTCGGCATCGGCATGGTTCATCAGCATTTTATGCTCATTGATAAGTTTACGGTGACTGAAAATATTATACTCGGCAAGGAACCGAAAAAATCCGTTACCATCGATGTCAAAAAAGCGGAACAGCAAGTCCGGGAAATTTCCGACCGTTACGGGCTGGATGTGGATCCGCAAGCGAAAATTTCAGATATTTCCGTCGGCATGCAGCAGCGGGTGGAAATTTTAAAAACGCTGTACCGGGGCGCAGAAATCCTTATTTTTGACGAACCGACGGCCGTGCTTACGCCGCAGGAGATCCATGAACTGATCGGCATTATGAAGACGCTAATCCGGGAAGGAAAATCCATCATTTTAATTACCCATAAATTGAAAGAAATTATGGAAGTATGCGACCGGGTCACCGTCATCCGCAAAGGGAAGGGCATCGGGACGCTTAATGTCCAAGATACAAACCCGCAGGAACTCGCCCATTTAATGGTCGGGCGGGATGTTCTTTTCAAGACGGAAAAAACGGAGGGCCACCCGGGGCAAAATGTGCTTGAAATCGAGCAACTGCATGTGAAAGATTCACGCGGGGTGGAAGCGGTCAGAGGGCTGGATTTAACCGTCAGAGCCGGTGAAATTGTCGGCATTGCCGGTGTGGACGGTAATGGGCAGTCAGAGCTGATTGAAGCGATTACAGGGCTCAGAAAAGCGGACAGCGGCACAGTCCGCCTGAACGGCAAAAACATTACGAACTTAAGGCCGCGCAAAGTAACGGAAGCGGGCGTCGCCCATATTCCCGAGGACAGGCATAAATACGGGCTTGTACTCGATTATACGATCGGGGAAAACATGGTGCTGCAAACGTATTACAAAAAGCCGATGTCCCGTAACGGCATCTTAAATTACAAAGAAATTTATAAAAAGGCAAAATCGATCATTGCAGAATTCGATGTGCGCACCCCGAGCGAATTTACAAAAGCGCGGGCGCTCTCAGGGGGAAACCAGCAGAAAGCGATCATCGGGCGTGAAGTGGACCGCGATCCGGATCTTTTGATTGCGGCACAGCCGACCCGCGGGCTTGATGTCGGGGCAATTGAGTTTATCCACAGGCGGCTGATTGAACAGCGGGACCACGGAAAGGCTGTCCTGCTTGTATCGTTTGAACTGGATGAAATTATGAACTTAAGTGACCGGATTGCCGTCATCTACGAAGGAGCCATCATTGATATTGTCGATCCGAAGCAGACGACAGAACAGGAGCTTGGGCTCTTGATGGCCGGTTCCAAAAAAGAAAGGGAAGGTGAACAAACCAATGTCTAACCGAACATTGAACCTTCTGATCCCTGTCGTGTCTGTCATTCTCGGCCTTTTGGCAGGCGCATTGATTATGCTTGTCAGCGGCTATAACCCGGTGAATGGATATATTGCACTCTGGAACGGCGCTTTCGGCCAGGTTTTTTACGTTGGCGAAACGCTGCGGCTTGCAACGCCTTATATTTTTGCGGGGCTTGCGATTGCATTTGCATTCCGGACCGGGTTGTTTAATATCGGGGCTGAAGGCCAGCTGATCGTCGGATGGATTGCGGCTGTCTGGGTCGGCGTTGCTTTTGATCTGCCAAAAGTAATCCACTTGCCGCTCGCAATACTTGCCGCCTGCTGCGCCGGGGCATTTTGGGGATTCATTCCCGGCCTTTTGAAAGCGCGGCTCAGGGTGCATGAAGTCATTGTGACCATTATGATGAATTATATTGCGCTGCACACATCCAACTATTTAATCCGGAATGTGCTTTCAAAGCAGCAGGATACGACACCGCATATTCATCATTCGGCATCCCTTTCGTCTCCTTTTTTTCAGAAGATTACCGACTTTTCCACTTTGCACAATGGCATTTACCTTGCTTTGGTTGCTGTTGTGGTGATGTGGTTTATCATTGAAAAGACCACGCTCGGCTTTGAACTGAAATCGGTCGGGTTTAACCAGAGCGCATCCGAATACGCCGGCATGAGTGTGAATCGCAGCATTATCCTTTCCATGGCCATCTCCGGCGCTTTTGCCGGGCTCGGCGGCGCAATGGAGGGGCTCGGGAATTACGGCTTTGCCTTTTTGCAATCTTCTTTCTCCGGCATCGGGTTTGACGGCATTGCGGTGGCACTGCTCGGCGGGAATACGGCGCCCGGCGTTTTGATCGCAGCTGTTTTATTCGGCGCTTTAAAAGTCGGCTCGCTGAACATGCCGGTCGATGCCAATGTGCCGAATGAGCTGGTCAACATTGTCATTGCTTTGATTATTCTTTTTGTCGCATCCGGCTATATCATCAAATGGTCTCTGGCCCGTTTGAAAAGGGAGGCGAAATAAAATGCATTTTATGACCGCTTTGGAAATCATGATTTCGGCATCTTTACTATCTGCAGCGCCACTTATTTTTACTGCTTTGGGAGGCGTTTTCTCCGAACGTTCCGGCGTGGTGAACATCGGCCTTGAAGGGCTAATGATCATGGGGGCTTTTATATCGATTGTCTTTAACTTAACGTTTTCGCATGCCCTAGGCGCCTGGACGCCGTGGATCGCGGTGCTGGTGGCGATGCTTGTCGGCGGATTATTTGCCCTGATCCATGCGGCTGCATCCATTTCTTTCCGCGCCGACCAGACAGTCAGCGGCGTCGCGATCAACTTTCTTGCGCTCGGCGTCGCCATGTTTCTCATCAAAAACATTTACGGAAAAGGCCAGACCAATACGATCAGCGAATATTTCCAACAGGTGGATGTTCCCGGCCTCAGCCATATTCCCGGGATCGGCAAACTGTTTTTCCAGGGGATCACATACCCTTCATACATCGCCATCCTGATTGCGATTCTCGTCTGGTTTATCCTTTATAAAACGCCGTTCGGCCTGCGCCTCCGCTCGGTCGGGGAACATCCGATGGCGGCCGATACGATGGGCATCAATGTTGTAAAAATGCGTTACTTTGCCGTCTTTTTATCCGGTGTATTCGGCGGGATCGGCGGGGCCGTGTACGCGCAGTCGATCACCCTGAATTTCAGTTCCTCGACGATTTCAGGGCAAGGGTATATGGCGCTCGCTGCGATGATTTTCGGCAAATGGAATCCGCTTGGCGCGATGGGGGCCGCTTTATTTTTCGGATTTGCGCAGAGCCTCAGCATCGTCGGCAACAGCATTCCGTATTTGAAAGAAATTCCGAACGTTTATTTGCTCATTGCGCCGTATGTCCTGACCATTCTGGCACTTGCCGGGTTCATCGGGCGTGCGGAAGCCCCGAAAGCGGACGGTGTCCCTTATATCAAGGGTGAACGCTAATTTATTCCATCCGGCATCAGGCTGCTTTCCCCGTCTGGTGCCGGTTCTTTTTATGTGCCGTAAAACTTGCCGGGACACCTGTCTCCCCTGTATAGTAAAATTAATGCATTTACAGGTTAAACAACCCCGCAGTCAGGCATACTTTTACTATTGGCACGAAGCTCGTTGAAAAAGGAGGATCCATATGGCCATTTCAAAAGAGACGGTTCGCAAAATGAAAGGGTACACACTACATACCATCAAAACGGACAAATACAAAACGAATACGCTTGTATGGAAAATGAAAGCGCCACTTGAAAAAGACACGGTTACGCTGCGGGCCCTGCTCCCGAATGTTCTTCAAAGCAGCACGGGGCGATTGAAGACGACCGCAAAATTAAGGGCGTATCTCGATGATTTGTACGGCGCTCATTTTTATGTCGATACGGCCAAAAAAGGGGAATACCATATTCTGACCTTTACGATTGAAATTGCGAACGAAAAATTTTTGCAGGATGCAGAACCGCTGCTCCAGCGGGGAGTTGAATTTTTGGCGGAAGTTTTGCTGAACCCGCATGCAGACGGCGGGCAGTTTGACAGCCAAACGGTGGAGAAGGAAAAACGGGTGCTGAAACAGCGGATCCAGTCTGTATACGATGATAAAATGCGGTATGCAAGCATGCGGCTGATTGAAGAAATGTGCAAAGAAGAGCCGTACGCACTGCAGGCAAACGGCGTTCTTGATGATGTGGACGCCATCACGCCCGCTTCGCTTTATCAATATTATCAAAAAGCGATCCGGGAAGATGAACTGGACTTGTTTGTGACGGGCGATGTCGATGAAGACCGGCTTGCGGCCATTTGCGAATGCCTGCGTTTTCCGGACCGCGAGCCGAAACGGGCTGCCTCAAGAACGCTCCAAAAGGTCTCCGGCGTCAAAAAAATCAAGGAATCCCAGGATATCCGCCAGGGCAAGCTCAATATCGGCTACCGCACCAATATTACGTTCGGGGACAGCGATTATTTTCCGCTTCAGATGTTTAACGGCATTTTCGGCGGTTTTTCCCACTCCAAGCTTTTCCTGAATGTACGGGAGAAAGAAAGCCTTTGCTATTATGTCGCGAGCCAGATCGAGAGCCATAAAGGGCTGATGATGGTGATGAGCGGCATTGAATCCGCGAATTTTGACAAGGCCGTCTCCATTATTGAAAAACAGCTGGAAGCAATGAAAAACGGGGATTTCAGCGAACAGGAAATCGGGCAAACGAAAGCCGTTATCCGCAACCAGCTGCTTGAGTCAACGGATACATCCCGCGGCCTCGTTGAAATTTTGTACCATAACGTCATTGCCGGCACCGAAACCGGCGTGGAAGATTGGATAAGGGAAATCAAGGCAGTCGAAAAAGGGGAAATTGTGAAAGTGGCCGCAAAAATTGAACCCGATACGATCTACTTCTTGTCCGGAATGGAGGGGAAATAAATGGAAACCCAACAATTCAGTCAGCTTGGCGAAACGCTTTACGGTGAAACACTTGATAACGGATTAAAAGTATATGTGCTCCCGAAGCGCGGGTTTAACAAAACATTTGTTACGTTTACGACAAAATACGGTTCAGTTGACAACACGTTTGTCCCGCTTGGGAAAAGCGATTTTGTGCGGGTCCCGGATGGCATTGCCCATTTTCTTGAACATAAAATGTTTGAAAAAGAAGACGGGGATGTGTTTCAGCAATTCAGCCGGCAGGGCGCATCGGCCAATGCTTTCACGAGTTTTAACCGGACGGCCTACCTGTTTTCAAGCACCGATCAGGTGATGAAAAACCTGGAAACGCTGGTGGATATGGTGCAAACGCCGTATTTTACCGCACAGACGGTTGAAAAAGAAAAGGGGATTATCGGCCAGGAAATCATGATGTACAATGACAACCCGGACTGGCGGCTGTATTACGGCCTGATTGAAAATTTATATGCAAACCACCCGGTAAAAATTGACATTGCCGGCACGGTTGACTCGATCGCAAAAATCACCGCAGCGCAATTATACGAGTGTTACCATACATTTTATCATCCGAGCAATATGCTGCTGTTTGCCGTCGGAAATGTATCGCCGGATGAGGTGCTTTCTTTTATGAGAGAAAACCAGGCGAAGAAAAAGTACGAAAAAGCACCGGAGATTAAAAGGCGTTTTCCGGAAGAACCGGCACAGGCGGCCGAAAAAGAGCAAAAATTGCATATGAATGTGCAGATACCAAAATGCCTTGTTGGCGTAAAGGCGCTTCATACGAGCCAGCGCGGCGCTGAAATGCAAAAGAACGAACTGGTGGTCAATCTTCTCCTTGACATGCTGTTCGGCCGCAGTTCAGATGCGTACAATGCGTTGTACAATGACGGCCTGATCGACACCAGTTTTTCTTTTGACTATTCCCAGGAGCAGGGATTCGGATTTGCGATGGTCGGAGGGGATACGAAAGATCCGGATCTTTTGGCAAAGCGGCTGAAAGAGGTGATGGTTGGGGCAAAAGAAGGAAAAGGGTTGGCAGAAGAAGCGCTTGAACGGACGAAAAAGAAAAAGATCGGGGGATTTCTGCGCCAGCTGAATTCACCTGAATTTATCGCCAACCAGTTTACAAGATACGCGTTTAATGATATGAATTTATTTGACGTCGTCCCTGTGCTTGAACAAATCCGGTTCAGCGATGTGCTGGAAACGGCGGAAGCTTTTTTTGATGAAGAACGGTTTACCGTTTGCCAGGTTTTACCGAAATAACCCGGGGCAGCCCCGGGTTTTTAAATGGGGGAGAAAATTGAAAAAGTTTGCGTTGATTACGGGTGCGAGCGGCGGAATCGGAAAGGCCACAGCTGAAATGCTGGCAAAAGAAGGATGGAATCTGTATTTGCATTACCACCAAAATGAAGCGGCGATCAAAGAACTGCTTTCCATCTGCCGGCAATTCGGGGCGGAAGCGATCCCGATCCGCGCCGACCTCACAACAGACGGCACCGTGAAAACGATAGTAGAAAATGTTTTTCATCTCGATGCGATCATCCATGCGGCCGGCATTTCCCATTACGGGCTATTTTCGGATATCGATGACGAAGCCATTGACAAGCTTTACCGGATTCATGTAAAGGCGCCGCTTCTGATTATCAGGCAGCTGTTGCCCAAATTGCGGCAAAATGAGGTTTCGCACATTGTGCTTGTCAGTTCAATCTGGGGGCAGGCAGGCGCGGCGTGCGAGGCCGTATATTCGGCGATGAAAGGCGCACAGATCGCATTTGTAAAAGCGCTCGCCAAAGAAACGGCAAGAAGCGGCGTACGCGTGAATGCAGTCGCACCCGGGGCGGTTGGCACCAACATGCTTGCCAGGTTTGCGCCGGAAGAAATTTCAGATCTCGAAGCGGACATCCCGCTTGGCCGGCTTGCCAAACCGGAAGAAATTGCCGGCGCAGTTTCTTTCCTGCTCTCGGGAAAAAGCATTTACATCACCGGCCAGACGATTGGCGTCAACGGGGGCTGGTATATGTAGCCCCGCCCGGCAAAAGATGCAAAGGAATCCGCATTGTTTTTTCACGCGGGTTAACCAAAAAACGGGCAAATTTGCCAACCGCAACACCGTTCCGCCCGGCCGGTGCCTTGAAAGAAGCACGGGTTCCATTTTCCATGCATAGCCTTCCAAGCCAGGTCACAAACTAAGGTTGAACAACTTGAAAGGAGACTGTGACATGAACGTATTTGAAAACTGGGACCAATGGAAAAACTTTTTGGGGGACCGCCTCAACCAGGCAAAGCAACAGGGGATGCCCCAGGAAACGATTAACAAACTTGCTGAGCAGGTCGGCGATTATTTGGCCGCACAAGTAGATCCGAAAAATGAACAGGAACGCGTTCTTGCCGATTTATGGTCAGTGGCATCGCAGGAAGAGCAGCAAGCCATTGCCAATGTAATGGTAAAACTCGTTCAAAATAACGGTACCCAGTCATAAAGAAATACCGGCGCATCACAATAACAATTGGCGGCTTTTTAAAAGCCGGCTGTTTGGTGATGCCGCCGGTTTTTTTCATGTCCCGACAAAATTCACGATTTTTAGAGCTTTCACTTCCTTATTGCTGAAAAATCATATATCATATAACCTAGATATGTTCGTTGGGATCCGGATTTCGGGAGGGGTTTTGAGTGGATGACAGGAAAGAGTGGTACTTGGAATATGAAATCACGATCAACCGGCCGGGGCTTTTGGGTGATGTTTCCTCCCTCTTGGGCATGTTAGCGATCAATATCAGAAGCATTAACGGCGTTGACCATAAAAAACGGGGCTTGCTGCTGCTTGTCAAAAATGAAGAACAGATCGGCCGGCTCGAATCGATATTGCAAACAGTGGAAACGATAAAAGTAACGAAAATCAGGGAATCCAAGCTCAGGGACAGACTTGCGGTCCGGCACGGAAGGTATATCCAGCGCGATCATGACGACCGGAAAACATTCCGCTTTGTGCGCGATGATCTCGGGATTCTGGTCGATTTTATGGCCGAGCATTTTAAACAGGAAGGCCATAAGCTGATTGGCATTCGCGGGATGCCGCGCGTCGGAAAAACAGAGTCAATTGTGGCGGCAAGCGTGTGTGCCAATAAAAAGTGGATTTTTCTTTCCTCCACGATGATCAAACAGACGGTGAGAAGCAGCCTGATTGAGGATGAATATAATCCAAACAATATTTTTATCCTGGATGGCATCGTATCCGCTGAGAGGGGAAACGAACGGCACTGGCAGATGATCCGTGAAATCATGCGGCTCCCGGCTGTAAAAGTGGTGGAACACCCGGATATTTTCGTGCAGCGTTCGGAATACACGCTCGATGATTTTGATTACATTATTGAGTTGAGAGAAGACCCGTCACAGGAAATTACATACGACTTGCTCCAGCAAAACCGGATGTTTCAAGGCGGATTTGGAGGATTTGATTACTAGATTGGCAGGTGTTACTATGACGGAATTAGGGAATCGTTTAAAAGAAGCGAGGAAAGAAAAGGGCATCAGCCTGGATGATTTGCAGGAGATGACCAAGATCCAAAAAAGATATTTGAAAAACATTGAAGAAGGAAATTATGATTCAATGCCTGGAAAATTTTACGTCCGGGCATTTATTAAGCAGTATGCCG
Source organism: Weizmannia sp. FSL W8-0676 (assembly GCF_038593015.1). NCBI lineage: Bacteria > Bacillati > Bacillota > Bacilli > Caryophanales > Bacillaceae > Heyndrickxia > Weizmannia sp. FSL W8-0676. The sequence continues at coordinate 1,313,693 of NZ_CP151954.1, forward strand.
AGGCAGTCGGGCTTGACCCGGAAACTTTATTTGAAGAGTATGAAAGCGACATCCCCCGTACGGAACAGGAAGAATTTCCTGAGCAACTTTCGCGGGTGCAGATGTCCAACAAAAGGGCTGCACCGGATACCGTCAAGATGATGAACGTGCTGCCGAGGATTCTTGTCGTCGCCGCCATCATCGCGATTTTATTTTTGCTTTGGTTTGTTGTATATAAGCTTGCCGGCCACAACACGAAGGAAAAATTAAACAGCGGGGCTTCCGGCAATGTAAGCGTGCAAAAAGAAAGCATAAAATCGGCTGAAAAGGTGTCATCCGGCAGAAATACCGGCAGCTCTTCCGAAAAAAATGCGGCGAAAACGCCAAAAAAACCGGCATCGGAAACGAAGAAAACAGCCCAAAAACTGGAAACCGTGTCTTCAAGCGGGTACACGACCACCTATAAACTGGCCGGCACCAGCCAGTTCAAACTTGAACTGAAAGCAAACGGCGGCCGATCATGGGTACAGGTGAAAAACAGCGACGGTTCAACCAACTTTCAACAATTGCTGAATGATGGGGACAGCCGGACAGCGGATCTGTCAAAACAAAAACAAGTCACGATTACGATCGGAAACACCGTCAATACGGAAGTGTATATCAATGGCAAAGAACTAAAATACCATATTCCGGCATCCAAAGAAGTACGCCAGGATATGATCATCCAGTTTAACGGCCCACAAACGGAATAAGCCTTGTTTAAGGCTTTTTCTTTGGAAAATATATGGACAGTTGGAGGAAAATCCAGTGAATTTGCCGAATAAAATTACTGTATCACGCGTATGTTTAATCCCTGTTTTTTTACTCATCATGGCGGTGCCGTTCGATTGGGGCACCTTTGAATGGCTGGGAGCCGAAATTCCGGTCACCCATTTTGCCGGTGCGGTGATTTTTGCAGTTGCATCCATGACAGACTGGATCGACGGCCATTATGCCCGCAAATACAATCTCGTTACCAACTTCGGGAAATTCCTCGATCCGCTTGCGGACAAACTGCTTGTTTCAACGGCGTTTATTTTGCTCGTCGGGCTCAAGCTGGCGCCGGCATGGATTGTTGTCGTGATCATTGCCCGCGAGTTTGCCGTGACGGGTTTGCGGCTAATTTTGGCAGAGGGCGGGGAAGTTGCAGCAGCCAATATGCTTGGAAAAATCAAAACATGGACGCAAATCATTGCCATCCTTTTATTGCTGTTGCATAACTTCCCGTTTTCGGCACTCTCATTCCGCATGGATCTGGTCGCTTTGTGGGTGGCGCTCATCTTTACCATCTGGTCAGGCGCTGATTATTTCTATTTAAACCGGGGCGTATTTGCCCGCTCGAAATAACCAAGCAGTGAGAGCCTCTCACTGCTTTTTTGCCCGCCGGCGCTGATGCTAACCCGGCACGGGCCGCAGGATTTCCGGGAAAAGGCGGCATTGCGGGGCGGATTTCGGGTCTTCTGGATTGGCGCCGCCATGTGTTCGTTTTTTGCTTTAAAAGAGAGGGAGGAATGGAAAGTGAATGCCGAAATAATTGCAGTCGGTTCGGAACTTTTGCTTGGCCAGATCACCAATACAAACGCCACATTTATTGCTGCGCAATTGGCAGAAATCGGCGTGGATGTGTACTATCAGACCGTTGTCGGCGATAACGCAGAGCGGCTCGAAGCGGCAATTCGTACAGCGGAGGGCCGCGCCGATTTATTGATTTTTACTGGCGGGCTCGGTCCGACAAAGGATGATTTAACAAAAGAAACGATTGCATCGCATATCGGAAAAAAACTGGTCACAGACGAAGATGCCATGCGTTCCATCGAACAGTTTTTTATCCGTACAAAACGAAAAATGACGGAAAACAACAAAAAGCAGGCGCTTGTCATTGAAGGCTCGAAAGTGTTTCCGAATGACCACGGCATGGCGCCGGGCATGCTGGCCAAAAGCCGAAACCACTATTACATGCTGCTCCCCGGCCCGCCGCATGAACTGGAACCGATGTTTATCCATTATGCCAGTCCCGCGATCCAGGATGAACTGGAAACGATCGAAAAAATCGAATCGCGCGTTCTCCGTTTCTTCGGGATCGGCGAATCCCAACTGGAAACAGAAATCCGCCAAATATTGGAAACCCAGAGCAATCCGACTGTTGCTCCGCTTGCGAAAGAAGGGGAAGTGACACTCAGGATTACGGCGAAACACCAGTCGGTGGCAACGGCGAACCAAATGATCGATCAAGTGGAAAAAGAGATTTTGCAAATTGCCGGATCGTATTTTTACGGTTATAACGATACGACGTTAATGGAGGCCCTGTTTGAAAAACTTTCAGAAAAACAGCTGACGCTGGCCTGCGCGGAAAGCCTGACTGCCGGCAAATTTGCAGCGGAAATGGCGTCCATCCAGGGTGTCAGCACGATGCTGAAAGGCGGCGTTGTTGTCTATTCGAACGAAGCGAAGATGAAGCTTGCCAAAGTGAAAAAAGAAACACTTGACAAGTACGGCGCCGTCAGCAGCCAGTGTGCAAAAGAACTGGCGGAAAATATCCGCAGCATCATGGATGCCGACATTGGCATCAGTTTTACAGGTGTGGCCGGCCCGGACTCCCTTGAAGGCCATCCGCCGGGAACCGTGTGGATCGGCATTGCCATAAAAGGGAAAGAAACGGCCGCCTATCTGTTGGAACTTTCCGGATCCCGGAACAACGTCCGCACGAGATCGGTGAAATACGGCTGCTGGCATTTGCTGAAACTGCTTTAGTCCGAAAGCCGCTTCTGCTCATTGCAAATGGCGGAAGCGGCCTTTTTACGAAAAAAATTTGTTTGCCAAAAATTCAATTTTCGGCCCTTTTTGCCGGGGAAATTTCCATTTTTGCAGGGGAAAAACCCCATTTTTTTGCCGGATTTTTGCAAAAAAGAGACGAATAGGCGTTCGACATTTTGCTTGGCAAACACGGAAAAAACGGGTATAGTATAGATATAGATTTATTGCTTTCAAGAGTCCGTGATGAATAAAAGGAGGAAATTTTGTGAATGATCGTCAACAAGCCTTAGACCAGGCTCTGAAACAAATAGAAAAGCAATTTGGCAAGGGTTCCATTATGCGGCTGGGCGAGCAGACCGACCGGGTTGTCTCCACGATCCCGACCGGTTCGCTTGCGCTTGATATTGCCCTTGGTGTCGGCGGCTACCCGCGCGGCCGCGTCATTGAAATATACGGCCCTGAAAGTTCCGGTAAAACAACGGTTGCCCTGCATGCGATTGCGGAAGTCCAGGCACAGGGCGGACAGGCTGCCTTTATTGATGCGGAACACGCACTTGACCCGGTTTATGCCCAAAAGCTCGGTGTCAACATTGATGAACTGCTCCTGTCCCAGCCGGATACGGGCGAACAGGCGCTGGAAATTGCAGAAGCGCTCGTCCGCAGCGGCGCAGTGGACATTATTGTCGTTGACTCTGTTGCTGCGCTTGTGCCGCGAGCGGAAATTGAAGGAGAAATGGGCGATTCCCATGTCGGCCTCCAGGCACGGCTGATGTCCCAGGCGCTGCGGAAATTATCGGGCGCGATCAACAAATCAAACACGATTGCGATTTTCATTAACCAGATCCGGGAAAAAGTCGGCGTGATGTTCGGCAATCCTGAAGTCACACCGGGCGGACGCGCGCTCAAATTTTACTCGTCCGTGCGCCTTGAAGTGCGCCGCGCCGAACAGATCAAACAAGGGAGTGACATTGTCGGCAACAAAACGAAAATCAAGGTTGTCAAAAACAAAGTAGCGCCTCCGTTTAAAACGGCAGAAGTGGATATTATGTACGGCGAAGGGATCTCAAAAGAAGGCGAGATCGTCGATATGGGAAGCGACCTTGACATCATCCAAAAAAGCGGGGCCTGGTATGCTTATAACGGCGAGCGGCTCGGCCAGGGGCGTGAAAATGCGAAACAGTTTTTAAAGGAAAATGCGGATTTGAAAAACGAGATTGCCGCAAAAATCCGGGAACATTACGACCTGGCGGAAGATGCCGGTTCCCATGAAAACGAAAAAGCTGCAGATGAAAAGGAAGCTGTGGAAGGACAGGAAGAATTGAATTTGGAGTAACCTATAAGCGCCTGAAATGCTGACCGCATCCAGGCGCTTTTTGCCGTCCTTTTCCACCGGGCTTTTTTGCGCCGCAAAAGCTGCATGGCTGAAAGGGATCAACACAAATTACGATGGCAATCTTTCCGCTTCACTTGACAATAAAAATTCCCACCTTTAAAATTAATATGTATATTTTATTTTTCTAAAAACGACTTTCTCCTGTACGGAAAGCAAACCCTCCCGGAAGTTTCCGGAAGGGAGCCGGTTTTTAATCCGGCAGCTTTTCCGCGTACGGCTGACAGAACATCCTTGTCTTCAGCCGGACCGGGACGAAACGCATGATGTTTTCATGCCTATACACCGGAGGGGATTGCCCCGGGATCGACGTTTTACTTTTTAAGCCAGGCGCTGTATACTGTAAACCTAAGGATTAATGTAACAGCCGACATTTTTTAACGTGGAAGAAGTTCATAGCAAGAGGAGGTGAGATTGATGGAGTCTCTCATATGGATCATCTCCCTTTTGCTTGTCCTTATCGTCGGTGTAGTTGTTGGCTATTTCATCCGGAGATCAATTTATGAAGCAAAAATTGCAGGGGCGAAAAATGCGGCGGATCAGATCGTCGATGAAGCAAAACGCGAAGCTGACCGCCTGAAAAAAGAAGCCCTGCTTGAAGCGAAGGATGAAAATCATAAACTTCGTACGGATATGGAACGGGAATTGCGTGAACGAAGAAATGAATTGCAAAGACAGGAAAACCGCTTATTGCAAAAGGAAGAGAACCTCGACCGCAAAGATGAATCGCTCGATAAGCGTGAATCGATGCTTAAAAAGAAAGAGGATTCTTTAAACCTGAGACAACAACATATTGAAGAGATGGAAAGCAAATTGGAGGAGATGGTTAACGAGCAGGAGTCTGAGCTGGAAAGAATCTCGGGCCTCAATCGCGAACAGGCGAAAGCCATCATTATTGAAAAACTGGAAAACGAGCTTTCCCATGACATTGCCGTTAAGGTAAAGGAAGCGGAAACAAGGGCAAAAGAAGAAGCCGACAAAAAGGCGAAAAGCATTCTTTCGCTAGCCATTCAGCGGTGTGCAGCCGAGCATGTTGCTGAAACAACGGTATCGGTTGTCAATTTGCCGAATGATGAAATGAAAGGCCGCATCATCGGAAGGGAAGGGCGCAATATCCGGACGCTTGAAACGCTGACCGGGATTGACCTGATCATCGATGATACGCCGGAAGCGGTGATTCTTTCGGGATTCGATCCGGTGCGCCGGGAAACGGCACGCATTGCACTGGAAAAACTGGTTCAAGACGGCCGCATCCATCCGGCCCGCATTGAAGAAATGGTTGAAAAAGCAAGGCGGGAAGTGGATGAACATATACGCGAAGTGGGGGAACAAACCACTTTTGAAGTCGGTGTCCATGGCCTTCATCCGGACTTAATCAAAATTCTTGGCCGGTTAAAATTCCGCACGAGCTACGGGCAAAATGTCCTCAAGCACTCGATAGAAGTCGCATTCCTTTCCGGATTGCTGGCTGCCGAACTCGGGGAAGATGAAATCCTTGCCCGCCGTGCCGGCCTGCTTCATGATATCGGAAAAGCGGTAGACCATGAAGTAGAAGGAAGCCATGTGCAAATTGGCGTCGAACTCGCAACCAAATACAAGGAACATCCGGTGGTCATTAACAGTATTGCTTCCCACCATGGCGATACGGAACCGACCTCTATTATCGCGGTGCTTGTCGCTGCCGCTGATGCTTTATCCGCTGCACGGCCTGGGGCGCGCAGCGAAACGCTTGAACATTACATCAGGCGGCTTGAAAAGCTGGAGGAAATCGCCGAATCGTATGAAGGCGTTGAAAAATCGTTCGCTATCCAGGCGGGGAGAGAAGTACGCATTATGGTGAAACCGGAACAGATCGACGACCTGGAAGCCCACCGCCTGGCACGTGATATCCGCAAAAAAATTGAAAATGAGCTGGATTATCCGGGCCATATTAAAGTAACGGTCATTCGGGAAACGCGGGCTGTTGAATATGCAAAATAAGCGGTGACGTGTTCACCGCTTATTTTCTTTAAACGTTTTGAAAGAAAATGAAGATGGTTTTATAAAGCAAAGAAAGGATTTATTGCATGGAGATTCTATTTATAGGGGATGTTGTCGGGTCATTAGGGCGTGAGATGGTGAACGAATATTTGCCGAAGTTAAAGGCGAAATATAGGCCGCATTTGACCATCGTAAACGGGGAAAATGCAGCCGGCGGGCGCGGGATTACCAAAAACATTTACCGTGGTCTGCTGGATGCAGGTGCGGATATCATCACGCTCGGAAACCATGCATGGGACAACAAAGAGATTTTTGACTTTATTGAGGAAGCAAAATGGATGGTGCGTCCGGCCAATTTTCCGGACGGAACCCCAGGAAAAGGGATGGCGCTGATCAAAGCGGAAGGAACGGAGTTTGCAGTCATCAACCTGCAGGGCAGAACGTTTATGAATGCGCTCGATGACCCGTTCCGGAAAGCAGAAGAGATGGTGGCGCTGGCAAGAAAAAGAACCCATTTTATCTTTGTTGATTTCCATGCCGAAACGACAAGCGAAAAACAGGCAATGGGCTGGTTTCTGGACGGCAAAGTGTCGGCCGTGATCGGGACCCATACGCATGTGCAAACCGCCGATGCAAGAATTTTGCCAAACGGTACTGCCTATCTGACCGATGCCGGCATGACCGGTCCGTACGATGCCATTCTCGGTATGGACAAAGAAGCAGTAATGAAAAAATTTCTGACTTCGCTTCCCGTCCGTTTCGAAGTACCAAAGTCGGGAAGGAAAATATTAAGCGGATGCATCATCAGCCTTGATAAAAAAACAGGCAAAGCTGCAACAATCCAAAATATTTTAATCAATGAAGACCGCCCGTTTATCTCTGAATAAACGGGTTTTTTCTGTTTCCGGATGGATGCCGGGCAGAAGAGCGCCTCTTTTTATGTACCGGCGCTTATGAAGGATGGCATAACTCGCAAAACAAAGGAATATAGTAGCAGTGAAATGATTTTTCCCGCTGTGCGGGGGCAGCTCCCCGGAGTTTTTTGAGCAAGAGACGTTCATGAAAGCCCGCACGACAAGCAGGAGAATCAGCAGCCTGATATGCGGGGCGGCTGCCGGATTTTAAGGCAGCCGCCCCATTTCCAGCGAAGCTGCAAAAGGCCGGTCTGGAAACGGGCAAGAGATACTTCACGTTCGAACATGAATCGTCACTCTGAACGGACATTCGGTTAACGGAAGGAGACAAGGAGGAGAAGGAATGGAAATATTAAAAGTTTCAGCAAAATCTAATCCTAATTCTGTAGCTGGTGCACTTGCCGGTGTTCTTCGTGAAAGAGGGGGGGCGGAAATCCAGGCGATCGGGGCGGGCGCCATTAACCAGGCTGTAAAAGCCGTTGCCATTGCAAGAGGGTTTGTGGCCCCAAGCGGTGTGGATTTAATTTGCATCCCGGCTTTCACGGACATTCAGATTGAAGGAGAAGAAAGAACCGCTATTAAACTTATCGTTGAACCCCGCTGATATAGATTGGAAAGAAACGCTGTTTGCAGAAGCAGGCAGCTTTTTTTGCATGGAAAAAAGGTTTGCGGAAACTGTCATACTTTGCCGGCAAAAAAGACCCGTACCCATGATAAAGTAAAATCGTGGCACGCTTTATCTTTGCGCCTTTTTTACTGCAGCCTGAAAAGTGGCTGAAGGAGGGGTGAAAGTTGATCCATATCATTGCTACTGCCGAATCGTCCGGGCAGGCTGAAGCGCTGATTGCGGCCGGAGTGGATACCCTCTATATCGGGGGGAACCGTTTCGGCTTGCGCATGCCCGGCCATATCACGCTTGAAGAAATAGGCGACATTACAAAGTTTGCACACCGGCAGAACAGGAAAGTGTATACAGCCGTTAACGGATTGATGCATAACGGCCATATAGAGGCGCTTCCCGAATATTTGTCATCACTTGAAAAAGCGGGAGTGGATGCGATTACTGTCGGGGATCCGGGCGTGATACAGCTCTTAAAAGAAATGAAACTGAATCTGCCTTATATTTACGATGCACAGACGCTTGTCACATCGGCAAACCAGATAAAGTTCTGGCTCAAACGCGGGGCAATAGGTGCCGTGGCGGCGCGCGAATGTACTTTTATTGAATTAAAAGAGATACAGGCGCAAATCAAGCAACCCGTCGAGGTACAAGTATACGGCCCGACATGCATCCACCACTCGAAGCGCCGCTTGCTTTCGAATTACACCCAATTTGCGCATCTTAATGCCGGCACAACTGTCCGTGACAGGCTCAGCATCAGCGAGAAGAAAGACCGGGAAAAGCAGTATCCGCTTTTTGAGGATGAAAATGGCACCCATATTTTTTCCGCAGAAGACATTGCGCTCATTCGGTATTTGCCGGATCTGCACAGGGCCGGGCTGGATACGTGGAAACTCGACGGCATTTTGGCCGAAGGGGAAACCTTTACGGACATTGCCGCCCTTTATGTCCGGGCAAAAGAAGCGGTGCTGTCCGGCACATTTGATGCGGCGCGTTTTTCAGCTGAGCTTTTGCAATTGCAGCCGGAAACACGGAAGCTTGGCACGAGGTTTTTCCTGCGGCAGCCGGATGAAGTACAGTAGGAGGGAGAATATGCGAAACATCATCAAAAAACCGGAAGTACTTGCGCCGGCCGGAAATCTTGAAAAACTGGAAATCGCCGTCCGCTATGGCGCGGATGCCGTATATATTGGCGGACAGGCTTACGGCTTGCGTTCGAGAGCCGGCAATTTTACGTATGGCGAGATGAAGGAAGGGGTCCGCTTTGCGCATGCCCGCGGCGCAAAAGTGTATGTAGCTGCAAATATGGTCGGCCATGAAGGCGATGATGAAGGGGCAGGGGATTTTTTCCGCACATTAAAGGAGATCGGGATTGACGCTGTCATCATCTCCGACCCGGGTTTTATCACCATTTGTATGGAAGAGGCGCCCGGTCTTGCCGTCCATTTGTCGACCCAGGCTTCTGCAACAAATTACAAAGCGCTTCAGTTCTGGGAGCAGGAAGGGGTCGAAAGGGTGGTTCTGGCCCGCGAAGTCAGCCTTGAAGAAATCCGCGAAATCCGGAAAAATACCGGTATGGAAATAGAAGCGTTTGTACAGGGGGCGATGTGCATTTCGTATTCCGGGCGTTGCGTACTGTCCAACCATATGGTGAACCGTGACGCAAACCGCGGCGGATGCGCCCAGTCATGCCGTTGGAAATATGACTTGTTTGAAAATGAAGGAGCCGACATCTTAACAGCTGGCGGCGAGCCTTTTTCCATGAGTGCGGTGGACCTTACGATGATCCATCACGTGCCGGAATTGATTGAAGCGGGTGTGGGAAGTTTTAAAATTGAAGGCAGAATGAAGTCGATCCACTATGTTTCGACTGTGGCGAATGTGTACCGGGCGATTGTCGATGCCTATTGCATAGATCCAGGCCATTTTGTTTTTGACCCGGCGTGGGAGGAAGAAATTTGGAAAGTGGCACAACGGGAACTGGCAACCGGTTTTTACTTTGGGGAACCGGATGCCCGCCAGCAACTGTTCGGGCGCCCCCGCAAAATCCCGAAATATACTTTCGCTGCCCGCGTTTTGGATTACGACCCGGCTACAAAAATCGCCACGCTTGAACAGCGCAACCATTTTGCGGCAGGGGAAGAAGTGGAGTTTTACGAGCCGGGGTTTTCCCGTTTCACACAAACCATCCGCAAGCTTTGGGATGAAGACGGCAAATGTATTGAACGTGCCCCGAATGCGCTGATGACCGTGAAAACGATCACCGACCATCCTGTAAAACCTTATGATTTGATGCGGATACGCAAAATGCCGGTGAGTACGGCGCGCTTTTCAAACTTCCCTGTACAGGCTCCAAGTGAATGAAAATTTACCTCAAAACGGCGGGATATCAAAACATGTCCCCGCCGTTTTTTGCATCCCCGGCTTTCGTTAATTTGCCTTCCAATGGTATGCAAAATAGATTATGCTATGCATTTTTGCATAAGAAGTTTTCCTTTTTCCCGCCTGTCCCTCCGAAATCCCGCGGCTGCTTTTCCCAAATTCTGAGTTTTTTAAATCCTCCCTTTGTTTTTCTGGCAATTGGTATGAAAATTGCAAAGATGTAGAATAATAGGCCTCCGTGTGGATGGAAGCGGATCTGCCTTATTGGCGTACCAAAAAGCAAACATCTTTGATTTGTGGAATAGAGAGGGAGAATGATAAAATTGGAGAATGTGACATTAAAGCGTTCACTCGGTTTATGGGCCATCGTCGGACTCGGGTTAGGGTATATGACGCCTACCATTGTGTTTGATACTTTTGGCATCGTATCAAAGGAAACCAACGGGGTGGTGCCGCTTGCCTATATCACAGCTTTGATTGTCATGCTGTTTACTGCTATCAGTTACGGGAAGATGGTAAAAGTTTTCCCGAACGCCGGATCTGCCTACACGTATACAAGGGAAACGATGAACCCCCATCTCGGGTTCCTTGTCGGATGGGCGGCGTTGCTCGACTATTTGCTGTTGCCCATGGTGAATGCTTTAATTATCCGGATTTATATGGTATCCGTCTTTCCAAACGTGCCCGCCTGGGTCTGGGTGGTGGCGTATGTAGCCGGCGTGACGGGCATCAATGTATGGAGCATGGGGAAAACGTCCAATATGAACACCATTCTTGTTGCTTTTGAATTGGTGCTGATCGCCGCTTTTCTTGTGCTGGCCATTGTACAATTTTCGCACGGGATGGGAAAAGGCACGGTTATCACTTTCGATCCGCTTTACCACTCCGGTGTCCGTTTGAGCGCGGTCCTGACGGGTGCGACAGTCGTATGTTTCTCGTTTATCGGCTTTGATGCGGTGACGATGTATGCGGAGGAAGCGAAAGATCCCAAAATCATGCCGAAAGCGATCATGCTGACGGTTTTTATCGGCGGAGCGGTCTTTTTTATCGCCAGTTATTTCGCGCAAGCCTTGTTTCCGGACGTTTCTCATTTTAAAAACACGGATGACACATTGCCCGAAATCGGATTGTACGTGGGCGGAACGCTGTTTAAGTTATTGTTTATTTCCGGTGCATTTGCCGCCACGGTTGCGTCCGGCCTTGCTTCCCATGCCAGTGTTTCACGGCTGTTATATGTGATGGGGAGAAACGGCGTCCTGCCGAAGCGATGGTTTGGATACGTGCATCCAAAATTCCGGACCCCCGCTTGGAATGTAATCCTTGTCGGCCTGGTGTCGCTGCTTGCGATCACGCCCAGCCTGGAGCTCATTTCCTCGTTTATCAACTTTGCCGGGCACGAGGTTTGTTGTAATAGGAGAAAAAACCATTTATACTGGTTATACGCATGATGTTTATATGGTTGCCGCAATAGCGCGGCATGGTGCAAACAGAAAGGGGATTGCTATGAACGAGAAACAGCGTTTGGAACAGCAGCAAGTGAACCCTGTAGAGCCTGCGGACAAAAAATCCGAAAAGGACTACAGCAAATATTTCCAATCGGTTTATATTCCGCCAAATTTAAAAGAAGCAAGAAAACGTAGCCGGAAACCGGTCCAGTATTTTAAAGACTTTGAAATCGATGAAGACTTAAAAGGCATGGGCGACGGATTGAAATTTTACATCCGGACTTACGGCTGCCAAATGAACGAACATGACACGGAAGTGATGGCCGGCATTTTTATGCAGCTTGGCTACACGCCGACCGAAACGGTGGAAGATGCGGATGTGGTTCTGCTGAATACATGCGCCATCCGTGAAAACGCCGAAAATAAAGTGTTTGGCGAAATCGGCCACCTGAAACCGTTGAAAACGGAAAAACCGGACATGCTGATCGGGGTTTGCGGCTGTATGTCGCAGGAAGAATCCGTCGTCAATAAAATTTTGCAAAAACACCCGCATGTCGATATGGTTTTCGGCACCCACAACATTCACCGCCTGCCGTACATTTTAAAAGAAGCGTATATGTCCAAGGCAATGGTTGTGGAAGTATGGTCCAAAGAAGGCGACGTGATCGAAAGCCTGCCGAAAGTGCGCAAAGGCAACATCAAGGCATGGGTGAACATCATGTACGGATGCGATAAATTCTGCACGTACTGCATTGTGCCGTATACGCGCGGAAAAGAGCGTTCAAGGCGCCCGGAAGACATCATCCAGGAAGTGCGCGAACTGGCCGCCAAAGGCTACAAGGAAATCACGTTGCTCGGCCAGAACGTCAATGCCTACGGAAAAGATTTTGACGACCTTGAATACGGCCTTGGTGATTTGATGGATGATCTGCGCAAAATCAACATCCCGCGCATCCGCTTTACCACGAGCCATCCGCGCGATTTCGACGACCGCCTGATCGAAGTGCTGGCGAAAAAAGGAAACCTCGTCGAGCATATCCATCTTCCGGTCCAGTCCGGTTCAAGCGAAATTTTAAAAATTATGGGCCGCAAATATACGCGGGAACAATATTTGGAACTCGTCAGAAAAATCAAAGCCGCGATTCCGGATGTGGCGCTGTCCACCGATATTATTGTCGGTTTCCCGAACGAAACCGAAGAGCAGTTTGAAGAAACATTGTCCCTGTATAAAGAAGTCGGGTTCGAAACGGCCTATACGTTTATTTATTCCCCACGCGAAGGCACGCCGGCAGCGAGAATGAAAGACAATATCCCGATGGAAGTGAAAAAGGAAAGGCTGCAGCGCCTGAATGAACTCGTCAATGCCTATTCAAAAGCAGCCATGGAAAAATACGAAGGCCAGGTTGTGGAAGTGCTTGTAGAAGGCGAAAGCAAAAACAATCCGGAAATTTTAGCCGGTTACACACGCAAAAACAAACTTGTCAACTTCAAAGGCCCGAAATCAGCGATTGGAAAACTCGTGCAGGTAAAAATTACGAAGGCGAAAACATGGTCACTGGACGGGGAAATGGTGGCTGTGCTTGACCCGGCCGGGGTGGAAGCGTGATGCAGAAGTTTACAAAAGATGATATTGTCGCAAAAGCTGCCGAACTGGCGAAAATGATTGCGGAAACGGAAGAAGTGGATTTTTTTAAACGGGCGGAAGCGCAAATCAATGAAAATGAGAGAGTCCGCAATTTAATTGCCAATATCAAAGCTTTGCAAAAGCAGGCTGTCAATTTGCAGCATTATGGAAAAAAAGAAGCGTTAAAACAAGTGGAAGCCAAAATAGACGAACTGGAAGAAGAACTGGACGGCATCCCGGTCGTCCAGGAGTTCAAGCAGTCGCAGATGGACGTAAACGACCTGCTCCAGCTTGTAACAAACACCATTTCCAATACGATTACGGATGAAATCATCAAATCCACCGGCGGCGATCTTTTAAAAGGCCAAACCGGATCCCAGGTGAAATATTCTTCCGGCACCCTCCACTGAAAAAAACGGTGTGCACCCGGGTGCACACCGTTTTTTTTTTTTGCACGCCCAAGGCAAATCCATTCCCGGGTACGGGCACTCCTTCAGAGCCGCGGCATATGTTAGGATTACCCGGAGGTGGCGGGAAAAGAATTGGCACACCGGCCTGGGTAAAAGCATAGGATGAATTGAAAATAGATGAGGAGGGTTCGCTCGAATGGCAGAATATAGAGAAATCATTACAAAAGCAGTCGTTGCGAAAGGGCGCAAATTTACGCAGTCCAATCATACGATTTGCCCGCCGCAGCATCCTTCGAGCATTTTAGGCTGCTGGATTATCAACCATAAGTACGAAGCCAGGAAAATAGATAAAGAAGTTAAAATCCGCGGCTCTTATGATGTGAACATCTGGTACTCCCATAATGACAATACGAAGACATCGGTCATGACGGAAAAAGTCGAGTATACCGATACCGTTAAATTGCATTACAGGGATCCGGATTGCCTGGACGACAAAGAAGTCATCGCAAGCGTCCTGCAGCAGCCGAATTGCATTGAAGCGGTCATTTCGCCAAACGGCAATAAAATCATTGTCAGTGTCGAAAGAGAGTTTCTCGTGGAAGTCATCGGTGAAACAAAAGTTTGTGTTGCCATCTCGCCTGAAGGGTGCAGCGATGATGATGAATGGGAAGAAAGCAGCGACGAGTTTGAAGAATTAAACCCTGACTTTTTAGTGGGAAGTGAAGAAGAATAGAAGCCGCAAACTAGGAGGCATACACTCCTAGTTTTTTTTCTGGGCGCGGCGGATTTCACCACCAAAACGCTTGTGCCGCTTAGAATGCGATTAAAGTTTTTCCCGGATCCCCACAGCGGGCTTTGCCACAGGAAAGAAAAAACCCGGCACCCCGGAGGAGGCATTGAAAATCAACAGACAAGGCCCGGTTTTTGTAAAATGATCCGTATTTCAATTTATGAAGGCCTTTATGCAAATATGTTATAATAAACAGGATTGAAGAATGATTGATAAGCAGGAAAGGAATTTGGTAAGAATGGCTGCGTATACCCCAATGATCCAGCAATATTTGCAAGTGAAGGCGGAATATCAGGATGCCTTTTTATTTTTCCGCCTCGGCGATTTCTATGAAATGTTTTTCGAAGATGCCATTAAAGCGTCCCAGGAACTTGAAATTACATTAACGAGCAGGGACGGCGGCGGCGACGAAAAAATCCCGATGTGCGGGGTACCGTACCATTCCGCCAGCACTTATATTGAACAGCTGATTGATAAAGGCTATAAAGTGGCAATATGTGAACAGATGGAAGACCCGAAACTGGCAAAGGGCGTTGTCAAGCGGGAAGTCATCCAGCTGATTACCCCCGGCACCCTGATGGAGGGCAAATCGCTCGCAGAAAAAGAAAACCACTATATTGCGTCTGTTGCATCCCTGGCGGACGGGCATTTCGCGATTGCCTATATTGATTTGTCAACAGGGGAGGGCAAGGGTTGCCTGTTGGAAGGCCCGTTTGAAGAAGTGCTGAATGAACTGGCGTCAATCGGCGCAAAAGAAGCTGTGGTAGATCCGGAATTTCCGGATGAGTACGCGCGGCTGATGAAAAATACAGGAAATATCACCATTTCCTTCGAAACGGATACCGCCGTCAAGGAAGGCTTTGAAAAGCTTTTGCCCCAGCTTAAACCGGAGCTTTTGCAGCTGGCTGCGGCAAGGCTGTTAAACTATTTATTCCGCACGCAAAAAAGGAGCCTCGACCATCTACAGCCGGTTGAAATGTATGAAGTCCGCCGGTTTTTAAACATCGATTATTATTCCAAGCGCAATCTCGAACTGACAGAGACGATCCGCGGGCAAGGAAAAAAAGGATCGCTTTTATGGCTGCTCGATGAAACGATGACGGCCATGGGCGGACGGCTTTTAAAACAGTGGATCGGCCGGCCGCTTCTTAAGCAAGAAAAAATTGAAGCGCGGCTTCAAATGGTGGAAACCTTTTTAAACCATTACTTTGAACGGGAGGATATTCGCGGGCGCCTGAAGGAAGTATATGACCTCGAAAGGCTTGCCGGCCGGGTGGCATTCGGCAATGTGAATGCGCGCGACCTGATCCAGCTGAAATGCTCGCTGCAGCAAATCCCGGGCATCCGGGCGGTCATGGAGAGCATGGAAAGCCCGGAAAGCAAAAAACTGGCGGCGCTTCTTGACCCGTGCGAAGAGCTGACAGATTTGCTCGAACGCGCCATTGAGGACAGTCCCCCGGTTTCCGTGAAGGAAGGCGGGATGATCCGTGACGGCTATAACGAAGAGCTGGACCGTTACCGCGACGCAAGCAAAAACGGCAAGCAGTGGATTGCAAGCCTCGAACGCGAAGAGCGCGAGCGGACCGGGATCAAGTCGCTGAAAGTCGGATACAACCGCGTGTTCGGCTACTATATCGAAGTGACGAAGGCAAACCTCCACCTGCTCGAAGAAGGCCGGTATGAACGGAAACAGACGCTGGCGAATGCCGAGCGGTTCATTACACCGGAATTGAAAGAAAAAGAAGCGCTTATTTTGCAGGCGGAAGAAAGAATGATCGACCTGGAATACGAGCTGTTTACGGAAATCCGGGCACATGTAAAAGAATTTATTCCGCGGCTGCAGCGCCTCGCAAAAGCGGTCAGCACGATTGATGTGCTGCAAAGCTTTGCCGTCGTAAGCGAAAAACGCCACTACACAAAGCCGGTATTCCGGACAGACGGCGTGCTGAAGATTACGGAAGGGCGCCATCCGGTTGTTGAAAAAGTGCTCGATTCGCAAAGCTATGTGCCAAACGACTGCCTGATGGATGAAAACCGGGAGATTC
Organism: Weizmannia sp. FSL W8-0676; assembly: GCF_038593015.1. NCBI lineage: Bacteria > Bacillati > Bacillota > Bacilli > Caryophanales > Bacillaceae > Heyndrickxia > Weizmannia sp. FSL W8-0676. Next base: position 1,330,067 of record NZ_CP151954.1, read on the forward strand.
TGCTGATTACCGGGCCGAACATGTCCGGGAAAAGCACGTATATGCGGCAAATTGCACTGACGGTAATCCTTGCGCAAATCGGCTGCTTTGTGCCGGCACGCGAGGCGGAGCTACCGGTTTTTGACCGGATTTTTACACGGATTGGCGCAGCTGATGATCTCATTTCCGGTCAGAGTACGTTCATGGTCGAAATGCTGGAAGCGAAAAACGCGATTGCAAACGCAACGGAACGAAGCCTGATTTTATTTGATGAAATCGGGCGCGGAACGTCTACATATGACGGGATGGCACTTGCCCAGGCGATGATCGAATACATCCATGATGAAATCGGGGCCAAAACGCTTTTTTCCACCCATTATCATGAGCTGACGGCGCTTTCTGCAGATCTGGGCAAGCTGCAAAACGTCCATGTCACCGCCATGGAGCAAAACGGCAAAGTTGTTTTCCTCCATAAAATCAAAGAAGGCCCTGCAGATAAAAGTTACGGGATCCATGTGGCAAAACTGGCCGGCCTGCCGGAACAAGTCATTCGTCGCGCCGAAAAAATCCTCCATGCGCTTGAAAACCAGGATAATGGCGAGACGCAAATGAACCCCCCGGAAGCGGCTGGTACCAGCGAACCCGCGCAACTGTCCTTTTTTGAAGAGCCAGAAACGCCGCGCCAGAAAACCGTTGAAGCAAAGGAAAGAAAGGTGCTCAAGCAAATCAGGGAACTCGATCTGCTTGAGATGACGCCGCTTGCGGCCATGAATGCACTCTATGAAATCCAGAAAAAATTAAAAAAATAGGTGGTGTTGTCCGCGATGGGAAAAATTGCACAACTGGACGAGTCGCTTTCGAACAGGATTGCAGCCGGTGAAGTGGTTGAACGGCCGGCATCTGTCGTGAAGGAACTGGCGGAAAATGCCATTGACGCGGAAAGCACGGTCATCGAAATTGATGTCTGGGAAGCCGGTATGGAAAAAATCCGTATGATTGATAATGGAACCGGCATCGAGCCTGAAGATGTTGAGCTTGCTTTCTCACGCCACGCCACAAGCAAAATTAAAAACGAACATGATCTGTTCCGGATCCGTTCGCTCGGATTCCGCGGCGAAGCGCTGCCGAGCATTGCGGCTGTTGCCCGTGTTGAGATGGTCACCTCAACCGGAAACGGGCCCGGGACAAAAGCGGTCATTGAAGGCGGGAAATGGGTGGCCCGCGAACAGGCGCCGAGCCGGAGAGGAACCGAAATTACGGTCACCGATTTATTTTTTAACACGCCTGCACGGTTAAAATATATGAAGTCGATCCATACCGAGCTCGGCAATATTACCGATGTGGTGAACCGCCTCGCGCTCAGCCATCCCGAGGTGTCTTTCCGCCTCCGCCACGGCGGAAAGATGCTGCTTCAGACAAGCGGGAACGGCGACGTGCGCCAGGTGCTTGCCGCCATTTACGGCGTGAACATTGCCAAAAAAATGATTCCGGTACACAGCCAAACGCTTGATTTTGAAATCAACGGGTTTATCGCTTTGCCGGAAATTACGCGGGCTTCGCGCAATTATATTTCCACGATGGTAAATGGCCGGTTTATTAAAAATTACGCGCTTGTAAAAGCCATATTGGAAGGGTACCATACACTGCTCCCGATCGGCCGCTACCCGATTGTGCTGCTATCGCTGAAAATGGATCCGGTGTTAGTCGATGCGAATGTCCACCCGGCCAAGCTGGAAGTGCGGTTCAGCAAAGAAAAGGAGCTTTGCCGGGCGATTACGGACGCGATTAAAGCTGCTTTCAAAAAGCAGGAATTGATTCCGTCCGGCATGGTGCGGCAGGCAGAAAAGCCAAAACAGGAACAGGTGTCGTTCCAGCTTGACCATTTGCCGGAAAAAACGGAACCGGAAACCCCGAAAGCTTTCTCTGCGCCGGTTGCGCCGCACCCATCGTCCCGGCCGGAGGAAGCGAAAACGGGGCAGCCTTATAAAAGCCCGGATGCGGAACAGCCGACCGCTGATTTCCCGCCATTTTCAGGAGGAAATTCGGATCCCGTTTTACCGGAAGAGATCCGCGAACCGGTGCGTGCTGCATTGGATGTTAAAGAGGCAAAGGGGCAGCTGGCGGCACAGCAGCCGGCATCCCGCATTCCGCCGATGTATCCGATCGGCCAGATGCACGGCACGTATATTTTTGCACAAAATGAAAACGGCCTGTATATCATTGACCAGCACGCTGCCCAGGAGCGGGTCAAGTATGAATTTTTCCGCGAAAAAGTCGGCGAAGTGAAAAAAGAGGTGCAGGAAATGCTTGTGCCGCTGACTTTGGAATACGCGACGGATGAAGCGATTAAAATTCAGGAGAACCTTGAAGCGCTGAAAGAGGTCGGCGTTTTCCTTGAACCATTCGGGCATAACAGCTTTATTGTCCGTTCCCATCCGACATGGTTCCCGAAAAATGAGGAAAAAGAAGTCATTGAGGAAATGATCGAGCATGTCCTTTCCATAAAAAAAGTCGATGTAAAAAAATTGCGTGAAAAAGCGGCGATTATGATGAGCTGCAGAGGGTCCATCAAGGCGAACCGGCATTTGCGCAATGACGAAATCCAGGCGCTGCTTGATGCGCTCCGGATGGCATCCGACCCGTTTACATGCCCGCACGGCCGCCCGATCATCATCCACTATTCGGTATACGAACTCGAAAAAATGTTCAAACGTGTCATGTAATTCCCCGATCACGAAACCCCTTGTTAAACAAGGGGTTTCGTTCTTTTTAACGGATGTTTTACTACAATTTGGCTGCATTTATTGCTGGACGCTGTTCTTTCGGAGCGCTTCAGCCAAAAGGATTACTGCTTTCTTTGTTTTAGCAGATTGACTTCATATTCCGTATCGGCGACTTTACGGTTTACAAAAATAACCCCTTCACGCAGTTCTTTAACAGCGTCCTTGACACCTGCAATTTCGCCATGGGCATGGTGGACATCCATTGACAGGGCATCAAGCTTTGCATCGGTTTCTTCCTGGCGGTCGCGGATTGCCCGGACCATTTGATAAAGTTCATCCTGGCCTGATTCCATAACTTCCAATTTTTTGTTCAGTTCTATTTGGCCTGATTCCATAGCTTCCAATTTATTGTTCAGTTCAACTTGGCCTGATTCCATAACTTCCAATTTTTTGTTCAGTTCTATTTGGCCTGATTCCATAACTTCCAATTTTTTGTTCAATTCCACTTGGCCTGATTCCAACGAGTTTAATTTATCCAGAATAATGTCCAGCCTCTGATCCATTGCCAATCTCCTTCCAAATTGTTTTAATTATCTTTTTCATGTTGAAATTCTATCACCATCTATTATATATTGCATTTTTAATCCAATCCACAGGAATTCATCTCTGTCCTGAAAATATGCGCCGCAAGATTCTCATCTTCCGGTGGTGCCGCATTCAGTGCGGCATGGGCATCTAATTTGTTTTGCAAGACGAAGATTGCTTTCAATCACGGGCCGTAGAAGTCCTTTTGTTTCCTCGTTCATTGCAAACGCCGTGCCAGAGTACACTTCTTCCAGGATGCAACGCCTGACGGGCCATCATGACTACGGCAAGCAAAAAAGGCAGCGGCCGGCATTTGTTTTAAAGGAAATGGCGGATGGAAGGAATTAATCACGGAATGAGCCGCCCTTGCTTTGTGCGAGCATGCCCAGCTGGTATTCATAAATCAGTTTGTCCAATAATTGGCTTTGGCGGATCGTTTCCGGGTGGTTCATGCCATTTTGTTTGGCACACTGCATCAATTGTTCGCGGAGGATCAAAATAATACGGGGCAGATGGGCAGAGGCAAGTGTGGGATACTGATTCATTTTTTCCATGCAAACATCCCTTTCGGAGAAATATAAGAAGATTAGAAAAACAGTTTTGAAGAAAAGGCAACATAAGCGTGTTTCGGAGGCGGTTGTGCTTAAGATGGCTTTTTAGCGGAGCCAGCAGGCATATCGTTTGAATCAGGGCCAATGGCATGCCTGAGCAATACGATATCTTCATATATGCTTTTTTTCACAGCCTCATACGGGCATTTGTGGTATTCATCCAAAAGCCGCCCTAATTCAATAATAAAAAAGAAACGCTCGTCATTTTTGACCATACAAAAAACCTGCCTTACATGGATCATAATCATTATCCTTATTATATAGTATAAATGGACTTGAAGCAGGACTTTAGACCTATATGCATTTTTTTAAATATTTTTTTGTAAGCGAATTTTCAATGATGAATAAAATCCCGAAAAAAGGGAAACTGTATAGATGTTCTGTTTGCTGTTTTATGGTACGATAGAGACAGAAAAATCCGGGGATTTAAAGAATGCTGCAATCTCCAGCATAAAAGGTAGGGTACGAATGGCAAAACAAAAACTGATCGTACTGATCGGCCCGACAGCATCAGGAAAAACGGCGCTTAGCATCCGCCTCGCGAAAAGATTCGATGCTGAAATTATCAGCGGCGATTCGATGCAAGTATACAGAGGCATGGATATCGGCACAGCAAAAATTACGCAGGATGAAATGGAAGGGGTTCCCCATCACCTGATCGACATTAAAAATCCGGATGAGTCTTTTTCGGTTGCTGAATTCCAGCAACTGGTACGGGAAAAAATAAGCGATATTGCTTCCCGCGGCAAGTTGCCCATGATCGTCGGCGGCACGGGGCTTTACATACAATCTGTCTTATACGATTACCGTTTTTCGGACATTGCCGGAGACCCGGTATACCGCGCGGAACTTGAAAAGATCGCAAAGCGGGAAGGGCCCGGCCTGCTTTACAAATTACTGGAAAAAACCGATCCGGAAAGTGCCGCAAAGATTCATCCGCATAATGTGAGAAGGGTGATCCGGGCGCTGGAAGTATGCCATTTTTCCGGCAGGACGATGCAAGACTACCAGAAACAGCAACAGCATGAACCGCTTTATTGTGCGGCGCTGGTGGGGCTTGTGATGGAGAGGGAGAAGCTGTATCAATGCATTAACGAACGGGTCGATCAAATGATGGAACGCGGTTTAATCGAGGAAGCGAGAAAGTTGTATGACAAACATTTGCGTGGTGTCCAGTCCATCCAGGCGATCGGCTACAAAGAACTGTACGATTACTTTGACGGGCGCACGACCCTTGATGAGGCTGTTTCCCGCTTAAAACAAAATACAAGACGTTTTGCCAAAAGGCAGCTCACCTGGTTCCGCAATAAGTTGGAAATAGAGTGGTTTGACATGACAAAAGAGGAAGAAAAGGAAAAAAAATTTGAAGAAATTTCCGCTTTCATAGCAGGAAAGCTACAATTAAAATCGAATAGTTTATAATATAGAGTATAGCCGGGAACACGCGTGACTTCAGTCATGAGATGCTCCGGGCACCGAACCGCAGAAACTGCGGGGGCTGCCTGCCAAAAATCACCGGAGATCCACCGGCGTTTGCAGGAATCTCGCGGCTTTAGTCATGAGCAGGTTAAAATAGAGAGAAAGTCCTACGGTGTGATGTCAAGGGTTAAAAACAAGTGAATTGGAAATTTTGTTGGCTCTATGTCATAAAAATGGCAATACTGAACTAAGCCTCCAGATAATTGGAATAATCTGGAAGTTTTCAAGTTCAGGCTATCGATGATGGTTACCTGGTTACCTCATCGCGTCACCTTCTTTTTCGGCGCATAAATTTGATCGTTGCGGAGCAGCGCATCGATCAGGCGCACCAGTTTTCTTGCCGTTAAGACGAGGGCGCGTTTGTGTGAGTGCTTATGCACCTCACGATATTTCTTTTGGTAAAAGGCGCGGTACTCAGGTTCGTGTCGCCGGACCAGATTGGCAGCCTCAACCAGGTAATACCGGAGATAACGATTGCCTGTACGCGCAAGCATTTTGTCATCAGCCTCAAAATCACCCGATTGGTGGCGGGGCCAGAACAATCCGGCAAATTTTGCGATCGCGGCTTGGTCGTCAAAGCGCTCAATGTCGCCGATTTCAGCGAGAATCCCAGCACAGCTCACCGGGCCTATTCCCGGAATGGTCTGGAGGGTATTCGGGATTCCATCAAGAACGCGGGCAATCGCCTTATCCAAATCCTTGATTTGGCGTTTAAGATGCCGGATGATCTCAATAGAACTGCCCAGGACCAAGTCAATCGAATCCTCCACACATTTAGAAAGCCGGTAAGAGGACCGGGCAGCTTTTTGGATGGATGCGGCCAAATCCTCGGGATCGCTAAAGCGGCCATGGCCTTTGGTCTGGAGATACATCGCTAAGTCCTCCAGAGGCATTTGGGCAATTTCATCGAGGCTATAGGCCTCAAGCAAAAATTCCGTTATGGCATGGCCGAAGACCGATGTATCCACTTCAAGGTTAAAGGCACTGAATTTGAAAAACAGATGATTCAAAAATACCTGTTGTTCCCGGGTTAAACTTTGAATCAGGTGATAGCGCATCCGTGTTAACCGTTGAAGGGCAAGGTATTGTTCTGACTGAATCACGGATTTCGGCAATCTCCCGAAACGCAAGCGGTCCGCAATTACCCAGGCATCTTTGGGATCGGTCTTGTCCATCTCGGCATAAGCCTTTTTGAAATTTCTCACCAGCTTCGGATTCAGGGTAAACACCTTTGTACGACGCTGTTTCAGCTCGGGATCTTCATGGAAAAACATTGCCGGGTGCCAACTATACACAGATGTGGCCTCCATGGCGATCTGGATGGTGTCATCCGCCTCCGCATGTTGGAGGATGGTGTCTCTTAACTCAGAGGCACCGGGAAGATTGTTTGTCACCGTTTGGGTGGCTAACGTTTCCCCCATTCCATCCATCAGGCAGGCATCGAGGTTTTTGGAGCTCACGTCAATACCGACAAATAAGGGCATATGATTTCCTCCTCTCTGTATTGGGATCGATGGAATCGGACGCTTCGGGATATCCCCAGATGGCTTGCCGATCTGTCAGCCTCGCGTATGAGAACTCATCCGGGCCGTGGGCTGCCTGGAACTGCTCATTTCCAGCACGGAGATCCGGAGGAACGGCCTACGGGTTAGACGTTCAAGCAAGAACCTGGGGATGCAGACTTTTCGAGTAGTCAGGCTACAAGGAGGGGAAGCATTGACCCAAACGATCCTAAGACCATTATCCGGGAACATCGCGAAGCGTCCAAGTCCGAACTTGTATTCCGGGCTCGCCCGGAATACAAAATCTTATATTCACTTGTCAATGAGCAGCAGAATGAACTGGAAATTGACATCCACTTTGGATTTAAACTTATTATACGAGAGGAGGATTTGTAATGAACAAAGCCATCAATATTCAGGACCAGTATTTAAACCAATTGCGGAAAGACGGTACGGTTGTCACAGTCTTTTTGATGAACGGCTTCCAGCTTCGCGGCCAGGTAAAAGGCTTTGATAACTTCACCGTGCTGATTGAAACAGACGGCAAACAGCAACTCGTTTTCAAACATGCGATTTCAACGTTCCAGCCGCAAAAAAATGTTCAAATCAATTTTGAGGAAAATTAAAACAAAATGTCCGGCAACTTGCCGGGCATTTTAAATATGGTGTACTGTTATCCGCCCCCGAAACATAAACTGATACAGATGATTATTTCTCGGGAAAGCGCAAAAACCGACAAATTCCCCCGCCATTTTGGATGATGCTGATTTTCGGCCGGTGCGGATTTGAAAAACAACCGGTTTTCTTATGCCGAACAACAAGTTTTTGTACGTGGGCATTTGTCACACTCCCGGCCCAATCCGCGTATATTGTCTGTAGAATGCGAGGTGGCGGTGATGGATCAACCGATTCGTATGAAAAATAACGGCCAGATCAATATTGTCCTCCATGCGGGCCAAAGGGAGGCCGTTATTCCCCAGCCGAAAATAGAAACCAGCAAAAAAGATTTATCAGCGGAACATGAAATTTTAAAAGAAATTGAAGATGAACTTGGCACGCTTGTCGGAATGGAAGAAATCAAAAAAATGGTAAAAGAAGTTTATGCCTGGATCTATATTAACAAGAAAAGGGAAGCCGCCGGGTTAAAAACGGGAAAGCAGGCTCTCCATATGATGTTTAAAGGCAATCCCGGAACAGGCAAAACAACTGTCGCCCGATTGATCGGGAAATTGTTCCATAAAATGAATGTATTGTCAAAAGGCCACTTGATTGAAGCGGAAAGGGCCGATCTTGTCGGCGAATACATCGGCCATACGGCGCAAAAGACAAGGGATTTGATTAAAAAAGCGATCGGCGGCATTTTATTTATTGATGAAGCGTACTCTCTCGGCCGCGGCGGCGAGAAAGATTTCGGGAAAGAAGCAATCGATACGCTTGTAAAGCATATGGAAGACAAACAGCACGAATTTATTTTAATTTTGGCCGGCTATTCAAACGAAATGGATTATTTCCTGAGCCTGAATCCGGGGCTGCATTCCCGGTTCCCGATTGTGTTCAACTTTCCCGATTACTCGGTAGAGGAGCTCATGGATATCGGGAAAAGGATGCTGACTGAAAAAGAGTATACGCTCAGTTTGGATGCAGAACGGAAGCTCCGCGACCATCTGGCTTTTGTCAAAACAACGAGCAACCCTGCCAGTTTTTCAAACGGCCGGTATGTGCGGAATGTAATTGAAAAATCAGTGCGCGCCCAGGCGATGCGGCTGTTGATGCAGGCTTGCTATGACCGCCATGAGCTGGTCACGCTGCGCAGCAGTGACCTTGTTTTTCCGGACTGACGCCCCTGCGCCCTCTGCGGTTTTCCGCAGGCGCTTATTTTCCGTCCGAAAGCTTAAGCCGGTTTTGCCGGCTAGCTGTTTCGCCCGGAAAATAAGCAGCTTGGGGATACATTTTCAAGTCATGCGGGCCCGGGCATAACAGCGCCCGGCCTTTTTTAATGCGGGCGGAAAAAAAGCCATATCGCACGAAGCCATGCCCTGTTTCCCAAAAAAAGCGCCTCGACATGTTATACTTGTGCGTTTTTTGGTAAGATAACAGGTATACTGGACGGAACAGGTGATGAAATGGAAAATAAAAAAGAAAGAGCGATTCTTGTCGGATGCGAATGGAGCGGCATCAGCCACAGCCGTTTTGCCTATTCAATGGAAGAGCTGAAGCGGCTTGTCGAAACGGCGCAGGGGGAAGCGGTGCTTGAAGTCGTACAAAAACGGGACAGGGTAGATGCTGCTACGTATATCGGAAAAGGCAAGGTAGCGGAACTAAAGGCGCTTGTTTCAGAACTGCAAGCTGATCTGATCGTTTTTAACGCGGAACTTTCGCCGAGCCAGCTCCGCAATCTCCAGGCCGCGGTGGAGTGCCGCGTGCTGGACAGGACACAGCTCATCCTTGATATTTTTGCGACGCGTGCCCGTTCAAAAGAAGGGAAGCTCCAGGTGGAACTGGCGCAGCTTGAGTATTTGCTGCCGCGTCTTGGCGGGCGCGGGACGGAGCTGTCGCGGCTCGGGGGCGGAATCGGCACGAGGGGGCCGGGGGAAACCCAGCTTGAAACGGACCGCCGCCATATCCGCCGCCGCATTTCTGAAATCAAGGCGCAGCTTGAAACGGTTGTCCACCACCGGGAGCGGTACCGCGAAAGGCGGAAAAAGAACCATGTGTTTCAAATTGCGCTTGTCGGCTATACCAACGCCGGAAAATCGACATTGTTTAATCGCCTGTCTGCCGCAAATTCTTATGAGGAAAACCAGCTGTTTGCCACGCTTGATCCGATGACAAGAAAAGTTGTGTTGCCAAGCGGTTATACGGCTTTGCTGACGGATACGGTCGGATTTATCCAGGACTTGCCGACGACGCTGATTGCGGCGTTCCGCTCGACCTTAGAAGAAGTGCGGGAAGCCGATTTGCTTTTGCATGTCATTGACAGTTCCAACCCGGATTATGACAACCATCAAAAAACGGTGCAGCGCCTGCTTTCCGAACTGGAAATGAACCATCTACCGCAGCTTGCCGTTTACAATAAAATGGATATAAAAGACAGCCATTTCGTGCCCAATGCACAAAACAGCATCATGATCAGCGCGAAAGACGAAAAAGATATCCACCGGCTGCTGTTGGAAATTGAAAAACAGGTGCTGGCCGAAATGGTGCCGTACAGCGCGCTTGTCCCGCAAACGGAAGGAAAGCTGCTTTCGGTTTTAAAAAGTGATACCATTTTAAGAGAACTGATTTTCAAGGAAGAAAATGAGGCATACCAGTGCAAGGGATATGCGCTTCCGGGCCATCCAGTTTTGGGCGCGATACAACCATATGCTGAATAAAAATCTTGTGCGCGGGTGCATGCAGCGGGTTCCCTTGTTGCATGCACCCGACATTTTGAACGGAAAGGTGTAGAAGATGTACCAGTATTTGACTCATGGTGCCAAACTCAGGCAAATGGCAGAGGAGGCCGAGCGCCAAATCCGCCCGGTCCACAGTGCAATAGAAAAACGGGCGGAAACGAACCAGTTCCGCGTATTGCAAAGCTTTCAAAAGCATAAAGTGAGCGAGTCGCATTTTTATCCGTCGACCGGATACGGCTATGATGACGCCGGCAGGGAAACACTTGAGCGCATATATGCCGATGTTTTCGGCGCGGAAGCCGGGCTTGTCCGCCCGCAAATCATTTCCGGGACACATGCGATTACGATTGCGCTTTTCGGCGTCCTCCGCCCGGGGGATGAATTGTTATACATAACCGGGAAGCCGTACGATACGCTTGATGAAATTACAGGGGCGCACGGCAGCGGCAACGGTTCGCTGCAGGAGTTTAACATAACGTACAATTATGTAAACTTGAAGGAAGATGGCACAGTCGATTTTGAAGCGGTGAGAAAAGCGATCCATCCCCATACAAAAATGGTTGCGATCCAGCGCTCAAAAGGGTATGCGTCAAGGCCTTCGTTTACAGTGGATGAGATCGGGGAAATGATCCGCTTTGTAAAAGAAATCAAGCCGGATACAGTTGTGTTTGTCGACAACTGCTACGGCGAATTTGTAGAGGAGAAGGAGCCGTGCCATGTTGGCGCGGATTTAATGGCCGGTTCGCTTATCAAAAATCCAGGTGGCGGGCTTGCTAAAACAGGCGGCTACATTTGCGGGAAGAAAAAATGGGTGGAAAGCTGCGCTTACAGGATGACATCCCCCGGAATCGGCGCGGAAGCAGGAGCATCGCTTTACAGCCTTCTTGAGATGTACCAGGGCTTCTTTCTGGCGCCGCATGTTGTGGCAGAGGCATTAAAAGGTGCGGTGTTTACATCGGCAATCCTGGAAAAATCCGGGATGCATACTTATCCGAAATGGGATGCGCCCAGGACGGACCTTATCCAGTCCGTTGAATTTGGCGACCCGGACAGCATGGTCGCTTTTTGCCAGGCGATCCAGTTTGCTTCACCGGTGAATTCTTATGTGACGCCATATCCGAGTGATATGCCCGGTTATGCGGACGATGTCATCATGGCAGCCGGCACATTTATCCAGGGGGCAAGCATCGAGCTTTCCGCCGACGGCCCGCTCCGCCCGCCTTACACCGCCTATGTTCAGGGCGGCCTTACGTATGCGCATGTCAAAATGGCCGTCCTGCTCGCGCTCGACCGGCTGATTGAAGAAAACCTTGTCGATCCCAATTGAATTTTTCCCTACTTTGATCCACGGCCGGCTGGATGTTAACCGGGCACCATGTTCCGCCCGTGCAGGGACGCCTTTTTCTAATGCGGCCGGTTTGCCGGTTGTGTTATAATAACAGGATGATATTTGATGAGGTGATCGCATGAATAAGAGGCCGCATTTGCTTTTGATTGACGGGATGGCGCTTCTTTTCCGGGCGTTTTATGCCACCGCCGTGACGGGGCAGTTTATGGTGAATTCCAAAGGAATGCCGACAAACGGCGTGCAGGGCTTTTTGCGCCATTTGCTTTTGGCGGCTGAGAACAAAAAACCGACGCATGTGGCCGTTTGCTGGGATATGGGGAGCAAAACGTTCCGCAACGACTTGTACGGTGAATATAAAGCAAACCGGGACGTCCCGCCGGTTGAGATGATTCCACAATTTGACCTGGCGAAAGAAACAGTGGAAGCTTTTGAAATTCCAAATGTCGGAGTGGCCGGGTATGAAGCAGACGACTGTCTCGGTACCCTTAGCAGCCGGTTCAAAGACGAGGCGGATATTTCCATTTTGACTGGCGACCGCGACATCTTGCAGCTTTTGGATGACCACGTGGAAGTCCATCTCCTCCAAAAGGGGTTCGGAAATTATAAAACCTATACAAAAGCGGCGTTTATGGACGAATACGGGGTGACGCCGCGGCAGTTTATCGATGTAAAAGCGCTGATGGGTGATACAAGCGACGGGTATCCGGGTGTGAAGGGGATCGGTGAAAAAACAGCGTTTAAGCTCGTCAGCCGGTTTGGAAACATCGGCGGCATTTTGGAACATCTCGGGGAGCTCACCCCGTCACAGCAGAAAAAAATCGAAGCGGGATTGGAGATGCTGCACCTGAGCAGAAAACTTGCTGAAATCCGTTGTGATGTGCCTGTGGCTTTTTCTTTGGAAAAAGCGCGGTTTGGCCAGATTCCGGAAACGTTTATGGAACTGATGGAGGAACTGGAATTAAAAATGGTAAAACGCCATTTGGTTACAGCGCGGATAAACGCAAGCTTCATTTCTTAACCACTTTGCCCGGTTTAATTGGGGACGGAAAGTGGAAAAACAGCATTCAGGACAAGAATGCTGTTTTTCTTCTCCGTTTTGCGATTGTCAGATTTTTGTATTGGACTTTTTCGCGCGGTTTTCAAGGGTTGTCTTTGGGTCCGGCGCGAATGCCGCATCCTGTGCGATTCCTTGCGGCGTAACGGAATTTGCCGCTTTACCGCGGTTTGTATTGTCTTTTTTAGCCATCCTGATCACCTCTTGTTATAGCATGCCCAAATTCGGGGAAATTTTGATAAAGGGATCCCCGGGAAAGTCCGGCGTGCCGCAATGGATAAATGCACGCGCAATGCGGATGGGAAAGCTGGCGGAAAGAAAGAAGGGATAAAGATGGAAAGAAAACAACTCATCCGGGAAGTGGATGAAATATTGAAGACGTATTGTGAAGGCTGTTTTTTAAAATCGCATTTCCGGAAAACACGCGGGAAAAAATATGCCCACCAGTTTTGCATCCGGCAATGCACGGTAGGCGAAAAGCTGAAAAAATACGGCGACCGGTTATCGTGACGGGTTTTACAACCGTAAAAATGCGGGGAACAGGCGGCACCTAAAAGCTGTTGCTCGTCTTTCCGCAATTTAACCATCACAAAGCCGGCCCGGGAAACAGGCGGCGCCTGATGACCACCATCGGGCTGTAAACAGCATACCTGCTGATGCAAAAACCGGGAAAATGCGGGAATCCGGTATTGTGATGGCTTACACAAATACAAAAAATAAAAGGCTGGCATAAAAGCCAGCCTGGTTGCATTCTATGATTTATGAAAGTTTTGTTACATTCGCTGCCTGAGGTCCGCGGTTGCCTTCAACGATGTCGAAAGAAACAGCCTGGCCTTCTTCCAATGTTTTGAACCCTTCACCTTGAATAGCGGTGAAATGAACGAAAACATCGTCTCCGCCCTCAACTTCAATGAATCCGTAGCCTTTTTCGTTATTGAACCATTTTACTTTACCGTTTTGCATTTCTTAATCCTCCTAAATCAAAAGCACGTTCGTGCCAAAAAGTGTTGCATTAAACAGATGAAAAACCGCCATCAAGGTCTGGGAAATCACTTGTTTAATGTTATAATTAATATACTCCAACCGGTATGGATAGTCAAGACAAAGGAAGCAAAAATGATGGAAAATTGTTGTGAATTCTTAAATTTGCAAGCGGTTTAAAATCGGCGCACATTTATTATGAATTCTTGTACATCATCCGTGATTATAGTAAACTGATGGTATTGTACCGGCAGACTCAATATTTGTTGTAAGAATGGGGGCCCGTGGATGCCGACACCTAGTATGGAAGACTACATTGAACAGATTTTTATTCTGATTGAAAGCAAAGGATATGCGCGTGTTTCGGATATTGCCGAAGCGCTTTCCGTTCATCCTTCATCCGTTACGAAAATGGTACAGAAGCTGGATAAGGATGATTATCTTGTTTATGAAAAATACCGCGGACTGGTCCTCACCCCAAAAGGCAAGAAAATTGGAAAACGGCTTGTCGACCGCCATCATTTGCTTGAACAGTTTTTAAGGATCATCGGGGTCGATGAAGAAAATATTTATAGAGATGTAGAAGGGATTGAACATCACCTGAGCTGGAATTCCATTGACCGGATCGGAGACCTTGTCCAGTACTTTGAGGAAGATCCGGGCCGGGTGAACGACCTGAACCGGCTGCAGGCACAAAACGAGGATTGAATTTTCCGGCCAGCCTGCCCATGAAATGGGGCTGATTCCTTTTATGCGTCGGCTGTTGCCGGATGATGGGGCATAGGTGCCTGGAAGCCTGTCTGCCGGCACGCATCAGGATTTTAGAGTCCTCCCTGCATGATGCAAGCAGGGCTTTTCCCCGCCAGCCGGAAGACAAAATCCGCATGGCAGCCTTCATGTAGAAAATCAGGGATAAAGCCAAACGATTTCCCGGTGCGGGCGAAAAATGCTTTTTTCAGGTGCATTGGGCTGCAGGGGTATGTAGAATAGAAGATGGAAGCAGATTTTTGATGAAGCGGAGGATTTGACATTGCCAAGCCATTCGATTGGAAAGACTGATATTGATATCGCGCAGCATGCTTCGCTGAAACCGGTCAAAGAAATTGCGGAAACCGTGCAGCTTGCAGAAGAAGACCTGGAATATTACGGGAAATACAAGGCGAAAATTACATATGAAAAAATCAAGCAGCTCCAAACCAAAAAAGACGGAAAATTATTTCTTGTCACTTCCATCAATCCGACGCCGGCGGGGGAAGGCAAGTCAACCGTCACCATCGGGCTCGGCGATGCATTAAAACAGCTGGGCCATAAAACCGTGATTGCCTTAAGGGAGCCATCGCTCGGGCCGGTCATGGGGCTGAAAGGGGGCGCAACGGGCGGCGGTTATGCACAAGTCTTGCCGATGGAAGAGATCAATCTTCATTTCACAGGCGATTTTCATGCGATTACCGCTGCCAATAATGCCATTTCTGCTTTGCTGGACAACCATATCCACCAGGGAAATCCATTGCAGATTGACCCGCGCCGCATTGTCTGGAAGCGGGCGGTCGATTTAAATGACCGGGCGCTGCGCCATGTCGTCGTCGGCCTCGGCGGTCCCGGCCAGGGCGTGCCCCGTGAAGACGGATTTGACATTACGGTGGCTTCTGAACTGATGGCCGTTTTATGCCTGGCGGAAGATCTCGAAGATTTAAAAAGGCGGATTGCGAACATCGTTGTAGCCTACAATTACGAAAAGAAACCCGTAACCGTCGGTGACCTCGGGATCGAAGGCGCGATTGCCTTATTGCTGAAAGATGCCTTGAAACCGAATCTTGTCCAGACGATCGAACATACGCCGGCCCTTGTCCACGGCGGCCCGTTTGCCAATATTGCGCACGGCTGCAACAGTGTTATGGCGACCAAAACCGCTTTGAAACTGGCCGATTATGTCGTCACGGAAGCCGGCTTTGGTGCCGACCTCGGCGCTGAAAAATTTCTCGACATTAAAGCGCGGGCGGCCGGCCTGAAACCGGACGGCGTCGTGATTGTCGCCACCATCCGAGCCTTGAAAATGCACGGCGGGGTGCGCAAGGAAGATTTGGCGGCAGAAAATATTGCGGCTCTTGAAGCCGGGCTTTTAAACCTGCAAAAACATGTTGAAACGATCGCTTCATTCGGTTTGCCGTTTGTGGTTGCCATCAACCGGTTTATATCGGACAGCAATGCGGAAATCGCTGTCTTAGAACATTGGTGCAGTGAACGCGGCATTCCCGTGTCGCTTACGGAAGTGTGGGAAAAAGGGGGCGCAGGCGGCATGGATCTAGCGGCCAAACTGCTGGAAGCCGCCAAACAGCCGCATACATTCAGGCCGGTTTACCCGCTTGAATCAACCATTGAAGAAAAGATAGAGGCGATTGTGCGCCAGGTGTATGGCGGTCGCGGCGCCGAATTTTCCGCGAAAGCGCAAAAACAAATCCGCGAATTTGAACAGCTCGGATGGGGGCATCTCCCTGTTTGCATTGCAAAAACGCAGTATTCCTTATCCGATGACCCGCACAAAACGGGCCGCCCGCATGATTTTGCGATCCATGTCCGCGAACTCGTTCCGAAGCTTGGCGCCGGGTTTATTGTTGCCCTGACAGGAGACGTTCTGACCATGCCGGGCCTTCCGAAAGAACCGGCCGCTTACCGGATGGATGTTGATGCGGACGGCCGCGCATCCGGGCTCTTTTAACGTCTTTCCGAAAGAAGTCTCCCATCCTCAAGGAATGTGAAGGTGCGAATCGCACCAATGAGTAGGTGGGAGATGAATTTCGGTTGGCTTTAGCCAAAGTTATTTTTCCAATCCTTTTCTCAACAATTCTAAGATTGCGGCTGTTCTAGTTGGAATCCCATTTTCTTTTTGATATTGCTCCAATTTTTCTAATATCGTCTTAGGCATACGAATTTCTACACGTTCTTTCTCTTCTCTCATGATTATCACCTCATATTGATTGTACGGATTTTTTACGATATAATCAATATATACGAAATTTTTCCGCACAAAGTGAGGTGAATTGATATGGCCAAGCAAAACAAAGCTTTCAAGTTTCGTTTGTTACCAAACAAAGAACAATCCGCATTATTAGCTAAGACATTTGGCTGTGTTCGCTTTGTCTACAATAAGATGTTAGCTGAACGCAAAGAAACGTATGAAAAGTTCAAGGATGATAAAGAATTGCTTAAAAAGCAAAAGTTTCCGACCCCTGCAAAATATAAAAGTGAATTTCCATTCCTAAAAGAAGTGGATTCTTTAGCTTTGGCAAATGCACAAATGAACTTACAGACTGCTTATAAGAATTTCTTTGAAGGAAATGCGGATTTTCCAAAGTTCAAAAATCGTAAAGCAAAACAATCCTATACAACTAATATGGTCAACGGAAATATTAAGCTAGAAAATGGTCATATCAAACTGCCAAAAATCAAAAAGCCAATAAAAATGAAACAGCATAGAGAGATACCTGCTGATTATAAAATCAAATCTTGCACTATTTCTAAAACAAAGACAGGCAAGTACTACATTTCAATTTTGACAGAATATGAGAAAGATATTCGTCCAGTTAACATACAGAAAGTTGTTGGTTTGGATTTTGCTATGGATGGTCTATATGTCGAGAGTGAACAGGGTAAGAAAGCCAATTACCCACGTTACTATCGGCAAGCCTTAGATAAATTAGCAAAAGCACAACGAATTCTTTCTCGAAGAAAGAAAGGTTCTGCACGTTGGAACAAGCAACGACTAGTAGTGGCTAAGTTACATGAGAAAGTGGCGAACCAACGCATGAATTTTCTTCATCATAAGTCAAAAGAATTAGCTTCTAACTTTGATGCTGTCGTGATTGAGGACTTGAACATGAAAGGGATGTCTCAAGCCCTTCACTTTGGGAAAAGCGTTCATGATAACGGCTGGGGGATGTTCACTACTTTCTTAGCGTATAAGCTAAAAGAACAGGGGAAACAACTTGTGAAAATTGATAAGTGGTTTCCCTCCACTAAGAAGTGTTCATGTTGCGGCAAGGAAAAAGAAATGCCATTATCTGAACGTGTATATAAATGTTCTTGCGGCTTTGTATTAGATCGCGATCACAATTCAGCAATCAATATCAAAAATGAGGGATTACGCTTATTAGCGTTATCATAAGTAACAAAACTCTTGGAACAAGAGGGTTAGCTCGGTCAGTTTTCGTTGGCTAGTAAAAGCAACGATAAGTCGAGAAGCCCCCACTTCAATCAAACCGTAAGGTTGATAAGTGGTGGGTAGTTCACACGGGGGACAGGCGATGTTTGACCCGACTGCTTTTGAAAATATGAAGACTGTATTCGAAGGCGCTGCCTATGATCTTGATTTAAGAGGGGAAGCATCCATCACCGGAAGAAAAGACCTGGTCGACCTGGCGGAAATGTCCCGGGAATACCGCATTACGCTTCAGCTTCCGGAATGGCAGGAAGCAAGCGTGATGATCTGTCTTTCGGCTTCGCTCGGGCAGCTGGCGGCGGAAATACTGGATCCCGCGCCCGGCGCCAAAGCGGGTGCCAGTGCCGCCGTAACTTTTTCCTGGAAAAACAGTGGCCGGTCCGCTGATTATAAACAGATGATCCTTTCCGCATGGGGAAACGGCAACCGGCGCCGCATCGAGGAAAGGACTGTCCATTCATCACGCTCGGGTGTAACCGAAGAAGTTGCCATCGATTTTGCCCGGCTGATAACGGAAGATTTAATGGATGATTTGTTTGAGATGCCCGCAGATGCCGTGAAGACTTTGCGCCGGATGAGGTTCTAACAAAAGCTGTACGCCCCGCCGTGCAGCTTTTGGCTTTCCTTGTCCAAAAACATGATAAAATGGCAAAGAAGGGAACGCTTATGCGGGATTATCTTTGCAGGAGAACGCCGCTTCTTCAGTTTTGACGGCAATTTTTCAAAGAATGGATGTTGAATCATGAAAATATTTCAAGCCCAAGGGTTGACAAAATCTTACGGGGAAAAAGTGCTGTTTGACAATCTTTCTTTCCATATCGGCGAACAGGAACGGATCGGCCTTGTCGGCGTCAACGGCACCGGAAAATCGAGCCTGCTCAAAATCTTCGCGGGACAGGATGAAGCGGATAGCGGGGAACTGAGCACGCCGAACGATTATACCATTGGTTATTTGCCGCAGGAACCCGAACTGAATCCGGCCTTCACGGTCCTTGAACAGGTATATAAAAGCAAGTCTCCGATTATGGCGCTTTTACGTTCCTATGAAGAGGCGCTGCTTGAAGTCGGGAAGGATCCGGGAAATGCAGGCAAACAGGATCGATTGTTCCGGCTGCAAAAAGAAATGGATGCCGCCGGTGCATGGGAAGCCGGCGCCAATGCACAGACGGTCCTTTCAAAACTTGGCATCCGCGATTTGGACAGAAAAATTTCGGGATTGTCAGGCGGGCAGAAAAAGCGGGTCGCCCTTGCCCGGGTATTAATGGAAACACCCGATTTGTTGATTTTGGATGAGCCGACCAACCATCTCGACTATCCGGCTGTCAAGTGGCTGGAAGCATTTATTACAAAATATCCCCGTTCTGTCCTGTTTGTGACACATGACCGCTATTTCCTCGACCGGGCGGCAAACCGGATTTTCGAGCTTAATGGTGGAAAACTGTACAGCTACAAAGGGAATTACCAGGATTTTATGGAAGCAAAAGCGCAGCGGGAAGAAGCGCAACTGCAGCAGGAAGAAAAACGGAAAAATTTGTACAGGCGGGAACTTGCCTGGATGAAGCGTGGGGCAAAGGCACGTTCGACAAAACAAAAAGCAAGGATCGGGCGTTTTGAAGAACTGGAATCCAGCCTCGGTAAAAGCCCCCGGCAGCAGGAAGCCGATATCGCTTTGTCCGGCAGCCGCCTCGGCAAACAGGTTTTTGAACTGCAACATGCTCATAAAGCGTTCGGTTCAGAGACGATTCTAAAGGATTTCAACCTGCTCGTAAAGCCGGGTGACCGGATCGGCATCGTCGGGAAAAATGGAAGCGGAAAATCAACTTTGATGAACATTCTCGCTGGCAGGATTCCGCTCGATTCCGGGGAACGCCTCACCGGGCAGACCGTCAAAATCGCGTATTACCGTCAGGAAACGCCAGGCATGGATGAAAATAAGCGGATGATCGAGTATATACGGGAAGCGGGGGATACGGTGACAACAAAAGACGGGGAAACGATTTCCGCCGCGCAAATGCTGGAAAGATTTCTTTTTGACATGCACACGCACGGCACCCCGGTCAGAAAACTGTCGGGCGGCGAAAAGCGCAGGCTGTATTTGCTCAGGCTTCTGATGTCGCGGCCGAATGTGCTGCTTTTGGACGAACCGACGAATGATCTCGATACGGAGACGCTTACCGTGCTTGAAGATTATATCGGAGCGTTTCCAGGCGTCGTCATCTCGGTTTCACACGACCGCTATTTTCTTGATAAAACCGCGGAGCAGCTGCTTATTTTTGAAGGCGGCGGCAAAATCAGCCGCTTTTTTGGCCGTTACAGCGACTACCTCGAAATCGCGCATGAAACGCCGGCACAGGAGGAAAAAACGGATGTGCCGAAGTCTAAACGGGAACCGAAACGAAAAAAATGGTCTTACAATGAGCAGCGGGAATGGGAAGAGATAGACGAAAAAATTGAAGCATGCGAGCAAGCCATTGCCGCACTGAACGAACAATTGGAACAAGCCGGCTCCGATTTTGTCAGGGCCCAGGACATTTCAAAAGCGCTCGAAGAAGAAAACGAGCGGCTGGAAGGCCTTATTGAACGCTGGAGCTATCTTTCCGAGCTGCAGGAAAAAAACGACAACTAACTTTTTCTGAGGAAGGCGACCCGTTTTTTGCCGGAAAAGCGTGACGGTTGGTCCGTCGCTTTCCGGGCTGGAGGAATGGGCGGCAGCCGGAAACATGCTTTTTGAAAGGAAAAAAGGATGCGCCGGCGAACGCACGAAAGATGTTTCTGATTTTCAAGGTACGCTTGATATTTATGAAAAGAATCAACTCATTCGTGTATCCACTGTGATTATGTTAAAATGCAAGTAGACTTGATGGGAAAGGCGGTGTGGAGATGAAAATTAAAGCGATTGAACCAACGCCGAGCCCGAATACGATGAAAGTCGTATTGACGGAAGCACTGCCGGACGGCGCCCGCAGCAATTATAAGAAAGGGCAGGAAGAAGGCGTGCCGCCGCTGATCCGCCGTATCCTCGATATCGAAGGCGTGAAAGGCGTATACCATGTTGCGGACTTTCTCGCGGTGGAGCGGCATGGCAAAACGGACTGGCAGGACATTCTGCCGAAAGTGCGTGAGGTGTTCGGGGAAGCGGAAGCAGAAACCGGAAACAGCCCCCGTGCCAATGAGCATTTCGGGGAAGTCCAGGTGTTTGTCCAGATGTTTAAAGGCATTCCGCTCCAGGTCAAACTGGCGGACGGGGAACAGGAAAAACGTTTCGGGCTGCCGGCTTATTTTGCCGAGGCGCTTGCCGCTGCGCAATTGGAAGGCGACAATTATGTTTTCTTGCGAAAATGGAAAGACTTCGGCGTGCGGTACGGGGAGATGCAAGAAATCGGTGCGGAAGTCACAGAAGAAATCATTGCCGCTTATCCGAAAGAAAGGCTAAACCGGCTTGTCAATGAAGCGCAGCATCCGGAGCAGGTTCAAGCCGCCAAAAAAAGGCTGAAATTAACGCCCGGCATGCTGGAAACGGATGACTGGCGCAAAAGGTACCGGCTCCTTGAACAAATGGAAGACCCTGATCTTTCCGACCTGCCTGTCCTGGAGAAAGCCCTAGAAGATGAAAAACCATCGATCAGGCGGCTTGCCGTTGTTTATTTGGGCATGGTGAAAGACAAGCGGGTGCTGCCGCTATTATACCGCGGCCTGCACGATCCGAATGCAAGCGTGCGGCGGACGGCAGGCGACTGCCTTAGCGACCTCGGGTTCAAAGAGGCATGCGGGGAAATGGCAAAAGCGCTTAAAGATAAAAGCAAAATTGTCAGGTGGCGCGCCGCCATGTTTTTATACGAAGCGGGCGACGAGGCTTCTCTCCCGGCCTTAAGGGAAGCGGAAAACGACCCTGAATTTGAAGTCAGGCTCCAGGTCAGAATGGCGATTGAGCGGATTACAAAGGGTGAAGAAGCAAAAGGCTCGGTCTGGAAGCAGATGACAGAAGCAAGGCAAATCCAGCCATAATTAAAGGAGGACATCAACATGTCAATGGCATATGAAGAATACATGCGGGCGCTTATTACCCCGATGAGGGAAGAATTGACGGCAAACGGGTTTACGGAACTGCGCACACCGGAAGAAGTCGAGGCCTATATGGAAAAAGCGGAAGGCACCACGCTGGTTGTCGTGAACTCGGTGTGCGGCTGCGCAGCCGGGCTTGCGCGTCCGGCAATTGTTGAGGCAATCCGGACGGCTGAAAAGAAGCCGGACCATCTTGTTACGGTATTTGCCGGCCAGGACAAAGAAGCAACGGCAAAAATGCGTGAATATTTTACCGGCGTCGAACCATCCTCCCCTTCTGTGGCGCTGCTTCAAGGGAAAGAAGTGGCCCATTTTATCCCGAGAAGCGATATCGAAGGGCATGAAGTCGAAGAAATCATCGAAAATCTGCATGCTGCTTTTGACCAACACTGCGCATAAAATTGCGGCCCCGTTTGCATCATTCCGGTTGCAAAATGGGGCCTGTTTTTTCTGTGTAAATATTATATAATAAATACATATTCGAACTGTTGGGATATGGAGGGGATCACGTGAAAAACTGGCTGAAAAAATCAATGGTTATCCTTGTTTCTGTTTTAACATTCGGCCTTGTCCCCCCTTCCCATGCAATCTGGAATCATCTCTATAAAACTGGCAATGAAACGGCGGAAACGACTTCTGCTTATTCCAATCGGACGGCTGCCACAAGCCGCAAGATTGACAGTGCCGCGCTTGCTCGGTCATTCGTTGAAGATGCAGAAAAACGGGCTTATCTGAAATTCGGGGAAAGGATCAGGCCTGTTATTGAAGACGAGTTCCGTGCTGCCGTTTTGCCAAACATTCAAACCGCCATCGCGGAAACGCTGCAGGAATACCCGCAGGACAAACTACCGCTGCTCGCTGTTTCAGACCAGCCGAGTGCGGGAACCGGTGAAAAAATGTTTCATATTTACAATACGGAAACAAATAAAGACATCATCCGTTTCCATGTCCGGCGCGACCATCCGCCCGGCGACGGCTACTATTTTAATTTCCATTACCATGTAGCCTTTGACCATTTCCAAACGCACCGCCACCTTGGCACCATTTACTGGGGCAAAAACATGCCGCCGCAATGGATGAAAGGGTAAAGGCGGGATGAATGCCTGCCGCGGCAGCAGCTGGAAACAAACAACGCCTTAACGGATAAAAGGCTAAAGCAGGGTGGAGACGGGCAACCCCAACATCCACGCGGACATTCCATGCACTTTTTGCAAACGCAGTGAATGTAGCACCAGCAGAAGGATATAAAATGAGCGAAACATGGCTGCTTTGTTGCCGGCTGCAACAGGGAATAATCATGCAGATGGATGGCTTTGCCCCATTTTAAATACTGGAGTTCATTTTGTACAGCACAATTTTCCAGGGTAGAAACCCGGATATTTGAATGACAAAGGATGGAATCATGATGAAACAATATTTGGATCTTTGCCGCGAAGTGCTCGAAAACGGCGTCAAAAAAGATGATCGGACCGGTACCGGAACGATCAGCGTTTTCGGCCATCAAATGCGGTTTCATTTGCAGGACGGTTTCCCGCTTCTGACAACAAAGAAACTGCATTTGAAATCGATTATTTATGAACTGCTCTGGATGCTGAAAGGAGATACGAATGTAAAATACCTCCAGGAAAACGGCGTCCGCATTTGGAATGAGTGGGCAGATGAAAACGGCGACCTCGGCCCGGTTTACGGGCAACAATGGCGTTCATGGCAAACCCGGGACGGGCGGACAATTGACCAGATCACCCAGGTCATTGAACAAATTAAAACCAATCCGGATTCCAGGCGCCTGATCGTTAACGCTTGGAATGTCGGGGAGATTGACAGGATGGCCCTGCCGCCGTGCCATTGCTTTTTCCAGTTCTATGTGGCAAACGGCAAGCTGTCATGCCAGCTGTACCAGCGTTCGGCCGATATTTTCCTCGGCGTACCGTTTAACATTGCTTCTTACGCGCTGCTTACGATGATGATTGCGCAAGTCACGGGTCTGGAACCAGGGGATTTTGTCCATACGCTTGGCGATGCCCATATTTACTTGAACCATATCGAACAAGTGAAGCTGCAGCTGGAACGGGAGCCCCGCAAGCTGCCGAAAATGGTTTTGAATCCTGAAGTAAAAGACATTTTCTCCTTCCGGTACGAAGATTTTACATTAAAAGATTACAATCCGTATCCGCATATTCCGGGGAAGGTGAGTGTATGATCTCCTTCTTATGGGCGGAAGATGAAAAAGGCGTGATCGGAAAGAACAACGCGCTTCCGTGGCATCTTCCCGAAGACCTGAAGTATTTTAAAAATGTAACAATGGGCCATCCGGTTGTGATGGGAAGGCGGACGTTTGAATCGATCGGAAAGCCGCTTCCCGGCAGAACGAATATTGTGATGACGAGAGACCCGGATTTTCAGGCGGAAGACTGCGTCGTTGTCGCCGGCAAAACAGAATTGTTAAAATGGGCGGATGCACATGGCGGCGAGATTTTTGTCACCGGCGGCGCGGAGATTTTTGCCCTGCTGCTCGAAGAAGCGGAAAAATTGTACCGGACGAAAATACATGCTGACATGGAAGGCGATACCTATTTTCCGCCCGTTGACTGGGAGGAGTGGGAAATGGCTTCCAGCACAAAGGGGATAAAAAACGAAAAAAATCCTTATGACTACGAATTTCAAGTGTTTGTACGGAAAAGGTAAAAAACCATGGAAACATTCCCATGGTTTTTCGCTGTGCCATCAGACATAAAATAAAATAGTGAAGTACATAAACGCGCTGCCGGCAATGACAAAAATATGCCAGATCGCATGGGAATAAGGAAGGTTTTTCCATGTGTAGAACACGGCGCCTACCGAGTAGCAGATTCCGCCTGAAAAAAGGAGCCAGAATCCCGGAGCCGAAAGCCCTTTATACAAAGGCTCAATCGCAATAAGGATCAGCCAGCCCATGATTAAGTACAGCATCGTGGACAATAATTTAAAACGGTGAATGAGAAAACATTTTCCAGCAATGCCAATAGCAGACACTCCCCACACGACCGAAAACAGCACCCATCCCAAAGTGCCATGCAGCGTAATCAGCACAATCGGCGTGTAGGTCCCTGCAATTAAGATGTAAATGGCAGAATGGTCCAGAATGGCGAGAAATGTTTTCACTTTCGTCCAGTAAAAGCTGTGCAGCAGTGTGGAAAACAAATACAGAAGCAGCATGGAGATCCCGAAAACGAGAAAACTTGCCAGATAGAGCGGGTTATTCTTTTCTGCGGCGAAAACGACGAGCATAACCATCGCCGGAATGCTGAGCAGAAAACCGATGCCATGCGTAACGGCATTGGCCAGTTCCTGTTTCCAGGATGAAAGCAGTGTTGAAGTTGTCAAAAATTTAAACCACCTTTGTCTTTGGGCTTCTCTTTATTATAGTGTTTGGCGGGGAAATCTGCAATGGAAACATCTTGCGCTTTAAGCGGGTGCAATTTTATGCGTAAATCAGCAGAAGATCCCGTTTTTCATGTTATAATGGGTACATTGTAAATTCAGAAAGGCTTGAAAAGTGGTGTCAAACATGAAAAAATGGTTCATTCCTCTTCTCATCTCCGTTGCGCTTGCCTTATCGGGCTGTTCACACGGCATAACCGGCCTGTTGTTTAAATCGGCAAGCAATGAAAAAAAGATGGTGCCCGTTCCGCTGCACATCGTCTCGATCGGGGACTCCCTGACTGAAGGCGTAGGCGACAGCAAGGGGCGCGGCGGCTACACCTATTATTTGAAAAATGAACTAGACGCCTTAAAGGGTGTGAAAAAAACCACCATTGCCAATTATGGCGTAAAAGGGAACAGGACCGACCAATTGCTTGCCCGGCTCCAGAATGAAAAAATCCGGAAGTCCATCAAGGATTCAGATGTTGTTATGATTACCATCGGCGGCAATGATATGATGAAAGTGTTCCGTGAAAATATTTCCAACTTAAACAAGCAGGAATTTGAGGCGGCCATTCCGGGGTACAAACAACGGCTCGATCAAATTTTCCGCCGCGTCCGCGCGGTCAATCCGGATGCAAAGATCGCGCTCGTCGGTCTCTATAACCCTTTTTCAAAGTGGCTGACCGACATAAAGGAAATGGACCAAATGCTTGCAGCCTGGAATAATGCCGGCAAAGCGGTGGCATCTCGCTATAAAAATACCGTTTTTATCCCGGTTGCGGATATTTTTGAGAATAACGAAGATGCATTGCTTTATGACGATCATTTCCATCCGAACGATGAAGGGTATAAACGGATGTCGAAACGGATTTACCGGTATCTCCTGAAAGGGAATTTTTTGGGGATTCCAAAATAGCAAAGTGGTAAAGGAATGATGCTTGCGTGAAAAGAAACCCATGGAAAATCGCTTTTTTTGCACTGGCTTCAGTGGTTGTGGCCTTTGTACTTGTGCTTTCCTTTTTTCTTTTTGTGCCGGATGGCCGCGTGCCGGAACCGGAAAAAACCGGAAAAACGGTTGATTTGCGGGTAGAGACAAACAAGGCGGATTTAACGGCGCTCATTAACCGCTATTTGCGGGAAGAAAAAATAAAGGGGAAAGTGCTTTTAAATGATGAAGTCGTCTACTATGGAACTGTCGGGGTCTTTTCCGAAAAAATGCAGTATAAGATGACTTTTAAGCCGAAAGCGTTAAAGAACGGGGACCTCGTTTTAAAGCAAAAATCGGTATCCCTCGGTTCCGTCCATCTCCCGGTATCCTATATTTTAAAATTCGTCAAAACGACTTACCACCTGCCCAAGTGGGTGATCATCCAGCCGGGTGAAAAACTGGTGTATGTCCAGCTGCAAAATATGAAGTTGGAAAACGGCGCCAAAGTGAAAGTCAACCAATTTGATTTGCAGCATGATGACATCTCGTTTACACTTGGTTTTCCAAAATAACGCAAAAAACCGGCCTTTAAAAGCCGGCTTTTCAATATGGTGGAAGGGTTTGCCGCCTGTTAACGTTACACAGGTTTAAACGATCCTTAACCCTTTCGGATAAAAGTTTTTCAAAATGCCGCCCGCTTCTTTGCTCCAGCCGAGCGGAAAACCGTCCACCGTGATAAGGACCCAGCCTCGGTTCTCCTTTGTTCCGGGGAGGGTTTCCCCTTTTAAATAGCGGATGCATTCGCTGCTTCCGGCGCCGAGGTCTGTCCGGTGTTTGCATTGTCCGGCTTTCAGGGAAAGCGCGAGCGCGTGATTCGGTTCAAACCGGTTTTTTTTAAAAGCGCCTAGATGCAGACCGCACCGGACAAGGCGGAGCCCTTTTAACTGCGGGCAGTTAAAAGGCAGCAGGAAAAGCTCGTTTTTATACAGAAAAAAGGAGCGCCTGCCGGGATCAAAGTGCTGGAGGGTGTTTTCTGCAAAGGTTGTCCAGTCTTTTTCCTGTTGCTTTGAAAGCTTTGTTGTCTTTTCAGGCGGCACCGTTTGCCCCGCTTCCCCCGGGTGTTTGCGCATTTTTGCGGCAAAATGGCCTTCGCCTTTTAAGCGGTGCGGCCATAAACGCGCCGTATTGGACAAATCTTTCCGCTTTTCCGTTGCCCATTCCGGCTTTCCCGGTCCGACGCCGTGTTCATGGGGAATCGGCACCAGTGTCATGTCTTCATGCCGCGCCAAAAAAGCTTCAATCGTCTGTTCGTTTTCTTCCGGAGAAAAGGTGCAGGTCGAATAAACAAGGGTGCCTCCGGGCTTTAACATCTTCCAGGCGTGCTCCAAAATCGCGCGCTGTTTTGCCGCGCACGCTTCGACATGTTCCTGGCTCCAGAGCCGCGCTGCTTCGGGATCTTTTCTGAACATGCCTTCCCCCGAGCAGGGGGCGTCAACCAAAATTTTATCGAAATAGTTTTCGAAATGCCGGCTTAGTTTTTCTGGCGTTTCGTTTGTTACAACGGTATTGGAGAACCCAAGCCGTTCGATATTTTCAGAAAGCGCGCGCGCCCGCTTCGGATGGATTTCATTTGCAAGCAGAAATCCGTTCTCGCCGATTCCGGATGCAATTTGCGTCGATTTGCCGCCCGGCGCGGCGCATAAATCAAGCACTTTATCGCCTTTTTCAAGCCCGAGCTGCCCGGCGATAAACATCGCGCTCGGCTCCTGGATATAATAGAGCCCGGCGGCATGGTACGGGTGTTTTCCAGGCTTGTCTTTTTCCTCATCAAAATAATAACCGGAGGCAAAAGGAATTTTTTCCAATTGGAAAGGGTTGTGCGCATGCCATTCCGTTTCGCTCACTTTTGCCGGATTCAGGCGCAATCCGGATGCCCGCGGTTCCTCATAGGAACGGAAAAAATCAGCGGCTTCCTTTCCGAGCAGCTGCCCCATCTTTTCCATAAAAGTTTCAGGTAATTCCAATTATGAGACCCCTTTCCGTTAAAATCGCCACTATGATCCATTATAATGAATTATGGGATTGCAGTCACGAAACTGGATGAAAACAACACCAACAGGTAAAATAAAAATAATCTATAGATAAAGGAGGGGATCCGCATGGCAGAGGAAACCGCGATTTTTGCCGGCGGATGCTTCTGGTGCATGGTCCATCCTTTTGACCAGTTGCCCGGCATTCAAAAAGTCGTTTCCGGGTACACGGGCGGAACAAAACCAAACCCGACATATGAGGAAGTGTGCTCCGGTGCGACCGGGCATACAGAAGCTGTTGAAATTACGTTTGATCCGGAAATTTTCCCTTATGAAAAGCTGCTTGACATTTATTGGCGGCAAATTGACCCGACAGATGCAGGCGGGCAGTTTTACGACAGGGGGGCCTCTTACCGGCCGGTTATTTTCTATCGGAACGAAGCCCAGCGGCAGGCGGCGGAAGCTTCAAAAAAACGGCTGGAAGAGAGCGGGCGGTTTAAAAAGCCGATTGCTGTCACAATTGAACCGGCTTCCGCCTTTTATCCGGCGGAAAGTTACCACCAGGACTATTACCGGAAAAACCCGGCCCATTACGAAGCTTACCGGCAAGGTTCAGGCAGGGCCGCTTATTTAAGCAACCATTGGAGGGATGAACATGAAGGATGAAGAATTGACCCCTTTACAATATGAAGTGACGCGGAAAAACGGAACGGAACCGCCGTTTCAAAATGAATACTGGAACGAGTTCCGCGACGGCATTTATGTCGATGTTATTTCCGGAAAACCGTTGTTCAGTTCAAAAGATAAATATGACGCAGGCTGCGGCTGGCCGAGTTTTACAAAGCCGATCGATGCCAGTGAACTCAACGAACAGCTTGATACGAGCCATGGCATGATCCGTACGGAAGTGAGGAGCAAGGCGTCTGACGCGCATTTGGGCCACGTGTTTCCAGACGGCCCGGGCCCCACGCATCTCCGGTACTGCATGAATTCAGCCGCGATGCGTTTTATTCCGAAAGAAAAGCTTGAGGAAGAAGGATATGGGGAGTATCTTGCGCTCTTTGAAGAAAAAGAATAAGCCGACTGGGCGGATGCACATACAAAACGGGCCCGTATCCCATACGATGCACTGTACAGAAAAACAGTTTTTTTGAGGAGTGAATGGGATGTATTACGGCCATGAAGGTGCTTACCCTGCATATGACTCCTGCTGCGGCTACGGATACGGTTATGGATACGGTTCCGGTTACGGCTGGGGCTATGCAGGGCACAGAAACGGCTTTGCTTTAATTGTTGTGCTGTTTATTTTGCTGATCATTATCGGCGCATGCTGGATCGGCCCTAATTAAAAAGCGGAAAAAGCCCGGGCCATGCCCGGGCTTTTTAGTGTGTCATTTATATTTTAAAGTTTCCGATCAGCTTGCGCAGGTTTTCTGCTTGTTTTGACAACTCCGAGGCTGCGGCTGTGATTTCTTCCATCGATGCAGACCCTTCTTCGGTACTTGCCGCGGTCATTTCCGTATTTGCCGCGGTATTCATGGCAATTTTGCTGACGGCATCGAACGAACCTGCGACATCGACAGCAAGTTTCTGCGTTTTTTCCATTTGGGTGGCCATATCAATAATGACATTTGTCGTTTCATTCGTTTGTTTTTGAATGACTTCGAGCGAGTGCATCGTTTCATTGGAAATTTGCACGCCGCAAGCAACCGCCTCTACGCCTTCCTGATTCTGGCCGATAATGGTGCTGATTTCTTTTTGGATCGCACGCACAATATTTGTGACTTCCTGGGCGGCGGACTGGGATTGTTCGGCCAGTTTTCTGACCTCATCTGCAACAACGGCAAAGCCGCGTCCGTGCTCCCCGGCCCTGGCTGCCTCGATTGCCGCGTTTAATGCAAGCAAATTGGTTTGTTTGGCAATCCCGGTGATCGTCATAATGATCTTCGTAATATCATCCGATTTTTCGCCGAGCGCTTCTACCGTTTTGCTCGTATTCGTCATGATCGCTTCAATGCTCTTCATTTTGCCGGACGTTTCCATGATGGACCGGCTGCCTTTTTCTGCGGATTCTTTCATATGGAGCGAAGCCTGTTTTACTGTTTCCGCCTGCCGGAAAAGCGTATCGACCACTTCTTCAAGCGACTTCATTTTTGATAAGGATGTATCCATCTTGGCAGAAGTTTGTTCGCTGTCTGCCGCGATTTCATTGGCTGTTTCCGCAATTGAGTGGATCGTTTTCGATGTTTCTTCCGATGAAGCGAGCAGTTCTTCGCTTGAGGCGGAGACACTTTCCGCCATTGCGGATACTTCTTTTACAAGCCGGGCAATGCCGTCTATCAGCTGGTTTGTATCTTTTGCCAGTTTTGCCAGTTCGTCATTGGACGACACTTCAATCCGCCTTGTCAAATCCCCGCCGGCATTTGCGATCCCCAAAATCGACCGGCTGATTTTTCTCGTGCTCGATTTGATGTTTTTCGTCAGGCTGATGCTGAGAATGACGGCCAGAACGATTGCAAGCAAGGAAAGGGTGACGGTTGCGATCCGCGCAATCAGGACGGAACGATGCAATTCGCCGATCCGGCTTTCCGATGCTTGTGTGGTGCTTGCGAGCAAATCATTGATGCTGCTTTTCAAATTTTTCATATAGCCGGATGCCTGGGAATCTTTCACTTGTGCAACCGCTTCTTGTTCCGATCCGTACTGTCTTGCTTCGACAACCCGGTCAACCGTGCCCACCCAGAAATTATAGGCTTCTGAAATTTTTTCGAGTTTTTTGCTCTGCAACCGGTTATCTTTCAGCATTTTTTGCAAGCGGCTTAACGTGCTGCTTGCTTCCTGTTTCCCCTGGTCATACGGCCGCAAAGCACCTTCCTTTCCGGAAATGGCGTAGTTCAGGGCGCCCGTTTCGATTTCGCCGGTCTGATTGAGCAGGCTTTGGACACGATCGTGTACGGCGAGATCATGCTGGACGACATGATTGATTTCATTCTCCAGCTCGCGCATGTTTATGTATGAAGTGACGGTTAATACAATGAGCAAGGCGGTTAAAACCCCGAATGAAATCACAATTTTCCCCCTGATCGTCTGCACATAATAAAGGGCAAGTCGATGCAGCTGGCGGTTCGGACGGGAATTTTTCCGTTTCTCGCTTTTTTGTCTTCTTTTTGCAAAAATGTTCTTTTTATTCAATCAAAAGCCCCTCCTTTTTACCCTGTGAACCGCAAAATCATCATTTATATTTTAAACATGTTTTCTATCTTTTTCTAGTTTTTTGTAAAAATTCCCTCTTCCCGTAATGCCGCCCTCCGTACTTTACGCGGGGGAGCGGATCGGCTATATTGGAGTAAAAATCATTTTGGGGGATACCAATGAAATCTTTTTACCAGTTTTTAATGAGATACAGGGATCCGCATCTCCGTGACGAGTTGACGGTTTTTGCCAACGGGGCATACAATGATCACAGCTTTCCGAAGCATTCAGCCAATTATCATGAAATCAGTTCCTATCTCGAATTAAACGGGCATTATATCCCGTCAATGTCGGTTTTTGACCGGGCATGGGAGATTTATAAAGGCGAAAGCAAATAACCGGCCGCAAATTGTGCTGTTCGCTTTTTCCGGGCCGCATGCATAGAATGAAGTAAAACGTGTTTCGTTTTCAAGGAGCATGAAAAATGGATGCAAAAGCGCCGAAGTTTCAAATTGGAGATACAGTTGTCGTAAAAGTATACGGAACGGTGGGAAAAATTACGGCTGTCAGACAGCTGGAAGGAGGGTATTTCTATGTGGTCAACGGCCGGGAAGGCCTCCTTGCCGAACAAAGCCTCGCCCGCCTGGAAGAATATGATGGGATCCTGTACAAGAAAGAAGAAGTCAATATAGAATTGAAATTTTTTATCGGGGATATTGTAAGAGCCCTTGCCAAAATGCTATATCCCCTGAAACTGTAAGCAGTCAGACAATTAAAGGTCGTTGATTTATTCCACTAAAGAAAAAAGACGTTTGTAGGAACATTATGACAAATGTAAAAAGAAATTGTGAGTTTTTGATTTTAATGGGGTAAATTTATTTGTTATAAGTGTCTAAATTTTTCCACTTTTGTCGGTTTTGGGCGGGTTTCAATAGATTAGGCTACTCATTCCTGTGGTAAATATTGTAAAACGGAAAAGGATGATTTTTTTTGAAAAAAAAGAGCCATGAAAGCCACTCCTTTGCTAAGATATAAGTACGATCAAATATCCAGGGAGTGATTTCATGACTATTTCTATTCTAACACAAACCAGAGACTTTTCAATACAACAAAATTTGATTCCCCACAATTGGCAAGACTATGCCGATATACCATTTGTCATTCCAGCCATGTGTTTCCCATGGGAGATTTTTAAGCCGATTGAACGAGAATACTACACCCTTTTATATTTGCACCTAAAAAATGAAAGAGCACATGATCCTTCTAATGAAATACAACCGGCACTATTTTCAATAACGGAGGAAGAAGACAAGTCTGCGTCTTCATTATTTCATCTCCCTTCCACTGGGAGAAAACCGCATCCTTTCATGCCCTTTTTTCGTGCTTTTGAACTGGCCTCTTTACAGTATATTGAAGTGATGGTGGAGAGTGTCTATTTGCAAGTGAAATCAAACCCGCTATTTGCCACCATGTGTGGATTTACGGAGAAAATTCCGAGCTACCGTTCCTTTGCTCGTTTTGATCAAATCATGACAACAAATGGTCTTTGGGAAAAAGCCCGGCTATTGGTTGTTGAATATAATAAAGGGGAAGGCGTGGTTGAAACGAATGAGGAAGCAGCCGCCGTGGATACATCGCATATAGAGGCAGAAGCAACCTTGAATAAAACAAGGAAGACGTGTTCTTGTGAGGGTGATTGCGATTGCCCCAAAGTCCTTACGGACGACAATGTAGGGGTAATGCGTAAAAGTAATGCAGTCTCCTATATTGCGCATAAATTATCAATGGTATGCGGGGTGAGATCCGGTTTGCCTTTGACGCGGGAAGTATTTAAAGGAAATACACCCGATGGGAAAACATTAGAACCGACATTGGAAACGTTTAAGACAGAGCACCCCGAGATGGCTGAGCAGTTGAGCTTTATCCTGGCAGATGGAATCTACCAAACGCCGGAAAATCAAAAAGTGACAAAGGATGTATTACAGGCGAAATTGGTGGCACCGATCAATCCACGGAACCGTAAAGATAAACCAACTACCGCCCGGGGGATTGAAAAAATCAACCGGTACGGCACTCCCATCTGTATCAGTGGACATAAAATGGAACTTAGAGGATCTGATCGGGAAAAGGGGCAATATATTTACACTTGTCCTGTATTTCATCCAAATGCCAAGCAAGAAGGTCTCACCTGCCCGCTAGCGAATCACGCGGAATGTTGTAATGGGGCAGCACAAGGAAGAGTATTTAGGATGGACTTTGATCAAACGCCTCAAGTAGATGTCGAGTTGCCGCAACATGGTCGCACATTTGAAGTGTTATATAGTGCCAGGACGATCATCGAAAGAATCTTTGGCATTTTAAAAGACGGATACAGTCTCCGTCGTGTTCACAAGCGTGGGAAACAGGCAGTTGAAGCTCATGTAGATCGATGCATGATATCTATGCACATCATGGCAAATATGGCGTACCATCAGACAGGAAAGGCCAATTGTGGATGGACACGCAATCGGCTGCAAAGAGCAAATTAAGTTATTCACAGGTGGATATGTGAATAACTCAAATGAACGTTTTCTTTCCACAAAGGGTAGTGAAAAAAACCATTTTGTGAAGGCGGGATACGTATGCCCTTTTTTTGAAGAAAAATGACCGTTTTACTTCTATTGAATTGAAAATCTGGATGAAAAGGCAAAAAAATCGGGATAATTAATTTTCCAGAGCCTCGCTCAAGGGTATATTTTTATTTTGGCAGAGGCTCTAAAAGTAAAAGGCTACGGCGGCGTCCTTTTTAAAATTGCCGGTTTCCGCACGGAGATTTGGCGGTATGCAGAAGATGCATGGGAAGATGTCATCTATGAAATGGTCAGCATTCCAAAGGGCGAATGGCTTGAAGCGGATGAAGACGAACTGTTGTTGATCGCCGATGCCGGGCAGGCCGATTCGTTTGTCAGCCGTTATCAATTTTTTTACCCGATGAAAAGCAGCCCCCTGTACCAGCTTGTCACTTCCGATTTGAAAACGCAGGAAAAAATCGACCGACTGCTCGATATGTACAATGATTATGCGCTGCTGTTAAATCTGTTTGGCGATGAGGCGTACAGGGCCATGCTTGAGGCGGTCAAAATGCAAATCCGGGTTCTTGCGGCGCACGGCGGCCCGGATTAGTTTGCCGGGTTTGGCATATCAGGCCGTACGGGGTCATATTTATATCAACAAACAGAACGAAACGTGGGGTGTCTGCGGGATGAAAAAAGGGGGCGTTTTTAATGGAAAATATGGATGTTTATATTGATACAGAAGAAATCGCCGCATTCTTTTTTAAAGAGCTCGTGAAAAGGGGATTTGCGCCCCGTGAAGAAGAACTGGACGAAATTGCCGATATTACTTTTGAATACTTGCTTGCAAAAAGCATTATAGACGAAGAATATGAAGACGATTCCATGTAAGGCGATCCTGTTTGCAGGACGTATGGGGAAAGGTGCAGCATCGGTATCCGGGACAGTCTTTTTTCGGTCCTGCACGAAATGGCACTTGATGTCCCTTTGAATTTGCCTTAAAATAAAAAAAGAGAAATCGCAGGGGGAGAAACCTGCGATTTTTTTTGGCAAAAGAGCGGGATGCGGACGGTTGTGCGCTTAACGGGAATGTGCCCGGTTTTCCCGCCGCAGAAAGATCCGGATGGGGCATCCATGCCGCTTCTTTTGCAGTACCGGCTGCAGAATGGGGAAGCAGCATCCATTTTGGAACAGAAGCCCATGCCGCAGTGAACGCGGCACATGAAGAAGGATCAAAAGCACAAATTTTCAGGATAGAGAAAGGTGACAACATGAGAAAATATGTATATACCGGCCTTGCCGCGATTTTGCTGGCCGGCTGCAGCGTAACAAACGGAAACGAGCCGGAAACGGGCACCCATAAAAGCACCGCCCCGGCGAAACCAGCCCACACGGATACCGGAAAAAAAACCGGTTCCGGTTTGATGCTTGGCGCAAAATATTTTAACGAAATCAAAACGGTCAACGGGAAAAAAGTGATCCAGAATCCGGACAATATTTTGGCACTTGTCAATAAAACCTATATTCTCGGGGATTACAAACCGAAAGACCTCGTCCGGCCAAATGTCCGCTTTTCATTTGGCGACGAAAGAATCGAAAAAAGCTATATGCGGAAAGAAGCTGCCGCGGCGCTTGAAAAAATGTTTGCCGCCGCCGAAAAGGACGGCATTGAATTATATGTCGCTTCCGCATACCGGTCGTACAACCGCCAGAAAGCCGTATATGCGGCAGAAGTGAAAAGTTCGGGGGAAGAACATGCAGAACAGGCGGTTGCCATCCCGGGGTCGAGCGAACATCAGACCGGTCTTGCCGTCGACATCACAAGCCAGACCGCCCATTTTCTCCTCACACAGCAAATGGGGGAGCAGAAGGAAGGCATCTGGCTTGCAAAACACGCGCATGAATACGGGTTTATTTTAAGGTATCCGAAAAACAAAGAGAACATTACGAAATATGAGTACGAGCCCTGGCATTTCCGGTATGTCGGAAAAAAGGCGGCAGCTGCCATTTACAAGCACGGCTGGACGCTTGAAGAGTATTTCGAACATGTACATAAGGCTGAATAAATTTCGGGCTCTTTTATTAAAAAGAAAAAGCTGGTAGAATAAAGAAGTTAGAAATCAGGAACTTTGACTTTTGGAAAACGGCATGAAAGTGGTGAAGCCTTTGGACGATGAGAAGAAACAGACGGAATCCGGGCAGGAAGAACAAACCGGTTATATCCGTATGAAAAAATTTAAATTTGTCATGCTTTTGTTTTTTGTGATTTTCATAACAGCCGGCATTACGACCGCTGCCTTTGCGTTCGGCGACCAAAAAGCCGTCAACGTGACGACTGTCAACCGGCCGGAGTTTGACAAACTGTATAAAGCATATGACAGCATCCAGAAAAAATATTACACAAAAGTAAAACAGAAGACGCTTGTCGACGGGGCCATTAACGGAATGGTGGAATCGCTCAATGACCCGTATTCTGATTATATGTCAAAAACCGAAGCATCAGACTTCAATAACACCATTTCTTCTTCTTTTGAAGGAATCGGTGCGGAAGTGGAAGAAAAAGACGGATATATTGTGATTGTTTCGCCGATTAAAGGTTCTCCGGCCGAAAAAGCCGGCCTGAAGCCGAACGATAAAATACTCGCGGTTGACGGCAAAAGCGTCCATGGCATGAGCGCCAATGAAGCGGTCATGTTGATCAGGGGCAAAAAAGGGACAAAGGTGACACTCACGATCCAGCATGTCGGATCGAAAGACGAAACGAAAGTGACCTTGACACGCGACACGATCCCGGTCAATACAGTTTATGCGAAGATGTTGAAAAACGGGGTTGCCCATATCCAGATTACGACATTTTCAGACGGCACATATAAAGAATTCAAGGCGGCCGTTGAGAACATGAAAAAGCAGGGCATGAAGTCGATGATTGTCGATGTGCGTCAGGACCCGGGCGGACTGCTTGACCAGGCTATTAAAATTGCGAATATGTTTGTGCCGGAAGGGCGTACGATCCTGCAGACGGAAGACCGGAACGGCTCCCGGGAGAAATATGTGGCAGAAAGTGGCACGAAAATTACGGTCCCGGCGGTTGTGATGATCGACGGCGGCAGCGCGAGCGCTTCTGAAATTTTGGCGGCCGCACTGAACGAATCGGCAGGCATTCCGCTTGTCGGCGAAAAATCGTACGGCAAAGGCACCGTGCAGTCTGCTGAAAAATTCAGCGACGGATCGATTTTAAAATTCACCGTCCAAAAATGGCTGACGCCAAATGGCAGCTGGATCCATAAAAAAGGGATTGAGCCGGATGAGAAAGTGCCGCTTCCGGATTATGCCAAACTTCCGGTGATCGGAACAGATGCGAAATTGAAACTGTATTCGGTCTCGGAAGATGTGAAGACGGCGGAAAAAATGCTGAAAGCACTCGGTTACAATCCGGGCAGGGTTGACGGGTATTTCGACTGGAATACAAAAACGGCTGTCGAAGCTTTCCAAATGCATGAAAAAATGCAGCCGACAGGCATCATAAATGGCGATACGGCAACAAAACTGATGTCTGAAGTCAGCAATCTTATTACGCAGCACGATACGCAGCTCAAAAAAGCGGAAGAAGTTGTCCAAAAAGAAAAATAGCAAAATAAGCCGGGAGATCTGCTCCCGGCTTATTTTGTGCAATCCGATGCACGAAAAATGATATAATAAAGTCAGGAGATTCGCCTGTCCCCTATAAGAAAGGAAAGGAATGGGAGTGTTGGAGACAAAAGATACAGTCGATCTGGAATTCATCTTCCGCAGAGTATACCGTAAAATTAAAGAAGAACTGCATAGCTTGTTAAAAGAGCATGTAACCCTTAACGAATTTATGGTGTTAAAACTTTTATCGGAATCCCCGATGCGTTCATCCGATTTGTCAAAAATGCTGCAAGTGTCCGCCAGCCATATTACTTCTGTAACCGATTCACTCGTGGAAAAAGGGCTGATTGAGCGGAGAAG
The DNA here is from genome assembly GCF_038593015.1 of Weizmannia sp. FSL W8-0676. NCBI lineage: Bacteria > Bacillati > Bacillota > Bacilli > Caryophanales > Bacillaceae > Heyndrickxia > Weizmannia sp. FSL W8-0676. The sequence goes on from NZ_CP151954.1 coordinate 1,368,099, forward strand.
ATCCAATAAAGACAGACGTGTGGTCGATTTAATTTTAACGGAAAAAGGAAAATCGTTAATCAGTCAGTTGAAAGAAACCAAATCTCAGTTTCTAAAAGACCAGCTGAACGTTTTTACGGAAGAAGAACGGGAAACATTGTATAAGCTGTTCCGGAAGTTTGAAGACCACCTCAATCAAATGCACTGATGTGAAAACGCGCCCATATGCACAAAAAGCGCCCTGAAGCCGTAAGCCCGGCCCCGGGGCGCTTTTTTTAAATAAATATGGCAGCATGCAACATTCAAGAAAAAAATGTAACAATATCCGCCCGTTTCCCGCCTTGTCAACCCCAAATTCCCTCCATTTTTTGGATATTTAAAAAGGCGGTACCAATGTGTGAAATGATAGGAAATCCGCACAATGTGCCGGAACCTTTGATACAGCTGGTTTTTTCATTTTCAGTTTGCAAGCAGGCCCCTTCTTTGCTGCTTGTTCTATATTCTCCCAAAAATATTACAAAAATCGTATGTTATGATGCTATTGTGTACGAGAGAGAAACCAACGAAAACGAGGGAGGACATCATTGATGAAAAAGGCCATGTTCACAACAGCAGCAGCACTTGCACTGATCCTAGCGCCGGCAGTTTCCGGCAAGGCGGGGGCAGCCTCAAACGAAACAAACTGCAGCCCGAAAACGGTTGTTCAACATGAATACAAGTTTCATAGCATGCAGGAATTGGAGAACTGGTTAAAGCAGCATAACATCCGTTTTTCTTTTAAACCGGCAACCCATCAAACGGCTTCAAACAACGCGGGCAAAACGGACCAGACAACGGCAGCACCAAAGCAATCGGCACCGGAACAAACAGCAGCACCAAAGCAATCGGCATCAAAACAAACTTCAACGCAACCGGCAGGCAGCACGCAGTCCCAGGCTGCCAACACGTTAAACGCCTATGAAAAACAAGTGGTGACCCTTGTAAACGAAGAACGGGCGAAAAACGGCCTTGGCGCGTTGAAAATCGATACGGCTTTGAGCAAAATGGCGCGCGTCAAATCGAATGATATGGCAACCCATAAATATTTTGACCATACAAGCCCGACTTACGGCTCCCCGTTCGATATGATGAAACAATTCGGGATCACCTATCAATATGCCGGCGAAAACATCGCAATGGGCCAGCAAACACCGCAGGAAGTCATGAATGCATGGATGAACAGCGAAGGCCACAGGGCGAATATTTTAAATAAAAATTTCACCCATATCGGCGTGGGCTATGTTGAAAACGGCCATTACTGGACACAAGAATTTATTGGAAAATAAACCGCTTGGCGCAGCCTCTTTTACGGGGCTGTTTTTTTTGTGCCGCACTTTTTGAAACGCTTCCTGCGGAACAGGATCGCTTTTCTGCACGATAGTCAAAACTGCCGGATATGCCCGGCTTGCGCCAAACAATTATCCAGTCTTTTTCAGTCCATCGCCGGCTTTTTGCTGGATAGAATGCAAGCGCCACAAAAGTGTCACCGCCCCTGCAGCAAGGCCTGTGATCAGCCCGATCCAGTAGGCATACGGGCCGAGGGCGGTGACGGCATCCAGCAAATATCCGAGCGGAAGCCCAATAACCCAATATGAAACAAACGTCATAATGGTCGTAATCCGGACATCTTTATACCCTCGAAGCGCACCTTGCACCGGCGCCTGAACGGCATCTGACCATTGGAAAAAGATGGCGTACAGCAAAAAATGTCCGGTTAACCGGATGACAGCCGGATCATCACTGTAAAACGCTGCAACTTGTTCATGGAATAAGTAGAGCAACAGCCCGGTCAAGGTGGCGATCACAACAGCGGTTATAAGCCCGATTGTGCTGTACTGGCGGGCGTCTTGAAATCTTCCGGCCCCTGCTTCAAAACTGACAAGAATCGTCATTGCAAGCGAAATGCTGAGCGGAAGCATGTACAAAAGCGATTCAAAATTCATGGCGGCCTGATGGGAAGCGATTGTGTCAGTGCCAAATTTGCTCATGAACAATGTCACAACCGAAAAAATGCTTGATTCAAAAAAAGTCGACAACCCCATCGGGATCCCAAGCGCCAACAGCGCTTTCCAGCTGCGGAACGAAACCGGGTAAAACGTGCGGAACAGCCGCATTTCAGCAAAACGTGGCAAACGCATAAGCACAAGGATTGCAATCAACAAGATAAGCCAGTAGGTGATGGCACTCGCAACGCCGGCACCTGCCCCGCCAAGCTGCGGAAATCCGGCATGCCCGAAGATGAACAGAACATTCAATCCAATATTGATGGGCAGCGCCAACAGTGTGATCAACATTGATATTTTTGTCAGCCCGGTTGCATCAATCAGCGAGCGGCAAACCTGGTAACAGAACAACGGAATCAGCCCGAAAGACAGGGCAAATAAAAACCGATGCGCGACCCTCTCCACATGCGGCGCTAAATCCATCCGGCCAAGGACCGGCCCAATCACCAGCCCGCCTGCAAACAGCACCAGTACGGCCATACAGACGGCGACGTAAAGGCTCTGGATAAATGTACGGGGGATTTCATCCGTGTTTTTGCTGCCGATCAAATGGGAAATGATCGGGGTAACCACCTGTAAAACCGTTCCAAGCCCGGTTGAAACGGGGAACCAGAGGGATGCGCCGATCGCAACACCGGCCAGATCGGCTTTGGAAAAATGGCCGGACATCGTTGTATCGAAAAAATTCATGAGCAGCATCGCAAGCTGGGTGATGAGAATCGGCAGAAATAAATGCCAAAGCTGTGCGATTTTTTCTTTTAAGGTAAAGGTTTGTTTCATGTTCATTCCCCCAACTTTTCCACGGACTCCAAAAAATTATAACATATTCATTTTCCGGGCCGCCATGGACAGCCTGCCATGAAAATGGAAATGCCTGCGAAAGATTTGCAAACCCGTAAAACCATCATGATTTATAAAAAGTCTCATATAATAGAGTGACCAGACAAAAACGGGAGATTCTGTATGGAGCTGAAAAAAACCTATTCGACGTTGTCTCACATGTACCTGTGCCAAACCGTTATTCTTGCATGCGGCCTTTCCGCATTTTGTCTCACGCTGATGTATATCGGGCGCGGCGGCATGTTCATCTGGCTGGTTTTGGCCGTCTGGCTGTTCATTCTCTACTTTGCTGCGCGCTATTTCTACTATCAAAAGATAGAAGAAAACATATCCGGAGACAAAGGGGAGGAAGAAAGGCGGGCGGACAGCGGGCAGTACTTGATCCAGTTTCCTCCCGGTGCAAAACTCTCGGTGCAGCTTTATGACGGAAGCGGCCGCTTGGGATGGCTGCTTGAGGAAAAAGCTTTCAGACAGCAAATCCGGTATTTCCGCCTTGAACGGGGAGCGGGCGCCACATTTTGCGCCACGGTCCGCAAACGGCAAAACTGGGAAATCAGCATCAGATTTCCGGCATATGAACTGGCCTTTTCATTAAAAGAAGCAAAAGGAAAAGAAATGATATTTGAAAACGGCAGCCGGACTTGCGCGATCCGGAAAAATGGGAACCATGATTTGGAATTTTACCGGGACGAACAACTTTTGGCAGTGGTGTCGCGCGGCATGATGCCGGTCAGCTGGCAGGAGAAGTTTCCGCTTAATGCGCCGGTACTTGCTTTTACACGGGGGACGGAAGAAGACGAAGTACTCGTCATCGCACTGCTCGCCTTTTTTTACAGGCATGATAAATATTTCGTGTAAAAAAAAAGAAGAGATGATACAATTTTTGTAAGAATAAAGAAAGAAAAAGAGAGGAAATCCATCATGCATGTAAAACTGATTAAATGCCACGGCTCAGGAAACGATTTTTTGCTGATCGATGAAGCGGAAATCTCCGCACCGTTAACGGACGATATCCGCAAAAAAATGGCCCTGTCATTTTGCCGGCGCGATGCTGGGCTCGGGGCGGACGGCCTGCTCTTTGTGTCGGAAAGCCAGCAGGCAGACGCAAAAATGCGGGTATTCAATGCAGACGGTTCCGAGGCGTCTATGTGCGGGAACGGCCTGCGTTGTGTTGCGCGGTACGTATCCGAAAAACGCGGGAAAGACGATCTGTTAATTGAAACGATGAAAGCAAATCTATATGCCCGCAAAGCAGAGCCCATATTGGACGGCATCCCGACGTTCCGGGTCGAAATATCGCCTGTCTCCTTTGACTTGGACAAACTGCCGATGCATATTGATAAAGAAGTGCTCATCAATGAACCGGTTAAGGCCTTGTCGGAAGATTTGTCGTTTTCGGCGGTTGCGGTGCCGAATCCGCATCTGATCGCCTTTGTCGGAAATGAAGTGTTCCGGTCTGATACGCAAAAAACACTGTCTGAGTATGTGAACGGGCCGAATTGCCTGTTTCCGGACGGCGTGAATGTCAGCTTTGCCAAACCAATTGATGAAAATGGCTTATACGTCCGCACGTTTGAACGCGGCGTCGGTTTTACAAATGCGTGCGGAACAGCGATGTCCGCTTCAAGCCTTGTGGCCTGCCTGTTAAGATTGCGCCCGTTCGGTGAGATGATCGACGTATTCAATAACGGCGGTAAAGTGCGGTGCTTTGTCCAAAAAATTGATAAAAAAGGGGAACCGGCATATACGATTGACCTGATCGGCAATGCCACCTATTTATACGAAACCGCTGTTTCTTTTGACGTTGGGCACCCGGAACAGTTCCGGATCGCGGAAAAAAAGGATTTCGGCGAACAGAAGCTGTATCAAAAGCTCGAAACCCATGCAAAAGAAACGGTAGAGAAAGCATTGGCTTAAAATTTGCGCCTCCTGTAAAAGGGAGGCGTATTTGCCGCCATTGGAAAGCTGCGCCAAAACTATATGGGGCGCCCTTTGTTCTGCTTTAAAAATGCAAGTACCGGGGCAAAAGGCTGGCCGTTTTTGCAGGCAAAGAATCGCGCAAACGGGCAGCCGTACCGGTCCACGCGCGAAAGGACCGTTTCAATGGTAAAGTGATCCGGGGAAAGCGACGCGTTTACTTCTTTCCAGAAAAGCGGCGCCGCCACAAGCGCATCCTCATGCCCCCGCATCGAATAAGGCGCAATGATCGTTTTTCCTTCCGCATGCTGGACGAAATCAACATACAATTTTCCGCCCCGCTTTTTCTTCATCCGTTCGATTGTAAAATGTTCAGGCGATTTCGAAACGAAATAAGCAGCCATAAATTCCGTGAACAGCCTTGTATCTTCCCATGAAAACTGCCCGTCCGGCAATGGAATATAGACTTGCAGCCCTTTATTGCCGGAAATTTTAACAAAGCTCTCCAAATGAAGGGCATCCGTCACCTGTTTTAATAGCAAAGCCGCTTCTACTGCAAGTTGAAACGCATCCCGGGAAGGGGGGTCAAAATCAAATACAATCTCACTGACGAAACGACTGTTTACGGTCTGAAACGGGATATGGTATTCCACCGCCAGCTGGTTTGCGAGCCACATCAGTGTTTTTAAATCGTTGCAGACAATATACCGGATGTCTTCATGCATCGCCGTATCCACAAAAGCGGGCGCATAATCGGGGCAGTTTTTCTGGTAAAATGCCTCGCCGAAGACGCCGTGCGGGTAACGGATGACGGTCAAAAGCCTGTCCGAAAGAAACGGCAGCATAAAAGGAGAAATTTCCCGCATATAGGCAAGAAAGTCGAGCTTTGTCACATGGCGCTTTTTCCATAGCGGTTTATCCGGATGCGTCACTTCCACTTCTTCCGGAATGGCGGCGTTACGGAGCCTGAAATCTTCAAACGTACAGGCATCCGGTGAAAGATCAAAGCGGAAGCGGTGGAAATGAGGTTCCCGCAGATTGGCGCCGTCCCATTCCAAATAAAATATCTCGACGCAAATCGAAGGATCGATCGTGTAGACGCCGTTTTCATTGTTTGCGGCATTTTTCCTGACCGCTTCTGTGAGGATTTGTTTTTCGTCCGGATTCATGCTGAAAAGAAACTGGCCGATTGGAAAAATGCCGCCATCTTTAAACACTGCGACATCGAAATACCCGTTTTTCTCGTCATAAGCCGTAATAAAGCAGGCGGCTGTCTTCCAATTTTTCACTTTTATCCATGTTTCAACTCGTTTTCCCGCTTCCCACTTGCTGTCCGTTTGTTTTGCGACAATGCCTTCACTGTTAAAATTTTTCACCGTCTCTTTTAAGACGGATGCGTCACGGGTGAACGGGATTTGCTGAACCCGTGCCGTTTCGCCCGGGGCGGGGGAGAGCGGCAGCGCGAGCGTTTCACATAAGTTTTCCAATGCTTTTTTTCGCTGCAAATACGGTTTGCCGGCCATATCCTCTCCGCCAAGCATGAGCAAATCAAATACGAGATAATGGGCGGGGCGCATTTTCGCCTGCTCTGCAGCTGCTTCAGCTTTCATCCGCCCGCGGCGTTGCAGCTCCCTAAAGCCAGCTTTATACGGATTTTCAAGCAGCACAAGTTCGCCGTCAAGCCGTAACGGAAGCTGCCCTTTTACACGGCCTTCAAGCGTTTGCAAAAAGGTGCGGATTTCCGGAAACCGGGGCAGCAAATCTTTTCCGTTGCGGCTCCATAACCGCATGCCGTCTTCTGTCCAGTCGAGGATCGCGCGATAACCGTCATATTTAATTTCGTATACCCACTTTCCTGTATCTGGCAGAGACCATTTTAAAACCGGCAACATCGGTTTCATTTCGAGCACCCTTTCTTTTTCCAAAAGTTGAAGTACATAGCGGGGTGGATTCGTACATATATTATCTTCAAAAAGCGAGGCGTTTCATTCATGCATACGATGTGGAAAGGCACGATCAGTTTCGGACTCGTCAATATCCCGATTAAACTGCATGCCGCAACGGAAAATAAAGATATCAAATTGCGTTCCCTTCATAAAAAATGCCATTCCCCGATCCGGTATGAAAAGGTTTGTCCGGTGTGCGAGGAAGAATTGGACGCAAAAGAAATCGTAAAAGGATACGAAATCGCGAAAGGAAAGTTTGTCGTACTGGAAGAGGAAGAACTGGAAGAACTGCGCAAACAGACAGAAGAAAAAGCAGTGGAAATTATGGATTTTCTTGATATGCGGGAGATCGACCCGGTCTATTTTAACCGGAGTTATTACATGTCCCCGAATGAAGGGGGCGTAAAAGCTTACGGCTTGTTGCGGAAAGCGCTGACCGAATCAGAGAAAGTCGGACTTGCCCGGATTGTTATGCGTTCAAAGGAGCAGCTCGCCGTTATCCGCGTGTATGAAAACACGCTTTTGATGGAAACGATCCATTACCCGGATGAAGTCCGGAAAGCATCTGACGTTCCGAATGTGCCGCAAGATGATGAAGTCTCGAAAAAAGAAATTGAGACGGCAATTTTGCTGATTGATCAGTTAACGACATCGTTTGAGCCTGAAAAATATACGGATGCATACCGGTCAAACCTGATGGCTTTAATTGAATCGAAACGGACCGGAAAAAAACTCGTCACGGCAAAAGTAAAAGAACCGGAAAACAATGTGACCGACCTGATGGCGGCGCTCCAGGCTTCCATTGACAGGGCAAAGCCGGCAAAAAAACCGGCAAAAAAACCAAAAAAAGCGGCCAAAACAAAGGCAAAAGAAGCGTAAAAACCGGGCGGTACCGGATAGCACGGGGAATGCCGGAAAATTTGCCGGAAAGCCTCCAATATGGTAAATTATTTCATATTGGAGGTTGATGATGAAAAGGCAGACGATTGTGCAATGGGTGTTCGTTTTACTGGTGCTTTCCTTCTGCACCTGGATTTTTTTTGAAATCGCCGGTCACTTCAACCAGGCGGAGATCCGGCATTTTGACCTTCCGATTATCTCATTTGTCCAGGGGAATATTTCCGGCCGGCTAACGAGCGTGATGCTGGCTGTTACCTTTCTCGGATCTGTAAAAGGGGCGGCGGCGGTCACCCTCTTTCTTTCCCTTGTGCTCTGGATCAAAAAATACCGTACACTAAGCCTTTATCTCGCTGTATCTGTCGCGCTTGGAGCCGGGGTTTTTAACACCATATTAAAATACATATTCAAGCGCCAGCGTCCCGATATTATGCGTGTCGTCCAGGAAACGGGTTACAGCTTCCCAAGCGGGCATTCGATGGGATCCATGATTTTATACGGCTGCCTCGTATTGATCCTGTTCCGCATTGCGAAACGCCGGTGGGTGAAGGTCGCGGGTACGCTGTTTGCCCTTTTATTGGTGCTTGCCATCGGCATTAGCCGCATCTATTTAGGGGTCCACTACCCGAGCGACGTTGCCGGAGGATATACGGCCGGCCTTGTTTGGGTCATTTTATCTGCGCTTGCGTTGAACTTGTTTGAAAGAAAATTGAAATTGTAATAAAATATGGTGGAAATAAAAATATTTGGCGGTGGGTATGCGGAATTCCGGCGCGGACAGCCCCGCTTGGCCGGAAAGGGCTGCCCCGGGGCTGGAAAAGCCGTTGATGAGCGCTTGCTTTTTTTAAAAATTGTATTACAATATGTTGGTATGAATAAATGAAGCGTCCTGAAATTGTTGCCGGAGAGTTTGGCAATTGGGAGGGAATACTGAATGAAGATCTCGTTTAACCAGATTAAAAGTTTGCTAAATAAAAAATACGCCCTGTACTTTCTCATGGTTTTATTGTTCTGGGTAAAAACTTATATTGTCTATAAAGCGGAATTCAATCTGGATTTGCAAAACGGCATGCAGAAATTTTTGCTTGCCATCAATCCCATCAGTTCGGCACTGTTCTTCTTTGCGCTTGCGCTTTTCTTTAAGGGACGCGGCCGGATCATTGCAATGACCGTGATTGACGTGCTTTTGTCTGTTTTGCTGTACGCGAATGTATGCTATTACCGTTTCTTCAATGACTTCATTACGCTGCCGGTTTTGTCGCAGACAAAAAACTTCGGCGACCTCGGCGGGAGTGCAGCTGCATTAATGAAGCCTTATGATATTTTTTACTTTTTTGATACGATCATCCTCATTGCCTTGATTGCAACGAAAACCGTCAGGGCCAACGCAGGGAAAATCAACCGCCGCTCGCTTGCCGGGCTGATGATTGCCGCGATTGCATTTTTCATTTTTAATCTCGGCCTTGCCGAAGCGGACCGCCCGCAGCTTTTAACGCGGACTTTTGACCGCAGTTATATCGTGAAATATCTCGGCATGTACAATTACACCCTTTATGATGCGGTTCAGACAACAAAATCGTCTGCGCAGCGGGCGATGGCTGACAGCAGTGACGTGAGCGATGTGGAAAACTATGTGAAAGCGAACTATACCGAGCCGGACAGCAAATATTTCGGCGCGGCAAAGGGTATGAATGTCATTTACGTTTCACTCGAGTCGTTCCAGAACTTTTTGATCAATTACAAATTGGACGGCAAAGAAGTCACACCGTTTTTAAACTCGCTGACAAAGGATAAAAACACCTTTTATTTCGATAACTTTTTCCACCAGACAGGCCAGGGGAAAACGTCTGATGCCGAATTTATGATGGAAAACTCGCTGTTCCCGCTGCCGACGGGGTCTGTATTTACAACGAAAGCACAAAATACGTACCAGGCAGCACCTGCTATTCTTGACCAGAAAGGCTATACATCGGCTGTTTTCCACGGAAACTATAAGACTTTCTGGAACCGTGACGAAATGTACAAATCGTTCGGCTATGACCGTTTCTTTGACGCCAAGTATTACGATATGAACGACAAAAATACGTTAAACTACGGGATGAAGGACAAACCTTGGTTTAATGAGTCGATGCAGTATTTGACCAAATTGCCGCAGCCTTTCTATGCGAAGTTTATTACGCTTTCAAACCACTTTCCGTTTCCTTTGGATGAAGAGGATGCAGACTTCCCAAAGGGCGATTTCGGCGATAAAACCGTGGATAACTATTTTCAAACCGCCCATTATCTGGATGAAGCGATACAGCAGTTCTTCACCTATTTGAAGGAATCCGGGCTTTATGACCATACGGTGATTGTCATGTACGGCGACCATTATGGCATTTCGGAAAATCACAATGCGGCGATGGCGAAAGTGCTCGGCGTTCCTGAAATTACGCCATATTTGAACGCACAGCTGCAAAGGGTGCCGCTGTTTATCCATGTTCCGGGCGTAAAAGGCGGGATCAAGCATACGTACGGCGGTGAAGTCGATGTAATGCCGACGGTGATGCATTTGCTTGGCGTTGATACAAAAGACTACATCCAGTTCGGGTCTGATCTTTTGTCCAGCCAGCACCGCCAAGTCGTTCCGTTCCGTAACGGCGATTTTGTCACCAATAAGTTCACGCAAGTATCCGGAACGCTTTACGACAATGCGACCGGTGAAAAAGTCAATCCAAAACTTGGCAAAAATGATGAAAAGATTGCAAAAGAGATGCTGAATCTGTCTGATAAAGTGGTGTACGACGACCTGCTCCGTTTCTACACACCAAAAGGTTTTACGCCGGTGAACCGGAACAAGTACGATTATTCCTTTGACCAGACGGATATGAGTGGGTTGCCTGAAACCTCCATTCCGGATTCAGCCAAAAAGAATAAATAAAACAAACAACCCCCGGTGAATCAACCGGGGGTTGTTTGTTGTGCCGTGCAAAAAGCATATTGTGAATGCATCATTCCGGATTTTTTATGGGTTTGCACAAGTATGTCCAGCTTTCCGTTTTCACACTTTATTCAAGCCCTTGTCTATTCTCACGATGTTGATGGATTAATTGTAATACCCACTTTTCGTCAAAACGGAGCTTTTCTAACCGGTGCCGGAAAAAGGTCAGGATATACTGCTGTTCTTCCTTGGGAATCCGTTTATCCCCTCCCGCATAAACCAACCGTTCTTCCTCATGGCGGATTTCATAACGCAAGTAATCTTTATATTGATGCAAAATTAAAAACTGCACTTCCTCACTGACCAGACCAAAATTTTTCAGCTTCATATAAAAATGCAGTTCATAATCCGGTGAGTATGGAATCGGTTCTTCCATCAGCCGGAAAAACCGGATTCTACCTTCATCTGTAAGTTTGTAAATCTTTTTCTTTTTTCCTTTTCCCCGCCGAGCGCCCTCCGGTTGTTCTTCGGGGACCTGCTCGATCAGACCGTCTGCAAGCATGCTGTGAATGAGTGGATAAAGCGCCCCCCAGCTGATTTTTCGTGTGGGGCCCACAATTGCGTTCAAAATTTGATGCAGCAAATAGCCGTGCATCGGGTTGTTCATCAATTCGCCAAGTATGAACAATTCGTTCAAGCGAACGTCTCCTTTCCGTCTAACTTCCTTTTTATGGAACAAGGGATGCTGAACCATGAATATCCAACAAACAGACTCTCGCCATATAATTGTGGGAAGATGGTGCAGCGGGAAGCGCCGGGATTCCGCTTAACCTGTCTGGCGGCTGCCAAGTTGGCATGGATGACATTTGAAAGCCGCCTCTTTTTTAATGATCAGATACTAAGTAAAGGGTATTGCCGTCAGGGTCATTGAAGTGTACGACCTGGGCTGCCTTCCCTTCAACATAATCATGGAATTTAACACCATGGGATTTCAATGTCTTGATGGCTGCCTCTAAATCCTGCACCACAAATCCAATCGACATGCTTTCTGATTTTGCCGATTGGGCATTCCGCTCTCCGGTAAGATGCAGGAGCCCAATCGTCAATCCCGGTGCTTCGATCTGTACAAAATGATCGTCCATTTCGCCCTGCAGCTTCAATCCAAGGGTTTCGGTGTAAAATTGAACGGCTTTTTTTAAATCCGCTACCGTAACTGTTACATTCGCACTCGTAAACATGATATTGCCTCCTTCATAGGTTTGGTCGCTTTTATTATATAAAAAATTTATAATGTGTAAACATGTTTTTTTGATATAAAAAATTGGAAGAAAGAAGATGAATGGAAAATGCAAGAAGATAGATTTAACGGCAATCAGAAAATGGTGCTTATTTCAAAAAGGGATTATCCTAGCAAAGCAAACGGAGCAGCATCATCATAGTTCCGGGCAACTGTTCATTTTCTGCTCCCCGTATGTAATAAAAAAAGGAAGGCATCCACCTTCCATGCATAAATCATTTTTTAAAGAGCAAATCCATGGCAGTTTGAAAATCATTTGTCGGTTGATTGCAGCTGAAGTTTTCACAGACATAAATGGTTGGTTGTCCGTTTATCATGGCATAATCTTCAATAAAAGGGGCGATTTTGGAGAGTTTCGCCTGTTCACGCCTTTTTACCACCATGACGGAAATGCCAGGGTAGAAGTTCTTCTGTATATGGTTAATGAAATCAACAACTTCTTTTGTTTCATCATCCATCACGATCACGACTTCTTTTGTTGCCTGCTGTGCGTACATCACAGCCTGCAGCATCATGGCGTGGGCAGTGGGTTCATCATCGATATCCTTGCTGAAGGCCTGAAACAATTGCTGGACTTTTTCTTCCAACGTAAAATCCCCAGTCAGTTTCGAAAGCCTTAACAACTGGCAGGCTGCAACACTGTTCCCGGAAGGCAGTGCCCCGTCATAAGACGCCTTTTGCCTGACGAGCAATGGCTCATCGTCGTTTCCGCTAAAGAAAAAGCCTCCTCCATGTTCGTCCCAAAATAAATCAATCATATTGCCGGCCAGTCTTTTTGCTTCCGCCAAATAAAAAGGGGCAAAAGTGGACTCATACAGTTCCATATATCCCCACAGGAGAAAGGCATATTCGTCTATAAAACCTTTGTTTTTTACTTCGCCATCGCGGTATCTCACCATTACACGGTCATTTTGAATCAAGTTGTCCCTGATAAAAGAAACCGCTTTTTCTGCAGCCTGCACATAGGATGGTTGATGAAAAACACGCCCTGCTTTTGCGAGCGCTGCAATCATTAAGCCGTTCCATGATGTTAAAATTTTATCATCGCGGAACGGGCGCACCCGCTTTTCCCGGTGTTGGAACAAGCTTTGCCGTGCCGTTTCTAATTTTTCTGCGAGCGCCGCGGGAGAAATCCCTCCTTTTTTTGCGATTGATTCTAAAGGCGTTGTAATCTGATTCGGGATGTTTTTTCCTTCGAAATTTCCCTGCTCGGTAATGCCGTATGCCTGGCAAAAGAGCGTGCCCAACTGTTCCCCCAGCACATCTTTTACTTCTGCAGGCGTCCACACATAAAACTTTCCTTCCTCACCTTCCGAGTCGGCATCTTCCGCGGAATAGAACCCGCCATCCGGATGAGCCATATCACGCAGCACATACTTGATGATTTCTTCCGTTATTTTTTTGTACCGGGCATTTTTCGTCATCCGGAAAGCATCGGTATAGGCCAGTGCAAGCAGCGCATTGTCATAAAGCATCTTTTCAAAGTGCGGCACCAAAAATTTTTCATCAACGGAATAGCGGGAAAAACCGTAACCAATATGGTCATAAATTCCCCCGCGCGCCAGCCCGTCCAATGTTTTGGTTGCCATCGCAAGCGCATCCCGGTTTTCATAAAATTTGGCATACATGAGTAAAAATACAAGTGAATGCGGCATTGGAAATTTCGGCGCCCTGCCAAAACCGCCATAGCGGGGATCAAAAGCCTGCTTGTAAGTTTGGAAAGCGCGCCCGGCCGTTTCTTTCGTTAAAGCCGTTTGCCCCCCTTTTTTCCGGCTTGCCTTGAGCGCCTGTTTGACTTGTGCGCCTACATCCTTGATCCGGTCCGGATTTTCGGTGTATTGTTGGGATAAATAATGCAACACTTCTTTAAAACCGGGCATCCCATACCGGCTTTCCCGCGGAAAATAGGTTCCGGCATAAAAAGGGACCTTCTCCGGCGTCAAAAATACGCTCAACGGCCAGCCGCCCTGCCCAGTCATCATTTGGCAAACAAGCATATAAATGGCATCAATATCCGGCCGCTCTTCCCTGTCCACCTTAATCGCCACAAATTTCTCATTCAGGATCCGCGCCACCTCTTCATTTTCAAAAGACTCCCGCTCCATCACATGGCACCAGTGGCAGGTCGAATAGCCGATGGAAACAAAAACCGGCTTGTTTTCCCGCTTCGCTTTCGCAAAAGCGTCTTCGCCCCACGGATACCAGTCAACCGGATTACGGGCGTGCTGCAGCAAATAAGGCGATTTTTCATGAATTAACCGATTAAATGGTCTGTTTTCACCCAAGACATTCCCTTCTTTCTTTCAATTCCTTTATCATCAGTTTACCTGAAACAAAAAGGCGCTACAAATGCTTGAAATCGCACGACTCCGCAATTAAGCAGAGGAAGAGGCTTTAGCACGTGATTTGTCCGGTTTCACCGCCGCAAATGTAAGCCCTGCCGCCACCAGGCAGAAACCGGCCATGATCACCATGCTGATCTCAACTCGCCCTTTCATAAAATTGGCCATAAATAACGGGCCTGCCGCCACGCCGATATAGCGCATCGAACTGTAAATGGCGCTGATCGTCCCGCGGACTTCTTTTTCAATCGACTGGTTAATCAGCGCATCCAACGGCGTAAGAGAGGCACCGATTCCGATTCCACAAATGAGAAAGGTCCCCATTAAATAGAAAAAACGGTCCGAAAAGGAGATCACGAGCACGGAGGCTCCGGTAATAAGCGCACTGGAGAAAATAATCCATTTCATCAGTACCATGTTTTCTTTAATGATTTTCCCTGTTATAAAGGAAGAAAGGCACAGCGCCGCAAGCGGGACGGCCAAAATAAACCCTTTCTTCACGCCGTGGTAGCCGTACTGGTCTTCCAGATTGGACGACAAATAAAACAGCACCGCAAACAAAATAAACATCACGATGGCCCCGATCGCAAATACGGACGCCAGCCAGCGCCAGTGCTGGCGGAACACCTTTTTCGTATTCGATATAAATGCTTTGATTCCCGGACCTTGTTTTTCTTGTGCCGGCCTTTTGACAAGAAACAAAACAGACAGGATAGAGATCAGGCAAAAGACAGGGATGGCCGCAAAAGGCAAAAACCAGATCACCCCTGCCAGAAAGGATCCGAGAATCGGGCTCAATACTTTTCCAAATGTATTGGCCGTTTCAATAATGCCGAGGGTGGTGCTCACATCCCGGTTGCGGCGGAACATATCGCCGACAAGCGGCAATACGATCGGTGCCGCGCCGGCCGTCCCGACGCCCTGCAAAGTCCGGCCGACCAAAATAAGGGAATACGGGTGATCGAGTTGCCAGGCAGCATATGCCGAAATCGCCCCTCCGGCAGCCGTAATCACAAGTGACGGGATAATGACCATTTTTCGGCCGTATCTGTCCGATAAAAATCCGGCAACCGGAATAAGGAAAATGGCGACAATTGAATAAAAGGTGATAATATAGCTGGATTGGACTTTGGAGATGCCCAGTTTGTCCTCCATCAGGGGAAGGACCGGGATCAGCATCGAATTCCCCAGTGTCATAATCAGGGGGATGGACGATAATGCCACAATCGCCCATCTTTTTTGATGGATTTCATTGTTTTTATCGGATAAAGGTGTGTTTGTTGTTAAATGATCCATTGTCTGTATTTTCCTTTCTTCTTTTCAATGTCAACACTCTTCTTTACTATCTGCCCAACCGGAGACATTTATGAATGGAAAAAACGGGTTTTCTTTCTCATCATTTTTTAACAAACTATTCATATCTTTTTCTTTTCATTCGGTTAGTATATAAGTAAAAGCGGATTCTCCTTGATCATGCGCCTTCCGGGGCTATAATAAGGGCAGCGGAAAAGAAAGAGTTCCGGCAAAAGAACTTCGAGGGGGAATCATCATGAACATGAAACGGATATTATTGGTGGAAGATGAAAAAAATCTGGCCCGTTTTATTGAGCTGGAGTTAAGGCATGAAGGATACGAAGTGAAAGTGGCGTATGACGGGCGGGAAGGGCTGCAGTCGGCTTTGGAGGAGGAGTGGGATGTGATTCTCCTTGATTTAATGCTGCCGAAACTGAACGGCCTTGAAGTATGCCGCCGCCTGCGCCAGGAAAAAGAAACACCGGTCATCATGATTACCGCTCGGGACAGCATTATGGACCGTGTATCCGGGCTTGACCATGGGGCGGATGATTATATTGTCAAACCATTTGCGATTGAAGAATTGCTCGCAAGGCTGAGAGCCATTTTCAGAAGGATGGAGTACGCCGAGCCCAAAAAAGCAGCGCTAACAACGTACAAGTTTCGTGACCTTGTGCTGGAAAAAGAAAGCCGGCTTGTTAAAAAGGCAGGGAAAACCATTGAATTGACAAAGCGGGAATACGATTTGCTGCTTACGCTTTTGGAAAATAAAAATATTGTCATGACCCGTGAAGCGCTCCTGAACAAAGTATGGGGATATGAAACCGAGGTCGAAACGAATGTCGTCGATGTGTACATCCGGTACTTGCGCAATAAAATTGATACAGAAGGCGAAGACAGCTATATCCAGACAGTGCGGGGAACAGGATATGTGATGCGCGAATGAGGGCGGTAAAACACTGGCTGCAAAAAAGTTCCTTGAAAGTGAAATGGTCCGTTGGCGCAAGTGTAGCGATCTTTTTAACGTTTCTGATTTTCGGATTTTTCCAGTATACACTAATCAGTAGATGGCTATTGCATGAAGAAGCGACTTCGGTATCCGAGGCGCTGGATGATTTGAACAACAAGGGGGAAAACATCGATGACATTTTATCGAACCGGACGCTTTTTCAGCAGGTGCTGGAAAAAGACCAGTCGATCCGGATCATCAATGCGGAAGGAAGGGAAATGCTTGTCGTAAAAAGCATTCATTCTACCGATGCAAAAGTGCCGTTTATGCCGGTGAACGAAAAACGGGTCAGCCTGATCCGCGCGGGCAATCATCAAATTTTAGTCGGAAGGAGCCCGTTCCGCTCCCAGTCGTTCAACGGCTATATTGAAGTGATCTATCCTTTATACCGGTATGAAAATTTAATGCGGAATGTTCTGTTTGTCATGATGGTCGCCGGATGTGTGGGCTTGCTTTTGAGTGCTTTTCTCGGGTTTATGATGGCAAAAAATTTCCTCAAACCGTTGAAAAAACTCTCTTCCACCATGCAAAGCATCCGCAAAAAAGGATTCCAGGAACGGATGGAGCCAAGCGCCTCCAAAGACGAAATGGGGGAACTGACCAATATTTTTAACGATATGATGGACCAGATTGAACAGTCGTTCCGGCAGCAGAAACGGTTTGTCGAGGATGCTTCCCATGAATTAAGGACCCCCGTGCAAGTAATGGAAGGGCACTTAAATTTGTTAAACCGCTGGGGAAAAAATGACCCTGCGATTCTTGAAGAGTCGCTCCAGGCCTCGCTTCAGGAATTAAGCAGAATGAAAAAACTGGTGGAGGAACTGCTCGATCTTTCCCGGGTGGAAGAAGCCAAAATATTGGCCAATGAGGAAAAAGCAGATCTTTTGGCGGTCACAGAAAGGGTGATCCGCAATTTTAAAATGATCCACCAGCAATTCGATTTCAATTTTCAATATGATCCCAAACAGGCCTATGAAATCCTGATGAGCGAGAACCATCTTGAGCAGGTGCTGATCATTGTATTTGATAATGCGATAAAATATTCCGACCGCATTTACAAAGTCGATATCCGTCTCAAGCAGGAAAAGGGGAGGGCCGTGTTAACGGTAAAAGATTACGGGATCGGGATCCCGAAAGAAGATTTGCCGCAAATTTTCCACCGCTTTTACCGGGTGGATAAAGCAAGAAGCCGCGCAAAAGGCGGGAACGGGCTCGGGCTTGCTATTGCCAAACAACTGACAGAAGGATATTCCGGCACGATAGAAGCAGCAAGCGAGGTTGGCAAAGGGACCGAAATCCGGTTTACATTCCCCCTTGCCGCAAAACAAAAAACAGGCGGAAAAGAGGGCGTTTCGAAAAAATGAAACGTTCTTTTTCTTTTAAAGAAAAGGGGAGGGCCGTGTTTCGCCTGTGCCTGGAAACCGCGCCCGCCTTTCGCCCGTTTCCAAAAGGATAAACCTTTTTGATCCGCAAAATAACCGGGAGCTATACGTATGGAACCAACTGTAAGTTTTATCCAGAGGGCCGGGCTGTTAAAAATCTATGCCGACTTCTGTCATTTCATGTTCACTTTTTTTCAGGAGCCGGATTTCCAGGATGCCGTCCCGGTATTTTGCGGTCGTCCCTTTCCGGCGCACCGGGGAAGGCAGCCGTATCACCTGTTCCGCGTCCGGTTTTGGAAATGATTTTAACATGACTTGAAGGGAAGTGTGGAAGATTTTTAAGCCGGTGAGCATGCTTTCCTCCTGGACAGGGACGCGGATAAAAATAAAATCCAGTGTTTCAAATATTTTTATAGACGGGGCGCCCGTATCCGGGGAAGAGGGAGCCGGATCATCGGCCCCGTCCCCCTTCTTGAACGCAGCGCCCCATTCGTCCCATTGAGAAAGGGCTTGGTTTATATGTTCCTGTACAGGTGGAAACGGCATATTCATCATCTTGAAGATCTCTTCGGTAAACGGAAACGTTTTCCATGGGAACATTTTTCTGCTCCTTTCTGCAACGGGGATATCATAAAATATGCGGTTTTGAACAATCGGGTGAGGCAAATGCAGCAGCACTTTCCGGGAAAAAAACAGAATGAATCACTATTCATGCAAATTTTTAAAAATAAGAGTTTTTAACTTTATCTATTACGCTTACAGTGCTAAAATTGAGTTTGTAAGCGTTACAGCTTTCAAAATTCTTTATCGTTACATAATTTCTTGGTTCCGTTTTGGCATCCGCCAGGCGAAACCATACGAAAGTGAATAAGGGACGAAGAGCTGGAGGTTTTTCAAAATGAATGCAACTACACCAAAGGGATTTTGGGAAAGTTTTTCCGGTCCTAATCTTGGGTATGTCATGGATTTATATGAACAATACCTGGAAGATCCGGACAGCATCGACGAAGAGGCGAGAAAAGTTTTTGACCAGTGGGGCGCGCCCGCTGTTTCCGAAGGCGGGAGCCCGACACAGGGGCAGGCGGATATTTCTTTCCAATTGCCGGCAAACCCGACGATTTTCAGCAAAATGGTCGCTGCTGTCAAATTGGCGGACAATATCCGGACTTTTGGCCATCTCGCAGCGGATATCAACCCGCTCCAAAAACCTGTTGGGGATGTCAGAAGAATTGAACTGGGAGAATTTGATTTAACCGAAGAAGATTTGAAAAAAGTGCCGGCATCCTTTATTTGCCCGGATGCACCCAAAAGGGTCAAAAACGGGCTTGATGCCATCAATTATTTAAAAGAAGTGTACACCCAAAAAGTCGCCTTTGAGTTTGACCATATTCATGACATGGAAGAAAAGCACTGGCTGCAACGGACAGTTGAATCGGGCAGCTTTTTCCGCGAACTCGGCCGGGAACAGAAAATCGGGATTTTAAAACGCCTTTCAGATGTGGAAGGATTTGAAAAATTTATTCACCGGACATTTGTCGGGCAGAAGCGTTTTTCCATTGAAGGGCTTGATGCGCTCGTTCCGCTGATGGAACAAATGATCATGGAAGCGGTCAAAACGGGTGTGAAAACCGTTAATATCGGCATGGCGCACAGAGGCCGCCTCAATGTGCTTGCCCATATTCTTGAAAAACCATACGAGCTCATTTTTGCGGAATTTAAGCATGCTTCCAATAAAGATTTAATCCCTTCCGAAGGATCGATCGGCATTACGTACGGATGGACCGGCGATGTTAAATACCATCTCGGCGCGGACAGAAAAGGGCAAAACGGCGGCCCGATCGGCGCGCGTATCGTGCTTGCCAACAACCCAAGCCATCTGGAAGTTGTCAACCCTGTTGTCGAAGGGTATACACGTGCCGCGCAGGATAACCGGAACAAAGCGGGCTATCCGGACCGCGATCCGGACCGCGCATTTGCGATTCTTGTCCATGGGGATGCCGCATTTGCGGGGCAGGGCATTGTCGCAGAAACGCTGAATATGAGCAAGCTGAACGGATACGGGACAGGCGGGACCATCCATATCATCGCCAATAACAATATCGGGTTTACGACCGAAACATACGACTCGAGGTCAACAAAATATGCTTCTGATCCGGCAAAAGGCTATGAAGTGCCGATCCTCCATGTGAATGCGGATGATCCGGAAGCATGCGTACAGGCGGCGCTGTTTGCTTATGCTTACCGCGAAAAATTCCATAAAGACTTTGTGATCGACCTGGTCGGCTACCGCCGCTACGGCCATAATGAAATGGATGAACCGATGGTAACCAACCCGGTAATGTACCATGCGGTGCACAATCATCCGACGGTCAGGGCCATCTACGGTGAACAGCTTGTAAAAGAAGGCGTCCTGACAGCCGAAGAGGTTAAAACGATTGATGAAGCCGTTCAGAAAAAACTGCAGGCGGCTTACGAAAAAGTGCCAGACGGCGAAGCAGAACCCGATACGGCCATGGAGCCCCCAGAAAATGTGAAAAAAGGCTATTTGAGCATGAAAACAGGGGTGCCGGAACAGGAACTGAGGGCTTGGAATGCTGAATTGCTCGCCTGGCCTGAAAACTTCCACGTCTTTAAAAAACTGGCGCGGATTTTGAAACGCCGCGAACACGTTTTTGACGGAAAAGGGAAAATTGACTGGGCCCATGCGGAAGCGCTCGCGTTTGCAGCCATTTTAAAAGATGGCGTGCCGATCCGGTTTACCGGCCAGGATACACAGCGCGGCACGTTCGCACAGCGCAATCTCGTCCTGCACGACGAACAGACGGGGGAAGAATATATTCCGCACCATCATCTGTCCGGCGTTCAAACTTCATTTGCCATTTATAACAGCCCGCTGACCGAAGCCGGCGTTGTCGGGTTTGAATACGGCTATAACGTCTTTTCGCCGGATACGCTCGTCATTTGGGAAGCCCAGTTCGGCGATTTTGCAAACATGGCACAGGTCATGTTTGACCAGTTCATTTCATCCGGCAGGGCAAAATGGGGGCAAAAATCAGGGCTTGTCATGATGCTGCCGCACGGATACGAAGGGCAAGGCCCTGAACATTCAAGCGGCAGGGTGGAACGCTTCCTGCAACTGGCAGCGGAAAACAACTGGACAGTGGCGAATGTCTCGACAGCCGGCCAATACTTCCATATTTTAAGAAGGCAGGCAAAATGGCTGGCAAAAGAAGAAATCCGCCCGCTCGTTCTCATGACGCCAAAAAGCCTGCTTCGCCACCCGCTGGCATCTGTAGAGCCGTCTGTACTGGTAGATGGCAAATTCCACACCGTGCTGGAAGGCCCGGATACGGAAAATACGGGTGCAGTCGAAAGAATCCTGCTTTGCAGCGGGAAAGTGGCTGTAGACTTGGAAGAAAAGCTGGACGGTGCGGATATGAGCTGGCTGCATACGGTAAGGGTCGAGCAAATCTATCCTTTCCCTGAACAGGAATTGAAGGAAATCTTCGCGCGCTTTAAAAACGCGAAAGAAATTGTATGGATGCAGGAGGAGCCGGAGAATATGGGTTCCTGGTCTTTTGTTGAACCGTATTTAAGAAAGTTGGCGCCTCAGGGAGCAGAAATCCGATACATCGGCCGGCCGAGAAGGTCAAGCCCGTCGGAAGGCGACCCGGTCGTCCATAAAAAAGAACAAAACATAATTCTGACTGAAGCCATTACCCGCCCTTAAACGGCGGCTCGCTCCTTCCCAAGGGGCGGGGGCTTCCTATGCGCAAAATAACCGTTGCTTTGCCCGCTTCATCCTGCAGCCCGCGCTGCTCGGAAGATGAAGGAGGAGGCTTTGATATAAAAAAAGTGATACTTTTAAGGGAGGACAAGTGTTGTGGCTGAAATTAAAGTGCCTGAACTGGCAGAATCCATCACGGAAGGAACCATTGCACAATGGCTGAAACATCCGGGGGACCATGTAGATAAAGGGGAATATATTGTAGAACTTGAGACAGATAAAGTAAATGTAGAAGTCATTTCGGAAGAAGAAGGCGTCGTCCAGTCCCTCCTTTTTGAAGAAGGGGACACAGTCCAAGTCGGCGATGTCATTGCGATTGTCGGCGAAGGAACAGGGGAAAACAACGCAACGCCTTCCGCGCCGCCAAAAGAAGCGGAAGCACCGCAACCGGCACAAGCACAGGCGCTGGCGCAAACACAAGCGCCTGCCCCGGAGCAGCCAAAGCCGGCTCAGGAAGAAAGCGAAAGCCGCCCGGTTGCTTCTCCGGCTGCCCGCAAACTGGCACGTGAAAAAGGCATTGACTTATCGCAAGTGCCGGCAGTGGATCCGCTTGGCAGGGTAAGGAAACAAGATGTGGAAACCTTCAATCCGCAAGCTGCGGCAAAAGCGCCGGCAGCACCGGAAAAACCTGCAGCCGGCAAAGCTGTGGCAGAAGAAGCCGGCAAACCGGTTGAAAGAATCCGCATGTCACGCCGCCGCCAGACGATCGCAAAACGGCTCGTTGAAGTGACACAGACAACGGCGATGCTGACGACATTCAACGAAATTGATATGTCGGCCGTCATGGATTTAAGAAAGCGAAAAAAAGAACAGTTCGTTAAAGATCATGACATCCGTCTCGGCTTTATGTCGTTCTTTACAAAAGCAGTGGTTGCGGCATTGAAGAAATATCCGTATGTCAATGCGGAAATTCAGGGCAATGAGCTGCTCTTGAAAAAATATTATGATATCGGCATTGCGGTATCCACGGAAGAAGGGCTTGTCGTGCCGGTTGTCCGGGATTGCGACCGGAAATCGTTCGCGGAAATTGAAGCGGATATTGCTGCATTTGCCCAAAAAGCACGTGATAATAAACTTGCATTAAGCGATCTGCAGGGCGGAACCTTTACGATTACAAACGGCGGCGTCTTTGGCTCGTTGTTCTCAACGCCGATTATCAACGGGACACAGGTTGGCATCCTCGGCATGCACACCATTCAAAAACGCCCGGTTGCAGTCGATGGGGACCGGATTGAAATCCGCCCGATGATGTACGTGGCGCTTTCCTATGACCACCGCGTCATTGACGGAAAAGATGCTGTCGGTTTCTTGAAAACGGTGAAAACATTAATTGAAAATCCTGAAGATTTGCTGCTGGAATCTTAAAAGCATGAAAGAAAAGCATCGGTTTTGCCGATGCTTTTCTTTTTAACCGCCCTTTAAGGATTGGCGATCCAGACGCTTTTGACTTCCGTATAGTTTTGGAGCGCGTAGGAACCCATCTCGCGCCCGATGCCGGATTGTTTATAACCGCCAAACGGGGAAGCAGCATCAAACACATTGTAGCAGTTGACCCAAACCGTTCCCGCCCGGAGACGGTTTGCAATATAGTGCGCATTGGCCACATTTTCCGTCCAAACCCCTGCCGCAAGCCCGTACTCGCTGTTGTTGGCGCGGCTGATTACTTCATCGAGGGATTCGTAAGGCATTGCCGCAATGACTGGGCCGAAAATTTCCTCTTTGGCGATCGTCATCTCATCACGGACATCTGCAAAAATCGTCGGTTCAACAAAGAAGCCTTCTTCACGCGGTTTTTTTCCGCCTGTCACAATTTCCGCCCCTTCATCAAGCCCTTTTTCAATATAATTCAAAACGCGCGCTTGCTGCTCATCTGAAACAAGCGGCCCCATTTCCGTATCTTTATTCAGCCCGAAGCCCTGCTTAATTGACTGGGCGTGGGAGGCCATATCGGCAATGACATTATCGAAATGTTTCTTTTGAATGAAAACGCGCGAACCGGCGCAGCATACTTGCCCCTGGTTGAACATTACGCCGTTTAAAGCGCCAGGAATTGCTTTCGATAAGTCGGCATCCGGCAAAATAATGTTCGGGGATTTTCCGCCAAGTTCGAGCGTGACCCGTTTTAGCGTTTTCGAGGCATTGGCCATGATCAGTTTCCCGACTTCAGTGGAACCGGTAAAGGCAATTTTATCCACAAGCGGGTGGTCGACAAGGGCGGCTCCGGCAGTTTCCCCAAAGCCCGGCACAATATTGATGACGCCATCCGGGAAGCCGGCCTCGCTCACCAGCTGCGCCAAATAAAGGGCGGAAAGCGGCGTTTGTTCAGCCGGTTTTAAAATGATCGTGCAGCCGGTCGCAAGCGCGGCGCCCATTTTCCACATTGCCATTAAAAGAGGGAAGTTCCAAGGGATGATTTGCCCGACAACCCCGACCGGTTCATGGCGGGTATAGTTAAAGTAAGGGCCGTTTACGGGAATGGTCTGGCCGGTGATTTTCGTTGTCCAGCCGGCATAATACCGCATATGTTCAATGGCAAGCGGAATATCGGCATTTGCCGTTTCGCGGATCGGTTTCCCGTTGTCGAGCGTTTCGAGCTGTGCCAGCGCTTCCCGGTGCTCTTCCATCAGATCTGTCAATTTATACATTAACCGGCTTCTATCGGCAGGGTTCATCCGCGGCCATGGGCCTTCATCAAATGCTTTTCTGGCGGCTTGTACGGCACGGCCGATATCTTGTTTATCCCCTTCATAGACCGTAGCCAGCGTTTCGCCGGTAGCCGGATTCGGCGTGTCAAATGTTTTGCCGGATGCGCTTTCAACAAATTGCCCGTTAATGAACATCTTCTTTTTGCCCTGAAGGAAATGCTGAACCCTTTCATCCAACTGCACGGTTAATTGTTCCATTCCAACCCCTCCGTTTATGTTAATTTCAAGGAGACAAGCCTCCTTATACACTTGCTTTGCGCGCCAGTTTGTCAGCGCTTACATTAATATTCTACTAAATCCAAAAAATAGGTGCAATAGAAATCATTCGAATAATTTGAACATATTCCGTGGAAAACCGCAAAAATTCGACATGCCCCTTTATGAATAATTATTCGCTACTAATTTTCTAACAAAAAATAATTATTTTATCTTTTTATTTTACTAGTTTCATATTATAATCTATATATACATACATTTTAAGAAACGAGGGATAAAATTGACGATTAATGAGAGAATGGCACTAAAAATCCGCCTGGAGCAGCTGGAAGACGCTGAGATCCGGGTTATACAGGAATTTCAAAAAGAACGGGAATATATTTTTAAAAGATTAAGGGAGCTGGATGAAAAAGAAGGTCAGCAGGCAGAAACAGCATCCGGCAAACCGGAATATGTATCTTTTAATACGCTTGCGTCCGTCCCGCCGGAAACCTCCGGCGGCGAAGTCCTTACGAAAGAAAGAAAGGTGCGGAAATCGCGGCCGTCAAGAAGAAGCAAGTCGGGCAAGATGAGAGAAGAGGCCATCCAAATATTAAAAGAGGTTTCGAAACCGATCAGAGGGGCTGAACTGCAGCGGATGATCGAAGAAAAAACCGGCTTTAAAATCGCTAATATGACCTCTTTTATGAAATCCGTCGAAAAACTCGATCCGCGCATCCGCAAACCGGACCGCGGGCTGTATCAATTTGTGAATGATACAGCAAATACGGAAGAACCGCATCAGGAAATGGAACAAAATGAACACGAGCCGGAGGAAAACGAGGCAGTTGCTGAACAGAAGTAAACCGGCATAAAAAATCCCCGGAAATCCGGGGATGAAAAACAAAAAGCGGCGGGAACACATTAACTGTGCCCCCGCCGCTTTTTTTGTATTTTAGTGACTACCAAACGATCAAGATGCAATTATGAATTTGATTCTTCCTTCGGCGGGTGGGTCTGGTAAAATTTTTTCTGAATCAGCGTCTGCCCGATCATAAACAGCCCGCTCACCGTCCAGTACAGCGGCAGAACCGCCGGAGCTGAAAAAGAAACAAACAGGATCATGATCGGCGACATGAGCATCATGTATTTCATTTGCTTTTTCTGTTCTTCAGGGACCCCGATCAGGGAAATCTGGGCCTGGATGAAATAAATGACACCGGCGAGAATGGCCATCGGTATATCCGCTTGTCCGAGATTGAACCATAAAAAGGAGTGGGTCGCAATTTCTTTTGAGCCGCGGATCGCATAATAAAATCCCATTAAAATCGGCATTTGGATGATAATCGGCAGGCAGCCCATATTCAGCGGGTTAACGCCGTGCTTTTGGTACAGCCCCATCATTTCCTGCTGAAGCTTTGCCTGTTCTTCTTTCGTTTTTGCCGTTTTGATTTTTGCCTGCAGCTTATCCATTTCCGGCTTCAAAACTTTCATTTTATCCTGCATGATTTGCTGTTTTTTGAATGTATGCAGCATAAAAGGCATAAGAATCAGCCGGATGATTAACGTCAAAACAATAATGGCAATCCCGTAATCGCCATGAAGCAGCTGGGCCGTTGCTTTAATGACAATTGAAAACGGGGCAACAAAATAATGATGGAAAAATCCACCGCTGTGCCCGCCGTTTGTATTTGAACATGCGCTCAAAACGAACAATAAACCGCTTAAAACCAATGTGAAGCTGAAAAATCTTTTCATGAAATATCCTCCTTCAGTATATTGCACAAATCCTGCCCTCTCCGGCCGGCGTTAAATCCGGTTCCGGATCAGGATCCTCAGAAGGATATGTCCGTATTCTGACACAACTTAAAATCCAAACCGTAAAGAAATTGCACCGGCATTCCGCAGCCGGGCGGGTGTGTACAGTAAAATCCTGCATGATGGCGGCGGGCCTTGCTTCAACAAACGCTGCCGGCCTGATCACAAACCGGCTGAGATAAAGAAAACCTGCTGCCAGTACGTAAAATGACAGCGTGCAGACGGCTGGATCATTTACAAAATCGATGATGTTTTGAATCAAAGCTATTCACTCACTTTAAAGAGATCAGTACAAAGTATACTTTAAATTTATCTGTTTTACAATCGTAATCATCATTTTACCATACACTGCGAAAGAATCCTAATTTAAAGGAAGGGGAGTATGTGTCAAGTTTTTCTCGACAAGGTTTAAATATCGGGTATTCCAAGACACTCTTTTTGTACACTTTCGGCTACCGTGCTTTACTTGCTCGGTGTAATTTTCGGAAAAGATGTAATATTTCCGTATAAAGATGGATAACGGGGATGTTGAGGCGCGCGAAATTCACTCGCTTTCCGCGGGCGGCCGGCGAGCCTCCTCGCTCGTACCTCGCTGCGGGGTCTCTCCTGGCTCGCTTTTCCCGCAGGAGTCTCGTAAATTTCGCGCGCCTCAACGATCAGTCCCCACTGAGCCAAGCTTAAAACGAAAGCTCTAATATTTTGCTTAAATGTCCCATTGCCGATGAACTGCTTGAATGCAGGGCAACTGATCCGTGCTTTACGCCCACTGACGGGCGTACAGGCTGCTTGAGTAGTTGAGACATCCTGATTAATTGTTTCAAGTTCCGTTGCTTTCTCTCGCTTCTTGAACGGTGTTTCAGATAGACTTCTCTCAATGTCCCATTGAGTATGCCTTGTTTGATTTTCACCATGGCTTCTGCGCCAAGTTCACTCCAATGCATGCCCCTTTTTTTCATCCTGAAGGAGATATGCCTTTGATTCGATTCCATCGCTCCTAGGCCTCTCGCACCTTCCGGCACGTTTTTCACCCTGTCTCTCCAGTCAAAAATGCGGTCCCAGTTTTTCAAGATATACGAACGGAATTCCTTGATTTTCTTGAGAGCCTTTTTATCCGTCAAGGTGCTTTCGTGCGTATCCAAATATAACGTGAATTGGTCCAGGTCATGCGTTCTAATCGCTTTTCTAATTTGCTCTTTGATCTCGCTCTTTCCGCCCCCGAATGTCCTTACGATGGCTTGTGCAACGTGGTAGGTATCCAGCTGGTTGAGCACCGGAAATTCCGACTGTGAGAATGCTGTTTGAAACCGTTCAGCTGTATACCCTGCACCTCCATCGCTGTTTGTAATGACATGCGCTTTTTCAAGAGAGTAGGTGTTGGCAGCTTTGGCTTGCACTTCATCCCAAAATGTCTGGATGGCTTCCGTTGTCATGATGACTGTGGGCTGACGCAGGGAGACCCTTTTACCATTGGTTTGCCATCCCTCATAGAGAATGGCGTGGTGGACTTCCATACTCTGTTTCTTTTTTAGTCCCCGAACGAATACACCATCTGCTTCAGAAAACAGGTAGTCTACCTTCTTCCCCTCAGGCAGGGAAACAGCTATTTCTAGCTCTTCTACAAGTGCCTTATCGGCTTCCGCCTGAGTTTTCCCTACGTGTTTTACCATGTTCCCTACAGTTGTGTGACTAAGGCTCACTGCTGTCCATTCTTTTAAAATATCAGCTACCTCCCGATAGGTGTTCTCACTTGCCAACTCTGCCACCTTTAATTCCACTAACGGGCTGTATCGTTGGTATGGTAAAAGCCCTAACCATTCATCCAGAGGATAATGTGAATTCCCTTTCTGGTCATGCATTAGTGAACGTTTAAAGGTCACATTTCCAAATAAAAACTGAATGCTTCTGTTATCACTCCGGCAGTACTCCCAACCATCCTCCAGCTTTTTCTGCTTAATTGTTTTATCTAACGTCTCAAATATTTCCCCAACCCATTGCGTAAAGGCATTCTGAATCAGAATTTTAACTTGTTCTTCAAATTCAATAAGACTTTTTGTATCCTTTAATAATCTAGCAATTATTGATATAATATCCATAGGAAGACCTCTTTCTAAATGTATTCGCCCACAAGCGTACATTTAAATGATAGAGCGTCTTCCCATTTTTTTCCACTCATCTGCCCTTCGAGTAAAATTTTACACATACGGAAGGGGAGTATGGCCGGACAGCGTGAAAATGGAAAAAGTTATATGTGCATATAAACAGGGCTGCCCGGATGGACAGTCCTCATTTACGCCGTTAGTGAATATCTTTTTTCTTAAATCTGCCGCCGCGCACTTCCGATATGTTTCCAACCGCAATAAAGGCGCTTTCGTCAAATTCTTCTACAATTGATTTCAATTTTGCTTCTTCAAGGCGGGTGATGACGCAGAAAATAACTTTTTTATTGTCTCCTGTATAAGCGCCTTCCCCGTTCAGATAGGTTACTCCGCGTCCGAGGCGGGCCATAATGGCTTCGCCGATGTCATACATCTGGTCGCTGATGATCCATACCGATTTGGATTCATCCAGCCCCTGTACAACCACATCGATTACTTTTGTGGCGATAAAATAGGTAATGACCGAATACATGGCATATTTCCAGCTGAACACAAAGCCGGCACAGGTAAAAATGAAGAGATTGAGGCCGAGTATAATTTCACCGACAGAGAAAGGAAGCTTTTTGTTTAATAGAATGGCAAGCGCTTCTGTTCCGTCAAGGCAGCCTCCCCAGCGGATTACAAGGCCGACGCCGATGCCAAGGATAATGCCGCCGAAAACCGTACACAGCAGCAAATCATCCGTAAACACTTTTACGGGGGTCAACAGGACGGTTGTCACCGACATGACGGAGATGCCGTAAAGGGTGGTCAAGGCAAAAGTTTTTCCGATTTGCTTGTACCCGATATAAAAGAATGGGAGGTTTAAGATGAAAATAATAGGGCCCAGTTTCCAGCCGGCAAGGTGGGAGAGGATAATCGAGATGCCGGTGATGCCGCCGTCTAGAATCTGGTTCGGGACAAGGAAAAGTTGGAGGGCAACCCCCATAATCATCGCGCCGAGGCTGACAAAGATAAAGCGCTGGCCAAGTATCACCCACTTGTTTTTCTTCTGTCTGAATGATGCATATGTTTTTGCAGTTTCTTTCATATTTAGCCCCTTTCTAAATATTTTTGTGAAATAATGTACACTTTACGCATAATGAGCCGTTCCTTTAAGGGCGGCTTCTGCCAAAGCCAAGGATTTTTCCTTGAACCGGAGAACGAAAAAACATTTACAATGAAGGACGCTCCCGATATAAACAGATGAGAAAAAGCGGGTTTTTATAACAGAGGAGAAAAACCGGTACAAACATCTATAATTTAATTATATTATAAGAAAGTTAAAAAGTGAATGGATATGCATTTCCATGTTGTTCAAATTTTTTCCGGCCGTGTTGAAACATGGGGCATGGCGCGAATTGCCCGTATTGGCCGCGAAAATGTTTATAAAAAAGCCCGGCTTGGCCGGGCTTTTTTAAACATCCAATCTATTCTTTTTCCAAGGCGGCTTTTAAAGCATCTGCCAGGCTGTTGCCGAAACTTTCCTCTTTCTTTGTGTATTTTTGCAGCAATTTCTTTTCTTCATGTTTTGACAAAGTTTTTTTCTTTTCGTCCGCTTTTTGGACAATATTGCAGTGGCGGCATTGGAAATACACGCCGGATTTGCCGTGATGAATCTCCATCTTTTTATGGCAGGTCGGGCAGCGTCGGTTGGAAAGTTTCGGGCTTTTCCGCTTTGTAAACCGGCATTCCCGGTTTGAACAGACAAGCTTTTTCCCGTCTTTGCCGTTTACTTCTTTCATAAGGGAACCGCATTCCGGGCATTTCGTTCCCGTTAAATTGTGGGCGCGGTATTTTTTGTCACTCGTCCGGATTTCACGGACGAGGCGTACGGTTTCCCGGCGGATGGTTTCCAAAAACTGCTTCGGGTTGCCTTTTCCGCGGGCAATCGCTTCAAGCTGTTCTTCCCATTTTGCGGTCAGTTCCGGCGATTTCAACTCGTCATTTACAAGGTCGATCAGCTGCTTGCCTTTCGGTGTCGGCACAAGGCGGCCGGACTCACGGCTGATCGTTTCGGAGGAGACGAGCCGTTCAATGATATCGGCGCGTGTTGCCGGCGTCCCGAGCCCGTATTTTTCCATCCTGGAAAGAATATCCGCTTCGGAATACCGTTTCGGCGCTTCGGTTAGATGCTGGCTGAGCCGGATTTGTTCCAGCTTAAATGTTTTTCCTTCTTTGATCGAAAGCAGCGCCGTATTTTCCCGTTCCTGTTCATGGTGCAAAACAGCGGTAAACCCGGCATTTTTCACGGCCATTGTCCGCCCGGCCAGGGTTTTTCCGCCTGCTTGAAGCTTAAATTGGACGGTTTCATATTCATAAACCGGGTAGAACAGCGCAAGGAACCGTTTTACGATCAGATCATAGATTTTCCGTTCATCGGCAGATAAATCCGGCAAGGCCGGGCGTTCATCCGTTGGAATAATCGCATGGTGGTCCGTCACCTTTGCATCATTGATGACACGTTTGGCCAGTATGTTGCCTTTCCGGGAAAGGACCGGCTGAACTTCTTCTTTGTACGCATCTTTCACCGCAAGCAGCCGGTCGTACATCGTGTTTTCCATATCTTTCGTCAAATATTTCGAATCGGTGCGCGGATAGGTAACGAGTTTATGCTGTTCATATAAGTTTTGCAGCACGTTCAATGTTTTCTTTGCTGTAAAACCGAATCGGTGGTTGGCGTCGCGCTGCAGTTCCGTCAAGTCGTAAGGGAGCGGCTGCTGCTCTTGCTTCTGTTTGCGGATCACTTGTGTTACAACGGCAGTCTGCCCGGATAAAGCCGCGTGTATGGCATTTGCTTTTTGCTCATCAAATATCCGTTTCTCGCCGTTATGGGCATATGACACTTCGAGTTTTCCGGCGAGCGCTTCAATGGTCCAGTATTTTTTCGGCACAAAAGACTGGATTTCCCGTTCGCGCTCGAGCACCATCGCCAATGTCGGCGTCTGCACGCGCCCGGCGGAGAGCGGGTCGTTGTATTTCACGGTTAAAGCGCGGGACACGTTCAACCCGATCAGCCAGTCTGCTTCGCTGCGGCAGACGGCGGAGCGGTACAGATTGTCATACTGCTTTGCCGGTTTTAATTGCTTGAACCCGTCTTTAATCGCTTTGTCGGTCTGGGAAGATATCCATAACCGTTTTACCGGTTTTTTCCAGCGCATTTTTTCCAGAATCCAGCGTGCGACAAGTTCGCCTTCGCGCCCGGCATCGGTTGCGATAATGCAGTCTTTGATGTCGCTTCTTTTGCCAAGCTGTTCGATTGCTTTGTATTGCGGATATGTCTGCCGGATTGCTTTGGTTTCCATTTTATCCGGAAGAATCGGAAGGTCTTCCATGCGCCATTCTTTATATTTTGAATGATAGTCTTCCGGCATTTTCAGTTCGATCAAATGGCCGAGCGCCCATGTCACGATATAGCGCGGCCCCTCGATATAACGTTTTTTATTTTCCGTGCAGCCGAGAACGCGCGCAAGTTCGCGCCCGACGCTCGGCTTTTCGGCGAGTACAAGCGATTTCATTGCATAACACCTTTCTTTTATTCCTGTCTGAACAAGTATAACGCATCAAACAGGATTGATAAATCATTTCGTTTCTTCTGTTTTCACAGTAGAAATTTTGAAATGCAAACGGGCTTTTGGTAAAATGGTGGTTTGTAAGAGACAGTGTAACCTGAAAGCCTGCATTATATCTTGCAAATATAATTGGATAGGTGGTTATCGATAATGGAACAAACAAAGCCGTACAGAGTCTTATTGTATTACAAGTATGTTGAAATTGAAAATCCGGAAGCCTTTGCAGCTGAACATTTGCAGTTTTGCAAAGAGACCGGTTTAAAGGGGCGTATCCTCGTTGCCAAAGAAGGGATCAACGGCACTGTTTCCGGAACGGTTGAACAAACAACCAAATATAAAGAAAAGATGCACGCAGATCCCCGGTTCCGGGACATGGTCTTCAAAGAAGATGAAGCAGACGGCCATGCGTTTAAAAAAATGCACGTCCGCCCGCGCAAGGAGCTTGTTACGCTGCGGCTTGAAAAAGACATCAATCCGAATGAAAAAACGGGGAAATATTTGTCTCCGAAAGAATTTCGCGAGGCGCTGCTGGCTGAAGATACCGTCGTACTGGATGCGCGCAATGACTATGAGTATGATCTCGGGCATTTCCGCGGGGCATTGCGCCCGGATATCCGCACTTTCCGCGAACTGCCGGAATGGGTGCGCGAACATAAGGATCAATTAAAAGGCAAAAAAATTGTGACGTATTGCACCGGCGGCATCCGTTGTGAAAAATTTTCGGGCTGGCTGCTGGAAGAAGGGTTTGAAGATGTCAGCCAACTGCACGGCGGGATTGTGACATACGGAAAGGATCCGGAAGTGCAGGGAGAGCTGTGGGACGGCAAACTGTATGTATTTGACGAACGGATTTCCGTTCCGGTCAACCGAAAGGAACATGTCGTTGTCGGCCGGGATTATTTTACGGGGGAACCGTGCGAACGTTATGTCAACTGCGCCAACCCAGCCTGCAACAAGCAATTTTTATGCTCGGAAGAAAATGAACATAAATATATGCGGAGCTGCTCGCATGAATGCCGCACCGTGCCAAATAATTTATATGTAAAAGAACACGGCCTTACACCGGAAAAAGTAGCTGAACGGCTGCGCCGGATCGAAGAAGAAGACGCGGCGTTAAACCGGTAACCGGCGCGGCTTTTAACCTTACGATTCGGAAAGCGGATGGTGAAAAAGGGGATGGAAACCGTGCCCGCCCGGAAACGGCCGGAGCGATTCCTTGCTTCAAAAGCGGTATTTTCTTGAAAGAAACAAGGTGCCTGAGGGCGGCATGTGAAAAAAAGAGAAAAAAACCGGGATCCACTGCAACCATCCGAAGCCCGGGGGCAGGGTTAAAACGCGGCGTGTTCCGGAACAGAGAAAGGATTTGGTGCAAGCGGGCCAAATCCTTTTTATCTGCCTGCTTTTTTGCGTAAAATGGGATAAAATAGACCTCTGTGCCGCTTCATACGCGGCACCGGAAAAGGATGAAAATTTTCAGGATAGAAAGAAAGGCGGGATTTGGATGTGCGGGAGGTACACTTTGACGGCATCTGTAAATGAGCTGGAAGAAAGGTTCCATGCCAAAGCTTCTTTTCCGGGCAGTGAATATGCCAAAAGTTATAATGTCGCGCCTTCGCAAATGGTGGCTGCCGTGATCAGCGCCCGCGGGCAGTACAGACTGGGTTTTTTAAAATGGGGCTTGATTCCTTCCTGGGCAAAAGATCCGAAAATCGGGCATAAGATGATCAATGCCAGAAGTGAAACTGTATTTCAGAAACCGGGTTTCCGGGAGGCAGTGAAAAGGCGGCGCTGCCTCATTCCGGCCGATTCTTTTTTTGAGTGGAACCGAAAAGACGGCACCCGGGCGCCGATGCGGATTACGCTTAAGAACGGGGGCATTTTTGCAATGGCCGGGCTTTGGGAGAAATGGACGGATCAGGAAGGGAATCCGGTCTTTACTTGCACCATTTTAACGACAAAGGCGAACAGGATGATGGCAAAAATTCACGACCGGATGCCGGTGATTTTACGCAAGGAAGATGAAGAAAAATGGCTGGACAGCACGGTCACTGAACCGGGCCGGCTGTTGCCGCTCCTCGCGCAGTATGATTCGGATGCGATGGAGATGTATGCCGTATCCGAACGCGTCAATTCGCCAAAAAACAATTTTCCAGAGCTGTTATTGCCAAAAAATTAAATTTTTTGTTGAAATGCTGTGGCAAAAAGTTTATCATAAAGGTGACAAATTCATGAACGTAACCACAGGGGGAGCGTTAAGCTGAGAGTGAACGCCATGTTCTGACCCTTTGAACCTGTCCGGTTAATGCCGGCGTAGGGATGTGGAATTTCTTTTGTCCTCCCATGGTTCGTTATGTTCATGCATACCAAAAGGGGGATTTTTTTATGGGCAAATTAAGTTTACAGGCCATGATTGAAGCGGCTGTCTTTGCGGCATTTGCGCTTTTGCTGGACTTGCTGCCGTCCATTGAGGTGACGCACGTGATTTCCCTGTCGTTTGCCATGCTGCCGGTTTTTGTGGTCGCTTTTCGCTGGGGATTTAAAGCAAGTGTTGCTTCGGGATTTATTTGGAGCTTGCTGCAGATCGTCACCGGTGATGCAAATGATATTCTCAACCCGATTCAGGGCATCATGGAATATCCGGTCGCTTTTTCATTCATCGGGTTTGCCGGGCTTTTTCGGCCGCTTATCGAAAGAAGCTGCCGTCATGCCAAAAGGGGCACGATGACTTTTTGGATATGCCTTTCTGTTCTTGCCGGCAGTTTCGCCCGCTATTTCTGGCATTTCTTGGCCGGCGTGTTTTTCTGGGGTTCCTATGCGCCTAAAGGGCAGTCGGCGTTTCTCTATTCTTTCATCACGAACGGCGTCACGATGATTGGCAATGGCATTTTATGCGCAGCTGTTGCGGCGATCCTCTTTAATGCCGCCCCGCAGCTGCTGACAAAATACCGCAATCAGCACAGGCATGCGGCGTAAAAGCAACTTGAAAACGGCAAGGCAACTGCGCCTTGCCGTTTTCACTTCAGGCAGGAGGCTTTATGGAAACAGGCGCCTTGTAAAGCCGGAGTTCGGTTTCACCGCTTTTTCAGTTGATCATGGCCGGCAGAACGGGTAATGGCCGTAAGAAACGGGAAAGGATAAAAAGAAGGAATAATGAAAGAAAGGGGATTTTATGGATAAAGACATTCATCACCCGTTTGGCCGGATCATCCCGATGACTTCGATTGAAAGCGGAACAGGCAGGGAATTGCTGCCGGATATCTATTGCTTTACCATCCAAATTGTAAATGTGTGTCTGATCGGCAGGGCCGGAACCGGTACATTTGTCCTCGTGGATGCCGGCATGCCGGGTTCCGCCGGCGCGATATTTTCAGCCGTGCGGGAACGCTTCGGGGAAAAGTCAAAACCAAAAGCGGTTTTACTGACGCATGGCCATTTTGACCACGTGGGTGCGATTGCGCCATTATTGGAAAAATGGGACGTGCCGGTTTTTGCACATCCATTGGAGCTGCCCTATTTAACCGGGCGTGAAACGTATCCGGATCCCGATCCGACTGTTGAAGGCGGCCTGCTGGCGAAGATTTCCATGATATATCCGAATGAACCAGTTGATCTTGGCAAGGCTGTCCAACCCCTTCCCGAAGACGGGACGGTCCCGTTTCTGCCGGGCTGGAAATGGATCCATACGCCCGGCCATTCGAACGGGCATGTATCGTTCTTCAGGGAAGCAGACAACGTGTTGATCGCGGGGGACGCATTTATCACCGTCAGACAGGATGAATTTTGGAAAGTGCTGGTGCAAAAGCAGGAAGTAAACGGGCCGCCGCGCTATTTTACAAACGACTGGAAGGCGGCAAAACGCTCAGTTGAAAAATTGGCTGCCTTAAAGCCGGAAACTGCTCTTTGCGGCCACGGGATCCCGATGTCCGGCGCCGGCTTGCGGGAAGGGCTTGAGGCCCTTGTCTCCGGATTTGATGAAATCGCGCTCCCGGATCACGGGAAGTACGTGGATGGCGCACAATAGGCGGTTTCTTCATTGCTTCCTTCCCCGCAAAGGTTTACAATAATTTGTAAATGGATGGATAAAAAGGAGCGAGAAAATTGGAAGTCAAAGATTTTATGATCCGCGATGTCATTACGGTAAAAAAAGAGACGACGATCCGGGAACTGTTAAAGGTGCTTGCCCACCACCGGATCGGCGGCGTACCGGTCGTGGATGCGGAAGGAAAGCTGCTCGGCATGGTCAGTGACGGGGATGTCATCCGCTTTTTGCAGCCAAAGGGAAGGACCGTTTATGATTTTTATATTACGATCGTGGTAAATGAGCAGGAAGACTTTAATGAAAAACTGGCGCACAGCCTGGACTTTCCGGTGGAAAAGATTATGAAACGGCGGGAATTGTATACGGTAAGGCCCGAAGACGATTTTGAAAACGCGCTGCGGATTCTGGCCAAACACCATTTTAAAAAACTTCCGGTCGTCAATCAGGCAGATCGTGTTGTCGGTGTCATCTCAAGAGGCGATATCATGCGCCAGATTACGGATAGATTGCTCAACAGCTAAATCAAAATGGTTAGATCGGCCTCCCCGGGGATGACTATACATATCAGTCTTTCGGGGAGGTCAAATCATGAACGGAACTTCAATGCCGCAATCTCCTGAACCGTTGTGGCGCAAAACGGCCACGATGCCGCAATTTCCGCCGTTAACGCAGGATATAGAAGCCGATGTGGCTGTTGCGGGCGCCGGAATGGCCGGAATTGAAACCGCTTATTTGCTGGCAAACGAAGGCTATAAAACGATCCTGTTTGATGCCGGATCTATTGCAAATGGCACAAGCGGGCATACGACGGCAAAAATCACCGCACAGCACGGGCTCATTTATGATGAATTGATCCAGCATATAGGAAAAGAAAAAGCATCCCTTTATTACAAAGCAAACGAAACAGCTGCATCGTTCATTCAACAAACGATCCTGAAGCACGGGATCTGCTGTGATTTTTCGCGGCAGGATGCCTTTCTCTATACCAATTCCGATGCATATATTGAAAAACTGGAAAAAGAAATGCAGGCGTATGAAACCCTCGGCATCCCGGGAGAATGGATCGGTTCGCTGCCGGACGGGATTCCCGGGAAAAAAGCGGTGAAAATGGCCGGGCAGGCACAGTTCCATCCGCTTTCGTACTGAAAAGCACTGATTGAATATTTAATGGACAAAAAATGTCCCGATTTTTGAACAAACCACTGCGAAAGATATCGATTTTGGCAGCCCATTAAAAATCAAAACGGAAAAAGGGCATACCATGACGTGCAAATACATTTGCATCTGTACACACCTGCGAATACCGACGTTGCCAGGCAGCTCGTCAAAGGAAAACTTGACATGCGGGATCAATCTTTAGATGCGTTAAAAAATGACGAAGGGGCCGTTGTCCGTATTAACGGAAAGCGGGCAGGCGCCTACAAAGACTAGGACGGGAACCTCTATCTGGTCGATACGACATGTACCCATATGGGCTGTGAAGTGAAATGGAACTCGGGAGACCGCACATGGGACTGCCCGTGCCACGGTTCGCGGTTTGCTTGTACAGGCGAAGTGGTAGAAGGGCCGGCGAAAGAACCGCTGAAAAAAATCGATCAACAGGACTAAAGTGCTGCAAACACCGCCGCAATTCGACGGTGTTTTTCTGCTTCTATGCGCGAATTCGTGACTTTATGCCTATGTTACAAATTTTTCACGGGATTACAAAGAAGCGTTTTTGTGTAACCAAATCAACATTTTGCCGTTATCCGCCTGTTAAATCCGTGTGTTAGGATTTACGGTGTTGGCACAAAAGCCGGCAAAAAGAGGAGGTTACAATTTATGAAAAAAGCAGTATCAGCACTTGCAGCTGCGGTGACAATCACAAGCGTAATGGCTGTCAATGCACAAGCCGCAGCGCCGGATACTTATACCGTAAAACCGGGGGATACACTTTGGGGGATCTCTCAAAAATACAATACATCCGTTAAAACATTAAAACAAAATAACCAACTTTCCACCGAAATGATTTATCCTTCACAAAAGTTAACCATTTCCCCGAAAAACGTTTATGTCGTTAAAGCCGGTGACACGCTGTCGGATATCTCGAAAAAATACGGCGTGCCGGTTGAACAAATAAAAGAATGGAACGATCTGTCATCGGATGTCATTTTCCCGCATGATCAAATCGTGATTCGTTCCAATCCGAACAGCAAAGTGACAGTAAAAGAACGTGCAGCGGAAGTTTCCGTCCAGCCGCAAACAAACACGGAAAATGCAAAAGTGGACGTGAAAAAGCCGACCGTGCACGTGGAATCTTCCAAAGAGGCGGCTCCAAAACCGCAGGGAAAAACGATGACCGTCACCGCGACCGCTTATACAGCCAATGATCCAGGCTGCTCCGGCGTTACAGCGACAGGCATCAATGTTAAAAATAATCCGAATGCAAAAGTGATTGCCGTCGATCCGAATGTAATTCCGCTCGGTTCAAAAGTATATGTCGAAGGTTACGGGACCGCTGTTGCAGGCGATACGGGCGGAGCCATCAAAGGAAACCGTATCGATGTCCTCGTCCCGGATTCAGGAAAAGCCGCCAACTGGGGGCGCCGTACGATCCAAATCACCGTACTGGATTAGATGGGGATCCGTTACTTGCACCCGGTACGGCAAAACAGAAAACATTCAGGAAGTGACGTGAACGATGGGGGAAGTACCGCATTTTGAAACACCGCCCGGCCGCGTAAATCCAGAGGAAAAGGATTTACCCGGCCGGGCGTTTATTTTTTCTTGGCAGCGTGTGAAAAACATTGTAAAGTAGAGCTAGAAAAAGAAAGGAGTGATCCGTTTGTCTTTTCCATTGATCATCGCCGAAAAGCCTGACCAGGGGCGCACCCTTTGCTCGGTTTTTCCGCATGTGAAACGGGAGGGGTATATTGAAATCCGGCCGAATGAGATCTTCCCGGAAGGCGCTTTCTGCACGTGGGCGATCGGCCATTTAACCCAGCTCGTCCCGCCGGAACATTACAATCCCGCCTGGAAGCAGTGGAAACTGGAAACGCTGCCGATTCTCCCGAAAAAATTCAAATATGAAGTGACAAAGCCGAAATACAAGCAATTTCAAATCGTCAAAAAACTGGTGAAAGACGCACGCGTGACCAATATTATCCATGCAGGCGATGCCGGCCGCGAAGGAGAACTGATCATCCGCAACATCCTTCATTTGTGCGGCGCCAAAAAACCGCTACGGCGCTTGTGGATCTCGTCTTTAACCCCTCAGTCGATCCGGGAAGGGTTCCGCCATTTATTACATGATGAAGACACCCGCCCATTATATGACGAAGCATATGCCCGCGCCTGTGCAGACTGGCTGGTCGGCATGAATGCCTCCCGTGTCTACAGCCTGCTTTTAAGGCAAAAAGGCATGCGTGATGTCTTTTCCGTCGGCCGCGTCCAGACGCCTACGCTCGCTTTAATTGTAAAAAGGGAGCTGGAAATTGAACATTTCAAACCCGAACCGTTTTGGGAAGTCACCGCAATGTTTCAATTTGATGACAAACAATACGAAGGCAAATGGGTGAAAGATGGCGAATCGCGTTTGAATGACCCGGCCATGGCAGCGCGGATTGCCGCATTTTGCCGGCAAAAACCGGCAGAAGTTGCAGCATTGAAAAAAGAAAAAAAGGAATTCCAGCCCCCGCTGTTGTTTAACTTATCATCTTTGCAGGCAGCCGCGAACCGGGCTTTTCAATTTCCGCCGAAGAAAACGCTTGATCTTGTCCAATCCCTCTACCAAAAAGGGATCGTTTCCTATCCCCGTTCTGATTCCCAGTATGTGACAAAAGGGGAAGCCGAAACTTTTCCCGGTATTTTGGAAAAATTATCTGCCTTCCCGGAATATGCTCCGTATTTCCCGCTTCCAAAGCGCTCCATCCTTCAAAATAAGCGTTATGTGAATGAGAAAAAGGTTTCCGACCACTACGCGATTATCCCGACCGAACAGGTGGCGGCGCCAGGCAGTCTTCCGGACGGCGAGAAAAAAATTTATGATATGATCGTCCGTCGCCTCATTGCCGCTCATTACGGCAATGCCGTTTTTCATTACACGACGGTGAAAACGGTCGTGGACAGCCGTGCAGTCTTTCTTTCCAAGGGTACGCAAATGGAAGCGGAAGGCTGGCGCAAAGTCATTTTTTCAAAAGAGAAGGAAAAAGGCGACGTTTTGCCGGATGTAAAGCAGGGGGAAAAAGGGATTGTAAAAGATGCAAACGTAAAAGAAGGCAAAACGCAGCCGCCGAAACGGTATACGGAAGGCCAGCTCATCACGCTGATGAAAACGGCCGGAAAATATATTGAGGACGGGGAACTGGAAAAAGTCATGGCGGAAGTGGAAGGGCTCGGCACGGAAGCAACAAGGGCCGGCGTCATTACCATTTTAAAAGATCGGAAGTATATTGAGGTGAAAAAGAACCAGGTATATGCCACCGATAAGGCGAAAGTGCTCATCCGTGCCATCGGCGGCAAAATTCTGGCCTCTCCGGAAATGACCGCAAAATGGGAAAAACGGCTCCGCGAAATCGGGAAAGGGGCGGCCGAAGCAGCCGCTTTTATGGAACAGACGAAAAAGCTGTCCGAAAAAATTGTGCAAGATGCTGTTCAGGCAGCGGCCGAATGGGATTTTTCTGGCTTAAAAACGGATGGCATCAAAAGGCCGGGATCAAAATATACAATCGGGAAAAAAGCGGGCAAATGCCCGACATGCGGCGGCGACATTGTTGACAAAGGCAATTTTTACGGCTGCAGCGCCTACCGAAAATCGGGCTGCGCCTTTACGCTGTCAAAATCGATCCTTGGCAAAAAAATCAGCCTAGCCAATGCAAGGAAACTGCTGGCCGGCGAAGAAACAAGCATGATCAGGGGATTCCGGAAAAATGGCAAAACCTTCGATGCAAAATTGAAATGGGAGGACGGGAAACTCCGGTTTATTTTTGCAAAGCAACAAACCGGCCGCTGATTATTCAAGGGCCGGTTTGTGCGGAGCCTGTTTTTTCTTCCGGCTCACGAAAACGGCAATGGCAATAATGATCACCATGACGATAAAACTGGCATAAAACCCGGGGCGGATTTCTGTTTCCGCCAGTGTCCCGCTGATCGCAAGCAGCAGGAAAAAGATGCCGGCTGCGGCCGTGATTTTTCCGCCTCCGTTTAGTTTTAAGACGCGGAAAGCCGAAAGGATAATAAACAGCCAGTTCATCAGCAGCAAAATCCCGGCTGCTGTTGTAATGTATTCATAAATTTTCCCCGGCAGCAAAAGGGCCGTAATAATGGAAAGAACGAGGCCGCAAGCCGCAAGCCCGAGCGAAGGAAGCGGGAGGCTTTTCCATTTTTTCATTTTTTTTCCGAACCATTTTGGCGCATCCCCGTCATTC
The DNA here is from genome assembly GCF_038593015.1 of Weizmannia sp. FSL W8-0676. Classification (NCBI taxonomy): domain Bacteria; kingdom Bacillati; phylum Bacillota; class Bacilli; order Caryophanales; family Bacillaceae; genus Heyndrickxia; species Weizmannia sp. FSL W8-0676. The sequence goes on from NZ_CP151954.1 coordinate 1,409,619, forward strand.
GACAAGGTTACGAGCAAATTGGTGACCCCGAACAGCGCAGCCGTCATCGTCGAAAATCCGGCAATGATAATGGCGCCGTTAAAGACGTGGGGGAAAAAAGCGAGATGATAGTCCGCCATTGCTTTGACAAACGGGCTTTCTTTATCATTAAAAGCCGTGTAGTGTTCCATTGTGACGGCAAGACCGAGCGAGACGATGTACATCATCGTTAAAACGGCCAGCATAATTGATCCGGCTTTCGGGGCATCTTCTTTGTTTTTCAATTGCATCGCCATCAACCCGATCACTTCAATGCCGCCAAACGCATAAAACGCATAAATGAGCGAAGCCCAAAATCCCGCAATGCCATGGGGAAAATAGCCGCGGAGACCATCAGGGAGGCGCCCGCCCGTTCCCTTGCCGCCGTCAATCCAGCCAAAAAGGGCACAAAAGGCAAGCACAATAAACATGATGATGGCGGCCGTTTTGATGACAGCGAGAATGTTTTCCACCTTATCAAAACCTTTTGTGCCAAGCAGGACAACGGCAATGGAAAGGGCTGCGTAAATGGCGGCCAGTATCCATAACGGCACCGTATGAAACCAGAATTTTGTTAAAATAGACAATGCAGTCAGCTGGCTCCCCATAATGAGCACATTCGAACACCAGTAATTCCAGCCGCAACTGAAACCTGCCCAGTTGCCGTAAGCTTTTTTTGCATAATAGCAAAACGAGCCTTCGTGCGGGTCGCGTGCCGTCATTTTCGCAAGCGCGCGGAAAACAATGTATGTACCGGCGGCTGCAATCAGGAATGACAATACGATGGAAGGGCCGGTCGTTTTGATCCCGATACCTGATCCGAGAAAATATCCGGTTCCGATCGTACAGCCGACACCGACAAGCGAAAGCTGCCACCACGCCAGGCTGCCGTTTTTTGTCGCTTTAGATGGTTGCTTCTGGTTACCCATCCCGGTTCCCTCCTTTACCTTACATACTGTTTGATAAAGCAGGCCGGTTTATGTACAAGTCCCGGATGTTTCTTTCTGCTCTGTCTTCTACAGGCCCGAATACAGAGCAAGGCGGGGCGGCCGGAAAGAAGCCGGCAAAGTAGAGAAACGTTTGGTCTAGCAGGCAAGTGGGAATCAAGTGGGAATAAGGAAGGGAAGAGAAAGGGGGAAGACGTTTGTTACATCTGTATAAAAACAAGGAAAACAACTGGAAATGGTATCAGCTGGAAAGTGTAGGCGAGAAAGAAATTGCACGGATTATTGATGAAAACGAGGAATGCAAAACATGGATTGAAAATATAAAAAATGATGATACAAACACTTTAACGATTGATACGGACCAAAATGACCGGCCGTTTGTCGAAGGTTCGCTTATTTTTGACCAGCACACGATCAACCGTGAGGAACATGATATGTTTCACTTTTACATTACCGAACAGACACTGTTGACGGTAGATCTTGATTTTTCCAAGCTGAAAAATACGGAAATCGAAAAAGTGATCGGGCAGATGGCCTATTCCTGCAATGCCATTGAGGCATTTTTTATTATCATCGGCGCGATCGTAAACAATTACCTTGATAAAATAGACGAATTTGAAATCAAATTAAACGAACTGATCTGGGAGATCCAGAAAAGAAACGATATTGACACGCTCGATAAAATATACGAACGCCGCCACGAACTGCTCGTCTGCCGGAATTTGATGGTCCCGGTGAAAGAAATTTTATACGGCATGCAGGAAGGATTTGGCACTGATATTTTGGAATATCCGCAAGTCCAGCAAAGGGTGATGAAAATCGAAAGATGCCTTGCGCTTTTGCAGGATTACCAGCAGGAAATCGATACACTGCTCAAAGTGGAAGAAGTCGTCTCAGGCCACAGGGGAAATTCGATTATGAAAACTTTGACCGTTTTAACGACGCTGTTTACCCCGATTTCCGCCTGGAGCGCCTTATGGGGCATGAACTTTAAAAACATGCCGGAACTCTCCTGGCGCTACGGCTATATTGCAGCGCTCGGCCTGATTGTCGTGAATACCATCCTGCTTTATATTTATTTGTACCGGAAAGGATGGACAGGCGATATTTTAAAAGGGAATAAGAAAAAGTCATTATTTAAATAGCCCTTTTCCGGCTCGGGACCGCCAGCTTTTTTGCGCCCGTTTCATTGATGTGAAAGCCAAATTCCTGTATGTTAAAAACAAAGAAAAGATTTCAAAAGGAGCGGTTCCAATGAAAGTGTACGGCCCGGTTGTAGATGAAGAGACGCGCTGCATCCATTATGCTTCCCCGTTGGATGTCGTAGCCATCCGCTTTAAATGTTGCGGAAAGTATTATCCGTGTTATAAATGCCATGAGGAAGAAGAAGCCCACCCGGCCGAGCGGTGGGAAAAACGGGAATGGGATACAAAAGCGGTTCTTTGCGGCGTCTGCAAGCATGAAATGGCCATCCGGGAATATATGGGGGCAAGCGCTTGCCCCCATTGCGGCGCGCCTTTTAACCCCGGATGCGCCGCCCATTATCCGCTCTATTTCCAAATCGGCCAAGACAAGCCGGCTCGCCAGAAATTTTCACCTTGACCGCTTTTCTGAAATATGGTATCTTAAATGCAATCCAATCCTTTAGCGTATTAGAGTGATAACATAATAAAGAGAAAGTACAGGATGTGAAACCGATGTTTTTACCGGAAGGCAGCCAGGATGAAATGGGCACGATTGTCAAAAACCGCGCAACCGTGTTTGAAATGTTCCGTCACACGGCAAAGGAGCGGAATTATATGGAAATCTCGACACCGCTTGTTGAGTACGCGGATACGTTTACAAATGAAAAGGTCGGCATGAAGCTTCAAAATATGCTGAAATGGTTTGACGGCCGCGGCCAGATTGAAGTTTTGCGCCCGGACTGGACAACATCCATCGCAAGGGCGCTTTCGCAAAAACCGTTCCGGGCGTGTAAATGGGCTTACCAGGGTTCGGTGTTCAGGATGGATACCCCCGGCCTTGAGAGCCGACAGGTCGGGATCGAAATGGTGGGACTGCCGGAACTTTTAGGCGAAGGCGAATGCCTGTTTTTTGCCCATGCCTTTTTTAACAGGCTTGGCGTTACCGGGGTGATGGTGGAGCTCGGCCATGCCGGCATTTTTGAGGAACTGGTCGCACGCCTCAACCTGGAAGAAGGCCAGGTTGACCGGTTAAGAGGGGCCATGCACGATAAACGGAAAGATGAAGTATACGAGATTGCAAGTTTATGCGGCAATGCAGCGATGGCCGCGGAACTGGCGGGGCTTGTGGATGCGTACGGCCCGTTCGAAATGATCCGGACATTCCAGGAAAGATGGAAAACGGACCCGGCACTTTTCAATATGCTTGCCCATATCGAAAAGCTTGGCAAAATTTGCATGGCTGTCGGAATGGAAGACATCATGATTGACCTTGGCCGGGTGAAAAATCTGCCCTATTATACCGGCATTTTGTTCCGGGGATTTTTAAAACAAACCGGCGCTTCCTGCTTTTCCGGCGGGCGGTACGACATGCTGTACGAACAGTTCCACCGCCAAACAACAGCTGTCGGCATTGCTTTTGACGCCGATATTCTGGCAGAGGAACTGGTTCAGGAAGAAAAGCCGGAAAAAATCTGTATCATTGCCGGGGAAGAAACGCTTGCGGAAGCAGAAAAGCTGCGGGCTGCATACGGCGGGAAAATCGTGGATATCCGTTTCGGGCCGCCTGCAGAAGGCGAATTCAGTAAGGTCCTCAAGTTTAAAAACGTGGGCGGCCATTGGGAGGCGGAAGAAATTTGACGATCAGCATTGCCCTTACAAAAGGGAGAGTGGAAAAACAATTTTTGCAATATTTAAAGTCGCGCGGCTTTCATGTTGAACCGCTCGTTGAAAAAGGGAGAAAGCTCCTCGTTGAAACGGATGCATTCACCTGCATTTTCGTAAAAGGCTTTGATGTTGCAACATATGTAGAGTACGGCATTTGCGATCTTGGCATTGTCGGCGAGGACATTTTGGCGGAAACGCATCCCGATGTTTTCGACTTAATGCCGCTTCCATTCGGAAAATGCCGGTTTGCCCTTGCAGGTAAACCGGAGGCTGTCCGCCATCACCGGAAATGCCGGATCGCCACCAAATACCCGAATGTAACAGAGCAATTTTTCCGCGAAAAAGGGGAATCGGTAGACATCGTGAAACTCGAAGGCTCCGTTGAACTCGCGCCGATCGTCGGCCTTGCTGATGCAATTGTCGACATCGTGGAAACGGGTAACACATTGAAAGAAAACGGGCTTGCCGTCATAGAGGAGATCCGGCCGGTCACAGCGCGGCTGATCGCCAACCGGTCGACGTTAAAAATAAAAAAGCAGGCAATCCGGCCGTTTATTGAAAAACTACAGGGAGAAGGGGTCGCAAAATGATACGGGAATACACAAAAAAAGCATTTGCCGAAACGTTTCTGCAATCGAAAAACAAGAGCGGCACGCACGATGAAGACGTGCTCCGCACCGCGAAGGAAGTGCTGGAAGACATCCGCTTAAACGGGGATGCCGCCGTGAAAAAATATGCCGCCCAATTTGACGGGGAAGTGCCGGAACCGTGGGAAGTTTCTCCGGAAGAACGCATACAGGCATGGCGCGAAGTTCCGCAGGATGTGATTTCCGCCTTGCAAAAAGCAGCGGAAAATATCCGCCGTTTCCACGCGAAACAGCTGCAAAACTCCCGGATCATGGAAATGAATGAAAATATCATTTCAGGCCAGCTGTTCCGGCCGGTGGAAAAAGCCGGGATTTATGTGCCGGGCGGGACCGCCTGCTATCCGTCATCCGTCCTTATGAACGCGATCCCCGCTGTCCTTGCCGGCGTAGAAGAAGTGGTCATGGCGACACCGGCCAGAAACGGCACGAAAATTGCCCCTGTTTTATCCGTAGCGGCCGATATTGCCGGTGTCGGCACCATTTACAAACTTGGCGGCATCCAGGCGATCGGGGCGCTTGCATACGGCACGGAAACGATTCCTGCAGTCGATAAAATTGTCGGCCCCGGGAACGCATATGTCGCCGCCGCCAAATCGCTTGTATACGGCACGGCCGGCATCGATATGATCGCAGGCCCGTCGGAAGTCGCCATCATTGCCGATGAAAATGCCAACCCGGCATATATAGCGGCCGATCTGATCGCCCAGGCCGAACACGACGAACGCGCAAGAACGTTTCTCCTCACGACGTCGCAGAAACTGATAAATGAAACAAAAGCGGAACTTGAAAAACAGCTTGTTGTCCTTCCGCGTCGCGGCATCGCGGAAGTGTCCATCAAGATGCAAAGCGCAGCCGTGCTTGTTGCATCGATAGACGAAGCTTTTGCGCTTTCAAACCGGCTTGCCCCGGAACACTTGGAAATCCAGGTGGAAAACCCGCTCTTGCAGCTGTCGAAAGTGAAAAATGCCGGCTCCGTTTTTCTCGGCGAAAACACGCCGGAAGCCATCGGCGATTATTACGGCGGCCCGAACCACGTCCTGCCAACATCGGGAACGGCGCGGTTTTCTTCCGGTTTGTCTGTTGATGATTTTTATAAAAAAATCACCTATTTGTATTATGGTGAAAAAGCTTTACAGCAAGCGGCGCCGGATGTGATGGCGATTGCTGCACAAGAGCGGCTCGAAGGGCATGCGCGGGCGGTCCAAAAACGGGTGAAAGGGTGAGTGCGTTGCGGAAAGCGGCAAAAAGCAGAAAAACAAATGAAACATTGATTGAAATTGCTGTCAATCTGGACGATCCGGCGGAAGTTGAAGTGAGTACGGGCGTCGGATTTTTTGACCACATGCTCGAACTGTTTGCGCGGCACGGGCGCATCGGGCTTGTTGTAAAAGCGAGCGGCGATTTGTACATTGACAGCCACCACACCGTCGAAGACACCGGGATTGTGCTCGGCCAGCTGGTGCGTGAAGCGCTCGGCGATAAAAAAGGCATCACCCGTTACGGCTCCGCCTATGTCCCGATGGATGAAGCGCTCGGCTTTGTCGCCCTCGACATCAGCGGCCGCCCTTTCCTGCATTTTGAAGCGGAATTTGAAAACCCGAAGCTCGGCAATTTTGACACAGAGCTTGTGCGCGAATTTTTCCAGGCGTTTGCATTCCAGGCGGCGGTTACCCTCCATGCCAGGGTACTGTACGGCGCCAACACCCATCACAAAATCGAGTCGCTGTTTAAGGCGTTGGGGCGGGCGTTTCACCAGGCAGTGGAAGTTGACCCGGAAATCAAAGGTGTCAACTCGACAAAGGGGCTGATAGAATGATCGCAATTGTCGACTACGGCATGGGCAATATTGCAAGCGCCTCGAACGCTTTCCGCACGCTTGGGCTTAAGGTTGCCGTAACGGACGACCCGGAAAAACTCGGCGCCGCCACCCACATCATCCTGCCCGGCGTCGGCGCATTTAAAGCAGCAGTGGACGAGATTGAAAAGCGCGGGCTGCGGCCGGTTTTGACGGAGCTTGGGAAGAAAAAGCCGTTTCTCGGCATTTGCCTCGGGATGCAGCTGTTATTTGAAACGGGATTTGAAAATGGCGTTTCCGAAGGGCTCGGCTTGATCCCGGGGACGGTGGAACGGATTCCGGCAAATGAAATTTTACCGCATATCGGCTGGAATACGCTCGATGTGAAACCGGGTTTTCCGGCTTTTGCGCCGTTTCAGCATCAGCATGTGTATTTCGTCCACTCCTACCAGGCGAAAACAAAGGCGTCTTATATTGTGGCTTCAACCGATTACGGGGCGGAAATTCCGGCCATTGTCAAAAACGGGCATGTGTACGGAATGCAGTTTCATCCCGAAAAAAGCGGCAAAACCGGCATGGCACTGTTAAAAACATTTTTGCAGGAAAGCAGTTTGGAGGTACAGGCATGAGAATCATCCCGGCCATCGATTTAATTGGCGGAAAATGTGTAAGGCTTTACCAGGGGGATTTTAACCGAACGACAGAAGTGGCGCCTGACCCGGTGGCACAGCTGGAACGCTTTATTGAAATGGGGGCGGAAATGGTCCATATTGTCGATTTGGACGGCGCAAAGGCCGGCCGGCCCGCACAGTTTGAACTGATTGCCTCTTTGTGCAGGCATGCCGCCGTTCCGGTTGAAGTAGGCGGCGGCATCCGCAATTTGGACACCGTCCGCAAATATGCGGAAATGGGCGTTTCCCGGATTGTGATCGGGACGGCCGCCATCGAAGACCGGGATTTTTTTAAAGCGGCGGTCGCCGCATACCCGGAGAAAATCGTCGCCGGCATTGACGCAAGAAATGGGAAAGTCGCGGCACACGGCTGGCTTGCAGTTACCGAAATGGATTACATCGGTTTTGCAAAAGAAATAGAAAGCTTGGGCGTGCGGCGCATCGTCTTTACCGATATATCGAGGGATGGCACCATGAAAGGCCCGAACCTTGATGCGTTAAAAGTGCTCATTGAAGCGGTCAGCTGTGACATTATTGCTTCCGGCGGCATCACAAGCGAAGAAGACGTGAAAAACCTGGATGCAATCGGCATCAGGGAAGGGATTGTCGGCAAAGCGGTTTATGAAGGCAAAATCCGGCTCAAGGGGGCGGCAGGATGATCGCAAAACGGATTATTCCGTGCCTCGATGTGAAAGACGGGCAGGTCGTAAAAGGGACAAATTTTACCGGGCTCCGCAATGTCGGCGATCCCGTTGAGCTGGCAAAATTTTATTCGGAAAGCGGCGCTGATGAACTGGTTTTTCTTGACATTACCGCAACCCACGAACAGCGCGATACGGTCGTCAATATGGTTGAAAGGACAGCTGAAAATGTGTTTATCCCGTTTACGGTCGGCGGCGGCGTACGGACGATTTTTGACGTGACCCGCCTGTTAAAGGCCGGCGCCGATAAAGTGTCGGTGAACTCGGCTGCGTTCAAAAACCCGGAACTGGTCCGAAAGGCGTCCGTCCGTTTCGGCGCGCAGTGCGTCGTTGTGGCGATTGATGCAAAAAAAGCCGCGGAAGGGAAATGGACTTGTGTCGTGAACGGCGGCCGCATCGATACCGGAATCGATGCGATTGAATGGGCGAAGGAAGCAGAACGGCTCGGCGCCGGGGAAATTTTATTGACGAGCGTTGATACCGACGGGGTAAAAGACGGCTTTGACCTGCCGCTGACAAAAGCGGTTGCCGGCGCCGTAAAAATTCCCGTGATCGCCTCGGGCGGCTGCGGCAAACCGGAGCATTTTGCCGAAGTGTTTAAAGAAACGGGGGCTTCTGCTGCCCTTGCCGCCTCCATTTTTCACGACGGCACGTTTACCATCCGGGAAGTAAAGGACATTTGCAGCAAAGAAGGGGTGAACATCCGTGAAGCTTGATTTTTCGAAAGGGCTGATTCCGGCAATTGTGGTCGATGATGCGACCGGGGATGTGCTCATGCTGGCTTATATGAATGAAGAAGCGTACGAAAAAACACTTGAAACGAAAGAAACCTGGTTTTATTCCCGGTCCCGCGGCAGCCTTTGGCATAAAGGCGAAACGAGCGGAAACACGCAAAAAGTAAAATCGCTCCAGGCGGATTGTGATGCCGACACGCTTTTAATCCGTGTTGATCCGGAGGGCCCTGCCTGCCACACGGGGGAAAGGACATGCTTTTATACAAGGCTCGATGAAAACGGGGAAGCGGCGGAATCGGAGATCCCCTCCAACCGGCGCATCTTTGACGTGCTGGAAGACGAGGTGGAGAGCCGGAAAATAAAGCCGGTTGAAAATTCCTATACCAATTATCTGTTTGAGAAGGGCATCGATAAAATCGCGAAAAAATTTATTGAAGAAGCGGGCGAGGTCGTCATCGCCGCCAAAAACAACAGCAAATCAGAACTCATTTACGAAACGGCGGATTTGTTGTTTCATACCTTTGTCCTGCTGTCCAACCAGAATGTAAAACTATCGGAAGTGGAAGCCGAACTGCGGGCCCGTTCCGCCAAAAAAGGCAACAGCAAAGGCGACCGGAAAAAAATCGAGAAATGGTAATGGAAAGGAGTTTTCTTTCTTGTTCCTCTGGAAAAAGTGACATTTACATGGGATCATTTGCAGTAGCGTAATGATTTGATTGCGCATAAAAAAATCGCCCTTTCTGTAGTGTTGCCTTGGCCACTTACATTTACTGGAAAGGGCAATTTTTTGTGGGAATCATGTAAAAAAGGGCATCCAAAAGGCCATAAAGAATGACTTTTTGGACAGCCCCTTTTCCATCATGTAAATGCCCGGCACAGCGGAATCATTTACAAACCCGGATATAATAATATAGCGTCGTTCCGTCCTTCACTTTCGAGAGCACTTCATGCCCGTGCCGTTTGCACGACGCCGGCACGTTGATAAAAGATTGCGGGCAGTCGGCGATCACTTCCAATATTTCCCCGCCTTCTAATTTTTCGATTGCCTCAAGCGTGTAAAGCTCCGGATACGGGCATGATTCGCCGCGGACATCCAATGTTGCATCCACAGTAAAATTTTCCGCCATTATTTCCGCCTCCTGATTACGCAGACGTTTTCTTTTCGAATAACGTGCGTTTTGCATTTATTTTCTTCGTATACCAATTTTCCCGCCATACGATGAGAAGATAAAGGGCCAGCAGAAAAGTACCCGTACCGAAAAGCGCACCACCCCATCCGAATGATGTTACAAGGTTGACTTCCGGCCATCCTTTGACAAAAACATCGAAAATGCCCCAATGATCCCATCCGTATGCCAGGAGGGTTGCCCCAACGATATTGCCAGCGCCGACTGCAAAAAATTGCACCTGGCCCTCCGTAATGCGGTACATCCACCCTGTTTCACAGCCCCCGGCAATGACAATGCCAATGCCAAACAAGACGCCGCCGAAAAGGGCACCCGGGCTTGCCCAGTGGATAACAGGGGCTTCGCCTTTAAAAATGAAAATGGCGGTGCCTGCCGTCTGGATCGCCATTCCGGCAATGATCGCTTTTCCGAGCGTGCCCCGCCCGGTCAGCCATAAATCCCTGAGCCCGGAAGTAAAGCAAATTTGGCCGCGCTGGATCAGTATCCCAAATGCCGCCCCGAACAGCGCGGCAAGCCCGAGCATCACTTTTCCGGATATGAGATACCAGGCGGCAATCAGCGCGATGAAAAGCAGAACCAAAACAGCAGCATAAAGCTGGTAGTTCCCGTGTTGCGGATCCGGCTGTGTGCTTTTGGCCGCATGCCGGCTGAACGAAATTTTTGGTTTTCCTTTAAAAATAGGCAATACGGCAAGTTTGACGCCAAAATAAGTGCCGATCGCGGTGCCGGCAATAAAGAGCCAGGCGTGGAGAGAAAATTGCGGCAGCCCCGTAAAAAAGGCAGCCAAATTGCAGCCCATCGCAAGGCGCGTTCCGAATCCGGCGATGATGCCGCCAAAGAACCCCCACACCCAGCGCCGTTTCTGGCGGGGAATCTTCCATTTGAAATGCTTGCTGGCAAGGGCACTGAACAAACTGCCAAGCAGCATACCGATGACCAGCCATCCGTCAGTCCGGTCCTGCGGCTCTCCGGTCAGTTTGATCGCTTTAAAATACGCCCAATCAGCTGTATCAACGCCGAACAGCTGCAGCAAATTCCCTCCCCAACGGGTAAATTCGCCTGTAACGGCCCAGAGCGTTCCGGTTAGCCCAAAATAAAAAGCAGCAAATACCCCTGCCAACAGTAAGACAATAAAAGGATTCCAAAACCCGCTGAACCACTTTTCATGGGCTTTTTCCAACCATATACGCATGCCTTCCCAGCCTCCTTCATGAAAAATCATACATTCCCTATTATAGCAGAGATTTCCGCCGGCACATTGATAAAAGCAAAGGCTGTGAGCGGTTTGCTTTTTCAAATCTGAAAATAATGGTAAAATAATGAAATATATTATACGAAAGGAGGGAGGCGGCCCGGGGGAAGGCGTAATACCCGGACCAGCGACGCAAAAAATGGGAAACAATCAAAAAAGCGGAATGTTTTACGCGTTTTTTGCGTATTTTTTGTGGGGCCTTTTTCCAATCTACTGGAAAATGGTTGAACAGGTGCCTGCCCTTGAAATTCTGGCGCACCGCATATTCTGGTCTTTTATTTTTATGATCCTGCTTTTAGCCTTTTTAAGGAAAATGGGGGATTTAAAAACCAGCATAAAAGAAGGGGGCCACCACCCGCGCACGCCGCTTTTACTGCTTCTTGCATCCGTGCTTGTGAGCGGGAATTGGTTTATCTACATATGGGCGGTCAACAACGGGCATGTCATTGAAACAAGCATGGGCTATTACATTAACCCGCTTGTCAGCATCCTGCTCGGCATGATCTTTTTGAAGGAAAAACTGAACAGGTGGCAGCTGATTGCTTTCCTGCTGGCAGCATGCGGCGTCGCAATCCAGACGTTCAGCTACGGGCATATTCCCTGGATCGCCATCGGCCTTGCGCTCACATTCGGGTTTTACGGCCTTGTGAAAAAGAAAGTGGACATTGATGCTTTTATCGGCCTGACATTCGAAACCTTCTTTATGATGCCGGTTGCGTTTATCTATTTAACGATGATCCAGGTAAAAGGCACTGCATCGTTTGCAACAGTTTCACCGGCTGTTACTGTACTGCTGATCGGCACCGGCGTTGTGACAGCCATCCCGCTCATTTGCTTTGCGCAGGGAGCAAGGAGAATTTCCCTGACGATGATCGGCTTTTTCCAATACTTGACGCCGACAATGACGCTGATTATGGGCATTGCCTTTTTCAAGGAACCTTTTACACATGTGCAACTGCTGTCCTTTGCTTTTATCTGGCTGGCGCTCGTCGTGTTTTCCGTTTCCGGCTTTTTGCCGAAGAAAAAATTCCATGTGGAAGAAGTTGCCTGAATCAGCAGCCCATGCCGGAACAATGGCACAAAAAATGCGATGGAAGCGGCGGGAAACCAGGATTGTGCCCCGCCGCTTTTGTCTGCCGAAAATCCAAAAACAAAAGTAGGTCATGATTTTCAGGCCGGCTTTTTTCGAATAGAAAATTTCAGGTATAATAGGGATGATTGATGCATAAGGGAGATTGGTTTATGTCCAGGTTCCAGTTCCGCCCGGCAACGTTTAAAATGGTTTTCTTCATGTATTTGCTGGGCACGGTTATTTTTGCGATTTTGTATTTGCTGCCGGTTTCACACAAACAGCCGTTGCTGCCGTCAGATGCTTTTTTTCTGTCCGCAAGCGCCATCAGTGCAACAGGGCTGTCCACTGTTACCGTTGCGCAGGCACTTACAACGGCCGGAAAAATCATCCTGCTCATCCAGATGGAAATCGGCGGGATCGGCGTCATGGCCTTGGTCGGCGCGCTTTTGATCGTATTGCGCACGAATGCGCCTGTTCCGTCACAAACATTGATGATTTTTGACCAGAACCAGAACAGCAGCCGTTCGATATCAAAACTGATGGCCTTTATTGTAACGTACACATTGATCGTCGAAGTGGCAGGCTTTCTGCTGATTCTGCCGGCTGCGCTGCATCACGGCAGCCATTCTTTTGCCGCTTTTTTTCTTTCAGTGTCGACATTTACAAACGCCGGCTTTGAAATTTCCGGAAACGGGCTTGATGACTTCAAAGGCGAACCGTTCGTGCTCGCCGTGTTAACCTGTATGATCATTCTGGGCGTCCTCGGGTTCGCCGTTGTAATGGAGTTTTTGCAGTCGCGCCGGAAAAAGAAAAGCCTTTATTTCAAAGTAAATGTTTTGATGCACGGCATTTTGCTTTTGGCCGGCTTTCTATTCTTCTTTTTTGTAGATTTTATACATATGCCGGGGCTTTCTTTTACAGATAAAATCATCCAGTCCCTTTTCTTCAGTGCGGCGCCAAGAAGCGGGGGTCTGGCATCGCTCGATTTGCACGTTTTTTCTTTCCCGTCTTTGCTGTTTATGATCGTGCTTATGTTTATCGGCGGGTCGCCAAGCAGCTGTGCCGGCGGGATCCGGACGACCACATTCGCCGTCATTCTTGCCAAATTGTGGTCTGTCATCCGCGGTTCAAATGAGACGCATATGTTCAGAAGGACGTTGTTTGCCGAAGACGTAAACAAAGCCTTTCTCGTCTTTTTCGCTTTTCTTTTTTTGTTCTTTTTCTCGTTTTTTGTATTGTCTTTTACGGAAAAAGCAGCGCCGTTTCCGCTTGCATTTGAAATTATGTCGGCGCTGTCGACATGCGGCTTTTCCCTCGGGATCACGGCCGGGCTGACGGTGTTCGGCAAAATCTGGCTGGCTTTCCTCATGCTAATTGGCCGTCTCGGGGTGATTATTTTGATCTATACCTTTATGAATCAAAAAAAATCCACAATCAAATATGCAAAAGAATCCATTTTAATCGGTTAGGGGTGGGATTGTGAAACATTTAAAAGAAAGTTTTCTTGTGCTCGGGCTCGGCCGTTTCGGGTCGAGTGTGCTGAAAGAACTGGCGAGGCTCGGATATGATGTTGTCGGCGCCGATAAAAATGAAAAGGTGCTTCAGGATGAGGAACTTCAGGACGCCGCTTCGTACCTTGCGGAAGGCGATGTGACCAGCACCGCTTTTTTGGAAGAATTGAATGTGGACAATTTCGATGCGGTGGTCGTCAGCATAGGAGACGATTTTGAATCTGCCATTTTAACGGTGCTTGCTTTAAAAGATCTTGGCTGTGAAACGGTTTATGCGAAGGCGAATGATCAAAAGCGGGGGAGGGGCTTGAAAGGGGCAGGTGCGACCGACGTGTTTTTCCCTGAAGAAGAAACGGGGCGCCGGGTTGCCTACCATATTGCAAACCCGGGCATTTTGCAGTATATCCGCCTGTCGCCGTATTGCTCCGGCCTTGAGATGACAGTGCCGGAAGATTTTATCGGAAAGTCTCTGGCAGAACTCGATTTCCGCAACAGGTACAAAGCCCTTGTTGTAATGGTCACTTCCCAGTCTGAAGAAACGCCGGTTGTCTCCCCGGCACCGGATTATATCTTTCAGCCGGGGGATACCATTTTCACAGTCGGTGCGGAAAAAGATTTGGAGAGGCTGCGCCGGAAATTTTACTAGCGGGGTGAGGCGTTTTCCGGCTGCGTTAAAGTTGAAATGGGGGGCTGCCGATGTTCCGGGGCGGTGCTTCCCATTCGGGGCGTGCGGCGCGGGAGCCGGAAAAACACTTACCTGCCGGGAGATAAGTCTCCTGCCCCCCTACATATTTTGCAAAAAAATCGTTGCGGTTAAATACCGCCTTGCGAGCATTTGAAAATATGCCGTAAAAACGGAAAGCGTCGCGATGACAATGGTGTTGCGGATGGCTTCTTTTTTCGGGTCATCCGGCGATATGTATTTTGATATCATCTCTTCCGCTTTTTCGGTAACCATACCCTCCATTGCTGAAATCATATGTTCATGTTTTCCGGCCGGGAACCGCCCGACTTCCCGCATGGAATTGAGTTCCTCAAAAAGCTGGGAATAAGTGGCATACAGCTGTACCGGATTAATCAAATCATCATGCTCGTCTTCGGGGTCATTGACGATCAATTGCAACAGCTTGCGGATGGAATCGAAATCAAGCGCCGTTTTTAAGTCTTCCACCAGAAACAGCAGCGCCATCTGGTCAATCGAATATTTTTTCCCTTTTTCCGGCGCCACGATCATTTCTTTAATATCGCGCTTTACCCAGTTTTGAATCGCGGTCAGTGTAAAATTTGTATTTTCAATCTGGCTTCCGAGCGCCACGATTTCATTTAACGAAAAACCGAAGTCATCCGTGTTCTTCTTCAGTATTTTTGTGAAAATGGGGGGCATTACAGCAGCTGCAAAGGGACGGTGCGGGTCTTTTCCGCCATTTTTCTTTGCCCATAAGCCTTGTAAAAACGCTGCAGGCGTCATGGGGCCTGATCCCTTCAGCGCAAGCAGCAGATCTGCCATTTCTCTGCGTGTCATTTGAAATAGTTCCATTAACAGCACCTCCCAAACATTGGCATGCTACTTTTTATCGTAAGATTGATGGATGGAAAAGTCAATGATCATTGGGTGTCAAGTTTTCCCCGCTGTGCCGGACTGCGGGGGATGCCTTATTCTTCAGGCGAAACTTTCCATGCTTCCGGGAAGAAGACTTGCCCCTGTCCCGGTTTTGAAAAAAGTTTAAAGACGGCTTTTAAGGGAAAATAGAAACCGGGAATCACATTCTTTTGTGAAAAAGACTTGCATTTTAATTGATAAGTTCATATAATAGGTTCATAGGAACTTAGTATAAAAATAGAAAAGGGGAAATAAAGTTGAAGAAATTTTTTGCGTTGCTCCTGGCATTTACGTTTGCCTTTTCAGTGGTCGGGATTCACTTTTCAAACCCGGTTGACGCAAGAGGATACCGTTCCGTTAAACGGTCTTACCAGTCGGTGCCAAAGACGACAACACCGTCGTCAAAACAACAGTCCCATTACCAGTCAAAAACGAACCAAAATACAAATCCGATTTCCGGCAATAAAGCCAATTCGGCGTCGTCTTCATCGAGAGGCAGCTTTGTCAAGGGGATGCTGCTCGGCGGACTTGGCGGCATGCTGTTCGGCTCAATGTTCAGCCATCTGGGCGGTTTGGGGACGGCTTTGACGGCAATGGTCAATATTTTAATCTTTATTGCGCTGATTCTCATTGTCATCAAATTGTTCCAATCCATATTTGGCAACAGGAAAAAAGATCGCGAGGCCTATGACAGATGGAAACATTAAAACTGTCGGAGCAGGATTTGATTAACGCGGTCTGCATGTATGTGGCAGACCAGCATTATGCTTATCCGGAAAATGTGATGGCGATGCTCACATACGATGATGATATCGGCTACGGCGCAGATGTCGAACTGAACGGCAGAGATCTCGAGCCGCTGACTGAGCCGAAACTGATTCAAGCCATCCGCAAATATTTAGAAGAAGCATATAGCATTGACCCGTTTGCCGTCAGCATCCGCCTGGAAATTGAGGATCAAGATGGCATGGTGGCATACGTGGATTAAGAAACAGCCCGGCATTTTGCCGGGCTGTTTTACTCTATCTTGATACATATTTGTTCCGCCCTGCGCCGGTTCCTGTGGCAAGCATGAGGATGCCGCAGATCATCATGATGACGACCGGCATATGCCAATTGTGCGCACGGTCGTACAGCCAGCCGATCAAAAACGGGCCGGCCGCCGCCACAAGGTAACCGGCTGACTGGCTCATACCGGAAAGATTGGCGGCTTCAGTGGCCGTTTTCGAACGGAGGCCGATAAACGCAAGCGCGAGGCTGATGCTGGCGCCCTGGGCGATGCCGATCAAAATGATGCAAATCCACATCCAAAACATATGCCCGCCGTACAGAAGGCCTGTAAGCCCGCACAAATAAAAAATCGTGATCCCGAAAACAAGGGGAATCTGGTTTTTCATCCGCTCCGCCCAAATCGGCGTCATAAAGGTAGCGGGCAGGCTGACGAACTGCATGATTGACACCATCCAACCGGCCGCTACGAGGCTTGTCCCATGGCTGACCATAATTTCCGCAAGCCAGGCGATGGTGCTGTAAAACAGAAATGACTGCAGGCCGAGAAAAAGCGTCACCTGCCAGGCGAGCGGGGACAGCCAGACGGATCTTCCGGGCGTTTCCTGATGGGCAGAAAACTTTACCCTCGCGTGCCTGCGCAATTGCGGAATCCATACCAAAGCAGCCAGTACAGAGAGGATGCCCCAGACGAGCAGCCCCCATTTCCACCCGAGCCCCAACCCGTCCACAATCGGGACGCTGACGCCGGAAGCGAGCGCAGCAAATCCGCCCATAACGGTTGTATAAATACTCGTCATCAGCCCGAGTTTTTCAGGCACCCGGTGTTTAATGAGGCTGGGCAGCAGCACATTCCCGATTGCAATGCCTGTCCCGACAAAAGCTGTGCCGATATAAAGCATGGCGGCATTCCCGGCCGTGCGGGCCAAAATGCCGATAAATAAAATGACAATCCCAAGAAGCAATGTCAACTCCTGGCCAATCTGGCTTGCCAGTTTGGGCGCAAGCGGTGAAATCAGTGCGAAGGCAAGAAGCGGGAGCGTCGTAATAAATCCCGCTTGTGCATTTGACATATGAAGGCTGTGGCGGATCGTGCCGATAACCGGCCCGACGGAAGTGATTGCCGGCCTGAGGTTGGCTGCAATACATATAACGCCTGCCACAAGCAGCCCGGATAATACTTTTTCTTTTTCTTTCTGATCACCCATCTTTTTCTAAACTCCTTTAAAACTTTCCTGATTTAAAAATGGACAACAGCAGCCATAAAAGCATCAATGTCGCAACACCGAATCCGATCTCAATGATCGGGTTTTTCCAGATCACTGTCGACTGGCCGCTGATGGACGTTCCGATCATCAGCCCGACCATCAGGATACTAAAGGCGAGCAGGACGATCGCAAAGGAAAGCCGGTTGCTGATCCTGTCAAGTTTTTCCAAAAATAAATGCAAATCTGGTATCACGACCTCCATCCTGAACTTGCCTTTTCGCATCGTTTTGGAAATATCGCGCAAATTTTTCGGAAGCTCAAGCAAAATTTCCGCCTGGTCCAAAAACGTTTTCCATCCTTTCCGCGCGACCCTGCCCGGCCGCAACCGATCCCGCAGCAGCCTTTCCCCGAACGGGCGCGCAGCTGCGATCAGGCTGAATTCCGGGTCAAGCGATTCCACGACGCCCTCCACCGTAATCAGCGATTTGCCGAGTATCGTCAGATCGGCAGGGAAGCGGATATGGTATTTAAACGCGAGATGGTACAAATCATTGATCGCTTCCCGCAAGCTTAACTGGCTGAGCGGCAGATCATAATATTTTTCGCGGAGAACTTCGACATCTTCCTTCAGCAGATGAAGATCGGTTTCTTCCGGAATTTCCGCAAGCGCATCAACCGACTTCATAATGGCATTCGTATCCGCCCGCATCAGCGCAATGACGAGCGAAGCGCAATGGTACTTGGTTTCTTCCGTAAGCCGGCCGACCATGCCGAAATCCATATAGCAAATCACATCGCCGGGCAAAACGACAATGTTTCCCGGATGCGGGTCGCCGTGGAAAAATCCTTCCACAAAAATCTGCTGGAGCATCGAATGGATCAGCCGTTCAGAAATGACTTTTTTTCGGTACCCGGGGACGGTTTCACTGAAAAACCCGCTGATTTTCCTGCCCTTTATGTACTCCATTGTCAGGACTCTTTTTGTGGAAAAGTCCCAGTAAATTTTCGGAATCCGGATGTTTTCATCGCCTTCAAATTGTTTGGCGATCCGTTCCGCATTCCGGCCTTCATGGTAATAATCAAGCTCGGACAACAGCGCCTGGGAAAATTCTTCGACAATGTCCCGCAATTGGTAAGCCCTTGCCCATTCAAAACGGGACTCAAGGGAGAGGGAAAGGCTTTCCAATATTTCCAGATCGGTTTCAATGACCGGGCGGATATTTGGGCGCTGGATTTTGATCGCAACCGGCTCTTCCGTATGTAATTTGGCTTTATGCACCTGCCCGATCGATGCAGTTGCGAGCGGTTCCGGATCAAATTCAGCAAACAGCTCCTCAACGCCCGCCCCGAGTTCGTCCCTGATAATCTTTTTTACGTCTTCATACGGAAACGGCGTGGCATTATCCTGCAATTTTTCCAGGTCAGCAATCATCGATTCCGGCAAAATGTCGCGGCGGGAGCTGGCCAGCTGCCCGAGTTTAATGAATGTCGGGCCCAATTCCTCCAAAAACAGCCGGATCCTTTCCCCGGTGCTGCGATGGGGGATGCGGGGAGCCGCTTTTTTCGAGGGAAAAGGAAAGAAATCCGAAAGGCCCCAATCGTTGATCAAATAACCGAGGCCGTTTTTAATTAGAGCGCCGGCAATTTCCTGGTATCTTTTTCCGTGCTTCATCTTTCTGGAAAGCAAGCAACCACCCCCGGTTTTGTTTTATGCAAAAAAACAGCCGGCCCCAGGAAAAAGGGCCAACCGGTTTACGGGTTCAACCGTTCTTCAAGCTGCTGGATGCGAAGTTCCAGCGCCTTGATTTCATCTTTTGTCGCAACATTCATTTCAGAAAGGATCTCGTTGACCCGGTCTTTCAAGGCCTGATTCAGTTCTTGTTTGGATTGTTCCCCTTTTTCCAGCAGTTCATCAATCAATTGTGTGGATTCTGCTTTTGTCAGGTTCCCTTTTTCCACGAGGCGGTTGACTGCCTTTTCTACTTGTTCTTTGCTGAGCACCGCCATGCCGAGGCCGAGTGATAACAATTGGTTCACTTTATCGCGCATTTCCAATTCCTTCCTTTCTCCTCTATCTTAATGTAATCATAGCCCAATCCGGCCGGAATCACAAACGGAAAGGTGTGTAAAAACGGCTAATTAACGGGCTATTTTCCCCAATGGGAGGCAATAAACGTGTCGCGGCCTGACTTCGCCCGGTCTTCGTGATAGGCATTCGGGTTTTTCTTATAAAAATCCTGGTGGTAGTCTTCGGCAGGATAAAAGGGCTTCGCCGGCAAAATTTCAGTTACAATCGGCTTTTTGAATTTGCCGCTTTCTGCAAGCTGCTGTTTTGTAGCTTCCGCCAGCCGCTTTTGTTCTTCATTATGGTAAAAAATGGCCGCCCGGTAGTTAGAACCGCGGTCCTGGAACTGGCCGCCGGCATCGGTCGGATCGATTTGCTGCCAAAAGATTTCGAGCAGTTTTTCGTACGGAAAAACTTTGGGATCATATGTAATTTGGACGGCTTCGTAATGGCCAGTCGTTCCGGTCTTTACCTGTTCATACGAAGGATTTTCGACCGTTCCCCCCGTGTACCCGGAAACGACTTTTTCGATGCCGTCCCACTGGTCGAAAGGTTTGACCATGCACCAAAAACAGCCGCCGGCAAAAGTTGCTTTCTGAAATTGTTCCGCCATTTCTTCTCCTCCAAGGTGGTTCTTTTTCTAAATCGTAACATTTCCTGCGCACCACGACAAGAAAGAATGCCCGGCCTGCTGCGGAAAAATCAAAAAATTCCGGTTGCATCTGCCCAGTTTTGGGTTTTAGAACATATCTTTTTTGTATTGTCCACTAAAATGCAATTTTTTTAAAAAAATGCGTTTAAAATTTGAACATTTTGTGAACATGAAGTAATATAATATACAAAAGGGAGGGTTGTGAAATGAAGGAATTTAAGGGGTACTATCTGCTTGCAACCGCTGAGCTGGTGATGAGTGTGGTGTTTCTTGCCATTCACTTTATTGTAAGCGCTCACACAACGGACTGGTCTTTGATTTTGTTTTGGGGTTTTCTGCTAGGGGGAATGATTACCTACGGGCTCGGAATGGCGTACTTGCTGATGCTTTGCGCGTCAGGGAAAGAATTGCCGAATGAATATCCGGAATTCGATCCGTCATATAGAAAAGCGGGATAATCGTTCGCACAGCATGAACCCTGTAGACACGGGGTTTCTTTTTTTGGGGGGAAAAGCGGGCGCCGAACAATCCGGATTGATCAAGGCTTGACATTTAAAAGCGGAGGGAAAGGAGTCCTTTTTTATGCAAAAAAACGATGCCGCAAAGGGCACCGTTAGTCTTCTTTTTGAACATTTGCCGCCTGCGGGCCGCGTGATCCTTCTTCCACATCAAATGATACTTTCTGGCCTTCTTCAAGCGTTTTATAGCCTTCACCCTGGATGGCCGAGAAATGGACAAACACGTCGTCTCCGCCTTCCCGTTCAATAAAACCGTAGCCTTTTTCACTGTTAAACCATTTTACTGTACCATGTTCCACGTTTAATGCCTCCTAATTTTTAACCTTTCTTGCTTTTAATATATCCAGAATCCCAGGTTTTAAACGCCTTTTTCACTTGCAGGCAAAAATTTGCGGCTTTTTTTGGGTCCATCTGTCCTGAAAATATGCGCCGGCCGGTTTTCATCCCCGTTGTTGCCGCATCCATCCCAGGCATAAGCGTCCATTTGGAAAAAGCTTGGTACACTTTGCGGCATCAACATTTGATATAATCGGGCAGCCGTTGTAAACTTTTAAATAGCCGGATAGTGAAAACTTCATTGCAAAAGGAGCTGTACCCATTCATGATTGTTTCCGGACAAAAGGAACATCAACTAATAGAAGAAACTTTTAAAGATCAAATAGATCATCCTGCTGTGATCAGCAAAAAACTCGAGCAGTCAGGCCAATTTATGGAAGCCGTCCGCAGCCTGATTGATTTATGCGGCGATGATCCGGACCGCGACGGATTGCAGGAAACACCTTACCGGGTGCTGAAGGCCTTTTTGGAATATACAGAGGGGTACCGGGAAGACCCGAAATTGCATTTGGCAAAAACATTTGACGTCGACCACGACCATAAGGAGCTCGTACTCGTAAAAGATATCGAATTTTATTCCATATGCGAGCACCACTTCGCGCCATTTTTCGGCGTCGCGCATGTCGCCTATTTGCCAAACGAAAAAATCACCGGCCTGTCGAAAATTGCGCGCATGGTCGACGGCTACGCCAGGCGTTTTCAGGTCCAGGAACGGCTGACAAAACAAATTGCGGATGCGGTGGAAGAGGTGCTTGAACCGCAGGGCACGATGGTGGTTTTAGAGGCCAAGCATATGTGCATGTGCGGGCGGGGCGTGAAAAAGGCGGATGCGTCCACGACAACGATGTCCTACCGCGGCATTTTTGAAGGGCGGGCGGATTTGCGCGCCGAATTTTTATCCTTGCTCAAATAGAAAAAGAAGGATGGTGTTTATGCTGGATGTGGACATATTGATCATCGGGGGCGGCCCTGCCGGCATTTCAGCAGCGATCTGGTGCAGCCGGCTTGGCATGGACCATCTGCTCATTGAGGAAAAAGAAATGCTTGGCGGGCAGCTCGGGCTGATCCATAATCGCATTATTGATTATCCCGGCCTGCAAGCGGAAAACGGGGAGGAAATGCGCAACCTTTTTGTCCGGCATGCCGAGTCGTTGCAGTGCCGGTACCGGGTGAATACGCGCGCCGTAAAAATAGATGGCGCCGGAAAAGTTGCGGTGGCGGAAACAGGCGGGCTTAAGACCAGGATCGGTTTTCGCTACCTGATTTACGCTGCCGGTGCCGTACGGAGAAAACTTGGCGTGCCGGGGGAAAAAGAGATGTTCGCCCGCGGGGAAATGTATTCAGCTACGAAGGACAGCCATTTGTTTAAAGGGAAATCTGTTGCAGTTGTCGGCGGCGGCGACCGTGCTTTTGAGGGCGCTTGTTTGCTTGCAGAAGCAGGGGCGCACGTCTACCTCATTCACCGCTCGGAACGTTTCAGGGCCAGGCAGGCTTATCTCAGCCGGGCCCAATCTTATCAGAACATCCGGATTTTGCCGAATAGGCGTGTGAAAGCCATTATCGGGGAAGACCAAACCGAAGCTGTGGAACTGGTCCGTTTAAGCGGAGAATCTTGTTTTTTGCCGGTATCCGCGGTCTTCGTCCGGATCGGGATGGAACCGAACAGCGGCCTCGTTCAGCATGTTGCCGGGACGGATGCAGACGGGTACATCGTATCGGACGGTTACGGGAAAACCGGGTGCGAATGGCTGTATGCAATCGGGGACAACTGCCTCGGCCCGCTTTATTCCAGTATTGCAGGGGCGGCCGGGCAGGGGGCTGCTGCAGCAAAGCATATTGCCTCCCGTTTGGCGGGGGAACGTGCCCGGACGGTAAAATAAACGATCTGCCGCGGCTTTACGGCCCCGCGCACGCCGGCTTAAGGCCGGGCAGCCGTGCGTTCCGGAGCAGGAAGGTGGGGCAAGCAAATGCCGGCTTTACGAATTGTTCAGTGGCGATGGCCTCAAAACACTTTGCCCTGCCCCTTTCTGTTTTTTAATCCCGGCCGCCAGGTTGTGGGGCATCTTCCCCGCCCAGCACCCGGCTGAAAGCGGCAGAAACTTTTTCGTATTCTTCGTCTGAATGGAGGGCGTCCAGGTCGCCTTCTTCGTCTGTTTTCAAGAAAAACACATCCAGGTCCCGGCCTGTCTGTTCCTCTAAATCTTCAACAAATGAAACGGCGGCATATTCGGTTCCTTCCAGCGACAATACACCGATGATTTCCACTTCCTGTTCACGCCCGTTTTCCGTAATTGTAAACACTTCACCCTGTTCAATATTTGCCATCGGGTCTCCTCCTTCATTTCCGTCTGTTGCGTATTGTATACAAAAACCGAAAAAACACGCCAAAAGAAAGAAAAGTGCGCTATCATGATAGCAGCCGGATCTCGGAAAGGGGTGTATATATGGATAAAAAAGACATGGAAGAAAAAATCATACAACAATACAAAATGGATGAGAAAATGATGGCGCTCATTTTTGCCCAATGGTGCGTGAATAATGGGATAGATCCGGAAGAGCTATACAGCAGGGCGTACCCGCAACAGGCAAAAAACGTCTTGCTGGAAGAAGCGCTTGCCCTGACGGTGCCGAAAGAAGAAGCAGAAGAAATCAGCAGCGGGACCGTGTTGAATGTATTATCCTTATTCGGCAATGACGATTTGGCTTTTGTGGTGTCGGAAGAAATTACCAAGTTAAAACGATGAATCCGGAAACAAATGAGATGCCGCCCGCACGGAGACGGCCCATCATGATCTTGTCTTTTTCCAATCCCGGAAATGGAAAAATCACCCCTTGGATACCCAAGGGGTGATCATTATAAGGAATCGCGTATTGCCTTTTTAAATCCTTCCACAGAAAGCAGGGCAAATACCGAATAAAGCAATGTATATAGAACCATCACGATCAGCATCGGCGTCCACAGCGAGGACCCGAAAAAGAACCAACCGGATTTTACCGCAAAGTAGCTGTGCGAAAGGCCGAGCAAAAGCGGAATGCCGAAATTGTAAAGCTGCTTGATCCGGATGCCCTTTGTCAAATCCTGCGTTGTAAAGCCAAGCTTGCGCAAAATGGTGTAGGACGGCTTTTCTTCCTCGCTTTCTTCCATCTGCTTGAAATACAAAATGCAGCCGGACGTGACCAGAAATGTAAGCCCGAGAAATCCGACAATAAACATCGCAACGCCCATGTTTTCTTTTTGTGCTTTGAAGATTTCAGGGCTGGAATAGGCAAAGGAATCTGAAGGGAAGTGCAGACTTTGGAACAGTCGGTCTGCTTTGCCAAGATCTTCCTCCTTCTTCAGATTGATGCCGGTAAAGCGCTTTGAATCCAATTGAATTTTCGGGTCCGTATCCTTTTTTAAATCTTGGAAGAACGCATCATCCGTCACTAGAACGGGCATGCTGCCAGAGAAATAATTGGAAAGAATCTGGTCTTTGCGAAGCGCAACGATGCGGAGTCTGGCTGTTTTCCGCTTGCCTGTTAAGTCAATCATCCCTTCCGATTTCATCGGCATAAATTTTGCCAGGGCATCGGGATAGCCGGAAAAGACCGCCTGCCCGGGTTTTACATCAAATCTTTTCACTGCCGCATCGCTGACAACTGCGATCGGCACGGCGCCGGTATCAAACTTCAGATCTTTTGTTTTTTTATCGAACAGGCTGCTTAAATCAGCTGTAACCCGTACGACTGCAATTTCTTCTTTTTCATAGTCGATGCGGTTTTCATTTAAACGTTTTGTAAATTGTTTCGCCTCATTCGTTTTGATAAAAGAAAAGTCCGCAGCTGCTACATTATGGGCTGTATCTTCGGCAGAGTAAAAGGTAATGTAGCTTAATGATAATAAGCCGATCGCAAGTGCCGACACGGTTGTGATGATGGTCAGCAGCACTGCGTTCGAACGGATCCGAAACATGATGGCGGACAGGGACATGACATCCCGGATATTCAGATACCCGCCTTTCTTTTTCCGGATAAGGTAAAAGACAAAGCGGACAGAAGTCTTAAAAAATAGGTAGGTCCCGAGAATGACAAGGGCTAAAATGGTTCCCATTGCGGTAAACAAGGCACGCGCCGTCCGAAAGTCCCCATTGAATAATTTTGATGAAATATAGTATCCTGCCCCGATGCAGACAAATCCGGTTATCCCGAGCACCAGCCCCGCTTTTGACATCCGTGCGGCCCGGTCTTCCGTGGATGAAACGGTGCGGAAGAGGGAAAGGATTGTTTGCCGTTTGATAAAGATGCTGTTGATGAGCAGGATCAGGACGAAAATGATGGAAAAAACAAGGATCGTCTGCTCGAAAGCCTGGATTGAAAAATAAAGAGAGACCTTTGTTTTAACCTGAATAATCCGAAGCAGCAGCATCATCAGCAGCCTGGATGCCGCAAACCCGAAAAAGATGCCGGCAAAGAGTGAGCCGTAGTAGAGCAAAAAATTCTCCGTGCCCAAAATCCGGAATACTTCTCTTTTCGTCATGCCGACGAGCTGGAAAAGCCCGATTTCCTTGCTCCGCCTTTTGATAAACAAATGGTTGGCATAAAAGAGAAAAACGGCCACAATGACGATCAGCAAAACCGACGCCACCTTCAGCGCGGCCAGCCCTTTTACGGAAGATTTTACTTCGTCGAGAGAAGGGGCGTATTGCAGTGTCACAAACGCAAAGTATAATGCAGCACTGAAGGCGAGCGCGAAAATATACAGTGCATAATGCGGAAGGTTCTTTTTAAAATTGCGGTAAATCAAACCGTTAATCGTCATGCTGCACACCTCCCAGCACAACCTGTGTTTTCAGGATGGCCTGATAGAAATCCTGCCTTGATTCGGTGCCTTTATGCAGTTGGGAATAAATCTGCCCGTCTTTGATGAAAATGACCCTGCCCGAATAGCTGGCTGCGGCCGCATCATGGGTGACCATTAAGATGGTTGCTTTTCTTTTTTCGTTCAGGCGGCTTAATTTATTCAAAAGGTCGGATGCCGATTTTGAATCGAGCGCGCCTGTTGGTTCGTCGGCAAAAATAAGGCTCGGTTCATGGACAAACGCCCGCGCTGCCGATGTCCGCTGCTTCTGCCCGCCGGATATTTCATTCGGATACTTGTCCTGGATATCGGCGATCCCGAGTTCTTCCGCAACCGCAAGGAATTTTTCGTCCGCCTCCCGTTTTGAAACTTTTTTCACAGACAGCGGCAGCAATATATTTTCCTTCACCGTTAACGTATCGAGCAAATGGTATTCCTGGAAAATAAAGCCCAAATGCCTTTTCCGGAACTCCGCCAGCTGCTTGTCTTTCATTTTCGTCAACGCTTTGCCTTCGATTTCAATGGAACCGCGGCTGGGCCGGTCAATCGAGGAAAGGACATTTAACAATGTCGTTTTCCCTGATCCGGACGGGCCCATAATGCTCGTGAATTCTCCTTTTTCAACATTTAAATCAATCCCTTTTAAAACTTCTTGTTTGTTCCACTTGTTGCCGTACGTTTTATAAACATTTTTTGCTTCAAGGATCATGATTGGTTCCCCCTTTCTGATATGATTTCATTATAGAAAAGCCGGCATGCTTCTTCCTTCGTTTCGGCTAACAATACAGAAAAGCATATGACAGTTTTGTCACATGCCTGTAATTTGCTGCAAGCCATTTCTTTCCGGGAAGATGAGCGTAAAGGTGGAACCGGCGCCGGGAACTGACTGGACAGCAAGCACAATATTTAATTTTTCCGCCGCCCTTTTGGCAAGGTACAGGCCGAGGCCGGTTGCCCCCCTGTTTTGGCTGCGGTCAGAAGACGTAAAGCCCTTTTCAAAAATGCGCGGCAAATCTTTCGGGTCAATGCCGCATCCCCTGTCTGCCACCGATAAATGGAAGCGGCCGTCTGCCATTTTTCCGGAAATGGAGATGTCTGTCCCGCAACTATACTGGACTGCATTCACCAGCAGTTGCCGGAGGATAAACGACAGCCATTTTGCATCTGTCACAATTGCCGGAACCCCGGACGAAATGTCAAAACCGATGCCTTTTTGGATGCACCATGGCTGAATCGCTTTGATTTCCTGGTAGATCAGGCGTTTAAGGTCAACATTTTCCATATAAACGTCATTTTCCATATTGCTGATCCGTTTTTCATGAAGCTGTTTGTCAAGCAGGTGGTGGATGCGCAGCCATTCATAATTGAGCGACACTTTTGCTTCTTCGTCTTGAAGCCGGTCAATGATAAGCTGCATGGCAGTCATCGGCGTTTTGACCTCATGTACCCATGCTGTTAATTCATCCTGTTCTTCCTGCACCGTAGACGCGTTCCGGTCGGTTTCTGCCCGCAAATGTTCCGCCTGCGCTTGTACGGCCTGATGCACGATCTGTTCAAAAGGGGTTCCGGGGCGGGCGATGTCGCGCGTATCAAGATCCCCGCCCCATTCTAAAAGGCTCTGATAAAATTTTGCTTCTTTCCGGGCGCGAAAGAAAAGAAAAAGAAGAAAAGCAATCGTTTCTAAAAAAACAATATAAAGAACAGATGAAAGCGCGATTTGCGGATCAAGCCATGCAATGAAAAGCAGCAACAGCTGGCAGGCGGCAAAAAAAATCACCCAGCTTTTACGTTCGGCAAGAAACATCCGGATCATAGGCCGGCATCCTTTTCAAGGGCCATATAGCCCTGGCCCACTTTTGTTTCAATGCAGTCGCCGAGCCCGATCGCGGAAAGCTTTTTCCGCAGGCGGTTGACGTTCACGGTCAATGTATTGTCGCTCACAAACCTTTCATCGTCCCATAAACATTCGATCAGATGCGTGCGGCTGACAATCCGGTTTTTCATGTCCACCAAAATTTTCAAAATAAACATTTCGTTTTTTGACAGTTCAATGCATCCATGTTCGTTTTCGACCGTGTTTTTCTGCAAATCGATTGTGGCCCCGCACCATGTTTTTAAAACTGCCTGCTCGCTTGTGTAGGCATATACCCGCCGCAAAATGGCCTGGATTTTGGCGATTAATACGTCGATATGAAAAGGCTTTTGCACATAATCGTCCGCACCGAGCTGCATCGCCATCACCATATCAGTCGGATGGTCGCGGGAAGAAAGGAAAAGGATCGGGACATGGGAGTGTGCGCGAATCTGCCGGCACCAGTGGAACCCGTCAAATTTCGGAAGCTGGATGTCAATGACCACCAGATCAGGCCGGAATTCCGCAAATTCCTCCATCACATGCCCGAAATCGCGGATCCCCGCAACTTCAAATGACCACTGCAAAAGCCTTTCTTTCACCTCACGAAACAGCGTCACATCGTCTTCAATGATTAGAATTTTTATCAACCGGACCACTCTTTCTATTTTTGCTACCCTCCATTTTACAAGAAAAGGCGGCAGCAGGCTATATTTGCAGGTATTCTCTTACAAAAGACAGAACCAGCCTGAAGCACCATATATCTGATGGATGGTGATATCTAAATGGCCTGTCATTTATTTTCACCTAACTGGTTTTATGATGATATCGCTAACGCCCGTAGTTGTTCCTTTATAGCTTTTTTCAATCCCCGTTCTTTTTAATCCCTCGTTGCTGTTTACAAATACACCATAACTTTTTAAAGACAAAAAAAGATAATATATTAAAATAACTAATTTTAAGATTTGTTCGCTTATCCAAGTGTATTGCCCTTTAGAAAAGGGTACAAGAAATTATCCGGCAAGCATAATCACGTAACGATGACGGAGGGATAATGTATGAGCGAACAAATCCGAAATGGCAAAAAACCGGCAAAGGGGATTGCCCCAAATGTGGAATCCGATGCCTTATACAATGATAAAAGAAAAATTTTCCTCTTTGGTTCCCCAAGCTACACCAATATCGGGGACCAGGCCATTGCCTATGCGGAGGAAAAATTTATCCGCAACCATTTTCCTTATTACGAATACATTGAAATCATGGACTACGCGACGGATGACGGCATTGAATTTGTAAAAAACATCATCGGGAAAGATGACATCGTCTGCTTTACCGGTGGCGGCAATCTCGGCAGCCTCTACCTGGACATTGAAGAAGACCGCCGAAAAGTGATCTCGGCTTTTAAAAATTATAAAACGATCTCTATGCCGCAATCCGTTTATTTTGAACCGACCGAAAAAGGGCAGCGGGAGAAAAGGAAGTCGCAGGAAGCCTATGGCATGAATCCGAATTTGACCATATGTGCCCGCGAATCGCAAAGCCTGCAAATCGTCAAGGAGACCTTTCGTGCAAATGTGTTGTACACCCCCGATATGGTCCTGTCGTTAAAAATTGAGCCGCAGGATCTGGAAAGGGATGGCGTGCTTTTTGTGTTAAGGGCCGATAAAGAAAAAGTGACAAATGAAAATTTTGTTTCCGAGCTCATGGAAAGAGCTGCGAACATCGGGCCTGTTGACCGCACGGATACCGTGTTATCGGAAGTGGACGCGATCGATTACGCGGACAGGGAAAAATATTTTATGAAAATGCTGCACCGGATCGGCTCGCGCAAACTTGTCATTACCGACCGGCTGCACGCGATGATTTTTTCGATTATCACCAGAACGCCGTGCCTCGTATTCGGCAACAGCTACGGGAAAGCAAAACATTCCTATACCGACTGGCTTTCCGGATTGAATTTTATCCAGTATACGGACAAGCAGGATCCAGACGAACTCGAACCGTTGATCGCCCGCCTGCTTCAGACGGAACCGAATGAAATAGATCTGTCGGAAGATTTCCAGGTGCTGCGGGATTATTTTAAATCTTAAACGATGCGTGCCATTCCGATGCCGGCCGCATCAAACACGCTTTTGTGCATGCCTACTCGGCTGGCATCCGCCGGGCTTTTTTAAACAAGGCGTGCATGTTTGCCGCATGCCTGCAAATAGTAAAATAAGCGGGGAAAGCAGGGCGGGGCAGCCTGCTCATGCGCGGCCCGGCTGAACGTCCATCAACCTCGAAGGAGAATGCATATGAAGAAAAAAGATCCTTTTCTGGAAGGCGCGAAAGTCACGAAAGACAACCAAATATACGGGACGCCGAACAGCAAAGCAAAAGACGGAACCGGAAATTCACCGAATGATGATGTAAGAGAAAAAAATAACCGGTAGCCAGACCGGATGCACGGTTTGAATTGGCGGAAAAAGACTGCTCTCTTCATCAGGGGCGGTCTTTTTCTAAAACAAGAAAAAAAGGAATGTTTAAATTATTCTATGATAATAAAATATTTGTTCCTTGTATATAAACAATTGTATTCTGGGTAAAAACATATTACAATTAAAAAGTAATTTGTGACAATGCTATTTTTCTATTTTTTAAGCATGTTTGAAAAAAACAGCGGGAGTGAATGGCGTGGAAGGAAGAGAGTTAAACAGAGGGTTGCATGCGCGGCATATTCAAATGATCGCGATTGGCGGCACAATCGGTGTCGGGTTGTTTATGGGGTCTGCCAGCACCATTAAATGGACAGGTCCGTCCGTGTTGCTCGCGTATGCGATTGCCGGTATTTTTATCTTTTTTATTATGCGTGCAATGGGGGAAATGCTCTACGTTGAGCCAAGCACGGGTTCCTTTGCCACATTCGGCCATCAATACATCCATCCGCTCGCAGGTTTTCTCACAGCCTGGAGCAACTGGTTCCAGTGGGTGATTGTCGGCATGTCGGAAATCATTGCGGTTGGATCTTACATGCAATTTTGGTTTCCGCACCTGCCGGCATGGATTCCGGGGTTTGTAGCCATGGTGATACTCGGAACGGCCAATCTCATATCTGTAAAATCATTTGGGGAGTTTGAGTTCTGGTTTGCAATGATTAAAGTGGTGACGATTATTTTTATGATTATCGCCGGGCTTGCCATCATTTTATTCGGGATCGGCAACGGGGGGCATGCCGTCGGGTTTTCCAATCTGTGGGAGCATGGCGGTTTCTTTACCGGCGGGCTGAAAGGTTTCTTCTTTGCCTTATCTTTGGTAGTGGCAGCCTACCAGGGCGTTGAGCTGATCGGGATTACGGCGGGCGAAGCAAAAGACCCCCGCCATACATTGAAAAATGCGATCCAAAATATCATTTGGCGCATATTGATCTTCTATATTGGCGCCATTTTCGTCATTGTTACGCTTTATCCGTGGAATGAACTGGATTCCATCGGCAGCCCGTTTGTGGCGACTTTTGCAAAAATCGGCATTACGGCCGCAGCCGGCATTATCAATTTTGTTGTTGTCACTGCCGCCTTATCCGGCTGCAACAGCGGCATCTACAGCGCCGGCCGGATGCTGTATACGCTCGGCGTAAACGGCCAGGCGCCGAAAATTTTCACGAAAGTATCGGGCAACGGCGTCCCGCTTTTAGGTACACTCGGTGTGCTTGCCGGCCTTGTGATTGGTGTGGTGTTAAGCTATATCGCACCGAAAAATCTGTTCGTATATGTATACAGCGCAAGCGTCCTACCGGGGATGGTGCCATGGTTTGTCATTTTAATCAGCCAGATCCGGTTCAGAAAGATGAAAAAGGCTGAAATGAAAAACCATCCGTTTAAAATGCCGTTTGCACCTGTTTCCAACTATATAACCATTGCATTTTTAATCGCTGTCCTGATCGGCATGTGGTTTAATGATGAAACGAGGATGTCACTTGTTGCGGGTATTGTCTTTCTTGGTCTTGTTACGGTTTGCTATTTTGTTTTCGGCATTGGCCGTTCGGCGGAGCCTGCAGCATCCAAAGGGAAAAAGATACTGGATCACCAATCATGAACAAAAATAGCGTGCGATTTGCGCACGCTATTTTTGTTCATTTACGATGTCCGTTATCCCGGCCCCGGCTTTCTTCTTCAACCGTCCAAGCACTTTCTCTAGTTCGTCCGGCTGCAGAAATTCAACGGGCGAAAACCCTTTTTCAAAGAGGATGGATTCAGACTCGACGATTGTGATATACCGGTTTCCGATTTTGGCGAGATGGACCGTTTCGCCAAAATCGGAAAGGAGGGCATTCACCGAAATATGGTCCAGTTTCATCTGCAAATCGGCTTCCGGAGCGGTTTCGGCAATCTGGGCCGCGGCTTCGATAACCTGTTCCGCCGGTAACCGCTCCTGTAACGCCCGCTTGGGGCTTGCTTCCCAAATCTCAAGTTCTTTTTCCAATTGTTCGTATTCGATGCTGTCTTCATGCAGCACTTCCTGAAAATGTTCTTCCACCATCGTCTTCACTTGCGCTTTCATGATTTCCGGCATCGAGTCGCCGTATTCCACATACTTTAAAAATTCTTCGAAATAACGGGCGTGGGATGCCTGGTGAATTTTCAGCTCTGATTCTTCAATCATGCCTTCTTCCGGCATGTACGGATACTGGATGGATTTCATGCCTTTTGTGGTAATCGCCATTTCCACTTTTTTCAGCAAAGTGGATTCATCGGCAATCGCGGCGACTTTCGGTTCGAAATCGCATTTCAACAAAAAAACAAACGGCTCATCGAAGTATTTCCGCATCGTTGCATTTGCGATCAGAAACGCGCCGTCCCTGACAGCATTGGTGTCTAAATAAGCGGCGAGAAAGGCTTCGCTTGCTTTTTGAAAATCACCGATCGTGCGGGCCATGCGCGCACGGTTAAACAAATTGAAGTTCGGATTGGAGTCAAGGCCGTAGCCCGGTTCCACAATAAAGTGGCCGATTTTCGTCGGCACTTGTTCGGACTTCGGATGCTTGTCCACTTTCCTTTTTACAATTTTTTCAAGTTCGCCATCGAGAAAGTCTTTTACATTGCTAACCTCATAATCTTCGTGATCCAAAGTTTGAAAGTGCCTGAACTGTTTTCTTGTTTGTTCGCCCTCTCCGTCTGTCTGGATGACGTAAAAAGAAAGGAAATGGATATTAAAATCCAATCGCTTCACCCGGTTTCTCTTTTTTCACTGCGCACTATTTTACTTGAAAAAACGGGTTTCCACAATGTGCTTGCTGGACGCGGATGATT
Organism: Weizmannia sp. FSL W8-0676; assembly: GCF_038593015.1. Lineage (NCBI taxonomy): Bacteria > Bacillati > Bacillota > Bacilli > Caryophanales > Bacillaceae > Heyndrickxia > Weizmannia sp. FSL W8-0676. The sequence continues at coordinate 1,442,364 of NZ_CP151954.1, forward strand.
TGCGGGATTAAAATGGGTGGGAAAACGGATTTTTGAAAAAAGAGGTGGGGATTTGCAAACCTTTTTACATATTCTGCTTTTAAGTATGGTTGAACTTGTCAACCTGCTTGGAACGATCATTGTGGTCGGGTTTGTGCTCGGTTTTTTGGAAAAGCGGGCAACGGCCTTCATTTACCACGTTTTCGGGTGGAAGGGGATTGCGGTGACGGCATGGCTCGGTACGCCGGTCCATGAATTTAGCCATGCCTTGATGTGCGGCATTTTCAGGCATGAAATTGTCGAGATCAAATGGCTCCAGCTGAAAAGCGGTGATGGCACGCTTGGGTATGTAAGCCACCAATACAACCCGGGCAGCATTTACCAGAAAATCGGAAATTTTTTCATTGGAACTGCCCCTGTGTATATCGGCATTTTGATTTTGTCGCTAGGCATGTATGTTTTATTGCCGGATACATACCGGCCGTTCATGCAGGCAATCAGGACAGGGCTTCATCCGTATTCCGGCCTCGAAAGTTTCTTTGCATTTTTTGGCCATTCTATCGGCGCACTCGCCAGCTATCTTTTTTCAATCGAAAACTTGATGAACCCCCGTTTTTGGATTTTTGCCATTGCCGGGATTTGCATTTCGTCGCATATTTCGTTGAGCGCCGCAGATTTAAAAGGGGCATGGAACGGCTGCCTGACAATTTTTGGTTTTCTTGTTTTCCTGAATGTGGCCGGTTTTCTTTTCGGGTTCCGGACAAGCGGCCTGATTGCGCGCATCTCGGCTTATAATTCATATATTTTGGCGTTTTCAGGCATTGCGTTTCTGTTTTCTTTAATTTGGATGAGCATTGGTTTGCTCTCTATTTTGGCAAAAAAGAGGCGGTAAGGAAAAAACGCGGCATACTTCCTTTTGCCGCGTTTTTTCTGTTATACTGCCCGGGCACGCGCCGTTTTTAAGCTGAGCAGAAAGAAAAATGCGCTTACTGCAATCAAAACGGCTGCCAGCACGAGGAAACGCGCTGGTGACATGCCGCTTGCGAACACAACGCCGAGTGTCACCGATGACAGGATGGAGCCTAAATACCGGCATGTTTGGAAAAGGCCGGAGCTTGTGCCGACCATGGTTTCGGGCGATTCGTTCAGCATCGCCGCCTGCAGTGCAACATTGCCGATCCCGTAACCGATGCCCAGGATAAACAGAATCACACCCATCAGCCAGACCGGGGCATGGATAAAGAAAAATGCCATGAAAACGGCGCCGGCAATCATGGTTAAAGCACCGATACGGATCGGCCCGGCGGTTCCGGCATGGTCAATCCATTTGCCCGAAACGAGGGAAATGAGGATGCTTGCGCCGGACATAAAGAGCATCATGAACCCGCTGGTGTGCACGCTGAAATGGAGCCCGTCCTGGTAGAAGCTCGGCAGCCCGAAGAACAAACAGTAATTGAATAAATTCAGCACGATAAATTGCAAATACACAACAGAGAGGGACCGGTGTTTGTATAAAAAGCGGACATCGATAAACGGGCGGCCCGTTCTGGCTTCATAGATCACAAATAGGACAAGTAGCACAATGCCTGCTGCACCGGTCCAAATATGGACAGATGATTCCAGTTCCAGCAGAAAATACAAAAGCAGCACAAGCCCGGCAGCAAACAGGAAAATGCCGGTCCAGTCGAGCTCGTGCACAACATCTTTGAAAGAAGCATGCCTGTTCTCCGGATCTTTCGGGAAGATAAACCAGCCAAGCAGAAAACTAATCAAGATAAAAGGAAAGTTCACGAGAAAAATCGACGGCCAGCCGCCAATCCCGATTAAAATCCCGCCGGCAGTCGGCCCGAGTGCCGTCATGGCCGACGCAAAAATGGAAAGGACAGCAAGCGCCGAGGCCTGGTTTTCATGAATATGGGTACGAATCAGTGCGACACCGGACGGATAAATGGCACTGGAACCGATCGATTGGAAAAGCCGCATGAGAAGCAGCACGAAAAAGGCCGGTGCAAGCGGCGCGCCGATTGCCGAAACGGCAACAAGCAACAGCCCTGCAAGAAACATTTTTTTGCGCCCGATCATATCGCCGATTTTTCCGGTTACAGGCTGGGCAACCGCGCTTGCCAAATAAAAGGATGAAATGAGCCACGACACAGTTGAAAAACTCAAATGGAAATCTTTTTGGATGCTGTGAAGGGCGAGCGAGATCATCGATGAATTCAGCGGGTTCAGCATCGTACCGGAAGCGATGGCCGTTAAAAAAACCGTTCTATTGGATAAAGCCATAACAATCCCCCTCGCTTCAGATGAAAGCCTTCTTTCTACAGAATATCCTTTTCATTTTCTTTCATGCCCGTTCAAAAACAGAAGTATCATACAACAAATATTTCGGGTGTGCAAATATTATGCCAGTGAAGATCCGGTATCCCGGCCTGAATCTGGCCAGGCCCGGGAGTGCAGCTGAAACACATCAGGCATGCCCTCTAAAGCCGTATAAATTCAGCCAATACTGCAGGAAAACACCGGCTGTTCGCTTGGTAAACTTAATTACAGAGCAGTTTGTCCTGTGAGTATATATTCGCCACATCACACGAAGCATTCCGGTTTGCGATTTCCGTTTTTTCTGTCATAATAAAGAAACAAAAACAAGAAGAATTGAGGTAGGAACATGAACGTTAAAATCAATCGGAATGCCGCAAAAATGTTAAAAAAAATATTGGATGAAGGAGATGCGGAAGGAAAAATGATCCGCGTCTTTGTGACCGAGATGCACGGTGACCATGCCCATTACGACATCACGCTGGATACACCGGGAGAACAGGATGAAATTGTCAAAACGGATAAGGGCATTGATATTTTGCTTGATTCACGCGAGCCGTATTTGGACGGCATCTGGATCCAGTATTTTTACGTACCGCAGGAAGAATTCGTGATTACAAACCCGAGGATTGAACGCGAACACGGTCATCACCATCACCATTGATTTTTTTGAACTTTATGTTGAAGGGCTGTGCTTTTCCAGGCTATGGACATTTTGAAAAAGGGGATGAAGAGGATGAAGCATCATCCGGTTTTGCTATTGTCTTACGGAGAGAAAGAAGGCGGGTAGAGACAGAAATGACGGGAGGAGGACGACGGTTTGTTTAGTGTACTGGGGAAATTAGGGTGGTTTTTTAAAGCCTATTGGAAAAGATATGCGATTGCAGTGCTTGCGCTTTCAATTGTCAACTTGCTGGAAGTGCTTCCGCCGATGATTCTCGGCGATTCCATTGATAAAATATTCACCGGGGAGATGACAGCACACATTTTTTCCCTCTACATCGGCGTTATGCTGGCGATTGCAGCTGCCCTTTACGGCCTGACCTATATATGGCAGTATAACTTGTTCGGCGGGGCGTTTATCGTGGAAAAAATGCTGCGGTCCCGGTTAATGAACCATTTTTTAAAAATGGCGCCCCCTTTTTTTGAACGGAACCGTACGGGCGATCTTATGGCGCGGGCGACGAATGATTTGCGGGCAGTATCCCAGACAGCGGGTTTCGGGATTCTGACGCTTGTTGATTCAACAATGTATATGCTGACCATTATTCTGACCATGGCCGTGCTGATCTCATGGAAGTTAACGCTCGTTTCGATCTTGCCGCTTCCGTTTCTGGCAGCCGGCATTAAAGTGCTGGGAGAGAAAATCCATAAACGCTTTACCGTCGCCCAGGACGCCTTCGGGGATTTAAATAACCGGGTGCTGGAGTCGGTTGCCGGCGTCCGTGTCATCCGTGCTTATAACCAAGAAAAAGCGGACGTATCAAGATTCCGGGCGATGACGGAGGACGTTTATCAAAAAAACATTGCGGTCGAAAAAATTGACGCGCTTTTTAACCCGCTGACAAAGATCATTACCGGGATGAGTTACACGATCGGCCTTGCTTACGGCACTTATCTCGTTTTTCACCAGCAAATTACACTTGGAAATCTTGTTTCCTTTAATGTCTATTTGGGCATGCTGACATGGCCGATGTTTGCGATCGGGGAATTAATGAATGTCATGCAGCGCGGCAATGCTTCGCTGGATCGTGTAAATGAAACATTGCGGTATGCGGAAGATGTAAAAGACCCGGAAAACCCGAAAACGGTTGAACAGCCGGATATCATAGAATTTGCCGATTATACTTTCCACTATCCGAAGTCGCGGGAAGAGAACCTGAAGCATATTCATTTAAAGATCAAAAAAGGGGAGACGGTCGGAATCACCGGCAAAACCGGCAGCGGAAAAACAACGTTGATCAAACAACTGTTGCGCGAATACCCGCTTGGAAGCGGCCGGCTGCTTGTGTCCGGCGTCCCGATTGAACAACTGAGCAAAGAAGAAGTGTTAGGCTGGATCGGGTATGTGCCGCAGGACCATGTGCTTTTCTCCAGAACGGTGAAAGAAAACATTCTGTTCGGTACCGATTCGGCTGGGGAAGCGGAACTGCAGAAAGCAATCCGGACCGCATCGCTTGAAAAAGATATTGAAATGCTCCCGGACGGCCTTGAAACGCTTGTCGGCGAAAAAGGGGTGGCTTTATCAGGCGGGCAGAAACAGCGGATCTCGATTGCACGGGCCGTCATAAAAGATCCGGAAATTCTGATCCTGGATGACGCGCTGTCCGCTGTCGATGCCAAGACCGAGGCGTCCATTATTGCGAACATCCGGAAAGAGCGGAAAAATAAAACGACCATCATCGCGACCCACCGGCTGTCGGCGATTGAACACGCCCAGTGGATTGTCGTCCTCGATAACGGCCTTATCACGGAGGAAGGGACGCACGAACAGCTGTTGAAAAACAAGGGCTGGTATTACGAACAGTACATGCGCCAACAGCTCAAGTCCCGTGAGGAGGTGGAAGCATAATGGCTGCAAAACGGCTTTTCCGCTATGCGATGAACTTTAAACGTTCCATTTTGATTGCGCTCGCGGCCCTTATGGTTGCCGTTGGGGCGGATGTGTTCAGCCCGATCGTGGCAAAAACGATGATTGACCGCCATATCACCGGCATTGAAAGCGTATGGGTGGAGACCCATGATGCCCGCCAGGCGGTTTCTTATCACGGCCGCCATTACAAACGGCTTGTTTATGCTTCCGCTGAGGAGAAAAAAGGAAAGAAGCGGACGATTGTCCAGGCAGGAAGAAACTTTTATTTCGTAAAAGGCCGTGTTGAAACCGGCGGGAAAAATACGTACCGGGACGGAAAACTGTATATGACCTATAATGGCAAAACGGCTTCTTACCGGGCGGAAAAGATATCCTATGCGGGCGTGCTCCGCTTTTACAGCCCGGAAATCCCGTATATTTTGAAACTGTTAATCTTGTATTTCGGCCTTTATGTTGTGTCGGGATTCGGCCAGTTTACGCAATATTTTTATTTGCAAAAAGCTGCAAACCGGATTATCCAGAAAATGCGGAATGACCTTTTTATCCACTTGCAAAAATTGCCGATCCCATTTTTTGACAACCTGCCGGCCGGAAAGATTGTCTCGCGCATCACCAATGATACGGAAGCCATCCACGAATTGTATGTGGCTGTGCTGTCAAACTTTTTCAGCGGCCTGGTTTATATTGCCGGCATTTATATTGCAATGTTTTTGCTCGACTGGAAACTTGCGCTTGTCTGCCTGTTGTTAATGCCCATTTTATGGCTGTGGATGCGGGTATACCGGAAGTTTGCCCAGCAGTACAACCGGATGATCCGTTCGAAAGTGAGCGAAATGAATGCCATGATCAATGAGTCGATCCAGGGCATGCCGGTCATCCAGGCTTTCCGGCGCGAAAAGCAAACGAAGGAAACCTTTGAACAGCTGAATCGGACGCATTTTAAATACCAGAACAAAATGCTGATGTTAAACGCCCTGTCGTCCCATAATTTAACCGGCATTTTAAAAAATCTCGTGCTTGTGGCGTTTCTCTGGTATTTCGGGCACAGCGCCCTTTCCGGTTTGTCAGCCGGGCTCTCCGTCGGCCTTTTGTATGCCTATGTGGACTATATTAACCGGCTGTTTAACCCGATCAGCAATATTGTCAACCAGTTCAGCAATCTTGAGCAGGCGCTTGTTGCCGGCGAACGTGTTTTCAGGCTGCTGGACGAAAAAGGCGAGGATGCGGAGGCGAAATCCGTACCGCGCTTTAAAGGGCATGTGGAGTTCCGGCACGTCTTTTTCGGCTACAAAGAAAACGAATATGTGCTGAAAGACATTGACTTTGAGGCAAAGCCGGGTGAAACGGTCGCGCTTGTCGGCCATACCGGATCCGGGAAAAGTTCCATTATGAATGTGCTGTTCCGTTTTTACGACTGTAATGAAGGAGAAATCCGGATTGACGGGACGGATATCCGGTCGCTTCCGCGGCAGGCCGTCCGTGAACATATGGCGATCGTGCTGCAGGACCCGTATTTGTTTACCGGCACGATTTATTCAAATGTCAGCCTCGGGGACCCGCGGATTACAAGGGAAAAAGCGGCTGCCGTGTTAAAAGCGGTCGGCGCCGATCAAGTGATCGGAAATCTGGAAGAAGGGCTCGATGAACCGGTCTTTGAAAAGGGGAGCACTTTATCGAGCGGGCAGCGCCAGCTCATCTCGTTTGCCCGCGCACTTGCTTTTGACCCGGCTATCTTAATTCTTGATGAGGCGACGTCCAATATTGATACGGAAACGGAATTGGCCATCCAGCATGCCATGGATGTCCTGAAAAAAGGAAGGACCACGTTTATCATTGCCCACCGGCTTTCCACCATCAAAAATGCCGACCAAATTTTGGTGTTGGACCGCGGCCGGATTGTGGAGCGCGGAAGCCATGAAGAGCTGATGGAAAGAAAAGGGAAGTATTATCAAATGTACCAAATGCAGCATTCAGGCGGAACGGAAGCAGCCGGATAAATCCGGCAAGGCGAAGCGAAACCTGTACTATAACAAACGGGCAGGGAAATTCTCTGCCCGTTTTATTTTTTCTTTAATTGTTCCTGGGCTATCCGGACCTGTTCTTTCACCATGTTTCCGCCGATCGGCCCGCCGACTTTCCCGGCCTGTTCAGCCGTCAGTTTGCCGTTATAGCCTTTTTGAAGCGGAATGCCGCGTTCACTGGCCACCTCGTATTTGATATCGTCCGGGTGGTCCGTATCGGTACGATATCCTTCTTTGGCCATCACTTCGGTTTTGAACCGGTCAAGCGCGCTTCTTGATTCTGCGATAAGCGGTTTTCTTTTTCGTTTTGGCATGCGGATTCCCTCCCCTTAATAGGATGCGGATGGCCAGCTGCTTTTATGCGCCGGGGAGAAAAAACGAAAAATGATTTTTTTGAAAAAATCATACAGGATATTTAAAATCTGTATGGAATATTTGTATAATAAGAACTGTAATAATACAGCAAATAAAAAGGGAGTATCAACGTGAAAAAAGCAGTAATTGGTGCATTGCAGATCGGGTTGCTCTGGGTCATTTACGAAATCGGGCTGGAAGCAGTCAAAATCCTGCATTTGCCGGTACCGGGGAATGTATTTGGCATGTTGGTGCTGTTTCTTTTATTGATCACGGGCATTTTGAAACTGCAGTGGATCGATACGGGCGCAACATGGATTTTAAAACATTTATCCTTCTTTTTTATTCCGATTTCCGTCGGGCTGATGTCGCTCGGTTCATTTTTCCTCCATAATGGCGTGGTGCTGATCGTGATACTGGCTGTCAGCGCGGTTGCCGGCATTGTAGGGACGGGGATGTCCGCCCAGCTTTTGGCAAGGGGGCGTGAGGCAAGCCATGAGCAGCAGTTACGCCGTGACACTTTATAGCATTTTCATCACCGTTTTCGTTTACCTGCTGTCGTTGCGGTTATCGAGAAGGTTTCCTTCCTCGTTCACAACGCCTGTATTTTTCAGTACGGTGGTATTGATCATGCTATTGACCGCAAGCCATATATCCTATAAAGCGTATCTTCCCGCAAAAGGGGTCATGACCTATTTTCTCGGCCCGGCCACCGTTGCGCTGGCTGTGCCGCTTTATAAAAACAGGGCGATTCTTGCGCGCTATTTTCTGCCGGTTGTCGGCGGCATTCTTTCAGGCAGCATGCTGACTGTCGGGACCGCCCTCGCCCTGGCCAAAATTTTCCAGCTGTCGCACAATATTTTTGCTTCCCTTGCCGTGAAATCCGTCACCGTGCCGGTTGCAAGCGAGGTGGCAAAAATCATCGGTGGCAATGAGGTGCTGGTCGCCGGGTTTGTCATGATTACCGGGATGATCGGCGCCATGTTCGGCCTGAAGCTCTTATCTTTGGCGCGCGTCCATGACCCGGTATCGCGAGGCCTTGCGCTCGGCACGATTTCCCATGGGATCGGAACGGGGGAAGCCGTAAAGGAAGGGGAGCTGCAGGGTGCCGTATCAGGTGTGGCGATGGGAATGGCCGCCATTTTAACTTCTTTTATCCTGCCATGGTTGTTCTAAACCGGGATAAACATATATTACAGATAAAGGGGTAGATACTGATGATGAAGACGCCGCTTCTGCTTTCTTCGATGATCGAGAGGGCTGAACGCTATTTTCCCGAGAAATATGTCATCTCGCGGACGCACACCGGGATTAAGCGGATTCCGTATCGTGAAATTGCAAAACGGACACGCCGGCTTGCGAGTGCGCTGGAAAAACTCGGCATGAAAAAAGGAGACCGGGTCGGTACGTTTGCATGGAACCACCACCGCCATTTGGAGGCCTATTTTGCCGTGCCATGCCGCGGGGCTGTCCTCCATATGGTCAACATCCGCCTTTCGGAAGACCATCTCGCCCATGTCATTAACCATGCGGAAGATAAAATTTTGCTTATCGATGAAGATCTCGTCCCGGTGATTGAAAAAATCCGGGATCGCCTGAAAACGGTCGAGCATTTTATCATTATGAGCGATGAGAAGGCGATTCCGGAAACTACCTTGTTTCCTGTCTCCTCTTATGAAGCCATCCTGGAAGAAGGCGATGAGCGTTATCCGTTTTTACACGACCTTGATGAACATGCGCCAGCCGCAATGTGCTACACGTCGGCAACGACCGGCTATCCGAAAGGGGTTGTCTATTCCCACCGCGGCCTTTATTTGCACAGCATGGCGCTCGGGCTTAGTGACCAGCTCAGCGTTCAGGAACGCGACGTCGCCATGACGGTCGTTCCGATGTTTCATGTCAATGCCTGGGGCCTTCCCTATGCAGCCACCTGGTTCGGGGCAACCCAGGTGCTGCCGGGGCCTTCTTTTACACCGGAAATTCTCGCACAGCTCATTGAAAAAGAAAAAGTCACGATGACAGCAGGCGTTCCAACGATTTGGATCGGCATGCTGAAAGTGCTGCAGGAAAAGCCGTATGATATCAGCAGCCTGCGCCTTATCGTAAGCGGGGGAGCGGCATCGCCTAAGGGATTGATCCGCGCTTACGAGGAAACGTACAAAGTGCCGTTTATGACTGGCTACGGGATGACGGAAACGACCCCGGTTGTTTCGTTGGCCACGTTAAAAAGCAGTATGGACTCATTTACCGTGGACGAAATTGTGGACGTGAGAGGAAAAACCGGGCTGCCTGTTCCCGGCGTTGAAGTAAAAGTCGTCAATGAGAACGGGGAAGTGCCATGGGACGGAAAAACAATGGGAGAACTGATCGTAAGAGGGCCGTGGATTGCGGATGAATATTACAATGACGAGCGTACGCAGGAAGCATTCAGGGATGGCTGGCTGTATACCGGAGATATTGCAGTCGTGGATCAGGAAGGGTACCTAAAGATTACCGACCGGACAAAAGACCTGATTAAAAGCGGCGGCGAGTGGATTTCTTCCGTCGAACTTGAAAACGCTCTCATGTCGCATGAAGCGGTCTTTGAAGCATCCGTCATTGCCGTTCCCCACCCGAAATGGCAGGAACGACCGCTCGGCTGTGTGGTTTTAAAAAGCGGATACGAAAACAAAATCACGGCCGCGGAACTAAAAGATTATTTAAAAATCCAATTTGCCTCATGGTGGGTCCCGGACGACATTTTGTTTATGAAAGAAATCCCGAAAACGTCCGTCGGCAAGTTTTTAAAACGGGCATTGCGAGAACAGCTGCAGGACCATTATGCAGGCGTGCAGTAATGCATGTGGGAAAAAGCCGGAATCTTCCTATGGATTTCGGCTTTTTCATTCGATAATATAGAGGGGAGAGGTTTTAACGGAATGACGAAAGGATTCAAATGGAAATGCCCAAAACATGGAAGAAAAAGAAGCAGAACCGGGGTAAAACGTGGATCGTCCTATTTATTCCGGTCATCGTGTTAAGCGCCTATTTTATTTTCGAAGAGAACATCCAGAAAAAAACGAATCCCCAAATCCCTGAAAAATATTTGTCCATCTATCTGGAAGCAGAGAAAATATACGGGGTTCCCTGGTATGTGCTTGCCGCTCATCACCGGGTGGAAACTAGGTTTTCAACGATGAAGCCGATGGTCTCCCCGGCTGGCGCCCAAGGCCCGATGCAATTTATGCCGTGCACTTTTGTTGGCTGGAAACATCCGTCATGCCGCGGCCTTGGAAAAGGAGACATCCCGAAAAATGAAGAAACGAACCCGGCTGTCATAAAAAAATACGGAGGATATGGCGTCGATGCGGACGGGGACGGGAAAGCAGACCCGTTTAACGATAAAGACGCGATTTTCAGCGCGGCAAATTATTTGTCGAAAAACGGGGCAGCAAACGGGCAGATTCAAAAAGCGGTTTTTGCGTATAATCACAGCCGCAAATACGTGTCCGAAGTGATGTACTATGTACGCCTTTATCAAAAAGAAGGTTTAGAAAAAGCAAGCAAATAAAAAAGGGCGGTTCCGGCCGCCCTTTTTTACTGTTATGCTTTTCTTGCTATTCTTAAAATAAAGCTTAATACAAAGACGAGAATGATCGCCCCGATTAAAGCCGGTATGATCGCCATCCCTGCGATATGCGGCCCCCAGTTTCCGAAAATCGCGCCGCCAAGCCATGCACCGACAATCCCGGCAATAATGTTCCCGATGATACCGCCCGGGATGTCCCGTCCCATGATCAATCCTGCAAGCCATCCAATAATCCCGCCTACGATCAAATATAGAATAAACGACATTTTCACATTCCTCCTGTTAACTTAAGTTTCATATCTTGTTTTATCGAACTCGTTGTACTTACTTATTGCCTTTTTTGTACCGGGCTAAACATGGGCAGTAATATTCTAAAACATCTAAAAAGACAAATATGTGGAACTTTTCAGGGGAAAGGGGAAAGCCGGCAATCCTTTGGTTTAAAGTTTACATATCATGCCCGGGATTGTGCTTTTGCCTTGAATGGTTCCGGTTTTTAACCTTTTTTTGAGCCGCTTAACGGTTCCGGCTGCCCGCTGTTGTTTGTTTTTGGCTGGTTTCTGCGGATATCATTTCCGTCGTTTTTATTCACCATTTTCATCCCTCCAACTATACAATTTGCTTTTTGCAAAGCGGTTATACAGCATATCATGAAAAAAATTGAACATACTATCTTTTGAAGGAGAGATGACAATGCCTTACCATAAAGACAAACAGCAGGCGTTTCAAGCGGCCGGGCAGCACATGGCCCTGGCGGAAGACATCCTGCAGAATTTGGACATGGGCAGTGAAGATGCCGGGCACCAGCTCGCCCATTTGAAAGAAGAAATCAACGAAACGTACCAGGAGATCGAAAATGCGCTCGAAGTGGCGAGCGAAACGCAACGGGTGCAATTGGAACAGTTCCGGCGCGATTTGGATAAAATCGTAAAACATACAGGTTTGCATTAAAGCGGGGAGAATCGTATGTGTAAAATTTTACTCGAAGGGGCAGATGAGTGGAAAAAAATGGGAAGACGCTCTATCATCTAATTGTACACTTCAAGATGAACATCTAGAGAGAGAGGTCTTCCCATGGATATTATATCAATAATTGCTGGATTATTAAAGGATACAAAAAGTCTTATGGAATTTGAAGAACAGCTTAAACTTTTGATGCAGAAGGCTTTTACACAATGGGTTGGGGAAATATTTGAAGAGTTAGATAAAACAATTAAACAGGAGAAGTTAGAGGAGGGCTGGGTGTACTGCCGGAGTGATAACAGAAACATTCAGTTTCTATTTGGAAGTGTGACCTTTAAACGCTCATTCATGCATGACAAGAGAGGAAATTCCCATTATCCTCTGGATGAATGGTTAGGGCTGGTACCACACCAACGATACAGCCCGTTAGTGGAATTAAAGGTGGCAGAGTTGGCAAGTGAGAACACCTATCGGGAAGTAGCTGATATTTTAAAAGAGTGGACAGCAGTGAGTCTTAGTCACACAACTGTAGGGAACATGGTAAAACACGTAGGGAAAACTCAGGCGGAAGCCGATAAGGCACTTGTAGAAGAGCTAGAAATAGCTGTTTCCCTGCCTGAGGGGAAGAAGGTAGACTACCTGTTTTCTGAAGCAGATGGTGTATTCGTTCGGGGACTAAAAAAGAAACAGAGTATGGAAGTCCACCACGCCATTCTCTATGAGGGATGGCAAACCAATGGTAAAAGGGTCTCCCTGCGTCAGCCCACAGTCATCATGACAACGGAAGCCATCCAGACATTTTGGGATGAAGTCCAAGCCACAGCTGCCAACACCTACTCCCTCGAAAAAACGCATGTCATTACAAACAGTGATGGAGGTGCGGGATACACAGCTGAACGGTTTCAAACAGCTTTCTCACAGTCGGAATTTCCGGTGCTCAACCAGCTGGATACCTACCACGTTGCACAAGCCATCATAAGGACATTTGGGGGCGGAAAGAGCGAGATCAAGGAGCAAATTAGAAAAGCGATTAGAACGCATGACCTGGACCAATTCACGTTATATTTGGATACGCACGAAAGCACCTTGACGGATAAAAAGGCTCTCAAGAAAATCAAGGAATTCCGTTCGTATATCTTGAAAAACTGGGACCGCATTTTTGACTGGAGAGACAGGGTGAAAAACGTGCCGGAAGGTGCGAGAGGCCTAGGAGCGATGGAATCGAATCAAAGGCATATCTCCTTCAGGATGAAAAAAAGGGGCATGCATTGGAGTGAACTTGGCGCAGAAGCCATGGTGAAAATCAAACAAGGCATACTCAATGGGACATTGAGAGAAGTCTATCTGAAACACCGTTCAAGAAGCGAGAGAAAGCAACGGAACTTGAAACAATTAATCAGGATGTCTCAACTACTCAAGCAGCCTGTACGCCCGTCAGTGGGCGTAAAGCACGGATCAGTTGCCCTGCATTCAAGCAGTTCATCGGCAATGGGACATTTAAGCAAAATATTAGAGCTTTCGTTTTAAGCTTGGCTCAGTGGGGACTGATCGTTGAGGCGCGCGAAATTTACGAGACTCCTGCGGGAAAAGCGAGCCAGGAGAGACCCCGCAGCGAGGTACGAGCGAGGAGGCTCGCCGGCCGCCCGCGGAAAGCGAGTGAATTTCGCGCGCCTCAACATCCCCGTTATCCATCTTTATACGGAAATATTACATCTTTTCCGAAAATTACACCGAGCAAGTAAAGCACGGTAGCCGAAAGTGTACAAAAAGAGTGTCTTGGAATCCCGATATTTAAACCTTATCGAGAAAAACTTGACACATACGAAAGATCCCTGCTTTTTTTCATCTGCGCCCGGATCTGGTATAATATAGAATTGTATCAGGCCTGCGACGGGAAGGTTTATACATAATGAAAAGCAATGAACAGGAGGGAATCAAAATGGCTTTGCCAAATTTTGAACAGAATTTACAAAAATATGCGAAATTGCTCGCGGCAAAGGGCATCAATGTGAAGCAGGGCGACTGGGTAAAAGTATATATTGCAGTCGACCAGGCAAAACTTGCGCGCCTTGTCGTAAAAGAAGCGTATGCACTGGGCGCGGAAAAAGTAATCGTCGAATGGTCGGATGATGAAATTACAAAGCAGCATTACCTGAACCAGCCGCAGGAAGTGCTGACGCATATTCCGGATTACAAAATTGCCGAGACGGAAGACCATGTGCTCAACCATAAAGTGAGCCGGCTGTCTATTCTTTCCAGCGACCCCGGCCTGCTCAATGAGGTCGATCCGCACAAAGTGGCCGCTTATCAAAATACAGCGGCGAAAGCTTTCAAAGCGCAGCGGGTTGCAACGCAAAATGACGATATCAAATGGACGGTTGCTGCAGCGGCGGGGGCCGGATGGGCAAAAGCAGTGTTTTCGGATTTAGAAACCGAAGAAGCACAGGTCGATGCGCTTTGGGACCAGATTTTTAAAACATGCCGTGTCTACGCGGACGACCCGGTTGCCGCCTGGGAACAACATAAACAGAAGTTAAATGAAAAAGCGGCGAAGCTAAACGGCATTCAATTCGATGCCCTTCATTATACGGCGCCGGGGACGGACCTTACACTCGGCCTTCCAAAAAACCATATTTGGGCCAGTGCGGGCAGCGTGAACCCGAAAGGCGAAGAATTCATTGCTAATATGCCGACAGAGGAAGTGTTTACTGCACCGGATACGCACAGGATGGAAGGCGTCGTGCGCAGCACAAAACCTTTAAGTTATGCAGGCACTTTAATCGAAGGCATTGTTGTCCATTTCAAAGACGGGAAAATTGTCGATATTTCTGCTGAAAAAGGCGAAGAAGCGATCAAAAAACTCGTATTTGAAAACGAAGGTGCAACAGGGCTCGGGGAAGTTGCGCTTGTACCGGATCCGTCGCCGATTTCCCAGTCCGGCATTACATTTTTCAATACATTGTTTGACGAGAATGCCTCAAACCACCTGGCCATTGGCGCAGCCTATCCGACAACGATCCAGGGCGGCACGAAAATGAGCGAAGAAGAACTGTTAAAACACGGCATGAACGTCTCCAATGTCCACGTTGACTTTATGATCGGCTCTGCTGATATGAATATTGACGGCATCAAACAGGATGGAACCCTTGTTCCGGTTTTCCGCAATGGGGACTGGGCCATCTAAAGAAAAACATCAGAAAAACATCAATATTATATTGATAAAGATTCTCAATGGACAAAACAAAGAAATCAGCTTGTCAAGCTGATTTCTTTGCCATGCTACTGGTTTTTCTTGCGTTTTTTATTAAACTGCCTTTCTTTTTCCGTTAAAGGCTCGTTTGAAAATTCTTCATTGTATCCGGCGCCTTTCCCTTGCGCTTTTGCCGCATTCATGCCCGGCCGGATATGGTTTGCTTTCTGTCTTGTCACAAGGCTCACCTCCCTGGCTACAGTTTTAGTATGTTGAATAAAGGGAAAATCATACCTTACCGATAAATTTTTTGCAAACCAAATGGCAGGTGATATAATTAAAACTTATCACAGACAATAATATTATTGTTATTTACTTATGTCATTTATTGTAATATGATGAAGCTGTGAGGCGTTTTTTATACGAATCATTCTGTTAATCTTTTAAATGACGAAAATACGAATCATGACAAAGGGGGAAAAGACATGTCCAATGATGTCTTTAAAGCGCGTACCGTTTTTGAAGTAAATGGGAAACGCTATCACTATTACCGCCTGACAGCGCTAGAGGACGCAGGAGTCGCCAATGTTGCGCGCCTGCCGTATTCGATTAAAGTGCTGCTTGAATCGGTGCTCCGCCAAATGGACGGCCGCGCGATTACGAAAGAACATGTTGAAGACTTGGCGAAATGGGGATCGGATGAAGTAAAGGACAAAGAAGTCCCGTTTAAACCGTCGCGCGTTATTTTGCAAGATTTTACCGGTGTCCCGGTTGTTGTTGATCTTGCTTCCCTCCGCAAAGCGATGGCTGATTTGGGCGGAAACGCGGATAAAATCAATCCGGAAGTGCCGGTTGACCTTGTGATCGACCACTCGGTTCAGGTTGACAAATACGGCGCGCCGGATGCCCTTCAGGTGAATATGGATTTTGAATTCAAACGCAATGCCGAACGCTATAAATTTTTAAACTGGGCACAAAAAGCGTTTGACAATTACCGTGCCGTTCCGCCTGCAACGGGGATTGTCCACCAGGTAAACCTTGAGTATCTGGCAAGTGTCGTCCATGAAAATGAACTGGAAAACGGCGAATATGAAACGTATCCGGATACCCTCGTCGGGACCGACTCCCATACGACAATGGTCAACGGCCTCGGTGTGCTCGGATGGGGTGTCGGCGGCATTGAAGCGGAAGCCGGCATGCTCGGACAGCCTTCGTATTTCCCGATTCCGGAAGTCATCGGCGTAAAACTGACCGGATCGCTTCCGAACGGGGCAACCGCTACCGACCTTGCGTTAAAAGTCACCCAGCTTTTGCGCCAAAAAGGCGTGGTCGGCAAATTTGTCGAATTCTTTGGCCCGGGCGTCTCGACGCTGCCGCTTGCAGACCGTGCGACCATTGCAAATATGGCGCCTGAATACGGGGCAACTTGCGGTTTCTTCCCGGTTGATGATGAGACGCTTGCCTATTTGCGCTTAACTGGCCGCAGCGAAGAACATGTAAAAGTTGTGGAAACTTACTTGAAAGAAAACGGCATGTTCTTTACGCCGGACAAAGAAGACCCGGTTTATACGGATGTGCTTGAACTAAACCTTTCTGAAATTGAAGCCAACCTTTCCGGCCCGAAACGCCCGCAGGATTTGATTCCGTTATCGCAAATGCAGTCCGCTTTCCAAAAAGCGATTACGGCGCCTGCCGGCAACCAGGGTTTCGGACTGGATGAAAAAGAGCTCGATAAAGAGGCTGTTATCCATTTTAACAACGGCGAAACAGCCGTGATAAAAACCGGCGCAGTCGCCATTGCAGCGATTACAAGCTGCACAAACACTTCAAACCCTTACGTTATGCTCGGGGCCGGCCTGCTTGCGAAAAAAGCGGTTGAAAAAGGGCTGGAAGTGCCGAAATATGTGAAAACTTCGCTCGCGCCGGGATCAAAAGTCGTGACCGGCTATCTAAAAGACGCCGGTTTAATGCCGTACCTCGAACAGCTCGGCTTTAACCTGGTCGGTTACGGCTGCACGACCTGTATTGGTAACTCCGGCCCGTTGAAGGAAGAAATTGAAAAAACCATCATGGACAATGATCTGCTCGTAACGAGTGTCCTTTCCGGGAACCGGAATTTTGAAGGCCGGATCCATCCGCTTGTTAAAGCCAACTATCTGGCTTCGCCGCCGCTTGTGGTTGCTTATGCGCTCGCAGGAACGGTGAATATCGATTTAAACCATGACCCGATCGGCAAAGACAAAAACGGCCAAGACGTCTACCTGAAGGATATTTGGCCGCAAGCGGATGAAATCAAAGAAAATGTCCAAAAAGTCGTCACGCCGGAACTGTTCCGCAAACAATATGAAAACGTCTTTACCGACAATGAACGGTGGAATGCGATCGAAACGAGCGACGAACCGCTGTATACATGGGATGCGGAATCGACTTACATCCAAAATCCGCCGTTCTTTGAAAATCTCTCGCCTGAACCGGGCGAAGTACAGCCGCTTTCAGGCATGCGTGTCATCGGCAAATTCGGCGATTCGGTGACAACCGACCATATCTCGCCTGCGGGTGCGATCGGTAAAGACACACCTGCCGGAAAATATCTGTTGTCAAAAGGAGTCGAACCGCGTGACTTTAACTCTTATGGTTCCCGCCGCGGCAACCATGAAGTCATGATGCGCGGAACATTCGCCAACATCCGCATCCGCAACCAGATTGCACCGGGTACGGAAGGCGGCTATACGACTTACTGGCCGACGAATGAAGTGACGTCGATTTATGATGCTGCCATGCGTTATAAAGAAAACGGCACCGGCCTTGTGGTTCTCGCCGGCAAAGATTACGGCATGGGCTCATCACGCGACTGGGCGGCAAAAGGCACATACCTGCTCGGCATTAAAACCGTGATTGCGGAAAGCTTTGAACGGATCCACCGTTCCAACCTCGTTCTCATGGGCGTGCTGCCGCTGCAGTTCAAAAAAGGCGAAAATGCCGACACGCTCGGCTTAACCGGCAAAGAAACATTTGATGTCCATATTGACGAAAATGTTAAACCGCATGACTGGGTAAAGGTTACGGCAACTGACGAAAACGGGAAGAAAACGGAATTTGAAGCGCTTGTCCGGTTCGATTCCGACGTAGAAATTGACTATTACCGCCACGGCGGCATCCTGCAAATGGTGCTGCGCGAAAAACTGCAGCAGTCCAAAAATGAAGTGCAATCAAAATCATAATGTTTAAAAAAGCTGCGGCAGAAGCCGCAGCTTTTTTTTTTGAACCAAATTTATAATTTTTCCCATAATTGCCCATACTAAGTAAAAATACTTGTAAGGAGTGGGCAAATATGAGAAAAACCCATAAAAAGACCTTTTCGGATCTTGTTGCCGAAAATAAACAGGAACTGTTGCGCGACAGGGATGCGCTGATGCGGATAGAAGAACGGCTGGACCGGAAACACGAGATGAAATTAGCAGAATAAGCCACTGTTTGTGGATCATAATCCGCTTTCCTCCGGGGGAAAATGTATGAGGAGGGGGGAGATGTGATGAGCAATCCAAACAAGAAAAGCAAATATTTCGTTCCCGATCATCTTGGCACGCAGCCGCGCGGATTTTCCGGCAATAAGGGGAAGAAGATGCAGGACCGTTCGGGACAGCATGCACAGGTGATACAGACAAAAGGGGAGTAGCTTCAACAGCCGAAGGAGGAGAACACAATGGCGCATAACCGGCCGAAACCGGACGACCGCAGCGATAATGTGGAAAAACTGCAAAACATGATCCACAATACGATCGAAAACATGGAAAGTGCGGAAGAATCGCTTGCTGTTACAAGTGATGAAACGCAAATCCAACAAATAAAGGAAAAAAATGAGCGGCGCCGTGAAAGCCTCGAAGCGATGAGAACCGAGGTAAAAGACGAAGCCGCATACAAACAGCAGCAATAAACGAAAACGGCCTTTCGACGGAAAACAGCAGCGTTTCTTTGGAACCACGCCTTTTCCCTCTCGGAAAGGCCGTTTTTTCTCTCCTTTTGCTGCGGCCATGCATGTATCCGAAGTTTTCCCCGCCCCGTATCAGGCATCCTTTTAGGAGGGGGAATTTTCTTTATGCTAAAATAAAATTGACTGTACATATGAAAGAGGTGTCCGGGATGTTTGTATCAGAAACAGAAGTCAAAGTGCGGTATGCGGAAACAGACCAAATGGGGGTTGTGTACCATGCCAATTATCTGATTTGGATGGAAGTGGGGCGGACGAAATTAATCGAAGACCTTGGCTTCCGTTATGCGGATATGGAAAAGGATGGGATTTTGTCGCCGGTCATCGATATTCAAATTTCATACAAAAAACCGGCCCGTTACGGGGAAACAGTGACCGTAAAAACATGGGTCGATGCATATGACGGACTGCGCGTAAAGTACGGATATGAGATTTACACAGAAACCGGCGACCTTGCCGTGGCCGCGAGTTCAACACATGTCTGCGTAAAGAAAGACAGCTTCCGACCGGTTTCGTTCCGCCGCCTCTACCCAAAATGGCATAAAGCATATGAAAAAGCAAAAAAATCATAAAGCGGGGGGATGGATTTGGCTTTTGGCATACACCGCAACCAGCTTAAAGCGTGGAAAGCGGCGATTGACCGCGGGGAGATTGCGTTTTTAACGCATTTTTGGCTGGACGACCGTTTCCCCGGCGCAAAATCGGTCACAAAAGTCGGCTGTAAAGATCTTGAGAAACTAGCTGCATGGGGAGCGCGCTACCAGCTAAAAAAAGAATGGATTCATGTCCGTAAAGACGGTTACAGCCATTTCGACCTGCTTGGCAGGAAGCAGCGAGAAATTTTGCAAAAAGAAGGGCGCCTTGCGGAAGCAAAAAAATTTTTAAAATGAAAAACCGGCATCACTGGCAGCAAAAAAGCAAAAGCTGCCGGATGATCCCGGTTTTAACCTTTTTTATATTCATATACCGGTTCATCCCGTTTCGGGTCATACCCGATATACAAATCATGGCCGTCAAAATACCATTCGTCCGTGCTTTCAATGAAAAAGGCATTGCCGTTCCGTTCAACGGCCGCCGCCGGATCGTCGGGAATGTCCTTTTGAACGCCAAGTGAAAATCCGTGCTGGATAGGCGTGGAACCGCCATATTTGGCAAAAAAGCGGACGGATTCGCCGTCATCCAGTTCCAGTTCCCTTTTAAACCAGTTTACCGCCTCATCTGTAATGTGCATTTTCATGCCGCCACTTCCTTCCAACTGCGCCTTTTGCATTTTCATTATAGACCAAAGCACGCTTTTCCCCTAACCTTTTGCCTCCGGACCGGTTCCGGGTTTGCAGGAAACATCGGGTTTTAAAAAACGGCTGCCTTACAGCCACTTGACTTTCGGCTCGGTCTTATTTTTAATCCGCTTAATATTGGCTTTATGGCGGTAAATAATGAAAGAGGCGAGCGCCAGAACGATGACAAACAGCGGCCAGTCATGCGTCACGATCATATAAATGAGCGTATACAGGATGCCAAAAAAAGCCGCCATGATGGAAGAAAGCGAAACATATTTGCTTATTTTTAAAGTAACCAAAAAGACGATAATCACCATAACAAACAAGGGCCATTGGTAGGCAAGGACAACGCCTGCAGAAGTGGCCACCGCTTTGCCGCCTTTAAATTTGGCAAATACCGGAAGCATATGGCCGATCACCGCAATCAGCCCGATTAAAAGCGGGTGCACCGTATGCTCCAGTCCAAAAAAGTGGGGCAATAAGGTGGCAATCGTCCCTTTCAGAATATCCACCACTGTTACGACACTGCCGGCTTTGATGCCGAGCACGCGGAATGTATTGGTTGCGCCGAGATTCCCGCTGCCGTGCTCGCGGATGTCTATCCCGTAAAAAAGCTTACCAACGATCAGGCCTGTCGGGATTGAGCCGAGCAGGTAAGCCAAAAGGACCATCAGGGCAATAGTCATGTGCAAAACTCCTTGGAAAAAATCTATGCTTATTGTAGCATGTTCTTAAAGGAAAGAGGAATATTTTTTGCCGATTCTGTGCAGATTTTCGCGCCAGGCAGGAATTAGAAAAGATCAAGCGAATGTTTAAGATGGGACCGGACTGGCGAAAGTACAAGAAAGGAGAGGGGTTGATCAAATGGCAATAGAAAATCCGAGCAGGGAAGAAATCAGGGAAATTTTACAAAAAGCAAAACGGATTGCAGTGGTAGGATTGAGCAATAACCCGGAAAAAACATCTTATATGGTAGCCAAAGCCATGCAGGATGCCGGTTATGAGATTATTCCGGTCAATCCGAAAGCAACGGAAATTCTCGGGGAAAAGGCTGTTCCGTCTTTAAAAGATATCGAAGGCCATGTGGACATTGTCGATATTTTCAGGCGGCCCGAATATTTGCCGGAGCTGGCACGGGAGTTTGATGAAATCGATGCGGATGTTTTCTGGGCGCAACTTGGCATCGAAAACGAAGAAGCGTACCGGTTTTTAAAAGAAAAAGGCTATACGGTAGTGATGAACCGCTGCATTAAAGTGGAACATGCCCTGACAAAATAGGCTTTTTCATGCAGGCGCCAGCTTAAAGGGCGCTTGCTTTCTTTATATTTGCCCAATCAAGCGGCCGTTTGCCGGAGAAGTTCCATAACCGTTGCTTTGCCCCTGCGTTATTTCCGCATACCCTTTACAAATTCCGTTTTATCGATAAAATGAGTATGATAAAAACGGCAAATGATGTTATAATGAGAACGAATATTTGTTCCTATGAACGGCGGATGCACGTGCTTTGCAATTGAAAGGGGAATAGATGTGGCGAAGAAACAAAATATATTGGAATATAACGATGATGCGATCCAGGTGCTGGAAGGGCTGGAGGCAGTAAGGAAAAGACCGGGCATGTACATCGGGTCGACCGATGCGCGCGGTTTACACCATCTTGTCTATGAAATCGTCGACAATGCGGTGGATGAGGCGCTGTCCGGGTACGGAAACCATATCATCGTCAACATTCACAAAGATAACAGCATCAGCGTCCAGGATTTTGGGCGTGGCATGCCGGTCGGGATGCACAAGCTCGGCAAACCGACGACAGAAGTGATCTTGACGATTTTGCACGCCGGCGGAAAATTCGGGCAGGGCGGCTATAAAACGAGCGGCGGCCTGCACGGTGTCGGCGCGTCTGTCGTGAATGCCCTGTCGGAATGGCTGGTTGTTACGATACACCGCGACGGTTATGTGTATGAACAGCGTTTCCGTGACGGCGGCAAACCGGAAACAACGCTTGAGAAAACCGGGAAAACCAATAAGACCGGCACAACGATACACTTTAAACCCGACCCGTCCATTTTCAGCACCATCACTTTTAATTACGATACATTATGCGAACGGTTGCGCGAATCGGCCTTTCTTTTAAAAGGGTTAAAAATTGAAATCACCGATGAACGTTTCGGGCGGCATGATCTGTTCCACTACGAAAACGGCATTGAAGCCTTTGTCCAGTACTTGAACGAAGGAAAAGAAGTGCTCCATCCGGTTGTGTTTATCGAAGGGGAAACAAACGGAATCGAAGCGGAATTTGCCTTTCAGTTTAACGACGGCTTTTCGGAAAACATTTTATCCTTCGTGAACAACGTGCGCACGAAAGACGGCGGCACGCACGAGGCTGGGGCAAAAACGGCCTTGACGCGCGTCGTGAACGATTATGCAAGAAAAACCGGACTGTTAAAAGAAAAAGATAAAAACCTCGAAGGGACGGATATCCGCGAAGGGCTGTCCGCCATTATTTCCGTCCGCATTCCGGAAGAGCTGCTCCAATTTGAAGGGCAGACGAAAGGAAAACTTGGCACAAGCGAAGCCCGCTCTGCAGTTGATACGATTGTTTCGGAGCACCTGTCTTATTTTCTTGAAGAAAACCCGGATACGAGCAATCTTTTGATCCGGAAAGCCATCAAGGCGTCGCAGGCAAGGGAAGCAGCGAGGAAAGCGCGGGAAGAAGCCAGAAGCGGCAAAAAACGGAAGAAATCGGAAACGACTTTATCCGGAAAGCTGACGCCGGCGCAAAGCCGCAATCCGCAGCGGAATGAATTGTATCTGGTTGAAGGGGATTCGGCGGGCGGTTCTGCGAAACAGGGGCGCGACCGGAAATTCCAGGCTGTTTTGCCGCTGCGCGGAAAAGTCATCAACACGGAAAAAGCAAAGCTTGCGGATATTTTTAAAAATGAAGAAATCAATACCATTATTTATACGATCGGTGCCGGCGTCGGCCCTGAATTCAATTTGGAAGACGTCAATTACGACAAAGTCATTATCATGACCGATGCCGACACGGACGGTGCCCACATCCAGGTGCTGCTTCTCACGTTCTTTTACCGCTATATGCGGCCTTTGATCGAAGCGGGAAAAGTTTACATCGCGCTGCCGCCGCTTTATAAAGTCAGCAAAGGCACCGGCAGGAAAGAAATCGTGGAATATGCGTGGACCGAAAAAGAATTGGATGAAACGATCAAAAAAGTCGGACGCGGCTATATCCTGCAGCGTTACAAAGGGCTCGGCGAAATGAATGCCGACCAGCTTTGGGAAACGACGATGAATCCGGAAACGCGGACTTTGATCCGTGTCCGCATTGATGATGCGGCCCGTGCCGAACGGCGGGTGACCACGCTCATGGGCGATAAGGTCGAACCGCGCCGGCAATGGATTGAAAATCATGTGGAATTCGGGCTTGAAGACGATACCAATATTTTAGACAATGAGAATTTGATGATTGAGGAAGGGGACATGAACGGATGAAGACGGCTGAACGTTTTCAAGATTTGCCTTTGGAAGAGGTGCTGGGCGACCGATTCGGCCGGTACAGCAAATATATTATCCAGGATCGTGCCCTTCCGGATGCGCGGGACGGCCTGAAGCCGGTGCAGCGGCGGATTCTGTATGCGATGCATGTAGAGGGGAACACCGCTGACAAGCATTTCCGGAAATCGGCAAAAACGGTCGGCAACGTCATCGGCAACTACCATCCGCACGGGGATTCTTCCGTTTATGAAGCGATGGTGCGGATGAGCCAGGACTGGAAGCTGCGAAATGTGCTCATCGAGATGCACGGCAATAACGGGAGCATTGACGGCGACCCGGCCGCGGCCATGCGGTATACGGAAGCAAGGCTCGCCCCGATTGCATCCGAACTCCTTCATGATATTGATAAAGAAACGGTTAAATTTATCCCGAATTTCGATGATACCGCAAATGAGCCGGTTGTGCTGCCCGCCCGGTTTCCCAACCTGCTGGTGAACGGCTCGACCGGCATCTCGGCCGGATATGCAACCGAAATTCCACCGCACCACCTCGGGGAGATCATTGACGGGGCCATCATGCGGATGGAAAACCCGGATTGCACGGTGGACGACCTGATGGCGGTCATAAAAGGCCCTGATTTTCCAACAGGTGGCATTGTCCAGGGAATTGACGGGATTAAAAAAGCATATGAAACTGGCAAAGGCAAAATGGTCGTAAGAGGCAGGACATCGATTGAAGAGATCCGCGGCGGGCGGAAGCAGATTGTCATCGCAGAGATTCCTTATGAAGTCAATAAAGCCAATCTTGTCAAAAAAATCGACGAGCTCCGGATTGACCGGAAAGTGGAAGGCATTTCCGAAGTCCGTGATGAAACTGACCGGACCGGGCTCCGGATTGTGATCGAACTGAAAAAAGATGCGGATGCAGACAGCGTCCTGAATTATTTATTTAAAAACACCGATCTCCAGGTTTCCTACAATTTCAATATGGTGGCCATCCATAACCGCCGCCCGCAGCTGATGGGACTCCGCGAATTGCTTGATGCTTATATTGAACACCAGAAAGAAGTGGTCACAAGAAGGACGGCATTCGATCTCAAAAAAGCACGTGACCGCAAGCATATTGTCGACGGCCTGATGAAGGCACTTTCCATTCTCGATAAAGTCATTGCGGCGATTCGGGCATCCAAAGATAAAAAAGATGCCAAAGCGAACTTAATCGCAAAGTTTGATTTTACCGAGCCCCAGGCTGAAGCGATCGTCACGCTGCAGCTCTACCGCCTGACCAATACGGATATTACGACGCTGCAGAATGAAGCGGAAGACCTTGAGAAAAAAATTGAGACCTATCTCGCGATTTTATCCAGCGAGAAAAAACTGTTCACGGTAATCAAAAAAGAACTGAGAGAAATCCGGAAAAAATACGCCGATAACAGAAGGACAACGATTGAAGCGGAAATACAGGAACTAAAAATCAATCTGGAAGCAATGATCCCGAATGAAGATGTGATGGTCACCATTACGAAAGATGGTTATATTAAACGGACAAGCATCCGTTCTTACACCGCTTCAAACGGCCGGGACCTTGCTATTAAAGACAGCGACCGCCTGCTCTTTAAACGGCAGCTCAATACCGTCCAGACGGTGCTGCTTTTCACAAATAAAGGGAGCTATATCTATTTGCCGGTCCATGAACTGCCGGATATCCGCTGGAAAGATCTCGGGCAGCATGTTTCCAATCTTGTGGCGCTTGAGCGCGATGAAAGCATCATCAAAGTGATCCCGATTGAAGATTTCAACCAGCCGCAGTTTATTTTGTTTTTTACGAAAAACGGCATGGCGAAGAAAACGGAATTGCAGCAGTACCAGGCACAGCGCTATTCGAAAGCCCTTGTCGCAATAAACTTAAAGGGCGATGATGAAGTGGTCGATGTCCACCTGACAGACGGCTCGAAAGAAGTCTTCCTCGCTTCCCGCCTCGGTTACGGGCTCCGGTTTGATGAAGCGGAAATCAGCGTTGTCGGCCAGCGGGCAGCAGGGGTAAAAGGCATGAACCTGAAAGAAGGCGACCGGCTCGTTAGCGGGAAAATCATTGAAGATCCGGAAAAAGATAAAGTTTTCATTGCCACCCAAAGAGGCGCCGTCAAGAAGATGAAAGTGTCCGAATTTGACAAAACAAGCCGGGCCAAACGTGGCGTCCTCATGCTGCGCGAATTAAAAGCCCATCCGCACCGGATCGCCGGGGCCGTGATTGCAGGCAATGGGGAAACCGTCTCGGTCGTAACGGAAAAAGGGCATCAGGAAGACATTCCACTCCATGACTTGCGCGACCATGACCGTTATTCAAATGGCTCATTTGCCATTGATGAAGAAGAAAACGGGACAGTGGCAGAAGTATGGAAGCAGGAACCGGAAGAGGCTGCCGCGGAAGAAAACGATTGAAAAAAGTGTTTGCCGTTTTCGGCAAACACTTTTTCCATCTTCAGGCAAGTTTTACATAATTCTATTCTTGCGGCGTATCCTAAAGGAAAACGGATGCGGGGTGAGAAGATGAAAAAAGAATACATGCTTGCACTGCTCGCATTATGGTTTATGGCAGCCGGCACGGTTGTGATCGCGGACGCGGGCGGGAAGACGAAAGCCGGCAAAATGGTGATTCACCGGTATGAGGCGGATGTAACCGGGGACGGAAAAAAGGATGCGATTATACTGGAAGGCATCCCGTTTGCTGCTGGCAGCCCGTATATGAAAAAGATTTGGGCGCGGATTGCCGCGTCGGAAGGAAAGAAATATAAACTGCCGTATGAGCCCGGGTATGAACCGGAAATCCGGTTCAAAGACCTCAACCATGACGGTGTAAAGGACATGCTCGGATCAAGCAACAGCGGCGGAAGCGGGGGCATAAACCAGTACCGCCTCGATACGCTGAAAGGCGGCATTTTAAAATATTTGCCGATGCCGCCCGTGTTAAAGCTTAGCGGCAAATTTGAAAATGCCCTGTCGGCAAGGCTTAACATTGAAAATACGAACGAAACATTCCTGATTGATTTAAGAAAACGGAAAAAAGATTATATCCGGCTCGGCATTTACCAAAAGGATGGAATGCTCAATGAACCGTTTGAACTGATGATCGATCCGGTGGCGGTTTACAAACCGGTGAAAATAAAAGGCAAAAAAGGATGCGGGCTCGAAGGTTACCAGCAAATAAGCGGCGCCTATCATGCAGATAAACTGGGCGATGTCAAGGCAACATGGTATTTTGAAGACGGCAAATGGATCCTGGTCCGTGCCAAATGGCAGCCGGCAAATGCATAAAAAACTCCCGCGCCGGGAGTTTTTTATGCGGATTTGAAAATTGAAAATGTTTTTGCGCAAAAATAGATTATAATAGTAATAAATTACAAATAAAACAGGGGTAGAGCAGATTGGACAGACAAAAAAGCAAGTACAGATGGATTGTTTTTTTCGCGGTGCTGTTTTCCTATATGGTGATTGTCAGCCAGCGAACGGCACCGGGCTTGATTCCGGATAAACTGATGAGCGAGTTTCATTTGACAGCGTCCGTCATCGGTTTGTTGACAGGTGTGCAGTTTCTCGCTTATGCGGGGCTGCAAATTCCGATTGGGATGTTTTCCGACCGGTTCGGGCCGAATATTTTTCTGGTTACAGGCACTTTATTTAGCGGCATCGGCACGTTCTTATACAGCATCTCGCCGAATGAAGCGTGCCTGCTCATATCCCGGGTGCTCGCCGGCATGGGGGATGCGGCCATTTGATTAATCTTGTCCTGATCTTAAGCCAGTGGTTTTATGCGAAAGAGTTTGTCGGGCTGATCGGTTATGCCGGCATGGGCGGAAGCGTGGGTTCTTTGCTCGCAACCGTTCCGCTGACAGCCTGAATATCAGCTTCAGGATGGCGCCTGCCGTTTTTTGTAACCGGCATCCTGCTGCTTGCAAGTACGGTGATGCTGTATGCCGTGCTTATCCGGCTGCCGCAAAAACGGGAAGGGGGAGCACATGCGCATGCGAAAGTCCGCCACTCCTTTGACGTGAGGGAAGTCGGATCGGTTTCCGGATTTGCCAATACCGGCGGCTTTTTAAGCGCGGTGCTCTTGCCGAGCTTGTTTGGGAAAGTGCTGGACCATTTCAATGCTGCTGATGCGGCCGGTTACCATTACGGCTTTTTAATCCCGGCGTTCTTTTCGCTTTTTGGCGTGCTCGGGACGGTGATGATCCGGGAAACGGCGCACAGCAGCTGCCCGTTTGAATGATAATAAAAATTTTTAAAAAAACCGGTAAAATGGTTCACGTATCCTTTTAAATGTGTTATACTAATGAACGAAAAGTATAACACATTTGTCAAACAGTGCATATACTGGTGGCATACGGGAGGGGCAGTGAAAAGAAACCACATACATACGGAGCCATTTTCCGGTTCGAAAAGGATGGGAACGATACATGGAACAAAAAGAAATAGTGCATATCATCTCGGACTCGGTCGGAGAAACGGCTGAATTTGTTGTAAAAGCGGTTGCTGCGCAGTTTAACGGCGGCCACATTGAAATCAGGCGGCACCCGCATGTGGAAGAAACAGACGATATCGAACCGGTAATTGAGGCGGCAAAAAAACAAAATGCCATCATTGCTTACACGATTGTCGTTACCCCTTTGAAAGCATACATTGACCGCCGCGCCGGCGAAGAGGGGGTTATTGCGGTCGACCTGATGAATCCGTTGATGGAAGCTTTTATGAAAAAGTTTCACAAGGAGCCGTACCATCGCCCGAAATTAATGCGCAAGCTGGATCAGGAATACTTTAAAAAAATCGAAGCCATTGAATTTGCCGTGAAATATGATGACGGGCGCGATCCAACCGGGCTGAAAAAAGCGGACATTGTCCTGCTCGGCGTCTCCCGGACGTCGAAAACGCCGTTGTCCATGTATTTGGCGCACCACAGCTTTAAAGTGGCGAATGTCCCGATCGTGCCGGAAATCGCGCCGCCTGATGAATTGTTTTCCATCCCGCGGGAAAAGTGCATCGGGCTGATGATTTCGCCCGAGAAACTGAATGAAATCCGGAAAGAACGGATCAGGGCAATGGGTTTAAAATCGGACGCCAATTATGCGAGCTTTGAACGGATTTATGAAGAACTCGTTTACGCGGAGAACATCATGCGGAGACTCAGATGCCCGGTCATTGATGTTTCGAATAAAGCGGTGGAGGAAACAGCAAGCCTTATTATTGAAATGTTCAAAAACAGGGAGGAGCTGCTCAAATGACAAAATTTGTCTACTTGTTCAACGAAGGCAACAGCCATATGCGCGACCTGCTCGGCGGCAAAGGGGCCAATCTAGCGGAAATGACAAACATCGGCCTGCCGGTGCCGTTCGGTTTCACAATTACAACCGAGGCATGCAATGACTATTATGCAAACGGCAAAAAAATTTCGGGCGCAGTCGAAACGCAAATTGAAGAAGCGCTTTTGACACTGGAAGAAAAAACCGGCAAAAAACTGGGCGGCAAGGAGAACCCGCTGCTCGTCTCCGTCCGCTCCGGCTCTGTGTTTTCGATGCCGGGGATGATGGATACGGTACTGAACCTCGGCATGAACGACGAGACCGTGGAAGCTGTCGCAGGACTGACCGGCAATCCGCGCTTTGCTTACGATTCGTACCGCCGGTTTATCCAAATGTTTTCTGACGTGGTGCTCGGCATTGATGTATACCATTTCGAACACTTGCTTGAACAAACCCGGGAACAAAAAGGGTATACAGCTGATCCGGAAATGACTGCGGAAGACTGGAAAGACATCATAGCCGGCTATAAAAAAATCGTTAAAAAACATACGAAACAGGATTTCCCGCAAGACCCGAAAACGCAACTGTACCTTGCCGTAAATGCCGTTTTCGATTCGTGGAATAACCAGCGTGCCATTGTATACCGCCGCCTGAATAAAATTCCGGACCATCTCGGGACCGCCGTCAATATCCAAAGCATGGTATTCGGAAATATGGGGGATGATTCCGGAACCGGCGTCGCTTTTACACGGAACCCGTCAACAGGCGAACGCGTGCTGTACGGCGAATATTTAATCAATGCCCAAGGCGAGGATGTCGTCGCCGGCATCCGCACCCCGCAGCCGATCCAGGTGCTGGCAAAAGACATGCCGGAAGTGTACCGCCAGTTTGTAAAAACAAGCAAATTACTGGAAGAACACTACAAAGACATGCAGGACATTGAATTTACGGTGGAACGCGGCAAACTGTACCTTTTGCAAACCCGGAACGGCAAACGGACGGCGCAGGCTGCAATCCGCATAGCCGTTGAAATGGTGAAAGAAGGCATTCTCGATAAAAAGACAGCGCTTTTAAGGGTTGATCCGGAACAGTTGAATCAGCTCCTGCACCGCCGTATTGATGATGTCGCGGCCAAAAACCATCTTGCAAAAGGGCTGCCGGCATCCCCGGGAGCTGCAACCGGCGCCGTTGTATTTGATGCTGATGAAGCGGAACGGCTCGGCAAGGAAGGGAAAAAAGTGATTTTAGTCCGCCCCGAAACGACACCGGATGATATTCACGGCATTATTGCATCCCAGGCGGTTGTGACAAGCCGCGGCGGGATGACGAGCCATGCGGCGGTTGTCGCGCGCGGGATGGGGAAAGCATGCATCTGCGGCTGCGAATCTTTGAAAATTGATTTGAAAGCGGAACAATTTACGGTCGGCGATACGGTTGTCCGTTACGGGGATGTCATCACGATCGACGGTTCGACAGGTGAAGTGATGCTCGGCGAAGTCCCGATGATCGACCCTGAGCTTTCCGGCGAATTCAAAACGCTGCTTGAATGGGCGGATGAGGTGCGCGATCTCGGCGTGCGCGCCAATGCCGACAACCCGGCGGACGCGAAAAAATCGCTCGAATTCGGTGCAGACGGCATCGGCCTTTGCCGGACGGAGCATATGTTTATGGACATTAAGCGCGTGCCGATCGTTCAGGAAATGATCCTCGCCGAGACTTTGGAAGAGCGCGAAAAAGCTTTGGATAAACTGCTTCCGATGCAGCAGGGCGATTTTGAAGGCATCTTTGAGGAAATGGCCGGCCATCCGGTGACGATCCGCCTGCTCGATCCGCCAATGCACGAATTTTTGCCGGATAAGGAAGAACTGCTAGTAGAAGTAACAAAACTGCAGCTTACGGCACCAGGCTCAAAAGAACTGGAAGAAAAAGAATACTTGCTGAAAAAAGTCCAGCATCTTGCTGAATTCAATCCGATGCTCGGCCACCGCGGCTGCCGGCTCGGCATGATTTTCCCTGAAATCTACGAAATGCAGGTCAAAGCAATTTTTTACGCTGCCGCTGCCGTCCTGCAAAAGGGAATAAAAGTCCAGCCGGAAATTATGATTCCGCTTGTCGGCCATGTGAATGAGCTGAAACGGATGCGCGCGCTCGTGACGGATATGGCGAATCAGGTCATGGAGGAAAAGGGCTTGAAATTCGATTATACAGTCGGCACGATGATCGAAATACCGCGCGCCGCCCTTACCGCAGACCAAATTGCAGAAGAAGCCGATTTCTTCTCGTTTGGCACGAATGACTTAACGCAAACGACATTCGGCTTCAGCCGCGACGATGCGGAAGGAAAATTTTTGCAGCAGTATATCGAGCAAAAAGTGCTGCCGGAAAATCCGTTTGCCGTCCTTGACCAGGAAGGCGTCGGCAAACTTGTCGAAACCGGCGTCAAACTCGGCCGCCAGACAAAACCGGGCTTGAAAACCGGCATTTGCGGCGAACACGGCGGTGAAAAAAGCTCGATCGAATTCTGCTACAAAACGGGCCTGAACTACGTCAGCTGCTCGCCTTACCGCGTACCGCTCGCAAGGCTCGCCGCTGCACAGGCCACCATCCGGAACAAAAAAGAAGACACCGGTAAAGTGACAGTCGCTGCAAAATAAATCATTTTTTACAAAGCGCACGGCGGGTTACCCCCCCCGTGTGCTTTTTTTTCTGGCAGGCTCATGAAAAAAGCATGCCGGGGCGTGCTAACTCATAAGTAAAACATATCAATTAAGATGAAAAAGCCATTATTTATAATGATAAAAGAAGGAATGTAAGATTAAGGGGAGGAGGGATGAGGGTGGCATTTCATTTTATCGCAATCGACCATGTCCAGCTTGCTGCTCCACGTGGCAGTGAACAGACAGCCAAAAAGTTTTACGCGGAAATCCTCGGATTTACAGAAGTTGAAAACCGGCAGAATTGAAAAAACGCGGCGGCTGCTGGTTTCAAAACGGAAAAATACAAATCCATATCGGCATTGAAGAACCTTTTTTACCCGCCAAAAAAGCGCATCCTGCATTTGAAGTCAGAAATCTCGAAAGCTTGAAAGACAGGTTTGCCCGCTATCAAGTTAAGTGGGCAGAAGACGGCAAGCTTCCAGGAGCAGCGCGTATTTACGCAACTGATCCATTCGGAAACCGGCTCGAATTTTTAGAATGGAAGAGCAAGTAAAAAAACGTGCAAAATGGTGAAATGAGAAATTGGCAATATCACTGTAAAATTGCGCAATCATGAAAGCAAATCCGTCTGGAAATCCAAAATGCGTGCATGCCTGCCCGGGTCTTGGTTAAAGTAACAAGGACGGAAGGAGGTATAAACATGGACAACACCCATAAATATGTGCAGAAGCTGAATGAACAGCAAAAGAAGCAGGAACAAAATAAAAAACGGCAGGGGAACGGAAGCCCGAGTGAAAAGCTGCCGACAAACCGGCACTAAAAAAATGGCGTGTGGAATACACGCCATTTTTCAAAAGAACGGGACAGCCACGCTCCAAAAAACGGGAACTAGTTTACATAATAATGTTATAAAAAACTAAACATTTCTTTACCGCTGAGATGCCTGTTTACCCGGAAAAATGGAAAAGGCAGCCAATCAGATGGCTGACTGGTTGCCCATGTTTTCTTCCGCTTTCATACTTCGCGCAATTTGTTGTGCATGGCGCTTTGCTTCTTTAACGGACTTTCCTTTTACAGTAATCAATCGTCCGTCAATAATGAAGTTGAAAATTCTGTTTCTCATATGTTATCACCTCTTCTTTGTTTACCCATTGTTCTTTTTTTAAAACATATGCTTCGTTCGGAAAGTTTGTTAGTAGTTGAAGATGCAGTTAGTAGTAAAAATATTGCAGCGGGCAGTTTCATGTTATCCGTCGTGCGCAGGAATTTTTTGCGGGACTCGGGCTTTACACTGATAAAATTATAACAGAAAAACAACGTAAATACAACATATTGATACGGAAAAGTTTTTTCTGCCCATATTTTGAAAAGCTCTGCTTTAAAACTAATAAAAATCACATCATTCATTTGGACAGGCAACAGAATGGCAAAATTTCGTTCGCTTTATGTAGCATAGTAAACAAATCTTAAAGAAGAAAGGATGCAAAATCTTGTCACTTAAAGAACATATCCTCCGATTGGAAAAATCGCTGCTTGAACCTTCGACACGCTCGGATCCGGCAAAATTGAGCGCATTGCTGGCGGAATCTTTTTTGAATTCGGCTCATCGGGAAAAATCTGGCATAAACGGAAATATACCGGACCGGGCGGCATTGGGGTGAGGGAGATGGCGCTTACAGATTTTGAAATGCATCCATTGGCTGATGGCGTGGTCCTTGCAACCTGCAGGGTGGACGACCGAACAAGAAAGCAGCAAACCTTGCGCAGTTCCATTTGGAAATATACGGACAGGAGCTGGAAAATGGTTTTTCACCAAGGAACGGTTGCCCCCTCCAAATAATGTTTTCATTATTTTGAAAACGTTTAAAACAATATGGAAACCTGTTACAATGGGGGAAAGGCAAAGGGGAGGAATTTGGATGTTGAAAAACGATTTGGCCAAACGGCTGAAAACACGGTACCCGATGATTCAGGCTCCGATGGCAGGGGGCATCACAACACCAGAGTTGGTGGCTGGGGTGTCAAACGCCGGCGGGCTGGGCATGATCGGGGCGGGGTACTTGACCGCTGCCCAAACAAAAGAACAAATCCGGGAAATCAAACAGTTAACCGGAAACCCTTTTGGCATCAATTTTTTTGTTCCCGGCGGGTTTGAAGCGGCAAATGAAAAAATAACAGCCGCAAATGACATTTTAAATCGGGTCCGCAAACAGTTAAAAATAGAGGCAAAAGCAGAAATAGAAGTTCCTGATCTTCATCGCGTGCAAAATCAATTTTTGGCACAGGTGCAAGTGGCTGTCGAAGAGAAAGTGCCTGTTTGTTCATTCACTTTTGGAATACCTTCCGGGGAAGTGATCGAAAGGCTGAAACAAAACGGGATCCTCCTAATTGGAACGGCAACAACCGTCGATGAAGCGGTTGAAGCGGAGCAGGCCGGGATGGATATGGTGGTTGCGCAAGGCAGTGAAGCGGGGGGCCACCGGGGAAACTTTTTGAAAGACCATGAGGAAAGCATGATTGGCCTGATGTCACTGGTTCCCCAGGTTGCCGACAATGTCCGGATTCCCGTCATTGCGGCAGGCGGTATTATGGATGGCAGGGGGCTTGCAGCAGCGCTTTGCTTGGGGGCAAAAGGCGTGCAAATGGGAACCGCCTTCCTGGCCTGTAAGGAAAGCGGCGCACATCAGGCCCATAAGGAAGCCGTTCTCCATGCGAAAGAAGATGAGCTTGTCCTCACCCGGTCATTTTCCGGAAAATGGGCAAGAGGCGTAAAAAATGCGTTTATCTCGGAAATGAAGCCGCATGAAGCGCTTTTTCCGGATTATCCCGTGCAAAATGCGCTCACACAGGATATCAGAAAGGCTGCCGGAAAGCAGAACAACCGTGAGTTTATGTCACTTTGGTCCGGCCAAAGCCCGCGGCTCGCAAAACATCAAACGGCAAAAGCATTGATTGACCATGTCATAAAAGAAGCTGAAGAAATCATGGGCAAAATGCCTCAATCCCTATAGATTTTTACCGGCAATGAAACAAGGTATCAAGGCACCGGCACCACCTGTAGCGTTAAGTCCAGTCATTGCCTGGACTGTAGCAGAAACCATATTAGGAGCCATATTTGCTCCTCTGAGTGCAAATATAAAGAGTGGCAAACTATTTGGATTTAGACACCCATGCCGCAGTGAACGCGGCACCAGAGGAAGAATGAAAATCAGCCGGTGCAATTTTTCAGGATAGAAAAAACGGAAATTAATGGGCACGATAATCTTATGAAGAGGTGATGAAAACGATGGACAGTATTACAGCTATCTTTATTGTGGTATCAGTGATTATCTTGATTTCGTATTATATCCCCAGATTATCGTTTAATACAAAGTATGATGGATTTAAGTTATATCTAAATAGAGGCTTAATAGGTGTTCCTTCAGCTTTCTTATTAGCAAGCATTATTTTCTTGTTGATTGGAGCAATATTTTAAAAGCATTAGGGGAAGAAATTTGAAATTCATTGATGTAAAGCGGGAAGCATGCCGGTTCTGCCTGCCACTAAAGCGTGTTTCAAGGAAATTCCCCCCTGCTTTTTATTAATAGATACCGGCTCTGCCCGCAAGAATAGTTAACGGACTTCCCGGATTTGCGAGAGCGGGTAAAATACCGCTTCGGTTTTTCCCGCCAGTTCTTTCTTCGGAATAAGGCCGAGCCCGTTTCTGCTGTCTTCGCTGTACATCCGGTTATCGCCCATTACGAAATATTTATTTTTTGGCACGGCGAGAGGACCGAAATTATTCGTCAGCTTGCTGCCTTCTTTACGTGCTGCTTTCAGGTTTTTCGCAAGGTAAGGTTCTTTGTGCAATTTCCCATTAATATAGAGATGGTCATTTTTGACTTGAATTGTATCTCCGGGAAGGCCAATAATCCGCTTTACATAGTTTTCTGTTTCCCCCTTGATGATGACGATGTCGCCTCTTTTGTAATCGGCAGCAGAATGGGCTTTATAGACGAGAATTTTATCATGGTTATGAAGTGTCGGCTCCATTGATTCCCCTTCAACCATATAAGGGGCAATGAAAAATCCCCTGATGACCCCCACAAGCAGAATGGCAAATATGAATGATTTTAACAAGCTTTTTATTCCTTTGCTCATTTGACCAGCTCCCATAACATATCTTCATCGTAATCTATTCTTCCAGAAAGGCAGGAAATCCTTTATATTATTTAATAATATGCAACATTCCAATGTTATAAACATAAGAAATGGGAACGCGGGAGCGATTTGTGCAAAATAATTTAGGCTATTTGGGTAGGAAAAGGAAGATCAATTTGCAAAAATATGATTATCAATGCCCGGCTTTCTGTTTTGCCAAGTGGGGCTCGGGAGAATAATGTTACTGCAGATGATTTCACAATATTCAATGCACAAGAAGTGTGCCCGCAATATTTAGTATAGGAAGTAACGCTTGCAGACAGGGGATGATTTTTTGAAACTGGCTGGCGTGATTTTGGTGGTGGCTGGGGTGATTCTTCTTCCGTTTGGCATTTTGTAGTTCAGAAAAGAATGGAAAGCCTACCGGGAATTTTCCCCGAAAACCCAAAAGGTATTTGTGCTGATTGAAATATTCGATGTATTATCGGTTTTCCCTATACTGCCAACCTGGTGGATGTACCTTTCAGCATTCTGTATTGTGATGGGTGCCATCCTGATCAAAACGCATTAAGAATGCTGAAAAACGCGGCAGCAGATAGCGTCCTGCTGTTGTTTTGGGCGGGATGGGAAGTTATAGCCGAGTTTTCATAAAAAAGTGCTGAGCTGAGGGGGCTGCTGGATGTTAAAAAAAGCTTATGGGGCTGACTGTATTTTTACTGGCTGCGGATGTTTCATGTTGCCCGCTTATTTTTCAGCTTATCCATAAAGCTGAGGAGTTCCGCTGTCTGTTTTTTTCCATTGGGGAAGCGGAAGGGGGCGGAGAGTAAACGCTTGTTTCTTTATGGAACTTTTTCACATGATCACCTCAGCTGATTATCTGCAATAGTGTATGCAAAGCTGCGAAAAAATATGAAGGGCAATAACCGGTTTGTTATTGCCCTGAAGATTTTTTGCCGTACTTTTTCAGGATCTGTTCGTTTTCTTTCATGATTTTTAAAGTCGTCGGGCTTGTGCCAACCGAAGGAACACGGACTCTTGATTTTCTTCTGAAAGTTCTCCGGATATTTCCGGTTTCATTTCTCTGTGCCAGGAGCGCGCTGTTTTTTTTCATTTTTGTCACCGCCTTGTTTTTCAATCCATGTCGTCCGGCGGAGCCGCGAAATCATAAACATGGGCCATGATGACAAACAGGATACAATCCATTTCTGTAATGGCTCTGGAACCGGATATTTTTAATAGATACAATGCATCATGAAACAGATAAATCGGATGGAGCGCATAGTTTTCATCAATATGATACACCGTCTCCAGCCTGTCCAATTTCGCGCGGGCGGAACCGGGATTTGCGAAACTGTACAATGCCTGATCTTTTTCTGGCGGGGTGGTAAACGGCAAAATGTTAACGCT
Organism: Weizmannia sp. FSL W8-0676; assembly: GCF_038593015.1. NCBI lineage: Bacteria > Bacillati > Bacillota > Bacilli > Caryophanales > Bacillaceae > Heyndrickxia > Weizmannia sp. FSL W8-0676. Next base: position 1,479,629 of record NZ_CP151954.1, read on the forward strand.
CATATCCGCTTTTTCCGCATAAGATGCCAGCACTTCTTTTAAACCTAACAGATATCCTTCTTTACTACCATAATACCCTACGATGCCCTCATCATTCAAGATGTCGAGCATATTTTTAGCCATTAACAGATTGTCCTGGATCAGAGACTCATTTGCAGAAACGGTTTTCGTAAATCTTTCCAATTCATATTTTCCGGCTTTGCGGAAATACATATTTAAAAAAATAAAACCGTCGATTGCTGCAAAAATAAGCGCGGTGATGGCATAGTTTTTAAAATTCATGAAAATGCTCGCCGGATGGATCGTCCAGTAAACCAGCGCACCGAATAAATAAACCAAATACCAGATTTTCCGGATCAGAAAAACTTTTGCATCCATCTTTTCTTCATTTTTTCCATACAGGTAAGTATAGATCACGAGACCGGCAAAACAAAGCCAAACAAAAGTTTTAAAAAACAGCGTTTCCAAATCTCCGCCCCCCTATATTCCCGAAAAGTACTGTCTGCCATTATTTTATCATAAAAAGGGGAACTTTTGTTTGCATTCCTGCATAAAAGGCAGAATTGATGAAATGTTCCTAGGATGATAGACTGATAAAGAAAGATATGTTAGAATTTAACAACATATGGATGGGGAGCTGGCAGTTTTGGAAGCAAAAAATGCGTTAAGCATCCGGCGGCTGGGCGGCAAGGAAAAACTTCCGATGGATTTACTGCTCCTTGCCGACCCGTCACGCGAAATGGTGATGGCTTATGCCAACCGCGGAGAATGCTATGTGGCGGAAATTGAAGAAAAGGTGATCGGCGTTTACATCCTGCTACCGGCGAGGCCGGGAATCGTGGAATTGGCGAATGTGGCGGTTGCAAAAGAACATCAAGGGAAAGGCTTTGGAAAACGGCTTGTGCTGGATGCCATCCGGAGGGCAGGAAAAAGAGGATTTAAAACGATCGAAGTAGGCACCGGCAATTCCAGCATCAGCCAGCTGGCCTTGTATCAAAAATGCGGTTTCCGGATCTCCGGGGTGGACAGAGGCTTTTTCGTCAGGCATTATGCTGAAACGATATATGAAAACGGGATTCGCTGCCGGGATATGGTACGGTTATCCCTCGATTTGGTAGAAACGACATGCAAGGGGTAATGGAATTGGAACTGGTCTTTTACAATGATGATTTCAAGCAGCAATTGGACAACTATACAATAACGGATGATCAGCTCCGTTTCACCGGCCATCCGGATGAAGCCATTGCCCTTGCAAAAGAGGATCCGGAACGGCACCCTGTTGTTGCAGTCCGCCATAACATGATCACAAACTTTTTTGTGCTTCATGAAAAAAATGGCGCCAGGCCATATACAAGTCATCCGCATGCCATATTGCTGCGGACGTTTTCAACCGATTTCCACCAGCAGGGAAAAGGATACGCCAGGCAATGTTTAAAACAGCTGCCCCATTTTGTCCGTACCCATTTTCCGGAAATAGAGCAGATGGTTCTTGGGGTGAATACGGAAAATGTTGCTGCCCAAAATTTGTACAGACAAGCCGGGTTTGTGGATGAAGGGGGCAGGATGTTTGGAAAAAAAGGCGAATTGATTATTATGCATTACCATTTAGGCAAAGAAGGGATATACAGATGGAAATAAAAGAACTTGCAAACCGGGAAGAGTGGAAAGCAGCGTTTCCGGTGATGAAACAGCTGCGTAAACATTTGGACGAAGAACACTATCTCCAGCTGGTGGAAGAGGCGGCAGAAAAATCGGATTACAAGATGGCCGCAGTAATAGATGACGGAAACATTGTGGCGGTAACCGGCTATATGCCGATGATTACCTTGTACAACGGGCGGTTTATTTGGGTATGCGACCTGGTGACGGATGAAGCGCACAGATCAAAAGGGTACGGTGCCAGGCTTTTGGCGCATGTGGAAAAACAGGCCGGCGAAAACGGATACGGCATTGTTTCCCTGTCATCCGGCCTGCAAAGAAAAGACGCCCACCGGTTTTATGAAGAAAAAATGGATTATGATAAAGTCAGTTATGTTTTTTTAAAAAGATTGTAAACTTTACATCTTCGTTGGAAAGGGATATAATAGCTAAAAAATAATCTTTCAAACTACTAGGGGTGCCCGGATCTGGCGGGCTGAGAGAAAAACCGGCGTTTTTCAACCCTTTGGACCTGATCCGGATCATACCGGCGTAGGAAAGTAGGAATTTGTAAAAAATTTCTTGCTGATAAAGTCAGGTCTTTTCGGGCCTGGCTTTTTTGCATGGAAAGGGGTGGGACAAATGAAACTCGATGAGCAGGTGGTTGCCGTCACCGGCGGAAGCAGGGGGTTGGGCAAGGCGCTTGTAAAAGCTTTTGCAAGAGAGGGGGCGGGCGTTGTCATCAACTATTTTGAGAGTGAGGGGAAGGCAAAGGACCTTCAGCATATTTTAGGCGAAAAAGCGGTTGCCCTGAAGGCGGATGTAAGGGATCCGGTCCAGGTAAGAAAGATGTTCCGGCAGGCCGAAGCTTATTTTTCCAGGCCTGTCACGACGATTGTAAATAATGCCCTTGTGCATTTCCGCTTTGATCCGGAATCCCGGCACGATGCTTCCCGGATTTCGTGGGAGGAATACAGCCTGCAGATGGAAGGTGCGGTTCGCGGCGCATTAAATACCATCCAGGCCGGCCTTGCGGGAATGAAACGGCTGCATTTCGGCAGGGTGATCAATATTGGCACAAACCTGTTTCAAAATCCGGTTGTCGCCTACCATGATTACAATACGAGCAAGGCTGCGCTCCTCGGCTTCACCCGGAGCATGGCGAAAGATCTGGGGCAATATGGCATTACCGTTAATATGGTATCCGGCGGCCTTCTGAAAACGACGGATGCAAGTGCGGCCACATCTGAAGAGGTTTTTCAATTGATTCAGGCAACAACCCCGCTGCAAAGGGTGACAGAACCGGAAGACGTTGCGGATGCCGTGTTGTTTTTTGCATCGCCATGGGCCAGGGCGGTAACCGGGCAAAACCTCGTCGTTGACGGCGGACTTGTAATGGATTAGGAGGGAATGAAAATGGAAAAGGAAAAACCAATTGAACTGCTTGAAAAAATCAGGGAAGCCAATCCGCTTATCCATAATATCACGAATATTGTGGTGGCTAATTTCACAGCAAACGGGCTGCTGGCACTTGGCGCATCTCCGGTAATGGCCGATGCGGTGGAAGAAGTTGCCGATATGGCGAAAGCGGCAAATGCGGTCGTATTAAATATCGGCACTTTGAATGAAAAAGCCGTCGAAGCCATGATTTTGGCGGGAAAGTCTGCAAATGAAAATGGCGTTCCGGTCGTCCTTGATCCGGTAGCTGCCGGTTCAACCCGTTACCGGACAGAAACGGCAAAAAAATTGCTGAAAGAAATCCGCTTCACATCCATCAGGGGAAATGCCGGAGAAATCGCCAATCTGGTCGGAATAGATGCCAAAGTTAAAGGCGTCGATGCAGGAGATACCAGCCTGGATACGGGCGAACTCGCTTTGAAAGCAGCAAAAACGCTTCATACAACGGTCGTGGTAAGCGGCAAGACAGATGCGGTGTCAAACGGTTCCGAACTCTATCTCGTACATAACGGCCACCCGCTTTTAACAAAAGTCACCGGGACAGGCTGCCTTTTGTCCGCAGTTTGCGGCGCCTTTCTCGCTGTTGAGGAAGATCCGGTTCAGGCATCCGTTTCGGCGCTTGCGATTTACGGCGCTGCTGCGGAAATCGCAAGGGAAAAAACAGGCGGGGATTTGCCGGGCAGTTTTCAAATGGCATTTTTAGACCAGCTGGCAGAAATAGGGGCTGAAGAAATCCAAAAATATGCCTCTTTTGAAAAGAAAGAAGGATGAACGTCATGAAAAAAGCACTTACCATTGCCGGTTCTGATTCCGGGGGCGGTGCCGGCATCCAGGCAGACTTGAAAACATTTCAGGAATTGGAAGTATACGGCATGTCCGTGATTACCGCGGTGACAGCGCAAAATACACGCGGCGTCCAGGGGGTATTTCCGCTCGGACCCGAAGCCGTCTCCCGCCAATTGGAGTCCATTGCCGGAGATATGGGGACGGATGCGCTAAAAACCGGCATGTTGTTTGATTCCGGCATCATCGAAGTGGCCGCGGAAAAAATCAAAACCTACCGCTGGGAAAAACTCGTTGTGGACCCGGTGATCATTGCAAAAGGCGGGGAAACCCTTTTGCAAAAGGAAGCGGTTCAAGCCTTAAAAAGCAAGCTGCTTCCGCTCGCCTTCATTGTGACGCCGAATCTTCCGGAAGCAGAGGAACTGGCAGGAATGCCCATCCGAAATGCCGGGGATCGGAAGGAAGCGGCACGCATCATTGCGGATTGCGGCCCCCGGTATGTCCTTATTAAAGGCGGCCATAACGCATCTTCCCCGGTTTCGAGCGACTTGCTTTTTGACGGGGTGAATTTTTACGAATATACAGCGAAAAGGTACGCAACAAAAAATACGCACGGCACCGGCTGTACGTTTTCTTCGGCGATTACGGCGGAATTGGCAAAAGGCGCGGATATATTTGCTGCAGTGTCGACAGCAAAAGCATTCATTTCCGCCGCGATCGAAGACGGCATTCAAATTGGACACGGGCACGGGCCGACAAACCATTGGGCGTACCAAAAAAGGAGAATGAAAAACGGATGACAGCCGAATATTTGCGTGGCGCATTGAAACTGTATTTTATTATGGGCAGCCCGAACTGCACGCTGCCGCCGGAACAAGTGCTGGAAAAGGCCATCAGGGGCGGCGTCACCCTTTTTCAATTCCGTGAAAAAGGGAACGGTGCACGAAAAGGCGAAGAAAAGAAAGCGCTTGGTGAAAAATTGAAGTGGATATGCCAAAAAAACGGGATTCCTTTTCTTGTAAATGATGATATTGCACTTGCGTTGGAACTGGATGCTGATGGTGTGCATGTCGGGCAGGAAGATGAACCGCTGGCATCCGTACGAGAAAAGTTTGGGGATAAGATCATCGGCGTCTCGGCCTATACGTTGGAGGAAGCCAGGCAGGCAGCAAACGGAGGCGCGGATTATCTTGGCGTCGGCCCCATTTTTCCGACGAAATCGAAAGAAGATGCGAAAGAAGCGAAAGGCACAGCCGTCATTCGCGAAATCCGCCAAAATGGCATCCGGATTCCAATTGTCGGAATTGGCGGCATAGGGCCGGGCAATGCAAAAAGCGTCATAGAAGCGGGCGCAGACGGCGTTTCCGTCATTTCTGCGATCGCAGGCGCGGAAGATGCAGAAGCGGCAGCTGTCCTGTTGAAAAGGGAGCTCGCTTTATAATGAAGGCGTAAAGCCCTGCGCCTTTTGACAGTTTAAAAATGGAATCAAGATAAGCCGGGTGTAGGAGCCTGGCTTTTTTGGTGCCAAGCAGGCTGAATGGCGGTGAATTTTTTGCGAGAATTTTTCAATATCTTGGTTGATAAAACGTTTGTTCTTGTGATAAAATACAAACAAACATTCCGGTGGAAGGGAAGGTGAGGGCTGTTAAAACCAGATAACCTCTCATCATTTGTTGTTTTTTGTGCTGGCAAGGCGCAGAGAATGGTTTATGCGAATAAGGGGGAGAGGCAGTGGAAAATTACAGAAAATGGGAGGATGTACCGGAAAATCTGAAAACAAAAACACAGCTGAAAGCATTAAAACGGAAGCCTGTCGGGGAACCCAAAGCGATGAAAATCGGCTATCGCGGAAAAAAATATCCTTTGTACGATATAAACGAAACACAGGTCGTGAAACAAAGACAAACGGATATATCCAAACTCGAAATGACGATTCATAACATCGCTGAATCTCTATATATTATCAACAAGTCAGCTAAAAAAAGCAGGGATACAAAAAAGATAAACTATTTTGACAGGAATTATGGTGTGGTCAACAGAGCAAAAACACGGCAATTAAAACTGTATGCATTAAAAGATGCTGTCCTCCGCAAGTTGCTTGATGAAAATAAGGCTGAAATGATCGGCTATCATACTCAGAATGGAAAGAAATTGCTGCTCATTCAGCTGGAAGACTACACCTTTCATTTACCGGCAGAACAAGGCCAGACGAAATGTTTGAAGCACCTGGGCGAAATTGCTATTATTCCGGCAGCGGCAACAAGAAAAGTTACGCTAAAATATAATGAAGCGGTAAAACTTTTAGAAACCTTTTTGCAAAAGGATTGAAAACAGCGAATCCGGAAAGTCAAACGGGAGACATGCGGGATTTTCTTAAAATGTTTTTCAAAGTTTACGCAAATGATGGTAAAATTTAGATAGCAATTTGGGAAAGGAGCAGGCATGATGGCGGACGGTGTTGTTGTTTCGGTAAATACAGGCAAACCAAAGGCGCTTGCCTATAAACAGAAAGTGGTGCAGAGTGGCATTTTTAAAACACCACAGGAAGGCCCGGTATATCTGGCAAAAGAAAATTTCGAAGGGGACAAGCAGGCGGACCTTGTGCATCATGGCGGAGCGGATAAAGCAGTCTGCGTGTATGTTGGTGATCATTTTCCGGTATGGGGGAAGAAATTTAACCGGACTTTTGAGCCGGGGGCATTTGGCGAAAATATTACGCTCTCGGGATGTTCGGAAGCAGATATCCATATCGGCGATGTTTTTCAAATGGGGGAAGCGGTTGTGCAGGTATCACAGCCGCGGGAGCCTTGCTATAAAATTGCTGCGAAACACGGATTGGACAGTTTTCCTGCCGATATTGTGGAAACTGGCTGGTCCGGCTTCTATATGCGTGTGCTCGAAGAAGGTTTTGTCCGGAAAAATGACAGCTTTATCCTCCTTGAAAAAGGGGAAAAACAGCTTTCCATCCTGCATATTAATAAAATCAGATACCATGATAGAACAAATTTTGATGCGATAGAAGAAATTTTAAGTGTAAAGGCACTTGCCGGCGACTGGCAAAAAGCATTCCGAAAATTATGGATGAAAAAAGGGAATAGATAAAAGAAGCGGCAGCTGTGACAGTTTTCTCCAATGTAAACATACGAAGGAGTACTGGGGTTCCCTGAAAATGACCGGTACGTATGTAACTGAGGAAGTTCAATGCCGTTCCGCCATCTTAACTCGCAGCATAGATCCCTGTTTCTTCATTATATTAAGGAGCAGGGATCTTAAAAAAAGATGGAAAACATTACCTTGCTCGTATGTGTAAAATTTTACTCGAAGGGGCAAATGAGTGGAAAAAAATGGGAAGACACTCTATCATCTAAATGTACACCTTGAATGAACATCTAGAGAGAGGTCTTCCCATGGATATTATATCAATAATTGCTGGATTATTAAAGAATACAAAGAGTCTTATGGAGTTTGAAGAACAGGTTAAAATTCTGATGCAGAAGGTTTTTACACAATGGGTTGGGGATGTATTTGAGGAGTTAGATAAAACAATAAAACAGAAGAAGTTGGAGGAAGGCTGGGAGTACTGCCGGAGTGATAACAGAAGCGTTCAGTTTCTATTTGGAAGTGTGACTTTTAAACGATCATTAATGCGTGATAAGAGAGGGAACTCACATTATCCTTTGGATGAATGCTTGGGGCTGTTACCCCACCAGAGATATAGCCCGTTAGTGGAATTAAAGGTGGCAGAGTTGGCAAGTGAGAACACCTATCGGGAGGCGGCGAATATTTTAAAAGAATGGACAGCCGTGAGTCTTAGTCATACAACTGTAGGGGAAATGGTGAAACGCGTAGGGAAAACGCAGGCGGAAGCCGACAAGGCCCTTGTAGAAGAGATGGAAATAGCTGCTTCACTGCCTGATGGGAAGAAGGTAGACTACCTGTTTTCCGAAGCAGATGGCGTATTCATCCGGGGACTGGAAAAGAAACAGGGTATGGAAGTCCACCATGCCATTCTCTATGAAGGTTGGGAAACCAATGGAAAAAGGGTCTCCCTGCGTCAGCCCACAGTCATCATGACAACGGAAGCCATCCAGACATTTTGGGATGAAGTCCAAGCCACAGCTGCCAACACCTATTCCCTCGAAAAAGCGCATGTCATTACAAACAGTGATGGAGGTGCTGGGTACACAGCTGAACGGTTTCAAACAGCATTCTCACAGTCGGAATTCCCGGTGCTCAACCAGCTGGATACCTACCACGTTGCACAAGCCATTGTAAAAACATTTGGGGGCGGAAAGAGCGAGATCAAGGAGCAGATTAGAAAAGCGATTAGAAAGCATGACCTAGACCAATTCACGTTATATTTGGATACGCACGAAAGCACCTTGACGGATAAAAAGGCCCTCAAGAAAATCAAGGAATTCCGTTCGTATATCTTGAAAAACTGGGACCGCATTTTTGACTGGAGAGACAGGGTGAAAAACGTGCCGGAAGGTGCGAGAGGCCTAGGAGCGATGGAATCGAATCAAAGGCATATCTCCTTCAGGATGAAAAAAAGGGGCATGCATTGGAGTGAACTTGGCGCAGAAGCCATGGTGAAAATCAAACAAGGCATACTCAATGGGACATTGAGAGAAGTCTATCTGAAACACCGTTCAAGAAGCGAGAGAAAGCAACGGAACTTGAAACAATCCATCAGGATGTCTCAACTACTCAAGCAGCCTGTACGCCCGTCAGTGGGCGTAAAGCACGGATCAGTTGCCCTGCATTCAAGCAGTTCATCGGCAATGGGACATTTAAGCAAAATATTAGAGCTTTCGTTTTAAGCTTGGCTCAGTGGGGACTGATCGTTGAGGCGCGCGAAATTTACGAGACTCCTGCGGGAAAAGCGAGCCAGGAGAGACCCCGCAGCGAGGTACGAGCGAGGAGGCTCGCCGGCCGCCCGCGGAAAGCGAGTGAATTTCGCGCGCCTCAACATCCCCGTTATCCATCTTTATACGGAAATATTACATCTTTTCCGAAAATTACACCGAGCAAGTGAAGCACGGTAGCCGAAAGTGTACAAAAAGAGTGTCTTGGAATACCCGATATTTAAACCTTGTCGAGAAAAACTTGACACATACCCTTGCTCTATCTTATTGACTTAAGTTACGGATAAATGTTATGATAAATGAGCTGACCCGTTAGGTGGATAAACAACGGGGTTAAAAAAAGATGTTGACAGCGAATTGATATTTTGATATAATAATTAAGTCACTGTTAAGAACAGCAAAGATTGTTCCTTGAAAACTGGACAAAACGAAACGTCAAATTCTTTTTGAGCTTTTATCAAACATCTTTACTGAGAGTTTGATCCTGGCTCAGGACGAACGCTGGCGGCGTGCCTAATACATGCAAGTCGTGCGGACCTTTTAAAAGCTTGCTTTTAAAAGGTTAGCGGCGGACGGGTGAGTAACACGTGGGCAACCTGCCTGTAAGATCGGGATAACGCCGGGAAACCGGGGCTAATACCGGATAGTTTTTTCCTCCGCATGGAGGAAAAAGGAAAGGCGGCTTCGGCTGCCACTTACAGATGGGCCCGCGGCGCATTAGCTAGTTGGCGGGGTAATGGCCCACCAAGGCAACGATGCGTAGCCGACCTGAGAGGGTGATCGGCCACATTGGGACTGAGACACGGCCCAAACTCCTACGGGAGGCAGCAGTAGGGAATCTTCCGCAATGGACGAAAGTCTGACGGAGCAACGCCGCGTGAGTGAAGAAGGCCTTCGGGTCGTAAAACTCTGTTGCCGGGGAAGAACAAGTGCCGTTCGAACAGGGCGGCGCCTTGACGGTACCCGGCCAGAAAGCCACGGCTAACTACGTGCCAGCAGCCGCGGTAATACGTAGGTGGCAAGCGTTGTCCGGAATTATTGGGCGTAAAGCGCGCGCAGGCGGCTTCTTAAGTCTGATGTGAAATCTTGCGGCTCAACCGCAAGCGGTCATTGGAAACTGGGAGGCTTGAGTGCAGAAGAGGAGAGTGGAATTCCACGTGTAGCGGTGAAATGCGTAGAGATGTGGAGGAACACCAGTGGCGAAGGCGGCTCTCTGGTCTGTAACTGACGCTGAGGCGCGAAAGCGTGGGGAGCAAACAGGATTAGATACCCTGGTAGTCCACGCCGTAAACGATGAGTGCTAAGTGTTAGAGGGTTTCCGCCCTTTAGTGCTGCAGCTAACGCATTAAGCACTCCGCCTGGGGAGTACGGCCGCAAGGCTGAAACTCAAAGGAATTGACGGGGGCCCGCACAAGCGGTGGAGCATGTGGTTTAATTCGAAGCAACGCGAAGAACCTTACCAGGTCTTGACATCCTCTGACCTCCCTGGAGACAGGGCCTTCCCCTTCGGGGGACAGAGTGACAGGTGGTGCATGGTTGTCGTCAGCTCGTGTCGTGAGATGTTGGGTTAAGTCCCGCAACGAGCGCAACCCTTGACCTTAGTTGCCAGCATTGAGTTGGGCACTCTAAGGTGACTGCCGGTGACAAACCGGAGGAAGGTGGGGATGACGTCAAATCATCATGCCCCTTATGACCTGGGCTACACACGTGCTACAATGGATGGTACAAAGGGCTGCGAGACCGCGAGGTTAAGCCAATCCCAGAAAACCATTCCCAGTTCGGATTGCAGGCTGCAACCCGCCTGCATGAAGCCGGAATCGCTAGTAATCGCGGATCAGCATGCCGCGGTGAATACGTTCCCGGGCCTTGTACACACCGCCCGTCACACCACGAGAGTTTGTAACACCCGAAGTCGGTGAGGTAACCTTTACGGAGCCAGCCGCCGAAGGTGGGACAGATGATTGGGGTGAAGTCGTAACAAGGTAGCCGTATCGGAAGGTGCGGCTGGATCACCTCCTTTCTAAGGAATAAAAGGAAAACTTCGTTTTCCAAAATCAAGTTTGACGTTTCCGTTTTGTTCAGTTTTGAAGGTTCAATCCTTCAGTATGTGTTCTTTGAAAACCGGATAGGAGAAACAAACCAAGTAAACCGAGAATCGCTTATTTTTGGATTTAAACCTTTTTATGGTTAAGTTAGAAAGGGCGCACGGTGAATGCCTTGGCACTAGGAGCCGATGAAGGACGGTACAAACACCGATATGCTCCGGGGAGCTGTACGTAAGCTTTGATCCGGAGATTTCCGAATGGGGAAACCCCCTGTCTTTAATCGGACAGGATTCCTGCCTGAATCCATAGGGCAGGAAGGGCACACCCGGGGAACTGAAACATCTCAGTACCCGGAGGAAGAGAAAGCAATTGCGATTTCCCAAGTAGCGGCGAGCGAACAGGAAACAGCCCAAACCGGAAGGCTTGCCTTCCGGGGTTGTAGGACACTCATATGGGAGTTACAAAAGAACGGGGTAAGTGAAGCGGCCTGGAAAGGCCTGCCGGAGAAGGTAAAAGCCCTGTAACTGAAACTTCGTTCTCTCCCGAGTGGATCCTGAGTACGGCGGGACACGAGGAATCCCGCCGGAATCCGGGAGGACCATCTCCCAAGGCTAAATACTCCCTAGTGACCGATAGTGAACCAGTACCGTGAGGGAAAGGTGAAAAGCACCCCGGGAGGGGAGTGAAAGAGATCCTGAAACCGTGTGCCTACAAGTAGTCAGAGCCCGTTAACGGGTGATGGCGTGCCTTTTGTAGAATGAACCGGCGAGTTACGGTCTCATGCAAGGTTAAGCTGAAGAAGCGGAGCCGCAGCGAAAGCGAGTCTGAACAGGGCGAAAGAGTATGAGGCCGCAGACCCGAAACCAGGTGATCTACCCATGTCCAGGGTGAAGGCAAGGTAACACTTGCTGGAGGCCCGAACCCACGCACGTTGAAAAGTGCGGGGATGAGGTGTGGGTAGCGGAGAAATTCCAATCGAACTTGGAGATAGCTGGTTCTCTCCGAAATAGCTTTAGGGCTAGCCTCAAGCGGAGAGTTTTGGAGGTAGAGCACTGTTTGGACGAGGGGCCCTCATCGGGTTACCGAATTCAGACAAACTCCGAATGCCAAAAACTTATGCTTGGGAGTCAGACTGTGAGTGATAAGATCCATGGTCGAAAGGGAAACAGCCCAGACCGCCAGCTAAGGTCCCAAAGTATACGTTAAGTGGAAAAGGATGTGGCGTTGCTTAGACAACCAGGATGTTGGCTTAGAAGCAGCCATCATTCAAAGAGTGCGTAATAGCTCACTGGTCGAGTGACGCTGCGCCGAAAATGTACCGGGGCTAAACGTATCACCGAAGCTGCGGATGGACACCGTTTGGTGTCCGTGGTAGGAGAGCGTTCTAAGGGCGTTGAAGCCGGACCGGAAGGACCGGTGGAGCGCTTAGAAGTGAGAATGCCGGTATGAGTAGCGAAAGAAGGGTGAGAATCCCTTCCACCGAATGCCTAAGGTTTCCTGAGGAAGGCTCGTCCGCTCAGGGTTAGTCGGGGCCTAAGCCGAGGCCGAAAGGCGTAGGCGATGGACAACAGGTTGATATTCCTGTACCGCCTCTTCACCGTTTGAACGATGGGGGGACGCAGGAGGATAGGGCAAGCGCGACACTGGTTGATCGCGTCCAAGCAGTTAGGCCGGTGCGGAGGCAAATCCTTCGCGCCAAGGCGGAGCTGTGATGGCGAGGGAAATTAAAGTACCGAAGTTCCTGATTCCACACTGCCAAGAAAAGCCTCTAGTGAGGTGAAAGGCGCCCGTACCGCAAACCGACACAGGTAGGCGAGGAGAGAATCCTAAGGTGAGCGAGAGAACTCTCGTTAAGGAACTCGGCAAAATGACCCCGTAACTTCGGGAGAAGGGGTGCTTTTTGGGGTGTATGCCCCGGGAAGCCGCAGTGAATAGGCCCAGGCGACTGTTTAGCAAAAACACAGGTCTCTGCGAAGCCGCAAGGCGAAGTATAGGGGCTGACACCTGCCCGGTGCTGGAAGGTTAAGGAGAGGGGTTAGCCGCAAGGCGAAGCTCTGAACTGAAGCCCCAGTAAACGGCGGCCGTAACTATAACGGTCCTAAGGTAGCGAAATTCCTTGTCAGGTAAGTTCTGACCCGCACGAAAGGTGTAACGATCTGGGCACTGTCTCAACGAGAGACTCGGTGAAATTATAGTACCTGTGAAGATGCAGGTTACCCGCGACAGGACGGAAAGACCCCATGGAGCTTTACTGCAGCCTGATATTGAATTTTGGTACAGCTTGTACAGGATAGGTAGGAGCCTTGGAAACCGGAGCGCCAGCTTCGGCGGAGGCATCGGTGGGATACTACCCTGGCTGTATTGAAATTCTAACCCGCACCCCTTACCGGGGTGGGAGACAGTGTCAGGCAGGCAGTTTGACTGGGGCGGTCGCCTCCTAAAAGGTAACGGAGGCGCCCAAAGGTTCCCTCAGAATGGTTGGAAATCATTCGCAGAGTGTAAAGGCATAAGGGAGCTTGACTGCGAGACTTACAAGTCGGGCAGGGACGAAAGTCGGGCTTAGTGATCCGGTGGTTCCGCATGGAAGGGCCATCGCTCAACGGATAAAAGCTACCCTGGGGATAACAGGCTGATCTCCCCCAAGAGTCCACATCGACGGGGAGGTTTGGCACCTCGATGTCGGCTCATCGCATCCTGGGGCTGTAGTCGGTCCCAAGGGTTGGGCTGTTCGCCCATTAAAGCGGTACGCGAGCTGGGTTCAGAACGTCGTGAGACAGTTCGGTCCCTATCCGTCGCGGGCGCAGGAAATTTGAGAGGAGCTGTCCTTAGTACGAGAGGACCGGGATGGACGCACCGCTGGTGTACCAGTTGTCTTGCCAAAGGCATCGCTGGGTAGCTATGTGCGGAAGGGATAAGTGCTGAAAGCATCTAAGCATGAAGCCCCCCTCAAGATGAGATTTCCCACAGTTTAACTGGTAAGATCCCTGAAAGATGATCAGGTTGATAGGTCCGGGGTGGAAGCGCGGTGACGCGTGCAGCTGACGGATACTAATCGATCGAGGACTTAACCACGAAAAGCGAAGGTGCCTTGTTTAGCCCCGACAAGCGAATGTTCTGACCGGAACGGAGCCGTCTTTTGGCTCCGTGGCGGGCAGGTGATTCGACCTCGAGGGGCTAGGCACCGGAGCTGGACAGTAGAAAAGTGAAGGGCGCCTTGGTCATCGGCGTACGGATTTCGGAGCTTTCGACTGAGATAAAGGAAACACGGCGAGCCCCTAAAGGCGAGTCGATGCCCGCTTATCGTAGGGAGAAAGCGCAGAAATACGCTAGCCGATAGGCGCTGGAGCTAGACAATTTTCAAAGTTAGAAACCAAAGCTATTCTCCGTTTACAGTTTTTTCTCCCATCCGGTTTTCAGGGAACACATCCCAAATAAAATACAGGTCCGGTGATGATGGCGGAAAGGACACACCCGAACACATCCCGAACTCGGAAGTTAAGCTTTCCAGCGCCGATGGTAGTTGGGGGTTTCCCCCTGCGAGAGTAGGACGTTGCCGGGCCAAAGCAAACCGCAGATTACGATCTGCGGTTTTTTCAGTGCGCCGTGCATGGCGATTCGCTAGGCGGTGTAAGTCCGCTATGGGGGTAGGTAGCGACCAACCATTAGCCAAGAGCAAGGGTGTCCATCGTGAGATGGAATCTGAAGGAAGCTGGAGGCAAAATTCTGACCCGAGGAACACGAACATCATTAGGCGTACTCTCTCAGGGTAAGGCTGCTGAACAAGTCAAAGCCCAAAAGCTATCCGGATGTGGAAACGTAAATGGTGCGGGTACATGGAATGAAAGTGAATCACCTTACCACGGGAGGTCTCACGGACAGGTGGAAACAGAGTATGAAACCTGGTTGAAACAAGATTTGCCGTGAGAAGTCAGCAGAAGCCATAGTACGGAGATGCCTGGGGCATCGAAGGAAGGGCTGAACTAAAGGAAGTGGAAGTCAATGAAAGTTACCGAAGAAACGAACAAATGCAGAAAACAGGAAGAAACCTGCTGTCAAAAAGATACTGCGGAACAGGAAGGATATGACAGAGGGCATAGTTTCAAGAGGATAACCGAAAACAACACCACTAACACCAACAGACAGAACGAATGGATGCTTGAACGAATCCTTTCAAGTAATAACCTGCACCGTGCCTATAAAAAGGTAAAGAAAAACAAAGGTGCGGGCGGTGTCGATGGAATGAAAACAGGTGAACTTTTGGCATACCTAACTGAACACCAGAGGGAACTCGTCCTCTCCATTCGAAATGGGACATACAAGCCCCAACCCGTTAGAAGGGTAGAAATACCAAAAGACAACGGAAAAACAAGGAAACTTGGAATACCAACGGTAGTGGACCGAGTCATCCAACAAGCCATTTCGCAGGTCCTAGTCCCTATATATGAAAGAAAGTTTTCAGACAATAGCTATGGTTTCCGACCACATAGAAGTACACATCAGGCACTTCTCAAGTGCCAAAGGAATGTAAATGAAGGATACCAGTATGTAGTAGATCTGGACTTAGAACAGTACTTTGACACGGTAAACCATAGTAAGCTTATCCAGATATTGAGTGAAACAATTCACGACGGACGTGTAATCTCCTTAATCCATAAATTCCTAAATGCAGGTGTTATGATCAAAGGGGTAAGGACAACAAATGATTTCGGTGTTCCACAAGGAGGACCACTAAGTCCGCTTCTTGCCAATGTAATGTTAAACGAATTGGATAAAGAAATGGAAGCAAGAAATCACCGATTTGTCCGTTACGCTGATGATGTGATCATATTCTGCAAAAGCCGAAGAAGCTGTGAAAGAACATACCATAACATTCTCCCATTCATTGAGAAGAAATTGCGACTCAAAGTGAACCGAGAGAAGACGATGATCACACATATCAGAAACATCAAATTCTTAAGTTATGGATTCTACCTTTATGAAGGAAAATGCAAATTCCGGGTACACCCGAAGGGTGTTCAAAAATTAAAGGAGAAAATTCGCACAATCACAGGAAGGAGCAACGGATTAAGCGTAGAGGAAAGAAAGAAAAGGCTAAATGACACTGTCCGAGGATGGGTAAATTACTACAAGCTAGCGGATATGAAAAGTCTGGTAACCAGACTGGACCAATGGACACGAAGAAGAATGCGAATGGTAACTTGGAAAAGATGGAAGAGAGTACGCACAAGATTTTATTGGCTCAAGAAATTAGGGATCAATAAAAGAAAGGCGTGGGAATGGGCTAACACAAGAAAAGGCTACTGGAGAATCTCCGGCAGCCATATCTTAGCCAGAACCCTTACGAACGAACTCTTTCGAAGAGCAAGGTATATAAGTTTTCTGGATTATTATCTGTTTGTACGGTCGTAAACTTTAGAACCGCCGTGTACGGAACCGTACGCACGGTGGTGTGAGAGGTCGGCTAATCAAATAATGATTAGCCTCCTACTCGATTGCACTTTATAAATCCGGTAGTTGGTCTTCCTTTAAATGGAACGCTCACATCAAATGAAGTAGTTGTTCTTTTAAATGGCTGCAGTTATGATATCCGGAAAAACAGATCGGCTTCAGTTTCATGTGCGTCATCAAACATTCCGGTTTCCTCCTTTAGTGTCCAAATAGATCATATTTTCTAACAAGGTGAACTGAACCAAGCCGGCTGGATTATTTGTTTTTCGCCTTTTTAATTTTATGATCAATGACGGAAATTCCGGTAAACTCTATCAATAAAAGAAGAGGAATGAAAAGACTGTTTACGGTTTTAAAATATAAAACTACGATAAGAAACAGGAATAAAATGGCAGCACTAAAAATATATCTCAATTTCAGGAAACGAACGATCTGTTTATTGGGTATGTTATTCATATGATGGGATTCTTTTATAAAAAAGGAATCGATTTTAGACAGTTTCTTCGTTTTCATAAGAACGAGATACCGGTAAAGCAAAAAAAGTATAAGAATGATCATAGCAAAACCTAACACAGTATTTATCACTGTATCAAACATTTCGGAGCCCCCATTTCCGCATCCTTTACAGTCTCAACATAACATATTGCTTCAAAAATGACTATCCATAATTGACCGTTGATTCACGCTGAAAAAGTAAACGGACAATGTAAAAGAAGGAAATCCGCAGTTCTTGTGCTACAATAGATGACGATAAGAAAATAGAGAATTGTGCCAACCGATTGATAAATGGATTTCAGCTGCCGGGGCGAAAAGAAATGATAAAGGGCTGGCAAAGGAGGAAGCAAGAGAGGAGGTTAATAAATGGATTTCATTCCCATTCAAGTCAGGCAGCATCTCCAGTATATTCTCCCGTTCCGAAGGGATTCTTTTATCGTAAGCTTCGGAACGGATGCAAATTTCAATGCAAGAGAGTACCTTGAATGGCTTGAAATGCAGCAAGTACGATTTCCGGAAGGTTTTATGCTTGCGATTGAAAATGGTGTTCCAATTGGACAGCTTGAGGTGACACGTAAAGATTTTGAAGGTAAACCGATTGGCTATGTCAACTTGTACTATCTTATTCCGGAAAAACGTGGCTCGGGTCTTGGCGCTGAACTACATGCGTATGCGATGAGCGTTTTCAAAAAACATCAATTGGAGGAATACCATCTCAGAGTATCCCCGACAAATAAGCAAGCCATTTCGTTCTATGAGAAAATGGGAATGAAATGGCTAAAGCCCGAAATGGACGGGAAAGTGTTCCGGATGGCAGGAAAGGTTTAGAACATTAACGATAAAAGAAAAAGCGGACAGGAGAGGAGCAAATGCATATCCGTATTTTAAAGGAGTCTGATGCTGACGCATATCAGAAACATCGATTTATAAAGGCCATGTTTACGGCATGTTTGTCGCATGAACTTCGAGAGGAAAGGGAGTGGGGAGACACTTTAAAAAAACGCATAAGCATAGCGAAAGAAACCAAAGGCCTGGAAAAACAAATCAATTTAACTGTTGTTTTCGGAAATCCAATCGCAAAGAAACGCTACAAGGGCGCATTTTCAAAAGCATTCATTTAGCGTAGTAGGGGGGACTGCATTGAAAAACAACAGAGCGCCAATTGTGATCATAAGTTTAATTGCAGTTGTGCTTTTGTTCCTGGCAGCGGCATACATCCTAGGATTTGGCTATCATATTCTATCCGTATTTTTTGTGTTTTTAGCCCTATTTGTTCTCTGTATTCCTGTGTATGTGATTGCCAGATTCCTATCCAGTTTTAAAAAGGGAACACAAGCAGCCCCATCCATCAAAGTCAAAACAATGGATACGGTGAATGCAGTCGTGCTTATTTGCCTGTTTATCGTGGGGTGTTATCTGAACGCTTATGGTGCAAGGGCAGGCGAACAGCTGCACGTTTATGAAATTGGAGGGCGGGCGGACGGCTATGCTTCATTGGCTCCTAATCATATCTTTTCAGCGATTGTGTTGGTTGTACTGGGCATGGCTGTTTTTTGCAAGAAAAAAGTGCAGAGTATTGCAGTATATAAATTCGTTTATACCGCATAAAAATTCAATCTGAATTCTCGCTATTAAGGGCTTGACATGGAGCCTCTGCAGCCATGATTCTTTTGCCAAGCGGCCAGCTGTAACAGATTTGGCAAACCCAAACAGGTTATCATGGCTACCCCTCCATGTAAAGCCCCTCTGCATAACCATTTGCATAGAAATTTTGCACATCTCTGCACTTTAATTTTTCAATAAACACATGGCTGGGTTCCTGATATTGAATTTTTATGCCGGCCGGGTTTCACCGGTTATCTATGTCGTGAGCAGTACGATACTGGTTTTAAATATTGGGTTTGCTACTGTTTATTTTACACATACGCTATTCTCAAAACTGGGGGATATGTATTCCGTCCGAGCATTTCAATATAGCTTATTTTGCCTTGCTTTACTGTATATCACCAAGTTAAAAGATTCACTGAATGAGTTTTCAATAAAAATGAGGAAAGAGACTGTACAGTATAAGGGATTTCTTCTTTTACTCTTTAAAATTTCCGTACGGTATAGTAAAATGCCTCGATTGTGGGCGATTTGTTTTTTTCCTGTTTTGCTTATTGTCCAAATGGTCCTCATATTATTTGGTCAGCGGCCGGACAGCTTTATCCGTTTGTTTTTAGATACAAGTTCTTTCACCTATTCCAGGATACCCAATCCCCCTCCGGAAATGTTAAAGGGAGACGAACACTATTTATGTTCTGTGGCAGCGAGGG
The DNA here is from genome assembly GCF_038593015.1 of Weizmannia sp. FSL W8-0676. Lineage (NCBI taxonomy): Bacteria > Bacillati > Bacillota > Bacilli > Caryophanales > Bacillaceae > Heyndrickxia > Weizmannia sp. FSL W8-0676. The sequence goes on from NZ_CP151954.1 coordinate 1,498,679, forward strand.
GTCACACAAAAGTCGTTAAGCCGGTAAGGGCAGGGCTCCGGCACGGCAAAAGAATTCCTGTGAACCGCCAGCTGCTTGTTGCGAACGCTTTCGAACATCTACTTGAAGAATACATGCCGCGTATGCATCACTTCATCCGCTATATTTATGATAAATACGGTTATCCTCTCAGCAGGCATATCCGTACAAAGTGGTCAGCTGACCTTGTCTATCTTTTCATGAAACCTTTGGAATGGTTTTTTCTGTTTATCTTATATACAGTGGATCAAAAACCGGAAAACAGGATTCAGATTCAATATAGCGAACTGCGTAAATAACGATCATCATCGTTTTATATCTGAACCCGGTTCGTATCAGCCGGGTTCAATCTTGGTGTCCAAATGCCAGTCTGCATTTTCATCGGGGCGCAAAGCCTGAATTAAGTATAAATTTAACGCCTCAAGCTGTCCGCCTACTGCCACTCTTTCCGGTTCCTCTACATGAGCCATTAAAATCAGTCCGTCCCATATGTTCACCATAAAATTGACAATCGTTTCAAGCGGCTGTACCGGGTGAAATTCACCCTGTTTTACGCCCTCTTCTAGAAGCGCTAAAAAGCTTTTCATGGCCCGGGTATACCTTTTTTGGAAAAATGCCTTTCTTTCCGGATTGCGCCACCTGGTGACAGAGTATTCATACATCACGATCCCGTAAGGATTTGGCAAACTTTGGAAAACCACTTTCTGATAGGCTTGAATGGCATCCCATACTTTTTCATGGCTGCTTGCCAGGTCTTGAATGTACGTATAAAATGAATCGTCATTTTTTTCAATAACCGCCTGCATGATTTCCTCTGTGTTAGAAAAATACTGATACAGATTTCCTCTGCTAATGCCGGCTTCTTTTACGATATCCTGCATGGTAACAGGTTCATAGCCTTTTCGTTCAAACACCCGCTTCGCAGCATCCAATATATGATTTTTTCTTTCTTCAAGATGTTGTTTTGATACCCTCGGCGACATGAATTTCCTTCCTTTCTGCTTTTTTCATTGCGATTGCGGAAACGGCAGCAAGCAGGCAAGTGGTTCCGCCAGAGATCAGGAATGCGAGACGGACGCCAAACCACTCTGAAAGCGAGCCTCCAAGTAATATGCCAACAAGCACAGCGAGTGTAGAAAGGCTGTTGATGGTACCGAACACTCTTCCGGTATGCGTTTCAGGCGATTTCTTTTGGACGAGCACATCGAAAGGAATGACAGCCATTGTAAAAGAAAAACCCATCAGAAAAAAGACGCAAGGGTAAACGGCTTCAATGATGCCGATCGGCCAGCCGGTACCCGTACTTACCATGATACAACCCAAACCAAGTATGGCGGGGCTGATTTTTAAAGTGATTAATTTCTCCCCTAACTTTATTTTCGTAAACAGCACGGAAGCAGTAAGCATGCCAAAACCGCTTGCCGCAATACACCAGCTCGCAAAATGGACCGTTGCGTTCTTGATATCCCTTATTAGGGCTTGCTGAATAAGCAAAAGTCCTAGACTTGGTAAGGATACTGACAGCTTTGGCCGAACTTTAAATGCAAGGGTTTTATAAAAAATGCAGGAAAAACTTTGCACTCTAAAGCTGATTCAACATACAGAGAGGACAGAATAAAGCATTTTCGCAGATGCATTCTCCTATGATATTGAGGTAGAGCTTGCTGACAAATCAGATACAAGCCATAATCGGATTCGTTCAGCAAGCCCTTATTAATATCATGGCCTGGGAATCAGAAATTTGCAAGGCCAGTATCATGGTACAAAAAACGATCAGACCTATTTTTAACACGGGAAAACCGGAGAGAAAGCGAAATCCTTCAGTTAGCGAGACCTTTTCCCGATGTTCTAGATCACTTTTTACCGGGCTCTGTAATGTTGGCGCCTTGATTCCAAACAGCAGGAGGGCGGAGAGGAAGAAAGAAATGGCATCAAGATAAAAAGCGCCTTTGATTCCGGTCAGGCTGATCAATGCGCCGCCTGCTACCGGCCCGATGATTTTGGCACTGTTATTGATCATCTCGCTTGTGCCGATTGCCGCCTGTATTTGGTTTTCACCAACAACTTGGCGAAGCAGGCCGCTTTCTGCAGGGGTGAAGACGGCTGAGAAAAAGCCCAAAAAAATAGAAAGATATAAACTTGCCAAAGCGAAACGGAAAAAGCAATCCCGAGCACACAACCGCAGCGGGCGAAATCCGAGAAGCTCATCAGCACTTTACGGTTAAACCGGTCTGCCAGCCAGCCGGCAGGGGATCCAAATAAAATTGACGGCAGCACCATGCATAATGTAATGCCTGCCATTGCAATCGGGTCGGCGTGCCACTTAAATGCCACTAATGCAAACAATGCAACAAGATGCAGCCAGTCGCCAAGATTTGAAACGGTTTGCGCACTGATTAAGAATAGAAAGGAATGATTTTTAAAAAGCGAATGCTTCATTATGCTCCTCCTTAAATGACACATGTGTCGTTTTTATAATTATAAGCGACATTCGTGTCATTTAACAGACTATTTTCGTCTTTTTCATAAAATTGGTTTTTTTGTGAGCATACAAGCACGAGAAGAGGGGGCGATGTGGTTGTTTCCGTCAGCACTTGCAACCGCAGCCGCTGTCGTATAAATATCTGAATGGCTGTCTATTCAGTTTACGATGACGGAATGAAGCGTTAAATGAGCTTATATATCGTGAGTATCATCATGATTGAAAATTTTTGCAGTTTTTTTCGGGATTTTTGGAAAAACAGGAGCCCTGACTGGGAGCCGATAATTGAACCAATCACCATAGAAAAAAGCCTGCACCACTTTACACAGGCAAATAGAAAGCCTATAATGGAAGAAAGTGAATATTTCAGACTACTAGGGGTGCCCGGATTGGCGGGCTGAGAGAAAAACATTTGGTTTTTCAACCCTTTGGACCTGATCCGGATCATGCCGGCGTAGGAAAGTAGGGATTTTGGGAAATTTTCTTGCTTATTAAAGTCAGGTCTTTTACAGGCCTGGCTTTTTTCTGTTGGAAGGGAGGGAAAATAGCTGCTTTTAGGGCGGTAACCGGAAAAACCTCGTCAATGACGACGGGCAGGAAGAAATAAAAACAAAAAGTAGGTGGAAGATTGCTATAGCAGGAAAAAATTCAAATGGTTGAACGGGCTTTGGAACGGTTTGCAGCTTGTACATATTGGAAGTTCGGATGAAAGGAGGTTTCCTAAATGAAGTGGCGAAAATGGCTGGGGGATTACGGACTTTTTTGCGTTACGATGCTGGTCTTGATAGCCGGCTGGCAGTGGGTCATACAGAAAGGGGTGATCCCGTCTTTCATTTTGCCGTCCCCTACCCAAATCTATGCATCTTTCATAGAAAATCACAGGCAACTAATAAATGTGCATTTGCCTGCGACAGTGGAGGAAGTCGGCATCGGTTTTCTTTTATCTGTTGCGGGTGGAGTGATGATCGGTGTCATCATGTATGTCTCCAAAACGGCTGAAAAAATCTTTTATCCGTTTCTTGTTATTTCGCAAACGATCCCGCTTGTCGCCGTATCACCTGTTTTTATGATGTGGTTCGGCTATTCAGTTTGGAGCAAGGTAGCGATTATTGTGTTAACGGCTATCTTTCCGATTGTAATCAGCACTTTTGACGGATTAAAAACCGTCGATCCCGCCTATCTGAATTTGTTTCGGACAATGGGCGCCAGCCGTTGGGATATTTTCCGAAAACTTTCTGTCCCGATGGCCCTTCCCCAATTTTTATCCGGCTTGAAATTATCGGTTGTATATTGTGTCAGCGGGGCAGCGATCGGAGAGTGGCTTGGCGCAACTGCGGGGCTTGGCTTTTTTAGCAAGCGAATGTCTGGGTATTTGCAGTCGGGCGCTGTTTTTTCGGCCGTTTTTCTTTTGGCTGCACTCGGCATGGGATTATTTTTGCTTATTTATGGGATGGAAAAAAGCTTATTGAAAAACAGAACAAAAATTTAGGGGGATTTTCAATGAAGAAACGATGGGTAATGGTCGCTGTACTGGCGTGTATGCTAGGTGCCTGCAGCAATCATTCGCAGCAAGCAACGAAACATGCGCAAAAAGTAACGATTATGCTGGATTGGTATCCAAATGCGGTTCATTCTTTTCTTTATGTAGCCAAGGAAAAAGGCTATTTTAAAGCGCAGGGTCTTGATGTCAGCATCAAAATGCCTTCTGACACAAATGACCCGTTAAAACTTGCGGCTGCGAATCGAATTGATATTGCATTAAGTTATCAACCCCAAGTGTTAATCGCGCGCGATGAGAATATTCCGGTCCAATCTTTTGGCACCGTCGTCCGCCATACGCTGAACCGTGTGATGGTGCCAGCTTCAAGCGGCATCCGCTCACCGAAAGACCTGGCGGGCAAAACGGTCGGCTATTCTTCCATTCCGCTGGAAGAAGCAGCCGTGCGGACAATGGTCAAAGCAGACGGGGGCGATCCGGACAAGGTGAAAACAGTGGATGTTGGCTATGATTTAATCCCTGCTCTGACAGCCCGTAAAACTGATGCGATCGTCGGCGGTTTTGTTAATCATGAACAGCTGCTGCTGGAAAAGGAAGGCGTACCCGTTAGAGCATTCAATCCGGCAAAATACGGTGTTCCGGATTATGCCGAACTCGTTTTCATCGCAAACGAAAATAAGCTGAAACAGCAGCCAGACATTTTTAAAAAATTTCTTGCTGCCGCCGAAAAAGGCCAGCAATATGTCAAAAAACATCCGGAAAAGGCGCTTGCCATTTTGTTAAAACATGAAGATGCCTCTTCACCGCTGGATAAAAATGTGGAAACGAAGAGCCTGCACATTTTGCTGCCGCTGATGAGCGAAAAAAATAAAACGATTGCCGATCAGGACCTGAAAAAATGGCAAGACGTTTCGGATTGGCTGTACCAGACAAAGATCACAAAAACACATGTCAATGCCGCAAAAGCTTTTGTCCATTTAGAAAATAAATAAGGAGCATTCTGGAAGCCAAATCGCTTTGGCTTCCGCCAGCATGGGATCACAAAACCGGGTGGCGGAACATGCAGAGTATGTTATTCGCTTCAAGCGCTGCATGTTCCTGCGGGAAGCCGCAAAAAAACCGCAGCTGTATGCCTGCGGTTTGCATGTTAAGCCTAAAAAGGGCCTCCGGGGCTTTGCCATCCTGCTGAACATAACGATCAAACGTCTCGGGCCAGGAAAAAACGCTTATCGCCTGGCCCAAATGGCAAAGCATGCGATGCGGCTCTTTCCGGAAAAAGCCGCATCGCATGCTTTGAGCAATGAATGGGACTGGTTAATACACCATGCTTTCATCGTGGTAATATTTAAATTCGAGCAAGTTGTTGGAGGGATCTTGGAGGAAAAATGTCCAATGTTCCTCTTGCCTGCCCCCAAACCGGACCATTTTCTCCTGGAAAAATGCCAAGCGGTTTTTCTTTGCGGATTGGAGGGTTTCCTCAAATGCTGCTTTATCCAAAAAAGTAATGCCGAAATGGCGGGGATACATTTTCGGGTTGGGGTCTATTTTTTCAGGGCTCAGATGGCAGACAACCTGGTCCCCGAAAAAATTGAAAGTGACCCGGTCATCATACCGGCGCGCCACCTTACAGCCTAATTTCTGATAGAAATCGGCTGTTTCATCAAGATCTTTGCACGGGATCGCCAAATGAAAAATTTTATCCGTTTTTCTCATGGGAATCTCCTCCAATAAAAAAAGTATCTGATCGCAAACCGAGCCTTAATGTTTCAAGCGCAAGGGCATCCGAAAAAGGGATGTTGGCCAGATTGGCATCCGGGCCGAGCTGTTGGATAAAAAAGCCTGGAGCTGCTTGTTGGGCGCTTCGAAAATGAAAGCATCGCGGGAATCCCGGAGTCCAGGATGGCCGCAAACATCTCCTCCCGTATTTCCCCGTCCCCGTTGCAAATGCCGCTCGTGCCGCTTTCCCTTGCCTCTGTCATCACTTTATATGCGCCTGCTTCTAAATCTTGACTAATCGATTCCAGCCATAACGCCGGCGTGTCGGCTATTGATTTGGCAGTATCTTTTGAGCCAACTTCACTTAACACTTTAAACTCCTTTGAAAATTCCGCAATATAATGGCACTTTTCCGGATTGGACAGCGGCAGGGTGCCATTTGAGATTTCAACATATTCGCATGCAAACCGCCGGCAGTATTGAACGTACCGATCCGTCTTTCCCTGGCTGGCAAACTTTTCAAATAAAGTGCCGCCGAAAAAGAAGGCAATGCCGTTTTGCCTCAGGTGATCTATTTTTTCTTCCAAATGGCGCGAAACCACCGATGTTCCCCAGCCGAATTTGACGAAATCAATATAAGGGGCTGCACTGTTCATGGTATCTTTAAAAAAGTTCAGCGGAATGCCATTGTCAATTAAGATGGTGATTCCGCAATCCCGCGGTTTCTCATTGCGTAAAGGCAGTGTCAAACCATGGTCATTCATCTTCAACCCTCACGATCGTTGGAAATTCTCCTGTTGGATCAATTTTCATAACAAACCCGCAGTCTGTTTCGTTGCTGCAAAATTCCAGGTCAGCCGGGTTAAATGCAGGCTGGCCGGGATCAAGAAATTTCTTTGCAACACTGGCATTTACAATCTCCTTGATCACTGATTCCGGCTTTATCGTGCCGGAGCCGGTAAGGATGCTTTCCATGTATAATGCGCATGCCAGGTCATCTTCCCCCGTCGGATGGGAAGCGATAATATTGATGCGGGCGTTGTCTTTGCCTTTCCATTTGCGCAGGACCCATTTTGCCGTCATTTTTGCATTCGAAAAGCCGGTAACATAGACTTCCTTTGCACAAAGGGCGCGGAAGGCTGCTTTTACCCCGTTTGTGGATGTTTGCACCAACGTTTTGCCGGCTAACGGCTGTTTGGCGATGGCGGCCGGTGAATGGCCCAAATCAAATCCCGGTATCGGAAGGCCGTTCCTTTCGCCCGTGAGCAAGACATGCGGGTATTTGTCTTTGATACAAAAAGCCGCTTCTTTTGAGTCTGCCAGCCATATCTCTTTTACGCCGCCCAAAAAGGCATGGTGGGCAACCGTAAACGCGCGGATCACATCGATCACAATATTGGCATCCCCGGCTTCCGGCGTGATCTCATTCCCCTGGTAAATGCGGATGTTCATCCATTCCCCCCTCATTCTGTGCAAAAAATACATAAAGTATATTGGAGGGACGCTTGATGCGGAATTTGCCACCCTTTTCTTTTTTTATCGCCCCCGTCTGTTCAAAAAAGAATTGACTGCCACCGCATTTGATTGTATAATGTTTTCAATGATTTCTAAATAATGATTCGTGCTTCTTATCCAGAGAGGTGGAGGGAAAGGCCCTTTGAAGCCTCGGCAACAGGTTGAAAAACACTGTGCCAATTCCTGCAGACAATCGTCTGAAAGATAAGAGAAGTTGACCATTGTGCGCCGGCTCTTCTTATCTTTGTAAGGAGAGCTTTTTTCGAAGGTGCTTCTCATGGAAAGAAGCGGATTAAAATCCAAGTAAACTTCTATGTCTATTTGGATTAGGATGTCATACATAAATAAACAAATGAAAAGTGCATGCAAACATTGCGAGGTGGAAGATTTGCCGTTAAGTGTACAAAACAGCCCGTTTAGTAAAGAACAGGCGGAAAAGTTAAATGAACTGCTGCAAATGTTAACGGATCAGCAAAAATTATGGCTGAGCGGATATTTAACCTATCCGTTTGCCGAACAAGGAACGAATCCCCCGGGAAGTACAGCTGTTGCCGAAAAGCCGGTACAGACGGCAACCAAAACGGTTACGCTGCTGTTTGGTTCCGAGACAGGCAATGCCCAGGCGCTTGCCGAAGCATTCGCCGCCAGATTAAAAGAAATGCAGTTTGCCGTATCTTTTTCGGCACTCGATGCGGCCAAGCCGAAAGATTTAAAAAATGCAGGGTATCTGCTCATCATTACAAGCACACAAGGGGAAGGGGACCCGCCCGACAACGCATTGTCTTTCTATGAGCTGATCCACAGCAGAAAAGCCCCAAAACTGGACGGGGTCCAATTTTCCGTTTTGGCGCTTGGGGACCAGACATATGAGTTTTTTTGCAAGGTCGGAAAAGAGATCGACAAGAGGCTGGAAGAGTTGGGCGGGGAACGGCTCTATCCGCGAGTGGATTGCGATGTGGATTATGAAGAAGACGCCCAGGAATGGTTTGAAGGGGTTACAGGCGTGCTCCAGTCATCTGCCTTGCCGCCTTCAACCGCTGCCGATGCCACCCGGCCTGCAAACACCGATTATTCCAAATCCAACCCGTTCCAGGCGGAAGTGCTGGAAAATATCAATTTGAACTGGGAAGGGTCCAATAAAGAAACGCACCATATCGAATTATCCCTTGAAGGTTCCGGTTTTACATTTGAACCGGGGGACAGCATCGGGATTTACCCGGAAAATGACCCGGAACTCGTGGAACGGCTGATCGAAAAGCTCGGCTGGGATCCAAAAGAACCGGTTCCGATCAATAAAAAAGGGGAAGTACTGCCGGCCAGGGAAGCATTGCTCAGACATTATGAAATTACGAGATTAACAAAACCACTGCTTCAGCAGGCAGCCGTGCTTTTCGGAAACAAAGGGCTTACGGCTTTGCTTGAAAATGAAGCGGAGGCAAAGGCATACCTTGAAGGACGGGGCCTGATCGATCTTGTCGAGGAATATCCGCCGGAAAAAGTGGAAGTGCAAGCTTTTGTACAAATGCTCCGGAAAATGCCGCCGCGGCTTTATTCGATCGCAAGCAGTTGGAAAGCGAACCCCGATGAAGTCCATCTTGTCATTGCACTGGACTGCTATACAGCAAACGGAAGGGTGCGCGAAGGAGTTTGCTCCGGGCAAGTCGCAGGCAGGATAAAACCGGGAGACAAGCTGCCGGTTTATGTCCACCGCAATCCGAATTTCAAACTTCCGGCTGACCCGGATGTGCCGGTGATCATGATCGGGCCGGGAACAGGCGTGGCGCCGTTCCGTTCTTTCCTGGAAGAAAGGGAAGCGGAAGGGATCACCGGCCGAACATGGCTGTTTTACGGGGACCAGCATTTTGCGACGGATTTTCTGTATCAGCTTGACTGGCAAAACTGGCTGAAAAATGGCGTGCTCGAACGGATGGATGTGGCTTTTTCGCGCGACCAGGCAGAAAAAATATACGTCCAGCACCGGATGCTTGAAAAAAGCAAAGATTTTTATGCATGGCTTGAAAAAGGCGCCTGTGTGTATGTGTGCGGTGATGAGAAGCACATGGCCCGCGACGTCCAGGAAACGTTGCTTCAAATTCTTGAAACAGAAGGCAATATGGCGAGGGAAGAGGCAGAGGATTATTTACAGGAAATGCGACGGGCAAAACGATACCAGCGTGATGTGTATTAACAGAGAGGGGCAGGAAGATGGCTGATAAAAAACTTGATCCGCTTGAAACGATAAAAGAAAAAAGCCGATTTTTAAGAGGAACGATTGCGGAAGGACTCAAAGATCCGCTGACCGGTGCGATATCCGAGGACGATAATAAACTGTTGAAATTTCATGGCAGCTACCAGCAGGACGACCGGGATATCCGCAACGAGCGGCGCAAAAAGAAACTGGAGCCGGCTTACCAGTTTATGGTGCGTGTCCGCATTCCGGGCGGCGTTGCGACCCCGGAACAGTGGCTTGTGATGGATGAACTGGCGCAAAAATACGGGAACGGAACGCTGCGTATGACGACCCGGCAGACATTCCAGATGCATGGCATTTTAAAATGGAATTTAAAGCAGGCCATCCGCGAAATGAACGATGCGCTCATGACGACGCTTGCCGCGTGCGGGGATGTGAACCGGAATGTGATGTGCAACCCGAACCCGTACCAGTCGGATGTGCATGCCGAGGTGTATGAATGGGCGAAAAAAACGAGCGACCACTTGTTGCCGCGGACTTCCGCGTATCATGAAATTTGGCTGGAAGATGAAAAAATCATTGATACAAAAGAGCAGGAAGATTCCGAACCGCTGTACGGCCCGAAGTATTTGCCGCGGAAGTTTAAAATCGGGTTTGCTGTGCCGCCTTCCAATGATGTCGATATTTTTTCACAGGATTTAGGGTTTATCGCCATTTTGAATGAAGGGAAGCTTGAAGGGTTTAATGTCGCGGTTGGCGGCGGGATGGGCATGACCCACGGCGATCCGAAAACATATCCGCAGCTTGCCCGGCTCATCGGTTTTTGCACGCCGAACCAGGTGATTGAAGTGGCGGAAAAAGTGGTGTCGATCCAGCGCGACTACGGCAACCGCGCGAACCGGAAAAATGCGCGTTTCAAGTACACCATTGACGCGCGGGGGCTTGAATGGATCAAGGCGGAACTGAATGAACGGCTCGGCTGGGATCTCGGGGAGGCCCGCCCGTTCCATTTTGACCATAACGGCGACCGTTACGGCTGGATCAAAGGCGATGGCAAATGGCATTTGACGTTATTTGTCCAAAGCGGCAGGATCAAAGATTTTGACGGCTATCCTTTGATGACCGGGCTGCGCGAAATTGCAAAAATCCATCAGGGCGAGTTCCGCCTGACCCCGAATCAGAATGTTATTATTTCCAATGTCACCGACGAAATGAAAGGAAAGATCGGCGAGCTGGTTGAAAAATACCATCTGACGGACGGCAAGCATGCTTCCGCCCTCAGAAGAAACTCGATGTCCTGTGTCGCATTCCCGACTTGCGGCCTTGCGATGGCGGAAGCAGAACGGTACTTGCCGGAACTGCTCGGAAAAATCGAGGAGATTTTGGACGAAGCGGGGCTGCGCGAAGAAGAAATCGTCATCCGGATGTCGGGCTGCCCGAACGGATGTTCAAGGCCGGCGCTTGCGGAAATGGCTTTTATCGGAAAGGGCCCCGGAAAATACAATTTGTATTTGGGTGGCAGCTTCACCGGCGACAGGCTTGCTTGCCTTTATAAGGAAAATATCGGGGAAGAAGAGATCCTCGCTTCCCTGCGCCCGATTCTTTTGCAATATGCAAAAGAACGGCAGGAAGGCGAACATTTCGGGGATTTCGTCATCCGCGCCGGAATTGTAGAAGCGATCCGTGACGGACGTGATTTTCATAAACCGGCAGCGGTGAATAAATAATTTTACAAACTGTGCCTAGAAGGATTTTATTCTCCGGGCACAGTTTTTTGTTTCTTTACAAAAGCTTCCAATTGGGACATACTGTTTAGCAGAATACCTCATAAAGGATGGTTGCCATGCTGGGAAAAAATTTAAAAACATATATCGAAAACCAAAAGGATACTATAATAATATTATGTAAACAAGAAATAGCGTATTTGGAGCGCTATAAGGATTTTTTCAAAGATGCTGTCAGGGAAAAAGAAATTGTTGAAAAAGAGGGTACCGCCCGTTTTGCCGATGCATCTATTGAACGGTGCAGCAAGGAAACCGATGAGACGCTTGCAGTGGAAACGGCGGTGTTTTTAAATGAACCTGTCCTCTATTTGAAAAAGCATAGGAAAGAATATGTTTACATCGCGTCACACTGGTTTGGCATCATCGGCGTCGACGGGATTGCCCTTGAGCTGGATGATGTCTTCGGCCATTACAATTGCATGCTCGGGCTCAAAGTGCAGAAGAAATACGGGCCGGCGATTCAAACGGGGTTGTCTGAACTGCTCGAAGGAGACGGGAAAGGGGAAATCGTTTTTGATGGCAATGAAGGCATCTGGGATGTGAACTTTCCGTTGAACGATGTGCCCGGTTTCAAGGAAGAAATGCCGCTCATGGAAGCTTTCGTAAAAATTTACGAAGTGCTGTTTGCCCTCCAGGAAAAACTTGAAAAAATGTCTTGACCCTCACGCTGCGTCACCCCTTACAGTAAAAAAGGAAGGGGGGCTGCACGATGAGAATTAAAGAAGTTGCAGAGCTGGCCGGCGTCAGCATCCGGACATTGCGCCATTATGACGACATCGGGCTGCTAAAACCGGCTGAAGTTTCACCGTCCGGTTACCGGCACTATTCGGAAGAAAACCTAAAAACGCTCCAGCAAATCTTATTTTTCAAGGAATTGGGCTTCCCTTTGCAAAAGATCAAGGAAATCATTGAAAGCCCTTCGTTTGACAGGCTCGGGGCGCTCGAGCTCCAGCGCCATTTGCTGATTGAAAAACAGAATCGGCTCGGGAACATGATTGCCTTGATCGAAAAAACAATCCAATCGGAGAAAGAGGGAATGAAAATGTCCAGTGAAGAAAAATTTGCCGGTTTCCGCTTTGACAGCAATCCGTATGCGCGTGAGGCACGCGAAAAATGGGGGGATCAGGCAGTAGATGCAGCGGAAGCGAAAATGGCGAGACTTGACGGAGATGAAAAATTGGCTTTGGCTGATGAGATGAACGAAATTTACCGTGAACTTGCTGCCATCCGCCACAAGGACCCGCGCGCACAAGAAGCGCAAACAGCGATCCGGAAATGGTTTGATTTTTTAAACCGCCATTTCGGGGATTATACGCCGGAAGCCTTTAAAGGGCTTGGCCAAATGTATATAGAAGACAGCCGGTTTACAAAAAACATTGATCAATTTGGCCCAGGGCTTGCGGCGTTCATGGCCGCAGCCATGGCGGAATTTGCGAATCAAACGCATCAATAAAAAATGCGGGGAGCTGCCAAAAGGGGGCTCCTGCTTTCTTTTTTTCATTTGCCACCTTGCAAATGAATTGGAAAAATAATGAAACTTGTCTTACAATAAAGAGAAAGCATGACGAGGAGGTATAGGCATGTCACAAACGTATCAGCAATATTTAAAGGAACACCATGAACAGCACTTAGAAGAACTGTTTGATTTTCTCCAAATCCCGAGTATCAGTTCCCTATCCGAACATCAACCAGATGTCAGAAAAGCAGCGGAATGGCTGAAAGCAGAGCTTGGGAAAACAGGCCTCGAACATACCGCAGTGATGGAAACGAAAGGCAACCCGGTTGTATACGGTGACTGGCTTCACGCAGACGGGAAGCCGACCGTCCTGATTTACGGGCATTACGACGTCCAGCCGGTTGATCCGCTGAACCTCTGGAAAAGCGATCCGTTTAAACCGGAGATCCGCGATGGCAAAATTTTTGCCCGCGGCGTGAGTGATGATAAAGGACAGGTGTTTATGCATATCAAAGCGATCGAAGCATTGATGGAAACGGAAGGGGAACTGCCTGTCAATATCAAAGTGCTGTTTGAAGGAGAAGAGGAAATCGGCAGCCCGCATCTCGCACCATTTGTAGAAGCACATCAGGAACTTTTAAAAGCGGATTTGATCGTCGTTTCCGATACCGGCATGCCGGAGTTGGGAAAACCGACGATCTGCTACGGGCTGCGCGGCTTATGCGGCCTTGAAATCCATGTAAAAGGCGCATCAAGCGACCTTCATTCCGGCGAATATGGCGGCGGGGTGCAAAATGCTGCCACTGCGCTGGTTGAATTGCTGGCGTCCTTCCACGACCAGGACGGCAGGGTTTTGGTGGAAGGCTTCTATGACAAAGTGGAAGCAAGCACGCCGGAAGAAAAAGAAGCGTTCGCAAAACAGGCGGCAGATGAAGGCCAAATACAGGCGCAGCTTGGCGTACCGGCATTGTTCGGGGAAAAAGGCTACTCGTACGCGGAAAGAACATCCGTCCGGCCGACGCTTGAGATCAACGGCTTACAAAGCGGTTTCACCGGAGAAGGCCTGAAAACCGTTTTGCCGTCTGAAGCCTTTGCGAAAGTGACCTGCCGCCTTGTGCCAAACCAGGACCCGTACGAAATTCTGTCGTTACTGAAAAAACATATTGAAGCCCATGCCCCAAAAGGCGTAACCGTTTCTGTAACCGAATTTGACAAAGGTTACCCGTATGTCACGCCGCGCAAGCATCCTGCCATCCAGCTTTGCGGAAAAGCGTATGAAAAAGTGTACGGCGTGCCGGTTACCTATACAAGGGGCGGCGGGTCGATTCCGATTGTTGCAGAATTTGACCGCATTTTAAACATACCGGTCGTGCTGATGGGGTTTGCCCTTTCGTCGGAAAATGCCCATGCGCCGAACGAGCATTTCCATCTTGAAAATTTTGATAAAGGTATCCAGACCATTTGCACGTATTGGAACGAGCTCAAAACATGGCCGCTTTCATAAGATAAGGAGGAATGCCCCGTATGCGGGGTTTCATTCCAAAACGCTATAAAAAGGATGTGGGAGATGTTGCGTCCGGTCTTATTAGGGGTATGTGCCGCCTTCTTTTTCGCGGTGACATTTGTTTTAAACCGGTCGATGGAACTGTCGGGCGGCAGCTGGATTTGGAGCGCCTCCCTCCGGTACATTTTGATGGTTCCGTTTTTGCTTGTGATCGTGCTTGTCAGGAAAAATTTTCAAGCCTTATGGGCGGAAATGAAAAAGCATCCAGCCGGGTGGTTATTGTGGAGCTTTACCGGTTTTGTTCTTTTTTATGCGCCGTTATGTTTTTCGGCAGCCTATGCGCCCGGATGGCTCGTGGCCGGCACTTGGCAGATCACGATTTTATCCGGTTCACTGCTTGCCCCGTTCTTTTTTAAAACGGTGGAGACGCCGAAGGGCCTGCTGAAAATCCGGGAACCCATCCCGTTCCGCGGCTTGCGCTGGTCGCTTGTGATTTTGCTCGGCGTTTTGATGATGCAGCTTGAGCAGGCCGGCCGGATCAGCTTCCGGGAAATGATGCTGGGTGTCCTTCCCGTCATTGTGGCGACTTTTGCTTATCCTTTGGGCAACCGGAAAATGATGGAATTGTGCGAAGGCCGGCTCGATACATTTCAGCGTGTGCTCGGCATGACACTTGCCAGCCTGCCCTTTTGGTTTATTCTGTCATTGTACGGTTTAAAAGCGTCCGGCCCGCCGTCCGGAAACCAAATCGTGCAATCAGGCGTGGTTGCGGTCTTTTCCGGGGTGATTGCCACGGTATTGTTTTTCCGGGCAACCGATCTTGTCCGCGGCGACATGCAAAAATTATCGCTTGTGGAAGCGACCCAGTCATTGGAAGTGCTGTTTGCGCTGTTCGGGGAGATGGCCATTTTACCGGTTGCGGCGCCATCGCTGTTGTCCTGGTTCGGCATCATCACAGTTGCAGCCGGTATGGTGCTGCACAGCCTGATGTCACGAAAACCCGTTGCACCGGCTGCATGGAAAATGAAAAAGTCAGAAATCAGCGGATAAGAAAATATGGGAAAAAATGAGACAAAATGAGACAGCTGTCCCGGTTTGTCTCATTTTTTTATGTGCCGGGCAGACGAAGCAGGATGAAAGCGGGGTTTTCAGTTGGCACGCTTTTTGCTTGTTTACCAAGTGAAAGACGACGATAAGGAGGATGGATAAATGGAGACAGTAAAAGCGGGCGAACTGCAGTTAACGAAGGAAAAAGCGCAGTGGATGTTGCAAAAAATGTTTGAAATCCGCAAGTTTGAAGACAAAGTGCATGAAGTGTTTGCGACCGGCATTTTACCGGGCTTCGTCCACTTATATGCCGGTGAGGAAGCGGTTGCAGTCGGCGTTTGCGCCCATCTGAACGATCAGGATATGATCACAAGCACACACCGCGGCCACGGCCACTGTATCGCGAAAGGCTGCGATTTAAAAGGGATGATGGCGGAAATCTACGGGAAAGCGACAGGTCTGTGCAAAGGAAAAGGCGGTTCCATGCATATTGCCGACCTCGACAAAGGCATGCTCGGTGCAAACGGGATTGTCGGCGGCGGGTTCCCGCTGGCATGCGGCGCAGCATTGACGGCGAAAGTTAAAAAGACGAGTAATGTAAGCGTTTGCTTCTTTGGGGACGGCGCGAATAACCACGGTACGTTTCACGAAGGCATCAACTTGGCAGCCGTATGGAAGCTTCCGGTCATTTTTGTGGCGGAAAATAACGGCTATGGGGAAGCGACGCCATTCCATTATGCGTCAAGCTGTAAAACGATTGCCGACCGTGCCGTTGCCTACGACATTCCGGGTGTTCGTGTCGACGGGAAAGATATCGTCGCCGTGTACCAGGCGGCAAAAGAAGCGGTGGAACGCGCCCGCAACGGGGAAGGCCCGTCGCTGATTGAATGCGTGACGTACCGAAACTACGGGCATTTTGAAGGGGATGCCCAAACTTATAAAGCAGAAGCAGAAAAGGCGAAACAGCTGAATGAAAAAGATGCGATCGTCCAATTTAAAAAATTTGTGCTTGAACAAAACCTGTTCAGCGAAGCAGACATCAACAGCCTGGAACAAAAAGTGGAACAGGAGATCGAAGAAGCTGTGAAATTCAGCGAAGAAAGCCCGTATCCGGACCCTTCCGAACTTTTGAAAGATGTCTATGTATCCTACTAATCTATGAAAAAAGGAGGCCTTTCCAATGGGAAGACAAATTTCTTTTTCGCAGGCCATTAACGAAGCGATGAAACTGGCGATGAGAAGAGATGAAAATGTAATTTTGATGGGGGAAGATGTTGCCGGCGGTGCGGAAGTTGATCACCTGCAGGATGAAGAAGCATGGGGTGGCGTGCTTGGCGTGACGAAAGGCCTTGTCCAGGAATTCGGCCGCGGGCGGATTTTGGATACGCCGATTACGGAAGCGGGCTATATGGGGGCTGCGATGGCTGCTGCTTCAACAGGATTGCGGCCGATTGCAGAGCTCATGTTCAACGATTTTATCGGCAGCTGTCTGGACGAAGTGCTCAACCAGGGTGCGAAATTCCGGTACATGTTCGGCGGCAAGGCGCAAGTGCCGGTGACGGTCCGGACGATGCACGGCGCCGGTTTCCGGGCGGCGGCCCAGCACTCGCAAAGCCTGTATGCGCTGTTTACGTCGATACCGGGCTTAAAAGTCGTCGTGCCGTCAACGCCATATGATGCGAAAGGGCTGCTTTTTGCTGCGATCGAAGACAATGACCCGGTTATCTTTTTTGAAGATAAAACGCTTTACAACATAAAAGGGGAAGTGCCCGAAGATTACTATACGATTCCGCTCGGTAAGGCGGACAGGAAACGTGAAGGAAGCGACATCACCATTGTTGCAATTGGCAAACAGGTGCAGACGGCGCTTGAAGCGGCAGAACGGCTTGCCAAAGACGGCATCGAAGCGGAAGTGATTGATCCGCGCAGTTTATCGCCGCTCGATGAAGGGGCGATTCTCCAGTCGGTCGCAAAAACAAACCGGCTCATTGTGGTCGATGAAGCGAACCCGCGGTGCAATGTGGCAACCGATATTGCGGCACTTGTTGCCGATAAAGGGTTTGATGATCTGGATGCCCCGATCAAACGGATCACGGCACCGCACACGCCGGTTCCGTTCTCGCCGCCGCTTGAAGATTTGTATTTGCCGTCCGCCGGGAAAATTGTGCAGGCGGTATCAGAGCTGTTGGGGGAACCGGTCGGGCAATAACAGACAGATAGAAAGGAGTGGTTGGCATGCCGGTTGAAGTTATTATGCCCAAACTTGGGATGGCGATGAAAGAAGGAACCGTTTCACAGTGGAATAAAACAGAAGGAGAAGCCGTTAAAAAAGGCGACCCGATCGCTAGCATCAGTTCGGAAAAAATAGAGATGGAAATCGAGTCCCCTGCGGACGGCAATGTATTAAAAATCAATGTGCCGGAAGGAAAGGGCGTACCGCCGGGAACGGTGATTTGCTATATTGGAAACCCGGATGAAGAAGTGGCGGCAACAGCAGCCCCGGTGCAGGAAGAAAAAGGACAAAAAGAAGAAATAAAGGCGGCCCGTCCCGCACCGCTCCCGAAAAAACCGGGGAAAGTGCGCGTGAAAATTTCCCCGGTCGCGCGGAAAATGGCGGAAGCAGCAGGCATCAAACCGGAAGATATAAAAGGGACCGGGCCAGGGGGCAGGATTACAAAAGAAGATGTGGAACAGGCAATTGCGTCAAAGAAAGAAAGCCGCAAACAGGACAGCCTCATCCAGGCGCCGGCAGGAAAAGAACCGAAGCACACACCGGTATCCGGCATGCGCAAAGTGATCGCAGAACGCATGCATGCCAGCCTGCAATCGGCTGCACAGCTGACGATCACGATGAAAGCGGATGTCACGGAACTATTGGCGCTAAAAACGCAAGTGAAAGAGACAATCACAAAACGGTACGACAGCAAACTGACGATCACGGATTTTATAGCAAGAGCTGCCATCCTTGCCCTCGAAAACCATCCGGAAATGAACAGTGCGTTTATGGATAACACAATTGTCACTTACCCGGAAATCCATTTGGGCATCGCAACGGCGGTTGAAAAAGGGCTGATTGTCCCGGTCATCCGCAACGCCGACAGCAAATCGCTGATCGACTTGGCAAAAGAAATCAAAGAAAAAACAGCGGCAGCAAGATCCGGGAAACTGCCGGCAGATGAGATGCAAGGGTCCACTTTTACCATTTCAAGCCTGGGTGCAAGCGGCGTCGAATTTTTTACGCCTATTTTGAACCCGCCGGAAGCCGGAATATTGGGTGTCGGTGTCGTTTCGGATGAAGCTGTTTTTATCGGGGACAAAATTGAAAAAAGGAGCCGGCTGCCGCTCAGCCTGACGTTTGACCACCGCGTGCTCGACGGGGCGCCGGCAGCGGCCTTCCTGCAAACGGTCAAGCAATATTTGGAAGAACCGGTTACGATGCTTTTGTAGGAAAGAAGGGATCAGGATGGAAACCATCGGGATTTTAGGCGGCGGGCCTGCGGGCTACGTCGCTGCCATTACAGCAGCACAGCAGGGTGCGGATGTCATTTTATTTGAACAGGCTAACTTAGGCGGCACATGCTTAAATGAAGGGTGCATGCCGACCAAGACGCTTTTGGAAAGTGCAGGGCGCTACCGGGACATCCGGGAAGCGGACAAATTCGGGATCCGGGTGAACAAGGAAGCGGTGTCCATTGACTGGTCCTCCCTGCTTGAAAGGAAAAATGCGATCGTTTCCCGGCTTGTACAGGGCATTCAATACTTAATGAAGAAAAACAAAATCAAAATCGTGCAGGGAAAAGCGGCATTCCAGTCACCCCATGTTGTTCTTGCAGAAACAGCAAACGGCACGGTTGAAATAAAAGCGGACCAGTTCATCATCGCAACAGGGTCTGAACCGAGCTCCCTCCCGTTTGCGCCGTTTGATGGCAACTGGATCATCGACAGCACGCAGGCCATGTCTCTTCCCGGCCTGCCTCCATCGCTCGTGATCATTGGCGGTGGGGTAATCGGATGTGAGTTTGCGAGCATTTACAGCCGACTTGGGGCAAGAGTATCGATCATAGAGATGGCCGCACATATTTTGCCGGGGGAAGATGCAGATATCGCGAATATTTTAAAAGAGCAGCTTGAAAAAGACGGGGTGGATATTTATACATCGGCTGCCGTTAAAAAACTGGACCGTGACAAGAAATGTGCGCTGATTGAGCAGGGAGGGAACACGCGCGAGATTTACGGGGCGCATGTGCTGGTTGCAATCGGCCGGAAACCGTCTGTCAACGGGATCGGACTCGAAAATGCCGAGGTGGCGTATGAAAAATCGGGCATTAAAGTCAATGAAAAGATGCAGACGAACATCCCCCATATTTATGCCTGCGGGGATTGTATTGGCGGCATCCAGCTTGCGCATGTCGCTTTCCATGAAGGAAAAGTGGCTGCGCTCAATGCATCGGGAATCGAGGCAAGTGCGGATTATAAGGCCGTTCCCCGCTGCATTTATACGTTTCCGGAAATTGCCGCAACCGGCCTCACCGAAAAGCAGGCGAAAGAAGTGTACGGTGCTGTCCGGATCGGCGAATATCCGTTTTCGGCAAACGGAAAGGCGATGATCAGCGGGGAACAGGTCGGGAAAGTGAAAGTTATCATTGAACCGGAATACGAAGAGGTAGTCGGCCTGTCCATTTGCGGCCCGCATGCAACCGAACTGGTCGGGCAGGGGGTATTGATGTTGAATGGGGAAATGACGGCTGATCTGCTTGAACGCTTGATTGCCGCCCATCCGACCGTCTCGGAAGCCATCCACGAAGCTGTTTTAAACGCACAGGGCCATCCGGTGCACGTATAATCATGCCCGGCAGTCTCAGACTGTCGGGCAAATTCATTCTATATTGAAAACGCTTTCCACATTCGATTATAATAGAAAAGAACATCACGACTTTCTTCCTGATGCGCAATTTTCTATGATGAGTCGGAGGGATGAAAGATGGCTGTATGTTATTGGAATACGTGGAAAAAGTTTGTCCAGGAAGGGATATTGGATTCTGGGAGAATCAACAACCGGATCGCTGAATCGTGGTACCGCTGTAAAAAACGGGATGTGAACCCCTATTTGCGGAAAGGGCAGCATATCCTGCCGGTTGAAAAACTATTGGCACACCGGGAAAGGCATAAAGATTTTTTAAATATTGCCGAACGCCATGTGAAAAAGATGGAGCCTGTGTTTCAGGAAGCCGGCATGATGGCGCTCCTGATTGATCCTTGCGGGCATGTGCTGTCCGTATCAGGAAACCGGAAAACCATTTTTGAAGCGCAAAAAATTAATTTTGTCGAAGGGGTTTGCTGGACAGAAGAGCGGGTCGGCACGAATGCGATCGGCACTGCGCTTGAGACGGGGGAAGCTGTGATGGTGAACGGCCCTGAGCATTTTTCGGTTGCCTCCCACAGTGGAGCTGTGCGGCTGCGCCGGTTTACGACAGCCAAAGGAATCTTGTTGGCGTCATGGACTTAACATGCCCGTATACCGAATCCCACCCTTTCATGCTCGCCATGGTTTCATCGCTCGCTTATACAGCAGAGCAGGAAATGGTACGCCTGGCAAAAAGCCGGCATGAACGTTTCATCCAAAAGGCTGTTGAACTTTCGGACCAGTACGGGGACCGGTTACTCGCCATTATGGATGAAGAAGGAAAAACCGTGGCGGCAAGCCGGCCGCTCCGGAAGAAATTGCCGGATTATTTTGGCAGAACGATTGAAGAATTGACCTCCCAAACGGATACCATTGTAAACCAATCCATTCCATTGCCTTCCAGCCGGGAAAAAATCGGCACTTGTTTCCTTTTATCTGAAAATAAAAATCTTTCTGGTACCCTTCTTCCAAAAGAAAGGTTCGTCTTCCGCGGCGTCACCGGCATAAGCAAAAGTTTTCAGGAAACGTTGCGCAAAGCCCGGATTGCCTCCCTTTCTGATACCACTTGTTTTATCACGGGTGAGACTGGGACAGGAAAGGAGCTGGTCGCACGTGCCATCCATGAAAACAGTAGCCGGAAAAACGGCCCGTTTATTGCCGTCAATTGCGGGGCTGTGCCGAAAGAATTAATGGAAAGCGAGTTTTTCGGTTATGCCGACGGGGCGTTTACCGGCGCAAAACGGGGCGGCCATAAAGGAAAATTCGAGCAGGCCCATGGCGGCACCTTATTTCTTGACGAAGTGGCCGAGCTGCCGCCTGCCATGCAAACGGCGTTGCTCCGCGTCCTGCAGGATAGAAAAGTTGTGCCGGTCGGTGCCACAAAAGAAGTGGCTGTGGACGTCCGGATCATTGCCGCGACCCACAAGGATTTGCCGAAGCTCGTCAAAGAAGGGAAGTTCCGTGAAGATTTGTTTTACCGCCTGTATGTTTTTCCCGTCCGCCTTCCTGCCTTGCGCGAAAGAAAAGAAGACTTGCCTGCTTTGATTCAGTATATCGGCAGGAAAAAAAATCAAGACTTCGAAATCCCGCCGGCGGTTTTGAAAAAAATGCAGGATTATCATTGGCCCGGCAATATCCGCGAACTGATGAATGTGATCGAAAATGTGCGGCTGCTTGCACTGGCCGGTGAAGAAGAAGTGGAACGGTATGTGGACGAATATGTTTCCAGAGAGACCGGGCTTAACGGCAAAGAAAAACAGGACGCGCCGCTGACCCCGCGGGAAGCGATTGAGCGCGATATGATCCTGGAAGCTTTGAAACATACGAAAGGAAATGCGGCGGCAGCGGCGAAAATGCTGGATATTCCGCGCAGCACATTTTACAGGAAACTGCGGAAATACGGCTTGTAACGATTGAATGCTAGGTTTCAGGGTATAGAAAAAATATCATCTTGGAACCGGGTGGTTATGTTGTTGGATACCGTATGGAAAGCATTCTCGGACATTCATCTTTTTCGTTTTGCGCTGGGTACGGCAGTGCTGCTTGTTGCCGGCAAGCTGCTGAAGTGGACGGTATCGGTTGCAGCCAAAAGGAACCGCCGGCTGCAAAAAACGGTAGTGCCGGCGGTTTATTCGATTACAAACTGGGCTTGTTTATACGGTGTGCTGATGATTTTCCTGTTTGATTTCTCCAATAACAGGTGGTTGTTTTACCCGCTTTATTCCAAAGGCGGGCTTGATGTCACGCCGTTTTTGCTGATTGTCGCTTTAATGATTGTCACACTCGCGCACCGGCTTGTGAAGCTTCTGACAAAATATGTGCTTTCAACCGTTTATGACCATTACCACGTTGACCGCGGGCTCGGGTATACATTTAACCGCCTCATTTATTATACCGTCATGATTGCTGCACTTTGTATCAGCTTTACAACGGTCGGCCTTGACCTGTCCGCACTCGGGGCGGTTTTAGGCGTAATCGGGATCGGGCTCGGCTTCGGCATGCGCAACATCGCGGCAAACTTCGTATCCGGGATCATCATTTTATTTGAACGTCCGATTGAAGTCGGGGAAACGGTTGAAATCAATGAGGAAACCGGCAGAGTGGAAAAAATCAATCTCCGTGCCACGACGGTCCGGCTCGATAAAAGCGGCACGCTGATTGTCCCGAATCAATATTTTATTGAACAGGTCATTAAAAACCGGACGACGGAAAAGCCTTCTGCCTCCATCCAGGTCAGCGTCAGTTCCGGAATGGATACAAAAAAGGTGGAAAAGCTGCTGCACCAGGCTTTTGAAATAGTGAAAGAAGCAGATCACAGTCTGGCGCCGGATACGACTGCGTCTGTAAAGCTGATCCGGCTGCGGAGCCATAGCTTTGATTTTCTTGTAGAGATCCCGCTTTTGCCGGGCAGCCAGAAAGACGGGATTGAAAATGAAATGCGCCATGTGATCGTCCGGCTGTTCCGCGAAAACGGCATTGAATTTGCAAAAGAACCGATCGAACAGGTGATTTTGCGTGACAGTTGAGGCCAACCCAAAAAAGCAGGCACTTTTTGCGCCATCTGCCTTATTGGCGGCATTATGCGTATGATTAAAAAAAGTGAAAAAATTTGCCCCCGCCCCTCCGAAAAGTTATCCTTATAGAAGGAGGGGATGGATTTGGCAAGTTTTACGGAAAAAAAGGATTCGTGCGACTTCACGAAAGTGGCGGAAAATGTGTGGAAACTGGTCGTCCGTTTTCCGTTTGGCATGCGGGAGGTCAATTGCTATCTTTTTAAAGGGGAAAAAGGGTACACCATTGTGGACACAGGGGACTGCCATGAAACGGCGAAGGAAACATGGAACAAAGTGCTGGCATCGGTTTTTCCCATTGAAAAAATTGTGCTGACACATTCGCATCCCGACCATCTCGGGCTTGCGAAATGGCTGAAAGAAAAATACAGCGTGCCTGTTTTCATGTCCGATTTAAGCTTTCAGGCCATGCAGGAAACAAAGGCCCGTTTTGCCGCTTCACATGATAAATACGAAGCGGTTTTGCAAAAACATGGCGGGCCGGCTTTGCCGAAACGGAATTTTGCTCGGGAGATCCCGAAATATGATTTTGAACCGGACGGGCTTTTTAAAAATGGCGAACAGGTCCTGCTCGGGGATGATCCTTACGAAGCGATCCGGACGCCGGGCCATGCGCCGGACCATTTTTGTTTTTACAATCGCAAAGAGCAAATACTGGTGCTCGGAGACCATGTGTTAAAAGACTTGTCCCCCATTGTTGCCGCCTGGTCTGAAAACGACAAAAACCCGCTTGGGGATTATTTTGATTCGCTCGACCGGATTAAAGACCTCCCTGCCAAAGTGGCGCTTCCGGGGCACGGCGGGCTGATCGGCAATGTAAAGGCGCGGGCGGAAAGCATCCGGATGCGCCATGAGCACAGGCTCAAGCAAATGACCATGTCGCTTCAGGAAGGGGAGAAAACAGCGGCGCAAATCTGCCGGGATACTTACGGCGATGTCGCATTAAAGCAATTTTTTGCGCCGTTTATGGCAACGATTACAAGATGCCTTTATCTGGAATCCGCCGGGAAAATTTCGAGCCGGCTGGAGAATGGTAAAATTTTATATTTTTTGCCCTGATATGCCCGCATCTGCTTCAGTTTAAGAAGCAGATGATTTTTTTGCGACGAAGGAACAGGCGTGCAGCAGGCAAACCGAAACCGGATGCGCGGATTTGCGTATCGGCAAGGCTTTAGGCGGGCGATAAATATAGGGCAAGCGGCAAACCGGGCTGACGTTTTCCCTACATATATAGGAATTGGCCTTGGAAGGTTCGGAATATATAATCAGTTGTGAAAGCTATCTTTACAAAAAGTCCTACGGTGTGATGTCAAGGGTTAAAAACAAGTGAATTGGAAATTTTGTTGGCTCTATGTCATAAAAATGGCAATACTGAACTAAGCCTCCAGATAATTGGAATAATCTGGAAGTTTTCAAGTTCAGGCTATCGATGATGGTTACCTGGTTACCTCATCGCGTCACCTTCTTTTTCGGCGCATAAATTTGATCGTTGCGGAGCAGCGCATCGATCAGGCGCACCAGTTTTCTTGCCGTTAAGACGAGGGCGCGTTTGTGTGAGTGCTTATGCACCTCACGATATTTCTTTTGGTAAAAGGCGCGGTACTCAGGTTCGTGTCGCCGGACCAGATTGGCAGCCTCAACCAGGTAATACCGGAGATAACGATTGCCTGTACGCGCAAGCATTTTGTCATCAGCCTCAAAATCACCCGATTGGTGGCGGGGCCAGAACAATCCGGCAAATTTTGCGATCGCGGCTTGGTCGTCAAAGCGCTCAATGTCGCCGATTTCAGCGAGAATCCCAGCACAGCTCACCGGGCCTATTCCCGGAATGGTCTGGAGGGTATTCGGGATTCCATCAAGAACGCGGGCAATCGCCTTATCCAAATCCTTGATTTGGCGTTTAAGATGCCGGATGATCTCAATAGAACTGCCCAGGACCAAGTCAATCGAATCCTCCACACATTTAGAAAGCCGGTAAGAGGACCGGGCAGCTTTTTGGATGGATGCGGCCAAATCCTCGGGATCGCTAAAGCGGCCATGGCCTTTGGTCTGGAGATACATCGCTAAGTCCTCCAGAGGCATTTGGGCAATTTCATCGAGGCTATAGGCCTCAAGCAAAAATTCCGTTATGGCATGGCCGAAGACCGATGTATCCACTTCAAGGTTAAAGGCACTGAATTTGAAAAACAGATGATTCAAAAATACCTGTTGTTCCCGGGTTAAACTTTGAATCAGGTGATAGCGCATCCGTGTTAACCGTTGAAGGGCAAGGTATTGTTCTGACTGAATCACGGATTTCGGCAATCTCCCGAAACGCAAGCGGTCCGCAATTACCCAGGCATCTTTGGGATCGGTCTTGTCCATCTCGGCATAAGCCTTTTTGAAATTTCTCACCAGCTTCGGATTCAGGGTAAACACCTTTGTACGACGCTGTTTCAGCTCGGGATCTTCATGGAAAAACATTGCCGGGTGCCAACTATACACAGATGTGGCCTCCATGGCGATCTGGATGGTGTCATCCGCCTCCGCATGTTGGAGGATGGTGTCTCTTAACTCAGAGGCACCGGGAAGATTGTTTGTCACCGTTTGGGTGGCTAACGTTTCCCCCATTCCATCCATCAGGCAGGCATCGAGGTTTTTGGAGCTCACGTCAATACCGACAAATAAGGGCATATGATTTCCTCCTCTCTGTATTGGGATCGATGGAATCGGACGCTTCGGGATATCCCCAGATGGCTTGCCGATCTGTCAGCCTCGCGTATGAGAACTCATCCGGGCCGTGGGCTGCCTGGAACTGCTCATTTCCAGCACGGAGATCCGGAGGAACGGCCTACGGGTTAGACGTTCAAGCAAGAACCTGGGGATGCAGACTTTTCGAGTAGTCAGGCTACAAGGAGGGGAAGCATTGACCCAAACGATCCTAAGACCATTATCCGGGAACATCGCGAAGCGTCCAAGTCCGAACTTGTATTCCGGGCTCGCCCGGAATACAAAATCTTATATTCACTTGTCAATGAGCAGCAGAATGAACTGGAAATTGACATCCACTTTGGATTTAAACTTATTATACGAGGAGGAACCGCATGGAAACCGTTGACGAAATTTTTCAAACCATTGATGCTGCCTTGAAGAAAGATCCTTCCCGGTCACAAGGAATGAACGCGGTATACCAGTTTAACTTAAGCGGGGAAGAAGAAGGGGCTTACCATGTCGTTATGCGCCCGGAAGGCAGTTACGCCGGGGCGGGAGAAGCGGAGGATCCGAATTGTACGCTCTCTCTGTCATCCGCTGACTTTAAAAAACTGGTGCAAGGCAAAATGAACGGCACGACGGCTTTTTTAACCGGCAAACTCCGGCTGAAAGGGGATATGGGGCTGGCTTTGCGGCTGCAGGACGTTTTGTTGGCATATAACGCTTCGTGATGGAAGCAAAAGAAGCGAAAGGAGGGCAAAATGATTTCATACAAACGGCGGAAGCTGCGAAACACCTGTGAAAATGTCTTCTTTCCCGCTTTTCCGGCACGTGCCGGCCCGGGCAAAAAAAGCTGGCATGCTGGCAAAAGCAAATTGATTGACTCAATTCACCAGGATCGCCACAGTTTTGCCGGATTTTTCGCCATTATGTGAAATTCTTTCCCATTCTGTTGCTGCTTTTTCATACGCTTGTTTTGTCCGTTCGTCAAAGCAAACCATCCAAACTTCCTGGACGGAGCCGGAAGTTTCAAGGAATGTGCAAATGGTGCGGACAGCGATCCGGGCAGCCGCATCCACCGGGTAATGGTAAACGCCGGTGCTGATGGAAGGAAAGGCAACCGTCCGCAGCCCTTTCGATTCAGCGAGGCGCAGGCTGTTTTGGTAACTGTTTTCCAATAATTCGGCTTCATGATGGCCGCCTCCCTGCCAGACGGGGCCGGGCGTATGAATGACGTATTTTGCCGGGAGCCGGTATCCTTTCGTTATCTTTGCTTCGCCGGTCGGGCATCCGTTCAATTTCCGGCATTCCTCCAGGAGCCCGGGCCCTGCTGCCTTGTGGATGGCCCCGTCCACGCCGCCGCCGCCAAGCAGTGTTGTATTCGCCGCATTCACGATGGCGTCCGTTTTGGCTTTTGTAATATCGCCAAGCACGATTTTAAAAGACTTCATCCCCATCATCTCCGTTTCTGTTCTTTGTTTTATTTTAGCACAGGAAGAGGCTGATGTTTAAATGCCGGTATAGTTTGTATGTGTCAAGTTTTTCTCGACAAGGTTTAAATATCGGGTATTCCAAGACACTCTTTTTGTACACTTTCGGCTACCGTGCTTTACTTGCTCGGTGTAATTTTCGGAAAAGATGTAATATTTCCGTATAAAGATGGATAACGGGGATGTTGAGGCGCGCGAAATTCACTCGCTTTCCGCGGGCGGCCGGCGAGCCTCCTCGCTCGTACCTCGCTGCGGGGTCTCTCCTGGCTCGCTTTTCCCGCAGGAGTCTCGTAAATTTCGCGCGCCTCAACGATCAGTCCCCACTGAGCCAAGCTTAAAACGAAAGCTCTAATATTTTGCTTAAATGTCCCATTGCCGATGAACTGCTTGAATGCAGGGCAACTGATCCGTGCTTTACGCCCACTGACGGGCGTACAGGCTGCTTGAGTAGTTGAGACATCCTGATTAATTGTTTCAAGTTCCGTTGCTTTCTCTCGCTTCTTGAACGGTGTTTCAGATAGACTTCTCTCAATGTCCCATTGAGTATGCCTTGTTTGATTTTCACCATGGCTTCTGCGCCAAGTTCACTCCAATGCATGCCCCTTTTTTTCATCCTGAAGGAGATATGCCTTTGATTCGATTCCATCGCTCCTAGGCCTCTCGCACCTTCCGGCACGTTTTTCACCCTGTCTCTCCAGTCAAAAATGCGGTCCCAGTTTTTCAAGATATACGAACGGAATTCCTTGATTTTCTTGAGAGCCTTTTTATCCGTCAAGGTGCTTTCGTGCGTATCCAAATATAACGTGAATTGGTCCAGGTCATGCGTTCTAATCGCTTTTCTAATTTGCTCTTTGATCTCGCTCTTTCCGCCCCCGAATGTCCTTACGATGGCTTGTGCAACGTGGTAGGTATCCAGCTGGTTGAGCACCGGAAATTCCGACTGTGAGAATGCTGTTTGAAACCGTTCAGCTGTATACCCTGCACCTCCATCGCTGTTTGTAATGACATGCGCTTTTTCAAGAGAGTAGGTGTTGGCAGCTTTGGCTTGCACTTCATCCCAAAATGTCTGGATGGCTTCCGTTGTCATGATGACTGTGGGCTGACGCAGGGAGACCCTTTTACCATTGGTTTGCCATCCCTCATAGAGAATGGCGTGGTGGACTTCCATACTCTGTTTCTTTTTTAGTCCCCGAACGAATACACCATCTGCT
Source organism: Weizmannia sp. FSL W8-0676 (assembly GCF_038593015.1). NCBI lineage: Bacteria > Bacillati > Bacillota > Bacilli > Caryophanales > Bacillaceae > Heyndrickxia > Weizmannia sp. FSL W8-0676. The sequence goes on from NZ_CP151954.1 coordinate 1,527,256, forward strand.
TCAGAAAACAGGTAGTCTACCTTCTTCCCCTCAGGCAGGGAAACAGCTATTTCTAGCTCTTCTACAAGTGCCTTATCGGCTTCCGCCTGAGTTTTCCCTACGTGTTTTACCATGTTCCCTACAGTTGTGTGACTAAGGCTCACTGCTGTCCATTCTTTTAAAATATCAGCTACCTCCCGATAGGTGTTCTCACTTGCCAACTCTGCCACCTTTAATTCCACTAACGGGCTGTATCGTTGGTATGGTAAAAGCCCTAACCATTCATCCAGAGGATAATGTGAATTCCCTTTCTGGTCATGCATTAGTGAACGTTTAAAGGTCACATTTCCAAATAAAAACTGAATGCTTCTGTTATCACTCCGGCAGTACTCCCAACCATCCTCCAGCTTTTTCTGCTTAATTGTTTTATCTAACGTCTCAAATATTTCCCCAACCCATTGCGTAAAGGCATTCTGAATCAGAATTTTAACTTGTTCTTCAAATTCAATAAGACTTTTTGTATCCTTTAATAATCTAGCAATTATTGATATAATATCCATAGGAAGACCTCTTTCTAAATGTATTCGCCCACAAGCGTACATTTAAATGATAGAGCGTCTTCCCATTTTTTTCCACTCATCTGCCCTTCGAGTAAAATTTTACACATACGTATAGTTTCATACCCCCCTATCCATACTTTAATTATAAAAAGAAACGGAGGTTGTGATATGGATGCAAGACGTGCGCAGGAAATTATGAACGTGCCGGAAATGGTGACGGTCACCTTGAATGGGGAAAGGATTTACATCGAGCACGTTGACCGGCAGGAAGAAACGGCAACGGTGCATACCCTTGACCATCCGGATAAAAAAATGAGCGTTCCCGTCAACTTTTTGCTGGAACATTAAAACCGCTTTTGAGCGGTTTTTTTCGGTTGACAGCGAAAATACAAACATTTAGAATTTTAGATATGAACGGATTTTCACGGGAGAGGGGTTTGGCCAAATGAATCTGGAAAACAGCACAGCCATTGTAACCGGCGGGGCATCAGGACTCGGGGAAGCAACGGTGAGAAAATTGGTGGAAAGCGGCGCGGAGGCGGTTGTTTTTGACCTTCAGCAGGAAAAAGGGGCAAAATTGGAGCAGGAACTAAAAGGCCGTGTCCGCTTTTTCCAAACGGATGTAACCGACGAGAAAAGTGTCCAATATGCCCTGGAACAAATTGAAAGCGTTAACATTCTGGTGAATTGTGCCGGCATCGGAGCGGCGAAAAAAACATACGGCAAAAGCGGCGCCCATGATCTTGCCTCTTTCCGGAAAGTGATTGAGGTGAACCTGATTGGCACTTTTAATGTGATCCGGCTTGCCGCTGAAAAAATGGCACAGAACAGCCCGAACGAGGAAGGGGAAAGAGGGCTGATCATCAATACAGCCTCGGTTGCCGCTTTTGAAGGGCAGATCGGGCAGGCGGCGTACAGCGCGTCAAAAGGCGGCATTGTCGGGATGACACTTCCGGTTGCCAGGGATCTTGCCGGGCTTGGCATCCGTGTTGTCACGATTGCACCGGGTGTATTTGAAACGCCGCTTTTTGCTTCTTTGCCGGAAAAAGCAAGGGATGCGCTTGGCAAAATGACGCCGTTTCCTCCCCGTCTCGGACGGCCGGCGGAGTATGCGCAGCTTGTCCAAAGCATTGTCCTGAACCCGATGCTGAACGGGGAAACGATCCGCCTTGACGGTGCGATCCGGATGCAGCCGAAGTAATGGGTGTGAGCTGGCGCTGGAAAAATCCGCCGGTAGGCAGATGCGGGAAACATATCTGAAACCGCACGTGCCCGGCGGATTGGGCCGGTTGCTTAACGGGTCGATAAAAACAGTCCGGGCCGGGCACCATTTTCAAAAGAGTCCCGTGCAAATGCGAGACTAAGACAGGAAATACGGGTTTACAAGCGGAATCGCAGTTTAAAAACGCAGGGTATAAGATGAATGGAAAATTTTTATGGTGAGGGGAATGCGGATGCGGGAAGCGGTCATTATAGAAGCGGTTCGGACACCCGTTGGAAAGCGGAACGGATTATTAAGCGGGATCCGGGCAGAAGAGCTGGCGGCGAAAGTTTTACAGGAAGTGGTCGAACGGGCGGGGATATCTCCGGATATGGTGGAAGATGTGATCATGGGCTGTGTTTCCCAGGTCGGGGAACAGGCGTCTGATATTGCGCGGCAGGCAACGTTGATCGCAGGATTTCCGATTGAAGTGCCCGGCGTTACCATTGACCGCCAGTGCGGATCCAGTCAGCAGGCGGTGCATTTTGCAGCTCAGGCGGTTCTCTCCGGCGATATGGATGTGGTGATTGCAGGCGGGGTTGAGAGCATGTCACGCGTTCCGATCGGGTCCAACAGGAGCGGCGTACAATTTAGCAAGGTACTCACAGCAAAATACAACATGATCCATCAAGGGCTGTCCGCGGATTTGATTGCGGAAAAGTGGGGCATCAGCCGTGAAAAGATGGACCATTATGCGTTGGAAAGCCATAGGCGTGCATTGCAAGCGCAAAAAGAAGGGCGTTTTGACAGGGAGATCATGCCGGTTGAAGCGGAACAGCCGGATGGCATAGCCGTATCGGTTGTGAAAGACGAAGGCCCGCGTGCAGATACATCGGTTCAAAAATTGGCCGCGCTGAAACCGGCTTTTCAGGAAGACGGGCGTATCACGGCAGGTAATGCGAGCCAGATTAGCGACGGGGCAGCTGCCGTTTTAATCATGTCCCGCACAAAAGCAGAGTCATTCGGCCTGAAGCCGCGATTCCGTATTCTCGCCCGGGCCGTTGTCGGGTCCGATCCGACACTGATGCTGACGGGGGTGATCCCGGCTACGGAAAAAGTGCTGCACCAGGCGGGCCTTTCGATTGATGATATAGATGTATTTGAAGTGAACGAGGCATTTGCTTCCGTACCGCTTGCCTGGCTTTTAGAAACCGGCGCCAGTCCGGAAAAACTGAACCCGAACGGCGGTGCGATTGCGCTTGGCCATCCGCTTGGCGCAAGCGGGGCGCGGCTTATGACAACGATGGTGCACGAACTGGAACGAACAAACGATCGTTACGGCTTGCAAACCATGTGCGAAGGTTATGGGATGGCAAACGCGACGATTATTGAGCGATTGGATTAAAAACATGTTGTCTCCGGCTGCAGGCAGGAAAGGACCGCCGCAGCCGGCGCTTTACTGCGGCAAACGGAAAAACCGGGTTTTTCGAACAGGAGGAGTAAAAATGTTTGTAGGGCAACAGCTTAAATGGCATGCCATTCATCAACCGGACCATATCATCACGTCTTACCGGGGAAAGAAAACGACTTATGCCCAATTTTACCGGCAGTCGGTAAATGTCGCCGCTTTTTTCCAAAAAAAGGGATACAACAAAGGGGACATGATTGCCCTTTTTCTCCATAATTCCGATGCGCTGCTCATTGCCTATTATGCCTGCCAACTGGGTGGTTTTACAGCCATGCCTGTCAATACAAAATTGGCGCCGCCCGAAGTGCAGTATATTTTTCAGCACTCAGAAGCAAAAGCCCTCATCTATGATTCCCACTTGCTTCATATACTGCATGAAATTCCGCGCGAGTTCCATCAGTTCCAAGACCGCCTGGTGGTTGGCGGGGAAGACACATTCCGGGCTGTTGCCGGAGAAAATACTGATGCTTTTATGACTCCCCAAATAGAGGCAGATGATACTGCTGTCGTTTTTTATACATCCGGCACAACCGGCAGGCCAAAAGGCGTCATGCTGTCTGCCGCAAATGTCCGGGCAGCGGCGCAAATCTGGTCTGAGGCAATGGATTTAAACAGGGAAGACCGCGTGCATATTGTAACTCCGTTATTCCATTGCGCGGCATGCCATGTCTTTAGCATTCCATCCATCTACCGTGGCGGCACCATGATCATAGAAGAACAATTTTCCCCTGAGAAAACGCTTGAAACAATGGAAAAAGAAAAAGTTACTGTTTTCTTCGGGGTGCCGGCAATGTACAGTATCCTTCTCAATACGCCGAAAATGGCTCAAGTTGACCTTTCTTATTTGCGATTGTTCTGTTATGGCGCGTCTCCGATGCCGTATGAACGTGTGCGCCAGTTAAAAACGCGTTTTCCGAAAGTAAAAGTGCAAAATTTATACGGGCAGACCGAAAATGCACCGGCCGCTTCAACATTAATTGACCGTTTTGCTTTGGAAAAGGCCGGTTCGGTTGGCAAAGCATTGCCGCAAACGGAAATTCAAGTGGTAGATGCGGGCGGTTCACCTGTTCCCGCCGGGGAAGTAGGCGAAATCATTGTTAAAGGGCCGCAAGTCATGAAAGGATATTTGAAAAATGAAGAAGAAACGCGGAGGGTATTGCAAAACGGCTGGCTTTACAGCGGGGATTTGGGCCGTTTCGATGAAGCCGGTTTTCTCTATTTAGTTGACCGTAAAAAAGATATGTTAATCCGCGGGGGAGAAAATGTTTATCCGGTGGAAGTGGAGGAAGTGCTATATGAAATGCCGGAAATTTTGGAAGCGGCAGTGGTCGGCATTCCGCATGAAATATACGGGGAAGTGCCAAAAGCCTATATTGTCGTGAAAAAAGGCGAAACACTGACAGAAGAAAAAGTGCTCGCCCATTGTTCGGGGAAACTTGCAAAATATAAATGGCCGGCCGAAATGGAATTTTTACAAGCACTTCCACGAAATGCGAGCGGAAAAGTTTTAAAACACGTTTTGCGAAAACAAATCTCCGGGGTATAAGGCAAACAGTACGGCAGCAAAAAATCCCCATTTTGAGAAAAGGCGCCCATGCCGTTTGGGAAAAGCGGAATGCTGGCAATTCGCCGGTATTTTTTTGCGTAATTTGTTTCAATAACACTATGTGCTAAAAGATAAATAAATTTTTCATTTCAACCAATTGTTTAAATGTTCACCATTCTATTGCCAGCTGTAAAAAAAATAGCCGGATACGCGGATGGATATAAAACGCATTTCCATTTTATGGAAAAATGAAAGTGTTTTGGAACAAATCAAAATACACAGTGTGCTAAAAACACAATAAAACAAAAAACCTGCAATTAAAATAACATACGTTCGAGCGTTATTTTTTGTGTGCTGCCGGCACATTTTACTATAATGGAAGAAAAAGGGGTGAGCAGCATGGCGGAAAAGCGGCAGAGGGAGAGTACCGGCTTTTTAATCAAACAGCGCGCCTTTTTGAAACTTTATATGATCACCAATATTGAAAACGGGCGCTGGTACGGGCTGCAGCTTTTGGATGAACTGAAAAAAGAATTTAAGCCGCTCGGTTTCGAACCGCAGCATTCCGAAATCTACCGGGCGCTTCATGAACTGGAAGATGAGGAGCAAATTTTAACCAAAATAAAAGTAAAACCGGACGGAGCAAAAAGAAAAGAGGTTGTTGTATACAAAATTAAAGACATGGAAAAAGCAAAAGCGTACAAAAAACTTGTCAAGGCTGATTTGGAACGGTGCGAGCAGCTTTTGCAAAAAGCGCTCCGGGATAATTTTTCATAAAAAAAGCCGGGTGTTCCGGCTTTTTTAATTCACTGTTAAAACGGACGCCCCTTATACTTGATCGATCACCCCGAGCATTTCCAAACCATGGTAAATGCCGGATTCGGTAACGCTTGTCGTCCGGTGTTTTGCATAAGCAAACAGTCCGGGGTTGCTGTTTGCCATCGCAAAACTTTCGCCGACCACCTGCAGCATTTCTTTATCGTTCATGCCGTCCCCGAATGCAACGGCTTTTTCTTTTGGAATGCCAAGGATATCAAGAGTTTTGGCTACAGCCATTCCTTTATTCACTTTATCAAGAATGACGTCGTAACAATGCCTGAATCCGTCAATGTTGACCTGGGATAAATGCAGGCCGGGCAAATCCGCATACAATGCCGCGCCGTTTCCCCGGACATTTACAAGCGTAATGCCCAATATTTGATCATGTGCTTCCGGTGTAAAAGGGGCGTTTTGGCGAAGGTGGATTTTTTTATAAAACTTTCCACTTCAGGCACATCAAAAGAAGTGATAAAGTTTTGCCGGTCCGTATACAAAACGACTTCATGGCCGTGCTTTTCAGCAATGGCAATAAATTTGTCCACAATTTTTGGGTCCATTACCGTTTTAAAAAGGTTTTTTCCTTTATAAACAGCAAGCGTGCCATTATAGCCGATTGCGGATTGAATATCCAGTTCGTCCATCAGCCATGAAATTTCATGAAGCGGCCTCCCGGTTGCCAGAAAGACTTCCATTCCGTACCTTTTTGCCTTGGCCACAGCCTGCTTTGTTGAAGGCTGGATCGTATCTTCCGGTGTCAAAATCGTTCCGTCCACATCTAAAAAAAGTGCTTCATAGTGTCCCATCATTTCGCTCCAGTATGTATGATTTTTCACTTTTACTTTACCACAAATAAAAATGAATGTGAAAAAAACTTCGCTATTGTTGTTTGTCTGCCAATCTTCATGCTATCATGGAAGCATATGGTTACAGAATATAAAAATGACGGGGTGCTTGAAAACATGAATAAAGGGAACAGTCCATCTTACCAACCGAAAAGTGATAAGAATTTTACGGCGCTGATTATCACCGTTTCCCTTATAGCAAATATCATCATTTTACTGCTCTTTTTTACGAACATCGGTTACAAGGGAAAAGTAGGATTTGATATTTATATTTTGCCGAGGCTGAACGCCGTTTTTAATAGCTTTACGTTTATTTTTCTGGTCTGCGCGCTCATTGCCATTAAACGGAAAAATATCAATGTGCACAGAGGATTTGTTCTGGCTGCTTTCGCGTCAACGTTTTTGTTTTTGCTTTCTTACTTGACGTTCCATTATCTTTCGCCTGAAACGGCAAGATACGGCGGGGAAGGGGCAATCCGGGCCATCTATTTCTTTATCCTCATTACCCACAGTTTTCTCGCGGCCATCATTGTTCCGCTTGCCTTGTTCGCGCTTGTGTGGGGATGGACGATGCAGGTGAAAAAGCATAAAAAAATTGTCCGCTGGGCGATGCCAATCTGGCTTTATGTCAGCCTCACCGGCGTTATCGTTTACTTGATGATGGCGCCGTATTATTAAACAACACTGCACCAACCGCCGGCCCGGTTGGTGTTTTTCAATGTAACTTTTGTCATAAATTCTTGTTTTTTATCGAAAATAGAGGGCCGGACATGTATAATAATAGAGAACAGGAAGAAGAGTTTTTGAAGGAGGGATACATATTTGATGGTCTGGACATTAGCAATTTTATTTGCGGTATCCGTTGTGTTGCTGATCATTTCCATCTTTAAAACGCGGAACCGTGCGAAAGAGGAACAGCAGGAATTGGAAACGGTGCATTTGGCACTTATGGATGAAATCAATCATCTGAAAGACGGCATCCAGACGCTTGAACTGGAAATGGAAATTCTTGAAAAAGAAGCCGGCATCCAGCTTTCTGCCTTTGATAAACAGTTCAGGCTTGAAGTGCTGGATTTATATAAACGCAACTACTCTATTGAAAGCATTGCAGGAAAAAAACAAGTGACGCAAGCCGAAATTGAGGAAATCTTGGCCCCGTTTATGGCGGCGAAAAACGAAAGGAGCAAGGTTGCCGGTGGGAATGAATAAATTGAGCAGCTTTGCCGCAGGGATTTTGCTCGCCACGGCTGTAACAGGCGCCGTTTATTTTTCCGGAACAGGCAAAGCAGCGGACAATACGGCGAAAAAAAACAATACGGCTGAAACTGCAAAGCTCTCCAACAGCCAGATGAAGGACAAACTGGAGCAAGCAGGATATGTCGTTCAAACCAAGGCTGCATATGACAAAGATCTGGCCGATGCGAAGTCATCCGCCGGAAAATCTGCAAATACCAAAACCGTCAACCGGGTTGTATTCCAGGTAACGGATGGGATGACCAGCATTGATGTCGGCAGATTGCTTGAGAAAGCAAATATCGTGGATGATGCATTTAAATTCAGTAAAGACGTCGAAAAGAAGGGCATTGAGAACCATCTCCGCCCGGGCACTTATGTCGTGGACAGCACGATGAGTTACGATAAAGTGATTTCAACCATTTTTAAAAAATAATCATGCATCTTAAGCTGCCTACCGTACTGCGGATCGGGCAGCTTTTTTTATGCAGTATTTCCGGTTTACGAAATTTTCTCTGCAATAGTATGACTTTAAATGTTAAAATAAAGAAAACAAGGAGGGGAGACAACAGTGAGAAAGACGAAATTGGTGGTTGCAGGCGTCGGGCATGTCGGTTCGTATGTGCTTGCAAATGCGATGAAACTGGGCCTTTTTTCGGAAATTGCTGTACTGGATAAAAAGGAAGGGGTCGCATTCGGGGAAGCGCTCGATTGGAGGCATGCCACAGCACTTACATATATGCCAAACACAAGCGTGAAAGCAGGGGATTACTCGGAATGCGCCGATGCGGACGTCATTATTTGTGCAGCAGGGCCAAGCGTAATTCCATCGGAAAAAGACGAAATGCCGGACCGGTCAGGGCTTGCCAGGACGAATGCCGCCGTGGTGCGGGAAGTCATGGCAGGGATTACGAAATATACAAAAGAAGCTGTCATCATTTTTATTACAAATCCGCTTGATACGATTGTCTATATTGCTGAAAATGAATTTGGCTATCCGAAAGGGCGGATATTCGGAACAGGCACCATGCTTGACTCGGCCCGCCTCCGCCAGATTGTTGCCGAAAATTACGGCATTGATCCGAAAAGTGTAACGGGGTATATGATGGGCGAGCATGGGTTTACCGCATTTCCGGTTTTCAGCCGTTTAAATGTACAGGGATTCCGCGAAAAAGAACTGGATAGCGTGTTTAAAGGAAAAGAACCGTTGGACAGAGAAACGTTCAGACAAAAGGTGGTGAAAACCGCTTTTGATGTCCTGAATGGGAAAGGATGGACCAACGCCGGTGTCGCTGAGGCTGCAGTCACATTGGCAAAAGCAGTAATGCTGGATGAAAAAAGCATTTATCCGGTTTCCGCCACTTTGCACGGTCAGTACGGATATAACGGTGATGTCGCTTTAAGCATACCAAGTGTCATCGGCCGGGACGGGATCGAACAACAACTTGAAATTGAACTCGACGAACAGGAAACATCCTGGCTGCACGAATCGGCAAAATCGATTCAGCATACAATGGCATCGGTAAAAACCGGAAAATCGTATATTCGGTCTTGACCTGAAAGGTGTAAAAGGGCATGAAGAAAAGAAGGGTGTTGAGCATCGTCTCCGCCCGGGCACTTACGTCGCGGACAGCATAAGAGGATTGTATCGAGGTAGAATGTTTTAATTAGATGAATGCCGGATAGTGAACCTCTCATCACTATTCGGCATTTGTTAACATAAGAGGGGGATAAAGCCCCATACGAAAAAATAAGTTAGTTAACATAATATATAGTGAAGGGCTTAAAAATAGAATTATAGGAAGTTCTCATAATTTATCGTCTGAAATTTGATAAAACGAATAAAAAATGATAATTATCGTTCAATAAATACTTTAATAAATTTTAGCATAGTTTTTCTGGGATGTCTATTTTAAGAATGCCAGTTGTAAATAATAGTAAGTTTAACGTATTTCCTTGATGTATTGACACATTAAATGTAAAATTCATATAATGGAACCAATACATGATTATTTGATTAATTATTCATATATAATAGGAGTATATAAAAGTTCTGGTAGATTGTACACCAAGAACTTTGATGGATAAAGTCCTACGGTGTGATGTCAAGGGTTAAAAACAAGTGAATTGGAAATTTTGTTGGCTCTATGTCGTAAAAATGGCAATACTGAACTAAGCCTCCAGACAATTGGAATAATCTGGAAGTTTTCAAGTTCAGGCTATCGATGATGGTTACCTGGTTACCTCATCGCGTCACCTTCTTTTTCGGCGCATAAATTTGATCGTTGCGGAGCAGCGCATCGATCAGGCGCACCAGTTTTCTTGCCGTTAAGACGAGGGCGCGTTTGTGTGAGTGCTTATGCACCTCACGATATTTCTTTTGGTAAAAGGCGCGGTACTCAGGTTCGTGTCGCCGGACCAGATTGGCAGCCTCAACCAGGTAATACCGGAGATAACGATTGCCTGTACGCGCAAGCATTTTGTCATCAGCCTCAAAATCACCCGATTGGTGGCGGGGCCAGAACAATCCGGCAAATTTTGCGATCGCGGCTTGGTCGTCAAAGCGCTCAATGTCGCCGATTTCAGCGAGAATCCCAGCACAGCTCACCGGGCCTATTCCCGGAATGGTCTGGAGGGTATTCGGGATTCCATCAAGAACGCGGGCAATCGCCTTATCCAAATCCTTGATTTGGCGTTTAAGATGCCGGATGATCTCAATAGAACTGCCCAGGACCAAGTCAATCGAATCCTCCACACATTTAGAAAGCCGGTAAGAGGACCGGGCAGCTTTTTGGATGGATGCGGCCAAATCCTCGGGATCGCTAAAGCGGCCATGGCCTTTGGTCTGGAGATACATCGCTAAGTCCTCCAGAGGCATTTGGGCAATTTCATCGAGGCTATAGGCCTCAAGCAAAAATTCCGTTATGGCATGGCCGAAGACCGATGTATCCACTTCAAGGTTAAAGGCACTGAATTTGAAAAACAGATGATTCAAAAATACCTGTTGTTCCCGGGTTAAACTTTGAATCAGGTGATAGCGCATCCGTGTTAACCGTTGAAGGGCAAGGTATTGTTCTGACTGAATCACGGATTTCGGCAATCTCCCGAAACGCAAGCGGTCCGCAATTACCCAGGCATCTTTGGGATCGGTCTTGTCCATCTCGGCATAAGCCTTTTTGAAATTTCTCACCAGCTTCGGATTCAGGGTAAACACCTTTGTACGACGCTGTTTCAGCTCGGGATCTTCATGGAAAAACATTGCCGGGTGCCAACTATACACAGATGTGGCCTCCATGGCGATCTGGATGGTGTCATCCGCCTCCGCATGTTGGAGGATGGTGTCTCTTAACTCAGAGGCACCGGGAAGATTGTTTGTCACCGTTTGGGTGGCTAACGTTTCCCCCATTCCATCCATCAGGCAGGCATCGAGGTTTTTGGAGCTCACGTCAATACCGACAAATAAGGGCATATGATTTCCTCCTCTCTGTATTGGGATCGATGGAATCGGACGCTTCGGGATATCCCCAGATGGCTTGCCGATCTGTCAGCCTCGCGTATGAGAACTCATCCGGGCCGTGGGCTGCCTGGAACTGCTCATTTCCAGCACGGAGATCCGGAGGAACGGCCTACGGGTTAGACGTTCAAGCAAGAACCTGGGGATGCAGACTTTTCGAGTAGTCAGGCTACAAGGAGGGGAAGCATTGACCCAAACGATCCTAAGACCATTATCCGGGAACATCGCGAAGCGTCCAAGTCCGAACTTGTATTCCGGGCTCGCCCGGAATACAAAATCTTATATTCACTTGTCAATGAGCAGCAGAATGAACTGGAAATTGACATCCACTTTGGATTTAAACTTATTATACGAGGAGGAATAGGTATGTCAGACTTTCTCAAATATATATTAGGTGGCTATCATGATGATGAACATGATCATGATCATGTTCATCATCATCGCTATGGGCATGGTCATCACGATCACCATCATGATCATCATCATGAGTACTATGAAGACCCCAGACCATATCGCTATGAGGAACCAAGAGTTTCTCCAACTAATTCACGCGTGATTATTTGTGAGCGCTGTGGTGTTTCTAACGATATAAGTCATAAATTCTGTTATGAATGCGGAAATAAGTTACAGAAAACTCCTATTGCTTGTCCAAAATGCAATACTCCTGTCATGGAAAACGTCAAATTTTGTCCTCAATGTGGAACACAAATCCGATGAACAAAACCTTCTCTTCCTGTACTGTGAAGAGAAGGTTTTTTGTAAAGATATACATCACTATTAACATAAAAAACCCAAGATTCCAATCATTATCTAGACTACAGATTTCTTTACTCCTTATTTGAATTTTCGAACTGATTTGAAACTAATGGCTTAAAAGTCTATAATTTTAACCTTTAAGTAAGCTCTTTTTTGTATAGCAAAAGATAGAAGCTCATGCTGTTTTTATTGCATTTGATTTTTTCATTGCTTTTCGTTTGGTTAGGTAACGTTGTAGGAAATAAGAACCTAATACATAAACAACCGCAACAGCTTGCGAAGATAATCCTTCTACATTTGGGAACACACAGAACCAAACGCCTAACCAATTTGGGAAATGTACATTGATAGACGTTGTACTTATCCATCCAGCAAGTTGCATTTCTTGTACGGTTTCACCCACCATCACCGCAAGCACCATGACTAAAAGGGCACCTGTAAATACCAACATTTTCTTATGAGGAAGTTTCTTCTGAAATAAAAATGTAAGGACTCCCACAATCATGGTTAACGATAATCCAATCAATGTTCCTTGAAGTATAATGTCAGATCCAACTTTTAATCGTAAATTTTGAAGGAATAGAACTACTTCAAAACCTTCGCGATATACAGATGTTAGACCAACTAAAAACAAGGACCAAAAGGCACTTGTTGATACTTCAGTATCTTTTTTCCCTATTAATTCTTGTTTTTTTCGATTATGAAGACTGATCCAGCCCGTCCAGTAAATTTTATGAAAAAACCAATTAAGAATAATTAATAAAACCACTACAGCCAAGACACCAGTAAATGCTTGGATATTAAGCTGTGACGCATTGACAGAAGAAATGATTGCTACAACTACAAACCACGTAACAAGAGTTGCTAAAAATGAAACACCTGCTCCAAGAGAAATGGGTTTCCAATAATTATCCTGTTTCTTACGAATTAATCCTGATATGATTGCTGCTAAAACAAGAATAGCCTCTAATCCTTCCCGAAAGACTAAGATTGCTGTATTTATAATAGCTGCCCCTGGTGTAATATTTCTAGCGGTAGGGTCAGGATTTCCTTTGAAGTATATCCCTTGCCATACAAGAACTCCAATTAAAACAAGAATGGAAATGGTAATCAAGATAGTTTTTAAGTTAAAAACTTTTTGGAACAATTTTCTGTCCTCCTATGTATAAACAATAATGATAATCGTTATCATTGTATACTCAAATTTTAACTTGGCGCTATTTAGACGTCAAGATAATTTTGGCAACCATATTTAAAACAAAAAATTCAACATAATTTTAGCATCAATCGAAAAAGGAATATCCATGTGTTGGATGAGACTGAAACGTCAACTGATGTCATTACAGCTGACGTTTATCCCTCACAATGATTAGAATGTTCAATGGTTTGTCTTAGGATGCTCATTACATGTTCATCATCATGGGAATAATAAATAGTGGTACCTTCACGGCGAAATTTCACTAAACGTAAGTTTTTTAGTATTCGTAATTGATGTGATACAGCAGATTGTTGCAAAGAGAGAATTTCAGAAATTTCTGTAACAGAATGTTCTCCTTGAAAGAGAAGGTTAAGAATACGAATTCTAGTTGGGTCAGATAAAGCTTTGAATATTTGGGATACATTAGTTAAGAGCCTCTGCCAAAATAAAAAATATACCCTTGAGCGAGGCTCTGGAAAATTTATTATCCCGTTTTTTTGGCTTTTCTTCCATATTTTCAAATTCAATAGAAATAATATGGGCATTTTTATCCTAAAAGGGCATACGTATCCTGCCTTCACAAAATGGTTTTTTTTCACTGCCCTTTGTGGAAAGGAGACGCTACATTGGACTTATTCACATATCCCCCTGTGAATAACTTAATTCGCTCTTTGTAGTCGATGGCGTGTCCATCCACAATTGGCCTTTCCTGTCTGATGGTACGCCATATTTGCCATGATATGCATAGATATCATGCATCGATCTACATGCGCTTCAACTGCCTGTTTTCCACGCTTGTGAACACGACGGAGACTGTATCCGTCTTTTAGAATGCCAAAGATTCGTTCGATGATCGTTCTGGCACTATATAGGGCTTGCTGAACGAATCCGATTATGGCTTGTATCTGATTTGTCAGCAAGCTCTACCTCAATATCATAGGAGAATGCATCTGCGAAAATGCTTTATTCTGTCCTCTCTGTATGTTGAATCAGCTTTAGAGTGCAAAGTTTTTCCTGCATTTTTTATAAAACCCTTGCATTTAAAGTTCGGCCAAAGCTGTCAGTATCCTTACCAAGTCTAGGACTTTTGCTTATTCAGCAAGCCCTATATAACACTTCAAATGTGCGCCCATGTTGGGGCAACTCGACGTCTACTTGAGGCGCTTGATCAAAGTCCATCCGAAATACTCTTCCTTGTGCTGCTCCATTACAACATTCCACGTGATTCGCCAGCGGACAGGTAAGTCCTTCTTGCCTGGCATTTGGATGAAATACAGGACAATTGTAAATATATTGCCCCTTTTCCCTATCAGATCCCCTAAGTTCCATTTTATGTTCACTGATACAGATGGGGGCGCCGTACCGATTGATTTTTTCAATTCCTCGGGCGGTAGTTGGTTTATCTTTACGGTTCCGTGGGTTGATGGGTGCCACCAATTTCGCCTGTAATACGTCCTTTGTCACTTTTTGATTTTCCGGCGTTTGGTAGATTCCATCTGCCAAGATAAAGCCCAACTGCTCTGCCATCTCGGGGTGCTCCGCCTTAAACGTCTCCAATGTCGGTTCTAATGTTTTCCCATCGGGTGTATTTCCTTTGAATACTTCCCGCGTCAAAGGCAAGCCGGATTTCACCCCACATACCATTGATAATTTATGCGCAATATAGGAGACTGCATTACTTTTACGCATCACCCCTGCGTTATCATCCGTAAGGATTCTGGGGCAATCGCAATCACCTTCGCAAGAACACGTTTTCCTTGTTTTATTCAACGTTGCTTCTGCTTCTATATGTGATGTATCCACGGCGACTGCTTCCTCAACCGTTTCAACCACGCCTTCCCCTTTATTATATTCAACCACCAATAGCCGGGCTTTTTCCCAAAGACCATTTGTTGTCATGATTTGATCAAAGCGAGCAAAGGAACGGTAACTCGGAATTTTCTCCGTAAATCCACACATGGCGGCAAATAGCGGGTTTGATTTCACTTGTAAATAGACACTCTCAACCATCACTTCAATATATTGTGAAGAGGCCAGTTCAAAAGCACGAAAAAAGGGCATGAAAGGATGCGGTTTTCTCCCGGCGGGAGAGGGATGAAATAATGAAGACGCAGACTTATCTTCTTCCTCCGGTATTGAAAATAGTGCTGGTTGTATTTCATTAGAATGATCATGTGCTCTTTCATTTTTTAGGTGCAAATATAAAAGGGTGTAGTATTCTCGTTCAACCGGCTTAAAAATCTTCCATGGGAAACACATGGCTGGAATGACAAAGGGTATATCGGCATAGTCTTGCCAATTGTGGGAAATCAAATTTTGTTGTATTGAAAAGTCTCTGGTTTGTGTTAAACTAGAAATAGTCATGAAATCACTCCTTGGATACTTGGATATTGGGTCGTACTTATATCTTAGCAAAGGAGTGGCTTTCATGGCTCTTTTTTTTTTCAAAAATAATCATTCTTTTCCGTTTTACAATATTTACCACAGGAATGAGTAGCTTAATCTATTGAAACTCGCCTAAAATGGAAAAATTTAGACACTTATAATAAATAAATTTACCCCATTAAAATCAAAAACTCACAATTTCTTTTTACATTTGTCATAATGTTCCTACAAACGTCTTTTTTCTTTAGTGGAATAAATCAACGACCTTTAATTGTCTGACTGCTTACAGTTTCAGGGGATATAGCATTTTGGCAAGGGCTCTAATGTATCACTATCTAAATGTTCGTCTAAAAATTTGCTGTTTCTGACATCCAAAAATAACCGAAAGTTGACGGTATTGCCTGTCCGGAATTTGACGAGTATAATGTCCTCGTATTTATTCTTGAGAAAGGAAAAGGACATCCCCCATGATGTATAACTGTACCATCAGCTATACGGGGAATGTCCCACCAAAAATAACGATTATGGTTATTGTATCAGATTATAAGCTAATTGAAAATACTCAACTTGGTGTTTTTGGTTAGGGGTGCGGAAAAAGTACCTTCCCCTTGTTGTGGTAAACATATGAAGGTTATTGGGACAAGAGATCGAAAAGCCATTGATAGATCTGGAAAGAAGCATATTTATAATATCAGACGTTTACAATGTGAACAATGCGGAAAGATTCATCACGAACTTCCAGAATTTCTGGTGCCTTATAAAAGATATAAATCGGAATGTATTGAAACGGTTTTGACTAATCGTTCCAATCATGATATTCCGGCAGATGAATCAACACTTTATCGTTGGAAAGACTGGTTTTATTTTTATGTAGAATACTGGATCCATTGCCTTGTTTCCATTAAACATCAGACCAAACAAGATGGGGACGACCTGAAAGTTTTGCCCGAAACTTCGGGGACCGCACTCCAAAGATTAGGGCGATTGGTGGGCAATGCCTCCGGATGGCTGGCGCGTGTTGTCCGACCCGTTGTAAATTTTTATTTAGGGCTTGCTGAACGAATCAAATTTGGTCAGATACAAGCCAAATTCCGATTATCAAAATATAAAATAGTGTTGTGTAAAAATTTCAAAAAAAGAACCCTGAGCTTGCGCTCCAGATTCAGTATGAGGAATTGAAGGGCTACTACTGTTTCGCTGGTCTCCTGAAGGCGTGCTCGAATAAGGCCCAGCCCATACTTGCGCTTGCCTTCGCCAAATTTGCCTTCAACGGCATTACGTTCAGAGGCATCCTGCCTTGCGACGCGTTCCAAGGTTTTGTCTTCCGTTCTGGATGGGCGTCCTAACCTTGGCCCACTCAGACGAATGCCAAGAGATTTGCAGTATGCCAGATTATTACGGTTTCGGTAAATTTTATCTGCCAAGATCGCTTCCGGATAAAATCCGAACCGGTTGTAGTAGTTTTCAACAGATTCCTTGAGAGTGGTCCCTTCATTGTAATTTTCCCAGTCGAGGTGCTCAATCAAGGCATAACCATCTACGACACTGATGGCGACTTTTGAACCGAACTCCACGTTCGCTTTTGCCTTGCCGCGCACAATTGGACGGACATGTGGCTGGGAAATGCTTACAATCCGGTGGTCAACCCGGTGTGTTTTCTTTTTGTACATTTCTGCCTGTTGGCGGTAAAGTTCATGAATCACGAGAAGTTGCCTGTATTCATCTTTGCTTAAAAGAGACAGAGAGCTTTGGGAAACAAGATTTTTAATGATCTCCAGATCTCGTTTCACATATCCGAGCTGTTTGCCTACAGCTTTCCGGATTTTCCGGGCGCCAGCTTTACGTTGCTTAGCGACAGAAAGATAGTCCTTGCGGGCTCTTTTTCTGTAGGTCCGTGGCTTACGTAATTTCCCTTTGTGTGGTTCATGCAGGACATCAATGATATGTTCCAATTTCTCACGGGCTTCGTTCAACAACCCGAGGTCTGTAGGGTAAGCAATATCAGCCGGTGCACAGGTTGCGTCCAAAATGAGCTTTCCTCTGTTCTTCGTTTTGGGAGAAGCCGATTCAGTTGAATGCTTTTCTGAATCGGAACCGGAAGGCTGAAGATCGCCACGATCATGATCATGATCATTACGATCTTCATCATCATGATCTTCATCGTCGTGATCCTGATCATCATTGTTGTCGTTTTCCTTAGATGCTTCTTCCAATTGGCGTTTTTGTTCTTCCAGAACGATCCATTCATTCAGTTCGTTGATGATATTTGCGCCCAAACGTTTTCTAAAACGAGTCATCAGAGAATGGTCGAATGGGGCTTTTTCCTGGAATTCAGGCAAGCCGATAAAATACTGAAGATACGGGTTTTCTGTGATCTGTTCGACTGTTTCCCGGTCAGACAGCCCAAGCCGTTCTTTGATATAAAGAGCCCCAAGAGCGATTCTGACAGAATAAGCCTTTTCGCCTTTGAATTTCTTCTTGAAGGACTTGGCATACTTTTCTTCGGCCATCCACCAAGGAATCATTTCAGCAAGACGGACCCAGCGATTTTCTTTATTTAATTTCCCACCGAATGGTAGAAAAAAATCATCTACAAAAGTTAATTGATGTTCGGTCTTTTTGTACATCGTAACAGCCTCCAAGTGCAAGGTTTTTTACGTGTTTCCTTTGAAATCCTTACACTTTATATTCGACAAAAGTAGCCAAAATCCTTGTCAAATCTGGAATTTTTGCTTATTCAGCAAGCCCTATTTATGGGTACATACCCGTTCTGCATTCTTGTCCGGCGGGGGTTGATTTACACTCATGGTAGATAAATAGGAAAGGAGTCTATCATGAATGGATCACAAGAAAGCAGATGAAATGGCAGCCCAAAGGTTTCAACTCATTTCTCCATTATTGGCGGATGGATTGGATGCCGGAAAAGCGAAGGAATTAAAGGAACAAATTTGTAAGGCCTCCGGCCTTTCTGAAAGGACTATCAGGCGTTATTTAACGCAGTTTCGAAAAGAAGGATTTTCAGGATTGAAGCCCAAAGGAAAGCAGTCCCAAACCAAGCCTGAGGCAGTCCCGCCGCATATCATAGAACAGGCCATTCTACTTAGAAGAGAGGCCCCCAGCCGAAGTGTTTCACAAATCATACAGATACTTGAATGGGAAGGTCTTGCAGAACCCGGGCAAATCAAACGTTCAACCCTTCAGGAAAAGCTATCAGAGAGAGGATACAGTTCCAGGCAGATGAGGCTTTATTCGCAATCAGGAGTGGCCGCCAGAAGGTTTCAAAAAAGACATCGGAATCAGCTTTGGCAGTCTGATATCAAATATGGCCCGTATTTACCGATTGGCCCAAATGGTGCCAAGAAGCAGGTATACTTGGTCGCCATTATTGATGATGCGACGAGGTATGTTTTACACGGTGAATTTTATCCGACACTTGATTCCCGGATTGTGGAGGATGCTTTTCGACAAGCAGTGCAAAAATATGGTGCTCCCGAAGCCGTTTACTTTGATAATGGCAAACAATACAGGACGAAATGGATGGGGAGAACCTGTTCAAAACTTGGAACCCGGCTGGTTTACGCGAAGCCATTTTCGCCAGAAAGCAAAGGCAAGGTTGAAAAATTCAACCGGCTCATTGATTCTTTTCTGGGGGAAGTCTCACTAGAAAAGCCGAAGACATTAGAACGGTTAAATGAACTGTTTCAAGTCTGGCTGACAGAGTGTTATCAGGAGAAGCCGCATTCTGCGCTTGGGGAAAAAATAAGCCCAAGATCGGCATTTAGAAGTGACAGAAAAGCACTTCGTTTCATTGAGCCAGATACATTGGCGGATGCATTCCTGCATTGCGAAACACGCAAGGTGGATAAATCCGGCTGTATCAGTTTCATGGATCAAAAATACGAGGTAGGCCTGGCATTTATTGGGCAGAAAGTCGAAGTTATCTATGATCCTGCGGATCTAGAGGAACTCACCATTGAGTTTGAAGGGTATTCGCCATGGAAAGCTCATAAACTTGAAATTGGTGAAAGGTCAGGGAAAAGGCCACCCCTTCCTGATCATCTTCAGCCACAGGAAGCCGATTCATCAAGATTATTAAAAGCTGCGGAACAAAAGTATCAGGAACGACAGATGGAACAAACACCAGCCGTCTCCTTCCGGGCTGTATGGAAGGAGGACGGTGAGAATGTTTGAAGCCTTCTACGGTATGACTCATACGCCTTTTTCACGGGATATTCCGACTGAAAAGCTTTATGATTCTCCTATGATGCAGGAAATACTGGGGCGGTTAAAATATACGGCTGAAAGGCAGTTATTTGCGGTTTTAACAGGCGATTGTGGGACTGGGAAAACGACGACTATTCGTAAATTTGTTGACCGGCTTGATGATGGACAATATAAAGTACTGTACTTGTCTGATTCCAAATTAACGCCTCGACATTTTTACAAAGGGTTGTTGGAACAACTCGGGTGCGAGTCTAAATTTTATAGAGGCGATGCAAAACGGCAGCTTCATCGGGAAATTGAGCTTATGAGAGGAATTCATGGTGTTCAGCCGGTAGTGATCGTGGACGAGGCCCATCTTCTTGATCGGGAAATGTTGGAGGAAGTCAGATTCCTGCTGAACTTCAAAATGGATGCCCAAAGCCCTATGAGCCTGATTCTTGTCGGACAAAGTGAATTATGGGACCGCCTGCGCCTCCAATCCTTCACAGCAATCCGCCAAAGGATTGATATTCAATTCAAACTGGGGCATTACGACAGAGCTCAATCTGCAGAATATATTGCCATGCATTTACAATATTCAGGAGTAACTGAGCAAATTTTCACAGATGTAGCTTTAGATGAAATCCATCGTTTTTCCGGGGGAGCCGCAAGGATCATCAACAAGATTTGTACCCACTGTCTACTTTACGGAGCACAAAACAGGCATCGAATCATTGACGATCATATGGTAAAACGTGTGATTGAAGGGGAACTTTCGTGAAATGACAATGATTTAAATTTAAGTATTAAACTCATAGGGGAAGCCACAATAAAGCGCAAACTGGCTTCCCCCTTAATTGACAACAATTCCGTCAATTTCTGGACAAATAACACCGTCAATTTCCTGCCATTTTGGGTCGTCAGTAACAATTTGCTATTCTCCATATTGTAACTCCTTAGAATTTATTATTGGGGTATTATTTATTATAGGACAAAATGAGAAAGTAATCGAATTGTGCAAACTGGTTAACTGATATAATAATCCTACCTCAAATTTTTCCATTAATTATTAAGAAGGACGGGTTAAATACTTAAAAATGTAAAGAATAAATAAATATTAATATTTGAACATATACTCATATATGTGTATTATGTATATGTAGTTACTCAAAACTTTATGAAAGTTATACTATGGAAAAAAATGTCAGATTTAATTAAGCATCTATTCCCGTCATCATTGGCACTTTATGAAATCATCAACTTCGACAGCACGATGATGATAATTATCGTCATAATCGTAGACGTGATCGTAGCTATTACAACTAATACACGTAAATATGATGTGTTACGAAAATAAGGAATTGATTAATAAAGAAGACCCCAGAAGGCACTTTAGCTTTGTATATAAATATATTGCTCAATATGAAATCATTATAAAAGAGGAGGAGCCATAATGGCGCATACAAATTCCCATAATCATTCTCATGATCATAGTAATATTTTTCATAGCCACGCACCATCAGGGAAAATGAAACAAGCATTTTTTTAGCTATGATTATTTTAGTTGCTGAAATTGTGTTTGGTATTATTTCAAACAGCCTGGCTTTGTTGGCCGATGCTTGGCACATGGCGACAGACGTAGCCGCAATTGGTCTATCTTGGTTTGCCTTAGAACAGTCAAAAAAATCGCCAAACAAGAAAATGACATTTGGTTATGAGCGTGCAGGTATTATAGCCGCAGCTATCAATGGTTTAACACTTGTTTTAGTCACTTTTTGGATTTTTTATTCCGCCATTGGTAGGGTGATTAATCCCGAACCCGTTGGAAGCTGGGGGATGTTTATAGGAGCTGGAATAGGCTTAGTGGTCAATATTTTCATTATCTTTCGATTAAAAGGAGATGAAGAAAACTTAAATGTCAAAGCGGCTCTTCTACATGTTATAGGAGATGTTGGAGCATCGGCAGGTGTTATCATTGCAGGGGTTATTATTTATTTTACTAATTGGCAAATTGTCGATCCGATTCTAAGTGTATTCATTGCAATATTAGTTGCATTTAGTGCATGGAACATTATCAAGCAAAGTTTCCGTATTTTAATGCAAGCTACACCACAAAATATTGACTTAAACGCACTCTCAGAAAAAATAAGATCAGTAAATGGGGTAAAAAGTGTCCATGATTTACATGTTTGGGCGCAAACAACCGGCCAAAATTTTCTAACTTGTCATGCTGTGTTAAATGAAAATATAAAGTTAAGCGAAAGTCGATCAATATTAGAAAAGATTAATGAGCAGCTCAAAATGCAAGGTATTCAACATTCCACCATACAAATTGAAGACCCAAACATACCTCATGAGGATACGCTTATCTGCGCTGAAATTCAGCATTCTCATGATCATGAACACGATCATAGTCGTGAGCATCACCATAACCATTAATTCTTTTATCCAGAGCAAACGGAGATTCCTAAATTGTAGGCATCTCCGTTATTTTTCACCTTAAATAAAACATTTAGACATTTTTATTTCTTGGCAGATTGAAAATAAAAGTAATTTGTAAAGTACTTGGTTATTTTGTTATAACTGCTCCCAAATCTTATTCAGTATGGAATATGACATACATCTTTTAGCATTTTCCCCCCATGGGATGAAGAACCTTTCATTAATTTATTGACTTTTTATCCAAAAATCAATTTGCCTTCAGCAACTAAATATGAATGTAAATCAGTTATATCTTGTTCAACACGAACGTGATCCTGATCATGGTGATGATTGTGATTGTGATGAGATTCGTCTGAATGAGCAAATTGTTGATTTGTTCCAAATGTTTCCTCATCATATCTTCCTTACAAGTTGATAAGAGTGTTTTATATATTATCCTTTGTAATGGCGAATTTTTATTGACACATCATAGATATGCTTCATATAATAAAAGCAAACATATGAACACATGAATTTTTGTTCATATATAAAAGGGGGTGAGTAAATGAAAAATAAAATGATAACAGAAGAACGACCTGAGACAGTAGAAGTATGTGAAGAAACTTGTGACAGAACGGTTATTCATGCAGAAGTCGTATCAAAGGTTAAAGAAAAGATCCCAAGTCTAGAAGTCTTAACTGAGATGGCGGAACTATTTAAAATACTTGGTGATCGAACAAGAACACGTATTTTATACGCTTTATTTGAATCGGAAATGTGTGTATGTGATTTAGCGTATTTACTCGGTATGTCGCAATCTTCTATTTCTCATCAGTTGCGGGTATTAAAGCAAGCCAAGCTAGTAAAAAATCGAAAAGAAGGAAAAGTAGTGTATTATTCACTTGCTGATAGTCATATCATTCAGATTTTTGATCAAGTATTGCAACACGTTAATGAAGATAAAATATAAAGGGGAAGAGAGACGAGAAACGGATGGAAGAGCAAAAACAGAAGATAAAGCGAGAATTTGCGTTAGAAGGATTGGATTGTGCGAATTGTGCCATGAAAATTGAAAATGGTGTAAAAGGGATAGCAGGTGTTTCAGATTGTTCGGTTAATTTTGTAACCAAGACACTCACGTTAGAAACAGAACAGACACAAGAGGAAACAGTTGTGTCAGAGGTAAGGAAAAAAGTAAAAGTGCTAGAACCGCATATTAACGTACAAGAAAAAGGATCCTTTACTCGTACTTTATACTTAAAAGGATTAGATTGTGCGAATTGTGCTGCAAAAATTGAACAAGGCGTAGGACGTCTAGAGGGAGTTACATCATCTACCGTCGATTTTGTCTCCAAAAAATTGATTATGAAAACTGCTAATCCGGATGACATAGATCGATTAGAAGCAGAAGCGACAAAGATTATTAAACGACTAGAACCAGAGGTGGAAGTCGTGCCAGAATCGCACGATCATGATCATGACCACGACCATGACCACGGCCATAGCCATGATCACGGAAGTGAAAATACGAGAAAAATGTTGGTTCGATTAGGGATTGGTGCCATTTTAGCTGGTATTGGGATGTTTGCACCTGTTTCTGGCATGGGAGAGCTCGGGTTATTTCTTATTGCTTATCTTATTGTAGGGGGAGACATTGTTCTACGAGCTGCCAAAAATATTCTGAGAGGACAAGTATTTGATGAACACTTTTTGATGGCCCTTGCGACTATCGGAGCATTTGCCGTAAAACAGTATCCTGAAGGGGTAGCTGTTATGCTGTTCTACCAAGTAGGCGAACTATTCCAAGGGATTGCAGTCAATCGTTCTCGTAAGTCCATTAGTGCATTGATGGACATTCGCCCGGACTATGCTAATGTAAAAGTCGGAAGCGATATACAACGAGTGTCGCCAGAAAAAGTAAAAATTGGCGATCTCATCGTAGTAAAACCTGGTGAAAAAATACCACTAGACGGGAAAATCGTAGAAGGTAATTCTATGGTTGATACCTCTGCATTAACTGGAGAATCAGTACCACGGGAAGTAGAAGTTGGAAGTGCTGTGTTAAGTGGGTTCATTAACAAAAATGGAGTTTTAACTGTAGAGGTTACAAAAGGATTTGGAGAATCAACTGTATCTAAGATTTTAGACCTTGTCCAAAATGCAAGTAGCCGAAAAGCACCGACAGAAAACTTTATTACTAAATTTGCTCGTTATTATACACCTGTAGTTGTGATCATTGCAGCGGCATTAGCATTAATCCCACCACTTGTAGTAAGTGGAGCGACGTTTTCAGATTGGGTGTATCGTGCATTGGTATTCTTGGTTATTTCGTGTCCATGTGCGCTTGTGGTTTCCATCCCACTCGGATTCTTCGGGGGAATTGGTGCTGCATCCAAAGCGGGTATCCTTGTAAAGGGTAGTAACTATTTAGAAGCTTTAAATGATGTGAAATATGTTGTATTCGATAAAACGGGTACGTTAACCAAAGGTGTATTTAACGTAACAAGTATCCATCCAACGGGTGCAATGTCTAAAGAACAATTGTTGGAATATGCAGCGTTTGCAGAAGTTCATTCCAACCATCCTATTGCCCAATCTATTCGCAGTGCATATGGGCAAGTGATTAAAAAAGAGGCTATCCAAGGTTATAATGAAATCTCTGGACATGGGATTCAAGTAACAGTCAATGGAAAAGAAATCTTAGTTGGGAATGCAAAGCTCATGACAAAAGAACAAATCTCTTTCAAAGAGCCAAGTGAAATTGGAACCATTGTTCATGTCGCAGTAGATAAACAATATGCGGGATACATTGTTATTTCAGATGAAGTAAAAGAAGATTCAGCACAAGCTATCCGTTCATTAAAGAAACTAGGTATTAAAAAGACAGTCATGTTGACGGGAGATGCCAAAACAGTCGGAGATGCAGTAGGCAAAAAGTTAGGACTTGATGAAGTACATGCCGAATTGTTGCCGCAACATAAAGTAGCAGAAATTGAGAAGTTAGATGCACAAAAATCTCCAAAGGAAAAACTCGTGTTTGTCGGTGATGGTATTAATGACACACCTGTTCTGGCACGAGCAGACGTAGGCATAGCAATGGGGGGATTAGGTTCTGATGCAGCCATTGAGGCGGCAGACATCGTCATTATGACAGATGAACCTTCTAAAATCCCAATGTCCATTGGTATCGCAAGACATACTCGTAGAATTGTATGGCAAAATATTATGTTTGCTTTAGGAGTGAAGGGAATTTTCCTTCTATTAGGTGCTTTTGGGATTGCAACAATGTGGGAAGCTGTTTTCTCAGATGTAGGTGTCACAGTACTAGCCGTTCTAAATGCCATGAGGGTGTTACGAGTGAATCAAACATTATAATAACAAAGCCAACCAGTTTATGGTTGGCTTTGTTTGTGTATTTGAGCACTTTGCGTAAGAAAAGTATGGTGCACTCAAAGTATAATGGACCCATAAAACTAGACACAAAATGAGGAGCTGTTAAAGTAGGTTTATGAGAAAAAGTTATACGCCTGAATTTAAAACTCAAGTCGTGCTAGAGGTCTTAAAAGAAGAAAAAACGATGAACGAAATTGCTTCTGCTCATGGAATCCATGTGAATCAAATTCGCCAATGGAGAAATGCTTTTCTTGAACAGATGCCAAAAGTCTTTGAAAAAGGCAACAAAAAAGTTGAAAAAATGAAAGCCGAGTATGAACAGACCATTGAAAGTCTCTATGCGGAAGTCGGCCGCCTAACCACGCAGTTGTCGTGGCTTAAAAAAAAATCTGGAATTAAGGAGTAGAGCAGAACGAGTTGAAATGGTCGACTGGGATGACGAAGCAAAACTGCCAATTTCCATCCAGGCCGATCTTTTGAGCCTGAACCGTTCAAGCCTGTACTACAAGCCAGTCGGGCCGTCTCCTGAAGAATTGTTTATCAAACATCGGATTGATGAAATCTACACCAAACATCCCTATTACGGCTCCAGGCGCATTGCTGCTTTACTGAATGCCGAAGGTTTGGTCATCAACCGAAAGGCTGTACAGCGCCACATGAGGGAAATGGGAATCGCCGGGATCACACCTGGTCCAAACCTGAGTAAGCGCAGTCTTGAACACCGAATATACCCGTACCTTCTTAGAAACTTGAAGATTACACACCCTAATCACGTGTGGGGTATTGACATTACTTATATCCGGCTTCAAAAAAGTTGGATGTACCTGGTGGCGCTCATTGACTGGTATTCCCGCTATGTCGTTAGCTGGGAGATAGACCAAACCCTTGAGATCGACTTTGTGCTGGAAGCAGTGAAACGGGCATTCTTAGTCGCCAGGCCAGAGATCTTAAACAGTGATCAGGGCAGCCATTTTACCAGTCCCAAATACACGGATCTGGTGCTTGAGAACACGATTAAAATCAGCATGGACGGCAAAAAAAGAGCCCTTGACAATATCATTACCGAAAGGCTTTGGCGAACCATCAAGTATGAGGAAGTATATTTAAAAGAATACAACTCCCCTAGAGAAGCAAGGAAATAGATTGGTAACTTTATACAATTCTATAATCACGAAAGACTCCATCAGGCCCTGGGCTATAAGACTCCTGCCTCCGTTTATGGCCTTTGAGTGATTCATCCTTCGGGTAGAGGATACTTCTCCGGGGGTGTTGTGTCAAGGGTTCGGCAAAGCCCTCGCTACACTCGCCCTTGACACAACACCCCCGGAGAAGGAAAAATAAAGCAGGATGAATCACTCCAAAAAATGTGAACTGTCCACTAACTGCCTCCAATGAGCATCCTCACGCTCTATTAGTCAGTATCTGTTTTTCAGATTCTGACCCACCTTAAAAATTTTAAATTTGTGTCTTGACGATGGGGTCCACCTTAGAACGATGATGCTTTACCAAAAAATCTTCAAAGGTCTTAAGATCAAAAGAATAACCAGCAACAGTGTTTTTCGAATAGTTTTTTTCAATTTCTAGATACAGTAAAAATTCATCAATAGCTTCTTGCAGCAACATCTAAATAACACCTCCAGTGATAATAAACGATTATTGAAAACAAGTTCAAAAGATGATCATGATCGTCTAAAAAATAGATAATTCGTTTAACAAAAAACTGACGAAAAATTATGAGGAACTTAGAAGAGGAAGTGCCTAATAATTGTTTTTATAGGAACTTGAAGGGAAGAACCCCTCAAATTTCGAGGAATTTGATTAGTTTACATAATATATATTATAACTAGTTGAGGAGTAAAATGAAATTTTATCTCAAAAAAGAAGATTACTTTAAACATTGAGACAGAAACGATTTTTTGTGAAATACAATCCTTTATTGCATCTTTTCATCTCATCAGGACGGGATTTCGGTTTATCCGTATGCGGTCGCGGTCATTGATCGTTCCGGGTTTATTCTATCACTCAGCGTTATTGCATTTTCATCTACATTTTCGCACATTCTTTCATTGAATCGCCCTAAATTTTGGCTTATTCTTTTACTTACAATACAGCACACTCTTTTTGCTTTAAAATTTTTCTTCTGGCTGATTTCCCTGTTTTTGTGCTTTAATGAGCATTCCGCATCGGTTTGATTTTACGCCTGCTTTTTCTTCAAAGTAACTGCAAACGTTTATACTTTTTTGATGGTTTTAAAACTGTCTATTGAGGTAAGTCAATTTTTCGAACTGTTCTTTCCCTTTATTGTAAACCTTTTCTTGCGGTGATACACTAAAAATTGTAAAGAAAAGTAAACGCTTACTTTTTCTATAAATATATCCATCAGGAGGCATGCATCATGTCAGGCAGAGTTGCAGTGATTACAGGGGCCGGCAGCGGGATTGGCCGGGAAACAAGTTTAACTTTTGCGCGTAAAGGCGATTCCGTTGTGGTTGCCGATATTGATGAAGAAAAAGGGCTTGAAACGGTGGAATTGATCAAACAAGAAGGCGGAGATGCTGTTTTTGCCAAGACGGATGTTTCCAAATTTGAAGAAGTCGAATCACTTGTCAATCAGGCAGTTGAAATATACGGGACGATTGACGTGATGTTCAACAACGCCGGAATCGGAACGCTCGGGCATATCCTGAGTATGAAAATAGAAGATTACTTGCGTGTCATTGATGTCAATTAGCACGGCGTGGCATACGGGATCATTGCTGCAGGCAGAAAAATGCGCGAGCTGGATGTAAAAGGCGTCATTATCAACACGGCTTCCGTATTCGGTTATTTGGCAAATTTCGGTACTTTCCCATATCAGGCTGCAAAAGGCGCTGTCCGGATGATGACGCAAAATGCCGCGCTCGAACTGGCACAATACGGCATTCGCGTCGTCGGCATTGCGCCGGGTTGTGTGGATACCCCGATTATACAAGCTTATAAAGATGCCGGAATGACGCAAAAAATGACAGAACAGCAAATGCGCAAAAAACTGATCCGCCCGGAAGCGATCGCAAATGCGGTTTATCTGTTAACGCTTGAAGAAGCAGATGCTATTAACGGAAGCGTTGTCATGCTTGATGACGGCTATGCTTCTTTCAAATAACTTTCTTGGATGCTCAAACTTGCTGCTCTTGAAGTGTTGGAAAAATTTCCGTACACCCTTTCTCCCCCCCTTTCCGGTTCAAAAGGGCCTCCTCCCTTTTGAACCGGAGTATTCTTGTTCATTTCATCTCTGCCCGCACGAAAAAAGTGGCAATCCAAAACGCTATGCAAATAGACTTTACACAAGAGGTTCATTTTGTCATTTTTGTGGAAAATTATGTTACAATATTCATACAGCTCTCGTTTTTGATCCGGCTGTCTTCGTCCCTGTCCGGGGCGGTTTGAAAGAAATTACGAGAAAGTGGGAGTATGTATGGGAAGTCAATCATTTACATCAGCGCCGTTAGAGGCAGAAAACCCTTTTTTTCGCCGTGCGCTGTTTACGTTCAGCGGTGCGCATTTTTTAAATGACCTGGTGACAACCGGCATGGTTCCTGCCCTTGTTGTCATGTACAAGCATGCGCTCCATTTGAATTATACGCAATCCACTTTAATTGTACTGGTTTCTTATTTTACTTCATCGGTAACACAGCCGGTTTTTGGCATGCTGACGGACCGGAAACCGCGGGTCTGGCTTTTTTCGCTCGGTGTCTTCTTATCGATTGCCGGCCTGAGCCTAACCGCCATTGCGCCATCTCTCCCATGGCTTTTGGTTTTTATTGCGCTTTCCGGATTCGGGTCGGGCGTCTTTCATCCGGAAGCATCACGCGGCACCCATTTTGCGTCCGGGTATAAAAAAGGATTGGCACAGGCAATATTCCAGGTTGGCGGAAATGCCGGGCAGGCTTTCGGGCCGCTTATGATCCCGCTCTTTTTGGTGCATACCGGCATACACGGCCTGATCTGGCTGCTGCCGGTTGCTCTTTTATCCCTTATTTTAACAGCCCCCCTGCTTGGCTGGATGAACAGCAAAGTGCAAAATATCCAGCGCCGGAAAAAAGAAATCGCCGGAAAAAACCATATTCCCGGCGTCATCCTGCTTGTTCTGGTCATTATTTTGCGTTCCTGGTGCCAGGTCGGGGTTGTTATTTTTCTTCCGTTTTACATGAAACATGCAAGTTTGGAAACAAGCGAACTGTTGAACTTTGTCTTTGTCGGCGCCGGGGCACTGGGCACGCTTTTTGGCGGCATTATTTCAGACCGGGCCGGCATGAAACGGCTGCTTGTCGTGTCCATGTTCCTTGCCACGCCTTTTGCGCTTGTGTTGCCGCATTTAAGCGGCTGGCTGGCCGTACTCGATCTGCTCTGTTTCGGTTTCAGCGTCCTTTCAAGCTTTTCTGTCGGCGTCATCTATATGCAAAAGCTGTTGCCCAAAAATATCGCGCTTGCTTCCGGCCTGTCAATTGGTTTCGGGGTCGGCGCCGGCGGAATCGGTTCCGTTTTCATGGGCGGCGTTTCCGATATGTTCGGGGTTGCTACAGTATTTACCATTTTATCTTTCTTGCCCATGATCGGCGCTGTCATATCCTGCTTTTTGCCAAATGAAAAAAGGCTCGCAAATTAAAAAGTGGTGTATACATTTTCGCATGTTTCAGCTGTCGGTTCGTAAAAACAATGCAATTTATACCGGGCAACGAACGGCTGGTCATACCATGTGGGCGGGCAGTCCCCTTGCGGCCTGAAATACCATAAACTGTATTTGGCAGGCCAATGCCTTTCGCCGTTAATCACACGTCTGGCCAACCGCCGTTCGCTTTCCCGTGCCCGCTGGTAAAAATACCCGTGTATCACTGCTTCAAAAGCATGCGGCTGATAAACCATTTGCGGAATGGTCCGGATCCCGATAAAATCCGAACAATTCGCCCTGATCCGGTTTATGCCTACATTGCCGACAAGCAGCATGCCAAGCTGCCCCTCCCCTTCTGCTTCCGCCCTTAAAAGCCGTGCCAGTAAATCGATGTCTGCACTTGATGCCCTTACGACTGCCATTTTAAGCCTCCCTGGATTTGCAAATTGCGCACAAGTTCCGCTTTTTATCTTATGCTGCAAAACACCAAAAGAGAACCCCACCTGTGCCTGAAATAAATCAAGCACCCGGGCGGAAAAAACCGGATGCTTGATGTTTGTTAAATCCGAAAGAGTACCGGGCTTTAAGTTTCGGCGCACAGCACAAAAGGGCAATCGGCAGAAACGGATCCTGCCAATTAAAAATTGGTTTCTAAAAATACCGGACAGTGGTCACTGCCCATTATTTCCGGATACATGCCGGCACCTTTTAAACGGCCGGCAAGTCTTTTGGATACGAGAAAATAGTCAATCCGCCAGCCGATATTCCTTTCCCTTACTTTATTCATATAAGACCACCATGTATATGCGCCTTCCCGCTCAGGATAAAAATATCGGAACGAATCAATAAATCCGCTGTTCAGCAGCCCGGTCATTTTATCGCGCTCTTCCGCTGTAAACCCTGAATTGCCGATGTTGCTTTTTGCATTTTTTAAATCAATTTCCTGATGGGCAACGTTCATATCGCCGCATACAATGACCGGCTTCTTTTTATCAAGATCCGTTAAATAGGCCCGCATCCGGTTTTCCCATTCGAGGCGGTAACCGAGGCGGGCAAGATCGCGCTGGGAATTCGGCGTATAAACATTGACCAAATAAAAATCTTCATATTCGAGTGTCAAAATCCGGCCTTCCGGTTCTGTCCGATTTTCCCCGACGCCGTAGCGCACGGAAAGCGGTTCTTTTTTTGTAAAAACGGCCGTGCCCGAATACCCTTTCCGCTCGGCATAGTTCCAATATTGATAATAGCCGTCCAAATCAAGGGCGATCTGGCCTTCCTGCAGTTTCGTCTCCTGCACGCAAAAAATGTCGGCGCCGGTTTCTGCAAAAAATGCAAGAAACCCTTTTTTTACACAGGCGCGGAGCCCGTTCACATTCCAAGAAACAAATTTCATCCCCGGTTTCTCCTCCATTGCATTTAAAAGTTCAGGTGTTTTAATGCTTTATAAACCGCAGCGACGTCCGCATTTTCAGCGATTTCTTTCGGCGTTTTGCAAACGGCGGCGCCGGCTTCAGCCAGTTTTTCCGTTTTCTTAATTGTGCGATTATACACAAACAAATCGAAATGCGCATCTAAAAGGCGGCAGGCCATCGGAGATCCCATATGCCCTAAACCAATCCAACCTATCTTCATGACAAAAGCCTCCATATTTAGACAAATTCACCTAAAAGCCATCAGCTTTAAAGGGATATTCTGTTCTTATTCTAATGTTAAAGAAAAAATGCGGCAAGAAATACGCAATTTTTGTATAAATATTTGGCGTTTGTATTGAAGAAAAAAGCGGTATTATACAAGTATAATTGATGTTCGCCAATCCTTATGCGGGGGGGTGGGAAAAGTGAAAATCAAAGTCGGAAGTTGGAATATGTTAACGCTCCAAGACAAGTTATCGATTTTAAAAGCCATCAGCCGGCGAAACAAACGTGGGCATCAGTAAAAAGGCGCCGGTACGAAGTAGGCGCCTTTTTCCACTCTGTATAAGTGCTCCCTATTCTTTACGGCCATATCCCTTCATACAGTCGGATATATGCTTTTGCAGAATTCTCCCAGCTGAAATCAAGCCCCATCACCCGTTCAGACAACGACTGCCATGTTTTCGGCTGGTAGCGGAAAAACCAAACGGCCCTTTCAACTGTGTAAAGCATATCGTGCGCGTTATAGTTTGCGAACGAAAAACCGTTGCCTTCGCCTGTGAATTCATTGTATGGCTTTACGGTATCTTTCAGCCCGCCGGTTTCACGCACAAGCGGCAATGTGCCATACCGCATGGCGATCAGTTGCCCGATGCCGCACGGTTCAAATTTGGATGGCATTAAAAACAAGTCACTGCCCGCATAAATTTTATGGGAAAGGGCTTCATCGAAATAAATATGTACGGATACCCGGCCCGGATACTGGTTTTCAAGATGCCGGAATGCTTCCTCGTACTGATGCTCGCCTGTGCCAAGAAGGACAAACTGGACATTTAAACTTAACATCTCATGTATTACATGTAGCACCAGATCGATGCCTTTTTGTTCCACCAGCCTTGTCACCATCGATATAACGGGAATGCCGGAATCCGGCTGCAAATGGAAAGCTTCCTGCAAGGCTTTTTTATTCTTTAATTTTCCCGGATAGTCCTCATATGTAAAAAACAGCGCGTCGTCTGTTTTGGGATTATAAGCATCCGTATCAATCCCGTTGACAATGCCTTCGAAACGGTTGCTTTTCATCCGCAAAAAGCCGTCAAGATTTTCCCCGTAATACGGCGTCTGGATTTCCCGGGCGTATGTCGGGCTGACGGTTGTAATGGCATCTGCATAAGCAATCCCCGCCTTTAAGTAGCTGACATTCCCGTAAAACTCAAGGCTATCCACATGGAAATACAATTCGCTTAAATCGAGAAGATCAGACAGAACACTTTTTGGAAATACGCCCTGGTAGCGCAAATTATGAATCGTAAACATCGTTTTGATGCCCTGGTAGAAAGGATGGCTGGAAAAATGCGCTTTTAACAGCACGGGAATCGGCCCGGTTTGCCAGTCATGGCAATGGATGACATCCGGTTTCTCGTTCAAATAAGGAAGAGCTTCAAGCACTGCACGCGAAAAAAAGGAGAACCGTTCGCCATCATCGAAATAGCCGTAACTCCCGTGCCGTTTAAAATAATACTCGTTGTCCAAAAAATAATAGCGGATCCCCCCTTCCTCCAATGTTTCAATCCCGCAATACTGCTTCCGCCACCCAACCGGCACGGTCAGGCTTCCCATAAAGGAGAGGCGCGCTTTTACTTCGGGTTTTAAATCTTCATATTTCGGCAGGATGACTGCCGGATGGATCCCCGCTTTTTTCAAAGCTTTGGGCAATGCCTGGATAACATCGCCCAGCCCCCCTGTTTTAATAAATGGCGCGCATTCTGAAGCAGCGAATAATACGTTCATCTTGTCCCCTCCATCAAATGATCTCTTTTTTGCATAATACTTTTGGATGCGACGGAGTCCCGACAACCACCTTATGCTGGGTAACGACCACCTGCTTGTCTGCGATGACATTTTCCAATACCGCATCTTCTTCCACTTCTGTTTTTTGCATGATGATGCTGTTTTTCACGACTGCCCCTTTTTTGATTTTCACGCCGCGGAAAATAATACTGTTTTCCACTGTCCCTTCAATTAAACAGCCGTTTGCAATAAATGAATTTTTTACGTCCGCTGTTTGTCCGTATTTTGCCGGCGGCTCATGTTTGATCTTGGTCAGAATTTCCCAGTCGCTGTAAAAGAAAGCGCGGATCGTATCCGGGTCGAGCATGGCCATGTTTGCCGCGTGGTAACTGTCCATGGAGTGGATAAAGATCATATTGCCGCGGTGGTGATACCCCTTAACTTTAAATTTATGGACATTCGCTTTGATCGCATCCCGCAAAAAGTCATATTCTCCGTTTTCAGAACAGGTTTGGATGAGATCCATCAGCAACAGTTTTGACAGCACATAGGTTTCCAGGCAGACGAAGTCGCCCTTTTGCGGAGTGGTAAACAATTCGATGTCCCGCACGTTGTCCTCTTTATCTACCACCACTTGATGATAGTTCGGTTTTTGGATCGGCTCCCCGTCATATTTCCTGTATACAACCGTGATATCTGCCTGGCTTTTCTCATGGAATGCGACCAGCTCGCAAATATCGAGTTTGCTGACGTTGCTTCCCGGCGAGATGATGACAAGGTCTGCCGAGGCGCGTTCAAAGAATTCGCGATGATCATAAAAGCCCTGGATATCCCCCTTCAATTTTGCATTATCGGCAACCGGCGGCAGAATAAACAGCCCGCCGTCGTACCGGTCCAAATCCCATTCCTTTCCTGAACCAATATGGTCTATGATCGATCTGCCGTTGTCTTTCGTAAAAACGGCAACCTGGGTAATTTCAGCATGAATGAGATTGGAAAGCGCAAAATCAATGAAGCGGTATCTGGCGCCGAACGGAACGGAAGCAAGGCAGCGGTGTTTCGTTAGCTCCTTTAAAATCGGCTTTTCGTTGATCAAATTGATAACTCCTAATACGTTCGTCATGTTTCACCCGTCCCTTTTATAAAACTTCTTTTATTTCCGCTTCTTCTCCGTTTTGCGGACAGCTGTACAACTGAATATCATTTGGCTTTGAAGGCGTGATTTTTTTGCCGTTTTCAATGACGGTGCCGCTCGCAATAATGGCGCGTTCGATCGTCACATTGCTGCCGATCGTGACACTCGGCATGATGACGGAATCCCGGATCGTGCTGTTTTTGCCAATATAGACATGATCCGAGATGACGGAATGGAAAACATCCCCATAAATCCAGCTGCCTTCGTTGATGAGCGCGTTTTTAATATTGGATTGGGGCGCAATGTATTGCGGAGGATGGTTCGCATCTCCGGTGAAAATGCGCCAGTCCGGGTCATCCAGATCAAATGCCGGTTTTTCTTCCAGCAGGTCCATATGTGCTTCCCAGAAGCTTTGGACCGTGCCGACATCTTTCCAATAACCTTGGAATTTATAAGCATACATTTTCTTTTTATCCTTCAGCATTTTCGGAATAATGTCTTTCCCGAAGTCATGCGAGGAAGCGCTGTTTTTCTCGTCCTGTATTAAATATTCGCGCAAAAGCTTCCAATTAAACAGATATACGCCCATGGAGGCAAGATTGCTCTTTGGGAATTTCGGTTTTTCTTCAAATTCAACAATGCTTCCTTCCGCGTTTGTTACCATAATGCCGAAGCGCCCTGCTTCCTGCCACGGGACTTCCATGACGGCAATGCTCGCCTGCGCCCCTGCTTCCACATGCGATTTTAACAGTTTCCGGTAATCCATTTTATAAATATGATCGCCTGAAAGAATCACAACATATTCCGGATTGTAGTGGTCAATATACTGGATATTTTGGTAAACCGCATTGGCCGTCCCCTTATACCATTCGCCGCCGTCTTTCCCTACATACGGCGGCAGTACGGTTGTACCGCCGAAATTTTTATCCAGGTCCCACGCTTTCCCGTTTCCGACATACGAATTTAAGAGATGGGGTTCATATTGCGTCAGCACGCCGACGGTATCAATGCCCGAGTGCATGCAGTTGCTTAGCGAGAAATCAATAATTCTGTACTTGCCGCCAAAAGGCACTGCCGGTTTTGCCAGCTGGGATGTCAAATCCCCGAGCCTTGTTCCCTGTCCGCCTGCTAAGAGCATTGCCATCCATTTCTTTTTTGCCATTATTTTTTGCCACCCCTTTGCCGTTTTGTTGATTGCTTTTTAAAGATCAATGCACTGAGTGGGGGAATGCTGATTTCCATACTGTATGACTGGTTATGAAAAGGCTCCTTATCCACTTGGATTGCTTTTTTGTTCAACAAACCGCTGCCGCCGAACTGTTCATCATCCGTATTGAAAATTTCAATATATTTTCCGAATGAAGGCACGCCAATTCTGAATTTGTCATATTTGTTTTTTGAAAAATTGCAGAGGACGATGCAATAATCCCCTTTCCGCTTTCCTCTTCTCATAAAAATTATGATGCTCTGCCTGCGATTATTCGGATCAATCCATTCAAAGCCTTCAGGGTCATGGTCCTGCCGCCACAAGCTTCTTGTGTTTTGATAGAATGTGTTCATGGCTTTTGTAAACTGAAAGAAGGTCCGGTGCGTTTCAAAATCCAGCAGCATCCAATCCAGCTGCGTCAGGTCTTTCCACTCGTCAAACTGTCCGAATTCGCTTCCCATGAATAATAATTTTTTACCCGGATGGGTCATAAAATAAGCATAAAGAAGGCGTAAATTTGCAAACTTTTGTGGAAAATCCCCGGGCATTTTATTGAGCAGCGATTTTTTTCCGTAAACCAGTTCATCATGCGAAAAAGGAAGTACATAGTTTTCCGAAAAAGCATAGTGCATGGAAAAGGTGAGGAGATCGTGGGCATCAGGCCTTTTTTCCTCCGGTGTCTGCATATAGGTGAGCACATCATGCACCCAGCCCATGTTCCATTTATAATTAAAGCCGAGCCCGCCCGCGTAAACCGGCGCTGTCACGAGCGGCCACGATGTTGCTTCTTCTGCAATCATTAAGGCATGCGGAAACTTTTTAAAAACGGCTTCATTTAGCTTTTTGATAAACTCGACAGCTTCCAAATTGACGTCACCGCCATATTGGTTTGCCAATTTCTTTTCGTCTCCCCTGTCATGGTTCAAATAAATAAGAGAAGAAACTGCATCAACCCGGAAGCCGTCAATATGATAAACGTCCATCCAAAAAAGGGCATTGGAAATAAGAAAACTGAAAATTTCAGGTTTCTGAAAGTCAAAATTGTATGTACCCCAAATCGGCCGTTCCGCCATGTCAGGATCTGCAGGCTCGAACAGCGGTGTTCCGTCAAACCGGCCAAGGCCGTGGGCGTCTTTGCAGAAATGGACGGGAACCCAGTCTAAAATCACCCCAAGGCCGTTCTGATGGCATTTGTCGATAAAATACATGAAATCTTCCGGCTTCCCGTACCGGCTCGTCGGTGCATAGAAACCGGTAATCTGGTAGCCCCATGACCGGTCAAACGGATGTTCCATCATCGGCATAAGCTCGATATGCGTATAGCCATGGCCGGCAACGTATGGGACCAGTTCGTCTGCCATTTCACGGTAGGTGTAAAAATCACCATTGGCTTTTTTCTTCCATGAACCGAAATGCATTTCATAAATCAGCATCGGCTCGTGGTATGGGTCGGATTTTGCTTTATGGCTCATCCACTTTCTATCATGCCACTGATACATGCCGGGATCATAAATGACAGATGCCGTTTTCGGGCGTACTTCCGAATAGAACGCATATGGATCCGCTTTAAAAAAAGTATTGCCTGAAGGCCCTGTAATTTCATATTTATACAGTTCACCAGGCGCGAGATCCGGAATAAATAATACCCAGATGCCTGAATCTTTGAGCCGTTTCATTTGGTGTTTGCTGCCATCCCAGCCGTTAAAATCGCCGGCTACGGCAACGGCTTGCGCATTCGGCGCCCAAACTGCAAACCGCACGCCCTTTTTTCCTTCATACTCCATGGCATGTGCCCCGAACAAAGTATAGCTCTCGTAAAGGGTGCCTTCGTGGAATAAATAAAGCTCGAAATCAGTGGGCAGGACTTGTTGCGAATTTTTTACTGAATTTTCCAATGTCGCACCTCCGCTATTTCAGCATACTTTTACTATTCGTTATGAATTTTACGAATCCTGCAAAAAAAAGCCGTCTAATTTTGTCGAAATGGAGACAAAATGATTTTATTTTCAAATCCGCCATTCCGTTTACCAATAGAAAAAAGCTGTTTTAAATGTGCCGCATTGGTTTGACATGCAATGAATATGCGGGCTGCGGATTTAAAACAGCTTAAAATTGACTGTTCAATTGTTTAACGGACGTCCATTGTTTTGAAAAACTGGTATGCCAAAGAAACAGACCAGGCAAGCGGCTTATTTCCATTTGGCACGTACTTGCCGCCGATATAAAGTTCCGGGATTTCCCAATTTCCCGTAATAATGCGCTTGGTTTTTTCCACATATCCATTTGCCTTATCATACATACCCAGTTCATAGAAACATAAACCAAGCCACGGAAAACCAAAGCACCATTCGGCTTCTGCGCCTTCGTTATAGTATTGGTCGTTGACATAGCGGATCACGCCATATTTCCGTTCAAGCGTAGTGGTGACATCTTCCAGTATTTGAAGCGCCATGCCGCGGCTGACAATCCGGTAAGGGTAAATGAGCGACAGTAAGGCAAGGTCGGTCGGTTTGCCTGCGCTCTCCCGCGGCAGCAGTTTATAAAGTGTTTCTTCCCCTTTTTCAATCAGCCCATCCTTCACATGCACGAGCATCCTGACTGCTTTTAAGCCGGCAACGCATGCCCCGACACTTGAAGCATGCACCTCCATATTCTCTTCCCACATGCCGTTATCTTCGGCCTGCCAATACTCCAGGCACTCGAGATAGTCAACCAGTTTTTGGATAATCTCCAAATCTTTTTGGCTGCGGATGATTTTCTGGCCGTGGTGGATGCCTTCCCCTACTCCCCAAAGAAAAGCCCCAATAGCATCATTTTGGGCATGGCCCCATTCTTGCGGGAGTTCCTTGAGGTCAGTGGAATAGCGGGCGTGGATATATTCGTATAAATACCGAGGCCTTTTCTTCGTATGAATGTCAATTTTCCACTCATAACGGATAAACAGATCAAGCAATGCGTGGTATGCTTTTTCATAGTACGGGGACGGCGTGGCTAAAAAGGGCAGAACGGTATATACGACATCTCTGATCCAAACATAATGGTAGTCGGAAGACAAACTGGCGGTATAAGCACCGTTTGGCAGGCGCATCCGGTCAATGACCTCAACAGCTTTCTCGATGTTCATCATTCTTCACCTCCAAAAAGTTGATCCATACCATTAGTGTTGGCAAGACGCTGATCCTTTTATAACCATTCCAACATAACTCCCCTGTTTTAAAGCGCTTTCATGAAGATCTTTGCTTTCTGCAGATGCATTCAAGCGGGAAAAGCCCTGGTTTGGCAAACGGCGATGCTGCCATTTGCCGGCCGTTTCTTTTCCTAGACGGTTGTTTTTTATATATTATGTCTGCATTTGTTGGATGATTATTTAGAAAGCCTAATCAAGCCCGATTTTTTTGCCCGTTTCTGCCCGCTTAAATTCTGGCATCCCGGAGTTTTTTCCGTTCCTTTCCCTTAAATGTTTGTTTTGGTTTTATTTTTATTGTGTTATCAGCACATAGTGTAATTTGATTATTTAGATGCGGCATGTTCCCCGGTTTGGCGTTGCAGTGCCCTTGATTCTTATTTATTTTTTGTTATTAGCACAATGTACAACAGGATCATTTAAATTATGGGGTGATTGAAAAATAGGCTAATGATTATGTGTTTTTAGCACATTGTGTCTTTAATTTTTATTCGTTCTGCTTTTCAGCCGGATTTTCTTGTTCAACTTCCATTTCTTACAGATACTGGTTTTTATTTGAGACGATGCAAATATGCAGGATGTGTAATTTTGCCCTTTCTGCACAAGCTAGAATTGATATTCGGTATGAATATCAGCGGTATCCAAATCCTTCCAAGAGGTGATCGTATGAGCTACAAAGACCAGCTGGATCCGCATTCGGGGTTGTTCCATCACAACTGGACGCGGCGGAAACATACAAATTCCCAGGTCAATGGCGAGACGGAAGTCACACAAAACACCATCATCTTGAGGAGCAATGCAAAAGCGCATCGCTGGTGAGGATACTAAAAAGGCCGGGATAATTACCGGCCTTTTTTGGGTGTGGCAATAAACGGAAATTCGCTGAAACGCTTGTTTTTCGTTTAAAATCATGCTATATTGATATAGCGATGAGCTGAATTGCGTAAGCCGGCAAGGCAACCTTTTTGGAATGCACAATGTGGAGTGCAAGCCTTAGCCGCCGCAACACAAGATCGGAAAAAAGCGCCCCGGACCGGGCGCTTTTTTCATGTTTATATGGCCGCCACATAGGTTTCTTCCCGCCATGCTTCATGCATGGACCGGACAATGAAATCGACCGGGCGGGCTCCCGAAATCGCATATTTCCGGTTGATGACCATAAAGGGGGCAAAATCCGCACCCAACAGATCTGCCTCTGCCTGGTCTTTTTTGATATGCTCCAAGTAAACATCCGTTACAATGGCCTGTTCAGCCTTGCCTTTATCCAGCCCGGCCATTTGGGCAGCCTGTAATAAATCTCCTTTGCCTGGTGAGGGCTGCCTGGCATACGTTTCAAACAGGGCCTTGGCAATAAACGACTGCTTCCCGTGTTGTTTTGCAAAGTGCAGCAGTTTATGGCTCCCTTCAATATGTACTTCTTTTTCGGGGTTTTTCATGAAACTGCGAAATTCCAGTTGAATGCTTTCCCTGTGGCCAAATTGTTCCAGTGCCTCGCCAAGCCTAACAAAGGCAAGATAAGAATCCGCCGATGAAAAATCCGACCATAATTCTATTTTCATAACTTTATAGCTCCTTAAGCCTTTCAAAATCCTTTAAATTTTTTTGCCGGTGATCATTAAATCGTGCATGCGCCCGTCAAGCACAGCCACTTCTTTCAAATGCCCCCAGGTTTCAAACCCGAAGGATGCAAATAACTTTAAACTGGCCTTGTTTTCGCTGAAAATAAAGCCGAGCAGTGTTTCCACCCCAAGCTTCGGGCAGGCTTCCAACATTTTCCTGAGCAGGTACTTCCCGGCCCCTTTTCCTCTCCATTTTCCGCTGACATAAATGCTTACCTCGGCTGTAGGCTGGTAAGCAGGCCTTCCGTAAAAATCGCTTAAACTGATCCAGGCAGCAATCTCCCCGTCTGCTTCCAACACCCAAAGCGGCCGGCTTTCCGGCTGATGGGCTTTAAACCACGGCAGCCTTTCTTCTACGGTGACCGGAACCGTGTCAGCCGTTATAATCCCGTTGCCAATGCAGGCATTATAAATGTCCAGGATCTCCTGCAGATCTTCTTCTGTGGCATCTCTGACCAGACCATGCTGTATCATCGCTCATTTTCCCTCGATTGTAAAAATGACCTCCGTTTCCGCAACGGAAGCTTTGTATTATAAACAACATTTTATAATAATTTCCCGCAATTGAACAGCTTTTTATGCCTTACACACCAGGCCATGATGGAAACACCCGGTATTCAGGCGCCCGGCTTCCGGATCCTGTCGGCATTTCCGGTTTCCAAAAGAGCAGCAGGACAGCCGCCGCGGGCACCGTTCAAGCCTTGTCTGCGCCCAAAATATCCATAAAATTTTTCAAAATACCGGCGGTTAATCCCCAAATGACATACTCCCCGTAGTAATAAAAATACTCGTCCATTTGCTGGCTATTCCATTTATATGATTTGCCGCCCTGAATTAAATGGAAAGGAAAATCCTGGTCAGGCTCCACCTTAAATTCGATCCGGTAACATTCCGGCGCTATTTTGGCGAAATGTGAAAGCGGGACCGTAAAGACTTCTTCCACTTCGCCCGGATTCGGATGAAAAGGCGCATCCGGCAAAAAACCTGCAAACGGAAAGATCGCACGCCTTCCGTATGATGAAACGACATAGTCAAGCGGGAACACGTCCCGGATGACAGACGCGTCAATGCCCAATTCCTCGGTTGTTTCCCGAATCGCGGCTTCCATCGGGTTTTTATCCGTCGTCTCAATTCTGCCGCCCGGAAAACAAATTTCCCCCGGCTGTTTTCTTAACTGCCGGGACCGGACTTCAAATAAAACGTGAAGGCCATCGCCTTTTTGAACGAGCGGCAACAGGACCGCAAACTGGGACAAACGGTCCATCCCAAAAACGGACGGTTCCCGCTTTTTTAACTTTTCGATAATGAATGTCTCGTTCAATCGATTCCCCCCCCTTTTTTATTAGCGTTTCCATGATGTGAAAACAGTTTTCCCTATACCTAATATATACCACAGTTTTCAAGAAAAGGATGCATTTTTCTCCCCTCCTGCTTTCTCTCCCGGAGCAGAAGCCATAACCGCACATAAATCGGGCATAATGATCAAAAAGCATGTTTTCCACAAAAAATACAGGGGAAAATGCATGCAAAAGGTTTACTTTTTCGCAAACATTGAATATAATAGTACCAGATAAATTTTTCCCTAAGGAAACTTTTTTGTTTCGGGGTTAAAGTTAAAGAAGGGGGAAACATCTAATGAGTGAAAAAATGATGAGCCAAAAAATGCCAGTCCGCACGTCCCATAATACAACGAGCGCACAAGCCGTGCTCCGAGGGGATGTAAAAGGGTTAAAACGGATTTTACCTTTCCTTGGCCCGGCCTTCATTGCAGGCGTTGCTTATATCGATCCCGGCAATTTTGCCACCAATATTACGGCAGGATCGAAATACGGCTATATGCTGCTTTGGGTCATTGCCTTTTCAAACTTAATGGCCGTTTTAATCCAGTCCCTTTCCGCAAAGCTCGGCATTGCAACCGGGAAAAATCTGCCGGAAGTTGCGCATGACCATTTTTCAAAACCGGTGTCGATATTTTTATGGATCCAAAGCGAGCTTGTCATTATTGCAACAGATTTGGCAGAATTTATCGGCGCGTCTTTGGGCCTGTATTTAATTTTCGGCCTTCCGCTTCTGCCGGCCGCATTGATTACAGCAGTCGGATCGTTTGCCATCCTCGAATTGCAGCGCCGCGGCTACCGGCCGTTTGAGGCAGTGATTACCGCCCTTGTGATGATTGTCGTGCTCGCTTTTGCTTTGCAAACATTTCTGGCAAAACCGGAATGGGTAAAAGTGTTCGGCGGGATTGTCACGCCAAAATTCGATGGCATCCAAAGCGTTGTCCTGGCTGCCGGCATTCTCGGCGCCACTGTCATGCCCCATGCTATTTATTTGCACTCTTCATTGACGCAAAATAGAATCGTCGGGAAGAATGAGCTGGAAAAAAGAAAAATTTTCAAATTTGAGTTGATCGACATCATCATCGCCATGGTGATTGCCGGGGCCATCAATATGAGCATGCTTGTGATTGCGTCCAGTGTATTTTATAAACACGGCCTTGTCGTGGAAGATCTGGATGTCGCGTTTCGTGAGTTCTACACCCATATCGGTCCTGTAGCTGCGATCTCTTTCGGCCTCGGCCTTTTGATTGCAGGGCTTTCCAGCTCCTCTGTCGGCACATTATCCGGTGATGTCGTGATGCAAGGGTTTATCAACAAACGGATCAATCTTTATTTGCGCCGTGCGATCACCATGATCCCGCCGCTTCTCATTATCATGCTGGGCACCAACCCGACAAGCGCGCTT
This sequence comes from Weizmannia sp. FSL W8-0676, assembly GCF_038593015.1. Taxonomy (NCBI): domain Bacteria; kingdom Bacillati; phylum Bacillota; class Bacilli; order Caryophanales; family Bacillaceae; genus Heyndrickxia; species Weizmannia sp. FSL W8-0676. Next base: position 1,570,731 of record NZ_CP151954.1, read on the forward strand.
GTCATAAGCCAGGTCATTCTCTCATTCGGGATCATCTTTGCCCTTGTCCCGCTGATTCTGTTCACGAGTAACAGACAGATCATGGGTGAACTGGTGAACCACCGGATAACGAGCATCATCTCCTGGATCGTGGCAGGATTCGTCGTATGCCTGAACCTGTTCCTTTTGATTGATACGTTTAGATAAAGTGAAACAGCCCTTCCATCAAATGGAAAGGCTGTTTTTTTATTTGCCGCTGCTTCCCGGTTGAGGAAAACAAGGGCATTTACCGTTTGTCCGCCATCGCATCCAGCATCCAGATATCCTTGTCAAACCGGGCCAAAAACCGGGTGAGCAGATTGACGGTGGCGTCGTCCTTTCTTTCTTCCGCCAGCGGAATCCCCGTTTCCCGGATCTCCTTTGCCAGCTGTGCCAAATCCTCCCTTAATTGCTGCAGCAGTTCGCCTTCTTCATTATCCGCGCTCGCTTCAACAAGCGTCTTCCGGTCCAGGAATTTCGACATGGTTGCAAGCGGCCGTCCCCCGATTGCCAAAATCCTTTCGGCAAGCACATCCATTTGTTTTGAAAACGCCTGGTACAAATCTTCAAAATAAGCATGGAGCGTAAAAAAAGTTTTTCCCCTGAATATACCAGTGGTAACGGTGCAGTTTGATATAAAGCACTGTAAAATTTGAAAGTTCCTGGTTTAAAAACCGGACCAGTTTTTCTTCATCCAATCCACACTTCCCCCCCTTTTTTTTAGGCCGGCCATTGATGGGTCCCCGTTAGATTATCTCCGCAGGGCTTTTCTTATGCATATTTAACGCCAAATCTCAATTTTTATTTTTTTCACAAGCTTGCGGACCAGTAAAAATATGCCGTAACCGCACAATCCGCCCGTTGTATTCAGCAAAATGTCATCCACATCAAAACCCCCGACATGGAAATATCCTTGAATGATTTCCGCCAAAGCCGATGCCAGGCAAGACAGCAATCCCATTATCCAGGCCTTTCTCAGCCGCCTAAAAAGAATAGGCAGGAAAAACCCGAACGGCATAAACATGAAAATATTCCCAAACAGATTGGAAAACCAGACTTCAAATTGAAAGTAACGGTAATAAAGGATATACATCCGGATCGTTTTAAACGGGATAACATTTTGGCTGGCAGAATTGGGCGCATGGCGGTACGGGATAAAAAACAAAAGTTCCATTAAATAAGCAGCATACACAATGAAAACGAACAAAACGGCCGCATTGATTTTTTTTCGGTTGTTTTTTCCCATATCATCCTCCAGCGGTCCGGGCAAGCCCCCATTATTATCCTATTCGGCGGGTGCGCACGCTATGCGCCGCCTGTACAGCCTGATGCGTGCGCCGTCCCAAAAAAGCAAAGAAGAGACCTGCTCTGGCAGATCCCTCCTTCACCCGGCCCTTTGCCGCCATTTTACCCGAATTTGCCCGCTGTATCAAAACGCAATATCGCGTTTTTGAAAATACCAAAAGGTCAAGGCCATAAAAACGGCATAATAAACAGCCAGCGTGATTAATGAAAACGGCAAGGTGACGCCATCTGTAAGTTTATCCTGATACGCATAGACGGACAAGTCCAAATGCGGGAAGATCAGGAATTTGAGCCAATGGTACCGGTCCATCAGAAACAGAAAAATCCCGCCCAGTGTGTTTGTGATAAACAGGGCAAAAATGCCGATCCCGACAGCCAGCGCCTGGCTCTTGAACAAGGTCGAAAGCATGAACGCAATCGCGCTTACCATGACAAGGCTCGGCAGATAAAGGGCAAATTTCAGGAAAAACTGCGGACCGATTTCTTTAATTTTATATTGGCTGGAATCCAAGGTATTTTCGACCATTTTCATATGGAAACTGCCGGATCCCTGAAAAATGATGCCGATCAAATAGCCGGCTAAAAGCAGGACAGCAAGCAGTAATACCGCGTAGGCTGTTACAGCAATGTATTTGGACAGCAAAATTTTCCATCTCTCATGCGGGCGGATCATCAGTTGCTTAATCGTTCCGGATGCAAATTCCGATGAGACATTGGCGCTCCCGACGATTACACTGAACAAGGTGACAAATGAACCAAGCGGAATGACAATATTGTTCATGAAATGCCAGTTTGAATGGGCATCCGGATTGATATTGTATTTCAAATAATCTTGCTTTCTTTGGATGGTTGGCGCAAGGTCCGCGTATTGTTCAGGATCCTTTTTCATGAGTGCCTCATCCGCTTTGATTTCTTTCTCGATTTTCGTGCGCCAGTTTGGATCGTCTTTGCCGTAAACCTTATTGTAAAACAGTGCAGCAATCAGCACGAACGCTACAATCAGGAGCATATAGACCCATGCGCTTTTCCGGGCAAATATTTTCATCCATTCATTTCGAATTAAAGCGGTCATTGATTTTCCTCCCCTGCTGTATGATTCGTGAGTTCAAGGAAACGGTCTTCCAGCGTTTTCTTTTCAAAATGAATTTCATAGACGTTGCAGCCGTTTCCTACCAATGTTGCGTTGATAACGGCTGCGTCTTTGTAAGCTGCCGAAACCAAAATGTGCGTATCATCGACAATGGAAACCGGAAAATGGAGCTGTTTTTCTACCGCCTGCTTCGCGCTTTCGCTGTCATCCGTTGCAAACAGGATATCGCGGCGGTCATCCTGTTTCACCGTTGTCGTTTCTGCCATCGTTTCAATATGGATCAGTTTTCCTTTTTCGATAATGGCATACCGGTCGCACATCAATTCCATTTCCGTAAGAAGGTGTGAGGAAACGAGGACAGATACCCCGCTTCCCGCCAGATCCCGCAAATAGCCCCTGAATTCGCGGATGCCTTGCGGGTCAAGGCCGTTTGTCGGCTCATCAAGGATCAATAACGAAGGCCGGTGCAAAATCGCCTGGGCGACCCCGAGCCGCTGCCGCATTCCCAACGAATACGTTTTGACTTTTTGTTTAAGGGCATCTTCCAGTTTGACAAGCTTTGCGACTTCCCATAATCTCTCTTCAGAAATGGGTTTCCTTGACATTCTCTTATAGTGGACGAGATTTTGATAGCCGGTCATATAGGGATAAAACTCCGGATTTTCAACGATCGCGCCGATTTCGTTCAAAGCGCCTTTGTAATCTTCATCAAGGCTTTTGCCGTTAATATAGATTTCTCCGCTTGTGCGTTTCATCAATGAAACAATCATCCGGATAATCGTTGTTTTACCGGCGCCGTTCGGACCGAGAAGGCCGAAAACCTCGCCTTTTTTCACTTCAAAACTGACCTGGTCCACAATTTTGCGCGAGCGGATTTGTTTTGTAATCCCTTTGACCGAGAGCGCAATTTCACTCATAACATCCCTGCTTTCTGCTAGACTAGTCTAATCAATATACGAAACCGGCCTTAAAAAGTTTCAAGAAAGATTCGGTTAAAAAAGCATTTGGTTGTGGTATATACATATTTTAATGAATGGCCCCATAAATATATTCATAGAGACGTTTTGGGAGTAGAGGGATGACAAATGGAAAAACTGAAATGGAAACTGGTTTTATTCATTATCTGCCTGGCCGTGCTTGTAGGGTTGCTCTTTTTTCAGCGCCCGGTAAGCTATCAGCGCGTAAAGATTACTGATAAATTTTATACGCCCAACCGGAAAGAAGTGCCGGTTGCAACCGGTGTGAAAACGAAGCGGAAAATAAAAGTGGCACCAACAACAACGAAACCGTATTGCGCGATCGCCTTTAATAACGGCAAAACGCTGACGGCTGACTGCGATACGTATTTAAATTTTAACATTGGCGACCAAGTGTACATCAAATACCGCGGGAACCGGTTAACCGATATCCGCCGGAAGGGCTGAAAAACATCCCGGTTCTTTTATACGCAAAAGAACCGGGATGTTTTTTAATCTTCCCCAATAATTTTCACTTCTGTCTCGAGGTCCACCCCGAATTTTTCCTTTACCGTTTTTTGGACAAACTTGATCAAATTCATATAATCCGTTGCCGTTCCGCCGCCAACATTCACCATAAATCCTGCATGCTTGGTCGAAACCTCGACGCCGCCGATGCGTTTCCCCTGGAGCCCGCTGTCCTGGATCAGTTTCCCTGCAAAATAGCCGGGCGGCCTTTTAAACACGCTACCGCACGACGGATATTCAAGCGGCTGCTTGGATTCCCTGAGATAAGTCAGCTCATCCATTTTGGCTTTGATCTCCTGTGCGTCGCCCGGCTTCAGGCTGAACGTCCCTTCAAGCGCAATCTCCCCGTTCTCCGCAATGGAACTTTTCCTGTACTGGAAGGACAAATCGCTTTTTTCAAGCCTTTTCATCTTGCCTGTTTTGGTCAGGACAAGCGCGCTTTTCAGAACGTCTTTGATCTCCCCGCCATACGCCCCCGCATTCATATACAGCGCACCGCCGACAGATCCCGGTATCCCGCAGGCGAACTCAAGCCCTGTCAGATTTTGCTTTAAAGCATAGCGCGATACATCGATAATGGCTGCACCACACTGGGCTGTAATGTCATTGCCTGCATGTGATATTTTCGCTAATTTGGTCAGAATCAGCACAATCCCCCTGATGCCGCCGTCTTTGATGATCAGGTTGGAGCCGTTGCCGAGGATCGTATACGGCACGCCGTTCAGAGAAGCAAAACGGACCGTCTTCTGCACTTCCTCATATGTCTCGGGAAAAATCAAAATATCCGCTTTCCCCCCCGTTTTTGTAAACGTATATTTGCTTAACGGTTCATCTTCCAGAATTTCACGCGGGTAAATGAGTGAACGCAAGTCTTGTAAAATTGTCTTTTCAGCCATGTTCTTCTCCTTCTTTGCTGCTTACATGCCGACTCTTTGTTTCCGGATAGTGGAGGATCATCGCCGCCAAACAAATAAGCGGATACCCGATCAGCAATACAGCCGAAACAAAGCCGTTTTTCGTAACCCATTCATGAATGATTGTATGTAAAATAAACGGGACCGTCATGGCAAAGCATGACATTTTCCATAAATGCTGGTAGGCCAGTTTTCTTTTCCACAGCTTCCTGAGCCCGTATCCGGCGCAAGCGAGCAGGGAAATGCCCGCCAATACGCCGCACAGGACAATGAGCACATAAGCGAACAGAAAATAAAAAACAAATTGGATGGCATTCAGGGCGCTAACGGATCCACCGGTTAAAAGCGCAGGGATATGCAGACAGGAAACCGCAAGAACAAGCAGAACCACATACAAAACCGCCTTGTCCATCGGAAGCCTGTTCAAGCGGAAAGCAGCCCTTTTTCCCGGCAATAAACAGCTGTATTTGAACGCAGTCCAAATTTCCATCCTGCTATCCCCCCTATCCCGAATGCTCCATCCCACATTATAATATAAAATACAATTTGAAACGAGAACCATTTACGGCAGATTCTTTAATTCCGTTTCAATTGCTGCTTTGATTTTTTCAAGGCAAGCCGCAGGCGTTTTGGCAAAGATCCTTTTTCCGTTCACCATCGCAAACGGGCTGTAGGTGCATAAGCCGCACGCCATTAAGCATTCATTTGAAATCACCGCAACTTCAGGATACCGGGATTCAAGTTCTGCTTCCACATCAATCGTGTTGATCAGGCTGCCTTCACATATTTCGACTAAAATAATGCCCAATCCCGTTTCCTCCTTTTGCATAAAAACCGCCAAACGGCATCTTTATCCATTATACTGTACGCTTTAAAAAATCCCAACAGGCGCGCTTTCCCGGAGGTCCCCGTTCATCGGAAATCGTATACACGGACACTTCTTTCCCGGAAAATATAAATATTTTCCGGCCAGGCTGTCTTTTTCTTTATAATAACAGGAGATATTTGGTACAATAATGTAAGACTTCCATTTTGCTTGCAGCCACCTGCGCGCAAAGGAAAGACTTTACAATCTAATCATGTTGAGGTGTCTACATTGGAAAAACAGCAAATCGGCGTCATCGGTTTGGCCGTCATGGGGAAAAACCTTGCGTGGAACATTGAAAGCAAAGGTTACACCGTTTCGGTTTTCAACCGTTCCCGTTCAAAAACCGATCAAATGTTAAAAGAATCAGAAGGAAAAAATATTTTCGGATATTTTACAATGGAAGAATTCGTCAATTCGCTTGAAAAACCGCGGAAAATCCTGCTGATGGTAAAAGCGGGCGAAGCAACCGACGCCACGATCGAGCAGTTAAAACCGTTTCTCGACAAAGGCGATATCCTGATTGACGGCGGCAACACCTTCTTTAAAGATACACAGCGCCGCAATAAGGAATTAAGCGCACTCGGCATCCATTTTATCGGCACCGGCGTCTCGGGCGGCGAAGAAGGCGCGCTGAAAGGCCCTTCGATCATGCCTGGCGGGCAAAAAGAAGCATACGACCTTGTTGCACCGATTTTGAAGGACATTGCTGCTAAAGTAAACGGTGAACCGTGCACAACCTATATCGGTCCGGATGGTGCCGGCCATTATGTGAAAATGGTTCATAACGGCATTGAATACGGCGATATGGAGCTCATCTCAGAGTCCTACAATCTGCTCAAAAATATCCTCGGCCTTGGCGCGAATGAACTGCATGAAGTTTTTGCCGACTGGAACAAAGGCGAGCTCGACAGTTATTTAATCGAAATTACCGCTGATATTTTTACAAAAAAAGACCCGGAAACCGGCAAACCGCTTGTCGACGTCATTTTGGACACGGCCGGCCAAAAAGGGACAGGCAAATGGACGAGCCAGAGCGCGCTTGACCTCGGCGTTCCGCTGCCATTGATTACGGAGTCCGTATTCGCCCGCTTTATCTCGGCCATGAAAGAAGAACGGAAAGCGGCAAGCAAATTGCTAAAAGGGCCTGAAAAACCCGCTTTTTCAGGAGACAAAAAAGCGTTCATTGAAGCGGTCAGAAAAGCATTGTACATGAGCAAGATTTGTTCTTACGCCCAGGGCTTTGCGCAAATGCGGGCCGCTTCGGAAGAATATAACTGGGATTTGAATTACGGTGAAATTGCGATGATTTTCCGCGGGGGCTGCATCATCCGCGCGCAATTTTTGCAAAAAATCAAAGATGCGTACGACCGCGATCGCAATCTGAAAAACCTGCTCCTTGACCCGTATTTCAAGGAAATCGTGGAAAGCTACCAGGATGCGTTGCGCGAAGTCATCGCGACAGCTGTCCGCTTCGGCGTACCTGTGCCGGCTTTGTCCGCAGCGCTTGCCTATTACGATTCGTACCGTTCGGAAGTGCTGCCTGCCAATCTCTTACAGGCCCAGCGTGACTATTTCGGTGCCCATACGTACCAGCGCGTTGACAAAGAAGGCATCTTCCATACGGAATGGCTTGAGTTATAATTCAGAAAAATCCCGCCGCACCTGGCGGGATTTTTTTACTCTCCGTACATTTTGAACACGATTTCGCCTTTGATCACTTTTCCCCCGTCTTGATTGGCCACCACTGCTTCATACGTTTGCCGGGCGCCTTGCGCTTCTTTCAGCGTTGCCGACAGTGTCAAGCGATCGTCTAGAAAAACCATGCCCGCAAAACGCACGCTAAATTTTTCGATGAATCCTTCGCCAACATACGGTGTAAACAGCTTTCCGAGATTTCCCATTGTCCACATCCCGTGGGCAATAATGCCGGGCAGACCGGCTTTTTCTGCTGCTTCATCGATCGTATGGACCGGGTTAAAGTCGCCGGAAGCACCGGCGTACTTGATGAAGTCCAGCCTTGAAACCGGCGGCATTGTCGGCCATGTCGGCGACGGCAATTATCATGTCATTTTAATGATCGATATGGGAAAGATGAAATCCGGCAGGCCCGGGCGTTAAATGAACATATTGTGTCATTTGTGCTTTCAAAGGGCGGTACTTGCACAGGCGAACACGGCGTCGGGATTGGAAAGGCAAAATATCAGCGTGAAGAACACGGACCCGCTTATGGCACAATGAAGAAAATCAAGGACCTGTTTGACCCAAACCATATTTTAAACCCCGGTAAAATCTTTATTTGAGGCTTCTGCCCGCATTTTTTTCACCTTTTGGGGCAAATGTCTATAACCATGCGCCCTGATCTACATACTCTAATGTTGAACACCGAAAAGGAGTGGGTTGAGATGGAACAAACATATGGAAATTATCCGCAATCTCAGGGGTTAGGGCATTTTGGAAGCTTTACAGGGGGAAGCCAGCCTTATTATGATGATGATATGGATATGATGCATTACGGTTCAATGGGGCAAATGGGCCAGATGGGAGCATCAGGCGGTTTGGCAAGGCAATATCCGACGGCTGGGCAAATGTATCCGGGGCAGCATCCCGCAACTTCGATGTATCCGGGCATGTACGGCATGCCGGGGTACGGCCAGCACATGGGGATGCCGATGGGGCCGGGTTACCCAGGCACCGGTTACGGATATGGACAAATGCCGGGTTATCCCGGGTATGCGGGTACGGGAATGGGCATGGCCCCGGGAATGATGCACGGCTATTATCCGGGCATGGCAGGCAGAGATTGTCATTGCTGACCGGGGCATGCCCGCGAGCCAAAACCAAAAGGCTATCCAAATAAATCCGCCGCGATACATGTAAACAGCCGGCCTGCCATTGCTCAGTGCAACGGAAGGTCGGCTGTTTTTAACATTTCTTTTAATTGGCCGAGCGCTTCATCGGTATGTCCGGCGCGGATCGTTTTCACCCTTTCTGTCTCCTCTATTCCGAGCGAATGGTCATATCTTGGATCATAATAATATTCGAGCAGCCATTTTACGGCCTCATGGTACCGTTCCGTCTGTAAATCTTTCTCGATTTCTTTTGCAACCGGCGTGTGAATCCGTTCTTTGATGCTTTGAAAGGCACGGATGCATGCTTCTTTGTTCTCCCACGGCCGGTAATCATCCAAAATATTGCGGACCCGTTCTTCCACCGGCAGTTCAATCATAATCTTCGTTCCGCGCGCTTTGTTCTCCATCAAAAATTCCGGCACCACGATTTTTCCGATTCTTTTGCTTTCCGCTTCCATCAGCACATACGGCGCATTTTTCAATTGTAAAATGCGCTCTGCCAGCAAAGCATCGAACGTTTTCTGGTTATGGGCGCTGAGACCGATATCCCCGAAAATACTGCCGCGATGATTGGCCATGCCTTCCAGGTCAAGGACCGGATAGCCTTCCGAAGCAAGCGCCTGGAGCATATACGTTTTGCCGGTGCCTGTATAGCCGCCCAGCACATACGTAACCGGATGAAAGTCCATATTTTCAAGCAGGCCTGTCACCCATTTCCGGTAGGCGCGGTAGCCCCCCTGGAGCCGGTAGGCATGAATATCCATCAGATCCAAAACGGTTGCTGCTGTTTTGCTCCGCATTCCGCCGCGCCAGCAAAATACCGCTTTTTCCCCTTCTATTTCACGGAAAGCCTGGATAAAACCGGGCAACTTTTTCGAAAAAATTTCAAGCCCGCGTTCTTTCGCAGCACGGTTGCCAGCTTGAGCATAAATCGTCCCCACTTCCGCCCGTTCTTCATCATTAAATAGAGGGATATTCACGCTCCCCGGAATCGTTGCGTTCCGGTATTCGGAAGGGGAACGGACATCCACCCATGTGAGCTGCTTTTTCTCCATCCGTTTTCTTGCTTCTTCAATGGTAATGTCTTGAAACAAATATTTCCCGCCTTTCTAATGGTTCCTGATGGGACTATTGCACTTTGATACGGCCGGGATGTTCCGGGACAACCTCGCCGATCAGGCTGGCTTCCACCCCTGATTTTACAAGTTCTTCAAGCAGCTGTTCCGCTTCATCGCCGGCAACGGAAAGCAAAAGGCCGCCTGATGTGACCGCATCACTTAAAATCCATTTATCTATTTGGTCCATACCTTCAGGGAAGTCGACGACATTTTCAATATGGGCAAAATTATTTTTTGTGCCGCCCGGAACAGCGCCCGCTTCCGCCAGTTCACGCACGCGCGGCAGCACCGGCACTTTGTCTTTGTAAATACGGAGCCCTGCCTTGCTTCCCTGCGCCATTTCGGATGCATGGCCCAAAAGCCCGAACCCGGTCACATCGGTCGAAGCATGGATGGTGTAATCCCGGGAAATTTCAGCCGCTTTCTTATTTAAGGTAGCCATGACATTGGTCACGCGTGTTATTTCTTCTTCTGTTAACAAATCCCGTTTAATGGAAGTGGTCAAAATCCCGACCCCGATCGGTTTCGTCAAAATTAGCTTGTCCTCCGGCTTTGCCCCTGCATTTGTGCGGATATTTGCCGGGTGTATCGTGCCGGTCACCGCCATCCCGAATTTGGGCTCCTGGTCATCAATCGAATGCCCGCCGGCTAAAGTTACCCCCGCTTCTTTGCACTTGTCACCGGCGCCTTTTAATATATCGGCAAGAATGGCTTTGTCGAGGGTATGGATCGGAAAAGCAACGATATTCAGCGCAGTCAGCGGCGTGCCGCCCATTGCATAAATATCGCTGACCGCGTTTGCCGCCGCCACCTGGCCGAATGCATAAGGGTCATCGACAATCGGTGTAAAGAAGTCGACTGTCTGCACGATCGCCAAATCATCCGTCAGCTTGTAAACGCCAGCATCATCGTTCGTATCGAGCCCGACCAGCAAATTCGGATCCTGGACTCTCGGTGGCAGTGTCCGCATCACCTGCTGCAAATCCGCCGGGCCGATTTTGCATCCGCATCCGCCCTTTGTCGTCAGTGAAGTCAATTTTATTTTTTCTGATTGTGCCATATTGCATCAACCTGACCTTTCTTAAAGCATGTCTGATCCTTGTACCATTATAGACCACTTCGCGGCAAATTGCATTTTCTTCCGCTCCGCCCGCTTGCAGAGGGCGCTGAAAACGGGCCTCAGTGGTGAAACCAGGCAGGCCGGGATAAACCCGCAACCCGTTATGGTATAATAAAGGAAACCAATTTTTGAGGTGATCGCATTGAAACTGGCATTTATATCCGATATCCACGGCAATGCGCATGCGCTTGAAGCCGTGCTGGAAGATATTGAACAAAAGCGGGCCGATAAAATTTTTGTCCTTGGTGATCTTTGCTTTCGCGGTCCTGAACCGCAACGGGCATATGAGATGGTGATGGCTTTAAAAACGAAAGTGATTAAAGGGAATGCCGATGAATGGGTGTACAGGGGCGTCAGCATGAACGAAGTGCCGGAAAAGGCTTATGAAATGATGAACCGGGAGCGGGACTGGACGGTTTCCCGGATGGAACAAAATGCAGTGGAGTCGCTGCACCAGCTTCCCGAAGAGGTAAAATACGAATACGGCGGCATTAAAATTCACGGATTTCACGCCACCCCGTACAGTTTGTTTGAAAATGTGCCACCGGATAGCGAAAACAGCAAGTTGAATGAGAAGTTAATGCAGGAAGACGCGGATATTTATTTATATGCGCACATCCACCTGCCGTTTATCCGCACGTTTGATGGCAAAACGTTTGTCAATCTCGGCAGTGTCGGCCTGCCGTTTGACGGGATCGCCAAAGCCTCTTATGCGATGGTGGAAATTGGCGATCACGATTACCAGGTTTCCAATGTCCGCGTTTCCTACGATGTGCGAAAGACGATCGGGCTATTTGAAGCTTCTGATTACCCGAACAAAGACAAGCTGATCGACATTTTAACCCGGGCAAAAAATGATTGAACCCGCCCCCGGTTTTAACCGGGGGTTTTTTTCGGCAGAAGTTTTTGTGAAATTTTTCACGGGAGAGCATAAAAAAGCGCAGCAGCCCCATGCCAAAAAAGAGACAGCCATTGGCATCACTCGCCATTTATTTTTTCACCTTATTATGTTATCATTAACAATTGGTATAAATTTTACTGTCATAGAAATGGAGATATTGTTGCTGTGGCTGTTGTAAATCATACAGCAAAACCTGAACAGCAATCCGGGAAAAAGGCGGCCTGGCTTGCCGTTTTGTTTCTCGTTATTGCCGGATTAGGTCTTTTTTATGTAAAATGGTGGCCGTACTATGAGAAATCTTTGCTTGCCGCCCATACGCACTCCATCGGTACATCGATTCTCGGGGATCCGGGCAAATCGGCATCATTTTCATGGGATGGCACTTTCCAATATGTGACCGCGTATTTTCAGGCTGTTTGGAAAGCGGCCGTGCTCGGCATTTTGCTCGGTTCGCTCGTGCAGGTGCTCCTGCCTTCTGCGTGGCTACTTAAAGTGCTCGGCAAAACGTCATTTGGAAGTACGGTTATTGCCGGTGCGAGCGCCATTCCCGGCATGATGTGCACATGCTGTGCTGCGCCGATTGCAGTCGGGCTGCGCAAAAAACAAGCGTCCACACCTGCGGCACTCGCCTTTTGGATTGGCAACCCGATGTTGAATCCGGCAACGCTGATTTTCATGGCTTTTGTCTTGTCATGGAAATTTACCCTTCTCCGCATCGTGGCGGGGCTTATCATGACGTTCGGGGTCAGCTGGCTGGCGGGCCGGCTCGTGAAAAATGAACAACCGGTGGACATCCGCCAGTTCGGGCCGGATGCCGGAGAAAACAACGGGTCCTTTTTCCTGAGATGGGGAAAGGCCGCCGGAAATATGATCCTGTATCTTGTTCCGGCTTATTTGCTCTCGGTTGTTGTGTTAAGCGCGGCCCGTTTCTGGCTGTTTCCGGCATTCGGCCAGCATGCCGGAAACAGCATCACGGCGGTGATCCTGCTTGCATTTGCCGGCATGCTGTTTGTCATCCCGACAGCGGCTGAAATTCCGATTGTCCAGACGATGATGGCTTTCGGGCTCGGGACAGGCCCGGCCAGCGCACTGCTTGTGACGCTTCCGGCCGTCAGCCTTCCTTCCTTAATCATGGTTGGCCGGTCGTTTTCAAAACAAATCCTTCTGTTTGTTGCCGCCTCCTGTGTTGTGGTCGGCATTGCGGCAGGGTTATGTGGAATGTTTTTTTAACCAAACGATTGCCCGGAGCATTTGAACAAAACGGCGCGGCCAGATGGCCGCGCCGTTTTGTATTCATTCCCTGATTTGCCCGCTCCCGTATATCCAATATTTTGTGGAGGTTAAGGCATCCAGCCCCATCGGACCGCGGGCATGCAGTTTCTGGGTGCTGATGCCGATTTCCGCCCCGTATCCAAACTCAAAACCGTCTGTAAAACGGGTGGACGCATTATGGTACACACAGGCGGCATCCACCATGGACATGAAATGTTCCGCCCGGGCCCCGTCTTCTGTTACAATCGCCTCTGAATGTTTTGTGCCGTAATGGTTGATGTGCCGGATCGCTTCATCTGTATCTTCGACCGTTTTGATGCTGATTTTAAGCGCGAGGTATTCGCAATACCAATCCTCTTCCGCCACCTTTTTTGCAGCCGGAAAAATTTTCTGCACCGGCTCATCCCCGTAAATCTCCACCCCTTTTTCCGCCAGTGCGCTAAGCAGCTTTTCGCCGTGTCGGGCGAGCCACTGCGCATGGATTAAAAGCGTTTCGATGGCATTGCAGACGGATGGGCGCTGCGTTTTTGCATTGACTGCAATCCGGACGGCCATTTCCGGCTGTGCTGTTTCGTCTATATATAAATGGCAATTGCCTGCCCCGGTTTCAATCACCGGCACGGAAGCTTCGCGGACAACGGTATCAATCAGCTTTTTCCCTCCTCTCGGGATCAGCACATCGAGATAATCGCGCAGGTGGAACATTTCTGTTGCCGCCTCCCTGCCTGTATCTTCGATGAGCTGAACGGCATCTTCAGGAAAGCCTGTCTCCGCCAATGCGCGGTGAATGGAAGAGACGAGCGCCTGATTTGAGCAGATGGAAGACGAGCTGCCCCTTAAAATGACTGCATTGCCCGTTTTGATCGCAAGCGTGGCAGCATCGGCCGTAACATTCGGGCGCGCTTCGTAAATCATGCCGATGACACCGACCGGCACTTTCTTTTTGAGGATCAGCAACCCGTTTTCTTTCTTGATTTCTTCGACTGTTTCCCCGACCGGATCTTTTAACTTCACAAGCAGCCGGACCGCTTCTGACATATCATGGATCCGCTTCTCGTTAAGCATCATCCTGTCAAGTATATTTTCCGGAAGGCCCGCCCGGCTCCCGCTCCTGAGGTCTTTTTTGTTTTCGGAAATGATCGTTTCCCGGTCCTCAAGCAAAACACGGGCAACCGCCAAAAGCGCTTTGTTTTTTTCTTCCGTTGTCTTTTTGGCAAGCGCCATGCTGATATTCTTCGCTTTTTTTCCTTTTTCTGCGGCTTCAGACATTTAACCCAGCCCCTTTCTGTTTAAAGGCACCCAGTGATCGCGGTGGATGACTTCTTCTGCTGCCCGCCCGCCAGGCTTCATGAGCACGTGCAACAACTCATCCGCACCGTAAAGCACTTCCCCTTTTCCAAGCAGCCCTTTTGCGCCGTAGACGTCCACGACATCGCCTTTTTGGAATGTTCCGGAAATTTTTTGAATGCCTGCCGGAAGCAGGCTGCTCCCTTTTTGCAGCAAAGCCTGTTCCGCGCCGCGGTCAATGTATATTTTTCCGGCACTTTCCGAAAACAGCGCGATCCATTGTTTCCGGCTCTTTACAGCCGGGCGGGCGGCTCCGATATACGTGCCGTCCCCTTTTCCTTCGAGTATCTTGACGAGTTTACCGCGCCCTTTTCCCGTACCGATAAACACCCGGACGCCGAGGGATACCGCTGTATTTGCGGCTTTCAACTTTGACAGCATGCCGCCGGTTCCCGCTTTCGAACCGGCGCCTCCAGCCATTTTCATCATCTCGGGCGTGATGTTATCGATAAAATCAATGCGCCGTGCACAACGGTCGTATTTTGGATTTGTACTGTACAGCCCGTTTACATCCGTTAAAATAATGAGGTACCCAGCGTGGACAAGCCCGCTGACGAGCGCAGACAGCATGTCATTGTCGCCGAAAGTGAGTTCTGAGACCGATACGGAATCATTTTCATTGATAACCGGGATGACGCCGCGGCGCAAAAGCTCTGTTATCGTTGAATAAGCGTTATGGTACCGGTCTTTTGTGGAAAAGTCTTTCCGGGTTAACAAAATTTGCGCCGGTATTAAGCCGTAACCACCAAGCGCTTCCCTGTACCGCTGGATGAGCACACTCTGGCCGATGGCAGCAGCAGCCTGCTTCCCTTTTAACGTGACGGGCCGCGCCGGGTAACCGAGCAGCCGGAACCCGCACGCGACAGCGCCGGATGAAACGACGACCACCTCATGCCCGGCTCTGCGCAATGCCGCAAGGGCGCCGATATGGTCGGCAAACTTCTGTTCATCAATTTCCCCCGCGTCATTTGTTAAAGAACTGCTTCCGATTTTTACTACGACTCTGTTTTTCTCCATGGCATTTCTCTCCTTCTAAAAGGGTAAACAAAAAGGCCTTCCCGTCCCTGTAAAAAGGACGAAAAGGCCTTGCTTTTCGCGGTACCACCTTTTTTGGGCGACACACTTGCGCCCCGCTCTTTTTTGATAACGCAAAGCTTTGCGCCCGGTTTTCCGGGACCCGGAAGGCAGGTTTGGCAGGCCGCCTGCTGCAGCACCTTTCAGCCTGTGGGCGCCGCTCTCTTGCGCAGGGGTAATCCGCCTACTATTCCTTCGTTCACGTTCAGTATTTTTAATTATCTTACAACAGCACCGGAAGAAATGCAAGCAAAATATTTTGCTATGCATAACCCGAGAAGCCGGGACAAAAAATAAGCTTGCATGCGGATTTTCCCCGAAATTGGAAAGAAAATTACTTCCTATACAGTGAAAATTTGATATACTAATCATATATGAGGTTTCATCACCTTTCTTTGTGAATCTTAGTATGCGTAATTATGGGAGGAAATTCACAAACAGGAGGGGGGGAATCAGGGAACCTGTATATTTTTTGTATCTACATATGTGTGGGAATTCCATCAGAAAAGGAGAAATAGGAGATGGCAGAAACTTCAGCTCAAAAAGGCAATCCTGAAGAAAAACCAGAAGTAACCCCGGAAACGGCAGTCGCACAGAAAGATTTGCTGGATCAATTATTGGATCCGGAAATCCAGCAATCTTTGACGGTGTTGGTTGAAAGCCTGCCGAAAATGGCCGAACTGGTCACAATTTTAAACAAAACCTATGATTTTGCGCAATCCATAATGACAGATAAAGTGCTGATCAATGATTTTAAAGGCGGATTTCAAGGTTTTCTGGATCCCGTTGCCGAGAAAGCAAAGGGGCTTGCCCAAACCGCGATTGAAGCAAAGGACCGTGCCGAGACGTCCACAGACACGATCGGATTGTTCGGCCTGTTAAGATTGCTGAAAGATCCACAAGCCCAGAAGCTGTTCCGTTTTCTGCAGTCTTATCTTGCAGTCGCGGAAGAACGCAGCAAACAGCAGTAAGGTGAATGAGAACTAATGAAAACGGGGGATCCATATGAGTAAAAAAATTGTCATTTTAGGGGCCGGTTACGGCGGCCTGTTATCTGCGTTATCAGCGCGTGAATATTTGTCAAAAGACGATGCAGCAATCACAGTCGTAAACCGTGTGCCGGACCATCAAATTATTACGGAACTGCACCGTCTGGCGGCGGGCGGCGTTTCTGAAAAACGGGTATCGCTTCCGCTCAGAAAACTGTTTAAAGGTAAAGATGTCGACGTTCAGGTGGATGAAGTCACAAAAATCTCGCCTGATTCGAAAGAAGTATCGCTCGGAAGCGGCTTTAAGCTGAATTACGATGTGCTCGTTGTCGCACTCGGCAGCGAAACAGCTTTCTTCGGCATTCCGGGCCTTGAAGAAAACAGCTTTCTGTTAAAATCAGTGGACGATGCGAAACGCATTCATGCCCATATCGAGTCCTGCCTTGAGCAGTATGCCAAAACGAAAAACAAAGCGGATGCCACATTTGTTGTCGGCGGCGGCGGCCTGACCGGGATTGAACTGGTTGGCGAGCTGGCGGACAAGGTTCCGGGGTGGTCGAAAAAATTTGCGATCGACCCTTCCGAAATCTCGCTTATTTGTGTCGAAGCGGCGCCTTCCATTTTGCCGAACTTCGCGCCAAATCTGATTGAACGGGCAACGAAGAGCTTGGAAGCGCGCGGCGTGCAATTTTTCACAGGCATCCCTGTTACGAAATTCCAGGACAATGTGGTGGAATTAAAAGACGGCCAGAAAATCGAAACGAAGACGCTTATCTGGACGGGCGGCGTGCAAGGAAACCGTGTCGTTGCAAATTCCGGGATTGAAGTAAACCGCGGGCGTGCAACGGTAAACGCCTATTTGCAATCCACTTCCCACCCGGATGTGTTTGTTGCAGGCGACAGCGCGGTTGTCTTTCCATCAGAAGGCGCACGCCCTTATCCGCCAACAGCACAAATGTCATGGCAAATGGGCGAATTGATCGGCTATAATCTTTATGCTTATTTAAAAGGCGGGAAAATGCAAACATTCCAGCCGGTCAACTCCGGTACGCTTGCAAGCCTCGGCAGAAAAGATGCCATTGCGTTTATCGGGGAAAACCAAACGCAATTAAAAGGCTTCCCGGCTTCCGTCATGAAGGAAGCAAGCAATATCCGTTACCTGGCCCATATCAACGGGTTGTTCTCACTTGTATATTAAGGAAAAAGGCGCATCCAAACGCGGATGTGCCTTTTTTAAGCCCCTTTCTTCCCCGGCAAACTTGCTAAGTGCAGGACGCGCTTCATCCTGCGTGCAAATTTGCATGCAACCGGCTCTCCCAGCACGAAAAAAAAAGCCCGGCATCACCCGGGCAGCTTTACAAACCGCTTTCGCTTCTTTTTTTCTTTTTGTCCATATATTCCAAATACGCATCATCGTGGGCAAGCCACGCCTGGAACTGGCGCTTTACAAATTTTTCCGCTTCTTCAAAGGCGGAAAAAGAAGGAGACTGCTTTAAGCCTCTTGCTTCGATCTCCCAGCCTTTTTGGGCGTCTTTATAAATAAAGATAGGTTCCCCACTGCGGTTTTGGTATAAACATCCCGCTTCCTGCCCTTTGATATTGGACTGATTATGGGCAAAATCGCGTTTAAGCGGTTCCGTTTTAAACGTTTCGATGACAAACTGCCGGAACGCCTCTTCCGTCAGCACAGCCCCCGATGCTTTTTTATGCCCGCCCCCGTCGTATTTTTTGGCAATTTCCGATACGTCAATATGGTCATGAATCGTCCTGAAACTGATCCGTTTCTTTCCGACCATGCAAATGGCGATATAATCGAGATGCGGGTATTCTTTTGCAATGGCATTCCCCAATTCGGAATGGTGCGACTCGGCATGGATAACACCTGCATAATAACCGTCAATCACGGCCTGGTAGACTTCCCGCTTCTTTCCATTGATATACCTTTCGATTTTTTTCTCTTCCAGATCGAGGATCTTTTCTTCCAGATCATCAAATGAAAAAGTTTCACTGCCGCTAAGTTTATGTAGCAAAATCTCTTCAAACTCTTCGATCGGATACAGGTAAAAAAGATCATTTAATTTTTTGGCCTGCATATTCCCGTTGCGTTCCCATTCCCATGTATCCATTTGCCGGACAAGTTCGACAAACGCGTCAATGGCGCCGGTCGGGCTGATTTTTCCTTCCGCTTGCAGATACCGGTAAAACAAAGAAGTAGCGCTTGTCTGTTTGCCGTCTTCCTCCACCTGGACAGAAGCCCATTCATGCTCATTTAAGTGAAGCGCGCTTTTATGGTGGTCAATCAGTTTCACTTTTCCGCCCTGTGCGGCATAGGCATCGAGGAGCTCCGCATTTTTTTCATTGACCGATAAATCGGTAATCCACAGCATGTCTTCTTTATGTTCTTTTTTTAAAAAAGCTTCCACCTGGGGATTTAAACCGGATATGGAATTATACTGGATTTCAATGTCTTTGCCGAATGCAAGCCTGGCAAGAATCCCGCAGCCAAGCCCGTCCAGGTCATTATGCGTTAATAAACGATACATCAATCTTCCTCCGAAATTCAATTTTCTGTATGGTCTCCCATACGGATGTTTTTCACAAAGTAACGTTCTTTGCCTCCGCCCGGTTCCGGGTATATACCTTGCCTCCTTTCCCGATGACAACAAGATCGCAAATGCCGAGAAAAAGCCCGTGCTCTACAACGCCTGTTATGCTGTCCAGCCAGGCTCCAAACGCGCCGATATCAGGCGTTTGGAGACGGATATCCACGATATAGTGGCCGCCGTCTGTTACATACGGCCGGCCTTCTTTCATCCGGAGGACAGGGTTTAATCCTTCCCGCTCAAACGTTTTCACCAAATGCTTGTATCCGAACGGGACCACTTCCACCGGCAGCGGAAAAGCGCCAAGTTTTTGAACCATTTTCCGGGAATCCACCACCCAGATATTTCTTTTTGACGCCTTTGCCACCAGCTTTTCAAACAACAACGCCCCGCCGCCGCCTTTAATGCCGTCTAAGGAAGGGTCCACCTCGTCGGCACCGTCAATGGTCACATCCATTTGCGCCGTGTCGTTCAAGTCTGCTATTGGAATGCCGCATTCGCGCGCAAGTTTTGCCGTCGCATGCGAGGTGGGCACCCCGGTGATGTGCAGGCCGCTTTGCACCCGTTCCCCTAATTTTTTTATCGTGTAATAAACGGTTGAGCCGGTCCCAAGCCCGACAATCATTCCATCTTCTATGAGTTCTGCCGCTTTCTCCCCGGCCATCTTTTTCCCGTCCATACTCTGCACCTGCCTTTACTTTGATTTTATTACAGTCTTAAAGAATTATAAAGGAAAGCGCAGACAGCCATGGAATTAAAATAAAGAAAATCGCCTTTCCTTCCAATGTTTGAAGGCAACACGCACGTACAAAGGCCATTTTTGGATAATATAACCGGAAATGCCAGGCCCTATACGAACATGCATTCACGGGCGGCATGCTGCAGCGCTTTACAGGGCAATCCAACAACTTGAAGCTCGTTTTCCGTCAGGATTTTTGTTCACCGGATCACAATGGCCTGGCTGCCCATCTGCTTCCACGCTTTCTCAAATGCTTCACGGCCAAGCTGCTTATTTTTTGTTCCATACGGGTCATTCACATAAATATGGCCTAGATCATACCCCGTGATGACAACACTGTGTTCGCTGTATGTGATGTTAATGCTTCCCTGGGGCGTGTCCCATGTTTTGAAATCAGAAACCGGCTGAAACCGGGCTGTCGTAATCACCCAGACAGCATGCCCTTCCTCGACATTTTCCAGGATTTTTGAAAAGGGCTGTCCCGTTAAATCCGCCGCTCTTGTGCCGGCATATTTTTTGGCCAATTCAAAAACAGGGCCGTGGTACACGCCATACCCGGGACCATCCTCCATGTTGCCGACAAAACCCGCATTTGGATTGCCGTGCTGCCCGTTTTTATAGGTAAACGGCACATATTTGATTTCTTCCGCCAGTTGATTTTTGGTCACATGAAAGCCGTTATCGGCAAGCAGCATCGCGAGGCTTGTCACTTCGCAGCCGTTGTAAAGGCGGGGCGCATCCATTTGCCTGATAAGCGGCACATCGAGCAGTTTTTTGGCAGCAGCGTTGTTTTGCGCGGATTTTTTTGCCAATTCTTTATGGGTCAGATACTCATTTAAGGCGAGCAACATAACAATCAATACGATTGCTGCAAAAATGAGCCGGGATGATTTCATCTGTGCTACTCCCCTTTCGGTTACAGCGGCATCATTCACCGCCTTCCGTTCTTTCCTGTATGCATTTTAACCCCGGCCGGCCGGGGAAGCGCACGGACAAATGCCGGTCCCGCTTTTAAGCCGGCCGCGGGCAGCCGCTATTCCTGCAGAGAAACCAGTCTTGAATTATTATATGGTTAAATTGGAAAGAACTCAACTCCGCTTTGGGACAACCCAATGGACATCAAAGGACTGCTGTTATGTAATCTCACGTGCCGGCGAAAAATGCGCAAATACTTGTCAGGATTTCTTACAGAAAGATGGTCTTAACGGCTTTTTTGGTATATATTAATAAAAACACCTTACAAAGGGAGGATGCACAGGTGGCAGCGAATGAATCATACTTGGAAAAGAAAGTCATCTCGATCGGAACGGTATGTGAATTAACCGGCTTAAGTGAAAGAAGAATCCGCTACTATGAAGAAAGAAAATTGATTTTCCCGGAACGGACAAACAGAGGCATCCGGAAATATTCGTTTACCGATGTCGAACGCCTGATGGACATCGCCAACAAACGCGAAGAAGGCATCCAGACTGCGGAAATCCGCAAAGAATATATTAAAGAGAAAAAATACAATGAACGTACGATGCGCGAACAAGTCATTCGCGGCCAGCTGAATGCTTATTTCCGCACAAGAGAATAATGCATCAAACGGCAGCCGTGCAGGCTGCCGTTTGCGCAAGCTGTTTATTCATACAAGCTCCGGATATCCGTGTTTGCAGGAAGCACGAACGGATTGTCCTTGTTAATATGGTCATAGAACATAATCCCGTTCAAGTGGTCCATCTCATGCTGAAACACAATCGCGGGATAGCCCTTTAATTTAATGAGCACTTCATTCCCGTCCAAATCGTATGCCCTGACTTTAATCCGTTCATAACGCGGCACAAAACCGTCCACTTTCCGGTCAACCGACAGGCAGCCTTCCCCTTGCGGAAGGTAGATCATCGATACCGAATGGCTGACCAGTTTTGGATTAAAAACCGTGTACGCCTTTTCCCCGTCTTCATCCGCAATATAAACGGCAAACATCCTTTTATTGAGGCCGATCTGATTTGCGGACAATCCGACGCCTGCACGCAAATTGCATTTGCTGGCAATCTCCGGATCCTGGCTGTTTTTTAAAAACTGGAGCATGCAGCGCAGTTCTGCTTTGTCTTCCTCAGTTGGCGGCATGTTCACTTCATCCAGCACTTTTCTTAAAATCGGGTCGCCTTCCCTGACGATATCATCCATTGTAATCATATAATCATCATTAAATTTGCTCATCGCTTGAACCCTCATCTGCCTTTTTCCTGAAATTCTTTTTACCCGGCACGGGACGGCCCCGGAGCCGGCTGCCATTATACCTGTTTGGACATTGTTAATCTTACCATACCGGAGCAAAAAAATCTAAACAGACGGAACGCCGGGCCGGATTTCCGCCAAAACGAAACCCCTGCCTATAAATAAACCGGGCACACCTTTTAAAGAGCGGCCCGGTATTTTCAGCTTTTTGCCGCCTTGGCCCGGGATGGGGCATCCGGCGCACAACAGCTGGCTGTATTGCAGTGGTCTTTCAGTGCACAGGAAGCGCACTGCCCTTCCCTGCTTTTTTTGACAAAACGGATGAGCGTAAACGCCGCATAAGCAAAAATCACAACGCCAATCAAAATACTGAATAACATCGGAACATTCCCCCGTTTTAAAAAGCGATGAACCGCCCAATATTGTAAATCAGAAAAGCAATCAAATAAGCAATCACAAGCGCATAAACGATCGAAAAAAGCGTCACTTTCCCCGAGCCGGTTTCTTTATGGATAATGGCCACGGTCGAAAGGCATGGAATGTATAAAAGAATGAATACCATAAAACTATAGGCCGAAAGCGGCGTAAAGGCATGGGAAATAACGCCTGCCAGGGATGCGCCGTCCGGAACAAAATAGAGGACGTTCATCGTTGAAACGACCACTTCCTTTGCCATAAAACCGGTCAGAAGTGCAGCCGCCGCCTGCCATGTTCCAAAACCGAGCGGCTTGAAGACGGGCGCAATCCATCCGCACAGGATCGCCATAAAACTTTTATCGACAGGCACATTGAATCCGCCCGGCCCCGCATTCGAAAGGAGCCAAATTGCAACCGTGCCGCCGAAAATCAAGGTCCCTGCTTTCCGGACGAAACCTTTCCCTTTATCCCATGTGCTTCTGTACAAGCTCCGCACATTCGGCACGCGGTACGGCGGCAGTTCAATGACAAAAACAGAGCCTTCCGTTTTCACCACCATCGAAAATACTTTCGCAAGCAAAAGCGCAACGACAATGCCGAGCACATACAGCGACAGGACAATAAGTGCCTGATGGTGGCGGAAAAAAGCCGCGACAAACAAACTGTAGACCGAAAGCCGGGCAGAACAGGACATGAGCGGGGTCAACAGCGTCGTTAACAGCCGCTCTTTCGGCTGTTCAATCGTCCTTGCCGCCATGACGCCGGGCACATTGCAGCCGAAACCGATAATCAGCGGAATAAACGCTTTTCCGTTCAGGCCGACTGATTCCATCACCCTGTCCATGACCATGGCTACCCGCGCCATATACCCGGAATCTTCAATCACCGAGATAAAGAAAAACAAAACAAAAATTTGCGGCACAAAAACGAGAACGCCGCCAACCCCTGCCACAATCCCGTTTAACACCAGATCACGGATAAACGGCGTTGCCCCCGCTTCTTTCAGCCCCGCTTCAATCCAGGCTGTCAGCGGGCCTGAAAAAAACTTGTCAAGCCAATCCGACAAAGGGGTGCCGAGCCAGTTGAATGTAATGCAAAATACCAAATACATCATCACGAGAAAGATCGGCACGCCAAGGTATTTATTCGTGACGACCGCATCTATTTTCTCCGTCAGCGTTTTCTTTTCTGCCGCCGTTTTTTCAACAGCGGTTTCAATCAGCCGGTCAATAAATTGCTGCCGCTTTTTAAACATTTCCTGTTTAATGGAGGTATGCGGGTTGGCGGCACGGAGCCTGCGCTCCACGCCCGCGCAAAAATCTTCGAGTTCCGCCCTTACATTGGCAAACGCCGGAATTTGGCGGATCACTTCATTTCCTTCCAAAAACTGGAGCGCTAGCCAGCGTTTGTCCAATGACCGGAAATCCGGCAACCGGTCCATAAGATAGGCCGCCGCATGCTCCAAATCATCGCCGTAATCAATACGGAAATCCGGTGCAACCGCCTTTTCCTGCATCTGTTCCGATATGGCCCTGCATCCTTTTCCTGTCCTTGCAATAATCGGCACGACCGGAATGCCCAGGCCTTCTGCAAGCGAATGGTCGTTCACTTTCATGCCGCGCGATTTTGCAACATCTATCATATTCAGCCCGATCAGAACCGGCTTTCCGTACTCCATCAATTGGATGGTCAAATGCAGGTTCCGTGCGAGCTGGGAAGCATCCACGATATTCAAAACAGATGTGAAGTCTTCCTCAATTAAGAATCTCGATGCCACCGCTTCATCTTTGGAAAGCGGGTTCAAAGCATAAATACCGGGCAAATCAATCAGCATCCCGGCATTTTCCTTCAGCTGGCCCACCTTTTTTTCAACGGTGACACCTGTCCAGTTTCCAACATATTCATAAGATCCGGTAAGCTCATTAAAGAGTGATGTTTTTCCTGTATTGGGGTTTCCAAATAAAGCGACCTGCATTATAAACACTCCACGTGGATCCGCATCGCTTCTTTTTTGCGGATGCCGATGCACTGCCCGCTGACTTCAAGCATGCAAGGCCCGCCGAAAGGCAATCCGCATTTATAACAAACTTCCCGGCCTTCAAGCACACCCAAATCAAGAAGGCGCCTTTGAATACTTTGATCAATGCTTGATAAATCTGTAATAATGCCTTTGCTTCCGGGTTTCAGTTCGGTCAAGACCATGGTATGCCCCTCCTAGACAGATCGAGAAATAGAGTCTGTTCATTGATAATGATTATCATTCTATATTCCTATCATACCGCATTTATTCGCGGGCGTCTACCTCATTTTCAGGGAACCCGGAAAATTTTCATACATTTATGTGAAACTTTTCACATAATATTCATTGACAGCCGGCTTGTCCGCCACCACATGCAAAAAGCGGGCCCCTTAAAGGAGTCCCGCTTTTTGCGGCATATGCACGCCGCTTTTTTCAATGCGGCGGACAGCTTCCATGAGCCTTTCTTCATCCTGTACAAGCGCGATTCTGACATATCCTTCGCCGTGGGGGCCAAAGGCGTTGCCTGGCGTGACCACAACGCCGGCTTTGTCCATCAGTTCATATGTAAAAGCGAGGGACTTTTTGCCTTCCGGGATTTTGGCCCACAAAAACATCGTGGCATCAGACGGGCGGATTTCCCAGCCGATCCGGGATAATCCGGAAACAAACAAATCCCTTCTTTTCTCATACAGCGCAGCATTCCGGCGTGCGAATTCCCTGCCGTTTGCCAAAGCAGCGGCAGCCGCCCTTTGGACCGGTTCAAAAATGCCGTAATCCATATGCGATTTCATTTGGGCAAACAGCCGGATCACTTCCCGGTTCCCTGCCAGAAAACCGATCCGTGCCCCAGCCAAGTTAAAGCTTTTCGATAAGGAATTAAATTCAACCCCCACATCTTTTGCCCCGGCGACGGACAGGAAACTGACCGGCTTTTTCCCGTTAAAGACGAGTTCGCAATAGGCAAAATCGTGGACGACCACGAGATCATATTGTTTTGCGAACCGGACGGCCTCTTCAAAAAATTTTTTCTCAGCAAGCACCGGAATCGGGTTGCCCGGAAAATTCAGCATCATCATTTTCGCTTTTTTCGCGACCTCTTCCGGAATTTTTGACAAATCCGGCATAAAACCGTTCTCTTCCAGAAGCGGCATCGGGTAAGGCACGGCTTCCGCCAGTTTCACCCCTGATTCATAGGCTGTATAACCGGGATCCGGAACAAGAATGATATCACCGGGGTTGCAAAATACGAGCGGAAGATGGATAATGCCGTCCTGAGAACCCGCAAGCTGAATGATCTCGTGTTCAGGATCCAGTTTCACCCCGAACTGTTCGTAATAACGGGCCGCCGCCTGGTAGAAAGCCCCGATCCCGGAAATTGTATACCCGTATTGGCGCGGGTCGGCTGCATTTTGGGCCATTTCTTCCATTACAAAAGCAGGCGGCGCCTGATCGGGACTCCCGATGCTTAAGTCAATCATCCGGCTGCCTTCTTTTATTTTTTTCTTTTTGTACGCCAAAAGCTCATTGAAAATCAACGTCGGTAACTGGTTCATGCGTCTTGCAGTGTCAACCAAAAGCTTTTCCTCCCAATTTCCCGGCCTCAAGGCTTTGTGTGCCTGTTCCAGGATGCATCAGCATAAGATTCGTTTATAATCATTTATTATACCACAATTTCCGGCATCCCGGGAGCTGTTATCATACAGTTACAGGTTGGAAGCGAAGGATCCGGCCCGGTTAAAAAGCCGGGCGATTGTTTAAGAACGCCCGCTTCTTGTGCTTTTGATCCCGCAGCCACGCTTGCATGTATCAAAGAGCCGCTTGTTCAATCCGGTGTGCGGAGTTGTTTTTCCGCCATCTGAAGCTGTGCCGCCACTTGTGCATGGCCTGTTCCCCCGGCGCTGTTCCGCATTTTGACAACATGTTCCGGTTTCAGCACTTCAAAAATATCGGCTTCAAAAAGCGAGCTGAACGACTGATATTCATCCAGTGTCAAGTCAAGCAAATATTTGCCGTGCTGAATGCCATAGAGGACAATCTGCCCGATCACCGCATGCGCCTCACGGAACGGCAGCCCTTTTTTCGCCAAATAATCGGCAATATCGGTTGCATTCGCGTAATCGTTCGAGACAGCCCGGAACATCTTCTCCCGGTTCACTTTCATCGTTTCAATCATCGGCGCAAGCAGCTTAAGCGCTCCTTCAAGCGTATCAGCCGTATCAAAAATACCTTCTTTATCTTCCTGCATGTCTTTATTGTAGGCAAGCGGCAACCCTTTCAGGACGGTTAAAAGCCCGATGAGGTTCCCGAACACCCTTCCCGTTTTCCCGCGCAAAAGTTCGGGCACGTCGGGATTTTTCTTTTGCGGCATGATGCTCGACCCGGTGCAAAAAGAATCATCGAGCTCGATAAACTGGAATTCCTGGCTTGACCAGAGCACCAGTTCCTCCGACAAACGGGAAATATGGACCATCAAAATGGCGGCATTCGCCAAAAATTCAAGCACAAAGTCGCGGTCGCTGACAGCATCTAGGCTGTTCGGGTAAATGCGGGAAAATCCGAGCAGTTCGCGCGTCCGTTCCCTGTCAATCGGAAAAGTCGTCCCGGCGAGCGCCCCGGCACCGAGCGGCAGCCAGTCCGTCCGCTTCAAGCTGTCTGAAAATCTCTCTTTATCGCGCTCCAGCATCCAAAAATAAGCGAGAAGATGATGGGCAAACAACACCGGCTGCGCCCGTTGCAGATGGGTGTAACCGGGCATCATCGTTTCTTTGTTTTCTTTTGCTTTCGTTACAATTGCTTCCTGGACGAGTGAAATCAGGCGAATCATTTCTTTTGTCGTTTTCCGGACATACAGGTGCATATCGGTCGCCACCTGGTCATTCCGGCTCCGCCCTGTATGCAGCTTCCCGCCGGCAGGGCCGATTTCATCCATCAGCATTTTTTCGATATTCATATGGATATCTTCATTCTCAACTGTAAATGCCGCTTCTCCGTTTTTGATTTTTTCGGCAATTTTATGAAGCCCTGCTTTGATTTGTTCCACATCTTTTTCAGGCAAAATGCCGCATTCGCCGAGCATTTGGACATGGGCAAGGCTCCCTTCAATATCTTCAAAAGCAAGCCTTCGGTCATATCCGATCGACGCTGTATAGGTTTCAACAAGCTGATTCGTTTCCTTTGTAAAACGTCCGCCCCATAGCTTTGACAATGTCATTTCCTCCTGCTGCAATAGAATTAAAAAATGAAGGCTGCACGGCGAACCGCCACAGCCTTCCGGATATTTTTCTGACTTCTCCCGCCTCGGCAAACAAGCGAAAAATACTTGAACGGGCCGGTTCCAACCTTGAAATTTGCCGTGCTGCTGATTTAGCATCAGAGACAGCGGCCAAATTGCTTATTGATTTAACACTTTCCCGTTTTCCTGGATTTCGGCAAATACTTTTGTCGGCAGCCCCCACAGTTTGATGAAGCCGACTGCGGCATTATGGTCAAACGAATCGCCTTTCAAATAGGTTGCCAGTTCTTCATTATACAGGCTGTACGGGGATTTTCTTGCCACTACCGTATGGGTGCCTTTAAACAGTTTCACGCGGACCGTGCCGGTTACAGTTTTCTGTGTTTCCTCCACAAACGCATCGAGCGCGGCCTTGAGCGGCGAATACCAGAGCCCTTCATAAATGATTTTGGTCAACTGTTGTTCCACCGTTGTTTTAAATTGTGTCACTTCACGCGGCAGTGTTAAAAATTCCAGTTCTTTATGGGCATTGATCAGCACGACTGCAGCCGGGTTTTCGTATACTTCACGCGATTTGATCCCGACAAGGCGGTTTTCAATATGGTCGATTCTGCCGATGCCGTGCTTGCCGGCTGTCAAGTTCAGCTCTTCGATCATTTGGACGAGGCCCATCACTTTGCCGTTTAAGGCAACCGGGACACCTTTTTCAAACGTAATTTCAATATATTCCGGCTCATCCGGCGCCATTTCGACCGGCGCAGTCCAGTCAAATGCCGCTTCCGGCGCTTCGTTCCAAGGATTTTCAAGGACGCCGGCTTCGCACGCTCTTCCCCATATATTGGCATCAATCGAAAACGGGTTATCTAAGTCTACCGGAATCGGAATATTGTTTTTCTCCGCATAGGCAATTTCTTCATCGCGGGTCATGCCCCATTCACGGACAGGCGCAACGACTTTCAAGTTCGGGTTGAGCGCCTGGACGGACACTTCAAAACGGACCTGGTCGTTCCCTTTTCCGGTACAGCCGTGTGCCACGGCAACGGCGCCTTCCTGTTCCGCGACATCCACCAAAAGCTTCGAAATAAGCGGGCGGCTGATCGCCGAAGACAGCGGGTATTTTCCTTCATAGAGCGCATTTGCCTTTAATGCCGGCAATATATAATCTTTTGCAAGCATTTCTTTCCCGTCTATGATCACCGCTTTGATTGCGCCGACATTCAGCGCTTTCTGGCGGATCGCATTTAAATCTTTGCCTTCGCCGATGTCAATGCCAAGGGCAATGACATCATAGCCGTATTTTTCCTGAATCCATTTAATCGATACGGATGTATCCAAACCGCCTGAGTAGGCCAATACAATTTTTTCCTTTGCCATTTTTCTCTCTCCCTGCCTCTTTGTATAAATAATATTGAATTTGAATTTTTATACACCCATTATATCGGATTCATTAAAAATTTTCCAGTAGTTTTTTTAAAATGGCTTTATGGGCATGGAGCCGGTTCTCCGCCTCGTCAAAAACCACGGAATGCGGGCCGTCAATGACCGCCTCCGTGACTTCTTCGCCGCGGTGGGCTGGCAGGCAGTGGAGGAAAAGAAAATCTTTTTTTGCCAGTTTGCATAATGATTCATTTACCTGATAATCTTGCAAATCTTCGAGCCGTTTCTTCGTTTCGCCTTCCTGCCCCATGCTGGCCCACACATCGGTGATGACCACATCGGCATTTCGGATCATTTCTTCCGGGTTTTGGCCCATTTCAATACAAACCCCTTTTCGGGCAGCTTCTTTTTGAGCCCCAGCAAGAATGCCGGCATTCGGCAAATATCCTTCCGGGGCAGCGACGGACATATGCATGCCCGCCTTTGCCGCCCCCTCAAGCAATGAGTGGCACATATTGTTATTGCCGTCCCCGAGGTAGCAGATTTTAAGCCCGGCAAGCTTCCCTTTATATTCCTGAATGGTCAGCAAATCGGCCAAAACCTGGGTCGGATGGTGCAGATCGGTCAGCCCGTTGATCACGGGGACATCTGCGTGCCGCGCAAAAGATTCGATGGTTTCGTGCGCGAATGTGCGGATCATCAGGCAGTCGACATAACGGGACAACACTTTTGCCGTGTCATGGATTGTCTCGCCGCGCCCGAGCTGGATGTCTCTCGAGCTCAGAAAAAGGGCGTGGCCGCCGAGCTGGAACATGCCGGCTTCAAAAGAAACCCGGGTGCGCGTGGATGATTTTTCAAAAATCATCCCGAGCACTTTCCCTTTTAAATACGGGGTCTCCTTCCCTTCTTTATGCGCTTTTTTTAAGACGGCCGCTTCCTGGAGCAGATCGTACAGCTCCTCTTCCTGCAGCGCGCCGATTGTTAAAAAATCTTTCTTTTTCGTACGGGCCATTGTCGCCATCTGTATCTTCCTTTCTGCTAAACTTCTGCTTTTATGCGGTTAAAATCGTGAAGCGGAGCCACTTTTGGCGTTGTCCCTGTAGCGTGGCGGGTGATGGCTTCCAATGTATCCAGACAGGTAAACAGCGGAATATGGAAACGCATCGCTGCTTCACGCAGCTTGCTGCCGCCCCTTCTTTGGTCCCGCCCTTTTGTCGGGATGACCACCGCAGCGGTTACGGGTTGCTGTTCGAAAAAGGCGGTGGCACCCTCAAGGGCCACTGTTTCCGCAGCCACGCCGTTTTTGGCCAGGAACCGTGCCGTATGTTCCGTTGCGGCAATCCGGTAGCCTCTGTCCGCCAGTGTTTTCATTACCGGCAGAGCGGCTGCTTTTTCGCGATCCGTCACCGAGCAAAATACAAATTGTTCATCAAGCGGCGGCTCAAACACCGGGCCATGGACGGACAGAAGCGTTTTTTCGAGTGCCTCCCCGAATGTCCGGGCAAGGCCGAGCACCTCGCCGGTTGATTTCATTTCAGGCCCTAAAACAGGGTCGACATCTTTCAGTTTTGTATAGGAAAATACCGGTGCCTTCACGGCAACAAGTTCCGGCGGTACAGGGAGCCCCTTTTCCGCAAGCGTTTTTCCGAGTTGTACGGCAATGGCGAGATCAATCATCGGAATGCCGGTAACTTTGCTTAAAATCGGAACGGTTCTAGAAGCACGCGGATTGACTTCCAGCACATAAACGGTCCCTTCATAAATTAAAAACTGGATATTGGCAATGCCTTTGATTTGGCCCTTTAAACAGATTTTTTCAGCATACCGGATAAGCGTTTCCTGTACAGACGGGCCTAAGTGCCGGGGCGGGTAAACGGCCATGCTGTCGCCGGAGTGGACGCCCGCCTTTTCAATATGTTCAAAAATGCCCGGGATGAGCACCTTCTCCCCATCACAAATGCAGTCGAGTTCGCATTCCGTACCCGGCAAATACTGGTCAATCATAAGCGGCCAGCTTTTTTCGCTTGCGTACTTCAACGCATCGGCGTAAGCGTTGAGTTCGTCTTCATGGTAAAAAATGAACATCGACTGCCCGCCAATAACATAGGACGGGCGGACAAGTACCGGAAACGAAAGGTCTTTTGCCGCCCGTTTCAGTTCTTCTGCATCATAGGCGGTGTGCCCTTTAATATGCGGAATGCCGAGCTCATCCAGCAGCTTGTAAAAAAGATTGCGATCCTCAAGCTGGTCGATTTGTTCCACAGTGGTCCCGAACAGTTTCACGCCTTCCGCTTCAAGGCTCGATGCGACATTGATCGCGGTCTGGCCGCCGAATTGCGTGAAGACGCCGGCCACCTGCTCTTTTTCAATAATATGCAGCAAATCTTCCGGGCGCAGCGGGTCAAAATACAATTTATCCGCCATTGAAAAATCAGTGCTGACCGTCTCCGGATTGTTGTTTACGACAATCGTTTCATAGCCAAGTTGTTTGAGCGCCATAACGGCATGGACCGAGCAGTAATCAAATTCAATCCCCTGCCCGATGCGGATCGGGCCGGAACCGATGATCAGCACTTTCGGGAGGTTTGACACTTCCACTTCATCCCGGCCGCCCCAGGTGGAATAGTAGTACGGCGTTTGCGCCTCAAACTCGGCGGCACAGGTGTCGACAAGTTTATAAACCGGCACAAGCCCGAGTTGTTTTCTTTTTTCGCGCACCGCTTTTTCGCTGCATCCGCATAATGCCGAAAGACACTCATCACTGATGTTCATTTTTTTAGCTGCGCGCAGCAAAGCATCCGGTATGGCATCGATCGTATATTGTTTACATGTTTCTTCCATATCCACAATATTTTTTATTTTTTCAAGAAACCAGCGGTCGATTTCCGTGTATTTTTCAATGTCAGAAAGCGCCATGCCTTTGCGCATCGCTTCCGCCACCGCAAACAGGCGGATATCGGTCGCTTCCGTCAAAAGCGGGACCAAATCATCCGGCTGTTTTTCGGCAAGCGCCGGATAGAAAAGGCCTGAAAGCCCGAGTTCAAGCGAACGGATCCCTTTGTTAAGCGCCCCTTCAAATGTGCGGTCGATCGCCATCGCTTCGCCGGTCGCCTTCATTTGCGTGCCAAGTTTCCGGTCCGCTTCCGTAAATTTGTCAAACGGAAAGCGCGGAATTTTTACGACAACATAATCAAGGGCCGGTTCGAAGGAGGCAAACGTGTTGCCGGTTACCGGGTTTAAAATTTCATCCAGATGATAGCCGATTGCGCATTTCGTCGCAATGCGGGCGATCGGGTAACCGGTTGCTTTCGAAGCCAGGGCGGATGACCGGCTGACGCGCGGATTGACTTCAATAATATTGTACTGGTCGGAACACGGATCGAGCGCGAACTGGATGTTGCACCCGCCGATCACCCCGAGCGCGCGGATCACTTTTAAAGAAGCGTCCCGGAGCAGCTGGTACTGCACATCCGATAAAGTCTGCGATGGCGCGACCACAATCGAGTCGCCCGTGTGCACCCCGACGGGATCGATATTTTCCATATTGCAGACAATGATGCACGTGTCGTTTGCATCGCGCACGACTTCGTATTCAATTTCTTTCCAGCCTTTGATGCTTTTTTCAAGCAGCACCTGGTGGATCGGGCTCAGGTCAAGGCCGCGCTGCAGCACTTCCCGCAGTTCCTTGTCATTGGCCGCAAATCCCCCGCCGGAGCCGCCAAGCGTATAGGCGGGGCGGATAATGACGGGATAGCCGATTTTTTTCGCAAACGCCAGCCCGTCCTCCATATTTTCCACAATTTTTGACTGCGGGATCGGTTCCCCGATATCAAGCATCAACTGGCGGAATTTTTCGCGGTCTTCCCCCTTCTGGATCGATTCCACCGGCGTCCCGAGCAATTGTACCCCGTACTTATCGAGAATCCCCGCTTCATAGAGCTGGACGGCGAGATTCAGACCGGTCTGCCCGCCCAATGTCCCGATAATGCCGTCCGGACGCTCTTTTTGTAAAATCTGTTCTATCGACTCCACCGTCAGCGGGTCAAAATAAATCCGGTCGGCCATTTCTTCATCTGTCATGATCGTTGCCGGATTGCTGTTGACAAGCACGACCTCAATCCCTTCTTCTTTCAAGGCGAGGCAGCTCTGCGTCCCCGCATAATCAAATTCGGCGGCCTGGCCGATGACAATCGGGCCGGAGCCGATCACAAGCACTTTTTTGATCGATTTATTGAATGGCATAAGACAAAACTCCCGCTCTTTGTTGTACTCGTTGTAAAAACTGGTCAAAAATGTATTCGGAATCACGCGGCCCCGGATGCGCTTCCGGGTGGAACTGGACGGAGAAGACCGGCAAGTCCGGATGGATGCAGCCTTCAACCGTGCCGTCATTCACATTCTTAAAGGAAAGTTCCAGTTCCGTCCCTGCAAGTGATGCTTCATCGACAACATAGCCATGGTTTTGGGCCGTCATCAACACTTTGCCTGTCTTTAAATCTTTAACCGGGTGGTTGCCGCCCCTGTGGCCGAACGGCAGCTTTTTCGTCTTTGCCCCGTAAGCGAGTGCCAATAGCTGGTGTCCGAGGCAAATGCCAAGCACCGGGTAAGCGGCGCTCACTTTTTTGATTTCCGGCAGCCACTCGGCCAGTTTAGCAGGATCCCCGGGGCCGTTTGAAATGACAATGCCGTCAGGTGCAAGTTCCGCCATTTGTTTTGCCGTAAAATCAAAGGGTACGACGGTCACTTTGCAGTTGCGGTCAAGCAAGTATTGCAGAATGGATTTTTTGTAGCCGAAATCCATCAAAGCAATGTGCAAAGGGCCGTCTCCATAGGTTTCCGGTTGTTTTATGGCAACTTCGGCTACGAAAAATTCATCGCCGCCGCATGGCACTTTTTGATCGCGGGACGTTGAAACAAGGCCGCGCACAGTGCCGCGTTTGCGGATCGTTTTTACAAGCGCACGCGTGTCCACCCCTGAAAGGCAAGGGACATCCGACTTTTCCAAAAAGGAAAGGGCCGTTTTTTCCACTTTATAAAAACTCGGGCTTGCGCATATTTCGCCGGTCACAACCGCGCGCGCCGAGATGCTTTTGCTTTCGTGATCATCGCCGTTTACGCCGTAATTGCCGATTAAAGGGTAACAAAACACCAGGATCTGCCCGGTGTACGACGGGTCGGTCATCATTTCCTGATATCCCGTCATGCCGGTGTTAAATACCACTTCTCCCGTTGTTTCAGCGGGATTTCCCGCAAAAAAGCCTTCAAAAATTTCTCCCGTTTCAAGAATGAGATATCCTCTTGCCACGTTTTCTGTCCTCCCTTGTCTCTTTGCCGGTTAAAGATCGTTTTGGTTTGCCTTGGCAAAAACCGTTTGCATTTTTTGGGCAAAAAGCGCCGTTTCCTTTTCCGTAATCACAAGCGGCGGCAACAGGCGGACCACATGCGGCCCTGCTGTTAATACAAGCAAATGCTCGGTCAATGCCACCCGGGTGATTTTCGCAGCTTCCATTTCCGTTTCAAGGCCGGCCATCAGCCCTTTTCCGCGGATTTCTTTAATAAAAGGAAATTGTGCTTTCAACTCTTCCAGTTTTGCCCAAAAATCGATGCTCTGTTTTTGGACATGTTCGATGATATCCTCTTCCGCAAACGTTTCAAGTGTCGCCAGGCCGGCTGTCGCGGATAGCGGGTTGCCGCCAAAAGTGCTGCCGTGCGTGCCGGGCGTAAAGCTTTGCGCAATTTTTTCTTTCGCGAGCATGGCGCCAATCGGAATGCCAGACCCCAGCCCTTTTGCAAGCGTCATGATATCCGGTTCGAAGCCGTACTGTTCATAGGCAAACAGTGTACCGGTCCGGCCCATGCCCGTCTGCACTTCATCCACAATGATTGCACAATCGTTCTCCCTGCACGCGCGGACAAGGGCATCCACCCATTCCTGTTCTGCAGGAATGACGCCGCCTTCCCCCTGAATCAGTTCAAACATGACGGCAATGGGCTTTATTTTTGCGAGATCGCGGAGTGCCGCAATGTCGTTAAACGGCAAATAGATGAATCCCGGCACAAGCGGTTCAAAGCCATGCTGGATTTTTTCCTGTGCCGTTGCCGATAATGTTCCGAGTGTCCGGCCGTGGAACGAATGCTTAAAGGTGACGATAGGCCCCGATTTTCCGCGTTTTTTTGCATCAAGGCGGGCCAGTTTGATCGCCGCTTCATTGGCTTCTGCGCCGCTGTTTGCAAAAAACACCCGGTCAAATGCGCTTAAAGCTGCCAGTTTTTCAGCCAGCTCTTCCTGCGGCCCGATTTCAAACAGATTGGAAGTATGCCAGATTCGGTCCAGCTGACCGGCCACTTTGTTTTTTACTTTTTCGGGGACATGGCCGAGATTGCAAACGGCAATGCCCGAAGTAAAATCCAAATATTTTTCTCCGTTTTCATCCCATACATAACTGCCTTTTCCTTTTACAAACTTTACCGGCGTCCGGCTGTACGTCTGCATAAGCGCCTGTTTCTGTACCATTTGCCCCATCTTATCCATCGATCAAAACCCCGTTCCCTGTAAATTTCGTCCCGGTTTTTCCGCCGCCTGCCAAAAACAGGAGGCTGTCTTCTTCTGTCCCGTCCACAATCACCACTTCTTTTACGCCGGACCGGATGCATTCCGCTGCTGCCCGGACTTTCGGAATCATGCCGCCGGTAATGACTTGTTTTTGGATGAGACCGTCAACCTGCCCGGGGGTAAGATAAGGGAGCACTTTCCCTTCCATCATGACCCCGGGAACATCCGTCACCATCCAAACACGCGCGTTCATTTTCCGGGCAACCGCGGCTGCCGCCAAATCAGCATTGACATTCAGGCGCTGGCCGTTTTTATCCGCCGCAACCGGGGAAATGACCGGAATAAACTGCTGCCGCAATAAAGCATGCAGCACCTGTTCATTTACCGATTCGATTTCCCCGACATACCCGAGATTGGGTGCCTCAATCTTTCTGGCTGTTAAAAGCCCTGAGTCGGTTCCGCTGATGCCGACCGCTTTGGCCCCTGCCTGTGAGAGCCGGCGCGTAATCCATTTGTTGATGGAACCGGAAAGCACCATCTCAACGACGTTTAACACCGGCTCGGTCGTAACGCGCATCCCGTTTTGGAATTGCGACTTGATCTGCATTTTTTCCAGCATGGCTGAGATCGCCGGCCCCCCGCCGTGGACGATAACAGGATCAAGCCCGAATCGCGCTTTGATTTGCACCAGATTTTCAAAAAATGCATCCGGCAGCTGATGGAGGATGCTGCCGCCGCACTTGATGACAACGTATGCCAATTTGGCCAACCCCTTATAAATAGTTATTATCTTGTATAATTATGCAACGATGTGTGCACCAACATTATGAACGGTAAGTGGCATTGATTTTCACATAATCATAGGTCAGGTCGCATCCCCACGCCGTACCCTGGCAAGTTCCGGCCCCGAGGTCGATGGCCATACAGATTTTGTCATTTTCCTTTAAATAGGCATGTGCCTCGTCTTCGGAATAGGAAGCCGGCATGCCTTTTTCGACTACGGAAATCCCGCCGATACGGACAGAAAGCGCCTGTTCATCCACTTGGACGCCGCTGTATCCGATCGCATTGATAATCCTTCCCCAGTTCGCATCGGCGCCAAAGACAGCGGCTTTTACCAAATTTGAGCCGATAACGGTTTTTGCGGCTGCTTGCGCCTCTTTTTCCGTTTCAGCCCCGGTTACACAGACTTCAACCAGTTTCGTCGCGCCTTCCCCGTCCCTTGCAATTTGTTTGGCAAGTTCTCGGGCAATATAGGCAAAGCTTTCTGCAAATTTTTTCCAATCCGGGTGTGCGTATGAAAGCGTATCATTTCCGGCCAGCCCGTTTGCCATCACAATCACCATGTCATTTGTGCTTGTGTCGCCGTCCACCGTGATCATATTGAACGTTTCATCGACCGTTTGTTTCAGCAGGTTTTGCAATGCAGCCGCTTCCACTTTGGCATCTGTCGTCATAAAAGCGAGCATCGTTGCCATGTTTGGATGGATCATCCCCGATCCTTTGGCGCAGCCGGCAACGGTGACCGTTTTCCCGCCAATTTCAAGTGTTGCGCAGGCGCGTTTTTGAAAGGTGTCCGTCGTGAG
Source organism: Weizmannia sp. FSL W8-0676 (assembly GCF_038593015.1). NCBI lineage: Bacteria > Bacillati > Bacillota > Bacilli > Caryophanales > Bacillaceae > Heyndrickxia > Weizmannia sp. FSL W8-0676. Next base: position 1,607,830 of record NZ_CP151954.1, read on the forward strand.
TATCGCTTTTTCAAAAAGGTCTGGATGGGACGCCCCCTCTCCTATATCGATACGGCGGATGCCGGTTTCAATTTTTTCAACCGGCAAAAACTCGCCAATGACACCTGTTGAGGCAACGCCGACCTGGTTTTCGTTTACGCCGATTTGGGCGGCGAACCATTTCCGCATCAGGCGGGCGTGGCGGAGGCCTTCACTGCCTGTAAAGGAGTTTGCATTTCCCGAATTCACAATGATGCCGGACAGCTTCCCGCTTTCCACAATGCTTTCCTTTGTGACCTGGATGGGCGCTGCCTGAAACTGATTCGTCGTATAGACCGCAGCCGCTTGTGCCGGGACAGCGGAGTAAAGCCACCCAAGGTCCGGGCGTTTTCTTTTAATGCCGCAATGGAGCCCGCCGGCAAAAAATCCAGCCGGGCTCGAGATGTTTCCGTCCGTTTTGGTAAAAAATGCAGTACTTTCTTTCTCATATAATTGATTCATTGCCATCCTCCATATATAAACGGTATGTTTAAGATTGCCTTATGGATAAACCGGAATAGACTTGAGCCCTGTATCTTCTTCCAGCCCGAAAAGCAGATTCATATTTTGGACTGCCTGCCCGCTTGCACCTTTTACAAGATTGTCAATGGCAGAAATGACCACGAGCCTTCCCGTCCGTTCATCCGCATGGACGCCTATATCACAGTAATTTGAGGCGTATACTTCCTTTGTAGATGGAAAAGAACCGGCCGGCCTGATCCGGATAAATTCCCGGCCTTTATACACTTTCCTATAATATTGGCGGACATCTTCAGTGGTGACTTTTTTTGTTAAAGGCGCGTATATCGTGCAAAGAATCCCCCTTGTCATCGGAATGAGATGGGGCGTAAACGAAATTTTCGCTTCCCTTCCGGCAAACTCCTTGATGAACCGCTCGATTTCCGGTGTATGCTGGTGGCTGCCGACTTTGTACGCGCCGGTATTTTCATTTACTTCAGTAAATAAGTTGCTGAGGGAAGGGTTTCTTCCCGCGCCGGAAACACCGGTTTTGCCGTCAATCACAATAAAGGAAGTGTCAATAAGCTCCTCTTGAACAGCCGGGAGAAGCCCTAAAAGCGCTGCGGTCGGAAAGCAGCCGGGATTGGCGATCAATTGCGCTTCTTTTATCCTGTCCGCATTCATTTCAGCAAGGCCGTAGATTGCTTTGTCCAGCTCTTTTTGCGGGGCGGGTTCGCGTTTATACCATTGCCTGTACGCTTCCCCGCCCAGTCTGAAATCCCCGGACAGGTCGATGCACTTTAAACCTTTTTCAACAAAGCGCGGTACCCAGTTTTTTGCTACCCCGGACGGCGTTGCGAAAAACAATAGTTCCACCCTGCCTGCGATTTCATCCGGAACCATGTCTTCCAGTTCGGCTTCGGTGATGTGCTGGAAATGCGGGTAGTGTGCGGTCAGCATCGTGCCTTTTGTGCGATGCGATATCAACATTTCCAGTTGTGCGCGGGGATGGCGGGCAAGAAGTCTGACAAGTTCCGCGCCGCTGTATCCGTTTGCCCCGACAATCCCTATTTTCAACATTTTCATCTCCCTATTGTTATGTAGGCCTTGCTGAACCAATCCGATTCTGAGTTTGTACCCAATTTGCCTGCAGGCTCTAGAAGAATCCATCTTTGAAAATGCGATTCTGTCTTCTCTATGCATTGAATCAGCTTTCAAGTGCAAGCTTTTCCCTGCATTTTTTATAAAACACTTGCAGTAAATTTATGCCAAAGCTGTCAGCATCCTTGCCAAATCTAGGAATTTTGCTTTTTCAGCAAGCCCTATGTATGTGCATTATTATAATTCAATCTGCATGATTATACAAGGCTAAAAATATAAAAAAATAGAAACTTTTCATTTTCGCGAATAACAAAAAAGATCAAGGCCTGCATTTGGCAGGGCTTGATCTTTTTTGTCCGCAAGGAAAGATTATTCGTTTGCCAATACGACGATTTTTCCGTTTGCCGCCGCACCGACATACCGGGTGGCAATTTCAAGCGGAATTCCGAGTTCAAGGATCTTTTCCAATATTTTTTCCGGATATGTTTCTCTTTTGACCAGTGCTTTCAGTTCGTCCATGAGATCCACATCCGTATGAAGGCATATTCCGTTTACGCCTTTTCCGGCTTCACGGCCGACTTCACGGATGGCCGCATCATTGTTGGCAATGACAGTAATGCGCCCATTTTCTCTATGATGCTGTAAAACGGCTTCTGCTGCTTCCCCGGGTCCGGCAAAAATTCCAATTAAATGCATACGCGTGTCCCCATGTCAATTTCCGAAAGAAATGACGAGTTTTTCCAGTTCCGCCGGGCCGGGTTCCGTCATCGTAAAGCCGAGCTTTTCCATTTCTTCAGCCAATGCCGCTGCATGGCTTTGATCTGTGACAATAAAGGTGCGGTCGCGCTGAATGGTGTCTTTTACTTTCGCCAAAAAGGAAAACAAAGCAGCGGTTTTCGGTTCTTGAATTTCCCGCATAAAATTGGAGGATTTTTCGGTTACCGGCAAAATCCAAATCTCACATGCAAACGGCATTTTTAAGATTTCATAGAAAGCATCTGTTTTTTCGAGCGGTGTACGCAGCGTATAATCGAAAAATTCATACACTTTCCGGCTGGAAAAAGGGAAGTTTGCAAACGGGCGGGAGCCTTCCTTGTCGAACACGTGAATGTCCACTTTCGATTTATTTTTTTCAAAATAATTGTCTTCTGTTTTCGCAACGGTATTTTGCATCGTAAGTTCCCCTTTGTATGTAAATCAGATTTCTTTTTATATTGCCTTTTTGCCCCGTTCTTAAACACTGAAGCCGGAATGTTTAACCTGTTAACCCGCGGGTAGACAAAATTGCAAGGCAAAACTGGTACGGGAGTAGGAGCAGATGTTTGTCGTACCGAGCACATACCCGCCTGATCAGGAACCCGAAGAATTTTGCCATCTTTTTATCAATCATTCGGAAGGCAAAGAAAGTGCCAAAGGGAGATGGGCGAGTAGCGAAAGCATGGATGGAAAAGGCGAATTTAAATTCGTCGAACCTTTTGCATCCAGTGACCGTGTCGGGCAACAACCGCACCGCCCTATGTGCAAGGGACACTGCCAACCGGTGAACTACCCACCACTTATTGACCTTGCGGTCTAATTGAAGTGGGGGCTTCTCGACTTATCGTTGCTTTTACTAGCCAACGAAAACTGACCGAGCTAACCCTCTTGTTCCAAGAGTTTTGTTACTTATGATAACGCTAATAAGCGTATACCTTCATTTTTGATATTGATTGCTGAATTATAGTCGCGATCTGCCACATAACCGCACGAACAACGGTAGGTGCGTTCAGATAGTTTCACAGGTTTTTCTGCACCACAACAAGAACACTTCTTAGTGGAGGGAAACCACTTATCAATTTTCACAAGTTGTTTCCCCTGTTCTTTTAGCTTATACGCTAAGAAAGTAGTGAACATCCCCCAGCCGTTATCATGAACGCTTTTCCCAAAGTGAAGGGCTTGAGACATCCCTTTCATGTTCAAGTCCTCAATCACGACAGCATCAAAGTTAGAAGCTAATTCTTTTGACTTATGATGAAGAAAATTCATGCGTTGGTTCGCCACTTTCTCATGTAACTTAGCCACTACTAGTCGTTGCTTGTTCCAACGTGCAGAACCTTTCTTTCTTCGAGAAAGAATTCGTTGTGCTTTTGCTAATTTATCTAAGGCTTGCCGATAGTAACGTGGGTAATTGGCTTTCTTACCCTGTTCACTCTCGACATATAGACCATCCATAGCAAAATCCAAACCAACAACTTTCTGTATTTTAACTGGACGAATATCTTTCTCATATTCTGTCAAAATTGAAATGTAGTACTTGCCTGTCTTTGTTTTAGAAATAGTGCAAGATTTGATTTTATAATCAGCAGGTATCTCTCTATGCTGTTTCATTTTTATTGGCTTTTTGATTTTTGGCAGTTTGATATGACCATTTTCTAGCTTAATATTTCCGTTGACCATATTAGTTGTATAGGATTGTTTTGCTTTACGATTTTTGAACTTTGGAAAATCCGCATTTCCTTCAAAGAAATTCTTATAAGCAGTCTGTAAGTTCATTTGTGCATTTGCCAAAGCTAAAGAATCCACTTCTTTTAGGAATGGAAATTCACTTTTATATTTTGCAGGGGTCGGAAACTTTTGCTTTTTAAGCAATTCTTTATCATCCTTGAACTTTTCATACGTTTCTTTGCGTTCAGCTAACATCTTATTGTAGACAAAGCGAACACAACCAAATGTCTTAGCTAATAATGCGGATTGTTCTTTGTTTGGTAACAAACGAAACTTGAAAGCTTTGTTTTGCTTGGCCATATCAATTCACCTCACTTTTGACCTTGATTTTCAATATATTTTTTGATGGTATCTATTGGAGCGTCGCCTGTTGTAAGTAGGCAGAAACTTCTTGACCAAAACATTTCTTTCCATAGTTTTTTTCTTATATGTGGAAAGTCTCTTTTTATCAGTCGAGAACTTGCACTCTTATAGGCGTTGATGAACTTTGATAGTTCAGAGTTAGGATTTGCTTTGAATAAGATGTGGATATGGTCTTTATCATGATTCCATTCCACTAAAGAAATATTGTATTTACTTCCAATCTCAGCGAACATATCTTTTGCAAAATCAGATATTTCACTATCGAACACTTGTCTACGGTATTTTACAACCAATACAAGGTGATAATGCAGTAAGAATACTGAATGATTATTACTATCTAATTTCATTGATATATCAAACCTCTATTCCATCTAAGACTGATTATATCAAAACCTTTGGCTAAAGCCAACCGAAATTCATCTCCCACCTACTCATTGGTGCTATTCGCACCTTCACATTCCTTGAGGATGGGAGACTTCTTTCGGAAAGCCGTTAAATAAAGCAAAAAACCGGGAGAAGGCAAGCCTTCTCCCGGTTTTTTGCTTTTTCTTAATGCGCACCCGCCATCACCGGCTGGCGGTAAGCAGATAGCGACTCATCCATGATTTTTTGAAAAAGCGGCCTAAGATGCGCGGGAACCAGCCGGCCGGCAAAATCCCACGCATTTTGTTCAATCGTAAGCGCCAGTGCTTGCTTTTCCGGCAAACGCCCGGACTCTTCAAAGGCGGCGGACAATGCAGGCAGATTTTCATCCATCGCATGGCCGATTTCATGTGCAAGCACAATCGTGGCGTAAGGCATAAACCATTTGCAGCTCCCAAACAATAGCTCGCATTGCCGCCGGATTGTCTCTGTATACAGCGTAATCGTATGGGTGTGCGGATGATATTTGCCGCCAACGAGACGCCCGCCTGGGAACTGTTTCTTTATTTTCAAATGGGCGGTGCACCCGGCGTTTTTTAGTAATTCCGTTGCCATTTCTCTGATTTGCAAAATTCCCTGTATGTGTAAAATTTTACTCGACGGGGCATATGAGTGGAAAAAAATGGGAAGACGCTCTATCATCTAATTGTACACTTCAAGATGAACATCTAGAGAGAGAGGTCTTCCCATGGATATTATATCAATAATTGCTGGATTATTAAAGGATACAAAGAGTCTTATCGAATTTGAAGAACAGCTTAAACTTCTGATGCAGAAGGTTTTTACACAATGGGTTGGGGATGTATTTGAGGAGTTAGATAAAACAATAAAACAGAAGAAGTTGGAGGAAGGCTGGGAGTACTGCCGGAGTGATAACAGAAGCGTTCAGTTTCTATTTGGAAGTGTGACTTTTAAACGATCATTAATGCGTGATAAGAGAGGGAACTCACATTATCCTTTGGATGAATGCTTGGGGCTGTTACCCCACCAGAGATATAGCCCGTTAGTGGAATTAAAGGTGGCAGAGTTGGCAAGTGAGAACACCTATCGGGAGGCGGCTAATATTTTAAAAGAATGGACAGCCGTGAGTCTTAGTCATACAACTGTAGGGGAAATGGTGAAACGCGTAGGGAAAACGCAGGCGGAAGCCGACAAGGCCCTTGTAGAAGAGATGGAAATAGCTGCTTCACTGCCTGATGGGAAGAAGGTAGACTACCTGTTTTCCGAAGCAGATGGCGTATTCATCCGGGGACTGGAAAAGAAACAGGGTATGGAAGTCCACCATGCCATTCTCTATGAAGGTTGGGAAACCAATGGAAAAAGGGTCTCCCTGCGTCAGCCCACAGTCATCATGACGACGGAAGCCATCCAGACATTTTGGGATGAAGTCCAAGCCACAGCTGCCAACACCTATTCCCTCGAAAAAGCGCATGTCATTACAAACAGTGATGGAGGTGCTGGGTACACAGCTGAACGGTTTCAAACAGCATTCTCACAGTCGGAATTCCCGGTGCTCAACCAGCTGGATACCTACCACGTTGCACAAGCCATTGTAAGGACATTTGGGGGCGGAAAGAGCGAGATCAAGGAGCAGATTAGAAAAGCGATTAGAAAGCATGACCTAGACCAATTCACGTTATATTTGGATACGCACGAAAGCACCTTGACGGATAAAAAGGCCCTCAAGAAAATCAAGGAATTCCGTTCGTATATCTTGAAAAACTGGGACCGCATTTTTGACTGGAGAGACAGGGTGAAAAACGTGCCGGAAGGTGCGAGAGGCCTAGGAGCGATGGAATCGAATCAAAGGCATATCTCCTTCAGGATGAAAAAAAGGGGCATGCATTGGAGTGAACTTGGCGCAGAAGCCATGGTGAAAATCAAACAAGGCATACTCAATGGGACATTGAGAGAAGTCTATCTGAAACACCGTTCAAGAAGCGAGAGAAAGCAACGGAACTTGAAACAATCCATCAGGATGTCTCAACTACTCAAGCAGCCTGTACGCCCGTCAGTGGGCGTAAAGCACGGATCAGTTGCCCTGCATTCAAGCAGTTCATCGGCAATGGGACATTTAAGCAAAATATTAGAGCTTTCGTTTTAAGCTTGGCTCAGTGGGGACTGATCGTTGAGGCGCGCGAAATTTACGAGACTCCTGCGGGAAAAGCGAGCCAGGAGAGACCCCGCAGCGAGGTACGAGCGAGGAGGCTCGCCGGCCGCCCGCGGAAAGCGAGTGAATTTCGCGCGCCTCAACATCCCCGTTATCCATCTTTATACGGAAATATTACATCTTTTCCGAAAATTACACCGAGCAAGTGAAGCACGGTAGCCGAAAGTGTACAAAAAGAGTGTCTTGGAATACCCGATATTTAAACCTTGTCGAGAAAAACTTGACACATACAAATTCCCTTGTCTCCTTTATCCATATTGGCATTGCTCTTATCATATATTATGAAAGATCGCGATTGCAATATGTATCTATTTTTTCCGGCATCCGAAGTGGCCGGATGAAAGGGCTTTTTATCCGTTCCGGGCAAAGGGATGCCTGAACCTGGATCCCCAGGACAAAAAAAACAGGCCATAAAGGCCTGTTTTTTATAATTTCGAAACGTTCGCAGCTTGTGGTCCGCGGTTGCCTTCTTCAATATCAAAAGATACGGATTGGCCTTCTTCCAAAGTTTTAAAACCTTCGCCCTGAATCGCTGAGAAGTGAACAAATACATCGCTTCCGCCTTCGCGTTCGATAAATCCGTAGCCTTTTTCCGAATTAAACCATTTTACTTTACCTTGTTCCATTTTGTTTCCTCCTAATGTGTTTGAACACAAAATTACTATCCTTGCTCAAGTGATTTCAGGGGGTCAGTTTTAAAACTTTTTCCTTCCTTACCATACCGAACAAAAATAATTCTTTATTATAATAGCAGATTATGTATGGGGAGTCAAGACGAATTGATTATTTTTTTCTTCATTTTATTTTTTCTCCACTAAATGCCATGATTTTTTCCGGATTGAAACCTTCATGGCTGCCGGATCCATCCGCCTGAAAAAATTACGCTGCAAAAATGGGGAAAAGATGCCTGCTTGCAGGCATCTTTTCCGGTCAAGCATTTTATTTTTCTTCCCTGTATCCGTGGCCCGGAAAATTCCCGTAGCCGCCGTGGCCGTAATGCCCTGAATGGTAATGGTGGTGATGTCCGTATGGGTAACCGTGCGAATGGCCGTACGAATAACCGCCGTATCCGCCATAATGGTGATGATGCCCATACGGCATATAATGGCCCGGATAGCCGCCATAATACTGTCTGGAATCTGCCAAATTTGTCACTCCTTTATCCATTGCTGCTTTTACAATATGGCAGTTGGAAGCGCATCGTTTGTGCATCCGCCTGCAAGCGGGAAAACAGGCGCCGGTTTAAACGGCCCAGATGTGCGTCTGCATTGTAAACCCCTTGCCAGGCCGGCCTGCTTCCGGGCATACCGTAAGGGCAATAAACATGCGGTTATATGGGAAATACATGCAAGCTTATTCAGCGACAATGGTTTCGCAAAAATGCAAGCGTTGGCCGGCCGTATCCAGTGTGGCCGAGATGCCGAGCGGAAGCGCCAGATTCGGAGTGCCGTGCCCGGATTGTATGCCGGCAAGCACCGGCTTGCCGATCCCGCAAAAAAATTTTTCCAGGACTTCCTGTGCCGTAAAGCCATCCGCATATGCTTCCGGCTCACAGTCCGTCCATTGGCCGAGCACAAACCCGGAGGCGTCATCCAGTTTTCCGGAAAGCTGAAGCTGGGTCAGCATCCGGTCGATCGCATAAGGTTCTTCATGCACTTCTTCAAGAAAAAGAATTTTCCCGCTTGTATCGATTTCAAACGGCGTTCCCATCAGCGCGCAAATCAATGACAGATTCCCGCCTGTAAGCGGCGCTGTCACGGCCCCTTCACTCCACGCTTCCCCCGTATAGCTGCCGGCAGGAACACCTGTTGACGCCAGCTGCAGCAATGATTGTACCGAAAGATCATCTTCTTTGATAAATTCGACAGCCGCCATCGGGCCATGGATCGTGGCGAGGCCGCATTTTTGCTGGAAAGCGATATGCAAGGCTGTAATATCGCTGTAACCGATAAATAATTTCGGATTCTCCCGGATCCATTCAAAGTCCAGATACGGCAAAATTTGCGGCGCCCCGTATCCGCCGCGCAAACAAAGAATCGCCCGCACGTCATCGTCTGCAAACATCGCATGAAGATCGGCCGCCCGTTCAAGCGGCGTGCCGGCCATATACCCGCCATAAACTTTTCCCGCATTTTCTCCGGTTTTTACCCGGAAACCGAGCCGCCGCAATATGGCAATTGCAGTCTGAATCCTTTCGATTGAAACCGGGCTTGCAGGCGCGACCAGCCCGATCGTATCCCCGGCCTGCAGCCGTTTTCCTTTTCTCATCCTTCTCCCCCCTGGTTGATGAATTGCAGTACGATTTGCTCTTCCGCTTGATGTACTGCTTCTTCATCCAGTACATTATTGATCAAAATAGAAAAAATCAGCTTTTTCCCGGATGTTGCCTGCATATAGCCGGAAAGTGTGCTGACGCCTGTAATCGACCCTGTTTTGGCAAAAACCCGTCCTGCAGCGGCCGTCCCCTTAAACCGGTTTCTGAGGGTTCCGCCTTCCAGCCTGTTTTCAGCCCCTGCAACGGGCAGCGCATCGAAAAAGCACGGAAACCAGTCTTTTTCCTGTATCCGGTATAAAAGCGCCGTCAAATCATTTGCCCGGACCAAATCGGCGTGGGATATGCCCGAACCGTCGCGGAGCATCATCAGGTTAGGATCCGCGCCAAAGTTTCTTGCAACGCCGCGGATTACTTCAAGCCCTTTTTCCCAGCTTCCTTCCCCTTTTTCCGTTTTCCCCATTTCTTTTACAAGCATTTCGGCGATGGTGTTATTGCTGAATTTTAAAAACGGCGCCATGATGCTTGATAAAGGTGGCGATTGGGAAAAAAGAACCGGAACTGCCGCATCCTTCACCCTGCCCGTTTTGATCGTACCTTGCACGGTGATCCCGTTTTCTTCTAAAGTTTTTTTGAAAACAGACAGCACCCATGTCGCCGGGTCCCAGACCGCTTTCCATTGCCGGACTGCGGCTGAATCGGCAGTAATCGTCCCGCTTGCCGTAAACGTATTCCCGCCGTGTGCCCGGCTGATTACGATATCGTCCTCTTCCTGCTTGCCATCCGGCACGGTTCGGACATGGTTGTCCAGTTTAACCATCCCGCTTTCCGGAACCATTTTGATCCGCGCTTTCATGCCGGGTTTTTTTGCCGGGGCGACTTCAAAAATGGCCGTCCCTGCATCATAATCGCGGTCAGGCGATAACGTTAAAGCCGAAATTTGTGCCCCGTAATATTCCTGCTCATCGCTCCACGGCAAGTCAAGTGAATACCGAATATCGTCATAGCGCGAATCATCCCCGACCAGGTCCCCCTGAATACGCCGGATCCCCTGTTTCTTTAATTCAGCCGCCCAGTCCGCTAAATCGGATTTTAATAAAGCAGGATCTCCTCCCCCTTGTATGTATATATCACCGTAAAGCGTACCGTTTTCGATCGCGCCCGTGCGGTACACGCCCGTTTTAAAACGGGCATTTCCCCCGAGTGTTTCAAGCGCGGCGGCCGCGGTCAGCAGTTTCATATTGGACGCAGGGCGCAATAGCGTGCTGCCATTTTGTTCGTAGAGCAGTTCCCCGGTATCAGCCGAACGGACGCTGATCGCAACAATCCCGCCTTTTAAAGGGGCGGCCTGCAAAATGTCGGCAATTTTTGCGTCTGTTTCTTTTTTTCCGCGGCCTTCCCTGTCCCCTGCTGCACAGGGCCCGGTTCCCTGAATAAATAGGAATGCCATCGTCCATATCACAACCCATCTTTTATGCAATACATTTCCCTCCGTATGAAATTCTGCCTTGCTTTATCATATTCCTTCTTCTTTTTAATCTTTCCGTAAACGCTGTTTTGGCTGCGATCTTCTTTTTTCCAATGATTCATTTCGCGTTTTTAAATATTTTTTTCCAAATTAGTAGAACAAGCATGCCTGTATAGTATAAAATGCTTGTGGGGGTGTAATCATGTACCGGTTTGGCTATTACGTTGTTGCCGTCATTTTGTGGCTGCTTGGCGGCAAAATCAAAAAAGAAAACAAAGAGAAAATCCCTGCGGCTCCGTTTGTGGTCGTTTGTACCCACCAAACATGGCTGGACATTATTTACCTGGCGATTGCCATCTGGCCTGTCCAAATTCATTATATGGCGAAACAGGAACTTTTTTCTAAAAAATGGCTAAAATGGCTGTTCACGAAGTTGCACGCTTTTCCAGTCAATCGTGAAAATCCGGGCCCGAGCTCGATTAAAATTCCAATGAAACTTTTAAAAGAAGGGAAGGTCGTCGGCATTTTCCCTTCCGGAACACGCAAAAGCGAACATGTTTCTTTAAAACGCGGTGCCGTGACGATAGCTTTAAAAGCAAATGTTCCGCTTGTCCCGGCTATTTACGAAGGGCCGAAAACATTGAAAGAAGTCATTGCGAGAAAGCCAAAACGCGTGCGCTTTGGCGACCCGATCAGGCTGGCAGACGGAAAAAAAGGAACAAAAGAAGAAATCGAAAAAACGATTGTTCTGCTGCAAGACACTTTTGAAACGCTGAAAAAACAGTAAAAATCTTTTCCACTTTCCGGAGGCAGATGAAAAAGTCCAAAAGAAAACAAAAAACGGCGAGGCACCACATTCAAAGTGTCTCACCGTTTTTTTGCATCCGATCTCTCGTAAAAATAAAACATCACTTTTTCAGTGCCCCTGCCCGCCGGCGGAAGGGTTTTTCCTTTTTTAATTGAAAAAACAGTCCATCTTTTCTTATAATAAAAGGAAGTACTTGCCAAGGAGGAGAGCGTCATGCTAAGCGGTTGGTTTTCTGCTTTTATTTTAATATGGATCCTCTGTCTGGTTTTTCTCTTTTCAGTTGGCGGCTATTTTATGTTCCGAAAATTTTTGAAAAGGCTTCCGAAAGAAGACGGAAAATCGATACTTGACCAGCAGGAAGAGACAATCCTTAAAACGCGGCACCTCTGGACGCCGGAGTACAGAGAACTGCTTGAAGAACTAGTAAGCCCTGTCCCGGAATTGTTCCGCGATGTGGCCAGGAAAAAAATCGCGGCAAAAATCGGGGATGTGGCGCTTTCCAAAAATGCAAAGAAAATGACACTGGACAATATCATTCAGGGCTATATCCTCGCCACGCCAAGAAGGGACCATAAATTCCTCCGAAAAAAATTAAAGCAGCTGGACATCGATGACAGCCGCTACGAGCATTTGTTTGCGCAGGAAAAAACAAGATCGGCCCGGTAAATGAAAAAACATCATTCGGCAAAAGCGAATGATGTTTTTCAAGCACGGACCCCTTCATCCAGTTCCTGTATGAGCCGCCTGTACTGAATATACATGGCGACGCGCCACGGCAGAATCATGCCGAATGCGAGCAGAAAAAACATGCCGCTGAGCTGCCCGATTTGAATCGAGGAGCTGAGTACCACCTTCATCAGCAACCGGATGAGAAGGAGCCCGATCAGAATAAACGGAAAAGCTTTCGACCGTTTTAAATATACATTTCCGTCACGGACTTCGAAACGGGAAGTTTTAATTAAAAATATGGAAAAGAACATTCCGACCACAAAGGCTTCCAATACTTCGGCAGGCGTCACGCGAAAATACGGGACGACAAACATCAATGCCCCGGTACTCATAAAGACCGGCGGCAACAATATTTTTTTTGTGGAAACGGGCTTGTTCTGCCCTTTTAAACGGACAAAAATGACCAAAGACCCCATCAAAATCGCAACAATGAACGAGATGACAATGCCTTCCATGTCTCAACCCTCTTTAGTAACAGATTTTTAACAAAATAAATATAGCTACGGTAAATATAAGTTTCCTATGCTAATATTCAACCATAAAAGCGGGGTTGATGTCCAGCCGGAATGCCTGCCTCTCTTTTTTTGCGGCGCCTGTCAGTTCAAAACGCGTTCAACCGCTTCTAAAACACGTGTTTCATCAAAAGGCTTGACGATAAAATCCTTTGCGCCGGATTCTATTGCTTCGACGACCAGTTTTTGCTGGCCAAGCGCGGAGCAAATAATAATTTTTGCGTCCGGGAATTCGCGCACGATCTTTTTCACAGCTTCAATGCCGGTCATCTCCGGCATGGTAATGTCCATCGTAACGACATCCGGCCTGACTTCACGGTATAATTCAATCGCCCGCTGCCCGTTCTCCGCTTCGCCCACAACGGTATGGCCGCCGTTTTCCAGCATTTTCGCCAAAGTCATCCTCATAAATTTTGCATCATCCACAATCAACACATTTGCCATCGATCGAATTTCTCCTCCTCATTGATCCGTTAAAATGCAACCCGAATTAAAATCCCTGGAATCCCCCGAACAGCGCACTCATATAACCGGAAATGACAGGCATCCAGTCAAAAAAGAACAGGATTCCGGCGAATATCATCACAACACCGCTCCATTTTAATAGTTTCACGCTATATTTTTGCATCCACCCCAATCGTCCGATAAAAAAAGCAAGGACAAAAAAAGGGATGGAGAAGCCGAACACATATGCAGCCATATAGACGGACGCAGAAGCCGGATGGGCCACTGCCATCGCCAATACCGAGGCAAGAATCGGCCCGGTGCAAGGCGTCCAGCCGGCAGCAAACACAAGCCCGACGAGAAAAGAACCCAAGAATCCGGCCGGCTGCTTTTTTACATCGATTCGGTACACTTTCATAAAGATCCCCGGCTGAAAAATGCCCGCAGCAAGCAGCCCAAAAAAAATGAGCGCGACTGCACCGAGCTGCCGGATGGCATCCTGGTAACGGATAAAAAAACTCCCGATCCAGGAAGCACCAAACCCCAATGCAATAAAAACTGTGGAAAATCCTGCGAGGAACCAAACGGTATGCAGGATACTTTTCCACTCCCGCATGCCGCCCCCGCTTTTTAACCGGCTAACAGAAGCGCCTGTTATATAAGAAACAAAAGCAGGGTAAAGCGGCAGACAGCAAGGCGATATAAAGCTCATGAAACCTGCCCCGAAAGACAGCCATACTGTTACATCAGCCATCGGTTCACTCCCCATCCCGGCTCATTTTCATTTTAACATAAACTGATTGAAAGAGAAAAAACATCACGAAAGCATAAAAATGGAACATGAAATCAAAAACCACCTTTTCTGTGCAGGAAATTGGCAGAAAAAGTGGTTTACAGAATCGTGAGAAGCTTAACAATGGTGATGGATATACCACAAAAGCCGGGTATCCAGCTTAAGATTTCATTTGTTTGTTCATGGCATTCATCATTTGATTAATTTTCTTCTGAGACGGCTTCATACCCATTTGCATCATCATCATTCTCAGCATTTGTTCATTAATCGGCGGATTTTTCTTCAGGTAATTCATCATATATTTACGGGCGATGAAAAACCCGATTGCTGCGCCTGCCAAAAGAGCAATAAGGGCTACAAGAACGAACACCCAAATCATAATATACCTCCTTCACTCACATACAGTGTACTAAATCCATTTGAATTATACAATACTTGTTTTCTTCTCACACGAATTTTCTTTCTTTAACCGGTTTTATCCAGCCGTATCGTTTATGGTCGTAATCGATTGCAAGCAGATTTCCTTTGAAGTTCCTCAGAATTTCAAAAACGGCGGTTTCTGTATCATAACTACCGGATACGTTCAGGCGGAGCATTCTTTCTTCTATGGTCACTTCCAGCACCTGCCCCTCTTTTATTGAAAGAAGTTGGCAAGCGCCGGTTTTCGTCATGTTAATGGTGTCAGAAAATAACGGCTGCAAGACATGATGGACAGGCAAGAGCGGAATCTGCTTTGTAATATAATGGATCTGTCTGCTGAGGACATTTTTCAAACTTCCGGAAACGTGCGCATACTGGTGAAAAAGGTTAAAAAACATTCGTTCCCTGCCGTAATAATATTGTGCAAACTCCTCTTTTATCAGGTAGATAGAATAGGATCGCATATGATCTCACTCCCGCAACTTTGTTACCTTCACTATAATGGACGGGCCCCAAAAAAGTTGTCGTTTGTTGTAACAAAATTTAAAAAATTACTGTGGAACATTCGATTACACGTACATACAGGAAAATAAGCGTAAATGTATCAAAGCGTTGCTGCAAAATCGGTTGCGTCCAAGGGAGAAGCTAATTCAACTCAGCTCCGGTACTTCAAGCCCCCTATTCTTATACCCTTCCTTCATAAAAATGAGCCTGCTTTTGCGAATACCGCAAAAGCAGGCCCGGAACGATTACATGCCCAATAATTTTTTTACACGTGCCACAACATTTTCAACGGTAAATCCGTATTTTTCCACAACGGTATTGCCGTTTCCGCTTGCGCCAAACGTATCAACCGACAAAATATCGCCTTCATCGCCGGTATACCTTTCCCAGCCGAATGGTGAAGCCATTTCAATGGCAAGGCGTTTTTTCACCTGTGCCGGCAATACGGATTCTTTGTATTCTTTGCTTTGCTGTTCAAAACGGTCCCATGACGGCATGCTGACAACAGCAGCATCAATCTTTTGTTCCGCCAATTGCTGCTGCGCGAGCACAGCCAGGTGGACTTCCGACCCGCTGGCAAGAAGGAGAACGTCAGCCATTTCCTTTTGTGCAGGGGATATGACATAGGCGCCTTTTGAAACGCCTTCCAGCGCTTTTTCAGCCGTCCCTTTCAAGGTTGGCAGCCCTTGGCGCGTCAAAACAAGCGCAGTCGGATGGTTTTCAGATGACAGGGCCAGCCGCCAGGCAGCCGCCGTTTCATTGCCGTCCGCGGGGCGGATGACCGACAAGCCCGGCATCGCTCTTAAAGAAGGAAGCTGTTCAACCGGTTCATGCGTCGGCCCGTCTTCCCCGACTGCGATACTGTCATGCGTAAAGACGTATGTTACCGGGAGGCCCATAAGCGCGGCCAGGCGGATGGCAGGACGCAAATAATCCGAGAAAACAAAGAACGTGCCGCCGTATACATGCACACCGCCATGAAGCGCCATGCCGTTCATGGCTGCGCCCATCGCAAATTCGCGGACACCAAACCAGATATTGCGCCCTTCATAGGCATCCGGCATATAGTCCTTGTCTTCTTTCAACCGCGTATTGTTGGATCCGGCAAGGTCGGCAGATCCACCGAACAAAGACGGCAAATGTTTGGATATGGCATTTAGCACTTCCCCGCTTGCCGCACGGCTGGCAAGGATTTTGCCTTCTTCATAGACCGGAATGTCCTTGTCCCATCCATCCGGAAGCTCGCCTTTTATCGCCTGTTTTAGTTCAGCCGCAAGCTGCGGGTATTGTTTTTCATAAGCCTCAAACAGGGACGCCCACTCTTGTTCCTTTTTCACGCCGTTTTCTACAACCAATTCACGGAACCGGGCGTAAACTTCATCCGGAACATAGAAGTCTTCTTCAAACGTCCATTTATACGCTTCTTTCGTCAGTTTCAGTTCATCTTCTCCGAGCGGAGCGCCGTGGGCAGCCGATTTCCCGGATTTGTTCGGGGAACCGTAACCGATGATCGTTTTCACTTCGATGAGTGTCGGCCGGCTTGTATCCGCCTTTGCTTCCTCGATCGCTTTTGCGACCTGTGCCATATCATTCCCGTCTTCAACCCGCAAATACTGCCAGCCGTATGCTTTAAACCGGTCGGCAACACTTTCGGAAAAGGCCTTGTTTAACTCGCCGTCAAGGGAAATGTCATTGGAATCGTACAATACAATGAGGCGTCCCAATTTTAAATGTCCCGCCAAGGAAGCAGCTTCGGCAGATACACCTTCCATTAAGTCGCCGTCTCCGCATAAAGCATATGTATAATGGTCAATGACGGGGAAATTTTCTTTGTTGTATACAGCCGCCAGATGCCGTTCTGCCATCGCCATCCCGACTGACATGGCAATCCCCTGCCCGAGCGGACCGGTCGTTGCTTCCACGCCTTCCGTATGCCCGTATTCCGGATGTCCCGGGGTTTTGCTGCCGTATTGCCGGAAATTTTTAATATCATCCATGCTTAATGCATAGCCGGATAAATGGAGCAGGCTATAAAGCAGCATGGAACCATGCCCTGCGGATAATACGAAACGGTCCCGGTTAAACCAGTGCGGGTTTTTCGGGTTTTGGTTCATAAACCTTGTCCAGAGGGTGTATGCCATTGGCGCAGCCCCCATCGGAAGCCCCGGATGGCCGGATTTTGCTTTTTCAATGGCGTCAATGGACAAAGTCCGGATTGTTGTGACTGCCAGTTCGTCCGTTTTATCAAACATCTGCTAACATCCTTTCTTCATGGGTTACAATTTTATATTAAGGCAAGTGAAACCCATAACACAACTCTTTTACCATTTGTATGTGTCAAGTTTTTCTCGACAAGGTTTAAATATCGGGTATTCCAAGACACTCTTTTTGTACACTTTCGGCTACCGTGCTTTACTTGCTCGGTGTAATTTTCGGAAAAGATGTAATATTTCCGTATAAAGATGGATAACGGGGATGTTGAGGCGCGCGAAATTCACTCGCTTTCCGCGGGCGGCCGGCGAGCCTCCTCGCTCGTACCTCGCTGCGGGGTCTCTCCTGGCTCGCTTTTCCCGCAGGAGTCTCGTAAATTTCGCGCGCCTCAACGATCAGTCCCCACTGAGCCAAGCTTAAAACGAAAGCTCTAATATTTTGCTTAAATGTCCCATTGCCGATGAACGGCTTGAATGCAGGGAAACTGATCCGTGCTTTACGCCGATTGACGGGCGTACAGGCTGCTTGAATCGTTGAGACATCCTGATGGATTGTTGCAAGCTCCGTTGCTTTCTCGCGCTTCTTGAACGGTGTTTCAGATAGACTTCTCTCAATGTCCCATTGAGTATGCCTTGTTTGATTTTCACCATGGCTTCTGCGCCAAGTTCACTCCAATGCATGCCCCTTTTTTTCATCCTGAAGGAGATATGCCTTTGATTCGATTCCATCGCTCCTAGGCCTCTCGCACCTTCCGGCACGTTTTTCACCCTGTCTCTCCAGTCAAAAATGCGGTCCCAGTTTTTCAAGATATACGAACGGAATTCCTTGATTTTCTTGAGAGCCTTTTTATCCGTCAAGGTGCTTTCGTGCGTATCCAAATATAACGTGAATTGGTCCAGGTCATGCGTTCTAATCGCTTTTCTAATTTGCTCTTTGATCTCGCTCTTTCCGCCCCCGAATGTCCTTACGATGGCTTGTGCAACGTGGTAGGTATCCAGCTGGTTGAGCACCGGAAATTCCGACTGTGAGAATGCTGTTTGAAACCGTTCAGCTGTATACCCTGCACCTCCATCGCTGTTTGTAATGACATGCGCTTTTTCAAGAGAGTAGGTGTTGGCAGCTTTGGCTTGCACTTCATCCCAAAATGTCTGGATTGCTTCCGTCGTCATGATAACTGTTGGCTGACGCAGGGAGACCCTTTTGCCATTGGCTTCCCATCCCTCATAGAGAATGGCGTGGTGAACTTCCATACTCTGTTTCTTTTTCAGTCCCCGTACAAATACACCATCTGCCTCGGAAAACAGATAGTCTACCTTCTTCCCGCCAGGCAGTGAGACAGCTACTTCCAGCTCTTCTAAAAGTGCCCTGTCAGCTTCCGCCTGTGTTTTTCCTACGCGTTTCACCATTTTCCCTACAGTTGTGTGACTAAGGCTCACTGCTGTCCATTCTTTTAAAATATCAGCTACCTCCCGATAGGTGTTCTCACTTGCCAACTCTGCCACCTTTAACTCCACTAACGGGCTGTATCGTTGGTATGGTAAAAGCCCTAACCATTCATCCAGAGGATAATGTGAATTCCCTTTCTGGTCATGCATTAGTGAACGTTTAAAGGTCACATTTCCAAATAAAAACTGAATGCTTCTGTTATCACTCCGGCAGTACTCCCAGCCATCCTCCAGCTTTTTTTGCTTAATTGTTTTATCTAACGTCTCAAATATTTCCCCAACCCATTGCGTAAAGGCATTCTGGATCAGAATTTTAACTTGTTCTTCAAATTCAATAAGACTTTTTGTATCCTTTAATAATCTAGCAATTATTGATATAATATCCATAGGAAGACCTCTTTCTAAATGTATTCGCCCACAAGCGTACATTTAAATGATAGAGCGTCTTCCCATTTTTTTCCACTCATCTGCCCTTCGAGTAAAATTTTACACATACTACCATTTTGTATGGATTTTGTAAGAAAGAAGCAGGATGGCGCCCCTTTAGTGCAGCTTTCTTTTTGTTTGGATTTGCTTTATTTTTTCCGGGGTAACGTCCTGGCCTTCGGGGTCAAGCACACGGACATTTTCAATCGTTTTTCTGAATGAAGAGCGGAACGCCTGCAAATACTCGCTTCGCAACTTTGACTGTTCCTTTGCTTCCTCACCTGTCAGGCCGCCGATTTTCGCTTTTTTCGCCAATTCGTTTATTCTTGCCATTTTTTCCTTTGAAAGCATATTTTCTCTCCTTTAATCCGTGATTGATGCCATCTTACTAAAATATAGGCCCGCCTGCAAAGAAAGCGCACCGGCGAAACCGGTTTTGGTACTATTGATCATGCACCGTTTCCTCCATATATTCCCTGTAACGCCGGTGGACGGTTGCTTTTGAAACTTGATAGCCAAAACCGCGCATTGTCGCAGCAATCTCCTGAAAAGTCAGGCCGTTGTCCCGCAGGCGGATAATTTCTTCAACCGGCACTTCCTTCCTCTCCCTGCCGTCCGGATTCCGCTTTCCTTTTAAATTTTTTTCCGGGCGGTAGCCGTTTCTGACTGCGCGTTCCATCCCCCTTTTGATTTTTAAGTTATGCAGCTTTCGCTGGTACTCTTCAACCATGCTGACAATTTTCAACACCATTGAATCGGATTCCGAAAGTTCGAGTTCACCGTTTTGTGCATAACAATATACTTTGACCCCTTTTTTATATAAAAAATGGAGCAGTGCAATTTTTGCATTTCCTCTTCCAATCCGTGTTTCATCCTGCACCAGTACGGCGTCAACCTTTTCATTTCCAATGATATCAAGAAGTTCAAGGATACCGGGCCTGTCCAGGTCGTAGCCGCTTGCCCGGTCGCAGATCACCCCGGCCACTTGAAAACCGCGGGAATCCGAAAGCTTCTCCAGCTCTTCCCGCTGCCTCGCCAAAGAAGTTTCCTGGCTTTCTTTTTCCGTGCTTACTCTGCAATATAAAACAACTTTCATTTTTTCGTCTCCCATTGTGATTTCATCGCAAGTTCCCTTTTATCATCCCTGATTTCATTTTTTTCTACCGGAATGACAATTTTTTCGCCGGCTTTGATCATGTTGCCGTTAATCCCATTATGGCGCTCAACCCAGCTGATAAATGCTTCCCTCGACATTTTGCCCTGTTCTGCATACTGACCGGCGATATTCCAAAGCGTCTCGCCCTCTGTAACGCTGATTTTGATATAGTGTGGGGATGGATCCCGCAGACTTCCAATCATGAAAAATCCGAAAACAAGCGCAAGCCCTGCTAAAATCATAACATAATTATACTTTTTCCATAATCGTGACATCTCCATCTTCCTCCCGCGAATATTCGTTCGTCCAATCACCAGTTCTATTATAAAACGAACGCCTGTTTTTCGTCAACATTTTTTTCGAACTTACGTTTGTTTTATCTTCTGCAATGTGATATAATAATAGCAAATAATGGCATTCCTCCCGTTTGCGTCCCCGTACGCAGCGCGGGTGCCAAACAAAACTGCGACGAGGTGGATATAATGGCAAAACTATCAAAACGGCAACAGGCGATACTTGATTTCATCAAGCATGAAGTCAAAACAAAAGGCTATCCCCCTTCCGTGCGGGAAATTGGCCAGGCAGTCGGGCTTGCTTCCAGTTCAACTGTCCATGGCCATCTCGCAAGGCTTGAAAGCAAAGGGCTGATCAGGCGCGACCCTACAAAGCCGAGAGCGATTGAAATTTTGGACCATGATGAAGAAATACCGGCCCAAAATGTTGTCAATGTGCCTATCGTCGGAAAGGTAACAGCAGGCATACCGATTACGGCTGTAGAAAATATTGAAGAGTATTTTCCGCTTCCGGAACATCTTGTCCCGTCTGACGAGTCCGTCTATATGCTGGAAATCGAAGGGGACAGCATGGTGGATGCAGGGATTTTAAACGGCGATTATGTGATTGTCCGCTCCCAGCAGACGGCAAGCAACGGGGATATCGTGGTCGCCATGACAGATGAAAATGAAGCGACAGTAAAAAGATTTTTCAAGGAAAAAGACTACTTCCGGCTGCAGCCTGAAAACCAGACAATGGAACCGATCATATTGAAAAACGTCACCATTCTCGGCGTTGTCATCGGGCTGTACAGGCAAATGGTGCACTGATCAAAAAGAGGCAGTTTCGGCTGCTTCTTTTTTAATAGAGCATATGCGAGTTTGATGGCAAAAATGCCTGTGGCACTTGAGGTTTTCCGGGCTTCCAATCTATTTTTGAAGGAAAAAACGGGGCAATTATCGGGCATTTTGTTTTTCTGAGCGTGAGATGGGAAACTGCCCATTAAACAAAAACCCCTCAAAGCCTTACGCTTCAAGGGGTTTCTTGCTTAATACATTTCGATATACTGGTCGCGTTCCCATTGGTGGACTTGTGTGCGGAACATATCCCATTCAATTTCCTTTGCTTCAAGGAAGTGTTCGATGATGTGATCGCCAAGGGCGTCTACCATTACTTCATCCGATTTTAAGTTTTCCAGCGCCTGCAGCAGCGTGCCCGGGAGGTCGACAATGCCGGCTTCTTCTCTTTCTTCTTTCGTCATGACATAGATGTTGCGGTCGACTGGTTCCGGCGCCTGCAATTTGTTCGCGATGCCGTCAAGCCCTGCTTTTAACAGGACGGCGAGCGCGAGGTACGGGTTCGCAGACGGGTCAACACTGCGCACTTCAACGCGCGTGCTTAAGCCGCGGGAAGCCGGAATACGCATGAGCGGGCTGCGGTTGCGGGCGGACCAAGCAACATAACAAGGCGCTTCATAACCCGGCACAAGCCGTTTATAGGAGTTCACCGTCGGATTCGTTACGGCCGTAAAGTTCGGCGCATGCTTTATGATGCCGGCGATGAACTGGTATGCCGTATCGCTCAGCTGCAGTTCTGCATCGTTCGGATCATAGAATGCATTTTCTTTTCCTTTAAAGAGCGAAAGATTGGAGTGCATCCCGGAGCCGTTCACGCCAAACAACGGTTTCGGCATAAACGTCGCATGCAGGCCGTGTTTGCGTGCAATTGTCTTGACCACCAGTTTAAAGGTCTGGATATTGTCGCATGCCCTGACAGCATCCGCATATTTAAAATCAATTTCGTGCTGGCCAGGCGCAACTTCATGGTGGGATGCTTCAATTTCAAAGCCCATTTCCTCGAGTTCCAATACGATGTCGCGCCGGCAGTTTTCGCCAAGATCCGTCGGCGCCAGGTCAAAATAGCCACCGTTGTCATTCAGCTCAAGGGTCGGTTCATTTTTTTCATTCAGCTTAAAGAGGAAGAATTCCGGTTCAGGCCCAAGATTAAAACTCGTGAAGCCAAGTTCTTCCATTTCTTTCAATACTCGCTTCAGGTTATTCCGCGGATCTCCTTCAAACGGGGTGCCGTCCGGATTATAAATATCGCAAATCAGGCGGGCAACTTTCCCTTTCTCAGCCGTCCACGGGAAAATAACCCATGTATCATAGTCCGGATACAGATACATATCCGATTCTTCAATCCGGACAAATCCTTCAATCGAAGAGCCGTCGAACATGATTTTATTGTCGAGCGCTTTTTCAAGCTGGCTGAGCGGGATTTCGACGTTTTTAATCGTCCCTAAAATATCCGTGAACTGCAAGCGGATGAATTTCACATTTTGTTCTTCGGCATTCTTCAAAATATCTTCGCGTGTAAACTTAGGCATGAACAGTATTCCTCCCTTTAGGCAATAAAAAGTATATATCTAAGCTATAAAACTAGCTTTTCAACAACGTTAATGGAAAAAACGGGGCGCATCGCTCAACCGCTGGCTCGGGCTTTGAAAACGGCCGGCCTGCAGCAGTTCCTGGCGAAGCCGTTTGCGGATTTCTTCATCCGTTACATGATTTTTGACGAGTACCGGCCCGGTTCCGCGGTGGTCGTTCATCAATAAGATTTTTTTGATACCCGCAATATTGATCCCCTGATCCAGCAAATCTTTAATATCAAGAAGCCGGTCGACATCATTTAAGGAATAAAGGCGGCGGTTGCCTTCCGTCCTTGCCGGTGTAATCAGCTCATGTTCTTCATAATAACGGATCTGCCGGGCCGATAAATCTGTCAGTTTCATAACAGTCCCGATCGGCAAAAGCGGCATCGAACGGCGGATTTCTTTTCGACCCATGTTATACGCTCCTTTTCTTTATATTTTTACTATATTCGATGTGAGTTTTTTTGTCAACAAAATGTTAAGTTTTCTCACATCATTTTTATTGCCCTTAGGAAGGCAAAACGAGTTTTTCGCGGATTTCCATCCATTCTGCCACGTCCACGCTCTTTCTAAGGGCTTCAAGGCGGGCATCGAACTGTTCGGCAATATCGAGCAAAGCTTCCGATTGCATTTTTGCAAACTCTTCCTCCAGCCATGATCGGAACGAACCGGCAAGCTTTTCTCCCTGCACGTCAAGATACTGCTGTGCAAGCGGTTCGAACACGTCCTGCAGTTCTTCCTGCATGCCGGCTTTTCCTCCTTTTTCAAAAAAGGTGCGTGCATTTTTAAAATGGCGGAATGCCTTTTCAAAAGGCTTCAAATCCGTCTCCAAAAAAGCCGCAGGAAAATCAGGCGTAGCGTGTGCGCCCGCTTCAAACGTACTGACGGACAAATCAGGAAGCAAACGTTTTATCTCCCTGTTCCATTCCGCGCTTTGGGAGGCGAATAAATTCCGGCAATGGGCTTCAAGCCTTACATTTGTCGCCCGCATCTCCTGCGCAAAATCATAACCGACGAGTTCTGCAAGCTCCTGAAGGGCGCCCGGCAAATCTTTCGCTGCCTTTACCGTTGCCGGATTAAAAGCTTCCTTGAAAAAGTCGGCGAAGCGGTAAAAAACACGCTGTTTCACGTAATAGAGCAGCTCCTTCTGCTCCTGCATAACGCTGTCTGTGAAGAACGCCAGCTTTGTATTTTTCAAAATGGCTTCTGCCTCTTCCCGCCGTTTCCGGAGGAGTTCCCGTTTCGCTTTCTTTGTTTCAATTGATTCATTGGCATCGCGGATCACGGCATCCACCATTTCGAGGCCGCGTTCCAGCTCGTTTTGTGCGGACTGAAGCACCATATTCAGCAAATCATGGTCGAGAAATTGGCGGAACCCGGCTTCAAATTCGGCCATTTTCGCTTCCTTCCGCCTGCCTGAAAGCGCAAGCAGGCTTGATACACCATACAGGCGCGGGTTGCGGATGCCAAAATGGAGCAGCTGCCCCCTGACATAGTCCATCACTTCTTTATATTCTTCACCGGACGAGGCAAGATCAATCGCATTGACAATAAAAAACATCTTATCCAGTTCAAATGCTTCTTTTACCCGCCCGAGCTGGATGAGAAATTCCCTGTCTGCGCGCGCGAAGGCATGGTTATAGTATGTGACGAAGAAAACCGCATCCGAGTCTTTAATATATTCAAATGCCACGCCGGTATGACGGGCATTGATCGAGTCGGCTCCGGGCGTATCGACCAGCGTAATGCCAAGCCTTGTGAACGGGCAATCATAAAACAAATCAATGGACTCAACAAAACAAGACTGGGTTTCATCGGCAACAAACCGGCGGAACGCTTCCATTCCGGCATTCAAGTTCTGCCCGGCCCGCCCGTTGAAATCAGGGAAGCCTTTCGCAAAGGCACGCAAAAAAGAGAGATGGACTTTTTCGTTTGCTTTGCTCGTTTCTTTTGCGTGCAAAGTTTCAATTTTTTCAAGCGCTTCCCCGAAAGAACGGCAGCCGAGCCCGAAAACAGCGAGCGACTTGTTGACATCTTCCAGCATCTGTGCCTCCGTTTTCAGCTGGACGGCTGCCGTTTTATGCGGATGTGCCGCATCAGGCGGGCAGATCCGGCAAATGGCTGCTGTTGTCGGATTCGGTGAAACTGGCAGCACTTTTTCGCCGGCAAGCGCGTTTGCAAAAGACGATTTTCCCGCGCTGAACGCGCCGAACAGCGCAACGGTATAGCGGCGGTTTTTCAGGCGCCTGCTTTTTGTACTGAGCGTTTCGGTATACCGTTTAAAACCGTGCTGATCTTTTAGCAGCGTAATCGCCTGCTCCATTTTGGCAAGCGCGGTTTCAAGTGGCAATGTGCCGGCTTGTTTTTCTGCCGGGGCGGAGGTTTCTGTAGCCTTGCCGGTTTCTTCCGGCTGTTTTGCATCCTTTTCCCCGCGGTACACCCGGTAATGCGCCTTTTCATCCGCCCATTCTTTCTCTATTTCAGCCAGCAGCTGTTCCGGATGTGCGGCAGGTGCTTTCAGTTCAGCCCGTTTTTCGACAAGCTGCCTTTCTATTTTTTCAAGATGCCTGTAAGCCTCTGCCAGTTCTTTTGCCTGCCCGGCCTTTTTCCGGGCCATTTTAAGCTGTTCCTCTGTTTCCAAGGCAGCCTGCTTCAGGACGGGCGCTTTCCAATCGTCCCAAGCCTGGCGGGCGGAACGTTTTATTTCGTCCGAGACATTTTCGCAATAATGGAGGATGTAGTCGCCTGTCAGCCGGGCGCCCTCTTTTACCTGGGCGGCAAGCATTGCTTCGCTGAAATCTGCTTTAAGCATGCCGGCCTGTTGTTCCAGCATTTGCGCGCCAGCGAGATGGAGCGTTTTTAAAGCTTCTTGCGCCAGCGGGCGGAGATGCCAGTCGATTTGTGCCTCAACATTGGCTTTCAGGGCGGCATAGAAATCATGGAGCCGCTGTTTTCTTGCTTCTTCGGTTTTTTTCTTCTTCGCAAAAAAACCGCCGGCCTGGAAATCTTTTTGCATGCTTTCAAGATACGCTTTTGCTTTCTCTCTCGTTTCAAACGGCATTAAATAGGCGCCGTCCAGAAGTGTTTGAAGCTTTTGCCGCGTTTCTTCCTCCCAATTTTCAATGCGGGCAAGAAGCACCCGTTCTTTTTCAAACCACTCTTGTTCCTCTTCATATGCTTCCGCTTTCCCGGTTCCTGGGTATTTTGCAAGTACTTCCCCATATGCTGCTTTTTGCGGCGCGTACTGTGCTTCAAGCCAGTCGGCATGTTCTTTTTCCAGCACGCTTAAGGATGCTTCAACAGACCGTTCCAGCCGGGCGGATTTTTCGGAAACGGCGCGGTCAATGAGCGCTTTCAGCCGGCCGAATTCATTATCGGGATGATCCGGGTCTTTTAAAGAGGTGTAAAAAATGCCACCCGGCCGGACATGCCAGGATGCAAATGCATTTTCAACCCCCCGCCGGAATGCGGAAAACGGCAGCTCTTCATTCCGGTGCTTGTCAATCTGGTTAATAATTAAATAAAGTTCAAGCCCGTGATCGAGCAGTTCTTTTGTAAAGGTAAAATTCAGTTCCGACTGGACATGGTTGTAATCCATTACATAAAAGACAAGGTCCGCCATATAAATCGCCGATTCCGTGGCAATCCGGTGCGCATCGTCGGTTGAATCGACACCCGGCGTATCCATCACCGTCAATCCCGCCGGCAAATTGGAATCAGGCTTTGTGATTTCAATTTCCTGGACATGCCCCTTTTTACAATAATCTTTGACAACTTCAAAATCATACGGCGCGTGAAAAATCAAAGGGGCTTCCCCTTTTTCATAAACAATGGCGCAGTCTTCCGTCCCCTTTTCAATTTTGACGAGATTGGCGCTCGTCGGAATCGGGCTTGACGGAAGGACACGGCTGCCTAGAAGTGCGTTAATCATGGTGGACTTGCCGGCTGAAAAATGCCCGCAAAACGCGATATGGAAATCTTCGCGGCGGACTTTTTTCAGCAGGTTTTTCGCTTTTTCCACCCTTTGTTCATCCCCGTTTTGCCGGAAATGTTCAATTAAGCTTAAAATCTGTGTTGTGTTTTTGCTTTTTTCCTGTAGTTTGGCCATCACTTTACTCCCCATTGTGTGTTGATAGCTCTATTTTAACGAATTTTTCATCGTATTCATACTATATTAAACTCATTTTTCTCCTTGCCCGGGCGAATACCGCGGGCCGCGGATAATTTTCCGGAAAGAAACCCATCATATGGCTGTATCAGGAGGTGAAAGCAGATGGGATTATTCCGTTCCCTTTCTGCCTGGCAGTCCGCACGACGCGAAAAATACTTGTCCGCGATGCAGGAACAAAACAAATGCCCGGATTGCGCCGTGCGCGGTTTTATCATGCCGGCCGCATACGAATACGCTTATCCGTTTGACTGTTCCGGGTGCAACGGAACGGGCTCCTTTCAGGAATGGCAGTCAAACCGGCAGTAGCCGCTACACTTTGGCGGCTTTTGCTTTGCTAAAATGCACGGGATTTCTCTCCCTCAGCGTGACAGCAATATGCCGGCATGTTATGATGAAGTGAAGAGAAAATAAAAGAGGTGGGGAAGAGATGTCCGAAAAGAAAGCCTGGCACATAAACGGTTTTCTCGGTATTTTAGCGATTGCCGTTTTCGCTGTTCTAGGTTTGTTTTTCCTTTTTGCCGTCAATTTTTTTGCCGGTATTGTCCTGCTTGCCATAAGCGTCCTGCTTGTCTCGGGAATTTGTGTAATCCAGCCGAACCAGGCGTTGGTTGTCACTTTTTTCGGCCGCTATATAGGCGCCATCCGGGAAAGCGGCTTTTACGTAACGGTTCCGCTCAGTGTAAGGCGGCGCGTTTCGTTGCGGGTAAGGAATTTTAACAGCGCCAAATTAAAAGTGAATGACGTGGACGGAAATCCGATTGAAATTGCCGCAGTGATCGTATTCCGTGTGGTCGATGCTGCGAAAGCCGTGTTTAATGTGGAGGACTACGAAGAATTTGTTGAGATCCAAAGCGAAACGGAGCTCCGCCATGTCGCCACAAAATACCCTTATGACAGCGCGGAGGCAGAAGGGATTTCGCTGCGCGGAAACGGGGAGGAAGTTTCCAAGCATTTAAAAGAGGAACTCCAGCCGCGCCTTGATGTTGCCGGCGTGGAAATTATGGAAGCGCGCCTCACGCACCTTGCCTACTCTACAGAAATTGCCAGCGTCATGCTGCAGCGCCAGCAGGCTTCCGCCATTCTTGCCGCCCGGAAAAAAATCGTGGAGGGGGCAGTCGGCATGGCACAGATGGCGATTGCGCAATTGGAAAAAGACGGCTTTGAACTGGATGAAGAGCGGAAGATGGTTATGATCAACAATCTGATGGTTTCGATTGTATCCGACCGGGCCGCACAGCCGGTCATCAATACCGGCAATTTAAATTAATCCGAAAAAAGCTGGACCGGAATCCGGCCCAGCTTTTTTCATCCGGTCAGGATGCCTGTGTCCCGACTTTTTTTACTTTTGCTTTTGCCTCCTGTTTATTCGGAAGGATATGGAAAAAAAGATTGAGCACAATGGCCGTCACACTGCCTGCGACAATGCCGCTTTGCGTAAGAAGCTGGATATTCAGCGGCAAACCCTTGAAAATATCCGGCACCACCGTGACGCCAAGGCCGATGCCGATTGAACAGGCAATGATAAACAAGTTTTCGTTATTGGCAAAATCGACTTTGCTCAGCATTTTTATGCCTGACGCAATGACCATCCCGAACATCGCAATCATCGCCCCGCCGAGTACGGAAGACGGAATGATTGTCGTCAGGGCGCCTAATTTCGGAATCAGCCCGAAAAGGAGCAAAAAGGTTCCGGCAAGCGCCATCACGTTTTTCGATTTCACGCCAGACAGCTGGATAAGGCCGACGTTTTGAGAAAAAGCGGTGTACGGGAAAGCATTAAATAATCCGCCAAGCATGACGGCAAGGCCTTCAGCCCGGTAGCCCCTCGCAAGGTCATCTTCATGGAGCGGCTGTTTGGTGATCCCGCTTAAAGCGAAGTAGACGCCGGAAGATTCCACAAGACTGACGAGCGCCACAAGGATCATCGTGATACAAGCGCTCCACTCAAAAGTCGGCGCGCCGAAATAAAACGGCTGCACGATATGCACCCATGAGGCTTCCGCAACCGGGGCAAAGCTGACCTTTCCGAGCAGTGCAGCCGCCACGGTGCCGAGTGCCAGCCCGATTAAAATCGAGATCGAACGGATAAACCCTTTTGCAAACCGCTGCAAGAGGACAATGATGAGCAAAGTGCCGAATGAAAGGGCGATATTGGCCAGGGAGCCGAAATCTTTGCTCCCGTCTCCGCCCGCCATATCTTTCATGGCAACCGGGATGAGCGTCACGCCGATAATCGTGACAACCGACCCGGTCACAACCGGCGGGAAAAAGCGAGCCAGCTTGCTGAAAAATTTGCTGATCAAAATGACAAACAGCCCTGATACGAGAATGGCGCCGTACACAGCTGAAACGCCGTACTGCTTGCCGATTGCGATCATCGGCCCGACCGCGGTAAATGTGCAGCCGAGCATAATTGGAAGCCCGATGCCGAAAAACCGGTTTTTCCAAATTTGCAGCAGTGTCGCAAGGCCGGACATGAAAATATCAATGGAAACGAGGTACGTCAGCTGCCTGCTGTTCATCCCCAGGGAACTGCCGGTAATAATCGGCACAATGACTGCGCCCGCATACATCGCCAAAACGTGCTGGATCGCCAGTACGGTCATTTTGGTTTTTTCCGGTTTCATTTCGTATACGCCTCCTCTTGAAAGCTGACCGTGCCGTTTTCAAGCGACCGGATCGATGCGAGCGACTCCACGCGGATTCCGCGTCCGCGCAGCCTTTTTCCGCCCGGCTGGAATGCTTTTTCAATCACAATGCCGATACCGCAAAGTTCCGCCCCTGCCTGGTCGATAATATCAATCAGGCCTTCAGCCGCCTGGCCGTTTGCGAGAAAATCATCAATGACAAGCACCCGGTCACCCTGATTTAAAAAAGCGCGCGAAACGGAAATGGTATGGGTTGTTTGTTTTGTAAATGAATGGACGGAAGCTTCATATACGTCCGCGTCCTGCGTGAATGGTTTTCTTTTCCGGGCAAAAATCATCGGAACGTTTAATTCCAGTGCTGCCATTAATGCGGGCGAAATGCCGGAAGATTCGAGCGTCAAAATTTTGGTTACGCCATCCTGCTTAAACAGCCCGGCAAATGTTTCCCCGATCTGTTTCATGAGGACAGGGTCGACCTGGTGATTTAAAAAAGCGTCCACTTTCAGCACCTGGTCTGAAAGCACGATGCCGTCTTTTCTGATTTTTTCTTGTAAAGCTTTCAATGTTTTTCCTCCTCTTTGCCTTCGCTGCATTTGTCTTGATTGAAACATGCGGCCTTTAGAAAAAAAGCCCAAAGGCCGCTGCACCCACAAAAAATGGAGTAAGCAACGCCTTTGAGCTTTTTCATGTGCAAAAAGGAAAAGGAACCATCTGCCACGTTCCCATTGCCCACCCATAGTCAGGCCGTTTACGGCAGCCTGGTAGAAACTTGCGGGCCATATTCCCGCGATTATATGAGTGAATGCGTTCAGTTTTATAATAAAAGTATAATGGTATCTTTCCGTCATGTAAAGACGAAATTTCCGAACGGCGGATTTTCCATCTTTCTTTTTATTCGCGTTTTGGCAAAACGCAAGTCACATCCTACGGAATTTTTAACAGGCAATCCGGAGGACAACATGGAAAGAAAAACCGGAATATCCGCCGTTTTTTTCATCGTTCAATCAATTGCCTGTTAGGGTACGAACACCGGATAAGCGGCATACGCAAGTTTCCGGTGTTCTGTCTGAAACCGGCGGCTTGCGCACTTTATTTGTTAGCCGGAAGTTTTGTCTTAATCTTTGATCCGGTAAACATCGGTATATTTTTCGGTTAAGTAATCAATCAAGTATTTCGGGTTGAGCGCTTCGCCGGTGGCATCGCGCAAAATATCGGCAGGTTTTTTTAATTTGCCGAACCGGTGGACATGCGCTGAGAGCCATTTCCGGATTGGCTCCAGATTGACCGATTCCACAAGCTTGTCAAAATCCGGGAGCGATTTTAACATCGCATGTTTGAACTGGGCGGCGTACATCAGGCCGAGCGCATAAGACGGAAAATAGCCAAAATCCCCGCCGGCCCAATGCACATCCTGGAGTACGCCTTCCCCGTCATGTTCCGGCCGGATGCCAAGATAGTCCTCATATTTCGCATTCCAGATTTCCGGGAGCTCCCCGACTTCGATTTCATCATTCAAGAGCGCTTTTTCAATTTCATACCGCACCATAATATGAAGCGGGTACGTCAGCATATCGGCTTCAATCCGGATCAGGGACGGCTTCGCCTCGTTCACTGCACGGTAAAATGCTTCAAGCGGCACATCATCAAACTGCCCGGATGCAAATTGTTTCAAAAGCGGATAATTTTTCTTCCAGAACGGAAAAGAACGGCCGATGATGTTTTCAAAAAACAGGGACTGTGATTCGTGTATCCCCATTGACGCGCCTTCTGCAAGCGGCGTACCCGACAGGTCTTTTGAAATATGCTGCTCATACAAAGCGTGCCCGCCTTCATGCATGACGCCGAACACATCGACGCGCCAGTCGTTTTCATTATAACGTGTCGTTATCCGCACATCCCCCTGGTTGATGCCGGTTGCAAACGGATGCACCGTTTCATCCAGCCGCCCCGCCTCAAAGTCAAAGCCCATCTGCTTGAGTATTTCAAGCGTAAACGCTTTTTGCTTTTCTTTCGGGAACGGGTGAAAAAGGAATGCCGTATCCGGTTTTTCTTCCGACATACTGATTTTCTGGACAAGCGGCACAATCGCATCCTTCACTTGTTTGAACACACGGTCGAGCACATCAACTGTCATGCCCGGTTCATACAGATCGAGCAGGGGATTATACGGATGGCCTTCGTACCCCCAGTAGCGGACAAATTTCTTTTTAAATTCCACGATTTGTTCGAGATATGGCTGGAACAAGGAAAAGTCTGCCTTTTCCTTTGCTTCTTCCCAAACATTCTCCGCTTTCGAGACGAGCACCGTATAAGCCTGGTATTCGTTAGGCGGGATTTTTTTGCTGCGTTCGTATGTTTTCCGGCATTCTTCCAATGTACCAGCTGTCCGTTCCGACAATTGCTGCTGATGCGGCAAAAGCTTCTCCAAAAATTCAGCCATTTCTTTTGAAGTTTGCATGTCAAAGACTTTGCCCGATAAAATGCCGATCACTTCCGCACGCTGCCCGACGCCTTTTTTCGGCGCGCCGGTCCGCAAATCCCAGTATATAAGGGCAAGTGCTTCTTCATAAGCTTTGATTTTTTTGACATACGCCAAAAAGTCCTGCTCCAGTTTTTCAATCGGCTCTGTTCCCATCACTATACCTCCCGTCAAATCACTTGCACGTCCATCTTACCATGTTTCACGCAGCGCACAAACGATAACCATTCCGTTTGCTTACGTTTCCGTTTTCCGCGGCGGGCGCGGCCCCCAAAACTGATACAGATCGGTTTTGATCGGCCCGTTGTAAAGCTTTCTTTTTTTCGTCGCTTTTTTGCCGTATGCGCGTTCAAACTGTTCGTCCGCAGTCAAAATATAAACCGACCACGTGTCAAGCCTGGCAAATGCACGGCCCATCTCCCGGTACATGTTTTCCACTTCCGCCCGTTCGCCGATTCTCTCGCCGTACGGCGGATTGCCCACAATCGTGCCGTATGCTTCCTGCGCTGTAAAATCGGCCACCTGCATCTGTTTAAACGTGACGATGCCGCCAAGCCCTGCCTCATTGGCGTTTTGCCGGGCGATTTCAACCATCCCGGGGTCGATATCCGAACCGGCGATGTCAAGCGGCTGGTCGTACCGGGCGAGATCTTCCGCTTCTTCGCGCGCTTTTTCAAAGACGGCTTCACTCATCCACGGCCATGTTTCGCATAGAAAATCGCGGTTAAAACCCGGTGCAATATTTTGCCCGATGAGCGCAGCTTCGATCGGAATTGTGCCGGAACCGGAAAACGGATCGCGAAACGGCCGGTCCGGATGCCAGTTTGTCAGCCGGATAAGCGCAGCGGCAAGCGTTTCTTTGATCGGCGCCGGCCCTTGCGCCGCGCGGTAGCCGCGTTTATGCAGCCCGGCCCCGCTTGTATCGATCGTAATGGTGGCCACGTCTTTCAATAACGCCACTTCTATTTTAAAAAGCGGGCCGTTTTCCTCAAACCAGCTCGTTCCTTTATAACGGGACTTCAGCCGTTCAACGATTGCTTTTTTGACAATTCCCTGGCAGTCCGGGACGCTGAACAGCTTTGACTTGACCGATTTTCCGGTGACGGGAAACTCGGCATCGCTCGGCAGATAATCCTCCCAGGGAACCGCTTTTGTCCCTTCAAACAGTTCGTCGAAAGTTTCCGCCTTAAATTCGGCAGCTTTGATTTTCACGCGGTCCGCGCATCTCAGCCAGAGATTGGCACGGGCAATCGCCGATTCATCCCCGGCAAATTCAATTTTCCCGTTTTCCACCGTACAGTCGTAGCCGAGTGCACGCACTTCTTTTGCAACAAGCGCCTCAATCCCCATTGCGCTTGTCGCGATCAATTGAAAGCCAGACATTTTCCCACCATCTCTCATCTTATATTTCTTATTGTGCGGCATTCAGTACCGGATAACCCCGTTTTAAAAAATTATGTATAAAAAAGGCCGGGCGCCTGCTGTATATCTAAATACCGCAGCGCCGGCCCGATTCTTTCGATTCAGCCAGAATAACGTTCTGTAAGCCATGTTCTGTACCTTTGTACTGCAAACGATGTGGCGCCATCTCGTACGAAGGCGGTAATCATCTATCTACAAGCAATACGCTTGTCTCTTTCCTCGTTCATTTCCTCAGAAAGAGTGCCTCTACCATGATTTGAGTTGCTCGCTTGCGGGGTTTACCTCGTTCCACCTTTACGGTTTCCCGTAAAGCTCCGTCACTGTGGCACTTTCAAGGGTACTCCGCCATTGCCTGAAGGTTTAGGCGTTTTCCCTGCCGTCAGCCTTGAACCAAGGCTGCCCTGGCTTATGAATTCGCCAGGCACAAACACTACGGGCATCTCAGCACCGTGCGAGCATGGACTTTCCTCAACAGCCGTTTCCAGGCTGCAGCGATTACCCGAACGTTATTCACAACGTTTATCTATTATATAAAAAGAAACCGGGACTTGCAAGCTGTAATTTTTAACGGTTGTGCCAATTTCTTCCCCCTGTATTGCCATACCGGGTTCGGGCAAGCGATGGTCTGTTTATTTATGCCGCTTCCCCGGGCCCTTTCCGCAGAAAAATTTCACACATTTTTTGAGCTGGCTATTCATTTAATTTGTTGCCGAAAACATGTTTTTCAAGATTGGACAGCCGTTTTAAAATATCGAAATTCGTTGTCCCGGTCATTTGCTGTACAGGCTGCCGCTTTGCCAGTTCTTCCGCCTGCTTTTTGAGCCGGAGGTTTTCCTGCTGGAGCTCCTCAATCGTCTGATTAAACGTTTCATAATCTTTTATGATCAGATCCAGAAATTTGTCTACTTCTTCCTGCCGGTAGCCTCTGACAGCCGTTTTAAACTCTTTTTCCAAAATGTCTTTCGCCGTCAATTTAATTTGATCCGATAACATGTTTGCACCACCTTACATCTCCCAGACATAATTTCATTTTTTCAAAAACCTTTTTATTTGTCAACTGTACCACAGCTGCCTAAAAATCTGTCTGTTCTTCTTCTATTATTGCCTGTAAATCGTAAAAGTCAATGATGCGGATGTCATACGAATGCGATTCGCTGAACTTTTTTGCAGCTTCGAACAAATATTTCGGGGACCCTTCGCGTTCTTCATCATACACAATCATCAGGCAGTCGCTTTTATGTAAGAAAATCCGGTTTTTATTGCGGAACTGCTGCGGGCTTTCGTACGGCCTTTTCGAGATGGCGGCAACAAAATCGGCTTGGGAAAGCACCATTTCGTAGTATTCTTTTTGTTCGTCTTTCCACTTTTCTTCCTGCCCTTCAAAAGGCATTAACACAGCGAGTTTCAGTTCCGGATATTCCGCTTGCAGATCAAAAACGGTTTCAGCGGCCCAAAGTTCGGTGCCCTGCTGCCCGGAAATAAGGACCCATTCGTACCCTTCATCGAGCAATTCCAGCAACCGTCTTCTGATTGCCGTTTGAATATAGCGAATACCCGGGTGGTCCGTCCCGAATATCCCCAGTTCATACGGTTTATAGCCTGTAATGGCGACAACTTTTCCCAATGGATTACGCTCCTTTTGTTTTCCTAAAAGCAGGACGGCAAGGATTGCCCTTGCCGTCCATTTGTCAGCAGCACTTCGGCCCGTGCGGTCTGACTGGATCAAAAAAGTTGCAGACCGTTCCCGGATCGGTTTGATTGACATACGATTCCGTGTGCGGAAAGTAGTTTTGCTGATGAAATACATGGTGATTCACATGGGTTGTATGCGTCGGGAAAACATGCGGCACGATGACATCCTGGACGGTGTGCGTAACGCAGCATTTTGTCGGATGCACAACAGCCGGCATGATCCGCGGCGGGCAATGGTGGTGAAACATGTTCCGATCTCCTTTCATCATCAGACGTCTTTTTTCTTACACTACTAACCTATGACCCGGAAAGGAAACATGTACTAATGAAAAAACCCAATTTGCCAATAATTCACGCCCTTATCCCCATTTCGGGAGCAGCCGAAGCCCGGTGCATCGTTTTCTCGGCCTCTTTACATTTCTTTTTAATCAAAACCATTTTAACGGGACTTTTGGTGGGCTGCAATCACAACATACGGAAATCGACAAAGGGCGCGCATTTTTCTCTGATCCAAAAGAAACCGACAAATCCCAACAAAGGGCGTTTCAAAATTCCGGATTCCCCGTCGAATCATGCGCTTGCCCAGGAAATAGCGGTTAAAAACCGGTTCTTTTCCCGGGCATTTCCTTGCTGAAAGAGGATCTCGCCGGGATTTGGGCTTTCCGGTACAGCCGTAAAAGGCGTTTTTCCGTTTCCAAACAGCATTTTTTCCATTTCCCATAACCGAATCTGCCGTACTTTTGATAAATTTCCAGGCCTTTTTCGGCATAGCGGACGGCTTGCAAAAGGTCTTTTTCCTTGTGTTCATATAGTTTGGAGAGCTCAATGCATGCTTCGGCTCTTATCGTATCCGGCGCATTTTCGGCTAATTCCGCCCACAGCATTCCGGCTTTTCTGTATGCTTTTTGTTTTTTATACTGGAAGGCCAGGCGGTGTTTGGCAGTCAGATCATTTTCGCCGGCGGCCGCTTCAAAACGTTTCACCGCAGCATCATCTTCGCCGATATATTCAAACCATTTCCCGACAAGCCGTTTTTCCTTTGCCGTCTGGTCCGGGTCGGCCTCTAGAATTTGAAACGTAAGGTGGGTGTACAAAGAAATGAGCGATAAAATGTCCTCTTCGTTATGGCGGATGACGCCAAGCAGGCCTTCCGGATTTTTGCGCTCAACGAAATCAAAATAAATCATCGGCGC
The DNA here is from genome assembly GCF_038593015.1 of Weizmannia sp. FSL W8-0676. NCBI lineage: Bacteria > Bacillati > Bacillota > Bacilli > Caryophanales > Bacillaceae > Heyndrickxia > Weizmannia sp. FSL W8-0676. The sequence goes on from NZ_CP151954.1 coordinate 1,644,345, forward strand.
CAGGTATCCCGGGATATCCTCTTTGCGTTCCACCCCCAGAATTTCGCGCTCCACATTCGCTAATTTCACGGACCCGAGTTCATCTTTCCACAGCCTTTTTGCCGCGTGGTACAAATCAAAATGGCCAAATTCAGGCAGACGCGGCACATGGTCGCGGATCAGCGTATGGCGCGTCTTCACCTGGGGCCAGTCAAACGCCTTCCCGTTATAAGTAACGAGCGCAGTGTAATCGATATTTTCCAGGAAGCTGTAGTAAAGCGGCACTTCAAGCCCCGGCTCCGGAAGAATATGCTGTTTTAAAATAACATTTTCTTCGGTAAAGGAAGCATATCCGAGCAAAAAAATCGTGTTGCCCGTCCCTCCCCCGAGGCCGGTCGTTTCGGTATCGAAAAAAAATAAATCAGACGGGCTGTACCCTTTGGCGGATAAAGGGTGGCGGACCGGCTTTTGCTGCCACAGTTTGATGGCATCAAAATAGTCGCGAAAAGCATATTTGCCGTGCTTTGTTTCAAGCGGGTAGCGGACTTCACGGATGAGGCAGTAATCGCCATCCAAATCATACAGCGAAACGCCCGCTTTTTCCCACATTTCAAAGAAAGGGACAGAATCGGCCCCGAGTGCTTCCGCCCGTCCAGCAGGCTCCGGCTGGTCCCTCACGATATGGTTTTTCATCCGGTTTAATTTATCTTTTAATCCCGGCATGATGCTCGCCTCCTTTGATCGCCCCGAGCCAGAAATCAAACAGCCGGACGGCGGCCTGCTTTGCGCCCGCGGCAGCCGTTTCTGCGCCCGTACAGGAAGGGCACCCGTCTTCGCAAGGGCAGTTTACAACCATCGCTCTTGCAGATTCCAAAATTTTCCTTGCCCCGCCATAGATTTTTTCGCTCAGGCCGATGCCGCCCGGATACCGGTCATATAAAAAGATTGTCGGCTTTTCGTCATGGATTGCTTTCACCTGGGGCACGGCCTGGATATCATGGGCGTCACACATGGCAAAAAGCGGCGCAATCGACTGGAGTGCGTGCGCAGCGCCGGTAAGCGCGCCTTCCAGCAAATGTTTTGGCACCGCATCTTCCCCCATGGAAAACCAAACGGCATTCGTGTGCAGTTCCATTTCCGGAAGATGGATCGGCCCCGAGCCAATGTTTTCATGCGTGTTAAATTTAATTTTTTTGAAAATCGTCGGCATCGCCCGGACCATCACATCCCCATAGCCGATTTTTGCATCTTGCAAAACGGTCTCTCTGTCCTGTTCCAGCACTTTCAGCTCCACCGCCAGATTGGCATCCGTGTAATAATCAACAGCGACTTCACGGACAAAGGCTTTTTTCTCTTCCCAGTCCAGCTTTTCAACCTGATACTGCACCGCCTGATGCAAATAAATCGCCTCTTCATGGAGCAATGTCATCGCGCTGAACTGGTCCATTTCACCGATCACGCGCACATCCGGCGAATTGGTCATATCGATAATGACGACATTTTCCTGCGATGCGGAACGAAGGCTGATATTATGGGCCGGAAAAGCATCATTCATCCAGTACCACGCATCCCCGCGCCGGTGGAGGATCCGTTCATCCGCTAAAAACTCGAGCACGTCCTCGATTTCAACGTCGCCAAACGTTTCCCCTTTTTTAAACGGCAGCTCATATGCCGCACATTTAACATGGTCCACTAAAATGACAAGATTATCGGGGTTGATGCGCGCCGTCTCCGGGGACCGGTTGAAAAAGAAGCCCGGATTGCGGATGATGTACTGGTCAAGCGGGCTTGAGCCGGCAACAAGGATGACAAGTGATTCCCCCTGCCTTCTTCCTGCGCGCCCGGCCTGCTGCCAGGCGCTCGCAATTGTGCCCGGATAGCCGGTCATAATACAGACCTGGAGCTGGCCGATATCGACACCGAGCTCGAGGGCGTTCGTGCTGACAATCCCGTATATGTCCCCGTTTCTTAACCCCTGCTCGATTTTCCGCCGCTCGGTTGGAAGGTATCCTCCCCTGTAGCCCATGATCGACTTTTCCCCGAGTTCGTCTTTAACGATTTCCTGCAAGTATTTTAAGATGATTTCGACGCGCACACGGCTTCTTGCAAAAACAATCGTCTGAATTTTGTTTTTCAAAAGTTCCCCTGCAATTTTCCGGACTTCAAGTGTGGCGCTTCTCCGGATGTTCAGCGGCTTGTTCACAAGCGGCGGGTTGTAAAAAAGAAAATGCTTCGTTCCGCTCGGCGCGCCGTTTTGGTCAATCAGTTCCATTTTTTTGCCGGTTAGCTTTTCCGCCAGCTCTTTCGGGTTTTGAATCGTCGCGGACGTGCAAATAAAAACCGGATCGCTCCCGTAATAACGGCAAATCCGCTTTAATCTGCGCAACACATTGGCAACATGGCTGCCGAACACGCCGCGGTATATATGCAGTTCGTCGATCACCACGAATCTTAGATTTTCAAAAAACGACACCCATTTTGTATGGTGGGGCAAAATGGCGGAATGCAGCATATCCGGATTGGTGATGACGATATGGCCGGCTTTGCGCACGCGCTGCCGGATATTTGAAGGCGTATCCCCGTCATATGTATAACTGTTTACAGGCACGCCGGCTTCTTCAATGATTTCGTTTATTTCACTTTTCTGGTCCTGCGCGAGCGCTTTTGTCGGGAACATATAAAGCGCGCGTGCATCCGGGTTTTGAAGGATGGTCTCGAGCACGGGCAGATTATAGCAAAGCGTTTTGCCTGATGCAGTCGGGGTAACGGCCGTAAAATCTTTTCCTGCCATGGCAAGCTGATATGCCTCTGCCTGGTGGGTATACAATGACGAAATCCCTCTTTTTTCCAGCGCCGAAAGTACAGCCGGTGTGATGCTGCCAGGAAAAGGCACCGTTACAGCCGGCTTTCCTTCAATCGTATGCCAATGGACGATCCGCTCCTGGAAAGAACGGTCCATCTGCAACTGCTCCAATATTTCCTGCAAATTCTTTTTTTTGAACAACTTTCCTCACCCCGCTATCTATTATAGCGAATAGACGTTCGTTTTCAAAGCATTCTTTCACATTTCCCGCTTGGTTTTCATATTATACAGTGAAAGAGTGCTGTGCAACCATTTCATTTTCTTCATCATCAACAAGAAAGGAGCCTGCCGATGTCCAATTTATCCGGCCCGGAAGAAAAGTATCCTTTTTACGGGCTGATGCAAGCGATGGACCAATTTTTTCAGGAAAAGCCGGTCAAACATTTTTTTGAGAATCTGGATGAATTTTTTTCTTTTGATACGATTCCGGTACGCCTCGAAGAAAAAGATGAGGCCTATGTATTGACAGCCAAACTGCCCGGCTATGAAAAAGGCCAGATTGAGATTGAAGTTTATGATCAATATCTCACCATTAGCGCCAGGCATGAGGAAGCCGTTTCAAGTTTGGATGAAACGAAAAAAGCTTACGAAAAGAAAAGCGCATTCCACCGGATAAGCCGGACGGTGCCCCTGCCGCCCGCGGTGGACGGGGATCAGATTCAGGCAAAATTTGAAAACGGGCTGCTTGTGATTTTAATGCCGAAAGGAAAGAAAAAAAAGCTGAGGATTGAATAGTATGCCGGGAGCGTCCCGGTTTTTTCCGTTTTTCGCCCTTTTTAAGCAAAACGGCCCGGAAGCCTATTTTGTAAACAGGCCCCCGAGCCCTTTGACCATCGATGAGACTTGATTAATCGCATTGATCATCTGTCCGGCAGTATTGACCATTTTATTAAAATCAATGGAGCCATCCTGGAATTTGAAGGAATTCAAAAAAGATCCCCCCATTTGCGGCGGCTTTAGCGGAACAGGCTGATGCGGGTACGGATGGGCGAACCCTGCCGCACCGTGCTGGGTGTTTGGCTTTTCAGCGGCCTCCAGCGGGTTCCCGAACAAATGCATGGCAGCTTCTTCCCCGGCATGCTGGCCACTTTGTCCGTGCATATGCCAGGCATGGCCGTACCCGCCCGGTTGCTGGCCGTATGGATACGGCGCCGGGGGGTATCCGAACACATGCGGGGAATGCTGCCCGGGATATGGAAACTGCGGGTAATACGGACCGGCCCCCGGCATTGCAGGATACCGGCCTGTGCTTCTTGTGCGCCTGCTTGCGTAAGGGTCTTGCATAACGCGCATTGCCATCGCCTCCTGCCTGCTTCACCAATAATGTATGTGGCATCCGGCAATTGGTGATATGTCCATATCGATTACGATTTCTCCAATGCTTCCTGCAAGCATTGGAGAATATATTTTACTGACTGGAAATGATCGAGCATCATTTTGCGGCTGGATGACGGGTAAAAAGCACGCACCGCAACCATTTGCAAATTTTCGGCCGTATGTTCAAGCTGGGATGGAAAAAGATGCGCCGGCCTCCGGGCTTCCACCCATGCTTTTGCAGCCGGGAGCCACCTGTCAATGGCATCCTGCAACGTATCACAAAAAGGCTTGACTTCACTGAAAAAATCCTTTTCCACCCCTGTTGCCTTTACTTCCTGGTACAGGTCATAAAGCTCATGCGTGTACGAAATCAGCTGCCGGTTTAACGCTTGTAATTGTCCGTCTTCCATTTCTCTTCACCCTTCTAAACGGATATTCTCCCTTCGCCGGGTTCTTCACGGGAGACTTCTTTCATTTTAGGAAGTTTTTTTGTTTTCATCAATCCGCAAGCTTTCCGCCCTGTATGTTTTTCTGAATGCTTCCGCCCTTTTTTCCAAATGGTCCAGCCTCATTTCTGTTTTTTTTAAACGGTACCACTGCTTTATCGACTGCTTTCTTGCTTCCTTCTCCGCCTTATGCCGGATCCCTGTCCCGATGTTTTCCAGCGCCTGTTCCATTTTTTCCAGCCCGTTTAAAAATGCGGCTTTCGGTATCATTTGTTTTCCCCCCTGAATTTCAACATGCCTATTCATTCTCTGCCAGGCGGCCCGGTCCCTTCATGTCTGACAAAACTAGAAGCAATTCGGCAAAGAAAACGGGTTTCTTCATTTTGTGTTTCCTTTCGACAGCATGTCTCCATTTCGGGCACATTTTTTCTGGCTGCGTCAACTTTCGTGCCGGCATGTATGCAAAAGGCGGAACTGCAAACAATAAATGTGCCGGAAAATCCGGTGACACCAATTTCAGGAGGCGGATTTCCATGAAAACGAATGATAACAAAGCGCAACAACAAAAAAAAGCACAGGAACAAAAAGGGTCTTTGGCGAAAGGAGATAAGAAGCTGAACGGCCCTGACCGCCCTTCCACCTAATGAAAGCAAAAAGCAAGGAAACATTTCCTTGCTTTTTGTTTTGCCTGTTTTTAGCGAAAAAAGCCGGGCAGGCCGGTTCCTTGTCCCCCGCCGGTGCAAAGGGGCCGAAAGACTGTTTTTTTTATTACATATTCTTTGTCTGTTCTGCTATGATATAATTTAGCTTATGAGGTGAGGGAACATGGAATTGCGTTATCCAAACGGAAAAAGGTATAAAGAGGCAAAAAACAAAGCCGGACGGAAAAATGCGAACCAAATTTTATACGGCAACCGGGGGATGACACTGGAAGAGGATCTGAATGAAACCAATGCTTATTATTTGCAGGAAGGCATTGCCGTTATCCATAAAAAACCGACCCCGATCCAGATTGTCCAGGTCGATTACCAGTCACGGAGCACAGCCGTCATTAAAGAAGCCTATTTTAAACAGCCGTCCACAACCGATTACAATGGGGTGATGAACGGTAAATATATAGACTTTGAAGCAAAGGAAACGCAAAACCATACTTCTTTTCCGCTTCATAACTTCCATGAGCATCAAATCACCCATATGAAACAGGTGGTAGCGCAAGGCGGGATTTGCTTTGTCATTCTCCGTTTTGCGAAGGGAGAAGAAATTTTTTTGCTGGAATCCCGCCATTTATTTTTTTATTGGGATAGAATGCTTGCCGGAGGGAGAAAATCGATAAAAAAAGAAGAAATTGAAGCAAACGGGCATCCTATACCGGTCGGATACCGGCCGAGAATTGATTACATCGCCATTTTAAAGCAATTGTATGCTTTATAGTTGTTGCCCGGCCGGATGATTGACGGATCCGGCAACAATATGTTTTGAATCTAAATCGGCTTTTTCAGGTTTAGAAGAAAGGAATGCTGAGCATGGCAGAAAAATACCAATCCCGCGAAGAACGCCGGAAACAAATGCAGGCAAATCAACATAAAAAGAAAAGGAAAAAACCGAAAAACAAATTTTTAACATTTATAAAGCGGCTCATTCTCGTCTGCTTTATTCTCGGGCTAGCCGGGGTCATTGCGGGCATCAGCACTTTTGCGTATTACGCAAGCAGCTCCCCGAAACTGACGAAGAAGCAGTTATCCGACCCGATTCCATCGGTGATCAAGGATAAAAACAACAAAACAGTCACAACGCTCGGGGCACAGAACCGGAAATATATCGATTATGAAGAGCTTCCAAAGCAGATGGAAAACGCGATTCTTTCGACGGAAGATACACGGTTCTACCAGCATCACGGGATCGACCCGATACGGCTCGGGGGCGCGGTGGTCGCAAACTTTACCAAAGGTTTCGGGTCCGAGGGGGCCAGCACCCTGACGCAGCAGGTCGTTTCCATGGCGCTGAACAATAAAAACGAAAAAACATTAAAGCGGAAAGCCCAGGAAGCATGGCTTGCGATTCAGCTTGAGCGGAAATACACAAAACATGAGATCCTTGAAATGTATGTCAATAAAGTCTATATGTCAGACGGTGTTTTCGGCTTTGAGACAGCTGCTGAACATTATTATGGCAAATCTTTAAGCAAATTATCACTGCCGGAAATTGCCGTGCTGGCCGGCATGCCGCAAAGCCCGAATAATTATAATCCGTTTGACCATCCGGATCTGACAAAGAAAAGAAGAGATATTGTCCTTTATATGATGTACAAAAACCACAAAATAACAAAGGATGAAATGGAAAAAGCGCAGGCCGCCCCGGTTTCGGCCGGGCTGGTGAAAGAAAAAGAGCGGAATACAAACGCGAACAAATATCCTGCTTTTGTCAATGAAGTGATTAAGGAAGTGCAGAGACTCGGGAACTATAATGTATATGCCGACGGTTTAACCATTTATACAACCCTGGATTCTTCCGCACAGCAATATACGGAAAAGATCTTAAACACCAATTCGATCATCAATTATCCGGATAAAAAAATGCAGGCCGGCATTGCCCTGGTCGATACGAAAACAGGCGAAATCCGCGCGCTTGGCGGCGGGCGCAATATGAAACTTGACCGCGGCTTCAACTATGCCGTTGATACGAAGCGTTCGCCGGGATCAACAATCAAACCGATTCTTGACTACGGGCCGGCGATTGAGTACTTGCACTGGTCAACCGGGCACCGATTGAACGATGTGGCAACCACTTATTCGGACGGAACGCCGATTAATGACTGGGATAACCGGTTCCTTGGCAAGATGAGCATGCGCAAGGCACTGTATTTATCACGGAATATTCCTGCCTATGAAACATATAAAGAAGTCGGCAAGGAAAGGGCCATCCGTTTTGCAAAAAAACTCGGCCTTGATTTAAACCGCAAAGAAATCGTTGAATCTTCATCCATCGGCGGAGGGGTGCAAGTTTCACCGCTGCAGATGGCTTCCGCTTACGCCGCATTCGGCAATGAAGGCATATACAACAAGCCGCATGCCATCCGGAAAATTGTCCTGCGTGACGGGGTCACGGAAATCAAACCGCATGTCCAGTCCAAAATCGCCATGAGCGACTATACGGCTTATATGATTACGGACGTGCTGAAAGATGTGCTGACAAAAGGCACCGGGACAACCGCCCATATTCCAGGATTGCCTGCCGCCGGTAAAACGGGCACCACGAATTTTGATAAAAACGATCTGGCAAAATACGGGATTCTAAGTTCGTCCGTACAGGATTCCTGGTTTGCAGGCTACACGACAAGATATTCGTTAGCAGTATGGACCGGCTACGAAAGCGAGAAAGGCAAAAAATACGGCGTCACAAGGCCGTATCAAACGGTTGCGCAGCAAATTTACCGCCACTTGATGCGTTATGTATCGGAAGGAAAAGAGACCCCTGACTTTACGATGCCGAAAAGTGTCGTCAGAATGGGCAGCGAATTGTATATCCGCGGCTATATCGATACGGCGATTGATAAAAAATCCGTCACCCAGGATGCGCCGGCAAATGTTCACGCAGCGTATGATGCAGACAGCAATAAAATTACGGTAACCTGGGATTATAAAGGGTCAGGTGCGACCTTTAACGTATCCGGTACAATAAACGGCAGCGCGGCGTCATTCGGTTCGACTTCAGGAAAATCGATCACCGTCGCAAATCCGAAAGCGGGCGCAACGTATGTCTTCAATGTCACCGCCACGGTAAATGGCGTGAAAAGCAAAGCGGCATCCACGAGTGTAACGGTTCCGGGGGGCAGCACGGACACGAAGGCGGATGATAACCAAAACAAGCAACCGGAAGACAATGCCCAAAAACAACCGGATGCAAACAATTCAAATACGAATAGCAATACCGACACTGACACAAATCAGTCCGGCGAAAACAAAGACAACACCGGCTCAGACAAGAGAACAAACAGCGGAAATTCAAACGGAAACGGCTCGGAAAACAGCGGAAACGGCAGCAAAGATAACAACAACAGTCCGGGAAACAGTTCAGGCACTGGCACTTCAAGCGGAAACGGCAGCTCGGCAAACAATGGAGCAGGCACGAATGGAAACGGAAGCAGCGGTTCAAACGGAACCAACGGAACCAACGGAACCAACGGAACCAAGGGAACCAAGGGAACCAATACGAACGGCGGGAACAGTCCCAATAAAGGCGAAAACAGTTCGGGCAACGCGTCCGCAAATAATAATACCGGTTCTGAATAAAAAAGCACATGATGGATGGCTTTCTGCGCCCCCGCCGGTCTGATCAAAAAAAGCATGGAGAAACGATTCTCCATGCTTTTTCGTATTCTCATTTCTTGTTCTCTTTCTGCTTCATCCGTTTCTCCCCTTCCCTGCACAGGTCAAGAAGCGGGCAGATTTCACATTGCGGGCGCTGGGCCTTACAATGGTAGCGGCCGAAGAAGATCATCCGGTGGTGCGTGATCGACCATTCTTCTTTCGGCACTTTTTTCATTAAGGTTTGTTCCACTTCCAATACACTGTCTTTGTAGCGGCAAAAGCCGAGCCGTTTGCTAACTCTCTCTACATGGGTATCGACAGCAATGGCCGGAATGCCAAAAGCAACCGACAGGACAACGTTTGCCGTTTTTCTGCCGACGCCGGGCAGTTTCATCAGTTCTTCCCGCGTTTGCGGCACTTCCCGCCCGTATTCCTCGATGAGCATCCGGCAAAGTTTTTGGATGTTTTTTGCTTTGTTGCGGTAAAGCCCGATCGACCGGATGTCCTGCTGCAGTTCTTCAAGCGGCACGGCAATATAGTCATCCGGGGATTTATACTTTTGAAACAGATTTTTTGTCACTTTATTGACGAGCGCATCGGTGCACTGGGCGGATAATGTTACCGCGATCAGCAGCTCAAAAGGATTTGAATGATTCAATTCACAGCGGGCATCCGGAAACATTTCCCCCATTGTCTCAAGGCAATGCCGGATTTGTTGTTTTGTCAGCATCTCTCAAACTCCCGTAACTAGTTTACATAAAATTATTATCGTCACCTTTTATTGTTCGAGCCAGTTATAAAACGGCACCGGATTGGTCGTTTTCGGTTTTTCTGCTTGCGGTTTTGACGATTTGCGGAAATTCCTTCCATATTCGCGTGCTTCATCCACCGTCCGGATGCCGTTCTTTTTCCATTCAAACAAAATGCGGTCTATGTAGCGGAAATTCAGTTTGCCGGAGATAACGGCTTCACGCAGGGCGGCTTTAATCAAATCAGGGGATTGCCCGTCCTGGTCAATCCACATCGCCAATGTTTCGCATTCGAGCGGCGACAGCGGCCTGCCAAACTCCTGTTCAAACGTGGTGTATAAATCGGTTTCTTCGTTTACGCTTTTCTCAAGCTCGTCCTGTTTTTTCTCGTAGACAAATTCATCGGCGAGTTTCGCCCACAGCGGCATGATCGAATATTTTTCATACAGGATGCCGCCTTCCCCTTCCCCTTCTTCAATGGACAAAAACTGATGCTGGATTAGACGCCGCAAAATCGAAACGCACATACTTTCCGGAATGGTAAGCCTGCCTGCCAGATCTTCAGGCGTCGGAAACGCATTTCCCTCTTTTAAAAAAGAATAAACTTGCAGCAAAAGCACAAGTTCCGTTTCATTCAGGCCAAGCTGTTTGTATTTTTTCAATAAGAGCTGGGGGACGGTCAATACCCCTTCTTCCCACCAGGCAAGCAAAAGATCTTTATCCATGTCGGACACCTCAATGTAAGTATAGCAGTTTAAAAACGGCAAGGGAATTGAAAAAAACATCTGAAAAGAAAAACGGCTGCACACCGTCAATGCAGCCGTTTTTTCAATTACGGATAGATCCGGTTTAAAAGCCTCGGGAATGGAATCGTTTCGCGCACATGCTCAACGCCCGAAATCCAGGCAACCGTCCGCTCAAGGCCCAGCCCGAAGCCGGAATGCGGAACAGAACCGTATTTACGTAAATCAAGATACCATTTGTAAGCTTCTTCCGACAGATTGAAATCCTTGATCCGTTTCAGCAACAAATCATAGTCATTGATCCGCTCGCTGCCGCCGATGATTTCTCCGTACCCTTCTGGCGCAATCAAATCGGCGCACAGCACGACTTCCGGGCGCTTAGCATCCGGCTGCATGTAAAACGGTTTAATTGCAGCCGGATAATGCGTAATGAACACCGGCTTGTCGAAACTTTCGGCAATTGCGGTTTCATGCGGCGCGCCAAAATCTTCGCCCCACTTGATTTCCTCAAATCCTTTTTCATGGAGCAATTCAATGGCGGCATCATACGTAATCCGCGGAAACGGCGCCGAGACTTGCTCAAGCTTTGAAGTATCGCGGCCAAGCCGGTGCAGGTCGAGTTTGCAGTTTTCCAAAACGGACCGGACGATATAGGAAACATACTGTTCCTGCACTTTCAGGCTATCTTCATGTTCATAAAAAGCCATTTCCGGCTCGATCATCCAAAACTCGATCAAATGGCGGCGCGTTTTCGATTTTTCAGCGCGGAACGTCGGGCCGAAAGAGAATACTTTTCCGAATGCCATCGCTGCCGCTTCCATGTAAAGCTGCCCGCTTTGCGAAAGATAGGCTTCTTCATCAAAGTACTTCGTGTGGAACAGCTCGGTCGTCCCTTCCGGCGCACTGCCGGTTAAAATCGGCGGGTCGATTTTCGTAAACCCGTTCATATTGAAAAATTCATACGTCGCCCGGATGATTTCGTTCCGGATTTTCATGACAGCGTGCTGGCGGCGGGAACGGAGCCATAAATGCCTGTGGTCCATTAAAAATTCGGTCCCGTGCGCTTTTGGTGTGATCGGGTAATCTACGGCTTCATGGATGATCTGAATACCGGCCACCTGGAGCTCGTAGCCGAACGGGGAGCGGGCATCTTCCCGGACTGTTCCGGTAACGTAAAAAGAAGTTTCCTGGCTCATCGATTTTGCCGTTTGAAAGACCTCTTCCCCGGCTTCGTTCTTTACGACCACGCCTTGTATAAAGCCTGTCCCGTCACGCAGCTCGAGAAAGGCAATTTTGCCGCTTGAACGTTTATTGTTCAGCCAGACCCCGATCGTCACTTCCTCCCCGATATGCTGGTGTACTTCTGAGATGGTGATTTTCACGGTATTTCCCTCCAAAACAATTTCCGGCTTGTCTCCCATATGTACCGGAATCCATTATACTAAACAAAGGCGGAAAAAGGAAACAAGCCAAAGGTTCATGCTTTTTTCCGTGTTTCCACGAACTGTTTGATCCGCTTAAGCGCTTCTTCAAGATTTTCCAAAGAAGTGGCATAAGAAAGCCGGATATTGTTTTCCGCGCCGAAACCGGAACCCGGGACAACGGCAACGCGCGCTTCCTCGAGCAAAGCCTCCACAAATGCGTCAACCGATTGAAAACCGGTCAGCTTTGCGGCTTCCTTCACATTCGGAAATAAATAAAAAGCGCCTTGCGGTTTGATGCAGGTAATCCCGTCAATTTCAACCAGCCGGTTAAAAACTGCATTGAGCCGTGCCTCGAAAGCCTGGCGCATCTCTTCCACGGCACGCTGGTCCCCGCTGTATGCGGCGAGTGCCGCGAACTGGGAAGGCGTTGCCGGATTGGAAGTCGAATGGCTGGCAAGATTTGTCATCGCTTTAATGATTTCCCTGTTCCCGGCCGCATAGCCGATCCGCCAGCCGGTCATGGAATGGGATTTTGAGACGCCGTTAATGATCACCGTCTGTGCTTTCAGTTCCGGTGAAATGGTGGCGATCGAGACATGCCGGTTGCCGCCGTACACCAATTTTTCGTAAATTTCGTCCGACACGATCAAAATATCGTGTTTCAGGCAGACTTCGCCGAGTTTTTCAAGTTCTTCCCTTGTATACATCATGCCGGTCGGATTGCCGGGAGAGTTGAGTACAAACGCTTTTGTCCGTGGTGATACGGCTTTTTCCAGCTGCTCCGGCGTTATTTTATACTGGTTTTCTTCTTTGCCTTCTACAAAGACCGGGACGCCTTCCGCAAGCTTTACCTGCTCGGGATAGCTTACCCAGTAAGGAGACGGGATGATCACTTCATCGCCCTGGTCGAGCAGCACCTGAAACAATGTATACAAGGCGTGTTTTGCCCCGTTGGTGATGATGATTTCATTTGCTTTAAAGCCAAGCCCCTGGTCTTTTTGGAATTTTTCAATGACGGCCTCTTTCAGCGATGCCATTCCGCCAGCCGGGGTATACTTCGTCTGGCCGTCCAGCATCGACTGATACGCGGCTTCGATAATCTCCCTCGGTGTATTAAAATCGGGTTCACCTGCGCCAAGGCCGATCACATCGATGCCTTGCGCCTTCATTGCTTTTGCCTTTGCCGTAATCGCCAACGTGGATGACGGCGTTAATGCACTTACCCTTGATGCCAGTTTCATACGATTCACCTCTCCAAACGGATCAATTGGATTTTTTTAAAAAAGGAACCTCATCATAGCCGAGGCTGTTTCCTTTTATATAAGCAACTTCCCAAATGGGAACCTGGCTTTCCATGCCGAGCCGCACAGATAAAATTTTATCCGGCTGCCTTTTTTGCACCACTTGTTTCACTGCATCCTGTTTTGAAATGCCGGTATTCAAGTCTAGGACGGTCACACGCTTCGGTTTCTTTTCAGGGATCCAAACCGCTTTTTTCTTCCCGCCTTTGCCTTTCCCCACGACAACATAATAGGTGCTTTTGCCATTGTAAAGATAAAATGCATCGGCAGCCCGGATGCCGGCTTTGCTTTTGGCAACAGCGGCCGCTTTGTTGTATGCTTCATGATACGGTTTCCGTGCTTTCCAATAAGTCTCTGCCGCAAATCCGGCTATCACGATGACCAAAATGCAAATTGAGATCAGTGCTTTTTTCATTCCGAACCCTCATTTTCCATGGCGTAAATCCTTTTAAGCAGATATTGTCATTCATATCAGTTCCCATGCAGGCCATCCTAAGCTTAGAATCATTTCCTTCATCATTATACAGCAAAAATGAATGAAAAAATGATGCATTTGATCATTTTTCCGGTCCACCCTGTTTTGTGCTGCATTGTCGCAGCACTTTTTTTACAGCCAGCTTTCAATGGCCTCAAGCGTCCCGTTCAGATCCAGGTGCCTGATGCGGACCGGCGGCAGCGATTTTATGAACGCCGGCCCGTATGTGGCCGTTTCAATCCTCCGGTCCAGGACAAGAAAAATGCCGCGGTCATGGCGCGTCCGGATAAGCCTGCCAAACCCTTGTTTGAACCTGAGCACGGCTTCGGGCAACGCATAAGCGGAAAACGGATTTTTCCCTTTTGCCCTGAAATAATCGGACTTTGCTTCTATAACCGGCTCATCCGGGGGCAAAAACGGGAGGCGGGCCATCACGAGGCAGGAAAGGTCATCGCCAGGGATGTCAACCCCTTCCCAAAAACTGCTTAAACCGAGAAGGATCGCTTTGTCAAATTTTTGAAAGCTTTTCGTTAACCTCGACCGGCTGCCGCTTGATATGCCCTGGGCGATGAGCATATAATCTTCAAGCATTCCGCTTTCTTTCATCAGGTGGTACACCTTTTTCAACAAATCAAAGGATGTAAATAAAATCATCATCCTGCCCTTTGTGGCCTCCGCAACGGCAAGCAGATAACCTGCCATTTTTTCCGCAAAGTCTTCCATACTGGCGGATCCGATATCAGGAAGGTCGTTCGGGATAATAAACTGCACCTGCCTGTCAAAGCGGAAAGGCGACGGAATGCGGACCGTTTTTGTGGTGTGCGAAAGCCCCGTCTCGCCGAGAAAATAGCGGAAGCTTCCGCCAACGGTCAATGTCGCGGAAGTAAGCACGACACTCTTTTTTTGCGAAAAAAAAGCTTTTTGCAACGTTTCTCCGGCATGCACCGGCTGGCAATAGATGACAAGGCTGTTCGGGAGGGCACGCAAATCTCCTTCCACCCAGACGACATTTTCATCCCCGCCGTTTTGGCCGGCGAAAACGGCCAGGTTGTCGCGCAAAAGGCGCCAATCTTCCAAAAAGCTGTACATTTCTTCAATAAAAGCGAGTGTCTGTTCTTTCATCTGTTTTTCGGAAAGCAACTGCAAAAGCCTTTCTTCCAATGCCTGCGAAATCTCTTTCATGGACGCCCTGACCCGTTCCGTACAGAGCAGGACCGCCCACCATGCTTTTTGTTTCCAGTTTTCTTTTTTAATTCTTAATTTGATTTTCTGGTAACCGTTTGTTTCCCGCTTCGCGCGCATCACTTTTTGGGCGAGCATGCCGAATAAATCATCGAGCTCGGCATCAAGCCCCTGAAGGATTGCATCGCATTCAAACGCATGCAGCCCGGCTTTTAGCCCGTATTTTTCCATCATTTTTTCCAATTTGTAAAACAGCTGTTTTTGCTCATACAGGCCGAGCCTTGCCATCATATATTTCATTTGGTTGTAACTTGCGCGTTTCCCGATCGTTTCCCGGGCCGCTTGTTCAAGGCGGTGGGCTTCATCAATGATGACGTATTGAAATCCGTCAAACACCGACTGGTCCCTTTCAAGTTCCGCGCACAGCATCGCATGGTTCGTGATGGCGATGTCAGCAGAGGCTGCGCAGGCTTTGGCGTAAAGATAAAAATCCCGCGATTTCCACGGATCTTTTTTATCCGTATGCCAGCCGTCCTGTTTAATCCGCTGCCAAAAATGTTTTCCGCCACCGGATAAATGAAGCTCGTCAAGATCGCCGCTTTCTGTTCCGGTAAGCCAGACCAGGATTTGCATTTTGGCAAATACGGCGTCGTACTGCCGGTCCGGTTCTTTTAACGACTGTTCAAACTTAAACAAATGCAGGTAATGGCTTCTCCCCTTTAGCAACACGGTCCTGACCGGGGTTTTCAGCATCTGTTCAAGCCTTTTGATTTCCTTATTTAAAAGCTGGTGCTCAAGCGCAACCGTATACGTGCTGATTAACACCGGTTTTTGTTCCGAAATCGCTTGGAAAGCGGCCGGCACAAGATAGGCAAGGGATTTGCCGATGCCCGTGCCTGCTTCCAATGCGACATGCTCCTCAGCAGAAAAAGCTTCCCGGACATGGTCCATCATTTCAAATTGGGCGGGGCGCGCTTCCATCCCGGCGCCTGAAGCCGCAAACCAGGATTCTTTTTCAGCCGCATCCTGCGGATAACGGCCAATCTCGCGCGGGCCGTCATCCGCAGGCAGGCTTTTCCGTTTTAATGCGATGCCCCGGTATACTTCCATATCCGGCGGCAAATGCTCGATATACCGCCGTTTCTCTTCCAGTATATCCTCAAAAATGCCGGCAAGGTCGCTTTTCAAGGAATAAGAAAGCGGCACGAGTTGTTCAAGTGTGACGACAGGAAGGGACGCACACTTTTCCATGCAGGCAAGAAGCAGCTTTGCCGTAACAAAAGCATCACTGTCCGCCCGGTGCGGCCGTTCATGATAAAGGGACAAAGAATCGGCCAGATCCCCCAGTTTATAACTGTTTAAAGTTGGAAATGCAATTCTCGAAAATTCAACGGTGTCAAGGCTCGGCCCGCGAAACGGCGGAAACCCCGCAGCCTTTAATTCCTGCTGCAAAAACGGTAGGTCAAACAGCACATTGTGGGCGACAAATATGCTGCCTTCCAAAATTTCCATGATGCGCGGGGCGATCTCCGAAAATACCGGTGCTTCTTCAAGCATGCCGTTATCGATCCCGGTCAATTCCGAAATAAACGGCGGTACCGGCTTTTCGGGATTGACGAAGCTTGTAAATTGCGTTTTGATCTCCCGGCCTTCAACCACAACAGCGGAAAACTGGATGATGCGATCGCCTTTTTTTGCTGAATTTCCTGTTGTTTCAAGATCTACGACTACATAGCGCTGCATAACATCACCTGACTAAAAATAATTGCCCCGTTTCTTCCATATTGTACTATTTTAACATAAAATCGATCATTCGCCACAACCAGGCTGCAGAAATTGAAAAACCGCCCTGCCCGAAAAAGCAGGTGCGGTTTTCCCCCTACAGAATCGTGGAAGCCGGTTCTTCCGATAACATTTTTTCAATCCGGTTTTTTGCATCAAGCAGAACAATTTTCGGATGGTGGTTTTTCATTTCTTCTTCCGTCAAAAGGGCGTACGAAATGATAATCACAATGTCACCGGGTTGTGCAAGCCGGGCTGCCGCGCCGTTCAGGCAGATGACGCCGGATCCCCTTTCACCCGGGATGATATACGTTTCAAATCGCGCCCCGTTGGAATTGTTCACAATTTGCACTTTCTCATTGGGCGCCATCCCCGCCGCATCCAGCAAATCCGCATCAATCGTGATGCTTCCGACATAGTTTAAATTCGCTTCCGTCACGGTTGCCCGGTGGATTTTCCCGTTCATCATAGTCCGCAGCAAAGCAATCCCTCCCTATTCTCTTGTTGTTTATCCTGCAAAAATGATATTGTCGATGAGCCGCGCTTTTTCAAATTGGACGGCGACTGCGAGGATACAGCGCCCGTTTATGGCATGGACCGGTTCGAGTTCCGGATAGGAATACAATTCCACGTAATCAATTTTCCCGGACAGATGCGCAGAAAGATGCGCTTCTACAAGGGAAATCACTTTTTCCGGGTTTCTCTCCCCCTGTTCAACCGCTTTGTTTGCCAATTGCAAACTTTTGTATATTTCGGGCGCTTCTTTCCGCTCCGCCTCCGATAAATAGACGTTTCTCGAACTTTTTGCAAGGCCGTCCGGTTCGCGCACAATCGGGCACGGGACAATGTCAACCGGAAAATCCAGATCGCGGACAAGATTTTCAACAACGGCTACCTGCTGGGCATCTTTCAGCCCGAAATAAGCGCGGTCCGGCTGGACGAGGTGAAACAGTTTTGAAAGGACTACCGCCACACCGTCAAAATGGCCCGGCCGCTTTCTTCCGCAAAGGACATCCGTCCCCTTTGTCACTTTTATTTGAACCGATAAAGCGCGCGGATACATTTCTTTAACAGACGGGATAAACAATACATCAACGCCGGCTGCTTCCGCTTTATGCCGGTCCCCTTCCGCATCGCGCGGATACCGGTCGAAATCTTCATTTGGCCCGAACTGGAGCGGGTTTACAAAAATGCTCATGATGACAATATCGTTTTCTTTTCTTGCCTGCTTTGCCAAGGCGAGATGGCCTTCATGCAAATAGCCCATCGTCGGGACAAACCCGATCGACTTGCCTTCTTTTTTATACCGGGATACAAGCGTCCGGATTTCCCGCTTCGTTTTTGCAACGCTCATCGCCTGTGCGGTTTTCATTTTGCACGCCCCCCGTACAGTGTTGCCAGCTCTTCTTCTTTCATCGTGTACGTATGCTTTTCTTCAGGGAACGCCCGGTTTTTTACTTCCTGTACATATTGGCGGAGCCCGCTGTGCATCACGGCATCCGCATCGGCAAATTGCTTCACAAATTTTGCCACTTTTTCGCTTCCGTATTTCACCAGGTCATGGAATACAAGCACCTGCCCGTCTACGCCAAGCCCGGCCCCGATTCCGATGGTTGGAATGGAAAGGGCGGATGTCACTTCTTCCGAAAGCTGCCGCGGGACGCATTCCAGGACGACGGCGAAAGCGCCGGCCTCCTCGCACGCTTTCGCATCTTCCAGCAGCTTTTTGGCGGCTTCCGCTGTTTTTCCCTGGACTTTATAGCCGCCGAAAATCCCGACCTTTTGCGGCGTCAGCCCGATATGAGCCATCACCGGGATGCCCGATTCCGTAAGCGCTTCAATGTGAGCCGCAACTTCTTTCCCGCCTTCCAGTTTTACGGCATGGGCGCCGCCGTCCTGAATAATGCGGGCGCCGTTTTTTAATGTTTCTTCACGGCTCAAATGGTACGACATAAACGGCAAGTCGGTGACGACAAAGGTGTTTTTCGCCCCGCGCTTGACCGCTTTCGTATGGTGGACCATATCCGCCACGGTCACCGGAATGGTCGAATCATAGCCGAGCACGACCATGCCGAGCGAATCGCCGACAAGAATCATGTCGACGCCCGCTTCTTCTGCAAGCTTTGCAGAAGGGTAATCGTAGGCGGTCACCATTGCAATTTTTTCTTCTTGCGCCTTCATCTTCACAAAATCCGTCGTTTGTTTCATTTTCCAACACTCCTCACCTGTCATGGATTGACCGGTGCAGAGGAAACAAACAATTGGAAAAAGGAGCCCATCACTGGACAGACGGGCTCCCTGTTTTTTCAATTGTTCATTTTGACCCTCTGTCCCCGTCCGTTTAAGGATCAAGGCAGAATCTATTTTGTATAAAAATCTGAAATGGTATAGTTCCGAAATAGATACTACCCAAGTTGATTATAACAGGAATGGCCGGATTGCGCTATATCCGGCCAAAAATTTTGTCAATTTTTTAACGTTCGATTTCAATATCTGCGGAATAAATGGCATGCATCTGCCCGTCTTCCCCTTCAAGCTGGAGCACGCCGTCATCCGTGATGCCGACCGCACGCCCTGAAATATCCCCTTTAAACGTATGCGCCGTGATTTTTTTCCCTACCACATTGGCATAGCTTTCCCATAAAATTTTAAGCGGCGCAAAGCCGTTCCTGAGATAAATTTCCTCGTATTTTTCCAATTTTTCAAGGATGCGCTGGACGAGCAGCGCGCGTTTTACCTTTTTGCCCGAGGCAAGGGAAAGGGATGTTGCGATCGGTTTTAAGGCTTCCGGGAAATCGGTTTCGTTTACATTGATCCCGATCCCTGTAATCACGGCCTGGATCCGGTCTGTGTCCGCTTCAAGCTCTGTCAGGATCCCTGCGCATTTTTTTTCGCCGATTAACAGGTCATTCGGCCACTTGATCTCCGGCACAATCCCTGCCGTTTCTTCGATTGCCTGCGCAACAGCAACGGCGGCAATGAGCGTAAACGGTGGCGCCATTTGCGGCGGAAGATCCGGCCGCAGGACAATGCTCATCCAGATACCGGTATATTTAGGGGAGTACCAGGACCGCCTGAGCCTGCCCCTTCCCCCCGTTTGCTGCTCAGCGATAACAAGCGTGCCGTCGGGGCAGCCTCTTTGTACGAGCTGGTGCGCGAGCCGCTGGGTCGAATCGATCGTTTCCCGGTAATGGATGTTTCTTGCAAGCCGTTTTGTCCCGAGCCCGTACCGGATTTCATTTTCCGTCACTTTATCGCCCGTTGCTTTAATCCGGTAGCCTTTTTTCCGGACCGCTTCCAATTCAAAACCTTCTTTGCGCAGCTCCTCCATATGCTTCCAAACCGCTGCCCGCGAGCAGTTCAGTTTTTTCGCCAGCGTTTCTCCCGATACAAAGCCGTCCCCTGCTTCCGTCAGCAGTTCTATTATTTTTTCTCTTGTGGATATTTGCACAAAACCCACCTCCGGATTGCCTCATATTGGTTTTCGATTTCGCCGTTTATCAGCGCTTTTTCAATCTCACGAAGCATTTCTTTCAGCCACGGGCCGCCTTTTTTCGAAAAAAGCGCCATCAGCTTTTTCCCGTCGATTGCCAGCTCGCTGCGGTTTTTCACCGGCAATTTCCGGAACGCCTGCCGGAGGGCGGCAATGCGGGGCGACGGGTTTTCACGGCGAAAAGCGCAGAAAACCGCTTCAGCATCCAATGCCATTTGTTCGCCGGCATCGTAGAGCATAAGTGGATCCCACTTTCGCCCGGCGCGCATCCTGAAAAAGCCGAGCGTACGCACGATGGCTTTCCGTTTTTCATTCGGCAGTTTCCATTTTCGCAAAAAAGCGTTGGCATCTTCCGGGTTTGCGGCGGCAACAAGGTACACCCAAAGCTGTTGTTCTGACAATTCGTTTAACACCGGGTGCAGGGCAGAAAAAAGCTGCGCTTCCCTGCCGCAAAGACCGGGCAGAAACCCGAGCAGCCCGGTTTCTTGAAGCAGTTGCAGCGCTTCATACGGATGCTCTCCTTCCAGCAATTTGATAAATTCCTGGGTAATCCGCTCAACGGCAATATGCCGGATAAGCGGTGCATGGCGCTTGATGGCCTGTTTCGTCCCGTCTTCAATCCAAAAACCGAGCTGGCTCGTAAACCGGGCGGCCCGCATCATCCGAAGCGCGTCTTCCCGGAATCTTTCTTCAGGGGATCCGACCGTTTCAATCCGCTTCATCCGGATGGCTTCACTGCCTGCAAACGGATCAATCAGTTTCCCGTTTTTATCCATCGCCATCGCATTCATCGTGAAGTCGCGCCGTTTTAAATCTTCAAGCAATGAGTCCACATATTCAACCGATTCCGGGCGCCGGTAATCTTTATATACCGACTCGGTCCGGAACGTCGTGATCTCATACTGGTTTCCTTTATACAATACAAGCACTGTTCCATGTTCAATGCCGATGTCGACAGTATGTGTAAAAAGTGCCTTTACCTCTTCCGGTTTCGCCGAGGTGGCAATATCGACATCGTGCACCGGCCGCCCAAGCAGGCTGTCGCGGATCGATCCCCCGACAAAAAAAGCTTTGAACCCTGCATCTTCAAGCGTCCGGATAATGGGAAGCGCCGTCTGAAATGGCGGGAGCATGTCCATCAACCTCATTTACCGTTTGTTCATATATTTGTTCATATTGTTTCAAAATGTTGCGGGAATAAAATTTATCTTTTACCGTCTTTTCGCACGCTTTCGAAAACGCAGCATAAAGGCCCGGATCCTCAAGCAGCCGGATGGCTTTTCCGGCAACGGCTTCAACATCGCCCAGCCCGCACAAATAGCCGTTCATCCCGTCTGTTATCACTTCCGGAATCCCGCCGACCCGGGTGCCAATGCACGGGACGCCGCACGCCATCGCTTCAAGCGCAACAAGGCCGAAACTTTCCTTTTCCGATAAAAGCAACATCAAATCGCTGATTGCGTACAGCTCCTCGAGCCGGTCCTGCTTTCCTAAAAACAAGACATCTTTTTCAATACCGCATTGGGCAACGAGCCGGGAGACGACGGTCATTTCCGGCCCGTCGCCGACAAGGAGCAGTTTTGCCGGCATTTGTGCCCGCACTTTCGCAAAAGCCTTGACGACATCGGGCACGCGCTTTACCGCCCGGAAATTGGAAACGTGAATCAGCACTTTTTCCTTTTCCGAAATGCCGTAATCCTGTTTTAAATGGCCTGCCTCCATTTTCTGGTATACGCGTTCATCGACAAAATTATAAACCGTCGAAATGTTTTTCTGCGGCCGGATCAAATCATACGTTTGCCGGACAAGTGCATCGGAAACCGCCGTCACTGCATCCGACTGTTCAATCCCGAACCGGATGGCGGAGACAAGCGACGGGTCATACCCGAGCACGGTGATGTCTGTGCCGTGCAGGGTGGTCACGATTTTCATCCGGGTACCGGCCATCATTTTGCCGAGAATGGCGCAGATGGCGTGTGGAATCGCATAATGGGCATGGAGCACATCCAGCTTTTCCCTTTCCGCCACTTCTGCGATTTTAGAGGCAAGTGCAATATCATAAGGCGGATATTGAAAGACGGCGTACTGGTTCACTTCTACCTGATGGGTATAAATATTCGGATACATTTTATTGAGCCGAAACGGGACACTCGAGGTAATAAAATGGATCTCATGGCCGTTTTCGGCAAGCAGCTGGCCAAGTTCCGTTGCAATGACGCCGGATCCGCCTACGGTCGGATAGCACGTAATCCCGATTTTTAACTTTTTCATAAGTCGAGCACATCCAAATTCACAAGAACCGGTTTTTTGCTTAAAAACCCTTCTGCATATTTCACCCCGAGCTCTTTCCCGAACATCCTCTCGCGCGCAGTGACCGCTTCAATATAGCCATCCGTAAGCGGGGTATGGACACTTCTTTCCCGAATCGAAAACTGGCTTTCATAGGCATGGAGACTCTCAAGTTTTTTGTCCATAAAGTTGGTGACATCGACGACAAAATCGGGCGGATGAAAACCGTTTACCATATAAAAATAAAGATGTTTCGGTTTATGGGAAGGAAGATCCGGTTCAGAACGGTATTTCCTGATGCCGGCCGAAAAAAAGGCTTCCTCTGTAAGCCTGCCGCAGTTACCGTGATCGGGATGGCGGTCTTCATGAAAAGGCGCAAACACGACATCCGGCTGAAACTTCCGGATGACACCGGTAATCGCGCGGATAGCGTCCGCTTGCATAAAAAGGCCGCGGTCCGGCAATTTCAGCGTTACTCTTTCTCTAACCCCGAGGCAAGCTGCCGATTTTTGTGCCTCTTTTTTGCGGTTTTCAACCGTCCCGTTCGAAGACAGCTCCGCTTCTGTCAAATCGCATATCGCAATTTTTTTCCCCATCGATGCCCATTTGGCAATGGATGCCGCCATGCCGATTTCGACATCGTCGGCATGGGCCCCGAAAGCGAGAATATCCACCTTGCCGGCCATTTCCTTTCCTCCTTCCGGTTAATCCAAAATATTTTCGAGCCCGTAAACAAATGTATTGAGGTTCATCACCGCTTCAACGGCTACTTTCACCCCTGACATGAAAGATGCGCGATCCATCGAGTCATGACGGATCGTAAGCAGCTGGCCGTCCCCGCCGAACAGCACTTCCTGGTGGGCGACAAGGCCGGGCAGGCGGACGCTGTGGATATGCATGCCTTCAAAATCCGCGCCCCTTGCACCTTGTAATGTTTCTTTTTCATCCGGATGCCCCTGCGTTTTTTTTCTTCTTGCTTCCGAGATCATTTGCGCCGTTTTTACGCTCGTACCGGATGGGGCATCTTTTTTCCGGTCATGGTGCAGCTCGATGATTTCCACATCCGGGAAATATTTCGCCGCCATTTGCGCAAATTTCATCATCAGCACTGCCCCGATAGCAAAATTCGGTGCAATGATACAGCCGATTCCTTTTTGTGCGGAAACAGCCTTTAGTTCTTCCAGTTCCGCATCGGTAAACCCGGTCGTCCCGACAACCGGACGGACACCATGTGCGAGAGCCGTTTTCGCATGGAGGAACCCTGCTTTCGGCACCGTCAAATCAATCCATACATCCGCCGGGCAGTTTTCAAGGCATGCTTCCGGGTCGGTATACACCCGGACCGGTTCGCCGTTATAATCGGATACATCATTGAACAGTTTGCCGTCAAAAGTCCTGTCCACTACGCCAACGAGTTTAAAATGTTCCGTCCGCTCGATCAGCCGCACCGCCTCGCTCCCCATTTTCCCGCGGGCCCCGGCAACAATAATCCGAATATCATCCATGTTTCATTACTCCTCCTGCTCTTTTCGCGTCCATCTGTCTTTATCACGCGTGTTAAATTTCTGCAAAACCATTGTATGGGCTTCCTGTAAATCAATATGTAAAGCATTTGCCATGCAAATGACGACAAACAGCAAATCGCCGAGCTCTTCTGCTACGGTTTTCGGCTTCTCATCCGGTTTTTTCGGTTTTTCCCCGTAATAATGATTGATTTCGCGCGCCAGCTCCCCAAGTTCTTCCGTCAGCCTTGCTGTAAGCGCAAGCGGACTGAAGTACCCTTCTTTAAACTGGCTGATATAATCATCGACTTCTTTTTGCATTTGCCGGATCGATTTGTTTTCTGCCATTTTCATCCCCCAATCCTGTAATCCTCTTCCATGTTAGCCAAAAACGGCAGATTTTACAAATCATATATTTGCTTTTCTCTCTGCCTGATTGCCCTTTTGTACCGCTTTCGCTATAATGGGAACGCCGGATATATACCGGGGAAGGAGGATACGGATTATGCTGAAAATGAAAAACATCTTTTTTATCCTGCTCGGCTCTTGCATCTTTGCCTTTGGCATTGTCCATTTTAATATCCAGAACCATCTGGCGGAAGGCGGTTTTACCGGAATTACGCTGCTGCTTTACTATTTATTTCACATCAACCCCTCTTACTCCAATCTGATTTTGAATATCCCCGTATTTTTTGTCGGATGGAAGCTGCTTGGAAAAAAATCGTTTTACTATACACTGGTCGGGACGGTCGGCTCCTCTCTTTTTTTATGGATATTTGAAAAGAAACATTTCCATATTCCGCTTCGCGATGATATGTTTCTTGCGGCGCTGTTTGCCGGGGTATTTATCGGCATCGGGCTCGGGATTATTTTCCGCTACGGGGGGACATCGGGAGGCGTCGATATCATTGCCAGGCTCGTATTTAAATATAAAGGCGTGGCAATGGGCAGGACCATGTTCATGTTCGACGCATGCGTGATTACGCTGTCGCTTATCACCTACCTGCATTACCGGGAAGCGATGTACACGCTCGTTGCCGTTTTTGTCGGCTCGCGAGTTGTCGATTTTCTGCAGGAAGGGGCCTATACGGCTAGAGGCGCTTTTATCATTTCGGACAAGCATGATGAAATTGCCGAGAAAGTCATGAAGCAGATGGACCGCGGCGTTACCGTTTTTCGCGGGCACGGCATGTTCACGAAACAGGACCGGGATGTGCTGTACTGTGTCGTCGGAAAACATGAGGTGTCCCGTTTAAAAGGCATTATCCATTCCGTTGACCCCCATGCTTTCGTGTCGATGATGGTGGTCCATGATGTGCTCGGGGAAGGCTTTACGCTTGATGAGAATAAACAGCCGATTGAAGATTAAAAAAGAGCTGCCGCGGCAGCTCTTTTTTAAACCTGTTTTTCAAAATGCAGGCGTTTGTTGATCAGGTAGATAACCGGCATTCCAATCAGCATCACGGCTAGCTCGCCGGCACCTGCCGTCAGCCAGCCGAAAAAGAAAGGCACGCCGTTAAACCATTGCATTTCCCATGCGATAATAAACATGGAGGCCGTAAAAGCAATGGAATTAAGGATCATCTGTTCCCAGACGCCCTTTATAAACCGTGCGGATAAAATGGTAATCGCAAGCGCAAGGACGGACTGGGCTGTACCGATGAACATATCATACTTGATCGGCGAGAAAAATAAGTTTGAGAGAAAAACGCCTGCCACAATACCGATCATATACTTCTTGTTAAACACAACGAGATGGTTAAAAATTTCAGAAACACGGAACTGGACGTTCATAAACGCAAGCGGCTGGATAAAAAATGTCACCGCAATATACAGTGCCGCGACAACCCCGTTGACGACGAGTGTTTTCAGTTTCATATGCATCTCTCCTTAGTTTTTTTACGTGGGATGGTTTCGAACCACGGGTTGGAAACAACCAAACTTCTTCATTATAATGCAAACCGGCACATGCAGCAAGACGAAAAAAAGCTTTCCGGGTTGCCGATACACCCCGGAAAGCTTTTCGTACTGTCAATTATTGTTGTTATTGCCGTTTAAGTTGGTAAAGATGAGGATTAAACGCAGCAATTCAATGACCGCAACCGCCGCGGCAGCTACATATGTCAGCGCGGCAGCCGATAATACTTTGCGCGCTTCCCTTTCTTCCCCGCCGCGGACGATGCCGAGCGACGTGACCTGGGCAAGCGCACGTGACGACGCATTGAATTCAACCGGCAATGTCACAAGCTGGAACAACACGGCAAGCCCCATCAGAATAATCCCAAGCAGGAACATGCCTGTCGCATGCGTGAACATCCCGATCAAAATAAAAATCCAAGAGGCGTTGCTGCCGATATTCGCCACAGGCACAAGGCGGTGGCGGAAACGGAGCGGCCCGTAGTTGACTTTATCCTGAATGGCGTGTCCGCATTCGTGCGCCGCAACAGCAGCCCCCGCAATCGAACGCCCGTGGTAATTGGCAGTCGACAAATTGACGGTTTTGTTAATCGGATTGTAATGGTCGCTAAGAAAGCCGCTATGTTCTAGCACTTTCACATGGTATAAGCCATTTTCGTCCAAGATCATCCTTGCCACCTCAGCGCCTGTCATGCCGGATGCATTTGCGACCTTTTCATACTTACTGTATGTGTTTTTTACCTTCAGCTGAGCCCAGATCGGAATGATCGCCAAAATGAGATAGTAAATCAAAAACGACATTTGCCACCCTCCATACCCTCCATGGTAATCTTACTTTTATTGTATCCGAATAAGGTCAAAAGGTCAATCCATATGATCGGTCTCGTGACGCTCTTCTTTTTGCCCTTTGTATTTTCTCCATCCGACATACGATAAAGTAAGAATAATGATGCTGCCGGTGGAAATCATAATCCACCAGAGGGAGGGGTCGGCTTCATCTTCCTTCATGGCTTCAAACAGCTGCTTTAAATCTGTCCGGAGCGCCTCCAGCTCCTTTTTTCCGGACCCGCTGCCTGCCACCTTGTCCCGATAACGGTCAATATAAGCGATTTTCGAATCGAGCCGCTGTATTTTTTCAACCGGCAGATCCACTCTTAAACTCGGCTCGATCACTGCATATTGTTTGAGGAACAGGTTTAATTTTTCGTTGTACGTTTCACGCTTCCCTGTTGCGGCTGCTTTTTGCACCTCTGTAAATGAAGACATCACCGGCCCTTCCATCTGCGTCCAGAGCGGTTGATACTTCGATTGGATCGCATCCACCACGAGCCGGAATGACGTGCAGGCATCCACTTTCTCCTCAGGCTCTGCGCTTACTTTCGTCAACGCCTTTACCGCTTCATCATGAGTGACGGTCAAAACTCTCAATTCATCCATCGTTAAACGTTTATTTTTAAACGATTGCCTGGAAAATGTTTTCGAAAATTCATTCAGCACATTTTTTGCTTCTGCATATTGCCCGTTTTTCACCAGCTGCAATGCCTCGTCGCTTAGGTCATTTAAATGTGCCAAAACATCATCCGAACCTTTTGCAAAACTTTTTCCGGCAAAACTTAACATGAACACACAAAGAAGGATCACTACTTTTCTCCTCATCCTTGTCCCCCCTCATACTGTTACTAACTTATGAAGGGAAGGACAAGAGTAGACCATAAAAACAGCCTGGCGTCCATTTCGGGAATTCCTGTTTTCTGCCGGCGGAAAAAGCGATTTAAAGTTCGAGGCGGAGCCGCCTTTTGTGCACGGCAAACCGGTATGCAAGCAAAACAGACAGGATGCTCAGCCAAAAGGTAAAATAGCCGATTTCACGGATGTACCGGTATACATCTTCGTACCGGGGAAACTGCATAAAAACGTAGTCAATGATATCATTGTGCAAAGCCCATACCGCCGCAACCAAAAGATGCTTCCATTTGAATTGGTAAAACGGCGCATACAATATTCCCTCTATCGCCATTGCCAAATGGGAAGCCATCAGCATATATCCCTGCCATGGCAATGAGCCGTTTACGATCAGCACGAGAAGGTTCATCGCAACCGCCCAAATCCCGTATTTAAAAAGCGTCACCATTGCAAGCGCCTCCACATACGGCCAGTGTTTCCGCCATAAAAAGGCAAGCAGCACAAACAGAAAGAACAGGCTTGCGGTCGGGCTGTCCGGGACAAACAGCCAAAACGCGGGCGGCGTATCGCGAAGCTGCCACCCGTACCAAATGTAACCATAAATGGTCCCTGCAGCATTGGCTAAAAAAAGCAGCCAAAGGACACGCCTGTCTGCCAGCGCCGCATACAATGCCGGTACATTCATCGTCTTCCCCCATTTCAAAAAAGATAGATTCATTTTAACAAAACAGACAGCACGAAAAAAGCCGGCTTCTGCCGGCTTTTTTTGCTTTTATTTCGATTTTAGCCCGGCGATATAATCCGCCAGTTTTTTCAAATCCTGATCCGAGCCTTTAAATTGGTTAGGCGGCATTTTCCCTTTGCCTTTTTTGGCAATCTTTGCAATTTCATCCGCACTTAAGCCTGTGCCGACCAAAGAAGGAGCTGCCGCACTGCCCTGGAGATTTTCCCCGTGGCACGTTACACACGTCTGCTTGGCAAATACTTTATAGCCTTCAGCATTTTTGTCAATGGAAACCTGTTTCACGATTTTCCCCTGCTCTTTCGCTTTTTTCCAATCGTGGTGGGCTGCCGCTTCCCATGTCAGGTAGAATATCGCACAAACCGCGAGCAGCATAAACCCGGTTGCAAGAGGCCTGTCAAGCGGCCGCCGCTTAGGGCCGCGGTCAATAAACGGCGCCAACAGCAGCGCGAGAAAAGCAACGCCCGGGATCGCGAGCCCGATCACCTGGTATGGGCCGGAAGAATAAGTATACTTTAATAGTTCATACAGGAATAGAAAATACCAGTCCGGCATCGGAATATAACTTGTGTCCGTCGGGTCCGCAATCCGTTCAAGCGGCGACGGGTGCGCGGCTGTGAGGCATAAAAAGCCGACAAGAAAAACAGCGCCGACGAGCCACTCTTTCAGCAAAAAGTTCGGCCAAAAAGCTTCCGTTTTACCGGGATACTCCGAGTAATCCTTTGGAATATTCGGTTTGCGGTCCGCATTAATTCTGGAATCGCCAACAAATCTCATTCCTTTTCCGCGATGCATCCTTCCCCCTCCTTTTGCCCGTTATGGATACTTATACATTACAGCGGTCCGGAAATTCCCTGCTTGCGGATCATCAAAAAATGGGCTGCCAAAAGCAGCATCAGCACCGCCGGCAGGAAAAAGACATGGATGGCAAAAAACCGCGTCAGCGTCTGGGCGCCGACAATATCCGGATGGCCGGCCAAAAGCGTTTTAATATACGGCCCGATAAACGGTACCGAATCCGCAATCTGCAGGCTGACTTTTGTCGCAAAAAGCGCTTTCATATCCCACGGAAGCAAATAACCGGTGAGGCCGAGCCCGAGCATGACGAAAAAGATAAGCACGCCGACAATCCAGTTCAGCTCGCGCGGTTTTTTGTATGCGCCCTGGAAAAACACCCGCAGCGTATGTAAAAACATCATGACGATAACGAGGCTTGCCCCCCAGTGGTGCATTCCTCTCACAATCTGGCCGTATGCCACATCATGCTGCAAATAATAGACAGAGTGCCAGGCATTTTTAATATCCGGGACATAGTACATCGTTAAAAACATACCCGACAGAATCTGGATGGCTGTTATAAAGAAAGTGAGCCCCCCAAAACAATAGACAAAAGCGGAAAAATGGTACGCCGGGTTGACATGCTCCGGCACTTCATGGTCGGCAATATCCCGCCAAAGCGGCGTAATATCAAGGCGCTCGTCGACCCAGTCATACAATTTGCTAAGCATCTCTTCCCCCTCACTTCACATATGGATTTTTCTGCGGTTTGCCCAGATACAGATAGCCGCCCTTTGTTTTGACAGGGTATGCATCCAAAGGCGCGGAAGGTGGTGTTCCCGGTATGTTTTTCCCGTTTTTCTCATACCGTCCGCCGTGGCAGGGGCAAAAAAACTGATTCGGATGCGCTTTGTTCGTATTCCAGTTCACGGTACAGCCGAGATGTTTGCAAACCGGTGAAAGTGCCACAATATCGCCTTTGCTGTCTTTATACACCCAGGCCGTCTGGGTGACATCCGATTTATACCAGCCGTCTGTCTGTTCGTATTTAAAATCGACACGCACCGGTTCGCTCTTAATATCGGAAACTTTCAATTTGGTTGGATGAAAGTCGCCGGCTGCTTCCGCCTCGAGCACCGGGTCGACGGCAAAACGGAGCATTGGCATCAGCGCACCCGCAGCCATAAATCCGCCTACGCCCATCAGCGTGTAATTTAAAAACTGCCTCCTTGACACCGGATCTTTTTTGCTCAACCTGTTCCCCCCCTTACAGAACGCTCGGTTTCATACTATTTTCAAGATGCAGCAAATACACTCTTATGATAAAGCAAAGATATTTGCCGGTCAATGAATATTGTCTATTTTATGTCAAGTATCTTTCTACTCGAAATAAACTGATATTTTAATATAACTTTTTCAGTTTTCCCCCCATGACCGGACAATGGTGGAGATAAGCTGTTTCACCTGTTCATCCACAATGGCATCCCGCTGTTTCTGTTCCATATGTTCAAGCGGGACAGCCGGCATCCAGAGCACATTTCCGTTCAGTTCGGTCTGGAGCCTTTGCCAGCCGGGATCGCTGGTCAAATAAAAAATATGCCGGAACCCGCTTTCAGCCAATTCGGCTTCCCATGACTTGATGGCAGGCCCCGCGCTATCCGGGATCGCCTGCTGCAAATATGGGAAAGCGGGCAGCAAAACAATCCGGCCTTTAAATTGTGACTCAAGGCAGCCTGCGATCATCTGGATCCATTCATATCCGGAAGCGAGCTGCCGGATACGGTCCCCGAATGAAACCGGGACAAGCGGCAGGACTGCCGTGTCAATAAAGTAACGTTCCTGTTGGTACAATTCCATGTCATTTGTACGCCAGAGCACGAATGATACCCCTTTCATTTTCCCCACGGGCAGAAACCGGAATGATTAATCGTCCAGTTCTTTCATCTCCCCGCTTAATTCGACAAAACGGCTGTAATCTTTCTCATCGAGCGCTTTGTCGATTTCTTCCCGCAGTTTATTCCGTTTAAAATCTTTCATGCTTTTCTCCAATAATTTTTCCGCCATTTGCCGGTCTGTCTCGTTTATATGGAGATCTTTCGGCATATACGGGTTTTCTTCAAGCACAGCCGCATACTGGTACGATAATTGGGATTTTTTGAAATTGAGCTGGATATAAATGTCTTCTTCACGGTTCAGCCGGATATCATGGAAAGACTTTTCCGCATCCGTTGTCATAATATTATCTTTATAAAAGCGGAACGGCACATTGTCCACGCAGTGCGTCGACATGATGATGCCGCGCGGGCAAAGATGCGCTTCCTCGACGAAATGGACTTTTTCCATCAGCTGGTCGTGGCTCATTAAATAATTCAAGATCCAGACTGACTCCCGTCTTTTTAATTGGTAATGATTTAAAAACCAACGGATAAACTCCTTTTTCTCGTTGATTGAAACAGGGGTGAGAGCCATCGTAATCCCTCCTCTGCAAATTGAATGGCCGTGTTTACAGCGGGCAGCTTTTTTGATAAAACATTGGTTTACACCTTCATTATACCTTTTCCCGTCTAAACCGCCTACGAAAAAGTCCGGCAACGATGGCCGCAATTAATTTCCGTCTTCAAGCCTTTCAAGAAGTGCAATCCATTCATCATTTGCCGGATCTTCGCGCAAAAGCTTTTGGAAAATGCCGTAAGCCTCTTTCCTTCTCCCTTCTTCAATCAGAAAATAACCGTAATCCTCCAGAAACACCGTGTCGTTTTGTAAATCATTATATGCATATCCATAATACTTTAATGCCTGAGAATATTCTTCCAAATGCTTAAGCGATATGGCCAGATCCCAGTAAAGCCGAGGGTCGGTATCCCCTTCTTTTTCCATGCTGAGGACCCGGTCACGGACTTCTTCGTACCGCTCCTTTTGAAGCAGCAGCTCGTTGTAGGAAAGGGCCGCATCCAAATAGCCGGGATCCAGTTCCAGCGCTTTTTTAAAATAATTTTCCGCTTTTTCCTCATCGCCTGCTTTTGTAGCCATTTTTCCAGCAAAATGATAAAGTTCTTTATCATACTCGTCTTCTTTTATGCCCTTTTCAGCAGCAGCAAGCGCTTCTTCCGGCATTTGTTCGTGCTCATATGCACGGCCAAGATACAGGTAAAGCGGATGGTAGCCGGGATCCGTTTCCCGCAATTCTTCAAACAGCTCTATCGCTTTTTCATAAAATCCTGCCTGGTATGCGGTTAAGGCATATCCAAATAATGTGTTCGCCTCAAAGCGGCCTTCCATGGCATGCTCATATTGGTGCAAGGCCTCTTCAAACGCGCCCGCTGCGCTCAGCACTTCTGCAAGGCGCCCGTGGATGTTTGTATCCGCAAATGTATCGATCCCTTTGCCCAAAAGCCACTCATATTCACGGGAAGCTTCCGCATATCGGGCACAGGAAGTGTAGAACTCGGCAAGCGCAAAATGGATGACAGGTTCTTCCGGCAAAAGCGATGCAGCTTCCATCAGTTTGTTTTCGCTGACCTCATACAGGCCCTGCATTTGATACAAATCCGCAAGCAAAAGCAGTGCACGCGGGTAATCGGGGTCCGTCTCCGGAATGCGGTCGAGGTATAATATGGCTTCTTCTTCCTTGTCCATATCAATAAGCGTTTCCGCCATTAAGATCACAAGCTCGCCGTCATCCGGATAAGACGCAAGCAAATCTTTATATAATTGCTGTGCTTCATTCAGAAAACCGAGGCCTTCAAGCTGCCCGGCAAGCGCATATTTCTCTTCGTCCGTGCCGAGCGCGAGAAAATCTTCAAATGTTTTTTTCGCCTCCTCGAGCCTGCCTTCTTCCAAATGATCCAACAATTGTTCCATTAAGCTCATGAAAATCTTCCTTTAATCTTTGATGTGTTTCCTTTTGCTGAACCTCTTGCAACGGGAGCCGCGGGATTTTTGCAAAGCCAAAATCCCGGTTGCCGCTAAAAGCGCTCCCCCGGTCCCCTGGTGAAATGGCAATCGGCCCTTTTCCCGGAGCCCGCTTGCCTGCAGGAAAAGCCGTGGGTGTCCTTGGCTAAATCATAAAGAATTTTGAAGGCCAGGGCAAATCATTTGCCTTTCCGGGTTTCCTGTTTAAGTATTTCTCCGCCGTGCATGAAAATCCCTTTTTTTCACAGCAAAAATAAAGCGGGGCACGGGATTTTGAATTTCCGCACCCCGCTTTTCCACGGACATCATGATCAGGCGCCTGTTCTCTGTTATCCTGAAAACAGGCACCGGCTGATTGCTGGTGTCTGTTTTCAATAGGCGTCTAAAGCCGTTACAGAACGGATTTCAGATCATCAAAAAACTGCGGGTATGATACGGCGATTGCTTCCGCCCCTTTCAGGCAGACAGCATCCTTTGCCACAAGTGATGCAACGGCAAGCATCATCCCGATTCTGTGATCCCCGTGGCTTTCCACCGTCCCGCCTGAAAGCCGACAAGGGCCTTCAATGATCATGCCATCCGCTGTCGCCTCAATTTGGGCGCCCAGTTTCTTTAATTCCCGGACAACCGTGTCAATCCGGTTTGTCTCTTTCACTTTCAGTTCTGCGGCATCTTTTATAACCATCCTGCCTTCCGCCTGTGTAGCAAGAAGGGCAATGATTGGAATTTCATCAATGAGGCGCGGAATCAGCCCGCCGCCGATTTCCACCCCTTGTAAAGCAGCCGGGCGGATCACCAACGTGCCTGTTTGCTCGCCGTCAGATGGGGCATGTGTTTCGACCACTTCCATATCCGCGCCCATTTGCTTTAAAACGTCAAGGATCCCGGCACGGGTCGGATTGAGCCCGACATCCGGCAAGACGATTTCACTCCCAGGCACGAGCGAAGCAGCAGCCATAAAAAAGGCGGCGGATGAGATATCGCCGGGCACATCGATCTCCGTGCCATGGAAAACCGCGCCACCCCGGACGGAAATCGTTCTCCCTTCCGTCCTGACCTCGCCGCCAAATGCCCGGATCATTCGTTCAGTATGGTCGCGGGTGGGCTGCGGCTCATGCACAATGGTAGAGCCGTCTGCCTGAAGGCCGGCTAAGAGGAGCGCGGATTTTACCTGCGCGCTTGCTACAGGCAGCTGGTATTCGATTCCCCGAAGCGCCCCGCCCCTTATAGAAAGAGGGGTGAAATTGCCGCCCCTTCTTCCGTCAATGTGCGCGCCCATTTCGCAAAGCGGTTTTGTGACGCGTTGCATCGGGCGCTTTGCAATCGATTCGTCGCCGGCAATGACCGAATGGAAGGGCCGGCCGGCAAGAAGACCGAGCATCAGGCGGGTCGTCGTGCCGGAGTTTCCGGTATCGAGCACCGTTTCCGGCTCCGACAAACCGTCCCATCCTTTTCCATCAATCACCACCCGGGTGCCATCCCGTTCGATCGGCACGCCCATTTGCTGAAAACAATGAATGGTGCTCAAACAGTCGGCGCCGGGGAGAAAATTTTTTACAATCGTTTTTCCCCTGGCGACAGCGGCAAACATAACCGACCGGTGGGAAATCGATTTATCCCCCGGAACTTTAATCGTACCTTTTAACCCTGTTTGCGCGGGTGCCAATTTTTCCATTGCAGCCACCACCTTCTATTGGATATAGACTTCATGCGGGGTTTCTTTTTTTAAAAGATTCATGGCTAGATCACGGTCGTTTTCCGAGCGAAAACTGATCCGGAGCACGCCGTATATATCTTCCCGCGCCTCAAGAATGCGTATATTCGTAATAGAAATTCCTTTTTCCGCCAGTTTATTGGTAATTTGAGAAACAACCCCCGGGACATCCGGAATATCGACAAATAAATCGTAAAAAGACGGGATTGCGCCCGATCCACTGATTGGAAGGCAGTCGCGGTATTGTTTCGCTTCCGCATAAAAGCGGTGCAGAAGCTCATACTTGTTGTCTGCAAGCGCCTTTTTCACTTCCTGAAGATTTTCCGCCCATCTGTCCAAAAGCCTGATCAGGTTTTCCCTGTTGCCGCAAGAGATGTCCGCCCACATTTGCGGGTTTGAGGAGGCAATCCGTGTAATATCACGGAACCCCCCGGCAGCAAGCCTTTTTAAAAGGGGATATTCCGCATCAGCGTCTTTCACAAGATGGACAAGTGACGCTGCGATAACATGCGGAAAATGGCTGATGACTGCAACCATTTCATCATGCATTTCCGGAGAAACGGTGATGAAATTTGCCTTTGTTCCTTTCAGCCACTGTTTCAATTCTTCCGTCCGCTGATCTTGTTCATGGAAAGGCGTAAGCAAATAAAAGGCATTTTCAAACAGGGACAGGCTGGCGGCCGTAACGCCGCTTTTATGGGAACCGGCCATCGGATGCCCGCCGATAAAAACGGTGTTGTTGCCGGCGAGCCGCTGCGCCTTTGCCATGATGCTTTCTTTCGTGCTGCCCGTATCGGTGATGATCACATTTTCCTTCAATTCCATTTGCCCGAGCTGCCCGATCAATTTTTCCGTTACAAGCACCGGCGTGGCCAATATAATTAAATCCGCGCCACGCACGCCGTCTTGGATCGTTTCCACGTAATCATCCACGACCATCAGGGCTTTTGCCATTTTCATCTCTTCCAATTTGGCATCATACCCTGTGACCCTTGCTTCCGGATGTTCCTTTTTAATGGTCAGGGCAATGGACCCCCCGATTAACCCGAGCCCGATCACAAACACATTTCCTTTCAAAGGTGCCACCTCTTTTTTGTAAAAAGGCGGCCTTTTGCTGTCAAAAGGCCCGCCGTTGTCAAGTTCATTTGCGGCTTTCCAGAAAAGCCCCGATCGCCTCGAGTACGCCCCGGTTCTGTTCTTCCGACCCGATGGTAACCCGGACCGTCCCCGGCATCCCGAGTGCTTCCCCGGAGCGGACGATATATCCCCTGCCAAGCAAAAACCGGCAAACTTCCTCACTATCGCATTGAAAATCGATTAAAATAAAATTTGCCTGTGACGGGTAAAATGCAAGGCTGTTGCGGCGGCAAAACGCATAAAAGCGTTCGAGCCCCTGCCGGTTTTTGTCGCGGCAGCTCTGGATAAACGTCTGGTCCTCCAACGCCGCCTGTGCAGCCAGCTGGCCAAGGACATTGGTATTAAATGGCGGGCGCACTGGCTCGAGCTTTTGGATGATCGTTCGATCGGCAATCCCGTAGCCAACGCGTAAACCGGCCAGTCCGTAAATTTTCGAAAAGGTCCGGCTGACAATCAAATGATGATACCGGCGGAATAAGACAAGCGCCTGTTCGTAATCTTTTGCGACCACGTATTCGCTGTACGCTTCATCGATAAAAACGAGCACGTCTTCTGGCACGCGGTCAAGAAAAGCGGTCAACTCCTGTTCGGTCGTATACGTCCCCGTCGGATTGTTCGGGCTGCAAATCCAGACAACCGCCGTGTTTTCATCAATTTGCCCGAGCATCGCCTCCAGGTCATGCCGCCCGTCTTTTAAGGGTACTTCACGGACTTCGGCGCCCTCGATGATGGCATTATGTTTGTATTGGGAAAATGTCGGTGCGGCCATCACCGTATTTTTGCCCGGTTCGAGGAGTGACCTGGAAACGATTTGGATCAGTTCGTCCGTCCCGTTTGTAAAAATCAGTTCGGTTGGATCAACGCCGAGATGTGCGGCCATTTTCTGTCTCAGTTGTGCGGCGTGCCCGTCCGGATAACGGGTAAAAGCAGGCTGAAAGTTTTTCAAAGCCTCATCCACTTTCGGGGAATAGCCGAACGGATTTTCATTGGATGCCAGTTTCACGATTGAATCGAGCCTGTATTGTTTTTTCACTTCATCAATGGTCTTTCCGGGCACATATGCATGCAAATCCGTAATTTTTGTTCTCCATTTCATCATCTTTAGCGAGAGTCCCCTGCTTCCATGCAAGAGCGCAAGCCGGGGGGGGTGATCGCATTCTCTCCTTTCGGTTCGTGGCGCGTTAAAATTCTCTTATTTTGTTAAATCCGGCCGGAGCGCAGCTGCACGGCGCAAATACACGTGCTTTACGTCCTCCTGCCCAAGGTCCGTGTCAACATGGATCAGGATGCGGATGCAGCGGGCAAGGCTCCCTTCAACCGGAATTTCTTGCATATTCATAATCGGGACATACTTCCAGCCGCTGAATTGGCGCATGACTTTCGAAGGAAAAGCCGAACGGATATCGGCTGTTGCCGAGAACAAAAGGGAAGCGACCCGGTCCGGCTTGATCCCGTTTTTTTCGATCAAGGCATTCATCAGCTCAGTAGTAGCAGCAAGGACTTCGCTTTCGTGATCGCGCTCGACCGTAGTCGCTCCGCGTATTCCGCGTATCATGTATGCAAATCCCCCTTTTGCTGCACCAGAAACAGACGGCTCAGCCGTTCTTTGTCCACTTCAGCCAGCACCGGTTTGCCGACAGACTCAAGCAGGACGAAGTGAATATTGCCGGCAATTGTTTTTTTATCGCGTTTCATATAAGCATAGATTTCGTCAAATGCTGCGCCAGCCGGAATTTTCCAATCATAGCCGAGCGTTTCGATCCAGCTGAGAAATTGCGGCAAATCAAATTGAAGGCCGGTCTGTTCCCTGCTGATCAAAAGAGCGTAAACGATGCCGGTCATGACCGCTTCGCCATGGGTGATTTTCCCGAACCCGCCGTGCGCCTCAAGGGCATGCCCAAGCGTATGCCCGAAATTCAAAAAGGCACGCACACCCGTTTCTTTTTCATCTTTGCGGACAATATCTGCCTTTACTTTGATCCCTTTTTTCAACAAGTCCGGAAGATGCGGGGATAAAAGATGCCCGCCGTCCGGAATCTTTGTTTGTAATTCTTTAAGGAACTCCCCATCCGAAAGAAACGCATGCTTTACAAGTTCGGCAAATCCGCTTAACAGCTGCTTTTTGGGGAGCGTGCGCAGGAAATCCGTGTCATACAATACAAATTCCGGCTGGTAAAAAGCGCCGACAAGGTTTTTTCCAAGCGGGTGATTGATCGCCACTTTGCCGCCGACCGCGCTGTCATGGGCCAAAATGGTTGTCGGGATTTGAATAAACGCAATGCCGCGCATATAGGTTGCCGCCACAAAACCGGCAAGATCGCCGACCGCGCCCCCGCCAAAGGCAAGAATGCATGATTTCCGGTCTAAATGATGTTCCACGGCAAACGTCAAAGCTTCCTGGTAGACTTCAAACGTTTTGGCATCTTCCCCCCCTGGCACGGTCAGTACACACTGTTCCGCGCTTTCCGGAAGCTGCGAAAGCAGTTTGTCCAAGTGAAGCGGCCGGACGTTTTGATCCGTTATAACCATGCAGCGCGTATATTTGCGGACGAGCGGGCCCAGCTCCTGCAGCGCGCCGCTTGCTATGTATACCGGGTACTGTTTTGTTTCTGTATCAATGATGATCGTTTCCATTTAAAACAACCTTCCGTATTCTCTTTGCTCCGCAACCGTTTTTTTCAGCACATCCATCCTGTCGCTGTAAAACTGGTCGGTGATCGCTTCCGCCAACTCCCAGGCGACAACGGCCTCACAGACGACGCTTGCTGCCGGCACCGCACAGCTGTCGGAACGTTCGATGCTCGCTGCAAAAGGTTCCTTCGTTTCGATATCAACGCTTTGAAGCGGCTTATACAATGTCGGGATCGGCTTCATTACGCCTCTTACGACAATCGGCATGCCGGTTGTCATACCGCCTTCAAAGCCGCCGAGCCGGTTTGTTTTGCGCGTATAGCCCGTTTCTTCCGACCAGGCGATTTCATCATGGACTTCGCTCCCGGGCCGGTGTGCCATTTCAAAGCCAAGCCCGAATTCCACCCCTTTAAACGCATTGATGCTGATGATGGCGCGCGCGAGCCTGGCATCCAGCTTCCGGTCGTAATGAACATAACTGCCAACACCGGCCGGCATCCCGGTTGCGATCACTTCGACAATGCCGCCGATCGAGTCGCCGTTTTTCTTTGCCGTGTCGATGGCTTCCATCATTTTTTGCGCCGCCCCGTCATCCAAACAGCGTACCGGTGAACCGTCCGCTTTTTCCTGCAAGGAAGCAAGGGAATCATATGGCACCTTTTCCGCGCGGACACCCCCGATTTCAAGCACGTGCGAGGCCACTTCGATGCCGAGCTCTTTCAGCAATTTTTTCGCGACAGCCCCGGCAGCCACACGAACGGTGGTCTCGCGTGCGGAAGAGCGTTCGAGCACATTGCGCAAATCCCTGTGCCCGTATTTGATCCCGCCGGCAAGATCGGCATGCCCCGGGCGCGGGCGGGTCACACGCCGTTTCACGTCGTCCGCATCTTCAGGAAGGGGCTCAATGCCCATGATCTTATTCCAGTGCACCCAGTCCCTGTTTTCAACCGTGAGCGCAACCGGCGAACCGAGCGTCAATCCGTGGCGGACGCCGGCAGAAATCATTGCCCTATCTTTTTCTATCTGCATTCTCCGCCCCCGCCCGTAACCTTTCTGCCTTCTGGCAAGGTCAGTGTTAATTTCTTCAGCTGTCAGCGGCATGCCCGCCGGAAGGCCTTCAATAATGGTGGTCAGCGCCGGTCCGTGTGACTCGCCTGCCGTCAAATATCTCATTCTGCATCCCCCTTCATCACTTTAAAGCATTACATATCTATCACTATACCACAATCGCTGTAAATCGAATAGATGGAGCGCTTTATATTTTTTTTATAGAAAAAGGTATCTTCAATTTCAAATCCATACGCGGCCGGATTGAAAATCTGTTCCGTGCTACCGACAAATAATATGCCGTTTGCCGACAGCGTTTTGCTGAAATTCCGGTAAACAGACACTTTGGCTTCTTCTGTAAAGTAAATCAGCACGTTCCGGCAAATAATCAGATCCGCTGCTGGATAAGGGTCGTGCAGCAGATTATGTTGTTTGAATATCACCGCCCGCCTGATTTCGTCCGCAATTTGATAGAACGGGCCCCCGCCGCTTTTTTGAAAATATTTTTGTTTCATTTCGCGCGGCACCTCAAGGATCGAACGTTCGGAATAAACGCCGGCTTCTGCTTTCTGCAGGGCTTTTTGATCAATATCGGTCGCCAGGATCTGAATCTTATTAAGCGGCAAATACTTTGACAGGATCATGGCCATCGTATACGGTTCTTCGCCCGTAGAGGAAGCGGCACTCCAGATTTTCAGTTTTTCTCCTTTTTCTTTCAGCAGCCCGGGCAAAATGTTCCGTTCGAGCACATCCCATCTTGACTTATTTCTATAAAATTCTGAAACATTAATCGTCATTCTGTCCAAAAATTCTTCCAGCAAATGTTCGTTTTTGTCCAATCCGTGAAAAAATTCACTGAAAGATGAAAAACCTCTTTTTTCATATAATGTCGTCAGCCTTCTTTTCATTTGCGCTTCTTTATACAAAGATAAATCGATCCCCGTTTTCTTTTTGACTTGCGCAATGAACCGGCCGTAATCATCCAGTTCTGTTTTCATTATGCAATCCCCGTATTTTTATTCAGATTTGTTGGTTCATACCGTTTATTTTAACATAAAAAAAGATTGGCGCGGAGAGGATCGCCAATCTTTTTTTGCATGATTTAATAAATCGAAGCATCCGCCGGCCGGCTGTATGAGATCAGCTCGTCTTCCCGGAAAAACAGGGAAATTTCACGTTTCGCGCTTTCTGCCGAGTCGGAACCGTGAATAATGTTTTTGCTGACAATCACGCCGTAATCGCCGCGGATCGTCCCCGGGGCGGCTTCGGCCGGATTCGTTTTGCCCATCATTTGCCGTGCGGTGGCGATGACGTTTTCGCCTTCCCAAACCATGGCAAAGACCGGCCCGGAAGTAATAAATGCCACAAGATCATTGAAAAAAGGGCGTTCTTTATGCTCAGCGTAATGCTTTTTTGCAAGTTCATCTGAAATTTGCATCAATTTTGCCCCCGCAAGCCGAAACCCTTTCTTTTCAAAGCGGGAAACGATTTCGCCGATCAGCTGGCGGCTGACCCCATCCGGTTTTACCATTAAAAAAGTCCTTTCCATCTTCATCCACTCCATTCGCATTTCTACTATGTAAGGCATCTTGGCCATAGAAAATCGTACCATGATGGCGGGAAAATCTCAATATGTTTGAAGTAAGCGCTTCAAAACCGGGCCGCCAATGCAGGGCACTGCCCGACAGCCCTGCTTTCTTTTAAAACTTTCTTTTTCCCATATAACGTGCCAAATCTGCCAGCATTTTTTTAAAACGGGTATCCGGAAGCTGCTCAAGCGAACTGAGCGCTTTCTCTAGATAGCAGTTGCTCACTGCATAGGACCGTTCGATCGCGCCGGACTGTTTGACCAGTCTGACAACGTCTTCAAGCTCCGCTTTTGGCATGTGCTCATGGACATATTCCAGCTTTTTTCTGATTTTTGGGTCTTCCCTTGCAAAAAGCACCGGAAGCGTTACATTGCCCTGGCGCAAATCTTCGCCTGCCGGTTTTCCAAGCTGCTTCTCCGTGCCGGTAAAATCCAGGATATCATCAATAATTTGATAGCTCATCCCGACATTGTAGCCAAACCGGTATAATTGGCGGTGAGTTTTTTCGTCAGCGCCCGCTGCAATCGCCCCGAGCTGGCAGCTGACAGCAATCAGCAAAGCCGTTTTCCGCTTGATCCGCCTTAAGTAACAGCGCAAATTCTGATTAAACCGGTATTTATCCTTGATTTGCTCGATTTCGCCGACGCACACTTCAACAAGTGTATCCGCCAGAATCTGATGGGCGGAGAGATCCTCCACTTTTGTAATGTATTCAAGCGCGGTTGCGAGAATATAATCGCCTGTATACATGGCAATCCGGTTGTCCCACTTGGCTTTTACGGTCGGCTGTCCCCTGCGCAGTTCGGCATCATCAATGACATCATCGTGCACGAGCGATGCCATATGGATCAATTCCAGTGCAACAGCGACATTTTTGACACGTTCGATTTCGTAATCCCCGAATTTCGCGCCGAGCAGCACAAATACAGGGCGAATCCTTTTCCCTCCCGCTTTCAGCAAACTTTCAGATGCCTGCTGTATCAAAGCAGCGTTTGATGCGACAGCGTTGTCCAGCTCTTGTTCAATAAGCTCAATATCCGTTTTTAAAAACGAGTACAGCATTTGTACCTTCATTCCGTCTCCATCCGATCATCATTTCTCTTTCAAGGCAATATGTGCAGCTGCGGCCCCGCCGGCAAACGGCTTGTACAAAATCCGGCCAAAACCCGCATCGGAAAATGCAGCCGCCAGTTCTTCCATTCCCGGAAACTGCAGTGCCGATTCCTGAAGCCAGGAATATTCCCGGTAGCTTTTTGCCAACCATTGTCCGAGAAGCGGCATGATCCGGCGGAAATAAAAGTAATAAAGCTGCCTGTACCCGGGAATGACCGGCTGGGAGGTTTCCAGGCAGGCCGCCATGCCGCCGGGCTTCAGCACCCTGTACATTTCCTGCAAAACCTGTTTGTAGTCCGGGACATTCCTGAGCCCGAACCCGACCGTCACATAATCAAACGTTCCATCTTCAAACGGCAGTTCCATTGCATTTCCGTAACGGAGCGAGACATTTTTCAAGCCGAGCGCGTCCACTTTCCGCTTCCCGACTTCAAGCATGCTTTCACTGAAATCGAGCCCTGTCACACTGCCGGATTCGCCGACTGCCTCTGCGAGGGCAATTGTCCAGTCCGCCGTCCCGCAGCACAGATCGAGTGCGCTGCTCCCTTCTCTTACCGCCATTTTCCGCATCAGGTCTTTCCGCCACCGCTTATGCTGGCTGAAGCTGATCACCGAGTTCATCCTATCGTAGTTTTGCGAAATTTTTTCGAAAATGGCGTGTACCCGTTCTTCTTTTGGCATCATGGTTACCCTTCCTCCGCATATAATCTCGTTGTATCACCATACCGCCCCATCAGCAGGCGGATCCGCTCTGAAAGCATTTCGTTTCCGCAAGACATGGCCGCAGCCTGCAACGCACGGATGCTTTCTTTCAAATACTTCTCACAAATATAAAACAGTTTTCGCTTTTTCTCATGCGGCAGCTGCTCAAAAGGGTGCCCGTCACCCGGGTAGGCCATTTTGTTCAGGGCTTCAAACAGGATGGAGCGCTTCCCGTTTTCGGCCTGCTCCTTTTCCCTTAACAGCCGGTTAAACAAAAGCAGTTCCTCGCTTAAGCGGATGAGCGGCTGTGAACCGAAAAACTGCATAAATTTTGTAATAATCGCGGATTCGGTTTTTTTCAAATGCCCGACGAACGTCTCCGCGTCGGAATTGTCAAATTGGTAAAGCATCACTTTATATTCATTTACGGATTTGATTCCTTCCGCCAGTATGCCGACAAGCCGGACGTTGTGCACGCCCGCAAGCAGTTTGTAGTAAAGGCTGCTGAAATAATCCCCCGCCAGAACGGTAAGCTGGCGGCTTTTTTGATTTTCATTTGCATTGGTTACTTTTTCATGGGTGTCAAGGGCAATCTGGATCAGCATGGCAGTCGCAACAAACTGCTTCACTTCATGTTCCGTATAAGGCTGCCCCGCAAGGCTGCTTATCAAAAGCAGAATCCGGTCTTCATCTATGTATGGGGCATCAATAAACTGATTTAGATAGTCGTGTGCCACTTCTTCTTCAATCGCCTGTTTGATTGCGGCAATTTGCTGCTCCCTCTGGTATAACATAACCCTTTCCCCGTTTCTTCGTTGATCTGGCCTAAAAATAAGCTGTAGTTTATTATATCACATATGTAAAATGGCCGTTAACAAATTGATTCCGGTTTATTTTTTCGCTTCGCTGCGCAAATTCCCGATGCCGGTCAGGATTTGCGCTTCGCCGCGAATCTTGATCATGGAAGTATGTTCGGTAAACTGTGCGACCAGCACTTCGCCATCATCCAGCATTTCCGTATGGTTCAGCTTCGTATCGGTACCCCTTGACAGCCCAATGACGCTCACCCCGTCCTGCAACGCTTTCACGACGATATAATCCGCCTGCGCCTCTGCTTTCATTTTCGGGCCTCCTTTTTATTCGTTTAAAAAGCTTTTCATATATTCATCTTACCACAGCGCCGTTTGCAGTCAAAGCGCCGGAAACGCCGCGCTCAGGCGCTCCCCCCGGCTGTGCCGGGATTTCGCAGGCTTTTGCACCGGGAAAACGGGCGCCAAACGTATGCACGTTTCCCTTTTTCCGTTTTTTGGACCCTGCTGTATTAAAAAAAGGCTGCCCAGGCAGCCTTTTTTCCGCTCAAAGCCAACCATATGTAATTACTTCACTGCGTCTTTAAGCGCTTTCCCCGGCTTGAATGCAGGCACTTTGCTTGCCGCAATATCGATTTCCTCACCGGTTTGCGGGTTTCTTCCTTTACGGGCAGCGCGTTCGCGCACTTCGAAATTACCAAACCCGATCAGTTGGACTTTATCTCCGTTTGCCAATGCATTTTGAATTGTATCAAAAATAGCGTCAACTGCTTTTGTCGTATCCTTTTTGGAAAGTTCGGTAGCTTCTGCCACTGCATTGATTAAATCCGTTTTATTCATTCCATTCACCTCCTCCAAAAGAAACATAGAAGTCATTTCCAGCTTCTTCTCTTCAGTGTATACGGTTTTCCCTCATCATAAACGTTTAAAACCGGATAGAATCAGGCTTTTCAGCACCAATTCTGTTAAAAGATTATCATAATCGCAAGAGAGGTGCAAGAACTATTCGCTAACAAAGGAAAACTTTTCAACTTTTTTTCGGATTTAAAGTACTTTTCCCGAAAAATTCAAACTTGCGGAAAACATATTTTGCGGG
Source organism: Weizmannia sp. FSL W8-0676 (assembly GCF_038593015.1). Classification (NCBI taxonomy): domain Bacteria; kingdom Bacillati; phylum Bacillota; class Bacilli; order Caryophanales; family Bacillaceae; genus Heyndrickxia; species Weizmannia sp. FSL W8-0676. The sequence continues at coordinate 1,689,066 of NZ_CP151954.1, forward strand.
TGCACGGATACAAAAAAGGGATACCGCGGTATCCCTCTTACAAAATAATGGCGATCAGGCCGCCTGACCCTTCGTTAATGATCCGTTCGAGCGTTTCTTTTAACTTATAGCGGGCATTTTCCGGCATGAGCGATAATTTTGCCTGGATGCCTTCCCTGACAATGGAACTTAAGTTACGCCCGAATATATCCGAATTCCAGATGGACAGCGGGTCATCTTCAAAATCCTGCATTAGGTACCGCACAAGCTCCTCGCTCTGCTTCTCCGTCCCGATGATCGGGGCAAATTCCGACTCGACATCGACTTTGATCATATGGATGGACGGCGCCACCGCCTTCAGCCGGACGCCGAAACGGGATCCCTGGCGGATGATTTCCGGCTCATCTAGGCTCATATCCTGCAGGGAAGGCGAGGCAATCCCGTAGCCGGTTTGTTTCACCATTTTCAGGGCATCGGAAATTTGGTCGTATTCCGATTTTGCATGGGCGAAATCCTGCATCAGCTCGAGCAGATGATCCTTGCCGCGGATTTCGACGCCGACGATTTCCTTTAAAACCTGGTCGTACAGTTCATCCGGCGCCTCGAGGTCGATTTCCGCCACCCCTTGCCCCATTTCAATGCCGGCAAGGCTTGCAGATTCAATAAATTCATATTCGTTAAAAGCCTGGACAACGCGGTCCACATCGCGCAGCCGCTTAATGTCTTTTACCGACTCTTTCACGGCGTCCTGATAATTTTCACGCAGCCAGTGGTTTTCTTTTAACACCATGACCCAGCTCGGCAGGTTCACATTGACTTCCAGTACCGGAAATTCGTACAGCGCTTCCCGCAGCACATTCAGCACATCGGCTTCACGCATGCTTTCCACTGACATGGCGAGCACCGGAAGATCATACTTTTCCTGCAATTCCGCCCTCAGCATTTCCGTCTCCGAATGATGCGGCTTTGCCGAATTGACAACAATGATAAACGGTTTGCCGACTTCTTTTAACTCGGCAACAACCCTTTCTTCCGCTTCCACGTAATCCTCACGCGGAATTTCGCCGATCGTGCCGTCTGTCGTGATCACAACCCCGATGCTTGAATGTTCCTGAATGACCTTTCTCGTGCCGATTTCCGCCGCTTCGTGGAAAGAAATCGGTTCTTCATACCACGGCGTATGGATCATGCGCGGGCCGTTTTCATCTTCATAACCTTTCGCGCCCGGAACCGTGTAGCCGACACAGTCGACAAGCCGGATGTTCACATCAAGTCCTTCGTCGACATGGACAGCAACCGCCTGGTTCGGCACAAATTTCGGTTCTGTCGTCATAATCGTTTTCCCAGCCGCACTTTGCGGGAGTTCATCCTGCGCCCGGTTTCTGTCCGCTTCGTTTGTAATGTTCGGAAGCACAACGAGTTCCATGAATTTTTTAATAAAAGTGGATTTCCCCGTTCTGACGGCGCCCACGACCCCCAAATAAATATCGCCGCCCGTACGTTCTGCAATATCTTTAAAAATATCAACTTTTTCCAATTTGTTTCCCTCCCCACATTCGTTCCCGGGACACCATCATTCGCGCTGATGATAGGACATTATATGTGTATGATGTTGTCCGACCGCCTTATGTCTATAAAATGATTTTTTATAGATTTTCAAAAAGTTGCTGTACAGGATTTGCCCCTGTTTATTTTTTCAAAATTTTTCCTTACGAAGAGACGCAGGACCAAAAAATAAACCCTTTCTCTAACAATATATTGGGATGAGAAAGGGTTATGACTATTTTGCCATAAATACCGGTTCATTTTTTTGATTTACGGTGCAGGGAAGGGAATAAGCCGGTACAAACGGGGAGCCTTCAGTTAACAGCACGCGGATATCTTCCCCGGGTTTAAACGCCCGCTTGCCCGTTTTGAGCGCTTTTGCCAGATCAGCCCGGTAATCGACATAAATGCCGCCTCTGCCGGTAATGACAAACGGCAGTTTCCGGCCGGTATACGGAGACACCACGTACGGATCTGTTTTGTAACCGAGCTTTTTAAAATCTAAAGCGTATACATTTCTTGCAATCTCTTTTTTAAATGGCGGATAGCCCTGGGACGCAATCCGGATTTGCAAGTCTCTTATTTTCTCGGGTATTCTCGTATCAAACACTTTGACCGTCGGATGATGTTCCGGATCAAGGAGCACATATTGCAACGTGCCGCCGTTGTCATACGCATTTGCCGGCGGATCGGGCAGGTAGTTTTTCGGGCTTTTCAGTTTATTGAAATCAATCGGGTATTTTACGTAAACCGGCGTATTTTGCGGCTTTGTCTTGATCGGGAGCAGGCCGCCGTTGTCTTTCCGGTATGCATCTACCGCTTTTTGCACCATTTGAAGCTGCATGTCATCCGGCAGCCTGCTTTCTTTTTCCTGTGCCCCCGGATAAAGGCAGCCGCCTAAACTGATGCAGGAGAAAACGGTCAGAAGCAGCAGCATATTTTTGAAGCGCAAAATGATCTCCCCCTCCGGTTAATTTGCTGGCCCGCTCAGCACGATATAAGCCATAATCAGGCCGCCCAGCGCCAGGCAGGCATACGCAATCACAGCAGCCGCCCATTTGAACAGTTTTTGTTTCAGCCTATATCTGCTGGCAAGAATCAATACCATCGCCAAACAGAGCAGGCCCATGCCGAAAAGCGAAATCCACATATTCGCCATCCCCCGGGACAAAACAATCTCCCCTTTCTCCCTTGTAAAATTCGTAAACCTTTCGGACTTCGGACATTATATCATAAGCTTTTGAAATGTTTCAATTTACGGCATAAAAAAAGGCCGGGGCGAACGTCTGCCCCGGAGAAAAGGTTAACTATACCCAGCCTGCGCAGTTTAAAGCGAATTCTTTTTCCTTGCAGTTTATGCAGCATGCCTCCGTCCGGTATCATCCGAAAGCCTACCGGGACTTTTTTGCCAAGGAAAGCTAGTACTGTTCCCCCAGCACATCCATCAAACCTTCCATTTCATGTTTTTTCAGCCGGCCCATTAAATTGTCGACTGCTTCTTTCGGGTCAAGTCCTTCAAATAAGACATGGTAAAGGGCATCGGTAATCGGCATTTTGACTTCGTACCGGCTGGAGAGCTGGTACGCCGCCTTTGTTGTCCGGACGCCTTCCACGACCATTCCCATCTGTTCCAGCACATCATCGAGCTTTTTGCCTTTGCCGAGCATATTGCCGGCCCGCCAGTTCCGCGAGTGAACGCTCGTGCAAGTCACGATCAGGTCGCCAATCCCGGCAAGCCCTAAAAATGTCAGCGGATTTGCGCCCATTTTCGTGCCGAGCCGGGCGATTTCCGCAAGCCCTCTCGTCATTAAAGCGGCTTTCGCATTGTCCCCATAGCCGAGGCCGTCCGAAATGCCGGCTGCAAGTGCAATAATATTTTTCAGGGAACCGCCCAATTCGACGCCAATGATGTCGGGATTCGTATAGACGCGGAAATTCGAGTTCATAAAAATGTCCTGTGCTTTTTTGGCAGCTGCCATTTTTTTCGATGAAACGGTTACGGTTGTCGGGTGGCGCAGGCTGACTTCTTCAGCATGGCTCGGCCCCGATAAAACCGTCAGATCCCGCAGCAACGATTCCGGAATTTCTTCTTCAATCATTTCCGAAATGCGCATCAGGGAACCCGGTTCAATCCCTTTGGTGACATGGATGATGGAAAGCGGGCTTTTCCGCACCGCTTTCACTTGCCTGCATACATCGCGCACCGCTTTTGTAGGGACCGCCAGTACAGCGGTATCAATGCCGTTTAACGCTTCTTCAAGTGAAAAGGTGCCGGTAATTGCGGGTTGCAGCTTGATGCCCGGCAAATAAAACGCGTTTGTATGGGATGTATTGATTTCATCGATCTGGCCTTTTTTGTTTCCCCACAGCCTGACCTTAAAGCCGTTATCAGCCAAAACAATCGACAAGGCAGTGCCCCAGCTCCCCGCGCCGAGCACTGCGATCGTTTTTTTGGACAAATAAAACACCCTCTTTATATTTATTTACGCGCACGGGCGATGATATGGATCGGCGTTCCGGTAAAACCAAACGCATCACGGATCCGGTTTTCCAAAAACCGTTCGTACGAAAAATGCATCAATTCGGGATCATTGACAAACACAACGATCGTCGGCGGTTTGACGGAGACTTGCGTCGCATAAAAGATTTTCAGCCGCCGCCCTTTGTCTGTCGGCGTCGGATTCATCGCAACCGCATCTGTTATGACTTCATTCAGCACGCTGGACTTCACGCGCATCGCATGGTTCTCGCTGACCGTCTTAAGCAGCGGGAACAGCTGGTCCAGCCTCTTTTTTGTTTTTGCCGACACGTAAATGACCGGCGCATAATCAAGAAACTGGAAATGGTCCCGGATTTTCTGCGTAAACTGATCCATTGTTTTTTCATCTTTTTGAACGGCATCCCATTTGTTTACCACAATGATCACGCCGCGGCCCGCTTCATGGGCGTAGCCGGCAATCCGCTTATCCTGTTCCCGGATCCCTTCCTCGCCGTTTAAAACAACACAGACGACATCGGAACGCTCAATGGCCCTCAATGCGCGCAGCACACTGTATTTTTCCGTGTTTTCATACACTTTTCCTTTTTTGCGCATCCCTGCTGTATCAATCATAACATAAGTTTGGCCTTCATAAGTATAGACGGTATCCACCGCGTCTCTCGTCGTTCCCTCTATTTCACTGACAATGACGCGCTCTTCACCGAGAATCGCATTGAACAGGGAAGATTTTCCGACGTTCGGCCTCCCGATAAAACAAAATTTAATGACATCTTCCCCGTACTCCTCGTCCGCTTTCTCAGGAAAATGTTTGACAACTGCATCGAGCAGGTCGCCAAGGCCGAGGCCGTGCGCGCCGGATATCGGGAAAGGATCGCCAAAACCGAGGGCGTAAAAATCATAAATCTGGGTGCGCATCTCGGGATTGTCAACCTTGTTCACTGCCAGAACGACCGGCTTTTTTGACCGGTACAATATTTTGGCGACCATTTCATCCGCAGAAGTCACGCCTTCTCTACCGCTTGTAATAAAAATGATCACATCCGCTTCCTGGATGGCGATTTCAGCCTGCTGCCGGATCTGCTCGAGAAACGGTTCATCCCCGATATCAATGCCGCCTGTATCAATCACGTTAAATTCGTGTGTCAGCCATTCTGCCGGACTGTATATACGGTCTCTTGTCACTCCCGGAACATCTTCCACAATAGAAACCCGCTCTCCTACAATTCGGTTAAAAATGGTAGATTTGCCTACATTCGGGCGTCCGACAATTGCCACAACCGGTTTTGCCATACGATTCACCCTTTCTGTTCCGTTTTCGCAAAACAAATCAACTTTAGTAGTTTATCAATATTTTCTTGTTCAGGCAATATCCCACAAATCATCCCGGCCTTTCCTTTTTTGCTGCTTTTTCTGATATGAGATTCAAGGCGGCATCCATGATATGCCAGCCGTACGCATAGAGGAGAAAAAGCCCGGCGATATCGAGATATGCCGCAGAGCCTGCCGTAACATGGAAATCCCATTTTGCAAGCACCAGTGCATACAGAATTTCCCCTTGTGCCGTACCGGTCAGTGCGGCGGCAACGGCATCCATTTTTGAACGAAAAAGCAAATGGACAAGGATAAACAAAAACAGGCTGTAGCAAATGGTACGCCAGGCAAACATCCAGACCGGATCGTACAGTTCAAATAACAACAGGCCTGCATAGCCTGTCATCACGATAAAGACGCCGGCGATCCGGGCCAAAAGCGCCCATTTCGAAAATTTGCCGAAGTACCCATAACCGGCAGCCATGATGACGATGAGCGCCCAGCTGATATCGAGACGGCCCACCGCCGCTTGATGCGGAAAGCTGATCACGAGCAGCAAAGCAACCAGTGCTGCCGGAAACCGTAAACGGTGATGCCTGTCCAGCAAAAATGTCGCCCAAATCCATACCGCCCACATCACCCCCAAAAAAAATGCTCCTTCCACGGTGCACCCTCCTCGTATAATAAGTTTAAATCCAAAGTGGATGTCAATTTCCAGTTCATTCTGCTGCTCATTGACAAGTGAATATAAGATTTTGTATTCCGGGCGAGCCCGGAATACAAGTTCGGACTTGGACGCTTCGCGATGTTCCCGGATAATGGTCTTAGGATCGTTTGGGTCAATGCTTCCCCTCCTTGTAGCCTGACTACTCGAAAAGTCTGCATCCCCAGGTTCTTGCTTGAACGTCTAACCCGTAGGCCGTTCCTCCGGATCTCCGTGCTGGAAATGAGCAGTTCCAGGCAGCCCACGGCCCGGATGAGTTCTCATACGCGAGGCTGACAGATCGGCAAGCCATCTGGGGATATCCCGAAGCGTCCGATTCCATCGATCCCAATACAGAGAGGAGGAAATCATATGCCCTTATTTGTCGGTATTGACGTGAGCTCCAAAAACCTCGATGCCTGCCTGATGGATGGAATGGGGGAAACGTTAGCCACCCAAACGGTGACAAACAATCTTCCCGGTGCCTCTGAGTTAAGAGACACCATCCTCCAACATGCGGAGGCGGATGACACCATCCAGATCGCCATGGAGGCCACATCTGTGTATAGTTGGCACCCGGCAATGTTTTTCCATGAAGATCCCGAGCTGAAACAGCGTCGTACAAAGGTGTTTACCCTGAATCCGAAGCTGGTGAGAAATTTCAAAAAGGCTTATGCCGAGATGGACAAGACCGATCCCAAAGATGCCTGGGTAATTGCGGACCGCTTGCGTTTCGGGAGATTGCCGAAATCCGTGATTCAGTCAGAACAATACCTTGCCCTTCAACGGTTAACACGGATGCGCTATCACCTGATTCAAAGTTTAACCCGGGAACAACAGGTATTTTTGAATCATCTGTTTTTCAAATTCAGTGCCTTTAACCTTGAAGTGGATACATCGGTCTTCGGCCATGCCATAACGGAATTTTTGCTTGAGGCCTATAGCCTCGATGAAATTGCCCAAATGCCTCTGGAGGACTTAGCGATGTATCTCCAGACCAAAGGCCATGGCCGCTTTAGCGATCCCGAGGATTTGGCCGCATCCATCCAAAAAGCTGCCCGGTCCTCTTACCGGCTTTCTAAATGTGTGGAGGATTCGATTGACTTGGTCCTGGGCAGTTCTATTGAGATCATCCGGCATCTTAAACGCCAAATCAAGGATTTGGATAAGGCGATTGCCCGCGTTCTTGATGGAATCCCGAATACCCTCCAGACCATTCCGGGAATAGGCCCGGTGAGCTGTGCTGGGATTCTCGCTGAAATCGGCGACATTGAGCGCTTTGACGACCAAGCCGCGATCGCAAAATTTGCCGGATTGTTCTGGCCCCGCCACCAATCGGGTGATTTTGAGGCTGATGACAAAATGCTTGCGCGTACAGGCAATCGTTATCTCCGGTATTACCTGGTTGAGGCTGCCAATCTGGTCCGGCGACACGAACCTGAGTACCGCGCCTTTTACCAAAAGAAATATCGTGAGGTGCATAAGCACTCACACAAACGCGCCCTCGTCTTAACGGCAAGAAAACTGGTGCGCCTGATCGATGCGCTGCTCCGCAACGATCAAATTTATGCGCCGAAAAAGAAGGTGACGCGATGAGGTAACCAGGTAACCATCATCGATAGCCTGAACTTGAAAACTTCCAGATTATTCCAATTATCTGGAGGCTTAGTTCAGTATTGCCATTTTTATGACATAGAGCCAACAAAATTTCCAATTCACTTGTTTTTAACCCTTGACATCACACCGTAGGACTTTATCTCCATTATGGGAAAGATTGCACCGGGTTAACCGCAAGTTTTTCGCTTTTTTCAGGCATACTACAAACGGGGGTGAATGGGCAATGGGAAAAGACCGCCAGGAGAAAAAACTGCGCCAAAGCGGGCGTGTGGAAAGCGACCGTGACCAGGCGCTCCACTACGGAGGGGCAACCCGCCTTGAAAGCGCTGATGAAGCACGCAAACGGCAGTAAAAGCAGCGGTTAATAGGCAAGACAAAGCGCAAAAAAGCTGAGCGGCACCGGCTACACGGGCGCCTCTCAGCTTTTTCATTCCAACCGGACGGGCTTTTTTACTGCTTAAATTTCTTCAACTGGTCCCCGATCATATCCCCAAGCTGGAACCCGGTATTTTCTTCTGGAAGGTCATAATCAGAAGCTGCTGTATCAGCCTGTTCCAGTTCTTTCATGCTTAAGGACAAGCGGTGCGCCTGTTCGTTGACATCGAGCACTTTCACCTGCACTTCCTGACCTTCCCTTAACACTTCATGAGGGGTGGACACATGCTTATGGGAAATTTGTGAAATATGGACAAGCCCTTCAACGCCCGGGAATACTTCCACAAATGCCCCGAACGAAACCAAGCGTTTTACCGTCCCGGTAAGGACAGTCCCCTTCTGTGCTTTCTGTTCAATGCCTTCCCAGGGGCCCGGAAGTGTATCCTTGATGGACAAGGAAATCCGCCCGTTGTCCCGGTCCACCGACAACACTTTCACTTTGACCTTTTCCCCTTCTTTGACGACATCGGACGGCGTTTCCACCCGTTCATGCGCAAGCTGGGAAATATGGACAAGGCCGTCAATTCCGCCGATATCGACAAAAGCGCCGAAATTCGTCAGCCTTTGCACGGTCCCTTCCAGCACCTGGCCTGCTTCGAGATGGTCAAGAATATCCTGGCGTTTTTCTTCTTTTTCTTTTTCCACCACAGCCCGGTGTGATAAAATCAACCGGTTTTTGTCCTCGTCCAGTTCAACGATCAAAAAGGGCAATGTTTTCCCTTTATAGTCGGAGAAGTCTTCAACAAAGTGGTCCTCGACAAGCGATGCAGGGACAAAGCCGCGGACGCCCAAATCGACAACAAGGCCGCCTTTTACCACTTCATTAACTTCCGCTTCGATGATTTCCTGGTTTTCAAATTTTTCCTTCATCTCATCCCATGCTTTTTCAGCATCATATTTCCGTTTGGAAAGAATGACGGCGTCTTCTTCCACTTTCGTAACGACGAGATTCAGCTCGTCCCCTTCTTTCACGGCATCTGATGCGGTTTCAATATGGAGATTGGAAAGCTCGCTGATCGGAATAATCCCGTCCACTTTGCTGCCTTCAATGGAAACGAGCACTTGCTTTTCCTCCACTTTGACAACCGATGCTTTCACTTTATCCCCTACAGAAAGGGACCGTACTTCTATTTCATTCATTTCGTCTGGCATATGTACTTCCTCCTTATCCGGCGCTTCAACTACCATTGAATATACCCGTTCTTTTCAAATTAATTCGTATAATTCAAAAAGAAACGCTTTCCTATCAAATTTCTAACATCTTTTACTTTTTGTCAAGTAAAGAAGCCGATTGCTGCTGGGTGATTTTTTCTTTTGCCATCGCAAGAATCTTTCCGGCAACTTCATCAATGTCCATGCTTGTCGTGTCCAGTTCTACGGCGTCCGCCGCTTTAGAGAGCGGTGAAACTTCCCGTTCGGAATCCAGCCTGTCCCTTTCCTCAATCTCCTGTTTTAAACGGCTGAGGTCTGAAGGGATCCCTTTTGCAACATTTTCGGCATGGCGCCGCTTTGCGCGCTCATCGGCGCTGGCCAGCAAAAAAATCTTCAATTCGGCATCCGGCAATACTTTTGTCCCGATATCCCGGCCGTCCATGACAACGCCGCCGCCACGGGCGAGCATCCGCTGCCGCTTGACCATTTCTTCACGGACAACGGCATGCTTTGAAACAGCTGAAACTGCTCTCGTCACTTCCCTTTCCCTGATCTTGTCGGTTACGTCTTCACCGTCGACAAAAACAATCTGGCCGTTTTCCCCCGGCTCCAGGCGGATATTTGTCTTGTACAAAAGTTTGGCAAGCGCATTGCCGTCTTCAAGGTCCGTTCCGTACTGCAGCGCTTTATAAGTAAGCGACCGGTACATTGCGCCTGTATCAATGTAAATATATTGCAACTGCTCGGCAACTTTTTTCGCCGCCGTGCTTTTCCCTGCAGCAGCAGGACCGTCGATGGCAATATTGATTTTTTTCATACAACGATTTCACCCTATTCTCTCTTGTTGCATATACCCGTTTTTTGAGCAGATAAAAGGATACACCCTCTTTATAGTGTACCATAAAATGGTGAATCCTCCTATCCATGAAATGCAAGTTTTATCCGGAAAGGCCCTTTTTACGGAGCAAAAGCTGCTGCTCGAAGCAAAAACGCAGGATATACTGCCTCTCTTTTGCGCTTGTATCTTTAAACTGGAGCGAGGACCCCGTTTTTCCACCGGTTTCAAACAGCCTGACGACGGAAAAAAGCAGCTGCAAGTACTGGTAGCCTTCTTTTAGCGGCAGGACAAGAAGCGCTTTTCCTGTTTCATGCTCCCCCGGGCGGATATTGCGAGGCAAGTAGACGGCGCAGCCGCCCGAACTGATGTCTTTTGTAACTGCCGTTGTTTTCAAATTGGATTCCGGAAAGGTGAGGGCAATATCGAGCGCGACATCTACCCTGACATATTGCCGCCGCTGGATCTTGCGCACATCTTCCGGCTCCGGTGCGGATAAAATAAGCATCGGGATATTGCCGAGTTCCCTGCCGGTGACTTTTGATGAAAACCGGTAAGGAATCTGGCCGTCCGAAACGAAATCAACGAGCAGCCCCTGGCCAATCAGCAAAAATACGGTCCGGTTTGTTTCCAGGTCGATCGGGTAATCAATATAAATTTTATCCTCTTTTATATCCGCAATTTTACATCTGTATCTTTTACTTGTATCTTTATCTTCCAGTGTGAGTTCCAGCCCGACTTTTAACATCTTCCCAAACCCCTTTTATAGATTCCAATCTTATTATGACACAGGCTGGGCAGTTTTGTATTCTTTTTTCGCGTTTCATTTCATTTTTTGCCAAAAGGCCCGGCTTGTATGCCGGGCAATGCTCATATGGACTTGCCGTATGCTCTTTCCGTGTTTTTCAGCTTTTCCACTTTTTCTTCGTTGCCGTTTTCCGCGTTGATATAAATCCGGTACGTTTCATCATGCAACACGCCGAGAAATTCATAACAAAGCACTTCCCGGTTCATGTCGCCGGTCATGATCGCAAGGCGGCTTTCCATAATGTCAAGCTTCGGATTCACACGGGCCCTTGCTTCTTTTTCGCTGATGGTGGGCTTTGGAATATCCCTTTTTTGATGGCTTTTCAGAAAATCATCCGCTACAAACCCGATCACCTGGCCGTTGTCAAGCGCCACTTTTAATTTGACCGTTTCCGGATAAATGCGGACATTCCCCTGTTTCGCAGCGAAAGAAAAAACACCGACGTTGTCATATTGCGTGCTTTCAAACATGTCCATTTTCTCAAAATGATGCCGGTTTAAAAAATTCGCCGCTTTCTTTTGGGCCTCGTTTAAACTGATTTTTTGCCGTCCCACCGGGCGCTTATTGAAAAACCAGACTGGGTATCCCCCTTTCCGCGTAACATCTGCGGTTGTTTCATGGCCGTTTTTGTCTTTTAACCGGACGGTGTAAAAAGAAAAACGGGCACCTTTTTGATTTGGCTTGGCTTCCGCCTGGCGGGCCGTTTTGAGTCCGGCATATTGTTTCACAGTGGCGACAGCCTGTTTTTTGCTGATCATTTTTCCTTCTAAGTGCTCGTAATGGTCATCGCGGTTTTGAAAGCTCGTAAATGACGGGCTGTTCAAATCAGCGTTATCATAGCCTTTGACCGTCCTTTCGACCGTCTTAAAGCCATCGATGATCGTGTTATCCCTCGTTTCTTTTCCTTGGGCAAGGGCGCGTTCCACGTCCATCCAGCGGAGATTGTGCTTTAAAACGTTATTTTGCACGCCACGGAGCTGGTCCTGGATATCCGCGCTCTGTCCGTACAGTTTTTTCAGTGAAGCATACTCTTTATCGGATAGAGGTTCTTTATCCAAATCGCGCACCGCCGTCCGGTAGCTGAAATTCCCGATATCAGTCAGAAATTCTTCCGTTTTATGAAAAGGCAGAAGCGATAACGGAAGCTGGCCGACATCCGCATGCGCTTCTGATGTCAGGCGCCATACTTCAGCCAGTGCCGGTGAAAGGGACTTGCGCGAGTTCATGGCGAGGGTGTTTCCGATTTCATCATGCAAAAGGTCCATTCTGTATGCAAGGTCATGAAATGCCCTTTGATACGTGCTTTCTGCATTTAACAAGACCGCCTCTTTTTCACGGTGCTCTTTATATGCCCAGGCAGCAGTCCCACAAAGCCCGAGGGCAAGCACAACAATCATTGCCCGTTTCAGCATATTCATTTCCCCCTCTTATTTACAAAAAATATGTTTGCCGATTCGTTTGATTTGCGGCCTTGACCAGATCCACTTGCTTGTTGCGGTCGCCGGATTAAAATAATACAGCGCATTACCGGACGGATCCCAGCCGTTGATCGCATCGAGGACAGCTTTTTTTGCCGTATCATTCGGCGCAAGCCAGATCTGCCCGTCGGAAACACAGGTAAACGCACCCGGTTCGAAAATCACCCCCGAGATGGTGTTTGGAAAAGACGGGCTGTCAATACGGTTTAAGATCACAGCCGCCACGGCCACCTGCCCTTCATACGGTTCGCCGCGCGCCTCCCCGTAAACCGCTTGCGACAAAAGGCGGATATCGTTTTGCGAAAATCCGTTCGGCACATTGGTTGCGGTTTGAACGGGTTTTTTGGCTGCCGTTTTCGGTGCCTGCTTTTTTGTGCCGCCGTAATACGTGAATTTTTTCCCGCTTGCAACCATGGACTTTACGTATGCCGCATCGTATTTTGACGCTTTGACGAGTTTCGCTTTGACGCCCGGGCCGGCGAGGCCGTCAACAGGCATTCCGTATGCCTTCTGGAAATTTCTTAAAGCCCAGTAAGTGCTGTAACCAAACACCCCGTCAATCGTTCCTTTATAGTAACCGATGTACTGCAGCCTCGCCTGCAGTTCAATCACATCATCCCCGACCGCTCCTTTTTGAATCACCTGATTCGAAAACGCCCGGGCCGTCCCGCTTGTGCCAAAAGAAAACAAGGCCAATACGGCACAAAGCAGCAACATGTATTTTAAGCGATTTTTTCCAATCATACCGCACCCCCCAAAAACTTTAAGCATTATCCGTAGTTTCTGGAGAAGGCGGCAATTTTATGCAAGACATAAAAAAACAACCGGCGATTGATCCGGTTGTTTTGCCCGTTATCATAATTGTTGTGTCCCTGCCGCATCCTGCGCAAAATGTTTGGCAGAAAGGCTGTGCGCCTGCTTTGCTTTTTTCAGGCCGAGCCACCAAAGCCCGAGCATAAACGGCACCATAAAATACAGCCATTTTTGCTGGGTGAGCATGATCCAGTCGTAAAAACCGTGCAGGATCACCGGCACCATAAAAGAAAAAAGGAACCAGCACTTTTTGCGCGGGGAGAATCTGGATTTTCCCATATAAAAGCCCATCATGACACCGAAAATGGCATGGCTTGATACAGGAAGAAGCGCACGCCCGAACGCCAGGTCAACGCCGCCCGAAAAAAGCGATAAAATATTTTCGAGCGTGGCAAATCCAAGCGAGACGCTGACGCCGTAAACGATGCCGTCAAAAGGTTCATCAAATTCCCGGTTAAAAAACACAATAGCGGCCAAACACAGCCACTTGCAAAGTTCCTCCGGCAAAGCGGAATGGAGGAAAGCATGCCAGATGCTGCCCGAAAAGAGATGCTCCCGTTCGAGGATAAACTGCAAAAACATAACTGGCAGCGTGACAAGCGCACCGTATAAAAACGCTTTTGCAACAACAAGTATTGGCTCTGGCTCAAACTGGTCCCGCAAATAAAAATAGCATAGCAGGGCAAGTCCGGGGGCGATGCCGGCTGACAAAAGGGCAAGCATATCGAAACCTCGCTTTTTGCAAAAATCAAATGATCCGTGCCAAGTCATTTGTTTTCATCGTAACATGAAAAAGCCGGAAAAGAAATACTGCCCCCCGAAAAAACCCTTTAATTTCCTTTTTGCAAGAGAGCCTCCCGGTTTTTGATCGCTGTGGCAATTACACCGCCATGAAAGCGCCCGTTTTCAATAAAAATCTCATTGGCATTGTTTCCGGCAGCAAGCACGCCCGCAATAAAAATCCCTTCAACATTCGTTTCCATTGTCTCTTCGTTGTAATGCGGGCGGCCTGTTTCCGGATCAACGTCCACTCCCATTTTCCGCAAAAACGTATGATCCGGATGATAACCGACCATCGCAAATACAAAATCATTCCGGATCTCTTTCACTTCTCCGCCTGCTTCGTATACAACGCTCTGTTCTTTAATTTCTTTTACGTGCGCCTGAAATTCCATTTTCACTTTCCCGTGGCGGATAAGCGAATCAAATTCCGGCAATATCCACGGTTTAATGCTTTCTGAATAATGATCGCCGCGGTATAGCACGGTCACGCGGGCACCCGCCTTGTGAAGCTCAATGGCAGCGTCCACAGCCGAGTTTTTTCCGCCGATCACGCAAACATCGGTGTCAAAAAACGGATGGGCTTCTTTAAAATAATGGTACACTTTGTTTAAATCTTCCCCCGGGACATCCAGCCTGTTCGGATTGTCGTAATAGCCGGTTGCGATGACCACATAAGGCGTCTCATATTGGCCTTTTGTCGTCGTAACGATAAAGGTTCCGCGTTTCTTTTCGACACGGAGCGCTTCTTCAAACCGGTGGATGCGAAGGGCCTTCAGTTTCGCCACTTCGCGGTAGTATGTAAGCGCCTGGTTGCGTTTCGGCTTTAAATTTTCGGTAATAAACGGCACATCGCCAATTGCAAGCCGGTCGCTTGAACTGAAAAAAGTCTGGTGCGTCGGATAACGGTAAATCGCATTGACGACATTTCCTTTTTCCAGTATAAGCGGATGTTTCCCGATTTCCTGCAGGCTGATTGCAGCAGCCAATCCGCAAGGGCCGCCGCCAATAATGATACAATCTTCTTTTCGCATGTTTGTCCACTCATCCTTTTTTCGTATCTGCCTTTTCGTTTTCATCCATTTATTTAAAAATCTCCCACCGTGAACACGACAGGAGATTTCAGCCTTTCCTTCTTCTGAACCTGTAAAGCCCCGTTTGCTGCCCAGCTGGAGCCGGCTTTCGGAAACTCTAAATCCAGCCTCTGAACCGCGAAGCTTCCGCCACTCTTCTTACACCGATCATATAAGCGGCAAGCCGCATGTTCACCCGGCGTGAGCGGGAAGTATTGTAGACCGTATTAAACGACTGGACAAGCACTTTTTCAAGTTTTTCTTCCACTTCTTCCTCCGTCCAGTAATACCCCTGGTTATTCTGTACCCATTCAAAATACGAAACCGTGACGCCCCCGGCAGATGCAAGCACATCCGGAACGAGCAGAATGCCGCGGTTGGTTAAAATTTCGGTTGCTTCAAGCGTTGTCGGGCCGTTTGCTGCTTCCACCACAATTTTCGCCCGGATATTATGGGCGTTTTCTTCTGTAATTTGGTTTTCAATGGCGGCCGGAACGAGAATATCGCAATCCAGTTCAAGCAATTCCTTGTTCGTAATCGTATTTTTAAACAGGGTTGTAACCGTCCCGAAACTGTCGCGGCGGTCGAGCAAATAGTCAATATCAAGGCCTTCCGGATCATGCAGCGCGCCGTATGCGTCGGATATGCCAATCACTTTTGCGCCCGCATCATGCATAAATTTTGCAAGGAAACTTCCGGCATTGCCGAACCCCTGAATGACAACCCTGGCGCCTTTTAAATCAATCCCTTTTTTTCTGGCCGCCTCGCGAATGCAGATGGTTACCCCTTTGGCCGTAGCGGATTCGCGGCCGTGCGAACCGCCAAGCACAAGCGGTTTTCCTGTGATAAAGCCCGGCGAATTAAATTCGTCGATCCGGCTGTATTCATCCATCATCCAGGCCATTATTTGCGAATTTGTAAACACGTCCGGTGCCGGAATGTCTTTCGTCGGACCGACAATCTGGCTGATCGCCCGGACATAGCCGCGGCTCAAATTCTCGAGCTCGCGGAAAGACATTTTCCGCGGATCGCAGATGATGCCGCCTTTTCCTCCCCCATACGGCAGATTCACAATGCCGCATTTTAGCGTCATCCATATAGACAAGGCTTTCACTTCATTTTCCGTCACATCCGGATGAAACCGGACGCCTCCTTTGGTCGGTCCGACAGCATCATTGTGCTGCGCGCGGTACCCCGTAAAAATCTTAACCGTACCATCATCCATTCTGACGGGAATTTTAACCGTTAACATACGGACCGGCTCTTTTAAAAGTTCGTATACTTCTTCAGGGTATCCAAGCTTTTCAAGAGCTTCGTGAATAATTGTCTGTGTCGATTTCAGCACATCTCGACTTGCTTCCATTGTTTGATGATCTGCGCCCTTTTCGGCTGCCATTATCGCAAACCTCCTAGATACGAAAGAAATATCTGCTATCAAATTTAGTATACAACGTTCCCCAGCAGATGAAAACCTGAAAAAACATGCCGGACGGTTACGGGAAATGCTTCAGGAGTTCCGCAAGTGCATTTTGCTCAAACACCGCGATCCCGTATTCCCGGACCATAAACGGGGAGATTTGCGCGCGCTCGCCGTATTCAAGAATAAGCGACGCATTTTGGGTCTCCGGTTTTTGCAGCAAATAATACTGGTCTTCGAATATATAAAGGCTGCACGCGGAAATCCGGCCGATCTGGTTTAAAAAGCCCGCAAGCGCAACCATTTCCTCAATCGATGGAAAAAAGTAGGCTTCTTCCTGTTCCAAGTTTTCCGGGTCCGCCCATTCGCCCGGATCCGCGTCGTCCGCTTCCCCTACTGTCAGAATAAACACCAATTCCTGGACATTAAAGGAATAGATTTCAATGGTCAGCATGTCGCTTTCGCCGACATGGTAAGCCTGATCCGCCAACTCCAGCATTTCTTCAAATAAATGATTCCAAATGGGCGAGTCGAGATCGTTTTCCATAATACCGCGTTCCGATAACTCTTCAAACGTAATGGAGTATTTAATTTTATTGGATGAAATCCGTTCCAGCTTCATTGATTTCCGCCCCCTGCATACGGATCTTACCTTATCGTATGCGGGAGGGGAAAGATGGTTCATGATGGCCGCCTGTTGCTTTCGATCGTAATCAAATGGGCTTCCGGTTTTGCGCAAAGCCTGAGCGGAACAAGCGTCGTGCCGTAACCGTTGCTTATGAGATGGATAACATTGCGCACTTTTCTCACCCCGCCGCGCCTGTAGCGGCTGAGACCGAGAATGCGGATCTGCCCGCCGTGCGTATGGCCGCTCAGCATCACATCGATATCGTCCCATTCATAAAGCTGGTGGATCATTTTCGGGTTATGGCTGATTAAAATCCGGAGATCGTCCGGTTGCACCGATTGAAGCGCTTCATCAAGATTTTCATTTTCCGTCGTCAAATCATCCACGCCGATCAGCGCAATCCGTTTTTTTCCGTTTACGCATACAAAATCCGCCGCGTTGCGCAGCGTGCGGACGCCGGTTCTGGCAAAAACGGCCGCGAGCGCTTCGCCGTCCGCTTCATAATCATTATTTCCCCACACAAAAAATACCGGGCCAATTCTTTTCAGCAACCGCAAATTTTCTTCTGTTCTGGAAAGCGGAACCCCCTTTTCCAGCAAATCTCCCCCGATTACTGCAAACCGTGCTTTCCCTGTTGCCTCTTCCACCAGTCCGGGATCGATTTTGCGCCGGTGGATATCGGAAATAAAGAAAAAAGTGCACGGCTCCTCTCCGGCCGGATATTCATCAAGCAAAAACCGGTGCCGGACGAGCCGGTTTAACGATGCTTCATAGCGCATATACATCAATAAGACTATGCCAAGCAAAGAGGCAATCCATAAAAATGCAAACATACACGAGAGCTCCTGTTCCGCCGGGTCCTTGCCGGCACAAACGAAATTTTCTGCAATCCCTATTCGTATTATATCTTAATCACGCCAGATAGAAAGCATTCCGGCATTGTTTTTGACATAGCGGGAGAGAACCGCGCATAAAATGAAAAAGACTTTTAAATGTCAGGAGGACTGAGATGAAAAGCCATTATAAAACGTATCATCCCTTTATCGGGCCATTTGACCCCTGTCCGCCGATAACCGAAAAAGTTTATTCCACCCCGCCAAATTTGTATTTAGGGTTCCAGCCCCCGAACCTTCCTCAATTTGCGCCGCAGGAAGCGTTGAGGCGCGGGACGCTTTGGAGGCCGCTTTATGACCCGTATTACAGCCCTTATGAACGGGCAAAGGAGGAAACCGATTGAAGCAGCTGCCAAAAGAGTATTACACAAGGCTTGAAGAACTGCAGGCCCTTGATTTTGCAATTGTGGAGCTGAACCTTTATTTGGATACCCATCCCGATGATCAGGCAGCGATCGAACAGTATAACACTTTTGTCCATGCCAGGAAAAAAGTCAAAAGAGCATTTGAAAAACAGTTCGGGCCGCTGACAAACTTCGGGCACAGCTATTCGCCAACGCCTTTCCAGTGGAAAGAGCCGCCGTGGCCATGGCAGGTATAAGCAAATAAAGGGGGAAAACGTTCATGTGGATCTATGAGAAAAAATTGCAATATCCCGTCCGGGTCTCAAGCTGTAACCCGAGACTTGCGAAACTTTTAATCGAACAATACGGCGGAGCGGACGGAGAGCTTGCGGCAGCGCTCCGGTATTTGAACCAGCGCTACACCATCCCGGATAAAGTGATGGGGCTTTTAAATGATATCGGTACGGAAGAACTGGCCCATCTTGAGATGATTGCGACGATGGTCTTAAAATTAACAAAAGATGCCACGCCGGACCAATTGATTGCTGCCGGCCTTGACGCGCATTATGTGGACCATGATAAGGCACTGCATTACCATAATGCCGCAGGGGCCCCATGGACAGCCACCTATATCCAGGCAAAAGGGGACCCGATTGCCGACATCTATGAAGACATTGCCGCCGAAGAAAAAGCGCGGGCTACGTATCAATGGATCATCAATTTAAGTGACGACCCCGACCTAAATGACGGGCTCCGCTTTTTAAGGGAGCGGGAGATTATCCACTCGCAGCGGTTCCGCGAAGCCGCGCAAATTTTAATGGAAGAAAGAGGCAGGAAAAAAGTTTTTTAGAAGATGCCGGGGCATCTTCTTTTTTTCGGCGGCTTTTAGTCTCCGTACCTGTTCTGTGAATGGCTACTTGTTCTCGTGGTATAAATTAATATCAAACTCTTTTTGCATCATTTCGAATACAAGGTGGCGGTCCTTCCAGCTTTCCCCTTTCCATAAATCCTTGCTTTTATCAATAATTTCACAGCGGAGCGCATGGAATTCTTTTTCAGCCTTTTCCCGCTTGTCAAACAAGATTTTACTCATGCCCCAAAACGCGGCGGCCAAGAGCAAGAAAAACAGCTGAAACGGGCTTTCTGAAATGCCGGAGAAAACGGAGAACATGGAATCGGCATTTTCAAAAGAACGGTAAACATAGTAAGCCCATGCGCATGTGTAGAGCATGCTTGTCCAAAGAAAAACAAGATGCCGCATCCGAAGCCGGTCAAATTTTTTTTTGCGTTTGACGACACCCTGTAACATCTGCTTTGTCGCCGCATCTGTCCCTTTTAGCCCGGTGATGGACGGCTCCATATTGATCCCTCCCTCACTCTACTATATGCTGCAGGAGGCTGATCCATGACAAGCAGGCAGCTTGCCCTGTCCTGAAAATTTGCGCCTGCAGATTTTTCCCTTCTTGCGGCGCCATTTATCGCGGCATGGGCGTCTATCTGAAAAACAAAAAAGTATAACAGATGTAAACGGCAATCGGCACTAAAATAAAAATGACAGCCAACAGGTTCACAAGCGGCAACCTGGAACGGGATTCCTTTTCGGTACTTTTCCGCTTTTCCGCCCGCGAAACGGCCGCTGCCGTTTGTTTCTCCGTTTTTTCCTTTGCTTTGCCGGCCGGTTCAAGCTTTTGCCGCCGTTTTTCCATTTCAATGATATATTTTTCGTCTGACATGGCTTCCCCTTCCCCACATCCGGACTAAATCCTCTGTTTTTTGATGCGGATACCCAGTAAACAATCGATTGTAAAATGCATGATGATGACTGCCGGAAGATTTTCATGAGAAAGCGCATAAACGGCACCAATCCAAAAACTTAAAAGCAGCACATTCGCAATCAAATACCAGTGGCCAAAATACCGGATATGCATGAGTGCAAAAATAAGGCTTGCTGCCGGCAATCCAAAATGCGTCTGGATGACGCCCCGGAACAAGAGCTCTTCCGCCACCGCGATCAGCGCAGTTAAAGCAATAATGTCCGAAATTGAACGGGATTTAAAAATCCGCTCATTCACGCCCCCGTCATCATAATACGCTTTCGGGAGCCATTTCATGAGCAAAGTATCCGCCGCAACGACAGCGGCTCCGTTTAATAAACCATATGTACATTTCGCAAATGACAAGTGAAAGTGCTGAAAAAATGCTTCGCCATCCGGAAATAACAGAAATCCGAGCAAAGCGGCAGCAAACAGGAGAATCAGCTGCGTCAAAATTAAGTGAAAAGTAAGTTCCCGGTCTGTGAGTTCCTTGATCAAATCCGCCTGTTTTCTTCGCGCCATTTCTGTTCCCCTTTTCTGAATAGATCCTGCAAAAGCAATTCCCATGCAGGAACGGTTTCCAGGGTGCCCCCGCTTTTTTGATTGCTTTCATATAAGGCTGTTTCAAGGCCGCAAATGTCACAGCACGCTTCATTGCCTGCAGCGGGCGGTTCACCGAAATACCGTAAAATTTCCGAGCGGCGGCATGACGAAGACCGGACCATCTGCACCATTTCCTTTAACTTCCTTCGCTTGTACGCCATCCGCTCGTCCCGGATGGCTGCAACCTCCCGGATCCATGCTTCTTCCGGCAGGTTAAGCGCTCTGTGGTGCGCTAGAAACCGGAGTTGCGGTTCCGTGCATCCGAGCAGCGCCCCGGCTTCCTTCAAATCTCCTTTCCATCTACTGAAAGCGGCCAATTGTGCATCAGTCGGAAGCTCAGCCTCGATCAGCTGAAGCGGGAGCCGTTCATCCCCTTCCGTATACAAAAGGACGGCAATGCTCGGGAGCCCGTCCCGCCCGGCTCTGCCGATTTCCTGCAGATAGGCTTCCATCTGCAACGGCAGGTGAAAATGGATGACAAAGCGGATATCTGCTTTGTCCACCCCCATGCCAAACGCGCTTGTCGCACAAATGATCCCGATCTGTCCGTAAATAAACTGCTGCTGGATCAAAATTCTTTGCTCCTGGTCAATGCCGCTGTGATAGGCGGCTGCTTCGGCAATCCCCTCCTGCCTTAACCGTGCCGCCATTTCCTCAGCCGCCTTTTTGCTTGAAAAATAGATGATGCCGGGCTTCTGCAAGTTTTTCGCATAGGCAACTAGTTTTTCCTCTTTTTCGCGGTATGAAGGAATCCGGTCTATTTTAATGGCGATATTGGGCCTGTTGACAGAATAAATAAACCGGTTTGGGTCCTTTAAGCCGAGATACTTGCAAATATCGTCCCTCACCTGTTCTGTTGCTGTGGCGGTCAGGGCAAGGGTAAGCGGTGTGCCCAATTGTTTCCGGATTTCGCCAAGGTTTAAGTATTCCGGCCTGAAATCATGGCCCCATTGGGAAATACAATGCGCTTCATCGACTGCAAAGAGCGCAGTCCGGATTTGTTTTAATTTTCCGAGGACATGGCGGTTGTGCAGCATCTCCGGCGAAACAAAGATAAATTTGAAAGCACCCAGATGTGCAAGGGCGGCTTCCCGCTCCGGACCGGTTAAAAATGAATTTAACGCCACCACACTTTTTTCGCCGCGCATTTTCATCTGCTCTGTCTGGTCCTGCATGAGCGATAAAAGCGGGGAAACGATGACGCAGGATCCGTCCAGCAAATAGGCAGGCAACTGGTAGCATAAAGATTTTCCGGTACCGGTCGCAAGCATCGCCAGTGTATCTTTGCCGTCCAGCAGTGAACGGATGACTTCTTCCTGCCCCGCCCGGAATGCGCTGAAGCCGAATTTACTTTTCAAAAAGCTTAAAAGATCCACTGCGGCCCATCCTTTCTGCCAGTACAAGGCGAATATGGAAATACGGGACATCCCCTACTTTTTCTTTAATCGGTTTTAATTTCTTCGTATTTAAATCAGCGGCTGCCCGGATGATCTTTTGTTCTTCATCCTTTGGCACATACCGGTTCAGCGGAAAATCCGGGACCGTTAACGCGATTTCAATCAGATGGTCTTCAATTGTGCTTTGCTTTAACCCTCTCAGCGTGCTGATTTCCGCAATCGTTTTCCCTTGCTTCAAGAAGCCGAATGTCACCAAGGCAGACCGGGTCAGCGGCAGGGCCTTTTGCACATCATGAAGCATTTGGTATAAATACCAGAATGTTTCAGGATCTCCCAGGATGCGCCGGACCATAAAATGAAGCAAATGCAAATATCGATACCAGTACTCCACAGGATCAAGGTGCAGGGCGGAGGCAGCCTGCGTGATTGTATATCCGATCCGGCCCGCACCCGTCAACCGGAGGACAAAAATTTCAGGCTTTTCCGGCGGGCTGCCGGAAAACAGGCTGTAAAATTCACGGTACAGATGCTCCGCTAACGCAATCCTGCTTTTTGTATGCTGTTTCAGCCAGTTTTTTGCCCAAGCCTGCAGAGCCGGGTCCCTTTGAACCGGATAATATACTTTATTTCCATACACTAAGTTGGATACGGCCTGGGTGATGAGATTCAGTCTTTTCCAAAACAGATTTGCCGAATCCTGGTATTTCAAGCCGTCCAGGTAAGGAAACCGTTCTTCCATCCTGCCGGTTGCCAAAAGCAGGGCAGCACCTTTTTCTGTGACCACGCAGGCATCCGGGCCGCTTTTTTGCAGCAACCCGGCCTTTAAAAGGGCTTCTACTTCGCGTGTGAAAGCCTCACGAGAAATAAATGGAAACGTTTGAAAGAGCCTGCCAATCTTGAAAAAATGGGAATCCTGGATCGTCTGTGCTGATTTTTTGCCGTTTAATAGATGAAAAACAGCATAAGGGGTGCGTTCTCCATTCAGGTTGCTGAAGCAATCCAGCAATACAGCCTGTAAAAAAGGCATCTGAATCCTCTCCTGTTCTTTTGCTGAAAAAAGGGGAAAGTGCAAGGAAAAATCGGGGGTTGGTTCTATTTTAACATGGAAACCGGCGATTTGTTTACCATTTTTTTCATTGATTCGACAGGTTTCACGAACCCCGCGGAGCCCGCTATTGAAATAAGAAAAAAAGAGTTTTAAAATGAAGGAGAAACATCGGCATGCCTCCTTGCGCATTACGAGGCTGCCCGTTTTTCTTTTCTGCCGTGATTGAACAGCGAGGAGGAATCAAAATGGCAAAGTTTACAATCGTAGACAAAGATACATGCATCGCTTGCGGCGCTTGTTCCGCCAGCGCTCCTGATATTTTCGACTATGATGATGAAGGGCTCTCTTTCGTCATTTTGGATGATAATAAAGGCATTGCGGAAGTCCCGGAAATATTGGAAGATGACCTGATGGATGCCTTTGAAGGATGCCCGACAGAATCGATTAAAGTTTCCGACAAGCCTTTTGATGGCGATCCGTTAAAATACGAATGAAAAAAAGCAGGCCGTTTGAGCCTGCTTTTTTTCATATTCTTTTTCCCCCAATGGCGGATGCTTTGTCAATCCAATTTTTCATTTTTGTAAACATGAGCATAAACAAAACCGTCACGATGAGGCCTTTCACAAGATTAAAAGGCAGCACGCCCGCCACAATATACGCTTTTACATTCCCGACCGAAAAGTTCATGAAGTACAGGTAAGCCGGTAAAATGACGAAATAATTTAAAATGCTCATACATACCGACATGGATACCGTGCCAGTGACTAGACCTACAGTCATGCCCTTTTTTGTCCGCATCCGTTTGTAAATGAGATATGTCGGCAGGACGAACAGCATCCCTGCAAAAAAGTTTGCCACATTTCCGATCGGTACCCCTGCTTCACTGCCGAGCGATAAATAATTCAGGATATTTTTGACCAGTTCCGCTACAACAGAAGCCATTGGCCCGTAAAGAAGGGCTGCCACCAATACCGGAATGTCGCTGAAATCCACTGTTAAAAACGATGGAAAAGGCGGAACCGGAAATTTAATAAACATCAGCATAAAAGCCAGAGCACTGAGCAACGCGACCGCAACGAATTGCTTTACATCCCATTTCTTCATTTAAACTTCCTCTCTCCTTGTGACCGATTTATCATCAAAGGAAGAAAGGTGCCGCGGACCAAAATGAAAAGCCCCTGACAAAATGCCGGGGGCTTTGTAATAGGCGAGTCCAAATAAGCGTTTAACGCGTCATTAAACACTGGCAACCTTTATCTTCTCCCATCCAGACTATACTGTCGGTTTTGGAATTTCACCAAATCCTGCCGGAAATCCGGCTCGCGGACTGAAAGGCAACTGCCTTATCACCGCCGGTCGGGAATCTCACCCAGCCCCGAAGATAAATCGTATGAAATTTTGATTACAAGCTTATTATACATGCCGGCTGCCATTTTGTGAAGCATTCCGCACCACTTTCATTCATTTATTATTTTCAGCACCTGGCCGGCCATAATCCGGTCCGACCGCAATTTGTTCCAGCTTTTCAGCCTGCCCACGCTCGTATGAAAATGGAGGGCAATGTTCCAGAGCGTGTCGCCTTTTTTCACAGTGTAAGATCCAGGCTGAGGAACGGCGGAAGCATCAAAAACCCCGTAAGGATCATGGGCATTGGCGGAAACCGTCTGGCCCGGCGCGCCTGGTCCGAAGATCAAAAACGGGTCAATGGCGTTTTTCTTATCCGGCGTCCATGGCCCGTTATGCACTTCAAAATGAAGATGGATACCAGTTGAATGGCCGGTCGAACCCATATAGCCGACCACCTTTCCTTTTTCAACATGCTGCCCCGCTCTGACTGCCCTTCCGGCAAGATGGGCGTAAACCGTTTCATAACCGGACGGATGGCGGATAAAAACAACATGGCCGTAGGATGCGGACAAATAGGAACGGGTAACGGTACCTTCTTGGGCGCTGAATATTTTTGCGCGGTATCTTCCGGCAATATCAAGCCCTTTATGTGTGCCGTATCTTGTGTTAAATGTGTCGGAGATCGTCCCTGCCGCCGGAAAAATCCAGTCTTTTGTCGCTTCATGGATATCCGGCCCGGACGCGGACACGCCATTTGCCGAACAGGCAACCCCCAGGCATGCAGCTGCCAATGAAACGAAAAGGCATATTTTGATGTATGCCGGCAATTGATCCACCCCATTTTCGTTTTTTCAATTCCGTTTCAAGCAAAGCCATCTTCTAAGATGCGCAAAAAAACGGGAAAATATACAAAAAAAGGCAGACCCGGCGCAGAGGTCAGCCTTTTTTTGGAAGGAAAAATGAAAAGGTGGTCCCTTCCCCTAATTTGCTTTTGACAAAGATCCGGCCGCCATGCCCTTCGACAATGTTTTTAGCAATCGCAAGGCCCAGCCCTGTTCCCGATTTGCCGCGCGTCCTTGCTTTATCCGCTTTGTAAAAGCGTTCAAATACAAACGGCAAATCCTCGCCCGGAATGCCGGATCCGTTGTCTTCGACGTGTACATATACGCCGCCGGAGGCTTCTTCCTCTTTTACTTTGACGTAACCGTCCGGGGAAGTATGCCGGAGGGCGTTATCAATTAAATTCGTCAGCACCTGTTCAATCCTGTCGGCATCGATTTCAAGGGTAAGATCGCTGTCCGAAGTCTCGCAAACGAGGCCGATTCCTTTTTCTTTCGCGATGCCGTTAAATTTATGGGTAACTCTTTCGATGAAGCTTTTGAATGAGACCGGCTCCATCCTGAACGAAAAATGCCCTGCTTCCATTCTTGCCAGGTCGAGCAGCTCATTGACAAGCCGGCCGATCCTAAGCGTTTCGTCGTAAATGATTTTGGCAAATTCTTTCTTTTCTTCTTCACTTGCCGCAATATCATCAATGATCGCTTCACTGTATCCCTGCAACATGGCAACCGGCGTCCGCAATTCGTGCGAAACGTTTGCGATAAAATCATCGCGCAGCTTATCCAGCTTCCGTTCTTCCGTCATATCGCGGATAATGGTGACAACGCCGCGGATACGGGACAAATTATAAAGTGGGCTTGCAATCATAACATAGTACCGGCCGTTGATTTCAATTTCATCCGTCTGTTCTTTCTCCGTTTCGACCACTTTCGCAAGCAATGCGGACAGCCCTTCAGGAAGCGGGGCGTCTTTTGCAGCCTGGTTATGATACCAGTTTTGAAGAAACATCTCAGCCGGCGGGTTCATGATTAAAATGGCGCCGTCCCGGTTAAAGGTCAAAACACCGTCGGCCATGCTGCTTAAAATATTCCGCAGCTGCTCTTTTTCCTGCTTTAAGGCGTCCATATTAAATTTAAGCTGTCGCCCCATCGTATTAAAAGCGGTCGCCAGTTCCCCGATTTCATCACGGGTTAAAATCGGCACCTTTTTGTCAAAACGCCCTTTTGCCACTTCAAAAGCCGCTTCCCGCATTTTATGCAATGGCCCGCCAATCCTTTTTGAAAGGAAGAAAGCAAAACCGGTCGTTAAAATAATGGCAATGCCCGCACCGAGCAAAATGATTTTTGTCGTTTGCCTCGTCATTTCCTGGAGCACTTCCAATGACTGGTAAACAAATACCGCGCCCGGTTCTTCCCCCTTCACATGAAGCGGGACGGCCGTCACAATCACATGATGGTACTTATTGCGGGAAGACCCGCCGGAAGGGGTTAACTCTTTGATCACTTTCTTCTTTTCGCTAAACACTTTGGACAACTGCTTATCCCTTAAAATCGACGCGTACGGGATCCCTTTATATGATTTGGAACCGGACGGATAAAAGATATCATTTTTGCGGTAAACGATCATCACTTTCTCGTTTTGGTCCAGAACGCCGAGGGCAATTTCTTTCCCGATCTTTCCACTTGGGTGCTCCTCCATAACTCTCGAGATTTTTTGCGCCGTATTGGACAAATCCTGCTCAATCTGATTGATATGGTATTCTTCAAAAAACTTGAGCAACAGTACCGTCAGGATGAGCAAGACGCAGGCAACCATCAGCAGAATGGTCATCCACAGTTTCCCGACAACCGTCCGCCAAATTCTCATTCCGGCGCAACCTCAAATTTATACCCGACGCCCCAGACGGTAACGATCATTTTAGCCGCGTTTTCGCTCACTTTATTCAATTTTTCCCGCAAGCGTTTGACATGCGTATCCACCGTACGGAGATCGCCGAAAAATTCATAATGCCATACTTCTTTTAAAAGCTGTTCGCGGTCAAACACTTTATCCGGAGATTTAGCGAGAAAATAAAGCAGCTCATACTCTTTCGGGGTCAGATTGACTTCTTTTCCGTCCGCTGTGACGCGGTGGGCATCATTGTCGATGGTAATATGTGGGAAAACGACAATGTCTCTTGCTTTCGTATCCGCGTTTAAGAAACCCGTTTGCAGCGACCGGCGGAGCAGGGCTTTCACCCGCAGCACCACTTCGCGCGGGCTGAACGGTTTTACAATATAATCATCCGCGCCGACTTCAAATCCTTCCACCCTGTTGGCTTCTTCGCCTTTGGCCGTCAGCATGATCACGGGCGTCATTTTCTTTTCGTGCAATTCCTGGCACACTTCAATGCCGTCTTTGCCCGGCATCATAATATCGAGCAAAATGCAGCTGTAGTCTTTTTCAAGCGCCATTTTCAAAGCGGTATCGCCGTCTTCCGCTTCATCAATCATGTAATTTTCCCTTTCCAAATACATTCGTAACAGGCGCCGGATCCTTTCTTCATCATCAACCACTAAAATTTTTACATCCTCATCCATGGCTATTCCTCCTCAGTCAATATCAGCCGCCTGCCCGGGCAAGATACATCCGCCGGTAAAATCCTTGCGGGTCCATGCAAGCCCCCGCATTACCGGGTGGGCCCTCCCGGGGGTGCGCAGGATTCAAAAGCTTACAAAATCAGGCATACGAATGCAGCCCGGCAATGACAAGATTTACTGCAATCAGGTTAAACAGAATAATGGCAAAGCCAATGACGGCCAGCCAGGCGGATTTTTCACCTTGCCAGCCTCTTGACATGCGCAAATGGAGAAAGGCGGCATAAAACAGCCACGTAACCAGTGCCCACACTTCTTTCGGGTCCCAGCTCCAAAATTTGCTCCAGGCAATTTGTGCCCAGATCATCGCAAAGATTAACGCGCCGAGTGTGAACACCGGAAATCCGATCAATACCGAGCGGTAGCCGATCTCATCCATTAAATCTAAATTTAGATTTTTGGTGAGCGGTTTTAACAGCGCGCCGATCCGCTTTCTGGCCGCCAACCGGACCAGCGCGTAAAGAATCATGCCGCTGAAAACAGACCAGAGGACCGTGTTCAGTTTGACGGCATTGATAAAGGCCGGCACGTAAAACCACGGCTTCATTCTCCCGGCTGTTAAAATTTCCCCGTCATGCGGCCCGATAACAGCCGGCATATGGTAGACGAGGGCATTTTCCCCCGTGTTTTTTGCCCCGTTGCGGTCAATCCAGCTGAAATCCACTTTGTAATGAAACAAGCCGAAAGCGGATTTTGCAACAATAAAACCGGCGATGCAAATTAAACAAAGCATAACAAATTCCAGCCAAAAAGTCTGCCAGTTTGATTTTTGCTGATCGGTGCTTTTCACAAGGTAAATCAGCCCGGCAGCAAAACTGACAGCAAGAATGGCCTCCCCGGCAGCCGCCGTTGTCACATGAATCTGCAGCCAATAGCTCCTAAGAGACGGCACGAGCGGATTGATGTCTTTCGGGAACATGCTTGCATAGGCAATCAAAAGAAGCGCAACCGGCAAAGCAAACAGTCCGAGCACCGCACTCCTGTAAAGAAAATAAATGACCATAAAGGCTCCAACAAGCATCATACCAAAAAAAGTAGTGAATTCAAATAAATTACTTACAGGGGCATGCCCGGATGCGATCCACCTTGTAATAAAATAACCAGCCTGGCAAATAAACCCTGCAGCCGTTGCGAAGATCGCAAAATTTCCCCACTTCGTTTTTTGCGGCCCGGCGCCGCCTGCCTGTCCCTTTTTCGGCGTGCGGATCGCGCCGCCGAACAGTAAAGTGCCGGTTAAATACAAAAGGAATGCGGCGAACAACAACCGGCTGCTTGTTTCGACCAGATTTTCCAATTTTCCCCCTCCTCATCCGATTGCACCTGTCTGTTTAAGCTGTATGGGCCTGTTGCGGATTCTTCCTTTCTTTTCTGTCAACAAGCGCTGGCATGCCGGATGCGCTGAGCACCCATTCCAGCTCCCTTTTCAGCCCGTACCAGTTTTTATTTGTATGGGCTGCCAAAAGCACGGCGCCTTTCTCCCGCTTCAGCCAAAAACGGCGGTGGTTCCAGTACGCGCCCTGAATGACCCCGATCATAAAGATCGCGCCGCCAACGGCCAGCACCCAGAGCGTCTCGTCTTTTCTTACGGCCAAAGCAGAAACATTCCGTGTTTCAAGCCCAGCAAAAGCCAACTTGTAGTCATTTTTTCCGAGCGGTTCTACGGTCTGGCGGATGGCAACAAAACTTTTTTCCCCTTTCGGATGTTCCGGCGAAATTAAACTGAAAAGAAAAGCAGGATTGTTTGGAATATACGAATCCGTTTGCGGCTCCCCGTTTTTGGCAAACCCCGTAAACGAAGGATAGTAGCCGAGCAGCTTGACTTTATAGCCGTTTCCGAGCGGGTATTCCGCCTTTGGATGGTACAGGTCAATTTTAAGTTTGCCGTATATTTTTTTATCCGACTTCTTCTCAAAAGCAAAAGACATCGCCTGGAATTCATCCAGCTTGTAATCCATTTGATATACGGCGTAATGCCCGAATTTCAAAGGCTTATTGACCTGGATGCGGTAGGATTTCACTTTTTTAAGCGGAGCATCTTCCCCTAAAACGCGCTTTTTCCCCTGCTTGTAAAGCACGGCATCCGTCTCAAAATTTTTCGCAACATTGCCGGCCTTATTCAGTGCCGGTTCAAAATTTTGATTGTCTTTCTTGCTGTAAACTTGCAGCTTGAATTGCTTGTTCAGCAGTACATACTGCCCGTTTGTGCCGGGGAGCACCGCTTTTTCTCCTTCCCTCACCCAGACCAATTCATCGACATACATGCCGGGAATAAAGCGGAGCATAGAGCCGCAAAGAAAGATGATCAATCCGATATGGTTGACGTACGGCCCCCAGCGGGAAAACCGGTTTTTCTCGGCAAATAAGTTCCCGCCTTCTTCACGGATTTTATAATGTTTCTCTTCAAGCCGGCGTTTGACCTGTGCATATGACGCATCATCGATGGCCCCTTCCTTTTTCACGTAAAGGCGCTGCCGCTTCAGAAACCCTTCATGGCGTGCTGCTTTCTGGTTTGAGAGGGCGCGGCGCAGCGGGAGAAAGCGGTCAAGG
Organism: Weizmannia sp. FSL W8-0676; assembly: GCF_038593015.1. Lineage (NCBI taxonomy): Bacteria > Bacillati > Bacillota > Bacilli > Caryophanales > Bacillaceae > Heyndrickxia > Weizmannia sp. FSL W8-0676. Next base: position 1,719,609 of record NZ_CP151954.1, read on the forward strand.
CTGCAAATGACGAGCGAAACGCCGATCAGGGCAATGAAAAGCAGATACCACCAGGAATTGTACAGGTTATCAAATCCGAGCGTATACCAGAGCTTGCCGAACCAGCCGTACTGATTCTCGTAATACTCGGACGGGTCGACATTGGAAGGGATATAGTCGGCCTGGGGCAGCACAGTGCCGAGTGCTGACGCAATTAACGTCAGGACAATCAGCCAGACGCCGGTTTTTACGGACGAAAAAAAATTCCAGATTTTATCCACCGGCGTTTTTTTATACACTTGCGACCTGCGCGCGCTCCCTTCATACCGCATATCATGGAGAACTGCCGCCTCCGCTTCTGCTGTCAGCGCTTTCCCGCACGACTCGCACAAAACGGTCCCGGGAGGATTCACATGTCCGCACTCACATTTTATATCCTTCATTGTCTCTCTCCTCGGTTATGGTTTGATCATATCCATCATGTCCTGAATGTCTTTTTTGGAGAGGTTTTGGTTTCCAATGATCACTTTTTTGACTTTCCCGTCCGGCCCGATCAAAAAGGTTGTCGGAAGGGGGTCGATGTGATACGCATGCTGGACATCACCGTTTTTATCAATCAGCACCGGGAACGTAAGCCCGTACTGTTTCACGAATTCGTCCACAAGAAAGCGCGTATTTTTTACGTGGACGGCAAGAATTTCCACGCCTTTTGGTTTATAGGACGAATAGAGTTCATTCATATAAGGCATTTCTTTCTTGCACGGCTCGCACCATGTCCCCCAAAAATTCAAAAGGACGCCTTTCCCTTTATAATCGGACAACCGGTACGTTTTCCCATTCAAATCTTTCAGGATAAAATCAGGGGCCTTATCCCCCGCTGCAAGCGCTCCCTGCGACTCCTTCGTCGCATTTGCATACAGTGTGTAACCGACAGCCAATATCAGAACAGCGAGAATCGAGGCGCGGAAAATGAGGCGTTTCTGTTTCGTTTGTGACATTGCTCCTCCCCCTGTCCAAAAGTGTCACACAACTCTCATACATTATAACATTTTTCTGTCCTTTTTCGCTTTTTTTTGAAGTTTTTGTGAACAAAATAAGCCTCTTCACTTGAGCTTTTATTTACGGGAGGCGCCCCCGTTTTCGGCAAGGGATCTTAACGTCTTAACTTCATGCGGGGTGAGTTCCCTTTTTTCGCCCGCGTTTAATCCTTTTAGTGTCAGCATGCCGTATGCTTCGCGCCGCAGTTTTTCAACCGGGTAGCCGAGATATTCGAACATGCGCCTGACCTGCCTGTTTCTGCCTTCATGGATCGTAAGCTGGACGATCGCTTTCTTTTTCCGTTTGTCCATGGACAACAGTTTTGCCCTGGCAGGCGCAGTCATGCCGTCCTTTAGCCGGATCCCTTTTTCCAGCTGCTTTAATTCCTGCCTGGATGGAATGCCGGAAAGCCTTGCGATATACGTTTTGTCGATTTCAAAACGCGGATGCATCAGAAGGTTTGCAAATTCACCGTCATTGGTGACTACCAAAAGGCCCGACGTGTCGTAGTCGAGCCGGCCGACCGGATAAACCCTTGCGCCCGCATCGCGGAAATAGTCGCTTACCGTTTTTCTCCCTTTGTCATCGCTGACAGCGGAAATCACCCCTCTTGGTTTATAAAAAAGGTAATATACTTTTTCTTCACGCTCAAGCGGAATGCCTTCCACTTCAATTTTATCCGCTTGGGACACTTTTGTCCCCAGCGTTCTGACCATCTCCCCGTTCACTTTCACTTTCCCTTCCAGTATCAGCTGCTCCGCTTTTCTCCGGGATGTGACACCGGCCTGTGCGATCACTTTTTGCAAACGTTCCATCCGTTACACCTCAATTTGTTTTGCTTAAACTATCCTTTAAGCATTATGGCATAACGGCAATGAAAAGCAAAGCCTGACGAAGCGCACAAGCACCCTGAAATGGCGGATAAACCGTTGATTTTCCCTTTCGCCGCGTCAGAATAACAAGAGTACCATGAAAATTGCGATCATAATCCCGAACAGATCGGCGAGCAGCCCGACCTTTAAGGCATCCCCCATTTTCCGGATGCCGACCGCCCCGAAATAAACGGTTACGACATAAAGGGTGGTATCCGTGCTGCCCTGGATGACGGATGCCATTCTCCCGATCAGCGAGTCCGGCCCGTATGTTTTGATCAGATCCGCCATAAGGGCTAGGGCGGCATTGCCGGAAACCGGCCGGATCAAAGCAAGCGGCACGACTTCGGAAGGGATACCGAGCAAATGCAGGGCCGGTTTTAAAAATCCGACAAAAAAATCGAGCGCGCCTGATGCCCTGAAAATCGTGATTGAGACAAGCATGCCGACTAAAAAAGGGATAATCGAAAAGGCAATTTTAATGCCTTCCTTGCCGCCTTCCACAAATGTTTCGTAAGCGGGCACCTTTTTCCATGCGCTGTAAAGCAGAATAAATCCGACCATTGCCGGAATCAGCCAAATTGAAATCAGTGAGATCCATTTCAAAAACATCACTTCCTCCGTTTCGTCCGCCGGTGGTAAAAATAGCGGTCAATGCAAATGGCGGCAATGGTCGTTGCAAAAGTGGCGATACAGGTTGGCGCCACAATCTCGGTCGGATGCGCAGAACCTGCATTCAGGCGGATGGCAATCACCGTTGCCGGAATAAGCGTGAGCCCGGATGTGTTTAAGGCAAGGAACGTGATCATCGAGCGGCTTGCTTCCGGTTTCCTTCCGTTCAGTTCGTGCAGCTGCTCCATCGCTTTAATGCCAAGCGGGGTGGCGGCATTTCCGAGCCCGAACATATTGGCAATCATATTGGAGAGGATGTAGCCGATTGCCGGATGGTTGTCCGGCACATCCGGAAACAATTTTTTGATCACCGGCCGGAACAGGCGGGAAAGTTTCGAAAGGAGGCCTGAAACTTCCGCAATCTTCATCATCCCGAGCCAGAAAACAAGGACGCTAATCAGGCCGATGCTGATCGAGACCGCATCACGCGCGGATGTAAAAATCGCCTCGTTCACCGCCTGCATCTTCCCGTTTACCGCCGCAAAAACAAGCCCAATCACGGCCATGCCGATCCAAATATAATTAACCATTGTTTTTCAGCCCCAATTGGATCCAAAATGTCTCCTCGAACAGTTCAAGCCATGTTTCTTTCTCTTTAACCGGCGTTTTCTGATAATAAATAGGCGTGCTTGCGATCACTTTTTCGTTCAAATAAACAATCGCCCTTCCGACGGTCTCCGGCACTCTTTCCGGGTCTTTCCACGAACTTTCAGGCTTTTTGATCCGGTATTCGACTTTTACGGCGTCTTCTTCTCCGGCTTTAAGCGGGTAGACGATATCCCGTTTCACATAAACATGCTGTTTCAAATATTTCGTGCGGACGGCGGCAACCGGCCCCTCTTCCACAATCCGTTTCCTGTCATACTGGCGGAAACCGTACTCATACATCGCAATATGGTCATCCCAGTCATCCGAATCGTTCAGGGTAACGGCGATAAGATTTTCGCCTCCTTTTGTCGCCGTTGTCACAAGTGTCCGCTTGGCCACTTTCGTATAACCGGTTTTCCCACCCGTACAATACCGGTACTTTTCAGTCAGCAGCCGGTTTTTGTTCCGCCAGCCTTTGTAAAATTTCGTGCCGGTGATTTTCCGGAACTGTTTGTTTTGCATCGCGTACTTCATTAACAGCGCCATATCATAAGCGGTCGAATAATGGCGGCCGTTCGGGTCTTCAAGGCCGTTCGGGTTGGCAAAATGGGTGTCATGCATGCCGATCTCTTTCGCTTTTTCGTTCATCATAAAAACAAAACCTTCTATGCTGCCCCCGACATTTTCGGCAATCACATTGGCGGCGTCATTTCCCGACCGGAGCATGAGCCCGTAAACAAGATCCTTTATTTCCCACTTGTCTCCCGGTTTCAAATACAATGATGACCCCTCGGTACGTACGGCACGGTCCGAAACGACAGCCTCCTTGTTCATTTTTCCCGATTCAATGGCCACTAGCGCCGTCATGATTTTCGTAATCGAGGCAATGCTTCTCGGTTCGTATGCATCTTTTTCGTACAAAACCCGCCCTGTATCCTGGTCCATTAATATCGCGCTTTTTGCCTGCACGGACGGCGCAGCAGCCGCTCTTGGCGGAAGGGCCGAAAAAATTAGCACCGCAAGCGCCGCATATAGGAAATACCGTTTCATAAAGAAGCTCCTTTTTTTCAGCTTTTCCAAACCGCGTTTTGTACAAGTTTATGCACGGAACAGGAAGAAATAACCGGAATATGCGGAAGACGAAAAAAGCCTGCACCAGTTTGGGCAAGCTTTCTTCACGGCGAAAATCCGTTTTCGCCTTTTTCTTCATGGAATTTTTCAAAAAACAGATCTGCTTCTTCCTGCGAAAATTCATCTTCCGGCTGTTCGGGAAACGGCGGCAGTTCTTTTAAACTTTTCAGCCCGAAATGGTCAAGAAATTCTTTGGTCGTGCCGTAAAGGATCGCCCGCCCGGCACCTTCCTGCCTGCCGACTTCCTGGATCAGCCCTTTTGCCATCAGCGTCTGCAGCGGCCTTTCTGTTTTTACACCACGGATTTCTTCGATTTCAATTCTTGTAATCGGTTGTTTATAGGAGATGATCGCCAGTGTTTCAAGTGCCGCCTGCGATAATGTATTCGTATTCGGCGATTCGACCAGTTTTTTCAAATACGGCGCATGCTCTTTTTTGGTTGCCAGCTGGTACGTGCCTGCCAGTTCAACGAGCGTGATGCCGCGATCCGGGTCGTTTTCGTACTGTTCTTTTAAATTCTTTAAAATTTCAACTGCTTCAAACTCTTCAATTTCCATTACATGGGAAATTTGTTTCAGGGAAAGCCCCTCGTCCCCTGCTACAAACAACAGGCTTTCAAGGATGCCTCTCCAATGGACGATTTCCATATCAATCCCCCTCTTTCCTTACAACGGTAATGTCGCCGAAATTTTCTTCCTGTACCGCCATAATTTGATGGCGCTTGATCAGTTCCAGAACAGCCAAAAAAGTTACGACAATTTGTTCTTTATCATGAAAAGAGAATAAGTCGTAAAATTGGACGCTTCCCGGCGCCGTTTCCAGCTGTTTTAAAATTTCAGCCATTCTTTCTTCGATCGAGATTTCCTGCCGTGTGATTTTGGTAAACAGCGGTTTTTGCAATTTTTTTCTGCGCAAAAGTTTATTTAACGCGCCGATCATATCATAGATCGTCACATTGGCGCCGATTTTTTTTCCATCTGCGTCCGGCGCAAACGCCGACAAATCGCTCGGCGGCTTGGTGAAGATTTCGTTGCGGCCGGCTTCAAGGCGTTTGAATGTGCCGGCTGCTTCCTTGTATTTTTTGTATTCCAGGAGGCGCTCGACAAGTTGTTCGCGCGGGTCTTCTTCCACCGTATAATCTTCATCCGGTTCGGACGGCTCCTGTTTTGGCAAAAGCATTTTGCTTTTGATCGCCAAAAGTGTGGCCGCCATCACAAGATACTCGCTCGCGACGTCCAGTTCAAGCTCTTTCATTGTATGGATGTAATCCAAATACTGCTCGGTAATTTCAGCCACCGGAATATCGTAAATGTCGATTTCAAGCTGGTGGATCAGATGCAAAAGCAGATCGAGCGGCCCTTCAAACGCGCCGATTTTCACTTTATATTCCATAAAATTGTACACCGTTCCTTTTTCAAAACGTCAAAATAAGTATAGCCTGAAACGTATGCATCTCCAATCAAAAGCGCGCAGATGGGCAGGAGTCCATACATGTTCCGGCACGCCTACATAGTATACCATGTAATGACTGTTGAGGGAGGGGTTATCATGGCTGACGGTTTTGGCTGGGGCAGCGGATTTGCGTTAATTGTCGTGCTTTTTATTTTGTTGATCATTGTCGGCAGTGCGTATATCTGGTAACCGTAAAAAGGGCCTCCGGGATCAAGCCCCGGCAGGTCCTTTTTGCCGTATTCGAAATAAAAGAAGACCCGGTCAAGACGGGTCTTCTTTTTCAGCACACTTATGGAAGAAGTCAACAATGTATTTATTCGGAACCACTTCTTTTCCTTCATACATTTGTTTTAAAGCCTTGACCATGCTTTTCCCGATTCCCTGGTCGCGATAAGAGGGATTGACGGAAATATGCTGGATTTCCACTTTGTCCCCATCCAGCACTACCCCGATCAGGCCGACAATGTCATCATCCTCTTTCCATAAAAAAAGCTGCCAGTTGTCCTCTGTTTCGTACAATTGCTTTGTTTGCTGCAGCTTTTTCAAATCTTTTTCATCTGGCATAAAGGACAACAGGCCCATGGCAATTTTATCGAAAGATTTTTTATACCGAATTAACATACTGAATCCCTCGTAATCATCCAATTTAATTCAAACGCTTTACTTATTAGTATATTCCTATTTCAGAGAAAGTAAACAAGGCACGTACAATATTTTCCAAAAGCAAAGCCGGAAAACAGGCGCCATCCGCTTCCCCGCCGCGGATTTGTCAAGAAAGCGGCACGCGCAGGCGGAGATCATTGCGGATCAGGTCTTCGTACGTCTCCCGCTTTACGACAAGCTCATCTTTGCCGTTTTCGACAAACACAACCGGCGGGCGCGGGATCCGGTTATAGTTATTTGCCATCGAATAGCCGTAAGCGCCGGTGCAGAATACGGCCAAAAGATCATTGCTGCCTGTCTTCGGCAGCGGCAGATCCCAAATCAGCATATCCCCTGATTCGCAGCATTTCCCGGCAACAGATACGGTCTCTTCACACTTATCAAGCGGGCGGTTGGCCAGCACCGCTTCATATTTTGCGTCATAAAGCGCCGGGCGGATATTGTCGCTCATCCCCCCGTCAACCGCAATATACTTTCTGACATGCGGCACTTCCTTGCGGGACCCGACTGAATAAAGCGTCGTCCCGGCTTCGCCGACAAGCGAGCGGCCCGGTTCGATCCAGATCTCGGGGAGCGGCAGGCGGCGGGAACCGGCCTGTTTCTTCACTTCTTTGACGATTTCTTCCACATAATAAGCAGGCGGAAGCGGGTGGTCTTCTTCCGTATAGCGGATGCCGAAACCGCCGCCAAGATTAAGCACTTCCGGAAGATAGCCGTACCTGGCATGCCACTCGTCCAGTTTATCCATAATTTTCCGCACAGCCAGGACAAAGCCGGCTGTTTCAAAAATTTGCGATCCGATATGGCAATGCACCCCGAGCAGTTTTATCCGGCCGGATGCCAGCACCTGCTTCAGCGCTGCCTCCGCCTGCCCGTTTTGCAAGTCAAAACCGAATTTTGAATCTTCCTGGCCCGTTAAAATATAATCATGTGTATGGGCTTCAATGCCCGGTGTGACCCTTAAGAGCGCGGAAACTTTGCGGCCTTTTTTTGCACACAGATTTTCCAGCATGTCAAGCTCGTAAAAATTATCGGCAACGATGCAGCCGATTCCGGCATCAAGCGCCATTTCCAATTCTTCCCGGCTTTTATTGTTGCCGTGGAAATGAATGCGTTCAACAGGAAAACCGGCAGCAAGTGCGGTATACAGCTCCCCGCCTGAAACAACATCCAAAGACAGCCCCTCTTCATCTGCAAGCTGGATCATGGCAATGGCGGAAAAAGCCTTGCTGGCATAAGCAATCTGGGATTTGACGCCGAGTTTCCGGAATGTTTCCTTGAATGCTCTGGCCCTTTGCCGTATTAAAGCAACGTCATATACATAAAGAGGCGTTCCGTAACGGGCAGCGAGACTTACCGTGTCAACACCGCCGATTTCGAGATGCCCCTTTGCATTCACCTTTACCGACCCGTTATGCTTCATGTTTTCAACCCCACCTAATATTCCGCCAATCGGGAGAGAAGCCTTCCCGGCATAAACCGGGCAGGCATCCGGCTCCCTTTCCTGCAACTTTTGCGTTAATTTTCTACTAACTTTAACATAAAAACAGGCTTTCTGCAATAGTTTCAAGCTTGAGGCGGCTGGCGGAAGCGGTCGACCGGGCGGACAATGCTCGGGCGGTATTTGGAGCCCGGAATCGGCTTTCTGAACAGGATTTGGAAAAATGCCTGCGGGTTAAACGGGATAAACGGCCAGAAATACGGCGTGTTCAACGGACGGATGGACACAAGGAACAGCAGAAAAACGGTGCTGCCGATCACAAAACCTTTGACTTTAAAAAGCGCCACGATAATCAGTAAAATCATTCTTACAAGTTTATTCGCCACGCTCAGCTCATAACTTGGCGTGACAAAAGTCCCGATTGCCGCGGCGGATACATACAAAATGACTTCCGAAACAAACAGCCCGGCTTCGACCGCAATCTGTCCGACTAATACAGCCGCAATCAAGCCCATTGCGGTGGCGAGCGGCGTCGGCGTATGGATGGCGGCAATCCGCATAAACTCAATGCCTAAATCAGCGATAAGAAGCTGAAGGACAAGCGGGACATGCGACTGCTTATTCGGCCCGATATAATCCAGTTGGTCCGGCAAAAGCGACGGTTCCACCGCCACTAAATACCAAAGGGGCAGGAGAAAAAGAGAAACGGCAATCCCGAAAAACCTTACCCAGCGGATAAACGTGCCGACTGCTGCAGCCTGGCGGTATTCTTCGGCGTGCTGCATATGGTGGAAAACCGTTGTCGGCATAATCATCACGCTTGGGGAGGTATCCACCAATACAAGCACATGCCCCTCCAGCAAATGGGTGGCCGCGACGTCCGCCCGTTCCGTATAGCGGATCAGCGGGAAAGGATTATAATTTTGCTTCAAAATAAATTCTTCCACTGTTTTATCTGCCATCGTAATCCCGTCAATATCGATCGCCTTCAGTTCTTTTCTGACCGTTTCGATGACGCCCGGATCTGCCACGCCTTCAATATAAGCAATCGACACATCCGTTTTCGAGCGTTCGCCGACTTTCATCATTTCAAAGCGCAGTCGCTCATCGCGGATCCTCCGCCGCGTCAAGGCCGTGTTGAGGACGATGTTTTCGACATAACCGTCACGCGCACCCCGGACGACTTTTTCCGTATCCGGTTCCATCGGCGTCCTTCCCGGATAATTGCGAACATCGATAATAAATGCTTCTTGCTTCCCTTCGACATAAATGGCGATCAGCCCGGACAGCACTTCATCCACCATTTCATCATAGGTTTTGACTTTTTCGACCTGCAGATGGACGATATAATTTTCAACAAGTTCATGCACTTTTCCGGAAGAAAACTTGCCGTTATTTAATTTCAGCAGTTCTTTCATAATTTGGATAATCGAAATCGTTTCCGTGAGCCCGTTGACATAGTACAGCTGGATTTCTGCATCAAGGACCCGGATTTTTCTGACACCGATATCATAGCTGATGCCAAGCCCGACTTTATTTTTAAAAAATGCTTCCACTTCTGCCGGATTGGATGAAATCGGCCTTTTCCTGCCTGCTTCAGCCATTCTTGAACCCGCTCCTTTCCAAGATCAGGCGCACCGCTTTTTCCGTGATCGGGGCGCCAATATGATAATCGTCTTTTTTCGACATTTTGCCGACATCCCCGATACCGACAATAATGGGCACGTCCAGCCGGTCAAGACTGTAAACCGTGTCCCCGTTGATTTTTTTCAAATCCATTTCCGGAATGCCGAATTTGTCCACCCCGTACGGCGTTATTTCACCGGTATTGTCAATGCATACATCCACCCTTGACCATTCGGCCTGATGGGTTTTCGATGCGACCGCAATCACGCCGAGCACCTCGATGTGCGGATGACCGGCCACAAAAGTGAGCGCCTCTTCGCCGGATCCCGGGCCGATCACCCCTGAATCATCGAACATGGCAAAAACAGGGTCTCCGGCCGCCTTGAGGATCAGGTCCGCGATCTGTTCCCCCTTCAGCCGGGTCGGATTTCCGTATGACTGTGAAATACAGCGCCCGCCAATTTTTTTCGCAACGCATTCGATTGCTTTTTTCGCATACTCATCCCCGTCCGTGACAAGGATCACCCGCCGTTTTTCCACCATGCCGGTTATTCCTTTCTTAATGATTTACATAGTAAAGCCATTGAAATAAGGCGCCGGCCACCTTCCCGAGCACGATCGCCATCAATGCGCCGGCAAGACGCCCGTCCATTCCGATTCTTTTGGAAAAAATTGGGATGACATTGACCACTTCCGTGAGCGCCGCAGCAAGCATGCCGACAAACAGTCCGCAAAACAACCCAACAGGCGCCGCAACGATTACAGAAAGCCGGCCGCCTTCGTCACCGAGCCCCCACCATGTCCCGGACAGCACCCCGAATACAACGGCCCATTCGTATGATTGGATGAATCGTTCCGTCCTGGACAGCTGGACAAGCCGCGGCACAATGCCAAGCACCGTTAAAAAAGCCACATATCCGCAGCCGACCACAAGCCCGCCGCCGAGCCCGCAAAACACGGTGAAGATCTGCTTAAGGATGGTCAAAATGTTTCATGTTCTCCTTATTCTCATTCAACAGGATATAATGGTCGATGTCCTGTTGATAGTTAAAAATTTCAACTTCAAGCGGGCTCGGTTCTTCATTAAATTTTTTCTTAAATGCATGGTTAAAAAAAATCACCATACCCGCCCCGAGGCCGAGCGTATAGGGAATTTGAAACATAAGCGGCGTATTGTCGCGGATGCCTGTAATCAGGTAATAAATTTTTTCCTGGGCAGCCCGCATGTCGACGTCTTCATGAAAATTGATAATCCCGAGCGCGGAACCTAAAAACAGCAAAACCCAAATCAACATAAAAAACAAAATCGGCAGGTATCTCTTTTTTGCAGCTACTTCCACAATCGTTGCCGCCGGGCCGACAGGAGATATGGCAGCGTCCGGAACCTTTTTCTTGATACTGGAAATAATTTTCATCATGTCAATGACAACGGTGTTGCCGTCAGCCTTGGAAATGGTTTGGACGGGAGTGTCCAAAAGGGTTTCCTGTATACCGGACGGCGCGTGAATCTGGGCAATATGGGATAATTTTACAGTAAAGCCCGGATTGACGCGAATACGGTGGCGGAGCCGCAAATAAATCGTTTCATCCACTGCCTTCACCCCCTGCTTTCATACGTTGTGTTTGTAGTATGTGATATTGGAAGATTTTCATGCACCGGTTTAATGTTGTATGTATCGTATGATCACTTTTGCACGCTTCCTGTGCTTTTTTCCATTGCCGGAGTCCGGGGAACCGTGTATCCCGTGTTATTTTCGGGAAAAACGCTTCAGTTGGATGGCACATCCGGGAATGAAAAAAGCGCACGTTTACAATTCCATGCGCTCTTTCATCACTTCAAGTATTTTCTTTTCAAGCCGTGAAACCTGCACCTGCGAAATGCCAAGCCGTTCCGCCACTTCGGACTGTGTCTGGTCTTTGTAATAGCGGAGGTACACAATCAGTCTTTCGCGTTCCTCAAGCCCTCTGATCGCTTCCTGGAGGGCAATCTGGTCAAACCACTTCTGGTCGTTCTGGTCTGAAATCTGGTCAAGAAGCGTGATCGGGTCGCCATCGTTTTCATATACCGTCTCATGGATCGATGATGGGGCTTTGCCTGCCTCCTGCGCCATGACGACTTCTTCCACCGGCATCCCGAGTTCTGATGCAATTTCATGCACGGTCGGCGATCTCCCCAGCTTTTTCGTTAACTCATCGCGGATTTTGCGGATCCGGTTGCCCGTTTCTTTCAAAGAACGGCTCACCTTTACCGTCCCGTCATCGCGCAAAAACCGCTGGATTTCCCCGATGATCATGGGGACTGCATAGGTGGAAAATTTGACATCATACGAAAGATCAAATTTATCAACCGATTTTAACAGCCCGATACAGCCGATTTGAAATAAGTCATCCGGTTCATATCCGCGGTTTAAAAAGCGCTGGACAACCGACCAGACAAGGCGCATATTTTTTTCAACGATCAGGTCGCGTGCCTCCTGGTCGCCTTCCTGGCTGCGCCTGATCAGGTTTTTCACTTCCTCATCTTTTAACCGGGCTTTATTTTCTGCCTTTTTCAGTTCTGCATCCATCGGCACGACTCCTTAATTGCATAAGGCGTTTTTCAAGGCCAAATGCTTTTTTAGACGAATGATGGTGCCTGATTCTGGCTGCGACTGGATTTCTACATCGTCCATAAAGTTTTCCATGATCGTAAAGCCCATTCCGGATCTTTCCAGTTCAGGCTTTGTTGTAAATAACGGTTGCCTGGCTTCTTCAATATCCGCTATGCCTTTCCCTTCATCGCGGACGGTAATTTCAACCGTGCCGTCGTCACAAATGGCAGCCGATACATAAACCATTCCATCCGGGTTTTCTTCATATCCGTGAATAATCGCGTTTGTTACCGCTTCGGATACGACCGTTTTGATTTCGGTCAATTCATCAAGCGTCGGATCAAGCTGGGCAACAAAAGCGGCAACCGCCACGCGGGCGAAAGATTCATTCCGGCTGAGCGCGGAAAACTGCAATTGCATTTTATTTTTCATTCAGGCAACCCCCAATCTGTGCAGCGCGTATTGTTCCGATTCATCAAGGCGGATGATTTTAAAGAGGCCGGACAGTTCAAACAGCCTTTTTACGGCCGGAGAAATGGCGCAGACGATCATTTCCCCGTTTTTCTGCTTGATCTGTTTGTATCTTCCCAATATCACGCCTAAACCGGAGCTATCCATAAAGGAAAGCTGCTCCAGATTTAATACAAGATGGCGGATGCCGTTTTCTTCAATTGCTTTTGTCACGCTTGCACGCAAGCTTTCAGCCGTATGGTGGTCCAATTCCCCCTGCAGCCGGATGCACAGGACATCTTTTTTCACTTCCAGGTCAATAGCCAGACTCACAATTAAAGCCTCCTTCGCTGTTAATAGTGAGTCATTTCGACCTTGATTCCCGTTTTTCCTTCTGGGAGACAAAAGAAGCTTTAAAAAAACAGAAACCTGGCGGATTCGACATCAATCTTTCTGGACAAACATGCCTGCCGCACGTTTAAACAGCTGCCACCAGCCTGCGCGTTTCACTGTTTTGTCGGCAACAAGCGTTGTTTTTGCAAGCACCTTTCCGTCATGGCTGACAGTCAGTGTTCCAATTTCATCGCCTTTTTGGACGGGGGCCTGCACATTTTTTTTGAGCTCCACGTTTTTTTTCAAATTTGACAATTTGACGCCTTTTTTCGTCAGCACCGATACCGGTTCGCTCGTGACCGCCTGGACGTGCCGCATGCTCCCTTTTGACACTTTGACCTGATCAAGCACCGCGCCTTTTCTGTAAAGCGGATGGGAGGTGTACTGGCTGAACGCATAGTCAAGCATTTTGGAAACCTGGGCGTTCCGCACTTTTGTTGATGGCGCCCCGAAAACGACGGCGATCACACGCATGCCGTTTTTCTTTGCCGTTGCGGTCAGGCAGAATTTTGCCTCATTTGTAAAACCGGTTTTCAGGCCGTCAACGCCCGGATAATGGCGGACCAGTTTATTGGTATTGACGAGCCAGAACTTTTTATCGGAGCCTTCCCTTAAGTAATCTTCATATTTGCCGGTGAAATTTGTAATGCCGTGATGTTTCAGCAATTGCTTCGCCATGACGGCCATGTCATAAGCTGAACTGTAGTGGCCTTTGACAGGGAGCCCGGTCACATTTTCAAAATGGGTGTTTTTCAAACCGAGCGCTTTTGCCCGTTCATTCATTTTGTCGACAAAAGCTTCCTCGCTTCCGCCAATTCTTTCCGCCATCGCAACGGCCGCGTCATTTGCCGAACCGATCGCAATCCCTTTCAGCATTTGTTTCACCGTCATTTCTTCGCCGGGCTCGAGAAAAATTTGCGATCCGCCCATGGATGCCGCATACTCGCTCGTCCGTACTTTTTCATCCATTTTGATTTCGCCTTTGTCGAGCGCTTCCATAATTAAAAGCATGGTCATGATTTTCGTCATGGAAGCAGGCGGCAATTCTTCATGGCTGTTCTTGCTGTACAGCACCTCGCCCGTGGCCTGTTCAATTAAAATGGCGGATTTCGCTTCCGGCGCCAGTTCATTTTTCTTTTCGGCTGCGAACGCTTCAGGCACAAGGACGCCAGAAGCGAGCATGAAGCAGGTAACCAAACCAATGATTTTCTTCATGATGACCCTCCAACTTGTAAAATCGTAAAACGTGAAAACAAAACCTCCGTACACGCTGGGAGATATGTATAAAATCATTTTTTCCAGTTGCGCCATTTTTATACTGGACAAATTCCCTTTCTTCTCATCCGCGGAATGCCGGCTGCCGGACAAATAAAAAACGCACGGTTTTTACGCCGTGCGCCTTAAAGATCTGTTTTTGATTTGCCCCTGTGTTCCCGAAAAACGAGGCCCTGCCAAAACCGCCGCGCCCGGAAAAGCAGGCGGCGGGTTTAAGCCCTTGGATGGAATTTCGCATAGACATCCTTTAACCTCGTTTTTGAAACATGGGTGTAAATTTGTGTTGTGGAAATGTCGGCATGGCCGAGCATTTCCTGTACCGCCCGCAAGTCTGCCCCGTTTTCAATCAGATGGGTGGCAAATGAATGCCTCAGTGTGTGCGGGGTGATGTCTTTTTCAATATTGGCTTTTTTCGCAAGCGCCTTTAATATTTTCCAAAAGCCTTGCCGTGAGAGACGGGCGCCGTGATGGTTCAAAAACAGGGCATCCGTTCTTGTTGTTTTTGAAACCAGTTTGGGGCGCCCTTCTTTTAAATACCGGTCAAGTGCAGCCGACGCCGTGCGGCCGACCGGGATGATCCTTTCCTTGTCCCCTTTTCCGATACATTTTATAAATCCCATCGATAAATGCAAATCATCAAGATTAAGGCCGGTCATCTCACTGACGCGCATGCCGGTTGCATACAGCAGTTCAAGCATCGCAGCATCCCGCATATGAAGGGGCGTATCCCCTTTTGGCGCGGCAAGGAGCGCTTCCACTTCCTGAACGCTCAGCACTTTCGGGAGCGTCCGCTCGGGCTTCGGGGTTTCAATATGGACAGTCGGATCCTGGCCCGCAAATTTTTCCCGCAACAAAAATTGATGAAAAGACCGGATGGAGGCGACATGCCTGGCAATCGTCTTCGAGGACTTTCCCTGCTGTTTTAAAAAGTTCAGAAAATGGAGGATGTGAAACCGTGTCACTTCATCCCAGGATGAAACAAGCTCCACTTTTTGCAGATAGCGGAGATAATTATGCAGATCGCGTTTGTAGGACGCGACCGTATTTTCAGCAAGCCCTTTTTCAACGATCATAAAATGCATGAAATCTTTGATTTGATCTTCCATTCCGATTACTCCCCATCCATATAAAAGAGCAGCAGCCGTTCTGCCCAGGCAGGCTTATGGTCCCCGGCACTCACCTTTACAGCCGCGCCTTTTGGTTTTTCATAACGGTGGTAGCTTTCATATTCCTGGTTCACCCAAAGCAGGGCAAAGTAGAACAGCAATGTGCAGCATAAAAATAATATGAAGACTTTAAGCGCATGAAGCAAAAGTTTCAGCCACGGCATATTCCGCCCGCCTTTCTGTATCGCTTTACATACAAGCTATGACAGACTTCCGCCGTTTTATACATCCATTTATGTAAAAATATCAGCTGTAAAATGCGATGTTATAAAAAACCTTTTCGTCGTGCGAAAAGGCCGGTTATTTTTCGTTTTTTCCGTTTTCGTTTCCCTTTTCTTTTTGCTGGCACCGGTAACAAATCCCGTGAAATGTCAGGCGATGGTCTTTTATAATAAAATTCCAGCGGCTTTCCACAACTTTTTCGACATTTTCCAGCAAATCTTCCTGAATTTCGTCCACCGCGCCGCATTCAATGCAGACAAGATGATGGTGAAAATGTGCGGCGCCTTCCTGCCTCAGGTCATAACGGTATACCCCGTCGCCAAAATTGATTTTGTCCACCACTTTCAGTTCGGACAGCAGTTCCAGCGTGCGATAAACGGTGGCCAGGCCGATTTCAGGAGATTTTTCTTTCACAAGGAGGTATACATCTTCCGCACTTAAATGGTCTGTTTCATGTTCCAGCAAAACGCGCACGGTTGCTTCCCGTTGCGGCGTCAGTTTGTAACTGGCCGAATGCAATTGCTTCTTAATTCTATCAATACGAGCTTCTTCCATGATTCCTCCCCCTTGCCGCTGTCTCTGATATTATAGCAGATTAAGGGAAATAGTCAAAATGAAATGATTATAAACAGTTAAAAACAACATTTATTACTTAAGAATCATTTTAATGAATCATCTTCATCACGGCCTGCATCAGCTGCGGGGAAAGATAAGCCTCGATGCAGGCAGCCGCGAGAGATGCGATGAAAACAGCGAGAAGCACACTGCAATACTTTAAAAACAATTGAAAAAAAGCAAAGTGGGCAGCCTGTTTCATAAAAATTTTCCGGATCAGGTTCAAGGAAAACATGACAGCCATCACCGAGGTGAAAATAAACAAAGGAATGATCAACAAATTTTGCGGGAGAACGGTCACAAACGAAAGCAAAAAACCGCCCCATTTCATCTGGTTGACAAGAAAACCGATCGAAAACCCGACGACAAGCCCCTTTAAAAATAAGAGAACAAGAATGAGCGGCAGGCCGATGATCGAAATCCCGAGCAGCCAGATGAGGCCGAGAAATTTCAAATTGTGCAAGAAGCTTGAACGGAACAGGTCCTCAGGCGCGGCAAGTTTGCCGGTTGAGACTTGTCCGAAAAATTGCTTTAAATAAAAAAACAAGTCTTCTTTCTGTGCGATCGACAGGCTGTTGACGATGACGGCGCCAAAAATGACGCCCATCAGGAACAACGCGATGACAAATGCATAAATAGAGGAGTTTTCCCGGATATGGCGGCTGACAGGATTTTGCAGGGCAATTTGCTTCATGAGCGGCGTCCCCTCCTTCAAAAGATTAGCACTTGCTATTAATCTATGAAAGGAAAGAGCCGTTTATGAAAAAAAGTCCAAAACCGGAGCGAAACTATTCCGGCTTTGGATTCTTTACCCTGCCATATTTTCCGCCCCCGCCGGCCTCAAACGCCAATCCCCCGGAACGCTGTTTTAAGATCAGTTCCGAAAGCGGCGGTTTTACAACGCTTTTCAGGGCGGATGCCGGCACCCGGTGCAAAATATTCATCTCCGTCCCGAAATGGCTCAGCAGCCTGCCCATCGTTTTCGGGCCGAGCCCCGGCAAAAAATCAAGCGGTACCTGGTGGATGTAGGGCGGCCGGGCAGGATGCGAATGGGCGTCTGCCAGCTCTTCTATTCTTTCCGAGACACCTTTTGTTTTCAAGTGCGACCCGCAATACGGGCACGGGCCGTTTGAAACAGGGTTCCGGCATTTGGCGCACGTCGTTGTATAATATTTCCCGAGTTTCGGGTTTAAGCCGTAATTGGCGGCAATCCGGTTTTCTCCTTCGCCGCGCAAAGCTTTTAACAGCCCTGTAAACCCCGGCGATTCCAGCAGCAATTTTTGGTATTCCCTGGCCATTTTGCCGAGGGAGTGGGCGTCTGAATTTGTCACGAACGGATAGCGGTGCAGCTCGCTGATTTTATCAGCCATGGCGGTATCAGAACTCAATCCCAATTCCACAGCATCTATCAGATCCGGGTCAAGCACTTCTGTTAGCGACCGTTCCACGCCTTTTCCATAAAGGCTCTTAAAGGGAGTAAACACATGGGCGGGAATAAACATCCCGGAGAGTTCTTTCGTTTTTTCCTGCACTTTCCGGGCCTCTGCGCAGACCCGCTGTGTACTTAAATGCGGATTGGACACGCGCCCGCCATACCATTCGGAAAACTTGCCGAGTGCGTCCATATCCGGAAAATAGCTGAGCAGATGGACCGGCCCGCGGCAGTTTTCATCATACACTTCCATTTCAATCCCGGGAATCAGCGTGACTTCCCCCTGGTAGAGAAGGCCGCCTTCATCAAGCTGCACCAGTTCGCCGGCTGTAAGAAGCGCCTTGATCTCTTCCCTGACTTCCGGGACATGGCAGTCGATCACCCCGATGAGATCGAGCCCTTTCGGCTGTTTGGCCGCCTTTAATATATTTTCAAGCGTCAGGCTTTTTGCCCCCGTAATTTTAACAGGCCTTCCCGTTTCCGTGCGCCCGATGTGGATGTGCAAATCTGCAAAGTACGGGCCGGCACTCATTTTCGCGCCTCTTCAAGCATCCAGTGCTGGAGGGCAACCAATGTTTTGGCGTCACATATTTTCCCTGACCGGATCATTTCCCTGGCTTCATCCATGCCTAGTTCCACAATATCGACAAATTCATCATCATCGCCCGCTTTTGGATCGGAAAGCTTTTCAAGGCCGGTTCCGGCATAAAGGCGGATATATTCATCCGCAAAGCCCGGTGACGTATAAAAAGCGGTTACCGGTTCTAATTTTGCGCAGGCATAACCGGTTTCTTCCTCCAGTTCTCGTTTTGCCGCTTCAAGCGGATCTTCCCCCGGCTCGAGCTTCCCCGCCGGAATTTCAATGAGCGCACGTTCAGCCGCTTTCCGGTATTGTTCCACCATCACCACTTTATGCTCATTTGTGACCGCAAGCACACAGACGGCGCCGGGGTGCTTGATAACCTCGCGTTTCGACGTTTTTCCGTCCGGCAGTTCAACCTCCAGGACTTGCACGTGCAAAATTTTGCCGTTGAAAATTTCTTCCGTCTTCAATGTTCTCTCTTCGTATTTATGCATGTTACCCGGCTCCTTTTGTTCTTCATCTGAAACTGACGCATATATTTTACCATAAAAAACAGACTGTTCCGGGAGGGAAAGCTTCATGATCATCATTGTCCATCCGAAAGGCATCCTTATGAAGGGAAAAGCATGGGAAATTCGCGACAGGTTGAAAACATACCGCAAAAAATATGAAACGGTCGCCGAATGGGTTGCAAAAACAGCTTCCTCCTAAAGGTTCTGTCCCCACGTTTGTATTTTCCCCCGCCCCTTTTATACAATAAAAAAAGGAGGCAGGAAAACATGGAAAAAAACCGGTTGGGAAATTCAGATTTATATGTTTCAAAGCTCGGGCTCGGCTGCATGTCACTCGGCACGGATCCGGAAAAAGCGCGGGCTGTGATTGAAGCCGCGCTTGAAGCAGGCATCAACTATTTTGACACGGCCGACCTTTATGATCACGGGGTGAATGAAAAACTAGTCGCAGAAGCGCTTAAACCTGTGCGCAGCGAAGTGGTCATTGCCACAAAAGCCGGAAACCGCTGGAATGAAGACGGCAAAACGTGGCGCTGGGATGCTTCCAAAGCATACATAAAAGAAGCGGCAAAACAAAGTCTGAAACGCCTCGGCACGGACTATATCGATTTGTACCAGCTGCACGGCGGCACGATCGAAGACCCGATAGACGAAACGATCGAAGCGTTCGAGGAATTAAAGGCGGAAGGCGTCATCCGCGCTTACGGCATTTCTTCCATCCGCCCGAACGTCATCCGCGAATATGTGAAAAAGTCATCCATCACAAGCGTCATGATGCAGTACAGCCTGCTTGACCGGCGGCCGGAAGAGGCAATCACGACGCTTTTGGGCGAAAACGGCATCAGTATTGTCGCAAGAGGCCCGGTCGCAAAAGGAATTTTAAGCGGCCTGGCGGAAAAGATTCCGGCAGGCGGCTATCTTGATTACCGCCATGAAGAAATCGCCGCCCTTCTTGAGAAGATTAAAAATACGCTTTTAACCGGCGGGCGCACGATGCTTGAACTTGCGCTCCAATATGATCTCGCCTGCCCTCCGGTTGCCGCCGTGGTTGCCGGCGCCAGTTCCCCGGACCAGGTGCGGGCCAATGCAAAAGCCGTAAACGCTGCGCCGCTTACACCGGATGAGCACCGGCTTCTGCGCGAACTCACCAAGCAAAACCGGTACGAGGCGCACCGGTAATCTGTTTTCGGCAAAGAATGCATCGCGTTCTTTGCTTTTTTCTGTTTACTTATTTACCATGTCCCGGCCATTCTTTCTTGGTTATGCCGGAAATCATCCGTTTTCCCCGTACAAAGGAAGAATTTCCTTGCATACGGCAAATGAAAATCAGGGCGTCATAAATAGGACAGGCAGTTGCGTGAAAGCGACTGCCTGTCCTATTGCCATCTTTTTTAGCCTTTATATCGTTTCCAATCCAAATCGGATTCTTCCAGTAGTTCCGCAAACGATTTGTTCCGCTCGCGCTGCTTCCGTTCTTTTCTTTTCCGTTCTTCTTCCGCCCTCTTTTTTTCTGCTTCCGCTGCTGCAAGTTCCTGCTTTGCCTGCCTCAATTTTTCGAGCACATCTTTTTGCAGCGCATCCTCCAGCCGCACTTTCTCATCCTGTTTTCCTTTTTGTTGCGCCTGTCTCTTTTTTGCCATTTTCCGCCGTTTGCAAAGCCCGCATGCCGCAAATGCAGCCGGAGGCATTTTGCAAACCGCTTTCACCGCCCTTCTTCCATCTTCTTTTTTCATTATAATACATTTACCGGCGCTTCATCATCCATCAGGCGGTCCGTGTATGTGTCAAGTTTTTCTCGATAAGGTTTAAATATCGGGATTCCAAGACACTCTTTTTGTACACTTTCGTATAGATTGATAACGGGGGTGTTGATGCGCGCGAAATTCACTCGCTTTCCGCGGGCGGCCGGCGAGCCTCCTCGCTCGTACCTCGCTGCGGGGTCTCTCCTGGCCCGCTTTTCCCGCAGGAGTCTCGTAAATTTCGCGCGCATCAACGATCAGTCCCCCACATACCAGGCTTAAAACGAAAGCTCTAATATTTTGCTTAAATGCCCCATTGCCGATGAACGGCTTGAATGCAGGGAAACTGATCCGTGCTTTACGCCGATTGACGGGCGTACAGGCTGCTTGAATCGTTGAGACATCCTGATGGATTGTTGCAAGCTCCGTTGCTTTCTCGCGCTTCTTGAACGGTGTTTCAGATAGACTTCTCTCAATGTCCCATTGAGTATGCCTTGTTTGATTTTCACCATGGCTTCTGCGCCAAGTTCACTCCAATGCATGCCCCTTTTTTTCATCCTGAAGGAGATATGCCTTTGATTCGATTCCATCGCTCCTAGGCCTCTCGCACCTTCCGGCACGTTTTTCACCCTGTCTCTCCAGTCAAAAATGCGGTCCCAGTTTTTCAAGATATACGAACGGAATTCCTTGATTTTCTTGAGAGCCTTTTTATCCGTCAAGGTGCTTTCGTGCGTATCCAAATATAACGTGAATTGGTCCAGGTCATGCGTTCTAATCGCTTTTCTAATTTGCTCTTTGATCTCGCTCTTTCCGCCCCCGAATGTCCTTACGATGGCTTGTGCAACGTGGTAGGTATCCAGCTGGTTGAGCACCGGAAATTCCGACTGTGAGAATGCTGTTTGAAACCGTTCAGCTGTATACCCTGCACCTCCATCGCTGTTTGTAATGACATGCGCTTTTTCAAGAGAGTAGGTGTTGGCAGCTTTGGCTTGCACTTCATCCCAAAATGTCTGGATTGCTTCCGTCGTCATGATAACTGTTGGCTGACGCAGGGAGACCCTTTTGCCATTGGCTTCCCATCCCTCATAGAGAATGGCGTGGTGAACTTCCATACTCTGTTTCTTTTTCAGTCCCCGTACAAATACACCATCTGCCTCGGAAAACAGATAGTCTACCTTCTTCCCGCCAGGCAGTGAGACAGCTACTTCCAGCTCTTCTAAAAGTGCCCTGTCAGCTTCCGCCTGTGTTTTTCCTACGCGTTTCACCATTTTCCCTACAGTTGTGTGACTAAGGCTCACTGCTGTCCATTCTTTTAAAACATCAGCTACCTTCCGATAGGTGTTCTCGCTTGCCAGCTCTGCCACCTTCAATTCCACTAACGGGCTGTATCGTTGGTGTGGTACCAGCCCCAAGCATTCATCCAGAGGGTAATGCGAACCCCCTCTCTTGTCATGCATGAATGAGCGTTTAAAATTCACACTTCCAAATAGAAACTGAACGCTCCTGTAATCACTCCGGCAGTACTGCCAGCCTTCCGCCTGTTTCTTCAGTCTAATCGTTTGATCTAACTTCTCAAATACGTCCCCAACCCATTGTGTAAAAACTTTTTGCATCAGAATTTTAACCTGTTCTTCAAATTCAATAAGACTTTTTGTATCCTTTAATAATCCAGCAATTATTGATATAATATCCATGGGAAGACCTCTCTCTAGATGTTCATTTCGTGGTGTACATTTAGATGATAGAGTGTCTTCCTATTTTTTTCCACTCATCTGCCCCTGCGAGTAAAATTTTACACATACGCGGTCCGTTCATAGGGAAACCGGGCTTTCCCAGGCTGAAAAATTTTTTCCGGATGCTGGTTTCTCTCTTTAAATCAATGCGGTATCTCTGGTATAGTAGCGTTAAAGAAGAAATTTGCAAGGTTTTTGAATCCTTCCGGGGCTGCTTTTCGTATAAGACTTATGGCCGAATCAACCAAGATCGTGATCAGGGGTGTCGATGATGAAATTCTTTATTGGTACGGTGATTCGCACCGTGATGACCATTCTCAGCGTTTTTCTTCTCTTTCTCGCCATTTATTTTTCATCCGGCCATCTGTTCTGGCTGTCGCTTTTGCTTTCGCTTGCCGGCGGCTTTCTGATCAACCGGCTTGTGAAGTGGCAGATGTTCCGGCGTTTTCTGAAAGCGCAGCAGCTGACGCGGAAAGATTATCAGTATATCCGGAAAAACCTGAAAGAAGCGGACGAAAAAATCAGGCGGCTGCAAAAAACTTTTTTATCCGTCCGTTCAATCAGCACGTTCAAACTTTTTTATGATATGAATAAAGTCATCAGGAAAATACAGGCACTGGTCAAAAAAGAGCCGAAACGTTTCTATCAGGCTGAATCCTTTTATTTTTACCATTTGGATTCGATGGCGGAGCTTGCGGAAAAATATGCCCTCCTGCAATCCCAGCCTGTGAAAAACAAAGAAATGGCCGTGCAAATCCGGGAAACGGAAGAAACGTTAAAGCAATTGGGACGTGAAACAGAGAAAGATCTGTACCATATGCTTTCAACGGATATGGACGAGCTCGATTACGAACTGGCATACGCCAGGCACACGATCGAACGCAAATCCCCTTCCAGGCATGAAAGGAGTGCAAAAAAGTGACAGCAGATAAAGAACTATGGCAGGAACCAACAAGCGGCGGGCTGGATGATCTGCTTGCCGATCCGTTCGGCGCGCATGACGACATGCTGCCGGAAGAAGGGCAGAAAACAGAGCCTGCTGCCGGAGCAAAACCGTCCCGCCTTGTGGATATGCTGCCGGAGGAAAACAGGCAAAAGGCATACGAACTCGCAAAACAAATTGACCCGGCCAATCACCAGGCCGTCATTTTATATGGCACGCAGGCGCAATCGAAGCTGCTGAATTTCTCGCATGCCATGCTTGACCAGGTCCAAAAAAAAGATATCGGGGAAATCGGCGATATATTAAATGACCTGATGAAAAAACTTGAGCAGGTGAATCCCGAAGAACTCGCCCCGGAAAAGAAAAACTTCTTTTCGCGCATGTTCGGAAAAATTTCCAATTCGGTGCAGGAACTGCTTTCAAAATACCAGAAAACGAGCGCGCAGATCGACTGCATCAGCGTAAAGCTCGACCTCTCGAAAAAGACATTGCTGAAAGATATCCAGCTGCTCGAACAGCTGTATGAAAAAAACAAAGATTATTTCCATGCACTTAATATTTATATTGCAGCCGGCGAACTGAAGCTTGAGGAACTGAACACAAAAACGATTCCTGAAATGAAGAAAAAAGCAGAAGCAACCGGCGACCAGATGGCCTTCCAGGAAGTCAACGACATGATCCAGTTTGCCGACCGGCTTGAAAAACGGCTGCACGACTTAAAATTAAGCCGGCAAATCACGATCCAGAGCGCGCCGCAAATCCGGCTGATCCAAAACACAAATCAGACGCTGGCTGAAAAAATCCAGTCTTCTATTATGACGGCGATCCCGCTATGGAAAAACCAGATTGCGATTGCGCTGACGCTCATCCGCCAGCGCCATGCGGTCGAAGCGCAAAAACAGGTGTCCAAAACGACCAATGAACTGCTGTTGCGCAACGCCGAAATGCTGAAATCGAACACGATCGAAACGGCACAGGAAAATGAGCGTGGCCTTGTCGACATTGAAACGTTGAAAAAAACGCAGGAAAGCCTGATTTCAACGCTCGAAGAAACGCTGCGCATCCAGCAGGAAGGAAGAAGCCGGCGGTTCCAGGCCGAACAGGAACTGGCGACGATGGAAAACGAACTGAAACAAAAACTGATGAACCTGAAAGGGCCGGATGCCGGGGCGTCCTGACCGGGACGGGCAAAGCAGGACAAACCGGCCGGAAAGCCCGTTTCCGCTTTCAAAAAAAGATCCATCCGGAAAAGCGGCAGGAGCCTGAAAATAAACCGGCGCAACCGGAAACTTGCGCCGGTTTCTCTTTCCGCTTATTAAAACGCATCCGGCATCCTTTTTTACTTCAATATGAGGAGTTTGGCTTATGTACTGGTCAGATCGAAAAGGAAACGTCATTTATTTTTTGCTGGCTCTGATTTTGTTATCTGTTGCTTGCTATAATATCTTTTTCAATTTAGGTAAATTTCCTATTTATAGTTGGGATGAAGCAAGACACGGAGTAAATGCTTATGAGATGTTAAGACAAGGAAATTTTATCGTCAATACTTATCGTTATAAGATGGATTATTGGAATTTAAAACCGCCTCTTAGTTATTGGGCCATCATGTTTGGCTATAAAACGGCGGGATTCAATGCTTTAGGATTAAGATTAATCTCAGGCATTTGTGCTATGTTGACGATTATCATCGTGGGCATTTTTGTGAAAAAGAATTTCGGAAATGCAGCTTCCTTATTATCGATGCTAACATTGTCGACAAGCACTCAATTTTTAATCAATCATAGTGCACGAACCGGTGACGCAGATTCTCTTTATGTCTTTTTATTTACAGTGGCTATTCTGTCTTTGTTGCTTAGCGAGAAAAAGGATTATTGGCTGTATGTATCGGGACTGGCCTTTGCTTTGGCTTTTTTAACAAAAAGTTGGCATGCAGGGAATATAGCCGTCATTATGGGATTGTACCTCTTTATTACTGGAAAATACAAAAAATTATCCTTTAAAAAATGGATGATGTTATGTTTGTGCATGATCGTGCCCATTTTGATTTGGGCGGTTATGCGATATCAATATGACGGCTTTGCTTTTTTCCAAAATATGATTTCGTATGACTTGCTGCATAGATCAACGGTTACCATTGAAGGTCATGTAGGCGATGAATCTTACTATGGAGTCATATTATCCCATTTTTACTTTTTGTGGTTCGCTGTTTTATTGGGAATGATTTTAGTCTATCATTTTCATCAAAATCTTTCGATTAATCTATTCAAGCATGAAAAACGATCTTATATAATAGGGCTCTGTTTATGGGTGATTGTTCCTTTCACCCTGTATACGTTAGCTAAAACGAAGATAAGATGGTATATTTTGCCTGTTTATCCTCCGCTAGCCATCATGATAGGGATTTTGGCCAGCAGAATTTTGTTGAAAGGTAAATGGTTGGTCAAAATAGTTCTTTTATCGACCATTCTTTTTGTTGCTCATTATTATGAAGGGGAAATTCTAATGTATGTCAACAACCCCATACCGAATGATCAATTAAGTTTGATTGAAAAAACGAAGTCATTGGATGGAGTAAGGGGCTACAGCTTATTTAAATACCATCCAAAAAGACATAAGGCGGTATGGGCTCAAAGTGCGGTTCTAACGGCTGAATTAGTGAATGATTTGAAAGTGCAAGGCGGAGATTTTCATGCCTTCTTAAAAAATGATAGAGCCTTGCTTTTAGTGAAAAAAAAGTTTTATACAAAACAATTGGCCGCTTCGAATCATTTAAACATCGTCGCCTCCAATCACTGGGGCTACATTCTTAATAAAGAGAAGATTCGGATGAAACATCAATTGAATTGAATCAGAGAATGACACATGTGGGATTGGACACCATTTATCGAAGGAGCAGGCAAGAATTTATGGATTCATTCTTGCCTGCTTTGTTCAATTCAAAAGTGATTGGTGACAAATATTTTCTATTCTTTAGGTCTTTAAAATGCCGAAATGCCCCATATATTGTTCACATGTCCTTTTTCAATACTTATATCTGCACTCTCTAATCCCCAAATCTTCCATTTCAAACGTTGTGAAAAAACAAAGTTCCATTATTTCCTCTATAATCCTATTTCTTTATTCATTGTTAAAAAATTTAACATATCGTGTTAAGAACATAATGTCAAAACCACCGAAAATGGGAGAAATAATCTGAACTACAGCTTTATATTTCAGAAAATTTAGTATTGACAAAAAGTGGGTTATATTTTATATTTATTTTGTGTTAAGTTATATAACATTTGTTTGAATTCTAACATTACCATCATATTAGAGTCCTACGGTGTGATGTCAAGGGTTAAAAACAAGTGAATTGGAAATTTTGTTGGCTCTATGTCATAAAAATGGCAATACTGAACTAAGCCTCCAGATAATTGGAATAATCTGGAAGTTTTCAAGTTCAGGCTATCGATGATGGTTACCTGGTTACCTCATCGCGTCACCTTCTTTTTCGGCGCATAAATTTGATCGTTGCGGAGCAGCGCATCGATCAGGCGCACCAGTTTTCTTGCCGTTAAGACGAGGGCGCGTTTGTGTGAGTGCTTATGCACCTCACGATATTTCTTTTGGTAAAAGGCGCGGTACTCAGGTTCGTGTCGCCGGACCAGATTGGCAGCCTCAACCAGGTAATACCGGAGATAACGATTGCCTGTACGCGCAAGCATTTTGTCATCAGCCTCAAAATCACCCGATTGGTGGCGGGGCCAGAACAATCCGGCAAATTTTGCGATCGCGGCTTGGTCGTCAAAGCGCTCAATGTCGCCGATTTCAGCGAGAATCCCAGCACAGCTCACCGGGCCTATTCCCGGAATGGTCTGGAGGGTATTCGGGATTCCATCAAGAACGCGGGCAATCGCCTTATCCAAATCCTTGATTTGGCGTTTAAGATGCCGGATGATCTCAATAGAACTGCCCAGGACCAAGTCAATCGAATCCTCCACACATTTAGAAAGCCGGTAAGAGGACCGGGCAGCTTTTTGGATGGATGCGGCCAAATCCTCGGGATCGCTAAAGCGGCCATGGCCTTTGGTCTGGAGATACATCGCTAAGTCCTCCAGAGGCATTTGGGCAATTTCATCGAGGCTATAGGCCTCAAGCAAAAATTCCGTTATGGCATGGCCGAAGACCGATGTATCCACTTCAAGGTTAAAGGCACTGAATTTGAAAAACAGATGATTCAAAAATACCTGTTGTTCCCGGGTTAAACTTTGAATCAGGTGATAGCGCATCCGTGTTAACCGTTGAAGGGCAAGGTATTGTTCTGACTGAATCACGGATTTCGGCAATCTCCCGAAACGCAAGCGGTCCGCAATTACCCAGGCATCTTTGGGATCGGTCTTGTCCATCTCGGCATAAGCCTTTTTGAAATTTCTCACCAGCTTCGGATTCAGGGTAAACACCTTTGTACGACGCTGTTTCAGCTCGGGATCTTCATGGAAAAACATTGCCGGGTGCCAACTATACACAGATGTGGCCTCCATGGCGATCTGGATGGTGTCATCCGCCTCCGCATGTTGGAGGATGGTGTCTCTTAACTCAGAGGCACCGGGAAGATTGTTTGTCACCGTTTGGGTGGCTAACGTTTCCCCCATTCCATCCATCAGGCAGGCATCGAGGTTTTTGGAGCTCACGTCAATACCGACAAATAAGGGCATATGATTTCCTCCTCTCTGTATTGGGATCGATGGAATCGGACGCTTCGGGATATCCCCAGATGGCTTGCCGATCTGTCAGCCTCGCGTATGAGAACTCATCCGGGCCGTGGGCTGCCTGGAACTGCTCATTTCCAGCACGGAGATCCGGAGGAACGGCCTACGGGTTAGACGTTCAAGCAAGAACCTGGGGATGCAGACTTTTCGAGTAGTCAGGCTACAAGGAGGGGAAGCATTGACCCAAACGATCCTAAGACCATTATCCGGGAACATCGCGAAGCGTCCAAGTCCGAACTTGTATTCCGGGCTCGCCCGGAATACAAAATCTTATATTCACTTGTCAATGAGCAGCAGAATGAACTGGAAATTGACATCCACTTTGGATTTAAACTTATTATACGAGGAGGATTTTGATGAAAAAGTGGTTCTCCCTGCCCGCCACGGCAGCAGCGCTTGCTGCAGGCGGGATCGGCTTTTACATGTCAGAGCGGGTGATGCATATCCGAAAAAAAGAGGACGGCCTTGTCATAAGCCGGGAAGTGGCAGCGAAAAGGCTGGATCTTAAAGCGTACGAAGCATTGCCGAAAGAAGAAGTGTTTATTCCGTCCCCTTTTGGTTATAAGCTGAAATCGGTTTTTGTGAAACCGTTTCCCGAGTCGAAAAAATGGATGATTTTTTGCCATGGCGTAACGGAAAACAAAATGAATTCCGTTAAATATATGAACCTGTTCTTGAAACGGGACTTTAACGCTGTCCTCTATGACCACCGCCGCCACGGGGAATCCGGCGGCAGTACAACGAGCTACGGATACTATGAAAAGCATGACTTAAAAGCGGTAGCGGATGAACTGATCCGGCGCGAAGGGGACGGCATCTTTTTCGGGATCCACGGCGAATCGATGGGCGCCGCCACGCTCCTACTGTATGCCGGCGAGCTTTGCGGCCGCGCCGATTTTTACATCGCCGACTGCCCGTTTTCCTCGTTCCGGGCGCAATTGATCCGGGAATTTACGCGGGAAACGCGGCTTCCCGGAAAATGTTTTTTTCCGCTTGCCGATTTTTTTGTCCGCATCCGTGACGGCTACTCACTCCGCCGTGTGTCGCCGATTGATGTAGTCGGCCGGATCAAACAGCCGGTCCTCTTTATCCACAGCGCCAAGGACGACTACATTCCGCCCGCGATGACCAAAGCGCTGTATGAAAAGAAAAAAGGGCCGAAGCAGCTGTTTATTGCCGAAAACGGCGCCCACGCCCAGTCGCTCAACTTAAACCGCGAACAGTATGAACAGGCGATTGATGAATTTCTTGAAAAAATGGCGGCGCCCCGTAAGCTTTAATGCCATTTTTTTGCGAACGTCCGCCCATGTGGCTGAATATGGTATAGGAGCCTATCAAAACAGGGAGTGTCTATGATGGAAATCTATACCGTACAGCAAGGCGATACCCTTTGGCGGATTGCAAACTGCCTCGATGCCGATCTTGCCCAGCTTTTTTTGGCAAACGGGCTGACTGCATCATCCCCGCTCGTCCCCGGCCAGGCGCTTGCCGTTCCTGACCGGTTCTTTCAGTACATCGTCCAGGAAGGGGACCAGCTCGGCACGATTGCCGCACGCCTCGGCGTTCCGGCACAAGCGCTTATAAACGCCAACCAGCTCCGCAACCCCGCCTTGCTTTTTCCGGGGCAGGTGCTTTTTATCCCCTACCGGAACCATACGGTAACACAAGGTGAAACTTTATACAGCATTGCCCGTACTTACGGGGCGGACATGGGAGCCATTATCCAGGCGAACCGGCTGCCCGGCACGGCTCTTTCCGCTGGCCAGGTGCTGCGTGTGCCCGCACCCGGCCGCCCTGTAAAAGAAGTCAATGCCTATACAACCAGGTTCGGCGCTGCGGGCACCGCCGAAGTTTACCAGCTCGGGCTGTATTTTACGTACTTGTCCCCTTTCCGCTATACATTCCGCGAAGACGGCAGCCTGACGCCGCTCAACGACCGCTCCGTCCTTCAGGCAGCGGAAGCAAACGGCGTCCTTCCACTTTTAATCCTGGCCAATTTCACTTCGGAAGGATTCAGCTCCGATCTGGCTGCCCGGCTGCTTCGCAATGAAACATTGCAGGAAACTTTGATCAGCAATCTTCTCGCCACGATGCGGCAAAAAGGGTACAGGGGCATCAATTTTGATTTTGAATACGTGTATCCGGAAGACCGCGACCGTTATACGGCGTTTCTCAGGCGCGTCGTCCGCCGGTTCCGCCCGGAAGGCCTGCTCGTCTCGACTGCGCTTGCGCCGAAAATTTCCGGCACGCAGCCGGGGCTGCTTTACGAAGCCCACGATTACGGCGCACACGGGGCGATCGTTGATTTTGTTATTTTGATGACGTATGAATGGGGATGGGCCGGCGGCAGGCCGCGTGCCATCGCCCCGATTCCTGAAGTGAGGCGTGTCCTTGACTATGCCGTTACCGTCATTCCGCGGAATAAAATCATGATGGGGGCGCCGCTTTACGGGCGCGACTGGAGAATCCCGTGGCGCGCAGGCACAACGGCGCGTACGATCAGCCCGCAGGAAGCTGTTTCCCTGGCGGCACGGTACGGGGCTGACATCCGCTACCACCCGACCGACCAGGCGCCTTATTTCCGTTACACCGATGCATCAGGCCAGCAGCATGAAGTCTGGTTTGAAGACGCGCGCAGCATGCGGGCAAAAATCAATTTGCTGAACGAATACGGGCTGCGCGGAATCAGCTACTGGGTGCTCGGCAATCCGTTTCCCGAAAACTGGGTCGTGCAGCAGGCGCTCATTCAAGCAAGAAAACGGTAATCCACAAAAAACGGACGGATGCTGTTTCATGGAATGCTGCTTTTTGCCGCATTTCCCTGCATCGCCCGTACGAAAACAATCCGCCCGGCAGGCCTTTTCAGGCTTGCCGGTTTTTTTCATGCCTGCTCCACTTCCGTCACCGCGGAAAGTTTGATCGATATCCGCTCCCCTGTCTCCCCTGCCAGCTCCAGCCTTTTTTCAAGCGGCTGGAATTTTGTAATGGTACCGGTGGCTGTAAGAAAATCCCCCGCTTCAAAGAAACGGACCGTAACCGGCACGTGCAGCCGGCAGGCAGATACGAGCATGCGGTTCATCTCTTCAAGCTGCTGCTCATCGAGTTCGGGTTTTGCCTGTTTCTCCTGTTCTTTCTGCCATTTTAAAAGCGCCTGCTTATGCTCGGGCAAAAACATGCGTGACCCTTCCCAAAGTTTGTTGCCGCGCTGCAAGCGGCCGCTCATTTGTAATGCCCTCCTATCTTTTTGGCACGTTCAAGCGCCTGACCGGCCTCAAGCAGCGACACGGCGCGGATGACGGCGCCGGAACCGTATTTCTGCTTGATACGGTCGACCGCATACCCGATCTTTCTTTCCCCCTCCCTGTTTTCAAACAGATCAAGCTGCCGGATAGTATCCCGCGACAGGCGCGACAGCCCGACGCTGATACGGCGGACCGGGTTTTTGTCCCAAAACGAAAGAAACAGCCGGCATGCCGCCCGGTAAACGTCCATTGTCCCGTTTGTCGGTGCCGCAAGCGTCATCTGGCGGTGAAAGCCGGACGGATGTGCATCATCCGCCCCCTGGCAGCCGACCGAAACACAAGCGCCCATGACACCTGAAGTACGCGCCCGGAAACAGACTTCCTCGCAAAGTTCAAGAAGGGCGACTTTGATTTCATGCTCAAAATCGGCGTAGTCGCGCGGCAGTGTCATCGCATGCCCGATCGCTTTCTGCCCGGCGTGCGATTCCCGCAAGACGGGCGACTCATCAATACCGTTTGCCGTCTCCCACAGCACCTGGCCGCCAATCCCCCACCGTTTTTTTAAAACGGCAAGCGGAAAGCAGGCAAGCGCGCCGATTGTATAAATGCCGAGCCGCTTCAGATGCTGCTCCATCCGGCTGCCGACACCGAACATCCTGCCAACCGGCAAAGGCCATAAATGCGTTTTGAGATGATGATGGTCCAGTTCAAAAATGCCGGTTTTGTTTTTCTTTGCAAAATGGTCGCACGCCATTTTCGCCAGCACTTTGTTTGGCCCGATCCCGCAGCGAGCATACACGCCGGTTTCTTCCATGATGTCCCGCTGGATTTGCGCGGCGATCTCGCGCGGCTCCCCGAACAGCCGCCTGCTGCCCGTTACATCCATGAACTGCTCGTCAACTGAATACGGTTCAACCATATCCGTATAGCGGGCAAGAATCGAAGAAATCTGCACCGATACATCGAGATAGCGCTGCATGCGCGGCCGGACGATGACGGCATCCGGGCAGAGCTGCTGCGCTTCCCACAGGCGGAGCGCATTCTTCACGCCGCGCTTTTTCGCGAGCGGGCAGGCAGCGAGCACCACCCCGGACCGGCGCGCCGGATCGCCCGATACAATTACGGGTTTATCCCTGTATGCCGGATGATCGGCTTTTTCCACACTTGCATAAAAAGACTGCATATCGACGAGAAAAATCACACGCTGGCTCATCTTTCAACCCCTCTTACCTTAGAAACTGAACAACCAACACGAACTATAGTTCTTATTCTATTCCTCATTATAAACGAATATACGTTCTTTCGCCAATTGTTTTTTCAGGCAGAGGGGCTATATTTTTCCAAAACGCGCATCACACCGGCTGCTATTTTTTAAAGAAAGCCCGCCGTCCGAGCCTTTCCACAAGCCCGGGGAAAAGCCCATGGATGGCGGCGGATGCATTCATCCATTTTGGCGCATTGATTTCACGCCGGTTTACAAGCATCGTATCTGTAACTTTTTCTGCAAGTTTTTCGGGATCCAGCATCCATTTTTCAATATTTTTCCGGTAAGTGCCGGACCGGTCGGCAATGTCGAAAAAACCGGTTGCAATCGGGCCGGGATGAACGGCTGTCACATAGACGCCGAACCGTGCCATTTCCATACGGAGGCTGTCCGTAAAGCCGCGCACCGCAAACTTGCTCGCCGCATAGACGCTTGATTTCGGGGTCGCCATTTTGGCCGCCTGGGAAGCAATATTGATAATATGGCCGGCGCGGTTTTTTTGCATATGCGGGACAACCGCCTTGGTGCAGGCAATGAGCCCGATGACATTGACATCAAACATCCCCCTGACATCCTCCATGCGGATATCCTGCACTTCATCAAAAACGCCGAAACCGGCATTGTTCACGAGCACATCAATATGGCCGCAGCGGTTATAAATCGCTTCAAAAACAGCAGGAATTTTGCCGTGTTCCGCCACATCGCAGCGGACGGCCAGACACGAAACCGGGTAAACTGCTTCGATCTCCGCCTTGATTTTTTCAAGTTTGTCAAGGCTTCTGGCGAGCAGAACAAGGTTAGCCCCGTTTTTGGCGGCGGCAAAGGCGATTTTTTCCCCGAGGCCGCCGGAAGCACCGGTAATCACGACCGTTTTCTTCCGGATCCGTTTATTTGCCATGTTGCCATTTTCTCCCTTCTATCCTGAAAATTTGTGCTTGTCCATTTTTCCTCAGCTGGTGCCGTTTGCCGTGGCATGGATGCCTATTCTGAAAAATGGCGCCGGCTAATTTTCATGCTTACACCCGTCAGGCGTTCATTGCGGCATGCACGCCGGGCACGGATTTTTTATCTGAAAATTCGTGGAACCATCCTTGACAACTCCCCGATTTTTCTTCATAATAAGTAATACCATTTTGATAAGCGATCGGCTGTGACCAGGACCAGTAAGCCAGGTATGATGCAAGAGAGCGGGGTTCTCAGGCTGGAAGACTCCGCCATCCGCTGCCCGGTCGAACCTGCCTGTGAGCTGTTTGGCAAAACCAAACCGGATGAAAACCGTTAACCAAATGAGATGCAGGATGGATTCCTGCAATAAAGGTGGTACCGCGGAACATGCCCTTTCGTCCTTTACGGATGAAGGGGTTTTTTGCTTTGAAAGTCCTACGGTGTGATGTCAAGGGTTAAAAACAAGTGAATTGGAAATTTTGTTGGCTCTATGTCATAAAAATGGCAATACTGAACTAAGCCTCCAGATAATTGGAATAATCTGGAAGTTTTCAAGTTCAGGCTATCGATGATGGTTACCTGGTTACCTCATCGCGTCACCTTCTTTTTCGGCGCATAAATTTGATCGTTGCGGAGCAGCGCATCGATCAGGCGCACCAGTTTTCTTGCCGTTAAGACGAGGGCGCGTTTGTGTGAGTGCTTATGCACCTCACGATATTTCTTTTGGTAAAAGGCGCGGTACTCAGGTTCGTGTCGCCGGACCAGATTGGCAGCCTCAACCAGGTAATACCGGAGATAACGATTGCCTGTACGCGCAAGCATTTTGTCATCAGCCTCAAAATCACCCGATTGGTGGCGGGGCCAGAACAATCCGGCAAATTTTGCGATCGCGGCTTGGTCGTCAAAGCGCTCAATGTCGCCGATTTCAGCGAGAATCCCAGCACAGCTCACCGGGCCTATTCCCGGAATGGTCTGGAGGGTATTCGGGATTCCATCAAGAACGCGGGCAATCGCCTTATCCAAATCCTTGATTTGGCGTTTAAGATGCCGGATGATCTCAATAGAACTGCCCAGGACCAAGTCAATCGAATCCTCCACACATTTAGAAAGCCGGTAAGAGGACCGGGCAGCTTTTTGGATGGATGCGGCCAAATCCTCGGGATCGCTAAAGCGGCCATGGCCTTTGGTCTGGAGATACATCGCTAAGTCCTCCAGAGGCATTTGGGCAATTTCATCGAGGCTATAGGCCTCAAGCAAAAATTCCGTTATGGCATGGCCGAAGACCGATGTATCCACTTCAAGGTTAAAGGCACTGAATTTGAAAAACAGATGATTCAAAAATACCTGTTGTTCCCGGGTTAAACTTTGAATCAGGTGATAGCGCATCCGTGTTAACCGTTGAAGGGCAAGGTATTGTTCTGACTGAATCACGGATTTCGGCAATCTCCCGAAACGCAAGCGGTCCGCAATTACCCAGGCATCTTTGGGATCGGTCTTGTCCATCTCGGCATAAGCCTTTTTGAAATTTCTCACCAGCTTCGGATTCAGGGTAAACACCTTTGTACGACGCTGTTTCAGCTCGGGATCTTCATGGAAAAACATTGCCGGGTGCCAACTATACACAGATGTGGCCTCCATGGCGATCTGGATGGTGTCATCCGCCTCCGCATGTTGGAGGATGGTGTCTCTTAACTCAGAGGCACCGGGAAGATTGTTTGTCACCGTTTGGGTGGCTAACGTTTCCCCCATTCCATCCATCAGGCAGGCATCGAGGTTTTTGGAGCTCACGTCAATACCGACAAATAAGGGCATATGATTTCCTCCTCTCTGTATTGGGATCGATGGAATCGGACGCTTCGGGATATCCCCAGATGGCTTGCCGATCTGTCAGCCTCGCGTATGAGAACTCATCCGGGCCGTGGGCTGCCTGGAACTGCTCATTTCCAGCACGGAGATCCGGAGGAACGGCCTACGGGTTAGACGTTCAAGCAAGAACCTGGGGATGCAGACTTTTCGAGTAGTCAGGCTACAAGGAGGGGAAGCATTGACCCAAACGATCCTAAGACCATTATCCGGGAACATCGCGAAGCGTCCAAGTCCGAACTTGTATTCCGGGCTCGCCCGGAATACAAAATCTTATATTCACTTGTCAATGAGCAGCAGAATGAACTGGAAATTGACATCCACTTTGGATTTAAACTTATTATACGAGGAGGCATTTGCATGAAAATCTCATTTATTGGCGCCGGGTCCATGGCCGAAGCGATGATCAGCGGCATGCTTGAAAAAAGAATCGTAAAACCTGGGGACATCCGCGCCCATAACCGCACGAACAAAAAAAGGCTCCACACTTTGGAACAGAAATACGGCATCCAGGCTGCAGACGGCCTCAGCCAGCTTTTTGAAGGCCCGGACGCGGTCATCTTAGCTGTAAAACCGAAAGACGTCCCGGATGTGCTCGAATCGGTCCGGCCGCTCGTATCCCCGGACACGCTGCTGGTATCGGTAGCGGCCGGCATCACGATTCCGTTTATCGAAAACAAGATTGGCCGGCACATTCCTGTTGCGCGCGCGATGCCGAACACATCGGCGAAAGTCGGGCTGTCGGCAACCGGCATCGCCTTTAACGCCGCCGCGACAAAACAGCACCGGCACCGGGCGTTTGCCATTTTTTCGACAGTCGGCATGGCCATGGCGGTAAAAGAAGAACAGCTCGATGCCGTAACCGGGCTGTCGGGGAGCGGGCCGGCGTATATTTATTATATCGCCGAAGCGCTCCAGCAGTCAGCTGCAGAAATCGGGCTCGACGCACAAACGGCAAAACAATTCATCCTCCAGACGATCATCGGCGCAGCAGAAATGCTGAAAACTTCAGCCGAACCGCCGGAAGCGCTCCGAAAAGCCGTCACAAGCCCGAACGGCACCACCGAAGCCGCGATCCGCGTCCTTGACGAACGCGAGGTCAAACAAGCTTTCATTGACTGTGTAAAAGCAGCAGCAAAGCGGGCAAATGAATTGTCGAACGCAGAAGAAGAAATCCCCGCAAGAGAATAACCGGCAGCAAAAAAAGCGGCAGGCAAGCCGCTTTTTTTGCTTTAAAAAACAGGCACTTCCATCAAATCATGGACAAGCAGGCTGTCGGGGAATAATGCTTGCGCTTCCTGCTCAAGCGCCGGCCAGTCTTCTTTTCCGTACCTGGCACTGATATGGGTGAGAAGCAGCCGTTTTGCCCCCGCCTGCTTTGCCGTTTGCGCCGCGTCCGCCGTCGTCGAGTGAAAATAATCATGCGCCATTTGCCCGCTCTCTTTGTTAAACGTTGCTTCGTGAATGAGAAGATCGGCATTGGCTGCGAGCCGGATTGCCGCCTCATTCGGCCTTGTATCGCCAAGGATGGCAATGATCTTTCCCTTTTTCGCCGGGCCAAGATAATCTTTTCCGCTGATCACGCGGCCGTCTTCCAATGTTACCGTCCGGCCTTCTTTCAGCAGCCGGTAAACAGGGCCCGGGCGGATCCCTTCTTTTTTCAATTGATCCGCATTCAGCGCGCCCGGTTTGTCTTTTTCGGCAATCCGGTAGCCGAAGCTTTCGATCCCGTGGTCAAGCCGCAGGGCACAAACCATAAAGCGGTCGTCTTCAAATACCGTCCCTTCTTCAATTTCGATGATCTCCAAAGGATATTTCAGATGGGTTTCGCTCACCTTCAGGGAAACTTCCACAAACGCTTTTGTGCCTTTCGGGCCGTAAACGGTAAGCGGACCGTTCCCGCCCTGGAACGACCGGCTCCCGAGAAACCCGGGAAGCCCGAAAATATGGTCGCCGTGCAAGTGGGTGATAAAAATTTTTTCAACTTTGCGCGGTTTGATGTTGGTGTGCAAAATCTGGTGTTGTGTTGCCTCCCCACAGTCAAAAAGCCAGATTGCATTTCGTTCCTCCAGCAATTTGAGCGCAATGGACGTGACGTTTCTTGCTTTGGCAGGCACACCCGCGCCGGTTCCTAAAAATAAAATTTCCAAATGATGTTCCCCCCTTTCCTGCCGGATCCCGGCCGCACATATAGAACTATCTTATCATAATTTTACGGAAAGGAAACTATTGCATATCATTTGCGTATTTGCCCGTGAAAGTCTAGAATATAGTGACAATGAAATGGGGCCGGAAAGCGGAAAAAACAAATGATTTTTCCCTGCCTTTGAAATGAAACGGCTGCAACAAGGCAAACTATAACCGTATCAGGAGACAAGCCGGCCTTAAATCGTGATTTTTTGAACAAAGAGAGGTAAGAAAGATGCAGACAACCGAGACACCGAAATCGTTATTTATGCTTTTTGGCGCAACAGGTGATCTGGCGAAGCGCAAGCTGTTTCCTTCCCTGTACAATTTATACCGGAAAGGCAGGCTGTCAGAGCATTTCGCCGTGATCGGCACGGCAAGAAGAGAATGGACGGATGAAATCTTCCGTGCGCATATCAAAGATTCCGTTCTGAGCGCGAGAGAACATGCTGAACAGCTTGAAGCGTTTGCCACCCATTTTTACTATCAGCCGCATGATGTGACAGACAGCAACTCATACATACAGTTGAAGCAATTGGCGGATGAACTGGATGAAAAGTACCAACTGGAAGGCAACCGCATCTTCTATTTGGCGATGGCCCCGGAATATTTCGGGACGATTTCGGACCATCTGAAAAGTGACGGGCTTACCGCTACAAACGGGTTTAAACGGCTTGTTATTGAAAAACCTTTCGGGCACAGCCTCGAATCAGCGAAACAGCTG
The DNA here is from genome assembly GCF_038593015.1 of Weizmannia sp. FSL W8-0676. NCBI lineage: Bacteria > Bacillati > Bacillota > Bacilli > Caryophanales > Bacillaceae > Heyndrickxia > Weizmannia sp. FSL W8-0676. The sequence continues at coordinate 1,757,698 of NZ_CP151954.1, forward strand.
AACAGCCAGATCCGGAAATCTTTTTCAGAAGACCAGATTTACCGAATCGACCATTATTTAGGCAAAGCGATGGTACAAAATATTGAGGTCATCCGGTTTGCCAATGCCCTGTTCGAGCCGCTTTGGAACAACCGTTATATTTCCAACATCCAGATTACATCAAGCGAGATGCTCGGCGTGGAAGAACGAGCGCGGTATTACGAAGCGAGCGGGGCGCTCAGGGATATGGTGCAAAACCATATGCTGCAAATGGTGGCGCTTCTTGCAATGGAACCGCCGATCAACCTGACAACAAACGAGATCCGGAGCGAAAAAGTGCGGGTGCTGCGTGCCTTGCGCCCCATTGAAGGAAAAGATGTGCCGGCATACTTCGTGCGCGGCCAGTACGGCCCGGGCGAAATAGACGGCAAGAAAGTCCCGGGTTACCGGGAAGAGCTGAATGTAGCGCCGGATTCCCGGATCGAAACGTTTGTCGCTGGGAAACTGATGATTGATAATTTCAGATGGGCGGGCGTGCCGTTTTACATCCGTACCGGCAAACGGATGGCGGCAAAATCGACGAAAATTGTCGTGCAGTTTAAAGATATCCCGATGAATTTGTACTACAATACAAATCATGAACTGAATCCGAATCTGCTTGTCATCCATATCCAGCCGGAAGAAGGGATTTCGCTTCATCTGAACGCCAAAAAACCGGGCCAGCATATGGAAACCACCCCTGTGCAGCTCAGTTTTGCAAGCAGCAGCAAAAACGGCATCAATACGCCCGAAGCTTATGAAAAATTGATCCATGACTGCCTGATGGGCGACGCGACCAACTTTACCCATTGGGATGAAGTCGCCTTATCGTGGAGCTTTGTCGATAAAATTTCAAAAGTGTGGGAAAACAAGCCGATTTCATTCCCGAATTACAAATCCGGTTCAATGGGGCCGAAAACAGCCGATGAACTGCTGGAAAAAGACGGCTTCTTCTGGTGGCCGGTGGAAGATCTGGAAGTCGGGAACTGCTGAACCTGTTAAAAAGGAACACGCGCAAGGCGTGTTCCTTTTTTATGGGGTGTGCCGGTAATTACTTGCGGGGATCCGGCGGCTTTCCCGCTTCTCTCCCGGTTTGGATAATCTGCTCCCCGAATTTCTCGCGGAGCCGGCTGATTGCCTCATACAGCGGCTCTTTTTTGGCTGCGTCTTCATATGAAAACAGGCTCAGCTGCTCCGCTTCCGCCTTGCGGTCCGTTAAACCGGACGCGGTAATGCCCAAAAGGCGCACGGGCTGCCCGTTCCAGTTCCGGATAAAAAGCGTGCGGGCGGCTTGAAATAACGCATCGCCGCTTTCAACCGGCCCTGCGCTTTTTTTGCTCCTCGTCACTGTTTTCCGGTCCGCGTAACGGATCATGATGCCGACATTGGTTGCCGCAACCTCCTTTTTTCTCATCCGTTCCGCCGTTTCATCCGCAAGCTTTTTCAATACGGCATCGATGCGGTGTTCCTCCTCCGTATCCTCGGGCAGCGTCACCATCCGCCCGACGCTTTTGGTAACGTTTGCGGATTCGGGGTCAACAGGGCGCGGGTCTCTCCCGTTCGCCCTTTCTTTCAAACGGATGCCGCGGATGCCGAGGAGCTGCTTTAAAAGAAAATCATCCGCATGCGCCAGATCGCCGATGGTAAAAAGGCCGCGGGCGCTAAGCTTTTCCGCCGTTTTGCCGCCTACGCCGTGCATCTCGATCAACGGCTTCGGCCATAATAAACGGGGAATATCCCGCTTTCTTAAAATGGTGATGCCCATTGGTTTTTTCATATCCGACGCCGTTTTCGCCAAAAATTTATTCGGGGCGATCCCGATGCTTGACGGCAAATCGAGTTCCACAAGAATTTGCTGCTGGATCGATTCAGCAATGGCAGGCGGCGTCCCCAGTTCCTCCAGGCCGGTAATGTCCACATAGCCTTCATCGATCGAAACCGGTTCGACCAAAGGCGAGTACGCGCGGAGAATCGAAAACATTTCGGCGGATGCTTTTTTATACAGTTCAAAACGGGGCGGCACGATTAAAAGATCCGGGCAGCGTTTTTTTGCTTCCCAGACCGGCATGGTCGTTTTTACGCCAAATTTTCTCGCTTCATAGCTGCACGTCACAATGATGCCCTTCCGTTCTTTTGGATTCCCGGCAACGGCCAGCGGCTTCCCTTTAAGCGCAGGGTTTTCCGCCATTTCAACCGAGGCGAAAAAACTGTTCATATCGACATGCAAAATGACACGGCCGTTTTTCGGATAAAATGCTTTCATCTTCACCCACTCCGGCGCTTCACGAATTTTCGGCAGCTTCTTTCATATAAGCGGCAATGTCTGCAATCCCTTCAAGCGACGCCATAAACAAATCGGCATCCACAATGGTAATCAGCCTGTCCTTCAAACTTGCGACAGCCGTAAAATAATTTGTCCGCCCGTAGCCGGCAAGGCCGATCTGTTTTTTCTCTTCTTCCTGTATTTCCACAATATCGTTTGCCTCTTTGACGAGCAGGCCGACCGGAATGGCTTCCGTCCGGACGACGATCATGCGGGCGTCCTCTATGGAGGAAAGCGGTGTCTGGTAAAAACAGTGCTCGACGTCAATAATCGGGATCAGTTCATCCCTCACCTTCATGATGCCCCGTACAAATGCAGGCAGTTTCGGGACAGGATTGGCTGCTTGCGCTTTTTCAACAGAGATGACCGATCCGATATGAATGCCGTACTCCTCTTCCCCCGTTTTAAAAATGATATATTTATTGAGCGCTTCCAACTTATCGCTTCCTTTCTTAAAAAGGAAGCGGTTATCCCGCTTCCGCCTCAAATCCTGTTACTCCCCGCCGGCCACTTCCGCAATGGCAACCGCCATCTCAGCCAGTTTGACCAGTTCTTTAACCGGGATCCTTTCCTTTGTCGTATGGATTTCTTCATATCCTGTGCCGAGATTGACCGTCGGAATGTTAAAACCTGCAATGACGTTGGCATCGCTTCCGCCCCCGCTTTGCTCCAGCTTGCTCTCGCGTCCGATTTTTGCCGCTGCTTTTTTGGCCACTTCCACCACCTGGTCGCCGTCTGAGAATTTAAATCCCGGGTACATGACCTTCACTTCGACTTCCGCTTTTCCGCCCATTTCAAGCGCCGTCTGTTCAAAAGCCGCTTTCATTTTGGCAACCTGTGCTTCCATTTTTTCCGGAACGAGCGAACGGGCTTCCGCCAGAATATCGACGCGGTCGCAGACGATATTGGTTGCCTGGCCGCCTTCAAAGCGCCCGATATTTGCGGTTGTTTCACTGTCAATGCGGCCGAGCGGCATTTTTGAGATCGCTTTTGCGGCAATGGTGATCGCGGAAACCCCTTTTTCCGGCGCGACACCGGCATGGGCGGTTTTGCCTAAAATGGTTGTTTTGATTTTGGCCTGCGTCGGGGCAGCCGTCACAATCGTGCCAACAGGGCCATCGCTGTCAAGCGCAAAACCGTATTTCGCTTTTAACAGCGAAGGATCGAGCGCGCGCGAACCGACCAGGCCGGACTCTTCGCCAACAGTGATGACAAACTGGATATCCCCATGGCGGATTTGGTCTTCTTTCAATACCCGGATCATTTCCAGCATAGCGGAAAGCCCGGCTTTGTCGTCAGATCCGAGGATTGTTGTACCGTCTGACCGGATCCAGCCGTCTTTGATGGACGGTTTGATGCCTTTCCCCGGAACGACTGTATCCATATGGGAAGTAAAATAAATCGGCGCCGCTTCAGGGACATTGCCTTTCAAAGTGCAGATCAGGTTGCCAAAGCCGTGCCCCGTTTTTGCTTTTGTATCATCCTCATATACTTCAAGGCCAAGGCCTTCAAATTTTTGTTTTAAAACCTTGCCAATTTCTTCTTCATGGCCGGTTTCCGAATCCACCTGGACCAGTTCCAAAAATTCTTTTACTAACCGTTCTTCATTTACCATGGAAAAACCTCCAATATGTATATGTACGTTAATAGTATAACGCGAATGATTTTACTTGTACAACCGGCGGCTTCAGGCTAGAATAAAAATGATTACCGTCCGATTAAGAGGTGAAGTCCGCTTTGTCGAAAAAAACGCAGAAAATTGTCGTGTACTTAATGCTCATTGCCATGCTGGCAGGAACAGTGCTTTCCGGCCTTTCCATGCTGTTTTAAAAAAGGAACGGGGTATGCGTTCCTTTTTTAAATGGCGCCTTTTGCCTTCGCCAGTTCGGTCATCGGCCGGTTTGACCGGGTGATGTAAATTTTTGTTCCAACCGGCACTTCTTCGTACAGCTTTTCGAGCGCCGCTTTCGGCAGGCGGATGCAGCCGTTTGAAATATACCGGCCGATTGAAGAAGGATTGTTTGTGCCGTGCAGGCCGTAAATCCGGCCGTCCGTGCCGCGCGCATCAAAACCGATCCAGCGCGAGCCGAGCGGATTGCGCGGGTCGCCGCCGGGAATATTCTTTTTCCGGTAATAAGGATTTTTCGCCTTGACTTTGACCGTAAAAAAACCTTCCGGCGTCAGGTCATTTGTTTTCCCAGTCGCAACCGGCGTTTCGAGCCGGATTTTCCCGCCGCGGATCCAGGCAAGCCGGTTTGTTGTTTTATTGACAATAATGAGCGGGTCTCCCGGGGCAACGTGCCCGTCCGCCGGCCATACCGATAACCCGAAAACAAGCATCCATGCCACCCATATATGCATAAGCCATTCACCTGCTAGTTGTGTTTTTCTTTAGTATGCATCCCGCATGCCAGTTCATGCATACGGAAAGTGCGCTTTACACCCGGGACACCGCCCCTGTTAAAAAAAGCCTTCCCCTTTCCAGAACGGAAGGAGAAGGCTTCCCGCATTACAGTTCTTCACAGTATTCTTCAAACATTGCCTGCAGCTCAGCCACGACAGCCGCTGGGTCATGCCCTTCGATCTGGTGCCGTTCAATCATTTTCACAATTTTGCCGTCTTTTAAAAGTGCGAAAGATGGGGAGGACGGCGGATAACCAGTGAAATAGCTGCGTGCCCTTGCCGTTGCTTCTTTATCCTGGCCAGCAAAGACGGTTACAAGCTGGTCCGGGCGCTTATCATAATGGATGGCGTGCGCCGCAGCCGGCCGTGCAATGCCCCCTGCGCAGCCGCACACAGAGTTGACCAAAACAAGTGTCGTCCCTTTTTTGGAAAACGCTTCGTCCACTTCTTCCGGCGTCCTCAGTTCCTGGTAGCCGGCTTCTACTGCCTCTTCACGGGACATGCGCACGACATCGTTCATATAAAGATTAAAATTGACAGACATGCCACTCATCCTTTCATTCTGCTTTAAAGCTAATCATAGCAGGTTTTCACGCTGCTTTTCAAACATTCTGTTTGCAGCCGCCACTTTTCTCTTATTTTACGCATGAAAACGAAAAAAATAGCCGGAAAGCGTTTATTTTTCCAAAAAACCGGGTAAAATGACAGTACATCTAGATCCATACCCCTAAACTCCCTAGATGCTTTGGATGGCGCCTCATGCGCTGTCCCTTTTTTATGCAAAAAAACCGGGGCATCCCGGTTTCCGTTTTATAAAGATTGGACATGGACCTGTCCGAGAAGCGATTCTGCTTCTTGCTTTGTGCAAAGTTCCATGGAAAATGCCGTCGCAGAACCGCAGGCAACCCCAAGCGCAAACGATTCTTTGTACGATTTCCCTTTTGCCATCCCGCTTATAAACCCGGCCACAACCGAATCGCCGGCGCCGGCAGAATTTTTTACCTTCCCTTTCGGCGCTTGCGCAAAATAGGATACTTCCTTGTTCAAAAAGAGCGCGCCTTTTTCCGCCATCGAAACGATCACATTTTCAACGCCCATGTCAAGCAGGCGGCTGCCGTATTGTTTCGCTTCTTCGGGCGTTTCGACTTTCACGCCGAAAATTTCGCCGATTTCATGATGGTTCGGTTTGATCAAAAACGGGCCCGTTTTGATGACATGGCCGAGCGATTCGCCGGAAACATCTGCAATCACGCGGATTTGCTTTTCACGGCATTTTTGAATGAGGCCGGCATAAATGGATGGCGGGAGGGAACTTGGGATGCTGCCGGAAAACAAAATGGCATCCTCTTTGTCCAGGCTGTCGATTTTGGCAAGCAGCCGGTCCAGCTCAGCTTCCGAAATAGAGGGCCCCATTCCGTTGATTTCCGTTTCCACACCGGATTTTAATTTTATATTGATCCGCGTGTCGCCTGAAACTTGGACAAAATCTGTTAAAATACCTTCCGCTTTAAGAAAATTTTCAATGTAGCTGCCGGTAAAACCGCCGAGAAAACCGAGTGCCGTGGAATCAACGCCCAGCCTTTTCATGACGCGCGAGACGTTGATGCCTTTTCCGCCCGGAAACTTGGTGTCCATCACGGAACGGTTCAATCCGCCAAGCTCAAAATGTTCCACCTGTACGATGTAGTCAACAGACGGATTCAGTGTTACCGTATAAATCATTTTTTACACAACCTTTGCTTTGGAGATCATTTTTAGTATTCCCCTTTTTGATGGCAATCGTTCCCCCACTGCATGATTGCAAGCGGTGCATCCGGTCGTTATTTTACCTTCAAAAACAGTAAAAATCAATTAAAATCGTTCAAAAACAATCAGTTTTGATAAATCGCCACATTTTCCAACATAGAAAAACCCGCTTCATCAGCGGGCATTTCATTAATAGAGCGGTGCCGTTTCCGGTGTGACCGCCTCTAAAATCTCTTTGACGCGCTTTAAGAAGCGGCCGGAGACGAGTCCGTCCAAAATGCGGTGGTCAATCGACAGGCAAAGGTTCACGATATCGCGCGCCGCAAACATTCCCTCTTCCATGATGACAGGGCGTTTGACAATCGACTCGACCTGGAGGATGGCAGCCTGCGGATAGTTGATAATCCCCATCGACTGCACCGAACCGAATGACCCGGTATTATTGACGGTAAAGGTGCCGCCTTCCATGTCTTCCGGGGCAAGTTTCCCGGCGCGGGCTTTTTGCGCCAGCACAGCAATTTCATGGGCAATGCCTTTGATCGATTTTTCATCGGCATGCTTTATGACCGGCACGTACAACCTGTCTTCGGAGGCAACGGCGATCGAGATGTTGACATCATGTTTCTGGATAATGGCATCCCCGGCCCATCTGGAATTGAGCGCAGGATACTCTTTCAGCGCCCGGGCAACGGCTTTGACAAAAAAGGCAAAGTATGTCAGGTTAAAGCCTTCGCGCCGCTTAAACTCTTCTTTTACGGCCTCCCGGTAGCGGACAAGGTTCGTAACGTCCGCTTCGACCATCATCCACGCATGCGGAATTTCCTGTTTGCTGCGTGCCATATTGTTCGCGATCGCTTTACGCACGCCGGTAACCGGAATCACCATATCTTCTTCTGCAGCTTCCCGTACAGGCTGAGGCCGGGAAGCAGGCGGCGTATGCCGGGCAGGTTCCGGTTTTGAAGGTGCGGGTTTTGCCGGTTCCGGTTTTGAAGGTGCCGGTTCTGCCTCATTCCCCCTGCTTTCAATGATTTTCAACAGGTCTTTGCGCGTAATCCGGCCTTCCCTTCCCGTTCCTTTGACCCGGTTCAAGTCAATGCCGTATTCCTGGGACAGTTTTAAAACGGCCGGGGAATAGCGGACTTTTTTCCCTTTTTCCGCTTCCGGCTCCGGCACCGCAGCATCCGGATCCAGGCCCGGTTCCGCTTCAGGCCGGGCAATTGTTTCACTTGATCCGGTTTTGACCGTGCAAATGACTTCCCCGACAGCAACGGTTTCGTCTTCCGAAGCGATCAGTTCCACGATTTCCCCTTCAAACGAAGAAGGCACTTCGGCATTGACTTTGTCTGTTAATACTTCACAAAGCGGATCGTATTTATGGACATGATCGCCCGGGGATACAAGCCACTTGCTGATGGTCCCTTCCGTCACACTTTCCCCGAGCTGCGGCATCGTAATGTTTTCTATCGCCAATTGGCACCCTCCTATCCTGCAATTCTAAAATTCGGCCAGTTCCCGCATTGCTTTTTCGACTTTTTCGGGATTGACCATAAAATATTTTTCCATCGACGGCGCATACGGCATCGCCGGAACATCCGGCCCGGCCAGGCGCATGATCGGGGCGTCCAGGTCAAACAGGCAGTTTTCCGCAATGATCGCAGCAACTTCGCCGATAATGCTTCCTTCTTTATTGTCTTCCGTGACCAGCAGCACTTTCCCTGTTTTGGCAGCTGCCTCGATGATTGCTTCTTTGTCGAGCGGATAAACGGTGCGCAAATCGAGAATATGTGCTTCGATCCCGTCTTCTCTAAGCTTTTCCGCAGCCTGGAGGGCAAAATGGACGCAAAGCCCATACGTGATCACCGTAATATCCGTTCCTTCCCTTTTCACTTCGGCCTTGCCGATCGGGAGCACATAATCGTCATCCGGCACTTCGCCTTTAATCAGGCGGTACGCGCGCTTATGTTCGAAAAAGAGAACCGGATCATCGTCCCGGATTGCGGCTTTCAGCAACCCTTTTACGTCATAAGGCGTGGACGGCATGACAATTTTCAACCCCGGCTGGTTTGCAAACACCGATTCAAGCGACTGGGAGTGGTATAGCGCCCCGTGGACGCCGCCTCCGTACGGTGCACGCACGACAAGCGGGCATTGCCAGTCATTATTGGTACGATAACGGATTTTCGCCGCTTCCGAAATAATCTGATTGACAGCCGGCAGAATAAAATCGGCAAACTGGATCTCGGCAACCGGACGCATCCCGTACATCGCAGCCCCTACGCCGACCCCGGCAATTGCCGATTCAGCGAGCGGCGTATCGATCACTCTTTCGGCGCCGAACTGCTCGTATAATCCGGCCGTCGCCTTAAATACCCCGCCTTTTTTTCCAACATCTTCGCCGAGCACAAATACTTTTTCGTCCCGTTCCATTTCTTCCTTCAATGCTTTTGTGATTGCATCAATATATGAAATGACAGCCATCGTTTTCCTCCTTACTCCCCGTAAACAAACCGGAGCGTATCTTCCGGTTTGGCATACGGCGCTTTTTCGGCATAATCAGTTGCCTCATTGACGGTTTGCATGACGCGCGCATCGATTTCTTTTTCTTTTTCCCCGTCAAGAAGGCCCGCCTCTTTTAAGTACCGGCTAAATAAAACAACCGGATCTTTTTCTTTTGCCGTCTTCACTTCTTCCTGCGCACGGTAGTGGTCATCATCATCGGAAGAGTGCGGTGTGAAGCGGTAAACAAGCGTTTCGATTAAAGTCGGCCCTTCCCCGCGCCGGGCACGGTCCGCCGCTTCTTTAACCACTTCATAAACAGCGAGCGGATCGTTTCCGTCAACCGTCACACCCGGCATGCCATAACCGATCGCCCGGTCGGAAACGCGCGGGTTCCCGAGCTGCTTTTCAATCGGGACACTGATGGCATACTGGTTATTTTCGCACATGAAAATGACCGGCAGCTTGTGGACCGCGGCAAAATTCACCCCTTCATGGAAATCGCCCTGGTTGGATGATCCTTCCCCGAAAGTGACAAACGTAACAAAATCTTTTTTCTCCATTTTGCCTGCGAGCGCAATTCCGGCCGCATGCGGTACCTGTGTCGTTACAGGGGAGGACTGGGTGACGATTCTGTTTTTCTTCTGCCCGTAATGGCCCGGCATTTGCCGGCCGCCCGAATTCGGGTCTTCCGCTTTGGCAAACCCGGAAAGCATAATGTCGCGCGCGGTCATGCCAAAAGCGAGCACAACCCCGAGATCGCGGTAATACGGCAATACATAATCTTTTGTCCTGTCAAGCGCAAAAGCAGCGCCGACCTGGGCTGCTTCCTGGCCCTGGCAGGATACGACAAACGGAATTTTGCCGGACCGGTTTAAAAGCCACATCCGTTCATCCACCTTGCGCGCAAGCAGCATCATTTCGTACATTTCCAATACTTCCCGGTCGCTTAAACCTAAGTCTTTATGCCGATTTTTATTCATTGTCATCACTCCTTATCCAAAAGCTACGCATGGATTTCAAGCCCGTCTACTGCGAGTGCCGCCTCCCCGATCGCTTCGCTTAACGTCGGGTGCGGATGGATATTCATGGCCACCTCCCACGGCGCCGCATCCAAAACGCGTGCAAACCCAGCTTCTGAAATCATGTCTGTTGCATGCGGCCCGATGATATGTACGCCTAACAGATCGTCGGTTTTTGCGTCTGCTACGATTTTGACAAAGCCGTCCGTTTCCCCGTAGACAAGCGCTTTGCCGACTGCCTGGAACGAAAACCGGCCGATTTTTACATCATATCCTTTTTCTTTTGCTTTCTCTTCCGTCAGGCCGACACTGGCAATTTCAGGATTGGAATACACACATTTCGGCACCATGGTGTCATCGAGCGGGTCCACGCTTTTCCCGGCGATGCGATCAGCCGCAATGATGCCTTCCCTAGCTGCTACATGGGCAAGCTGCAACCCGCCGATGCAGTCCCCGATCGCATAAATATGGGGTTCTTTTGTCTGGTAAACTTCATTGACCTTAATAACGCCGTTTTCGATTTCAATATCCGTATTTTCAAGGCCGATATTTTCCGTGTTGGCCAGCCGGCCGACCGATAATAAAAGCTTATCTGCCTCAAACGTTTTTCCGTTTTCCGTGCCGATCCGCACCTTGCCGTCCCCTGTCTGGAGAGAAGATGCGTTAAATGCGGTACCGGTGAATACGGCAACCCCTTTTTTCTTCATAAGGCGCGTAATTTCTTTTGAAATGTCGCTGTCTTCTCCCGGCAAAAGGCGCGGGAAAGCCTCAATGATCGTCACCTTTACGCCAAAATCGGCAAGCATCGATGCCCATTCAACACCGATCGCCCCGCCACCTGCAATCAGGATGGATGCAGGGAGTTCTTCCATTTCAAGCGCTTCGTCAGACGTCATGACATATTCCCCATCGACTGCAAACCCGGGAAGCACACGCGGGCGCGAGCCGGTCGCAATGATTAAATTTTTCGGGAGGAGCATCTCATTGTCTGTACCCGCGCCCTCTATTGAAACCGTTCCTGCTACGGGCGAAAAAATGGAGGGGCCGAGGATTCTGCCGGTGCCTTCATACACATCAATTTTCCCTTTTTTCATCAAGGATTGAACGCCGCGGTGCAATTGCGCCACAACTGCGTTTTTCCGTTCCCGGATTTTTGCAAAATTCAAGGCGGCATCACGGACATCCACGCCGAAATCGGCGCTTTTTCGGACCAGCCGGTATACTTCCGCGCTTCTTAACAGGGCTTTTGTCGGAATGCAGCCTTTATGGAGGCAGGTGCCGCCAAGTTTTGATTTTTCAACAATTGCTGTTTTTAACCCGTTTTTTGCTGCGCGGATGGCGGCCACATAGCCGCCTGTTCCGCCGCCCAAAACAACGACATCGTATTCTTTTGCCAATGTTGTTCCTCCTTCACTTGCGTTACCGCGGAAGCCGTTTTTCGAGCACGTGTTTATTGTGCGGCAAAAATTGTGAACGCGCACGGGAAACTTTTGCAATCCGTTCTTCCGCCATCCGGTCTGCCGCCAAATAGGACGGAATCCCGTCGCGTTTTGAAATGTCGATCACTTTCTGTACATTATAGTAGACTTGCTCGACTTTTTTCATCGCTCTTTCCCGGTTGTAACCGTGCAGTTCGTCAGCCACATTGATAACCCCGCCGGCATTGATGACATAATCGGGCGCATAAAGAATACCCATTTCATGCAGCCGGTCGCCGTGCTTCGGTTCTTTCAACTGATTATTTGCAGACCCCGCAATCACTTTTGCTTTCAGCTGCGGAAGCGTTTCATCATTCAAAATGGCCCCGAGCGCGCATGGGGCAAAAATATCACAGTCCTGGGCGTAAATGTCAGCCGGGTCCACTGCTTTTGCCCCGAAAGCCTCAACAGCCCGTTTTACCGCCTCCGTTGAAATATCGGTCACAATAAGGCGGGCGCCTTCTTCGTGCAAATAGCGGCACAGTTCAAATGCAACATGGCCGACACCCTGGACGGCTACGGTTTTCCCCTCAAGCGAATCACTTCCGAATGCTTCTTTTGCCGCGGCTTTCATGCCGACATAGCAGCCGTACGCCGTGAAAGGCGAAGGATTCCCGGATGAACCGTACGTTTGTGAAACGCCTGTCACAAAATCGGTTTCCTCATGGATGACATCCATATCTTCAACAGTGGTGCCGACATCTTCAGCTGTAATATAGCGTCCCCCGAGCCCCTGGATGAACCGGCCGAACGCCCGGAACATTTCTTCATTTTTGTCTTTGCGCGGATCACCGATGATGACGGCTTTCCCTCCGCCAAGATTGAGCCCGGCGGCAGCGTTTTTATACGTCATCCCCCGTGCAAGCCGCAATGCATCTTCAATGGCGGCTTCTTCCGTTGCGTAAGTCCACATTCTCGTGCCCCCGAGCGCCGGCCCGAGCGTTGTATCGTGTATGGCGATCACCGCTTTTAATCCGGATGCGTCATCATGGCAAAACAGCAGTTGTTCATAATCGTATTTTCGCATATAATCAAAAATTTCCAATGGATTTCCTCCTTTTCCGCAAGCAAAGCTGTCAGAAGGCTGAACCGGCATTTTTGCGGCTGTAAAACGGACATCCCGATGCCTCTTTTTAAAACGGCACACCACTTTTTCCGGGATCACGGGCCAGCCTTCACTGTTGAAAATGCAAAAAGAATGCCACTTTCGCATTGTTTTCCTGTTTCCGCTTTTCATGCAGAAATGGCGAAAAGAGCGGGGCTTAAAAAAATAAACTTCCGTTTACCAGTTTGCTACTTTTTGCACGAATATGCAAATTATTGCATGCTGATTTTTGCAAGCCGGTATTTTTCCAATTTATAGTACAGGCTTCTCAGTGAAATGCCAAGCTGCTTTGCCGTATTCGTTTTGTTTCCGGCATTTTCTTCGAGCGCTTTTTGGATCAGCTGCTTTTCAAAAGCGGACAGCATTTCATCGAGGCTGCCTTTTTCGGGTATGTCGGCCGCTCCTTGCTTTAGATGATCCTGCCGTTTTTGTCAATCACCGTCATCCCTTCCGCCGTCGACTGAAGGATGAGCGCATGTTTTTTTGTTTCACTTTCCAGCTTTCGGATTAAAGTTTCTTTTTCCTCCAGCAATTTCGCAATCAAATAGGCGACACTGCCGGGAATAACAATCCGGCCCGTGCACGCTGCAACGATTTCATGAAAAACTTGCTCATCCCCGGTTACCTCAATGATAATATCGACATGGGGGCCTGAAAAAACGTGCCAGTTGTTTCCGGTTTGAACGCCCATGTTTTTGGCAAGCCGGATCCCCTCCGCCTGCGGATTGATATCAACGATGCCGGCCACACGGAACCGTGCGCTCTCGGACAATATTTTTAAAATCGCTTTTCCGCCTTTCCCCCCGCCAACGATTAAAACATTTTGCATCGCTGCTCCCCCTTTTCGTGCTGGTCTCCGCTATTTTATTTTATTTGAAAGGGCTTACATTTACAATGGGCTGCATTGCCTGCGTCCAATCCCGGGTGTTATAATGGTGGAAACGGTTTAAAGGGGGGCCGGAATGGGCAGGCTGGTGGCACTTTTTGTATTGGCGGTGCCGGTCATCGCCGCCGCTTACGGGATCAAATGGATGCGGGATATGGTTTTCGGGATTCCGGACCGCCCGTTTTCCTCGCTGACGCTCCAGTTTCTGGCCGGGCTTTTGTTCTCTGCCGGCGGCATTGCCTTTACCGCCGGATTTATTCTGCACCGGGACAGAAAGCGCCAAAAGGTACAGAAACGTTTCAGCAAACCATCAAAATAAAGCATCCGGCTATTGCCAGGATGCTTTTTCCCGTTCTGCTTTTCTTTCCTGTACCGCGATTTCCGGGAAATCCGTGATGATTGCCGTGCAACCGATTTTAAACAGCCTTCTCATATCTTTCGCTTTATTCACTGTATACGGCCTGACTGCAATACCGTGGTTCATGGTGGCGCAGATGATCCAGTCGGCCGTTGTCAAAAGACGCGGATGGATCGCTTTTGCCCGGATCGATTTCGCGTAGACCCATGGCATAAACATCACCTCCGAATACAGCGGGGCAATCTCCACTTCAGGTGCCAGACGGTGGCATTGAATGATGGAATAGTGGTTAAAGGAAGAAAAAATGACCCTTTCTTCCAAATGGTATGCCCGGATTAACGAAACAGCTTTTTCCTCGATCAGCGGATAATCCACTTTTGCCGTCTTCAGTTCAATATTGCAGAGAAGCTGGTTTTGGGCGAGCCATTCAAAAACTTCTTCAAGTGCCGGGATGCTTAGCGGCTTGCCGGTTTCGAACCGGTCAATCACATCCAGCGACTGCAGTTCAGCAAACGTTAAATCTTTCACATACCCTTTGCCTTTTGTCGTGCGATTGACCGTTTCATCATGAATGACGACCAGTTCGCCGTCTTTTGACAACTGAATATCCAGTTCAATCCCGTCCGCTCCGGCCTTTTCCGCTTCAAAAAAAGCTTCCATTGTGTTCTCCGGACGTGTGCCTGCCGATCCCCGATGGGCAAAAATAAACGTCACTCGATACACATCCTTTGTTTATTTCGTTCATCATTATATATTCCCCGAACAAGAAAAGCGTAACCTTTTGCGCACGGGATCCGGCCGGTACAACTCACTGCACCGGCCCCTTTCCCTTTCCCTTTCAGGAAGCTTTGTGTTCGAGGCGGAGTTTATCAGCGACCATGGCAATGAACTCGGAGTTTGTCGGCTTTGCTTTGGTCATGGAAACCGTATAACCGAATAAGGAGGAAATGGATTCGATATTTCCCCTGCTCCATGCCACTTCTATCGCATGGCGGATGGCGCGCTCAACACGGCTGGCAGTGGTATTGTATTTCTTTGCAATTTCGGGGTATAACACTTTTGTAATCGAGCCGAGCAATTCAATATCATTGTACACCATTGCAATCGCTTCGCGTAAATACATATAGCCTTTAATATGGGCCGGCACGCCGATTTCATGGATAATGCTCGTAATGCTTGCATCGAGATTGACAGGCTTTGATTCCGCTTTGGAAGCTGCTAAGCCGGGCGATGATTTCAGCACGGAGCCTTTTTTGCTTGTCTGCCGGATTTGCGAAACAAGCATGTCCATATCAAACGGTTTCAGCACAAAATAGGATGCGCCCAGTTCCACCGCTTTTTTCGTCACATCTTCCTGGCCGAAAGCCGTCAGCATGATGACGTTCGGCATCCGGGAATAAGCCGATTCTTTCAGTTTCTCGAGCACGCCGAGCCCGTCCAGATGTGGCATAATAATATCCAAAAGCAAAATATCGGGGTCCGCCTCTTTTAACCGTTCAAGGCATTCCGTCCCGCTGTAGGCCGTTCCGCAAATTTCCATGTCTTCCTGCTGGGATATATAATCTTCTAACAATCGAACAAGTTCACGGTTGTCGTCTACAATAAACACTCTGATTTTTTTCACTGCCACTGTCCTCCTCAAAAAAATAGCCATATCTCTGTACAAAAATAAGTTTCGACAATGGCGGAAAATTTCCTGCTTTTTTATTTATTATTTTTTGTTGAAAACCGGGATGCCGTAAATCGCCCGGACAAAACGTCCTCACGCATTATAATGATAGATAAGTGCATTATTCTTTAAAAGCGGAAGGGGACCTGCCCCCTCCGTAAATGCCTGCCTCATGGAGCATCCATTCGATATGGACGCCGTATCCGGATGTCGGGTCGTTGACAAACACATGCGTTACTGCACCGACAAGCCGCCCGTTCTGGATGATCGGGCTCCCGCTCATTCCCTGGACAATGCCACCCGTTTTTTTCAGCAATTCCGGGTCGGTAATTTTGATGACCATCCCTTTTGTTGCCGGAAATTTTTGCGGAATGGAGCTGACAATTTTAATCGAATAGGCTTCCACTTTTTTCCCGTCCACAACCGTTAAAATTTTTGCCGGACCTGTCTTTACCTGGTCTGACAGTGCGATCGGCATCGGTTTTGCGTATGTGCTGTCTTTTGCGTCCGGATCCAGCTGTCCAAAAATGCCGAACGGGCTGTTTTTCGTTATATTGCCGATTTGACCTTCTTCGGTAAAACGCGCCAATTTTTCTCCCGGGCTTCCGTTTTTGCCTTTTTCAATCGACGTTACGACTGAATTGACAATCCTGCCTTTTTCGACGACGATCGGTTTTTTTGTATCCATGTCGGATATGACATGTCCGAGGGCGCCATATTTTTTCGTTTTCGGATCGATAAACGTCATCGTGCCGATTCCCGCAGCCGAATCCCGTATATAAAGCCCGAGTTTATACGACTGCCCGTTTTTATCTTTTAACGGCTTTATCGTTTTCCGGATGGTTTGTCCATCCCTTTTAATGACAGTCTCGAGCGGTTTTCCTGTTTCCCCTGCCTGCTGGACAATCGGTGCAATATCGGACATATTTTCGATTTTTTTCCCGTTCAATTCAAGGATCATGTCCCCAACTTCGATTCCGGCCTGTTCACCGGGAGAAAACTTCCCTTTGTCCGTCTGCACAAGGTGATGGCCGACGATAAGGACGCCGAGCGTATTCAGCTTTACGCCAATCGACTGGCCGCCGGGAATCATCTTAATATTTGGATGCACTTCTACTTTCGTTTTTTTGATCGGGATGCCTGCCAGTTCAAGAAACATTTCTTCCTTCCCGGCTGACTTCCCTTTTATGGAAACCGTATGTTGATGCGCATGAATTTCCGCGCTGTTTCCGCTTGCCATTACGGCGGCAGCAGCGGATTTAGAAAGCTCGGTTTGCTGGCCTTCCAGTAAGCGAACTTGCTTCGGAAAGTGAAGATATTGTTGAAAAGGCTGCGAAAAAACGCATAATAAAAGTGAAACAAGGAGAAATCCGCCTGTCAGCTTCCTTATTTTTTCAAAGTTCAAACATTCCACTCTCCTCGCTTCCGGTTCACCCTGTTTGTTTAGCCTTTGTTTGTTTTGGCTATGATTTTAATTTAGCCTTGAAGCGTTTTAAATATAACAGTGCCTGCGGGAAAAATGCTGCCCAATCTGGATAGAAAGGGTCCGGCTCCACCATTTTTCCAAATAGGCGGACCGGACCCTTATTTTATCGCTTCGGCCAGTTCGAGGAGCTCTTTCGCATGCTGTCTTGTCAGCTCTGTCATTTCAACACCTGAAATCATGCGGCCGATTTCTTTAATTTTTTCTTCCTGCCCTAAAGGCTTCACTTTTGTCCGCGTTCTCCCCTTTTCGGTTTCTTTCATGATCAGCAGATGCGTGTCCGCCATGGCGGCAACCTGCGGCAGATGGGTAATGCAAAGAACTTGCGAATGGACCGAGATATGGTAAATTTTTTCCGCAATCGCCTGTGCTACGCGGCCGCTTACGCCGGTGTCCACTTCGTCGAAAATGACGGAAGTGATCCCCTGGTGCCGGGAAAAAATCGTTTTTAATGCCAGCATAATCCGCGACAATTCCCCGCCTGAAGCGGTTTTTGCGAGCGGTTTAAGCGGTTCGCCCGGATTGGTGGAGATGTAAAATTCAACCTGATCGAGCCCGTCGCGCCTAAACGGAATGTCATCCGCCTCATAATAATCATCAGCAGCGGCAAGAAAACGGACTTCAAACTTTGTTTTATCCATATACAGCTGCTTTAATTCGGAATGGATATTTTCAGTCAGCTTTCCTGCCCATTTTTTGCGCAAATCGCTGAGCTGCTTGGCTTCCAAATAAAGATCGCGTTTTACCGTCTGCAGTTCTTTTTGCAAAAGCTCTACATGATGGTCGCGGTTTACGATCGATTCAATTTCTTCTTCAATTTTGGACCCGTATTCCAGAATTTCTTCGATCGTGCTGCCGTATTTTCGTTTTAACTGGTTAATCTCATTCAGCCGCGCTTCAATCACGTTAAGCCGTTCCGGGTCAAATTCAAGCCCGTCAAGCCGGGAACGGATCGAGCGGGACATGTCTTCGAGCGTATAAAAACAACTTTGGACGGATTCCAAAATGTCAGAGAGACCGCCATCCACTTCGGCCGCGGTTTCAAGATGGCTCATGGCAAGGCTGAGCCAGTCGAGGCCGTGCTGTTCCCCGGCAAGCGCTTCATACCCCGTGTTCAATGATTCAAACAGCCGTTCAAAATTGACGAGTTTTCGTTTTTCTTCCGCTAATTCCTCGTCTTCATGCAGCCTCAGCCCTGCGTTTTGGATTTCCTCATGCTGGAACTGGATGAGGTCAAGGCGCTGGGCAAGCTGCTGGTCGTTTTCATTCATTCTTTTTAACCGCCCGTAAACGGCTTCGTATTTTTTATATAATTTTTCGTAATCAAGGAGGGCCGTTTCGATCTCGCTTTGCCCGTACTGGTCAAGCAGCGGAAGATGGTACGTTTCGTTCAGCAGTTCCTGCGTTTCGTGCTGGCTGTGGATATCAATTAAAGTCGACCCGATTTCGCGCAGCACCGAAATCGTCACAAGTTTTCCGTTGATGCGGCAGACGCTTTTCCCTGTTTTCGATATATCGCGCCGCAAAATTACCATGCCTTCCTCAATCTCAATGCCGAATTCGCGGGCGCGCTCCATACACGGATGGCCGTCTTCGACCAGAAATAAACCCTCAATCTCAGCACGGTTTTCCCCGTGCCGGACAAACTCCGATGACCCTCTCCCGCCTGTTAAAAGCTGGATCGCATCGATAATAATCGATTTGCCGGCACCGGTCTCCCCTGTCAGGACAGTCAGCCCGGCTTCAAATGAGAGGGTTAGCGCATCAATAATGGCAAAATTTTTAATCGATAATTCCTGCAGCAATCAAACATCACCACTTTCTACAGCAACTCCAAAAAACGTTGCGAAACCGTTTCGGTCTCATCGTGATTTTTGCAAATGATCAAACATGTATCATCCCCGCACAAGGTGCCGATAATTTCTTCCCAATCCAGAATATCAATCAAAGCGCCGATTGCATGCGCGTTGCCGGGCAATGTTTTCAACACGATCAGGTGCCCGGCTGTATCAATGCTAACGAACGCATCCGTCATCGCCCGTTTCAGTTTCTGCATCGGGTTAAAGCGCTGGTCGGCAGGCAGGCTGTATTTGTACCTGCCGTTATTGAGCGGCACTTTGACAAGATGAAGTTCTTTTATATCCCTTGAAATGGTGGCCTGTGTCACATTAAAGCCGGCATTCCGCAAATGCTCGACAAGCTCGTCCTGTGTTTCGATATCATAATTGGTAATCACTTCCCTGATTTTGATCAAGCGCTGTCCTTTATTCATATCCTCACCTCAAGGATGCTCTTTTGTAAATATGCATCTACTTGTATGTTAGCGCATTTACAGGCAAATGTACAAGCAGCTTTTATCCGTAAACGGGCTTTTTTCCGGGTGCGAAACGCCTTTATTATAAAACAGCCTACCGGTTATCCAATAGGCTGCCAAATTATCCCTTCCTGAGTGCGGCATGGGCTTCTTCCACCACATCTTTTACGGTTACGCGCAACCGGTTGGCGCCGCCTTCTGTTTGGCCGGCGGGCTGGACGAGGTGGATTAAAAATTCAATATTTCCTTCCCCGCCTGTAATCGGCGAGAAGGAGAGGTTTTCCACCGAAAAGTTTTCCCGTAAGGCAAGCTGGATGATTTTTTCAATCACTTCGCGATGGACCTTTTTATCTTTTACAATCCCCTTCTTGCCCACCTGACCGCGCCCCGCTTCAAACTGTGGCTTAATCAGGGCGACAACATCGCTTCCAGGCGCAAGGAGCGTTTTTAATACCGGGAGGATCAGGGACAGGGAAATAAAGGACACGTCAATTGAGGCAAATTCCGGAATGCCCTTTGTGAAATCCTGTGGGGTAACATAGCGGAAATTTGTCCTTTCCATAACAACGACCCGCCCGTCCTGGCGCAGCTTCCATGCGAGCTGGTTATAACCGACATCAAGGGCATAAGACATTTTGGCGCCGTGCTGGAGGGCACAGTCGGTAAACCCCCCGGTCGAAGCGCCGATATCGAGGACAATTTTGCCTTTTACATCAAGGCCGAACACTTCCAACGCTTTTTCCAGTTTCAGTCCGCCCCGTGAAACGTACGGAAGGGGCTTCCCTTTTATGATGAGCGGCGCATCTGCAGCAATTTTTTCACCCGGTTTATCAAGGCGGGTCTCATTTGAAAAGACAAGCCCCGCCATTACCGCCCTTTTTGCTTTTTCTCTTGTTTCCATTAATCCGCGTTCTACGAGGAGAACGTCCACCCGTTCTTTTTTCATTTAAAATGAAGCCTTTCTTTGCTGTTTTTGAGGCAATATCTGCCGGACTTCCCGAATCAGCCGGTCCTTTGTCAGCCCAATTTCCTGCCACAATTCTTTTACGCTGCCGTGCTCGACAAAGCGGTCGGGAATGCCAATGCGGCGAATGATCCGGTCAGAGAAGCCGCGGTCACCCGCAAATTCCAGCACTGCGCTGCCAAATCCGCCGGCAAGCACGGCCTCTTCTACGGTCAATACCGGCATCCCGGTGTTGAAAACAGATTCGAGCATCGCTTCATCAAGCGGTTTGATAAAGCGCGCATTGACCACTTTAACCGATACCCCTTGCTTTTGCAAAAATTTCGCTGCTTCCATGGCCATCGGGATCGTCGTCCCGAATGTGAGAATGCACACGTCATTTCCTTCTTTCAGGACTTCCCAGGTGCCGAGCGGGATTTCCTTCAGTTCTTCATCAAGCGCCACGCCAAGGCCGTTGCCGCGTGGAAACCGCATGGCGATCGGCCCGCTGTCGTATTTTAAAGCCGTATAGACCATATGCCGGCCTTCATTTTCGTCTTTTGGCATCATTAACACCATATTGGGCAGGCTGCGCAAAAAAGCAATGTCAAACACGCCCTGGTGGGTTTCGCCGTCCGCACCGACAAGGCCCGCCCTGTCGATCCCGATGAAAACATTTAAGTTTTGCCGGCAAATGTCGTGCACAACCTGGTCATACGCCCGCTGCAGGAATGTCGAATAAATTGCCAGGAACGGCTTCATGCCCTGGGTTGCAAGCCCCGCAGCAAAAGTGGCGGCATGCTGCTCGGCAATCCCGACATCATATACCCGCTCGGGGAGCTCCTGCTGGAACCGTTCCAGCTTCGAGCCGACTGTCATCGCAGGCGTAACCGCAACAATGCGCGCATCTTCCTTTGCAAGGCTAAGGACGGTATCACTGACGAGTTTGCTCCAGGCAGGAGGGGCATCCGCCGGTTTGATAAAATCGCCGGTTTCAATTTTATACTGCCCGGTGCCGTGCCAGGCGCCTTTCGTATCGTTCTCGGCCGGTTCATACCCTTTTCCTTTTTTGGTAATGACATGCAAAAGAACCGGGCCTTTCGTCTTTTTGGCATACTGGATATTTTCGAGCAATGCCTCAAAATGATGGCCGTCAACGGGGCCTAAATAAGTGAAACCGAGTTCTTCAAAAAAAATACCGGAGACAAGCAAATACTTCAATGAGTCTTTCAGCCGTTCCGCAGTGGCCGCAAGCTTTCCGCCGACAGCCGGAATTTTTTTCAGCAGGAACTCCAGTTCATCTTTTGCGCGCCGGTATTTATTTGCCGTCCGCAGTTTGCCGAGCACCTGGTGAAGCGCGCCGACGTTCGGGGCAATCGACATTTCATTGTCATTCAGCACAACGATGATATCCCGTTTTTCATGGCCGATATGGTTGAGCGCTTCAAATGCCATGCCGCCGGTCAGCGCGCCGTCTCCGATCACCGGGACAATATACGATTTTTCTCCTTTTAAATCGCGGGCGACCGCCATGCCCATCGCGGCGGACAAGGAAGTGGAACTGTGCCCGGTTTCCCAGACATCATGAATGCTTTCGTCCCGTTTCGGAAACCCTGAAAGCCCGTGGTATTGGCGCAATGAACCGAACTTTCCGGCCCGGCCGGTTAAAATTTTATGCACATACGACTGGTGCCCCACGTCCCAGAGGATTTTATCATTTGGGCTGTCAAAGCATTTATGCAGGGCAAGCGTCAATTCCACGACACCAAGATTCGGCCCGATATGCCCGCCGGTCTCAGACAGTGTTTCAATCAAAAAACGGCGGATTTCCGCGCTCAGTTGTTTCAATGCGGGGATGTCCATTTGTTTCAAAAAGGACGGGTCCTTGATCGATTCAAGATCCAATGCGGATCACTCGCTTTCCTCATCAATGTACGGCATCACTTACATCTATTATAAACAATCAACGCGTTTAGACAAGAAATACCTCATAAACAAACGCCGCCGGTTTTGCCGTTCCGGCCGTTCGTTTTGCGCCAAATGAACGGCCGTTAATGGTCCCGCGTTTCGATCATCCCCGTCAGTTCCATTAGGGCGCCAGTTTCGGCGCCGGTTTTTGCGAGGCACTGCTTTGCAAGGCGGGTATGGCGCCTGAGTTCTTGTTTGGCGCCCTCAAGCGTTAAAAGAGCCGGATATGTACTTTTATGGCGGGATTCGTCGCTGCCGACCCGCTTGCCGATTTTTTCCTGTTCCCCCTCGATATCCAATATGTCATCCCGGATTTGAAAAGCGAGGCCAAGATGATCGGCAAATTGCCCGAATTTTTCCAGCTGCTCTGTTGACGCGCCGCCAATCAACGCGCCGGCAAGCACGCTGAAACGAAGCAGTTTGCCGGTTTTGTGGGCATGGATATATTGCAGTTCCCCGAGGGTCAGTGTTTTATTTTCGCCTTCCATATCCGCCACCTGCCCGGCGACCATGCCTTCCGGGCCCGCAGATTTTGCAAGGAGCGCAATCAGTTTTACCTTCAAAGCGTCATCCAAACCCGGATCTTCGGCAATCAGCCCGAAACTGTACGTCAAAAGGCCGTCGCCGGCAAGAATCGCCACCGCTTCGCCGAATACTTTATGGTTGGTCGGCTTTCCTCTCCGCAAATCATCATCGTCCATTGCCGGGAGGTCATCATGGATCAGGGAATAAGTGTGGAGCATCTCGACTGCACACGCGGTCTGCATGCCCCGCCCAACCGGTTTGCCGAGTGCGGATACGGTTGACAGCAAAAGAAGGGGGCGGATCCTTTTTCCCCCGGCCTGGAGGGAATAATGCATCGCGTCTTTTAATACAGCCGGCGCATGGAGATCCGCGATATATTGTGCCAGGTGTTTTTCAATTTTTTTCACATCATACGCAGGCTTCTGCACGGTTATTCCTCCTCCCGGATCTCAAAATCCTGCTCTTCGCCGTCTTCAGACATAATTTTTGCCAGCTGTTCCTCTACATTTTTCAATTTTCCATGGAGTAATTTGGATAGCTCCATTCCCTGTTTGTAAATGGAAATGGCTTCTTCGAGGGGCACATCCCCTTCTTCCAGTTTCCGGACAATGTCTTCCAGTTGCACCATTGCTTCTTCAAAAGTTAATGAATCAGCCATTTTCTTTCCCCCTTTCAATTTCATCCACCGTGCACAAAAGGCCGCCGTCTGTCAGCCGGACCCGGATCGTGTCACCCGTTTTGGCCTGGCTTGTTTTTTTCAGAATCGTTCCGTCTTCCGCCATGGCCAGGCTGTAGCCCCTTTCCATTACTTTCAACGGGCTCAGCGCTTCAAGGGCGGAAATATTTTTGGCAAAGCGATGCTGTTTCTCCCGCAAAACCGCTTGCATTTGCTTCACAAGGTTTGCTTCTAGGCTTGTGAAATTCCGCCGCGCCTGCAGCAGTTTCTGTTCAGGCCGGTTGCGCAAAAGCCGGCCGTGCAGATTGCGGGTTTGTTCCTCCGCTGTACCGATTAAGCGCCCCGCTTCTCTGTGCAGGCGGTCTGTAAGGCGGTCGGCTTGCTCCATTTGCTGGCGGATGAGCCGGTAAGGATTTGTAAAAACGGGCGACCGTTCGAGGTAAACAAGCCGGCTTTTTTCATGGCGCACTTTCTCCCGCATGTTCCGTATTAGGCGCGTCTGCAAATATAATATTTTTTCCCGCACGTCATCAATATGGGGAACGGCAAGTTCAGCTGCAGCAGTCGGCGTCGGCGCCCGCAAGTCTGCCACAAAATCGGCGATCGTAAAATCCGTCTCATGCCCGACAGCAGAAATCACCGGGATATTTGACGCAAAGATCGCCCGGGCCGTTATTTCTTCATTAAAAGCCCACAGTTCTTCGATGGAGCCGCCGCCCCTTCCGACAATCAGCACATCCGCTCTGCCGATCCGGTTTGCCTGTTCAATTGCCTTTACAATCGAAGGGGCAGCATTTTCCCCCTGGACAAGGGCCGGATGTAAAATGATTTCAGCGACCGGATATCTCCGCCTGATGGTGGTGATGATATCGCGGACAGCAGCCCCTGTCGGCGATGTGATCACCCCGATGACTTTTGGGTAAGCCGGGATGGGTCGGCGGTTTTGAAACAGGCCCTCTTTCTCCAGTTTTTCTTTGAGCTGTTCAAAAGCAAGATAAAGTGCGCCGATTCCGTCAGGCTGCATGCTTTTCACATACAGCTGGTAACTGCCGCCTGCTTCATAAACAGATACGGATCCCGTGGCGAGCACTTTCATGCCGTTTTCCGGCATAAACTTCAACGTCCGGTTTGCAGAAGCAAACATGACCGAAAGCAGCCTCGCTTTTTCATCTTTTAACGTAAAATACATATGGCCGCTTGAATGCCGTTTGAAATTGGAAATTTCCCCTTTTACATGGATATCGTTTAAATAAGGGTCCGCGTCAAATTTCCGTTTGATATATTTTGTCAGCGTGTGTACGGATAAATATTGCAAAGCCTTTTTCCACCACCTTTCTCATGCATGAAGAAAGCTGCCTTCCCGCCGGAAGTCAGCTTTCTTTTAATGCGGCCTGCTTCCCGCACAAATGCCCCCCGGCACACTTCCGGACAAAAAGCGGCTTTCCGGGAAAAAATGCCGTGGCGGCAGGGCAGCCTGTTTAACGGCGCAAGCGTTTTGCGGCTTTTACTGTATTGGAAAGCAGCATGGTAATCGTCATTGGCCCTACGCCGCCCGGGACAGGAGTAATATAGGAAGCTTTTTCCTTTACTTCATTAAAGTCCACATCCCCGCACAGCTTCCCGGACTCGTCACGGTTCATCCCGACATCAATGACAGCAGCACCCGCTTTGACAAAATCCGCTTTGATGAATTTCGCTTTGCCGACAGCGCTGACCAAAATATCCGCCTGGCGGGTGAAAGATTTTAAATCCGCCGTTTTGGAATGGCAGTATGTGACGGTCGCATTTTCATTGAGGAACAGCTGGCCGCATGGTTTGCCGACAATATTGCTGCGGCCGATCACGACAACATGCTTTCCTTCGATCCGGATGCCCTTTGACTTCACCATCTTTAAAATCCCGTGGGGGGTGCAAGGCAAAAAAGCGTCCTGGCCCGTCATCATCCTTCCGATATTTACCGGATGGAAACCGTCCACATCTTTCTCTGGGCTGATCGCTTCCACGATCTTTTGCGCATTGATATGGGGCGGCAAAGGAAGCTGGACGAGAATCCCATGAATGTCAGGATCTTCATTTAAGGTTGCAATATGTCCGAGCAATGCCTGTTCCGGCACGTCCCCGGGAAGCTCGATTAAAACGGATTTCATCCCGAGCGCGCGGCACGCTTTTTCTTTGTTTTTGACGTATGTACGTGAAGCCGGATCGTTTCCGACTAATATGACGGCAAGCCCCGGGGTAATCCCCTGTTGCGTTAGCTGCTCCACTTCCGCCTTTATCTCTTTTCTGAGTGCTTCGGCCAGTTGTTTTCCGTCAATGATTTCCGCTTCCATTATCCATCCCCCGTTACTTAGATTCAATCGAGTCTTTCATTTGATTCAAAACGCCGTTAATAAATTTGGCGGATTTTTCATCTGCAAACCGTTTGGCAATTTCGAGCGCTTCGTTGATTGCCACATTAGCGGGCACATCTTCCGCATACATCAGTTCGTAAGCGGCAAGGCGCAAAATATTGAGTTCCACTTTTGCAAGCCTGTCAAGCGTCCAATTTTCAAGATGCCGGCTGACCATGGCGTCGATTTTCGCGAGATGTGTTGCCGTTCCGTTTACCAATTTCTCCAGATAATCATCACTTTCCTGCCCGTCCAGCGCATTCCGGATCGCATCCTCCGGGCTCGCTTCATTCATATCCATCTGGAATAAAGCCTGAAGCGCTTTTTCGCGGGCGGTTCTTCTTTTCATCATTCGGCAGTAACTCCTTTAAAAAGCTCAAATTCGCATGCTTTTATTGTAACAGAAAGGCAGGACCAAAAAAAGGCCAGGACGCTTTGCCCGGACCCTTTTTCTCTTACTCTTCCGCCTGAAATTCAGGCTCCGCTTTTTGCGTATCAAATTGAATGCCGACAATATGAATATTCACTTCAGACGCTTCCAGGGCTGTCATATTGAGCAAAGCCTGGCGGATATTATCCTGGACTTCCTGGGCAACTGCCGGAATGGAAACGCCAAAATTCATGGTGCAATAGACATCGACTTTAATGCCGTCATCATTCAGTTCCACTTTTACGCCTTTTCCGTGGTTTTTCCTTCCAAGGCGCTCCACAACGCCGCTTGCGAAATTGCCGCGCATTTGGGCAACCCCCTCGACTTCGGAAGCAGCAATGCCCGCAATAACTTCAATCACCTCAGGGGCAATTTCCACTTTTCCGAGGCCGTCTTCATCATGATGCATCTCCAACATTTGGTTATCTTCTGCCATCTTCAACACCTCCTCTATTTACACGTTATTTCATTACATCATATTTTTCAAGGAATTTCGTGTTGAAATCCCCTTCGACAAAAACTTCATGCTCGAGGAGGCGCTGATGGAACGGAATCGTTGTGTGGACGCCTTCCACGGCAAATTCGCTGAGCGCGCGCCTCATGCGGGCAATTGCCTCATCGCGCGTCGCCCCGTAGGCAATGAGCTTGGCAATCATGGAATCATAATACGGCGGAATGCTGTAACCCGGATATACGGCCGATTCCACGCGGATGCCGATCCCGCCCGGCGGCAGATAAAAATTAATTTTGCCCGCAGACGGCATAAAATTCTTTTCAGGATTTTCGGCATTGATTCGGCATTCGATTGCCCAGCCGCTCCATGTGACCTCATCCTGCTTTAAGGATAACGGTTCACCGGATGCCACAAGGATCTGTTCTTTGACGAGATCCACGCCGGTGACCATTTCTGTAACCGGGTGTTCCACCTGGATGCGGGTATTCATTTCCATAAAGTAAAACTTCTGGTTGCGGTGGTCGAAAATAAACTCGATTGTGCCGGCCCCCGTATAGTCAACAGCTTTTGCCGCTTTCACGGCAGCCTGCCCCATTTCTTCGCGCATTTCGCTCGATAGCGCCGGGGACGGGGATTCTTCAAGCAGTTTTTGCAGCCGCCGCTGGATGGTGCAATCCCGTTCGCCCAGGTGGATCACATTGCCGAATTTGTCAGCCATGACCTGGATTTCAACATGGCGGAAGTCTTCAATATATTTTTCAAGGTAAACACCCGGGTTGCCGAAAGCAGTCGCGGCTTCCTGCTGGGTGATGTGGATGCCTTTTACAAGCTCTTCATCATTCAAGGCCACGCGGATCCCTTTGCCGCCGCCGCCGGCCGTTGCCTTAATAATCACCGGATAGCCGATTCTTTGTGCGACTACTTTTGCTTCTTCTGCATCTTTTACAAGCCCGTCCGAACCCGGGACAATCGGCACGCCCGCTTTTTTCATGGTTTCGCGTGCCACATCTTTCGCGCCCATTTTCGCAATGGCTTCCGGGCTTGGCCCGATAAACTCAATATTGCATTCTCGGCAAAGCTCGGCAAAATCGGCATTTTCGGCAAGGAATCCGTAACCGGGATGGATCGCGTCACAGCCTGTCAAAGTTGCTGCGCTGATGATGTTGGCAAAATTTAAATAACTGTCTTTCGATGCTTTCGGGCCGATGCAGTACGCTTCATCGGCAAGCTGGACATGCAGCGCATTTTTGTCCGCTTCCGAATAAACGGCAACGGCTTCGATCCCGAGGTCGCGGCAGGCACGAATAATCCGGACCGCAATTTCGCCCCGGTTTGCAATCAAAACTTTTTTAATCATGAAAGTCCGCTCCTTACTTTGTCTTTACCAAAAATAACGGCTGGCCAAATTCAACCAGCTGCCCGTCTTTGACGAGGATATCTACAATTTCGCCTTCCACTTCCGCTTCGATTTCGTTAAACAGCTTCATCGCTTCAATCATGCATACAACCGTATTCGGGCTGACTTTGGAGCCGATTTGCACATACGGTTCATCTTCCGGGGAACCCGCCTGGTAAAAGGTGCCGACCATCGGCGACACGATTTTATGCAGATTTTCGTCGGCTGCTTGCGCCGGGGCTTCAGGCTGCAGGTTTTCTGCAAGCTGGCGGGGCTCAGCAGGCATTTGCGGGGGTGCGGAAACCTGGGCCATTTCGCGCACCGGGCGTTCAATGACTTGAACGCCGGTGTTTTTCTTCATTTTGATGACGGTCCCGTCATTTTCAAATTCAAATTCATCGAGGTTTGAACGGTCCACAAGCTCGATCAAAGCCTGGATTTCCTCTACTTTTAGCATATATGACACTCCTTCGTTTTTTCAGCTTCCAAAATTGTTAACAATTTATGAATAACTATCCATATCATACGATAACCGGAGGCAAAAATTCAATGATTTGTATAAAAAACGGATTTCCGGCACGTTGCAAAAATGCCCTTCCCTGCTTGGAGCAAAAGGAATGAAGCGTTTTACGGAAATTTAAAATCACGCGCAAATCTATTTTTCAATCATTTTTTAAATATAGAAAAAAGCCCGGCAAAAAAGCGGGGCCCCCTTGTTATTCCGCACAGAAAAAAGGGCTGTAACCGCCCCCTATTCTGGCTTTTCTTAATTTGTCTGAAATTCCACAGCCAGTTTTGGCGTATTGCCCAACTCCTGGTTCACAAGCTTGACAATCTCATTTGCAGCCGCTTTATCATGCTTTTTCGATTTGACGGTTACGACCACTTCATCGCCGTCCGCCTGAACGAGCGCATCCTCATATCCTTTTGCTTTGATCAGGCTTTCTAAAACCTGTTCTTTATTCGCCGTCTCCGTCAATTTTTTCATTTCATCCATCGCCTTGCTTTTTTCATCCGGCGTCAGGTCGGTCGATGCAAGTTTATTGGTCAGTTCTTCCTGCTTTTTGCTCATTTCATCCTGCCGCTCAAGGCGGAGCGTCTCAAACACTTCATCACTGGCAGACTTTGTTGTCAGTTTGATTTTTTGCGAACCGGAAGCCTTTTCCTTTGTTGCCGCCGATTCCTTTTCTTTCTCTTGCCGGGTAACCTGATTCGTTGTTTTCGGTTCCGCCGTCACATAGTACACGGACAAAACCACAACAAGGCTTAACATGGTCAACAGCCAGACTGTTTGTTTTTTCAAAAGCATACCCATCCTCCTCATTCTTTTTTTGGCATGACGGAAACACGGTAACTTGCGATGTCAAGGGCGCTTGCAACAGCTTCTTTTACCGATTTTTGGATGGAGACATCGCCGCCGCCGCTGCAAACGACTAACACCCCTGTGATCTCTGGCTTCCTTGTTTCCGTTACAAGGGGCACTTCCTTGTCCCCGTTTTGGACGATGACGACTTTATCATCCTTTGAAATGCTGTCAATTTTCCGTTCCCCGCCGTTTTTATCTGTTTCGGTTGTTGTTTCATTCCGGATGGTGGCGTTTTTCTCATACACTTTGCTTTCTGATGCGGCCACATTCACCCGTACGTTTACGGAGCCGACGCCCTTGATTTGTTCCAGAATGCTTTTCAGTTCTTTCTCATATTGGTTTTCGTACGTGGAGATCGATTTTGATTTTTTGGAAGTGCCTGCACCGAATGCGGCTGTCCCTTTTCCGCCTGCCGTTTTTACGGGTGAAGATGCAGTCAGCGCTTCGTTTTTTTCGCTTGAATGTCCGAAAAGGTCATTGATAAACATCATCCCGAGACCGGAAATCAGTAGTACGGTTAACAGCACAAGCTTTTTCTTTTTATCAGGCGGGCCAGATGGCAGCCATTTTTCTTTCAGTTTTTTGAACGGTCCCTGGTTACGATCCATTTTCGTTTTCAAGCCCCCCTTCGAAACGGAGATCAATTTTTTCTTTATTGATTTTCCAGCGGTTCGACAACATGGCAATGATCGATTGCTGCTCGCGTGTGCTTTGTTTTTCTGTTTGTTTATCCGCCCCGATTTCAACCGGTTTAACGGCAGCAACAGCTTCTTTTTCGTTTTGCGCTTTCAGATAGACACGGACTTTTTTTACATCCGAAGCTTTTAAAGCGGTAAGATCCCCGCTTTTGGCCCCGTCTTTCCACTCGACCGTGATTTTTGAAATTGATTTTCCAAACGCTTCCTCTACCTCCCCTTCCGCATCTTGCTTCAGTTGGACAGCCATTTGTTGTAATGTATATTCCTGCTGTATGGCATTTATTTCTTTTTTCTTCGTTTCAAGCGCATTTTCTTCCGCAGACGGGCTTGAAATTCCGGAATTCCCCAATTTTTCCATCCAAATGGCAGGATCGGCGGAAAAAAGCCGGAATATCGGTGTGACAATAATGGCAATGAGCAAAAGCCCGGTCACAAGCTTTGTATATTTCCGCATCCCGGAGTCGGGCAGAAGCATGTCCGTTATGGCCGCCAAAAGGATAAAAATGATGATGTTCAGCACCCATTTTGTCAAAACGTCCACAAGGTCTCCCCCCTTAACGCATCATCATCGTAAGATTGCCCGCCGTAACGATGATCGTAATGCTGAGAAAAAACATGATGGTCACAATCGCGAGGGCGGCAAATACGTACAGCATGTTTTTGCTGATGATATCAAGGCAGCTGATGACCGGCCCCCCGCCGAGCGGCTGCAAAAGGGCGGAAGCAAGCTTGAACATGAACGACATGGCGAAAATTTTGATGGCTGGAAACGCCGCAATGAGCAGCACAATGGCAACCCCGGCAATGCCGAGCGTATTTTTCAAAAGGACGGAAGCGCTGATCACCGTATCGGCGGCATCCGTCAGCATCCGCCCGACAACCGGGACAAAATTGCCGGTCACAAATTTTGCGGTACGGACCGCAAGCCCGTCCATCACCGCCGTTGCCGTCCCCTGAACGGACAAGGCGCCTAAAAACACAGCCATAAAAGCGCCGAGTATGCCGATCCCGATATTGCGCAACAGACCGGCCAGCTGTGTTGCTTTATGCTGTTCCGAGAGGGTGCTGACGACGCCTAAGAGTGTTGAAAGCAGCAGAAGCGGCAGCACGATGATCTCGACCAGCATGCCGCTTGTGCTGGAGAGAAAAATAATGGCCGGGTGAAAAAAGGCTGCCGAGCCGGCGCCGCCTGATGTGGAAAGCACAGCCAGCAAGAGCGGCATCAGCGCCAGGATAAAACCTTTCATTGTCCGGATCGCCTCAAGCGCGTATTGAAGGGCGACATGAAAACTGTTCAGGGCAATAATGACGAGCACCATGAAAACAACCGCGTACGCAATTTTGCTGATCGTCCCTTGCTGGAATGAATGATGCAGGTTTTCCAGCAGGATGCTTAAAATCGTAAGGATGATAAGGGAGCCTAATAGTTTTGCGTTGATCAGCAGCTCCTGGAAAATATACGAAAGCAGCCCTTTCAGCCAGGCTTGCAAGGAAAAATGCTTCTCGCCTTTCATAAAATCCATAAAGCTCCCTTTCTGGCTTTCCGGCAAGTATCCGCCGTATTTGCTGACAATGTCGTCCCAGTAGTTTTTCAGTTCTGATAAGTCCAATTGATTCAATTGTTCATCGACCATTTTTTCCGGAATATTCTCCTGTTTGTCCGTATTTTCCGAAGCGGCGGATGCCGACTGTGCGAAGAAACAGAAGGCAAACAGAATGAAAAGTGCGATGCATATTTTTTTGTGCCCCATATCCTCAACTCCCTGCACGCGGAACGAGATTGACAATCGTTTCGATCAGCACGGTAAGAATGGGGATGGCCATTGTCAAAATAATGATTTTGCCGGCCAGCTCCACCTTTGCCGCAAGTGCCCCCTGCCCGGCATCTTTTGTAATATTGGCTGCAAAATCGGCAATATAAGCGACGCCGATGATTTTCAGGATCGTTTCGATATACATCGTGTCGACATTCCCTTTTTGGGCAATTTTTTGCAGCAGGTGGATGATTTCGTATATCTTGTCCACCAGAAAAAGAAAAATAAAACAGCCGGCAAAAAGCGTCAGCAAAAAGGCAAAATTCGGTTTCTGCTCTTTTAATATGAGCGCAAGGAAAGTCGTGATGAGCGCCACACCCGCAATTTGCAAAATTTCAATGGGAAATCCCCCCTTTTTTCCCGGCTTATTGAAAAAGAAAGACCGTTTTGATTTTGGAAAACAAATCCCCTACGATGGATGCCACTAAAAACAAAATGTAAAGAAAACCGAGAAGCGTGACCCATTGCGCATATTCTTTTTTGCCGACCTGGTCCAGAATCGTGTGGAGAAATGCCACAACAATCCCGACCCCGGCAATTTTAAAAATGATGTCCACATCAATGCCCATTGCTTTTCCCCCAATATGATCCGTGAGACTTTAGATCAGTAAAATAGCGATCAGTAAACCCGTGAGGACGCCAAGGCTTTTTGCCATTTTTTCATAGCGGAGCTGCCTTTCGTGCGCTTCTTTTTCTTCCCTTTCTAAATGTGAAAGGGTCAGGAGCAGCTGCTTTTGCTCGGTATAGCGGTCATGTTTGCCCAGGTTTTCCCCGAGCTGCCGCAATACTTCATACTCGTTTTCTTTCAGGGCCGTCAGTTTCCAAATTCCGTCAAGGCTTTTTTCCCACGCTTCTTTGACCGTTGTTTCCAATGTGGTCAACTGGCTGGCAAAGGAACGGAAGAAGGCGGCAGCCGGATCCGGGAGCTGGCCTGATAGTTTTCTTGCCGCTTCATGCAGCGGGGTATGCCCGTACATGATTTCCACTTCCAGTGCCTGAAGCGCGTTTTGAAAAATTCTCAGCTGGCGGGGGCGTTCGCTTAACCGTTTTGCTGCCTCAAAGCCGATGAAACTGGTGGCGAGCACAATCAGTGCTGCTCCAAAAAGTTTAAGCACGGGAAACACCTTCACCGGTACGGATGATGTTCCCTTCCGCATCGCGGACCGCTGTTACCCTTCCCGGCCGGCTCCCCCGCGACAGTTCGAGAAAGCGGTCAAACGCATACGATTCGAGGATTTTCTTTAAAATCGGGCGTTTTTGGATATCCCGGAAGTTTTCCCCGTGCGTTGTCATGACGAGCGAAATGCCCGCATTTACCGCCTCCATAATCGCCGCCGCATCTTCTTCGCGGCCGATCTCATCCACGACAATGACATCCGGGCTCATCGACCGGATCAGCATCATCATCCCTTCCGCTTTCGGACAGGCATCCAGCACATCGACCCTTGGCCCGAAATGGAGTTGCGGGATGCCGTGGACGCAGCCGGCAATTTCAGACCGTTCGTCGACAATCCCCACTTTGGCAGGCGAAATCCCGCGTTCCGGGATGCCGCTTGAAATCAGCCGCGCGATATCCCTTAAAAAAGTCGTTTTTCCGGTCTGGGGCGCCCCGATGATCATCGCGGACAGCCAGCGCCCGTTGTGAAGGGCGAAAAGATAAGGATCCGCAGTCCCGATTTTTTCCCGGGCAATCCGGATATTAAAAGATGAAAAATAGCGGATCGCCTTTACTTGTCCATTTTCAAGAATGACTTTCCCCGCGAATCCGACACGGTGCCCGCCGCTGATCGTGACGTATCCCTTTTTCAGCTCTTCTTCAAGGGCGTAAAAAGAGAAATTCGCAAGCCGGTTGATCAGCTGCTCAGCATCGCTCTCCGTTGGCGTATAGCGCAAAAAATGCGGGATTCCTTTTGAAGTAATTTCAAGCGGGCGGTTTACGCGGATGCGGATTTCTTCCACATCTTCGAGCATGTCCCCCAACTTTTCCAGCTGTTTGGATAAGGTTTTCGGCAAAATGCCCAGCAAATCTTCCATCTTCATCCCTGCTTTCAAAACATACAGTTTGGTTCATGGATAGTACAATCTATTCGCCGGGTTTGAAAACTATGACAAAGAAGCGAGGCAGATGCTGAAAGTTTAAGTTATTTATAACATTATTATGTAAACTTATTTTTGCCTGTCTCTTGCCGGAAAAGCAAAAAAGCTTGGCGCCGTTTGGGACGCCAAGCTTTTTTCAAAGAAATCAGGCACGGGACACGTATGAACCGTCCGTTGTATTGATGATCACTTTATCGCCTTCATTGACAAAGAAAGGCACCTGTACCGTCAGGCCGGTTTCAAGCGTGGCCGGTTTGGACCCGCCTGTTGCCGTATCGCCCTTTACCCCCGGTTCCGTATGGGTAACTGTCAGTGTGACCGTATTGGGGAGTTCAATGCCGAGCGTTTCTCCCTGGTACATGATCATTTGCACTTCCATGTTTTCCAGCAAGTATTGCAGCTCATCTTTAATTTGGGCGCTGCTCAGCTCGATTTGTTCATACGTTTCCGTATCCATAAATACGTGCTGGTCGCCGTTTGCATATAAATACTGCATTCTCCGGTTGTCGATCTGTGCCCTTTCAACTTTTTCGCCGGCACGGAACGTTTTTTCCTGGATAGCGCCGGTACGCAAATTGCGAAGCTTCGAGCGCACAAAAGCGGCGCCTTTTCCCGGCTTAACATGCTGGAAATCGAGGACGCGCCAGATGCCGCCGTCCACTTCAATCGTTAAGCCGGTGCGAAAATCGTTTACTGAAATCATATTTTTCCTCCTACATGTTCATTCGATCCCCTGTTGAGGGCTGTAACTATTATAATATAATCAGTTCTTTTGCGGAATGCGTCAGCAATTCATTCGAATTTTCGGTAATCACCGTATCGTCTTCAATCCGGACGCCGCCGACACCCGGCACATAAATGCCCGGTTCGATGGTGACAACCATGCCCGGTTCCAAAGTATAGGCCGAGCGCATGGAAAGATTCGGGCCTTCGTGGATTTCAAGGCCGATCCCGTGCCCAAGGGAATGGCCGAACGCATCGCCATAACCTTCCCGGGCGATATAATCGCGGGAAATGGCGTCTGCTTCAATACCGGACATGCCCGGTTTGATGTTTTGGACGGCAAGCAGCTGCGATTCCAGCACAATATTGTAGATTTTCTTCAATTGCCCGGAAGGCTCGCCGACCGCAACCGTCCTTGTAATATCCGAACAATAGCCTTTATAGAGCGCGCCGTAATCCATCGTAACCAAATCGCCTTTTTCGATCACCTTGTCCGTCGCCACCCCGTGCGGCATGGCAGAGCGGAGGCCGGATGCGACAATGGTATCAAATGAAGAAGCAGTCGCGCCGCATTTCCTCATGAAAAATTCCAGTTCATTGGAAACTTCCAATTCCGTGACGCCCGGTTTTAAGAAGTCAAGGATATGTTTAAAGGCAGCATCCGCAATATCCGCAGCCTCTTTTAATATCTTAATTTCCGCATCTGTTTTGATCAAGCGCAAATTTTCAACAAGGCCGGAAACCGGGACCAGTTCCGCATCGAGCAGCCCTTCATACGTTTTAAAAAGCGCATAGCTCATATGGTCCTGCTCAAACCCGAGCCGTTTGATCCCCATTGCTTCCACCTGTTTGGCCACTTCCTGTTCCACCGGCCCCTGATGCTGGACGATTTCGTAGCCTTCACACTCTTTCGATGCCTGCTCGACATAGCGGAAGTCCGTAATAAATTTTGCCGCTTCCCCGGATATAAGGACAATCCCGGTAGTCCCCGTAAAATTGGACATATAGCGGCGGTTATACGGGCTTGTAATGAGCAAGCCGTCAATACCGGCCTGCGGAAATGTTTCTCTCAGTTTCTCCAGTTTTAACATCTTTCTTCCTCTCCCTTTTCTGCCTCAAGCAAGGCCATGAGGGCAAGCTCATAGCCGAACAGCCCGAAGCCTGCAATTTGCCCCTGCGCAACAGCCGCCGTTACAGAATGGTGGCGGAATTCCTCGCGGGCATGGATGTTCGAAATATGAACTTCAATCACCGGTAGGCGGATGGCACTGATCGCGTCCCGCAAAGCATAGCTGTAATGCGTGAACGCGCCCGGATTGAAAATAATCCCTGCAAAGCCTTCATCCCCGGCAGCGTGCAGCTTGTCAATCAGGGCGCCTTCATGGTTGGATTGAAAAAAACCGATGGCGACGCCGTGCTTTCGGGCCGCCGCTTCCATGCGCGCCATCAGGGTTTTTAACGAATCTTTCCCGTAAGTGCCGGGTTCCCTTTGCCCGAGCAAATTCAGATTTGGGCCGTTTAATACGAGGTATTTTTTCATTTCAAGCACCTTTTTCCCATATTTAACGTGCCCATTTTACCATAAATTGAAGAAAATTTCTATTTTT
This sequence comes from Weizmannia sp. FSL W8-0676, assembly GCF_038593015.1. NCBI lineage: Bacteria > Bacillati > Bacillota > Bacilli > Caryophanales > Bacillaceae > Heyndrickxia > Weizmannia sp. FSL W8-0676. Next base: position 1,794,086 of record NZ_CP151954.1, read on the forward strand.
TAACTTTCCGGCCGGCACCCGCCCGTTTCGATTTATGGGAGCGGGTTCGACTGCCTCTCCAGTTTTCTTTTAAAAACCCGGCTTCTTTCATACTCAAAAGAAATCGAATAACCGATAAACACCCCGTAGAGAATGTAAATGCAACAGCAGGTAATGATCGTATTGGCATCCAGTTTGAGAAAAGGTTTCATGCCGGGAAAAATCGGATTCAGCACAATCAGGACGGCTGCGCACAGGCAAAGCCCGTAGATCGCGCCCACCCACATCGATTTCAATTTTTTAAAGAAAAGATAATAGACAAGGGCGCAGCCGGTAGAAAACAATCCGTATGCCAATATGGAAACGATTTTTCCGATCCACATTTTGCGCCAAGATCCTACTGTAAATGGTTCAAGCAGGACATTCGGTTCAATCGCCGTAAAATGAAAAGAAAAGCATAAATAGGCAACCAGGCTCCAAATGATCCCGCCCGCAAATCCGGTCACAAGCACCATTTGAAAAAAGGTCATGGAATGCTCCTGGTTTTTTAATACTTTGCTGCCATTTTCCATATTTTCCACCCCTTCACATGTGACGGCATGCATCTTTTCTTTCTTATCTTTCCCACAAGTCTTTCCCCTAGTCGTATTTAAAATGATTTAGTAAAATAAGAGTGAATATCGTTTCGGAAATCCACTCCGTTTTCAGGTTAAACGGGAAAGAAGCATTTGAAGTTCAGGTTTGGGGGAAAAGAAATTGACAAAACCAGCTTATGGCGGCCAGGCAGTCGTGGAAGGGGTCATGTTCGGCGGAAAGCGGCATTCGGTCACTGCCATCCGCCGCAAAAACAACCGGATTGACTTCTTTTATCTGCCAAAAGAGACGCGCCCGTCCATTCAAAAATTGAAAAAAATTCCGTTTTTGCGCGGGATCATTGCCATCATTGAATCATCCGCAAACGGAGCAAAGCATTTGAATTTTGCAAGCGAGCGGTATGATGTTGACCCGGAAGAAGACGAAAAACGGCAGGAAGCAGCCCCCGCAAGAACAACGGTGGTGCTCGGCGTGGCTGCTGCCGGCGTCTTGTCCTTTTTGTTTGCCAAATTTTTCATGACGCTTATTCCCGTCTTTCTGGCAGAACTGGCAAGGCCGTTTTTTCCCGGGGATGCCGCGCAAATTCTCATTGAAGGCGCGTTTAAACTGCTGCTCGTGCTTTCGTATATTTATTTGATTTCTTTAACGCCGTTTATCAAGCGGGTATTCCAATACCACGGGGCTGAACATAAAGTCATCAATACATTTGAAAACGGGCTTGCCCTGACCGTTGAAAACGTCCGCTCGCAATCGAGGCTGCATTACCGGTGCGGCAGCAGTTTTATTCTGTTTACCGTGATTGTGAGCGTCCTGATTTATACGCTTGTCCCGACAGATCCGCTCTGGCTCCGCATCACCGACCGGATTTTGCTCATTCCGGTCGTGCTCGGCACGGCGTTTGAAGTCCTTCAGCTGACCAATAAAGTCCGCCATATTCCGGTTCTGAAGTATCTTGGCTATCCGGGCCTGTGGCTGCAGCTGTTAACGACAAAAGAGCCGGATGACAAGCAAATTGAAGTCGCGATTTCCTCCTTTCAGGCGCTGCTTGAACTGGAATCGGGTGATACGGCTTCTGCCGCCCGTTAAAAACGGCGTTTGAAATTTCCAGCGCATGGGAATACATTTACTATCACAAGCTTGTTTGTGCGACGGGGAATCAACCTCAAAATAAAAACGGCCGGATCCGTATAAACTGATAGAATGATGGAAAAAATGGTTGGGAAAACATGTGGAGGTGGCTTTTGTTGAAGACGCGTCAATGGATCATCGCCGGCATTTTTCTTTTGGCCCTGGTCGGCCTGGGTTCCTCTTTGTTTCATGAGCCGGTTGTATTCTTGAAAAGGGTGTTGATAGCCTTCATTTTTGCGGCAGTGCTTTTGGCTGGCATGCGTTTCCTGCTCAAGAGAAGCACGAATGTTTCCAACCAGGAACAAAAAGCATTTTTAAAAGCCGCCCGCAAATCCAGGAAAAGAATGAAAAAAAGGAATATGAAGGTCCATACTGTCCACACGGCTAAATTTTCAAAACGGCCGCTGCGCAAAAAATCCAATGTCCAGTTAACCGTGATTGAAGGCAAAAAGGGCAAAAAGAAAAATCGAGCTGTCTACTAAGCTCGATTCTTTTTTATTAATAGGACCACGTTTTCAGAAACGTTTCTGTTTTTTTCCGGCCCGCCTCGATTAAGGCTGCTTTTTGTGCGGCGGAAAGCTGAAAATCTGTAGCAGTCACGCCATCTGCAGCGATAAAAATAATGTCTTTTTCCAGTTTTCTTGAAATATAGCGGGCATCATGGGCGTCTTTCATCGTCTTGAACAGGGCATCGAACAGCTGGATCGCATTTTTTATCTCCACATCCGGCTCTTCCTGTGGTTTCGGGCTGAGCGTAATGCCGAGCACCGGCCGCGCCTTTTTTTCTTCCGGTTTGACAAACAACCACATCGGAAAATTGCTTAATACCCCGCCGTCTACAATGAGGCTTGTGCCTTCCAGCGAGCGCAACCGTACCGGTTCGAAAAAATATGGAATGCTGCAGCTCATCCGAATGGCCTTTGCCACCGGAAAGGTTTGCCATGGAACCCCGTAACGTTCCAGGTCATCCGGCAAAACAACAAGCCGGTTATGGGTAAGATCGGATGCCGTGAAATAAAGGGAGCCTTTTGGAACATCTTTGAACGTGTACACACCTTTAGATGCGAGTTTTTCCCCGATCCATTCCTCAAACGCGGTGCCCCTGTACAACCCGAGCCGCCAATACAGCAGCAGCCATTTCGCAAACGGCACCGGCAGCAGCGGTTTTCGCTGGTCAAGAAACGCGGCCGTGTCTGTTTCCGCAAGCATTTGCTTCATTTCGCCGCTTGTATAGCCTGCAGCCCGCAGCCCTGCAAAAACGGAGCCGACGCTTGTGCCGGCCAGCCGTTTAAACGTAAATCCTTTTTTTTCCAAAACTTCCAATGCCCCGATGAGCGCAAGGCCTTTTATGCCTCCGCCGGAAAACACCGCGTCAATCTCCATGGAAATCCACCCTTGGATTTGCACCGGGCGTTTCGGTTTGTTGGTCAGAAAAAATGCGGAATGTTGGCAGGATGCCCCGCTTGAACGAAAGATGAAAAAAATGCTTTTTTATTATTTTAGCGCATAAGGAAAGGAATTAGAACAAAGAGTTCATACGGGATTATAACCGCGCCATGCTCCTGGTTAGCACAGCCCGTGCTTCTTTTACCATTTCTTCTAATAATTGGGCAACAGACGGGCAGTCCTCAATAAGGCCGGCAATTTGGCCCCCTACAAAAAGCGGTTTCAACCTTGCCAGTTTTTCCGGCGTAGTATCGGGGCGGGGATGCTCATCCCGGATGACAGATACGGATTCCCCCTTCTGATCCGTATACACGACAGGCACGATTTCATCTTGAAAGCGGTTTGCTTCCATGGCCGCTTTCGCCCTCATTTGGCTCGTAAAAGCAAAGGCATCCTGCGCTTCCCGGCTGATGTGGAATTGCTTTGCGACATTTTCCGCTGTTTCCGGCATGCTGTCTGTCCCGTACATTTTCTTCAATTTTTCATTTACAAATCTCCATCCGATCGTTGTGTCAAACATTTCCAGATTTCCCCTCGGATAGCCGTTTTCCGGCACTGCCTCGATGATCACATCTTCAGAACCGGCTACTGCCGGCAAATCAACGGTATATTCGATATTTGCCTTTATCCTTTCAGCGTCTGCCCCGTTGATTTTCCCCCTCTCCAGCCCTTTTTCCATGTCGGATCCGATTATGTTTTCCGCTTGATGCAGGATGTCAGGCCGGACATCTACCAGCCTGACTTTGAAACCGCCGAGTGCGGCCGGATCGAGATAAACTTTTGCGCTTGCAATGGCTGTCGCTGCTTCTCCAAATCCCGTGGCGATCAGCTTTACCTTGCCGTCAAACGTTGTTACATCACCCGCCGCAAATATGCCTTCGATGTTTGTCCGCATCGCCGAATCTACGACAATCGCATTCTTATCAAAATTCAATCCAATCTTTTTCATCACGTTTTTGCTGTCAATATTCGAATTAAAGTTTTTTAACCATTTTTCCGATTATTCTTTTAACCGGTGTTTTGTAAGCAGAAAAAAACGGAGCATCGCTTTGCTCCGTTTTTTCTCAACTATTCCGTTTACAAGCCGCATTTTAATTGCGCGCCGCAGTTATCGCATGTATTGCAGCCGCCGATTTCCTTCACTTTCCCTTTCCGGCAGATCGGGCAGGTATCGCCGATTTCGTTGCCGTATGTGACGTTTGTTGACCGGATATCCGGGATTGTATCAACCAGGACGACATGCTGTTTCGCATGTTTCACTTCCGCTTTTTCCTGTTTTTCTTCCTGCGGTTCTTCTGCTTTCAATGTCAGGACTTGCGAATCCCGGCTGCCGTCCACATAAACGGTTCCGCCTTTCGCGCCGCCCTTATACAGGCGTTCGTACACTTTTTCCACCTGTTCAACCGTGTAACCGCGCGGGGCGTTGACCGTTTTCGAAATCGAGCTGTCCACCCAGCGCTGGATGACGCATTGGACATCGGCATGGGCTTCCGGTGCAAGATCCATCGCGGTTACAAACCAGTTCGGCAGATGGTCTTTGTCCGCTTCAGGATGCTGATCCAGATATTCCTGGACGATGTCCGCATTGACCTCGATAAATTTGCCGAGGCGCCCGCTGCGGAAATAGGAAAAGGAAAAATACGGCTCAAGCCCGGTGGAAACGCCAACCATGGTGCCGGTGGATCCGGTTGGTGCAACGGTCAGCAAATGGGAGTTCCGGATGCCGTGTTTTAAAATTGCCTTGCGGATGTCTTCCGGCATGTTTTTCATATAACCGGTTTCCGTGAATGCACGGCGCAGGCGGTTTGTCTCTTCTTCGGTTTCCCCCGTTAAAAATGGGAAGCTCCCTTTTTCTTTTGCGATCTCAATGGATGCACGGTATGCTTCGGTCGCGATTGTTTCAAACACTTTGTCGACAAGTTTGTTGCCTTCTTCGGATCCGTATTCTTTTTCCATATAAATGAGAAGGTCGGCTAAGCCCATAACGCCAAGGCCGACACGCCGTTCCCCGAGCGCCTGTTTTTTGTTTTCTTTCAGGAAGTACGGGGTCGCGTCAATGACATTGTCCTGCATGCGGACGCCGGTATGGACGGTTTGTTTCAATTGATCCCAGCGCACTTCTTTCGTTTCTTTGTCGACCATTTTTGCAAGATTGACCGCTGCGAGGTTGCAGACGGAATAGGGCGCGAGCGGTTGCTCTCCGCAAGGATTCGTTGCGACGACTTTCTGGCCGTATGCTTTTGCGTTTGTCATGTCGTTGGCGTTGTCGATAAAGAAGACGCCCGGTTCCGCCGAGTAAGTCGCGCAGATGTTAATCAAATTCCAAAGTTCTTTTGCTTTGATTTTGCGGTAGACGCGCACTTTGCGGCCGAGTTTTTCCCATTCGCGCACATCGCCGATTTTATGCCATTCTTCATTATATATGCGCATTTCTTCTTCGCTGTAATTTTCCACATCCGGAAATTTCAGTTCGAATTCCGCGTCTTGTTCAACTGCTTCCATAAATTCTTTTGTGAGGCAGACGGAAATATTGGCGCCGGTTAAAAATTCCGGATTATGGACGGTGTAATGCCCGCCTGTTGCCAGTTTTTCTTCCGCCTCTTTCATGACTTCGTCCGTAAAGCCGCCCTGTCCCGGAATATGTTTGTAGTTCACAATCCCATGGTACATTTGCCTTTCCATTTCGGAAAGCGGCGTGAATTTCAATTTGTCGTGGGCTAGCTTGCGGATCCACTCATCGTTCGTATTTTCGATCAGGAAACGCAAAATCTGCGGATTCTGCATTTTCGAAATGATAAATTCGACAATGTCCGGATGCCAGACAGCCAGCATGATCATTTGTGCTCCCCTGCGACTGCCGCCCTGTTCGACCAGGTGCGTGAGTTTGGCGATGTCATCGAGCCATGAGACAGAGCCGCTTGATTTGCCGTTGACGCCCCTTGCCAGCGTATTGCGCGGGCGCAGCGTCGAACCGTTTGTCCCAACCCCGCCGCCGCGGCTCATAATTTCCATCACTTGTTTGCGGTGTTCGGAAATGCCTTCCCGCGAATCCGGTACAAACGGCATCACATAACAATTAAAATAAGTAACTTCCGTTTCCGACCCTGCGCCGTAGAGGACGCGGCCTGCCGGGATGAAGTTTAAGTTTACCAGTTCATTGTAAAACTTCCCAAACCATTCTTTCCGTTTCTCTTCTGTTTTTTCCACTGCCGCTAAGCCGGTTGCATTCCGTTTTGCGATTTGTTCGTAGTAGACTTCAAGCGGCTTCTCAATGATATCAAGCGGCCTTTTGATGACCCCTGTTTCTCTTTCATCCGGGTGTTCCAGCGCCTGGCGGTAATCTTCTTCAATTAAGACTTCCGCTTCATTTTTTTCCCAGTCGATTTCTTTGATGACGCCGAGCCCCCTGGCCGGAAATTTCGGGTCTTCTTTAATCGTGAGGACAACAAAATCGCCCTTGCCCAATGTGACTTTTTCCGTGTCTTTAAACGCGTATCTGTCAATCATGACAAGCCTTGAAACGCCTTTGTACGTGATGTTCATATCCGGTGTAATCGGATGGACCTGCGGAAATAAGCGGATATCTTCGTTCAGCTTCTCCACATCCCATAATTTTTCTGTCGAAGCAACAGACATAACGACAACTCCTTCTCTATTTCTCCATGCAAATTCTCTGGTGGTTCTGCCTCCTTTAAAATAGCACACCGCAGGCAAAAATTGCAAGCAAAAACACTAGATATTGTATTGATATTTTGTTTTTATATACTATATATTGTAGTTAGGTCAAACCTCTTTCTTTTTGTCAAATAAAAAAAAGAATAAGACATGCTGAAAATGCGAGAAATCCCCCGAAAAAGCAGGCAAATCCGGGCATAACGAAAAAATTTGCCGCTTGCATCAAAAAAGCAGCCATAAAAAGCGCGGCACAAAAGGAAATAGCGAAAAAGCATGCCTCTGGCCGCTAAAAAAACAAATGTTCATTTATCTCTTAAAATTCCATTCATCCGACCTGTACCGCCTGTCTGCCAGTTCTTCCACATACGCCTGTTGCGCCGGCGTCAAGGTGTACGGTTCCAGCCGGATGCCGAGCCCTTCTTCAAACCCCTTATGGAAAGCCTCTTTTGCTTCCCCGTATGTGACGGGAACGGTGCGTAGTTCATTGATTGCAACCGCCTTCTGCTTAAAACTCCGCTGCATTCTTTCCCTCACCCTGTCACTCGGATATTTAAACAGGCTGAACAGCTTCTCCTCATCCATATCGAGCAAAATCGAGCCGTGCTGCAAAATGACGCCTTTCTGCCGCGTCTGCGCGCTGCCGGCGACTTTTCTCCCTTCCACGACCAGTTCGTACCAGCTCGGCGTATCAAAACAAACCGAAGAATGCGGGGATCTTAGCGCCTCCCGTTCTGCTTCCGTCCGCGGCACCGCAAAATACGCCTCAAGGCCGAGCGCACGAAATCCCCTGACAAGCCCTTCCGAAATCACACGGTAGGCTTCCGTGACCGTTTTCGGCATATCCGGATGCGCTTCCGATACGATCACGCTGTAGGTCAGCTCGTGCTCGTGCAAAACAGCCCTTCCCCCTGTCGGACGCCGGACAAAGCCGAGCCCGTATCGTTTTACCGCTTCGAGATCGATTTCCTGTTTTGCCCGCTGGAAATACCCGATTGAAAGGGTGGCCGGATCCCAGCCGTAAAAGCGGATGGCGGGCGGGATCTCCCCTTTGCTGTGCCAGTCGAGCAGGGCCTCATCCAGCGCCATGTTAAAAAACGGCGGACAGTGGCCTGAATCTACAAACAACCAGGTTTCTTTTCCCATATGAACCCCTCTTCTTAAAAATATCACTTTACCAGTTTACCAAAAAACGACGAAAAACGGCAAAGCCCCGCTCACGTTTGTGCCGGTTTTTCCGCTAACATTAAAAACTCAAGGGCTACAGGCTTTTCAGGCGGAAAAACTGAAAAAATAGCGGTGACATGGCTTTCTGAAAAAAAGATTTTGATTCAGAAGCGCAACACGAATATAATAGTAGATAGCGCATCAGGTAAGAAAGGGGGCATGCAGATGTCACAATCGTGGTACACAGTCATCATTGTTATTGTTGCGGTAGCGGCGTATACACTCGCCAGATACTACCGGCAGAAAAAAATCCTGAAAAGCTTGACGGAAGAAGAATTCAAGGCGGGTTACCGCAAAGCGCAGCTCATTGATGTGCGCGAACCGAATGAATTTGCAAACGGACATATTTTAGGCGCCCGCAATATTCCGCTGTCTCAGCTGAAAATGAGATTAAAAGAGATCCGGACCGATAAACCGGTTTATTTATATTGCCAGAACGGGACGCGCACCGGGCGCGCCGCTGAAATGCTTTATAAAAACGGCTGCCGCGACCTTTACCAGTTGAAAGGCGGCTTTAAAAACTGGACAGGCAAAATCAAATCAGGGAACTAAAAAAATGCCGCGGCTTTGCCGCGGCATTTTTCCTTTTATTTTTTCACATAACGCAAAACCGGTTTTCGCGCCGCCCGCGTTTCATCCAGGCGTTTGACAATGGTTGTATGCGGGGCTTCCTGGACGATTTCCGGATTTTCCTCCGCTTCTTTTGCGATTTGGATCATCGCATCAATAAAGGCATCCAGCGTTTCCTTCGACTCGGTTTCCGTCGGCTCAATCATCATGCACTCTTCCACGTTGAGCGGAAAATACACGGTTGGCGGATGGAAGCCAAAATCAAGCAGCCGCTTGGCGATATCAAACGTCCGCACCCCGAGTTTTTTCTGGCGCCTGCCGCTTAACACAAATTCATGCTTACAATGGCGGTCATATGGTAGGTCGTAGTACGGCGCCAGCTTCCGCATCATATAATTGGCATTGATCACCGCATTCTCGGTCACTTCCCGCAAGCCGTCCGGCCCCATTGAACGGATATACGTATAGGCCCGGACATTGATGCCGAAATTGCCGTAAAACGGCTTCACCCTGCCGATTGATTGCGGCCGGTCTTCATCCAGATAATAGCGGCCGCCTTTTTTCGCAACAACCGGCACCGGCAAAAACGGGACCAGCTCTTTTTTGACGCCGACCGGACCCGAACCCGGGCCGCCGCCGCCGTGCGGGCCTGTAAATGTTTTATGAAGATTCAGGTGAACAACATCGAATCCCATATCGCCCGGGCGCGCCTTCGCAAGCACGGCATTCAGGTTGGCGCCGTCATAATACAGTTTGCCGCCCGCCTCATGGATAATTTCTGCAATTTCAAGAATATGCGCTTCAAACAGCCCGAGCGTATTCGGATTGGTAAGCATGAGCGCTGCGGTATCTTCCCCGGCAATTTTTCTTAAGTCGTCGAGATCCACAAGCCCTTCTTCATTCGACTTCACAGTGACCGTTTCGAAGCCGGCAACGGTCGCGGAAGCCGGGTTGGTGCCGTGGGCGGAGTCGGGAATGATCACTTTTGTCCGCTTTGTATCCCCGTTTGCTTCATGGAAAGCGCGGATCAGCATCAGCCCGGTCCATTCCCCGTGGGCGCCGGCAGCAGGCTGCAAGGTCACTTCATCCATGCCGGTAATCTCTTTTAAATGTTCCTGCAGGTCATACATCAGCCCGAGCGCCCCCTGGACGGTGCTTTCATCCTGAAGCGGATGGATATGGGCAAATCCCGGAAAGCGCGCAACCGTTTCATTGATTTTCGGATTGTATTTCATCGTGCAGGATCCGAGCGGGTAAAAACCGGAATCGACGCCGTGGTTGTTTTCTGACAGCTTTGTGTAGTGCCGCATTAAATCCAGTTCCGACACTTCCGGCAGTTCCGCATCCTGTTTGCGGATGTATTCAGGCGGAAAAAGGCCAGCAGCATCCACTTCCGGCACGTCCATTTCCGGCAGGCTATACGCGATCCGGCCTGGTTTGGACCGTTCAAAAATCAGCGACATTTCTTCATTTGCCATAGCACACGACCCCCATTTCTTCAGCCAATTGGTCAATCTCTTCTTTTGACCGCAATTCCGTCACGGCAATAAGCATGCAACCGGCAAATTCCGGGTAATCCTTGCCCGCATCATAGCCGCCGATGATTTTTTTCTGTAATAAATGTTCATTTACTTCTTGAACGCTTTTTGGCAATTTCACGGGAAACTCATTGAAAAAAGGAGACGAAAACGGGATTTCAAACCCTTTTTCCGCCAATTTCCTTTTCGCGTACTGTGCTTTTGCAATATTGGCCAGTGCCATTTCTTTTACGCCCTTTTTGCCGAGGGCGCTCATTGCCACCGATGCGGCAAGGGCATTGAGCGCCTGGTTTGAGCAAATATTGGACGTCGCTTTGTCGCGGCGGATATGCTGTTCGCGCGCCTGGAGCGTCAGCACATACCCCCTTTTCCCGTCCTCATCGACTGTTTCGCCAACAAGCCGGCCGGGTATTTTCCGCATCAGTTTTGACGTTGTCGCAAAGTAGCCGCAATGCGGGCCGCCGAATGCAGCCGGAATGCCGAAGACCTGGCAGTCGCCGGTTGTGATATCGGCGCCGAAATCGCCCGGCGGCGCAAGCACCCCTAAGGCAAGCAGATTGGCGGATACAACAAACAAAGCTTTTTCGCCATGGGCCAGTTCGCCGATTTCTTTTAACCGTTCAAGCGAACCGAAAAAGTTCGGGTATTGGACGATGACGGCAGCTGTCCCGCCGTCTATTTGTTTTTTGGCCGCTTCCAGGTCGGTACAGCCGTCTGCGAGCGGTATTTCTTCCACGGTGATGCCCTGTCCCCTGGCATACGTATGTAAAACGGCCCGGTATTCCGGATGGACAGCTTTTGAAACCAATATTTTCTTCCTCTTCGTCTGCCCGGCCGCAAGCATGGCCGCTTCAGCCATGGACGTGCCGCCGTCATACATCGAGGAATTGGCCACATCCATGCCGGTCAGCCCGCAAATCATCGTCTGGAATTCAAAGATGGCCTGCAGTTCCCCTTGCGAGATTTCCGGCTGGTAAGGGGTATAGGCCGTATAAAATTCGGATCTTGAGATCACATGGTCCACGACCGTTGGAATATAGTGGTCATAAACCCCCGCCCCCAAAAAAGAGGCATATTCTTTTAAATTGGCATTTTTCCCGGCAAGTTCTGACAGTTCTTTTAACAGCGCCGTTTCCGATTTTGCTTTTTTGATCCGGTAATCCCCTTTAAACCGCACTTTTTCGGGGATGTCGGAAAACAGTTCCCCGGCACTTCGGACCCCGATCGCATCCAGCATCTCGCGTTTATCTTCTTCCGTCATCGGCAGGTAACGGTGCATCACTTTTCCCCCTCCCCGTTTTTTTGCTTTTTATAGAACGGTGTTTGGACAACGACGGCTTTGATCTTTTTGGAACGGACATCCACTTCTACTTCGGTGCCGGGCGCGTCCCACGGTACACGCAAAAGGGCAAGGCCGATATTTTTCTTTAAAGTCGGCGACTGTGTCCCGGTTGTCACCATGCCAATCCGCTCATCCCCTGCATAAACGCTGTATCCGTGGCGCGGAATGCCGCGGCCGGTCATTTCGATGCCGGCAAGGCGCCGTTTCAGGCCTTCTGCTTTCTGTGCAAGGAGCGCCTGTTTCCCGATAAAATCCGCTTCTTTCTTAAGCTTTACAGCAAACCCGATGCCGGCTTCAAGCGGGGAAATGTCTTCTGCCAATTCCTGGCCGTAAAGGCAGAGCCCGGCTTCAAAGCGGAGCGTATCCCTCGCCCCGAGCCCGCACGGCAAAACGCCTTTTTCCCGGCCCTTCGCCAATATTTCGTCCCATAGCTTTGGCGCATCTTCACTGCGGCAGTAAATTTCAAAGCCGTCTTCGCCCGTGTAACCGGTTCTCGAAAGCAGCACTTGAAACCCTTCAACATTTGCGTTTTCAATAAATGAAAACGATGGAATGGTAAAAACATCCGCTTCTGGCGCAAGTTTTTGCATTACTTCCGCAGCAAGCGGCCCCTGGAGCGCGAGCTGGGCAACGTTTACGCTGATGTCCGTTATAGAAACATCCTCCGTCCGGTGTGAAACAAGCCATTTGTAATCTTTTTCCGTATTGGCGGCATTCACCACGAGCCAATACCGGTTTTCGCCCAATTGGTAAACCAGCAAATCATCGACTGTGCCGCCGGCTTCATTGCACATGGCGGTATATTGGGCAGCACCCGGCTTCAATTTGGACACATCGTTCGTCATCATTTTTTGAAGGAAGCCAAGGCTTTCCGGCCCCTCCACCAGGATTTCGCCCATATGCGAAACATCAAACAGGCCTGCCCGTGTGCGGACGGCTTCGTGTTCGGCTTTAATGCCCGAAAATTGCACCGGCAGTTCCCAACCGCCGAAACCGGTCGTTTTTGCGCCGTATTTCCGGTATACATCATATAATGGCGTCCGTTTTAATTCCGGCATTAGTACCCCTCCATTCTGTTTTTTATCCGGATGTGGATCCGGGAGCAAAAAAACAGGGAATATTCCGCCTGCTTCACGAAATATTCCCTGTCCTTGCACCTGAAAGTTTACCGAAAAACGGTTTTCCCCTTTGGTGGCTTCCCGAAAAAAGAAGCGCTCTCCAGAGATGCGTCAAATTAAGAGTCTTTTTGCCTGAGAGATTCACGTTTCCGCTTGCTCCGTCGGCGCTACAAAAAATGCAGTCTCTCCTCTTATTCTCATCCGCCAATATTCAGTTCAAAATCGGGCATACTAAAGTTAAAATGCCTGATGCAGGCTGTTCCATACGATTTTCCCTGTAAACCCTGTAAAAACTCTTGGTCAGTTTCATCGTATCATGACACCATTCTGAAAATCAATTGAATTTTTTAAAATAAAAAGCGGCTGTAAGAAATGGAAAACGATGCATCGGGGACGATTGGAAAAGGAGTGCAGGTAGCATGGAAGTCAACATTGAATTTGACCGCTCGTGGGAAACGGAATTGATGGAACGCTATCAGGAGGACGGGCCGTGGGGAAAATGGGAACTTTATAAGCTTGCAGTGGAAATGGAAAAACGGCTGGTCATTCCGGAATTTGAAGGGTTGCAGGCGCCAAAGCATCTGGCCAATGTCAAACCGCTTGCGCACCAGCTGGAAGCGGCCCGCCAGGTGGTTGAAAAGATGAACGGCAAAGCCATTTTGGCGGATGAAGTCGGGCTTGGAAAAACGATTGAAGCCGGCCTTATTTTAAAAGAATATATGATTCGCGGGCTTGCAAAAAAAGTGCTCATTTTGGTCCCGGCATCGCTCGTGTCGCAATGGGTCGCGGAACTGAACAGCAAATTCCATATTCCCGCTGTCGGGCAGAAGAAAAGTTATATGTGGGAGCAGTATGACTGTGTTGTCTCTTCCATTGACACCGCAAAAAGAAGCCCGCACCGCGACATCATTTACAATCAGCAGTACGACATGATTATTATTGACGAGGCGCACAAGCTGAAAAATCCGAATACAAAAAACTACGCATTTGTCCAGGGCTTAAAGAAGAAATTCTGCCTGCTTTTGACGGCGACACCGATCCAAAACCGGATCGATGAAATCTTCCACCTTGTCTCCCTGCTGAAACCCGGCCATTTAGGCAGCGAATCGAATTTCAGCAAAAAATATAAAAATGGGGACAGGCAGGTGAAAGAAGACGAACATTTGCGGAAGCTGGTCAGCAAAGTGATGATCCGGAACCGGCGCACAAACACCGGGGTGGAATGGACAAAACGGCGCGTTGAAACGGTGCTGATTGACTTCAGCAAAGAAGAGCGCGAATTGTATGACGCGCTGCAAACGATCCGCAGAGGCAGCGAATCGTACAGCCGCGCCGGCTTCTCGCTATTGACGCTGCAGCGCGAGGCGTGTTCGAGCCGGGAAGCCGTTTTTGTAACCTTAAAAAACCTGCTGAAAAAAACGGAACAGCCCTCGCCCGTTTTAGAAGAAACCGTTGCTGCGCTGATCCAGAAAATTGAAGCGATAAAAACCAATTCAAAAGCGGAAAAAGCGCTCGAGCTTATCCAAAACATTGATGATAAAGTGATCATTTTTACGGAATACCGGGCAACACAGCTTTACCTGCAATGGTTTTTAAAACAACACGGCATTTCATCCGTCCCGTTCCGCGGCGGCTTTAAGCGCGGCAAAAAAGACTGGATGCGGCAGCTGTTTGAAAACCGCGCCCAGGTGCTCATTGCGACAGAAGCGGGCGGTGAAGGGATCAACCTGCAATTTTGCCACCATATGATCAATTTTGACCTGCCGTGGAACCCGATGCGGCTCGAGCAAAGGATCGGGCGTGTCCACCGCCTTGGCCAGGAAAAGGATGTGCATATTTATAATTTCGCAACCAAAAATACGGTTGAAGAACATATCATGAAACTGTTGTACGAAAAAATCCATTTGTTTGAGCGGGTAATCGGGGAACTCGATGAAATTCTGACCCGGCTCGAATTCGGAAAACTGGAAGACCACCTGCTGGATGTCTTCCAAAACTCGCAATCGGAAGGCGAAATGAACATCAAAATGGAAAATCTCACCCAAATGATCGAATTTGCGGAAGCGGTACGGAAAGAGGAGGGAAATGCGGATGCTGCAGGAAGAAATACATCAATATCTTGAACGCTTTTTTGAAGCAAACGGCGCTGTATTGGTTGAAAACCGCCCCGGCTGGATGACGGTGCAGCTGACGATTGAACTGGATAAGGCGTTAATGAACCGGCCGTTTTACTGGTCCTATCTTGAAAAAACAGGCGGCATCCCGAATCCGATGACCGTCACGTTCATTACGGACCGGGAAAAAGCACCGGATACGGTAAAAGGGGAACCGGTCCATTTTGGAAGCCCCCGTCTGAACCAGATTTTCGAGACGGCAAAGCAGTTTTCCCGCTATATCCGCCTGTTTGAAGACGTCCGCCCCGGGCAAAAACAGGTGCCACTTTACCCTTGGCTTGGGATGAACGCCAAAATTTCGTACCGCTGTGATTTAAAAAAAGATGTATTCCGCTCGATCGGGTTGAATTTAATCCACGGCACAATGGCTGAAAATTTTCAGGACTGGCTGGAACAACGGGCACTGACGCCGAAAATTCCGGATTATTGTTTTACACTGACGCCGATTATCATGCCGAAAAGCGCCGTCAAAAGGATTGAACAGTATATCCGGCAAGGCCTGTCGAAAGAACCGCATCATTGGGCGGAAGAAGCGGTAAAACGGTGGCACCAGGATCTCGCGCTGTTGGACCATTTTTACGAAGATATGGAAGAGCGCCCGGAATCGTATGAAATTGAAAAACAGGCGCTGAAGGAACAGTATGAGCCGAAAATTACCGTTCATGTCCTAAACGGCGGCCTCTTTTATTTAAAAGATGCGTTTATATAAATCAGGCAGCCCCAAAAAGGCTGCCTGATTCTGCTACTGTTTTCTTTTGAAAAAGAGAAAAAAATAAGGAAGAATGCCGAACCATCTTTCGGCAAAAGGCGGCATCTCTTCCTTTTTCTCGTTCCGCTTTTTCTGCCGCTCGCTTTTTGGCGTGCTCATATGCTGCATCCATGTTTGTGCCAGCAATTTGACATAATCATTTGTCGACATTGGCGCCACCATCCTTACAGGCGCCAGTATAACCGAAAGCTTCCGTTTTTATGCGGCCGGAAATTTCCGCAACAATCTCCGCAACCGGTTTTCCCGTCGTATCAATAACCAAATCGGCACACGAAAGGTAAAACGGCCGCCTTTTTTTGTAAAGGGCGATGATCTCCTCCTTTGTCCTTCCTGTTGCGACAGGCCTTGAGGGGTCATTTTGAATGCGTGAAACTAGGATTTCCGGATCGCAATCCAGAAAAACCGTCACGCCGTCCCGTTTTAATAGACAGGCGTTCTCTTCCCGCATGACAATCCCCCCGCCTGTCATGATCACCCCTGCAAGCGATGCGGCCCGTTTCAGCATTTCTGTTTCTTTCCGGCGAAAATAGGCTTCCCCTTTTACAGCAAAAATGGCAGCGGGCGGCATTCCTTCCTCATCTTCAATCCAGCGGTCCAAGTCCGTCGCCCTACTTCCCAAAAGCGAGGCGAGCGCATGGCCGACAGTCGTTTTTCCGGCACCCATAAACCCGGTCAAATAGATCCTTTTGTTCATTGTTCCTCCCATTGAAGCACCTTTTTTTCTGCCTGATTATATCGTATCGTACTTTTAAACAGTTCACCACTGCCATTTTCCGCAGTTAAGGAAATCACTGCAGTATCCCCGTCCTGTTTGATATTGTAAGACACCAATCCGTCTGAAAAACGGAGTTCACCCGGGCTTTTGTCGCCTTTTTCCAATTTTTGCGCCGCCTCCCTGATGGCGAAAAGCGACATGGTATTCCGCAAATAATATTCCTTCACCAGCACGGCATATTTCTTTTCGCCTAGGTAAATATTTGTTCCCGAAATGACCATACTGCATGCGGCAAGCGCCAAAAACAGCACTACCGGCAAAATAAACCCTTTTTGCCTGTTCATCGGGCATTGCCCTCCGTTTGGCCGAAGAGCGCATGGCGGGAAAGAAAGGTCATTTCCGCTGTTTTTTCCGCACCATTCGGATAAACAGCGGACACTTTGACCCCGTTTCCTGTTGCCGCAAATTGGATGGACCGCACATTTTGGAGCACAATTTGATGCCCCTCACCGTCCACTCTCCGCCGCAAACTGTTCCGGTACGGTTCATACGTAACCGTCCTTCCTGCCTCGTTCAGTTTCAAAGTATTTTGGGCTGCCTGGCACGAGCTGCTCACCCGGATTTCTTTGCGCAACTGCATGAGAAAAAGATTCCACTCTTCATCTTCTTCCGGCCGGAATGCTTCCCCGGCTGTCCCGAATGTTTTCACTGCCAGGGGAAAAAGCGAGAACAAGGAAGTGACGAGAAACAGCACGCACACGCTTTCAAGCAGCGTAAAGCCTTTTTCATTGCCGAAGCGAAACACAAGTCTTGTTTTGCTCATGTTTGACACATGCCTTTCTGCCATTGTCTTTGATTTGAAATGTCCACGTGGCCCCGCCGGCCTTTTTTTCTTTTTCAACGACTTTTCCGGTAAAAGTCCATTCCTCCGTTTTTTCGTATAAAAAACGGGCTGCCTCCATCTCCTGTTTTGTCTCTTTGATCTGGCCAAGCATATGGAGAAACGGCGGGAACAGGCAGGCCGCCATCAGGCAAAATACGGCAAACGCAGCGATGACTTCCGGAAAAGTAAAGCCCCGTTCACTCTTCGACATAAAACCGCCCGCTTCCAATATGCGTAACCAGCTTGATTTGTTCTCCGCCGGACTGGAAATAGAGCGTGCCGAACTGGGTAACATTCCCGTCCGGCCCGATCGTATAGGAATGAAAGCTGCCGTTTTCGAACATTTTGATGCCTTCCGGAAGCTTTCTTTTTACAATCGCCGCATTTTTCCTCGCCTCAAAAATGGAATACATATTGTTCTGGCGGAAAAATTGGACGTATACGTTCGTCTGGCGGGAAATCGCGTCCGTTTGCGCCAGGTACAAATCATTTTCAAGCTGGTTGATGAACATTTTTTTGACGGTCGTATGTTTCACCGGCTTAAATCCGGCAAACGCAAGGGCGGTGATCACGGATACAATCAACAAAACAACGAGCATTTCCGGAAAGGTAAAACCGGCTTCGTTTTTTGGCCGCTTCACTTTGCAACCTCCGTTACTTTCCCGTCCGCCCCGATGTTCACTCCGTTTCCATTTGGGCAGCTCGTTTTCGATACATAGCCGCCGTCTTTTAACTGGCTGATGGATGACGGATATTCATTGTGGTCCATTTCATACGCCTGCACCTGTCCCTGCACCATGGCAATGAACGCATCGCAGCCTTTATTATTGATCGCATCGGTATGCTTGGAAATGTTCGGAATCATCAAAAACAAGAGAACCGTAATGACGAGCAAAACAATCAGCATTTCGATCAGCGTAAAACCTTTTTCATTTTTGATAAAAGACATGGACAATTTCTCCTTTCTTTTTTTGTGGGAAGGCTTGAAGCCCCGCCATCCGGCACGCCTTCCCCGGTTAAACCGCGTCAATCATCTGGAACATCGGCAGCATGATCGACAAATAAATGGCGACCAAAAAGAAACCGATGAAAATAAACACAACCGGTTGAATCAGCCCGAACAGGCTTTGGATTTTCTCTTCCATTCTTTTCAAGCTAATTTGGCTGTAATAATAGAGCTCCTGATCAAGGCGCCCGTTTTTCTCCCCGTGGCGGACCAAAATGACCAGCTGTGGCTCGATAAACGGGACAGAAGCCAGGGCCCGGGAGAACGTCTCACCAGCAAGCAGTTTTTCGCGCAAATATTTTGCAGTATCGCGCCAAAGCGGCTTAAAATTTTGCGATTCCATGACATGCAAAATTTCATAGACGGAAAAACCGCTTTTCAGCATAAAGCTCCATTCTCTTGCCAAAAACTGGCTGTAATAGCTGGTATAGTAAAAGCGGGATACCGGCAGCCGCGAAAGCCACGCCGCCTGCCTCAGCGGTTTTTTTCGTTTAAAATAGAGAAAAAAGAGTGTGAAAAATAGGAAGAGAAAAATACTTGAAACCAGGATAACATGCGGGGCCTGTTCCATGATGGTAAGGAACAGCCGGAGATTTCGCGAAGGTTTGTAGTCCATTGCGACATACATATGTTCAAATTGCGGCAGCAGCACGTTTCTCACAAAAGCCGTGGCGATAAACAGCGCGGCTGCCAATATGAGCGGATAACGGATCAGTTTCCAAAAGGCAAGGGCATCCTCATGTTTTTTCAATAAGTAGGCGCCCGCCTCTTTAAGGGCAGCAACCATCTCCCCGTGCCGTCCGGCAAAATAAATTTGCATGCATGCATTGGCATCAAACCGGTGTTTCAGCAGCACGTCATGGAGCGATGTTCCGTTTTGCAGCTGTTTGTTCATGGAACGCGCATTCAGTTCGCCGTCCACATGCCCGAGAAAATCGATGGCATCCGCAATCGGAAATCCGTTTTCGAGCATTTCACCGACCCGGGTAAGAAAGCGCCCCTGCAGTTTGAGGCTTATCCGCTTCTTCCTCTTCGGCAATCCAGCGGTGATACTCTTCTTCAGAAATGTATCCAAGCACAATCCCCTTTCTGAGCCATTCTTTCAGTGTCGGATAATGATAGTAGACTTGTTCCCCCTTTGCTTCTTTCAACACTCGCTGCAAATTTTTCCCGTACAGCAGCTCATATACCGCGGTTTGCCGCTTTTCTCGGCTGCGTGGGCAATCTTGCGAATCATGCGGACAGCGGATCCCACCGCATACCGGGCATCGCAATGTAATCAGCCGCTGTGCGCTGACTGCGAGCAAAGTCTGCTCCATTTCGTGGATGCTCACGCCGAATTCCATCATCCTGTAGATCGCGCCCTTTGCGTCACGCGTATGCAATGTCGTCAGCACGAGATGGCCGGTGAGCGATGCGCGGACCGCAATTCTTGCTGTTTCGGCATCGCGGATTTCCCCCACCAGGATAATATCCGGATCATGGCGCAAAATTGCTTTCAGCCCTGTGCTATAAGTAATGCCTGCTTTTTCATTCACCTGCACCTGCAAAAACGAATCGCTTTGTTTTTCAACAGGGTCTTCCAGTGTAATTACATTCCGTAAAAACCGTTTTGCGCAGTGCTCAACAAGCGTATACATCGTCGTCGACTTGCCGCTTCCGGTCGGACCGCTGAAAATCAGCATGCCGTGCGAATGGTTTAATAGCGCCATTAATTTTTTCGTGCTCGATGGAAAAAGTGAAATTTGGCTGAGCTGGAATTGTTCTTCGTGGGGCAAAATCCGGATGACGAGGCTCTCTTTGGAAAGAGAGGTTGGCAGCGTCGAAATCCTTAAGGAGATCGTCTGCTGCAAAACGTTCATGGCAAACGACCCGCTTTGGGGTTTCCGTTTTTCACTGATATCCATGGAAGACATAAATTTCAAATGGGATATCAGCCTTTCCCCGGCTTTCGCGGAAAGGTTGCGGTGGGGGTACAGCCTTCCGTACTGCCGGAACTGGACATGGTAATGCTTTTCTTTCGGAACGATATGGACATCGGTCACATTGTTTTTTACCGCCTGTCCGATCAAAAGTTCCGCAATTTTTTCAACTGACATAATCCATCACATACCACCTTTCTTTTTGGGATATTCTCTCATTTCGACACGGCTTTCAAAATTCCTGCTTTAAAACAAAAATTTTTTCGCTATTTTTTCTCTTAGCGACAAAAAAGTGTGTGATTTTTGTCACAAATTTTGGCGTTGTTATCATTTATAATATAGATAGGATAAAAAATATAGAGGTGTTTAATATGGAACCAACATTAAAAGTGATCAACGCCCTTTCTGACCCGACCCGCTACTCGATTTACCAATTTGTACTGAAGAAACGGAGCGAAGTATCCGTCCAGGAAGTGGCCAATGAATTTCATATTCATCCAAATGTGGCAAGGCTCCATTTGTCGAAGCTCGAAGATGTAAAGATAATTTCATCCGAACTGAACAAAACCGGAAAAGGCGGGCGCCCGGCAAGGCTGTATAAAAGCTCTGAACAAGTGGTGGAACTTTCCTTCCCGCACCGTGAATACAAATTGCTGTCCAACATTTTGCTTGAAGCCATCAACAAAATGAAACTGGCAGATGCAGGCCTTTTGAAAGAGATCGGCCGGGAGTACGGAAAACGGATCATCGAAAACATCTTAAAAAACATGAATAAAACAAAAGACCAGCTGACATTTAATGAAAAATTATCTGTGCTCGCAAGCGTGTCCACCGTGGACGGATACTGCATCGAAACGCTGGAAACAACAGACAAGAACGAACTCGATTACCATGTATACAACTGTCCGTTCCGGGAATTAATCCATCACTCGGCGGATGTTTGCGAGGTGCATGTTGCTTATATTCACGGGTTGTTTGAAGCGTTGTTTGACGATTTCGACATCAACCAGCAGGAAACCATGCTTCATGATTGCAGCGAATGCATTTATCATGTGAAAGTTGCTAAAGTTGCGAATTAAGTACCGGTTGTGTTTACACCCCTTCTTTGTTCCTTTATAATATAACTTGATGGACATAAAAAGAAGGGGTGGTTCATTTGGATCGTATGTACCGCGTATTGGGTTTCTGGACTGGTGTAATGGCAGTCATGTTTTTCCTTGGCGGCATGAAAGAAACCGCTTTACTGTTTCTGGCCCAGACCGGTTTCTTTGTGCTTGTCAGCTACTTGAAACTGTCCGAACGCATGTATATGTACATCTTTGGGGCTTATTTAACAATTTTCTTCGCCGGCTTTACGTACTACACCACGTTTATACTCACACCCGGCTTCGGCGAATAACCTGTTCCTCTTAAAAGTCTGCTTGCTCTTTCCTTGCACTAAAAAAACCGGCATTCGCTGCCGGTTTTTTTATCCCCCCAAAAACGGGTTGGAACTTTTTTCGGCCCCGATCGTTGTCTGCGGCCCGTGTCCCGGGAACACGATTGTATCCGGGTGCAAAACCAGTAACTTTGTATGAATGCTTTCCTGCAAAACGCCATGGTTCCCGCCCGGAAGATCGGTCCGCCCAATGCTGCCGGAAAAAAGGGCGTCCCCTGAAAAGACAATGTTGTGATCAGGCAGCCAGTACGAAACGCTCCCCGGGGAGTGGCCCGGCGTTTCCAGCACTTGAAGCGAAAAAGAGCCGATTTTCAACATGTCTTCCCCGGCGATAAGCTTTTCCGCCCCGCGCGCGCTGATTTCTCCCATCCCGAAAAAATGGGAGCCGTTTTGCCCTGGATCCCCGAGCCACATCTCTTCCTTTTGATGGATATAGGCCGGGATTTTGTACGCATCCCTTACCGCATCAAGGGCGCCAATATGGTCAAAATGGGCATGCGTTAAAAGCACCGCAAGCGGGTTCAGCGCATTTTCCCCGATAAAAGCGTGCAGCCTTTCAAATTCCGCTCCGGGGTCAAATATCAAACAGTCTTTTTCGTGGTTCCACAGGATATAGCAATTCGTCTGAATGGGCCCGACCGGCAATTGTTTCCATTTCATTCGTATCCCTCCTCCCTTATTGTATCATGTTTTCATCCGTAAAAAATGCCTGTTCATTTACTCGACAAATCACCAGACCGGTTGTAAAATAAAGATAATTGAATACCTTTTCATTATAAGGGGGATGTCATGGGTACAGTCATTATTTTCAGTCTCGTCTCCATACTGTCACTGATTGGTTTCATTACTGCGGCCAAAAACAAAAATATCCTCGGATTTATTTTCGGCATCATTTCTTTTGCCCTTTTCGGCTGGTTTGCCATCATGACCGTCATCCATTCGGGCTACCCGGCCTTTACTTAATGCTGAAAAAGCGGCGCCATGCCGCTTTTTTTCATCTCATTATATCGCTGTTTGTAGTATGCCAAAATCAGCGCGTATCATGGAAGGGGGCGCCCCGCTTAAATTTTATTTAACGCCAGCCACGCTGCCCCGAGCACGCCGGCATCGTTTCCCAATGTGGCAAGTTCCAGTTTTGTCGATTTGCCGACCGTGTTGAACGCGTATTTCAAAAAATAAGCGCGCACCGGGTTTAAGAGCGTTTCGCCTGCTTTTGACACCCCGCCCCCCAACACGATTTTTTCCGGATTTAACGTATTGGCCACACTTGCCAGCGCAAGCCCGAGGTATTTTGCCGTTTCGTCAACAATTTCGTGGGAAAGGGCATCTCCCGCTTTCGCAAAGTCAAACACGTCTTTGGCGCTTACCGATCCGCTTCGGGCATACAAATCTTTTAACGGGGACGCGCCGCTAAATGCAGCCAGTTTCGCTATGGCTGTCCTGACCACGCCTGTTGCGGAAGCGACTGTTTCAAGGCAGCCGGTTTTCCCGCAGTTGCATCGTGCCCCGCCTTCCGGGATGACGGTAATATGGCCGATTTCGCCTGCCGCCCCTTTTACGCCGTGGACGATATCCCCGCCTGTAATGATGCCGCCGCCGACACCGGTGCCAAGCGTAACGAAGACCATTTCCCCGGAACCTTTCCCGGCGCCTTTCCACATTTCACCGAGTGCCGCAACATTTGCATCATTATCGATCACCACTTTTAACCCCGCCAATTTTTGCAATGTCCCGGCAACCGGATAATGCTGCGCCCAGCCGATATTGACGGACTCATAAATCACGCCGGCTTCCATATCAACCGGCCCCGGTACGCCGAGGCCGATCCCTGTGATCTCTTTTTTCTCCCGCTTTGCCCGGGCCAATTCGTCCTCAATCGATTTTGCGATATTCGGAAGGATCGCTTTCCCCTCGTTAGCCGTCACAGTCGGGATCTCCCATCTGTGTACAATATCGCCTGCTTCATTCACAAATGCCAGTTTTGTGGAGGTGCCCCCCAAATCAATGCCAATGATCCACTTCTCAGCCATTTCGCTCACCCTCCATTTTTTTCTCTTTTTCCAACCGTTTTTCCTGCCTGATGATCAACAGGGCGGTTTCGTATTCGCGGTTTTCCAGCACCCTTGCCTGGTACAACTGCCTCAGTTCCAATTCCATCAGCTCGAGATCGGCAAGCCGGTCCCCGATATAGACAATAATTCCGAATTTTTTCAAAAGCTGTTGCACATCATAAAGCGTTCTCATTTCGACCCAGCTTTCATTTATAAAAAATCTGTTCCAATAAAAGTATAGTCGATTGTGCAACTTCTAACAAGCATCAAATTGCGGAAATTTGCTGGATCATTTGGCCGCCCGGCGTGGAAGTGCGCCGTGAAACCTTGCCCGGTGCATTTTTTGAAGGATAGCCGCGGAAACCCGCGGCGCCCCTATATACCGGCGCGCTTCCCCCGGCCCTAAAGAGAGAAATTTTTATCCCGGCACGATCCGTCCCCCGAAAGGCCCGCACTTGCACGCCAAAGAAGCGGACCGGAACCGAAACGGGGGCATGCTTATTAGTCTGCCGGGTGAATGCCGCGCAGGCCCATATAAACGAGGAAAGCGGCAATAAGAAGAGCCGGAAGCTGCACACCGATGCGCTTCCGTTTCGGAAAGTGGACGATGCATGCTGCAAGAAAGCCGCCGAAAAGCCCGCCAAGATGCCCGAAATTGTCAATGCCGGAAACGGAAAAACCGAAAACGAGATTAATGATGATGAGCGTAATGACACTCGATCCCATTGTCCGGAAAAAAAGATCTCGGTAAGCCGTCCCGATGTAAAGAAGCGCGCCGAACAAGCCAAAAATCGCACCGCTTGCGCCAGCAGAAAGGCTTGGTGAAAACAGGAAGCTGGCCAGGCAGCCTGTAAACCCGGCGAACAAATAAATCAGGGCAAAGCGCGCCTTGCCGTAAATCCGTTCGACAAGCGGTCCGATATAGTATAAAGAGAGCGAATTCATAAAAAGGTGCATGATCCCGATATGAATAAAAACGGGCATAATCAGCCGCCAATATTGCCCTTCCATAATCAGCGGATTGTACTTGGCGCCGAAACGGATCAGGTTTTGCGTATTCTGCGTCCCGCCGGTAAGCGACATAACAATAAACACGGCAATCTGTACGGCCAGAAAGACGTATGTAAAAAACGGCCTGCCCGCGTCAAACAGCTGCCGTTCCTCCTCTTCCCGGCGCGCCTCGGCTTCGAACACCGTCCGCTGTAATGCATAGGCGTCCCCGCTCATCGTTTCAGGCGCAATGGCAAGCCGGCTTTCCGTGAACGGACGCAGCTTACTGATCCCGGGACCAGGATTCTCCCCTTCAATCAATACGCTGCGGAGTTCCGTTTTTCCGCCATTGATATGCATCGGTTCATCCAAATAGATTTCATAATCGTCAACCGGCGCATACTCGCTTACGTAAATATTGAGTACGCGCGGAGCAAGCCGCTTTATTTGTTTGCATAAATCTTCAGCCTGTGCGCAACAATCGCGGATGTCGCGGTATAACCAGTTGCCCCAGTCGATGTCATACCGCAAAAGACGCACAAGCGGCAAATTCTTCTTTTTTGTATTGGCAAGCCACATTTCATCCCGGTTTTCACTCAAAAACAGGATCCGGTACTCCTGTTCCACGACAAAATGGCGGCTGATTGCCCAAAACAAAACATCTGCCCTACTGTTCACGATTTCCCCTGCCTTTTTCCATCCATTTTATCCTAACTATATCGAAAAAAAGAGCGGAGTGTAAAGCGTTTGGCCTTTTACACCCGCCCTTTTTTCACCGTTATTGAAAAACCTGGCCCATGACGCGCGACCGTAATCCGGGAATCCGCATTGCCGCCGTGACCGCCAATTTTCTCGCAGGGCCGTACCCAAATACAGTGTTTAATACCCGGTAACGGTTCCGGTAAGCTGCTGAAAACAGAAGCAGCACCGCCATCCACTTCACCCATCTGTTCATGGCGATTCCTCCCCCGAAAAATTTTCTGCAACTCATTTCTATTTTTCCTGCCGGGGGAGAAATTATCCGCTAACGCTGTGGCAAAAGAAAAAACAGCAGGAAAACGCCTGCTGTTTACTTTGTTTCGCGATGTACGGTTGCACGTTTGTCCCGCGGGCAATATTTTTTCAATTCAATACGGTCCGGGGTCGTACGTTTATTTTTTGTTGTAATATAGTTACGCTCACCGCATTCCGTGCAAGCCAGTGTAATGTTTACACGCATGTTTCATCCCTCCATCTTTCTCAATCGATCGTGCATACGACTTTTCTATCATAGCATTTTTCACGTACGATTGCCAGTATGTTTTTTCAAACAAAACCGTTCTTCCCACCGGCTGCCGATATATGTGAAATTTTCACTTGAATGGGGCAAGCAAGCCCGCCGGTCCCGCTTTGCTGGCACGAATTGGCCCCCTCTTGCCGGATAGGCGGTACACTTCACAGGAAAATCATGATATAACTAACAATAGTACTTTGCAATGAAAAAGGAGAGAACTGGATGGTTATGACGCTGATTGTGTTACTGGCGCTTTCTGTGGTATTGTTTCTTATTTCGTTTTTCCGCCAGGACCACGCACATCTGGTAGAACAGGAACTGGAAGATTTGTCTTTAAAATTTTTCCAGGAAACGTACCAGATCAAAAAAAGATTGCAGACGCTCGAAGAAGAATTTATGATGCCCGGAGCCGATCCGCTTCTTCCGGATCCGTCCGGCAAAAGTCCGGTCAATGAAATTGTAAAAAACCAGGTGCTCGCTTTGTTCCGGCAGGGCCTTTCATTCGAACAGATCGCAAGGCAGTCCGCCCTCCCCGTAAACGAAGTGAAACGCATCATTTCCGGTGCCATGCAAACACCAGAATAGATTTATACAGAAAACGGATAACAGGGTTCCCCCTGTTATCCGTTTTTTCCTCAGCCGGAGACGGCCTAGTTGGCATTTGCAACTGTCTTTTCCGGCGTATTTGTTGCTTTGCTCTCCTCTTTTTTCTTCAGATCAAAATAGGCTTTAAACACACGGTTTGCAATTTTTAAATTCGTGTGCGGGTCGGATGCTCCCCCCATATAGGACCATGGCACGACGACCGAGATGGCAATTTCCGGATGATTGTACGGCGCATAGCCGACAAAAGTGGAATTCCATGCATTGCTCCAGAGAGAAGGATGTGTTCTTCCTGCGGCGTCGTATTTTTCCACCAGTTCACCGCCATAAACAGCCTGGGCTGTCCCGGTTTTCCCTGCCACTTTCAGGCTGGAATCAATCCGCCCGTAAGCTGTTCCGTGGGGAACGTTCACCACATTATAGAAACCTTGTTTGACGCGGTTGATGTATGATTCTTTCATATCCACACGGTTTAAGACCGTCGTGCCGACTTCTTTCTCGACAGGCCCGAGTGTCTTGCCGTCCGGGCTTGGTTCACGGATTTCCTTCGCAAGATGCGGCTGCACACGGTAACCGCCGTTTGCGATCGTGGAAACATACTGGCAAAGCTGCAGCGGCGTATACGTGTCAAACTGCCCGATCCCAAAGTCGAGCACGTTCCCGCTGTTCGGCGGAACTTCCGTTTGGTAGCCGCCGACTTCGCCCGGAAGGTCAATACCGGTTTTGACGCCAAGCCCGAACTGGGCAAAATATTTGCGCAATGTCCGGATCGTTTTCATTTTGTCAATCCTGAGCGGGCCATTTGGCACATAATTGTGCTGCCCGCCGATCGCCATCACCGTCCGGAACATATATACGTTAGATGAAACCTGCAGGGCCCTTAAGTCGTTAATCGCCCCAAAACCGTTGGCAACCCACGATTTTTTCACAGGGGTGCCGGCAAAATGGAGCGGCTGGTCGACATATACACTTCCGGGCGAAATGGCCCCGGTCTGGAACCCGGTCAAAACAGTCGCACCTTTTACCGCAGAACCCGAAGGATAAGCAGTTGTCATATTCCCGAGCGCAAAGTCCTTGATTTTCGCAGACCCGTTTTTTGTGACCACCTGTTTGCCGGCCATTGTCAGCACTTCTCCGGTATTCGGGTTCATGACGGTAACAAAGGCACGGTCAACAAGCGGATTGCTTGCGCGGGCCGCTTTGATTTCATCGGTAATAATTTTCTCCACTTCTTTTTGCAGGTCAATGTCAATAGACAGGACAAGGTCGCTGCCCGGCTTCCCTTTGCTGATCACTTTTGAAGAGATGACATTCCCTTTTTTATCCTGTTTCGCTTCCACTTTTTCTTTTTCGCCGCTCAAGACATCTTCATACTGCTGTTCAATGTAGCTTTTCCCGACGCGGTCATTGCGGCTGTATCCACGGGCCGTGTAGTACTGCTCCTTGTCGGCAGGCAAGCCTTCTTTTTCGGTTGTCACATCGCCGAGGATTGACCCTAAAACCGAATCGTTGCTGTTTGCCTCTTTGAACACATAGTTCCGTTCCCAGTCGGTTGTAATGTCCACGCCCGGCAGCGCTGAAAGATTCTCGCTCACAGTCGCATACTCTTTATTTGTCACGCCCGTGTTTTTGATAATTTGCGGGGACAGCACATAGCCGGCCGACATTTTGCTGTAGATCGCGAGCACATTGAGATCTTCCGGCGACATTGAATCCAGATCCTGTTTCGTAATCCGCTTCAGCTGCAACTTGTATATTTTGTCGCTGTCGTTGTCGAGCTTTGCCTGTTCTGCTTTGGAAACGAGCTGTTTTGCCGCTTTCGGATGGGTCAGGATCCAAAAGTCTTTTTTATCCCGGTCCGTCAGCCGTTTCACATCCGCATCCGGCACTTTGATGATTTCCCCGAGTTTCCTTGCCACTTTCAGCATTTTTTTGTTATCATCCGCCTGGGTTCTCGTATATGTGATCGCCTTCAGCGCTTTATTGCCCACAATCACTTTATAGTTCCGGTCAAGAATTCTTCCTCTTGGAACAGAAGTATGGATCGTCTTGTCTTCCGTCTGTTCAAGTTCTTTTTTGTAATCCTGGCCGTAGACAATCTGCACAATGCCCAGACGCACGACTAAGACCGAAAAAAGCACAAAAACAGCAAAGAACAGCATATTCATTCTAAATGGAATATGCGACCGCTTTTTCCGCTTCTTTTTTTTCAACCTTTTTCTGCTCCTCCCTTCGCCATCGGCTATACATTCCATTTTAGCGAAAAAATGCGGACATGGCTATAAAAAATACCGCCATTTTTGGAAACGGCGGCCCTACATATCCCCAATCCGGATATTCCTTGTAAAAAGCGAAATGCACAAATGCCCTGCCCCAATGACTAGCATCAGCACGCGGATGCTCACCTGGCTGTTGAAAAAAGTGACGGCTGCAATGAAAAGTAAAATCGAAGCAACTCTGCCGGCATTGGTAAATATTTCAAGCACGACAACATACTCAATCCGTGCTTCCGCTGCTTTCCATGCCCTGCCGATCACATCGTATGTCATCGAATTATACGGGACAAGCAGAAGCGGGTAAGCAATCGCAATCGTTGCGGCATAAAGCAGCATTCTCGGATAGGTGACTTCAAAAACAAACAAAAACACGGCCGCATACAGAAGCAGCCCGCCCCAAAAAATCGAGCGCTGGCGGTGCTTGATTTTAATATAACGGGCAACGAGCGTGTACCCGAGAAACTGCAAGCAGGAATTGATCAGCCCGAACGTGCCGAGAGAAAGCTCGCTCCCCGTAGAAAGGAACACGAAAACGGAAATCATAAACACAAACGTGCCATCCCTTAAACCTTGGACAAAATGGGCGCTTGTAATCCGTTTCCAATTCGGGTTGTGATGCCGTTCTTTTACGATTTGCTTAAACAAATAACGGCCGTGTGCAGGGCGCGGCGCAATAAAAAAACTGAGGACGACGGCAAGGGCAAACAGGATCAGGGAGAGGGCAAAAACGACCGTATAACCGGTTTTTCCGATTGCTGAAATGATCAGCCCTGCGGCAAACGGCCCGGCCATGCCGCCGATGGAGCCGAATGCCCCCATAAAGCCGTTAAAAAAATCCCTCGTCTCAGGCTCCGTAATTTCAAACGTCAGTACGTTGTAGGCGAGCCAGTAAAAGCCGTAGCCGATCCCGAGCAGCCCGCCAAGCAAAACGATAAAATCGCCGGCATGCCCCCGCGAAAACAGCACGCATAAATAAAACAGCGCCAAAAAGGCAACCCCGATCCTGAACACCATAACCCTGTCCACTTTTTTTGCCCATCTTCCCGCGATGATAAAAGTGAGCGGCTGCAGGATGACAACCGATAAATTATATACCGCCAGATCTATGTACTTCCCTGTCTGCTTCCATAAATATATGTTAACGAAAGAATTGGACAGCGAAACGCTTAAAGAATAAAGCCCGCCGATCGCAAGTAGCAGCAGCAGATCTTTTGACAATTCTATATCTCCGAACCATTTTTGCACACGCTTCATAAATCAAAACTCCCCCCATTCCCCTATATTGTTTTGAAAAACGGGGGCGTTTATGCACGGGCGCATGCAAAAAGGGCATGCACGCAAATTGCGCGGCACGCCCTTTTTTAAATGGAGCACGATTATTTCGCTGCTTCGTACAGTTTTTCCACTTCGTCCCAGTTTACAACATTCCAGAATGCAGAAATATATTCCGGACGGCGGTTTTGGTATTTCAAATAGTAAGCATGTTCCCAAACATCAAGGCCAAGAACCGGTTTTTTGCCTTCGGAAAGCGGGTTGTCCTGGTTCGGGGTGCTCATAATTTCGAGCTCGCCGTTATGGACAACAAGCCATGCCCAGCCGGAACCGAAACGGCCTGCTGCAGCAGCTGCAAATTGTTCTTTGAAATTTTCAAAGCTGCCGAATTTGCTGTTGATCGCGTCAAGCAGCGCGCCTTTAGGTTCGCCGCCGCCATTTGGCGAAAGCAGCGTCCAGAACAGCGAGTGGTTGGCATGCCCCCCGCCGTTGTTGCGAACCGCTGTACGGATTTCTTCCGGAACCGCATTCAAATCCGAAATTAAGTCCTCAACGGATTTGGAAGCAAGATCGTCATGGCCTTCCAGCGCTTTGTTCAAGTTGGTGACATAAGTATTATGGTGCTTCGTATGGTGGATGTTCATCGTTTCCTTGTCAATATAAGGCTCCAGTGCATCATACGCATACGGCAATTGCGGTAAAGTGTACGTCATATCTTTATTCCTCCTTTATGTAATGTTTTGAACCGGAAAGATTCAAAGATTTGTCATATTTAATGTACCAAAACCGGTTGATAGATGGCAAATTTTACGCCTGCATTTTTCAGAATCCCCCCGGGTTCTAATTGCAGCATACCGGCATATACTGGTAGCACTCATAAAGGAGGGAATGTCCATGTTGAAAAAAATCGCTGTGCTCTTTTTCGCTGCCCTTATCTCTTACTGCATCTACTACGATCTCCACGCAGGCACAATCCCGACGAATGCAAAAGAAACAGCCGGAAAAACCGTTGCCGTACAACCGCAAACAACGCACCGCCCGTATGTCACAGCCAAAGTCCATTCCGGTGACACGGTGCTTACGATTATCAAACAAATATCGGGCGGGCCGGCGCCTTCGATTGAAAAAGCGATCCGTGATTTCAGCAAACTGAACGGCGGAATTGCACCGGAAGACATCCAGATCGGACAAACGTACCGATTTCCCATTTACGGCGAATCCCGGTAAAATGCGGACAATGGCTTGTCAATCGGGGCAGTCAATTGTTAAAATGTAAGTTGGTAAAATGTTTATGGACTGACAGATCATTAAAGGAGCGAATATCCTTGGGTGAGATCATACACCGTACAAAAACGCGCCCTGTCAAGGTCGGAAACTTGACGATCGGGGGCAGCAATGAACTATTCATTCAAAGTATGACGACGACGAAAACACATGATGCCGATGCAACCGTCCGCCAGATTGAGCGGCTTGAAGAAGCAGGCTGCCAGATCGTGCGCGTTGCTGTCCCGGATGAACGGGCGGCAAGGGCTATTCCCGACATAAAAAAAAGAATCCATATCCCGCTTGTCGCGGATATCCACTTTGATTACCGGCTTGCGTTAATCGCGATTGAAGGCGGTGTCGATAAAATCCGGATTAATCCGGGCAATATCGGCAAGCGTGAAAAAGTCGAAGCGGTCGTGAAAGCGGCAAAAGAGCGCGGCATCCCAATCCGGATCGGCGTCAATGCAGGAAGCCTTGAAAAACCAATTTTGCAAAAATACGGATACCCTACAGCAGACGGCATGGTCGAAAGCGCCCTGCACCATATCCGGATTCTCGAAGACCTGGATTTTCACGACATTATCGTTTCCATGAAAGCCTCGGACGTCCGCCTTGCCATCGAAGCGTACGAGAAAGCGGCAAGGACATTTGACTACCCGCTCCATCTCGGCATTACCGAATCCGGGACGCTGTTTTCCGGCACCATCAAAAGTGCCGCAGGGATTGGGGCGCTTTTAAATATGGGAATCGGCAACACGCTCCGCATTTCTTTAAGCGCCGACCCGGTGGAAGAAGTGAAAGTCGCGCGCGAGCTGCTGAAAATATTCGGGCTTTCCTCCAATGCCCCAACGCTCGTTTCGTGCCCGACTTGCGGCCGGATTGCGATCGATTTGATCAGCATCGCAAACGAAGTCGAAGAATATTTACAGACCATTAAAGCGCCGATTAAAGTTTCTGTCCTCGGCTGCGCCGTCAACGGCCCCGGCGAAGCAAGAGAAGCGGATATCGGCATCGCCGGCGCACGCGGGGAAGGCCTCCTGTTCCGCAAAGGGAAAATCATACGGAAAGTGCCGGAAGATCAAATGGTGGAAGAACTGAAAAAAGAAATCGACATGCTTGCCGAAGCGTATTACCAAAAACAGGCTGCGCAAAACGCGAACCCCGTCTGACCGAAACACCGGCGTAAAACAAGCCGGTGTTTCTTCATGCGCGGCAATGTTTATCCTGCCGGCCCGGCCCTTGCAAACGGGCCCGGGTAACAGGCAGCACGATCGCTTCACATTCAAAACACAAAGGAGGCGCACCATGGTGAAAAAATACCGTTTCGGCATTGACATTGACGGGACTGTGACAGACCCTGAAACGCTTATTCCGTTCATTAACGATGCCTTTCACATTGGCCTGAAATATGAAGACTTAACGAAGTATGAGATCACAGATGTCGTCGATATTCCTGCCGGGACATTTGCCGACTGGTTTATCCGCTCGGAGCCTGTGATCTATGCAAAATCCCCGGTTGCAAAAGGGGCAAAAGAAGTGTTAAACAAATGGGCAGACCGGTTTGAGCTGTATTTTATCAGCGCACGCGCATCCTATCTCTTTGATGTGACCAAAAACTGGTTTACAAAACAACAGCTGAAATACCATCATATCGAGCTGATCGGCACGCATCATAAAGTGGAAACCGCAAAAAAGTACAACGTTGATTTGTTTTTGGAAGACAAACATGACAATGCGGCTGCCATTGCACAAACCCTTGGCATCCCCGTCCTTCTGTTTGACACCCCGTACAACCGGGATCCCGTCCCGGAAAATGTGTACCGGGTGAAAAACTGGAAAGAAGCGGACGACTGGGTCAGGCGCTGGATCACCCAATCCGGCCGCGCCGCACACGATTAAAGGGCTCCTTCTTTCTGTAAGGGGCAGGCCGGATTGGGGGTGCGCTTTTTGCGGGTGACCTGTGCGCCGCCCGCTTGGCTTATTTCTTGAAAATGCATGTGTGAAAATTTCCAAGTATTTAACAAACCCTGCCGGAAGCAGGGTTTGTTAAATATTTTGCCGCGTTTCATCTGCCATGCATTCCGGGCACGTGCCGTAAATTTCAAACTTATGGCCGGAAATGGCATACCCTTCCAAACCGCTCACCATTGGCATCGGGCAATCCGGGATTTCTTTCGTCTTCCCGCACGCCAGGCAAATAAAATGGTGATGGTGGTGGTTTGTCGAGCATTTGAAACGGAAATGCTTTTCACCGGACAGCTCTGTCACTTCCAGTATGCCAAGTTCAGCAAAAAGCGATAAATTCCTGTAGATCGTATCAAAACTGAGGCCCGGATACGCATCTTTCATCCATTCGAGCACGTCTTTTGCCGTCAAATACTTATTGCTCTCCGAAAACAAATCGAGCATTTTTTCCCTTTTTCCTGTATGCTTATAGCCGTTTTCCTTCAAGATTTCAATTGCCTCATCCAAAAGCATGTTCACACCTTCTTTTTGTTCAAACCGGCACCGGGCCGGAATCGTTTCATATAAACCGCCAAAAGCAAAATGACGATGGAAATCACCACAATTGTACCACCGGGCGGCAAATTCAGATAAAATGCCGTAACCAGCCCGCCCAAAACGGAAATTTCGCCAAAAAGAACGGAAAACAAAATGGTCTGTTTAAATCCCCGGCTGATGCGGATGCTGGCCGCTACCGGGAGCGTAATCAGCGCGGATACAAGCATAATCCCCACGATCCGCATCGCAGCCGAAATCACAAGCGCAATCAGCACCATAAACAGCAAATGGATCGTTTTCGCAGGAATACCGGACACTTTTGCATATTCTTCATCAAAAGAAAGCAGGAAAAGTTCCTTATACAGCAAAAGGATCACAGCCGCCACAATGACGGCAATCCCCAGAATGAGCCAAAGATCAGCCTGGCTTACCGCGCTTACGCTGCCGAACAGGTAATTCATCAAATCTACATTATACCCTCCGGCCACAGAAATAAAGATCAGCCCGATGCCAATCCCGCCCGACATGATAATCGGAATCGCAAGTTCTTCATAATGCCGGTAAACCCCGCGCAACCGCTCGATCAGCACGGATCCGAGCACGGAAAAGCCGGTGCCAATATAAAGCGGGTTCAACCCGGCAAGAATAGAAAGCTTGCTGCTTAAAAACAGGCTGATCGCAATCCCGGACAATGTGACATGGCTGAGCGCATCCGCAATCAGCGACAAACGGCGTACGACAATAAAACTACCGATCAAAGGGGCAATCAGGCCGATTAAAATGCCGGCCAAAAATGTATTTTGTAAAAAATGATAATGAAAAAGTGCAGCAATCATTCGGTTTCTCCTTCTCACCCATGTTCATGCGCCAGCAACCGGACATCGTGGGCATACCAGGATGAACGTTTTTCTTTATCCAACTGCTGAAACGCGTGGATGTCGCCATGGAAATATAAATGCTGGTTCAAGCATGCAACATGCGTCACTTTGTCGGAAACGGCGCCGATATCATGTGTGACAAGAATCAGGGTAATGCCCCATTCCCTGTTCAGCTGCTCCAGCATTTCGTAAAAAGACCGGACATGGCGCTGGTCCACACCAACTGTCGGCTCATCCAGCATCAAAATCTCCGGCTTGCTGACAATGGCCCGCGCGATAAACACACGCTGCTGCTGGCCGCCACTTAGCTCGCCAATATTTTGATGGGCGTACGCCTCCATCCCGACTGAGCGGATCGCTTCCATTGCTTCTTTTCTGGCGCCGGGGCCAAGGAAACGGAACAGGCCGGTTTTTTTCACCAGGCCGCTTTCGACCACTTCTAAAACGGTCGCAGGATAACCAGTATTAAATGCATTGGCTTTTTGCGAGACAAAACCGATCCGGCTCCAGTCTTTAAAGCGGCTGAGCGGCGTGCCGAAAAGGCGGATTTCCCCTTCCTGCGGTTTTAACAGCCCGAGCATGAGCTTTAGCAGGGTTGATTTTCCGGAACCGTTCGGGCCAATGATGCCGAGAAACGCTCCCTTTGGTATGTTTAAATCGATCTGTTCCAGCACATTCTTCCGGTCATAACGGAAAGAGAGGCCTGAAACTTCCACAATGTATTCTTCCATACGCAACTCCTCAATCAGAATCATTCCGATTTAAACATTATACCCGCTTTCCGGAAGATTGTAAAGGGTGGCGGTTCGCGGTGAAATGCCGGCGGTTGCCGCCTTCTTGCCGCTTTTCTGCTTCCGGCGCAATGCCCCATCCGAAACATTTCTTCCCGGCCCGCATATACATGAAACGGGGAGAGTGATGGATATTGAAACTGATTCAAAATATGGTCAATTATAAGGTGAATATCATTACCGGCGCGGAACTTTTTAAATACGCGCGGCAGTTTAACGTGAAAATCAGCCGCGAAGATGCGGAAAAAATCGCGGATTATGTGCGGGGAAAACAATTGGACATCTTTGATGACCAGGCCCGCAGCAAAGCGCTGAAGGACATTGCAAAAATTACGAGCCCGCTCACCGCAAAAGAAATCAACCGGGTGTTTGTCTTATTGGCAAAATAGAAAAGAACCGGCCGAAAAACAGCTTTTCGGCCGGTTCTTCCTTATTTCACTAC
The DNA here is from genome assembly GCF_038593015.1 of Weizmannia sp. FSL W8-0676. NCBI lineage: Bacteria > Bacillati > Bacillota > Bacilli > Caryophanales > Bacillaceae > Heyndrickxia > Weizmannia sp. FSL W8-0676. The sequence continues at coordinate 1,829,951 of NZ_CP151954.1, forward strand.
ACGCCTGACAACGCCATTAAAGCACTTTTTCCAGTAGCCGCTGCTCATGTTGTCAATGGAAACGCCATCTGAACTGTTGCAATCAAGAAATTTGCCGCCGCCCAGGTAAATGCCGACATGGCCGTTGTACTTATAAGTATCAAAGAAGACGAGGTCCCCCCGTTTCATTTGCGAAGCACTAACCACCTGTCCAAGACCGGCAAGCGTATCCGTATTCGCGCCGGAGCCGCCCAGATCCACGCCTGCCTGCGCATATGCCCAATGAACAAAGGAGGAGCAGTCAAAAATCCCGTTTGCAATGTCGCTTTTCGTCCTTCCGCCGCCCATTTTATAGGAGGTATGCCCGATTAAAGCCGAACCGGCGCTGATCGCTTTTTCAACCGTTCCGGAAGCGTTATTTGAAGAGCGGCCGGAATCAGAAAAGGAAGATACGCGCGCAACATGTTTTGCGCGGGATCCGGGCTTTGCCTTTTCCTTCTGTGTATGTGCCGCGGTTTTTCCGTTTGAACCATCCGGGCCTCTTCCGGCGCCCGTGCCGGAAGAGGCGGAATCCTCTTGCTCCCGGTCTTGAGGAGCGGAAGGTTTTGCCGCATCAGATGGCGCGGCCGCGGCCTGCTTGCTTTCAAGTTCAGCGAGCGCTGCTTTTTCCTCTGCGTTTAAGGAAGCTTCTTTGTCTTTCAGCCTGGCCAACTCAGCTGCAACAGCCTGTTTTTGCTCCTTGAGCGCTGCTTTCAGGCTTTTCTGGTCTGCAAACCGGTATTTGTTTTCTTCTTTCAGCTCCTGCAGCTCGGATAAATCCGACTGCACTTTCTGAAGCTTCTTTTCCACTTCAGCTTTTGCTGCATTTAATGTTTGGCTGTCTTTTTCCTGCGCTTTTAAAATGGCGCGGTCTGCTTGGACAAACGTCGTTAACGCCGCTGCTCGCCTGACAAAATCGCTCAGGCTGCCGGATTCAAGCAGCACATTCAGGTAACTGTCCAGCCCGCCGTTTTGCTGAATGTCACGCGCGCGTCGGGCAAGTACGTTGTTGCGTTCATCTATTCTTTTTTTCGTTTCTTTCATTTTTGCATTTAACGATGCAACTTCGTCTTGCGCATTTGACACTTCCTGCGTTTTTTCACTGATTTTCTGATTGGTCTGACGGATCTTAGCCGAAATTTTATTCATATCCGACTGAAGCTGTTTCTCGTTTTCTGCAATCTTCGCAATCTCGTTTTGCTTGCCGGAAATGCTTTCCTGCACGGCCGACTCCTCGTTTTGAATGCTTTTGGCAGCGGTTTCTGCGGATGCTTTGCTAAGCGGGACGAAAGCGCTGCCTGCGATAAATGCAGCAGCGGTTAACAACAAAAACTTCCTGTTCACCTTAACGCCTCCATTGCTATGTACCGGCTTTTCCCCATTATGTAAAGCTCCCGTTCTATTAATCTATTGATATTTCTGATTATAGCATTCATTCTTTGGCAAATAGATTACAGTTTTATTTCATTTTGAAAATGGAGGTTTATTTTTAAAAAATCCAGGCAAAACCAAAAGCTTTGAAACGGTATAGATGCAAAAAAAAACAGCGGGGCACGATGAATGGTGGTGTCCCGCCGTTTTTATGTTTTTATTTGGCCTTTTTCAGCGGCTTTAAAACCAGGCCGGGATTCAAACGGGCTGTTCCACAATTTTGGCCAGCAGATTTTCGTCAAATTCCCTGTTTCTAAGCATGGCGATTTCGTATTTGTACGGCGGCTTGCGGTTCTTTTTGTCTTCGCCGACATAAGGGGTTTCCAAAATTTTCGGGATGTCAGAAAGCGCCGGGTGATGCACGATATAGTCAAGGGCTTCAAATCCGATATGGCCAAACCCGATATTCTCATGCCGGTCTTTGTGCGAGCCGGCTTCATTTTTGCTGTCATTGATATGCAGTACTTTCAGGCGACCGATGCCGATGATCCGGTCAAATTCATCCAGCACTTCATCAAACCGGTTTTTCACATCATAGCCGGCATCATGGGTATGGCAAGTGTCAAAGCAAATGGAAAGCTTGTCATTGTATTTGACGCCGTCTATGATTTCCGCCAGTTCCTCAAACGTCCTGCCGCATTCGGATCCTTTGCCGGCCATCGTTTCAAGCGCAATCTGGGCGGTTTGCCCCGGAACGAGCACCTCATTCAGCCCTTCAATGATTTTTTTGATCGCTTTTTCCGGCCCTGCTCCAACATGGGCGCCCGGATGCAAAACGATCTGCTTCGCCCCGATTGCCTCCGTCCGCTCAATTTCCGACTGCAAAAAACGGACACCGAGTTCAAATGTCGCAGGATTTGTTGTGTTGCCGATATTGATAATATACGGCGCATGGACGACAATCTCCTCTATGCCATGTTCTTTCATATGGGCAAGGCCTGCTTCAATGTTCAAGTCTTCAATTTTCTTCCGCCTTGTATTTTGCGGTGCGCCGGTATAAATCATAAATGTGTTGGCGCCGTATGAAACCGCCTCTTCACTTGACGCAAGCAGCATTTTTTTGCCGCTCATCGAGACATGTGAACCAATTTTAAGCATGGTGTTTCTCCCCTTTTATTTCCGTTTTTGCAATTTCCTTTGCCGTTTTTTCAGCATTTCGATCTGCCGTTCCATTTTCTTTTTATAGCCCGGCTTCACTTTTTTCGGCCTGCCGATTGCCTTTCTCGCCGCGGTTTCCGTTTTATCCGCTTTTTTCACACGCTTTTTGCGGCGGTTCCGGTCGCCCAGTTCCACCCATTCGCCGCGGCGCACATCACGGTAGATGAAGGCAATCCCCATTTTCTCAAGCTGCGTGAGGGCAAACTCATCGGAAGGTTCGTAAATGGTTGCGCATATGCCCGATAGATCGGCGCGGGCCGTTCTGCCGGCGCGGTGGACGTAAAACGTCAAATCTTTTGGCAGCTCGTAGTTTACGACATGGCTGACCCCTTCGATATCAATCCCGCGCGCGGCCAGATCAGTGGCAATGATATACCGGTATTCCAGGTTTTTGATTTGTTTCATCGTTTTCGCCCGTTCCCGCGGCGAGAGGTCTCCGTGGATACGGGCCGTTTTCATCCCTTTTGCCGAGAGCCCTGCAGCAATTTCTTCCACCATCGCTTTTGTGTTTGCAAATACAATCGCCAAGTACGGGTTAAACGCCTCGAGGGCATCATGCAACACGTCAATTTTCTCCCGCGCGCGTTTCGGGATCAGAATATGTTCAATTTTTTCTGCTGCGATTTGCCGCGGCGCTACCTGCTCGAATTTCGGATTTTCCATATACTTTTTTAAAAACGGCTTTAATTTTTCGGGAATGGTTGCCGAAAACACGAGCATTTGCAGTTTTTCAGGCATCCTCCCCGCAATTTGGTCGACATCCACGATAAAGCCCATATCGAGCATAATATCCGCTTCATCGACAACAAACGTTTTTGCTGTATGGACAAACAACGCCTGCTCTTTCACAAGATCATTCACCCTGCCCGGCGTGCCGACTACAATTTGCGGCTGTTTTTTCAGTTTGCTGATATCACGCTGCTTGTCCGTTCCGCCGATAAACAGTTTGGCGGTTATCCGGCCTGTTTCTTCCCATTTTAATACTTCCTGAATTTCATGGTAAATCTGTGCCGCCAGTTCCCGCGTCGGGGCCGTAATCACCGCCTGGACTTCCGCAAGAGACGGGTCTGTTTTTTGCAAGAGCGGTAGCACATAAGCATGTGTTTTCCCCGTTCCCGTCTGCGACTGTCCAATGGCACTTTCCCCACGCAAAACAAGCGGGATCATTTTTCGCTGTATTTCCGTCGGTTCGGCAAAGCCTTTATGTTCGATCGCTTTTTCGATAAATGGTTTAAAACCGAAATCTTTCCATTTTGTTCCGTTCATGTTTCCACTCCTTCTCTCATGCAGCAGAACGTCTTGTTATTATAATCAACATCCGAGAAAAATGCCAATTTCCGCATGCCCCGGTATGCAAATGGAAATTTTTGTGCCGTTTACGGGCAGAAAGAAACTTTTTTTGCATGCCAGACGTTTCCGTTTGGCCTGCATATTGTAATATTGAACGCAAAAGCCAAACAGAAAGGGGGTCAAATGGATGCCGCCAAGAAATATGCCGCCGGTTTTCGGCCGGCAAAACCCGCCCCCGTTCGGCGGAATGCAGCGTAGTCTGTTTGCCGGGAACCGCCTGGGCGGGCCGGGCATGCCCGGGCAATTCAGAGCCGGAGGGCAAATGCCGGGATTTCCGGGCCGAGCGGGCGCAACTGCAGGACGGGGCGGAGGGTTTTTATCCAGACTGTTCCAAAGGGGCGGACAAACAGCAGCCGCCAACCCGGCAGCCGCCTTCCAGCGGGGTACCGCCGGGGGAGGCGGATCACTTTTCAAATCCATCACAAATCCTTCTTCGATCAGTTCGTTTTTAAACAATACACAAAACGTCCTGAAAACCGCGCAACAGGTCGGCCCGATGATCCAGCAGATCCAGCAGGTCGGCCCGCTCGTCAAAAATCTGCCGGCGATGTGGAAATTGTACCGCGGCCTGAAAAATGCCCCGGAAGAGGAGGGGCAGGAGAACCGCGAATTAAGCAGCAAAGAGAAAAAACCTGAACCGGCAAAAGAGAAAAAAAGCAACCGGCAGGCGGGTCGTAACGCATCATCTCAACCCGCAGAAAGCACAAATGGCGAAAAACGCCCGGAAAAAGGGGCTTCCGTGCCGAAATTGTTTATTTAAGGCGCCAAAACCGTTTGTACCCGCGTGCAGACGGTTTTTTCTGTGGCCAGCTACAATTCGGCCTCCGGCACGCCAAAAGTTTGCGCCCGCGTGCAGACGGTTTTTTCTATTAAAAGCTGGCACCGGCCCGTGCGTTTCCATCCTTCCGGGGAAGCGCGCCCTATTTCAGGCACGGCCGGCTGTGCAAAAACCCGTTTTGTATTCTTTGCCGCATTCCGATATAATACAAATGTAATAGACTCATTTCCCAGCCCGGATGCCGGCGTTCCGGCACCCTGTTAGGAGGATCGCGATGGAAGTGCTGAAAATTTCCCCCAGGGGTTACTGCTACGGCGTTGTTGACGCAATGGTCATTGCCCGCAACGCCGCAATGGATAAAACTTTGCCGCGTCCCATCTATATCCTTGGCATGATCGTCCACAACCAGCATGTGACGGATGCCTTTAAAGAAGACGGGATCCTTACGCTCGACGGCAAAAACCGCAAAGAAATTCTCGAAAAGGTGGAAAAAGGCACCGTTATTTTTACCGCGCACGGCGTCTCCCCCGAAGTGCGCGAACTTGCCCGGAAAAAAGGCTTGACGGCCATTGATGCCACATGCCCGGACGTGGCGAAAACCCATGATTTAATCCGCGAAAAAGAAAAAGAAGGCTATGATGTCATTTATATCGGAAAAAAAGGCCATCCGGAACCCGAGGGGGCAGCCGGTGTCGCACCCGCGATTGTCCATCTCGTCGAAACGGAAGCAGACGTGGAAGCCCTCGATATCCGCAATGATAAAATTATTGTAACAAACCAGACGACGATGAGCCAATGGGACGTGGCGGATTTGATGGAACACATCCAAAAGAAATACCCGCATGCGGAAACGTACAATGAAATCTGCCATGCCACGCAAATTCGCCAGGAAGCCGTTGCCAGGCAGGCCGGGGAGGCCGATTTGCTGCTTGTAGTCGGCGACCCGCGCAGCAACAATTCAAACCGCCTCGCGCAAGTATCGGAAGAAATCGCCGGCACAAAAGCATACCGGATTGCCGATGTCGAAGAAATTGAGCTGGCATGGCTTGAAGGTGTACAAAAAGTTGCCGTAACGGCAGGGGCATCGACGCCGACGCCGATCGTGCGTGAAGTCATTGCATTTCTTGAGAAATTCGACCCGGAAGACGAATCAACCTGGGAACGAAAGCGGAACGTACCATTAAACAAAATTTTGCCGAAAGTCAAAGCGCCGCACCCTTCTTCCGGCCAAAAAGCATAAAAACCCGGTTGGAACGCTTCCGGCCGGAAAAGTAATAAAGGCAAAAGGGCGGAGTCCGGTGGGCATCCGCCCTTTTGCCTTTAACTATCCATGCTGGAACGACTGCAGCACCGGAATGAAAATGAATACCCGTTGGCACGTATTTTCAGGAAGGCATCCATACGGGATGCAACGGGGCACCGGCAAAAAGAATGAAAATGAGCCATCGCAATCTTTAAAGGATAACGCGGCCCGGGTTAAAAAAGGCCGCCTTTTCCCTGCTTTCAGCGGCCCCGGCGTTTTCTTAAAGAAACTGAAACGGGTCTGTGTTTACTTCGGATGCAATAAAGCGGACATCGAGCTGATGCTCCCTGCATGCTTTTCGCATATAGGCCGCAACCCCTTTTTTCATCACCTTCTCCACGTTATGCCCGGGGTCTACGACATTCAGCCCGAGCGCCAGTGCATCGTGTGCGTTATGGTAATAAAAATCCCCGGTGACAAACACATCGGCCCCCGCCCTTTTTGCCTCAGCAAAATATTTGTTGCCGTCTCCGCCGAGAACAGCCACTTTTTTCACTTTTTCGTCCAAATTTCCGACGACGCGCAATGCCGGAACTTCGAGCGTTTTTTTTACATGTTCCGCAAATTCCCGCAGTGCCATTTCCCGTTCGATTTCGCCGATCCGGCCCAGCCCGAACTTCCGGCCTTCATTTACGACCGGATAAATATCATAGGCAACCTCTTCATACGGGTGCGCCTCAAACATGCTGGCGAGCACCTGTTTTTCAATCGATGCGGGATAAATCGTTTCAACCCTTGTTTCACTTGCTGCCTCGAGTTTGCCCGCTTCCCCGAGGAACGGGTTTGTCCCTTTCCCCGGCAGAAAACGGCCGGTACCGCGGGCGGAGAAAGAACAATGGCTGTAATTCCCGATCGCCCCCGCGCCGGCATTCCCAAGCGCCGTTCTTACAGCCTCTTCATGGGATACCGGGACAAAAACAACCAGTTTCCTCAATTTGTCTTCAAAAAGGGGCGATAATACTTCCGTATCGCGGAGCCCGAGCGCCTCCGTCAGCAAGTCGTTCACACCCCCTTCTGCAATATCAAGGTTCGTATGGGCGGCATATACAGCAATTCCGTGGCGGATGCATTTTTCAATCAGCCGGCCCTGGGGGGTATCCGTCGCCATGTTTTTTAACGGCCGGTAAACGGCAGGATGGTGGGCGATAATGAGCTGGGCATCCTTTTCAATCGCTTCATCCACCACATCTTCCAAAACATCAAGCGCCACCAGCACATTTTTCACCGGCCCGTTTAACTGCCCGATTTGGAGCCCGACCGGATCCCCGTCCATTGCAAACTTTTTCGGTGCAAACTGCTCAAATAGCTGGATGACATCATGCCCGTTCGCATGCTTCATGTTAAAACCTCCTCTACCAAAGCAATCAAATGGCGATAGACGCCCTTTTTTTCTTCAATTTCCGGGCTTGCGCCTGCCTGCTCCAGATGGCTGAGCACGGATTGCCATTTTTTGATTTCATTGCGCCATTTTTTCCGGAAAGCTTCATTTTGGTTTTTGATTAAAACCGGGCCCACCAGGCGTTCCGCTTCCGTGAGCGCCACAAGCGCGCCCGCATATTCTGCCGCAATAATTTCATATATTTTTCCGTCTTCCTCGAGAATGTCTTCTCCTGTAATGGCCCATCCGTTTTCCGCCAGCCATCCGCGGACAATGTGCGATCCGGTATTCGGCTGCAGGATGAGCGTTTCTTTGCCGTTTAGTTTTGCTTTTCCGCGATCAAGGATGGAGGCAATCAACGCGCCGCCCATCCCGGCAATCGTAATGCACCCCGCTTCCCCTGGAGCCAGGATTTCAAGCCCGTCTCCTTTCCGGACGCTGATTTTTCCGGCCAGCCCTGCTTTTTCCACTTGTTTTTGCGCCGAATGATACGGCCCTTCCGCCACTTCCCCGGCAACCGCCTCTGCTACGCTGCCGCACTTCACGCAAAATACAGGCAAATAAGCGTGATCAGACCCGATATCTGCCAATACAGTGCCGGCCGGAATAAAAGCCGCCACCGACTCAAGCCTTTTTGAAAGTTTCCCACTGTTCATTTCTTCACCACTTTACATGTGATACTTCTATTGTAGCCACTTTTTGCCATAAAAAAAAGGGGGATGCCCCCCGTACGGCGAACCTGCCTCTTATTTTAGCTTTGATACCCAGTCCGCCATTTCATCAATATGGTCCTCTTCGACAAGTCCGGCCGGCATGCCACCGCTCGTGCCGTTCCTGAGTACATCTTTAATCTTATCTTTGGGCAATTTCTTGCCGATGCCATGGAGATTCGGCCCGGCCCCGCCTTGCAAATTGTTCCCGTGGCAGGTCACGCAAGTCTTTTTGGCAAAGCTCTCCGGATCAAACTTTTCCGAGGAAGCGGTTTCGGTTTGCTTTGGATGCTCCTTTTCTTTGGCCACTTCCTTCGCATCCCCGATCCCTTTCACGGAAAGAAAAAAGATAAGGGCAAGCCCGAATACCATAATCAGCACATATGGGATGACAGGATTTCTTTTCAATGCGTTCCCCCCCTTGTTTTTCCGCTTCTCCAGCGTATTTACCGCGCCCATCTCTTTCATTTTAACTGAAAATTCTTTTAAAAGAAAGCCTTCCCATCCAAAAATAACACCTTGAATGCGCTTTCATCTTATATTATAATAAAAGCAGCAAAAATTCAATAAAATGATACAATTGCTGGCAGCCGGAAAAAAGCAGCAGGAAAACTGAAAATTATATATTATATTACAATAGAGACCAGCAAGATGGCAAGACCGAGAAGCCCCGACAGGGTAAAATACAGCAGTTTGTATGCCTTTCCGGCGGCAAGCCAGAGCCCGCAGTTGGCAAAAAGCAGCAAATATAAAGTATAGCGGTGATTTCCAAATAACTTTTCATTCAAAAACACACTGAAAAGAAGCAAAATAAGCGCAGCGCCAACAAAGAAAACCGGGTAAAAAATTTCTTTATTAGCATAATGAATTCCCAGAAAAAGTAAGCATCCGACAAAAGCTGTCAAAATCCCTGTTTGCAAAATAAAATGTAATTCAGTAAAATAAATGACAAATACAGCGATTGCAACGAGTGCAAGAATGAAAGCAGAAACCGCAGCTTGTTTTTTAACGGATTTCCCTGCGCCGTTTTGTTTGCGGGTATTGCCTTCAGTTCCCTCCGTATAGATCGCGAGCAGAAAATCGCAGTATTCTTGTGGAATCATTTTGGTCTCTTTCCACATTTTAATTTCGTTGACAATGATTTGTTTTCTCTTATCGTCCATTTTTCAACACATCCTGTGTAACCTATTCGACAGGCGGGTGGAAAATCCTTTTTTTACAAGAAAAAAGTTTACTTCCCGAGGAAGTAAACCGAAAACAAGGCGCCTGTAAAAATAGATGCACAAGCGCCGTGCCTGTTTCTTTTCCGGCTTATTCAAGGAAATCTTTCAGGCGTTTGCTCCTGCTCGGATGGCGGAGTTTCCGCAAAGCCTTTGCTTCAATTTGCCGGATCCGTTCCCTTGTGACGCCAAATACTTTGCCGACTTCTTCAAGGGTCCGGGTGCGCCCGTCATCAAGCCCGAACCGGAGGCGGAGCACATTTTCTTCCCTGTCGGTCAATGTATCAAGCACATCTTCCAGCTGTTCTTTCAGCAGCTCATAAGCGGCATGGTCAGAAGGCGATGTGGCATCCTGGTCTTCAATAAAGTCTCCAAGATGCGAATCATCTTCTTCGCCAATCGGAGTTTCAAGTGAAACCGGTTCCTGGGCGATTTTAATGATTTCCCTGACTTTATCCGGAGAAATATCCATTTCTTCAGCAATTTCTTCCGGTGTTGGTTCCCTGCCTAAATCCTGAAGCAGTGACCGTTGCACGCGGATGAGTTTATTGATCGTTTCTACCATATGGACCGGAATCCGGATCGTCCGCGCCTGGTCTGCAATCGCGCGCGTGATGGCTTGGCGGATCCACCATGTGGCATAGGTGCTGAATTTGTAGCCTTTTCGGTAATCGAATTTTTCAACCGCCTTGATGAGGCCCATATTGCCTTCCTGGATCAAATCCAGAAACTGCATGCCGCGGCCGACATACCGTTTTGCAATGCTGACAACAAGGCGCAAGTTGGCTTCAGCGAGCCGGCGTTTTGCCTCTTCATCGCCCTGCTCGATTCTTTTGGCCAGTTCGATTTCTTCGTCTGCGGAAAGAAGGTCGACCCGCCCGATTTCTTTCAAATACATGCGTACCGGATCATTGATTTTCACACCCGGGGGAACACTCAAATCATTCAGGTCAAACTCTTCGTCATTCTCTTTTTCCAGTTCGAGATGGGAAGGTGCATCCTCGTCGCCGGCCTCATCTGTCACATCGATGCCCTGTTCGCCGAGCAATTCATAAAATTCATCCATCTGGTCGGATGTTAAATCAAAATGGCCGAGTTTTTCGGAAATGGCATCATAAGTGAGAACCCCCCGCTTTTTCCCGCGTTCAACGAGTTGCTCTTTTGCTTTTTCCACTGTAAACTCACTTTCTTCTACTTCTTTGGAACGTGCTGACTTTTCAGCCATATGTTCCCCTCCTTCCGACAATTTCAACACACTCAATGATCCAACAGCAGCTTGATCATTTATAAAAAGCAGAGATTTCAGGTCATGGACTTTCTCAGTGCCACGATTTCACCAGCCAATTGCAGCGCTTTTTGGAAATCATTTTGCCGTTCGGCATCTTTTTGTGCCCTCAGTTTTTCCTGAATGCGCAACAATTTCTGGTGTTTCAGCACATACTGCACATAATCTTCCAATTCCTCATCCGTCAGCTCCCCGCCTACCGTCATCATTTCGATTTCGGCAGCAATCCTCTGCAATTTTGAATCGGGCAAATAAGAAAGGAAAGCGCTCGTATCAGGCGGATTCCCTTCTTCGTACCAGCCAAGCAGGTAAGTAAAAATGGCCTGGTGTTCGTCCCCGTAAAAGCTGTTTTCGCCAAGGAAATCTTTCACTTTATAGGCAACTTCCCCGTCCCGCAGCATATGCCAAAGCAGCCTTCTCTCCGCGGTCATATTGGCAGGCAGCATCCGGGCTTCTTCATGCACAGGCGCCGGATTCCCTGCAGGCCGGCTTCTCTTCCGGTTTCCGGTTTCACGGGAACCGTATTGCCTTTCCTGCTCTTTCAGGGCATCCAAAGACAACGAAAATTCTTCGGACAGCTGGCGCAAGTAAAGATCTTTCTCCACCGGATTCTCCAGCTTGGCAATTTCCTGAATGACTTCTTCTATATACGCCAGCTTTTCTCCTTCATTTTGGAGATTTTTATTCATGCGGAAATATTGCATTTTAAAAGCCATAAAAGTCAGGCTGGCCCCTATTACATCCCTGCGGAATTTTTCTCCGCCATGCCGGTTTATGTAGTCATCAGGGTCCAGTCCGTCCGGCATTTGCGCAACCCGCACTTCACAGCCGTTTTCACTGAGCATTTTCCCTGCACGGAAAGCCGCAGTGAAGCCGGCCTGGTCCGAGTCGTAACAAATGACGACGCCGTCCGTGAGCCTTTTTATCATCCGGACGTGTTCCGCTGTAATCGATGTGCCCATTGTGGCAATGCCGTTTTCAACGCCAGCCCGGTCGGCGGAGATCACGTCTGCATAGCCTTCAAAAATGACCGCCTGCTGTTTTTTGCGGATCGGCCCTCTTGCCCGGTTCAGGTTAAAAAGCAGCTTGCTTTTGTTAAAAAGCGGCGTCTCAGGGCTGTTCAAATATTTCGGGTGTTCCTCTTTCCGGACAGCTCTTCCGGCAAATGCTACCATGTTTCCCTTTTCATCCATGATTGGAAACATGATCCGGTCTCTGAAACGGTCAAAATATTTGCCGTCCTTTTCATTGCGGATGACAAGCCCGCTTTCTTCCAGCACGGAAAGGGGAAAACCGCGCTTTTGCAGCATATTGGCGGCAAAATCCCAGGCAGGCAGCGCATACCCGATCCCGAACTTTTCGATTGCTTCGTCTGTAAACCCGCGCCCGCGAAGGTACTTTAGCGCAGGTTCCCCTTCTTTTGTATGCAAAAGCAAATGGTGGTATAATTTTTGCAACAGTTCGTGTGCTTCCAGCATCTGTCGGCGCTTCGGATCGATGCTTTTCTGCTCTTCGTGCCGTAAAACGACGCCAAGCTCGATATGCGCTTTTTGTGCCAGTTTTTCTGCCGCTTCCTGAAAAGAGATGCCTTCGATATCCATGAGAAAAGTAAACACATTGCCGCCTGCGCCGCATCCAAAGCAGTGAAAAATCTGCTTGTCGGGGGATACGGAAAATGACGGCGTATGCTCGCCGTGGAACGGGCACAGGCCGAAGTAATTGCGTCCCTGCTTTTTGAGCTGTACATAATCGCTCACGACCTCCACAATATCGGAAGACCGGCGGATTTCATCAATTTTTTCATTCGGAATCATCCCTGTCATCAAACAATCCCTTCTGCTCCACCTTTATTCAACCGCATTTCATCCGGGATACGGCAATGCTTATTCGTTTGCTGTTTTTCTTTTCATCCTAAAATATTCTACATCGCTCCACAGAATCCTGCATGTTTTGCGCTTCTTCCCATAATTTTTTTGGCCCTGTCGAAATTTATTTAAATTCAGACTTGACATTTACTATAAATAGTTTATTCCTTAATAGCCTACTCTAAACCCGTATCATACATTTTTATCACAATTTTTTATTATAGTATACTTGCTTCATTTTGACTATAAATAAATACTGAAAAGCAGAAAAAAATATGCCTCGTTTTTTCAAAAGAAAATTCTAAAAAAAACGGGCGGAAACAAAGACCGTTTTAGCCTGCTTCCCCCGTTTCAAATGGTTTATTTTCATCCGGCCGATGCCGCGAAAAAGGCGCGCGCTCCCCGCGCCTTTGGCCGCTTTTACTTTCTCATTTCATCCATAATAATATTTGCCGTTTCTTCAACCGCTTTGTTGGTAACATCAATCACTTTGCAGTCAAGCCGCTCCGCTATCTGATTAAAATAATCCAGTTCATATTTGATGCGCTCAATGGTCGCATAACTTGCCGAACCATCAAGCCCGAGTGTTTTCAGCCGTTCTTTCCGGATATGATTCAATGTGTCGGGATCAATTTTTAAACCGATACACTTTTTGGAAGGAATACGAAAAAGTTCTTCCGGCGGATCCACTTCCGGCACAATCGGCACATTCGCAACTTTATAGCGGTGATGCGCCAGGTATTGTGAAAGCGGCGTTTTGGATGTACGGGAAACACCGATCAGGACAATATCCGCCCGGACAATGCCGCGCGGATCCCGGCCGTCATCATATTTCACCGCAAATTCGATCGCTTCCACCTTTTTAAAATAAGCTTCGTCCAATTTTCTGACGAGCCCCGGTTCATAGAGCGGTTTGGATTCATACAATTCGAGCAGCCGGTCCATAAGAGGTCCCATTAAATCGACAGCAGCAAGGCCGTGTTTTACGGCTTGGTCATTCATGTATTTTCGCATTTCCGGCTTCACAAGCGTATAAACGATCATGCCGTAATTCATGGATGCAAGCGAAACCACTTCATCAATATGGATCGTATCTTCCACATACGGGAAGCGTTTTAATTCTGCGTCCTGGTTTTCAAACTGGCTGATGGCCGCCTTTGTGACGAGCTCCGCCGTCTCTCCGACCGAGTCTGAAACAATGTAAATATGGGGTTTTGCCAAAAGTGATCACTTCCTTTTTAATCGCCGTCTGCAAGCTCAACGAATGCTTTCGTGATATTCGTTTTCGTTATCCGTCCGGTCACTTCAAGCCCGGTTTCTGTTTCTTTCACAACCGGCACCGAGTCAATTTGTTTTTCAATCAGTTTTTTTGCCACATCAATCAGAAGATCATCTTTTTTGCAGCAGGTAATATTCGGCATTCTTGTCATAATGATATGCACCGGCAATGCGGATAAGTCTTTGTTTCCAAGGCTTGCCCGCAACAAATCTTTCCGCGACAGAACACCGGTCAGATGGGATGCATTGTCGACGACATAAAGCGTGCCGACATCTTCAAGAAAAACCGTTACGATGGCATCGTACACGGACATATTCTCGTTAACCACGACCGGCAGAGACTGGTAATCTTTTACGTAAATATGTTTTAAATTTTCCGTAAGAAGCTGCGTGCTCGTTTTTCCGGTATAAAAATAGCCGACGCGCGGGCGTGCATCCAAATAACCTGCCATTGTCAAAATAGCAAGATCCGGCCGGAGCGTTGCCCGCGTTAAATTCAGCTTTTCGGCGATGTGCTCGCCTGTAATCGGCCCGTTCGTTTTGACGATCTCGAGAATCTGTTCCTGCCTTTTCGTTAATTCGATCGTAATCACCGCCTTCATTCACACAACCATGCAAGACAATAATATAACACGTTTACAGGAATCTGTCCTTATCTGCCATCATTATACATCAAAATGCCATTGATATTTCGGAAGACAGCTGCGTATACTCAGGTAGCGGGTCATGCATTTTACGGCCAGGCAAAAACAGTTTGAAACCAAACCGCGGGCCGTGCATGATGCATCATCCAGCCCTGGGCAGAAAGGAGAGCCCTCCTTTTCCCTTCTATACGGGGAAACCTTATGCATTGTCCGGCCCAAGCTTTTTTTCAAGCGCCTCTATCTGGCTGAGAAACCGGCCGGCTTTCAATTGCAGGCCGGTATATTCATCATAATACATGGAAATGGCCGTTCTCAGTTCTTTTTTTGTCGAGTCTTTGACAGAAATGCTACCGAGCCGGTTGATGTCCAGAAAATAAAAAAGCCGGAGCAGGCGGATAACCGGCTGTGGCAACGGAAGCCGGTACGGGTCGCGCGCAAAACAGCGGTGGCAAAGAAGGCCATTTTCCCGGATGGAAAACGCAAAGGGCCCTTCCGTGTTTCCGCATACCGCACATCGGTCCATCGCCGGGTACATGCCGAGCACATTCAGCATCTTCATTTCAAAGATATCCCTGATAATTTCCGGGTCATAGCCTTCATCAATATATTCGAGTGTCCGGAGCAAAAGTTCGAACACAAACGGATTCTTTTTTCTATCTTCAACCGCCCGGCCTAAAAGTTCCACCACATAGGCAGCATACGCCGTTTTAAAAATATCTTCGCGGATATGGCGCATCGGTGAGACGGCCTCTCCCTGCTGAAGGGTGGCAAGGCCGCGCGATGGCTGAAAAAGGAAATTCCCATATGTAAAAACCTGGGAAACCGCAGCCAGCCGGCTGTTCGGCTTTTTGGCTCCGCGCGCCATAAAGCCCAGCTTCCCAAATTCTCTCGTGTAAATATGCAGGATTTTATTGGATTCGCCGTAGTCGGTATTTTTAATGACGATCCCTTCACATTTTTCAAACAACCTCTCCACCTCTTGCCCGGCAGGCAGTGCGGCATATCCTTAAGTAATGGAAAAATCCGCCTCTGCCGGATCTTCGTCACGTTCATACCGGTCCTGGCGCCGGTCCCTTTCCAGTTCCTTAAAAAGCAGGTACGTATCAATATTGCCGGTATCCGCAAAGACTTTCCAGGTAAATTCTAACATATTCACCACGCCTTTCATGTTGTAGGTCATGAAATTTCATTAAAAGCCTTTAATAGCTTCACCAGGGGACACGCAAACATTCGGGGTAAAAATTTACAACCAAAAGCGGGCGCCAAAATCAATATTCGTCTTCCCGGAAACCGAAATCGCGCAGCTGGCTGATTTTATTCCGCCAATCTTTCTGCACTTTTACCCATAATTCCAAATAAACTTGCGACCCGAGCAAATTTTCAATATCAGCCCTTGCTCTTTTGCCGATCTCTTTCAGCATACTTCCCTGCCTGCCGATGATAATCCCCTTTTGGGACGGCCGTTCGACAACGATCGTCGCCATCACGCGGATGACATCCTTGTTCTCCGCCTGCTCTATTTTCTCAATGACAACTGCAATCGAATGCGGCACTTCTTCTCTTGTAAGCTGCAATGCTTTTTCACGGATCAGTTCCGAAATGATGAACCGTTCCGGATGGTCCGTCACCTGGTCCGCCGGATAATACTGCGGCCCTTCCGGCAAATATTCCTTGATGGCACTGAGCAGCCGGTCGACGTTATTTCCTCTGAGCGCGGAAATCGGGACCACTTCACGGAACGGGTATAAATCTTTGTACTGTTCAATAAAGGCAAGCAAATCATCCGGATGGACGAGGTCAATTTTGTTGATGACCAAAAAAACAGGCGTGCGCACGTGTTTAAGCAGGTCGATAATGTACTCGTCGCCGCGGCCGCGTTTTTCTTCCGCATTGACCATAAATAAAATCAGGTCCACTTCTTTTAATGTGTCCGTGGCTGATTTTACCATGAAGTCGCCAAGCTTATGCTTCGGTTTATGGATGCCAGGTGTATCAATAAAAATCATCTGTGCATCATCAGCTGTGTAAACGCCCTGTATCTTATTCCTTGTGGTCTGCGGCTTATCGCTCATGATGGCGATTTTTTGCCCGACCACCTGGTTGATGAAAGTGGACTTCCCGACATTCGGGCGTCCAATGATAGAAATAAAGCCTGATTTATATGTTGGTTGTTCCATGCAAATCCTCCGTTGAATAAGCGCCCGAAAGCAGCTTTACCATTGTTTCCATATCTTTTCCCCTTACCTATATTTTACTACAAATATGCCCAAAAGTTAAAATGTATTTTTCATTACTTTTGAATATTTTAAAGGTTCGTGAAAATATTGTCGACTCGTGGCGTGTTTGCACTGATTTTAGCGTCACTTGCATGCCATGGCCGTTTTCAAGCAATGCCATTACCTTTATTTTAGCGCAACGGCCTGCGCCTTTCAAATTGCGGCAGATCCCGTTGGCGCCCCTAACTGTATGGCAGCCCGGCCGGATCCGCCATCTGCTTTTTCAGGCGGGGAGAAGCGGGCCATAAAAAAGAAGCCACATTAAAAAGCCGCTCCCTGGAATACATGCCATAATTTTGGAAGAAATACGATGCAGCCGATAATGGCCGCAAGCACGGCCCACATCAGGACCGCCGCCGCCGCTGCATCTTTCGCAAGCTTGGCAAGCGGGTGGTATTTATGCCCCACGGTAAGGTCAACCGCCCGCTCAATTGCTGTGTTCATCAGCTCCATTGCAATCACGCCGAAAATGGAAAATAAAATGGCGATCCACTCTGTTTTGGAAAGGGAGAAGAAAAATCCGAGCAGACAAGCGCATAACGCCGCCAGAAGATGAAAACGGAAATTCCGTTCCTGCCGGATGGTTGCAAACAGCCCCTCCACAGCCGGCCGGAAAGGGGTGCGGTATTTCGGGATTTTTTTATCGTTTAAGTCCATAGCGATCGAGGATCTCGTTTTGGCGCCCGAACATTTCCGTTTCATCTTCTTTTGTCATATGGTCATAGCCGAGCAGGTGAAGAAATCCGTGAACCGCCAAAAAGCCGAGTTCCCTTTCAAACGAATGCCCGTACTCTCCTGCCTGCTCCCTTGCCCGCGGCACGGAAATGATAATATCCCCGAGCACGCGTGGCATTTCTGCACCGGTAATTTCGATCTCCCCTTCCCCCATTTCTTCAAGCGCGAACGAAATGACATCGGTCGGCTGGTCTTTGCCGCGGTAATCGCGATTGATTTCGCGGATCCCATCATTATCCGTAAAAGTTACCGACAACTCGGTGCCGTCCTCCACCCCTTCCTGCCGGGCTGCATAATCGAGCAATGTCCGGACAAGCTCGAGATGCTCCGCTTTCAGCTCATTTGTTTCATCCATCATATCGAGTGATAATGTCATGTCAGCCATCCTTTTTCGTTATTTTTACGGGATACCCTTATTTCGGATACTGGATCCTTGAATGAAAGATGCCGTTAAGCGTCTCGCAAAGCGTGCGTTTAACGGTCTCCAGTTCTTTCAGGGTAATGTCACATTCATTAAATTGCCCATCCATAATGCGCCCTTGCACGATATTGCCGACTAAATTTTGAATGTCATCGGGCGTCGGATGGTTCATGGACCGGACAGCCGCTTCCACGCTGTCCGCAATGTTGATGACAGCCGCTTCTTTCGTCTGCGGCTTCGGGCCCGGGTAACGGAACGCTTCTTCTTTCACATCCGGGTTTTGCGCTTTTGCTTTATGGTAAAAATACTTCAGCAAAGTCGTGCCGTGATGCTGTTCGGCAATATCCGAAAAAGCTTTCGGCAGCTTATATTTTTTCAATGTTTCCGCCCCGTCTTTTGCATGGGCAATGATAATATCCCTGCTTGTTTCAGGCGAAAGGCGGTCATGCGGATTCGGGATATTCAGCTGATTTTCGATAAAAAAATGCGGCCGTTTTGTTTTCCCAATATCATGATAATAGCTGCCAACCCTGGCAAGGAGGCCATTCGCCCCGATCGCTTCACAAGCCGCTTCGGCAAGATTGGCAACCATCAGGCTATGGTGATACGTGCCCGGTGCTTCCGTCAAAATCTTCTTCAAAAGCGGGTGGTTCGGATTGGACAGCTCCACAAGGCGGATCGGCGACAAAATGCCGAACGCCGCTTCAAAAAACGGCTGCAGCCCCATCACAAGCACGGCGGACAAAATGCCGGAAAGAAACGCAAATGAAAGGGTATATAAAAAGTCCATCTTTACGATCTGGCCGGCATTCAAAAAATAGATGACACCTACCGCAAGCACATTCAATAGCGCTGCAAAAATCCCGGTTTTAAACAAACGCGCGCGCTCCGGCCGTTTCGGCAAAAGCAAAATGCCCCCTGTCCCTGTAATAAGCGCGTATACAACCATCTCGGCGTTAAATGTATCTGCAATGTCACCGTGAAATTCGATGCTCGCACAAGCGGCAAGCAGGGCTGAAAGCAAAAAGGCGGAACGGTCCCTGAGCAAAATCCGGGCGAGCAGCGGCGCCATTGCAGCCGGATAGGCGTACTCGATGCCCGGAATCTCAAGATGGGTCAAGATCCCTGCCAGCTTCATTAACGCAAGGGCAATGACAAGAATCAGGCCGGCCATGACAAGCCGGTTTTGCTTTTCTTCTTCCGTTGCGCGCATCCGGCTCGTATAGAGGTACAAAACGCCGGATGCAAAAACGGCAAATAAAGCCAATCCGATATACGGCTTAACCGATCCGCTGCTTTTTAACAGTCCGATCAGCTGGAGTTCGCGGTAAGTTTCCCGGTCGATCAGATGCCCTTCCTGGACGATGACCTGCCCCTGCAGGATTTTCACCGGTTCAACGTTATCCATCGCCTGCTGCCTTCTTTTTTCCGTCTGCTTTGCATCATACACATAATTGGGCACGATCGCATATTGGCCAAGCTCGGACGCAGCATTCCGGATGCTTGTCTTCAACCCTGACTTTTCGATTTGCGAGGCCACCCGGCTTTTGGCTTCTGCCGCATTGTTTTCTGTCACTTTTTGGCTGAGCGCCTCATTGACATTTGTTTCGACAATGTGCCTTGCCGCTTTCAATTCATCCGGGGAAGCGGACAAAAGCGCGCGAAAACTTGTGTCGGAAATAGAGCCGGTCACATTGCCGGACACATTTTCAGACAATATTTCCTTCAATTTTGCCAGCTTCTCTTCCTGCAGCCCGCTGCTGTTTTTTCCGCCATGTTTTTTATTTTTATATTCCGCGTTCACTTCTTCTGCGACATCAAAAATCGAATCCATTAGCGAAACTCGGTTTTGTGCCAGGCCGCTGTCAAACGTATAGACTTTCGCAACACTAGCGGCCGCCAGCTGTTTTTCTTCTTTTGTTTTTTCTTCGTCGATGACCGTTTTCGGAGAACGGATCGTATTGTTCGCAACTGAAAACAGTTTGATATCATACGTCTGGGGCCTAATGTTCGGATAAAAAATGCCGAATAAAATAAGGGACAGTAAAAACAGGATCACGAATGTAAACCATTTAAAGCTTAACATCATCCGCAACCTGCCCATTTGCCCGGGAATTTTCATTTGCTTTTCATACACCGCCTTTTGCAATCGCTCTTAACGGTTCCATCATATCAGTTTTCCGGCAAAAATGCATGGCAAAACAACCCGGGTGCCACGGCCCGGGTTATGCGTTTTGATAAGCTTCGATAATTTTCGCAACAAGCGGGTGGCGGACGACATCGCTTTCTTCCAGATAGACGAACGAAATGCCGCGGACTTTCTCCAGCACTCTTTCAGCTGTCAAAAGGCCGGATTCCGCGCCTTTTGGCAGGTCAATCTGCGTTCTGTCCCCTGTAATCACCATTTTGGAGTGAAAACCGAGGCGGGTCAGAAACATTTTCATTTGTGCCTGTGTCGTATTCTGCGCTTCATCGAGAATGACGAACGCATCATCAAGTGTGCGCCCGCGCATATAGGCAAGCGGGGCAATTTCGATTGTTTCCCTTTCAATCAGGCGCTGTGTATGCTCCGCGCCGAGCACATCGTTTAATGCATCATAGAGCGGGCGCAAATACGGATCGACTTTTTCCTTCAAATCCCCCGGCAAAAACCCGAGGCTTTCCCCGGCTTCAACAGCCGGGCGGGTTAAAATAATCCTTTTTACCTCGCCGCTTTTTAAAGCATTCACCGCCATTACAACGGCCAAATACGTTTTTCCCGTTCCGGCCGGGCCGATGCCGAACACAAGGTCATGATGGCGGATCGCCTGGATATAGTCGCGCTGCCCGAATGTCTTGATCCGGATCGCTTTCCCTTTCGCATTCCGGGCAATTTCTTCTTCGTACAGGCTTCCCAAATATTCAAGATGGCCCTTTTTTTCCATTTCGACAGCGTAAAGCACATCGCGCCCGCTGATGGTGATGCCTTTTTTAATCAAACCAAGCAGTTCGGACATGACGGCAATCACCCTTTCCGCCGCATCTTCTTTGCCGCTTGCCTGGATCGTTTCGCCGCGGGTGAGGATATGGACCCCGTAGGCATCCTCGAGCATTTTCAGATGATGGTCGGAAATGCCGAATAAAAGCACTGCTTCGTTTGTATTCTCCAATTGAAGTTTTGCCGTACTTTCTTCTGTCATTCTAAGTCTCCTTGAGCAATTGGTTTTGCGATTGCGATATTTTCTACTACTTCGTAATAAATCATCATTTTTAATGTACCATTGCGGACATGTTCTTGCAAAACATATTCATCCGTAACGGTTGCTTCTTTTGGCAGTTTTTTGCGCAAATCCTGCCTTGCTAATTTTTTTGCTTCTGCTTCAGCCTCTTTTTTGGTATAATTTCTGTCCCGCTCTTCTTTCTCGCGGACCGTTTCCCTGATAAAGCGGACCGGCAATGTCCATTTTAAAAACTTGACCTTTTCTGCTTCTTCCGATGTCCGGTACTGTTTAAAACGGGGGGTCCGGAAGCCCCATATGTGCAGCTTCATCGAGCCGATTCCAATATAATATTTTTGGGCTGCATTGCCGGTATACACTTGAAAACGGGAGGAAAGCGGAAGTTCAACCGCCGTTTTATACCACGTTTTTCCGTATACTTTCCCTTTGGCTGCCACAGGGTATTTTTCTTTATCATTCCCAATGACACCGGAAACAAGCAGCTGGCCTTTTTTGACATACTGGTTAATTTTTACAACCGGCTTGCCTTTTTCAACAAACATATTTTCCACCACCGCTTTCTGTGAAGCGACAAGATGCTGTGGGCCCGGATTTTTCACCGGTTCCGGCATGTTTTTCTCCACAACGGTAAAATGATAGGTTGTCCCGCGCAGCTCCACGCCGACCCATGTCACGTCCGGAAGATTGTTTGTCAGCTTGCACTGGATGGTTTCAATATCATCGAGAAAAAACTGTGAATGCCCTGTTTGAATGCCCAGTTTGTCCAATTGTTTGCGGATTTCGTGCTCGGTTTTTGGCGTTGCGCCTTTGATCTCCACGCCCCAAACCATGTTGGAAAGCACCGTGATCACGGCAAGAAAGAGAAAAAAGCCGAACAGGAATCCGGCGTTTTTCAGCGTCCTTTTCCATAAAAAAGGAACGCCGCGCCCCCTTAAAAAGCGGACATGCAAATCTTGTCCCCTTACTGCTTTTCTGAGCTGGTGAATGTCTGAAAGGCGCAATTCGAACGTGACGGCCATGGTGCCCTGCCGCCTGACATTCCAAACAGCGAGGCCGGCTCTTGTCAGCTGGTTGATAAAGCGTTCGATCCCTTTTCCCTCAATTTTTACAGCCACCGACCCCTGTAAAAAAGTTACCCAATGATTTTTCAACCAAAGCCACCCCTATCCGTTCAAATACAACACTTCATCTATTTTGCCTTCCAATAAAATTTCTTCGGGCAAGATCGTTTTGATGACAAAAGACCGGCCTTTGATTAAGAGCTGCCCGTTTTTTAAAAGCAGCCGGACTTCTTTATCGGAAAAAGTCAAAAGGCCGCGGTGGTTCTCAACATAAATATGAATTTGGCCGATCATCGTGATTCTCGGAAGGTCCATCATGACATCCTGCGGAAGGTCCATTTTTTGTGACATCCAGTTTTGCAAATGCTGCCGCCATTTTTTCGCCATAAAAAGAACCCCCTTTCATCTCATATTTATGAAATAAAAAAGGGGTTCATCACTTTATTTGCAGTTTTTTTGTCCGAAACGTCCGGGACCGTTTGGAAACCCGTGTTTCCGGTTCAAGGATACGGCAAAGGTGCGGTAAAAAGCACAACGAAAAGCCGGAAATCATATTGATTTCCGGCTTATATGAGAAAGGTCAGGATAATTGCTGCTGCACAATATTTCTCACAACCGTACCGTCAGCTTTGCCTTTTACTTTCGGCATGACGGCTCCCATAACTTTTCCGAAATCAGCTTTAGACCCGGCATGCACTTCTTCAATGGTCTGCCGGACAATTTCACGCACTTCGTCTTCAGAAAGCTGCTCCGGCAAATATGCGTTCACATATGCCAATTCTTTTTCCGCTTTTTCAACAAGGTCACTGCGACCTGCATTTTTAAATTCCTGGAGGGAGTCTTTCCGTTGCTTCACTTCGCGAGAAAGGACTGTCAACTCTTCATCATTCGTCAAACCGTCTTTTCCGAGCCTGATCGCTTCGTTTTGAACAGCTGCCTTAAGCATACGAATTACGGAGAGTCTTTCTTTATCTTTGTTCTTCATCGCTTGCTTCATATCGCTATTTAAACGCTCGAGAAGACTCATCATTCCACCCTCTCTTACCACTTACGTTTTCTAGCAGCTTCTGATTTCTTTTTGCGTCTTACGCTTGGTTTTTCATAAAATTCGCGCTTTCTGTATTCCTGTAAAGTTCCGGTTTTCGAAACAGTACGTTTAAAGCGGCGAAGCGCATCATCAAGCGACTCGTTTTTTCGAACGACAGTTTTAGACATTTCTTTCCCTCCCTCCGAACACAAACGGTTACATGTCAGGTTGAGCAACCCGTGCACATTATTATTATATAATATCCTCCATAACCGGTCAACATTTGCGCCTTGTCTGTATGTGTCAAGTTTTTCTCGACAAGGTTTAAATATCGGGTATTCCAAGACACTCTTTTTGTACACTTTCGGCTACCGTGCTTTACTTGCTCGGTGTAATTTTCGGAAAAGATGTAATATTTCCGTATAAAGATGGATAACGGGGATGTTGAGGCGCGCGAAATTCACTCGCTTTCCGCGGGCGGCCGGCGAGCCTCCTCGCTCGTACCTCGCTGCGGGGTCTCTCCTGGCTCGCTTTTCCCGCAGGAGTCTCGTAAATTTCGCGCGCCTCAACGATCAGTCCCCACTGAGCCAAGCTTAAAACGAAAGCTCTAATATTTTGCTTAAATGTCCCATTGCCGATGAACTGCTTGAATGCAGGGCAACTGATCCGTGCTTTACGCCCACTGACGGGCGTACAGGCTGCTTGAATAGTTGAGACATCCTGATGGATTGTTGCAAGCTCCGTTGCTTTCTCGCGCTTCTTGAACGGTGTTTCAGATAGGTTTCCTGCAATGTCCCGTTAAGCATGCCCTGTTTCACCTTTACCATGGCTTCGGCGCCAGCTTTACTCCAATGCATCCCCCTTTTCTTCATTCTGAATGAGATATGCCTTTGATTTGATTCCATTGCCCCCAGGCCTCTCGCACCTTCCGGTACGTTCTCTACCTTGTCCCTCCAGTCAAAAATGCGGTCCCAGTTTTTTAGGATGTACGAACGAAACTCCTTGACTTTCTTAAGGCTCTTTTCATCCGTCAATGTGCTTTCATGCGTATCCAAATACAATGTGAATTGGTCTAGGTCATGCGTTCTAATCGCTTTTCTAATTTGCTCTTTGATCTCGCTCTTTCCGCCCCCGAATGTCCTTACGATGGCTTGTGCAACGTGGTAGGTATCCAGCTGGTTGAGCACCGGAAATTCCGACTGTGAGAATGCTGTTTGAAACCGTTCAGCTGTGTACCCCGCACCTCCATCACTATTTGTAATGACACGAGCTTTTTCTAGGGAATAGGTGTTGGCTGCTACAGCTTGGACTTCATCCCAAAATGTCTGGATGGATTTCGTCGTCATGATAACAACGGGATGGTGTAGAGAGACTCTTTTGCCATTGGTTTCCCATCCTTCATAGAGAATGGCGTGGTGGACTTCCAAACCCTGTTTCTTTTCTAGTCCCCGGACGAATATACCATCAGCTTCGGAAAACAGGTAATCTACCTTCTTTCCCTCAGGTAGTGAATCAGCTATTTCTAGCTCTTCTACAAGTGCCTTGTCGGCTTCAGCTTGCGTTTTCCCTACGTGTTTCACCATGTTCCCTACAGTTGTGTGACTAAGGCTCACTGCTGTCCATTCTTTTAAAATATCAGCTACCTCCCGATAGGTGTTCTCACTTGCCAACTCTGCCACCTTTAACTCCACTAACGGGCTGTATCGTTGGTATGGTAAAAGCCCTAACCATTCATCCAGAGGATAATGTGAATTCCCTTTCTGGTCATGCATTAGTGAACGTTTAAAGGTCACATTTCCAAATAAAAACTGAATGCTTCTGTTATCACTCCGGCAGTACTCCCAGCCATCCTCCAGCTTTTTTTGCTTAATTGTTTTATCTAACGTCTCAAATATTTCCCCAACCCATTGCGTAAAGGCATTCTGGATCAGAATTTTAACTTGTTCTTCAAATTCAATAAGACTTTTTGTATCCTTTAATAATCCAGCAATTATTGATATAATATCCATAGGAAGACCTCTTTCTAAATGTATTCGCCCACAAGCGTACATTTAAATGATAGAGCGTCTTCCCATTTTTTTCCACCCATCTGCCCTTCGAGTAAAATTTTACACATACGCCTTGTCTTTCGTGATTTGGCTTTTGCCTTATTTGCCCCGCCTGTTCCTCCTTTTGGTATAATAGAGATCAAAGACGGCATGGAAACGATTGGAGGGAGACGATGGAACAACAGGAAACGGCACATATCATTGTTTCAGGAAGGGTACAGGGCGTCGGCTTCCGCTACTACACCCAATTTTTGGCAAAGCAATACAATATATGCGGGTGGGTCCGCAACAAAGACGATGGCACTGTCGAAGTGATGGCACAAGGCGGGAAAAAAGAGATGGAACAATTTATCCGCGGGCTGAAAAA
Source organism: Weizmannia sp. FSL W8-0676 (assembly GCF_038593015.1). Taxonomy (NCBI): domain Bacteria; kingdom Bacillati; phylum Bacillota; class Bacilli; order Caryophanales; family Bacillaceae; genus Heyndrickxia; species Weizmannia sp. FSL W8-0676. Next base: position 1,855,522 of record NZ_CP151954.1, read on the forward strand.
AGGGCCGTCGCGCTTTGCAAAAGTAACCGGAATGGATATTGACTATTTACAGCAGCAAGAACAGTACCGTGATTTTCGTGTGTTGTATTAAATGGATTTTCCAAATAATAAAAAGGCATGTTCGATACCCCCTTTCCATATGATCATAAGGGGGGAAGGACATGCTTTATTTACTTTCATTTCTTTTGTTGACGGTGACATTTTTATTCGGCATTCACAGGCTGCGGGCCGGGCTGTTTGCCTTATCCGGCGGCCATGCCGGAAATGCGCTGAAAAAACTGGCAGGCAGGCCGCTGTCCGCCATGCTGTTCGGGATGGTTTTGACGGCGCTTTTGCAAAGCAGCTCCGCCGTGATGGTCATCACTGTCGGGCTCGTTTCTGCCGGAATGCTGACGTTTTCGCAATCGATCGGAATCATTTTGGGCACGAATATTGGCACGACTTTCACGCTCGAATTGCTGACTTTCGACTTCTCCTCTTTGAGCCTGCCTTTTTTGGGGGCAGGGGCAGTGTTCTATTTTTTCGGAAAAGGCCGCGTCAAAAGCGCCGGTATTATTCTGTTCGGCCTCTCGCTTGTGTTCGGGGCAATGCGCGGATTTGAGGAGCTTGCCGTGCCGGTATCAAAAACCGCTTTTGTCCAGCATTTGTTTACCGTTTTAAATACCCACCTCTTGTCCGCTTTCTTACTCGGAATCTTGCTTTCTGCAGCGATCCAGTCCAGCACCGTGACGATCGGGATGGCGATGGGTTTTCTTGCAGCCGGGGTATTCCCGCTTGAAACCGGAATTAGCATCATGCTCGGGGCCAATATCGGGACATGCATCACCGGGCTTCTGGCCAGCATCGGGGCCGGAGAGGAAGCAAGGCTGACGGCATTTACCCATGTCTGGCTGAATGCCGGAGGGGCGCTTGTTTTTTTGCCTTTCCTGCATGTGCTCGCGGACACTTGCCGAATGCTGTCGGCTAATCCGGAACAACAGCTTGCCCATGCAAGCCTATTGTTTAATCTTCTATCCTCACTGGCTGTTTTGCCATTTTCCGAAAGATTCGGCCGGTTTATCATCGCTTTGCACGGAAAAAAATAAAACAACCGGGCTAAAAGCCCGGTTGTTTTTGCCATGTGCTTCAAAGGGCGGGCATTTTATCCGGAAACTGCCCTGGCCTCTTCAATGCCATTATGCGGCACTTTTTTTCCTATTATGGGGCTGCCTTTTATCAGGCGCGCTTTTTCCGGGCAAACACACCATCCGGTTTTTGCGTTACATGGCTTCATTTACGGCCGGCATGACGTCGTCCATCACTCTGACGAACTGTGCTTCATTATATGGATACCCAGCTTTTGTGATTTTCACTTTGACGAGTTTTCCAACCATATCCGGGGTGGCCGGGAAAACGACTTTCAGGTAATTATCGGTATAGCCTTCGTACAGCCCGCTTTCCGGATCTTCTTTGAACGGCTCTTCCGGAATGACTTCAAGCACCTCGTTTTCAAATTGGGATGCGTATTCTTTTGCCAGCTGGTCGCTTAATGCGATCATGCGGTGGACACGTTCATTTTTGATTTCTTCATCAATCTGGTCCTTCATTCTGGCAGCAGGCGTACCTGTCCTGGGCGAGTACGGGAAAACATGGAGTTCCGCAAACCGGTGTTCTTTTATGAAATTGTATGTTTCCATAAACTCTTCTTCCGTTTCACCCGGGAAGCCGACGATGACATCAGAAGTCAGTGCAAGGCCCGGCAATGCTTCTTTCAACTTGGTAATCCGTTCCGCGAACTGGTCCATCGTATATTTCCGGCGCATTCTTTTCAGCACCGTATCGGAACCGGACTGGATCGGGACATGCATATGGCGGACAACGACTTTCGAATGTTTAATCACACCAATCACTTCATCCGTCAGCTGGCTGGCTTCAATAGACGAAATGCGGACGCGTTTCAGCCCCTGCACTTTTTCTTCCAGGTCCCGAAGCAGCATCGCAAGATTGTAATCTTTTAAATCCTGGCCGTATCCGCCTGTATGAATGCCGGTTAAAACCAGTTCTTTATAGCCTGCATCGACAAGCTGCTGGGCTTGTGCGATGACCTTTTCAGGATCCCTTGACCGCATCAGGCCGCGCGCCCACGGGATGATGCAAAACGTGCAGAAATTGTTGCAGCCTTCCTGGATTTTCAGGGAAGCCCGGTGCCGGTCGGTAAAATACGGCACTTCCATTTCTTCATACACACGGTTTTTCATAATATTTTTGACAGCATTGACCGGTTTGCGCTCTTTCAAATACTGTTCAATATACCCAAGCATTTTGGTGCGGTCCTGTGTGCCGACAACGACATCGACACCGGGAATTTCGAGGATCTCGCCCGGCGATGTCTGCGCATAACAGCCGGTCACACAAACTACGGCATCCGGGTTTTGCCGGACTGCCCGGCGGATGACCTGACGGCTCTTTTTGTCTCCTGTATTGGTGACCGTGCAAGTATTGATCACGTAGACATCGGCGTTCGTTTCAAAGTCGGTTCTTTCATAGCCCGCTTGTTTAAACAGCTGCCAAATGGCTTCAGTCTCATAATGGTTCACTTTGCATCCTAATGTATGGAATGCTACGGTTGACATCCTCTTCACCTCATTAATTCAAAATGGTAACTTATGGCAGAAAGTACATATAACGGCGCCGTCTCCGCCCGCAAAATGCGCGGGCCTAAGCTGCAGGATACGAATCCGGCTGCTTCAAGCCTGCGGATTTCATCAAGGGATAGGCCCCCTTCCGGCCCGAAAACGGCCAGTACATTGCCGCCTTCCGATATGTTCGACAATACTTCCGCAAACCGGTGCCGTTCCCCTTCTTTTGCATTTTCTTCAAAAGCAACCAGCTTATATTGATATGTATGGCTTTCTTCGATCAGCTGCTGGAAAGAAACAGGGGGGCTGATTTCGGGCAAGTGGCTGCGGTGCGACTGTTCTGCGGCTTCCCGGGCAATCTTTTGCCAGCGTTCGCGTTTTTTTGCTTCTTTCTTTGTGTCCCATTTTACAACGGATCTTTCCGCAATGAAAGGCAAAAAATGAAAGGCACCCAGCTCGGTTCCCTTTTGGATAATCCATTCCAGTTTATCCGCTTTCGGAAGGCCGCATGATACAGTAACATGGACCGGAAGCTCTTTTACGGCGGTTTCCCATCCGGTAATCCGGGCCATAACGGCATCGCCTGTGATTTCCCCGATTTCGCAAATGCACACTTTTTCATCTGAAAATACACCATAAAAGCGGCTTCCGGCGGACATTCTCATGACGCGCGCGATATGATGGTAATTTTCGCCGTCCAGGCGGATTTCCTGCTCCCCCCGATACGGCCGGTTTAAAAAATAACGCTGCATGGCCTCTCACCCGCGCTTTGCCATGAGCGCAACCCAGTCTTCCATGACCATCGTTTCTTCAATCGTGAAGCCGGCAGAAGTGAGCGCATCCACGACAAGGTCCTTTTTTTGCCGGATGATGCCGGAAGCAATAAAACGGCCGCCCGGTTTGACATGTCCGAATGCCTCTTCAGCAAAACGGGCGATCACTTCAGCAAGAATATTGGCCACCATCACATCGGCTTGCCCGCTTACGCCTTTCAACAAATCATTTTGTTTGACAGTTACCCGGTTTTGGACTTTATTGAGTTTCACATTGAGCGTAGCCGCACGGACCGCCACCTCGTCCAGATCAAGCGCAAGCACCCGCCCTGCTCCGAGCAGGGCGCTGGCAATGCTTAACACGCCGGAACCGGTGCCGACATCAATGACCGTGTCGCCCGGTTTTACCGTCCGTTCTAATGCCTGGATGCACATGACCGTGGTCGGATGGGTGCCGGTGCCGAACGCCATGCCGGGGTCCAATTCAATGATCAGCTCATCGCTTGATACCGGCTCATAGTTTTCCCACATCGGCACAATCGTAAATTTTTCGGATATTTTCACGGGATTGTAGTATTTTTTCCATGCCGTTGCCCATTCTTCTTCATGCACTTCGCTGATCGTCACCTTGTTCGGGCCGATATCAATATCAAAAGTGGCCAGATTGGTAATCGCCTGTTTGATTTCCTCGACGGTTTCACCTAAAAAGCTGTTTACGGGCAGGTACGCTTTAATGATGACCCCTTCTTCCGGAAAATCGTCCGGATCCAGTTCATAAATTTCACCGAACCGGTCGTCATGCTCTTTCAGCAGCTCATCCGAGTCCTCGATCACAATCCCGCCGGCGCCCGCTTCATACAAAATATTCGAAATCGGATCCACCGCTTCGTTCGTGGTGTGGATCATAATTTCCGACCATTTCATGAACGCCTCACTCCATTCCTGTTTAGTCCCCTTTAAATGCCCGTTTCATTTTGTCAAAAAAATTGCTGCTTTGTTCATCCGGGACCTCTCCACTCGCTTCGGCGAATTCGCGCAAAAGTTGTTTTTGCCGTTCGGTAAGCTTCCTTGGGGTGACAATTCTCGCGATGACATGCTGGTCGCCGGTGCCGTGCCCGTGGACATTCGGCACGCCTTTCCCGCGCAGCCTGAATTTTGTGCCGGATTGTGTGCCGGCCGGGATTTTCAATTTTACTTTCCCGTGCAACGTCGGCACTTCGATTTCATCGCCTAAAGCAGCCTGGGTAAAAGCAATCGGGATTTCGCAGTAGATGTCATCGCCGTCCCGTTCGAACAGTTCATGCGGCCGGACGTGGAAAATGATGTACAGGTCGCCGGCCGGTCCGCCGTTTATACCCGGTTCGCCCTGGCCTGCAACGCGGAGCTGCTGCCCGTCGTCGATGCCGGCCGGAATTTTGACATGAATTTTGCGGCGTTTTTTCACTCTTCCGGTACCGCCGCAAGTTTTGCATTTGTCTGTAATGATTTTGCCCGTACCGCCGCAGTAATGGCATACCCTGCGGTTCACAATCCGGCCGAACGGTGTCTGTTGCTCAGTATTGAGCTGTCCGGTTCCGTGGCAGTGCGGGCATTCTTTCGGATGCGTCCCCGGTTTTGCCCCGGTTCCGTGGCAGGTATCACAAGTTTCCTCGCGCGGAATATGGATGTCCGTCTCTTTCCCGAAAACCGCCTCCTCAAATTCAAGCGTCATCGTATATTGCAAATCAGCCCCCTGCCTTGGCGCATTCGGGTCATTTCTTCTGCCGCCGCCAAAAAATGTGCTGAAAATATCTTCGAAACCGAAACTGTCAAAATCCGAACTGCTGAATCCGCCAAAACCGTTTCCGCCCCCGAAGCCCTGGTTCGGCCCTGCATGCCCGAACTGGTCATATTGGGCGCGTTTCTGGTCATCGCTCAACACTTCGTACGCTTCCTGGATTTCCTTGAATTTTTCTGCAGCATCAGGCGCTTTGTTAATATCCGGGTGGTATTTTTTGGAAAGCTTGCGGTACGCTTTTTTTATCTCGTCTTTCGATGCATCTTTCGCGACGCCCAACACTTCATAGTAATCCCGTTTACTCATTTCTTCTCACTCCCGAAACGTTCACATAAAGGTAATTGTAGCATTCGCATAAGAAAAAAGTCAAAGCCGAGAATAGACCAGACTTTGACTTTTTTCCTGGCTCATTGAAAAATGGCCATATTGTTTTATCGTTATTTTTTATTATCATCGACTTCTTCAAAATCAGCGTCGACAACATTGTCATCCTTTTTTCCGTCTCCCCCGGCATCCGTGTTTTGCTGCTGTTGTGCTGCCTGCTGATACAGCTTGACGGACAAGTCCTGCACGATTTCCTGCAGCGCATCTTTTTTCTGCCTCATTTCATTGAGATCATTTTTCTCAATGGCCGCTTTTAATTCGTCCTTTGCTTTTTCGGCTTTGGAAATTTCAGATGCGTCCACTTTACCTTCCAGTTCTTTTAATGTTTTTTCAGCAGTGAATACAAGCATGTCGGCTTCATTGCGGAGTTCCGCTTCTTCTTTGCGTTTCTTGTCTTTTTCTGCGTTAGCTTCCGCTTCTTTTACCATCCGTTCGATTTCTTCATCGGACAAAGTGGTGGACGATTTGATCGTAATCTTTTGCTGTTTGCCGGTGCCAAGGTCTTTTGCGCTGACATTGACAATCCCGTTTTTATCAATATCAAACGTAACTTCAATTTGCGGAATGCCGCGCGGTGCCGGCGGAATATCGGTCAATTGGAAACGGCCGAGCGTTTTGTTGTCGGCAGCCATCGGGCGTTCGCCCTGCAGGACATGAATGTCAACGGCTGTCTGGTTATCCGCTGCAGTTGAAAAGATTTGCGATTTTGAAGTCGGGATCGTTGTATTGCGCTCAATCAATTTCGTGAACACGCCGCCCATTGTTTCAATTCCGAGCGACAGCGGCGTAACGTCGAGGAGCACGACGTCTTTCACATCCCCCGTCAATACCCCGCCCTGGATTGCGGCACCCATTGCTACAACTTCATCCGGGTTGACGCCTTTATGCGGTTCTTTCCCGATTTCTTTGCGGATCGCTTCCTGAACGGCCGGAATCCGGGTTGAGCCGCCGACTAGGATGACTTTATCGATGTCATTCGCTGTAAGCCCTGCATCCTGCAATGCCTGGCGTGTCGGGCCCATTGTCCGTTCAACAAGGTCTGCCGTCAGTTCGTCGAATTTCGCACGGGTTAACGTCATTTCCAGGTGGAGCGGGCCTGATTCCCCTGCCGTAATAAACGGCAGCGAGATTTGGGTGGAAGTGACCCCTGACAAGTCTTTTTTCGCTTTTTCAGCCGCATCTTTTAAACGCTGGAGCGCCATTTTGTCTTTCGACAGGTCGATGCCGTGTTCTTTCTTAAATTCACTGACAAGGTAATCGATGATCGCCTGGTCGAAGTCGTCGCCGCCGAGATGGTTGTCGCCGGCAGTTGCGTGCACTTCAAAGACGCCGTCGCCGAGTTCAAGGATGGAGACGTCAAACGTACCGCCACCAAGGTCAAATACAAGGATGGTCTGGTCCTCATCCGTTTTGTCAAGGCCGTATGCCAGCGCTGCAGCAGTCGGTTCGTTGATAATCCGTTCGACTTCAAGCCCGGCAATTTTCCCGGCGTCTTTTGTTGCCTGGCGCTGGGCATCATTGAAATAAGCAGGGACCGTAATGACCGCTTTTTCGACTTTTTCGCCCAGATAATCTTCCGCATATGATTTCAAGTATTGCAGAATCATGGCGGAAATTTCCTGCGGCGTATATTCTTTTCCTTCCGCTGTGACTTTGTGTGTCGTGCCCATATGGCGTTTGATCGAAATGATCGTATTCGGATTTGTGATCGCCTGGCGTTTTGCGACTTCCCCTACCAGGCGTTCCCCGTTTTTAAAAGCGACAACAGACGGCGTTGTCCTGCCTCCTTCCGGGTTCGGAATGACTTTCGGTTCGCCGCCTTCCAGAACTGCGACACATGAGTTCGTCGTACCTAAGTCAATGCCGATAATTTTGCTCATGATAATGCCTCCCTTAAAAATTTATGTAAAGCGCGTTACTCGTTCACTTTCACCATGGACGGGCGGATCACCCTGTCTTTTAACATGTACCCTTTTTGGAATTCCTCAATCACAACGTTGGACGCAGTGCCTTCTTCCTGCCCCTGCATGATCGCCTGGTGATAGTGCGGGTCGAATTCTTTCCCAATTGCTTCAATCGGTTCTGCGCCTTCTTTTTTCAGCGCCTCCAAAATGCTGCGGTAGACCATTTCCATCCCGTCCAGCAACTGGGCCGTATGTTCGTTTCTTTCAGCCATGGACAGTGCGCGTTCAAAATTGTCAAGCGCCGGCAGCAGGTTCACAATCAGATCCTGTGCTCTGTATTTCTCGGCTGCTTCACGGTCCAGATTCACGCGGCGCCTGTAATTATCAAAATCTGCGCGCAGGCGGAGATAGCGGTTTTCAGCCTGTTCGAGCTCATTCCGCAATTTCTCAATCTCCTCTTTTGCTTTTTCCAGTTCTTCAGCGGCATTTTCTGTTTCAGGCTTCTCCGCCGTTCCAGCTTCATTGCCTTCGCCCTCCGGCGCCGCCTGCGGATTTTCCGTATCTTTTTCTTCCGCAAAAATGGATTCAATTTGTCCTTCTTTCACTTCATCCGAAGCCCGCTTTTGTTCGTCTTTCACTTCTTCTGAAGCGCGTTTGTTTTGTTCTTCTGCCATGAGCGTTCACCCCCTTTAAAATGAGACGGGCATAAAAAAGCCCAGTAAGAAAGGACTTAAAGCATGTACCCACGCTTTAAGCCTCCCTACCCAATATGCCCGTATTGCCTATCTGTCATACAATTTCGTCAAGGCGTTGGTCATATCATGGCTCAAGAAATCCACTATGCTGATGACACGTGAATATTCCATGCGCGTAGGGCCCAAAATTGCAATTTTGCCGACCGGCTGGTCACCGATTGAATAGGTGGCTGTAATCATGCTACAATCTACCATCTCGGAAATCTGGTTTTCTCTCCCGATTTTTACGTGAATGCCACTCGGCACGCGTTTGACCAAGTCATAAAAACTGTCTTCCCGTTCTATCATATCAAGAAGGGGCCGGACTTTCTCGAGGTCATGGAACTCCGGCTGGTTCAAAATATTGGCTTTCCCACCGACAAAAAGTTTATCATGCCGGTTTTCGTTAAACATGCTGATCACGGTCTTCAGGATCGATTCATAGTTTTCAGTATGGCTGCGCAAAATGTCAGCGACTTCCTTATATATTTTATCCTCTAAATCCGGAATCGGCACATTGGCCAGCCGTTCGTTAAAAATATTGACCATTTTTTCCAGCTCGCCCGGGCGGAATCCTTCCGGCAGCGAAACCGTCTTGTTCTCCACGCGGCCGGTATCGGTAATCATAATGGCAACCGCCGTTTTTTCATTCAGCGGGACGATCTGCATATTTTTCAGTTTCGTATCTTTGACTTCCGGGCCAAGCAGAATCGCCGTGTAATTCGTCATTTCGGAAAGAATTTGGGCGGACTTTTTCACAAGCTCTTCCATTTCATCTATTTTTTCGGCAAAAATCGAATGAAGCTGCCAAATGTCTGCCGGTCCCAGTTTTTGTGGCGACAGAAGGTGATCGACATAATAACGGTACCCTTTTTCAGAAGGCACCCTGCCGGATGACGTATGTGTTTTTTCAATAAACCCGAGTTCCTCAAGATCCGCCATTTCATTCCGGATCGTAGCGGAACTGAAGGAAATGCCGTTTTTCTTGGAAAGCGTCCTGGAACCTACCGGCTGGGCGGAACGAATAAAGTCATCAATGATCACTTGCAAAATCAACAGCTGACGATCAGTTAACAACTTCCATCACCCCTGTTAGCACTCCACATAAACGAGTGCTAATTTATATAAATAAATTAACAAAATCCCCTGTTGTTGTCAATATATTTACTTTGCCCGTCAACTGAGGAGAAAAGCTTCAAAGACTTCATTGCCCAGAAAACGCCCTTCCCTTGTCAGCCGGAGAAAACCGCCCTTTTCTTCAAGAAGCCCGCGTTCTGTCATTTCTTTGATCGCGCCTGCAAAAACCTCCTTCATATCCGCCCCGAATTTTTCACGGAAATGGCGGAAACGGACGCCTTCGTTTTTTCTGAGCCCGAGAAACATTTCTTCTTCCATTTTTTCTTTTTTTGTCTCTGTATGTTTTTCCATGACAGGGAGGCACCCGTCCCGAAGCATGCCGATATATTTCTTCAATGCGCCGTAATTGGACAGACGGACACCCTTTTCATACCCATGTGCGCCGGCGCCGAAACCGAAATATTCTTCATTGTTCCAATAGACGAGATTGTGGCGGCTTTCATAGCCGGGTTTGGCAAAATTGCTGATCTCATACTGTTTCAAGCCGTGCTTTTCCATCTCGTCCATTAACATGCTGTACATATCCGCTTCCGCATCTTGTGACGGCAGGCGGAGTTTTCCTTTCCGCATCAGATTGTAAAAAATCGTCTTTGGCTCAATGATCAGCGAATAACTTGAATAATGCGGCAGCCCCATCGACAAGGCTTCGCCAAGCGTTTCACGGAAATCTTCAAGCGTCTGCCCAGGAAGCGCGAACATCAAATCCATGCTGATATTGGAAAAGCCGATCTTTCTCGCATGACTGATCGTCCGGTGCACATCTTCCCGGCGGTGGGTCCGCCCGATTTTCTCGAGCAGCCGGTCATTGAACGACTGGACGCCGAAACTCAGCCGGTTGACACCGTAATCATGCAGAAGGCGCAGCTTTTCTTCGGACGTTTCCCCAGGGTTGGCTTCAAACGTAAACTCCCCGTCCCCGTCATAAGGCAGAATCGTGCGGATGCCGGCAAGCAGTTTTTCAAGCTGCCGCTCATTCAGCGCTGTCGGGGTGCCGCCCCCGACAAAGACCGTGCTCAGCTTTTCACAAGGGGATTCAGCCGTTTTGATCCGCATTTCTTCCAGCAGCATCTCAATGTATTCATCCACCGGCTGGCCTTTTAATAAAAATTTATTGAAATCGCAGTAATAGCAAATATGTTCGCAAAATGGAACATGGATATATGCGGCTTTCATTCCATCACAACCTTATTTGTTTTCATCACGGGCATGTCCCGGGGAAAAGGAGCGCGCGGACAGCCGCCAATCCGCTCCCTGCCCGCCCCGGTTATTTTTTCGGGGTATCGTCCATCTTCAGCACAGCCATAAACGCTTCCTGCGGGATTTCAACAGAACCGACCTGCTTCATCCTTTTCTTGCCCTCTTTTTGCTTTTCAAGCAGTTTCCGTTTCCGGGAAATGTCCCCGCCGTAACATTTTGAAAGCACGTTTTTGCGCAATGCTTTAATATTGGAACGCGCAATAATTTTCTGGCCGACTGCCGCCTGTACAGGCACTTCAAACTGCTGGCGCGGGATGAGTTCTTTTAATCTTTCGACGATCGTCTTGCCGCGTTCGTACGCAAAGTCGCGGTGGACGATGAAACTGAGGGCGTCCACTTTTTCCCCGTTTAATAAAATATCCATTTTTACGAGATTGGACTGTTTGTAGCCGATCAATTCGTAATCAAAAGAAGCATACCCTTTTGTGCTTGATTTCAGCTGGTCAAAAAAGTCGTATACAATCTCGGAGAGCGGGATTTCATAAATGACATTAACGCGGATATCATCGAGGTACTGCATATCGATAAAATCGCCGCGCTTTGCCTGGGCAATTTCCATCACTGCGCCGACATAATCGTTCGGGACCATAATGGACGCGCGCACGTACGGCTCTTCGATATATTCGATTTTCTGCGGTTCCGGCAAATTCGCCGGGTTATCAACCGTCACTTCACTGCCGTCCGTCAGTTTGGCTTTATAAATGACGCTTGGCGCGGTGGTAATGAGATCAATGTTGAATTCGCGTTCCAGCCGCTCCTGGATGATTTCCATATGCAGGAGCCCGAGAAAACCGCAACGGAAACCGAAACCGAGCGCCTGCGACATTTCCGGCTCATATTGCAGCGACGAATCATTTAACTCCAGCTTTTCAAGGGCATCCCGCAAATCATTGAATTTCGCGCTGTCTACCGGATACAGGCCGCAGTAAACCATCGGATTCATCCGCCGGTAACCAGGAAGTGCTTCTTTTGCAGGGTTTTCGGCGCCCGTAATCGTATCGCCGACGCGCGTGTCTTTTACATTTTTAATTGATGCCGTTAGAAACCCGACATCACCGACGGTTAATTCGTCTATGTACAACGGTTTCGGGGTGCTTACGCCGAGCGCTGTCACTTCAAATTCCTTGCCGGTTGACATCATTTTAATCTTATCCCCGACTTTGACGGAGCCTTCCATTACACGGATATAGGCGATAACGCCGCGGTACGGATCATACAGCGAGTCAAAAATAAGCGCCTTCAGCGGGGCGTCCGGATCTCCTTCAGGCGCCGGCACTTTTTCGACAACTTGTTCAAGAATATCTTCAATCCCAATCCCGGCTTTAGCGGAAGCAAGAACGGCCTCCGACGCATCAAGGCCGATCACATCCTCTATTTCCTGCTGGACGCGTTCCGGATCGGCGGAAGGCAGGTCAATTTTATTGATGACCGGGATAATTTCAAGATTGTTATCCAGCGCAAGATAAACATTTGCAAGCGTCTGCGCCTCCACCCCCTGCGCGGCATCGACGACGAGTACCGCCCCTTCACAGGCGGCAAGGCTGCGTGACACTTCATATGTAAAGTCTACATGTCCCGGAGTATCAATCAAATGGAGAATGTATTCTTCCCCGTCATTTGCTTTATAGTTCAGCCGGACGGCATTTAATTTAATCGTAATTCCGCGTTCCCGTTCCAGTTCCATCGAATCGAGGAGCTGGTCCTTCATTTCGCGCTTGCTCAGCGCGTGGGTCTTTTCCAGAATGCGGTCGGCCAAAGTCGACTTGCCATGGTCGATATGTGCAATAATGGAAAAGTTGCGGATCCTCCTCTGCCTGTCTAATTTTTCTTCACGGTTCATCATTTACCTTCACTCCTGTATTCGGCACATGTACACTATTTCTGATTATATCAGCAGGAAAGCGCGACTTCAACGAAAAATGATCAGCCGCGCATCGCAAAAAAAGAACCGCCTGTCAAGACGGCTAACGGTTTCCTGATTGCCCGCTCCCGGCGCCGTTTACACTGTCCGCCTGCCAGTAATACCCGGCAAACACATCGGCAAAAACATCCATTGTCCGGTACATTTCTTCAAAAGTATTATCCACACCGCCGACTTCAATTAAAAAAGCATTTCCCGATAAGTCCTGGTTGAATTTTCCGTTGGTCGACGCCCCTTTTTTCAAAATGACCCCCCTTGACAGATTTTTATACTTCTTTTTGATCAAGTTGTGCAAATCCTCAGCCAGCTTTGCATTCTTTTCCCAGTTCGGGTTTTCCCCGCCGATTACAAAAGCGATTTTCGCATACGATTTTCCATTAATGGTAACGGTCGTATCTTTTTTTCTTCTCGAATCGCGGTGGATATCAATAAAATATTGAAGGTCGCGGTCGTTTCTCATCGCCGATTCGACGACGGTGCGCGATCCCTGGTAAGACTGGTAATACTGCATATGGTTTTTCTCAAGCAGCTTTAAAACATCGGTCGTATTTGCCTCTGCGCCAATTCCCTTGTCCTCGAGATCTTCAGCGAGCCTCTCCCCGACTTTTGTTACGTTGATCTTCGAATGCTGGGCAAGGTCGGGATTCGTGACGCCTTTTAAATACGGCAGATAGGACTCATGTGTATGGGTAAAATAAATCAACACCCGTTTCTTGCCGCCCGTTGTCCGCCCGGGCCGCCGTTTTGCATCGTCCGGACCGCCTTTTTCCTCGATTTTTTCCGTATTTTGTGTGGCCGGGTCTTTCGCTTGCAAGGCGCTGTCAGGCGGGACGGATTCAATCGGCATATTGGTATAGTCAGCGCCGTCTCCGGCAACAAGTATTTTGCTGTCAAAGATTTCAAATCCTGGCAGTTCACGCCCGAGAAAGCTGCGCGGATCTTCAAAGCGGATGTTGGTGAGCATTTCAAAAACAAGATTGCCGACCGGCCGCTCGTCCGTATCCGGAAAATGGTGCACAAGCAGCTGGCTGTCCGACAGCAGGTACTTGTACAATGTTTTGCTTGAAAGATGCTTTGCGGCTTCATTGACGGCTGAAGAGGAAACCCGGTAACCCGGCTTCAAAGACGTCAGCGTGCCAATTAAGATGACAACAAGCACAAGGGACAGGATGACTATGGAGATAAGGCGTATCACACTGGTCAGATTCAATATAAAAAAATGGCTGGAATGCCTGCCGCTTTTCATCGTCCCACCCTTTCCAATCGATTCTATTACATTCTATGAATCTCATGGAAGAATAGAACACCGAAAAGAAGAGGCACCCCCGGGTTATGGCGGCGCCTGCAACTTATCTCGTCTTAAAGCCGGTATTTTCCTGGTTCACATGGGGGTGGAGCGCCGCATTCAGTCCGCTCGCCAGAAGATTTGCCATATCTTCCATAAAAATGTCGACTTCTTTCGGCGTCACCATTAAGTTATGGCCGAGCGGCGCGAGCACTTCGTGAATCAATTTCCGCTTTTCCTGCTCATCCAGATTGCCGACAATCCCCATGAACATTTTCCGTGCTTCACTTCCCGGCAGATCGTCTTCCGTCAGCTTCCGCTTTTCCCCAAATGAAAGCCCTGCCGGTGCAAGCGCCCGTGAAGGCCGGCCTGATTCTTTCATTTCTTTGCCGAAATGTTTTAACAGAAAATCGATCGTGTCGCTTGTAATCGTCACGGCGTCCACCACTGTCGGAACGCCGATCGCAACAACCGGCACACCGAGCGTTTCTTTCGACAATTCTTTCCGCTTGTTGCCAACACCGGATCCCGGCTGAATGCCCGTATCCGAGATCTGGATCGTGGCATTCACCCTTTCCAGCGAACGGGATGCAAGCGCATCGACGACAATAATAAAATCCGGTTTCGATTTTTCACTGACGCCGAATATAATATCGCTCGTTTCGATTCCGGTCAGCCCCATGACCCCCGGGGCAATCGCGCTCACCGGCCTGTAGCGCGATTCAACGTTTTCCGGCTCGATTTTAAACAGATGGCGGGTGACGAGTACTTTTTCGCAAACAAGCGGGCCGAGCGCATCAGGCGTAACATTCCAGTTGCCGAGCCCGACAACAAGGCAGCTCGCTTCCTCTCCAATATTTATATGCTTCAAATATTGGTTAAACTCATCCGCGAACACTTCTTCCACCTTTTGCTGGATGTCCGTATCCCCGCTGCGGATGCCCTGCATTTCAATGGTCAAATAATTCCCGGCCTTTTTTCCGATGACTTTTTCCCCTTTTTTGGAAATTTGAACCGTCGTCACTTTCATATCGTTTACGGTCCGTTCTTCCACCGTTACGCCTTCCAATTCTTCGCTTTCCCGGTTCTTCACTTTCTCTTCCACTGCAAGATCGCGCGCTTCAATCGCTAAATCTGTGCGGACGGAATAAACACTAAGATCCATTTGTTCGTCTTCCTCCTTTTTGCCGTTTCCTTTATCCTTGTTTTTCCCCATTCCCGGCAGACCATTCGTTTTGTGCAAATTCCGGCCCAATGTATTGCAATCTCGTCTTCCATTTGTTACAATATCATTTGTTCTAAAGTGAATGTGGACGAGCCAAACAAGGTTTGCTCGTAGGAGGTGAAACGGGTGCCAAACATTAAATCTGCGATTAAACGCGTAAAAGTGAACGAAAAAAACCATGCTCAAAATAAAGCGGCAAAATCCGCCATGCGCACGGCAGTGAAAAAGTTTGAAGCAGCGGTTGAAAACAACGACGAAAACGCAAAAGAACTTTTAGTCGATGCGGTAAAACGCCTTGATAAAGCTGCATCTAAAGGCCTTATCCATAAAAATGCGGCAAGCCGCAAAAAATCACGCCTGATGAAAAAATTATCCGCACAGGCGTAACGCACCAAAATAAAAAAGACGCGCGATCCGCGTCTTTTTTATTTTGCCTTCATTTCATGCAGTTGAAACAAAAACATTTCAATGATCATTTCTTTTTTCAGCCCGCCCGATTTCATCCGGTAGTCGCTGTCGGCAAGCAGCGCCATGATCCGGTTCAGTTCATCCGCGGAAAAAAGCCCCGCCTGCCCCGCCGCCAGTTTTACCCTGTATGGATGCACTTTTAAATAAGATGCGATTTGCTGCTGGCCGTAGCCGAGCCTCGCCAGTTCTTTCGTCTGGTAGATGAGCCGGAACTGGCCGGCAAGGAGCGCCAATATTTTAATCGGCTCCTCATTAAGTTTTAAAAGGTCATAATAGATCCGGAGCGCCTCATCAATGCGGCGGTGAACCACTTTTTCAACGAGTTCAAATACATTTTGCTCCAGCGACCGCGCCGTCAGCATTTCCACCATTCCATCTGTTATTTCATTGCCGCTTCCGGCATACAGGGCTAGCTTATTTATTTCATGATCGAGCGCATTCATATTGGTGCCGGCAAGGGAAACCAAATGTTCCACTGCCTTCCTGCCAATCCGGCAGCCTTCTTCAGCGGCGCGGGAGACAAGCCACCCTTCAAGCTCCCTTTCATTTAATTTTTTTGCCTGGAAAGTTGCGGCCTGCTTTTTGATCAATTTCACCAGTTTTTTCCGTTCATCCAGTTTTTCATAAGGCGCAACCAGCACGAAAACCGTGTAAGGGGCGGGAGACTTCACGTATGCTTCCAGCTTGTCCAGCCGGTGTTCCACTTTCTGTTTCTGCTTTTCAGCAGTCAAAAAAAACGGGTGGTGCGCAATCACGAGCCGCCTCTCCCCCATAAAAGGGGATGTTTCCGCATCTTCGATCGCTGTCTCGACCGGCACCTCCTCCAGGTCATACGAAGCATAATTAAAATCCGCCTCTTCCGGAGTGAGCGCATAATCCAGCAATTTCTGTTTCGTTTTTTGAATGAAATAATCTTCTGCACCGTACAATAAATAAAGCGGGGAAAATTGCCCGCGCTCAATCTTTTTCCATAATTCATCCATTCTGTTCCGCTCCCAAACCTTTCTTACTCCCTATGTTAAGAGAACGGGCGCATTGTTGCAAGCAGAAAACAAATGGAAAAGGGGATCCGTAAAATCCCCTTTATCTATATAAACGTTAACGGAACAGTCCCGGGAAGCTTTTCCGTTAACGGTGGACCCGTACCCTTATTGTCACACGCAGCCGGATATCTATGAATGACAACTCCATCCAAAACGGTGGAAATCGTTCTGAAATTATCATATAATCAAAAAACAGGGAGGGGTTTGGATGAACGAATTCGAGCAAGATGTCCAGTCGAAAACGAATGATGTCGCCGATGCCGGAGCAGGTTTTCTCATCTCTTTTTTGTTTTTTGCGCTGATGTTTATCATTGCAACTGCAGCAGACATCATTGGCAGATAGCCTCGCTTCGGGCAGTGCCGGAGCCATTCCGGACGGTTTTTTAATTAATGTATATTATGGGAGGACGGTTGAAAAGGTTCCCTTTTCTTTGAAAAAGCGGTATTGCACCGCCCCGTCCTCATCCGTCCGGAAAATGAATACCCCGTTTTCGCTGAGCCGTTTGACCACTTCCGGAGACGGATGCCCGAAACGGTTATGCTTTCCGACAGAGATGACGGCGATCCGCGGATGATACTTCCGGATGAGCGTTTCGCTTGTCGAAGTTTTGCTGCCGTGATGCCCGGCTTTTAATACGTCAATACGGATATCCGGATAAGCCGCCACAAGTTTTTCTTCTCCTTCCTGCTCAAGGTCCCCGGTAAACAGCCACGTCTTTCCACCTGTTTTCGCATAAAGGACAAGCGAGTCATTATTCCCCTCATACGTTTCGTCAAACGGCGAAAGATATTGAAATACCCCCGATTTGTTTTGCCATCCGTCCCCATTTTTCATCTCATACACCGGGATTTTTTTCTGGCGGGCGCAAGCGAGCACCTTCTGCATGAGCGGTTTTTCCCATGAATGGGGCGAGATATGGATTTCTTTGACGTGGAGAGATGTGATCACAGCCGTTGCGCCGCCGATATGGTCCTCGTCGCTGTGCGTTAAAATCAGCTTATCAATCGTCGTAATCCCCTGGCTTTTTAGAAATGGCACCACAATATCTTTGCCGGTTTCAAACGGATGCTCCCTTCTTTTCCATGCCGGTTCCGGAAACCGGACGGTCCCACCTGTGTCAATTAAATACGCCCCCCTTGAAAGCGGTAGCCGGATTAAAATACTGTCCCCCTGCCCGACGTCGATAAAGGTGATTTTGCCGAAAAGCGAATACCTGTTTTCCGCAAGGAGGAGCATGAGAACACAAACAAGCGGCAGGACAGCCCGGATCGTTTTCTTGCCGTTTTCCATCGCCGCCAAACAATAAACTCCCGCACCTGCCATCAGGATCGATCCCCAGTATGGCGGCCTCCCGGTAACGAGCGTGGACCAGCGGCCGTCGATCGCTTCCCCCGTTTTTTCCGAAAGCCGAACGAGCCCGTCAAAGCACGCGGCAAAGACGGAAAACAGCGGCGGCGCCACCCATTCTGTAACAAAGGCAAGCGCAGCAAGCGGGAGCAGCACATACGTATAAAGCGGTACATAAAAAAGATTGGCAACAAGCCCCGCAATGGAAAACTCATAAAATGAATAAGATAGGATGGGAAGTGCCGCAAGCTGGGAAATGAACGAAATCGCGAGCCCTTTTTGCAACGGGCCCCGGAACCGCTCTAGAAGAGGACCTGAAAGAAGCAGCGCGGCGCAAACAGCAAAAGAGAGCTGGAATCCGATATTGTACACAATATTCGCATTTTTTAGTCCGTACAAAATGAAACAGATGGACAAAGCATCAAGCGGCCCGATCGGCAGTTTTTTTTGCCCGGCCAGCACAAGCAGCATCGTCATTGCTGCCGACCGGACAACCGGCGGGTTCATGCCGCATAATCCCGCATAAACCGGCATCACCCCCAGTAAGCAAACGGTGGCACGTTCCCTTGTCAGCCCGAGCCGGATGAGCAAATAGTAGCAAAACCCGGCAACAAGTTGTACGTGAAGCCCGGAAATGGCAAGCAGATGGACAACGCCAAGCCGCTGGTAAAGCTGGTACACATCGTCATCAAAGTCTGTTTGCTCGCCAAACAAAAGCGCTTCTGCGTACGGTACGGATTTTTCCGGAAATGTTTTTTGAATTTGAAGCAGGGAGCGGTGGCGGATTTTTTTCAAGAAACCGTGCAGATGCTGCGGCGGGCTGTTGCACGCGGAAAGCCGGTCCGCTTTTAAAATCCAGTGGATATGCTGATGGGCCAAATAGTTGCGGTAATGAAATGCGGACGGGTTGCGGTTTGGCTCAGGAGCTTCCAGTTCCCCTTGAGCCATGCAAACCGTTCCGGGGGATAAAGTTTGTTTCAAGGTTTCCAGTTCTGCCTCGCTCCCGGCGTAATACGTTAACATAAACGTTTCTTTTCCGGCTTCCGCCTTTCCCTTGACCGCGTTCCCGTCGATGCGCGGATAATCGCTGAAACGGACGGGCATCCGGGCACTGCCGGCATGAAATTTTGTATCATACGCAAATGCCTGGAAATAACCGCTAAAAATCCCCAACCCGTAAAAAACGGCGGACAACAGGAGCAAAGGCCGGTTCCGGGACAGGAAAATCCGGATCCAAATCAAATGGGCCGAAAGAACCAGAAGCGGCGGCGCGTGAAGGCCAACCAGGATGCCGCTTAATGCAGCGAGCGCGGCGAACAGCCAGTTGCCTTTCACACCATCACCCTGTTACGCTTTCGGAACGGATCCCGTTTCCGTTTCTTGATAAGCGCCTGCAAATAATGCCGCCGCCATTTGCTGCAATTCCTCCAGTTCTGCCGCTTCCGCCCCGTGGTCCTTTGCAATCATGAATAATTTCTCCACCAGTTTGGCTTTTTCGCTTGCCCGGATATCGAGTGTTTCCGGATGGAACGGGACATGCTCGACATGCACCCCCGCTTTTTCAAAAAGCTCTCTTGCATACGGATGCACCCGGTAATCCTGTGCATAGTACACGTTTTGAATCCCTGCCTGAATGATCGCTTTGGTACAGTGCAGGCACGGGTAATGGGTTACATAGAGGTCCGCGCCGTTTGTCGCCACCCCGAATTTTGCACATTGCAAAATGGCATTCATTTCAGCGTGGATCGTCCGCACGCAATGCCCGTCAATCACGTAGCAGCCCTTGTCAATACAGTGTTCGTCCCCCGCGATGGATCCATTGTAGCCGCCTGCGATAATTCTTTTATCCCTGACGATCGTCGCCCCAACTGCAAGCCTTGAACAGGTGCTCCGCCAGGATAATAAATGGCTTTGCGCCAAAAAATACTGGTTCCAGGAAATCCGGTCCATTTTTCTCTTCCTTTCTGCTCATCCTTACTGTAAAGTGATGGAATTTTCGATTTTGGCAAAAGTCTGGTCCCCAATCCCCGACACATTTTTCAAATCTTCCGGCTTTTGAAAAGGGCCGTTTTTCTCCCGGTATTCGATAATAGCCGCAGCTTTTGACGGCCCGATGCCCGGAAGCGTCTCAAGCTGGGTCTGGTCGGCCGTATTGATATTGACCTGTGCGGCCGCTTCACTGCTTGCCGCCGTCCCGGAAGAAGCGGAAGCGGGAGCTGAAATTCCGGCAGCCGCCGGGGCAGTTTGGGCAGAAGCCGCTTTTTCGCCTTTTTTCGGCACCTCGATTACCATTTCATCTTTTACCTTCTGCGCGAGATTGACCTGATTCCGGTCGGCGTTTTCGTTAAAACCCCCCGCTTCCTGAATGAGGTCATAGACCCGGTCATCCGCTTCCGCTTTGTAGATGCCGGGATGCTTCACCGCGCCTTTCACATCCACGTAAACTTCGGCAGCGTTCTGCGTTTGGGCCGAGGATTGCGTTTGTGCGGTGTTTTGGGTCGAGTGATTTTGCACATCCGTCCCGCCCCCCTCAGGCTGTCCGGACTGCACGGCCGTTTCGGGTTGCCGGTAAGCCCCGGACGCGGTGTCCATACCTCCATTTTGGCTAAAATAGTAAAAGATTGCAATCGTAATGGCTGCCACAGCTGCAGCAGCATGCCAGCGGTATTTGAGAAACAACGTTTTCAAAGACCTTCACCTCTGTTTTTCTTTTTTCAGATACATAATCGCCCGGATCTGCGCATATATTGTACCGGGCGCTGAAAGATCGGCGGCTTGAGGAGGGAAACCAGCATGGACATTGGCGTGATCGGAACGGGAAATATGGGCAGCATGTTAATTGAAGCTTTGATAGAAACAAAAGCCGTTACGCCTGCACAATTCCGGATCACAAATCGCACACCTGAAAAAGCCGCAAAACTTGCAAACAAGTATCCCGGGATTCAGGTTGAGAATATAGAAAATACCATTTTGGAGAGCGATTTAATTTTGCTGTGTGTTAAACCGCTTGAGATGCACGGCATTCTGGAGAAGGCCGGAGGCGCCTTCCGGAATGAACAGTGCCTTGTCAGCATTACAAGCCCCGTTACAGTCGGGCAGCTCGCCGCAATGGTCCCCTGCTCGTGCGCAAGGGCCATCCCGAGCATCACGAACAGGGCAGCTGCCGGTGCGGTTTTGCTGACATTTGGCAGCCAGTGCACAAGCGAGTGGCAGGAAAAAGTAAAAACACTGTTCTCCAAAATATCCACCCCGGTTGAAGTTGGCCAGCAAATCACGAGAGTGGCATCAGATCTGGTCAGCTGCGGCCCTGCTTTTTTCAGTTTTTTGGCGCAAAAAATGATAGAAGGAGCCGTCCGCAAAACAAAGATTGACAGCGACACCGCCTGCATATTAACGGCTGAGATGCTGATCGGCCTGGGGGAACTTTTGAAGCAGCAAATTTATACGCTGCCTGCCCTGCAGGAAAAAGTGACGGTAAAGGGCGGTATCACCGGCGAAGGATTAAAGGTGCTTGAAAAAGGGACGGATGGCTTATTCGAAAAACTGTTTGAAGCGACACACGAGAAATTTAAGGAGGACACGGACGCGGTGGCCGGGCAATTCGGCACACCATGATATTTCGACATCTTTCTGTTTATTCCTGCTTCTTTTTTAAAATTTTTTCAAAAAAAGCATTCTGCGCGGGCAGAATGCTTTTATCGTTTGATGCACGTAAAAAATATCCTTTCGCTTTTTGGGCCGGGCGCTTCTTCTGTAAAATCGGCAGCAGGCGGCATACAATCGAAGCCCGATTCCGTAAGCCAGTTTTCATAATCAGCAACCGGAAACGTCCGCTGTTTATGTAACTCGTCAAACCGTTCATACAAGCCGGATTTCTCATCATATACGAAAAAGCTGAGATCATGTTCAACGGCATGCGGGCCCTCACCTGGAAAGCAGTTCCAGATATAGGAAACCTCGTCCCCGTTATCGGCAAAAGTGTGATGCGGGAATAGCACATCTGTTTTATAAACGGAATGCACGTCAAACAAAAACATTCCCCCCGCCTTCAGGGCTGCATGCACATGCCGAAACGTTTCTTTCACATCCGTTTCCGTTTCCAAGTAGTTCAGGGAATCACAGAAAATCGCGACAATATCAAAATCATGCAGGCCGCAAAGCGCGCGCATATCCTGCTTGAGGAAAGTGATGCGGGCCCCTTCAGCCAGTGCTTTTCCGCTCGCGACTGTAAGCATGTCTTCCGATAAATCAACGCCCGTTACTTCAAAGCCTTCCCGTGCAAGCAGCAGTGACAGTTCACCGGTACCGCAGGCAAGATCAAGCATGCGCCTTCCTTTGACACCATTCCGCTCCCTTTGGCGCATCACCCACTGCAGCCATTGCGGATAGGGCGCCTCTTCCATCAACGCATCGTATACATAGGCGAAATTTTCGTAACTCATTGCAGAACGCTCTCCGCACTGACAGCCGGCGCGTCTCCCCAAAGCCTTTCCAAGTTATAGTAATTCCGTTCATCGCGGTTAAAAATATGGGCGACAATATCCCCAAGGTCAATCAGCACCCATTTCCCTTCTTCAAACCCTTCAATGCGCCGGACCGCAGTTCCTGCTTCTTCCGCTTTTTCTTTCACTTCGCGGGCGATCGCCTGAATTTGTTTATCGGAGTTCCCATTGCAAATCAGAAAATAATCCGCAATCAATGAAATCCCGCGCATATCCAAAACGACGATGTCTTCCGCACGTTTATCATCGCAAGCTTTTACGACTGTTTTTAATAACGTCTGATTGTCCATTTACGCCCCTTCTTCCTTCATCACTAAATCATTGTATAAAGCAATCGTATCCGGAAAAACAGGCTGATTCCGGCCAATTAAAAATGCAATGGTGTGCCCGGCTGCATACAACACCGCTTCATCGAGATCTTTGCCCGCAAGCCGCCTTGCTTCTTCGACACCCGGAAAATTCCGGCCCGGTTCAATATAATCAGCCAGATATACAATTTTCTCAAGCAGCGTCATCCCGGCCCTGCCCGATGTATGGTATTTAATGGCATCGAGCACTTCCCGGTCAGTGATGCCGGCTTCTTTTTCCACCAGATAAGCGCCAACAGGGGCATGCCATAATTCATGATGGAAAGAAAGCAGCCGTTCATCCATCTTTTGATCAATGATGATTTGCTTCATTTCCTCTTCCGGACGGAATTTTGCATAATCATGGAAAATCGCCGCAAGTTCCGCTTTTTTCCGGTCAGCATGATATTTTTCCGCCAGCCAGACGGCGCTTTCGGCAACGCCGAGCGTATGGATATAACGGCGCTCCGTCAGCTGGGCTTTCACAAGTTCCAATGCTTTCTCACGTTCCATATAAATGATGCTCCTTTATATATTCCCACACTGCATCCGGAATTAAATATTTTACCGACCGTTTTTTTTCCAGGCGTTCACGGATCAGCGAGGAGGAAATATGAATTTCCGGAATTTCAACAAATTGGACAGGATACTTTGTCTGGTGCGAATATGCCGGCCGGTTGACGCCGACAAAGCGGACAAGCCGGACGAGCTGGTCGATATTCCGCCATTTCGGCAAATATTCGATCATATCCGCGCCAATGATAAAATAAAAGTCCGTATCAGGTTCCCGCTTTTTAAGCAGCACCATTGTGTCATATGTGTAGGAGCGGCCGGGCCTCTCCATCTCTATGGCCTCAATCGTAAATGCCGGCTGCCCCGAAATGGCAAGCGTGAGCATTTTGATCCGGTCACATCCGGTGATGCCGGCCGTTTTTTCTTTATGGGGCGGATTTTGGTTCGGCATAAAACGGACTTCGTCAAGTTTCAGATCCTGCAAAATTTCGTTCGCTATAATCAAATGGCCGATATGCGGAGGGTCGAACGTCCCCCCTAAAATACCCACTTTTTTCATGCCGCCCACCCTTAAGGCAAAACAATCTCTTTGTGGTTTTTCGATTCTTTATAAAGGACAATCGTATTGCCGATGATTTGCACGAGTTCCGCATGCGCCCCTTCTGCAAGTGCTGCGGCAACAGAATCCTTATCTTCCTCGCAGTTTTTTAGGACGCTGATTTTTAACAGTTCCCGCGCTTCAAGCGCCTCCTGCACCTGTTTGACCATATTTTCATTGACCCCGCCTTTTCCAACCTGAAAAATCGGGCTCAAATGGTGGGCTTTTGCCCGCAAAAAACGTTTTTGTTTACCTGTTAACATGAACTTCCTCCTAAAATGCCTTCAACGATCTTTTTCATTTTCCCGGTATCCGGCTTTACGCCGGTCCATTTTTCAAACGCAATGGCCCCCTGGTAGATAAACATGCCGAGGCCGTTCTGCACCCGGGCGCCGCGTTTTTTTGCTTCTTTTAAAAATTTCGTTTCAAAAGGATTGTATATGATATCAGACACAAACGCACCAGGCTTTAAATGGCGGAGGGAAAGCGGCTGCGCGTCTGTATCCGGATGCATGCCGATCGACGTCGTCTGCACAATCAGCGTATAATTCCCCAGCTGTTCTTCCGCTTCTTTAAGCGTAAGCACCTTTGACGGGCACGGAAAAGGGCTTTCGTCCCGCATTTCTTCCGCTTTTTTTACCGTGCGGTTGCACAGATCAACGGTTACCGCCCCTTCCCGGCAAAGCGTATAATAAATCGCTCTTGCCGCACCGCCCGCGCCGATGACAAGCACTTTTTCCCCGGAAAGCACCCGGCCGCTTTCTTCTTTCAGCGCCTGCATAAACCCCGGGCCGTCCGTATTATACCCGGCCCATCCGTGTGGGGTGCGGATTACGGTATTAACGGCACCGATCGTTTCCGCAAGCGGATCAATGTCATCGAGATACGGCATGATCGCCTGCTTATGCGGAATGGTCACATTAAATCCGGCCACGCCGATTGCTTTCATGCCGTTTACGGCGGCTTCCAGATTTTCCGTTGTGACATGGAAAGCATGATAGTCTGCATCAAGCCCGAGTGCCCGGAATGCTTCATTGTGCATCGCAGGCGACAGCGAATGGGCAATCGGGTCACCAATCACCCCGTATAAATCGCGCATATTTCTCACTCCCCGTTAAAAACAGAACCTTTTTCAGATCAACGACCGGCGCAGCATGATGCGGACGCCCTTTGGCACATAGGCCGCGACAACGGCGCCCGGTTCGTTGACCGTCACCCAGCCAAGCCCGGAAAAAACAATATCCGTCTTTCCTTCTTTAATGGAAAATTCATGGCGAACGAGCGCCGGGAAATCCGCGGCTTCCGCTTTCCCCGGTGGCTGGAGCAATTCCCCGAGCTGGCGCGCATATAAATCATCCGCATTTTCAAGTTTTGTACGGTGAATATTTAAAGCATTTGAAACATAGCAGACAAATGACCGTCTGCCGCCTTTTATATAATCAAGCCGCGCAAGGCCGCCGAAAAACAGCGTCTGCCGTTCATTCAGCTGGAATACAGCCGGCTTGATTTCTTTTTTCGGTGTAATCACCTTTAATTCGTTTTTCCCGACGAAATGCGCCATCTGGTGGTGGTTGATGATCCCCGGCGTGTCATAAAGAGATGTGCCGTCATCAAGCGGGATGCCGATCATATCCAGCGTCGTCCCCGGAAAATAGGATGTGGTGATGACATCTTTTTCCCCTGTTGCCTGCCGTATAATGCGGTTGATAAAAGTGGATTTCCCAACATTCGTGCAGCCGGCAACATACACATCTTTCCCGTTCCGGTACTGTTCGATGGCAGCCATCGCTTCATCCATGCCGTGCCCCTTTGCCGCGCTCACAAGCAGCACATCGGCCGGACGGAGCCCGAGTTCTTTCGCCTGCTGCTTCATCCAGTTGGCCATTTTCGCTCTTTTCACCGATTTTGGCAGGAGATCCTCTTTATTGCCGATTAAAAGAACCGGGTTTTTGCCTGCGAAACGGTGGAATCCCGGCAGCCAGGACCCGTTGAAATCAAAAATATCGACAATTTTTACAACCAGCGCATCCACCTGCCCGAGCCGGTTTAAAATTTTTAAAAAATCATCGTCTGTAAGCGGCACGTCCTGCACTTCATTGTAATGTTTCAATCTGAAGCAGCGCTGGCAAATGACCTGCTCTTTTTCCAGCGCAGATTTTGGCGCGTAGCCTGCCTCATCCGGATCTTCCGTCTGGATGAGCGCCCCGCAGCCGATACAATGGACAGCTTCTTTTTCCAAATTCAATCCTCCCAAGTCAAATAACCTTTTTTCCTGAACCAGCCCATAATCCGGCGTTCAATCATCCGGTTGAGTTTCGTCGCAAAGCCATCTGATTGCGCAACCGGGACGACGAGAATCGTATAAAAACCGCTTCTGTTGCCGCCGAGCACATCGGTCAAAAGCTGGTCGCCGATCACGACGGTTTCTTCCTTTTTCACGTCCATGATAGCAAGCGCCTTGCGGAATGCTTTGCCAAGCGGTTTTCTCGCTCTGAAAAGAAACGGGATGCCAAGCGGGTCCGCAAATGTTTTGACCCGCATTTCATTATTATTGGAAACAATCGTGATTTTGATATGATGTTCCTGCATGTCCTGGAACCATTGGACCAGTTTTGGCGGCGCACTCGGCCTGTCCCACTCGACCAATGTATTGTCCAAATCGGTGATGATGGCTTTAATGCCATGCTTTTTTAATTCTTCCGGCCTGATTGACAGCACCGAGTTCACTTGCCGGTCCGGCAAAAAATTTTTCAAGATCAATCCGTGACACTCCATTCATTTTACCGTTCTGTCCACAAGATGCAAGCTTACCCGCCCGTTTATGAGTATATTGTCCCGAATATGCTTCATTCAAGTTTCTTTTATCATAACAATTTCTACAAATTATTCAACTGATAGCAATGCCCTGTTCCCCGGAAGCCGGAAACAGGAAAAACCGCCGGGCAGTGCGCGCTCAGCGGTTTTGATTGCTTTCCATTAGTCTTGTCCGTATCCATGGGTAAATCGCAAAGCTGCCATGCCTGCTGCTTGAAAATGTTGTGTTTTTCTTGCTTTGCGCTTTATACTTTCGCATTTTCCCCCATTGCTTCGATCAGCAGGTCGGCGATATGGACAGCGCGGACTTTTCCGCTTAAACCGGCTCGTTCGATCCCGAGTTTCATTTGCAGCAGGCAGCCCGGGTTGGCGGTCACAATGGTTG
Organism: Weizmannia sp. FSL W8-0676; assembly: GCF_038593015.1. Lineage (NCBI taxonomy): Bacteria > Bacillati > Bacillota > Bacilli > Caryophanales > Bacillaceae > Heyndrickxia > Weizmannia sp. FSL W8-0676. The sequence goes on from NZ_CP151954.1 coordinate 1,882,555, forward strand.
TGGCATGTGTCGCTTTTGCATTTTCCATTTTATGGTCCAAAATTTGCATGGACATCTCCGACTCGACAATATTGTAAATGCCGGCCGACCCGCAGCAGTGATCCGCTTCCTTCATTTCCCGGAATTCTACATTTTCGATGGCGCCAATGAGCAGGCGCGGCGCGGAAGAGGTCTTCATCACATTGCGCAAATGGCATGAATCCTGGTACGTGACCACCTGGTGCGGGAGGCTGAGTTTCCGTTTATGGAAGCCCAGCTCTACGAGAATAGCGGAAATATCTTTTATTTTGCTTGAAAATGCCGCGGCCCGTTCCGCCCATTCCGGATCGTCTTTTAACAAATGGCCGTAATCGATTAAATAAGCGCCGCAGCCGCCGGCATTCGTGATAATATAATCAGCGCGCAAATCTTCGAAAGCCTTGATATTGCGGCGGGCAAGGTCCTTTGCCATCTCTTTTTCGCCGCCATGGCCATGCAGCGCCCCGCAGCATGCCTGGTCCTGCGGGATGACAACCTCACAGCCGGCAAGCTGCAATAGTTTCAATGTCGCATCATTGGTTTCCATGAACATCGTGTCCATCAGGCAGCCGGTAAAAAAGGCAACGCGTTTTTTCACTTCCGCTTTTGGCATCAAATGTTCCGGGCGCTGTTTCATTTCCTTCCATTTTGGAATTTTTGGCAGCACTTTTTCCATGGACGATAAATTTTTCGGCAGAAGCTTTAAAGCGCCTGTCGCATGCGCCGCTTTTTGCAGGCCGCTCCGCTGGTAAAAACCGATCAGGCCTGTTAAAGCGCGCATCCGATTCTGGTGCGGGAACAATTCTTCAAAGACCGCTTTGCGGAGCACTTTTACCGGCAGGGACTGCTTCTTTTTCTTCGACTGCTGGATAATATCCCGCGCTTCTTCCAATAGATGCCCGTACTGGACGCCGGGCGGGCATACCGATTCGCAAGCCCGGCAGCCGAGGCACAAGTCCAAAGAGCGCTCCACATCTTCATCCGGTTCGATAATGCCGTCCACAACGGCTTTCATCAATGCAATCCGGCCGCGCGGCGAGTGCGATTCTTTGAACCCCGATTCAATATAGGTCGGACAGGATGGCAGGCAAAAGCCGCAGCGCATGCAGTTCAGCAGCTGGTCTTCGTCCATCCTTTCCCTGAATTTCTGCTGGATTTCTTTTTGTTGTTCTGCTGTAATCATTTTTCCATCACCACTCGATCCGTTTCTTTGGCAAAGACTTTGCCGGGATTTAAAATATGGTTCGGGTCCAGCGCATTTTTGATCGCATTCATGACGCCAATGCCCGTTTCCCCGAGTTTCCATTCAAGATACGGCGCTTTCGCCCTCCCGACGCCATGTTCGCCGGTAATCGTGCCGCCCAGTTCAATCGCTTTTTGAAAAATTTCCGCAAAGGCTTTTTCAACCCGCTCCATTTCGTCCTGATCCCGGATATCGGCAAGGCAGGTCGGGTGCAGATTCCCGTCCCCCGCATGGCCGAATGTCCCGATATGGAGCCCGTATTTTTCAGCAATTTCATTGATTGCCACCACCATCTTTGCGACTTCGGAACGCGGCACGGTCGCATCTTCCAAAATCGTTGTCGGCTTCAGGCGGGCGAGTGCGCTTAAAGCGCTCCTTCTTGCCGTCATGAGCGCTTCCGCATGTTCCGGGGAAGCTGCCACCTTTACATCGACTGCATGTTGCTTGCGGCAAATTTCCGCGATCTTTTCAATATCGCGTTCAACAACTTCTTCCGGCCCATCCTGCTCAATTAAAAGCACAGCTTTTACATTCGTAGGCAGCCCGATGTGCGCAAAAGCTTCCACCGCCTGCAGCGTCGGCTGGTCCAGAAATTCCAGTGTCGCCGGGATGATCCGGCTGGCGATAATATTAGATACCGTTTGCGCGCACGCTTCGATATCCTGATAGAGTGCAAGCATCGTCTTTTTCGTTTCCGGCATCGGCACAAGTTTCAAGGTCGCTTCCGTAAGAATGGCCAAAGTACCTTCCGAGCCGACCAAAAGCCGCGTCAAATCATAACCGGCCACATCTTTTGCCAGCTTGCCCCCGGTGCGGATGATCTCACCGTTTGCGAGCACGGCTTCAAGCGCCAGCACATAATCGCGCGTCACACCGTATTTCAAGCCGCGCAAGCCACCCGAATTTTCATTTATATTGCCGCCGATCGTCGAGATTTTCATGGAACTTGGGTCCGGCGGGTAAAACAGCCCCTTTTCTTCAACCGCTTTGATCATATCAAGCGTAATGACGCCGGGCTGCACCGTCACCGTCAGATTTTCTTCATCAATTTCCAAAATCTTGTTCATATGCTTAAACAACAGCACGATGCCGCCTTCTATCGGGCATGTGCCGGCACAAAGGTTGGAGCCCGACCCGCGCGGCACAATAGGAATCCGGTGTTTGTTGCAAATTTTTACGATTTTCTGCACTTCTTCTTTATTGCGCGGCGCCACGACCGCATCCGGCATCGCCTGGAACTGCGGGCTGGCGTCATAGGAATATACAAGCCGGCCCGCCTGCGTGTCATCGTAATTTTCCCGTCCGACGACTTGAATCAGTTTTTCTTTGGCCCCGCTTTCAATCATGAAACATTCCCCCGTTCTTTTTGATCATTGATACAGTCAAAAAATTGTTTTCTGTTTCTTTTTATGATAAATCTAAATCATGGGGAATGATATAGAGAAAGATACAAAGTTTACCGGTTTCTTTTGCTTGTTTTTTAGACTTTTATACAAAGGTGGGCCGAGATGCTATTATACCCGAAACTTGCTGAAAATATCGTAAATGAAGTGCAATCGGTGATGGATGAGGATATCATCGTCGTGGATGAAAGCGGGGTGATTATTGCCTCGACGCAAAAAGAACGGATCGGGCATATCCATGCAGGGGCGCGCAAAGTTTTTCAAACGGGCCGGAAGCTGTACATTGATGAAAAAATGACGGCGCAGATGGAAGGCGTGCGGTCGGGGATCAACATGCCAATCCGGTTTGAAGGCCGGACCATCGGGGTGATCGGGGTGACGGGAAACCCGGAAAAAGTTGAACATTATGCGGAATTGATCCGGCGGCTGACGGAATTGATCATTCAGGAAACCGTCCGGACTGAACAAATCCAGTCGAAAACAAGGGGGCTTGAGGCTTACTTTTACGAATGGGTGAATCTTGAGGCCTATGACCAGCATTTTGCCGAACGCGGGATGATGCTCGGGATTCCGGTGCAGGATCCGCATATTTGCTGCTTGTTAAAAGCGGAGATCCCGCAAGCGGTGGAAACGGATGCTTTTCGCTTGCTGCAGGCGGAATTTGAGAACAGCCGGGATCTAATCGTCCGCTGGGGGCCCGGGCTTTTTCTGCTGCTGATCAGTGCAGAAACACCGTTTGCCGCCCGCAGCCTCAGGAGCCGTTTCGAAGCCGTCCAGCATGAATTCGCTTGGAAATACGGCATCCCCTGTGCGGTCGGAGCCGGGAAAACAGCCGGCACAGTAGTCATTCGCCAATCATTTAAAGAAGCGCAAAAAGCCCTGGCATCCGCCGAAAAAACGGGCAGCATCGTCTTTTACGAAGACCTGCTGCTTGATCTTTTGGTCCAGGAAGTGCAGGACGATACACGGAATGCGTTTGTACAAAGAACGATCGGGAAACTGTACAGCCACGCCGGCCTGCTTGAAACATTGCAGGCCTTTCTCGCCCATGACCTGTCCCTGAAAAAAACGGCCGCTGCCCTGCATGTGCATATCAATACGCTCCATTACAGGCTGAAACAGATCCGCGATGTAACCGGCATTGACCCGAAAAAAGCGGACGGCATTGCCTTGTTTTCCTTGGCCCTTCACCTGGAAGGGCAGGAAAACTTGTAACCTGTTGCAGCGGGATGGGGGCAGGAATGTTGCTTTCAATGAACCAGACCCGCACAGAAAGCATCCGCAGGTTTTTACCACTGTGCAGGCGCCCTTTCCAGTATATCGGTTTCTTGCGAGGCACGGATTCCAAATAATCGGATACCGCTGCTTTTTTACATTTTTTATCCTGCTTGTGCAGTTTTCTTGCAGCTTCTAACCTGCTTCTTCCCATACCAAAAAGAGCGGGACACATTCCCGCCCTTTTTCGTTATTTCACTTCATACTGCCCCATCATGCCCAAGTCTTCATGTTCGAGGATATGGCAGTGGTACATGTAAATCCCTTTAAACGGGAACCGCATGATGACTTTCACTGTATCGCCCGGATGGACAAGCACCGTATCTTTCCAGCCCTGCTCATTGGCAGGCGGCGTTTTGCCGTTGATGCTCAAAATCTGGAACTGGACACCGTGAATATGGAACGGATGCACCATTTTTTTCGTGCCCATGGAAGTCGATTGATTTTGAATCTCCCATATTTCAACCGAGTGTAATTTAACCGTCTCATCTATCCGGTTCATGTTCATTTGCCTGCCGTTAATGCTGACGTTCGGGCCCATGCCGGACATGACAAATTTCCGCGTTTTCACCGCTTCTTGCACCGGCATTTTTTCGATCACAGCCAGTTTTTGCGGAACTTTGTAGGTCTGGTCGGCCTTTCCTTTTACTTTAAAATACATGAGCGTTTCTTTCCCATTTTGGAGCCGGAGCGTGCTGCCGTTTTTCATTTTTGAAAAATCAACCAAAATTTCTGCACGTTCCCCGGGAGAAAGCGTTAATTTTTTCATTTGCACAGGCGTCTTGAGAAATCCCCCGTCGGATGCAATTTGCACAAATGTCCTGTTGCCGCTCAGATGAAGATTGTACGTCCTGCCGTTTGCCCCGTTTAAAATCCGGAAACGGACGAGGCCGCGCCTGACCGTTAACTGCGGCTTCACCGCGCCGTTTACCAGTTCGGTTGTGCCCTGGAAGCCGTACATTTCATCTGTCATATTTAATTTGTACACGAGCTGGCCGTTTTTGTTAAAGCGGCGGTCCTGCAGCACAAGCGGAAAATCATTTTTGCCATAGTCTTTCGGAATATCAAGGCTTTCCGCATGTTTATCATCGACATAAATCAGACCGGCCAGGCCTTTGTATACCTGTTCGCCTGTTTTTCCCATCGGGTGGGGATGGTACCAGAGCGTGGCAGCCTGCTGGCTCACCGTAAACTTTGCTTTCCATGTTTTGCCCGGCTGGATGGCAGCATGCGGGCCGCCGTCAGCCGAACCCGGGACAATGAGGCCGTGCCAATGGACCGTCGTTGCTTCCGGCAATTTATTTTTTACGATGATATTCACTTTTTCGCCCGTTTTCAACCGGATGACCGGCCCCAAATAGTCGCCGTTATATCCGTACGTTGCTGTTGTTTTCCTGGAAATAAACGCCTTTTTCCCCTGCTGTGCGGTTAAAGTATACTCCGCCGCGTTGGGATCCGGGTTCGTATCTTTTAAAACGGCTGGAATGGGCAGATCCGGATGCTGTGCCGCTTTATGATTTGTGCTGATTTTCACATAGCCGTTATAAAAGAAAACACCGCCAATACCCACAATGACCACGATTAAAATCAGAGCCCCTAACTTTGTCTTGTTCATCCTACCCCTGCTTTTTCTTTTTTAATGTTCAGTACCATTGTAATGTTTTTTAACACCGGAAATCCATCGTTATAGATTGACAATTTTGTGAACATCTGTTGTGCATAGGCATCTTTGTTTTCAACTTTTTTACAGTGGGGTATAATAATAGTGAAAAGGAGGGATTGAATATGTTTGATTTAATTCCGTTCAGAAGAAACGACGATGTTTTCGAACGTATGATGAAGACTTTCAATGAGATGTTTGATGCGAATGCGTTGGCGCCTTTTGCGAACGCAAACTCGTTCCGTACCGACATTACGGAAAAAGAAGATGCTTATCTTGTGGAGGCCGAACTGCCGGGCTTCTCAAAAGAGGACATTACCATTGATGTCCGCAATAATGAGCTGACCATCCGTGCAAAACGCGACCAAATGGAAGAAAGCAAAGACGAAAAAAATAAAGTCATTCGGCAGGAACGCCGCTACGGCGAATTCGTCCGGAAGTTTTACGTGGATAATATTAATGAAGACGAAATCAGCGCCACCCTTGATAATGGCGTCCTGAAAATTCATATTCCGAAGAAAACGAAGGAAGGCCCATCCGGAAAACGGATTCAAATCCAGTAATCATGAAGCGGAGGCTTGTAATGCAAGCCCCCGCTTTTTTGTGTAAAAAAGAAGCCGGATAATCCCTTAATCCATCAAATCCTTCTTCATTTTTTTAAATTCTTCTTCCGTGATTTCCCCTTTTGCATACCGTTCCCGCAAAATGTCGAGGCTTTTGTCTTCCCTTTGATGCGGCCGGAATTCGCTCACTTTTTTGATGCCTGCCACTATCAAAAAAATCACGAGCACAAAGATGACAAGCTGGGCAATCATGCCGATTAGGCTGAATACGCCCATCATGCCATAGCCACCGTACATCATGATGGTCAGCACCTTTCCTTTTTACATTCCCTACTACTGTATACTGTACCACTTTTTTCTTAAAAAATCCTTGATCTATTCGGGCTTCCCTCCCCCCCCTTTTTTGCACTCTTGCGCAAATTCGGCCATCGTTTTCTCATCCATCGGGCCGATGATTTTACGGATGATGGTCCCTTCTGCATCAATAAAGTAAGTCGTCGGAATGGTAACCGTTTTGTAAAGGGTGCCGACGGAGCCGTCCATGTCAAACAGAATTTGAAAAGCAAGGCCGTTTTTCTTCACAAAGTCAAGCGGCGCATTCTCGTTTGTTTCGGTATTCGTTAAATTCACAGCAAGCACTGCGACATCCGGGTTTTTTTCATAGAAACGCTGCATATCCGGCATCTCCGCTTTACACTGCGGGCACCAGGAAGCCCAAAAATTCAGGATCACCGTTTTCCCTTTAAAATCAGACAGTTTGACTGTTTGCCCCGATAGATTTGTCAGTGCAAAATCCGGCGCCTTTTCCCCTTCTTTTGCTTCTGCACCGCCGGATAGCGGTTGTGCCTTCACCGCGGTTTCCTGCCTCTCCCCTGCTGTTTTATTTTTATCGGGATCGTCCGGTTTTTTTAAGGCCATAAGCAAAATGGCTGAGGCCAGAAGCACGGCGGCAGCCAGAAACACCCTTTTTTTCAACCGTTTCAACTCCTTTCCGGGTATTAAAGTGCTTTCTATCATTTTTATTCTTTTTTACGATGAAATAGAAGCAAACGCTATAATATTGTTAAAAACTTTTGAGAGATTCCGATATATAAGATGAAAGTTTTGCATTGGGCATTTTGGCATTTACGGCCCTTGGCACCATCATTTTTGAAAAGAGGATTGAGATGAAAAGATGAAAAAGCGAATTGTCATCCCAACATTATGTTTTGCCATGTTGTCTACCCCGGCATTTACGAAAACGGTCCAGACGACAGAAGACAATTTTCCGGGCAGGTTTCTCCACCCGGCAAACGTGGCTGCGGCATCGTCCGTTAAATATGTAAATGTGGATCCAGGCTCTTCATTAACACTGCGTTCGACAGCATCGAAAACCGGTGCCGTTTTGGCAAAACTGCCAGCAGGGACAAGCGTTACTGTCTATTCAACAGCGGACGGCTGGGCGAAGGTGAGGGCGCTTGGAAAAACAGGTTATGTCAGTGCAGAATATTTATCAGCCGGAAAAGTATCCACGGCTCCCGCCAAAACAGTAACAAAATATGTCAATGTCGATCCGGGATCCCATCTTTTGCTCCGCAAGTCTGCGGCAGATAACAGCGCGATTCTTGGCCGGCTTGAAAGAGGCACTAGCGTCAAAGTCCTATCCGTCTCCGGCGCTTGGGCAAAAGTGGCGGCAGGCAGCAAAACAGGATATGTCCGCGCTGCGTATTTATCAGCTTCAAAACCGGGCGGGGCTTCTTCCGGCACGCCTGCCTCCAAAACAGTAACAAAATATGTCAATGTTGACCCGGGATCCCATCTTTTGCTCCGCAAGTCTGCGGCAGATAACAGCGCGATTCTTGGCCGGCTTGAAAGAGGCACTAGCGTCAAAGTCCTATCCGTCTCCGGCGCTTGGGCAAAAGTGGCGGCAGGCAGCAAAACAGGATATGTCCGCGCTGCGTATTTATCAGCTTCAAAACCGGGCGGGGCTTCTTCCGGCACGCCTGCCTCCAAAACAGTAACAAAATATGTCAATGTTGACCCGGGATCCCATCTTTTGCTCCGCAAGTCTGCGGCAGATAACAGCGCGATTCTTGGCCGGCTTGAAAGAGGCACTAGCGTCAAAGTCCTATCCGTCTCCGGCGCTTGGGCAAAAGTGGCGGCAGGCAGCAAAACAGGATATGTCCGCGCTGCGTATTTATCAGCTTCAAAACCGGGCGGGGCTTCTTCCGGCACGCCTGCCTCCAAAACAGTAACAAAATATGTCAATGTTGACCCGGGATCCCATCTTTTGCTCCGCAAGTCTGCGGCAGATAACAGCGCGATTCTTGGCCGGCTTGAAAGAGGCACTAGCGTCAAAGTCCTATCCGTCTCCGGCGCTTGGGCAAAAGTGGCGGCAGGCAGCAAAACAGGATATGTCCGCGCTGCGTATTTATCAGCTTCAAAACCGGGCGGGGCTTCTTCCGGCAGCCTGCCTCCAAAACAGTAACAAAATATGTCAATGTTGACCCGGGATCCCATCTTTTGCTCCGCAAGTCTGCGGCAGATAACAGCGCGATTCTTGGCCGGCTTGAAAGAGGCACTAGCGTCAAAGTCCTATCCGTCTCCGGCGCTTGGGCAAAAGTGGCGGCAGGCAGCAAAACAGGATATGTCCGCGCTGCGTATTTATCAGCTTCAAAACCGGGCGGGGCTTCTTCCGGCACGCCTGCCTCCAAAACAGTAACAAAATATGTCAATGTTGACCCGGGATCCCATCTTTTGCTCCGCAAGTCTGCGGCAGATAACAGCGCGATTCTTGGCCGGCTTGAAAGAGGCACTAGCGTCAAAGTCCTATCCGTCTCCGGCGCTTGGGCAAAAGTGGCGGCAGGCAGCAAAACAGGATATGTCCGCGCTGCGTATTTATCAGCTTCAAAACCGGGCGGGGCTTCTTCCGGCACGCCTGCCCCCAAAACAGTAACAAAATATGTCAATGTTGACCCGGGATCCCATCTTTTGCTCCGCAAGTCTGCGGCAGATAACAGCGCGATTCTTGGCCGGCTTGAAAGAGGCACTAGCGTCAAAGTCCTATCCGTCTCCGGCGCTTGGGCAAAAGTGGCGGCAGGCAGCAAAACAGGATATGTCCGCGCTGCGTATTTATCAGCTTCAAAACCGGGCGGGGCTTCTTCCGGCAGCCTGCCCCCAAAACAGTAACAAAATATGTCAATGTTGACCCGGGATCCCATCTTTTGCTCCGCAAGTCTGCGGCAGATAACAGCGCGATTCTTGGCCGGCTTGAAAGAGGCACTAGCGTCAAAATCCTTTCCGTCTCCGGCGCTTGGGCAAAAGTGGCGGCAGGCAGCAAAATTATCCGGCGTAAACGAAATCTATTTAGGGCTTGCTGAACGAATCCGATTATGGCTTGTATCTGATTTGTCAGCAAGCTCTACCTCAATATCATAGGAGAATGCATCTGCGAAAATGCTTTATTCTGTCCTCTCTGTATGTTGAATCAGCTTTAGAGTGCAAAGTTTTTCCTGCATTTTTTATAAAACCCTTGCATTTAAAGTTCGGCCAAAGCTGTCAGTATCCTTACCAAGTCTAGGACTTTTGCTTATTCAGCAAGCCTATTTAATTTCCCACCGAATGGTAGAAAAAAATCATCTACAAAAGTTAATTGATGTTCGGTCTTTTTGTACATCGTAACAGCCTCCAAGTGCAAGGTTTTTTACGTGTTTCCTTTGAAATCCTTACACTTTATATTCGACAAAAGTAGCCAAAATCCTTGTCAAATCTGGAATTTTTGCTTATTCAGCAAGCCCTATTTAATCTCCCATGCGCTGCTGGAAACGTGGAATGGGACTTCCCAACTGGCCGAGGGAGTTCTATATAAAGGACGGACGGTGTACAACATGTATGGGGTCGGTGCGAATGACAGTTCGGCAGTGGAAAGCGGTGCTGCTTTTGCCTACAAAGCCGGATGGTTTACACCGGAAGCTGCCATTATCGGCGGGGCCAAATTTATTGAAAGCAATTATTTGCAAAGAGGGCAGGATACGCTTTATAAAATGAGATGGAACCCAGCCGGTGTTGCGAATACAAAGAACCGCTCTGCCACAAACCAGTATGCGACGGATATCGGCTGGGCATCCAAACAGGTTGTAACCATCTATAAGCTGTACAGCCTGCTCGATTCCCGCAAGGTCAAACTGGACATTCCGAAATATCAATAGCCATGCAAAGAAAGCAGCAGGACCTCTTATATCCTGCTGCTTTGTGCGTTTACCGTTTTCATTTCCCCAATAGCTGCCGGGCTTTTGCCAATGCGGGGAGCGGTTTAAAGCGGGCTTCCCGGCCGTTCAAAAAAGGAGAACCTTTGGCGTTACCATCCCCGGCTTGCGTCGCCGCCTCCGGAAGAACCGCCGCTGCCTTTGCTGCCTCCCCCGCCGCCGCTTCCGCCGCCACCGCCGCCGCGAAAGAACATCATCAGGATATTCAGCAGAAAATACGTCATGGTCCCGCCGAGAAACTTGAAATCAATGAAAATCAGGATAAGGATCCCAAGCCCGATCAAAATCTGTTTCCAGAACGAATAAGGGGAAGCCTGGGCGGAAGAGGGCCGCTCATACGCCTTTGGGTGGGCCTGAAGATTTACATTGTATTCCTTCGCCGTTTCGGCGGCAAGCTTCTTATACGTATTGATAACCGCCGCATCCGGCTTGTTTTCTTTCAAATACGGTATGGCATACTGATCAAGGATCCGCCCTACTTTTCCGTCCGGAAGCGCCCCCTCCAAGCCGTACCCGACTTCAATTCTAATTTTCCTGTCTTTTACTGCCACTACGAGCAATACCCCGTTGTTCATGGTTTTATTGCCGAGCCCGTACTGGCGGAAATATAGACCTCTTTTTACTACCTTTTTCAATAATACTTAATTATTTTAGTCTTTATTTTATTGGATACATAGTGGTGATTGAATAATCATGTTTTTTGGAACTAGAATTTCTATATACTACTCTTACAGTTTGTTTCAAACTCTTTACATATTTTTCTCTTACATGGTTTCCTGCTTTATTTACTTTTCCTTTTTTTCCATGATCTATTACTTCTTTAGCAACTTCAATAGTTCTTTTTTCTCCCATGAATTTTGAAAACTGGGACTTACCTTTGTATGTGCGAGATCCGACTTTTGCCATATGGTAAATTTGAATATGGCAATACCCATAATACTTATCTCCACCCGCCAGAAATAACTTTTTACCTGAATCAAGTTTAACTGTTTGGTCTACTCCCCAGCATCTAGTAGCACCTGCTCCACCGCTACTACCTCCGGAAGCACTTACATATCCAACATTTAAAAAAGTAGAGAATATTAAAATTATTGCCAATAAAACTCCCAGAAAAACAATACGTTTATTATTCATTTTTGTTTCCCCCCATTAAAAAATCTAAAAGTTTATCAATTTTTGAACCTATTTCATCAATAACCAAATCATTTCGTTCATCTCGAGCCATGATTTCTCCTCTAAGTTCATCGTTCTCTCGCTGAAGAATATCTATGGTTTCTTCTGCTTCTTCTAATTCTTTTTTTAAATTGTCTAATTGCTTTAAGAGTTCTTTCCTGTCTTCATTCAATCAGCATTCCTCCTTATGGAAATAATCAAAAGTTCAATCCATCTTTTATATTAACACATTAGAAACGGATTTTGAAAGAGATTAATGAAATATTTCCCACTTTTATGATTTCAAATAAATGATAAAAAAACTACCTGGCTCTATTTAGGGCTTGCTGAACGAATCAAATTTGGTCAGATACAAGCCAAATTCCGATTATCAAAATATAAAATAGTGTTATGTAAAAATTTCAAAAAAAGAACCCTGAGCTTGCGCTCCAGATTCAGTATGAGGAATTGAAGGGCTACTACTGTTTCGCTGGTCTCCTGAAGGCGTGCTCGAATAAGGCCCAGCCCATACTTGCGCTTGCCTTCGCCAAATTTGCCTTCAACGGCATTACGTTCAGAGGCATCCTGCCTTGCGACGCGTTCCAAGGTTTTGTCTTCCGTTCTGGATGGGCGTCCTAACCTTGGCCCACTCAGACGAATGCCAAGAGATTTGCAGTATGCCAGATTATTACGGTTTCGGTAAATTTTATCTGCCAAGATCGCTTCCGGATAAAATCCGAACCGGTTGTAGTAGTTTTCAACAGATTCCTTGAGAGTGGTCCCTTCATTGTAATTTTCCCAGTCGAGGTGCTCAATCAAGGCATAACCATCTACGACACTGATGGCGACTTTTGAACCGAACTCCACGTTCGCTTTTGCCTTGCCGCGCACAATTGGACGGACATGTGGCTGGGAAATGCTTACAATCCGGTGGTCAACCCGGTGTGTTTTCTTTTTGTACATTTCTGCCTGTTGGCGGTAAAGTTCATGAATCACGAGAAGTTGCCTGTATTCATCTTTGCTTAAAAGAGACAGAGAGCTTTGGGAAACAAGATTTTTAATGATCTCCAGATCTCGTTTCACATATCCGAGCTGTTTGCCTACAGCTTTCCGGATTTTCCGGGCGCCAGCTTTACGTTGCTTAGCGACAGAAAGATAGTCCTTGCGGGCTCTTTTTCTGTAGGTCCGTGGCTTACGTAATTTCCCTTTGTGTGGTTCATGCAGGACATCAATGATATGTTCCAATTTCTCACGGGCTTCGTTCAACAACCCGAGGTCTGTAGGGTAAGCAATATCAGCCGGTGCACAGGTTGCGTCCAAAATGAGCTTTCCTCTGTTCTTCGTTTTGGGAGAAGCCGATTCAGTTGAATGCTTTTCTGAATCGGAACCGGAAGGCTGAAGATCGCCACGATCATGATCATGATCATTACGATCTTCATCATCATGATCGTCATCGTCGTGATCCTGATCATCATTGTTGTCGTTTTCCTTAGATGCTTCTTCCAATTGGCGTTTTTGTTCTTCCAGAACGATCCATTCATTCAGTTCGTTGATGATATTTGCGCCCAAACGTTTTCTAAAACGAGTCATCAGAGAATGGTCGAATGGGGCTTTTTCCTGGAATTCAGGCAAGCCGATAAAATACTGAAGATACGGGTTTTCTGTGATCTGTTCGACTGTTTCCCGGTCAGACAGCCCAAGCCGTTCTTTGATATAAAGAGCCCCAAGAGCGATTCTGACAGAATAAGCCTTTTCGCCTTTGAATTTCTTCTTGAAGGACTTGGCATACTTTTCTTCGGCCATCCACCAAGGAATCATTTCAGCAAGACGGACCCAGCGATTTTCTTTATTTAATTTCCCACCGAATGGTAGAAAAAAATCATCTACAAAAGTTAATTGATGTTCGGTCTTTTTGTACATCGTAACAGCCTCCAAGTGCAAGGTTTTTTACGTGTTTCCTTTGAAATCCTTACACTTTATATTCGACAAAAGTAGCCAAAATCCTTGTCAAATCTGGAATTTTTGCTTATTCAGCAAGCCCTATTTATATGATTTTTTGCCTCATTTTCTCCTATACCGCGCTTTTGATGAGCCCGGCAAAAAAAAGAAAACATGTACCGGCCGTCTATCATTAAGATACGGAGTGCCTGCCCAAAAGTTTCATGCCTCATGTAAAATATTTCCCGAGCAGGATGCCTAAAAATGCCAGGGCAATGCCGAACAGATAGCTCAGCACAAGGTACGGAACAAGAATATGATATTTTTTGTCAGCCTGCAGCTGAATATTCTCAAGTTTAAAAGTGGAGAAAGTTGTAAAGGCGCCCAAAAAGCCGGTCCCGAGAAGTAGGCGCCACGAACTCCCGGCACCCGTGCCAAACAGAAGGCCGAGCATAAATGAGCCCGAAAGGTTAATGAAAAATGTGGCCAGCGGGAATTTTGCCGGAAACGCCCGGTTGATCCACCGCGAAAGAGAAAACCGGGAAACCGCCCCGAAAAAGGCGCCGATTGCGATAAAAATGCCGTTTAAAACCATGAATCCGCCTCCTTCATGACGCTGTATCTGAACCGCCTCTTCCCTTTAGCCGCGAATGCAGCATCCCGCCTAGTTTAAAGCCGGTCCATGACATGAACAGCCCGCCGGATAAACTGCAGAAAACATATAACAGCGCGGCAAACGCATGCGATTGCTGGATAAGCTGCACCGTCTCCACGCTGAAAGTCGAAAATGTTGTGAAGGAACCGACAAACCCGGTGCCAAGCGCGGTTACAATATACGGATGAATCTTATTGGATTTAAAAAGATGCATCGTAAGCCAGCCAAGCAGAAAGCAGCCGGCCAGATTGATCGCAAGTGTCGGATATGGAAAAACGGCATGCGTGTACATGCCGATCCATATGCCGAAATAATAGCGTGCCAAAGCGCCGAAAATACCGGCAACCCCGACCCAAATATATAGCATACAGCTCCCTCCAGTCCATTGCGGCATGGGATTTGCCCCCTGCGCTGCTTTTTTCGTGAAAAGAGTTCCCGTGCCGTGCCTAAGGGTTCGTTTATTTTGTCAAAAGCCTTGCCAGCCCAAATGCAGCGGCAGCGGCCAAACCGCCAATCACAACGGTCTCAAGCCCGCTCTTCCACACATTGGAACCGGTAAACCGCCCTTTCACCGCCCCGAAAATAAACAGCACAACGAGCGTCACCAGGACGGAAACAAGCAGGGCCTGTGATGCCCTGGTGACAAAAAAGTACGGGGAAAGCGGGATCAGCCCGCCCACAATATATGACAGGGCAATCGTTAACGCGCTTTTTAAGCTGCGCCCCTTTTCCGGCTTCTCAAGCCCCAGCTCGAATTTCATCATAAAATCCACCCATTTATCAGGGTTTTCTGCCATTTTATCGACGATTGCCTCGATTTGTTCCGGTTTCAGATCATATGCCTTAAATACATCCCGGACTTCGTCTTTTTCCCGTTCCGGCACTTCTTCTACTTCCCGGTATTCCCTTTTTAATTCGCTATAATAATGTTCGGCATCCGATTTTGCTGCGAGATATCCGCCAAGCCCCATGGCAATGGAACCGGCTGCAATTTCCGCCGCGCCGCCCGCGAGAACGAGCACCGGCGAATCCACTGCACCGGATAACCCTGCCGCCAGTGCAAACGGCACGGTCAGCCCGTCCGACATGCCAATTACGATATCACGGACGGTGTCGGATGCCTGGAAATGTTCCTCAACATGTTCATATTCTGGCATTCCTTCTCTTCCTTTCTGTCTTTATAGGTATTATTATAGCATGTCAAGCCGGAATTGGGCGAAAATGAACATAAAATTTACTTTCTTGTAAAAGTTTCTTTGCAAACTTTTGAGATACGCATATAATGAACTTAACAACTGACGTCCGTCCAAAAGCCAGTTTTCCGGCTTTTGGACAGCATGTGTAAAAGGAGCCAATAAAATGTCACACGGCCATGGACACCAACACCATCATCATGAGCCGGCACAATACGGAAAAGATTTCGCCGCCGGCATCGGGCTGAATATTCTTTTTGTTGCCGTTGAAGCCATTTACGGCTTCTTTTCCGATTCCCTTTCGCTGTTGGCGGATGCAGGCCACAATCTGAGCGATGTGCTCGGGCTCATTATTGCCTGGGCCGCTGTCTGGCTCGGCAAAAAATTGCCAACAAAAAAGCGCACATACGGCTATAAAAAATCATCCGTGATGGCTGCGCTTTTAAATGCGATTATTCTGCTGATTGCAATCGGCGCGATCTTTCTCGGAGCAATCCAGCGTTTTGCCCATCCGGAACCTGTCGCAGGCAAAACGGTCATGATCGTTGCCGTGATCGGGATCGTTATTAATACCATCACCGCTTTACTGTTTATGTCCGGGCGAAAAACTGACCTCAATATCCGCGGCGCTTTTTTGCATATGGCTGCCGATTCGCTTGTCTCACTCGGCGTTGTCATCGCAGGTGCGATTATCCTGTTCACAGGCTGGGAGTGGGTCGATCCGGTTACAAGCATCATCATTGCGGTTGTGATTTTTGCAGGGACATGGGGCCTGTTGCGGGAAGCGGCCGACCTTTCGCTTGATGCGGTGCCTGCAGGCGTTGATGCCGGTGCGATTAAAACCTATTTAGAACAAATTCCGACCGTGCTCAACGTCCATGATTTGCATATATGGGGAATGAGCACGACAGAAACGATACTGACGGTCCATATTGTCCGTTCCCAAATTGAAGACAACGACCAGCTGCTGGAAAAGCTGGAAAAAGAACTGCATGACAAATTCGGGATCGAGCACGCTACCATCCAGATTGAGAAAGGGACTTATGTTTGCGGGCTAGCGCCGGACAACAAAGTGTAAAAGCAGATAAACAAAACTTGCGGCAATGCAAGATTATAGCCGGGCCCCATGCAGGATCTCTTCCGGGCACAACACAGATTTTCCTCGTGTACCGGCAAAAGAAAAAAGGCTGCCACCGTGCAGCTTTTTTCTTTTGCTCCTTCAAAAGCAAAAACTTTTCGACAGATTTCTACATTTCTCCTTCGTTGTGGATATTCTTATACACATTTTGCACAAAGTAACACCAGTCCTTCGCGCGTTTATAAACAATTTACCCACAAGATATAAACATTCTACTGTGGATAAAAGAACGCTTGTTCCGCAAGACTAAATTTGATAAAGTAAGGGTACAAATACTCTATCTTTATGATACGCGGGCTGCTTTAAAAAAAGAACATGATTTTCGGAGGTGGTACAAATGTATAAGTTATCTGATGAACTATTGATCGAGTCCTATTTTAAAGCAAAAGAACTGAAATTAAGTTCCGAGTTTGTTAAGCTCATTGAAAAAGAGATTGAACGCCGGTCGCTGACGCATAAAATCAAAGCAACCTCCTAGCCACTTTTGCTTGATATGTGGCTTTTTTTGTGTGATAAATCCTATTTTTGTGAATATGTATAAAAATAAAGGCAGTTGGGAGGTTTACGGGGGTGGATTTTGATCATTGGTATAATGCTATCTTGAATTTTATCAAATCGCAAGCCGCCAATGGATTGACAGTGGCAAACGGATGCTGCGGGGCTGCAGCGCTTTTTTATTGCGACAATCACGAGCCGGCGGTTTCCGCAGCCCTGATCTTTGCCGCTGTATTGTTCGACCGTTATGACGGGAAACTGGCCAGGAAGCTAAAAACGGAATCCGCACTCGGCAAGCAGCTTGATTCCCTTTGCGATTTGCTCTCGTTTGGCGCCGCGCCTGCCATGCTGATCCATACAGCGCTGTTTTGTCTGTACGGCATTCCGGGTATGCTGGCCGCCATGTTTTATATGCTTTGCGGGATGATCCGGCTCGCCCGGTTTAATATCAGCAAGCAAAAAGGCTTTTTTTACGGGCTTCCGATCCCCGTAGCAGGCTTATGTGTAACAGCCGGTTTTTTTGCCGTTCCTTATGTCACCCACTTCTGGTTGTTCGTCTGGATGGTGCTGTTATCGGTCCTGATGGTGGCGCCGTTTAAGTTAAAAAAAATATGAAAAAGGCGCACTGCAAATTTTGCAATGTGCCTTTTTCATTATTCGCCGTTTTGTTCCTTTCTTTTTTCTTTCTCAAGCCGGTAAAATTCGTGGAACATTTTCATGAGGGCCCGCTTTTCAATACGGGAAACGTAGCTTCTTGAAATGCCGAGCTCCTTCGCAATTTCGCGCTGCGTTTTTTCCTTTTTTAAATTCAGGCCGAATCTGCCGATGATCACCTGTTTTTCGCGTTCATCCAATATGTCAAAGAATTGTTTCACTTTTTCCAGCTCCATATTCAGCTGGATCGTGTCAAATACGTCTTCCGCTTCAGACTGGAGAACATCAATTAACGAAATTTCATTTCCTTCCTTATCCTGGCCGATCGGGTCATGCAGCGAAACATCTTTTTTTGTTTTCTTTAAAGCTCTTAAATGCATAAGTATTTCATTTTCTATACACCTGGCCGCATATGTGGCAAGTTTTGTCCCTTTCCCTTCCGAGTAGCTTTCGATTGCCTTGATCAGGCCAATCGTCCCGATCGAGATGAGATCTTCTGTATCTTCACCGGTATTTTCAAATTTTTTGACAATGTGCGCTACAAGCCGCAGGTTATGTTCGATTAAAATATTCCGGGCATCCGCGTCGCCTTCCGCCATCCGCTTCAAATATTTCCGTTCTTCGCTTGCCGAAAGAGGTTGTGGAAAAGCATTGTTTTTCACATAGGAAACCAAAAAAACAAGCTCTTTCATCATATAGCTTACCGCAGTTAAGATCCCCGACATCCTTCCACCTCCATTAGGCTTGAGCCTATATAGTTCAAACATATGAACAAGGAGGCGGAATTGTGTCTGTCCCGAAGAAAAGACGGTCTGGTAAATATTGCACGGCATTTAAAAAAATCAAAAAACCGCATTACAGCGCGCTGTAATGCGGTTGAAAAGATTCCTTAATTGTGTACAGCTTCATCCGTTTTCGTTTCCCGGATGATGTAATCAAAAGCGGCGAGCGCAGCTGTCGCGCCGGACCCCATCGAAATAATGATTTGCTTATAAGCGCTGTCTGTGCAGTCTCCTGCGGCAAACACGCCCGGAACACTGGTCGCGCCGCGCTTATCCACCACAATTTCACCCCGCGGTGTCCGTTCCACTGTATCGCCAAGCCATTCGGTATTCGGGACAAGGCCGATTTGGACAAACACGCCCTCGAGTTCAATATGGTGTTCTTCCCCGGTTGCACGGTCAATATATGTGATTCCGTTCACTTTATCCGTGCCGGTAATTTCTTTCGTTTGCGCATTTTTTACAACCGTCACATTCGGAAGGCTGTAAAGGCGCTCGAGCAGCACACGGTCCGCCTTTAATTCAGGCATAAATTCAATGACGGTTACATGTTTGACCACACCAGCAAGGTCAATGGCCGCTTCAATGCCGGAGTTTCCCCCGCCGATTACGGCAACATGTTTACCGGCAAACAACGGCCCGTCACAGTGCGGGCAGTATGCCACACCTTTGTTTTTGAATTCTGCTTCGCCCGGCACGTTGATGTTGCGCCAGCGTGCACCGGTGGAGATGATCACGGTTTTACTCTTTAATACAGCCCCGTTTTCCAATTCCACCTCAACGAGATCTTTCTTTTCAACCCGTTTTGCACGCTGCAGATTCATAATATCAACATTATACTGTTTGACATGCTCTTCAAGGTTTGCAGCAAGTTGCGGGCCTTCCGTATACTTCGTGCCGATTAGGTTTTCAATGCCGACTGTATCGAGCACCTGCCCGCCAATGCGTTCAGTGACAATCCCTGTCCGGATGCCTTTGCGTGCCGCATAAATGGCTGCACTTGCGCCGGACGGTCCACCGCCGATGACGAGCACATCAAACGGGTCTTTCTTTTCAAACTCGGACGGATCCGCTGTGCTGCCAAGCTTGGCAAGAATTTCTTCCACTTCCATCCGGCCGCTTTCAAAGAATTCGCCGTTCAGATAAATGGAAGGGACGGCCATAATGCCTTTTCCTTCCGCTTCCTCTTTAAATGCAGCCCCGTCAATCATCGTGTGCGTAATATTCGGACTGAGCACACTCATGATGTTCAAGGCTTGTACCACAACAGGACAGTTCTGGCAAGTCAAGCTGACATAGGTTTCAAAATGGTATTCGCCTTTTATGCTTTGAATCTGGTCAATGACCTTCTGATCCACTTTAGGAGGGCGGCCGCTGACCTGCAGCAGGGCCAAAACGAGCGAGGTAAACTCATGCCCGAGCGGCACGCCCGCGAATATAATCCCGGTGTCTTCTCCCGGACGGTTTACACTGAAACTCGGGGTTCTTTCGAGTTTTGTGTTTTCCACTTTTATCCGGGGCGACATGGCGGCCAATTGGTCGACCAGTTCGAGCATATTCCGCGATGTTTCATCGGAACCCGCGCTCACTTTCAGCAGAACGTCGCCCTCCATCATTTGCAGATACTGGGCCAGTTGCGCTTTAATCTCTTCATCCAGTATCATATCGGTTCATCTCCTCAGATTTTGCCTACAAGATCAAGGCTTGGTTTCAGTGTTTCACCCGTTTCTTTCCATTTTGCCGGGCATACTTCGCCTGGATGCTGGCGTACATATTGTGCGGCTTTCACTTTGTCGATCCAAATGCTTGCGTCGCGGCCGATGCCGTCAGCGTTGATTTCAACCCCTTGGATGACGCCGTCCGGATCGATCAGGAAAGTGCCCCTGTCGGCAACGCCTTCTTCTTCGCGCAATACATCGAACATGCGGGTGAGTTTTTGTGTCGGGTCGCCGATCATGGTGTATTCGATTTTGCTGATCGCTTCAGAATGGTCATGCCATGCTTTGTGCACAAAATGGGAGTCTGTTGAAACCGAGTAGACTTCCACGCCGAGTTCTTTTAAAGCGGCATAATGTTCCTGGAGATCTTCCAGTTCAGTAGGGCAGACAAATGTAAAATCAGCAGGATAGAAGCAGACAATGCTCCATTTTCCTTTGAAATTTTCATCCGTTACTTCGACAAATTCGCCGTTGCGGTATGCTTGTGCTTTGAATGGTTCAATTTTTTTGCCAATAAGGGACATCGTGCAATTCCTCCTTAAAATCATTTGTGTGAATGATCACGGTTTGCCGGCCCGGCCAGCAAACAATAATCATTTTAATTCAATACCAATTATTATATGGAATTAATTTCTTGTCAAGCAATTACACCCGGATTTCTATTTTATCGTTTCCGGATTTTAAATGATATAGTCATAAAACCATGATATTTATGTTTTTTATGCTGTTTCCGCCTCTTTTTTGCACGCTTGTAATTGAAAATCAGGGCAGATAATTGAAATTTTTTGCGCCCAAAGACTGCCGCTCTCCCATTTCACTATTGAGAATGCTTTTCAATGAATCAATGTCAAAAAAGCCGGTGGCCGCAGCCATCAGCTTTTCCTTTTCCGCCTGTGGAAAACAGCGGTAAAAATCAAAATATGCAAAAACATAGCGCCATCCCCTGATCCGGTTTTGCTAGGTGGAATCTGTCTCCATAAAGATAAAGTCCAAACGTCTCTGATAACGGGCCATCGTCAACCGCTCCTTTCTCAAGATGTTTTTTTGCTTAAAAATGCCTTACTTGGAATGCTTCACGCTTCGCATTCATTTCATCGTACAGCCTGAAAACTTCTTCATCACGCTGCCTTTGTTCTGCTGTCTTTTTCAGCCGTTTAATCGTGACCGTAATAAAGATTAAATTTAATGTCATTTTTTCCACCTCCTTCAGGGCACAAAAAAGCCGCAGGACCGGCATGATCCCGCGGCTTTCCGGAAAAAACCGCACGGATCAGGCAAATGCATCCTGCGGCTTGTGCGTCAAATTAAAAAATCAGCGCAAATTCAAACCGATACGGAGCGGATGCAGAACATGTTCAGTTGCAACTGCTGAAAATAGGATTGTGTATGCCATGTTCTCCAACCTCCTTTGAATTTGCTTACATAGGAAAGTATATCCAATTCCGGCGGGTTTGTAAACCGCAAATTGGCAAAAAAATAAAAAAAGGCCGAAAACCTTGTATGCCGGACAACCGTGTGCTTCGTTACTGCACCGCCCGGGTTACAAAGGCCCCTGCCTTTTCCATTATGATTTGCGATTATTCCGCTGTAAAAGTTGTGCGCCTTCTTCGCTTTTTAAAAGCCGTTTATGGTAAGCGCGTGAAATCGAGAAAAACAAAACAGATACGGCAACAAACCCGCTTGACGCAACGAGTAAAATTTTTGTCCCCAGTTCGGATTTCCCTTCGATCGGCATCACCGCACCCAAATATAAAAAGCCCGTCACAGCAAGCAGCACGATGCCGTACATTTTAAAATCCACCATTTTCACGTACATCGATTTCGCTTTCTTCAACCGCCTCACCCTTTCTATCAATCTGCTAAACCTACTCTATCACAGATGAAACATAAAAAAGACAAGTAATTACAGGAAAGAAAGGAAAAAAATGGGTCTACAGATTTTCAACAATACCCGTGACAAGATGGGCAGAGTTCACGGCCGCCGTTTCAAGATATTCATCAAAAGAGATCCCGGACTCCTGCCCTGCAATATCGGAAAGGGAGCGGATGATCACAAACGGGATGCCAAATTGCCATGCCACTTGTGCGACGGCAACGGCTTCCATTTCCACCGCCTGCACTTCCGGGAAGTGCTCCTTTACAGCCGCCGTTTTCGCAGGATCATCCATAAACGAGTCCCCGGTAGCAATCAATCCTTTCACAACCTGAATGCCAGGCAATTTCCCTGCGCAGCTTTCCGCAATCCGGACAAGTTTCTCATCCGCCAAAAAAGCGGGCGGCATTTGCGGCACTTGCCCGTATTCATAGCCGAATACTGTCGCGTCGACATCATGGTGGCGCACTTCCGTTGAAATGACGACATCGCCGACGTGAAGGGCGGGGTTTGCGCCGCCTGCTGAACCGGTATTGATTAAGCAATCCGGCGCGTATGTTTGCAGCAAAAGGCCGGTAGAAAGCGCAGCATTCACTTTCCCGATCCCGGAACGGAGCAAAATGACATCTTTCCCTTTCATTTTTCCCGCCGTATATTCATAGCCGGCAATCGTTTCAACATGCGGATGCTCGATCTGCCCGCGCAAAATCGACACCTCTTCTTCCATTGCGCCGATGATTCCGATTTTCATATGACTCCCTCTTTCGTCCAAAAGTTCCAATCCCCATTATATAGCAAAAAAGCAGAAGTGGATACAGCTTGCCAAAAAAACAACGTCTGATACGATGTACATGGAGGTGAGCGAAAATGGCATTTGAACTCGACAGGATAGAGGATAAGATTGAATTTTTCGAAGCGGACCGGCTTGAGGCGCTCGAGAAAAAAATCAATGATCAAATCGAAGCCAATAAAACCTTGCTGCTCCGGGTGGCGTCCGTTTCACACCAAATGCAGTTTGACGCGGACGGCAGGCCCCATTATTCCGCCGTGGTCCATTTCGCGGCACAAAAATAAGCGGCACAGACGGCCGCTTATTTTTTATCGTTCTCGATCAATTCATACATCTTTGTCGGTTTCCAGCCTTTTCCGTCCACCCATGTCAAATAAACACGGTAGGTCGTATCGGAATTTTTCGCAGAAACCGTTCCGATCGCCTCATCGGTCGTTGCCCCGTGCTCCAAAAACCAGACCGTCATATTGTCTTCCGGTATGCCTGTTGCATAAGACAATGCCTTCAGCTTTTCCTTCCAGTCAAGCGAAGTGGATGAGGCGGAATAGACATGCCCGCCTGTTTGTCCGGTTCCGACCGGTTTCCAGCTGGAATCGGTAATGACTTCTTTCACATTCGGTTCATTGCTCTTTTCCACTTTACGGGTAGATTTTTTGTTGTCTTTGCCCGCCGTTTTTTTGGATGTATGAGATGATGTCGTTTCATGGCCGGACGAAGCAGTCTTTGTTACGGCCGCTTTCTTTTCCTTCGGTGCCGGTTTTGCGTTATCGTTCCCGGCGAAAAAAATGGAGTAAGCCACGATACAAATAAGCGCGATGACAATCACAATCAGTGTATTTAAAATGATGTTTGTTTTCCGCCGTTTTGACTGCTGCATGGCCTGTTTCCGTTCTTCACGGCTGTAAAATTCAGGCAAGGTCATCCCTCCATTTCCTGGCCTTATCATACCACGGTTTTGCCGGCTCGAAAAGGCGCACAAATGCGTTAGCGGCGGGCATGGCCCGCCGCAATCCGGATGTGATAAGCGTTTGCAGCAGGTCGTATCCTTTACAACATGCACCTTGGAACACCTGCGCACTCGCTCCGGATTATTGAATCGAGATGATTTTGACTCTCATATCCCCGCCCGGCGTCTGAACCGTGACTTCCTCTCCGACGCTTTTCCCGAGCAGGCTTTTTGCAATCGGGGAGTCGTTTGAAATTTTTCCTTCAAACGGATCGGCCTCGGCGCTTCCGACAATCGTGTACGTTTCTTCTTCCCCGTCCGGCAATTCCACAAACGTAACGGATTTTCCGAGCGATACCGTATCTGTCCCGTCATCTTCAATGATTTTCGCGTTGCGGATCATGTTTTCAATCGTCGTAATGCGGCCTTCCACAAAAGCCTGTTCTTCTTTCGCGGAGTCGTACTCGGAATTTTCGGAAAGGTCCCCGAAACTTCTGGCAATTTTAATCCGTTCGACGACTTCTTTCCGTTTGACCGTTTTTAAATATTCCAGTTCCTGTTCCAATTTTTCTTTCCCGTCCTGGGTCATCGGGTATACTTTTTCCTGAGCCAAATCCCTTCACTCCTATATCTCTTAGTTATCAAATGTGTATGCGTTTCAACATACAAGATGACGCTTTCTGCAAGCGGCTGTGTTTTTTCCGCCATGTTGTTTAGCGCGCCGAAAAGATTCCGGCGCGCTCACCATGTATTCTAAATAATCGTATTACAAAAAAGACTTTTGTTCAAGAATGGATTGCAATTTTGTCACGACTAAATCAATCGCCACCCGGTTCTGCCCGCCTTCCGGGATAATGACGTCCGCATATCTTTTAGTCGGCTCGATGAACTGGTTGTGCATCGGCCTGACCACCGTAATATACTGCTCGATGACCGACTGGAGCGTCCTGCCGCGCTCTTCGATGTCCCGTTCAAGCCGCCGGATGATCCGCAAATCGGCATCGGTATCGACATACAGCTTAATATCCATTAAGTTGCGCAATCTCTCATCTTCCAATACTAAAATGCCTTCCAAAATAATGACATCTTTCGGTTCCACATGGATGGTGCGGGCCGACCGCGTATGTTTGGAAAAATCGTAAACCGGTTTTTCAATTGCCTCATAAGAAAGCAGTTTATGCAGATGCTCAATGAACAGGTCATTGTCAAACGCAAACGGGTGGTCATAATTTGTTTTCAGCCTTTCTTCAAATGGAAGATGGCTTTGATCCTTGTAGTAAAAGTCCTGTTCAAGCACCAGAATGGAGTGTCCCTTCAAGCTTTCGTAAATCGCCCGGGTAACGCTTGTCTTCCCGGACCCGGAGCCCCCGGCCACGCCGATCACAGCCGGCTTTCGTTCCATTTCCTTCACCTCTTCATACTGACTGCCAGCCCATCTCCAACGGGGAAAATCGCGGTGATAAATTGCTCATGCTGCATTAACCACTCGTTGTAGCTTCTGATTTTCCGCACCAGATTGCTGACTTGCTTCTTTTCGATGAAGTCTTGTACCACAAGGCCTTTAAATAGCACATTATCCGTGTATACACATCCCTTTTCCCGCAGAAAAGGCGTAAATGAATCAAAAAATTTCCGGTACTGCCCCTTTGCCGCATCAATAAATATCGCATCGTACGGGCCGAGTTCCCGGGTCTTTTGGATGACGTCCCCGCAAAGCGCATCCCCTTTCAGCAGGCGGATCCGCCGGGATAAGGGAGTGCGGGCAAAATACGCATTTGCCTGGGCAACTCTTTCTTCTTCGCGTTCAATGGTGACAATTTTTACATCCGGAAGCGCATCTGCCATTTTCAGCGCCGAATACCCGATTGCCGTCCCGATTTCAAGCACGCTTTCCGGCTTCTGGATTCTTAACATCTGGCAGAGTGTTTCCATTCCGATCGAATCCATAATCGGAATATGCTCCGAGTTAGCAAAAGACGCCATTTCTTCAAATAGCGGATCATTCTTTCGCATCAACTGCTCTATATACGCTTCGACCGGGCCGTTCATCGGCAGGCCCTCCGGCATAAACACATTTCCATAACTTCTCCCTGCTTCTCAAAAAAATTCCGCTTATTATCGTAGCACATTTCAAACGGGAAAGCGAATGTTTACCGTTTCGCCTTCGCAATGTACTTTTCCTTTAAAGCATTATGTTCCTTCAATGTATTGGCAAAATAGACTTTCCCTGTATCCACATTTGCAAGAAAATAGAGGTAATCGGTTTTTTCAGGCTTGAGCGCAGCCTTGATCGATTGTTCTCCGGGACTTGCAATCGGGCCTGGCGGAAGGCCTTTATGTTTGTATGTGTTATAAGGGGAATTCACCCGCAAATCTTTATACGTCACTTTTTCTTTATGCCGGTTTAAAGCATACAGCACGGTCGGGTCCGTCTGCAGCGGCATGTTTTTCTTTAACCTGTTGTAAAAGACGCTTGAAATTTTCGCCCTGTCCGCTTTTTCAGTTGCTTCTTCCTCGATAAGCGAAGCCATCGTCAGCAGTTTGTGCGGCGTTAAACGGGCTTGTGTGCTTTGTCCGGCGTAAGCGGAAAAAACCGCATTTGTTTTAGCCACCATCGTTTCCAGTACGGCATCGAGCGGTACATGCCGGTCATAAAACGAATAGGTCGCCGGAAAAAAGTAGCCCTCGAGCGGATGCCGGATCTGCTGATTGAAAACTTCTTTTGTCACAAGGCGCGGGTATTTTTTCATCAAATGCTGTACAAAAGCGGGGTCATCTGCCCGCTTGAGCACCTCTTCTTTCCGGAAGGAGCTATGTTTCTGGATGATCTCCGCAATCTCCTCAAGGCCGGCTCCTTCCGGCACGGTAAAGCGGATCATGGCAATACCGCCTTTTTGCATGCTGCGGACGATCGTGCTTGTATCCATGGACGGTGACATTTGATAAGTGCCTGCCTTTAAACCGGACTGGCGGTGGGATTTCGCATAAATCGCAAAAGCCCAGGCATTTTGGATGATCCCGTTTTTTTGCAAAATATGCCCGATCTCCGTTACCCCGGAGCCGGGCGGAATCGTGACGAGTTTTGTCTTATGGTTGCCGGGCTCCGCCGGTTTCAGCGCCGACACGTAAAAAAAGGCTGCCCCTCCGAAAACAACAACAGCCAGCATGATAATGCATGCGGCTATCCATAATTTCGGTTTCTGCTTCATTTTTTGAAGCAACATTTGAAACGGATTTTCCTTTCCGGCCAAAACAGAATCTTCCTCTCAATAAGAAAAATCTTAAAACAAGTACAGAAAGCCATTTTCGGCTTTTTTCCTGTCCATTATACTACAAATTTCGCCAAGTTTTATTTCATTTTCTTTTCAAAAGGGAATATCCATTCCGGCAGACGGAAAATGCACACGGTTTGTCCCGTGTGCATGTTAAAGATCCGTTTATGCTTCTTCTTCATCGAGAAACGTATTCAGCATTTCCTCGATCATTTCCCACTCTTCATCGGTTTCAATCGGCTGGAGGTCCCCTTCTGTGCCGTCTTCATTTTCCACATAGGCGGAAGCATGGATTTCAATGCTTTCATCTTCGTCTTCTTCCGCGCCAATCGGATAGTACAGAACGTACGATTTTCCGAAATCTTCGGATTCAAACGTAAAAAGCACTTCATACAATTGTTCGTTTCCGTCTTCGTCCACTACGGTAATATGCTGGTGGTCTTCGTGGTCATGTTCATGGTTATGTGTCATTTCTTCACCCCATTAAGTTTGGCTGTCAAGGAATCCTTGCAAAATTACACTTGCCGCCATTTTATCGATTACTTTTTTTCTTTTTTTACGGCTGACATCGGCTTCCAGTAATATTCTTTCTGCCTGCGCCGTGCTTAAACGTTCGTCCCATAAAATAACGGGCAGATTGAGCCGTTTTTTTAATTCTTCAGCATAAACCTTTGAGGCCTCTGCCCGCGGGCCGATCGTGTTGTTCATATTTTTCGGGAAACCGACGACAATTTTTTCGACGCCGTGGATTTGTGCGAGCTCAGCGACCCTGTCGAAACCGAAATTGCCCTTTGCTTCATTGATGGCAATCGTTTCGATGCCTTGGGCAGTCCAGCCCAGGGCATCGCTGACCGCCACACCGACGGTTTTCGAACCGACATCAAGGCCCATAATTTTCAATTTAATCCCCCGCGATGTTGTTTCAAATACGATTTGACCAGTTCTTCGATAATTTCATCCCGCTCCAGTTTGCGAATCATATTCCGGGCATCCTGATGGCGCGGGATATAAGCCGGGTCGCCCGAGAGGAGGTATCCGACAATCTGGTTAATCGGATTATAGCCTTTTTCCTGCAGCGCGCTGTATACATGAAGCAAAGCTTCCTTGACCTCGTGTTCCGTCGGTTCTTCCGGAAAATTAAATCTCATCGTTTCATCGAATGAGCTCATTATCGCAGCACCTCTCTACTAAAGCTTGGCGTTTTTTAGATGTTCCGGTTTACACAAATTTTAAAGGTGCATTTTCCGTTTTCTGCCTGAAAATGATCCGTGTAAACAACCAGCTTTGTTTCATTGTACACTACTTTTTGCGCGAATCAAACGGATTTTACCCATTCTTCTACAATTTGTAATGCGGCATCAATTTGTTCAGGCTGTTTGCCGCCGGCCTGCGCCATGTCCGGACGGCCGCCGCCCCCGCCGCCGCAGCGCGATGCCACTTCTTTTACAAGCTTCCCAGCATGGTACCCTTTTTCGACAAGGTCTTTGGTGACGCCGGCAATGAAGCTGGCTTTCCCGCCTGTTGCCGCAGCGAGGACAATAATCCCGCTTCCGAGTTTTTGTTTTAAATTGTCCGCCATATTGCGCAGCTGGTTCATGTCGCCGGCTTCGACTTTCGCCGCGAGCACATTTATGCCGTCTACCACTTTTACGCGGTCCACAAGCGATCCGGCTTCGATATTGGCGAGTTTTGCAGCCAGGGATTCATTTTCACGCTGTGCTTCTTTCAATTCCTGCTGGAGGGCGTCGATACGGCCCGGCAATTCTGTTGGTTTTGCTTTTAATTTGGCGCTTGCCTCTTTTAAAAGGTGGAGCTGTTCCTGCATCAATCCGTAAGCATATTTTCCCGTCACCGCTTCAATCCGCCGGGTGCCGGCACCGATCCCGGATTCGGAGACAATTTTGAACAGGCCGATCTGGGCCGTGTTTGAAACATGGCAGCCGCCGCACAGTTCCAGGCTGTATCCGCCCATTTGAACGACGCGGACGATCTCCCCGTATTTCTCGCCAAACAGCGCCATCGCTCCCATTGCTTTCGCTTCGTCCAGTTTTTTCAAATCGGTTGTAACCGGCAGGCTTGCCCAAATTTTTTCATTGACAATCGTTTCAATTTTTTCGAGTTCTTCTTCTGTCACCTGCCCGAAATGCGAGAAGTCAAAACGGAGGCGCCCCGGTTCGACAAGCGATCCGGCCTGGTTAACATGAATTCCGAGCACATCTTTCAATGCCTGGTGTAACAGATGGGTGGCGGAGTGGTTCTTTTCCGTGTCGCGGCGTTTTGCCCCGTCCACCTGTGCAAATACTTCCTGGCCGGTTTTGATGGTGCCCGATACGACAACGCCCTGATGCAGATTTTGGCCGTTCGGTGCTTTCTGCACATTTGTGACCTCTACTTTCAGCCCTTCTGCTGTCAAAGTGCCGTTATCGGCAATCTGGCCGCCGCTTTCCGCGTAAAAAGGAGTTTTATCCAAAATGAACTGGATTTCATCTCCGCTTACAGCCGACTCTGTGATGTCGCCGTCTTTTAAAAGCACAACGACATGGGCCGTCCCCTCAAGACGGTCATAACCGATAAATTCGCTTTCCACTGTAATATTGCCGAGCACGCCGCCCTGGACGGACATCGATTCTGCCTGCTGGCGGGCGTTGCGCGCGCGTTCCCGCTGCCGCTCCATTTCTTTTTCAAAGCCTTCATGGTCGGCACGGAGCCCCTGGTCGTGCGCATACTCTTCTGTCAGTTCAACAGGGAAGCCGTACGTATCGTAAAGCATGAAAATATCTTCGCCCGGCAGCTGTTCCAGGCCGTTTTTCTTTGCCGCCCTGATTCGTTCTTCTAAAATGGAAAGCCCTTCGTTCAGCGTTTCCTGGAAACGTTCTTCTTCGGAACGGACCACTTTTTGCACAAAATCGGCATTTTTTTCCACTTCCGGATAATAGGAATTCATAATCCGGCCGACCGTCGGCACAAGCTTGTACATAAAAGCGCCGTGAATATCGAGCTGAATGGCGTATCGGACCGCCCGGCGCAAAAGCCTGCGTAAAACATAGCCGCGGCCTTCGTTTGACGGCAGCGCCCCGTCCGCAACCGCAAAGGCAACGGTGCGGATATGGTCGGCAATCACTTTAAATGCCGTATCCGCCTCTTTATTTCCGGCACGGTATTTTTTGCCGGAAATTTTTTCAACCTCTTCAATAATCGGCATGAACAGGTCGCTGTCATAGTTGGTATCGACCCCTTGCAGCACGCATGCCATCCGTTCGAGGCCCATCCCGGTATCAATGTTTTTCTTCGGCAGCTCCGGATACTCGCTGCGCGGAACCCCTGGTATCGCATTAAACTGGGACAGCACGATATTCCAGATTTCAATATAGCGGTCGTTTTCAATATCTTCCTGAAGGAGCCGGATGCCTAACCGTTCCGGGTCGTATTTTTCGCCGCGGTCGAAGAAAATTTCCGTATCCGGCCCGGATGGCCCTTCGCCGATTTCCCAGAAATTGCCCTCAAGCGGGATAATATGATCCGGGGACACCCCGGCTTTTTTCCAGCATGCAATCGAATCCAGGTCATCGGGATAAACGGTGACATACAATTTTTCTTTTGGCATGCCAAACCATTTGTCGGAAGTCAGGAGCTCCCATGCCCAGGCAATCGCTTCTTCACGGAAATAATCCCCGATTGAAAAGTTGCCGAGCATTTCAAAAAATGTATGGTGGCGCGCCGTTTTTCCGACATTCTCAATATCGTTTGTCCGGATTGCTTTTTGCGCGTTGACAATGCGCGGGTTTTCCGGAATGATCGTTCCGTCGAAATATTTTTTCAAAGTGGCCACACCGCTGTTAATCCAAAGCAGCGACGGGTCATTGACCGGGATCAGCGAAGCGCTCGGCTCGACTTTATGCCCTTTTTCCTTAAAAAAGTCCAAAAACATGCTGCGGATTTCCGCACTTGATCTTTTTTTCATGAGAAAACCTCCTCTGTGATTTATGAAAACCGGAACCCCTGGACGCAAAAAAGCCCCCATCCCGGACAGGGACGAGAGGCTTGCTCGCGGTACCACCCTGATTAAAGGCAAAAAACGCCTTTCTCTTTGGGTGCCGGTAACGGGGCAAAACGGCAGGGTTTGGCTGCACTCCGGATTAGCGTTCTGTTATCCTTCATTTTGGAATTTCTTTCAGCCGCGGAAATTCCTCTCTGGGCCGTGCATCACGGTTTAAAATGGGCGATAACATACTCGATCTTTCTTCGTTTTTTGATATGCAGTTCTGTCAATAGGAACGGCCTGTGCCACGCAATTTCTAAGCCATCCGGACAAATCCCTGTCCGAAAAGCCCGTTTTGCCAACAGGACACGTATGTTCATGGGTAAATTATAAAAAAGTTTACTCCGGTTTGTCAACTTGATTCGTGCGGCCTGAAAAGCGCAAAGTTTTGCGAGCATGGATGATGGCCACTTTCAGCACGGCAAGCGCCGGCACAGCGAGAATTAGCCCTGCGATCCCCGCGATTTCCTCCCCCGCGATCAATGCGATAATAATAAAGAGCGGGTGAAGATGCAAAGATTTTCCGACAATAAAAGGGGAAAGGATATTGCTTTCAATAAATTGCAGGACGAACACAATGATGACGACATAAAGGACAAATTTTAATGAGATGGTCGCCGCGATAACCGAAACGGGGATGGCGCCCAAAGCCGGGCCGAAATACGGAATGACATTGGTGACCCCGATGATGATGCCGAGTAAAATCGGGTATTTCATGCCAAGGATGGCAAATGCGACAAAAGAAAGAAAGCCGATCAACAGGCAGTCCAAAAGCTGGCCGCGGAGATAGCCGCCGATCGACCGGTCGACATCGCGAATAAATTCTGCTGCGGACGGCCGCCATTTTTCCGGCGTCAATGCCAGGGCCGCTTTTTTGACATGTTCAAAATCTTTCAGAAGGTAAAATGAAATAAACGGAATGACGGCAAGCGCAATGGCGTAATTGACGAGTTGCATCAGCATGTTGATTGAATTTGAAACATTTGCAGAGAGCCATAATTCAAAGCGTTCAATGCGCTCGTCAATCTGGTCCTGAAGCCCGTCCGGCCAGTGCTTCATCGATGTTTGCAAGTAAACAACGCCATCCCTGTACTGGTCGGCAAACTGCGGCAGATGTTCCGACAGATCGTTCATTTGGGCGATCACAAGCGGCAGCCCTCTGTAAATCCCGTAAGCGGTGCCGCCAAAAAACAAAATATAGATGATCAGGATGGCAAGCCCTCTCGGCAGCCCGTTTTTATAAAGAAATTCAACAAGCGGATGGAGGATGTAAGCGATAAAGCCGCCGATCAAAAGCGGCAGGCATACCGCCAATGCGACGTGCAATACGGGCGCCCAAAAAGGCTTGAGCAAAAGCAGCACATATAAAATAACCAGGATGAATAACAGCCAAAATAATTTATACAGCCATGTACCGCGAAACCGTTGCATAAAAAAACCTCCCTCCTTCAAGTGTTTGCGAAAGAGGGAAGTTTATGAGGATTTTTATCACCGATCCAATGCAGCAACCTTTGGGACAACTGAAATACGGAGGGCGCATACACCTTATGAACGAGCTGCCGGCGAACAGGGGTATCCGCCATTTGGCATGATGCATCCGTGCGTTCCATTTCGGCCGCTGGCGTCTGGCGAGGGAAACGGGGCCGGGGTTTTTACCGGGTATGCAGATTTAACGGAATGCCTTTCGCACCCGCTTTGCCATATTCCGCATCTGCCGCCTGTCCGCGAAGCCATTCTTCGCCATTTGGGCGGCGGCAATCCCCGCACCAAAACCGGCCGCAGCCATCAGCATTTTGTTCATTTTCCCCATTCCCTCCATCAGCTCAGTTTGCGCGCTTCTTCCTCAAACAAATCATCCAAAGAGCTCAATGTGCCGTCTTCTTCCACCTGATGGGTATGGATCGTATTTTTTGCAATCGACAGTTCAATAAAACAGTTCCAGCAGTAATACTGGTTCACGCCGATTTTTCCGATGTCCTTGCTCCGGCAATTCGGGCATTGCATGGTAAGCACCTCGCTTTCAAGCGCCATTTTTGCTTACCAATATGCCCAATTTTTCCAAAAAGCATACGTCAAACCGGCATGTATCGTTTGCCGGGGCGGACGGGCGGCATGCAAGGGAACGGTTCCCAGCGTATGATCGCCCATTCCGGAAAAAATATAGAAAACCAACAACAGGAAGTGACATGTATGCAAAACATTAAACCGCTTTTGATTAAAATCGCCGGGCATTTTATTTTGTTGTATTTGGTGCTCGGCCTCATTTACGGCATGTCTTTTTTCGGTGTGCTGTTTACAGCGCTGCTTCTTGGCGTCATTTCTTATTTTTTGGCTGATCTCGGCCTTCTTCCGCGCACAGCGGATTGGTTTGTGCTGATCTCAGACTTCGGGCTTGCATTTTCTGTCATCTGGGGGATGACCCGGTTTTTCGCCCACAACAATTTGCCGGGGCTTCCGGTTTCGCTCGGTGCTGCCGTCGTCATCAGCGTATTCGAATATTTTTATCACCAATATCTGGCCGACTATGTGCTACAAAAAGGGGTCCCGCGGCGGAGCAAAGCATCAAGCCTCCGGTATGGTACGGAAACAGCAGAGGAAATCCGCCCAGAAACGGGAAAGAAACAGCAATAAGGGCTTGCCTGGATGTTTTAAATGCCACATGAACTGCTATATCTATCTTTAAGTGTGAACTACCCTCCACTTATCAACCTTACGGTTTGATTGAAGTGGGGGCTTCTCGACTTATCGTTGCTTTTACTAGCCAACGAAAACTGACCGAGCTAACCCTCTTGTTCCAAGAGTTTTGTTACTTATGATAACGCTAATAAGCGTAATCCCTCATTTTTGATATTGATTGCTGAATTGTGATCGCGATCTAATACAAAGCCGCAAGAACATTTATATACACGTTCAGATAATGGCATTTCTTTTTCCTTGCCGCAACATGAACACTTCTTAGTGGAGGGAAACCACTTATCAATTTTCACAAGTTGTTTCCCTTGTTCTTTTAGCTTATACGCTAAGAAAGTAGTGAACATTCCCCAGCCGTTATCATGAACGCTTTTCCCAAAGTGAAGGGCTTGAGACATCCCTTTCATGTTCAAGTCCTCAATCACGACAGCATCAAAGTTAGAAGCTAATTCTTTTGACTTATGATGAAGAAAATTCATGCGTTGGTTCGCCACTTTCTCATGTAACTTAGCCACTACTAGTCGTTGCTTGTTCCAACGTGCAGAACCTTTCTTTCTTCGAGAAAGAATTCGTTGTGCTTTTGCTAATTTATCTAAGGCTTGCCGATAGTAACGTGGGTAATTGGCTTTCTTACCCTGTTCACTCTCGACATATAGACCATCCATAGCAAAATCCAAACCAACAACTTTCTGTATTTTAACTGGACGAATATCTTTCTCATATTCTGTCAAAATTGAAATGTAGTACTTGCCTGTCTTTGTTTTAGAAATAGTGCAAGATTTGATTTTATAATCAGCAGGTATCTCTCTATGCTGTTTCATTTTTATTGGCTTTTTGATTTTTGGCAGTTTGATATGACCATTTTCTAGCTTAATATTTCCGTTGACCATATTAGTTGTATAGGATTGTTTTGCTTTACGATTTTTGAACTTTGGAAAATCCGCATTTCCTTCAAAGAAATTCTTATAAGCAGTCTGTAAGTTCATTTGTGCATTTGCCAAAGCTAAAGAATCCACTTCTTTTAGGAATGGAAATTCACTTTTATATTTTGCAGGGGTCGGAAACTTTTGCTTTTTAAGCAATTCTTTATCATCCTTGAACTTTTCATACGTTTCTTTGCGTTCAGCTAACATCTTATTGTAGACAAAGCGAACACAACCAAATGTCTTAGCTAATAATGCGGATTGTTCTTTGTTTGGTAACAAACGAAACTTGAAAGCTTTGTTTTGCTTGGCCATATCCATTCACCTCACTTTGTGCGGAAAAATTTCGTATATATTGATTATATTGTAAAAAATCCGTACAATCAATATGAGGTGATAATCATGAGAGAAGAGAAAGAACGTGTAGAAATTCGTATGCCTAAGACGATATTAGAAAAATTGGAGCAATATCAAAAAGAAAATGGGATTCCAACTAGAACAGCCGCAATCTTAGAATTGTTGAGAAAAGGATTGGAAAAATAACTTTGGCTAAAGCCAACCGAAATTCATCTCCCACCTACTCATTGGTGCGATTCGCACCTTCACATTCCTTGAGGATGGGAGACTTCTTTCGGAAAGCCGTTAAAAATAATAAGGGCTTGCTGAACGAATCCGATTATGGCTTGTATCTGATTTGTCAGCAAGCTCTACCTCAATATCATAGGAGAATGCATCTGCGAAAATGCTTTATTCTGTCCTCTCTGTATGTTGAATCAGCTTTAGAGTGCAAAGTTTTTCCTGCATTTTTTATAAAACCCTTGCATTTAAAGTTCGGCCAAAGCTGTCAGTATCCTTACCAAGTCTAGGACTTTTGCTTATTCAGCAAGCCCTAATAAAGGATACGCCGGGGATAAAAATGTCCAAATCAGCCAGGCCCGGCCTGCCAGAAAGCTTGATTCCTGAGCCAAATCAAAAAGCAGCGGCCGGCCCCGCTGCTTTTTGATTTGCTTAATCCGCTTGGGGAGCCGTTTGCTTTTCTTCCGCGAAAGTGTACGGGGTAATGCCCTCCATGCCAATCATCGGGTCGACCTGGTCCCAATTTTCTTCTGTCAGGGACAGGAGTGTCTCCGTCCCTGCCTCTATTTGTTCCGTTTTTAATGCTTCAGCCAGTTTTTCACACAGTGTCGTCTTCCGTTTTTGGTCATCTTCCCTTTCCACACCCATCCGGAAAGCCGGTTCTTCGCCAAGCAGAATTAAAATTTTTTTGCTTCTTGTGATCGCAGTATACAGCAAGTTTCGGCGCAGCATCCGGTAATAGCTGCGGACAACCGGCAAAATCACTACCGGGAACTCGCTTCCTTGCGATTTATGGATCGAACAGCAATACGCAAGCGTAATCTGGTTGAAATCAGGCTTCGTATACGTCACTTCAATCCCGTCAAAAGAAACGATGAGCATATCTTGTTTTTCCGTATTTTCTTTTGCGGTAAAAAGGGAGACAATCTCGCCGATATCGCCGTTATACACTCCGTGTTCCGGCTGGTTGACAAGCTGCAGCACCTTATCGCCGATCCGGTAAACCGCGTCCCCCTGCTTCAGCTCTTTGCGGGCGCCGTTCTCATTCGGATTAAAAATATTTTGCAAAAGGCTGTTCAGGCGGTCAATGCCGGCCGGCCCCCTGTACATTGGCGCCAGCACCTGGATGTCTTTTGCCGTATAGCCTTTCCGTTTCGCGCTTTTCACCACTTTTTCCACCGCTTCTGCCACCTGCCCGGAAGAACAGCGGATAAACGAACGGTCCGCCTGCATTTGAAAAATATTTTCCGGAATACGCCCATTTTTGACATGGTGGGCCAGTTCAATAATCGAAGAACCATCTTTCTGCCTGTATATGTCTGTCAGCCTGACAACCGGGATGGCACCCGATTTCAATAAATCTTTCAGCACCTGGCCCGGACCGACGGACGGCAGCTGGTCTTCATCCCCGACCATAATGACCTGGATTTCATCCGGCAGCGCCTTTAACAGCTGGTTTGCAAGCCATGTATCGACCATCGACATTTCATCAATAATGACGAGCTTGCCTTCTACTTGCCGTTCCTCTGAATCGTCTAGGTCCTCCATGCCGGTCATGCCGAGCAGGCGGTGGATTGTCATTGCCGGCAGACCGGTTGACTCCGCCATTCTTTTCGCGGCCCTCCCTGTCGGCGCCGCGAGGACAATCGGAAATGCCTCATCTTTTTTATAGGTTTGCGGGTCAAGCGAAACGCCGTGCAATTCGCCGTACAGTTCCACAATCCCTTTAATGACCGTTGTTTTCCCTGTGCCGGGCCCGCCCGTTAAAATCATCATCGGGCTCATCAGCGCTTTTTGGATGGCTTCCTTTTGCGACGGGGCATACTCGACGCCGAGCCGTTCTTCAAGGCTGCCCAGGGCAAGCAGGAATTCCGACTCCGGGAACTGTTCCGCATACTCGGTTTGCGACATTATCCGCTCAATATTGGAAACGATTCCTTTTTCCGAAAAATAGAGGGACGGAAGATAGACTTTGTCTTCTTCCATGATCACTTTGCTCTCTTCCTGCAGTTTTACCAGCTCATTTTCAATCAGGCCGACCGGGATTTCAACATTCTGGTACTCTTCCAAAAGGGCTTTGACATCCTGCGCAAGTTCTTCTTTCAGGACGTACACATGGCCGTGCTGCATGCTTTCCATTTCCAGCATGTAACAGCAGCCGGCCTGGATGCGGTGCGGATGCGTCCCGCTGATGCCAAGCTGCCGGCCGAGTTCATCGGCCCGCCCGAAACCGATGCCTTTGATATCATCGACGAGCCGGTACGGATTTTGTGCGATCATTTCGAGCGCCTCATCCTCGTAAACCTGGTAAATGCGCATCGCAATCTGCGGCCCGAAACCGTATTGCGCAAGCCCGATCATGACACGTTCAAGCCCCTGGTGTTCAACCAACGTATCATGGATCAGCTGTGCTTTTTCCGGCGCCAGTTTTGGTACTTCGTCAAGGGCGGCGGGATTTTCCAATATTTTGCTGATCGCATTTTCACCGAGCACGCCAACGATCCGCTCCGCCGTTTTTTTGCCGATGCCGTTGAATAAATCACTGGAAAGATACTCAACAACACCCTGCTTTGTATTGGGAATGTCCTTCTGAAAGCGGTTTGCCTGGAATTGGGGGCCGAATTTCGGGTGTTCCTGCATTTTTCCAAAAAAGGTGTACGTTTCCTGCTCATGGATGCGCGGAAAATAGCCGGTAATGACCGTTTCCTTTTCTTCCATCCCGGTATTGGTCTCTTCAACCCGCACACGGATGACGGAATACAAATTTTGCTCGTTATGGAAAATGGTCGCGAGATGCTTTCCTTTTATAAAATTTTCCTGGTCCTGGAATAAATCCATCGCATGCTGTTTTTCCAATTTCATCACCTTACAGCGTTTCAATGTCTTTCAGTTTTTCAACCATTTTCAAGCCGTATCCCGAAAGCAGATGGCCCGGCTGAATCTCCACCGCTTTTTTGAAATAACGGGCCGCTTTCTCCAGGTCGCCAAGGAATTGCATATAAATCGCGCCTGCATTGTATAAAGCATCCGTATGTTTTGGGTCCTGTTCCAGCACTTTTTGAAATTGTTCCAGCGCTTCATCCGCGAAATTGGATTTGACGAGGGAGAGCGCATACTGGAACCTCGCTTCCGTATCCCCTTCGCCCAGTTCGACGCTCCTTTGCAAATACGGCATGGCAAAGCGCGGATTGCCGAGCATCATAAAACACATGCCGAGCATAAAATACGTATCTTTGTCCTTAAGCCCGAGCCGGATTGCTTTTTCAAAACAGCCGGCAGCCGCTTCATAGTGCCCCTCTTCGTATTGGATTGTGCCAAGGCTGTAAAAGGGGGCGGGAAGTTCTTTCAATTCCAGCGCTTTCCGGTAAAAATTCTGCGCTTTTTCCCGCTCGCCTGCAGCAAGCAGCACATCGCCGAAATGGATATAGCCGACCGGGTCGTCCGGATTGT
The DNA here is from genome assembly GCF_038593015.1 of Weizmannia sp. FSL W8-0676. Lineage (NCBI taxonomy): Bacteria > Bacillati > Bacillota > Bacilli > Caryophanales > Bacillaceae > Heyndrickxia > Weizmannia sp. FSL W8-0676. The sequence continues at coordinate 1,921,246 of NZ_CP151954.1, forward strand.
CTTCGATCGCTTCATTAAACCATTTCAGCGCTTCATCATATTTTTTATCTTGCAAGGCCTTCATACCGCGTTCATGCTTGTTCATTTCGTACACTCCTGATTGATGATACGAGTATTATAACATAAAATGAATCCCTTCACTTTTTTAACGAACCCCGGCATTTTGTGAGGGCTTGCTTTTGCACCTCCCGCGCCCGGCCTGGATGATGGGCTTCTCAGGCTATATGAAGGGCGAGGCGCTTTTTACATCAGCGCGCGAGGTGGTCGTCTTTTCGGGCTGTATAAAGGAGAACAGCCCTTTTCCTGCTTGGTGCAAAAGCCTGTGCCGCGATCATGCCGGACTTTCCGTTTCCATGTTCATCCGGGAGTCAGTTTCCCCTGGCCAAAGGTTTAGAGCGGTGACCTGTTTGCCCATAAATAAAGCCATGCACACATCAATCGTGTGCATGGCTCCTGTAAGATCAGCCGACATACATGAGCTGTTCTTCGTTTTTATAAATTTTATCGATCGTGGCACCGCCGAGGCATTCTTCGCCGTTGTAAAAAACGACAGCCTGGCCGGGGGTGACGGCGCGGACCGGTTCATCGTAAATGACTTTGACTTCATCATCGCCAAGCAATTGGACCGTTACTTTCTGGTCCGGCTGGCGGTAGCGGAACTTCGCGGTGCACCTGAATTCTTCAGGCGGCTTCCGGTCCGATACCCAGTTTGCTTTCACGCCGGTCATATAATCGGAGTAGAGGGCCGGATGATGGAATCCCTGTTCCACATAAAGGACATTTTCTTTCAGGTCTTTGCCGACAGCAAACCATGGCTCGCCGGAACCGCCGATCCCGAGGCCGTGGCGCTGGCCGATCGTATAGTACATCAAGCCTTCGTGTTCGCCCATCACTTTTCCGTCGAGCGTTTTCATCAGCCCTTTTTGCGCAGGCAGATAATGGCTTAAAAATTCTTTGAAATTGCGTTCGCCGATAAAGCAGATGCCGGTCGAGTCTTTTTTATTTGCCGTGGCAAGCCCGGCTTCTTTCGCAATTTCGCGGACGCGCGGTTTTTCGAGCTCCCCGATCGGGAACATCACGCGCGAAAGCTGGTGCTGCCCGAGCTGATTGAGGAAATACGTCTGGTCTTTATTTCCATCCGCGCCACGCAGCATTTTATATTCGCCGTCCCGGTAAGCCACGCGTGCGTAATGGCCGGTCGCAAGATAATCGGCACCGAGGTTTAAAGCATGTTCAAGAAAAGCCTTGAACTTGATTTCCTTATTGCACATCACATCCGGGTTCGGCGTCCTTCCCGCGCGGTACTCATCAAGGAAATATGTGAACACTTTATCCCAATACTGTTTTTCAAAATTAACGGCATAGTACGGAATGCCAATCTGGTTGCAGACGCGGATGACGTCATTGTAGTCTTCCGTTGCCGTGCAGACGCCGTTTTCATCGGTATCATCCCAGTTTTTCATAAAAATGCCGATCACGTCATAGCCCTGCTGTTTAAGCAAATAGGCGGCAACAGAAGAGTCAACGCCGCCCGACATGCCAACAACCACTCTTGTATCTTCTGGTGCTTTTTGCATAATGCCTCCTCTTTTCTATTGTTGCTGGAACTTGCGGACAATTTCTGCCGTTTTGCGGGCGGCCGCTTCCACTTGCTCCATCGTATTGGCAATCCCGAAACTGAAACGGATGGAGGTGCGGAGCCGTTCCGAATCGCGCCCGAACATGGCAACAAGGACATGGGATGGCTCAATCGACCCGGCTGTGCAGGCAGAGCCGCTTGAAGCCGCAATCCCGGCAAGGTCCAGATTGACAAGCAGCGATTCCACGTCCGTTTTCGGAAAACTTAAGTTGAGCACATGCGGAAGTGCCGCCTCCGCGTTGCCGTTCAGCTGAAATTCCACCTTTTCCTGCTTTAAAATTTCCATAAATCTTTGTTTAAAAGTGCCGTATTGCTTTGGTTTATCAGCAAGCGCCTGCTGCGCCCATTTGACGGCCTCGGCAAAACCGGCAATGGACGCCGTATTTTCCGTCCCCGGGCGGCGTTTTAATTCCTGTGCGCCGCCGAAGTTGCGGTTTTTCAATTTTGTTCCGTTCCGAACGTATAAAAATCCGATCCCTTTTGGCCCGCCAATTTTATGGGCCGAAACGGAAAGCATGTCCACGTTCAGGGCATTTACGTCGAGCTTCACATTTCCGTAAGCCTGGACGGCGTCCGTATGGAAAACGGCCGGATGGTTTTTCAGCAGCCCGCCGATTTCGGCAATTGGCTGGATCGATCCGACTTCATTATTCCCATACATCACGCTGACAAGAATGGTATCATTCCGGAGCGCTTTTTGCACGTCTTCCGCCTTAATCCGCCCTGTTTCATCCGGCTGTAAATACGTGACGTCGTACCCTTTTGTTTCCAAATATTCCAGCGGATGCAAAACAGCATGATGCTCGATTGCCGTGGAAATAATATGTTTTCCCTTTTCAGCGGCTGCTTCTGCCGTACCGAGAATCGCGTAATTATCCGCTTCGGTTCCGCCGCTTGTAAAAATGATTTCATTAAACTGCGCGCCGATGCTGTCTGCAATCACCTGGCGCGCTTCGTCCAAAATGCGGCGCGCTTCCCTGCCGAATGCATGAATGCTCGACGGATTCCCGAAATGGCCGGTAAGCACTTGCATCATTTTTTCTGCAACTTGCGGAAGGACAGGGGAAGTGGCCGCATGGTCCAAATAAATTTTCTCCACTTTTCGCACCCCATATCAATTTAAATATAATACATGTAGGCATCCGGTTCTGTATCTTCCCGGTATTTGGCCAGATCTTCGATGGTTGTGCTGTCAAGAACGTCCTTGACCGCGTCCCGGATCCGGATCCAGAGCTGGCGTTTCACCGGTTCTTCGTCTTCAATGCCCTCTACCGGCGTAATCGGGCCCTCCAGCACGCGGATCACATCACCGGCTGTGATTTGCGAAGGTTTTTGCGTTAAAACATAGCCGCCGTAAGCGCCGCGGATGCTTTTGACAAACCCGGCATTGCGGAGCGGGGAAATCAGCTGCTCCAGATAATGTTCAGACAAATTCTGGCTCTGGGCGATGGATTTCAGGGAAGTCGGCCCCTTGCCGTACCGCTTTGCCAGTTCAATCATAATGGTCAGCCCGTAGCGGCCCTTCGTTGAGATTTTCATTTCATTCCACCTCTTTCCGATTATTCCCGAAAAAAATTGTTAAGCCAAAAACGGCAGATGAGCGCGTAAAAAAAGAAGCCCATTCATATAAATGAACGAACAGACTGGTCCCAAACTTAACATATTATAGCATATTTATCGGCATAATGCGAAACAAGAGCGGCCGGCCTGCGGCTTAGGGCACCGTCCCTGTTTGCTTATCTTCCCCATCTGTCGGCAGGCCCTGTTTATCGGATTTCCTTATCTCCCACCGGGCAGGCGGGGGATAAATATCGGCGGGCGACAATCGGTATGGATAAAGACGTCTCGAAGGGGCCCGGTTCTTTCAAAAAACCGGTTTCATCCAAAAAAACACCATCCGGTTTTCCCCGGATGGTGTTTTTTATTGTGCCGTATAGCCCCCGTCCACATGAAGGTCCGTGCCGGTAATAAACGATGCGTCATCGCTTACAAGGAACAAGACGGCTTTCGCCACTTCTTCCGGCTTGCCGAGTCTGCCCATCGGATTGTGGTCAATGGTTTCCTGAATTTGTTCTTTTGTGAAATATTTCAGCGCCGGGGATTCTGTCGTGCCAGGGGAGACACTGTTAACACGGATGCCCTGTTTGGCATACGTGACAGCTTCCGCCCGCGTCAAATTCACAACTGCGGCTTTGGCGGCGGAATAGGCCGCACTGTTGGTAATTCCGACATGGGCCATAAATGAGCCCATGTTGACAATCGCGCCTTTTCCATTTTTCAGCATATACGGGATCGCATATTTATTGGAGAGCATCACACCGGTTAAGTTAATGTCCAAAACTTTTTGCCAGTAATCCTGGTCGAGTTCATGGACAGGCCCGTGCTTTTCCGGTATTCCGGCACACGCAACCAGAATGTCAAGCTTCCCGTAAGTATCTGTCGCCTTCTCCATCAAATGTTTGACACTGTATTTATCGGAAACATCACAATGGACAAAAAGGGCTTCTCCCCCGGTTCCTTTGATTTTATCGGCAATTTCCATCTTGGATTCCGCTACATCCCCGATGACAATCTTCGCACCTTCGTTTGCAAAAAGCCAGGCCGTTGCTTCCCCGATTCCGGAAGCGCCGCCTGTAATGACAGCCACTTTATTTTTCAGTTTCACCCCGTTCACCTTCCTATGTCAAATCATACAAAAACCATGCACAGCCGGCATTTTCTCCGAGGCCGTCCACGGCACCTATTTCCAGTCTTACCATCATTATATCAAAAAAGCAACAATGTACAGCCGGGATCAACCGAAAAATATAAAAAGCCCCATCATTCCTATTCCCCTTTAAAACCCGTGCCCGGGAAAACTGATTGCTTTCCGCATGCCCGTGAAATCTGATAAGATAAGGATACGAAAACAGGTTTGGAGCGATTAAAATGAAAGACGAACCGCTTGCCTACCGGATGCGGCCGCGCACGATTGATGAAGTGATCGGGCAGGGGCATCTCGTCGGCAAAAATAAAATCATATACCGGATGGTAAAAGCTCGCCAGCTTTCTTCCATGATTTTGTACGGGCCGCCGGGTGTTGGGAAAACGTCGATTGCCAGTGCCATTGCGGGAAGCACAAAATATGCATTCCGTACATTAAATGCCGTGACGAACAATAAAAAAGATATGGAGATTGTCGCCGCCGAAGCAAAAATGAGCGGCAAAGTCATTTTGCTTCTCGATGAAGTCCACCAGCTCGACAAAGCAAAACAGGATTTTTTGCTGCCGTATCTTGAGTCCGGCATGATCGTCCTGATCGGGGCCACAACGAGCAACCCGTACCATGCCATTAACCCGGCGATCCGGAGCCGCTGCCAGATTTTTGAGCTTTTCCCTTTATCGCTTGATGAGATCAAGACGGCGCTTGCCCGTGCTCTTGATGATGCGGACAGGGGCCTTGGCAAATACAAAGTGAAAATAGAGGAAGCGGCTTTTAACCATTTTGCGCAAGGCTCGAACGGCGATGTGCGCAGCGCGTTAAATGCGCTGGAACTGGCCGTCATTTCAAGCGAACCGGACAATGACGGCGTGATCCACATTACACTTGCCATTGCCGAAGAATGCCTGCAGAAGAAAAGCCTTGCCCATGATAAGGACGGCGACGCGCACTATGACGTGCTGAGTGCTTTTCAAAAATCGATCCGCGGCAGCGATGCCAATGCCGCCCTCCATTATTTGGGCCGGCTGATCGAAGCCGGGGATCTGCCGAGCATTGCGCGCAGGCTCCTTGTGATTGCTTACGAAGACATCGGCCTTGCAAGCCCGCAGGCCGGCGCGCGCACCCTTGCCGCCATCGAAGCGGCAGAAAGGCTCGGCTTTCCGGAAGCGCGCATCCCGCTTGCAGCCGCGGTCATCGAATTATGCCTGTCGCCGAAATCGAATTCCGCGATGATGGCAATTGATGCCGCCCTTTCCGACATCCGTGCCGGAAAAAGCGGCGAAGTGCCCGCCCATCTGAAAGACGCCCATTATAAAAGCGCAAAACGGCTGGGGCGGGGCATCGGTTACAAATACCCGCATGATTTTGAAAACGGCTGGGTCAAACAGCAATATCTTCCGGACACCCTAAAATTTGCCCGCTATTATGACCCGAAAAAAACGGGCAAATTTGAGCAGGCACTCGCCCAAGTATATGAAAAAATTGAGTGGAACCGTCAGCCGTAAAAAAAAGAAAGCATCTGGGATGCTTTCTTTTTTCAATGTTCATCTTTTACCCTTTTTACCGGGATGTCTTTCAAAATGTCACGGACAACGAAACTGGCCATAAACAGCCCTGCGGTGGACGGAACAAACGCATTGGATGATGGCGGCATTTTCGCTTTGCGGATTTCGGCTTCCTCATTTCCGACCACTTTGCGGACATCTTCGCGGATGACGATCGGGCTTTCGTCGGAAAACACGACCGGAATGCCTTTTTTGATGCCTTCTTTTCGCAGCTTCAGGCGCACAACGCGGGCAATCGGATCGGTGTGCGTTTCGGAAATGTCTGCGATGCGGAGGCGCGTCGGGTCCATTTTATTGGCCGCCCCCATGCTGGATATAATTTTGATCTTCCGTTTCAGGCATTCTTTCATTACATGCACTTTGTAAATGATCGTATCACTCGCATCCACCACATAATCCGGCTTGTAAGAGAAAAACTGTTCAGCCGTTTCTTCCGTATAGAACATTTTTAAAGAAATCACGTCACAATCCGGATTGATATCGGCAATCCGTTTTTTCATCAAATCGGCTTTCGCCTGCCCGACGGTGGAAAGCAGCGCCGGAATCTGGCGGTTAATATTTGTAATGTCAACATCATCTTTGTCAACCAGGATTAACCTTCCGATTGCCGACCGGGCCAGAGCTTCAACCGCAAACGAGCCCACGCCGCCGACCCCGAGAACAGCAACGGTGCTGTTTTTCAGCTTTTGCAGCCCTTCCTGCCCGATCGCCAATTCATTCCGTGAAAACTGGTGCAGCAATTTTCTCATCTCCAAACATACTCATTTCTTCCCTAGATTATCCAAAAACGGCCCGGAAAGCAAACCTTTATGTTCAGCTGCTTGCCGCCGGCTTTTCCGTTTTTTTATCCCTGTATACGCTCGAAAGCAACGTTCCGAAAAAAGATGCCAGCACCTGCTGAAAAAGCATGCCGGAGATGACGGGCAGCACAACCTGGGCCGGGAAAAAGGTGACGGCGATGACAGATCCGGCACTGATATTGCGCATGCCGCCACTGTATGTCAATGTCACGATCATGCTGCGGTCAAGATGGAACAAAGCGCCGATCATCCAGCTTAATAAATAGCCGGAAGCCGAAATAAACAGCACGGTCAAAATAATAAACAGCACATGGGCATCCATTCCCCTGAGGTACGGCGATACGACCCCTCCGTTGATCATGACGACAAGAAACATGCCGATTTTGGAAAACGGGGAAAGCACTGAAGCGGCCTTCCGCTGGGTTTCAAGCTGTGTAAACTGGCTGAACAGGATGCCGAGCAAAGACGGGATGACGATCATCGTAAAAAGGTCCTGCATGAGCGGCCAAACCTCAATATGTACACTCTTGCCGACAAACAAGAGCAAAGTAAGCGGCACAACAACCGGCGACAGCAGGGTATCGATCAAAATGACGGTTAGAACAAGCGGAATATTCCCTTTTTGCATCATAACCCATACAAAACTTGTCACACCGGTCGGAATGGCAGCCGAAAGCAAAAACCCGGTTGTCGTCAGCGGGTGCCCGGAAAAAAGCAAATGCCCCGTTCCGTAAGCAAACAGGGGCATAAAAAGATGCAGCACCCCTAAAGCAAGCAAAACCGGAAATGGATGGCGGACAACCGCCCCGAGCTGCTTAAAGGTTGAGCCGATGCTCCCCGTAAAAGTCATAAAAGCAAACAGCCACGGCACTAAAAATAAAAGGCCCGTCAGCCGGTGCCCGAGCACCATCCCGATGATTAAGCTTCCCGGGATAAAAATCGGCATCATTTTGCCAAGGAAACGGTTTGCGCGATCAAAAAACGAGAAACACACAAAAATTCCTTCTTTTCCAAAAAATAAAAAACCCTCTTTTTCTAAAAGAGGGAAAAGAGTGGAATGAGCCCCGGACGTGCCGTTCTTGCAATCCTCTGTTTTGATCCCGCTCTCGAGCAGGTGGGTGCCCTGCACCAGGCTTTATGCGTCCCCGCAAAGGGCATGCACGCCGTCTGGCGACTCCGGACTCCCGATAATGAAGTGTTCGGTCAAAACGATAGGAACATATACGAACACCCCAGGACTCATTCAACTTGTTTATATCATAGCATTTTTTTCACCCGTTTTCAAACGAAAAAAGGCCCGCGGGCGGCCCGCATTTTTCCCGTCCGTACGGGATAGCGGCAGCGGGCGCGTTTTTTCGCCAAGTGGCTGGAAAAATTTCATGCCCTTTTTTCCGGGTTTTTACATCATTTTTTTGCGTTTAATTTCAATTGCAGTTCATCCAGCTGCGCCTCGCTGACCGCGCCCGGTGCATCCGTCAGCAGGCAGCTGGCGCTGGCTGTCTTCGGAAATGCAATCGTGTCGCGGAGGTTGCTGCGGCCGGCAAGGAGCATGACAATCCGGTCAAGGCCGAGTGCGATGCCCCCGTGCGGCGGCGTGCCGTAATCAAACGCATCGAGCAAAAAGCCGAACTGGGACTGTGCCTGCTCTTTTGAAAAGCCGAGCGCCTTGAACATTTTTTCCTGGATATCCCGTTTATAAATCCGGAGCGATCCGCCGCCGAGTTCATATCCGTTCAATACAATATCATAGGCCTGCGCCTTTACGCTTGCCGGATCGGTTTCCAGCTTCTCAATATCTTCTTCAAACGGCATCGTGAACGGATGGTGTGCCGCCGTATAACGCCCTGCTTCTTCGTCATATTCCAAAAGCGGCCAGTCCGTCACCCACAGGAAGTTGAATTTCGACTCGTCAATCAGGCCGAGTTCTTTGCCGAGCTTGTTCCTCAGCGCCCCGAGCGCATCGGCAACGACTGATTTTTTATCTGCCACAAACAGCAGCAAATCGCCCGTTTCTGCATTCGTCGCGGCCGCTATTTGCGATTGTTCCACTTCTGTGAAAAATTTTGCGACCGGGCCCTTTAGCCCTTCGTTTTCCGCTTTCAACCAGGCAAGGCCTTTCGCGCCGTAACGTGCGGCAAATTCGCCGAGCGCGTCGATGTCTTTTCTCGAATATTTGCTTGCCGCCCCTTTTGCATTGATCGCTTTTACCTGCCCGCCCGAGGTGACGGTAGACGCAAATACTTTAAAACCGGCGTTTTTGACGATTTCGGATACATCAACCAGTTCCATGCCGAAGCGGGTATCCGGTTTATCCGATCCGTACCGGTTCATTGCTTCTTCGTAGGTCAGCCTCGGCAGCGGCGTTTCGATGTCAACATTTTTCACTTCTTTCATCAGCCGTTTGATCATTCTTTCCGTCATGGCCAAAATGTCTTCCTGGCTCATGAAACTTGTTTCAATATCAATTTGCGTAAATTCCGGCTGCCTGTCTGCACGCAAGTCTTCATCACGGAAACAGCGGGCAATCTGGTAATAGCGGTCAAAACCGGATATCATCAAAAGCTGCTTAAACAATTGCGGCGACTGCGGCAAGGCGTAAAATTCGCCAGGGTGCACTCGGCTCGGCACGAGATAATCACGGGCGCCTTCCGGGGTGCTTTTTGTTAAAACCGGGGTTTCTACTTCGATAAACCCTTCTTCATCGAGAAAGCCTCTGATCGACTTTGTAATCGCATGGCGCATTTTCATGGTTTCAAACATGACAGGGCGCCGCAAGTCGAGGTAACGGTATTTCAGTCGCACGTCTTCCGCCACATCCGTCTCGTTTTCAATCATAAACGGCGGGGTTTTTGCATTGTTGATGATCGCAAGGCGGTCGGCCTGAATTTCAATTTTGCCCGTTTTTAAGTTCGGATTTACCGTATTTTCAGAACGGGCGACGACTTTTCCCTCTACTTCGAGCACATACTCGTTCCTGACTTTTTCCGCAAGTTTAAAAGCTTCTTCAGAGACCGCTGTATTAAATACAATTTGGACGATGCCGGCGCGGTCGCGCAAATCGATAAAAATGAGTCCGCCCAAGTCGCGCCTTCTCTGTACCCATCCTTTCAGCACCACTTTTTCGCCAATTTGTTGTTCCGTTACATCACCGCAATAGTAAGAACGTCCTTCCATCATGCTTCCCCCCTGTTTGCCATATCTTTAAAGGCTGTAATAAACCCTTCAAGCGGCAGTTCTTTTTGTTCGCCTGTCGCCATATTTCTGACGCTTGCTTTCCCGGCCTGCAGCTCCTCTTCGCCGATGACCGCAACAAACGCGGCTTTCACCCGGTCCGCCGCTTTAAACTGTGCTTTCACTTTGCGGCCCAAATAATCCTGGTCGGCCGAGAATCCGGCCCTTCTTAATGCCTGGAGCAATTTAAAAGCAGCCGGTTTCGTCTCCTCGCCGATCGCGACAACATAGCAGTCCGTCCTGTGGCCGGCAGGAAGTTCGATGCCTTCCGCGTCCAGTGCCGCAAGCAGCCGTTCAATGCTTAGGGCAAACCCGATCCCCGGTGTTTCCGGCCCGCCCATTTCCTGCACGAGGCCGTTGTAACGCCCGCCGCCGCAAAGGGTGGTGATCGCGCCAAATCCTTCCGCATTGCTCATAATTTCAAAGCACGTATGCACATAGTAATCGAGGCCGCGCACAAGCCCGGGGTCAATTTCATAAGGGATGCCGAGCGTGCCGAGAAACTGCAAAACTTTATCAAAATAGGCTTTTGACGCATCGTTTAAATAATCCAAAATAGACGGTGCTGTTTTCATGATCGGATGGTCATGGTCTTTTTTGCAGTCAAGAATGCGCAGCGGGTTTTGTTCAAGACGTTTTTGGCAGTCCGCGCAAAACTCCCCGATATGCGGTTTGAAATGATCAATCAGCGCTTCACGGTGCCTGAGCCGGCTTTCTTTATCGCCGAGGCTGTTGATCACAAGTTTGACATTTTTTAAACCAAGCTGTTTGTAAATGTCCATTGCGAGCGAAATGACTTCGGCATCGATGGCCGGGTCTTCGCTTCCGAGCGCTTCAACGCCGAACTGGACAAACTGACGGAAGCGCCCTGCTTGCGGCCGTTCATAACGGAACATCGGGCCGTTGTAATACAATTTGACCGGCTGGACCGCGTTTCCGAACATTTTATGCCCGATAAAGGAACGGACGACAGGCGCTGTGCCCTCCGGCCGCAGTGTCAGGCTGCGCCCGCCCCTGTCATTGAATGTGTACATTTCTTTTTGGACGATATCCGTCGTGTCCCCGACCCCTTTTTGGAAAAGCTCGGTATATTCGAAAATCGGTGTCCGTATTTCCCGGTACTGATAGTTTTCACATATTTTTTTTGCGGTGTTCTCAATATAATTCCATTTTTCCACCTCGCCGGGCAGGATGTCCTGCGTGCCGCGCGGAATTTGAACGGTCATGGCGTACTCCTCCTTCTATTGCTGAAAAATGATGGGGTTCCATTTTTATCCTCCATGTCTAAAAAAATTAATACGAAGACGAGTATCCTCCTTCTCAGCCAATGTTTATGTAAAATAAAAAACCCCCGGTCCCTTGTCTTGTAAACAAGGGACGAGAGTTAAATTCCCGTGGTGCCACCCTAATTGAAGCGTCTGCTTCCACTTTTACAGTTAACGCCTGTAACGCCCGTCCCTACTGGATTTCCGTTCAGGACAGAACCTACAAAGTGTTCGTTCATTAAGCCGTTGCGCAGAAATGTTTTCAGCCCGGGACATTTCCTCTCTTTTCACACGGATCTTAATTACTCTTCTTTGTCATCGGTTTTGCCAATTTTACCATCTATTTTTATTATGTTACGCGTGGCACCGGCTGTTGTCAAGGCTGCCGGCAAAGTTTTTCCCCGGTTTGCGTTCAGCGCCTGAAAATGCCCTTTTTTTTCGGATCGGATTTTTCATTATGAGCGCCCCAGCTTCTTTTTTAAAAGTTTCACGTCCCCTCTTGAAAGGCCGGGTTCGATTGCTGATTCAGCGTTGAACATTTCCTGTCCGGCAATTCCCGGATCCTGGAAATTGACGCCGTAAACTTGATTAAATACATTACCTGCTGTCATATTTTTATCCGCTGCTCTCAATGCCGTTCACTCCTTCTCGTTCCATCTTTTCTATTTTTCCCTTTTTTATTTTTTCTTACCCGAAAAAAGGAGTTTTTTTACGGAGCGCGAATAACAAATAGTGCATAATTTTCCGGACAGGGATGAGGGGTGGAGATGTGAAAAAACTTTTTTTCCGGCTGTTTTTCCTGGCACTCTTTTTTCAGATTGCACCCGGCGTGATCCATGCGAGGGCGGAAGAGGCCGGGACGGTGACGGTGACGCATGCGGCTGTCTACATCCGCAGCGGGCCCGGGGTGTCCTACCCGATCACAGGCAAAGCAGCTGAAAACGACACGTACACGGTTCTTCAAAAAGACGGGGATTGGTTTCAAATCCGCCTGCCGTCGGGAAATACGGGCTGGATTGCGGACTGGCTTGTGGAAACAGGCACCTCTTCCGCAAAACAAGCAGAACAAGGAAAAATCACCGCTGACCGCCTGCGCATCAGAAAAGCGCCGGACAAGTCCGCCGCAATCATTGGTACGCTTGAAAAAAACGCCGCTGTCACGGTTGCCAAGACGGAAGGCAGCTGGGTTTATATCGAAAGCGGCAATGTTTCAGGCTGGGCAGACAACCGGTATGTACAGACGGAAACAAACCGGGATGCCGGGAAAACGGCGGAAAACAATGTAAGCGCCGCGATTGTTGCCGCCTCCAGCCTGAATATCCGCCAGTCTCCTTCGCTTCAAAGCGAAACGGTGGCAACGGTGACATACGGGACGAGGCTGCAAATTACCGGAACCGACCACGGCTGGTATGAAGTCGAACTGGACGACGGCACGCACGGATGGGTCGCAGGCTTCTACGTGGCGCGCGAAAGCCAGGCAAAGCGCAGCAGTGAAGCAGAGGTGACCCTCCATTCCGGCACAAGCCTTTACAAAAGGCCCCAATCCAGCTCGGACACGGTGGGAACCGCCAAGGCAGGGGACCGTTTTCCCGTAGTTTCAGAAATGGACGGCTGGTATAAAATCAGGATGGAAAGCGGCATTTCAGCCTATATTCCGGCAAATGTCGCCCAAAAAAGCAATAAGACTGTAAAAAAAGGCATCAAGGGAAAGACGATTGTGCTTGATCCCGGGCACGGCGGAACGGATAACGGCACAACCGGCGCTTACGGCACGCTTGAAAAACTGGCGACGCTGAAAACGGCGAATGCCCTGTACGAAAAGCTGAAAAAAGCAGGCGCCCGCGTCATCCTTACCCGGAACAGCGATACGTACGTATCCTTGCCGGAAAGAACCGCCATCAGCAATACAAACCATGCCGATGCTTTTGTCAGCATTCATTTTGACAGCGCTGAAGATCCTCATACGCGCGGGCATACGACGTACTATTACCACGCGCAGGACTATAATTTCGCAAGGCTTGTCAATAACCAGATCACAAGCCGGCTCGGCACCGTTGACAGGGGCGTAAAATTCGGGGATTTCCATGTCATCCGTGAAAATACACAGCCAGCCATTTTGCTTGAACTCGGTTACTTGAGCAGCCCGGCTGAAGAAAAGCATATCGCGGAGAAATCTTTTCAAACGAAGGCGGTGGCCGGGATTTATAACGGGTTAAAAGCTTATTTTCAGTAAAAAAATGCCGGGGCATCCCCGGCATTTTTTATTTTTTAATGTTTGGCTGCGGCATTGCGCGTTTGATAAAGAACGACAAAATTAACGCAAACGCTGCGATCCCGGTCGCGACGAAAAAGGCATCGTTTATGCCGCTGATCGTCGCACTCACAACCGATTTTTTATATACAATATAGGAGCCAAGCACCTGTCCGTACTGGGAAGGCAGACCGGAAGCATGGGCCAGGCCCTGTCCGATGGCCGCAATTTTTTCAGACACATACGGGTTGAGGTTTGCATAGGCATTGACATAGTTTGCCGTATGGAAATCGGCACGAGTGGACATTACGGTTACGAGAAATGCCGTTCCGAGACTTCCGGCAACCGTACGGGCGGTGTTGGCCGCAGCCGTCCCATGGCTGGTCATATGAATTGGCAGCTGGTTCATCCCTTCTGTCATGATGGTCATCATAATGAAAGACATCCCAAAGCTGCGCAAAACATATAGGAACAACAAGTGGCCGTAGGAGGTCGTCATCGACAGCTTCGTAAATTCGTAAGTCGTCCAGACGGTGATAATCAAACCAAAGACAGCGAGCGGCCTTGCCCCCATCTTGTCAAACAGCCAGCCGGATATCGGCGACATAATCCCCATGATGATCGCCCCCGGCAGCATCAGCAAACCGGAATCAAGCGCTGTAAACCCGCGGATGTTTTGCAAATAAATCGGCAGCAAAATCATCCCGGCAAACATCGCCATATTCACCACCATGCTGACAATCGTCGTTAAAGTAAAGATATCATACTTGAATACACGCAAATCAAGCATCGGTTTTTCCGTCGTTAATTCCCGCCATACGAACAAAACAAGCGAGATAACGGCAATGATCAGGGAAATAACCACTTGTTTGCTGCTCCAGCCTTCATTTCCGGCTTCACTAAATCCGTACAGCAAAAATCCGAAACCGAGCGTGGAGAATATAATACCCGGAAAATCGATTTTCGGGTTTGTCGTTTTCATGACATCTTTCATCCATGCCAAAGTGACAAATATATCAATCACGCCGAACGGAATGACAATCCAGAACAAAATGTGCCAGTCGTAATGGCCGACCAGCCACCCTGACAATGTCGGGCCGATCGCCGGGGCGAAAATCATGGCAACTCCCATCATCCCCATCGCGCTGCCGCGTTTTTCCGGCGGGAAGATGGTTAAGAACACCGTCATCATCAGCGGCATGATGATCCCGGCACCGGAAGCCTGGACAATGCGCCCGAGCATCAGGATCGAGAAGTTTGTCGAAATGGCGCACAAAACCGATCCGGCCGTAAAGAGGGAAACGGCTGTAATCAGCATTTTCCGCGTGCCCCATTTACTGATCATAAATGCCGTAACCGGAACAAGGATCCCGTTTACAAGCATATATCCGGTTGACAGCCATTGCACCGTATTTGCCGTCACATTCAAGTCGTTCATAATATGCGGAATGGCGACATTCAAAAGCGTTTGGTTCAAAATCGCCACAAATGCCCCGAGCATCATGGCAGCAACAATTTTCCCCCTGCCGTGCCCTTCTTCCACTTCCCGAGGAACAGCTCGACTGGGCGCTTCCGCCGGACGTTTTTCGCCGTCCGTTCCGGTGCGGCGCGTTTCCATTTTTTCTGGCCGTGCCGCCAATCCTTCATCTGTTTTTGCCGACACCTGCGTTTCCGCTTTTTCAGGCGGTGCAGGCATTGTTTCCATTTCCGGCACCCGCTTGTCAAGAAGCGGGCTTTCCATCTTTTTCTTCCTTCCCCTGTTCCTTAATATGAGATTCAGGACAAGAAGGACAATGACCGATAAAAGAACATAACCTGCGATAAATTTTCCCATCGGATTCACCTACTTATGAATGCGCACAGTCACGTTCATGCCCGGAACCAGGTCCAGCCCGCCATAGCTGTCAAGTTTAACTTTAACAGGAATGACCTGTGTTTCTTTCGTATAATTGCCGGAGCTTCTGTCCGTCGGCATCAGGGAGAACGTGCTGGCAGCCGCTTTTCCGATTGAATCGACAGTTCCTGTCAGTCTGGTGTTCGGATAGGCATCCACGTACACGTCAACGTCCTGGCCGGTTTTCACGTCATTGAGATCCGTTTCTTTTACTTCAGCGGTGACAAACAAGCCGTCCAAATCATAGCTTTGTGCAAGCGTTGTGCCGGCTGCAACATACGTATTCGCAACCGCGGAATTTTTCACGATCGTGCCGTCCGCCGGCGCTTTAATATCCATTTTCACCGTATTGGCGCCGTTTTGTACTTCAACTGTGCCGATTTTGTCCCCCTTGGCAAATGCCTTGCCTTCCTTGCCGTCCCATGAAACAAGTTTGCCGGTTGCAGGGGAAGCGATGGTGACCGACTGGCCGTCAATATAGGCATTATCGGTTGTGACATAGCTGACCGAGCGGTTGTAAAAATAATATCCGGTAAAACCGCCGCCAACGAGAATAACAAGAATAATAATATTGATCAAAATCATCCGTCTTGCGCTCATAAAAAGTTTACTCCTCCTCAGATGTTAAAATGTCCAGCATTTCGTTGTGAAGCCTTAACAGATTTTCCAACTCCGCTCCATAACGTTCTGTGATCAGGTCCATTTTTTGTTTCAGCACTGTATTGCCGTCCATAAACGCTTTGAGCTTGCTTCTCCCTTTTTCGGTCAGGCAGAGGACAACGGCTCTCCGGTCATCCTTGGATGATAACCTGTTAACAAATTCCTGCTGCACAAGCCTGTCGACAATGCCGCTGACCGTGCTGTTCGTTAAATAAAGGCTGTCCGCCAGCTCATTTAATCGCATATTGGGATGAAGCGCGATGGCATTCAGCACAAACATTTGCATCGCGGTTAAACCGTGCTGTTCCGCGTCTTTCGCGGCCAAACGAAAAATGGCTTTATTCAGCCTGAAAAGCGATTTTAACAAATCATATGAACCGTTCTCCATGTATCCCCCTTCCTTTAACCCTTAAATGATTCTTTACGAAATAATTCGCATCCGAATTATTAACGCTATCTATCTTTGCATATCCAAAGTACAATTGTCAACTATATTACACTAAAACTTTTTTGGAAACGTTTTTATTTTGTGAAAAGAAAAAACCCCGGTTTTTTCGGGGTTTTGGCTGTTTATTTGCTTTCCAAAATGAGCGTAACCGGCCCGTCATTTGTCAGCCGGACATCCATCATCTCCCCGAATCTGCCGGTTTCGACATGGACACCTTTTTCTTCCAGCTTCTGATTAAACAGATGGTAAAGCTGTTCTGCCTGTCCGGGCTTTGCCGCCGCCATAAAATTCGGGCGCCGCCCTTTCCGGCAATCACCGTACAAAGTAAACTGGGAAACCGACAAGATTTCCCCTCCGGTATCCAAAAGCGACAAGTTCATTTTTCCCTGTTCATCTTCAAACACGCGGAGATGAACGATTTTTTCGGCGAGATAGGTTGCATCTTTTTCGGTATCTTCGTGCGTTACGCCGACGAGGAGAACAAAGCCTTTTGTAATGCTTCCTGCCACTTCCCCGCCAACAGTGACGCTTGCTTCCTTACTGCGCTGCAAAACAACCCGCATTTTTCTGGCTCCTTTAACTCATGATCCTTCTGACTGAATAAATATCCGGAATATGTTTAATTCTTTCCACGACCCGGTGCAGATGGCTAATGTTCTGAATGGAGATCGACATGATAATCGTAGCCATTTTGTTGCGGTCAGTGCGCCCGCTGACGGCTGAAATATTCGTTTTCGTTTCATTGACCACCTGCAGGACTTCATTGAGCAGGCCGCGGCGGTCGTACCCGGTAATTTCAATGTCGACATTATACTCTTTCCGGTCGGCCGCATCCGTTTCCCATTCGACCGGGATAAGCCGGTTTTGCGCCTCTTCGTTCTGCACGTTCGGGCAGTCGGCACGGTGGACGGAAACGCCTCTGCCTTTCGTGATAAAGCCGACAATTTCATCGCCCGGCACCGGGTTGCAACATTTCGAAAGGCGGATCAGTAAATTGTCGACGCCCTTCACGTGTACGCCTGCATCCTTTTTCCGGTGCTTTGCGGCCGGTTTCTGCTCGGAGACAATCTCCTTAATCGTTTCTTCGGAATCCCGCTGCTTCCGCCATTTTTCCGTCAGCCGGTTGGCGATTTGGCTTGCGGTGATCCCGTTGTACCCGACAGCAGCATACATATCATCTTCATTGGCAAAATTAAATTTTTCGGCAACTCTTTTGATATTGTCGGCTGCCATCACTTCTTTTACGTCGAATTCCATCGCCCGGATTTCTTTTTCCACCATCTCGCGGCCTTTTTCAATATTTTCTTCTTTCCGCTGGCGTTTGAAAAACTGGCGGATTTTGTTTTTCGCCTGCGATGTCTGGGCAAGGTTCACCCAGTCGAGGCTCGGCCCGTATGAGTGTTTTGAAGTGAGAATTTCGACAATATCGCCGGTTTTTAACTGGTAATCGAGCGTCACCATTTTGCCGTTGACTTTCGCGCCGATCGTCTTGTTGCCGATTTCCGAGTGGATCCGGTAGGCAAAATCAATTGGGACGGACCCGGACGGCAGTTCAATGACATCCCCTTTAGGCGTAAAGACAAACACCATGTCGGAAAACAGGTCGATTTTCAGCGATTCCATGAATTCTTCCGCATTATTGGTGTCATTTTGAAATTCTAGAATTTCGCGGAACCACGACAATTTTTTCTCAAAAGACGTTTTCTCATTGACCGTTTTTCCTTCTTTATATGCCCAGTGTGCGGCAACCCCGTATTCGGCAATGCGGTGCATTTCAAACGTCCGGATCTGCACTTCAAGCGGTTCGCCTTTTGGCCCGATCACCGTCGTATGGAGCGACTGGTACATGTTCGGCTTTGGCATTGCAATATAGTCTTTAAACCGGCCCGGCATCGGTTTCCAGCATGTATGGATCACACCGAGCACAGCATAACAGTCTTTGATGCTTTTCACAATAATCCTTACGGCAAGCAAGTCATAAATTTCGTTAAATTGCTTATGCTGCTGGACCATTTTCCGGTAAATTGAATAAATATGCTTCGGCCTGCCGGAAATTTCCGATTTGATGCGAATATCCGCAAGCCGTTCCTTCACTTCTTCAATGACATTTTGCAGGTACTGTTCACGCTCGGCGCGCTTCCGCTTCATCAAATTCACAATCCGGTAGTATTGCTGGGGATTTAAATAACGGAGCGAGGTGTCCTCAAGCTCCCATTTGATGGCGGAAATGCCGAGGCGGTGGGCGAGCGGCGCAAAAATTTCGAGCGTTTCATTCGCGATCCGCCGCTGTTTTTCGGGGGGAAGATGTTTCAATGTGCGCATATTGTGCAGCCGGTCTGCGAGTTTGATCAAAATGACGCGGATATCCTGCGCCATCGCGACAAACATTTTCCGGTGGTTTTCCGCCTGCTGCTCTTCGTGCGATTTATACTTAATCTTCCCGAGTTTCGTTACCCCGTCAACAAGCATCGCCACTTCATCGTTAAATTCTTCACGGAGTTCGTCAAGTGTCACATCTGTATCTTCCACAACGTCATGCAGAAAACCTGCTGCAACCGTTGAAGGATCCATCTCCAAATCCGCCAGTATCCCAGCAACCTGAATCGGGTGAATGATATACGGCTCCCCCGATTTGCGCTTCTGGCCTTCATGCGCTTTACTGGCGAACGCACAGGCATGCCGCACCATTTCAACATGTTCGTCGTTTAAATATTGTTTTGTCCTGTCAATGACGTCTTCGGCGGTCATTATTCGGTCATTCGCCATAAAAAAATCACCTTTAAACTGGAATATATGAATCGATGATTGCAATATCATATTGTCATTATTATCATGAAAAAAAAGAAGATTGTAAAGCAAATGACACAGAATGGAAGAAATTTGGCGAAAAAAGACGGTTTTTCCCGGTACAGACAAAACCATCCCGTCATTTCATCCGGATGAAGGATAAATAAAGAAACCGACAATTTTGCCGATTTCCTTACAGTTTATTCATTCTCGTATTCCATCAGGGTGAGGATATCATAGCCCTTCAATTTATCGCGGCCGTGCAAATAATTCAGTTCAATTAAAAAAGCAAGGCCGGCTACAACCCCGCCCAGTTCTTCAACAAGCCGGATGGTTGCTTCCATCGTGCCGCCTGTTGCCAAAAGATCGTCCGTAACCAAAACGCGCTGGCCTGGCCTGATCGCATCTTTATGGATCGTGAGCACCGCTTTCCCGTATTCGAGATCATATTCCGCACGGATCGTTTCCCGCGGCAGCTTGCCTTCTTTGCGGACCGGGGCAAAGCCGACGCCAAGTTCGTATGCGACCGGGCAGCCGATAATAAAGCCGCGCGCTTCAGGGCCGACGACGAGATCAATATGTTTGTCTTTCGCATACTGGACGATCTGGTCCGTTGCATATTTAAACGCCTCTCCATCATTCATCAAAGGCGTCACATCCTTAAACATCACGCCTTTCTTAGGCCAGTCGGGGACGAGTGCAATATATTGTTTTAAATCCATTTTGCTGTTTCCTCCTCATACTGTACAGCAGGCTTGATCATTTGGTCAAACCACATCTTCAGCTCATGGAAAGATGAGTACAGCAGGTCCTTTTCCATTTGATATTGTGCCAGTTTTTTCTGATACGTAAAAGATTCCTTTAAATCGCGTTTTTGTTTGGCTGCTTTCAGGGAAATAAATCCATCCTTTATTGTAACAAAATCAAGTTCAAAAAACACCTGCGAAATAAAATCGATCGTATTTCTCGACCAGCCGCGGTAAGCCGCCAGCTCATCCCCGTGCCGCTTCAGGTTGAACGTTTTCCTTTTTGCAAGAAAAGCGTAAAACCATTTAAAATGTTCGCGCGTCGGAAACGTGCTGAAAAAGTGGTTCCCGGCATGGTAAAAATACGCATAAATCCTGGCCGGCGCACCGCCTTCAAGCAGTACCGCCATCATCTTCGGGCCTGGCGGAAGATCAAGAAACACAATATTTTTATTTGCCGGGTCAAATGCCCTTGCCTCTTCCATTGTCTCCACCGGCACAAGGCGGACGGAAAAATCCGGCAGCGACAGTTTCCGCAATGTTTCTTTTTGGAACACAACAAAAGCCTGGCCATCTTCCGGGACGTGCCCGACCCATTGCTTTAAAGGCCTGTTGCCCCTGAAATCAAACAATTGCCAGTTTGTGATTTTGATGTCCTTGACCATCATTTGCGGCTTGCGGATATTATTCCATTCATTGATGGACAGTTCCCCGACAACCGATATGCAGGCAGAAGGGGAAATATGCGGGGCAAGATTTCCGAGCCCGAAGCCGACTCCATCGAGCGTTGTGCCGTTTTTGGAAAGCGCCAATTTCAAATGTTTCCCGTCTGCGCCGATCGCCCGGATTTGCGGGCAATAGGCCCCATCCAGCAACAGAAGCGGCTTCGGATTCGCCGTGCCAAACGGCGAGAGCAATGCCATTTCGCGGATCGCTTCCATCCCTGCTTCTTCTATGGAAATTTCAGCGCTGATGTTCGTAACCGGCACAAACATCTCATCCGGCAATGCCGCGGCCTGTTCGTTCAGCCGGCGCCGCAGTTCATCCACATCGGATAAAGAAAGCGTCATCCCCGCCGCCATCGGATGTCCGCCAAAATGCGGCAAAATATCCCTGCATTTCGATAATTCGTTAAACATATGGAAGCCGTCAATACTGCGCGCCGATCCTTTTGCCAGCCCTGTTTCCAGATCAAAGCTGAGCACAATCGCAGGCCGGTAAAAGCGTTCTGTAAGGCGCGAGGCGGCAATGCCGATTACGCCGGCATTCCATCCTTCTTTCCCGACAACAAGGACACGCGCCCCCTTTTCCACTTCTTCTTCCACCATTTCGATTGCTTCATTTGTCATCTCGTTTACGATTTTTTGCCGTTCTTTATTGAGCCCGTCAATCGTTTCAGCGAGCATCCCGGCTTCTTCTGCGTTTTCGGTCATCAGCAGTTCTGCTGCCGGTGCCGCATGTTGCAGGCGCCCGGCCGCATTTAAGCGGGGGGCGAGCACAAAGCCGATTGTTTCTTCGTTAATCTCTTCCTGGCGGATATCCGCACACCGGCACAGCGCCGCAAGCCCAGGCCGCTTTGTTGTTCTCAGCCGTTTGATGCCGTTTGCGGCAATCAGCCGGTTTTCATCCAGAAGCGGCACAAGATCCGCGACCGTCCCGATAGCGGCCAGTTCTTCAAGTTGTTCCGGCACTTTGCCGTACAGCGCATGGGCGACTTTAAAAGCGACGCCTGCGCCCGACAGTTCCCGGAACGGGTATGTACTTTCCGGATGCTTCGGATGGACGATGGCAAAAGCTTCCGGCAACACCGGCCCGGGTTCGTGATGGTCCGTAATAATGAGCGGGATCCCCAGTTCGCGGGCCACTTCCGCTTCGTGGACAGCGGCAATACCGGTGTCCACGGTAATGATCAGCTGGAATCCTTCTTCAGCCGCCCGCCGGAAAGCCGCCTCATTTGGCCCGTACCCCTCTTTAAACCGGTCCGGGATATAAAATTCCGCACGGGCGCCAAGATCGTTTAAAACGGCCATCATGATCACGGTGCTCGTTACGCCGTCCGCATCGTAATCGCCGAAGACGAGAACCGGCTCTTCCCTTTTAATCGCTTCGCGGATACGGGCGGCTGCTTTTTCCATATCATGCAGCAAAAACGGATCATGGTATTCTGCCCCTTCATGGAATAAAAAAGACCGCGCTTCTTCAACATCCGTTATGCCGCGGTTTACAAGCAATTTTGAAACAAGTGGCGAAACGTTCAATTGTTGCGAGATCGTTGCGGCTGCCTCCGGATCGGTTTCCGGCACCCGCCACCTTGTTCTTGACTGCAGCATATCCCCACCTCTTTCACAATACTTTATTATAACGTTTCGGAGGAAAACTGTCATTACAAAAAATGCAGGCTTTTCGCCTGCATTTTTCTTATACTTGCGGTTCATCCGCGCGGGTGCGCCGCGCTTTTTGAATGAGAATGGAGCCGTGTTTTTTCAGCTGCCGTTTTTTCAGTACAAACCAGATTTGTGCGGCAATGAAAACAGACGAGTATGTCCCGGTAATTAACCCGACAATCAGCGCGATCGAGAAATTTCGGATCGATTCGCTGCCGAAAATGGCGAGAGCCACGGACGTCATCAGCACGGTCAAAACGGTATTGACCGACCGGGCCAGTGTCTGGCGGATCCCGGCATTGACAATATCATGGATTTCCTTCGCCGTTTTAATTTTCCGCCGCCGGTTTAAATTGTCGCGGATCCGGTCGAATGTGACAATCGTGTCGTTGATGGAATAACCGACAATCGTCAGGACCGCCGCAATGAAGGTGACGTCGACCTCGAGCCTTGTGATGCTGAAAAAGGCGATCATGAAAAAGGCGTCATGGAAGAGCGCCACGATGGAGGCAACCCCCATTCTCCATTCAAACCGGAAGGCCACGTAAATAATGATGCCGACTGCCGCCAACAGCAAAGAATACACGGCGCTTAAGGCCAGCTCTTTTCCGACTGTCGGTGAAACGGAGCTGATGCTCGGGCTCTTTCCGTATTTCTCTGTAAAATACTGGTTGATTTTTGTGCTCTTCTCTTTGTCGCTGAACGAGCCTTTCACCCGGATCACGGCATGATGCCGGTTGGCCCCCTGCATCACAATATCTTCTGATTTCAAATGCAAATGGTCGAGGTCGCGCTGAATCTCCTGCTGGCTGAGCGCATGGTTTGAACTGACTTCAATGCGCGTCCCGCTCGAAAAATCAATGCTCAGATTCAGTTTGAAAATCGAAAGGAGAATAAACCCGCCGATGATCAGCACAGCTGAAATCGCAAAGAAAATATTGCGGTGCTTGACAAAGTCGTACCAGTCAAACTTTGTTTTCAAATCATGCGTATCAACGTTTTCAGCAATATCGTGGATCGCCGATTTTTTCACGCCGAACCAGTGCGGCCGTTTTTTCAGGAAATTGCTGTTTACCCAGAGGCCGAGCAGCCATCTGGAACCGTAAACAGCCGTCAGAAAGCTCAGCAGAATACTGATAATTAATGTTGTCGCAAATCCCCTGATTGAACTTGTCCCGAAATAAAAGAGAATGATGGCCGCAAGAATGGTCGTGATGTTGGAATCAAAAATGGCCACGAACGATGACTTGTTCCCCGACCGGAACGCCGATTTCACACTTTTGCCGACGCGCAGTTCTTCTTTGATCCGCTCATAGGTGATAATATTGGCGTCGACCGCCATCCCGACCCCGAGGACAAGCGCAGCAATCCCGGGAAGCGTCAGTACCGCGCCCATTAAACGGTAAACGAGCAAAATCAGGAAAATATAAACGGACAGCGTAATGCATGCGATAAAACCCGGAAAACGGTAGTAGCCGATCATAAAGAGAAAAATGGCTGCAACGCCGATTATTCCGGCAAGAATTGTATCATGCAGCGCTTCCTGGCCGAAAGACGCGCCGACAGATGTCGAATAGATTTCGTGCAGCTTCACCGGAAGCGCCCCTGCATTCAGCAGGTCTGCAAGATTGGACGCCTCTTTTACCGTAAAGTTCCCGGTAATTTCAACCTGGTCTGTATTTAAAACAGAATTTACAGTCGGGTTTGACAAAAATTTCGGATTTTTCTTTGCCACTTCTTTTTTATAGGAATCGCCTTTTTGAAAGTCCATCCAAATGACAAGCTGGTTGTTCGGCGCCATCGCCAGGATTTTTTTCGTGACATTGGCAAACTTTTTCCGGCTCTTTAACTGCAGGACAACATCCGGTTTGCCGTTCTGGTCAAATGACTGTTTCGCTTTACCCTGTACAAGGTCCGTCCCGTCCATCATCACTTTGTCATTGACGTCACGGAAAGTTAGGTTCGCGGTTGTCGAAAGCATCTTTCTCGCTTCGTTCTGGTCTTTCACCCCGGCAAGCTGGACGCGGATCCGGTTGTTGCCTTCGACTGAGATCTGCGGTTCGCTGACGCCAAGGGCATTCACGCGCCGGTCCAAAGCGGCTGCCGTATCCGCAAGCGCGGCTTTATCAATCTTCTGCCCTTTTTTGACCGGTTCCACTTTGTAAAGCACTTCAAACCCGCCCCGTAAATCAAGGCCAAGGTTAATTTTTTTCACAACTTTATCCGTCGTTCCCCCTATTAATCCCGCAAACAGCAGGACAATGAGAAAGAAGGCAACGATGCGGCTCCTTTTCACCATTATGTACAGCCTCCTAGCGAATCAAAACATATCACATGCCAAAAAATGCATGCGCCCGTGAATCATTTCTATTATGATGCAGGGCAAAAAGCGTGTCAATTTTTCTTATTATTCCGCATGCAGCCGGTTTTGCTTATTTGCCCGCTTATTCTTCCGTCTTGTCCCCGTTAAAAAGCGCATCCAACTCCTTTTCGTCCAGCTCGGCAAACCAGTTTGGCGAACGGTAAGCTTCCACGGTTTTAAAACTCATCAAATCGCCGGGCTTAACCGTTAAAACGTCGGAAACAAGCGCATACATGCGGACATGCGCCGGATCCGGATTTTTCCACACTTTCCGGATTAAATATTCCCAGACATCCCTTGCTTCAAAAGACCCGTAGCCGAAGACGGCCAGTTCTTCCGCCTTGCTTTTAACCGCAGGTTCAAGTTTTTTATAGTATTTTTCATACGGATGGCGGTCCTTCACACGTTCTGCCCCTTTCCTGAGCATTGATGTATTCTTGTCCATTACCGTGCATATACATCATTGTATAGGAAAATTGCAGATTTGAGAAGGCAGGTTAACAGAATGTCCAAGTTTTTAAGGGGAACGATTATATTGCTCGCCGCAGGTTTTGTAACAAGGGTGCTTGGATTTATCAACCGGATTGTCATTGCCCGGTCGCTCGGGGAAACGGGCGTCGGGCTCCATCAGATGGCTTTCCCGACCTTAATGCTCGTCATTACGGTAACCCAGCTCGGGCTGCCGGTCGCGATCTCGAAATGCATTGCCGAAGCAGACGCGGTCGGAGACAGGGTAAAAATCAAGAAGATCCTTGTCATTTCCTTAACGGTTACCATTTCGCTGTCGGCCGTTTTTACGCCCGGGCTGATTTTACTGGCGCCGTATCTGGCTGACCATTTATTCACAGATCCGCGCGTCTATTACCCGCTTGCCGCCATCACGCCAATTATCCCGATTGTAGCGGTTTCCGCTGTATTGCGCGGCTATTTCCAGGGGAAGCAAAACATGAAGCCTTTTGCCGTCTCACAGGTCATCGAGCAAAGTGTGCGGATTATGCTGATTGCGTTTTTTGCCAATTTGCTTCTGCCGTACGGGATTGAATATGCGGCAGCCGGCGTAATGTTTGCATCCATATTGGGCGAACTGTCATCCCTTCTTTATATGTTTACGATGTTTAAATTGAAAAAGCAGATCCGCGTCCGCAAACATTTTTTCAAAGCCGTAAAATCAGGGAAAGACACGTTTTACGAACTGATGCGCGTGGCGGTTCCGACCGTCTGGAGCCGGCTGATCGGCAATTTCTCCTGGTTCCTCGAGCCGATTGTCGTCTCCCACTGCCTTGCCCTTGCCGGTGTCGCTTCACATCTTGCGACAAAACAGTACGGTTCTTTAACCGGCTTTGCCATGCCGCTGTTGATGCTGCCGTCTTTTGTGACGGTTTCCTTGTCAACCGCCCTTGTGCCTGCGATCAGCGAAGCCAATTCAAGGAAAAATGCCAGGCTTGTTGAACACAGGCTCCAGCAGGCATTGCGTTTTTCCCTTTTAACCGGCGGCATCTCGGTTGTCATCCTGTATGTCTTTGCGGAACCGCTCATGCAGGCGATGTACGGGACGGCAAACGGGGCACAGTTTATCAAAATCATGGCGCCGTTTTTTATTTTTCAAGCATGCCAGGCACCGCTCCAGGCCGCACTGCAGGCAATGGATCTGGCAAAAGCGGCGATGATCAACAGCATCATCGGGGCAGTCGTGAAATTGGGCACCATTTTTGTCCTTGCTTCCCGACCGGAGTTCGGGATCAACGGCGCCGCGATCGGCATCATGGCGGGAATGGTGCTTGTGACCTTTCTTCATTTTGCAACCGTTTTGAAAAAAATCCAGTTTACCCTGTATGTCCATGACTGGGCCAAGCTTCTGGCTGTTTCGGTCGTTTCCGGCGCATTCGGGCACTGGTGGTTCACCGGTATAATGGCGCAAGACGCATCTTTCCTGCGGCTTTTAGCGGGCATTTGTTTGACCGTGGCTGTTTATGCTCTGCTGCTTGTGATGACAAAATTGATCCGCCGGTCCGATCTCATGTATGTTCCGATCCTGAATAAATGGCTATAAAAAGAGCAATAGGCCCTGCATGTTCCGGCCGGGCTTATTGCACATCATCCAGATCAATATAAAACTCGCCATCCTGATAACTGCAAAACGAAATCCGGCTGATATCCCCGTACCCTCTTTTTTGCAGCTCGCTGCGCAGCCATGCTTCGGTCTTGTTGCTTTTCTTTAAATTGTTTTGCTGGATTTTCCCTCCGACAATGAGCGGTTCCGTATAGGATGCCGGTTTGTTTTTGTTTTTGCTTTTTTTCACCACTGACAGCTGCCCGGAAGTTTCCAGAATCGCAAATTCCACATCCGCAATATTGTCAATATCTTTTGAACGGAGCTGCATCAAAAGGTCGTCAAAATTGTAACGCTGCTTGCGCATTTCTTTTTCATCGATTTTTCCTTTATTGATGAGAATGCTCGGCTTGCCGTCAATCAGCTTGCGGATCCGGTTGCTGCGGAGCGAGAAAAGCGCCAGCGCGATTTGGATGCCGAGCAGGACAACCATCGGCAAAAGGGTATTTACAACGGGCTCACTGTGGTTTTCAATGGCAACGACCGCCATCTCCCCGATCATGATAAACACAACAAGATCCAAAACGCTCAGTTCGCCGATTTCCCTTTTTCCCATCAACCGGAAAATAATAAGAATGGCAAAATACATCAGCAGTGTCCGAAAAAAAATAATCAATAAATTTTCCAACGCCAATCCCCCCGTTCGGTCAAAATCATGTATTTAGTATGCGCAGCATGCTTAAAAAACTCTCAAAAATCTTTTGCCCGGTTCTTTTTGCTGTTTCCAGGCATATGCTTGTACTGAGGAAAAAAGCTTGCCAAAGGGGGAGAATGAAAATCGGAGCGCAAAAATATAGCATCGGCCTTGTTTACGGGCTGGGCGCCATTTTTGTCCTGCTTGCCATATCAAGCCTCGTGATTTCACTGATTCTGCGGTTTTCAGATATGACGGAGCATGCTTTGCATATGGCGGTCACGATGATTTCTTTTTTCAGTTTATTTCTCGGGGGGCTCGTCGGGGGCGGAAAAGGGAAAAAGAAAGGGTGGCTTCTCGGCAGTTTGACGGGGGTCCTCTACACAGCGATTGTTTTTCTCGTCCAGTACCTTGGTTATGATGAACTCTTTACGGTGAAACAAGCCATTTACCATGCTTGCTATATTGTTGTCGCCGCAATGGGGGGCATTTTAGGGGTCAACCTCTTCTCAGGAAGGTCACGGGAATCCTGAAAAAAAGCGCCGCATCGCGCGGCGCTTTTTTTATTTCGTTTCTCCGGCATTTTTTTCTGCCACTGTTTTGTCTGCTTTCTGGCTTTCGGCTTTTGCTTTTTTCGCTGCAACGGATTCCGTCACTTCACGGATCGCCGAGCGGTCAAACGTCAACCGCGTGCCATCGCCGCATCTTAAGACGACTTTATTTTCATCAATCGAATCCACAGTTGCATGCAAGCCGCCGATAGTGACAATTTTGTCCCCTTTCGCCAGATTGCTCTGCATCTGCTGGATGTTTTTCTGCCTTTTTTGCTGTGGCCTGATGAGCAGGAAATAAAACAGCACAAACAGAATCACCAAAGGCAGTAACTGGGCCCACGCCATCTGAATCCTCCCTTCTTAAGTTGCTTGTATTAGAAATTTTTTGCATCCGGACGGTTAAATCCGTATTGCTCAAAAAATTCTTCCTTGAAATCAAGCAGCCGGTCTTCGCGGATCGCCTGCCTTACATTTTCCATTAATTTTAACAAAAAATATAAATTATGGTAAGTGGTCAGACGAATTCCGAAAGTTTCGCCACATTTAATCAAATGCCGGATGTAAGCGCGTGAGTAGTGCCGGCATGTATAACAGTCGCAATGCTCATCAAGCGGGCGGAAATCGCGGGCGTACTGTGCGTTTTTGACAACAAGCCGGCCGGTTGATGTCATCACCGTGCCGTTCCTTGCAATCCGGGTTGGCAGCACGCAGTCGAACATGTCAATGCCGCGGATGGCGCCGTCAATCAAAGAATCGGGCGAACCGACCCCCATTAAATAACGCGGCTTGTCCGACGGAAGCAGCGGTGTTGTAAATGCGAGCATCCGGTTCATCACGTCCTTCGGCTCGCCGACGGACAGGCCGCCGATCGCATAGCCCGGGAAGCCGAGCGACACAAGGGCATTTGCGCTTTCAAGCCGCAAATCTTCATACGCGCCACCCTGTACGATCCCGAACAAGCCCTGCACACCGGGGCGCGCATGCGCA
The DNA here is from genome assembly GCF_038593015.1 of Weizmannia sp. FSL W8-0676. Lineage (NCBI taxonomy): Bacteria > Bacillati > Bacillota > Bacilli > Caryophanales > Bacillaceae > Heyndrickxia > Weizmannia sp. FSL W8-0676. The sequence goes on from NZ_CP151954.1 coordinate 1,950,264, forward strand.
CGGAGACAGCGTTCCGCCCAGCGCGCTGTCCTTTCCACCGACTGTTTCATATATTCATAAGAAGCAGGGTACGGCGGGCACTCATCGAATGCCATCATGATATCGGAACCGAGCGCATTCTGGATTTCCATTGATTTTTCCGGAGACAAAAACAGCTTGTCCCCGTTTAAATGGTTCCGGAAATGGACGCCTTCTTCCGTAATGTCCCGGATCTTGCTCAAGCTGAAGACCTGGAACCCGCCTGAATCGGTCAGGATCGCCTGGTCCCAGTTCATAAATTTGTGCAGCCCGCCTGCCTCTTTAACAATATCATGCCCGGGGCGCAGCCACAAATGATATGTATTGCTCAAAATGGTGCCGGCCCCCATTGTTTTCAATTCTTCCGGCGACATCGTCTTCACCGTGGCGAGCGTTCCGACCGGCATGAACATCGGGGTATCATAGGTGCCATGCGGCGTATGGAGTTTTCCGAGGCGGGCGCCTGTATGTTTTTCCGTTTTGATCAGTTCATAAGTAATGGCAGCCAAGTGATGCGCTCCTTCCACTATTTAATCAGCATCGCATCCCCGAAACTGAAGAAACGGTATTTTTCTTTTACCGCCGTCTCGTAGGCATGCAAAATATTTTCCCTCCCTGCCAATGCGCTTACCATCATAATAAGCGTCGACTTCGGCAGGTGGAAATTGGTGATCAGGGCATCAATTGCTTTATATTGATAACCCGGATAAATAAAAATATCCGTCCATCCGCTTGAGGCGGCAATTTTTCCACCATGGGCGCTTGCCACCGTTTCAAGTGTGCGGGTGGAGGTGGTGCCGACAGAGACCACACGGCCGCCGTTTTCTTTTACTTCCATAATCGTGCGGGCCGCTTCTTCTGATACCTGGTAAAATTCCGCATGCATATCATGGTTTTCAATATTTTCCTCATTGACGGGACGGAAGGTGCCAAGGCCGACATGGAGCGTAATATAGACTATTTTCACGCCCATTGCTTCAATTTTTTTCAATAACGCTTCCGTGAAATGGAGCCCGGCCGTCGGCGCAGCGGCAGAACCCGGTTCTTTTGCATACACGGTCTGATAGCGGTCCTGGTCCTCGAGCTGTTCTTTAATATAGGGCGGCAGCGGCATTTTTCCGAGTTCATTCAGCACTTCGTAAAAAATCCCTTCGTACTGGAATTTCATTACCCGGCCGCCATGGTCCAGCTCCTCCGCACAAACGGCGGAAAGCTTTCCGTCGCCAAACCGGACAACCGTCCCTGTTTTCACACGTTTTGCCGGTTTGACAAGGGTTTCCCACCGGTCTCCTTCGAGCTGTTTTAAAAGCAGTACCTCAATTTTTGCGCCTGTTTCGTCTTTTATGCCGAAAAGCCTTGCCGGCAATACTTTTGTATTGTTCAGGACAAGGCAGTCCCCCGGGCGCAGGTATTGCGTAATGTTTTTAAATACGCTGTGTTCAATTTCCCCTGTTTTTTTATCCAGCACCATCAGCCGGCTGTCCGAACGGTTTTTTAAAGGCGTTTGGGCAATCAGCTCTTCCGGCAGGTTATAATCAAATAAATCGAGTTTCATTGTTGCTTCCCCTTCGTTTTGAATTCCATTTGCGGCTACTTGAACCGTCCAATGATATATAATAACACACTTAAGATCACGCTTAAAAGGATCGATGTTGCGATTGGAAAATAAAAGGTTGTGTTCCCTTTTTTAATGAGGATATCGCCGGGCAGCCGGCCGATTTTCGTAAACTGCAACAACAGGCCGAGAGCAAAAAGAATCACGGCGATGGTCATCAGCACTTTTCCAAATCCGCTCATTCCGGCACCTCCATATGAAAATGCGCATAGCAAAGCGGGGTCGCTACCCTGCCGCGCGGCGTTCGCTGCAAAAAGCCAATTTGCAGCAAATACGGCTCATATACATCTTCAATCGTTTCCCTTTCTTCCCCGATGCTGGCCGCAATCGTGTCGAGCCCGACAGGACCGCCCCGGAAGCGCTCTATGATCGCTTTTAACAGCTTATGATCAATATGGTCAAGCCCGCGTTTGTCAACTTGCAAAAGTTCAAGGGCATAATTGGCGATCTCAAGGGTTACCTTTCCGTCTCCTTTGACCTGGGCAAAGTCGCGCACCCTTCTTAACAACCGGTTCGCAATCCGCGGCGTGCCCCGCGAACGCCTTGCAATTTCCGCCGCCCCCTCAGGCTCAATCGCCGTCTCAAGGATGCCGGCTGTCCGCAGCACAATTTCCGCCAGTTGCGCTTCGTTATAATATTCGAGCCGGCTGATCACCCCGAACCGGTCGCGCAGCGGTGCTGAAACCGAACCAGCCCTTGTCGTCGCCCCGATCAAAGTAAACGGGGGCAAATCAAGGCGGATGGAGCGGGCACCCGATCCTTTGCCGATTACGATATCAAGGCAAAAGTCTTCCATTGCCGGGTACAGCACTTCTTCAATCGCTTTCGGCAGGCGGTGGATTTCGTCAATAAACAGCACTTCCCCCGGTTCAAGCGCGGTTAACACGCTGGCAAGATCGCCCGGCCGCTCGATGGCAGGCCCTGAAGTCGTCCGGATGTTCGTGCCCATTTCGTTTGCGATCACGGCGGCAAGCGTCGTTTTGCCAAGCCCCGGCGGACCGTAAAGCAGCACATGATCGAGTGTTTCGCCCCGTCCTTTTGCCGCTTCAATAAACACGGCTAAATTATGCTTCACTTCATCCTGGCCGATATATTGCGCAAGGGTTTGCGGCCTGAGGCTCATTTCAAAGGAAACTTCCTGTTCGTTTGCCTCGCCGGAAACTACGCGGTCTTCCATGCTCTCCCCTCCTCCATTATTTTACCATTGCTTTTAAAGCGAGTTTAATATATTCATCCGCAGAAAGCACTTCTTCCGGAAGTTCAGGCACCACTTTCGCGATTTCTTTTTCCGAGTAGCCGAGCGCCGCCAGAGCGAGCACCGCTTCTTCGAGGTTTTGGTTGCCGGAAGCAGGCGCCGCTTTTTCCCCGCCCACATCATCCGGCATCTCCGGCACGAGGCCTTGCAGCTTTCCTTTCAGATCAAGAATCATCTGCCTTGCCGTTTTTTTGCCGACACCGGGGAATTTGACAAGGAAAGATTCATTTTCATTCTCAATGGCGTCAACGACCTGCTGCGGCTGCCCGTACGCTAGAATGGCAAGCGCCCCTTTTGGCCCGATGCCGGAAACATTAAGCAGCTTTTGAAACAGCGCCCGTTCTTCCGCCGTTTCAAAACCGTAAAGCGCGATCAAATCTTCGCGCACATGCTGGTATGTAAAAATTTTTCGTTCTTGTCCGATGCTTTTTGAAAAAATATACGGGTTCGGCACCAGCAGCCGATAGCCGATCCCCCCGTTTTCCACGACAACGTAATCCGGGCTCACGGAATCAATGATGCCTTTAATATATTCGTACAACCTTCCCACACGCTCCTCAAAAACTTGCTATCCCATATTGTACCACAGAACGCAACCGTTTTGGGAACGAATGTCCGGTCTTGCCCTTTTTTCCGACCGGATGGTTCCTAAAGATGAGGCGCTTTTCCTGTTTCCATGGCGGAAGGAAACCGGCATCCGGAGACAGATGAGTGTCCGTCCGGCATACCGGGCCGCCGCTGCCTCCGGACGGGCTTCCCCGGATTTTCAGCTGGAACAATCCCCCGGGTTTAAATGGCACGATTAGCCGCAGTGCATCGGTTTAAAACAGCACGGGCCACACTCCACAGTGTAGCCGGTTTGATACAGGCCTAACCGGCTTTGCCGCAAAAAAGCACTTTCTGCACCCGGACGGGCCGGGTGCAGAAAGTGCCTGGGACATTATAATTCGGCGTTATGGTAAATTTCCTTTACATCGTCATCGTCTTCCAGCCTGTCCAGCAATCGCTCCATCTTTTCTTTTTGCGCTTCATCCAAAGCAATTGTGTTTTGCGGCACCATGGTGATTTCTGCCCGGGCAAATGTAAAGCCTTTTTCCTCCAGATTCTTCTTCACATCCATGAATTGCTCCGGGTCTGTATAAATTTCAAACACTTCATCGCTCGTTTCCATTTCCTCGGCGCCTGCTTCAATCACGGCAAGCAGCATTCCGTCTTCATCTATCTCGAGCCCTTCCCGCTCGATGACAAGATAGCCTTTGCGGTCAAACAGGAAAGACACGCATCCGTTTTCGCCGAGATTTCCGCCGTTGCGCGAAAAAGCAACACGGACATTCGAAGCGGTCCGGTTTTTATTATCGGTTAAAGCCGTGACCATGACGGCAACGCCGCCCGGCCCGTACCCTTCATATGTTATTTCCTCGTAATGTTCGGCGTTTTGGCTGCCGTTTGCTTTCTCGATGGCGCGTTTAATATTGTCATTCGGCATATTGGCGGCCTTTGCCTTTTCAATGACCAGGCGGAGGCTTGAATTTGCTTCCGGGTCAGGCCCGTTTTTCGCCGCTACATAAATTTCCTTTGCCAGTTTTTGAAAGATTTTTCCGCGCTTTGCATCCTGCGCATTTTTTCTGCCCTGAATATTTTTCCATTTGGAATGGCCGGACATGGCCATCACTCCTTTCTGACAGCGCTGATACAGTCCCCTATTACTATACCATACTCGCCCGAAAGGAGGATGAAAATCGTTATGCCGGCGGGGAGCGCCCCTGGTGTTCCGTTATGCTTGCAAACGCCTTTTTACTTCTTTTTGAAACCGGGCGCGTTCCCCGAACTGCCCAATTGAAAGCAGGGAAAGATGCGGCCAGTACTGCTCTTTTTCTTTTTTGCCGCTTCCAGCAAAACGGTTCCACTCCCTTAAAACATCCGTCGGGTAAAGAAGCGCCTCCAGAAAAGTTTCCCGGTCCGGCGCGCCGTCCAGCATTCCCCAGTTTTCAAGGGCGGCAAGCGACCATGAAGCAGCGGGCAAAACCCGGTTGCAAAACTGGAGATCATCAGTCCAGGCCGGGGCAAGGCGGGCAAGGTCAAAATCAATCAAATACAGTTTCCCGTTTTTCGCACGCAAAAAATTATGGTGGGCAACATCGCCGTGCGTGATGCAGTACGGCGGGCGGTGAAGCCAATGCTGTTTTTTTTCGAGCCGGTTTAACGCCTCGCCTGCCCATCTTTCGTACGCGGTGAAATACGTTTCCGGCAAATATCGGACAATCTGTTCTTTGTTTTCAAGAAATGCACGGTACCGCGCCTGCCATTTTCTCAGCTGAAAAAAGCGTGGAAATTCCATTTTTACGGCTTGCGGAAAATGTGCAGTCTTTTCGTGATACTGTTTTAACAGGCGGAAAGCGGCGCGGATGTCTTCTTCCGTCCCGAAGGTGAAACCGGCCGGGTCTTCTTCAATGTATGCCATAAAGCCAAAAGTTTTGCCTTGAAAGGGGCTGCCGCTTTCATCTTCCAGAAAACGGCAAGTTTGAGTGAAACCGCTTTTCTGCAGTTCCGATGTAAGCAGCATTTGCCGTTTAAGGCGCGCATCGGAACCATATTGCTTCATCATCACTTTTTTTGTCTTTGTCCCGACAAGCCACACCCGGTCGCGCAACCTGCGCCAGTGAACAATGGGTTCCTGCAGCCTGTTTTCCGCATAAAGAAGGAGACGTTTGGTTTCGTCTCCTTCTTGTCTTCCGCCGCCCATTATTTTTCTTCTTCGCCGGAAGGATCCCGGGTTTCCTGCGGCTGGTCCGTTTTTTCGCCCCGGTCATAGCCGAACGGGGCCTGCATCCCGTACGGTTCCTGCACGCCGTATGGCGGTTGCGGCATGCCGCCAAATGGTTCCTGCATGCCGTACGGTTGCGCCGCCATCCCGTACGATTCCTGCATGCCGGCGTACGGTTGCTTTTGGCACCCGCATGGCTGCGGCTGGTGCGGCGGATACGGGGCGTACTGCGGCATGGTTTGCGGCGGCATGTACTGCGGCATATAAGCGGGGCTTTCTGAAGCAGCGCCGTATAAAGGAGCCTGCTGCGCTCCCCATTGCGGCACGGCGGCAGGATGTTGCGCAGAAACCCCTGCCTGCATACCGGGGCCATACGGGTAAGGAGAAGATGAAGAAGATTCTTCTTCCCATTCGTAACCCGGCATCACTTGCTGCCCCTCCTGCCACGCCGGCTGCTGCTGCGGCATAAACCCTGCCGGCGCGGCCATCGCCGGTATTTGCGTGAACCCTGTCGGCGCGGCCATCGCCGGCATTTGCGGATAGGCCATTGGGTACGGCATCGGATATGGGACTTGCGGATATGGCATGCTGTAAGGAGGCGGGAAAAATCCGGCGTGCATGTCCCCTCCCCCGCAGCCGCAATCGTATACCGGCATCACGGGCGGACACGGATTATACGGTACATACATTTCCGGGCACTCTTCCTTTACCGGCATGGTGTAGTGCACGCTTTCCGACGATTCGCTTTCATGGTGCTTCGGCGGCGGTGCAGCTGTATGGGTTTCGATTTCAGCCATATTGGTCACATAGTAATTATGGATGTCAATTTCCGGAATGACCGGTTGTGGCATCACCGGCTTATAAATCGTTTCTTTTTTTTCAACCACTTTTTCTTTCACCTGTGTTTCTTTCGGTGCTGACGCTTTTGGCACCTCTTTTGGTACCGGCATTTCTTTTGCGACGGGCATCTTGGCCTCGGGCATTTGCTCGTACGGATGGGTCACGAGCGGCATTTCTTTTGCACCCGCGTGGCCCGTGTAACCTGCATGGCCTGTATGTGTCTCTTTTTTTACCATGCCGCCCGTTGTCGGGACTTTAATTTTCATGCCGGGCATAATCATTTCCGGATTGGATAATTGCGCATTCAATTTTTTCAATTCGTCAAAATCGGCGCCGTATTTTTTGGCGATTTTCCAGAGCGTATCGCCTTTTTGCACGATATGGATTTTCACACATTTCCCCTCCTCAAGGCTTAAGTCCATACATTCTATGTGGTGCCGGGCAAAATGCGATTGATTTTACATAAAAACTTATGAACGTCCCGCGTCCTTTATGCCCTTTAAAGAGTTGATTCTTTCATCCCGGCGCCTTCGTATGATAAAATCCGAATGAGGCCGAATGAATGGGGGGAAACACTGTTGGCAGAAAAGAGAAAAATTCTTGGGGATGAAAGGCGGCATTTGATCCTCGAATGGCTGCAGAATAGCCGGGAGCCGATTACGGGCGGGGAACTGGCAAAAAGGACAAATGTGAGCCGGCAGATTATAGTAAATGATATTACGCTCCTGAAAGCGAAAAACGAACCGATCCTGGCAACGAGCCAGGGATATTTGTACATACACCCCGCCGGTGCGGAAAACAAAGTGGAGAAAACGCTTGTTTGCATGCATAGTCGCGAACAGGTCGCACATGAGCTGAATTTGCTCGTGGACCACGGGGTGACCGTAAAAGATGTCAAGGTGGAGCATCCGGTATACGGCGATCTGACCGCCTCGATCATGGTCTCCACCCGCGCAGAAGTGGCCCGGTTTATCCGCCGCATTGAAGAAACAAATGCCAGCTACTTATCCGAATTAACAGGCGGCATCCACCTGCATACGGTGGAAGCCGCAAGCGGGCGGCAGGTTGAAGAAGCGGAACAGGCGCTGAAAGAAGCTGGCATTTTATTTGCAGAAAATGAAAAAGAGCTGCCCTAAACATAAAGGACAGCTCTTTTTCATCACCCATCCGGCCTAAAAACCTGGGTTTAAAGCTTGTTTTGCAAAAAATAATAAGCCCGGGTTCCAGCCGGGCTTATCCTAACATTCTTGAAGAAGCGATCATCATTTATCCGCCATATACCTATAATAGGTCCCGAGTTCTTTCACGGTGCAGCCGAGCGCGTGGATTTCCTCAAGCGAAAAGCGGACAAGCTTTTCTTCTAAGGAGTGGTTCAGGTCAATCATAAAAAAGTAGTTTCCAAGCCCCGTCTTTAACGGCCGCGATTCAAGCTTGCTCAAGTTAATCTTTCGCCAGGCAAAGGCAGACAACACCTGGTGCAGCGATCCGGCCTTGTCCGTCGGCAGTGTGACCATGATCGTCGATTTCAGGAAATCAGGCGTTTTTTCGATATGAAGCTCCTCATTTGAAAGGGCAATGAATCTCGTATGGTTAAACGGATAATCATGGATGGCACGCCTGACGATTTCAAGGCCGTACAATTCCGCCGCCATTTCATTGGCGACCGCCCCCCATTTCAGTTCCGGGTGTTCGCTCACATATTTCGCAGCAGCGGCCGTAGAGCCCATTGGTTCCACTTCCGCACGCCGGAATTCCCGGCGCAGAAACTGGTGGCACTGCGCAAGCGCATGGGAATGGGAAATGATTTTTTCCGTTTCTCGCCAGGCGCCGGCATTTGCAGGATGAACCATAAAATGCTGCTCGATCGGCACAATGATTTCCGCACGGATTGGCGGCAGTTCTTCATGATACAAGTAATCGACCGTTAAATTTACCGAACCTTCCAGGGCGTTTTCAAGCGGAACAACCGCCATATCCACCTTTTTTGCTTTAACGGCTTCCAGACATTCCGGAATCGTCCGGTACGCAACCCGGCTGGCCTCCGGGAACACTGACTGGACAGCGATATCGGTAAACGTCGCTTCCGGCCCGAAAAAAGCTGCTTTCATTTCCTCTCCCCCGCCGGCCGGAGTTCTAGGCTCCGGACCCTAATATTTCTACTTTATTGACAAACTCAAATGCCTGCAGTTCTTCCAGCAGATCATTTAAACTCCTGTTGATCCCGGACACATTCAGCGAGACAGTGACATTTGCCCGCCCCTGTATCGGAATCGTCTGGTGAATCGTTAAAATATTGCATGAATAAGACGCAATAATCCTTAAAATTTCGGATAATGTCCCGGACCGGTCTTCCAAATAAAAAAACAAGGTCACAATTTTTTCTTTTACAACTGAATGGAACGGAAAAACGGTATCGCGGTATTTATAAAAAGCGCTGCGGCTTAAGCCCGCTTTTTTCGCCGCGTCCCCGACTGATACCGCTTGTCCCCTTTCCAGCAGTTCTTTCGCCTGAAGTGTTTTGATCATCGCTTCCGGCAAAACATCCTCACGCACCAAGATAAACTTATGCTCTGCTTTCTTTTCCAAAATGCCCTTTCCTCCACTCGGAGCCGGGATTCCCCGGCCCAGCACGGTTAATCTACAAATTCAAACTCAAAATCCAAGAGGCGGACGGTATCGCCGTTTTTCGCGCCGCGTGCACGGAGCGCGTCATCAATGCCCATTCCGCGCAGCTGGCGGGCAAATCTCCGGACAGACTCGTCATGGCTGAAATTCGTCATTTTAAACAGCTTCTCAACTTTTTCCCCGTGGATGACGAAGCTGCCGTCCGGATCGCGTGTAATGGTAAAATCAGCCTTTTCTTTTTCATGCTTGTACAATACACGGGACGGTTCCGCATCCGGTTCTTCGCCGGCGTGAAGCGGGAAGGTAGGTGTTTCATCGAGCAAATCGGCAATCGCAAACAAAACATCCCTTAATCCCTTGCGCGTCACCGCGGAAATCGGGAAGACGCGTGCGGCATCATCGCCCAGCTTCTCTTTAAATGCCGCCAGATTTTCTTCCGCGCCCGGAAGGTCCATTTTATTGGCAATAATGAGCTGCGGGCGCTCAGAAAGGCGTTCATGATAAGCTTTCAGTTCTTTGTTGATCGTCAAATAATCTTCATACGGGTCGCGCCCTTCCACCGCCGCCATGTCAATGACGTGGACGATCACCCGCGTCCGTTCGATATGGCGCAAAAACTGGTGGCCGAGCCCGACGCCTTCGTGCGCGCCTTCAATCAGCCCCGGCAGATCGGCCATGACAAAACTTCTGCCGTCCTCCGTCTCGACTACACCGAGATTCGGCACAAGCGTCGTAAAATGGTATTCCGCAATTTTCGGGCGTGCCGAAGAGACAACGGAAAGCAAGGTTGATTTCCCGACGCTCGGAAAACCGACAAGGCCGACATCGGCTAGCAGTTTCAGTTCAAGGACAATATAACGTTCCTGGCCCGGTTCGCCGTTCTCGGCAATTTCCGGTGCGGGATTGGCCGGTGTCGCAAAGCGGATATTGCCCCTGCCGCCGCGCCCGCCTTTGGCAATCACTGCCCGTTCCCCGTGGCGCGTTAAATCGGCAATCGTTTGCTTTGTATCGTCATCGATGACGACCGTACCCGGCGGCACCTTGACAATCATGTCTTCCGCCCCGCGGCCGTGTTTTCCTTTGCTCATGCCGTTTTCGCCGTGGTCCGCTTTAAAATGGCGCTTGTAACGGAAGTCCATGAGCGTCCGCAACCCTTCATCGACTTCAAAAATAACATCGCCGCCGCGGCCGCCGTCTCCTCCGGCAGGGCCGCCCATCGGCACATATTTCTCGCGGCGGAATGCGACCATCCCGTTGCCGCCGTCCCCGCCTTTCACATAAATTTTCACCTGGTCCACAAACATAAAAGATAAAACCACCTTTGCAATTGCTGTATCGTTAGGCTTTCGGAAAGATTATTTCAACCGGGAAAGCGGATGCCGGGTATGCGTGGATCACGTTCATCCCCGGGCAATCGTTTTCCAGAAACCCGGCGAGCAGTCCGCGCTTTTTTATTGTTCCGCTAAACTCGAAAAAGAAACGGGCACCGGATGGCAAAGTGCTGACCGATAAATATAACCGGTTGTCCCCATTTGGATCGGCTGCATCCTCAACAGCCGCGAGAAAATGATTCATCCAGCCGGTCAGCTCCCCGTCATCCGGGAGCGCATTCCGGTCTACATCCAATATTTCATATGCAATCTGCACCGTGTGCCCTTCCCAGTTATATGTAAGCAAAAGTTCGGCAAATTCCGACCGATGCAAATTTGATAATTTTGACTCCTGCTGCGCTTCCCGGATAATGTCTTCCACAATATTTTTGACTTTTTCCATCTTGTTCAAGCTGGCGTATCCTTTGATCAGCTGCACCTTGTTCAGCCAGTCATGCCTGGCGTGGCGAAGCACGTCAACCGTCGTCCATTCCCGCATTTTCATAGCTCCCGTTCTCCGAAATAGGTTATGTTTAAGTATAGCAAAAATTGCCCCAGGTTGCACGGGGCGCGAATGGATAGCGCACTCGCCAGGCGGGTGCGGCAGCGCGGTTTTTGTACGTTTTTCGGTACAGACGCGGCGTTTGTGCTGCCGGAAAATGCAAAAGCCCCGGGCCGCGAATATCGCAGCCCGGGGCTTTATGGGTCAGGCTTCTTGTGCCACCGGATATACGCTCACTTTTTTCTTGTCGCGGCCGAGGCGTTCAAAACGCACAACGCCGTCAACTTTCGCAAACAAAGTGTCGTCGCCCCCGCGACCGACGTTTTCGCCCGGAAAGACTTTCGTCCCGCGCTGGCGGTAAAGGATCGAGCCGCCTGTTACGAACTGCCCGTCCGCACGTTTTGCGCCGAGGCGTTTTGCGATCGAGTCACGGCCGTTTTTCGTGGAGCCGACCCCTTTTTTGGAAGCGAAAAACTGAAGATCTAATTTCAACATGATGCTCACCTCCTATTCAAAGGTTATATGGATAAATTCGCCGTATTCCCGTTCTATCGTCTCGAGGGATACAACCATGCCTTCAAGCAGAATCTGCACTTTTGCCGCCTGTTCTTCCGGCAGCTGCGCAGGGATTTTGCATTCCAAAAGGCCGCTTTCGGACTGGCGGATTTCAGGTTCAACCCCCGCCACTTCCATAATGGCGTTCACCGTCCCGAAAGAAACAGCGGAAGCGCCGGCACAGACAATGTCCTGGCCGTATCCGGCAAATTCGGCATGGCCGCTCATTTCAAAAGACGAGATGTTCCCATTCTTTTTGCGTTTGATGCGGACCCGGATCATGCCGCGTGCACCTTACGCATTGATTTTTTCAATGACCACTTTTGTGTACGGCTGACGGTGGCCTTGTTTTTTATGGTAATTTTTCTTCGCTTTATATTTGAACACAACGATTTTTTTCGCACGGCCGTGTTTTTCCACTTTACCCGTAACCGTAGCGCCTTCAACAACAGGGCTGCCAACTTTTACCGATTCGCCGCCGACAAAAAGAACGCGGTCAAATGTAACAGATTCGCCTTCTGCTGCATCCAATTTTTCAATGTATACAGCCTGGCCTTCTTCTACTTTGATTTGTTTCCCGCCGGTTTCAATAATTGCGTACATCACTGCACCTCCTTAAGACTCAGACTCGCCAAAGACAGGCGTTTTACGAAGCGTAAAAACTTGGAAAGCCTGTTCCTGAGCGGTTGTAGCACAGGGCGCTACAAACATAACATACTGATGGTAACACACACTTTTTCCTTTGTCAATTGGGATCTTTGCCTTTTGCGGCAAGCGCGGACAGGGGCCCGAACTGCCGGATGGCATAAAACGGATGCGCATCGCGGGAGATGTGAAAAAACAGTCTCATGCCGAGCAGGTTTTCCAGCCGCTTTAAGTGTACCCCCGTTTCCCCGCAAAAACAATCTTTCACATCTTGCGTGCATTCAATCAAAACGGCTTCGTAATCCGCGTGCGGCGCTTCCCACAGCTCGCGTTCGAGGCGGAAAGCAAGCGTCTCGGGGCTTTCGATTTTGCCGCTGCCCCCGCAGACCGGGCAAACGGAAAGCAGTGCCTCGGGGAGCGATTTGCGCGTTTTCTTGCGCGTCATTTGCAAAATGCCGAGCTCCGTAAAACCGGTGATACGGGTTTGCTTCACGTCGTTTTCCAGCTCTTTTTCTAGCGCCGCTCTCACTTGCGCGCGCTGTTCATCGCGCTGCATATCGATAAAATCAACGAGAATGATGCCGCCGTAATCGCGCAGTTTCAGCTGGCGGCCGATTTCTTTCGCCGCAAGCAGATTCGTTTTCAGCACCGTCTCGGCCTGGTCCGTTGTGCCCGTATATTTTCCGGTATTCACATCGATGATGGTGAGCGCTTCTGCTTCGTCGATGACAAGATAGGCGCCGTTTTCAAGCCAGACCACTCTTTTCAACGCATCCTCAAGCGCCCGGTCGATACGGTAGCGGGTAAAAATATTCTGTTTTCCGCTATAGAGCTCAAACGCCCAGTCCAGTTCCGGCCGGCCCGCAAGCAATGCTTTCAGGCGGGCAAGCGCCTCCGCATCGTCCGCAATCACCATGCCGCTTTTTAAACGGGCAAGTTCGCGGAAAATTTCCGCTTCCACCGTGCTTTTTTCGTGCAGAACAGCCGGCGCTTTCAGTTGTGCCGCCTTTTCGAGCAGGCTTTTGTACCGAAGCCTGAGGCATTTTAGTTCATCGCGCCACCCGTCCCCGCCGGCATGGATGGCCGCGGTCCGGACAATAATCCCTTCCTGCGGTTCAAGCGCTTTGCGGGCCCTGGCCCGCCACTTGTTCCGGTCCGCATCATCCGCTTTTTTGGAAACAGCCGTGTACTTTCCTTCCGGCAGATACACAATCTGTTCCCCCGAAAGCTCAATGATGCCGGTCAAAAGCGGCCCTTTTTGCCCTGTTTCATCTTTTTTCACCTGGACCATGACCGTCTGCCCGGGCGAAAGATAAGCGGAAATCGCGGCATTTGGATTTTTGCCGTGCACAAAAGCGGGAAGCCGGCTGATATGCAAGTAACCGTGCCGGATGCCGCCGATATCAATAAACGCGGCATTGATGCCGGGTTTGACGTCCGCCACCTTGCCGAGATAAATATTCCCGACTTTTGCCGCGCCGCCCGGCTGCCGGATGCGGATGGCGGATACTTCGCCGTTTTCCATGACCGCATACCGTTTTTCCCTTGTTTTCACATTGATGATGATTGACCTGTCCAAAAATTCCACCACACTGTCTTCGCTTTCAGCCGCTTCTATTGCGGTTTCCATCAATAATTATACAGAATATCGCTTACTTTCGCATTGGTTTGCTTCTCGGAAAAAAAGGCGTGAAGGAGTTCATTTTCATCGAGTTTCCCGACTTCCACCCCGTTTTTAAGGACAATGAGCGGATGTTTGCGCCCGCGTTTAAAGCTTTCAAGCACTTCATACAAGTATGCGCCCGCATCCACTTCGATCGTTTCCAGATGGCGGAGCGGTTCCCTTTTTCCGTAATACCGTTCAAGCAGGAAACGGATAAAAACAAAGTAAAGCTGTTTCCATTCTTTCCAAAGTGCGGCATATAAATAAACGACGATCGCCCAGACGTTCAAATTTGCCGGCGCATTCAACAGGGCGGCCGCATGAAAAAGGAACAGCGCGATAAACGAACAACAAATCGTCATCCGGAATGCGCGCAAAAAAGGATAGACCGTGGAAAACGCCATATTCAGCAGTTTCCCGCCGTCAAGCGGCCAAATCGGGAGCAAATTAAAAAAAAGAATGGCCCGGTTCCACTCCCCGATTTGCGTATACATCTGCCCGGGCAAGATATCGAAACGGAACAACACGTGCGCGAAAACAGCGATCCAAATATGCTGGAGGGGGCCTGCAAGTGTCACGATCAGTTCTTCTTTCAGCGGGCGGTTTCCGTGTTCCTCCGTTTCAGCGACGCCGCCGAACGGCAAAATGGCAATTCTTTTAACCCGCCATGAAAAATATTGCGCCGCAACCGCGTGCCCCATTTCGTGGATGAAAATGATCGCAAACAGCAGGATGAGATCCTGGAAACGGGCGGTAACAGCAGCAATGGCGGCCACGGCCCAGAAAAGGGGATGGATTTTGATTTTTTTCAGAAGCCAAAACCGCTCATTCAAATTTAATCACCTGGATCGGGTCGATAAAACCGCCGTCTTTTTTAAGCGCAAAATAAAATTCCCCTTTTTCCCCGCTGCTTCGCGCCGTGCCGACCTTTTCGCCCGTCTTGAGGCTGTCATACTGGCCCACATCAATTTTGCTGAGGTTTGCGTACCATGTTTCCGTTGAATCGGCATGCTGGATAATGACGGTATTGCCCAGTTTCGGCTTTTTCCCGGCAAAAATGACCGTCCCGCCGCTCATCGCTTTTACGCTTGCGCCCGGCTTTGTTTCAATCGTAACCCCTCTTCCATCGGCTGAAAAACTGGTCAGAACTTTTCCCGATACCGGCATCGCATATTGCGAATCTTCATTGGAAGCAGCGGTTTCCGTTTTTGACGATTTTTCCGGAAAGAGCGCGACCGGCTTGCCAAACTTTTTTTCATACCAGGCGGCTGCTTTTGCAAATTGAAATTCGGACGCCATTACCTGTTTGACGGCGGCTTTCGGCTTGTCAAATTCCGGACGTTCCGATTTAAACAGAATTGCCACAGCGAGGACAAGGCAGGCAGAAGCCAGAATTTTAAATAGCACCGTTTCTTTTTTAAAAAGCGGATGCGGCGTTTTGCCCGGCGGTTCATATACATGTGTGCCTTCATCCTTAATCAGGCTCGCATAGACCGTTTCTTTGCCGTTATAAGCCTGTTTCATCGTTTTTCTCCGCTTCGCCATTTGCCTCCGGATTTCATCGGCGCGGTTTCCCAATCGATTCACCCCTTCTGTACAGGCATTCGTTTATTACCAATGTATGACCTGTCCAAAGCGGTTAGAACCGGGAACAAAACAAGCCGCCCTGATCGTTTGGAAAAACGTTCAGAAACGGCTCTGCCATTAAGAAGATTTCGAACTAAATAATTTTTTAAAGCGCGCAAACATGCCGGGTTTCTGGTCTTCAAGCGGCATTAAAGGCACCGTTTCCCCCAAAATCCGGCGGGCAATATTCCGGTAGGCAAGGG
This sequence comes from Weizmannia sp. FSL W8-0676, assembly GCF_038593015.1. Taxonomy (NCBI): domain Bacteria; kingdom Bacillati; phylum Bacillota; class Bacilli; order Caryophanales; family Bacillaceae; genus Heyndrickxia; species Weizmannia sp. FSL W8-0676. The sequence continues at coordinate 1,965,945 of NZ_CP151954.1, forward strand.
AGGCGCGGTTCGTCGGATTTAGCGCAATCGGTTCGCCCTGGTTCGAGGCGCGGATCACTTCTTCATCATCGGCTACAATCCCGATCAAATCGATCGATAAATGGTTTGTCACTTCATCGATGTCCAGCATGTCCCCGCTTTTCATCATATGGCTCCGGATCCGGTTGATGATCAGTTTCGGTGGCTCGATATGTTCTTCCTTTTCCAAAAGCCCGATGATCCGGTCGGCATCCCTTACCGCCGAGATTTCCGGTGTTGTCACAACAATCGCCTGGTCAGCACCCGCCACTGCATTTTTATATCCCTGCTCAATGCCGGCCGGGCAGTCAATCAGAATATAATCGTAATCCTGTTTTAACCCGTGGATCAATTGTTTCATTTGTTCCGGCGTGACGGCGGATTTGTCGCTTGTCTGGGCAGCCGGCAGCAAAAAGAGCTTGTCATCGAAACGCTTGTCCTTTACGATTGCCTGGTGGATTTTACAGCGGCCTTCTACGACATCGACCAGATCGTAGATAATCCGGTTTTCAAGCCCCAGCAGGACATCAAGATTACGGAGCCCGATGTCTGTATCGACAAGGCAGACTTTCTTTCCGAGAAGCGCGAGCGCTGTCCCGAGGTTTGCCGATGTCGTCGTTTTGCCGACGCCGCCTTTTCCGGATGTGATGACAATCGCTTCACCCATATGAGAACCCTCCTTTTAATCTTGTCATATTCGGCCGCAAATATTTCAAAACTTGCAATTTATCAATGATAATATGGTCCGATTCATCTATGTAAGCACATTCCATCTCATGCCGGCCCTCTTCCCCGTAATCATCAGGGGCCCGGTTCAGGCAATCGGCAATCCGGATTTGGGATGGAACCATATTGGAAGCGACAACAACGGCGTCCCTTCTCCCGCTGTAGCCGGCATGCGCAATGCCGCGGAGGTTTCCCATGATAAAAATATTGCCGTTTGCAATCACGGTACCACCCGGATTGACATTGCCGATAAGCAAAAGATCGCCTTCCGCCTTTAACACCTGCCCGGACCGGACGATGGTGGTGACAGGCACAATTTCATTTTCCGCTTTTTCGCGCGCAGCCGCTTCTTTTGTGATGACATTGCTGATGATTTCATCGACAACAAGGTTGCGCCGGGAACGCACAAGGCTTTTGATCTCCTCTTCCTGACCGGGCGTCAAATAACGGTTGCCAAGCTGAATTTTGACGGCAAGAATCGGGCTGTTCTCTTCCTCATCGGCAGCCTGGGCCAGTAATTTTTGCTCTAACTCCGCCTTTAAAGCTTGAAAGGAGCATTGGTCGTTTAAATGCAGCACAATTCCGTCTTTCGTGCCTTTTATGGTTACATTTTGCGTTTTTTTCATTTCAAACTGCTCACCTCAACGGCTGATAAATGAAACGGCATCCATCCGAAATGGCTTTCAGACGGCGTTTTTCGGCCCGGCACACGGGATTTCAAGCCTCCGTGCGTGCGGTTCCTGCCGGTTTTTCGGCCCGCAAACCCCTTTGCTTTTTCCACTCCCCCTTGTCCGGATCATTCGACAAAAAGGCAGGAAATCCTTCTTTCCCATTTTAACAGATTTTCTCCCCGCCGGTTATTCCTTTTCTTCTTCCCTTGCGCGCCGCTTTAAAAAATTTCCCATCGGATACCATGCCAAAATAAAAAAAGCGGCGTTTAAGATCAAAGTCGGCCAAAGCCTGAGCAAGAGAAAATCGTCAAATCCCATCACCTGCGGATTAATTAAAGCATTGATGCCATAGACCAAAAATTCGACAATCGCCATGTTTAAGACTGCCACAAGCGTGCCGGTAAAAATATTGGATTGGAGGATCCTGTCCATTTTTTCTGTCAGGTAAACCGCAAGCGGATAGAAAAACAGATAAATGCCCAAAATGCCCGTGTAAAAAGCATCAAACAGCATGCCGAATACAAAGGCATAAATGATGGAGAGCCTTTTGCGGTAATGCATCCCCATTAAAATCAGCATCACGAGCAGAAAATGGGGAACGATGGTAAATTTTCCGCCAAAAGAACGGGCCGCAAAAAATTGGGCAAATAAACTTTCAGCAATATAGCACAGGCTTAAAATCAGAGGGAGCACGATACGTTTCATCACTGCTCTCCCCCTGCGCTGCCTAGGTTCACTGCTTTCCGGTTGATGACGAGCACTTCGCGGACATCATAAAAATTGGCTGCCGGCTTCACATAAGCGGTTTGCGTCAGCCCGTTTTCATCCGGGGTCACTTTTTCAATGTCACCAATCAGAAGCCCGCTCGGAAACATGCCGCTTAAACCGGATGTCACGACATGATCGCCTTTTTTGACTTTGATATTAAAATCAAGCTGTTTCAAAAGCAGCATTTTTGCTTTTTTGTCGTATCCTTCGATTAAACCGTAAGCGTCTTTTTTGGCATTTTGCACTTTGGCGGATACGCGGTTCGTTTCATCGGGCGAGCTCAAAAGTTCGACGGTTGAATAAAATTTGTCGACCTGCGTGACTTTTCCGAGGAAACCGCCTGAAGTGACGACAGCCATATTTTTGGCAACGCCGTTGACTTCGCCTTTATCAATCACCACTTGCTCGTACCAATTATCCGGATTCCGTGCAATAACCTGGGCCTGAATGGACTCTGAATCTCCGAGACTGTTTTTTTCCTTTATAATAGATCTCAAATTTTCATTTTCTTTTTTCAGTTCGTGATTTTGCGCTTCCAGGCTTGTCAGCTGTTCCAAATGGGATTTCAGCTTTTTGTTTTCGGTATATGTATTTTTTAAGTCCTCGATATTGTCAAAAAAACCGGCAAGGGCATTGGCAGGTTTGGCAATGACGGACTGGCCGAGCCCGACGATATCGCGCACAAACTGTTCCGGTTTTGAAATCCGGTCGCGTTCCCTGATGGAAAACCCGATCATGGCGACAAGCAGGATAACACTGATTAAAAGGACGATCAATCGTTTATTCAAAAAAAACTGTGGCATAAAATCCACTCCCATAACACTTTGTTCCGGCCATTCCCGGATTGAAAACCATTCTCCCGCCAGGAAAGCCGGCAGGAGAATGAGTTAACAGGACACTGGCATTCTTCTTATTTAGAATCTTTTGCTTTGTTTTTAAACAGTTCAATATTTTCGAGCGCGCCGCCTGTTCCGATTGCTACGCAGTCGAGCGGGTTTTCGGCAATGAGCACCGGCATTTCGGTTTCTTTGCTGATGACATGGTCGAGGTTGCGCAACAGGGCACCCCCACCTGTCAGGACGATGCCGCGGTCCATAATATCAGCTGCCAGTTCAGGCGGTGTCTGTTCAAGCGTGTATTTGACCGCATCGACAATGGCATACACCGTGTCGTGCAGCGCATCGGCCACCTCATCCGCGGAAATCGTGATCGTCTTCGGCAAACCGGTCAGCAAATCCCGGCCCCTGATATCCATCGGTTCGATCCCCTCCGGCTCGCCTGCTGAACCAATTTCCATTTTAATTTGTTCTGCGGTCCGGTCCCCGATTAAAAGATTATAATTTTTGCGGATATAACTGATGATCGCTTCATCCATTTCATCCCCGGCCACCCGGATCGACTGGCTTGTCACAATCCCGCCCAGCGAAATAATCGCCACTTCCGTTGTGCCGCCGCCGATATCGACAACCATGCTTCCGGTCGGCTCCCAGACAGGCAGCCCGGCGCCGATCGCTGCTGCAAAAGGCTCTTCAATCGTAAAAGCATCCCTTGCCCCGGCCTGGCGGGTTGCATCAATCACCGCGCGCTCTTCCACCGCCGTGATGCCGGACGGAACGCAGACCATGACATACGGATTTTTTGAAAAAAAGCCTTTTTTATTTGTGGCCTGCTGAATATAATACTTCATCATCGCAGCCGTCGTTTCATAATCCGCAATCACGCCGTCTTTCATCGGCCGCGTCGCCACGATGTTTCCCGGCGTCCTGCCGATCATTTTTTTCGCGGCATCCCCGACTGCGACAATTTGTTTCGTATCCGTCTGGATAGCCACAACGGAAGGTTCCCGCACGACAATTCCTTTCCCTTTTATAAAAACCAATGTATTGGCTGTCCCAAGATCAATCCCCAGGTCTTTACTTCCGAACATGGATGTATCTCCCTTTCTTCACGATAAATTTTCATCACCAGTTGGTGCCATACTTTTGCTTATTTATGGATGCCGCTTTGAAAATGCATCCGGATTCTGGCTTTCCGGCGCAGTGCCGACCGTAAAAATCATACGATTTATTATATCGTAACCATAAAAAAATTCAAAGCCTTACAAATACCCTTTTTCTCTCAGGCTCACAAATTTTTTCTCACCGATGATCAAATGGTCAAGAATCTCAATCCCCATTATTTTACCACATTCGGCAAGCCGTTTGGTAACTTCGATATCTTCTTTGGAAGGAGAAGGGTCCCCGGATGGATGGTTATGGAAACAAATAATGGAAGCAGCTGAACGCCTGAGCGCTTCTTTGAACACTTCGCGGGGATGGACGATCGAGGCATTTAAACTTCCGATGAAAATCGTCTGCCGGTGGATCACCTGGTTTTTAATATTTAAATACAGGCAGACAAAATGCTCTTGGGACAAAAAGCGCATATCATTCATGACATAATTGGCCCCGTCCTGCGGCGTGCGGATCACATAACGCGTATCGTGCTGCAAATTGGCGATCCTTCTGCCGAGTTCAATGGCGGCCAGAATCTGGACCGCTTTTGCTGTGCCGATGCCTTTGATGGCTGTCATTTCCTCAAGGGAAGCATCTTTTAAAAACCGCAAGCCTTCAAAATGGCCGATCAGCCTGTTGGCAAGCTCGAGCACCGATTCATCTTTCGTGCCGGTACGGAGTAAAATGGCAAGCAGTTCCTGATTGGAGAGGCTCTCCGCTCCTGTGCGGATCAGCCGTTCACGCGGGCGGTCTTCTGCAGGAAAATCTTTGATCAGCATTTTTTCCAAATGAATTCCTCCTTTTCTAAAGCAGGAGGCGGGGGAATCAAACCAATGGGCTTTTGTATGAGAGATACAATTGTATCGTACCAAAAAACGGGCCGTGTAACAACTGCAAATTCAACCTTTTCAGACAAAAAATCGTGCCATGCGGGCATTCGTGGCACCGCAGCTTTTCAGCCGGAAGCCCGCATTTGGTTTCAATGCCCGCTGTAAACCTTTACGTAGTCCAGCAGGTTTTGTTCGGCATCCGTTAAATCCTGCCGGTTGCCGCTTTTTTGATAAGCCGCGAGCGATTCATACGCGGCCGTTTCGTATTTTTTCAGCCGGCCGAGCGTTTCCTGCCTGACTTTTGCCAGCTTTTTGACGTTGCCGGCTGCTGTTCCGACTGTCTTCATGCCGTCCGGTGAAACCTCTCCGTTCTGGACAGCGGCGGCCGTTTCTTTTGCCAGTTTTTGAAAAAGCGGAACCGTTTCCCGGGCAAAAATTTGCTCATCCTTTGTCGTCGTTTGGACCTTTTTGCTGGAAAAACTGATTTCTTTTGCATACAGTTCGACGCCTTTGTCTTTCCAGGCACTTTCCATTTTTTTGGCCGTGCCAGGGCTGTCGGCCACACCTGCAAAAATATAGCGCTGCCCGTCCATCGAAAGCTGCATCGACGGGACCTTTTTTGAGGCGAGTTCGCGCGACACTTTAGAGGCGGCGCCTTCCGTGCTGAACACCCCTGCCTGGATGATGCCGATGCTTAGCGCCGGAAGCCTGGCCTCTTGCTGTGCTGCGCCCGTTGCAGCGCCTTCAGCCTGCTGATTCGGGAGTTTTGTTTGATGATCTCCGTACGCAATAAATTTTAATACAACAAACCCGAGCAGCGCCCCAAACACAACTGCGGACACGACAGAAAACAAAATCGCCGGCGCGGCCCTATTCGCCGCCGTTTTTTTCGGGAAGATGCTTTTCTTTTTGGGCGCGGGTGTATAATGGATCGGCCGGAATTCTTCAATCTGATCCGCATCGAGTTCGGGCAGCACCCATTCAAATGATTCCTCTTCTTTTGCGCTGTCTTCCTGTGCGGCAGCCGTTTCCTCGGCCGCTTTCCAGTCATGGACTTTTACGCTGTCTTCCGGCTGCTCCTTTTTTCCGCCCACTTTGACTGTAATTTTCGCCTTTTTTTTCGCCTTGTCCAATGCTTTCACCTCTCCTGCCCGATTTGCTTCATGCTACCATAACCGGCAAAAAAAAGAACAAGACTTTTGTCGCCTTGTCCAAAAACCATTCGCCGATTTCCGGCATTTTATGCAAATTTTATCCGAGCCCGGAGAAACGCAAATACATCCCGATAAGGCTGTTTCCGAAAAAATAGGCGGTAAGCGCACCGATGGCGATAAACGGCCCAAACGGCACCGGTTTTCGTTTTTTAAATTTGCCGGCAGCCATCAAACCGACGCCGTAAAGCGCGCCAAAGAGGCAGGCCAGAAAAAAGGCCAGAAAAGTTTTCTCTATGCCGAGCACAAGCCCGATCACAAAAAACAATTTAATGTCCCCGCCGCCCATCGCGCCTTTTGTGAAAAAGGCAATGAGATAGAGGAGGCAAAAGCCGAAAACCGCCCCGAGCCAGGCGGACCACCACGGCGATGCCGGGTGAAAAAGCCGGACGGCGGCAATGGCGGCTGCAAAAGGAAACAGCACTTTATCAGGAATAAGCATATACGCCAAATCGGAAACGGTAATGATGACAAGCAGCGAAATGAACAAAATGGCAAGCAAAAATTCAAGGCTCCAGCCGAACCGGTAAAAAGAATAGGCAAACAAACCCCCGGTCAGCGCCTCAAATACCGGATAAACCGGGGAGATCGGCGCGCGGCAGCTTCTGCATCTGCCCCGTAAAGCAAGAAAAGACAATACCGGTATATTTTCATACCAGCTTAACGAGTGCCCACACTTTGGGCAATGCGACCCGGGACGGATAATCGATTCATGATTCGGCACGCGCAGCCCGATGACATTATAAAACGAGCCGAACACCATTCCCAGTACCGCAAAATAAGCAGTCCATAATCCATGCATGTTTGATCCCTCTGATCTTTCAGCATAAGGTATTTTCTTGGTTCGCTACCGGCAAGCAACGAGCGATATTAAGCATATGTAATGGCAAGGATGAACATGCCGAAAACTTATTGCTCCTTTATTGCGACCGGGTCACTTTTATGTCCCGCTGCCGGCACGTCGATTTCCGGCAAATAGTCCGAATACCGGCTTAACGCCGGGTAATAAAAAGTGGAAACCGTGACGGTGTACTGCAATCCACTCGATCCAGGCGCTCCTTCCCCCGGACTGAAATTGAGGCTTTCGATCACTGTAATGCGCGGCAAGTTTTCAATCGTCTGTAAAAATGTTTTCATGCTCTTGTAGCTGTCTGACTCCACTTTTAAAGTATACGACAGTTTTTTGACACCGGCAGGCAGCACGTCTGTTTTTTGCTGTGTGCCGGATGAGGCGCCGCTCGTTGTGCTTTGTGTAGCCTCCTCGCTCCCGGACGTACCGGCGGAGTCCTGCTGGGCGTCTGTTTCCGTAATCCGGCTGCCGGAAAGGGCCTCTGCCATCCTGAACTGAAGCAGCACTTGTTCCGCAAGCGGTTTTGCCGGGATTTTCCGCATCAGGCTGACGACATTGCCAAGCTGCAGTTCCGGGCTTTGCTGTTTTTTTGACTGCAGGCTGGATAGCACCTGCTGTTCCGATTTCAACGCGGCTTTTTGCCCGGCCAGCCCGGACTTGGCCGGCGCCAGCACAAACCAGTACAAACCGGCTGCACCGGCAAGGCAAACGGCAAAGAGGGCAAGAATGATAAAAAGCTGCTTCCGGTTTAAACGGAGGTTCATTGCTGTTCCTCCCTTTTGCCGGCGGCATTGAGCGCGGCTTGATTGAGCTGGATCGTATATGTCGCTTCATAAACCGTTACGCCCTCCGCTTCCCCGGTTGCCGCATTGTCCGGGCCGGCCGTTCCCCCCGCCGCCGGGGAAGAAGTTGAACCGCCCCCCTTTGTTTCACCGGCCGTTTTGGATGCAGCAGATGAGGAAGAGGAACCGGTTTTAGACGTTCCCGAAGACGATCCGCCGGCCGTTTTGGACGCATCTGATCCGGAAGATGTGCTGCTTGCCGTTTTGGAAGTGCCGGATGTTGTGCCCGTTCCTGCAGCTGAGCCGGTTGCAGCGCCGGATGTGCCGCTTGACGAAGCACCGGCCGTTTCCGTATTCATTTTGATGCTGTTTAAGACGGCGCCGCTGAAATACGGGCTGTCATTCAGCCGTTTTAAAAAGTAAACCGCTTCATCAGGAGAATCAAACTGGACGGTCACATTCGCGCCTGTGCTGCCGCAGGAAAAGTCCGTGATATAGCCGTATTGCGGCAAAAGTTTGGTAAGCTTGTCCAATACCGGCACCGTCTTGACCGGCGTATCGCTTGCCCATTTAACGGCGGACGAAAGCTTTTTGAAATCCTGTATGTCCGCATTGCTTTTTTGCGCTGCCTGTTCAGCGGCCTGGAGCGCTTCCGTCTGTTTGATTTGCTGATTGACAGCAGCAAGGTCCTGTTTTGTCTGATGGAGCGCAATAAAGAAGACGATGAGAAAGATGGCGGATGCACCGGCCAGTATCCCGGCCCAAAAGAGCAATGCGATATTTTTCGGTTCTTTTTTCGGCAGCAGGTTAATCTCAACGAGCATTTATTTCACCTCTTTCAGTGCAAGGCCCAAAACAGGCGCAAAGCGGGCGGGAAACGGCTGCCCGGTTGCGGAAGATACTTTTTCCGTTACAATCATCGTGACCGGAAGGCCAAACTGCTCCGCAAGATTCTCCGCAACCCCAGGCAAATACGGATAATCGCCGTTCAGCAAAATTTGATTGACTGCATCCTGCCCTTTCCGGATCGAAAACTGGTAATAATTCATGATTCTGTCCAGCTCTTTATAAATATTTTCCGTCTGGTAGCGGAGCAGCGGGTCGCCCTCCGGCCAGCGGTACTTTTTTTCGCCAAAAGCACTGGTCTCCGTCTCCCATTTGGAAAGCGGAATATCGACTTCAATCTCCCTGGCAAGCAGCGGGAAATGCCGGTGGAAAATGGTTGCAGTGGCCATGGACAAATCAAACTGGAGTAGGAGCAGGTGGTCCATCGCATTCAACGTATTCAAATGATAAAAAGACCGGTAGGCGCATAACGGGGAAATATCGGCAGCAACCGGGCTCAGGCGGATGCCGTTAAAAAAATCGGCATAATCTTCGACGACATCCCGGGGCGCAGCAAATAACAACACCTGCTTTTCTTGATTCGATGCACCAAGGAGCGCAAAGTCAAATACAGGATCGTCAAACGGCAAATGAATGGTGGAACCGAGCTCAAGGGTAATATAACCTTCCATTTCATCCATGGCAATCTCATCCGGAACAGCAATTTGGCGCACGACGACAAAATTGTCGGGCACAGCAAAACGAACTGGGTGTTTTCCCTTCAGCCCCCAATCACCAAGACATTCTTCAGCGATCATCGCAAGCGTCTCGGCATCGATGATTTTCCCGCCGCGGACTACCCCTTCCGGCAAATACCGCTCGCCCATTTTCGCAACAACAGGCGGGTCAGCCTGCCTCAATTCGAGAAAACGAATGACATGGTCTTTGATAATGAAATTTCCGGTTTTTTTCGATGATGGAAAAAATGAGCGTGGCATCATGATGGCTCCTTAAATCTTTGTAAATTTATAACCTAAGGCTTCTCCAATTAATTAAAAGAAACCTTAGGTTATAATATTTAAAAAATCGCGCATGTTAAATCATTTGTTTACTGTAGTGTCATATTTGGTTGATTTATCGTTTATTCCACCAATGGTTGCATTTTTAAATGTTACTGTTACCCCATCATCTTCACCAGTACCATTTAATTTATAAACCATTTTTCCACCATCTTCATCTACTGTTACAGAGTAGTCACCATTAAGATTCACTTCATCATCCAAATACTTATTTATCATTTCTTTAGTAATTTTTTTATCCGTGGGAACACTGTTCGAAGATACATAGAGTTTCGCAGCATTGATTACTTGGACAGCATCCGATTTAATGGCACTGATTTTTGAATGCTTGATGATGGTGTTAATCGCCGGGATCGCAATCGCGGCAATAATGGCCAGGATCACAATAACCGCCAACAGTTCAATCAACGTAAAGCCCTTTTGATTTTTCAATAACTTCCTTTTCTTGTTTAACATCGTTTCTCCTCCTCATATCCTAGATCTTTTCACCTATATTATACATGGTTGTGTTGCATAATCCTACCTTTTTTGGCCAATTTATTGAACATTATTATAAATTTCGAACATCGGGATCATGATGGCGGCAATGATCGTGCCGACAACGGCTGCGAGGACAACGATCATAAACGGCTCAATCAGCGCTTTGATCTGGTCGGTGGCGGCTTCGACTTCGGCTTCGTAAAAGTCAGCGACTTTGCCAAGCATGGCGTCCAGCGCACCGGTTTCCTCGCCAATCGCAATCATCTGCGTGACAAGCGGCGGAAAGACCCAGTGGCGCCGCATCGGTTCTGTCATCGACTGCCCTTTTTCCAGCGCATCGCGGGCCTGGCGGAGCACTTTTGTCATCACTTCGTTTTCGACGATTGCCTCCACAATCGACAATGCCTGTAAAATCGGCACGGAACTGGAAAACAGCGAGCTCAATGTCCGCGTCATCCGGGCAATGATCGATTTTTGGACGAGCTTGCCGAAAATCGGGAATTTGAGCAACGCATAGTCCAAATAAAATTTGCTCGTTTTGTTTTTGCGCAAAACGACCAGCAGCACGTACACCCCGATCAAAATCAGCACGACAAGCCACCAATAATGCTGCATAAACCTGCTTGCTGACAAGACAAGGCGTGTGACCGCGGGCAGGCTGGCGTTATAGTTTTTGAGCATTGAAACAAAGGTCGGGACGATTTTTACGAGCATAAAAATGACGACAACAATCGCCATCACCCCAACAAAAGCCGGATACGTCAGCGCCGACCTTACCTTTTGCCTTGTGCGGTGCTGTTTTTCGTAGTAGGTTGCGAGCCTTTCCAATGTGCCGTCAAGGTTGCCGCCCGCTTCACCGGCGTAAACCATGTTAATGAACATCGGGGAGAACACTTTTTTATGTTTCGCGGCTGCCTGGGAAAGCGGAATCCCGCCGCGCAAATCTTCTTCGACAGCCAAAAGCGTTTTCTTTAATGTCTTGCTGCTCGTCTGGCTGGCAAGTATGCTTGTGGAATCGACGACGGTTACGCCGGCTTTCAGCAGTGTTGAAAACTGGCGGAGGAAAATGACAAAATCCTGCAGTTTCACCCTGCCGCCGAGGCTGATTTCCATCGTCATCAGCGTTTCCGGCAGCTCGTTGATTTGGAGCACACGAACGCCCTGCCCGCGCAGCTTTACCAGCGCCTCCCGTTTCGATTCGGCCGTGACGACGCCGTTTTTCTTCCCGGCTTTTGTCCTTCCCTCGTACTTAAATCGTGGCATTTTGGACAATCTCCTGTAAATAAGGTTCTGCCGCTTCTTTGGAAATCGCGCCCACTGCAAGCAATTCCTTCACATCGGTTTCAAGCGTGTGCATCCCGAATGCGCGGCTCGTCTGCAGGACATTCACGATCTGGTGAACTTTTTCATTGCGGATCAGATTGGCAATGGCCGCGTTGTTGACGAGCACTTCCGTGGCAGCCCTCCGCCCTTTGTTGTCGGCTGTCGGAAAGAGGCGCTGCGAAATAATCCCAACTAAAACATTTGCCAGCTGGATGCGGATTTGCGCCTGCTGGGACGGCGGAAAAACGTCAATGATCCGGTCAATCGTCGACGGCGCGCCCGATGTGTGCAGCGTGCCGAGGACAAGATGCCCGGTTTCCGCCGCTGTAATCGCTGTATGGATCGTTTCGAGATCGCGCATTTCCCCTACCAAAATAACGTCCGGGTCCTGCCTGAGTGCCGCGCGCAGGCCGTTCGCAAAGTTTTGCGTGTCAAACCCGACTTCGCGCTGGTCAATGATGCATTTTTGGTGTTTATGTAAATACTCAATCGGGTCTTCAAGCGTAATGATATGTTTGTGCAGCGTTTTGTTCATATGGTCGATCATGGCGGCAAGCGTCGTCGATTTCCCGCTTCCGGTCGGCCCTGTCACCAGCACTAAGCCATGCGGTTTTTCCGTGAACGCATACAATACAGGCGGCAGATGCAGTTCTTCAACTGTCGGGATCGCAGTCGGGACGACACGGATCGCCAGCGACACGCAGTTGCGCTGCCGGTACACATTGATCCGGAAACGGGATACGCCCGGGATGCCGTAAGAAAAATCAAGCTCCCCGCGTTCCTGGAAAACCGGCCACATGGTATCGGAAATGATCGCTTTCGCCATTCCTTCCGTCATTTGCGGCGTCATTACTTCTTTTCCGTAACGTTTCAGCTGGCCGTTTAAACGCAGTATCGGCGGCACGCCAACGGATAAGTGAAGATCCGATGCTTTCAGTTCAAATGCTGAGCGAAGCAAGTATTCAATTTTTTCCTTCATTCCTTTCACCTACTCCGGTAGGGCGACGCGCAACACTTCTTCGGTCGTTGTCAGCCCCTGCTTTACCTTTAGTAATCCGTCGTCGAGCAGAAAAATCGTTTTATTTTGGATTGCATACTCCCTTAATTTGGACAAAGGTTCCCCGTTCATAATCCCGCGCCGGATGTTTTCATTGATCATCAACAGTTCCTGGATCGCCATCCGCCCTTTGTATCCGGTCATGTTGCAGTTTCCGCATCCGCGGCCGCGGATAATTTTTTCAATTTTGATGCCGCGTTTTTTAAAAATTTCTATTTCCCGTTTTGTCGGCACCTGTTCTTCTGCGCAGTCGCGGCACACTTTGCGCACGAGCCGCTGCGATACGACACCGCTGAGTGAGGTGGCAACGAGAAACGGCTCAACGCCCATGTCTATTAATCTTGTAATTGTGCCGAGCGCATCATTGGTATGCAGCGTACTTAAGACGAGATGGCCGGTGAGGGAAGCGCGGATGGCAATTTCAGCCGTTTCCTTGTCACGGATTTCCCCGACCATGATAATATTCGGGTCCTGCCGCAAAATCGCCCGCAGCCCTTTGCTAAACGTCATGCCGACCGCCGGATTGACCTGAATTTGGTTGACGCCTTCAATCTGGTACTCCACCGGGTCTTCCACCGTAATGATATTCACCTGTTCATCATTGAGATGGTTTAGGGCCGCATATAAAGTCGATGACTTCCCGGAACCGGTCGGCCCGGTTATTAAAATGATGCCGTTCGGGCGGTGGATCAGCTGCGTAAAACGCTTGAGATTTAGCTTGTTAAAATCGAGCTGGTGGATATCATGGATGGCTGTTGACAGATCCAAAATCCGGAGCACAATTTTTTCCCCGAATACGGTCGGTAGCGTTGATACCCGGATATCAACCGGATGGAAATCGACGTCAATTTTAATGCGTCCGTCCTGCGGGATGCGGTGTTCGGTAATATCGAGATTTGCCATAATTTTAATACGCGCCACAAGCACGCTTTGCATCGATTTCGGCAGCACCCGTTCCGTCCGCAAAATCCCGTCAACACGGTAACGGACGATAAACTTTGTTTCCTGCGGGTCCAGATGGATATCGCTCGCCCGCATTTGGACGGCATTTTGCAAAATCTGGTTGACGAGCTGGACGACAGGCGAATCTTCTTCCCCCGGACCGGTTTCAGCCGCCTCTTCCTTTTCAGCAATGCCGTCCAGCAATTCTTCCATATTGTCATCGAAGTCGTAATACTTATGGATCGCCCGCAAAATATCGTCTTTCGAGGCAATCGCCGGTTCAATGCGGAAGCCGGTCGATAGCCGCAAGTCATCGATCGCATTAAAATCCATCGGGTCCGCCATTGCGACAAACAGTTTATCCCCGTCTTTTTTGAGCGGAATAAGAAGATTTCGTTTCGCCATTTCTTTCGGCACAAGGTTCATGATGCTCTGGTCAAAAGGATAGCGGAAAAGGCTGATGTGCGGGATGCCGAGCTGGAATTCGAGCGCTTCAATGAGCTGCTGCTCGGTAATCAGCCCGCGCTGAAGAAGCACATCGCCCAGTTTTTGGCCCGCCGCTTTTTCCTTCAGCACCTGTTCCAGCTGTTCTTCTGTAATCAACCCTGCATCCACCAATAAATCGCCAAGCCTTTTTCGCACTTGTTTCATCTGAATTCCCCCGCTTTATCTGTTATGTCCCGGGCCTTTCTTATGTCAGCTTTTGCTATCCGCCCCGTTATCCTTGCCGTCATGCGTACCGGTGCTGTCTTTGCTGTCATTTGAAGTTCCAGCTTTTGTGCTGCTGCTTTTTCCGTTCTTTTTTGAAGCTTCCGCATCGGCATTTTTTCCGCTGCTTTTCGCAGCCTCCGCGCCGGCACTTTTTCCGCTGCTTTCTGAATTGCCGCCGCTTGTTGGCGTGTCCGTTTCATTACCGGAACCGTTATCTGTTTCCGATGAGCCATCCGTGTTTTCCGTTTGCGCCGGATTGCCTTTTGCAACGATTTGTGCCACCGGCGGATAAAAATCTTCCGCCAACAGCACGGATTTCAGCAGGCCGTGATTCCGGCTGTAAATATTGCGGAACACCCTGGCATAATAACCTGCTTTTCCAGCTTTCACGACAACAGATTGATCCGTTTTTAAAGCGGCTTGAAATTGCACGGTTGTTTCGGGATGAATCGTTTTTTTATCTTTCAGCACCATTTTATAGTTTTCGAGAAAAGGCCGGCCTGCCACAGAAACGGAAAAAACGCCGTTATGAACCGTAAATTTCAGCTGATAAGCGGTTGGGTTCGGGTTGACAAAAGAGAAATCCAGCTTTCCTTTCACCACTTTTGCTTCTTTTCCAAGCGCTGCATAATACGGCAGTTCGTTCCCCGTATTGCGTTCAATGATTTCAAAATTGGTCGGCAGCACCGCCCCGTATACTGCGGTTGCGATTATGCTGAGTGCTTCATTTGAAAAAGAAGCGCCTGTTTTTTCCGCTGTTTTTAATAAGGAAAACATCCCGTGCGCAGGAATGTTGACTTCCGGAAACTGCTTTGCCCAATTTTCGAGCTCCGTTGCTTCCGCAATCGAAACATTTGATACGGAACCTTTTGATACTGTCGTTTCTTTTTCGCTCCCGTCCAGGGCATAACCGGACAAATCAAAGGAAAGATTGGTGGTCTCAAGCCTGGCAGCGGCATGGCATATGGCCTTGTCCAGTCGGGAAATATCCACGTCATCCGGGCTGACGTCTGGAAAAGACTTTGAGACCAGGTTCCGAAGCCCGTTATCGTCAAGCGTAACAACAAGTGACGAGGCCTGCCCGTTTTTTACCCGGAGCATGCTTTCTGTTACGGAAAAATGCAGCAGTCCAGCCGGAAGCTTCACCGTTTTTGACAAATAGACAATTTCTGCCGAATTGGATGCCTTCCATTTCTGCACGGCAGCCGATAATTTTTGCCGTGCCTGCTCTTCAGTCAGCCCGGACAGCTCTATTCCCCCGGCTGCAGTGCCCTGCGCATATTTTTCTTTATGGCCGAATCCGTTCTCAATGGCCAAAGCCCCAAAATGTGAGAAACTGAATATAAAAGCTGTGCTGATCAATAAGATTGTAAACACTTTTAAAAACCGCTTGTTTCCCACACTTCAACGCCGCCTTTCATTCATCAACATGCATGGACAATTCAACAAGAACACCCGGCCCGGCCTCCTGCGCCCGCTTAATGTCTTCTTCAGACAAAACCGTTCCGGCCGTGATAACCCGTTCCCCGTTTCCCGCGTAAATGTCTTTTGACGCTTTCTTTCCTTTTAAAAGTTCCACCTGTTTAGCCCGGAGCGCCTCCATTCCCGCTTCGCCCGGTTGTTCAAGATCCTCTTTCTCTTCTTTTTTCAGCAGTTCTTCAGGATCGTCAAGAAAATGGCCGGGTGCTTCCTCTTCCACAACGACAATATCTTTTCCGTACGTCATGACAAAGTCAGCAGAAAGGATCGTTTCCGACTCGCCTGTTTGCAAAACAATGCCTAAAATTTTGCCTGTATTTTCATCCGCGTAAAATTCTTTTACTTCGCCAACCAGTTCTCCTTTCCGGGTCATTACTTTCGCGCCGACAATGCGGATTTTTTTGTTGACGAGCTGGTCTGCGATCGGAATTTCATTTAAATCAATAACAGCCCTGTCGCTTTCCACGGTGACCGCATACTCGCCGATGCCGACCACTTTTTTGAATGGAATCGCTTTTACGCTTACTTGCCAGTCTTCGTGCTCGATCGTTAAAAAATCGACGGATCCTTTGTCCGGGTTAATGACAAAAGATTTTACTTTTCCGATTTCAGCGCCTTCAGAAATGCTGATGATCGGCTGGCCCAAAATTTGCGTGCTTTTTTTCATCTACCTCACACCTGTTTCTTCATGGATTATTGACCGTATTTTGTCCTTAAAAAATCGATTTCTTCGCGGATGACCGGGTATTCTGCATAGGTTTCCGCCAAGTCTTTCAGCAGGACTTGCAGCTTGCCAAATTGTTGTTCAGCTATGTAATGGTCGATCAGAAGGCTTGCAAAAGTGAAATAATCTTCCGGTGCAAGCTGCGGGTGCAAATGGGCTTTCACAAGCTGTTCGTACGCATCGGCCGGCTGCGTAAGGCGGTAAAGATTCAGTTGTTCAAGCAGCACCCCAAGCAATTGCTTTTGAATAGGCGTTGTCCCGTTTGGCACGGATGCTGCTGTTTCCGATGCTTCCTCAACGGCAGGGTTTCCTGCCGGTTCTGCTTCGTTTGCGGCAACGGCTCCGCCCGTACCTGCGCCGCTTTCGTCTTGTAATTTCCGTCCCTCGCCTGTTTCCGAATAGAGTTTTTCGGGTTCTGCCGCCTGGCCGGTTTCCCGGGCAGGCATCACGTGGATTTCTTCTAGTTCGTCTCTGTCCTCACCTTTCGCACCGCCAACTGTTTCATTTTCCGCATGCAGTTTTTCAAGTTGCCCGGCATCATGGAAAGGAATCACATCAATTTCTTCCCCCTTAGACCCGCCGGCTGCTTTATCCTCTGCATCCAGATTCAAATTTACGACTTGTTCAGTTGGGTTAGTTTCTTGGACAGGCGCCAAACTGATTTCTTCCGGTTCGTCTCTGTCTTCACCTTTCGCACCGCCAACTGTTTCATTTTCCGCGTGCAGCTTTTCGGCTTGCCCGGCATGATCGGTTTCGCGGAAAGGAATCATATCGATTTTTTCCAGTTCACCTGTGCTTCCCCGTCTCGATTTGCCGGCTGCTTCACCGTCCACATCCAGATCCAACTTTTCAGCTTGTTCGGTTGGATCCGTTTCTTGGATAGGCACCAAACTAATTTCTTCCAGCTCGTCTATGCCTTTACCTTTTGCACCGCCTACTGTTTCATTTTCCGCGTGCAGCTTTTCGGCTTGCCCGGCATGATTGGTTTCGCGGAAAGGTATCACATCGATTTCTTCCAGCTCATCTACGGCAGGTATGCCTGTCCCGGAAGGTTCAGCAGGTGCTTCTGCTTCCTTTTCAAAAGAAAGGAGCGGGATCTCTTCTTGTTCAACATATGGAACATTTTCAGAACCGGATGGCGTTCCCGTCCCGGTTCCTACAACAGCTTCGGAATTCTGGTCATCCGCCTCTTTTGCGGCTGCCACGTCTAGAGGGTTGGTGTCCGGGCTCTCCGCTTCCGCAACCCATTCTTCAACTCCATACATTTCAGGCAATTGATCAACCGCATGTTCTTCATTTGTTTCTTCAAGCATTTCCATGCGGTTTTCAAGAAACGCAATTTCTTCTTCCCCGGAGCGTTCTGCCGCCTGTTCGTTTTCCGGAAGAGCGGTTCCCGTTTCGTTTCCGGCCGCATCCTCCAGTTCTTCCCATTCCGGTTCATCCTTTTCTTCTGGCAGGGTACTTTCTGTTTCGGGTCTCGGGCCGTTTTTCCCCGGCAAAATCTCTTTCGTTTCAGGAGCCGGAGCACTTTTTTCAGCCGGGAGAACCGCGTCATTTGCGGCAGGCCAGTCCAGTGCTGCCGGCCGGTTTTCCCGCATCACCGCCAGCTCTTCTTGCTCATCCCATACTGGAAATTCGTCTGCATCGTTATCCTTTCCAGCGAACAAAAATGCCAGTTTTTTTTCGAACAGATAAGCCACACAAAGCACGAGCAAAAAAACAATCAAACAGCTCTCCCATAGCGGAACCACATTGCCCGCCAAAATGCCGAAAAGCGCCAGCAAAAAAGCGGTGCCGGCCAGCACAACCACGCCTTTTTTGGAAAAGCCGAAAGAAAAAAAGACAAAAAAGGCAATTATGCATAAAAATCCAATCACGGCAAACGCCGCAGTGAGAAGATCCATCATCCCACCTCTGTTTCTGTCAGAGTACAATATTTCCAGAAAAACCAATTATCGAAAATCAACTAAGACTATTTTATTATAAATCACGGTGGATGGGAAGATTGTACTGCATCTTTTTAACTGTATCTTATTGGACCGATGTATTGATTTCTTTCAAAGTTACTTTATTCACGGTCGGGATCCCTTTCGGCGGGTTTAAAATCATATCTTTTTTAAAATTAACGGTGAGTCTGGACTTTGCAGGATCCGCAGGCTGGGGATTTTGAAATTCCAATTCATCATAAATTGGATTATGAATCGTTCTGCCCCTTGATGCACTTAAGCTAATGGTGTTTCCGTAAATCCCGCCGTTAATTTTCAAGTTTGATCCGATTCCGTATATAAATAAGTTACTATTTGAATAGAGATAAGCATCAATCACTTTTGGGTTGTCCTTATACAAATTATTGTTGGCCAGCTGAATATTTCCATCACAGAGTAAAATAAGCGTGCCGTTACTGTTCGAGAAATTCTCGACGTCTGCGTTTCCACGTACATAAATGCTGCCGTTCGTATTGACATCCCCCTTGCTCGTAAGGGAACCGTTGACATACATCACCCCGTTTAAATTTAATGCTGAAACGTCGCTTAAAGTAGCATTTCCGGCAATATAAATATACTTATCCGCCCCTGTCGACAGCACTCCGTTTAAATCGGCATAACCGCCTACGTAAATTTTGCCTTTTACTGTTAAATTCCCTTTGACAGTCAAAACATCTTTTACATAAAGATCCCCATTTACAGTCAGGCTTTTGTTTTCCCCAACGATTAAATCATCGCCAACGTACAAGTTTCCTTTTATCGGTTGACTGCCAACCTGGCTGGCTGTTACATCATAACCAAAAGCGTTCCCATACTTGTCAGTATTATAGGAATAATTGGAATTTATTTTTATATTTTCCGGCCATCCCAGCGCCTTGGCTGTAATCATATCGCCTACATTTATTTTATCAACCGTTAACTGACGATTTTTCACAACCGGGGCAACAGAAAAGTAGCGGCTGAAGCTTTCAGGTCCAAATGGCTTCCATGAATAAAAGTTGTATACCGGCTGCTTACCGGCCTCATAATATCTTCCCTTCACTGTTAACGTCCCATTGATCGCTGGAAAGTAAGTTCGTATATATTTCGTGTACCCATCAACATATTTCCCGTAGTTTGAAACATACAGATCCCCCCCGATATTCACATCCCCAATAATATAAGGAGACCCGTACAAATACATATTCGACGGTGTCACGGCTGTATATTGAAAAACATCCGAGACAGTGGAAAGCGTCATTACCTTCGTTAACGTTTTTCCGGACTTTCCGACCGGAACGGAAATGGTGACTTTGCCCAAAACAATGCCGTCTGGCGCTGTCCCGTCTTTCAATGTTTTATATTCGATGCTGCATTTTCCGTTTTTCTGTTGCTGTATGTTGGTTATTGCTGCCTGAAGCATGCTGATCAGCTGGCTTGGCATGACAGTCCCGGTTGCAATAACACTGTTGATGCTGTCAACTTGTTTCTCAATTAAAGCAGTCGCTTCATCAGCCACCATTTCCGCGTTTAATTTATCCTGGGTGCCCGTTTCAGATACTTTTACTGTTTTAAAAGTGCTGACGGATGCGGATACGAGCGAAACGGTGATGATCGCCGCGACTGCGAAAATGAGAAGCACTGTCACAAGCGTATATCCCTTCTCTTCTTTTAAAACATGCATCATTGATCCCCCTCTTCGCCCAGTTTATAAGCGGCATAGATCTTTTTCTCGAAATGATTTTGCGTGTCTTTCATTACAAAATGGCATATCAGGCTGCCGTTCTCGACCGTAAAAGTTGTCCCGTCAAGTGAAATTTCATCGCTGTTTACAATGGTGCCTCCTACCGACAAATTCCCGTCTGATACAGCGATTGTCTTGTCTGTTGAACTTTTCTGGTAGGTACCGTCACCCGCAACATCTATATTGATAGCCACTGCTTTGAAACGGGTAAAAGTCCCGTCATCACTTTCGTCATCAGGTTCAATGTCGTCCACATTTTCCATTGCACTGTTCATGTATTGCAAAATAGCCGTTTGTTCTTTGACAAAATTTTTACGTGCCATGTCGCTTTTGGATTGGGTGATCACCGTATTTAAAACGGCATAAATGACCCCGATGATCATAAATGAAATGGTAACAGCCGCCAGTAATTCTACTAAAGTGAGCCCTTTTTCATCCCGGCATTTCATCTTTTCACATACCCTTTCACTTCAACCGGTTTTAGATGATTTCCACTGTCGACTTTCACTTTGACCAGCAGGAGGCGATCAGAAAGAGAAGAATCCGCCGGAAGGGAAACGGACACATATGCCTTATAACCGGAAATTTCCGCAGCGCTGTCCAGCCCTAAAACCGATTGAATATCAGCCTGTTGTGTGGTGTTCGCCATCTGCTGCACTTCATTAAAGTTTTTTTTCTGGTAAGCTCTTAATATCCCGGTTGCAATTTGCAATGCAGACAGCGAGTCATCCGCTTTTTTTGTCACGCCCGCATTATTGGCCAAGATGGCGCCCACTGTAAGCATCACAATCGCTAAAATCGTAATCGAAGCCAGCACTTCGACAAGTGTAAATCCCCGGCTGTTTTTAAAAAGGGTTTTTTTCATAACAACCTCCGTAAGCATTTTGTCATGAGCCTTCTTACCTATAAAACTTATTTTATCAAAAAGCGCCGGAAAAGTAATTCAACAAAAGAACAAATAAACAAAAAGGGCAGAACTTTTTCAGCCCTGCCCGTTCCTTTCTGATTGGCCCAAAATGTATTTCCGGACTTTTGAAATAAAGTATAAGGACCCTGTAATCACTAAAACATCTTCTGAGCCTTTCATTTCTTTTATTTTGGTGCGTACGGTTTCTTTCCAATCCTTAGAAAATGATTTATTTTGATGACGGCTTATCTTATACAACACCTCTGCCGGAATGGCTCTTGGAAAATCAAAAGTTGTGAAAATGATTTCGTCTGTTTTTTGGTCGAGTTTTGGAATCATGTGATCCAAGTCTTTGTCGCCAAGTGCGGAAAAAATCATGCGGATTTTTTTTCCGCGCAGATGGGTGTCCATCGTTTCGATCAGGCTATCAATGCCTTCCGGGTTGTGGGCGCCGTCAATGATAACGGGCGGGTCATCCAGCAGTTTTTCAAAACGGCCGATCCATTTGCTTTCGAGAAGGCCTTTTTCCAGCGCATGCTGCGGGATGCGGAAATGGTGGAAATGCTGTAACAGTTCCGCCCCCATAACAGCAAGGGCGGCATTGTAAATCTGATGGCGCCCCATCATCGTGATCGATAAACGGTCATAGGCGCCGTACGGGGAAGCAAAACGGAACTGTTCACCGGTTAGATCCCCGCCGATCTCCGCGAAAGAAAATTCCTTCCCGGCACGGAAAAGCGGCGCCTTTTCTTTTGCCGCTTTTTCTTCAATTACCGCCAGCGCATCAGGTAGCATGGCTGTTGTTGCAACCGGCACCCCGTGTTTGATAATGCCCGCTTTTTCAGAGGCGATTTCTGCAATCGTATGGCCAAGCACATTCATATGGTCATGGCCGATATTGGTAATCAGGCTGGCAAGCGGTGTGATGACGTTTGTGGAATCAAGCCTGCCGCCAAGGCCGACTTCATAGATAACAATATCCACCGGCCGGATCCCGGCAAAATACAAAAGTGACATCGCTGTAATGACTTCAAACTCTGTCGGTGCGCCGAATGCTGTGTGCTCCAGTTCTTCTGCAAGCGGGCGGATCTCGTTTGTAAGCCGGACAAGGTCTGCATCCGTCACCGGCGTTCCGTTTACGCTGATCCTTTCGTTAAACTGCTCAATATATGGGGAAGTAAAGGTGCCAACCAGTAATCCTGCCTGCTCTAAAATATTGCGCAAAAAGGTGACGGTCGACCCTTTTCCGTTCGTCCCGGCCACGTGGACCGTCCGAATTTTTTGTTCCGGGTGGTGCAATTTTTCCATCAGCCACTGCATCCGTTCAAGCCCCGGTTTCATCCCGAATTTCGAGCGGGACCGGATCCAGCCGACCGCTTCTTCATAGGTTTCAAACATTTGCCTTTCCTCCCGTATGCAAGGAAGACGAATCCGTAAAGAATTCGCCTTCCGCCCTTGTGTTACTGGTTTTCAAGTTCTCTGATGCGCGTTTCGACGGCGCTTCGTTTTTCGAGATAGTCTTTTTCTTTTGCCCGTTCTTCGGCAACGACTTTTTCCGGCGCTTTTTTCAGGAACCCTTCATTGGACAGTTTTTTCTGGACGCGTTCAACTTCTTTATTCCATTTTTCCAACTCTTTCCTGAGCCGGGCCAGTTCTTCTTCAAAATTGATCAGCCCTTCAAGCGGCAGGAACAGCTCCACACCGGAAACGACCGCAGTCATGGCTTTGTCCGGCGCCTCAAGGTCAAGCCCCATTTTCAATTCATCCGGGTTACAGAAACGGGTAATGTACGCTTCGTTTCGTTTTAAAGCCGCTAAGACCGTCTCGTCTTTCGCTTTCAAATGCAGTTTGATTTTTTTGCTTAACGGCGTGTTCACTTCGGCGCGGATATTGCGGACAGAACGGATGATGTCGACAAGCAGTTTCATTTCTTCGCTGGCCGCGGCATCCGTAAGGCTTTCGTCCGCTTCCGGCCACGCGGCTGTTGTGATCGATTCCCCCTGATGCGGCAGGTTTTGCCAAATTTCCTCGGTAATAAACGGCATGAACGGGTGCAAAAGCCGCATCGTATTGTCGAGCACATACGCGAGGACCGAGCGCGCCGTTTTCTTCGCTGCTTCATCTTCGCTGTAAAGCGGCAGTTTTGCCATTTCAATGTACCAGTCGCAGAAATCGTCCCAGATAAAATTGTAAAGCATGCGCCCGGCTTCGCCGAATTCGTATTTGTCGGCCAGTTTTGTAACGGTTTCGATCGTTTCGTTCAAACGCGTTAAAATCCATTTGTCAGCGACTGATTTTTCACCGGAAAGGTCAATTTCTTCGTATTTCAGCCCGTTCATGTTCATAAGCGCAAAACGGGAGGCGTTCCAAATTTTATTGGCGAAATTCCAGACCGCTTCGACTTTTTCGTAACTGAAACGCAAATCCTGGCCGGGCGCGCTGCCGGTGGTAAGGAAATAGCGGAGCGAGTCCGCGCCGTATTTGTCGATTACTTCCATCGGGTCGACGCCGTTGCCGAGCGATTTGCTCATTTTCCGCCCCTGCTCGTCGCGGACAAGGCCATGGATCAGGACATCTTTGAACGGGCGTTTGCCGGTAAACTCAAGCCCCTGGAAAATCATCCGCGATACCCAGAAGAAAATGATATCATAGCCGGTCACAAGCGTATCGGTCGGATAATAACGCTTGTAGTCTTCCGCTTCTTCATCAGGCCAGCCCATTGTCGAAAACGGCCAGAGCGCCGAGCTGAACCACGTATCGAGCACGTCCGGATCCTGTTCCCAGTTTTCGATGTCACGGGGCGGCTCGGTATCAACATATACTTCGCCGGTTTCTTTATGGTACCAGGCCGGAATCCGGTGCCCCCACCAGAGCTGGCGCGAAATGCACCAATCGCGGATATTTTCCATCCAGTGCAAGTAGGTTTTTTCAAAGCGTTCCGGCACAAAATGGACTTTTCCTTCCGACGCCTGCAGTTTTACCGCGGCATCAGCGAGCGGCTGCATTTTCACAAACCATTGCGTGGACAAATACGGTTCGACAACCGCGCCGCTCCGTTCGGAATGGCCGACCGAATGGAGATGGTCTTCCACTTTGACAAGAACGCCGAGTGCTTTCAAGTCCTTCACGATCTGTTTGCGGCATTCAAACCGGTCCATGCCTTTGTATTTTCCGGCATTTTCATTCATTGTGCCGTCCTCGTTCATCACAAGGATGCGTTCGAGATTGTGGCGGTTCCCGACTTCGAAGTCGTTCGGGTCATGGGCCGGTGTAATTTTTACGGCACCGGAACCAAATGCCATATCAACATACTCGTCTGCGATAATCGGAATTTCGCGGCCGACGATTGGCAATACAATCGTTTTCCCGATTAAATGTTTGTAGCGTTCATCATCCGGGTGGACAGCGACCGCCGTATCACCCAGCATCGTTTCCGGGCGCGTTGTCGCGATTTCAATCGTGCCGGAACCGTCGCTTAACGGGTATGCCAGATGGTAAAATGCGCCCTGCACCTCTTTGTAGACTACTTCAATATCGGAAAGCGCCGTTTTCGTTTCCGGGTCCCAGTTGATGATGTACTCGCCGCGGTAAATCAAGCCTTTTTTATAAAGCGAAACAAATACTTCTTTTACAGCTTTTGACAGCCCTTCATCGAGCGTAAAACGTTCGCGCGAATAATCGAGCCCGAGGCCGAGTTTCGCCCATTGTTTGCGGATAAAGTGAGCGTATTCCGCTTTCCACTTCCATGCTTCTTCCGTAAACTTCTCGCGGCCGAGGTCATAACGGGATTTGCCTTCTTCACGCAGTTTGGCTTCCACTTTTGCCTGCGTTGCAATCCCGGCGTGGTCCATCCCCGGCAGCCAGAGCACATCATAGCCCTGCATCCGTTTCATCCGGGTTAAAATATCCTGCAAAGCCGTATCCCAGGCATGGCCGAGATGGAGCTTGCCGGTTACGTTCGGCGGTGGAATCACAATCGTGTACGGCTTCTTTTCCGGATCGCCTTTTGCTTCGAAAAATTTGCCGTTCACCCACCATTCATAGCGCCCTTTTTCAACAGCCTGCGGATCATATTTGGTCGGCATGCTGATGTCCTGCTGTTCCATTTGTATCATTCCTTTCTGCGTTTTTTGCGGATAAACACAAAAACTCCCTTCGCCATAAAAGGACGAAAGGAGTCTGTTCGCGGTACCACCTTTTTTCACGGGCAAACGGATGCCCGGCACTCTCGGGTCATTAACGGCACTTCGCCGGCTTTTGCTATTTTCGGGTTCACAAAAGCTACTCCCGGGCGACCTTCCAGCCTGTTTCGCATAGGAAATCTTTCAGCAGCTGATTCCCCTCTCTGCATGGAAACAAAATCTGTACTCTTCCCGTTCATTGTATTTTGATTTTTGAAATTGGCTATAGTTTATGGTATCGGTTTTTTTGAAAATCGTCAATAGCATTGCCCATTTTTAGAAAAAATATGCAACGGATTCACTTATCCGCCCGCTTTTCATACATTATCTATGAGAGATAGGTGGATGATGATGAAGAAAAAAATTGACAAACAGGCCGTCCGTACTTGGGGGCGGAATGCAAAAAAAGTGTGCAAGCAGCTGATTCTTCCGTTCTCCGTCTTTCAGGCCATCCGCACGATTATTTTTCCGACCACGTTTGACGTCCTGCTGCTTGCCATATTTATTCTCATTTATCTCGGGTTCCAGTATGAATGGTTTTAATGGCCGTCCCTGCTTTTCATGACGCGGGGGCGGTCCCTTGTGACAACTGCATGACGACATACTCGGTATTTTTCATCCGCCAGTACTTTTCCTGCAGTTTCGCGACTGCTCTCGCTTCATGGCGTTTCCCTTCATTTGCAAAGTATTCCTCCACGGTTTGGATGATCGGTGCGGGATAAGCGAGATAGCTGAAAAATAAGCTTTTTTCATCTTCCTTAAGCGGAAAATAGCTGAAGTAGGTCTTCACCCAGTCCACGCAGTCGTCAAACCGGCTCGGATAGGAGTCGAGCGCCCGCGACAAGAAGGGAAGCAGGTCATAAAAAGGCGCAGCGGTTTTTGCCAGTTCGAAATTGGTGAAGTATCCGAGCCCGCGTTCATCGTACAGGAAATGCTCCGTTGAAATTTTTCCGTGGATGGTCACCGTTCTCGCTTTCTCCATCTCTTTCGATTGTTCATACCAGTTTTCCAGCTGCTGGATCGAGAATTTGAGCGCCTGGTTCGTTTCATTGTAAAAGGTGCAGTACAACAGGGCAAACGGGGACATATAGACCTGCTCTTCACACCGTTCAAGGAACTCTTCTAAAAAATCCTGCTGCCCGTACCAGCGGGAAAGGGTTTCTTCATAGTATTCCCGCCGTTTTTCTATTGAGACCTCCGTATCTTTGACGGACAAGCTGTGCAGGCGCGCGAGTTCCCTGAACATTTTTTGATGTTTCTCGCCGCGTGCTTCTTTTTCTTCGTTTGGCAGCCAGGGCATTAAATAGTACAATGCCCCGTTATACAGCACCCCGTAACGGCCGTCCAACGCGGGATAGACCGGGACAATACGGTTATACCCCCGCTGGTACAGGGACTGGACATGCCGGATAAATCCCATCCCGTTTTGCGGTGCAATTTTTTTTAAAGCAAAAATACCCTGGCCGGTATAAATTTTATACACTTTTCCGTACCGCCCGACATATTCAGTGTTCAGGCCGTAATGCTTCATAATCCGATTGATGTCCTGCTGCGAAAGGTCAGCCACCCGTTTCACCTTCTTAGAGCGTTACTCCTCAAAAATAGGCGCTTGCTCATTTTCATTCCCCGCTGGCGCCGCATTCGCCGCGGCTTGGACGCAGGCGCCTTCCGGGTTAGGAAGACTTTCATTTTGCTTGATGCCTGAACATAGACCGCTTTAGGCTAAGGAAGACGCTAAGTTTTGCCTGCTTCCTTCACACAGGCGCACGCCGGGTTAGGGAAGGCCCCGCTTTTGCACGCTTCCTTCACGGAAACACACTCTGAGTAAGGAATACGCATATTTTGCACGCTTCCTTTACGCGGTCAATTCTATGTTAACGCAGGCTCTGAATGCCAATGCATCTTCACCTGGACGCCCGTGCCTGTGAATGCCCGGGCTCAGTGATTTTTTTCGGCGCGCGCGTTGGCGGGAACGTACAGCACTTGCCCCTCATACACATCCTGGTTCACTTCCAAATGGTTCATCCTTAAAATCTGCTGGACATGGATATTGTATTTTTCAGCAAGCTGGTCGAGCGTCTCCCCGCTTTGGACGATGCAAACCTTTAACTTGGCAGGCTTTTCTTCATCTCTCCGGGCAAAAAAGTCGGCAAGTGAAATGGATTCGTATTTTTGCTTCTTTTTCTTCTTGGCAGCCGAATCCTTTTCTTCCGGCTCTTCCTCTGTTTTTCCTTCGCTTTCAGGCGACTCTTCCACCATCGTTTCGCCGCCGGCTTCAGAAGAGGATTCGTATTTTTCAGGCGATTCTTGCTTGAGATAAGCAGAAGATTCATCTTCCATTGCTTTGCTCTCAATCCGGAAAACAGGTTCAGTCTTCCTGGAATCGTCCGGCTCAAGAGATTCTTCATTCAGCGCCGTTTTGCTCTCCGTCCGGGACACGGATGCGGTTTCTCCGGACAATTCCTGATCAGGATGCCATTCGTCCCGTACCGGATCTGCCTGCCATTCATTCCGCACTGATTCGCTTTCTGCTATTGATGCCGGTTCGTTTTTGCTGGAAAACTCCGGTTCCGCATGCCATTCATCCCGCGCCACTCCGCTTTCCGCCAACGATGCAGACTCATTTTTATCAGGTAACTCCGGGCCGGCCTGCCATTCGTCCTGCGCCGGTTCACTTTCCGCCAACGATGCCGACTCGTTTTTTCCAGGAAAGTCCGCTTCGAAATGCCATTCATTCTGCACTGGTTCACTTTCCGCCAACGATGCCGATTCGTTTTTTCCGGAAAACCCCGGCTCCGCGTGCCACTCATCCCGCGCCACTCCGCTCTCCGCCAACGATGCCGATTCATTTTTACCAGGTAACTCAGGATCTGCCTGCCATTCGTCCTGCACCACTCCGCTTTCCGCCAACGATGCCGACTCGTTTTTACCAGGAAAGTCCGCTTCGAAATGCCATTCATTCTGCACTGGTTCACTTTCCGCCAACGAGGCAGATTCGTTTTTTCCGGAAAACCCCGGCTCCGCATGCCATTCATCCCGTACCGGCGCGGCTGTTTCTGCCTGCCATGAAGCACTTTCCGGCCTTTTTCCGCCTGTTTCCGGCAAGAGGCTCTCCTCCTCCTCTTCTGGCAGTTCGACCGGTTCCAATACATTCAGTTCGTTTGTGAACGGTTCCGGCTGAGCAACCGATTCTTCCGGCACCACACGCGATTCAATTGTAAAAGGCGTATACAATTCCGGGTCAGCGTGAGATTCATCCTCTTCTGCCTTTTCCTCATCTGCACGAAAAGGCACTTCTTCAAAGCTTTCCGCTTCTTCCATAAAATGGCGGGGCAGTTCGGCGCTCTCTTCTTCTTGTTCCGCCAAGCCCCATTCGGAATGGCTGAAAGGCGCCTGATATGCTGCGTCCGGCTCATCCAAATATGTTTCCCTGCCGTTTAAATCCGGGTATGGCGCTGTTTCTGCTTCGTCTTCTTCCTCATCCCCGTCTTGCAATATTCCCTCAATCGCAATATCCGCATTGATTTTTAAACAATCGGTTCCGTGAAACTGATAGTCAAAACCTTCTATATTGACGTCCAGCTCCTCAATATCCGCAATTCTTGTCTTTGGAATGGTAACGTCTACTGGGAAAGATTGGTAAAATTCAAATATGCCGTCTTCTTCCCGGTACTCGACCGCCTGCACATACTTCCTGAACAGCACATCTTCCCCTTCTTCTTCCCCGCAACCAATGTACTCCCCGGATAAATAGAGATTGCCTTTGATCACGACATACTGCTCCAATTCCTGTATGGTGATATGAGGATCCAATGATATCGATAAAAGTTCTTCAACTTCCTGTCCTTTTTTAAACCAAATCAATTCTTCTAATGAAAATCGTATGGACGATTGATTTTGCGGCAAAGCGGGTTCCTCCCTTCAATTCCTCCAAATCCCAATGAATATGTCATTTACACTGTATGAAGCAATCGGGGTTTTTATGATCGCAAAAAAAACCGCAGCATCCGCAAATCACTTGAATGGCTTTTCTGCTACAATATTGGATGCGGTGAAAGATCGGTAAAAACTGGCCATCCGTTTTCAAAGTTACCCATTCAAAAACCGCAGGGCACCCAGCATGCTTTCCCTTATTGCCGTTTCTCTCACCCGCAGCGGACAAAACGCAAAAAACCGGCTCATCCGTTTTCGGACTTGCCGGTTCATAGCCGCAGGATTTACCCGCGGATTGCCTTAAATGTTTTTTCTGCTGCTTCGACGGTACGGTCAATATCGTCATCCGTATGCGCGGCAGACAGGAAGATGCCTTCGAATTGGGACGGCGGGAGGAAAATGCCGTTTTCTGCCATGCCACGGTAGTAGCGGGCAAACAGATCCAAATCCGAAGTTCTTGCTGATGCAAAATTATTGACTTCTTCATTGGTGAAAAAGATGCCAATCATCGATCCCGCCCGGTTAATGGTATGCGGGATGTCGTATTTCACCGCTGCCTCATGAAAGCCCTGTTCGAGGCGGTCTGCTTTTCGCCTGAACGCTGCATACGTTTCAGGTGTTAACTGCCGCAATGTTTCATATCCCGCCGTCATCGCAAGCGGGTTGCCGGACAAAGTCCCTGCCTGGTAAACAGGCCCGGTCGGTGCAATTTTTTCCATAATGTCGGCCCGTCCGCCAAATGCGCCGACAGGAAGGCCGCCGCCGATTACTTTGCCGAGGCAGGTCAAATCAGGCGTTACATCAAAATAGCCTTGTGCACAGTGATAGTCGACACGGAAACCGGTCATCACTTCATCAAAGATCAGGAGGGCGCCGTATGCTGATGTGACATCGCGCAACCCTTGCAAAAAGCCGGGCTTCGGCGGAACAACGCCCATATTGCCGGCAACCGGTTCGACGATGATGCAGGCAATATCCTCCCCGTACTGCTCGAATGCCGAACGAACGGCTTCCAGATCATTGTACGGGACGGCAATCGTGTTTTGCGCGATCCCGAGCGGCACGCCGGGGCTGTCCGGCAAACCCAGTGTAGCAACGCCCGACCCTGCTTTGATCAGGAGCGAATCGCCATGTCCATGGTAGCTGCCTTCGAATTTTAAAATTTTATTCCGGCCTGTATAACCTCTTGCCAGGCGCAAAGCACTCATCGTGGCTTCCGTACCGGATGAGACCATGCGGACAATTTCAATCGACGGCACGCGTTCTTTCACGAGTGACGCCAGTTTATTTTCCATGATCGTCGGCGTGCCGAAACTCGTCCCTTTTTCAGCCGTTTTTTTCAGGGCATCCACGACTTTGGGATTGGCATGGCCAAGGATGAGCGGCCCCCATGACAGCACGTAATCAATATATTCATTTCCGTCAATATCATAAATTTTTGCGCCTTTGCCGTGGTCCATAAAAATCGGGTTCATGCCGACCGCTTTAAAGGCACGGACAGGGCTGTTCACCCCGCCCGGCATTAATGTGACCGCTTCTTTGTATGCTTCGATTGAGTTTTCATATGAGCGCATCTTTCAACCTCCCGTTTATTCCGCAAGCCAGCGGGCAATATCGAGTGAAAAATAGGTAATGATGAGATCGCAGCCGGCGCGTTTCATGCTTGTGATCATTTCAAGAACAATCGCTTTTTCATCAATCCAGCCGTTTTGTGCAGCGCCTTTTACCATGGAATACTCTCCGCTCACATTATACCCGACAACTGGAAGGCGGAATTCATTCCGCACATCACGGACGATATCAAGATAAGAAAGCGTCGGTTTTACGATCAGAAAATCCGCCCCTTCTTCCACATCCGACTGCGCTTCACGCAATGCTTCGAGCCGGTTGGCCGGATCCATCTGGTAGGTTTTCCGGTCCCCGAAAGCAGGGGTGCTGTCAGCGGCTTCGCGGAACGGGCCGTAAAAAGCGGATGCGTATTTGACCGCATAACTCATGATCGGCACATCTTCAAAGCCTGCTTCATCAAGCCCTTTGCGAATCGCTGTGACAAATCCGTCCATCATATTCGAAGGCGCAATGATATCAGCGCCTGCTTTTGCCTGGCTGACCGCCGTTTTCGCAAGCAGGTCAAGGCTCGGGTCGTTTAAAATTTTCCCGTCTTCCACAACGCCGCAATGGCCGTGATCGGTATATTCGCACAGGCAGGTATCAGCGATGACAATGATATTCGGGTAATTTTTTTTGATGAAACGGATGGCTTCCTGGACGATGCCGTGGTCGTGGTACGCTTCCGTTCCGGTTGCATCCTTATGGTTCGGTACGCCGAATAAAATGACGGATTTGATGCCGAGGGAAACAACTTCATCCATGATTTCATGGAGGCGGTCCAGCGACCAGTGGTACACACCCGGCATCGAAGCAATTTCATTTTTAACATTTTCGCCTTCAACAGCAAAAATCGGATAAATCAAGTCGTTCACTGTTACATTCGTTTCGCGCACCAAAGCCCGCATATTGGCGCTTTGGCGGAGCCTGCGGTGGCGGGCAAACTGCAAATCTTTCATTTTATTTCCTCCTAAACTGGTAGAATGCCGCAATGCATTGCATATGCACGACGGGCCGGCTTGTTGGCGATGATTGCGGCGGCGGGCAAATCCCGCTTTTTCTATTTTTTCTTTGCGGTCAAGCGTCGCCCGGCTGTCCCCCGGGCAAACCATGCACGGCAACCGTCTGTCAGGCCGGCCGCTTCAATCCCGGGTTCGTGCCGGTTTCTTGCTATTTTTCTTCTAAACGGACAAAATCGCATAATGCCCCAAGCATGGCCCCGACGGTGTATTCATCCGGGCAAACCGCTGCACGGCTTCCGGCTTTTTCCACTGCCTGCCTGGTTGAAGGGCCGATTACTGCGATCCGGGTTGAAAGCCCCGCGATATCTATGCCGTTTTCCTCAAGCGCGCCTTTAAAATGGCGGAAGGCGGACGGGCTTAAAAACAGGGCAAAATCGATTGTTTCCCGCCCGAGCAAGCGGGCAAGCTTTTCTTTTGCCCCTTCTGGCATATACGTTTCATAGACAATCCATTCCTCTGCTATTATACCGCTTTTTCTTAGAAAATCCGCAATTTCTGTCCCGGCCAGGTTTCCTTTCGGGAGAAGGACGCGGCCTGCACGGTGCCCGCTCCGCATAAATTCCCGGGCAAAATCTTTTGCCGTAAACTTCCCGGGCGCAAAGGAAACCTTTAAACCGGACTGTTCCATACAGGCAGCCGTCTTTTTCCCCACGGCTGCCCAGTTTATGTTCAAATGCTCACATGCTATACCCGCACGGCTGCATGCTTCCAAAAAATAACGGACCCCGTTTTTGCTTGTAAACACAACCCAGTCGTATGCCGGCAGTTTTCGCAAAAATACAGGTGCGGACGGGTCGGCATATGCACGGAAGGCAACCATCGGGACGACAAAAGGGGTGCCGCCGAGCGCTTCAATTTGTGCTGCGAGCTTTTCGCCGTCTTTTCCGCCTCTTGTGACCAGAATGTTTTTTCCGCTTAAAGGCCCGTTTGCCGTCATGACTGCCCGAGCTCCGCTTTCACTTGTTCAATCAGCGCCTTTGCCCCCTGCCGGCTTAAAATTTCTGCCGCCTTTTCTCCGGCTGTTACCGGGTTGTGGGAGACAACCGTTTCTTTGTAAACCGTTTTGCCATCAGGGGAGGCGACAAGGGCCGTGAGGGAAATGCCTTCTGCCGTTTTCTTTGCAAGGCCGGCAATCGGTACCTGGCAACCGCCTTCCATTTTATCAAGGAAGACGCGCTCCGCCCTTACTGTTTCCGCCGTTTCTGCGCTCTCAAGCTCCCGGAGCGCATCGAGCAGTTCCCCGTCATCAGCGCGGCATTCGACAGCCAGCGCGCCCTGTCCGATTGCAGGCAGGCAAATATCCGGGTCAAAAAATTCGGTGACGGTGTCCGCACTCCAGCCCATCCGTTTTAAACCGGCTGCCGCGAGGACGATCGCATCGTAATCCCCGTTTTTTAATTTTTCCAGCCTTGTATCAATATTGCCGCGAACAGACTTAATCCGGATATCGCTTCTTACGGCAAGCAGCTGGGCGCCGCGGCGGAGGCTGCTTGTCCCGACAACCGCCCCTTCCTTAAGGCCGGAAAAAGGGGTGCCATTTTTGGAAATCAATGCGTCCCGCACATCTTCGCGCTCCGGAATGCAGCCGATCACAAGCCCGTCCGGAAGCACAGCCGGCACATCTTTCATGCTATGTACAGCCATGTCAATTTCATGATGCAGCATGGCATCTTCAATTTCTTTGACAAACAGGCCTTTCCCGCCGACTTTGGACAGGGTGACATCGAGCACTTTATCGCCCTTTGTGGTGATTTCCTTGATTTCAAAACGAAAAGGCAGCCCGAGCTGTTCAAGCTTCGCCACCACCCATTTCGTCTGCGTCAGGGCAAGTTTGCTCCGCCTCGACCCTACGACAATTGTTCTCATCCGGCAATCCTCCTAATAATACAAATGAAAATCCGATAATCCCGTAATTAGAAAAAAGTTAATCAAAATGATCAAAAAAGCGGCCGTATTCCAGTAAGCCAGTGTTTTTCCGAACATGCGGCGGCGTTCGCCGGCATACAGGAGAAAACTGTATACAAGCAGCACGGCAAACGAACCGACAATTTTCGGATCGAACCAGTGAATGGCCGGAAGCCGCAAGTATGCCCATTCCAACCCGAGAATCAGCCCGAGCAAAAGGACCGGGACCGCAATGGCATTCATCCATTTCGAAAGCCGCTCCAGTTTTGCCAGATCATTCAGGCGCCAGATTCTGTGGCTCCATTTCTTTTCCTTCAGCCACTTATATTGTAATAAATACAGAATGGAAAAGACAAAGGACAGGGAAAACAGCACGTAAGCGATCAGCGTCATCGTAATATGCATGAGCAAAAGTTCCGATACCCTTCTCCCTGCTCCTTGTGAGACCTTCCCCGGCGCAAAAGCGTGGACCGTCATGATGAAAAAGCCGATGACGTTTGTAAAAAACACGGTAAAGTCAACGCGCAGCAGGCGGTTCAGGGCCAGAGACAGCGTCAGCAATGCCCATGCATAAAAATAAAGCCCCTCAGACAATGTCAAGACAGGGAACCGTCTGGTGTGGGCCATATACAAGATAAATATCAAAGTCTGCAATGCCCAGACAACGGAAAGAAAACGGAAGGCAGCCTTGTTGGCCTTCCGGTTCCGGTGGAGAAAGTCAAGAAAATAAAGCAAAATACTGGCGGCATAAAGCAAAATCATGCCTTCATGCAGCCTGTCCGTCCATACGGCATACATTGCCGGGCTCTCCAGTTAACCCGAATAGGACGGGCGGACTGCATGCCGCGCCATTTCGGCTGCCGGCTCCGCTTGCCCCGTCTCTGTTTCTAAATTGAAAATTTGGCGGAACAGTTCCAGATTCCGGGCTGCATCCGGCGAACCCGCCATTTCTTTTGCCTGCAGAATCGGATCTTTCAGCATCTGGTTGATGATGCTTTTTGTATGTTTGCTGATGACTTTCCGTTCGCGTTCTGTTAAGTCCGGCAGCTTCCGTTCAATGCTTTTCATCGTTTCCGCCTGGATCGCGAGCGCTTTTTCCCGGAGCGCCGTGATCACCGGCACCACTCCGAGTGTATGGACCCATTCATTGAATGCGCAAACGGCATCGGAAATCATGTCCGCAATCTGCCGGGCGGCTTTTTCCCGTTCTTTCAGATTGGATTCCACGATGCCTTCCAGGTCGTCAATATCATACAGGAAAACGGATTCAAGGGACGCGGCTTCCGGATCAATATTGCGCGGCACGGCAATATCCACAAGCAGCAGCGGGCGCCCGTTCCGTTTCTTTTCAATGGGTTTCAGCATATCTGCTGTAAGGACGTACTCTTTTGCCGAAGTGGAGGTGATCGCGATATCCGCATCCAAAAGCGCGGTTTCCAAAGATGACAGCCCGAGTGCCTCGCCATGGAAGCGTGCGGCAAGGCGCCCGGCTTTTTCCGGCGTCCGGTTGATGACGGTAATCCGGGTGGCGCCGCTGCCGTGAATGTTTTCCACAGCCAGTTCGCCCATCTTGCCGGCGCCGATGATGGCCACTTTTTTATCAGCCATGCCGCCGAAAATTTTCTTCGCAAGCTCCACAGCCGCATAACTGACCGAAACGGCATTGGAAGCAATTTCCGTTTCTGTATGGGCTTTTTTTGCCAGTGTAACCGCATCTTTGAACAGGCGGTTAAAAATGGTGCCGGTTGAACCGGATGCTTGGGCCAGCAGAAAACTGTCTCTCACCTGCCCGAGAATTTGCGTTTCGCCAAGCACCATCGAGTCAAGCCCGCAAATCACTTTAAACAAATGCGCAA
This sequence comes from Weizmannia sp. FSL W8-0676, assembly GCF_038593015.1. Classification (NCBI taxonomy): domain Bacteria; kingdom Bacillati; phylum Bacillota; class Bacilli; order Caryophanales; family Bacillaceae; genus Heyndrickxia; species Weizmannia sp. FSL W8-0676. The sequence goes on from NZ_CP151954.1 coordinate 2,001,535, forward strand.
TGGCTTCGTTGTCTTCGTAAATAAGCAGATAGGGGGCAAATGCTTCCTTATCTATCCCGAACCATTCCGACAAAAAATCTTTAATATAATAACGCCCGGTATGCGCCTGGTCGGCGACCGCATAAATTTCCGTACGGTTGCATGTAGACACGATGACATTTTCCAAAATGCTCTTTTTCTTTTGCAGCGCCGCCATCGCATCCGCAAGGTCCGCCTCATCAAATGACAGCTGTTCGCGGATTTCAACCGGCGCAGATTTATAGTTTAAACCGACAGTAAGTATTCTCATTGTTGCCCTCCGGCACCCCCATTTTATCTTGCCAAATGCATAGGATTGAATGTTGATCTATGTTAAGATGAATAAAAGAAAAAAGCTCGTTTTTCCTATTTGGCATAATAACCATTCCTACCTGTAAAATAGCAGAAACAGGCGATGGTTTCAAGCAACTAGATTGAAGGAAAGAAGTGTGTCCCATTGAAAAGCCGCAAAATTTTTTCCGCGATTATCCTGATCGGGTTCGGCCTGTATTTTTATTTGCAGCGTTTTGACCTTACCGGCATGAAGGATTACTTTACATGGCCGACGCTGTTGATCATTGTCGGGCTCGCTTTTTTAGGCGAAGGCTACTGGGGCCGGGACGAGGAATCGATTTTGCCGGGGGTCATTCTCGTCGGGTTCGGCCTCCACTTCCACCTTGCCGGCAAAATCGCAATTTGGCCGGACAATATCGGGGTCTTTGTTCTCATCATTGCCATCGGTTTTTTGCTCCGTTCGCAAAAAACCGGGGATGGCACGTTTTACGGCCTGCTGTTTCTCGTGCTGTCCATCCTGCTCCTGTTTTCCGATAAAGCGATGGAGTGGTTCGGCCTTGTCGAGAACAATGTTTCTTCCCTGATCAATTTCTGGCCGGCCGTGCTTGTCGTTATCGGCGTCTACCTGCTGTTTGCGAAAAGAAGGGGGCGGAAATAACCCGCCCGTAAAAGCCGGGCATTCAAACAGCCCGTGCGCCCGAAAAAAACGGCCAGGCGATTCCCACCGGCAAATTCCGGGGACGGGCCGCTACAAGCCCGGCTGAATAAATACTATTTCGGATGCGGGCCCGAAGCCTGCAGAAAAGCCCGGCGCCCACATGCTGGCCCCGGGCTTTTATTCACTTGATTCTTTCCATCAGGGAAGCCCACACTTTGTCCTTCCCCTCTCCTGTTTCAGATGAAAATAAAATGATTTCGTCTTCTTTTTCCAGATTCAGCGTTTCTTTTGCCGTTTTCAAATGGGATGCCCATTTGCCTTTCGGGATTTTATCGGCTTTTGTGGCCACGACGATACACGGGATTTTGTAGTACTTTAAAAAATTGTACATCAGGCAGTCGTCGTTTGTCGGCGGATGCCGGACATCCACAATGAGCACGACCGTCTTCAGCTGTTTTCTTGATGTCATGTACGCCTCAATCATCTGGCCCCATTTTTCCCGTTCTTTTTTCGACACCTTCGCAAACCCGTAGCCGGGAACGTCGACAAAGTACAATTTGTTTTCGATTTTGTAAAAGTTCAGCGTCTGGGTTTTCCCCGGCTTGGAAGAGGTCCGGGCAAGGGCTTTGCGGTTGATCATTTTATTAATAAAGGAAGACTTTCCCACATTTGACCGGCCGGCAAGCGCAATTTCCGGCAAATGCCCTTCTGGATATTGCTCCTGCCGCACCGCGCTGATGACCAGTTCTGCCTCCGTTACTTTCATTTCTCCTCACCTGCAATGGCAATTTCAATGACTTCATCCATATGCGTGACCGGGTAAAAATGGAGATCCCCGCGCACGCTTTCCGGAATGTCATCCAAATCTCTCTCATTTTCTTTCGGAATAATAATTTTTTTCAGCCCCGCTCTATGTGCGCCGAGCGATTTTTCCTTCAATCCGCCGATCGGGAGTACTCTGCCGCGCAGGGTGATTTCGCCTGTCATCCCGACTTCCTTATGCACGGCATGCTTCGTCAGTGCGGAAATCAGGGCGGTTGCAATCGTGATCCCGGCAGAAGGGCCGTCCTTCGGCACAGCGCCTTCCGGAACGTGGATATGAATATCATACTTTTCATGGAAATCCGGCGCAAGCCCGAGTGTTTCCGCTTTGGAGCGGACAAAACTGAAGGCGGTCTGGGCGGACTCTTTCATCACATCCCCAAGTTTTCCGGTCAGGACCAGCTTTCCTTTCCCCGGTGAAAGCGACACTTCGATCTGAAGTGTATCGCCGCCGACGGTCGTGTAGGCAAGCCCGGTCGCCACGCCAACCTGGTCTTCCATTTCGGCCTGCCCGTAATGGAAAAGCGGCTTTCCCAGAAAGTCAACGATATTTTTTGCTGAGACCGTGACCCGTTTTCTTTTCCCGGATACAATGACTTTCGCCGTTTTCCTGCAAACTTCGGCCAATCTCCGTTCCAGTCCGCGCACGCCTGCTTCGCGCGTATAGCGGCGCACGATCAGGCGGAGAGCCTCCGCATCCACCCTCAGCTGATTGCGGGCAAGCCCGTTTTCTTTTATTTGCTTAGGGAGCAGATGGGACTTGGCAATTTCAATTTTTTCCAATTCCGTATAGCCGGAGATCGAAATGATTTCCATCCGGTCGCGCAAAGGGCCGGGAACTGCAGACAGATCGTTGGCCGTTGCAATGAACATCACTTTCGACAAATCATACGGCTCTTCAATAAAATGGTCGCTGAACGCATGGTTCTGTTCCGGATCAAGCACCTCAAGCATCGCTGCTGAGGGGTCGCCGCGAAAGTCGCTGGCCATTTTATCGATTTCATCGAGCAAAAAAACCGGATTTATCGTGCCGGCTTTTTTCATGCCCTGGATGATCCGCCCCGGCATTGCGCCGACATATGTTCTGCGGTGGCCGCGGATTTCCGATTCGTCCCTCACGCCGCCGAGCGAAACGCGGACAAATTTTCTGCCCAAAGATTTTGCAATTGACCGTGCCAGGCTCGTTTTCCCGACACCCGGAGGCCCGGCAAGGCAAAGGATCGGCCCCTTGATCGACCGGGTCAGCTGCTGCACCGCCAGGTATTCAAGGACGCGCTCCTTCACTTTTTCAAGGCCGTAGTGGTCTTCGTTCAAAATCTTTTCCGCTTTTGCGACGTTGAGGTCATCTTCTGTAGCGTTCGACCACGGGAGCGTGATCAGCCAGTCCAAATAATTGCGGATCACCGCGCTTTCAGACGAAGCGGCCGGAATTTTTTCATACCGGTCCAATTCTTTGAACGCGGTATTGGCCACATGCTCGGGCATGCCGGCATTCAGAATTTTTTCGCGCAGCTCATGCACTTCCGCCGTTTTGCCTTCTTTATCCCCGAGTTCTTTCTGGATGGCTTTCATTTGTTCCCGCAAATAATATTCTTTTTGCGTCCGCTCCATCGACTTTTTCACTTGCTGGCTGATTTCTTTTTCAAGCTGCAAAATTTCCTGTTCATTTTTGATCAGCCCGATCAGCTTTCGAATTCTTTCTTTTATGTCAATCGTTTCGAGAATGTCCTGCTTTTGCGGAAGGCGGAGCGGCAAATGGGATGCGATAATATCGGCCGCCTTGCCCCCGTCTTCCATATCGGAGACCGCTTGGAAGGTTTCACCCGAAATTTTTTTCGACTGGCTGATGTACTGATTGAAAAATTCGAGCATCGTGCGCATCAACGCTTCCGTTTCTGCATCCGGCAGAAACCGCTCATCAAATGTTTCGACTTCGACGGAATAGAAGGTGCCTTCATCTTCAAAAGATACAATTTTTGCGCGCCGCACGCCTTCCACGAGCACGCGGATGGTCCCGTTCTGCAGTTTCATCATCTGGTTCACTTTTGTGAGCGTTCCGGTTTGGTATAAATCTTCCTGTTTTGGTTCTTCGATGGAAACGTCTTTTTGTGTCGTCATGAAAACTTCGCTGCCATGCATCATGGCGTTTTCAAGGGCCTGTACAGAGTAGTCCCGGCCGACGTCCAAGTGCAAAACCATCGATGGATACACAAGAATCCCCCGTAAAGGAAGCAAAGGAACTGTGTATGCGGATTGTGTTGTCATCTCAGCACCCCTATCTCGATACGTCTTTAGGGCTATCCATTAACCCCCTATGAGCGCATTGTCATTAAAATGTTTCTTTAATGCGATATCCAGGACTTCTTCAAGCTGCCGGACCGGAACGATCGCAATGCCGGTGATTTCCTTGAATGAGGCCTGCATGTTTTCGGCAGGAATGATCACCGTTTTGGCGCCTGCCTGTTTTGCTGCTTTTATTTTGGCATACACGCCGCCGACCGGTTTGACCTTGCCGTGCAGGCTGATTTCCCCTGTCATGGCTGCTGTCTGGTCAACAGGAATTTTATAAATGGCGGAATAAATGCCGCATGCCATCGCAATCCCGGCGGAAGGGCCGTCAACCGGAATCCCGCCCGGAAAATTGACATGGAGGTCATACTGGTCAGCGGGCACACCCATCGTCCGTAAAACGGTAATGACGTTTTCGGCGGAACCTCTCGCCATGCTTTTTCTGCGGACCGATTTCCCTTCGCCGCCGATGCTCTCTTCGTCCACAATCCCGGTAATGTTGACGCTGCCCTTTTCTTTTGCCGGAATGGCCGCCACTTCAATTTCAAGAAGTATCCCTGTGTTCGGCCCGGTTACGGCAAGCCCGTTGACAAGGCCGGCCGCCGGCTGTTCAGGGGCCCTTTTCTCATAGCGCGGCGACAACTGGCTGGCTGTTGCCACCCATTCCAGGTCCTGCTCCCGGATAAAATCCTGTCCTTCCTGGATCGCAAGTCCTGCAGCAATTTGCACCATATTGACCGCTTCCCTGCCGTTTTGGGTATATTGCGCCAAAATGTCCAGGCCGTTTTCGCTGATTGCCATATGGATTTTATCAGCTGCCTTTTTTGCAACCTGTTTAATTTCGCTGCGGTCAAGTTCGCGAAAAAACACTTCCATGCAGCGCGAACGGATGGCCGGCGGAATTTCGTTCGGCGTTCTGGTCGTTGCGCCGATCAGCCGGAAATCCGCAGGCAGCCCGTTTTGGAAAATATCATGGATATGATGCGGAATTTCCCGGTTTTCAGGATTGTAATACGCACTTTCCAAAAAAACTTTCCTGTCTTCCAGTACTTTCAATAATTTATTCATTTGAACCGGGTGCAATTCCCCGATTTCATCAATAAACAGGACGCCGCCGTGGGCAGAGGTGACCGCACCCTGCTTCGGCTGCGGGATGCCGGCCTGACCCATGGCGCCCGCCCCCTGGTAGATCGGGTCGTGAACGGAACCGATTAAAGGATCGGCAATGCCCCTCTCATCAAAGCGGGCTGTTGTGGCATCCAGTTCAACAAAAACAGCGTCGTGTTGAAAAGGGGATTTCGGATTTTTTTTGGCTTCCTCAAGCACAAGCCGGGCCGCTGCCGTTTTGCCGACACCGGGCGGCCCGTAAATGATACAGTGTTGCGGGTTCGGGCCGCAAAGCGCCGCCCGCAGCGCTTTAATGCCGTCTTCCTGGCCCACAATATCCGCGAACGCTACCGGGCGGACGCGTTCCGAAAGCGGCACAGATAAAGAAATTTCCCGCAGTTTCCGCAACTGTTCCATTTCTTTTTTCGATTCCCTGTCTATCGTCATTTTTTGTGTTTTTTGGCTTTTTAACAAGTTCCAAAAGTAAAGCCCGATTATGACCCCGAAAAATAACTGGATCAATAAGGCAATCCCCGTCCAATTCATCCTATTCCCTCCAAGCATTTCAGTTGCAGCCTGATCATGCCGCTTCCTTATTTACCTAGTATCTCCGGCTGCCGGAGGGAATAAACGGGGATTTCTGAAAACCGGGAACGGGTAAGTGGAAGAAAAAAGGGCAAGCGCACCGCTCGCCCTTTGCTTCTTTATTCTGCTTCGCTTTTCATTTTGCCGGCGCTGTGCCAATACCGAGAATTTAACCCTGCTGCCGGAGGCCGGTTCCTGCTCAAAAAGAATGTTCACGCCGGATTGCCGGCGGGCAGCCCGGCTCCGTTTTATTTATGCCGATTTTGTCTGGTCGCTGCCTTCAATGACTGTGCCGTCTTTCAGCACAAGCCGCGGGAATTCTTTGTCCAGGACGGATTCTTTTGTGACAATACATTTTTTAATATCTTCCCGGGACGGCAAGTCGAACATCACATCGAGCATAATGCCTTCAATAATGGAACGCAGGCCGCGTGCACCCGTTTTTCTTTCGATCGCTTTTTTCGCGATTTCCTTCAGTGCATCCTGTTCGAATTCCAATTCTACATGGTCGAGTTCCAACATTTTTTTATACTGCTTGACCAGCGCATTTTTCGGTTCGGTCAAAATTTTAATCAATGCCTCTTCGTCCAATTGTTCCAAAGTGGCAATGACCGGAAGGCGGCCGATGAATTCCGGAATCAGCCCGAAAGAAAGCAAATCTTCCGGCAGTACCTGCTTCAGGAGCGATTTTTCATCGAGTTCGTCATTTTTTAAATCGGTGCCGAAACCGATCACTTTTTTGCCGAGGCGGCGTTTAATGATCTGGTCGATGCCGTCAAACGCACCGCCGCAAATAAACAGAATATTGGTTGTGTCAATCTGGATAAATTCCTGGTGCGGATGTTTGCGCCCTCCTTGAGGGGGAACGCTCGCAACCGTGCCTTCCAAAATTTTCAGGAGCGCCTGCTGCACGCCTTCTCCGGAAACATCACGCGTAATCGAAGGGTTTTCCGATTTACGGGCAATTTTATCAATCTCATCAATATAGATGATGCCTTTTTCCGCTTTTTCCACATCATAATCAGCCGCCTGGATCAGCTTTAACAAAATATTTTCGACGTCTTCTCCAACATAGCCGGCTTCCGTCAGCGATGTGGCATCGGCAATCGCAAACGGCACATTCAAAATGCGTGCCAGCGTTTGCGCAAGCAACGTTTTCCCGCTCCCCGTCGGCCCGATTAAGCAAATATTGCTTTTTGCCAGCTCTACTTCATCAATTTTGCTGTTGGAATTAATCCGTTTATAATGGTTATATACGGCAACCGCAAGCGATTTTTTCGCCTGTTCCTGGCCGATTACATATTCCGAAAGAATTTCACGGATTTCATGCGGTTTCGGAATATCTTTGAATTCCACTTCTTCTTCCGTGCCAAATTCCTCTTCAACAATTTCCGTGCACAATTCAATGCATTCATCACATATATACACACCCGGACCAGCGACCAATTTTCGCACCTGGTCCTGCGATTTTCCGCAGAAAGAACATTTTAACTGCTGTTTTTCATCGCTGAATTTGAACATTCCATTCACCCCTTATATTGTACTTCTTCCACTCCATTGGCAGTTCCTGAAATAACAGGGACCCTTCATGACTCCCGCTTACCATTATACAAACCCCTTTTGCTGTGATTTGTATATGGATTGTATCACAAAACTATGGTGGCAGGAAATAAACTGCTTATATCATTCTCCATGCATATGTAAAATTCCTGTCTACTCCAGATTTTCCCAAAAACCAGACAAATATTCTTCTCCATCCTGAAAAATTGCACCGCTAAGTTTCTGGTGCGCTTCTCTTACAGTATAGGCTTTTATGTATTTTTTTTGGCACAGCCCGCAGGTTAGAAAACAAGACACGAGCCAGTGCCGTGCCTTGTATTTCTATTTATATTATGCAACAGTTTTGCTGTTTTGCACAAGAAAATCGATCGCTTTGCGCGCTTTCAGATCGGCTTTGATGCCATCCGTAGAACCGAGCACCCGCCTGATATCTTCAACGGGCATGCCGTACATTTCGGACATGCGTTTCAGTTCTTCATCCACTTCTTCATCGGATACTTCAAGCTTTTCCGCATTGGCAATTGCTTCAAGCGTCAGATTAAAGCGGACGCGTTTTTCCGCATCTTCTTTCATCTGATTGCGGAGCGCTTCTTCATTCTGGCCGGAGAACTGATAGTAAAGTTCAAGGTTCAGCCCCTGGGCACTCAGGTTTTGTTCGAATTCTTGCAGCATGCGGTTCAATTCCGTATTGATCATCGCTTCCGGAATGTCCATTTCCGCATTTTCCGCTGCTTTTTCGACCACTGCATCTTCAACCGCGTGTTTTGCCGCATGTTCTTTCGATTCTTTTAAGTCTTTTTTGATTTTTTCTTTTAATGCATCCAGCGTTTCCACTTCGTCATCCGCATCCTGCGCGAATTCATCGTCCAGTTCAGGCAGGTGTTTCGCTTTGATTTCATGGACTTTTACCTTGAAAACAGCTTTTTTGCCTGCAAGTTCACTAGCATGGTATTCTTCCGGGAAAGTGACTTCGATTTCTTTTTCATCGCCGGTTTTTACGCCTACTAATTGTTCTTCAAAACCCGGGATGAAGTTGCCCGACCCAAGTTCAAGCGAATAGTTTTCCGCAGATCCGCCTTCGAACGCTTCGCCGTCAACGAATCCTTCGAAGTCGATGACAACCGTGTCGCCCATTTCCGCTTCGCCGTCTTCCTTGATCACGAGTTCGGCAAGGCGTTCCTGCAGTTTCTTCAATTCTTCTTCCACGTCTTCGTCCGTTACTTCTGTATCCGGTTTTTCGACTTCAAGGCCTTTGTATTCGCCAAGTTTTACTTCCGGTTTCACGGTAACAGTCGCTTTAAAGATTAACGGTTTGCCTTTTTCCATTTGTTCGACATCAATATTCGGCGTATCGACCGGTTCAATGCCGGTTTCTTCGATCGCTTTTTCGTATTCGCCAGGCACGATCATATCCAGTGCATCCTGGTAAAGAGATTCCACACCGAAACGTTTTTCAAATAAAGGACGCGGGATTTTCCCCTTCCGGAAACCCGGGACATTGATTTGTTTTACTACTTTTTTGAAGGCTTTATCCAGACTTTTATCAACCGTTTCAGCATCTACTTCAACTGTCAGGATCCCCTGGTTTCCTTCAGTTTTTTCCCATTTTGCTGACATACCTTTCCCTCCAACAATCTATAAATAATAATGTAATAATAGGAAATAGACCGGGTCTGTTTCCTGATTCCCTTGTCTATTGCTTTTTTCAAATACGGATTGAAAAAAGACAGTTTACAACCATTTAATTATAACACAGCTTTTTTGTCTTTCAATGATGAGCCTACAGATTCGGCAAAGAAATTTCCTCAAGGCTTTCGAGATAGCGGACGGCCTCAAGCAGCGCATCCAGCTCCACCGAATAGTACATCGCGATTTTATCCAAATACGCTTCCTGCCCGAAAAGCTTCAAGCCCATGCTGTAATAGGCAGCCGCCCACAGCGAGGGATCTTCCGGCTCCGGTTCAAACGGATACAGCAGGAAAAAGTGCCGGTCCAAAACCGTTTTAACCTGGGCAAAAAGTGTCGGATTTTTTTGTTCGAGATCCCTTGACAGCCGCGTAATCAAAAGATTGTACAGCTGCGTTTCAAAAATCGGCAAAAGATGCGCGGGATTTACGGCGCCAGCCTTGCCGAGTTTTTGCACTTCGAATTCATCCGTGATCCCCTGTTCTTTTAAAACATTCAGCAAAAGGGTCTGGATAAACGGATGTTCGTCCGGATCCCGGATATACGCCCGGATTTCATCGAGATACGGGCGTATATTTTCATGCACCAGATGCGAAACCCGCAAGATTTGTTCTTCCTGGTTCCCGGTTTCAAAAAGTTTGCGGCCTGTCTGCCCGGGCTCCTGTTCCGGTTTTGGCATCTGCATCCGCTTTTCACTGAAAGCGAGCAGTTTTTCATAATGGTCCAGCTTGTCCGGCGGGGCTTCTTTTTCTTCCAGCAGGGCATGCAGGGTGCTGATGATTTCTTCATGTTCACCGAGCTGCACAAGAATCATGAGAAACAGATCGAGAATTTCGAAGTAATCGCCGGTTCCTTCACGAAGCATTTGCCTGCCCTGTTCTTTCGCTCTTTCATAATCGCCGGCTTCATAGAGCGCAATCATGTAGGCGGTCCCGATCTCCCCATCGTCATGGTCAAGCCGGCGTGCCTGGCGAAGCAGCGCGGCAGCTTCTTTATATTCTTTTTGGCTGATGGATTCGAGTCCCCGCTCCAAGAGGCGTTCTTTCAGACGGGGGAACGGCACCACATTGCTTTTTCCGTTTTTCATTGTCCATTCCGCCTTTTTTTAGATCGTCACTAGTGTAGCATGAACCGGTTTTTTTGCAAAGGGATTATACTGCCGAGGGGCTTTCCATTATGAAAAAAGCCAAACACAGAAAGCCATAAAGCTTCCGTGTCCGGCTTGCTTATTTCTTATCCGGCCTGATATCGTGAATGTCCTCTTCCTCAGCCATTTCCGTGCCGTAAGCAAGGCGCTGGTTTTGCCTTTTTGCCGTTTTTTCGCCGCTTGGGGCATCATGTTGCAAAAACCTGTGCACGAATACTTCCGCAGCCGAAATCAGGCAGGCGGCAATGATGCTGCCCCATGCAATTTGCAAATAATTGTCAAGCACCACGTTCCCGAAAATCCAGACACTGGCATAAACAAGCAAAAAGTCGACAACTGTTGCTTTCCAGTTCCCGATGCGCGGCAAAAGCAGCACATCCCCGACAACATAAGACACAATTGTTACAAGCAGGCTGAACGATAAAATATCTGTGATCGTCGCATCGAAAAAGAGGTCAAGCGCAACCGCAAAAGCGACGATGCACGTGATAAATTTTGCCAGTAAAACCATTGCATTCCGCATTCCAATTCCTCCCTTAAACAGGCAGTTTTACTTATAGTTTGTCCAAATGAAAAAGGATTGAAACATATTGTGATGATTTAAAAGAAGAAAAAAGGGGTAAAGCTATAACAAGTCTACACATGAAGGAGGGATTCGATGAAAAGGTCAACGATGAATCTGATTTCAGGCACTTTGCTTTCCGCCGGGGGAGCCGTGCTGGCCATGGCCGCTTGCAATAAACGGCAAAAAGATTCGGCTGAAACTTGGGAAGACACGGATATGAGAAACAGCAAAAAAATCGACCGGATGGAAAGTGTGGATGCAGACAAAGTGCCGGAAGAAAAAGGACTTACACAGCTGGACTCCACATACCGTTCCGAATGGATCGCAAACGGATTTCCGCAAACCCATAAAGAAATGAAAGAACTGGAAAAAGAAGGGCAAAAATCATAACTGCTCTTTCCGCCATTTTACACAAAAGGCCGGGCAACAAGGGAAAATCCCTGCTGCCCGGCCTTTTTGCGGTTATACGCTACGTCCCAGGAGGGATTCGATCAAAGTAGGAAAATTGCAGGGATAAAAAAGGGATACTGCCACAGTGTTCTAATCTGCGTTAGCATCCCTTAGCTGTCCAAAACCCTTTCATATCAAGGGTTTATCTTCAAAATGCGCTACGTCCCAGGAGGGATTCGAACCCCCGACCTGCGGCTTAGAAGGCCGATGCTCTATCCTGCTGAGCTACTGGGACACTTTAAAATGGTTTTTTGTCAAATATTTTCCATTTCAATCAAAAATCACTTGAAAACAAACCTTATAAGGTTTGTTACGAACATATTTCATTTTAATCAGCAGGTGGGCAAATGTCAATCATGAATTTGAAAAAAACACGATTTTTTCCTGCAACGGGCGGGTGCAGCAGCAGGCAGCGGTTTCCGCAACCGGATTGGCCCGGCTTCGTACCCGCCTTGCTCTGCAGCCGGAGTTCCCGGCGTCATAACGAGAATTCCTGGCGTAAATCCTCAAGTTCGCGGTGCTTGTCCGTATAAAATGAAACACGGATCGTATTTCCGTTTTTCTCCACAATCGCATACGTCCGTTCCGTCCTGCCCCTTGGCATCAAAAGGCTGCCGGGATTCAGGAAAAGAGTATTTTCAATCAGCTCGGCACCGAGAATATGGGAGTGCCCGAAAAAAACAAAATCCGCCCCCACTTCTTTTGCTTTATAAGACAAATTCAACAGGGTCATTTTTACATTATAATGGTGGCCGTGGGTGACAAATATTTTGCTGTCCCCAATTTCTTTCGTGATATCAAGCGGAAATTTCCGCTCATAATCGCAATTGCCGCGCACGGTTAAAAAGTCCCGGATGGCCTCCTCATCCGCACGCAACTCTGAATCGCCGCAATGGATCATCGCGTCCATTTCCCCGCCGTACCGCCGTTTAAGCTCGATCAGCTCTTCCGTAAGTCCGTGGCTGTCACTTGCAATCAGCAGTTTCATTTTTTGCCTTCCTCCCCTAAAATCGAATACAGTGCATCCGAAAGTTTCGCCAGTGCATGGGCACGGTGGCTGATTTTATTTTTTTCTTCGGCAGAAAGCTGGGCAAGCGTTTTTCCGGACGAAAGCATAAAAATAGGATCGTACCCGAATCCGTTCTCTCCGATCCTTTCCCGCGTGATCCTTCCCTGAAGCGTTCCGGAAACCGTAAATGTTTCTTTTCCGGGGCGCGCAACCGCAAGTGCACAATAGAAAGAAGCTGTACGTTTTTCATTCGGTACCCCTTCAAGCTCGGAAAGCACCTTATCGATGTTTGCCTCATCATTTTTCTCTTTCCCTGCGTAGCGTGCAGAAAAAACCCCCGGCCTGCCGCCAAGCGCATCGATCATAAGCCCCGAATCATCGGCAATCGCCATCATGCCGTATGCATTGGCCGCCGCTTCCGCTTTTAAAATCGCATTTTCTTCAAACGTTTTCCCCGTTTCCTCTACGTCCGGTGCGCCTTCCATATCCAAAAGCGTTTTAACCTCGAGCCCGAACCGGGAAAATAAAGCTGCAAATTCTTTTGCTTTGCCTTTGTTTTTTGTTGCAATTAAAACAGCCGCCAATTTTCTCCCCCTTTACCGGAAATGTAGTATGTATGCACGATACAAATAAGAGGTAGTCTGGCTACCCCTTTTGTCTCATATTCTATAGTATAACAAAAAAACGATGCTAAAAACTACCCGTGTTGACTTTTTCCGGCCTTGTCACCGGTTCTGAAACCGATTTTCCGTCTTCCGTAACAACCTTTGTACTGCCGTCCACTTCGACTGCAACGCTTTTAATCCCTTTTTGCTCTGTCAGCGTCAGGACGAGCGGATCCAGCACTTCGTTTGAGATCATCTTTTTATCGAGGCTCCCTAAAATTTCTTTATTAAAATCAAGCGTCACTTTCCCGTTTGCAATTTCCGGCTGTTTCTTCAGTTTGACATCGTCCATGAATCCGGACACGAGATGGGAACCCGGGGAAGGACCTTTGACCAGTTCTTCAACCGCTGCTGCCACATCGTCCTTGCTGCTGTTCGCAACACGCTTTGTTACCGGCACATAATAGCTTTGTCCACCTGTTTCCGCCAAATAATAAACGGTGACCGGATGGGTATTTGTAATATCGGCAACATACTTTGTATCTGTATTGATGCCTGCTTCCCTTGTCAAACCGCCCGGGCTTACCGGTGTCCCTGCAACCGGCATCGCCTTCAGTTTTTTGCCGTTCATTTTAAGCGAGACTTTTTGAATGGAGTCGAACTGGGTCAGCGTCCATGTGACCGATTCCAATATTTTTTGTTCATCGTGCGCTTGATAGTCTTTAAAATCCCCCGAAAAATCGACCGTCGCCAAACCGTCTTTCACATCTACCGACAACTGCGTATTCGCAGGAAGCACCGCGCGGAAGCCGTTCGGCAGCAAATTGGAAACCGGGCCGTCCTGCACGAGGTATTCCAGTGCCTGTTTTGCAATGCTTTTGCTTTCAGGCAAGGCGATCGTTTGCGGAACGACATAACCATTTTTGTCAATCAAATACAGTTCTGTCAGCACCTGCCCTTTCTTTGCTGTTGCGGTTTGTTTGGTCCCATCTTTTACAGAAACACTTTGATGCGGATCGATTTTTTCCGGCTGCTTCTCAGGCAGCAGGCTGCAACCCGAGATCCAGATGCCGCATGCCGCAAGCGCCAGGGCAAACTTGCCGACTGCCTTTATCTTTTTTGCCATCCCTTTCCCCTCCCGAAGACTGTTTGTACTACTATGTATACTGGCTTTCCGCAAATTTAGACCGGACATGCAAAAATTTCCGGGGCAGAATAAAAACGGCACGCTTTTCCATAATAAAAATACAGCTGAACAGGAGAGATTGATTTGGACCAGACACTGGGCGTCCATGAAACGCTTGATATGCACGAAATATTAATGTTTAAAAACATCTGTTTAACAAAATCCGCAACCATGTCGGCCATTGCACAAGACCCGGCTTTAAAAGAACTGCTCGGGCAGGATGCCAAGCATGCAAAGCAGGATATCGAACAACTTATGTCGCTTTTGGGGAGGGAAGAAAAATGAACGGCTTTCTCCAAAACATCGTCGGGATGGGGGACATGTCGGACAGCGTTATCGCATCTGACTTGCTCATTTCCACAAAGTCCGGTGTGAAGATGCTCGCGTTTGCGGTAACTGAGGCAGCAACAGCGAAAGCCAGAGCCGCTCTTTCGGCACAGCTTCTGTCGGCCATTGACATGCATGACAAGATCATGGACTTTATGGTTGAAAAGGATTACTACTACCCTTATCATATGCAGGACCAGTTGCATGCCGACATGCAGGCGGCCCGGACCGCCTTAAAAATCCCCCTTCCCGATTAAACGGCGCACCCATTGCTTTACAGGCTATTTAAAGCGCCAGCCGAACCCTTCTCCCGCTTTACACATTTGAAGAGGACAGGCACAAAAAACCCGGCCTGCTTTTAAAAAAAGCGGCGCCGGGTCTTTTTTACGGCTTAAGGACCACTTTTATGCAATTGTCCGTTCTTGTATCAAACACTTCGTATCCTTTTTCCGCCTGGTCAAGCGGCAATACATGCGTCACGATGTCGCTGATCGTGACTTTTTCCTGTGCCACAAGGTCATACAGAAACGGCATATAATGAATGACCGGCGCCTGCCCCGTGCGAAGGCTGATATTGCGCTGGAAAATATCGCCGAGCGGAAATGCGTTATAACGGCCACCGTACACGCCTGTCACCTGGATGGTACCGCCTTTTCTCACCGCCTGTGACGCGATGACAAGTGCACTCATCGCCCCGCCCTGGAGTTTCAGCCCGGATGCCAAATATTCCATCGGCGTCATTTTCCCGTCCATGCCAACCGCATCAATGACAACATCCGCGCCACCTTTTGTGAGTTCTTTCAAATATTCGCCGGTATTGTCGTGCTGTTCAAAATTGACGGTTTCCACTTTGTTATACGTCTTGGCGTGCTGCAGCCGGTAATCCAGATAATCAACGGCAATGACACGTTTCGCCCCTTTCAGCCACGCGAATTTTTGCGCAAGCAGGCCGACCGGTCCGCAGCCGAGCACGACAACCGTGTCGCCGTCTTTCACACCCGCATTGTCCACCGACCAGAACGCAGTGGAAGCGGCATCTGAAAGCAACACGAGTTCTTCATCTTTGACTTCGCTGTTTTCCGGAATTTTAAATGGTGTAAAGTTCGCATATGGGACGCGCAAATATTCCGCCTGCCCCCCCCCGGATAGCCGCCTGTCAGATGGGAGTATCCAAAATAGCCGCCCATTTCCCCGTTGGCATTCGCATTGTCACACTGGCTTTCCAGATCGTGTGTGCAATACCAGCATTCCCCGCAGGCGGCAGTGAACGGGATAATCACCCTGTCCCCTTTTTTTACCTTTGTGACATCGGGGCCGGTTTCTTCGACAATCCCGAGCGGCTCATGCCCGATCATATAGTCTTCCGGAAAATTTGGAATCATGCCATGGATGAGATGCAAATCGGAGCCGCAAATGGCCGATGACGTAATTTTTACAATGATATCGTCTTTTTTCTCAATTTTGGGATCCGGCACGTCTTTTACTCTGACATCTTTGATCCCCTGGAAAGTGACTGCTTTCATGTTTGCCTCCTATTCGTCCGCATCAATCTGAGCCATCATGCCCATGCGCGACGTATTGCCGGGAAACAGGTTCAGTTTGCCGATCATCAGCGCCATATCAGCGGATTTCATATCCAGTCTGTATTGGTCATCTACGTTGTACGGGTGGAGCCAGCCTTTTTGCATCATGAAATTTGAAACTTCTTCATGAAGGGAAAGCCCCTCGGCAAGCTGTTTCCGGAAGGCGGCCCTCACCGCAGGCGTTCTCGATTCCGTAATGGCTGCCGCTGCATTCCGGATCCCGGTTTTAATGCTCATCAAAAATTCAAGCGCAACTGTTGAATCCGCCATTTCCACATGCCTTCCGCGTTTTCGATTTCCAAGTAATCATGGATCATTGCAGCATCCCTCCCGGATTCAGCTGGTATAAAGCTTTCATTTCTTGAACGGCTGCTTCTGCCTGCTGCACGTCTTTTTCCATCAATGCCTTTAAATCCTGGTCGAATACCAGGCCGGACATCATTTTCGATTTTAATAAACAAATGGTTTTGAAATTGAGCATTTCATGGAGCTCCCTTGTTTCGTGGTAAGCCAAACCATTGTTTTCCATATATCCACCTCCGTTTTTCAAAAGCTATTGTGCCTATTCGCGGCCGTTTCTATGCGGACTTGGGCTAAGGCAAAACAAAAAACCATCCAATCAGGAGAGCGTCTCCCCCAATTGAATGGTTTCCACACAAGTAATATCCTGTTCAAGCCAGTCTGATGCAAGCGCGGCAAATATTTTGCTCGAGCCGGTGGTGTAAAAGCGGTGCTTCTGCCGCGTGTCTTCCATATTAAAAAGGTCGTGGAAGTAAAGAAGCGTGCTTACTTCGCGCGCGGTTTCCTCCCCGGAACTGATGACCGAAACGCCCGCGCCCATCACGTTTTTGATAATCGGCCCGAGGAGCGGATAATGGGTACACCCGAGAATGACTGTGTCAATGCCGCAATTTTGGATCGGATACAAGGTTTCGGCGACAATTTTTTTGGCAATCGGGCTGTTGTACTGGCCGCTTTCCACAAGCGGGACAAATTTCGGGCAGGCAAGCGCTGTAATCCTGACTTTTTTATTGATGCTTTTTAACGCCCGTTCATACGCCTGGCTTTTAATCGTGCCGACCGTGCCGAGCACGCCGATCCGGAAATTTTTTGTATGTTTTAAAGCGGCCCGCGCGCCGGGATAAATGACGCCGAGAACCGGAATCTTCAGCTCTTCCCTGACTTCGTCCAAAATCACTGCCGTAGCCGTATTGCAGGCGATGACCAGCATTTTAATTTGTTTGTCCATCAGAAAACGGATCATCTGCCAGGTGAATTTTTTGACTTCTTCCACCGGCCGCGGTCCGTACGGGCATCGTGCTGTGTCGCCCACATAATAAATGGTCTCATTCGGAAGCTGGCGCATCATTTCCTTTGCCACGGTCAGGCCGCCAACCCCCGAATCAATCACGCCTATTGGTGCATTCAAACTTCTCGCCTCATTCTGTCTTCATTTCCTGATGCAACTGCAGCAAGTTGCTTTTTAATTTGACCAGCTCATCCGGTGAAAAATGGCTCAGCACACCCTGCAGGTAAGCTTGCCGTTTCCGGATCACTTCGCCGATTAATACCCGCCCTTTTTCCAGTAAATGAATGCGGACAACCCGCCGGTCATGCGGATCTTTTACGCGCCTGACGAGTTCATTTTTTTCCATCCGGTCAATCAGGTCCGTCGTTGTGCTGAAAGCCAGATACATCCGGTTCGACAGTTCCCCGATCGTCATGTCGCCTTCTTCAAAAAGCCATTGAAGCGCCAGAAACTGCGGCGGCGTGATTTTATAATCGCTTAATAATTCACGGCCCTTTTGCTTGACAATGCCGGATATGTAACGCAAATCTTTTTCAATCTGTGCCACAACTTCCGGATCATGTATGTATGGTTGCTGTTCCATGTCCAAAGCGGCCCCTCTCTCAAAAATACGGTGATGACTGTTTTACTATAAGCTATTTTGACCCTTTTCACCCGAAATTTCAAGAAAGAGTTTCACATAGGCTTTCGTTCCATTGCTTTCCAAGTAAAGCTGCGGAAGGAAAAGCGGCCCGGTGCACGGTTGTGAAAACACTGTCCGGGCAAAATTTGCATATTGAATAAGCTTCCGGCCTTCCATTTTTTGTAAAAGAAAACGGCACGCTGCGGTTCCAAGCCAATGGCGCTTGATGGAACGTGCACCGGGTGCGGATACAGGGGAATTTTTCACCCGGCATTTCCTTTATGGGCGAAAAAACATGCGGCAGGCATTCGGCCGGGTAGCCGTCACTCGGTTACGAGATTCGTGATAACGGCACGGCCGCGGTAAATTTTCACCACTGCTGCAGCGCGCCCTTTTGTTGCCGCCTGCTCGATTTCTTTTCCGGCATGCTGGGGCACAAAAAATTTGTCAAGATGATAATCAATATACACTTTTTGATCGCCGTCTTCCCAAGCTTTCCCTTTTAAATATATTCCGCCCCGCGGCTTTTCGGCGGATACGGTTTTCACATGGCAGATGCCTGCCTCATCTTTTTTAAGCAGGGCATACACGGTCAGCTCCCCGCCTTTATGGCGCGCAAAATACTCGATGGCACTGCGGTCCAGGCGGCTTTCCGGCACCGTTTCCGCTTCAAGATTCACCTGTATATAATCGCCCCTGAAGGCATCCGTCGGGTCCACCGGCTCCATTCGCAATTTGACCGGTTCCCCGACAGCAACCGTATATAACGGCGGAACAATCATCCCGAGTAAAATGGCAATCGGAACAAATGCAGCAAGCCCTCTTTTCACCAGATCATGCATGGCCGTTTCCCCCTTCTTTCCGCTGCTTTTCAAAATAAAAGCCAAAACCGATAAAAATCAGGCCGCCAATGATGAAAACAATGGATTTTGGCAAAAAGCCGTAGGAAAAGTCAAGGTAAAAACGCAGCACAAAAATGCAGAGAATGAAGATATTGGTAAGGCTGCCGGTTTTGATAAAATACAGGACAAGCAAAAAGTACACAACGGAAAATGCTAAATTGAAATGGCTGCCAAAAACCGTGCCTTCCCAAACAGACGAAAAAGTAAGCAGGATGCCCGTCAAGCCGTGAAGCAAATGGCCTTCCAGCCGCATCACTTCTTTGTACGCTTCCTGAACCGGCAATCGCAGCATAACGAAGCCGGCAACAAAGAGAAGCAGGAGGGCAGCCAAATGTCCGTATGCGGGGAAAAACGCATTGAGTTTAAACAGAAATACGGACAGCACAGCAATCGAAAGCGCGTTTACGAAAAACAGCAGCAGCCGGGAAGCAACCATTTTTTCATTTATCCAGTAAAGGAATGCTGCCAAAAGTGCGGTGATGAGAACAGCGAAGTACCCGATGCCGGTATTTTCAGCATCCAAATACAAAAGGAAAAGCACTGTGGCAAAAATGAAGAGCCATTTGTCTTTCAGCACATAGGCCATCGGCAGCGACCCGATCCCCCACCATAAAAATGCCTGGCCGAATGGGCCGCCAAGGTTAAAAATTTGCCCGGTGAGAAAAATGCCTGCCCCGAAAAACAGGACACCGAGAAAGTACAAGCCGCGCGCTGTTTTCGGATGGCTGTTCTCCAATTTAATAGCCGCTCCGTTCACGCCTGCAATCGCAGCAAGGATGATGAGAAATTTGACTGTTTTGCCGAGATAGATCCAATTGCTGGCAATAAAGCTAAAAATGCCGGCCCCGAGCAAAAGGGCCCCGACCGTGACAAGAATGCGGACAAGGCTCACCCCGCGGGAAACCTCATACTGTGCGAGCATCTCGTCCTTTTGCGTACGCGTAATGGTCCCCTTTTCTTCAAAAAAAGCAAGCTCGCTTTTCATCCATGTATAATTTTTCCTGCCAATCTTTCTTTTCATTTTGACTCCCCCTCATTTTGAAAAAAGCGCATACAGGACAAGCAAGACATGGATGATAAATAAAAATAGAATGCACAGTGACGCTTTGTATGACTTTCCTTTCCTTGAGGGCAGCCAGATAAGCAACATCACGGCAGGCAGAATGGAAAAACCAGCCCATTTATTTATAAATCCGTCCGGCCGTAAATGTCCGTTAAAATGGATCGGAATGATCGCTGGCGCAAATGCAAGCCCGGTCAGGGATACAAGAATGGCAACCAGTATCAAAATAAACAAAAATGCCGGATCCGTCACTTTGAGAAAAAGCCGCATCAACACACATCCTTTCATGCGATTGTACTGTATTTTGGCGGATGTTTTCATGTGGGAAAAGCCGGAAACAAAATGCCGGCAAAGCATCGTCCACCTGTATGTTAAATTGCGATGTTTGCGGATAAATCTATTAATCTCTCCTGAAAATATGCGCCGGCTGGCTTTCATCCTTCTGCTGGTGCCGCATTCATTCGGCATGGGCGTCTGTATGCAAATTTGGGTGCAGCAGCGTTTGATTTAAAGCCAAATCGTCCAACGTCTTTGGAGAAAACTTCACACTGCCTCATGAGGGCTTAGGAAAAAATTTTAATGCCGTCTTTTGAGATAACAACGCCGTTTGTTTTCGTAAGCCTCGTGATTTTTTATACGGTATCCGGCGTCTGGACGCCCCGCCTTTTACTAACATGATCGATTGTCGGCCGGAGTTTCATTTAAAGGCACCATTGAAAACGATTCCGCTTCGTGCGCTTGTGGCTATTTTACTAAAACCGCCGGCAAATTTCCAGCTTCATTTAAAAATATGAAAAAGCTGTAAAAATCGGAGTCAAAAAGAGTAAACGCTTTATCCGCAGATCCTTCCGTTTCTCTCCCCCTCTTTAAACCACAAAATCGACTGCAACATTGCAGCCGATTTTGTTTCAAAGCTTTAATTCCCCCATGCGGAGTAATTCAACAACAGCTTGCGAGCGCCCCTTGACTCCCAATTTCTGCATGGCGTTGGAAATATGATTTCGAACTGTTTTTTCGCTGATAAACAATTCGCTTGCGATTTCTTTTGTTGTCTTGTCTTGTACTAACAGCTCGAATACTTCTTTTTCTCTTTTTGTCAGCAGCGGTTTATGTGTGAAATCGTTGTCCTTCAACTATGATAACCCTCCTTGCCTTCGCCAGCTCTAAACCGCGGGGATGGGTATTTTGGTTGTCACAATATCTTATGTTTTAGCGCAGCCGGGAGTGACTTGGCGAGGCAAGGAACAGCACAAATCAGCAAAAAAGGGCGGATACCGGAAATCCTTTCTGTGCAAAAGAAGAATGAAGCATTATCCGGCATTGTAAACTGGCAGTTATGGATTCTGTTTATGGCCTGTACGAAGACGGCAAAGCAGGGAAGCAATTGTTGTAAAAAATACCACGTATTGCCGCTCTTTTCTCCGCTCGAATTAATCCCCAACGCACGCACTTAAGTTTATATTATACGGCGGGATGGACTCTTTCGTTCAGTTGCCGGATGAGACATAAGCTTGCGGGTCGGCGAATCTCGCTTTTTCTTCCGCCGTCCACGGTTTTCCTTTTCCGGTTGCGGCCGAAATTTGCACCATTGTCCCGCGCCCGGTAAAACAGATTTCATCCGCTTCATTTTTCGCCATGTAGTGCAAGTCAACGGACGAATTGCCGATTTTCGAGACTTTTACATAAATGCGGAGCTTGTCATTGAAAAAAACCTGCTGCAAAAAATCACACTGCAAATCCGCCACGACCGGGATGGATCCGGTGCCTCTTTTTGCCCAGTCGCCCATAAACCCGAGCTGCTGGAGAAATTCAATCCGCGCTTGTTCAAAATAAATAAACGGAACGGTATTGTTCATATGGCCGAACATATCGGTTTCGGAAAAACGGACCGTCACCGGGAGATAAAACGAAAATCCTTCTTCCCAGGCGTCCCAGTCATCAATATAAGAGATATGTTTTTTCAATGGAATGCCTCCTTTTAATGAGTGAACAGCCATTCATTTTTTGTTTGAAAAAGAGCGCCACATCGTACTGTTTCCGCTTTGATGTGGCACTTTCGGCATTAGTCAACCGTATGGTCACTGCCAAAGAATTTTTTAAACATATAAATGGTTGTTTCACGGTTTAACGCTGCGATGGATGTTGTCAGCGGGATACCTTTCGGGCAGGCTTGCACACAGTTTTGCGAGTTGCCACAATTGGCAAGGCCGCCGTCAACCATGATCGCTTCAAGCCGTTCATCACGGTTCATATGGCCGGTCGGGTGCGCATTAAATAACCGTACTTGCGAAAGCGGGGCCGGCCCGATAAAGTTTGAACGGCTGTTGACATTCGGGCAGGCTTCCAAACATACGCCGCACGTCATGCATTTTGCCAGTTCATAAGCCCACTGCCTTTTTTTCTCCGGCATGCGCGGCCCTTCCCCTAAGTCGTAAGTGCCGTCAATCGGAATCCAGGCTTTCACTTTTTTCAGCGAGTCGAACATGCGGCTGCGGTCAATTTGCAAATCTCTTACAACCGGGAAGGTCCGCATCGGGGCAAGGCGGATCGGCTGCTCCAGTTTGTCCACAAGCGCTGAACAAGCCTGGCGCGGTTTGCCGTTAATCACCATGGAACAGGCGCCGCAAACTTCTTCCAAACAGTTCATTTCCCAAACAACAGGTGTTGTTTTTTCCCCTTTGGCATTGACCGGATTCCGGCGGATTTCCATCAGGGCCGAAATGACATTCATATTCGGCCGGTACGGAACTTCAAACGTTTCGTCGTATGGTTCTGATTCCGGATTATCCTGGCGTTGTATGATAAATGTAACGGTTTTTTGTTCACCCATCCTTATTCTCCTCTTTCCTTATGAAATCACCCGGGCAAAAGCCGGAAAAAATCCGCTTTCGCCCGATCCGAATCAGTGCTTCTTCGTGTAGTCGCGCACGCGCGGCTTGATCAGCGATACATCCACATCTTCATAGCTGAAAACCGGCTCATTGTTCACAGGGTCATAATTTGCCATCGTCGTTTTCAGCCATTCTTCGTCGTTGCGGTCCGGAAAATCAGGTTTATAGTGGGCGCCGCGGCTTTCATTACGGTTCAGGGCGCCGATCGTAATGACGCGCGCCAGCTGCAGCATGTTATACAGCTGCCGTGTAAACGAAGCCGCCTGGTTGCTCCATTTCGATGTATCTACAACATTAATATTTTTCCATCTTTCCATTAATTCCTGAATCTTTTCGTCCGTTTTCTTCAGACGGTCATTGTAACGGACAACCGTCACATTGTCTGTCATCCATTCGCCCAGTTCCTTATGCAACACATAGGCATTTTCGGTTCCGTCAAGCGACAATATATCGTTCCATTTTTTCTCCTGTTCCTGGACAGCACGTTCAAAGACGGTTGACGGCAGTGCATCCGCGCTCTTTTCAAGCCCGTCGATGTAGTTGACAGCTTCAGGCCCGGCTACCATCCCGCCATAGATGGCAGAAAGCAGGGAGTTTGCCCCTAAGCGGTTCGCGCCGTGCATCGAGTAGTCGCATTCGCCTGCTGCGAACAGCCCCGGAATGCTCGTATGCTGCTTATAGTCCACCCATAATCCGCCCATGGAATAGTGGACGGCCGGGAATACTTTCATCGGCACTTTATGCGGGTCATCGCCGACAAATTTTTCATAGATTTCAATAATCCCGCCCAGTTTAACGTCCAGTTCATGCGGATCTTTGTGCGACAAATCGAGATAGACCATGTTCTCGCCGTTAATGCCGAGTTTCAAGTCCACGCAGACATGGAAAATTTCACGGGTTGCAATATCGCGCGGCACGAGGTTCCCGTATGCCGGATATTTTTCTTCCAGGAAATACCACGGTTTGCCGTCTTTGTATGTCCAGATGCGCCCGCCTTCCCCGCGTGCGGATTCACTCATCAGCCGCAGTTTGTCATCACCCGGGATGGCAGTCGGGTGGATCTGGATAAATTCGCCGTTCGCATACGTTGCGCCCTGCTGGTATACAATAGAAGCCGCCGAGCCGGTATTGATCATCGAGTTGGTCGACTTCCCGAAAATAATGCCAAGGCCGCCTGATGCCATAATGACAGCATCCGCAGGAAAAGCTTTGATTTCCATTGTGGTCAGGTTTTGCGAAACAATGCCGCGGCAGATGCCTTCATCGTCTTTGATAATGCCGAGAAATTCCCAGCCTTCGTATTTCGTGACAAGCCCGTCCACTTCATGGCGCCTTACCTGTTCATCCAATGCGTATAAAAGCTGCTGGCCGGTTGTCGCGCCTGCAAATGCTGTGCGGTGGTGCTGGGTGCCGCCGAAACGCCTGAAGTCCAAAAGCCCTTCCGGCGTGCGGTTGAACATGACACCCATCCGGTCAAACAAGTGGATAATCCCCGGCGCCGCTTCGCACATCGCTTTTACCGGCGGCTGGTTGGCAAGGAAGTCGCCCCCGTATACCGTATCGTCAAAGTGGATCCATGGCGAATCCCCTTCCCCTTTTGTATTGACAGCGCCGTTAATGCCGCCCTGTGCGCAAACAGAGTGCGACCTTTTTACCGGCACTAAAGAAAACAGATCAACCTGCCGGCCTGCTTCTGCAATTTTTACAGTCGCCATCAAACCGGCAAGCCCTCCGCCGACAACAATGATTTTGCCATTAGCCAACTTGATTCACTCCCTTTTCATACTTGATGCCTCTTACAAACCAGTAAACTGCTATTTTTCGAATCTTTTCATTATGCAAATGCTAATAAAGCCCTGACGCCGACAACGGAAAGCAGCACAAAGACCACGATCATCACATATGTGGAAATTTGCTGTGACCGGCGTGACTGTGTAATGCCCCAGCTGACCAGGAACGACCAGAGACCGTTGGCAAAGTGGAAAATGGCAGCCACTGTCCCAATTATGTACCAGGCGAGCATCCAACGATTTGCTAAAAGATTTGCCATCAGATCAAAATTCAATTCCTTGCCAAGCGCCATTTGAATGCGTGTTTCATAGATGTGAAATACGAGAAAGATCAGGACCAGCACACCGCTGATTCTTTGCAATAGGTACATCCAGTTCCGGAAGTAGCCCATCGTGCCGACATTGCTCGATGCCGTAAACGAAATGTATAAGCCGTAAATTGCATGGAACAGAAGCGGCAGATAAATGAATACTACTTCCACAAAAAGCAGGAACGGCAGGTTTTCCATAAAACCGGCTGCTTTATTGAAGGCAGCAGCACCGTTTACCGCATAGTGGTTTACGGTCAAGTGGATGACTAAAAATAAGCCGATGGGTACAACACCCAGCAAAGAATGCAGTTTGCGGTTATAAAACTCTCGATTTCCAGCCACATTGTATCCCCCTTTGTAGTGTGAATTTATGCAAAGAAGACAAATTTTGCATAGCTTCCTCCCGCATAAATATTTTATAACAATTATGTGACAGTTTTATTGTACTCCCGACAAATGGGCACGTCAAGGAAACGCATTCATGAATTTGCGCTGAAAATGCCGTTTATTTGTCATATTTGTCAGTCTTTCTTCCATTTTTTTAAAATTTTTTCAGTATAGCTCTTTTGCCATATGCTTTTGCATAAAAAAGGAATTTTTATCCAAGGCTTGTCTTTTTTCATCGGATTTTACCGCAACCGGTACCACTTCCCCGTATAACGCGGAAACCGGCGGAAAAAGTTCCCTTTATTTTTGTGTATACTTAAAAAATGCTTTTAAGTCCGGTTTTATTTTGTATATAATATAGCATATAGAAAGAGGGGAATTGCGTGAAATCTTCTGGTGGAAATGAACAAACCGTTGCGGAACAGCTGATGGTGCCCGCATTCGGATATGAGCTGTTGCGCAATATATTAATTCCGGATATACTCGGCAAGGAAACGCCGGATATTCTGTACTGGGCGGGAAAACATTTGGCAAGAAAATTCCAGTTGCTTACCTATGAAGAAATGGTTTCTTTTTTCAAAGAGGCCGGCTGGGGAACGTTGTCAATCAAAAAAGAAGAGAAATATCATATTGAATTTGAGTTGTCCGGGCCGATGATTGAACGGCAGCTGGATATGGGCGCAGGCGCAGAACCGACATTCAAGCTTGAAGCCGGGTTTTTGGCCGAGCAGTACCAGATGCAGAAAAAACTGATCACGGAAGCTGTGGAAGAAGTTGCGAAAAAGGCAAAAAAAATCCGGATCACCGTGCAGTGGGATGCGAAAGACCCGGCCGAGGAATAAATATGAAAAAGCAGGGGGCTCCCCTGCTTTTTCATATTTTCATATATTTTGTTCCACTGCATCCAGTTCAAATGCTTCATGCAGGCACCGGGCGGCCCGAACCATTTCTTTTGCATCGACAACGGTGGATACTTTGATCTCGGACGTGCTGATCATTTTAATCGCAATGCCGTGGTCGGCCAGAACCTGGAACATTTTTGCCGCAACGCCTGGGTTGGAAACCATGCCCGAGCCGATGATGGACACTTTTGCGAGGCCGGTTTCCGTTTCAAAATGGTCGATGCTGAGGGCTTCTTTCCCGGCTTCCAAAAGATCGGCCGTTTCTTTTAGATCTTTATCTTTTATCGAAAATGATAAATATGTTTTATGGTCCGCCGTCCGGTTCTGGATGATGATATCGACATCAATATGGTGTTCCGCCAGTGTCGTGAATATATCCGGCAAATTCCGGAAGCCGTTTTCCAGCCCGAAAATGGTTACCCTTGTAATGCCGTCTTCAAATGCAACGCCGCGGACAATTAAATTTTTTTCCACCGAAACTTCCTCCTCTATTAACGTGCCTTCCTCCCTTTCAAGGCTCGAACAAACGATCAGCGGCACAGCCGCATTTTTGGCAAACTCCACCGCCCTTGCATGCAGGACGCCCGCCCCGAGGCTCGCCAGTTCAAGCATCTCATCGTAGGATACAGCCTTAAGCTTCCGGGCAGTCGGAATATAGCGCGGGTCGGACGTAAACACGCCGGTTACATCCGTGTAGATCAGGCAGCGGTCGGCATGAAGCGCTGCTGCAAGCGCCACCGCCGTTGTATCCGAGCCGCCCCTGCCGAGCGTCGCAATTTCGCCTTCCGGGGTAATGCCCTGAAACCCAGCAACAACGACAATTTGCCCGGCTGCCAGACGGGATTTGATTTTTTCAGTCCGGATTTCCGTGATCCGGGCGTTTCCGTGCACGGGTTCCGTTATAATGCCGGCCTGCCAACCGGTATAAGAAACGGCATCGTAGCCGCGATCGATCAGTGCCATGGCGACAAGCGAAATCGTCACCTGTTCGCCGGTTGAAAGCAGCATATCCATTTCGCGTTTTGCAGGATACGCCGAAAGTTCATTTGCAAGCCCGACAAGCTGGTCCGTTGTTTTGCCCATCGCGGAGACAACGACAACAACATCATGGCCTTTTTCCTTTTCTTCAATAATCCGGTCGACCGTATTCCGGATCCTTTCCACATTTCCAACCGAAGTTCCCCCGAATTTCTGAACAATGATTCCCAATAACTCCGCCACCTTCTGCAGTTTATAAGTAAGATGAGGCTGTCAGATTGAAAGCAAAGCAACTTGGCGCCCATTTAAAAAAAGCAATGAGAACGGATATCTCATCGCTTTTGCATACGCGGGTACGCAGTTATTCCTGTGAGATAGCGCTCCAAGACATTCCATCCTGACAGTTCCGGACTTCTTCAGTACAGAACCAGCAAAAACGGCATTGAGGCCATTTCCACTTCGGCAAAACTTCCTTTCAGGAACGATCCCGGAAGCCCAATCTTCTCCCGTTCCTTACTCTTAAGTTTTGCGCCTCTATCATGTAACGGCTTTGCCGGACGCCGGGATAGCCGCTCCCGAAAGTCTGAAACAAAGCCTGCCATATGAAATTATCATGATTATACCATATACGGAAAAACCCTGCCAGGTTATTCTTGTAATTTTTTGATTAATGTTTCGGATACCGGGCGCGGGATGCCCGCTTCCACAAATTCTTCCAACTTCGCTTGCTTCATTTTCTTTAAGGAACCAAAGTGGCGGAGCAGTTGTTTTTTCCGTTTCGGTCCGATGCCCGGAATATCGTCAAGCGCCGATTGAAATGCGGATTTTCCGCGCAATTCCCTGTGGAACGTAATCGCAAACCGGTGCACTTCATCCTGGATGCGCTGGAGCAGGTAAAATTCCTGGCTGTTCCGCCCGAGCGGCACGACTTCCAGCGGGTTGCCGAACAAAAGCTGCGATGTATTGTGCTTCTCATCCTTTGCCAGGCCGCCGAGCGGAATCTCAAGCCCGAGCTCATTTTCGAGCACATCCCTTGCCGCGTCAATTTGCCCTTTTCCACCGTCAATGATGATGAGGTCCGGAAGCGGCAAGTTTTCCCTCAGGGCACGGATGTAACGGCGGCGGATCACTTCGCGCATCGATTCATAATCATCCGGCCCTTCCACCGTTTTGATTTTATATTTGCGGTATTCTTTTTTTGCCGGCTTGCCGTCCACAAACACGACCATCGCCGAAACCGGGTTTGTCCCCTGGATATTCGAATTATCGAACGCTTCAATCCGGTGCGGCGTATAGATGCCGAGCTTTTCGCCTAGATTTTCAACGGCTTTGATCGTCCGTTCCTCGTTCCGTTCAATCAACGCAAATTTTTCTTTCAAAGCAATCTTTGCGTTTTTCTCGGCCATTAACACAAGTTCCCGTTTCTGGCCTTTTTTTGGCTGGAGCACTTTGATTTCCAGCAGTTGTTCTGCCAGTTCCCGGTCTGCTTTTTCCGTAATCAGCACTTCTTTCGGCTTAATATGCTCCGGTTTGGCGTAAAACTGCCCCAAATAGCTCAAAAATTCCTCCTCCGGCTCATCGTAAGACGGAAAAAGCGAGACATCCCGTTCAATCAGCTTTCCTTGGCGCATGAAAAACACCTGGACACACATCCAGCCTTTATCCACTGCGTAGCCGAAAATGTCGCGGTCCGTAAAATCCGTCATGGTAATTTTCTGTTTTTCCATCGTCATTTCAATATTGGCGATCTGGTCGCGGTATTCTTTTGCCCGCTCAAATTCAAGTTTTTCAGCAGCCTCATGCATTTTTTCTTCCAGTTCTTTTTTGATTTCCGTGTAGCCCCCGTTCAAAAAGCGAGTAATTTGGTCGGTGATCTCTTTGTATGTTTCTTCTTTCACCTCATTGACACACGGCGCAAGGCACTGGCCCAAATGGTAATAAAGGCAGACGCGGTCCGGCATATTGGTGCATTTCCGCAAAGGATACAACCGGTCCAGCAGCTTTTTTGTTTCATTGGCCGCCTGCACGTTCGGATACGGGCCAAAATATTTTCCCTTATCTTTCTTCACTTTCCGGGTGGTGATCAGACGCGGGTGGCGTTCATGGGTCAGCTTAATATACGGGTATGTTTTATCATCTTTTAGCATGATGTTGTATTTCGGGTCATGCTTTTTGATTAAGTTGATTTCAAGAATAAGGGCTTCAATATTGGAAGAAGTGACAATATACTCAAAGTCTTCGATCTCGCTGACAAGCCGCTGCGTTTTTGCGTCATGCGAACCGGAAAAGTAAGAGCGGACACGGTTTTTTAAAATTTTGGCCTTCCCGACATAAATGATGGTCCCCTGTCTGTCTTTCATTAAGTAGCAGCCGGGCTGGGCGGGCAGGAGGGCAAGTTTATTGCGGATCGTTTCGTTCAATTTTTCTTCACCTCAAAATCCTGCGTTCTGTAAAAAACCCGGACCACAGCCGGTCCGGATTTTAAAATGCATTTGCTCACGGCTTGAAGCCGCGCGTTTATTGTATTATAAATGTTTGTTCACTAATTCTTGCAAAGCTTCTTTCGGCTGGTAACCGATCACTTTGTCGACCGGTTTGCCGTCTTTCATGAGAACAAGGGTCGGAATGCTCATGATGCCGAATTTGCTGGCCGTTTCCTGGTTCTCGTCAACGTCCACTTTGACAATTTTCACCTTGTCGCCCATTTCAGCATCGATTTCTTCAAGTACCGGTGCAATCATTTTGCACGGGCCGCACCATGTTGCCCAAAAATCCGTTAATACCAAACCTTGGCTGACTTCCTGATCGAAAGTCGCGTCGGTAGCATGTGTAATTGCCATATTGAAAGAACCCTCCTAAATCAAACTATTACTGCTTGGGATTAGTATATCATCCTTTATCATATGTTGCGAACAATTTGTCCGGTCCAGGTAAGCAGTAATGATTTTATTATTTTATACCCTTTTTCCGCGAATATCCAACAGAAAACAGGCCCGGAACGATTTTTTTCGTCCGGGCCCGGGATTTACGCCGATGTGACTTTCAGTTTTTTGATTTCTTCCGTGAGAAGCGGGACCACTTCAAACAGGTCGCCGACGATGCCGTAGTCCGCTACGTTGAAGATGTTTGCTTCCGGATCTTTGTTAATGGCCACAATGACTTTTGAGTTGGACATGCCGGCCAAATGCTGGATGGCGCCGGAAATGCCGCATGCGATATACAAATCCGGTGTCACCACTTTGCCCGTCTGCCCGATTTGCAGGGAATAATCGCAGTATCCGGCGTCACATGCGCCGCGCGAAGCCCCAACCGCGCCGCCGAGCACATCGGCAAGCTCTTTCAGCGGTTTGAAGCCGTCCGCACTTTTCACGCCGCGGCCGCCTGAAACGATGACTTTCGCTTCCGAAAGGTCAACCCCTTCACTTACTTTCCGGACTACTTCTTTGATGACCGTGCGCAAATCTTTAATTTCCGCCTGGACGGTTTCGATATCCCCTGTCCGCGATTCATCTTTTTCAAGCGGGCTGATGTTGTTCGGCCGGATGGTCGCAAAGATGATCCCGTCTGTTACGATCTTTTTCTCAAACGCTTTGCCGGAGTAAATCGGGCGGGTAAAGACGACATGTTCTCCGGCTGATTCCACTGCGGTCGCATCCGAAATCAGGCCGGCATCCAATTTAGCCGCTACTTTCGGGGCCAGGTCTTTACCAAGCGCCGTATGGCCGATTAAGATGCCGTCCGGCTTTTCAGATTCGACAACCGCAAGCAATGCTTGGGAAAAACCGTCTGAAGAATAGCTTTTCAGCTTCTCGTCTTCCACCACGGCAACACGGTCAGCACCGTATTGAATCATGTCTTTCCCCAAATCTTTCACAGCGTCCCCGATCAAAACGCCGACTACTTCCCCGCCTTCCGCTACCGTTTTTCCGGCGGCAATGGTTTCATATGATACATTGCGGAGCGACCCGTCACGGACTTCGCCCACTACTAATACTTTTCGACTCATGCTGATCCCCTCCATTTCCGGTTTCTTCGCTTAAATCACTTTTGCTTCGGCATGCAATAATTGGACAAGTTCTTTTACCTGGTCGGCGATTTCGCCTTCAAGCACTTTTCCTGCTTCTTTTTTCGGCGGCAGGTAAACCTCGATGGTTTTGGTTTTCGGCTCCACGTCTTCTTCTTCAAGGTCAAGATCATCCAGTTCCAGTTCTTCAAGCGGTTTTTTCTTCGCTTTCATGATCCCCGGTAGCGAAGGATAACGCGGCTCATTTAAGCCCTGCTGCGCTGTGACGAGCAGCGGAAGGTCCGTTTCAATGATTTCGGAATCCCCTTCGACATCTCTTGTGACCGTCGCTTTGCCGCCGTCAATTTCCAGATTGGTAATTGTCGTTACATACGGGATGCCGAGCAACTCCGCCACCCGCGGGCCGACCTGTCCGGAAGCGTTGTCAATGGCGACATTCCCGCCGATAATGAGGTCTGGTTCCTGCTCTTTCAAATAAGCGGCAAGCACTTTTGACGTTGTGACCTGGTCGCTTGCTTCCACATCGTCTTCAATATTAATGAGGACTGCTTTATCCACACCCATCGCAAGCGCCGTCCGCAATTGCTTTTCGGCATCTTCATTGCCGACTGTGACCACTGTGACTTCGCCGCCCTGGGCATCCCGCACCTGGATGGCCTCTTCAACGGCGTATTCATCGTACGGGTTGATGATATATTCCGCCCCGTCATCCTGGATGCGGCCGTTTGCAATTGCAATCTTTTCTTCTGTGTCAAAGGTCCGTTTTAATAATACGAAGATATTCATGCCGTTCCCTCCCTGAATCGTTAAAAAATAAAATCATTTAAGCGCATACAAAATAAAAATGTTATGCCCCTGTAAAACGCGGTTCCCTTTTTTCAATAAAAGCTTTGATACCTTCCTCTGCATCTTTTGAGCCGAACAGCTCAAGAAAACGTGCGGATTCCTGCTCCAAGCCTTTTTCGTAATCATTTGTTTTTGCATAATTGACGAGTTCAATAGAGGCTTTCAGGGCCAGCGGGCTTTTCTTTGCAATTTTTTCAGCCAGCGCCTTTGCTTTCGGGAGCAGTTCCTCTTCCTTATAAGCATGGTTTGCAAGCCCCTGCTGCACGGCCTCCGTTCCGGTCAGCGGTTCGCTTGTCCACAGCATTTCAAACGCTTTGCCGCGCCCGATATACTTTGGCAGCCGCTGCGTTCCGGCAAAACCCGGCACAAGCCCGAGGCTCAGTTCCGGAAGGCCGAGCTTCGCATTTTCTGTGACAAGCCGGATATGGCATGCCATCGCAAGTTCGAGCCCGCCGCCAAGTGCCGCGCCGTGGATTGCGGCGATGACCGGTTTCGGGAACGCTTCCACTTTTTCGAACAATTCCTGGCCGGAAACCGCTATCGCATCGGAGCCGCCGGATTCCCTTAATTGGACAAATTCTTTAATATCCGCTCCCGCCGAGAAAAATCTTCCTTTCCCGTAAAGGAGCACGACCCGGGTTTCAGGATCGTTTTCAAGCTGGCCAAACGCTTGCGCAAGTTCTTTTAAAAGGGCCTGCGCAAGCGCGTTGGCGGGCGGCCTGTTCATTTCAATGCAGGCAACCGCATTTTTCCGTTTGATCGTAATAAATTCCATCCCGTCTCCAACCCCCTTGTGAAAGCTGCGGCAATTAAACCGCCGTTTTTTTGCCGCAGCCGTTAATGATCAATTGATGGACGGGAGCAGCCAGTGAAACGAGGTCGTATTTTTCTTTATTCATCACCCATGTCGTCACCGTTTCATCGACTGTCCCGAAAATCATCTGTCGGACGAGCCGGACGTCAAGCCCGGAATCGAATTCGCCTTTTTCCATGCCTTCGCGGATGATTTGGTCAAAGAGCGTCAAATATTCTTTCAGCACGCTGTTGATTTTAAGCCGCAGGTCTAAATTTGTCTGCCGCAGTTCCAACTGGGTCACGACCGCCAAATGGTGGTCGGCGGCAAGGACTTTGAAGTGGTTTTCGATCATCTTGAGCAACTTTTCGGAAGGGGAAAGGTCCCCTGCAATATATTCGGAAACCTTTTCGATAAACAGCTGCATTTTTTCTTCAAACAAAGAAATCAGGATATCTTCTTTGTTTTTAAAATACAAATAAATTGTGCCGTCCGCTACGCCCGCCTGTTTTGCAATTTTTGAAACCTGTGCCTGATGATAGCCGTGTTGTGCGATAACCACCACTGCTGCATCAATAATTTGTTTGTACTTTGGCCTGTTTTTCCTCACGGGCTATCACCTTTCAATCTCATGATCTGTCAATTTGGCCGACCGGTTTGATGGTGGCCGGAAAATGAATGACCATTCATTCATATTTTCATATTATACAGGAATGCAGCATTTGTCAAGTCCTGTTTATAAAAAATTTTCCTTAACCGATCTTCTCTCCTTCATTTTCCATCTTTTCTTTTTCTTCTGCAACCAATGAGCGCCGCAAAATTTTCCCGACGGCCGTTTTCGGCAGTTCATCCCGGAATTCGTAAATGCGCGGGACTTTATAGGCCGCCAGATATTGGCGCGCAAACCGGTCCAGTTCTTCTTCCGTTACTGCCATATTCTCTTTCAGCACAATATAGGCTTTGACAGTTTCCCCGCGGTACGGGTGCGGTACGCCGGCCACCACGGCTTCCTGGACGGCAGGGTGCTCATACAGCACTTCTTCTACTTCGCGCGGATAAATATTATAGCCGCCTGCAATGATGATGTCTTTTTTCCGGTCGACAATATAAAAATAACCTTCTTCGTCCATATAAGCCAGGTCCCCCGTAAACAGCCACCCGTCTTTCAGCACTTCCTGCGTTTCTTCCGGGCGGTTCCAGTAGCCTTTCATCACTTGCGGCCCTTTTACCGCCAGTTCGCCGACTTCACCGGGCGGCAACGGCCTGCCGTCTTCGAGCGACCGGATTTCGCAGTCCGTATCCGGCCATGGCACGCCGATGCTACCTTTGACGCGTTTTCCCCATACAAAATTGGCATGGGTGACGGGAGACGATTCACTGAGGCCATACCCTTCCACAAGCTTGCCGCCGGTTGCCTCTTCAAATTTCTGCTGGACTTCTACCGGCAGCGGGGCAGAACCGCTGATGCATGCTTCAATCGATGACAAATCATATTCCTTGATTTTCGGGTGGTTTAAAAGCCCGATATAAATGGTTGGCGCACCCGGAAACAGGGTCGGCCGCTGTTTTTCGATCGTCTTCAGCAGCGACTCCGCATCAAAGCGCGGAATTAAAATCATTTTAAAGCCCTGCATGACAGAAAGAATCAGCACGGTCGTCATGCCATACACGTGGAAAAACGGAAGCATGCCGAGCACCACTTCTTCTCCTTTTTTGGTCCTGTACATCCAGGCATCGCACATCGTCGCGTTTGCAATCAAATTCAGATGCGTCAGCATAACCCCTTTTGGCACGCCGGTTGTGCCGCCGGTGTACTGGAGAATCGCAAGGTCCTCTTCGATATCGAACGGCGTGTCAAGCGGTTCCGGAATTTCTTCCTTCATGATGTTCTTTAGCAAGTGATGGTGCCCGCCGTGCTGAACCCGTACTGTGACGCCCGTTTGCTTTTTCTGCATAAACGGGTAGATGACGTTTTTGGGAAAAGGCAAATAATCGCTGATAGCGGTTACAATAATATGTTCGAGATCGGTTTTCTCAAACACTTTTGCCACTGCCGGATACAGGAAATCAACCGTCAGGATGGCCTTCGCGCCGGAGTCTTTCAGCTGGTATTCCAGTTCCCTTTCCGTATACAGCGGATTCGCCATGACGGCTATCCCGCCCGTGTAAAGGATGCCGTAAAACCCGATGACGGCCTGCGGGGAATTCGGGAGCAGCACGGCAACCCTGTCGCCTTTTTCCACTCCGAGTTTTTTTAAATACCCGGCAAATTTGAGCGCAGCTTCGTACACTTCACGGTATGTCATTTCTTTCCCCATAAAATGGAGCGCTTTTTTGTCAGGATACTGCTCAGCTGCTTCGGTTAAAAATGCACAAACCGGTTTTCGCGGATACGTAAGAGAACCGGGTATTTCCGGCGGATATTGGGACAGCCATGGCCTGTCTGTCATTTGCATCAACTCCATTTTTGCATTTTTTATTGACTTATTTTATTATAACGAAAATTGAAACCGCTGACAATTGTTTGCAGCCGAAACAGGAGAAGGATGCGCTCCTTCTCCTTGTTACGGGCTAATCTGCAACAAACAAATAAATGACGCCAAACAATGCAAAAACAGCACAGCAAACAAGCAAAACTTTTGCCAGCGTTTCGAAAAACAAAAGGCCCTCCCCCTCGCCCTTGAAGATTACTTGAATTCTACAATCGTGACGCCGCTGCCGCCTTCGCCCGGTTCCCCAAGGCGGATGCGTTTTACGGCGCGGTGATGTTTCAAAAATTCCTGTACCCCGTTCCGGAGCGCCCCTGTTCCTTTCCCGTGGATGATCGAAACGCGCGGATACCCGGCTAAAAGCGCATCATCAATATATTTTTCAACTTTTAAGAGCGCATCTTCATAACGCTCCCCGCGCAAGTCGAGTTCCAGGCTGACATGGGAATCGCGCCCCCTGACCGTTGCCAGGTGCTTCTCCGGCTGTTTTTGTTGCGGCGGCCGGATATATTCCATGTCGGATTCTTTTACTTTCATTTTCAAAATGCCCATTTGCACGAGCCACTCGCCGCCTGCCGTTTGTTCAAGCAGCGTGCCTTTCTGGTTGAAACTGAGCACTTTGACTTCGTCGCCCGGCTGGTAGACATGCTGTTTCTTTGCCTTTGCCGCCGGTTTGCGGTCCAGTTTCGGCGCCAGTTCCTCCAACTGTTTTCTTGCATCAATCAGTTCATGTTCTTTCACATTGGCTTTGGATTCAAGCTGCATTTTCCGCAAATCGCGGATAATCTCTTCCGCTTTTTCCTTTGCCTCTTCCACCACTTTTGCTGCTTTTTTCTCCGCTTTTCCATACAGCTCATCGCGGCGGGCATAAAACTGTCTCATTTGTTTTTGCAAATCATGGTGTAGCCTCTCGGCATCCTCCAACAGTTTCTGCGCTTCCTGCCGTTCTTTTTCCGCCTCGCGCCTCGCCGATTCGAGCGCGGCAATCATATTTTCGACCTCGTTCGTGTCCGCGCCGATTAATGATTGGGCGTGTGCAATGACGGACGGGGAGAGCCCGAGGCGCCTTGAGATTTCAAATGCATTGCTCCGGCCGGGAACGCCGATTAAAAGCCGGTATGTCGGGCTTAATGTTTCCACATCAAACTCGACGCTTGCATTGACGACACCTTCGCGGTTGTAGGCGTATGCCTTCAGTTCCGGGTAGTGGGTGGTGGCGACAACGCGGGCCCCCCTTTTGTACACTTCGTCCAAAATTGAAATCGCAAGGGCAGCCCCTTCCTGCGGGTCGGTGCCGGCGCCGAGCTCATCAAACAGGACGAGCGACTGATCGTCGACCCGTTTCAG
The DNA here is from genome assembly GCF_038593015.1 of Weizmannia sp. FSL W8-0676. Classification (NCBI taxonomy): domain Bacteria; kingdom Bacillati; phylum Bacillota; class Bacilli; order Caryophanales; family Bacillaceae; genus Heyndrickxia; species Weizmannia sp. FSL W8-0676. The sequence continues at coordinate 2,038,080 of NZ_CP151954.1, forward strand.
GATTTCAACGATATTTGTCATATGGGAGGAGAAGGTGCTAAGGCTTTGCTCAATCGACTGTTCATCACCGATATCGGCAAATACTTCTTTAAAAACAGCCATTTCCGAACCGTCCAAGGCGGGAATTTGCAGCCCGGCCTGCGCCATGAGCGTGCACAGCCCGATTGTCTTCAGCGTAATCGTTTTTCCGCCTGTATTCGGGCCGGTTATTACAATTGTCGTATAATCCTGCCCGAGCGTAATATCATTCGGCACCACTTTATCAGCCGGAAGCAGCGGATGGCGCGCTTTGAACATACGGATGGCGCCGTGGTTGTTGATCACCGGTTTCGAACCTTTAATGGACCGGCCGTATAAAGCTTTGGCAAACATAAAGTCAAAATCGGCGAGAATTTCGACGATAGTGTTAAGCTCCCCGCCGGCTGCTGCCACTGCGGCGGACAATTCGTTTAAAATCCTTTCAATCTCCTGCTGTTCTTTTAAATGCCATTCACGCAGCTGGTTATTCAAGTCCACGACCGATTGCGGCTCAATGAACAAAGTCTGCCCGGAAGAAGACTGGTCATGGACGATTCCCCCGTAATTTGCCCGGTATTCCTGTTTTACCGGGATGACATAGCGATCATTCCGGATCGTAATAATCGCATCCGACAGCATTTTCGCCGCATTTTTGCCGCGAATATAGCCTTCCAGTTTTTCACGGATGCGCCGTTCCGTGCCGCGCAGCCCGTGGCGGATTTGGCGCAGCGTTTCGCTTGCCGAGTCCAGGATCTCCCCGTTTTCATCCACCGCATTCCGGATGTCATGTTCAAGCGGAGTAAGGACCGCAATTCTGTCCGCCATGCTTGTTAAGGTTAAGATCGGCAGCGCTGTTTCTTCTTCCGCGATTCCTTCAATAAACCGTTTCATCGTCCGGCTGACATGGATGGTGCTCGCAATCTGCACCAATTCCTGCGGGTTCAGCCTGCCGCCGATCGCCGCTCTTTTCAGGTGGCGGCGGATGTCATAAATGCCTGAAAGCGGCACATGCCCTTTTAAACGCAGTACTTGTGCCGCTTCATCCGTCTCTTCCTGCATCCGGACCACTTCTTCGTAGGAAGAGGAGGGGAAAAGGGCTTCAATTTTTTCGGCCCCAAGCGGTGAAGAAGCGTGCGCAAGCAGCAGATTTTTAATTTTATCAAACTCGAGTGTTTTGATGATTTTATGTTGCATCTATTCGTCCTCCATGCATTCCGGATTCCAGCGTTCCGGAAAACTGCCCTCTTTTCATTGCAGAACGGGAATGGGTCAGTGCTGATGTTTCTGTTTTAAAAAATCAAGGAGTTGTTCTTTCGTATACGTATTGACCACATTTTTCCTTTCAATCCAGCCTTTTCTCGCGGTCCCGACACCGAAAGCGATATTGCCCAGTTCCGCGGTTGCGTGTGCATCGGTGTTAATCGCGATTTTCACACCGGCCGCCTGCGCTTCTCGTGCACGGGCCGCGGACAGGTCCAATCGGGCGGGATCGCCGCTTAATTCAAGGATCGTGCCGGTTTCTTTTGCCCATTGGAAGAGCAGGTCCAAATCAACATCGTACCCCTGCCTTTTGCCGATTAATCTTCCGGTCGGATGGGCAATCATGTCCACATGCGGGTTGAATAAAGCGCTGTGCAGCCGTTTCATGATCTGCGCGCGGCTGTTCCCAAAACCCGAATGGATGGAAGCAATGACGAAATCTAGGCCTGACAGCACATCATCATCAAAATCCAAAGTCCCATCCGGCAAAATGTCCATCTCAATGCCGGATAAAATCAGGATATCCGGATATTTCTCATTTAACCGGCGGATTTCATTCATTTGCCTGATCAAACGTTCACGTGAAAGCCCGCCGGCCACTTTTAAATATTTGGAATGGTCCGTGATCGCGATATATTCGTACCCTCTTTTTCTGCATGCATTGACCATGTCTTCAAGCGAATCTTTCCCGTCCGACCAGACAGTGTGCATGTGCAGGTCGCCCTTTATATCATCAAACTGGACAAAAGGCGTCCCCTTATAGGTTTCCACTTCGCTGCCGTCAGCGCGGATTTCCGGGGGGATGTAAGGCAGCCCATAATGATGATAGAACGAAGCCTCGCTCGGAAAACGGAGCAATTCGCCCGTCTTCAGGATTTTGACGCCGGATTGTGTCAGCCGCTCGCCATGAAGGCCGGCAATCTGCTGCATTTTTTCCAGATGCGCATCCGGCCCTGTTGAAAGAATAAGCGTCAACGCATACAGGTCGGGCTTTGCGATCCGGAAATTGATCCGTAAGCCGGCTTCCCCTTTTAATTTAGCCGTCACTTTTAAACTCCGGATCGAAACAGCTTCCACGACTTCGTTCATTTGAAGAATGTCCTCCGCAACCGATTTTGGATCGAATGTGGAGATGACATAATCGAGCTCTTCTATTCTTTCTTCAAACCGGCGGATGCTGCCAGCGCGCGAATAGGTTTCTATTTTCCTGTTTCCGGACAGCGTTTCTTCGATCAGCAGAAGAACCGGCAGCAGTCGGCCGATGGTATAGGCCGGTTTCCCTGAAAGCTGGTCAAGCGCGTGCAAAATATTGGACTGCGTCGTTTTTCCAAACCCTTTTAACCCTTCAACTTTTCCTTCTTCACAAGCCTTTCGTAAAGAATCCGCATCTGTAATGCCGAGCTCCCTGTAAAGCCTTGATATTTTTCTGGCACCGAGGCCCTGTATCTCCATGAGCGGAACCAGCCCTTTTGGGACTTCGTCTTTTAATTGTTCAAGCAGGGTGGACCGCCCTGTTTCCACGAACTCTTCGATGACGGAAGCGGTTGTTTTTCCGATATTCGGGATATCCGTAAAACGGCTGATTTCCGACAAGTCGCGCCCGTCCGCTTCCAATGCGGATGCAGCCCTGCGGTAAGCCGCGATTTTAAAATGGTTTTCCCCTTTCAATTCCAAGTACACCGCAATTTGTTCCAGCAGCCGGATGACACTGCGTTTATTCGTCCGCATTCGCCTGCCCCCTTTTTTTAACTTATTAAGTGAAGGATCGGGTTTTTACCGTTTACCCGCCACGGTGATTAAAAAGCGCCCTTCCAATGGCCGCGCCTTTTTCCTGGAAGCATGGGGAGTGCTTGGATCCGAGCCCGGCATCCCGGCCCCGTCCATAAAGAAACACTCCCCCGCCGCGAGAAGTGCTGTTTTGAAAAACCCGTTTCCAACCCGTTTTGCAAATGGTAAACGTGACGGCCGGGTTTCTATTTCACCCACCAAGACGCCACAAGAGCTGAAATATAAGGTGTATTTTTAATCATGCCTTCTGCGACTGCGGATCCCTTGAGCGCGGACTGGATCTCATCCACCGGCAGCAAAGATCCGATATATAAAACGATAAAAAGGATCAGGTACAGCTCGGCAAACCCGAGGATGCCGCCCGCCCATCCATTGACTTGTTTGAGGACCGGGAGCTGGGCCAAAAAAGTAAGGGATGACCCGACAATATTCAGAATAATCCTGACAGCAAAGAAAAGGATGGCAAACGCAATAATCCGGTAAAAGGCCGTTTCCATATTGCCTTCGTGCATCAGAAGGGCAAATGAGCTGTCGCTGTTAAAAGAAGGATACGGAATCATCAGCTTCAATTTTTCCGCCAGGTCATCATACAATATGTACGCAACTGCGGAGGCAATTACAAACCCTGTAATATGGACAGCCTGCAATATAAATCCTTTCCGCTTCCCGTTCAGGAATCCAAGCACAAGCAAAATGATGATGGCCATATTAACCATTTTCATCTTCATCCTTTTTCAGCAATTGTAAATAGTGCTGTTCAAGCAGCTCATACTGCTCTTTCAGCTTTATATAATCATGGACAGCATTTACGGCTGTCAGCACAGCCACTTTGCCGGTATCTAATGAAGGATTCTTCGCGCTGATTTCCCGCATTCTTTCATCAACCATCGAGGCAACCAGGCGAATATGGCTTGCCGGATCCGTTCCGATTATGGTATATTGCTGTCCGTATATGCCAACTGTAATTCGGGTTTTTTCCAATGTTGCCTGCCTCCCCATTTGTAAGAATCCTATTCTCTATCATAGCATGGCGGAAAAGCCTTTGTCTAACAATGTCGAACAAATTCACGGAGATCCTGAAACTGCCGGAGGAATCAAAATGCAAAACACTGTCATTGTCGTTTCTGCTTCAACCATGCAAAAAATGAAACAATCTTACCAGAACAGCCTGACGGGGAAAGTTCCGCCCGGCGCCGTTTTTGCCGCAAAAATACCGGGCTGCTCCATTACCGGCTATAAGTCCGGAAAAGTTTTATTTCAAGGGCCGACCGCAGAAACGGAAGCGTCAAAATGGGGACAGCCGCCGGAAAAGAAGCCGGATGCCGCCCGGCGCGCAAAATCTTCCGGCAACCCGCAGCCTCCTAATATCGGGCAGCTTTCCGTCATTGGGTCAGATGAAGTCGGGACAGGCGACTTTTTCGGGCCGATTACGGTTGTCAGCTGTTACGTCGAAAAGGGGCAGCTCCCGCTTTTAAAAGAACTGGGCGTAAAAGATTCAAAAGGATTAACAGACAGCCAGATTGCCGGAATAGCGAAAGAGCTTCTCACCTTTATTCCGTACAGCCTGCTCATTTTGCCGAACGAAAAATACAACCGGCTCCAACAATCGGGCATGTCGCAAGGAAAAATGAAAGCATTGCTCCATAACCGGGCTTTGTACAATACCGCCCAAAAAATTGCGCCGGCAAAACCGGATGCAATTTTAATTGATCAGTTCGCGGAAGCATCCACGTATTACCGGTATTTGCAAAACGAAAAAATCGTCATGCGCGACGGCGTCTATTTCAGCACAAAAGGGGAAAGCGTCCATCTTGCGGTTGCAGCCGCTTCCATTCTCGCACGCTATGCTTTTGTCCGGGAGTTAGAAAAATTAAGCAAAAAAGCCGGCTTTGTTTTGCCAAAGGGCGCCGGCGCACAGGTGGACCAGGCTGCCGCGCGGCTCATCAAGGAAAAAGGCATGGCCGCGCTGCCGCATTTTGTCAAACTGCATTTCGCCAATACGGAAAAAGCAAAGCGGATCGCGGGCGTGAAATAAAGGATGGTGGGAAAAGCCATGGGGTGACGATAGGCGATAAATTTTGAAGGAAAGGCGAACGAGGAGGGACGTTAAGCGAAGAAAACGGATGCATTTTTCTGCGTAACTTAGCGTAGGCGGGGGCTATGGGAAGGAAGACCCTCAATTTTCCGTGCTTTCTTCACATAGACGCGTTCTATGTGAAGAAAGACCCTCGTTTTTGCTTGCTTCCTTCACGTAGACGACCTCTACGTGAAGAAAGACCTTCGTTTTTCCGCGCTTCCTTAACGTAGACGCCCTCTATGTTAAGAAAGACCTTCGTTTTTCCAAGCTTCCTTAACTTAGATGGGCTCTATGTTAAGAAAGGCCTTCGTTTTTCCGTGCTTCCTTCACATAGACGGGCTCTACGTGAAGAAAGGCCCTCGTTTTTGCTTACTTCCTTAACGTAGACGACCTCTATGTGAAGGAGGGTCTTCAGTTTTCCGCGCTTCCTTAACGTAGACACGTTCTATGGGAAGGCACGCTGATTTTTTCTTAATATTTGTCCGTGCCCGCTTCTAACTGGCACTAGTGGAAGAATAAAAATGAGCAAGCGCATATTTTCAGGATAGGTGCTCCTCAAGTTATCGGGACTATTTACGGGAATTTTTTAGTAGAGAGAGGAATCGAAATTCAGAAAACTGTAAAATTAAAATACACCTGATCATTTGCTCAAGTTGTTAGAAAAACCCTTGAAACTTGTAAAAAATGAATTATAATAGAGTTGTAGTTTGAATTTTTAGAAAGGATGTGAACTATGCTTTATAAAGCCCGCAAAGAATCAACAGAGTTGCTTACTTTAAGATTCTTAAACAGACGGATAGAACTTGAAGAAAAAGACAGGCAATACTATCTGAACCTTGAGAAAGGCTTTGAAGGGGAACGCCAATTTGACAAGTATACGGAAAAGCTGAAATGTGATTGCCTCGTGTTAAATGATTTACGTCTCTCGGTAACCAATACAACATTTCAAATTGATGCATTGGTTATCACCGACGAAACGGCCTTCTTATTTGAAGTGAAAAATCATGAAGGAGATTTTTATTTAGATAGAGATAGAATTTATTATCGAAAAAACAAATCCGAAGTCAGCAATCCCCTTATTCAATTGCAACGGTGTGAATCCCTTTTCCGTCAACTAATTCATTCACTCGGATTAAGCCTTTCCGTTACGGCCTTCGTTGTATTTATTCATCCAGAATTCACATTGTATCAAGCCCCTTTAAATTTACCCATTCTGTTTCCAACCCAACTCAACCGGTTCTTTAAAGAATTAAATACACTCCCGTCAAAGTTGAGTGGCAAACACAAAAAACTTGCGGATAAATTGCTGTCGTTGCATATGGAAAAAACGCCCTATACAAAACTACCGACATATAAATTTGAACAGTTGCGAAAAGGTATCATATGCACGGCATGCGGGGCATTTGCATGTAACGCTGAGGGAAGGCATATTGTATGCAGGAATTGCGGCCAAGAGGAAGACATTTATTCCGCTATATTTCGAACCATCCAAGAGTTTCGGCTTTTGTTTCCGGAACAAAAGATGACGACAGCCATGATGAAAGAATGGTGTAAAATTATCGAGTCTAACAGCAGCATTCGAAAGGTGCTGGAAGATCATTTTAAAACCGTGGGAAAAGGACGTTGGGCTTATTATTGTTGACACCTTTGATTACAGGAATAGGGATGCATGCATAATTTTAAAGAACAATGGTTAAAAAAAGAGCCCGTTGGTTTATGGTGGATCTTAATGTAATAGACATGGCCTATATTAAGAAAGACCTTCGTTTTGGCTTGCTTCCTTAACGTAGAAACGCTCTATGTTAAGGAAGCGCTTTGTTTTTCCGTGCTTTCTTAACTTAGACGGGCTCTATGTTAAGAAAGACCTTCGTTTTTCCAAGCTTCCTCAACTTAGACGGGCTCTATGTTAAGAAAGGCCTTCATTTTTCTACGCTTCCTTAACTTAGACGCGCTCTATGTGAAGAAAGGCCTTCATTTTTCTACGCTTCCTTAACTTAGACGCGCTCTATGTTAAGAAAAACCTTCGTTTTTCCAAGCTTCCTCAACTTAGACGCGCTCTATGTGAAGAAAGGCCTTCATTTTTCTACGCTTCCTTAACTTAGACGCGCTCTATGTTAAGAAAAACCTTCGTTTTTCCAAGCTTCCTCAACTTAGACGCGCTCTATGTTAAGAAAGACCTTCGTTTTTCCGTGTTTCCTTAACGTAGACGGGCTCTATGTTAAGAAAGGCCTTCATTTTTCTACGCTTCCTTAACTTAGACGCGCTCTATGTTAAGAAAGACCTTCGTTTTTCCGTGTTTCCTTAACGTAGACGGGCTCTATGTTAAGAAAGGCCTTCATTTTTCCACGCTTCCTCAACTTAGACGGGCTCTATGTTAAGAAAGGCCTTCGTTTTTCCGTACTTCCTTAACGTAGACGCCCTCTATGTTAAGAAAGATCTTCATTTTTGCGCGCTTTCTTAACATAGACGGGCTCTACTATGTGAAGAAAGACCCTCAATTTTCCGCGCTTCCTTCACATAGACAGCGCTTTGATTTTTGCACTAAAAAAGAAGAGGCCTTTAAGCCTCTTCTTTTTTCTTGGGATTAGCCCCGTAGTACTGCGCCTGCTTTTTCTTTTACCGCATCCAGCACTTTTTCATGCCGGGCGACGACTTCTTCATCCGTTAATGTACGTTCCGGATCGAAGTAAGTAAGCGAGAAGGCAATTGATTTTTTGCCGGGTTCCATATGCCCGCCTTCATATAAATCAAAAATCGAAACGGATTTCAAAAGGGTTCCGCCGGCCTCCCGGATGATTGCCTGCAGCCGGGCTGCTTCCACATCGCGGTCGACAACAAGCGCAATATCGCGGGTGATGGCCGGGAAGCGCGGGATCGGCCGGTATTGGACCGGTTCGGCCGGGTAATCGTACACCGGCTCCAGTTTCAGTTCGAACACGTATGTTTCTTTGATATCGAGTTCTTTTTGCACGTTCGGATGCACCTGGCCGACAAAACCAATCGCTTCCCCGTCCAGCAAAATTTCGGCTGTCCTTCCCGGATGCAGCCCGTTAAATGCGGCCGCGCGGTAGGAAACAGCGCCTGAGACCCCGAGTTTTTCAAACAGGCCTTCCAAAATCCCTTTTGCCACAAAGAAATCAACTGCTTTCTTTTCTCCTTGCCACAAGTTGGCAACCCAAAGCCCGGTGATGGCGCCGGCGAGGTGTTCCTGCTCTTCCGGCTGTGCCCCGTCCGCCTTTTTTAAAAAGACATTGCCGACTTCATACAATGCAACCGACTCGTTTTTACGCGCGACATTATACGCGACAGATTCCAAAAGATGCGGCAAAAGGCTTAAGCGCAGCACACTGCGTTCTTCGCTCATTGGCATGGCGACGCGGACCGGTTCGCGTTTTTCAAGCGCATACTGGTGTGCTTTTTCTTCGCTTGTTAAAGAATACGTGGTTGCCTGGTACAGCCCCGCTCCTTCAAGGAAACGTTTCGTGGCGCGGCGTTTTTGCTGGATGGCGTTCAAGCCGCCCCGCGTTCCCCTGCCCGCCGGCAATGTCTTTGGCAGCAGGTCATAGCCGTACAGGCGCGCCACTTCTTCAATCAGATCTTCCTCAATCGTAATATCGCCGCGGCGGGTCGGCACAATAACGGTAAAACGGCCGTCTTCCCATGATGCTTCAAACCGGAGGCGTTTGAAAATACGGAGCACTTCTTCCGCTGAAATTTGCGTTCCAAGCACACGGTTAATTTTTTCCAGCGTAATGGTGACAACAGCCGGCTCAATATGCAAATGGTTTTCGGCAACCGTCCCGGCGAGCACTTCCCCGCCCGCATATTTGCTGATCAGCATGGCGGCCCGTTCTGATGCAGGCAGGACGCGGTTCGGATCAACCCCTTTTTCATAGCGGCTGCTTGCCTCGCTGCGCAGGCTGTGGTCTTTTGAAGCCGCGCGGATCGTTCCGGCATCAAAATAGGCGGATTCCAAAAGCACGTTTGCCGTCGTTTCGGTTACTTCTGAATTGGCGCCGCCCATGACACCGGCCATTGCGACAGGTTCAGTGCCGCTCGTAATGACAAGATGGACGTCTTTTAACGTGCGCTCCTGGCCATCGAGCGTCACCATCTTTTCCCCTTCATGCGCCATGCGGACGACAATTTCTTTGGAACCGAGCTTGTCATAGTCAAACGCATGCAGCGGCTGGCCGTATTCGAGCAAAATATAGTTCGTAATGTCGACCACATTGTTGTGCGGGCGGATTCCTTCTGCCATGAGCCGTGCCTGCATCCAGAGCGGGGACGGGCCGATTTTCACATTGCGGATGACTTTTAATGTGTAAAGCGGCGCCGCTTCTTTTGCATCGACGCGGACCGAAATGGCATCAGCAGCTTTATCGGCTGCTTCCTGCACTTTTGTTTCCGGCAATTTCACATCTTTCCCGAGTATCGCCGCCACTTCGTAAGCAACACCGAGCATGCTCATGCAGTCCGCCCGGTTCGGGGTGAGGCCCAGTTCGATAATGGTGTCATCCAATCCTAAAAGCGGCAGCACATCCTGCCCCGCTTCCACATCATCCGGGAACACATAAATGCCGTTTGCGTACTCTTTTTGGACGAGCTTGCTTTCAACACCGAGTTCCTGCAGCGAGCAGATCATCCCGTTCGACTCCTCGCCGCGCAGTTTCGAACGTTTGATTTTCACATGCCCCGGCAGCCAGGCGCCCGGTTTGGCAACAGCAACTTTCTGCCCTTTATCGACGTTTGGCGCGCCGCAAATAATCTGGACAGGCTCGCCTTCCCCGATATCGACCAGGCATTTGTTTAATTTATCGGCGTTCGGATGCTTTTCTTTTTCCAATACATGCCCGACAACGACATTTTTAATGCCTTCCCCCTTAAATGCCACGCTTTCGACTTCAATGCCGGTCCGCGTAATTTTTTCAGCCAATTCTTCCGGCGAAATGCCGTCCAAATCCACATATTCTTGCAGCCATTTATATGAAACAAACATGTTTGACCCTCCTTATTCTTGTACGGAAAACTGCCGTAAAAAACGAATGTCATTTGTATAAAAGTGGCGGATGTCATCAACGCCGTATTTCAGCATCGCAATCCGCTCCGGCCCCATGCCGAATGCAAAACCGGTATATTTTTCCGGATCAAAGCCGGACATCCGTAATACGCGCGGGTGGACCATGCCGGCGCCCAAAATTTCAATCCAGCCGGTGCCTTTGCATACATGGCAACCGTGCCCGCCGCACATCTTGCATGAAATATCCATTTCAACACTCGGTTCGGTGAACGGGAAAAAGCTCGGGCGCAGCCGGATTTCGCGGTCTTCGCCGAATAATTTTTTCGCAAATACTTCCAACGTCCCTTTTAAATCGGCCATCGTGATGTTTTCGTCAACAACCAGCCCTTCAATTTGCATAAACTGGTGGGAATGTGTCGCATCATCATTGTCGCGGCGGTACACTTTCCCCGGGCAGATGATTTTGACCGGCCCTTTGCCGTGATGCTTTTCCATTGTCCGCGCCTGGTTCGGTGAAGTATGGGTCCTAAGCAGCATTTCATCGGTTATGTAAAAGGTATCCTGCATATCGCGTGCCGGGTGCCCTTTCGGCAGGTTCAGCGCTTCAAAATTGTAGTAATCGGTTTCCACTTCCGGCCCCTCGGCAATGGTATAGCCCATCCCGATAAACAAGTCTTCGATTTCCTCAATGACTTTTGTAAGCGGATGGTGGCTGCCTGCTTTTACCGGGCGGCCCGGCAGCGTGACATCAATTTTTTCGGATGCCAGTTGCCTCTCGACGGCTTCTGCTTCCAATGCCGCCTGTTTCTTTTCAATACCTGCTTGAATGGCGGCACGCACTTCATTGGCGAGCGCGCCCATTTTCGGCCGTTCTTCCGCTGGCAGCTTCCCCATGCCGCGCAAAACTTCCGTAATCGGGCCTTTTTTGCCGAGATAGGCGACACGGATCCCGTTCAGCGTTTTTAAATCAGCAGCCGCTTCAATTTTGGCAAGCGCTTCGGTTTGCAGTGCTTTCAACGTTTCTTCCATTTTTTGTACCTCCTTTAGGTTTTGGGCGTTAAAAAAGCCCCGCCCTGGAAAAGGGACGAGGCTAATGGTTCGCGGTACCACCCTAGTTAACATAACTAAATTATGTTCGCTTCATTTCAATAACGGCTTTTAACCGTCCCGCCTTTACATTGCAAGCAATGGTCCAAGCGGCAACTCGAGGGGTGAACTTCGCTTCATTTCCCCATAAAAATGCTTCCAGTCTGCGGCATTTTCTCCCTGCATGGCGAAGATCAAACTACTTTTCCCTGTCATGGTTTTTATCATTTTTCAGTTATTTTTTATTATAGCGGGAAATGCCCGCAATTTCAAACGGAAAGTGACAATAGGCATGGGCCCGGCCGTTTTGGCACGGAATATTTCCCGTTTTCCGCAATAAATGGACGCTTTGGCCACGCGGTTGTCCCTGTTTATCCTGGCCAAACAACGCAGCCGCCCTCATGAAAAATCGTCTGCCTCGATTGCCTTTTGGCGCCTATCCTGAAAAATGGTGCCGGCTGTTTTTCATCTTCTTCTGGTGCCGCGTTCACCGCATGGATAAGGCCTGCTTTTCTGCCTCAAACACGGGGCAGCAAAGGTGGCATCCATTATTTCCGCCAAAGGTTACGCCCGCATTGCAAAGTCATACATTAAAATGCCGGCTGCCACCGCAACATTCAGCGACTCACTTTTGCCGAAAATCGGGATGGACAGGTTTTGTTCCGTTTGCGCAAGCAAGCCGGGGTGTACGCCGCTTCCTTCATTGCCGACAAGGATCGCAAAGGCATCGCCTGGATTTACATCGCGAAAAGTTACGCCGTTTTCAAGCGCTGTTCCGTAAACCGGCACTGCCGCTTCGTTCAGTTTTTCAATCCACATGTTTAAATCGCCTTTTAAAAGCCCGACGTGGAGATGGCTTCCTTGTGCCGCACGCAACACTTTCGGGCTGTACGGATCCGCCGTGCCGTTGCCGAAAATAACGGCATCAAACCCGGCTGCGTCCGCCGTCCGGATCATCGTGCCGGTATTGCCAGGATCCTGCACGGCATCAATTAAAAGATAACGCCTGCCGATGATTTTGGACGGCTGTTTTTTCATCCGGCACACGGCAAAAATGCCTTGCGTCGTTTCTGTATCGGCAAGTGTTTTGCTGATTTCATGCGTGACAGTTATCACCGGCACCCCTTCCGTATTCCAGCGGTTTGGCAGGTCTACGCCTTCTTCAACGATGATTTCTGCCACCACTTCCTCTTTCAGCGCTTCTTCGACAAGATGGAACCCTTCCAGCAAATAAGTAAATGTTTTTTCGCGTTCTTTTTTCGCGGCGAGTTTTTTCCAATGCTTTACTTGCGGATTTTGCAAGGATTGTATGTATTTCAACGTGTTTGCTCCCTTTTCGTTAAGTTTTCCTTGGAATAGTATACATAAAAATAGTGGCCATGTGAAATGCTAGCAGTGAAACGATCAAAGGAGCTGAACCGAAATGGATTTGGACTTGCGGAAAGCAGTCATTCACAATGTAAAAGATGACACGCAGGATCAGTTAAAAGATACGATTGTCGATGCCATTCAAAGGGGCGAAGAAAAAATGCTCCCGGGGCTCGGCGTCCTCTTTGAAATCATTTGGAACCATGCGGATACACAGGAACAAAAAATGATGCTGGAAACGCTCGAGCAGGGGCTGGGACAGATGTAACAAGGGAGCGGAAAGAGCCGCTCCTTTTATATGTGCACCGGCTTTTCCAACCCGTTTACAGTTGCAATGAAGGATGCTAGATTCCTTTTATGCCGGCCGTAACCGATCGGCACTTTGTTTAACTGAATGGAAGACAAAACGACAAAAAATCCGATAATAGAAGCGCTTATTTCCTTGTTGTACGTTTTTACCTCTAGATTGCCGATCTCCTGCAGATGGATCCTTTTTCTGATCCAAAAATAAAGAAAGAAAAGATGAAAAAGCACACAAGCCGCTATACTGTACAGCGCCGTCCAGACATAAACATCATCAATATGCTTGTCTTTTGCTAACATCATAAATGCAACAAATGCGTCAAACGCAGCCTTGTACATAAAAATAACGGCGGCAATACTTGAGAACCTCCAGCTGAAAGGACGGCTCGGAATAGATAAAAGGATTGAAAGTACATGCACGATAAACAACAGGATTTCAAGGCGAAATACCCGTTGCCAAAAAGGAGACAAGTTTTCCCATCCGATATTTCCGCCATTTACAAATTTGTATGCGACTCCGATCATCACCAAAGAATAAACAAACAATGCGCATAAAAATTTCCGCAGATCGGAAAATGTCAGCAACCGGCTTCTCGCATCAGCATTTAAAATGAGCAAAAATTTTTCTTCGGTTAATTTTTTCACTACATCCCCCCGTGCTCTATTTATGGGCTGGCTGAACGAATCAAATTTGGTCAGATACAAGCCAAATTTGATTCGTTCAGCAAGCCCTACTTGTAGAAACAAAAAGCCCCCGGGTTGGGTGCATGTACATTAACCTCTTAACATATTCATAATATGGTTAATTTCTGTGTCATGCTTGCCGGATTTCCCGCTAAGAAACTCAATATCGCCCTTAATGCCTTTGATTTCATTTGAAACAACTGTAAAAATGCTTTTATGTTCTTCCAGTTTATCGTTTGTGAATTTAAAATTGCTTCGCAGTTCCAAAGCAAGGTTGTCTACTTTCGTTTCAATGCGTTCCTGCCCTGCTTTTAAGCTGGAAACATCACTCTTCAAACTGGAAACATCGCTCTTTAAACCGGACACATCACTTTTCAAACTGGAAACATCGCTCTTTAAACCGGACACATCACTTTTTAAATCTCTCAATTCATGAAGAATTTGCTGCAAAACCTCATCCATCATTTTACCTCCTTCCTTTTTCAAATAGTATATCACAAAGATTGCTTTTCCTACTATCTATCATTTCTGTTTGTTATCAATTTTTTCTCGACAATTCGTATACAATTGTATACAGAAAGGAGCACGTGTATGAGATCATCAATTGACCCCGGAGGGAAATTTGAAGGCCCTTTTTGTCCTTCATCAACCCAATGAAGGACAGTTCACTGTTGCAACCTTATTTTTTTGTCCTTCATCAATTCAATGAGGGACAGTTCGAGAATACTGGTTGCCCGTTTTGTCTTTCATCAATCTGATGAAGAACCTTTCACGATCCCCGCTGTTTTTTTGCAATTGCGTGCAGCATAGCTGGCGCATGCAAAACCCGTGGCGAAACCGCACACGGGCTTTTGAACAACAGATTTATTGCACGCTAGAACTATATCCCCCGGGACTTTGCTGCTTTCTCCCAGCTATAGTAAACCCCTAAACTCACCACACCTAAAACGAGCGGCAACCACCACGGATAAGAAAAGGACGGGCCGATTTTTGGCATGAATTTATCCAGCAACATAACGCCGCCCAGAAAAACAAAGATTACGGCATATATTTTCAAAAAAGTTAGGATTTGCACCTTTTTTGTCTTTTCCTTAAACAAACTCTTTCTCAAGATACGAAAGATATACCAAATGGCAAAGATCACGTATAGCCCGGCAATGAAAAAGTTCAGGGCCGCGGGTACAGGATAAAACGGCAGCAAAGGTCTGGAAAAGAACCGTTCAACAACAAAAGCAGTAATGCCATTAATGACCAAATCAATCCCCAAAAGCAAGATCATTATCCTGATTGTAAAAGAAACCATATTGCGTTTGTTTTCTTTCGGCAGCTGCCTGATGATTTCGTCGGCAAATGCTTTCGGGTCACCGCCGAACATTTGCGCAGCTGTCTTGTTTTCTTTTTGGCCTTCGAGCAGATGGTCAAGCAGTTCCATCAGCACTTCTTCTGTTTGCTGCTCGGACAAAACGGTTTGCAGGCGAAGGTAGTCAAGCAGATCGTTGTAAAATTTTTTGTTCTCAGGTGCCAGTTTCTGCCGTTTACGGTTGTTTTCCTCAATCAACTGTTTTACACTAAGCATCCTCACTTCTTCCTTTCAATAAAAGTTGAACAGGGGCTGCGATTTGCTGCCACTCTGTTGTAATCTCATCTAACGCGGATTTTCCTTTCTCCGTTAATTCATAATACTTGCGGCTTGGCCCGGAATCGGATGGTCGCATCTCTCCATGGATCCAGCCGTTCTTTTGCAGGCGCAACAGAACCGGGTAAAGCGTCCCCTCGCTAATTTCCTGGAGGCCTATTTGCTGAAGTTTTTTTGAAAGAATGTAGCCATAAACCGGTTCTTTTTCAATCACAGCCAGCACACAGCCGTCTAAAATGCCTTTCAGTAACTGGCTTCGAATGGACATCCCTCCACCCCCATTTCAACTACTTTGTTATGCAAGTTAGTTTATCAAAAAACGAACTACTTTGCAATGCAAAATAGCAAAAAACAATAAAAAAATCCAGCGGCAGGCAAACCGCTGGAGAAATGTTATGATTGCTTTTTTCGCTTGGAAAAATAATGAAGGAAAAAGGACAGAATCATATAAGCCAAAATTAAAAATACCACATAATTTGCCCAAAAGTTTTCAAGGTTTAACACATTCAGTGTGCTCAGCCCTTTCTGGATGCCCATTACAATGAGCACCGTCACCGCAAACATGAAAAATAATTGCACATATCGTTTCATAGCCGTCCCTCCCAAATAAAGATAATCACTATGATGATCTTAAAAAATGGTCCGGGCGAAAACTGTGATCTGGATCATAGCAAAGCCGGCTGTTTATGGCATTTATGTGAAAAGACGTGTTTTGGGATTAGCACGGATGTTTTAAAAGATGGCGCCTGTTCCATGGTATAATCAATTGGGAAGAACCCCTCATTTATGGCAGAGGTTTTTAGGAAACCCTCTCTAAAAAACTAAGAAAACAGCATCCTTTTTCGGTGCTGTTTTGCGTGAAAGGACGATTATCAATGAAAAAAGAAAAAGCAGTCGTTGTTTTCAGCGGCGGCCAGGACAGCACCACCTGCCTTTTCTGGGCAAAGCAAAAGTTTCAGGAAGTGGAAGCCGTTACGTTCGATTACGGGCAGCGCCATCGTCTTGAAATAGCATGTGCAAAAAATATAGCGGAAGAGCTCGGGGTAAAACAGCATATTCTTGATATGCAACTGTTGAACCAGCTCGCCCCGAACGCGCTGACGAGGGAAGACATGACCGTGAAAGCAGGGGCTGACGGGGAGCTTCCGAATACGTTTGTGCCCGGGCGGAATTTGCTGTTTCTCTCTTTTGCCGGGGTGCTTGCCAGCCAGATCGGCGCAAGGCATATCGTAACCGGTGTGTGCGAAACGGACTTCAGCGGTTACCCGGACTGCCGCGATATCTTCGTCAAATCTTTAAACGTCACTTTGAACCTTTCAATGGACCAGCAGTTTGTCATTCATACGCCGCTGATGTGGCGCAACAAAGCAGAAACATGGGCGCTCGCGGATGAACTCGGGGCATTTGATTTTGTCCGTGAAAAGACGCTGACCTGCTATAATGGTATCATCGCTGACGGCTGCGGGGAATGTCCGGCGTGCAAATTGCGAAAAAGAGGGCTGGAACAATACCTGGCCATCCGGAACGGGCAGCCTGAATGACAGTTTCTTTGGAATTGTGGTAAAATAACGAAAAAAGGAGGCGGGGGAATGGCTGAAATCAAAACCGTATCGATCATTGGGCTCGGCGCGCTCGGGATTTTATTCGGGCATCATTTATCGAAAAAAATACCGGCGGAAAACTTGCGGATCATCGCCGACCAAAAGCGCATTGAACGGTATGAGCGGGAAGGCGTTTACTGTAACGGCGAAAAATGCCGCTTTCACTATGCCACACCAGAAGAAACAGTGGAGCCAGCGGATTTGGTGCTATTTACGGTCAAATTCAACGGACTGGATGAGGCAGTTGAAGCAGTTAAACAGCATGTGGGGCCGGATACAGTGATTTTGTCTGCCCTGAATGGGATCTCAAGTGAAGAAATCATTGGCCGTACATATGGAATGGACAAAATGTTATACTGTGTCGCCCAGGGGATGGATGCCGTCAAAACCGGAAACCGGCTGACATATGCGCATATGGGCATGCTTTGCTTCGGGGAAAAAGAGCCGGGCATATTTTCGGACAAAATGAAAAAAGTGGCCCGTTTCTTTGAGCAAACGGATTTGCCATACAAAGCCGATACCCAAATGATGAAAAGGCTTTGGGGCAAGTTCATGCTCAATGTCGGCGTCAACCAGACCGTCGCCGTTTACAAAAGCAATTACGGCGAAATCCAAAAAGACGGCCCTGCGCGCGAGATGATGATTGCCGCCATGCGGGAAGTAATGGCATTGTCCGAAAAAGAAGGGTTTCCGCTTACGGAAGAAGATCTCCGTTACTGGCTGAAAGTGGTCGGAAACCTGAGCCCTGCCGGCAAGCCGTCAATGGCGCAGGATGTGGAGGCAAAACGGTACAGCGAAGTCGGCCTGTTTTCCGGAACCGTCATCAAACTCGGCAAAAAATATGGCGTTCAAGTTCCGGTTAACGAGGAACTGAACCGGCGCATCCGGGAAATCGAAAGCACTTACGCCCCAGTGCATTGAAGCAGAATACCAAAAAAGGGAGCTTTCCGGAAAGCTCCCTTTTTGGTATGGGATACGCTTGCCTGTTGTTTGCAGTGAAGGCCAGGAAAACGGTCTGATGGCAGAACAAAACGTAAATATCTTCGATTGATGTTTCCCTCTCCAGTCCAGAATCCACCTTTTTCTTCGTTAATGCTTGTTGTTCTCATGTATTCCAATCCAGCAAAGCCAATAGGTAATCTTTTATGCAGATACGCGCTGTATAAAGAAAGATTTTCGTTTTGATTATCATGAAGAAGAATGGTCAATACTGTAATCGGGAAATGTCAGATTGGCCTTCGATTGCTTTTGCTGTCACCAGAAATCAGGAAACCACCAGCCGGCTTAGGGCACAGCAACATAGCAAGCGGAAATTTTGACTTTCTGGTGCGGTTTACTTATCATTATCTAACATAAAATATAAATGGAAGCAGGTCGATAAAATGACAAAAGTTGGAATTTTGCTTGGTTCTTTGCGGAAAGCATCTTTTTCAAGAAAACTTGCGGAAAATGTAGCTAACCTTTTTCCTGAAGGATATGAAACAGAATTTATCGAGATTGGAAATCTCCCTTTATACAATCAGGATTTTGATGACCATAACCAGGTTCCGGCCGAGTATACGGCATTCCGGAATACAGTAAAATGGCTCGATGCGGTGCTGTTTGTCACACCGGAATATAACCGTTCCGTCCCGGCTGTCTTAAAAAATGCCCTCGATGTTGGTTCCCGCCCGTACGGCCAAAGTGTATGGAATGGAAAACCGGCGGCAATCATCAGCCAATCCCCTGGAAACTTGAGCGGGTTTGGCGCCAATCATCATCTGCGCCAGTCGCTTGTTTGTTTGAACATGCCGATCCTCCAGCAGCCTGAAGCTTATATCAGCAATGTGGCTGCACTGTTTGATGAAAGCGGCAAGATTGTAAATGAAGGCACAGTCCAGTTCCTGCAATCTTTTACAGATGCATTTGTTGATTTGATTAAAAAGTACAAAGGCTGATGTTCCATATCGGAAGCTGAAAAACAGCGGGATGCCCTTTCGCCAAAGGGGGCCCGCTGTTTTTCGCCCCTGTGCCATTCCTTGATCGTTTAAAAGCAGTTGAAAATCGGGAGAAATGTCTTTTCCGGCCAGGAACAGCGGGCCTTCACAGAGATTAGTTCACAACGCAGGAGCTGGCCGGCAAGCTGGATACCGAATTGAATCAATTTAAAGTCAGCTAATGATAAACAGACAGTATGATCACATGAAAGTGGCCACACTGCCTGTTTTGATGAGTGGGAATAAACCAAATCCGGCCAAACTCAGGACCTTAACGTATGCAAGTCCGGAAGCGGCGCTTTTAGAATCATGCTTCATGCATTCTGACAATGATTTTCCCGCGTACGTGGCGGCCTTTTAAGGTTTTCAAACCGGCCGGCAGTTCCTCACGTGGGAGCACTTGATTGACCATCGGGTTATATGTCAATTCATAACTGTGGCTGTAAATTTCCACTAAGTTTCCGAACGGATCTTCACAGTAGACCATCCGGTAAGGCTTTTTCCCCGGGTAATATTCGCGGACCGGCATCCGTTGTTTGCCCCCGTGCGCCTTTATTTTTTCCACGAGCCCTTCTACATCTGGGTCCTGGACGGCATAATGGAAAATGCCCGTTTTCCAGTACTCAAAATGATTGTCAGGTGTTTCATTGTTTTTGAACTCAAACATGATTTGCGGCCCTGCGCCCATTTTGCTGAGTGATTCTTTTTCGGTCATTCCTGGCGTATCGCCTGTAATGCCGACATCTAAGGCAAATGCCATGTCAGGGTTTACTTTATGGGCTGCTGTTTTCGCACCGCGCAGGTGTGTTTGGTCTAATTTTGCCATCGTTTTCCCCTCCAGCATCACATTCATGCGATTTATTATAACGGAAATTTTCAGAAGTATATATGGATCCGCCTGTTTCACAAGCCCCGCCATTTCCGGATTTTAGCTGCCGTGCCGTTTAGAAATTGCTGTGGTCCATCCACTCTAACGCGGCCAATCCTGTGGACCCAAATCCGCCTTCCCCTCTTTCGGATTCTGCTAACTGTTCCGTAACGGTGACGGTGACAGACATTACGGGCGCGATAATCATTTGGGCGATTCGCATCCCTTTTTCAACTGTGAACGGTTGCTTTCCAAAGTTGATTAAAATGACTTTAATTTCTCCTCTGTACCCTTCATCAATCGTACCCGGGCTGTTTAAAACTGTGACCCTGTGGTTTAAAGCGAGCCCGCTTCTCGGCCTGACCTGCGCCTCTGTTCTGCGCGGCAGCTCGATTGCAATGCCGGTACGGATCAGTTCCGCTTCCCCCGGCGCAATGGTTTTTTCTTCGATGGAATATAAATCAAGCCCTGCATCTCCGGGATTGGCTCTTTGCGGCAGTTGTGCGTCAGGATGCAATAATTTTACTTTTAAGACATCATCCATTGAAATAACTCCTTTGCGTATAGTTCTTCCATGATTATATCAAACTAAAACAGGTTTTTACTTTTTTCCGGGGAATCCGGAAATTTTTTACCAGAAGGGGGACTATGCTTGGGTGAAATGACGAAAAAGATGCCAAAAATTCCGGCTGAGCCTGAAATGACCATCGCATCTGACCAAAAAGAATTTCAGCCGGGCGAATCGGTGGACGAACATGCCAATTTGGAAGCTGCAAACGAAACCTTGAACCAGGAAGAAATCAGACAGCAAACGGAAAATTTATGATGCTTTTTCTTTTAAAAAAACAGAGCCCCCGGCATGCCGGAAGCTCTGTTTTTTTGATTATAATGCTGCTTTTGCTTTGTTTGCCAGTTCGGCAAATGCTTGTGCATCGTTCACAGCGAGGTCGGCAAGCATTTTGCGGTTCACTTCAATGCCGGCCTGTTTCAAACCGTGCATCAAACGGCTGTAGGAAAGGCCGTTGATTCTTGCCGCAGCGTTAATACGGGTAATCCACAGTTTGCGGAAATCGCGTTTTTTCTGGCGACGGTCGCGATACGCATACATGTAGGATTTCATTACTTGCTGATTGGCAACTTTAAATAATGTATGTTTTGAACCATAATAACCTTTGGCTAATTTCAGAACTTTTTTGCGTCGTCTGCGGGTAACTGTACCGCCTTTTACACGTGGCATAATCTTTTCCTCCTAATTGAAAGCTTTGTTTTCTTACAGATTGTCGAGCATTTGGCGGATGCGTTTCATGTCGCTTTCGGATACAAGCGTTGATTTACGCAGCTGGCGTTTTTGTTTTGTCACTTTATTTGCGAACAAATGGCTTCTGTAAGCGTGGGAACGTTTCAGGCTGCCGGAGCCGGTTTTCTTAAAACGCTTGGCAGAGCCGCGGTGAGTTTTCATTTTTGGCATGATTAGTCCTCCTTAAGTTGGCGTTACTTCTTCTCTGTTTTTGGTGTAAGCACTAAGAACATGCTCCGTCCGTCCATTTTCGGTTTGGATTCGACCGTGGCGACTTCGGCACATGCTTCTGCAAACCGGTCGAGGACACGCTGCCCGATTTCTTTATGGGTAATGGCGCGGCCTTTAAAGCGGATCGAGGCTTTTACCTTATCGCCTTTTTCCAAAAACTTAATGGCATTGCGGAGTTTTGTATTAAAGTCATGTTCTTCGATGGTCGGGCTCAAACGAACCTCTTTTACGTTAATGATTTTTTGTTTTTTTCGTGCTTCCCTGTCTTTTTTCTGCATCTCGAAACGGTATTTTCCGTAATCCATGATGCGGGCAACAGGCGGTTTTGCGTTTGGCGCAACAAGTACAAGATCAAGGTTGGCACGTGCCGCAATCTCCAATGCTTCGTTCCGGGATTTAACCCCCATCTGTTCACCGTTTTGGCCGATTAAACGGACTTCGCGGGCACGAATGCCTTCGTTCACCATCATGTCTTTGCTAATAATGAGCCACCTCCAAGATAATTTCAAACAAACGTGTGAATATATCGCTTGCGAAAAAGCCCTGAACGTACTGCACACGAAAAAAAGCGCAGGGAACACACCCGCGCTTATAGTCATAATCATCAATAGATACCTGGCAACTGCACAATTGCGTCAACAGGTGAGAAGCGGGCTGCTCCTTCTTTTCACAAACTTATATTCAATTCCACTCAATTATTGTATCACTTTACCGTATCCATGTCAATTTGCAAGAATCCCGGAAAATCTGTCTAACTTTCTTTTTTGGCTCAACATGCGTTATTTTATCAAAACGGCAGAGAAATCGCAAGTGTTTTTTTGGTCTCCTCTCTGAAGTGCTTAATGAAAATGCTTGTCTTTGTTGAAACAAAAGCTTCTAAAAATAAAGCTTTTACATCAAGCCTGAGCATCTATTTACATGCTTTTTTCGGTAGGCAAGAGAGCGGCATTTTATATAAAATGAACGGAAATTGGATCAAATGTAAATCAATTTTTCATTTTCCCCTCCTAACCATGTCACCGGTTTCAATCCAATTTTCTGAATGATGGTTGTACCTTCCATTTATCTCCTTTTTTATCTGCATAATTTCACATACGTATGGTCAATCTCCACAACTTTTGGCAGTTTTCTCATTCTTCCACTTCCCATATAAAACAGTGCCAGGACAAACAACCCTATTCCAAAAAAGCTCATGGTAAGCTGGACAGAAGTAATCTTGGCCATCACGCCGCCGATCAATGATCCTGCAGGCATGGCAAGCGATAGCAAACTCACATTGATGGTATTGACCCGCCCTAACATTTGTTCATCAGGCAATTGCTGAAAAATGGCAGAAAACAAAACATTGATGGCGCCAATGGATAATTCGGAAACAAACATGAGCGTATAAACATACCGTATCGAAACATTGCTCAATAAAATCATGAAAAGCCAGGACAACCCGGAAAGCAAAAAGCCTGCAGCCAATATTTTGCCAAACGGAAATATCCGGCTGATTCTATCCGCGCCTGCCGCTCCCGCCAAAGCCCCATAAACACTATCCCCGATATTGGTGAACAGCCTGCCAAAAAACAGCGCATGAAAATGACGATTCCGAAACAAGTCCATTGGGCCTCACCCCCCTATGCAAACAACTTTTTACTCCATTCTACTACAAAAAGCACCCTGCAAACCTGCAGGGTGCGTGATTTCTTGTCTGTTTTACCGTTTTATTTCTTCTTTTATCTTGCTGAGGAAGGTGTCGACCGGCACCGTTTCCGTTTGTTTCTCGCCGTACTTGCGGACATTGACCGTGTTGTCGGCAGCTTCCTGGTCGCCGACAACGAGTGCGTACGGGATTTTTTGCACTTGGGCTTCACGGATCCGGTAACCCAGTTTTTCATCGCGGTCGTCCAGTTCAACGCGGACTCCTTCAGACTTAAGCGTTTCTTGGACTTTCCGCGCATAGTCATAATGGGCATCCGGCGATACCGGAATCACTTGTACCTGGACCGGTGCCAGCCATGTCGGGAACGCCCCTTTGTATTCCTCGATCAAATAAGCGACAAACCGTTCCATTGTCGAAACAACGCCGCGGTGGATGACAACCGGGCGGTGCGGCTTGCCGTCTTCCCCGACATACGTCAGGTCAAACCGTTCCGGGAGCAAGAAGTCAAGCTGCACGGTTGACAATGTTTCGTCTTTGCCAAGCGCCGTGCGGACCTGGACGTCGAGCTTCGGGCCGTAAAATGCGGCTTCGCCTTCCGCTTCGTAATAGTCAAAACCAAAATCATCCATCGTTTCTTTCAGCATCGCCTGTGCCTTGTTCCACATTTCATCATCATCATAATACTTGTCCGTATTTTCCGGGTCACGGTATGACAAGCGGAACGAGTAGTCGGTAATGTTGAAATCTTTATAGACCTCAAGAATCAGTTCAACCACGCGCTTGAATTCTTCCTTAATCTGGTCCGGGCGCACGAAAATATGGGCATCATTCAGTGTCATGCCGCGCACCCGTTGCAGGCCGGAGAGTGCACCTGACATTTCATAACGGTGCATGAGCCCGAGTTCGGCAATCCGGATCGGCAATTCGCGGTAGCTGTGGATCGTATTTTTATACACCATCATATGGTGCGGGCAGTTCATCGGGCGCAACACGAGTTCTTCATTGTCCATTTTCATGACCGGGAACATATCTTCCTGGTAATGGTCCCAGTGGCCGCTCGTTTTATACAGGTCCACGCTGCCAAGCACCGGCGTATAGACGTGGTCATAGCCGAGTTTGACTTCCTTGTCGACAATATACCGTTCAATGATGCGGCGGATCGTTGCGCCTTTTGGCAGCCAGAGCGGCAGGCCTTGTCCGACTTTTTGCGAGTTCGTGAAAAGTTCGAGTTCTTTCCCAATTTTCCTGTGGTCGCGTTCTTTTGCTTCTTCCAGGAATTTCAAATGGGCCTCGAGATCCTCTTTCTTGAAGAAAGCCGTCCCGTATATGCGCTGCATCATTTTGTTGTTGCTGTCGCCGCGCCAGTATGCACCGGCAATGCTTAATAATTTGAATTCCTTGATTTTTCCGGTTGACGGCACATGGACGCCGCGGCACAGGTCAACAAATTCGCCCTGTTCATAAACCGTGACCGTTTCGTCCGGAATCGCATCAATCAGTTCAAGCTTGTATTCATCATTCGCAAATATGTTTCTGGCTTCGTCACGGGATACGACTTTGCGGACAATTTCAAGGTTTTCCGCAGCAATTTTTTTCATTTCCTTTTCAATTTTCGGCAAGTCTTCCGGCGTGATCGACGCGTCAAGATCCATATCGTAATAAAATCCGTTTTCAATTGCAGGGCCGACGCCAAACTTGACATTGCCATACAGGCGGCGGACAGCCTGTGCCATTAAATGTGCCGTGCTGTGGCGCAGAATGCCAAGCGCATCTTCATGCTCAGGGGTGACGATTTCAATTGCGCCGTCTTCTTCAATCGGTGTGCGCAAATCGAGCAGTTTGCCGTTCAGTTTGCCGGCGAGCGCCTTTTTTCGGAGGCCCGGGCTGATCGATTGGGCAATCTCTTCCGTTGTTGTCCCAAATGGAAATTCCTTTAAAGCGCCATCTGGAAATGTGATTTTTACGATCTCTGCCATATGTCCCACTCCTTTAAAAATGATGTCAACGCGGGTGGCCGCAAGAACAAAGCAAAAAAATAAAACCCGTCCCCGGCAAGGGACGAGTTTTGTACACGCGGTTCCACCCTCATTTCCGCACGTCTCCACGTACGGCTTGAGTTTGATAACGGAAATATCCGCCAGCCGCTACTTATTTTGTTCACGGCTGAAGTTCGGAGGCGGTAAGCATCCTGCCCGTGCCGGAAAGCTTGCAGCCTGGGGCTTTCCTCTCTGAAAGGCGGTAACAGAATCCTGTTGTCCTCGTCATCACATTGAATTTTTCATTTCCAATTGATTATGTAAGTAATTATAGAAGTTTGCAATGAAAAAATCAAGGGATAGCCGATGGATTTTGTTGCCGTGCTGCATTGCCCCGCTTCAAGGCCCCCTTTTTATCATTCGCTGGCGGCGAGCTGATCGTGCATAAAGTGCATCCGGCTTTTCACGGCCACCCGTTCTTCAAAAATATTGCATATCGTACGGATCAAAGCATGGTCCGGGGTATCCGTATAAATTTCAATGCGGGCAGGCGCAATCGATAAAAGCGGAGCAATCGTGACAGAGTCAATATAGACAGGGTGGTTGGACAGAAGCCTGCGGTCAATCAGCCCATCCAGTTCTTCCCTCGTCATTTCCCGGAATTGGCCGTTGTAAAATTTCACCTGTTCCCCGAGGCAGAGCTTTATTTTTTCTCTTTTTGGTTCTTTTTGCTTCAAGTAATCCCTCAAGCTTTGCACAAAAATCTGGTATTCCTGTTCCATTTTGTATTCGTCAATCGCAATACCGATGTATCGGTCAAGGCAGTCAAAATAGCCTTTTAAGCGGAACGTCAGCACGGAAGCGAGCGGCAATGTGCGCGATTCGCCAACCAGCGGTGCGACCGCCCCTTCGATGGCGGCACGTTCTTCAATCCCGCCCGCCAGATCCGTCAGCTCCGGCCGCTCTCCTTTCAGCATGCCGGCCACGATTTCGAGTATCCGGTTTTGCTCTTCTTTCGCCCGAAAAAAATAGGCTTGTTGCAATTGATTGCAAATCCACTCGTTTCTTTTTTTCTTCATGATAAAATCTGCAACGGCCGCCTGCAGTTCCTTTTTACTGCCGGCCGCTTCCACCACATAATGTATTTTCCCATGTAGCACTGCTTCCCGGATTTTCACAGCGCGCCCTTTTTCCTTTGCAAAATATGCTTTTATCCATAATGCATCATCCTTGTCCCTGATCAGGAATTCCAATCCAAGCCCCCCCTGTACGGTAAAACATGCTCGTTTGCTTTACCTTATGTATATGAAGGGGCACCGGCAAATAGAAGGCGGCAAAGCGTTACGAAATGAAAAAGGCGGGCCCCCTTCATATAAGGGTCAGGCCCGCTGGTTCGGCCCCTCCATCCGGACAGGGACGCTTAAATATTTAATGCGCTCAAGGATGCGCGCGGCTTTCAATTCTTCCTTTTCCCCGCGCTGGGTATAAGTGAAATGGTATTCTAAATCCTCATAGCTGAAATTGGATGTAAAAAAAGTGGGAAGGTCTTCCTGCATCCTGTATTGGAGAATCGGGCCGAGCACTTCATCCCGCGTCCAGCTCGAGTTCGTTTCCGCGCCGATATCATCCAGCATCAATACGGGCACTTGTTTCACCATATCCAGCTTTTCCCCGGTGGAGTGGTCGCCGATGGAATCCTTCATTTCGCGGAAAAACTCGGGCACATACACAATTAAAGAAGAGACCTGTTTCCGGTCCGCCAGCTCGTTCGCAATCGCACCAAGCAAATACGATTTCCCGACGCCGAAATTGCCGAATAAATATAACCCCTTCATTTTTTTGCCCGGCTCGTATTCACGGACAAAGCGATGCGCAAAATCGTATGCATCCAGGCGCCCCGTTTGTTCAAGGAAAAAATCGCCAAAGGATGCCGCCAGTATTTTTTTCGGCATGTGCATGCTTTGGATCAGCCTGCGCGTTTTATTGCGCTCATCCTCCAATATTTTCTTCTGGCACCTTTTATAGTGGATCTCAATATTGCCATGTTCAATAACAAGTTCCGGCACATACCCTTTCATCATATTCACGCATTCGCCAAGGCTTTTGCACCGGCTGCAATTTTTTTCCTGTGAAATGAATTCGTACAGTTTCATCCAGCTTTTTTCAATCATCGATCTTGTGACTTCGCCGCGGTGTGCATCCAAAAAAGCGCGGACGTCGGGATGCGTGATGATTTCCTGCTTCATTTCTTCATAACGCTTGCGGAAACCGGGATTGGATGAAAGCCTTTTGAGCGTCTCGTTTATGTTTTCCACCGCCTTCACCCTTTCTTGTATTGTTCACGTATTTTTTCAAGCCTTTTCCTTTTCTCTTCCAATGACTCCCCATCGGCTTGGACTGCGGCCGCAGCGGTTTTTTGGTCTTCTTTTTTAAACCAGTCCGGCAGCTTCTCAACACGGACCGGCTTTCTCCGTCCGGTGCCGTTTTTCTCTTTATTGTTCAGCCATTGTTTGTACTGGCGATCTTCTTTTTTGGCAAACGCCATCGCTTCCTTAGCGGTTTTCAGTTTTTTGCGCGCCCAGTGGGAGGCCACTTTTTCCAAATAATTTTTCGACAGTTTCATATCGGTTTTAAATAAAACATATTGGATCAATACATTTACAACCCCGAGGGGAAGCTGCTGGGCAAACATGACTTCTTCAATGGCGGCAAGATCTGCTTTCGCCGGTTCGCTGCCGCCTGAAAAATCGATGAGCATTTGCCGTGGAGAGGTCGTTTCCAGGTAGCGGAGGAATTTCTCCTCATCGTTTTCCGGCTCTTTTTGTTCTTTCGCATCCGTTTCTGGCTGGAAGCGGTCAACAAGGCGCGGCAGTTCATCATGATGCTCAATCTGGAACCAGCTGCGCGCGATTTTCCGCAAATCCTCCACCCGGATTTCCAAGTCCGCCGTCAATGCCTGGAGTAAAATTTTCTTCATGTCTAGTTCATTTAAACCGTATAAAAATGAAAGCTTGACAATCGCTTCCCTTACTTCCGGCGTGATGGCGCGCAGCGGAATCAGGTCGTCACGCAAGTTTGCATATAAAAGGTCAAAATTGAAATGGGTGTTTTCGATTTTAATGACCGGGGCGGCGTTTTTTTCGATATAGCGGCGGTTTTCCTCCAGCCGGCTGAGTTGCTGCGCTTCTGCGTCATTCAGCACTTCGGGGCCGATTTTTGCGGCATACACATCCTGGAATGAGCGGGTGATGTCCCGGTACTCGCCCGGTTCTACGGCACGGTCGGAAAAGAAGTTTTTCAACCGCAGGAAATGTGTCCTGCCGAGCTGCCGGTACAGGAAAACATTTAACAAACCGTCGTTAAAAAACTGTTCCGGGGACAGGGGCGGCTGCAGTTCGTATATAAACATGCGGATGTCGTCCGTTTGTTTCATATATGTTTTCAAAAGCCCGATGCCTTCAAGTTTCAGCCGGGCTTCGTAAATTTCGGACAGATTCATGGACAAAAAGCTCATCAGATGGTAATGGTTCCAGTCTTCAGACCAGAGCCGGCCGACTTCCACTTCATTCCACAGTGTCATATACAGGCTGTAACATTGCGGCCCGATTAACGGCTGGTACAGGAGCGAAATGACCTTTTGATCATAATCCTGGAGCAGGCCGTTCGACGATGCGCGGTAACGGTCAACCGGCTGTATTTCATTCCATATCTGTTTCATAAAAGGCACTCCGTTTAAGCATTCTTGTTGAGCAGTTCTTTCAGTTCATCGAGAAAAACATTCAAATCTTTAAACTGGCGGTAAACGGAAGCAAAGCGGACATAGGCCACTTCATCCACTTTTGACAGCCTGTCCATGACCATTTCCCCGATCAGGGTGGAACTGACTTCTGTATATCCTTGCCTGCGGATTTCTTTTTCGATCTCCATGGAGATTTTTTCAAGCTGGTCCAGCGACACAGGCCGTTTTTCACACGCTTTAATCAGCCCGCGCAAAATTTTCTCACGGTTAAATTCTTCGCGGTTGCCGTCTTTTTTCACGACAATGAGCGGGGTTTCTTCCACTTTTTCAAACGTGGTGAAGCGGTAAGAGCAGTCTTCGCATTCACGCCTTCTGCGGATGGAACGGCCTTCGTCCACCGGCCTTGAATCGATCACACGCGTATTGTTGCTATGGCAAGACGGACATTTCATATGAACCCCCCGTTCTGATACATTCTTATTACCATCATATATAAAAGAAGGCGAATAGACAACAGATTGCCATTAGAAAAACGGGATGAAAAATCACCCCGCACGTTTTTGGAAAGCTTCTGTACCTGTTGCGGCACCGAATGCCGGCCTCGGGCTTCCTTCCGCCGCCATAAAGGATCCCTGACGTTTTATGAACCGCCATTTTTTACTTCCGGCCGTAGTGGATCCACAGCCTGTTTTCCTTTTCTTCCATTTTAATTCCCCGAAAGCCGGCGGCAAGTTTTTCTTTTTGCGCGCTGAAGTCATTCATCGGGATTGGGGTGACCTCCCGGCAGGCTGGCGGAACCGGTTCGTACAGATCTTTCACGAATACATAGCGCGTAAGGCCGCCATATTTTTCGGTCAGGGCTGCAATTTGCATGCCCTGTGCAAATTTATCTTTCAAACTGGGCATGTTAAAGGGCGCGACCGTACAGCAAATATAGCGGAAGGAATGGTCTTCCTTCCCGAGTTCTTCCATAATCACACCGGCGAGTATTTTTTGCAGACGATTGCCGCGATACGCCGGCAGCACAACGGAAATTTCCTGATAGATGACTTTTGCCAATTCACTGCCGGATAATCCGATATCAATCCCGAGGTGTTCTTCATCAACAGGCGGAACAAGCAGCGCCCGGAAAGCGATTAAATCATTCATCTATTGGCCAACAGCGTTTAGGCTCCCTGTTCCAGCCGTTTTCAACAATTACCCGATAAAGGAAACGGAGCAGGCTGGTTCTGCTCCGTTCGTGTCAGGCAATATTGATTTTTCCGGTCTCTTCCATTTTTTCTGCGACGAGCTGCGCCAGTTGTACGACACGGCAAGAATAGCCCCATTCATTATCGTACCAGGCCAGTACCTTGACTTTGCGCCCTTCCATGACCATCGTGGACAAGCCGTCGACAATGGCCGAATACGGATTTGTCGTATAATCGGAAGAAACGAGCGGCACTTCTGTATAGTCCAAAATGCCTTTCAGCGAACCTTTCGCCGCCGCCTTAAATGCATCGTTCACTTCGTCTGCCGTCACTTCTTTTTTCAAATCGACGACAAGGTCCACCAGTGATACATCAGGGGTCGGAACGCGCAGCGCCATGCCGTGCAGTTTCCCTTTCAGCTGCGGGAGGACAAGGCCTAACGCTTTTGCCGCCCCGGTTGTCGTCGGAATGATCGATTCGGCACAGGCCCGGGCACGCCTTAAATCTTTATGCGGATTGTCGGTATTGTTCTGGTCATTCGTATAAGAATGGACCGTTGTCATTAGGCCGTTTACAATCCCGAATTGTTCATCAAGCACTTTCGCGACCGGCGCCAGGCAGTTTGTGGTGCAGGAAGCGTTCGAGATAATATGATGCCGTTCGATATCTAAAACGTTTTCATTTACCCCTAAAACAATGGTGGCATCCTCATTCTTTCCGGGTGCTGTCAGCAGCACTTTTTTCGCGCCTGCCTGGAGATGGAGCGCGGCTTTTTCCCTCGCATTAAATTTTCCCGTTGCTTCAATCACCACATCGATATCCATTTTCCCCCATGGCAGCCGGGCCGGATCACGCTCCGCCAAAAGCCGGATGCGTTTGCCGTTTACAATGAGTGCTTCCTCTCCCTCTTCCGCTTCCACTTCCCCCGGAAATACGCCGTGGATGGTGTCATATTTAATCAAATGTGCCAGTGTTTCCGCCGGATAGCAGGCATTCACCGCCACAATATTTAAAGTGTCATCCATCATGGCTTTTCTGAAAACCATCCTGCCGATGCGGCCGAGGCCATTAATCGCAATTTTTGTTTCCACAGTGCAGACAACTCCTTCGAATAATAAATGACATACTTTTAATCCATTATTCATCAATTAGTATATCATATTTTAAAAGTTATGTAGCGTTATTTCCCTATTTTTGTATAAAAAAAACCATGATGTACCCCATCATGGAACGAGCTGCCAATCTGACACGATTTTTTCAAGCTGCTGCTTTGTTTCCTCCGGGCTGCCATTGTTGTCGATCACCGCATCCGCCAATGCCTTTTTTTCGCTCAGCGGCATCTGCGCCCGGATCCGCATCTGCGCTTCTTTTTCTGAAAGGCCGTTGCGGGCCATTAATCTCTTTAATTGCGTTTCTTCATCCACGTAAACGAGGATGGTGCGTTCAACCATATAGGTGAGCCGGCTTTCAAACAGGAGCGGGATATCCAGAAAGACGGTTTTTTCCCCATTTTCAATTGCCCGGTCCTTTTCCCGCGTCATCCAGGCGCGGACTGCAGGGTGGACAATACTGTTCAGTTTCATCCGGAGTGCTTCATCCGCAAAAATGAGTGCCCCGAGTTTTTTACGGTCAATCGTGAGATCTTCCAGCAAAATCCCTTCGCCGAACGCTTCAATGATTTGTTCATATGCCGGTTCGCCGGGTTCGACAACTTTTCTTGCGGCAATATCCGCATCGACAATCGTAAACCCTTTTGCTTTCAGCATCTTGGACACCGTGCTTTTGCCGCTTGCAATCCCGCCTGTTAAGCCGATAATCTTTGCCATATTCCCACCTGCCTTGTTAAAACTTGCATATACCGATCAAAATGAGGAGAACACCTGGTATAAAGGAAATTTTCCGGATCCATTGCAGCCGGGAAAACAGCATGCCGAGCCGGATGCCGGAAGAGACAAGCAAAAAGCTCATGCCGGCAACAAGGAAACTGAGCAGAAACGGGGAATAGCCCATGATGCCCGCACCGATCCCGGCGCCAAATGCATCGAGCGAGAGCGCAATCCCGAGCATGACCGCTTCGATTCCGGTAATGGCCCCGGAACGGTCAAAATCCGCGCTCATCGGTTTTTTCAAAATATGGATGACGACGCCCAAAAAGCGGATTTCAAAGTTGAGCACGACTTTTTCCCCGGGTTCTTCTTCTTTTTCGTCGTTTGACCGGAAAAACTGGATCATCACCCATCCCCCGATCAAAATTAAAATCACGCCGCCAATCCGGTTTGCCGTTTCCGGGCGAATCCAGTGGAGCAGGCTCTTCCCGAACAGCACGGAAAGAAATAAAGAGGCCCCCGAACAAACGGCGATGATGAGAAGGGACTTAAGCGGAATCTTCATCTTCCGCAGCCCGTATGTAAAACCGGTGCTGAAATTATCCATGCTGACCGCCAATGCCAATAGCAAAATCGAAAGCCGGAAACCCACGGCCATCGCCCCTTCCGTTTTGCATCGCTGCTATCAGTGTATGGAGGGGGCCTGACCAATGTTCATCCCGTTATCTGCGTTTCTTTTGGCAGTTCGGGCAGTAATGGGTGCCGCGGCCTGCTGTAACCATCTTTTCAATCGGGGTGCCACATTTCCGGCACGGCTCCCCTTTCCGGCCGTAAAC
Source organism: Weizmannia sp. FSL W8-0676 (assembly GCF_038593015.1). NCBI lineage: Bacteria > Bacillati > Bacillota > Bacilli > Caryophanales > Bacillaceae > Heyndrickxia > Weizmannia sp. FSL W8-0676. Next base: position 2,070,508 of record NZ_CP151954.1, read on the forward strand.
ATACAGTTCGAGCTGGAACATGCCCATCTGCCCTTGTGAATTTACATAGGAACGGACCGTGCTGCCGCCTTTTTCAACGGCTTCCTGCAGCGTTTGGATGATCTCGCTGTGTAAAAGATGCACGTCTTTTTTTGTCAGCGACTTTGCTTTCCGCTCCGGAAAGATGCGGGCGCGGAACAAGGCTTCGTCCACATAAATATTCCCTAGCCCGGAAATGACCGTCTGATCGAGCAAACAGGATTTGACATTGCGTTCCGTTTTCTTTAATTTGCCGTATAAATATTTTTCCGTAAACGCATCGGATAACGGCTCGGGGCCGAGTTTCGAAAGCGGGAGCGAGGACAGTTCCTCCCCCTTTAAAAACAGATGCATCGTCCCGAATTTGCGGACATCTTTGTACCTTAGTTCCTTCCCGGATTGAAAATGAAAAATCATATGCGTATGCTTTTCAACCGGCTCATTTTGGCCATAAACCCGGTACCGCCCTTCCATGCGCAAATGGGAGACAAGTGCATAATGGTCCGTGTAAAAAATGAGAAATTTGCCGCGCCGCCCGAGCGAACGGATCGTTTCACCGGCCAGGGCATCGACAAACGCCTCTGTGTTAAGCGGCTTTTTGACCATTTTCGGCAAAAGCACCGTTACGCTTTCAATCGTTTCGCCGGCAACGAGCTGTGCCAGCGTTCTTCGTATCGTTTCCACTTCCGGTAATTCCGGCATTGCTTTTTCCTCTTTTCTTTCTTTGTTGCCTGCAGCTATTTTGCATCAAACCAGGTCGGCCCGTATGCGGAATCCACTTTCAGGGGAACAGCGAGATCTACGGCATGCTCCATCACTTCCGGCACAATTTCTTTCAGCACTTCAATTTCTTCTTCCGGCGCTTCAAAAATCAGCTCGTCATGGACCTGCAGCAATAGCCGCGCCCGCAGCTTTTCTTTTTTCAGCCTTTTTGCCATATCGATCATCGCTTTTTTAATTATATCGGCTGCGCTTCCCTGGATCGGGGTATTCATGGCCGTCCTTTCAGCAAAACTGCGCAAGTTGAAATTCCGGCTTGAAATTTCCGGCAAGTAACGCCGCCGCTTTAAAAGGGTGGAGACATAGCCTTTTTGCTTGGCTTCCCTGACAGTTTCATCCATATATTCCTTGACGCGCGGGTAGGATGCAAAATACCGCTTGATAAATTCGCCGGCTTCCTTGCGGGTAATGCCGAGATTTTGCGAAAGCCCGTAGTCGCTGATGCCGTATACGATCCCGAAGTTGACCGCTTTTGCCTGGCGCCGCATCTCAGGCGTTACTTCTTCCGCTTTTACATGGAAAACTTCCATCGCCGTTTTTGTGTGGATATCCATGCCTTCGCGGAACGCTTCAATCAGCTTTTCATCGCCGGAAATATGGGCGAGCACCCGCAACTCTACCTGCGAGTAATCCGACGAAAAAATGAGCCAGCCTTCTTCCGACGGGACAAACGCCTGGCGGATTTTCCGGCCTTCTTCCATTCGGATCGGGATATTTTGCAAATTCGGATCCGTCGAGCTGAGGCGGCCGGTTTGCGTCAAAGCCTGGTTAAAACGCGTATGGACTTTGCCATCCCGGTGGACCACTTTTAAAAGCCCCTCAATATAGGTGGACTGCAATTTCCCAAGCTGCCGGTAATGAAGGATTTCCCTGACGATTTCGTGGGCAGGTTCCAATTTTTCCAGCACATCGGCAGACGTGGAGTATCCCGTTTTTGTTTTTTTAATGACCGGCAGCCCCATTTTTTCAAAAAGAATGGTGCCAAGCTGCTTCGGCGAATTGATATTGAATTCAGTGCCGGCCATACTGTAAATCCGCTGCTCAATCTCATGGAGCCGGAGTTTAAATTCTTCACCCATTTCTTTTAAACGGTCCGTATCGACTTTCACGCCGATGTATTCCATATCCGCCAGAATAAGGGACAGCGGGAGCTCGAGTTGTTCAAACAGTTCAAGCTGGCCGTTGTCTTTGAGCGCTTTTGTGCAAGGTTCGCAAAGGGCATCAATCGCTTCCGCTTTCCGGGAAATATGCTCGGCATACCGTTTTTCCCCGGGCAGCTTCCGTTTCGCGCCTTTTCCGTAGACGGCCTCATCGGTTTCCACATTCCCATAATCATGCGTTTTTGCCACCGAAGCAAAATCTTCGACCGTATCGGAAGGATTCAAAAGATAAGAAACGAGCAGCAGGTCAAATCTGGTCCCGCGCAGTTCCATGCCGTACCGCCTCAAAGCGACAATCGAACGTTTTGCATCATAGACGTGCTTGATTTTGCTTTCATCTTCCACCCATTTTTTGAACGCTTCGGAAGCAAGTGCGTCTTCCGCCCGGAGGAAAAAGAGCCCTTTTTCGTTTTTTAAACCGAACCCGATGATCTCGCCCGTATGGTAATTTTCATCGAGGATCTCCACATAAAAAGAAGAGACATCCGCAAACAAGTTGTCCGTAATGTCTTCGGCGATTGAAAAAGAAATAGCTTCCAGTGCCGGTTTTTCTTCCGTCCGGGCGCCCCCGCCCATTTTTTCAAGCATCGATTTAAAGCCCAATTCCTGGTACAAATGCCGCAATTTTTCCGGGTCGGCGTGCCTGTATGCCGCCTGTTCAATGGAAATCGAAAGTGGAATGTCGCGGTGGATGGTGGCGAGTTCTTTGCTCATCAGCGCCTGTTCTTTGTGCGCCTCCAATTTTTCCTGCAGTTTTTTTCCAGATACTTCCCCGATATGGCTAAGCAGCTCTTCCACCGTCGGGAACTGTTTTAACAGCTTAATGGCTGTTTTTTCCCCGATCCCCGGCACGCCGGGAATGTTATCGGATGAATCACCCATCAGCCCTTTCATGTCGATGATCTGGTGCGGCTTTAACCCGTATTTTTCCTCGACATGCGCCGGCGTGTAGGCTTCCATATCGGTGATCCCTTTACGTGTAATCATGACCGTTGTTTTCGGCGAGACTAGTTGCGTCATATCTTTGTCGCCGGAAATGACTTTAACAGTAAACCCTTCTTCTTCCGCTTTTTTCGACAGGGTGCCGATAATGTCATCCGCTTCGTAATTTTCCAGTTCATACCGTTCAATCCCGTGGGCATCGAGCAGTTCCCGGATCAGCGGGAACTGCTCGGACAGTTCCGGCGGGGTTTTTTGGCGCGTTCCTTTGTATTCGCTGTATGTTTCGTGGCGGAAGGTCGTTTTGCCGGCATCAAACGCCACCAAAATATGCGTCGGCTTTTCTTCTTCCAATATTTTGGTAAGCATCATCGTAAAGCCGTACACCGCATTTGTATGTATGCCTTTGTCATTGTTTAAAAGCGGCAAAGCAAAAAACGCTCTGTAGGCAATGCTGTTTCCATCAATTAAAATCAATTTTTTCAAAACCAAAACCTCCCGGAAAAATGGAGAATATCCGTTCATATTCCTTTCCCCATTTTACCATGATTCGGCGCAAAGGAAAAATCGCGGCGCTTTTTAAAAAAAGAAACGAAATATTGCCGCTCTGTTGCCGCCGGAAAAGGCGCGATCATCGCTTTTTCCGGCAGGTTTTAAAGGAGCAGGCACGAAAAAAAGCCCCAAACCCTTCGTGCGGATTTGGAGCAGAATTTTTCTGTTTATACGAGTGCATCCATGACTTTCCGGACGGAAGCGGCGGATTTGTCAAGCGCTGCTTTTTCTTCCGGTGTCAAATCGAGTTCGATGATTTTTTCAAGGCCGTTGCCGCCCAAAATGACCGGAATGCCGAGATAAATGCCGTTATAGCCGTATTCGCCTTCGAGATAAGCAACGGCGGGCAGGATGCGGCGCTGGTCTTTGGCAATGGCTTCTACCATTTCCGTTAATGCCGATGCCGGCGCATAATAAGCACTGCCGTTGCCAAGCAGGTTCACGATTTCCCCGCCGCCTTTTCTTGTCCGTTCCACAATTTTATCAAGGCGCTCTTTTGGAATCAATGTTTCAAGCGGAATGCCGCCTGCGTAAGAATAGCGGACGAGCGGCACCATCTCATCGCCATGGCCGCCGAGCACAAAACCGGTAACGTCTTTGACGGAGACGTCCAGTTCCTCTGCGACGAAAGCGCGGAATCTTGCCGTGTCGAGGACACCCGACTGGCCGATTACACGGTTTTTCGGAAAACCGGATGTTTGAAAAACGGTGTAAGTCATCGCATCAACCGGATTCGTCAGTACAATCAGCACGGCATTTGGCGAGTATTTTACAATTTCCTTTGTCACGTTTTCCATGATCCTTTGGTTTGTCTGGACGAGGTCATCCCGGCTCATCCCCGGTTTGCGCGCAACGCCCGCGGTGATGACGACGATATCGGAATCCTTTGTGCCTGCATAATCCGACGTGCCGGTGATCCTGGCATCAAACCCCTGTACCGGGGATGCTTCAAACATGTCCAAGGCTTTCCCCTTTACCGGATTTTCCAATTGCGGGATGTCAACGAGCACCACATCCCCCAGTTCTTTTTGGGCAATCAGAAATGCTGTTGTCGCCCCTGTAAAACCGCCGCCAATAACCGATATTTTTTTCCTTTTCAGCATGACGAGCCCCCTTTGTTTAAATGTCAGCCGGCTGTAAAAAGGCAGCCGGCTTGCCGTAAATCATTTGTCCGTTATTCCGCCATGTTTTTGATCAGTTCATCGCCGAATTCAGAGCATTTGACTTCCCTCGCGCCATCCATCAGGCGGGCAAAGTCGTATGTGACAACTTTGGAAGCGATCGTTTTTTCCATCGAACCGGTAATCAATTTTGCCGCTTCATTCCAGCCCAGATGTTCGAGCATCAAAACACCCGACAAAATAACAGATGAAGGGTTCACTTTATCCAAGCCGGCATATTTCGGCGCCGTTCCGTGCGTCGCTTCGAAAATGGCATGGCCGGTTTCGTAGTTGATGTTCGCGCCAGGGGCAATCCCGATGCCGCCGACTTGTGCGGCGAGCGCATCCGAAATGTAGTCGCCGTTTAAGTTCATCGTTGCCACGACGTCAAATTCGCGCGGGCGGGTCAAAATTTGCTGCAGGAAAATATCGGCAATCGCATCTTTGATGATGATCTTGCCGTTTGCTTCTGCTTCCTTCTGCGCCTGGTTGGCAGCATCCGCGCCTTTTTCTTCTTTAATGCGGTCGTATTCGGACCAGGTGAAGACTTTATCGCCGAATTCCCTTTCCGCCAGTTCGTAACCCCAGTTTTTAAACGCGCCTTCCGTAAATTTCATGATATTGCCTTTATGTACGAGCGTAACGGATTTGCGTCCTTCTTTGATCGCATAGTTAATTGCGGCGCGCACCAGCCGTTCCGTGCCTTCCTTCGATACCGGTTTGATGCCGATGCCGGAAGTTTCCGGGAAGCGGATCTTTTTTACGCCCATTTCATTTTGCAAAAACGAAATGACTTTTTTCACTTCCGGCGAACCTTCTTTATATTCAATGCCGGCATAAATGTCTTCCGTGTTTTCGCGGAAAATGACCATATCGGTATCCTGCGGGCGTTTGACCGGGGAAGGGACGCCATCAAAATAACGGACAGGGCGCAGGCAGACGAATAAGTCGAGTTCCTGGCGCAGCGCAACATTCAGCGAACGGATCCCGCCGCCGACCGGAGTGGTTAATGGCCCTTTAATGGCAATGAAATATTCGCGGATCGTGTCAAGCGTTTCCTGCGGCAGCCATTCCCCTGTTTTATTGAATGCTTTTTCCCCTGCATAGACTTCTTTCCAGACAATTTTCTTTTCGCCTTTATAGGCCTTTTCAACAGCCGCATCCAATACGCGCTGTGCAGCCGCCCAAATATCAGGGCCTGTGCCGTCCCCTTCGATAAATGGAATAATCGGGTGATTCGGTGTGTTTAATACGCCGTTTTCTACGGTGATCTTTTCTCCTTGTGCCATTTCAAAATCTCCTCCAGTCCCAATATCAGTTTATACTTGTGGTGTACACGGAATGAACCGGCCCCGTAAAATGGCCACAGGCCGGTCCTTCTCCAAAAAGCGCACGCTTGCCCGTCCCCGAAAGATTGAAAGGCACGGGCGGGCGTTTTAAAAAATCGCGAAAAATTTCAGCCGGGATTCCCCGCCTAGGTTTGCGTTACCGGTCTTCGAGCGGAACGTACTGGCGCATGCCTGGGCCGATATATTCCGCGCGCGGGCGGATAATCCGGTTGTTGGCGTATTGTTCCAGAATATGGGCAATCCATCCGGAAATGCGGCTGACGGCAAAAATCGGCGTGAACAGGTCATGGTCGATGCCAAGGCAATGGTAGACAGATGCGGAATAAAAGTCCACATTGGCAGGAATGCCTTTTTCGCTCGTGACAATTTGCTCAATTTTTACCGACATATCATAATATTTACGCTGTCCGGTCAGCTCTGTCAATTTTTCCGACATTTTTTTCAGGTGTTTTGCGCGCGGATCGCCTTTTCTGTAAACGCGGTGGCCAAAACCCATGATTTTTTCTTTTTTCATGAATTTTTCATGCAGGTAATCTTCCACTTTATCGACCGAACCGATTTCCGTGAGCATTTTCATGACCTGCTCATTTGCGCCCCCGTGGAGCGGGCCTTTCAATGCGCCGATTGCAGCGGTAACGCCGGAATAGATGTCGGAAAGCGTCGCAACACAAACGCGTGCAGTAAAAGTGGATGCGTTCAGTTCATGGTCCGCATGCAGCACAAGCGCTTTATTAAAGGCCTCCACTTCAATCGGTTCCGGTTCCTTTCCTTTTAACATGTACAGGAAGTTTGCGGCAAAACCGAGATCTCTGCGCGGCGCGACAGGTTCCAGGCCTTTCCTGACTCTTGCGAAAGCGGCAACAATTGCCGGTATTTTTGCCTGCAGCCGGATGGCTTTGCGCAAGTTTGCTTCCCGGTCCATTGCATCTGCTTCATCATCGTACAGCGCAAGTGCGGAAACAGCGGTGCGGAGCGCGGCCATCGGGTGCGCTTTCCCGATCGGGTAGGTTTTAAAGCTATCCAAAATTTCATTCGGCAAATCCATATGATCCGCCAGTTCCTGCTTAAATGTTTCCAGTTCGGATTTTGTCGGCAGTTTTAAATGCCACAACAGGTAGATGACTTCTTCAAAACTGGCTTTTTCCGCTAAATCATCAATGCCGTAGCCGACATATGTAAGCGTGTCATCGATGATTGAGCTGATTGAAGTTTCACTTGCAACGACCCCTTCCAGACCTCTTGTTGCTGTCATGCTTATCTCTCCTTCTCCTTAAGGTTGTTTCCCCCATCTCAAACGTAAATAAGTTGATTTCGGGGCATATATTCTTCTGCGGAATAAATAACGGTTGCCGGCCGGCAATATGCAAGCGATCACATACTCTATTATAATATAATAATTATATTTGTCTATTTTTTGACGTACATGTGCCCGCTTACATAAATCATTATAAACAATTTTCAAACACATTGGTACAGAAAAAAGCCAAATTTCTTCTTTCAGTATAGCGCTTTCGCAGCCGTGCTGGCAATCATTTTGATTTTAGCATGCGCCTTTCTGTGGCCAACAGGAGAAAAACCGTTGAAAAGTCTTTTTTTCAACGGTTTTTATATGACCTGCAAATTTCTCCCGGCTAAAAACTGTTTGTCACCCATTCGACAATTTTCATGGCCATCCAGGCAATGCCGGCGCCGATCAGCGGCCCGACCGCAACCCCTTTAAACAAAGAAACGGCGAGAATGGTGCCAAGCACGAGCGCCGTCGTAATTTGCGGGTCGCTCGCAAGCAGGGTGATGCCGTTTTTGGCCAGAAGCGCGACAATGATGCCGGATGCAAGGGCAATCCATGCATACGGCGATTTGAGTGATTCATACAAATCTTTAAAGCCGATCTGCCCGGTTGCAATCGGCACAAGGACGGCAATCGTAATAATGGTGACGCCCCAGTTGATCCCTTTCGACTGGACGGTTGAAAAAATTTTTGCATCCAGCCCTGCCACTTTCAAGACAAGTAGCACAATAACTGAAATGATTAACGATTGGTTTTTTGCCGCAAATCCTATCGCTAAAAGCAGCAGCAAAAACAAATACGGCTGGTACATATATATCCCTTCTTTCATGCTGAAAATCTTATGGCGCCGGGTATTTTTTCTGAATTTTTGGCAAAGATGGAAATAGAAAATCTATCAAAAAAAAACGGCTTTTTCTTTGTTTTACACGCCCCGCCGTGTAAAATAATAACATATTAACGAATACAGGAGGGTCAAACTTGAATTCCGTTTACATACACCGCGCGCTGCGGGGCCTTTTTGTTGCACTTTGTATCCTGGTTGGCTTTTTTGCAGTCTATCTGGCTGTAAAATACGCCTACCCGTTTATTATTGCGCTGTTGATCGCGCTTATGATCAACCCGCTCGTCAATTTTCTGAACAAAAAGGTGAGGCTTCCGCGGGCGCTTGCTGTTTTGATATCCCTGATTTTGATCATTGGCGTCTTTGTCGGCATCATTACGCTGCTTGTTGCCGAGATCGTAACGGGGGCGAATTACCTTGCTGACGTTTTGCCGGAGCATGTCCAGACGCTTGTCAATTATTTGGAATCGCTTGTCACCGCACAAGTTTTGCCGCTGTACGACAAGCTGGCGGGCCTCTTTAAAAATCTCGATGCGGGCCAGCAGGAAACGATCGTGCAAAACATCCAGGCAGCCGGGCAAAAGATCGCTTCTTCAGCAGGCGATTTCCTGTCCGGGCTGTTTAAAAAACTGCCGGGGCTTGTTTCCTGGATTCCAAATGCGGCAACCGTGCTGATTTTTGCCCTGCTTGCAACATTTTTCATCAGCAAAGACTGGAACCATTTGACAGGCAAAGGAAAGCTGTTGCTGCCGAAAAAAGCAAGAAAAAGCGGGATCACCGTGTTTGCCGACCTGCGCAATGCGCTGTTCGGTTTTATCCGCGCTGAATTGACATTGATTTCCATGACACTTGTCATTGTGCTGATCGGGCTTTTGATTTTGCGTGTGAATTACGCGATTACGATCGCCCTTGTTTGCGGTATTGTCGATATTCTTCCGTATTTGGGAACGGGCGTTGTGTTTGTCCCGTGGATCATTTACGAATTCATTACCGGCAGCCTGCCGCTTGCGATCGGGCTAACCGTCCTTTACATTGTCGTGATCGTGCAAAGGCAGATTATGGAGCCAAAAATTTTATCGTCCAGCATCGGAATGAATCCGCTCGCGACGCTGATTGCCCTGTTTATCGGATTTAAAACAGTCGGGTTTCTCGGCCTGATTCTCGGGCCGATTACGCTCGTGTTGCTGACCGCATTGATCCGTGCCCATGTGTTCCATGACATTTGGAACTATATTATGGGCAAAAAAGCAATATAAAAAGCGCAGAGGCCGGATGCCTCTGCGCTTTTTTTAGTTTACTTAGGGCTTGCTGAACGAAGCCGATTCTGAGTTTGTCTGCAAGCTTGTCTCAACATATAGAAGAATTCTTTTGCGAAAATGGGTGGCTTTATCTTCTCCATACGTTAAATCGGCTTTCGAGTGCAAGCTTTTCACTGGATTTGTTGTAAAACCCTAGCATTTAGATGGTTGCCAAAGCTGTCAGCAACCTTGCCAAATCTAGGAATTTTGCTTATTCAGCAAACCCTACTTACAATACAGTCGCATGGCCGTTGTAAACCGAGCCGGTTGCCGCATCTACCGTAACTTCCTGCCCGTCTTCAAAAATGGAAACGGCTTTTTCAACGCCAACAATGACCGGAATGCCGACATTGATGCCAACAACTGCAGCATGGCTTGTCAAGCCGCCTTCTTCCGTAATCAGCGCGGCGCATTTTTCAATGGCCGGCATGATTTCTTTGTCGGTCGTTCTCGTGACGAGCACACAACCTTCTGTTGCCTTTGCGTTTGCTTCTTCAGGGCTTTCAGCAACGATGACCGGGCCGAATGCCGATTTTCTGCCGATTCCCTGGCCTTTTGCCAATATATCACCGATCAGGTGCACTTTCATCAGGTTGGTGGTGCCTTTCCCACCAACCGGGACGCCTGCTGTAATGATCACAAGGTCGCCGTGATGGACGATTTCGGATTTCAACGCTTCCTCCACTGCAATTTCAAGCATTTCATCCGTATTGTTTGCCTTTGTGCCCAATTGTGGGTATACGCCGGACACAACAGTTAAGCCGCGTTGTACTTTCGGATCGCTCGTGACAGCAATGATTGGAGCCGCCGGGCGGTATTTGGAGATCATGCGTGCCGTATAGCCGCTTTCAGTCGGCGCAATAATGGCATTCACATCAAGATTTAAAGCCGTATGGGCAACGGACTGGCAGATAGCGTCTGTCATATTATGGTCTGTGCTCTTGCTGCGCTTGTTCAGAATATCGCGGTGGTTAATTGCTTTTTCCACATGAACCGCAATATTGTACATCGTCTTAACCGCTTCAGCAGGATATTTCCCGGCTGCCGTTTCGCCGGAAAGCATGATCGCATCCGTGCCGTCAAAAATGGCGTTGGCCACGTCGCTTGCTTCCGCGCGGGTCGGGCGCGGGTTGCGTTGCATCGAATCAAGCATTTGCGTTGCGGTAATCACCGGTTTGCCGAGCGTATTACATTTTCTGATCAGTTCTTTTTGCACGAGCGGCACCGCTTCGGTCGGAATTTCAACGCCGAGGTCGCCGCGGGCAACCATTAAGCCGTCTGATACCGCAAGGATTTCATCGATATTGTCGACGCCTTCCTGGTTTTCAATTTTAGGGAAAATTTTCACATGCAAAGCATCGTGTTCTTCAAGGAGCTGGCGGATTTCCAAAACGTCGGACGGCCGGCGTACAAACGAAGCCGCAATGAAGTCAATGCCTTGTTCAAGCCCGAACAGGATATCGCTCACGTCTTTTTCGGTGATGCCCGGAAGGTTCACGGAAACACCCGGGACGTTAACACCTTTTTTGTTTTTCAAAACGCCGCGGTTCAGCACTTTTGTAGAGATTTCACCGGCGTTTTTATCGATGCCCGTCACTTCCAGTTCAATCAAACCGTCATCAAGTAAAATTTTAGAGCCAACGTGCACATCATCAATCAGCCCTTCATATGTGACCGAAAATTTTTCCGGTGTCCCGAGCACTTCTGTCATTGAAATGACCGGTGTCATGCCTTCAACGAGCTCGAATCCGCCGTCTTTCATATCATGGGTGCGGATTTCCGGGCCCTTTGTATCGAGCAGAAGCCCGATCGTTTTGTTTTGGTTTTTTGCAGCTTCACGGATATTTTTAATCCGGGCAAGATGTTCCTCATGGCTGCCGTGCGAGAAGTTCAGGCGGCAAACATCCATCCCGTTTGCCATTAATCTTTCAAGCATTTCCACACTTTCACTGGCAGGCCCGATTGTACATACAATTTTGGTTTTTTTCATTTTATTTCCTCCTAAGAAACGTTAGATCGACAATTCTTTCGACAGCTTGTACATGTTTTTATTAACGGCGTGCGGTTTTCCGAGAATCTCAAGGATATCGTGGTCAACCAGCTGGTTATTTTGAATGCCGACAGCGCGGCCCCCTTTTCCTTCAAGCAGCAGTTCAACAGCCCTTGCGCCGAGGCGGCTTGCAAGCACGCGGTCAAATGCCGTCGGAGAACCGCCGCGCTGGATATGGCCGAGAACAGAAACGCGGGTATCGCCGATCACACCGGTTTTTTTCAATTGTTCAGCAAACTCGTTGCCGCTCATCACGCCTTCCGCGACAATGATGATGCTGTGGCGTTTGCCGCGTTTTCTCCCCTGTTCAAGACGCTCCACGACATCTTTTAAGTCAAATTTTTCTTCCGGAATAATAATCGATTCGGCTCCGCCGGCCAAGCCGGACCAGAGCGCGATATCCCCGGCATTTCTGCCCATGACTTCAATAATAAAGGTGCGTTCGTGGGAAGAAGCGGTGTCGCGAATTTTATCAATCGCATCAAGCACTGTGTTCAATGCCGTATCAAAACCGATTGTAAAATCCGTCCCCGGGATGTCGTTATCGATTGTCCCTGGCACACCAATGCAGTTAAAGCCCTGTTCCGTCAACTTTTTGGCCCCTTGGTAGGAACCGTCGCCGCCGATCACAACGAGCGCTTCAATGCCATGGTCTTTCAGCTGCCTGATCGCTTTTTGCTGCCCTTCCGGCGTTTTGAATTCTTCGCTTCTTGCCGACTGCAAAACCGTGCCGCCCCGCTGGAGAATATCGCCAACAGATCCTGCTTCGAGCTTTTGGATGTTTCCTTGAATCAATCCGTTATAACCTTGGCGAATGCCGTAAACTTCCAGGCCGTGATAAATCCCTTTACGGGCAATCGCGCGGACCGCCGCATTCATCCCCGGTGCATCGCCGCCGCTTGTCAATACTCCAATTCGCTTCATATGCTTCACCTCTGTATATGTAATTCTCATGGCAGGCCGGTATTTCAATCAAGCAAAGTAACTATAGTATCGCCAAGTCTGCCTTCGAATATATTTAAAATACCACTTTAAAAGCATGTTCACAATCAATCATGAAAAAGTAAAAATTTTAAAAATGTGCGTTTTTGAACAAACTGTGTCGGAATAGTATGAATACGCTACCAATTCCCCAGCCTTCCCGCTTGCCAGCAAAGGGCGTTCTTTTTTCTTTTCCTGGTTTCCATGCCGGTAAACCAGGATCTGTTTTTACGTTCCAACCACTTAGAAGAAAGGGACTAGCTGGAAAAACAGAACGCCAAAAATTTTGGGTTGTATACATTGCACCGTGTAAAAAGCGAGGCAACCGGCACAAAGTCAGCCGGTTGCCTGTCATCCTTGCGGCTACTGGCGGGCAAACTGTTCGAGCGTTGAAAACACGCCGATTTTACGGTATTTTTCGTACCTTTTTTCCACCAGTTCTTCAGGGGCATATGCCCGCAGCTCCTTTAATGATGCGGCAAGCACGGGGCGGATCAGCTCTGCCTGCGCTTTTGGATCTTTATGTGCGCCGCCTTTTACTTCCGGAATCAGATCATCGATAATGCCCAGTTCTTTCAGCTCGGGCGCGGTCATCTTCATGGTGGCGACAGCCCGTTTTGCCTGCGATGCATCTTTCCATAAAAGCGCCGCGGCGGACTCCGGTGAAATCACTGAGAACCATGCATTTTCGAGGACATGGATATGGTCGCCGACGCCAATGCCGAGCGCCCCGCCGCTGGCCCCTTCGCCGATAATCAGGCAGATGATCGGAACGGACAGCCCGGACATTTCAAACAAATTGCGCGCGATCGATTCAGCGATGCCCCTTTCTTCCGCTGCTTTTCCCGGATACGCACCTTTTGTGTCGATGAAGCTGATAATCGGGCGTTTAAATTTTTCTGCCTGCTTCATCAGCCGTAATGCTTTCCGGTAGCCTTCCGGGTGTGGCATGCCGAAATTGCGGCGGATGTTTTCTTTTGTATCTTTGCCCCGCTGCTGGCCAATCACGGTGACAGGAAGACCCTCAAATTTTGCGATCCCGCCGACAACCGCCCCGTCGTCGCCATATACACGGTCGCCGTGAAGCTCGAGAAAATCGGTAAAAAGATATTGAATATAGTCCAATGATGTCGGCCGTTCGGGAAAACGCGCAATTTTGATTCTGTCCCATGGATCCATGTTTTCGTAAATTTCCTCTTCCAGCCGGGAAAGCCTTGCTTCCAGTTTTTTAATCTCGCTTGACAAATCGACATCCGACTGTTTTGTAAATTCCTTTAACTCGGCAATTTTGCGTTTCAGCTCAATGACCGGCTTTTCAAATTCAAGTTCATTCACCATTGTAATTCACCTGCGTTTGTTGGTTGATGGATGTCCAGAATGCCTGCCAATGTTTTTTTCAGGTCATGGCGTTTCACAACCGCATCGAGCTGGCCGTGTTGAAGAATAAATTCTGCAGTCTGGAAATCTTCAGGAAGTTCTTCTCGGATCGTCTGTTCAATAATACGGCGACCGGCAAAACCGATCAACGCGCCGGGTTCCGCAAGATTGATATCCCCGAGCGAAGCAAAGCTTGCAGTCACGCCGCCTGTTGTCGGATAGGTCATCACGGTTACCGTTAACCCGCCGTGGCGGCTGAACCTTTGAAGCGCCGCGCTCGTTTTTGCCATCTGCATTAAAGAATATATCCCTTCCTGCATGCGGGCGCCCCCTGAAGCAGTGAAAATGATAAACGGCACATGGAGCCTGTCTGCTTCTTCGATGGCGCGCGTAATTTTTTCGCCGACAACCGAGCCCATGCTGCCCATCCGGAATTGCGCATCCATGACAGCAAGCACGACCGGCCTTTCCTGAATGTCGCCTTTACCTGTCAGTACCGCTTCATTCAGGTTTGTTTTGTTGCGGTCTTTTTCCAGTTTTTCAAGGTAACCCGGAAACGCAAGCGGGTTTTTGGAAACAAGGCCGCGGTCGAACTCTTCAAACGTCCCTTCATCCAGCAGGCTTTCCACCCTTTCATAAGCGGTCATTTGATAATGGTAGCCGCAATGGAGGCAGACTTTTAAATTTTTCTGCAGTTCTTTTGTATACATGATTTTGCCGCACTTCGGGCATTTTGACATGATCCCTTCAGGAACTTCCTGCCTTGTATGGTCTGAAGGGATAGTCGCATATTTTCGCTTTTTCGGTTTAGAAAAAAAATCTTTCAGCAAATCTTACCCCTCCTGTATCTGGCACCGGAAACACCGGGCAAGCCGGCGGTTTTTCTGCCGAAGTACCGGCAAAAAAGGCGGCTTTTTTCTTCCGGCAACTGATGCTTATTTGCCAATTTCGGAAAGCTGCTTCGTTTTTTCGCGGATTTCTTCCGGGTCCACCTGAATGCGGGCGACACCGGTTTCCATCGCCGCTTTCGCAACAGCTGCCGCAACCGCCGGCGCAACACGCGGATCAAACGGGCGCGGAATGACATAATCCGCATTCAGTTCATGTTCATCAATTAAACCGGCGATCGCGTGGACGGCGGCTTGTTTCATCTTTTCATTAATATGCGTGGCGCGCACATCCAATGCCCCCCTGAAAATGCCCGGGAAGGCGAGGACATTGTTGACCTGGTTTGGAAAATCGGAGCGGCCTGTGCCAATGACTTTCGCGCCGGCCGCTTTGGCATCTACCGGCATGATTTCCGGATTCGGATTGGCCATTGCAAAAATAATCGGATCTTTTTTCATTGACTGCACCATTTCTTTTGTCAGCGCCCCTTCCACGGAAACGCCGATAAAAACATCCGCTTCTTTGATCACATCCGCCAGGCTGCCTGCTGCTTTGTCACGGTTTGTATATTTGGCCACTTCGGATTTCACCTTGTTCATTCCGAACGGGCGCCCTTCATAAATTGCCCCTTTGGAGTCGCACATGATAATATCGCGGACGCCAAAGTTGTAAAGCAGTTTGATGATCGCGATGCCGGCAGCACCCGCGCCGCTTGCCACCACTTTAATTTCAGACATTTCTTTGCCAACGAGTTTTAAAGCGTTCACGAGCCCTGCAGCCGTTACAATCGCCGTCCCGTGCTGGTCATCGTGAAAAACAGGAATATTCATTTCCTTCTTCAGCTTTTCTTCAATGACAAAGCAGTTCGGCGCAGCGATGTCCTCCAGATTCACGCCGCCAAAAACCGGTTCCAGCCGTTTCACTGTCTCCACGATTTCATCAATATCTGTCGTATCAAGGCAAATGGGAAAGGCATCGACGCCGGCAAAGCTTTTGAACAATATTGCTTTGCCTTCCATGACCGGGAGTGCGGCTTCAGGGCCGATATTTCCAAGCCCGAGAACGGCGGTGCCGTCCGTTACGACTGCGACCATATTGCCTTTCATCGTATATTCATAGACCGTTTCCGGTTTGTCGTAGATCATTTTGCAAGGCTCAGCCACGCCGGGCGAATAGGCCAGGCTCAGATCCTTTGCATTTTTGACGGTGACTTTTGACTTGGATTCCAATTTCCCTTTGTGTTCGCGGTGCATATGTAACGCTTCTTCCCGCAATGACATGAACCTCACTCCCCCGTTTTCACCGCACGATATGCGATTTCTTATTCACAAGCCTATTAAACAATATAACATATTTAATCAATTCCGCAGCTGCGATCTCGCATTCTTTTTTTGTGAAGCCTATTAAACAATATAACATATTTAATCTGGAGAGAAAAACTTATTTCAATATGACATTCCCTTCACCAAGCAGTTCCGTGAGCTTTTCGAGGCACGCTTCCTCCGCCCGGACCCGGTTTTTTTCCGGAAGCCGGATCGTTTTCCGTTCCTCTTCATAATGAAGAATGACCGGCGAGTCCCCCGGAAAAGCGTCAAGCACCTGCTTCACTTGAACAAGCAGCATGCGGTCCTTTCCAGCCGGAATCTTTAAATATAACGTGGCGCCGGCAGGCATGAACGGGTCGGCATCTTTTAGCCCCCGGGCAATCACCTGCTTTTTGCCGTTCCTGTTTTCGACATTTCCTTCCACGACCACAATCAACCCTTTTTGGCATAACGGGCTGTATTTTTTAAAGATATCCGGAAAGACGACACATTCTATTTCATCCGTTTCGTCACTCATGTGCAAAAATGCCATCAGGCTGCCTTGTTTTGTGCGGATCGTTCTTGTGTCCGTAATGCAGGCACCAAACCGGATTTTCCTCATGCCCGAATGCAGCTTGCTTACCGCAAGCACGCCTGTCTTGTCCCAAAAAGGCCGGTACTGCCCGGCCGGATGCCCGGATAGATAGAGCCCCAAATATTGCTTTTCAAATGCGAGCTTATCCATCAGTGAAATCGGCTCGGTTTCCACATAATTCGGTTCAATGCTGAACGCTTCATCCTCAAAGAACAGATCCGCCTGCCCGTCATCCGGCTGCATAATGTCCGCATGTTCAAGGGCGACATCGATGCTGGCAAGCAAGACAGCCCTGTCTTTTCCGAATTCATCCATCGCGCCTGAAAATGCAAACGCCTCTAAAATTTTCCGGTTCAGCCCTTTCACCCGCAGGACAAGATCAAACAAGCTTTTAAACGGGCGCCGTTTTCTTTCTTTAAGCAGTTCTTTGATGGAGGCGTATCCGATCCCTTTTATCGCGGCAAGGCTGTAGCGGATGGCGCCGTTTTCCACGGTAAACGGATAATGGCTGTGCTGCACGGAAGGCGGCAAGACCCGGATCCCCATCTGCTGCGCTTCGCGAATATACTGGGCAATTTTATCCTCGTTGCCGATCACGCTCGTCAAAAGGCTCGCCATAAAATAGAGCGGGTAATGGGTTTTTAAATAAGCAAGCCGGCAAGCGAGCATGCTATAGGCGACGGCATGGCTGCGGTTAAAACCGTAATTGGCGAAACGGACGATAAAATCATAAATAGTATTCGCCGTTTTTTTCTCATATCCTTTTTTTTGCGCGCCATTTATAAAATGCAGCCGCTGTTCGTCCAGGATTTCCCTTTTCTTTTTGCTGACGGCCCGGCGGAGCAAATCCGCCTCCCCGAGCGAAAAGCCCGCCATCTTTGAAGCGATCTGCATAATTTGTTCCTGGTAGACAATCACGCCGTATGTTTTTTCCAAAATCGGCTGAAGATCGGGATGCGGATATTCGACCGGTTTCACCCCGTGTTTCCGCTCAATATAGGCCGGGATATTTTCCATCGGCCCGGGCCGGTACAGCGCATTGACCGCGACAATGTCTTCAAATTCGGTCGGTTTAAGCCGCTCGAGCACTTTCCGCATGCCGTCCGACTCGAACTGGAAGATCCCAGTCGTATTGCCCGTACTAAAAAGGCGAAATGTCTCCGGATCATCAAGCGGCACATCCTGGAGGCGGATTTTTCTCCCCGTCCCCTTTTCGATCCCCGCGAGGATATGCTCAAGAATGGTTAAATTCCGCAAACCGAGGAAGTCCATTTTCAAAAGCCCGATTTCTTCGAGATGGTTCATCGGATACTGGGTTAAAAAAATGCCGTCATGCCCTTCCTGCACCGGGATGATGCCCGTAAGCGGTTCACCGCTGATAATGACGCCGGCAGCATGGGTGGAAACATGGCGCGGCAATCCTTCCAAAAGCCGGGCCGTTTCAAAAAGCTTGCGGCGCTGGTCCGACTGGCCGATCCACTCCCGGAAGGCGCTTGATGCTTCATATGCTTTTTTAAGCGTCATGCCAGGCTGTGACGGGATGAAGCGCGACAGCTGTTCAAGTTCTTTTGCGCTGAGGCCGAATATCCGGGCAACATCCCGGGCTGCGGCTTTCGCGGCAAATGTGCCGAATGTGATGATCTGCGCGACATGCTGCCGGCCGTATTTTTCCGCGACATAGCGGATCATCTCGTCCCGCCTGTGATCCGGAAAATCGCTGTCAATATCCGGCATGGAAACGCGCTCCGGGTTCAAAAACCGTTCAAACAAAAGCCCGTATTGCACCGGGTCGACATCGGTAATATAAAGCGCGTATGCGACAAGGGAGCCGGCAGCGGAACCGCGCCCCGGCCCGGTAAGAATCCCGTGTTCCCTGGCATATTTCATAAAATCCCAGACAATGAGGAAATAGTCGCTGAACTGCATTTCCCGGATGATTTTCAGCTCATACTCCAGCCGGCCTGTATACCGTTCGCCCGGATTCGGCACGCGTTCGCTAAGGCCTTTGCGGCACACTTCTTCCAGGAAGGCATCCGCCGTCTGCCCGCCCGGAACAGGAAACGCCGGCAGCAGCCGCTGTCCCGTTTTGATTTCCAAAGAGCAGGCATCTGCGATTTTTTCCGTATTGGCCAAAGCTTCCGGGAAATCGGCAAAAAGCTGTTCCATTTCCTGCTGCGGCTTAAAGTCGTACATCCCGCTTTCCGGGCCCGGCCGGTTTTCATCCGTAAGTTTCACCCCGGCTTTGATCGCGCGCAACACTTCATGGGCAAAAGCATCTTCCTTCTTTAAGTACTTCACATTTGCGGCAACGACTTCCGGGATGCCCAGTTTTTCCGACAGCGCATGCATATCGGGAAGCACTTTCTTAGCTTGCGCTGTCCCGTTGTTTTCAAGTGCAAGATAAAAGCTCGGCCCGAAAATTTCCTGGTATAAAACCGCAACCTCTTCTGCGCGCGGTCCATCGTCCCGCAACAGCGCCTGCTCGATTTCCCCTTCAAGCCCCGGCGTAAAGGCGATCAGGCCATCGCTGTAGGCGCGCAGCCATTTTGTGAAAATGCCGGGTTCGGGCCTCGTCTGGATGGCACTTGAGATTTTCATCAAATGCCGGTAGCCGGTTTCGTTTTTGGCAAGCAACACAACCGGATAGGCTTTGCCGGGTTCAAATTGGCTCATCACATCCGCTGTCATGCCGATAACGGGTTTGATGCCGTTTTCGCGGCAAGCCTTGTAAAAAGGGAAGGCCCCGTACATCACATTGCGGTCCGTGATCGCAAGGGTGTCATAATGAAGCGCTTTTGCGTACGCCGCCCATTCAGGGATGGAGATCGTACTTTCCAGCAGGCTGTAGGCCGTTTGGACCTGTAAATGGACAAAACGCATGTTAAACTGCCTCCTATTCGTACCTGTACATGATTCTTATTATACATGTTTTCACGCGAGCAAAAAAGAAGATACGTTCGATTTCATACGGGCATGCATTGTCCCATATATTGTTTAGTAATGAAGAAAAGATGGGGATGGTTCGGTTGAGCGAAGGATTTTTTCCCGCATTTTTCAACAGCTATTTTATCGCATTCGGTGTAATGTTCGGCGGCGCCTTGATCGGGGGACTCGCTTCGTTCATTACCGGCGAGCCGCTTTTGACGGAAATTTCGAAGATTGCGCGCGACCTCCGCATCTGGGCGATCATTGCCGCCATCGGGGGGACGTTCGATACCGTTTACAGCTTTGAAAAAGGATTTTTGGAAAGCGAGACGATGGTATTGTTCAAGCAGCTGCTTTTAATTCTGTCGGCCATGGGCGGTGCCAAAACGGCCGCGCTTATTATTTCATGGATTACCCAGGAGAATGTGCTATGAGAATCCCGCCGCTTTACCGGAAACCGGGCTGGCAGCGGTTCATGGCCGGATTTATCGTGGGCGGTTGCATCAGCTGGCTTATTTTTCTGTATATGTTCGGTGTCATGCAGGAAAGGCAGGCGCAAATGATTGAACGCCAGGAAAAAACGATCCAGGATTTGCAACAGGAAAAGGCAATCTGGCAGGAAGACTATAAAAAGCTCAATCAAAAAAATGAAAAGCTCCTGACCATCCAGCGTATTGACGTGAAAATCAGCAACTATGAAAAATATGATATCCACGATTCACAAAGCATTTTTGAAGCAGAAGAGGATATTAAACATGACTTAAGCCCGCTGATCGCAAAAAATTTAAAAACCGCTTATTTGAACAAAGACTTGATTATCCGCATGCTCGAAAACAAAGTCATTAAAATCAACCACCGCCGCTATACCTTCGAAGTGCGAGACATTTTGTTTTACTCCGTTGTCCGCGTCCACCTGAATTTAAAGCTGGCAGACTGAAAGAAGGCAAATCCGCTTTCCCGCGGTTCTGCCTTCTTTTTTTTACCCTTCCTTGCAGAGCGCGATCAATTCCTTTTTTACCGCCTCTGTCGTTTCCCACGAATGCGCGGTGGCCCCGGCAGCAAGCGGATGCCCGCCGCCGCCGTATTTGCGGGCCAGCTCATTGATGGCAGGGCCTTTTGAACGGAAACGGAGGCGGATTTGGCCTTCTTCTTCGATAAAGAAGCACCAGGCTTTAAGCCCTTTAATATCGCCGAGCGTGGTGACAAGCTGGGAGGCTTCCCGCACCGTTACGCCGAATTTTTCAATCAGTTCTTTTTTCAGCACGACGATCGCCGCCCCGTGCTCAAGAATGTCCAGGTTCTGGTATATATACCCTTGGAGCCTCACGACTTCCGGTTCAACCTCGTACATCTTGTTAAAGAGCGCCGTCCGGTCGAAATTGTAATGGATCAGTTCACCGGCATAGTCAAATGTTTTTTCCGTCGTGCTCGGATACAAAAACCGGCCTGTATCCCCGACAATGCCGGCAAACAGCAGCCTTGCCGCATCATCTGTCATCCTGAGCCCCTCTTCTTTCCCGGATAAGTAAAACTCATAG
Organism: Weizmannia sp. FSL W8-0676; assembly: GCF_038593015.1. Lineage (NCBI taxonomy): Bacteria > Bacillati > Bacillota > Bacilli > Caryophanales > Bacillaceae > Heyndrickxia > Weizmannia sp. FSL W8-0676. The sequence goes on from NZ_CP151954.1 coordinate 2,091,551, forward strand.
ATCATTTCGCTGACAGAGGACGCGTCTTCATCAACCCATTGAATATCCCCATAAGCATCATGGTTCGGGTGGTGGTCGATTTTGATCAGCCTTTCCCCGAGATGGAAGCGCTGGTCGCTGATCCGTTCGCGGTTGGCGGTATCACAAACGATGACAAGCGCCCCGCGGTACGTTTCATCCGGAATCCGGTCCATCCTGTTCAAATAGGCGAGGGCCGGTTCATCGTCGCCCGCGATGTAAATGTTTTTATCCGGAAAAGACGCCTTCAGTATTTCCGCAAGTCCCCCCTGCGATCCGTAAGCATCCGGATCCGGCCGGACATGGCGGTGGATGATGATCGTGTCAAAAAGCCTGATCGTCTGTAAAATTTTTGCTTTCATCTTACTCCCCGTTTCTCTGGCAAGATTTTTTTCATTTTGTAAAATAGAAGGAAATACGGACAACTCGATTTGGAGTTGCACGATGCCGATCCTTGCCGTTTTGATTCTCGCATCTATTAGCGCGTAACTAAAAAACGTCCGCAGCCTTTTGGTGATGCAAAAAAAGGTGTTTTCCGCCAAAGCCAATATGGCGCTCGGTTCATTTATTTTTTTGTTCGGCGTGAATGAATTGTTTCTGTTCCACACTGCCGCCACTTATATCATCGCAGCCGTTTTTATCGCGCTCGGGCTTTTCAATATCGCAGGCGGTTTCAAAAGGCTGCGGTTTTACCAGCCCGAAATGCAGAAAGAAAGGGACGAATCCCGGCGTGCACCGTAAAAGGCGTGGCACGTACCGTTATCTTTCAATCAGCTGGCACATCAGCAGGGCTTTGCCGACAAGGTTGCCCTGATTGAAGACTTCCACATCGATTTTGGCAGATTTCCGGCCGGAGTCGAGAATTTTCGGTACAATCCGGATCATGCTTTCGAGCTGGACCGGTTTGATAAAATAGACCGTTAAGCTTTCGATGATCATATCGCCTTTTTTTCTGGAGCGCAAAAAGCGGTTGGCCGTTTCGTGCACAAGTGTCGTGAATACACCGTATGAAATCGTCCCTAAGGGGTTGGTCATTTGCGGCGTCACTTCAAACTGGAAATCATCCGGATCCTCCGTTTTGGCCGATGAAGCATCGAGCTGGGTCGTGACGATATTGTCGATCGTTTCCCCGACTTGCGGCTGGCGCTGTGTCATTTGCAGCTCCTTTAAGACGTCCTGGCGGCTGACAATCCCCCTCAGCCGGTTAAAATCATCGGTCACCGGCAAGATTTCGATCCCTTCCCAGACCATCATATGGGCAGCGGATGTGACGCTTGTTTTTTCGCTGACCGTAATCGGATTTTTCGTCATCACTTTCTCGATATTTGAGTCCGTATCGGTTTCCATCACGTCTTTCGAGGTAACGATGCCCGCCACCTTTAAATTGCGGTCGACAACAGGAAAGCGCGAGTGGCCTGTTTCCCGTTTTTTGCGGTACCAGTCCCGGACCATGTCCGTTGTATTCAAATAAGCCGTTTTTTCGATCGGTGTTAAAATATCTTCCACGAGAATAATTTCTTTTTTAATCAGCTGGTCATAGACAGCACGGTTAATCATCGTCGCAACGGTAAACGTGTCATAGCTCGTCGAGATGACCGGCAGCGATTTCTCATCCGCAATTTTTTTTACATAGTCTTTTGTATCAAATCCGCCGGTAATCAAAACGGCAGCCCCTGACCTTAACGCCAATTCATGCGCATCCGTGCGGTTTCCGACAATGAGCAGGCTCCCAGGATCCGTATACTTCGACATCGCCTCGAGTTCCATGGCGCCGATCACAAATTTTGTAAGCGTTTTATACAGGCCGGATTTTCCGCCCAGCACTTGGCCGTCGATAATATTGACGACTTCCAAAAATGTCAGCTTTTCGATATTTTCTTTTTTCTTCTGCTCAATCCGGATGGTGCCGACCCGTTCAATCGTGCTGACATACCCTTTTATTTCAGCATCTTTAATGGCGCGGTAAGCGGTCCCTTCACTGACATTCAGCGCCTTTGCAATCTGGCGGACTGATATTTTTTCCCCGACCGGCAGCTCATTGATATATTGTAAAATCTGTTCGTGTTTTGTCGCCATTTTTTCACCTTCTTTCCGTTTTTGTACGCTTTCAAGAAATATGTATGGAGCAATCTGTATATTTCTATTATAGATGGAAAAAGGGGAAAAGGGCAATCAGGCCCCTTTAAATAATGGAAAAGGGGAAGTGCGGCCGGCACTTTTTCAGCACATGCCGGCTGCAAGCGAACCCCTGTATTTGCCAATCCTGGGCCTCTGTTACAATTCGATCGCATCTCCGGCTTTCATGACTTTGCCGTTTACGCCGTCGAGCAAATCGATAAATTTCTGCGGATCCTGCTGAATGAGCGGGAACGTATTGTAATGGATCGGCACGACCGTTTTCGCCTGCAGAAATGTTGCCGCCACTGCTGCGTCTTCCGGCCCCATCGTGAAGTTGTCGCCGATCGGCAGAAATGCAAGATCAATCGGGTGGCGTTCGCCGATTAATTTCATATCCGAGAACAGCCCGGTATCGCCAGCGTGGTAGATTGTTTTCCCTTCCGCCATCAGCAAAACCCCCGTCGGCATCCCGAGGTAAACGATTTCTTTCTTTTCATCATCCACAACCGCCGAGCCGTGGAACGCCTGGGTAAGCTTTACTTTTCCGAAATCGAACTGGTACGAGCCGCCGATATGGAGCGGATGCGTATTCAGCCCTTTCCAGGCAAAGTAATTTGCAATTTCATTATTGGCAATAATAAGCGCATTCTTTTTGCGGGCAAGCGCCTCTGTATCCCCGATATGATCGCCGTGCCCATGTGTGAGAATAATCACATCCGGGCTTTCTTCCTCCACTTTCAGGTCTGTCTGGCTGTTGCCGGTAATAAACGGATCAAAGAGTATCGTTTTGCCGCCCGTTTCCACTTTTACAATTGAATGGCCGTGAAAAGAAACTTTCATCAGCTGATCACTCCTTTTAAAATTTGTACGGCTTCAGTGGCCACTTTCATTATATTATTTCTTTGCCCCGTAATCCTGCCTGATGCTCTACATGTAGCATCTTAACCTATTTTTTGCTATGCTAGTAACGTCTGATAAGGAGATGAATGGGATGAATAAGCGTTTGGCAAGTGTGGCGGCGTGGCTGAAAGCGGAAAAGACCGATGCTGCTTTTATTACGTCGCCTGACAACGTCTTTTATTTGAGCGGTTACCGCAGCGACCCGCACGAAAGGCTGCTCGGCATTTGCGTATTTCAGGAAAAAGAGCCGTTTCTCGTCTGCCCGGCAATGGAGGCGTATGATGCGAAAAAAGCCGGCTGGGAATATGACATTCTCGGTATCCGGGATACGGATAACCCGTGGGATTTGGTGGCTGGAGAAATACGCGGGCGAATCGGGAATGTCGATACATTTGCGGTTGAAAAAGAACATTTGAACGTGGAACGGTTCGAAGCGCTGAAAGAACGGTTTGGCGGCGCCCGCTTTACCGCTGCTGAAGAAAAATTGCGCACGATGCGCCTCATCAAAGATGAGCAGGAACAGAAGATTTTAAGGGAAGCGGCCGCTTTTGCCGATCTGGCCGTTGAAACGGGCATCCGCGAAATTCAAGAAGGAAAAACCGAACTTGAAATCGTGGCTGCCATTGAATTTGCAATGAAAGAAAAAGGGATTTCGGAAATGAGCTTCGCCACCACCGTCCTCTCAGGTGCGAAGGCGGCTTCCCCGCACGGCGCGCCCGGCCTTGACAAAATCGAAAAAGGGAATTTTGTCCTGTTTGACCTGGGCGTTGTGCACCAAGGCTACTGTTCCGATATTACAAGGACGGTCGCATTCGGGGGGCTCAGCGAAGAAAAAACCCGGATTTACGAAACGGTATTAAAAGCGGAAGAAGCAGCCGTGGCGGCAGCAAAACCGGGGGTAAAGGCAAAAGAGCTCGACTTGATTGCACGCCGCATCATTGAAGACGCGGGATACGGCGAATATTTTACACACCGGCTCGGCCACGGGCTCGGCATCAGCATCCACGAATATCCTTCTGTCACCCATACGAATGAGCTGGTGCTTGAAGAAGGGATGGTCTTCACGATCGAACCGGGAATATACGTGCCGGGAGTTGCCGGCGTCCGGATTGAAGATGACGTCTGCATTACAAAAACGGGTGCCGAAGTGCTGACAAAGTACCCGAAAGCCTTGCAGTATGTTTAAAAAAAGAAGTACAAGCAGCTTTCATGCTGCTTGTGCTTCTTTTTCTGTTCCGGCAATTCTTGCAGCCGGCTTTTGAAAACTTATTTTAAAAGCTTTTTCACATCGGTATAGGAGAGCCCGAGCGAATCGGCCACCGCTTGATACGTTACATGCCCGTTCAGCGTATTGACTCCTTTTAACAGCGCCTCATTTTCCAAAACTGCTTTCTCATACCCCTTATTGGCAATTTCCGCCGCGTACGGCACCGTCACATTGGTGAGGGCAATCGTCGATGTGCGGGCAACCGCGCCCGGAATATTGGCGACTGCATAATGGACGACATCATGTTTGATATAAACCGGATCATCATGGGTCGTGGCACGGTCTGTCGTTTCAAAACTGCCACCTTGGTCAATTGCAATATCCACCACAACAGAGCCCGGCTGCATCGCTTTGATCATCTCTTCCGTCACCAGTTTTGGCGCTTTTGCACCCGGGATCAGAACGGATCCGATCACAAGGTCCGCATCACTCACCGCTTCCGCAATATTGTACGGATTCGAGATCAGGGTTGTAATTTTGCTGCCGAAAATGTCATCAAGCTGGCGCAGGCGGTCCGGATTCAATTCGACAACCGTTACATCCGCCCCAAGGCCGATCGCGACTTTTGCCGCATTCGTTCCGGCAACCCCGCCGCCGATAATTGTAATCCTGCCTCTTTTGACGCCCGGCACGCCGGAAAGCAGGATCCCTTTTCCACCGTTATTTTTTTCAAGAAACTGTGCGCCAATCTGCGGCGCCATTCTGCCCGCCACTTCGCTCATCGGCGTCAAAAGCGGCAGCGAACGGTTGGCAAGCTGCACGGTTTCATAAGCAATGCCGGTCACTTTCTTTTTCAGCAGTTCTTCCGTAAGCCCGGGTGCTGCGGCAAGATGCAAATATGTAAATAAAATCATGCCTTCACGGAAATAGCGGTACTCGCTTTCGATCGGCTCTTTCACTTTCATGACCATTTCAAAAGACCACGCATCTTCAGCAGTCTCTACGATCCGGGCACCGGCTTTGGCATATTCTTCGTCACTGAACCCCGATGCAAGGCCCGCATTCTTTTCAATAAAAACTTCATGCCCCGCTTTGGACAAGGTCACCACGCCGGCCGGGGTCATGGCCACACGGCTTTCATTGTTTTTAATTTCTTTTGGCACGCCAATTCGCATAGAAAGTTCCTCCTCTTGTTCGTGTTTTGCCATCCGTTTTCTTATTATTGTAAGAAAACATATCAAACGGTTGAAAACTTTCCCAAACATCTTTAGTGTAGCAAAAAATTCCCTCTTTTTCCTATATTTTTTTGCAAATTTCTTATCCGCGGCAAGGAACGGGATACCGTTTTCATTTTTGCCTGCTTCCGCCCGTTTTGATTGAAAAATGGATCACCGGGTTTTTTCATTTTTCACACACAAACCGGAAAAATTCTAGTAAAATAGACATGAAAGGCAGGCAGTTTATAAAGGAGATGAGTAAGATGGGCACACAATACCGGAATATTTTAGTAGCGGTAGATGGCTCCAAAGAAGCCGATTGGGCTTTTACAAAAGCGGTTGAAATCGCCAAACGGAACAAGGCGGAATTATCGGTTGTCCATGTCGTCGATAACCGGGCGCTCGCCACTTTGACGCCGATTGATTCGACATTGTATGAGCAGAACGAAAAATTCGGGGATGAGCTGTTAAGCAATTACAAAGACCGCGCCGCGGAAAAAGGGATCAAAGTCCAGACGATCATCCAGCTCGGCTCTCCGAAACTTCAAATCACAAAAAATGTCGCGCCAAAAGTGCATGCGGATTTAATTGTGTGCGGCGCAACCGGTTTAAATGCAGTGGAAAGGCTCCTAATCGGAAGCGTTTCCGAGCATATTGTCCGCACTTCCCCCTGCGATGTGCTCGTTGTGAGAACGCCTAAGGAAGAAGAAGGCAAAGCGGAAAATTAAGCAAAAACCAGCCTTTTACGGGCTGGTTTTTTAACGGCCGCTTTTTTCTGTTAAAAACCGGTATTGATAATATTTCTCTGCAATTTCACAAACTTTTTTAGAAAAATAGTAGTTTGTAGCAGCCCCGATGGCCATCCCGGCCCAGCTGTTTTCTCCCCGCTTTTTCGGCCGGAGCAGCGCCAGAAAAGCGAGCTTACCGGCATGCCCGATGGCCCCCGGCCACAAATAGCGGTGGAATAACTTTTCATTCCCTGCATAGAAGCCGGTTCCGCGCGCTTCCAGCTCATCCATCAATTCTTCCCAGAGCGCATATTTCACCATGTCCGGGGCAGCGGCCATCAGCACGATTTTCAGCGCCGCCACGAGTCCGCCGGGCGATTTTGTTTCAAATCCGTAAGCTGCACCGGTGAGCTGGACCGCCCGGAGATTCACAGCCAGCAGGAAAAACGGGTCCGCCGCGGCAAAAACGGCTTTCCCGGTTCCGCTCAATGCCCCTTCGAAGAGTGAGAGACGGCGGTATTTTGCCTGCTGCCGTGCCGCAATAAACCCTGCCTGGTCGATGGTAAGTTTCCTCATATCGGGAATCGTTGCGACAGAACTGTCAAAGAGACGCCCCGCAGCAAGTATTTTTTCGATCTCATGCCCGTAAGGCAGATTTTCATCGGCAAATGAACAGATTTGAAACAAAACGGCATCTATTTTTTCATGGATATTTTCCAGCGCCTTATCCGGAAAATTGGCAAAGAGCGCATCCAGTTTTTGCTTGCGCCCGCCCCCTTCTTTTCCGGCCGCTAACAGCTTCTCCGCCCAGTCGTTGATTTCATCCAGGACTATTTTTTCCCTGTCTGTCCATTCCGCCATTTTCGATCCGCTCCCAAACTCTGTTTTACAGCCATTATAACATAAATTCCATGCACGGCTGTCCGTTTATGTTATGCCAAAGCGCTTCCTGAAACGATTTATTCGGGCACGGGCAGCAGAGAAAGCAAGCTGCCGGCGCCGGCCGGCTTCCGCGGTCATGAAGACAGCCGGACAACATCGCGTGCGATCATCAGCTCTTCATTAGTAGGGATAACGAGCACTTTTACAGGGGAATGCGGATAATTGATAAACGCTTCGGTCCCACGGATCTGGTTCAGGGTCGGATCCCAGTAAATGCCCATAAATTCCAGTCCCGTTAAAATTCTTGCGCGGATGGCATCGCTGTTTTCCCCGATGCCGGCTGTAAAAATAATCGCATCCACGCCGGCCATTTTTGCCGCATACGACCCGATGTATTTATGGATGCGGCTTGCAAAAATGTCAAGCGCCAGTTCAGCCCGCTTGTTCCGCTCGAGTTCTGCCGCCACCTGGATATCGCGCAAATCGCTGGAAACGCCCGAAATGCCAAGAAGCCCGGATTCTTTGTTTAACACTTCGAGCACTTCTTCCGCGGTTTTGCCTGTCTTCTCCATAATAAACGGAATCAGCGCAGGATCGATATTGCCGGAACGCGTGCCCATCGTCACACCGGCCAATGGCGTAAAGCCCATGGACGTATCGATTGACCGGCCGCCCTGGATCGCCGCAATGCTTGCCCCGTTGCCCAAATGGCATGAAATCAGGCGCAGCTGTTCAAGCGGCCTGCCGAGCAGCTCAGCGGCGCGCATCGCTACATATTTATGGGAAGTGCCGTGAAACCCGTATTTGCGGATCCGATATTTTTCGTAGTATTCATAGGGTAGGCTGTATAGGAAAGCACTTTCCGGCATCGTTTGGTGGAAAGCGGTATCAAACACGGCCACTTGAACCACATCCGGCAGCACGGCACGGAACGCCCGGATCCCCGTTGCGTTCGCCCGGTTATGAAGCGGCGCGAGTTCCGCCAAATCTTCAATTTGCGCGAGCACCTGGTCATTGACGACAGCAGAATCATTGAATATTTCGCCGCCGTGCACAACCCGGTGGCCCACGCCTTCTATTTCATCCAAAGACCGGATAATACCGGTTTCCGTTAATTTTTTTAATAAAAACTGCACGGCAACTTCATGGTTCGGAATATCGGTAATTTCCTTCACCCTATCCCCGTTTACCGTAATGGAAAATAAGGCATCGTTTAACCCGATCCGTTCAATCAGGCCTTTCGTTATAACGCTTTCATTCGGCATATCAAATAATTGAAATTTTAAGGAGGAGCTTCCCGCATTAATTGCCATAATTTTTGCCATTACTCGTCTTCCCTTCGCAAAATCAAATGAACCCTTTTATTTTTTTAAAATAGTGATCTCATTTTCTCATTTTGCCATTCTATCCGGTTTTTTTCAACCGGTTTTTGGTTTCGTCTCCCGGGAACATATAAAATGATACCATAAAAACACAAACAAATGGGGGCCGGAACGCAATTTCCTGCTTTCCGGCCCCCATTTTTCCCAATTCGTCAAATTTTGCCGCTTTGGATATTTTCTTTGCACCAGGCGTCCACTTTTGCCATCAGCTGCCTTAGCGCCCCCTCGTTGGACAGGGACGGGAGCGACGCCAGCAGCACTTGTTCCGGCGCCTTCACGCCTTCCGCTTTCTTGCGGATGACAAAAATGCTTTTGGCAGCCTGTTCGCTTTTGAAGATGGTCATCGGCAATTGCAAAATCGCCTGGATATCCGCCTCTTCTTTTAAAAACCGGCGAAGTTTCGGGGCTTCTTTTGTTTCAAATAATCCGTTTGGGATGAGAAAAAATAAAAATCCGCCCGGGCGCGCCGCTCTCAGGCTCTGCTCGATAAACAAATGATGGGCGTACGAATGCCCTTCATCTGCCTTCAGCTTGTAATCTGCGGCGCCCGCATCATTCGGGTAGTATCCGACCGGCAAATCGCAAACAACGATATCGACAGGGTCAATGAACAATTGGGACAGGGCATCCTGCGTAAACAGTTCGATTTCATGGTGCAGAAGGTTCGCCCCCGTGTATGCGAGCCGGATCAAAACATCATCGATATCCACGCCGTAAGCAGTAATGTTTTTCCCGCTGAGCTGGTTCAAAATGGTCACAAGCAAATTGCCGGTGCCCACCGCAGGGTCCAAAATGGAAAATGTGCCCATATTTTCTGTAAACTTGCCGATAAAATAGCTCATCAGCAGTCCGATCGAATCCGGCGTCATTTGGTGGTTTGCCTGGACGTTTGCTTTCATCCCCTTCAGGATGGCGAGCTGGTAGGCTTTCCGGATTTGCTCGCGGGTAAAGTCCCCGAGGCGGACCGTTCCGTATAGGTTTTCAAGGCGTTTTTCATCGCGCGCATCAATCCCATTTTGGCGGATGCTTCCGCTGAATAAGTTTTCCCCGGTCATCGCCACGGCTTCCAAATACGGGACAGAGAGGCGATTTTCCAAGATTTGCGCGGATTCGTTAAAAACGGTAAAAAGGGTTTCAACAGGAGAGGCTCTCATTCATTCTCCTCCTTCATATTCTTCTTCCATATAAAATCCCCGATGGAGATCGGGGATTTTATCGCAGTATAGCAAGCGCTCTTCGCGTTTCCCGGCGCTATTCAATGCCTGTTTTACGATGCATCTTTTGCGGCTTGCAAGGCTTTTTCGTAGTCAGGATGGTTGGTGCCTTCGCTTACATATTCCACATATGTAACCGTATCATTGGAATCCACGACAAATACGGCGCGGGCAAGCAGGCGAAGTTCTTTCATCACAACCCCGTAAGCTTTGCCGAATGACAGGTCGCGGTGGTCGGACAACACTTTTACATGGTCGAGCCCGGATGCCGCACACCATCTTTTTTGAGCAAAAGGCAGGTCACAGGAGAAAGTATAAACGTTGACTTCTTTCCCGAGTTTTGCTGCTTCTTCGTTAAAACGGCGCGTCTGTGCATCGCAAACACCGGTATCAATCGACGGGACAACGCTGAAGATGCGGACGCCGCCTTTTGTATCCGAAAGTGTCACCTCATTCAAGTCATTATCCAGAACCGTAAAGTCCGGTGCCTTATCGCCAACTTTTACTTGTGTCCCTTCCAATGTGACTGGATTCCCTTTAAATGTAACCGAAGCCATGAAATACCCTCCTTATTTTTGCCGGGGCTTACAATCCCCGTATTTCAGCTGTGCTCATACCTTATCATACTGGACAACGAAAAAAATTTCCAATTTAAAACCCGCGAATCATGCGGGTTTTTAAAAATCAAGATCCTGTTTTTGCTGGTTGGCCGGCTGTTGCCCGCCATTTTGGCCGTTTTGTTTCAGCATGCTCTGGATTTTTTCGACAACGCCCGGTGCGACGTCCATAATTTTTTCAATCAGATGCGTGTTTTGGTCCAGATGCAGCATTTTCACGCCTTGTGCGCCAACAACCAAAAAGGCAATGGGCATAATCGAGACGCCGCCGCCGCTGCCGCCCCCGAAAGGCAGCTCTGCCGGGCGGGATTCGCCGCTGCCGCCGGATCCGGATGGCCCGTTAAATTGGCTGCCGCCTGCCGCAAACCCGAAACCGACTTTGGATACGGTTAAAATGACGCTTCCATCCGGCGTTTCCACCGGATCCCCGATAATCGTATTTACGTCAATCATTTCTTTTAAATTTTCCATTGCGGCCGTCATCAGGCCTTCAATCGGATGTGAACCCATTGTTGTTTCCTCCTGTCATTTGTTTCTGCCGGGATTTAAGCATGCCGGCCGTTTTCCGGCTCAGAAACCGGTGTAAGCGCGATTTCCGCTTTTCCTCCCCGCCAGTATTTCAGCATTTTAAATGCGGCTATTATAGCTTTCCCGATCTGGATTTTCACCATACATTTTAACTGTGTTTCGGAAATCGGGTACTGGAAAAAGGGCGTAACGGAAAGGACAGGATCCGTTTTTACACGCAGATGTGTGGTAATGAGGCTTAAGATCCCCCCTTTCACCGCCCAGATGCTCCCGGCGACAATTCCCGTCCACGCGGCATCATGCAGCCCGATTGCTGTATGCCATTCGAATTTTCTTAACTGGACATTGCGGATGAACTTGCCTGCAATCGCCTTTAAACCGATGACGCGCTCCGCAATTTTTTTCACATCTTCAATCCGCTGTTCGAGGACATCCGGCGTAATGTTCCTTTCCTGCTCTGCATGTTTTGTCTCTTTTTCATATACGACACCGGGTTTTTTCCGGTCCACTTTCACTGCCGGGATTTTCACGGTATAGCAGATGATGCCCCACACTCTGATTTGGATAAAAATTTTATCATCATCTAAGCGGTGCCCGTATTCAATAAGGACGGACAGGGAAGAGAACCATACAATCGCAGTGATTGCGGCAAGTGCGAAAAACGCGGATAGCCACCATATCATTTCCATCATCAGCCTTTTTTGCAACCATTATCGCCAACAGGGCAAAAAAAATAAACCTGCCCTTAAGCAGGTTCATAATAAGGATAGACCGGTTCATGGGACCGTTCATGAATGACGGCCGTATCGGCAAACAAATCGTGCACCCCTTGTTTTTTCGGCGTAAATGCAACGACAATATAGATGACCGCAATCTTGACACAAACATAACGGACGATCCATTCCCGGAATAAAACGGTGCTCCATTTCAGCGGCCCGGGATGGTTCAGCGGTACAACCCTGAGGCCAAACACCATTTTCCCAAGCGTCTGGCCGAAAAACTTCGTCATTAGAACGAAATAACCGTAAAATACAAGGGCTGATGCGATCGTAATCGGCGAGTAAATTTTTTCGTCTGTAAGGGACAGTCCGGAAAGCCGGAAAATGGGATGGATGACCAGCCACTTTACACTTGCCACAACAAGCAGATCAAGCAAATAGGCCCAAAACCGCATCCAGAACCCGGCATAACGGGCTCCTGATAAACTCCCGGATATTTGTTCCGGCGCTTTTGTCAATGTTTCAGGAATATGGTTTTCGTTTGAATTCATGATGCTCCCCCCTATTCAGCCCCGGAATACAAGTACATCGGGCGTGGTGCGTTCGATTGCGTCAACAAATGCGCAAGCCCTGTCATTTCTGCTTCTTTGCCGAGCATTTTTTGCACTGAAGCAGAAAACAGCGAATCGAGCCCGCCGCTTGTTTCATATTCCACAACCTGCGCTTTCCCGAGATGAAGGTCTTTTTTCATTGCCGAAATGGTGTCATCCAGGTAGCCGTATTTATCAATCAGATGCAAATTGAGTGCCTGCCTGCCATCATAGACACGCCCGTCCGCAATTTTGCGCACCTCTTCTTTCGGAATGTGGCGCCCTTTGGAAATCACATTGACGAAACCGTTATACGAATTGTTGACCATTTTCTGCATCATTTCTTTTTCGCTTTTCGTCATGTCCCGGTAAGGGCTCATAATGTCTTTATACTGCCCGCTTTTAATCACCGGAAAATCGATGCCGTATTTTTTGGCAAGTTTCCCGTAGTTCACGCTTTCCATAATAACTCCGAGCGACCCGGTCAAGGTTTCCGGGCTTGCAAATATTTTATCGGCCGGCGTTGAAATGTAATATGCACCGGATGCGCAAGTCGGCCCCATGGACACATAAATTTTCTTCTTCGTATCTTTTTTTATTTCCATCAGGCGGTGATGGATTTCCGCCGACTCGGCCACCCCACCGCCCGGCGAATTTATATGTAAAATGATGCCTTTTACATCGCGGTCTTTTTTCGCCTCATCCAGTTCTTCCAAAAAACTTTGATGGTTATATTCACCGGTATCCAGCAGGGATGGTGACGCGCCGGTATCCTGAATCGTCCCGTTCACATTCAAAACGACGATTTTCTTTGATTCATTCCCATCCTGCAATACATTTTCGGAAACATCCCCTTCCCCCGCTTCCACCGTCTCTTTAAAGATTTTGGAAAAGTTGGTTGATGCCGCCATGCTCGCCAGATTCACAATAATGGAAACGACGAACAGCCCGCCTGCCAAAGCAAGCGCTCCCCATCTTTTTTTGTTCATGCCAACATTTCATCCTTCCATTTCTTTGTTTTTCTTTTATTCTACTTGAAGATCCGGGACTTTAAAACAAAAAGCCGGACATTTTCTCAAAAAAATGTCCGGCTTTTTGTTTCTTATCTATTCCATTCCTGCTGCCTGAGCTCGACACGGCGGATTTTGCCGGAGGCCGTTTTTGGCAATTCCTTGATAAATTCAATCGCACGCGGGTATTTGTACGGCGCGGTCAGTTGTTTTACGTGGTTTTGCAGTTCTTTTACAAGCCCTGGCAAATTCTCGCTGATGCCATCTTTTAAAACGACAAAAGCTTTCACAATGCTGCCGCGGATTTCGTGCGGGCTTGCGACAACGGCACATTCTTTCACATACGGATGCTTGACAAGGGCATCTTCGACTTCAAACGGCCCGATCGTATAGCCGGAAGAAATAATGATATCATCCCGCCTGCCTTCAAACCAGAAATAACCGTCCTCGTCTTTTCTTGCCCTGTCCCCTGTTATGAAGTAATCGCCGCGGTATTGCTTGGCCGTGCGCTCCGGCTCTTTATAATAGCCTTTAAAAAGCGCAGGCGTGTCTCTATGGACGGCAATATCGCCAGTTTCGCCCGGTTTGCACGGCTTCCCGTCATCATTTACGATTTCGACTTCATTCCCGGGGAACGGTTTGCCCATTGAACCCGGGCGCAACGGGGTATCAAGGGAATAACCGACGAGCAGCGTGCTTTCCGTCTGTCCGTAACCGTCACGGATCGTGATGCCGAAATGGTTTTGGAAAACATCCATGACTTCGCGGTTCAGCGGTTCTCCGGCTGAGACCGCGCTCCTTAAGCTTTTCAGATGATACTGGGACAAATCATCGACTTTTGCCATTAAACGGTATTCAGTCGGTGTGCAGCAGAGCACATTGATTTCATATTCATCCAAAAGGGACAAATATTTTTCAGGGTCAAAACGGCCGTTGTAAACAAACCCGATTGCGCCTGAACCGAGCACGGAAAGGAACGGACTCCACACCCATTTTTGCCATCCCGGTGCGGCCGTCGCCCAAACGCGGTCGCCTTCCTGAATGCCAAGCCAGTTCGGGGCAGCCGTGCGCAAATGGGCGTATCCCCAGCTGTGCGTATGGATAACACCTTTCGGATTGCCGGTTGTCCCGGAAGTGTAAGACAAAATTACAATATCATCTTTTGACGTTTTGGCGATTTCCAGTTCACAAGGCGCTGCTTTTTTCTTTTCATCCAGAAACGCCCATCCCGGTTCCGGTGCTCCAATTACGAATTTTTTCAAATTTTCAATGCCGCGGACATCTTTAAACTGTGCGGTGCATGAATAATGGGCGACAACGCCTTTTACATCCCCTGCTTCGATCCGGTAGTCGAGATCTTTTGTCCGCAGCATTTCCGAGGCCGGTAAAAGGACGATGCCGCATTTCATTGCAGCGAGATACACTTCGTATGCTTCTACGATGCGCGGAACCATGACAAGTATGATATCGCCCTTTTTCAGCCCGCTTTTCAAAAAGACATGGCCGGTCCGGTTTGCATTTTCAATTAATTCTTTATATGTGACTTCTCTGTGCATGCCTTCTTTGTCTTCCCAAATCAGCGCAACTTTGTGCGGATCCCGGGCATATTTCTCAATTTCTTCGGCTATATTGTATGTTTGTGGCGCAATCAGGTCACTACGACGCAAGCGAATCGCCTCCAGAATTTTTTAGTACCTCATTATTATACCTGATATTAAAAAAATATGATACAGATTTACGCCAAAAACAAGAAGAAGCGGACCCGCTTCAGGCCCGCTTCTTTATCCATTCTTCATTCAGTTATCGGGAAGTACCGCCTAATTGTTGTTCAGCCATCGAAACAAGGCGTTTCGTGATTTCGCCGCCGACAGACCCGTTTGCGCGGGAAGTCGTATCAGCACCAAGGTTTACGCCAAATTCCTGAGCGATTTCGTATTTCATTTGGTCCAGCGCTTGTTCAGCACCGCTTACAAGCAATTGGTTGCTGTTGTTGCTTTGTGCCATGTGTCTCACCTCCTTGTGAGTATAGATTGCGCATAAACACATGGCATCATGTTGTAAGTTTATTGGCGGTGCTGCCAGTTACTGGATTTTATAACAGCCCGGAAAAGTCTTCTTCCTGCGCCGTTTCATTTGGTGTAATAAAGACGTCCTCCGTATTTTGCACCGCTTCTTCAATCAATGGTTCCAGTTCGAGGCGGCTTTCGTAAAGACGCGCAAGCTCGAGTTTCGGCCGCGTTTTCGGCGAAGGCGGCGTGAAAATCGTGCAGCAGTCTTCATACGGAAGGCTTGAGATGTCGTAAGTGCCGATTTTTTGGGCAATATCAATAATGTCCAGCTTATCCATTGAAACAAGCGGCCGCAACACCGGTGTCGTTGTTACGTCATTGATTGCAACCATGCTGTCGAGCGTCTGGCTGGCAACCTGGCCGAGGCTTTCGCCGGTTACAATCGCAAGCCCGTTATGGATTTTACGGAGCCGGTCGGTAATCTCGAGCATCACCCTTCTTTGCACGGTCATCGAATAGCCTTCTGGAACCCCTTTATGGATCGTCTCCTGGATTTTTGTAAAGGGGACAACATGTACTTTCATGGAGCCGCTGTAGGCGGAAATTTTTTGCGCAAGGTCAAGCGCTTTTTGCTTAGCACGCGGGCTTGTAAACGGCGGGCTGTGAAAATGGACCGCTTCCACTTTCACGCCGCGTTTCATCGCGAGGTATCCCGCAACCGGGCTGTCGATACCGCCCGAAAGCATGAGCATCGCTTTGCCGGACGCACCGACCGGAAGCCCGCCGGATCCTTTTATCACTTCAGTGGACAAATAAACGCCGTTTTTCCGGACATCCACAAGCAGCTCGATATCCGGCTGTTTTACATTGACTTGAATGCCGTCCAGCTGCTTTAAAATATAGCCGCCGACGAGATGGTTCAAATCATTCGAATCGTATTCAAATGTTTTATCGCCGCGGCGGGCTGACACTTTGAAGGTTTTGCCTTTCGCAAAGTTTTGCCGGACGAGTTCGAGCCCCGCCTGCTCGATGTCTTCGAGCTGTTTCCGGGTGCGGACGGCCGGGCTGAATGACTGGATCCCGAAGATTGATTTTAAAATATCGATGACTTGCCCGCCGTCTGCGCCATGCAAGAGCACGTACATGCGGTCGTACAGCGCCTGGACTTCAATGCCGCCAAAAGGCCTGAGCGCTTTTTTGACATTGTCTTTTAAATGCCGGATAAAAAACTGGCGGTTATGCCCTTTTGTCGAAAGTTCCCCATAACGGATTAAAATGCGGTCATAGTTCATTGATTTCTCCCCAACACTTGTTGTAAATTTGTGATTGTTTGCCTTAATATGCGGATAAAACGTTCCGCTTCCTCCATTGTATTTTCATAAGAAAGGCTCACGCGCACCGCCCATTCGGCTTCGTCTTCGGAAACCCCCATGGCAAGAAGCGTGCGGCTCAGTTCCCGCGTTTTTGAAGAGCAGGCGCTTGTTGTGGAAATATAAGTGCCTTCCTCTTCAAGCGCATGCACGAGCACTTCGCCGCGGATGCCGCGGACGGAAAAATTCAGGATGTGCGGCGCTGAAACAGCCGGATTGGTATGGACTGTCACAGCAGGCATCTCCTGAAGTTTTTCGATCAGGGCATCCCGGATACGGGCCGTTCTTTCTGCCGCCCCGGCTTCAAATTTTTCATGGACCAGGCGGAGCGCTTTTCCGGCTGCAACGATTCCGCCTGTATTTTCGGTGCCGCTGCGCAAGCCCCTCTCCTGGTGCCCGCCGGTTAAAAGCGGTGACAGGCGGAGATTTGCCCGTTTATATAATATCCCGGTTCCCTTTAAGCCATGGCATTTATGCGCGGAAACCGTACAAAGATCGATGCCGGCATCATGCAGGGAAAGCGGAACTTTTCCGCAACCCTGGACATCGTCTGTATGAAACAGGATTTTCGGGTAAGTTTTGAGAAGCTGCCCGATTTCTTCCACCGGCTGCACTGTTCCTACTTCGTTATTCACATGCATCACGGAAACAAGAATCGTTTCATCCGTGATGGCCTGTTTTAAATCGTCCAGTTTGATTCTTCCGCTCCTGTCAACCGGCAAATACGTGACGCGAAAGCCCCATTCTTCCAGCTGCCGGCATGTTTCAAAAACAGATGCATGTTCAACAGCCGTCGTAATGATATGGCGCCCCCTTGAACGGTACTCGAGGGCTGTCCCTTTAATCGCCAGATTATTGCCTTCCGTGCCGCCGGATGTGAAAAAAATTTCGTTCTCGTCTGCGCCGAGAAGGCTCGCAATTTGCCGTCTTGCCTGCGTGAGAAGTTTCTCTGTACGCGCGCCGAGGCTGTGCAGGGAAGAGGGATTTGCAAAATAGTTTTCCGATGTTTTCACAAAAGCATCCAGCACTTCCGGATAAGGCCTCGTTGTGGCACTGTTGTCAAAGTAAATCATTTGAACACCCTCTGTTGGCATAAAATTGGATCCAGACCTGCATCATTGCCTAATATACCATGCCGGATAACGAGCTTACAACCGATATACTCCCGTTATGCGCCGCCCATCCCGGTCTCCGCGCCGCTTCTTTCGCGGCACTGGTCTTTCATCTCCAGGATGGGGCGGCAATGGCCCTGCACGTTCGCCCATGCGCGTTAACTTGTTCGGTCGAGGAGATCCTGCCCGAATTGTCGAAAGGATGCACGTTCGCCCATGTGCGTTAACTTGTTCAGACAGAAAATGAGTTGCTTAAGGCTCAAAGGTCTTCACCCGTACCTGTTTACCAGGTTAAAGAACCAGGCGCCAAAAAACGAGTGCATCTGTTTGGCATCAGCCGCATGAAAGGCCTGCCTGCCGGCTGAAAGGCGCAGAAAAAAGCAAACGAAAAAAAACGGGGAGCGCTCCGTATTTTTTCCGTTTGCTTCAAAGTAATTCTTCAGTTTCCAGCATTTTTTCAATTTTTTTCAATGCGCCGGGCTCCACCGCTTCCACTGTCGTTGCGGCTTCTTCAAGCGCCTTCTCATAATCATAGCGCCGGAAAGCCACTTCTGCACGCTCTAGCCCGTCCGCCACTTTCTTATATTTAGCGCGGTAACGGTTGCCGTATTGAATCACTTTTTCAGCAAGCTGCACATTTTCCATTAAAGCTTTCGTGCTTTTTTCAAAGTTTCCGACTGCCTGTTCCGCCTCCAGCAGATGGCGGTTGACCTTTTCCATGTTTAGCGGCGTGGCATGGAGGCTTTCGGCAGTGTCACGAATCGCATTCCAGGCTGCTTCGTACAGGGTGCGGTACGAGTCCGGCAACCCGGGAATATTGCTTCTTTCGACAAGGCGGCGCATATCCTGGATTGTCCGCTTCAAGCCCATGATCTTCGCGCGTGCTTCCATTTCTTCTTTCCGCAGGTTCTGCAAAAATTCGTTAAACGTCTTCTGGTCATCCCGCAGTTTTTCAATCTGCCCTTCCATTTCTTTGAGCTGTTCGCTTAACACGGAATAAATCGTTTCGTTTTCGGGAATTTTTACTTCAAGGACCGCCAAACGCGCGGCCAGTTTCTCCAATTGTTTATCGAGCTCAGCTGGAACGGCCATGCTTTCCTCATGCAGCTGGTATGTCTTTTGCACGGATTCTGTTTCTGTTTTGAGGCGCTTGTTTTCTTCCCGTACTTCATCCAGGATATCCTTCACTTCACGGAAATGCTTGAGCACATAGTTTTTCGCGTACGCTTCTTTTTCTAAAATATCGTAAATCGTTTCTATTCTTTCCTTGATTTCCCGGATGCCTTCCTCGACATCCGCTGTGTCAGCCTGTTCAAGTTGTTTCCGGTAAGCCGAAAGCTTCTCTGTAAGTTCCTTCATTTCTTCATCAAACTGCAGGTGATCGAGCGCAAAACCTTGTGCAGCCATTTCTTTGTAGCCCTCTTTCAATTCTCTAAACTGCATCGGCAAAAGCGATTCCGTTTCCGCCAGCAAATCCGGAATTTTCCTGGCATCCTCCTGCAACGTTTCTGTTTCTGCTTTCAGTTCATCGGCTAATTTCTTTGCCTCCAAGTAGTTACCGGCTTCCGTCAGTTCATGGTAACGGACAAATTTCTCCGCCAGGCCGTCCACTCTCAAGTCAAGGCTTTTAATGCCTTTTCCGTATGTATGGCGCCGTGTCAGAAGCTGTTTCTTCAAGTCTTTGAAGATTTTCCCGAGTTCTTCCACTTCTTTCCGGGATTCTTTCTCGGCATCCATCAGTTCATTGACGCCGTCCAGTATATCTTTTATTTTTTGTTCCGCATTTTGAAGAATCGCCTCTGCTCCCGCCTGTACTTCTTTCGCCTTTTTGAAACGGTATTTGTCAGTGTGCTCCTCGATTTCAAAGAGCTTATCTTCCACTGCCGGCAGTTCCTCGTTTAAAAGGTCCTCCCAGTCTTTGCGCCAGCCTTCAAATAAACTTTCCGCCTCCCCGCCCATATTGAGCCGTTTGACTTTTCCCAGCTCTTCAGTGACAGGCCGGTTCATGATTTCAATTTTCCATGCTTCAAGCTTGTCAATCTCTTTGTAAAACTGCCTCCTGATAAAAAAACCGCAAGTCAATAAAACGAGCAACAAAAGAATAGCGCCAATGATGCCATACATCATAAACTTGAAAGCCTCCCGTTCGTCCACAAATCAAACCTTAATATCCGCTCATTATGTATGTATGTATGAATACCGGAGCAATCCTTCCCGATATCCATAGGCATGTATGTTTATTTTTATTCTATGATACCATGTAATGACAATATTTGACTATGAAATTCGAGATTTTCCGATTCATTTTGGGGAAGGTTTTTTCCGCACCCAAAATAAAAAAAGCCGGCGCTTATTTTTTGCACGGCGGCGGGCTTTTTCGGAAAGCTGCCGGCATTTAAAAACAACCGGTCCGGGCCGGCACATTAAAAAGCGGTTTCAAGCAGCAGCGGTTCCGGCTGCGCCCCCGCGTTTTGCCGGATGCTGTCCAGCCATTCGGCAACCGATTTGCCGTATTTTTCGGCAAAATACGGTTCTTCCGGCTGCATGCCCCATACTTCCCGAATGTACTGGCTGTTTAAATACGGCATCGACAGCATGCTTTTCAGCTGGATCATGAGAAAGTTCAGTTTGCCCGCCTGGATTCCGGGCCCACACCAGGCCTTGGCAAGTTTTTTCAATAAATAACGCTCTTTCATGAAATAAGTGGACAAAATTTCGCGGACAATTTGCGAATCAACGGTGACTTCCCGCCATACAAATCTGGACAGCAGGTGGTTTTCGCTTTGAAAGTGCAGGATGCGGAAGGCCGCCCGTTTTAATCCTTCTTCCGAAAGATTTTGCACTTCTTCTTCAAGGCAGGCAATATACGGTTCAAAAAAGCGGATAAAGCACGCCTCCAGCAACCCCTGCTTGCCGTTAAAGTAATAGGAAATATTGGCCGAATTGACTTTTGCGGAAGCCGCAATCGCCCTGATCGTCGTTCCTTTATAGCCCTTCGTATGAAATAAAGCAATCGCCGTATTGAATATTTTTTCTTTTGTTTCGCTGCTGTTTCCGTCCATTTGTTCCACCCTTTCCTCTTTTTTGCTTGCCGGGCTTCCCCTTTTGTGTTAAAAATATTCTATTCCGTACTATTCCATATGCCGGGCCGGGGTTCCTTTAAAAACTTTCCGACAAAATCCCGCCCCGTTTTTAAAAAATTTGCTGATGTAAGGATGATGGCAATGTTTCATGCAGAAAATGCCCAGGGTACGAAGAAAGAAAAGTATGATCTTGTCGTAAAACAGCTGATCGCGCTCACAGAAGGCGAACCGGACAAAATTGCCAATTTAAGCAATGCTACAGCGCTGTTAAACCAGTTTCTTGACCGGGTGAACTGGGTTGGGTTTTATTTCGCATCCGGGGATGAACTCGTCCTCGGGCCGTTCCAGGGTTTGCCGGCCTGTGTGCGGCTTCCGTATGGGAAAGGGGTGTGCGGGACAGCCTGGAAAGAAAAACGGGTGCTCCGG
Source organism: Weizmannia sp. FSL W8-0676 (assembly GCF_038593015.1). Lineage (NCBI taxonomy): Bacteria > Bacillati > Bacillota > Bacilli > Caryophanales > Bacillaceae > Heyndrickxia > Weizmannia sp. FSL W8-0676. The sequence continues at coordinate 2,112,681 of NZ_CP151954.1, forward strand.
GTCGCCGATGTCCAGCAGTTTTCAGGCCATATTGCCTGTGACGCCGCTTCCCAGTCTGAAATTGTCGTACCGCTTATGAAAAACGGGGAAGTGGTCGGCGTTTTGGATATCGACAGCCCGGAAAAAAATCGTTTTGATGCAGAAGATGAGGCAGGGCTGGCAGCTTTTGCCGCTGCGCTGGAAAAAGTGCTGTAAGGCTGGTTTCGCAGGCTGAAAAATCAGGGCGGCAAAAGATACTGGCTGGCAAAGCCCCATGCCCAAACCCAAAATCCGCAGGCCGGACGAACTTGGCACAGGCAGCCGGGGTTTGTGGCCTGAAGCAGATATTACAACAATAACGAAATGCATAAAAAATGCCCCCCTTGCCGGATCCGGCAAGGGGGGTTTTAAAGGCGGCTGACAAAAGAAATCAGCTGCAGTGCGCCCTAATTGGACTTCATTTCCATATCGCTGATGACAACCTGGTTTTTCCCGAGGCTTTTCGCATGGTACAATCCGGCGTCCGCCCTGTTAAAGAGGGACTCCGCCGTTTCATTCATCTCTTTATTCCAGTACGACACCCCGCAGGAAATGGTAACCGGAGGATTTGTATTTTTCCGAACAGCCGCAAGCACCCTTTTGGCGACCTGCACCCCTGTTTGAAGCGGCACGCCGGGAAGATAAATCGCCATTTCCTCTCCGCCCCATCTTGCTCCGATATCGGTTGAACGAATGTTTTCTTTGATCAGCTTTGCAACCTGGATCAAAATTTCATCCCCGGTTTGATGGCCGTATGTATCATTGACTTTTTTAAAGTCATCAATATCGAGCAAAATCAGCGTGCCCTGCTCATCTTCACCAATAGAAGTTTCCATCCGGCTGTTCAAGTAATTTTTGGCAAACAGCTGGGTGAGATGATCGGTAATCACCATTTTTTCAAGCCGCTCGCGAAGCATGGAGTTGGTTAAGGCCATGCCCGACTGATAAATAAGCGACTGAAAAAGTTTGAACCTGTCGAAAGAAAAATGGTAAGGCGCTTCATGAAGAACAAGGCAAAACCCCTTTAAATCATCTTCCTGGATAATCGGGACAGCCATCAGCGAAGAAAAACGATAGTTCCTGCCGGGAAAGCGCCGGTTTAAATTGCTGATAAACAGGGATTCTTTCTTTTCGGCAAACGAACGGTTTGCAAATTCAAGATAACGGGCGCCTTCCTTTTCTTCAAAAATGGGGCTGCTGCCTTCAAGTAGGTCCATTTTCCCATTCTCCATCATCACGAACCCGATTGCCTGGGTATCAAATGAACTGGAGATCTGTTTCATTAAAAAATCGACGGTTTCTTTTAAATTCGCGCTTTTATTTAACTGGCGGGAAACCGAATTGATCAGGCGGAGTTCTTCAATGGACTGCATCGACTGCTGGTACAGCTTGGCATTTTCAAGCGCACTTCCCGCCGTATTGGCCAGCAGGCTGATAAATTCCAAATCGCTGCGATTAAATTCATAGTTGGTAAAAGTGATGACCTGCAGCACGCCATACACGCCCTGCTTTCCCCTTAGCGGCGCATAAAGCATCGTTTCGTTTGTCCGCCATACCGTGGCAAGGTGGACCTGGCCGTTTACATATGATTCGAGCGCCATTTCGTCGACCGCATCATATTGCAGCGACTTGATCGGCAAATCAAGATTGTGGTGGTAATCGTCCGACAGCATTAAGGTGTAGTCAAAAACCGGGTACAGCCTTTTCAGCGTGTAAATGATTTCTGCAAGGATCGTATCCGTATCCATGGAAGAATGGAATTTTCCGGTCACTTGGAATAATTCGATGTAACGCTTTCTGTCGGCTTCGACAACAGACAACTCATACTTCAGCTGCAGGAAGTTCCGGCTTTCCCTGACAAACGCCTGCAAATCCTCGTCAGACAGCTCCCCGAACAGCTCGTTTGGAATGGAAAGAAGCAGGCAGCCGTCCTCCATATTTTTTTCCGGAATAAAAAAGGCAATGTTAAACTGTTTTAAATAAGGATCCTTTTTCAGTTTCCCATTTGTGACAACCTGGGAGACTGTTTTTAAAGCTTTGATTTTTACGGAGGGCACGACGAGTTCGACGTCATGCCGGAAAGGATTATAAAAGCTGCATATTTTGTAGAACTTCGTGTTTTCGCTGTCCGGCTTATAATATACGATATGATCGGCGCTGAGCACATCCGCCACGACCGCCACCCAGTCATCCAGGCTGCTTGCTGCCTCAAGATTCATTAAATCCAGTAAACGGGACTTATAATATAGGATTAAATGATTTTCTTTCTTTTTTTCCATTTCCTAATCACCCTGACCCTGTTTCCGTATAAAAGCGAAAAACGCATAAAAAGCGCGAGCCTTAAAAATGAAGAATATTAAAACAAAAAACTGCACGGGAGACGTAAAAATGTTAAAAACCGGTCAAATTAATACCATTATAATGCAAAAGAACTATAAATGTACAGTCTGCCTAACCGATATACTGTATATATTGTGTCTTAAGTCCTGTTATGAAGCCGCGCGAACGGAATGTGAAAATTTTTTGTCGCAACACAGCCCAATTTGCATTTGTTGTTGACTTTTTTTCTCTGAAAACATATAATCAACGTTGTGTAAAATAATGCAGCCTTATTGGACGGCTTTGTGTTTGTATTTTGTTCCTTGCCTGAATGCAAGGTGTATCGTGTAACCCTCTGCTGCTGGGGCGATGGTACATGAAAACAAAATACGCATGAAGAAGTGTCCATGATATCTGTTTTTATTTTACAACAAAATAAAAACAAAGGAGGAGTCTTTCATGGCTCGTTATACAGGTCCAAGCTGGAAATTGTCCCGCCGTCTCGGGATTTCTTTAAGCGGTACCGGAAAAGAATTGGAGAAGCGCCCTTATGCACCCGGGCAGCACGGCCCGAATCAGCGCAGAAAATTGTCTGAATACGGCTTGCAATTGCAGGAAAAACAAAAGCTTCGCCATATGTACGGCTTAAATGAACGCCAATTCCACAACACTTTCCTGAAAGCTGGCAAAATGCAAGGGAAACACGGTGAAAATTTCATGGTTCTTTTGGAATCACGCCTTGATAACCTTGTTTACCGTCTCGGTTTGGCTCGCACACGCCGCCAAGCACGCCAGCTCGTAAACCACGGGCATATTCTCGTTGACGGCAAACGCGTCGATATCCCGTCTTACCGTGTAGAACCGGGGCAAACGATCGGCGTGCGCGAAAAATCCCGCAACTTGGATGTCATCAAAGAAGCGATCGAAACGACAACTTTTGTGCCGGATTACCTTTCTTTTGATGCAGACAAGCTTGAAGGGACTTACAGCCGCCTCCCTGAACGCTCGGAACTGCCGGCTGAAATTAACGAATCGTTAATCGTTGAGTTCTATTCCAGGTAATGTGTAAAACCCCGAAACCGCTCTGGTTCCGGGGTTTTTTTATATTCTGAGACACAAATTTATAAACAGGTGAAAAATTAGCCAACAGAAAGATATGGCCCTCAGACTTCCAAGCCCTCCCCTCTTAATCGAGGATCATAAAAAACCACTGCATCACATTTTCTCAGATGGCATTCCCGGTTTGGGTCTATGATGATGCTTCGGGAAAACTGGGAGATCCAGCACTTGGCAGTGAATTAGCCAATTTTATGATTTCGCTTTCAGACAAATCACCATAGATCCAAATCAGTTTTTCCTGGTCAAAATAATAAAACAAGGATTGCGTTTTCGATCGAGTATTTACAAAAGCCTCATCGCCCTTAAACGGAATGGTTTTCGTTCCTTCAGGCATGGAAAAGGAAAATTGGGGATACAGTGCAATCATGACTGTTCTTTTCCCGTCTGTGATGTTCCATATCGATTTTCCATCAAAATCTGAGGTGATTACAGCATATTTTTGCATAGGAAGCGTTAAACCTTTAACATGATCTTCCAAACGATCAATAGGGGCATCTGTCACGTTTTTTATTCCCCACTTACCGTCATGAAAGGACAGGGCAAACAGATTCAATCTTGAATCTTTAAGTTTTGGTACTTTGGTTGCTACGACCGCTTCGCTTCCCAAATGGGTTTCCCATAATATATTCTTCTTAGAAGGAACAACATCTTTTTCATCTGAAAACTTCCATTTAACCACATGGGTAACGGTATCGAGCGGTGTTTGCTGTTCGTCTTTTGATGCCTCAGTCATCATCATTTGGTCAAGACTAAGGGACGCCGCTTGGCTATTCTCCTTGGCCTTGGTGTGGTTTGGCTGTATTTCATGCTTCACCTGGTTACCGGAATGACTTGCTGAACAACCGTTTAATAGAATGGGAAGCATCACAAAAATTGTACAAGCGTGTCTAAAAATCGGCCGTGTCATGGTCGTTGCCCCTCATCTATAAATGTTTTGTGTGTGCAACGACTGCTTTCACTTTCGGAATATACACGGTGAGCTGAACGTTTTTTGATTGCACACAACTATTGCTTAGATAGTAATACGTGCCATACCATTTATCACGTTTTGTTCCATAATCATTCCATCCTTCATATTTAGGACGGACAGTTATTTTCACTGAATCAGATTTAGACCATGATACTGTCCGGTCGGCATTATATCCCACTTCAGCACTTACAGGTTTCCAACCACCACCTAATTTTCCACTTGCTGTTGAGCTTTTGGAATGTGTACCAGTAAATGTTGATGTTATAGTCACATTGTCTTTTGTTCTATTAAGGTAATGAGTTCCCTCCACTATCTTATAAAATGCATATCCTTGTTTTGTTGCGGAATAAGCCCAGCCACCCATACATGCACGTCTTTCGGAAATGTCAACAGCTTTTTTTAAATAGGTTGATGGAACATCGGGTTCATCCTCCCAATCCTGCACCTCTTGATATTCATCCCATTGGTTTTTTGAAACCGCTATGGGATCGCCATTTTTAATATCATAAACTGCTGAAACTTCTGATTCAGAGTCATCTGCCAATGCTTTAGACGTACCTCCATAACCAACTATTGTCATTACAAATGCAATGAATGAAAAAATACAGATTTTAATTTTTCTATTCATTAGCTTATTCCCCCTTTTTTGTTTTAATATTTTAAATAAATTATATAGATAAAGTTCGCCAAAAATCCACTAAATTCATTCGACAAATTCCGATACGGTCAAACTATTGAAAAATAATCTTCGGACTGGGAGTGGCCCCGTCTCAAGTATCAAGGGATGAAAGAAATGAATACTATGGCGCTACGATTGAACGTATACGTGATGTAATGGAAGCAATGAACATGTTTTCGATTACAAAAATTGAACCGAAAGAAGTCCAATATGCATAATTGGGTTGGTCCAAACTGGAAAGTCCTTAACCGTGCGGGAAAATAAAAAAAGAGGAGTCCGTGCCATTGGTTTTCACCGTTGTGGCACAATTTACTGATAGCTTGCCCATGCCGGGTTAGGCACGGCGCGGCCGGGATAGAAATACAAATCAACAAAATGAAATAGAAAAGGCCGCCCGGGGCACGGTTGCTTTGCGGAGCGGCCTTTTTCTTACCTCTTCCTTTTGCGTCGCCACAGCATGAAAAGCGAAGCGGTCAGGGCAGCGGTGAGAAGCGGTTCTTTTTTCAATTTATTATCTTTTGTATACAGTGCATCCTTTACAATCAGGTTCACATTTTGCGGGCGTTCGGCAAGGCGCCGCATATAATAGCCGAACCAGTCATTTCCGAACGGCATGTACGTCGTGAAATGGTATTTTTTCGCCAGTTCATACTGCATCTCCTGGCGAAATCCGTACAGCATCTGAAACTCAAACCGGCTGTGTGGGATTTGGTTTTCTTCAATAAATGCTTCCAGTTCGCGAATGATGTGGTGGTCATGGGTGGCAATGGACGTATATGCCTCGCCGAGCAGCCGTTTTTTTACAAGCTTTACATAGTTCCGGTCAATTTCCGCTTTTGACTGAAAAGCGGCTGTCTCGCTTTCTTTGTAAGCGCCCTTTACAATCCTGAGCCGGACATCCTTCAGTTCATCCATAACCGCTTCGGCGTTGCGCAAATACGCCTGGATGACTGTCCCGACATTTTGGTACGTTTCAAGCAGGGTTTTCAACACCTCTATTGTAGCATGAAAATGGGTATAATCTTCCATGTCAATATTGATGAAAATCCCGTATTCCGCTGCACGCGCCAAAATGTCTTCCATATTTTGCAGGCAAAACGTGCGGTCAATATCCAGCCCGAGCTGGGTCAGTTTCACCGAGATATGGCAGTCCATGTTCTCCTCATGGATCCTGTCCAGCATTTGCAGGATACGCTGTTTCGCCGATGCCGCTTCCGATTTTTCCGATACGAATTCGCCCAGATTGTCAACGGTGCAGCTGATTCCGCGGGCATTCATTTCCCGGATGGTCCGGGTGACGGAATCAATATCCGTCCCCGCAACAAATTTTTCAGCACCGAACCGAAAACCCCATTTTTGCGCACTTTTATTTAAAAACCTGCTGTTTGAAAGGCCGATGAAAAAATCCCTCGTCAAATTTGCCATATCGCCTTCCCTCCCGTTAAAACATTTCCGATACAGACTTTGCTTCCATAAACAGCTTCAAATAATCCGGGCCGCCCGCTTTCGAATCGGTACCGGACATTTTAAAACCGCCGAACGGCTGGTAACCGACAACGGCCGCCGTGCATCCCCGGTTAAAATACAGGTTGCCGACATGGAATTCGTACCGGGCGCGTTCCAAATGCTCCCTGTTTTTCGAAATGACGGCGCCTGTCAGACCGTATTCCGTATTATTGGCAATTTCAAGCAGTTCGTCAAAATCTTTTCCTTTCGCAAAAGCGACAACCGGCCCGAAAATTTCTTCCTGCATGATCCGTGCCTTTGGATTTACATCTTTAAAAATCGCCGGGTAAACGAAAAATCCTTTTTCGCCATCCGTTTCCCCGCCAAAGACGAGTTTGCCCTCTTCTTTGCCGATTTCTATATAACTTTTAATCTTGTTAAACTGCTTTTCGTTAATGACAGCACCCATGTACACATTTTCTTCGGACGGGTCGCCGACGGTTACGTTTTTCGCAAGGGCGATCGCCTTTTCGAGCACTTCTTCATATACGTCTTCATGCACGACTGCCCGCGAGCAGGCTGAACATTTCTGGCCGGAAAAACCGAATGCCGACTGGACAATCGCATCTGCGGCGAGATCGAGATCCGCTTCTTTATCGACAATAATCGTATCTTTGCCGCCCATTTCAGCAACGACCCGTTTTAAAAAGTGCTGGTCCTTCTGCACTTTCGCAGCCCGTTCATAAATGCGCAGGCCCGTTGCTTTGGAACCCGTAAAGTTAATCCAATGGGCAGACGGATGATCCACCAGGTAATCGCCGATTTCTGCCGGATCGCCCGGCACAAACTGGAGCACGCCTTTCGGAACCCCCGCTTCTTCCAAAATTTCAACGAGTTTGTATGCAATAACAGGCGTGCTTTCCGAAGGCTTCAGCAGAACCGGGTTCCCGGCAACAAGCGGGGCAACCGTCGTGCCGCAAACAATGGCGAAAGCAAAATTCCACGGCGGAATGGTCACCCCCGGCCCCATCGGCTGATAAAAATAAGTGTTGTGCTCATTTTCACGCTGTTCCATTTCCTGCCCCTTTGCAAGCTCAAGCATCTGGCGGCCGTAGTATTCCAAAAAGTCGATTCCTTCCGCCGTATCCCCGTCCGCCTGGCTCCACGGCTTGCCGGCATCAAACACAAGCCACGCCGACAGCTCATGTTTGCGGCGGCGCGCAATCGCAGCGGCTTTGAACAGCACATTCGCTCGCGCTTCGGGTGCCATTTTCCGCCAGCTGCGAAATGCCTCATTGGCGCCTTCGAAAGCTTTGTCAACCAGTTCTTTCGATGCTTTCGAAACTTTCCCGACAACCTGTTCTTTATTCGCAGGATTGACGGATACGAGCTTATCCTCTGTAAAAATCCGTTCTCCGTTTATTACAAGCGGGTACTCCTTCCCGAGTTCCGCACGCACTTTTTCAAGTGCCGCTTGAAACGCCTGTACGTTTTCAGGCTGGTTAAAATCCGTTAATGGTTCATGTTTAAAAGGCAAGACCAATGAAAAAACCTCCTTCATCCTCGTTCTGGCTTAATACCATGCAAGAATCATGCCAACTTCTGGAACATCCCTGTTTCCCTATATCCGCAAAAAAATAAACCGTTTTCTATGTACAATATATTTACACAATTGTAAATCGAATGTACAATACCTTTACACGACAAAGGGGAGGAAGACGGAAATGGCAAATGAACTGTCTTATTTGCAGGCGGTATTATCGGCGGAAAATGATGCGATTACGATCGTAAACGAAAAAAAGGAAGTCATTTATTGGAATGATGCCGCCGTCCGGACCTACAATATTCCAAAAGAAATGATCTTAACCAAAAAAATTACCGATTTTTTTCGCGATGATGATTTAATGGTGCTCAAAGTGCTGCGGACAAAAGCCCGTATTACCGACCAATATCATCGGCCCCGCCCCGACAAGCATGTCGTCGTCAATGCGCGGCCCATTTTTGACAACCGCGGCAGGCTGATCGGCGCGGTATCCGTGGAACGCGATATCACCCAGATTGTTAGGCTGAACGACAATCTCGTCTCCACTTCCATAGAACTGAATGAACTGCGCCAAAAAATGTACACAAGCTATGAAGAAACGCCTTTTTCCAAATTAAAGGGGAAAAGCCGCGCGCTCCGGGATACGATCCAAATTGCGGCGAAAGCGGCGAAAACGGATGCCGTCACGCTTATTCTCGGCGAGTCCGGCACCGGGAAAGAAATATGCGCGCGCGCTATCCATGAAGCAAGCGCGCGGAAAAACGGCCCTTTTATTCCGGTGAACTGCGGCTCGATCCCTTCCGCCCTGTTTGAAAGCGAATTATTCGGCTACGAACCTGGCACGTTTACGGGTGCGGAGAAAAAAGGAAAAGCGGGAAAAATTGAAGAAGCGGACGGGGGTACGCTGTTTTTGGACGAAATCGGCGAACTGCCGCTAGATATGCAGGTGAAGCTGCTGCGCGTGCTGCAGGAAAAAGTGATTTACCGCATTGGCGACGCTTCGGGCAGGAAAATCAATGTCCGTTTTATTGCCGCCACCAACCAAGACATTGAAAAAATGATGAAAGAAAAGACATTCAGGTCGGACCTTTATTACCGGTTAAATGTTATTCAAATTACGATGCCGCCATTAAGGGTGCGCACAGACGATATTCCTGTCCTCGCCCGCTACTTTCTGAAACAATTTGCCGTCCAGTACAAGATGCCTGAACCGGAACTCGCCCCTGATGCCCTTTCTTTCCTGCAAGCGTATCATTGGCCAGGGAATGTCCGGGAGCTCCGGAATTTAATGGAACGGATGGTGATCCTATCAGAAAAGCCGTTTATTGACCGCGCCTCCCTTCTCCGCTTTTTCCAGGGAAATGAAACCCAACCGTCCGGAAGTGCCATCCCGGAAAGCGGCACTTTGCCTGTGGAAAAAGAAAATATGGAAAAACAGCTCATTGAAAAAGCATTGCGCAAAGCAGGCGGGAACAAATCCGCCGCAGCAAAAGAACTTGGCATTTCAAGGGTCACCCTGTATCAGAAGCTGAAAAAATTTGGAATTGGGAGCTGACTTCCCCCGCCGGGAAAAACGAAGAAGGGCAAGCCGCGATCGGAGCAATAAAAAAGGGATGCACATTTCAGGCATCTTCATTGTGCATCCCTTAATATCCTCAATGTTTAATTAAAAAGTATTTTTTCTTCCCTCTTCTAATAACGGTAAATTCGCCGCCGATTTTGTCCTTTTCCTGCAACACAAACCCGAGATCCGTTACGCGGTCACCGTTTACGTAAATGGCGCCGTTTTGGATATCTTCGCGTGCCTGGCGTTTTGACGGGGAGATTTTGGCGGCAACGAGCAACTCCACAAGCTGCTTTTGTTCTTCGCTTTCAAGCTGGAATGACGGAACATCTTTAAATCCCTGCTTCATTTCTTCAGCCGACAGTTTCTTCACATTGCCGCTGAACAATGCTTCTGTAATATTCAAAGCCTGCTGCAATGCTTCCTCCCCATGGATCAGTTTTGTCATTTCCGCGGCCAGCGTTTTTTGGGCTTTGCGGAGATGCGGTTCGGTTTCAACCGATTTTTCCAGCTCTTCGATTTCTTCTTTTGGCAAGAAGGTGAAGTACTTCAAGTATTTTACGACATCGAGGTCAGCCGTGTTGACCCAGAACTGGTAAAACTCATATGGCGATGTTTTCTCGGCATCGAGCCAGACTGCGCCGCTTTCTGTTTTCCCGAATTTTGTGCCGTCCGCTTTTGTGACAAGCGGAATGGTAAGCCCGAAAGCTTTTTCTCCTTCCGGTTCGAGCTTGCGGATCAGCTCAAGGCCGCTTGTAATATTGCCCCACTGGTCGCTTCCGCCGATTTGCAGGCGGCAGTTGTATTGTTTATACAAGTTAAAGTAATCGACGGCCTGGAGGATTGTATATGTAAATTCCGTAAACGAAATACCGGTTTCAAGCCGTGATGCGATCGTGTCTTTTGCAAGCATGTAGTTGATGCCGATATGCTTTCCGTAATCACGCAGGAAAGTAACGAGATCCATCGAGCCGTGCCAGTCATAGTTATTGACCATGATAGCGCCTGACTCGCCGTCAAAATCAAAAAAGCGTTCCAGCTGTTTTTTCAATGCTTCGCCGTTTTGCTTGACCTTTTCAACTGTTAACAGCTTTCTTTCTTCCTTCTTGCCGCTCGGGTCGCCGATCATGCCGGTTGCCCCGCCGAGCACGACAATCGGCCGGTGTCCCGCTTGCTGGAAACGGCGCAGCGTCAGGTACGGGAGCAGATGCCCGATATGCATGCTGTCGCCTGTCGGGTCAATCCCGCAATACAGGGTCACTTTCCGGTTTTGAAGCAACTCCGCGAGCCCTTCTTCGTCTGTCTGCTGGTAAACAATTCCCCGCCATTTTAAATCTTCGAGTAAATCCATTTCAAACCACTCCTTTTGTGCCATTTCAAATGCCGGCAGCATTCAGGTTCCAGCGCCCGGCTTATATCCGGCGATAATGGGCAGGAACCTGTTGCTGCCTTCTTTTTCCTGTAAAACAGAAAAACGCCCCTCCGCCAAAACGAAGGGACGATTGTATCGCGTTACCACCCAACTTGAGAATTGCTTCTCCACTCATTTGGATAACGGCTGGGGGCCGTCTGCCGTATCCGGCAAAAGCTCCGGGGTGTAATTCGCCGCCTGCCTGTACCGGTTCGCACCATCCACCGGCTCTCTTGTATGCAACAACAGGAAGCTACTTGATCCTTTCGACGCTTCATTCATCAAATTGTAAGTTATTTTTACCATATACATTTTGAAATGTCAACCTTGCCAAGCAGGCTGCACCAGCGCTTTCTTCAAATTCGGTAATGCCCATTTTAACCTTTCCTCATCCGGCAAAGGCCCTGTTCCGTCCCGAAGCACGCCTTCCAGCGTGTCTTCCCGTTTTCTTCCAACCCAAACCGTGCCTTTCCGATCGTATACACCCGGCAATCACCGGGCATGGGCGGCAACACCGGCAATCCGTTCCGGGCAGGTGTAAATATTCATCGACCCGCCGCGGATAAAGCCGATCGTGGTAATGCCGAGTTCTTCAGCGGATTCCAGGGCGAGTGTGGTGGGTGCCGATTTCGATAAAATCACCTCGCAGCCGATTTTCGCTGTCTTCAATAAAATTTCCGAGGAAATGCGCCCGCTGAATGCAAGGATTTTCCCTTTTGTGGAAACCTGATTTTTCAAACAATATCCGTAAATTTTATCAAGCGCGTTATGGCGGCCGATATCCATCCGGCTGACAAGGATCCCGCCGGCATCGCACAGTGCAGCATTATGGACGCCCCCTGTTTTTTTAAACACTTCGGCATTCTCCTGCAATGCTTCCATCAGCCGGAAACAATCATCAACTGTAATCCGGACGTGCACACCGTCCATTTTTTTCGCCGCCAGAGCATCATTGACAAAAACAAACGCCTGCCTGCTCATTCCACAGCAGGAGGTGATATAACGTTTATTTTGCAGCTGTTCGTAATAAGGATTAAGATGATCGGTCCGGACATGGACGAATCCTCCTTTTTCATCCGTCCAGATGTCGCGGATATCTTCATAGCGCCGGACAACCCTTTCCGACACAAGATAACCGACCGCCATGTCCTCGATATATTCAGGTGTGCACACCATCGTCACCCATTCCTGCCCATTCACTTTTAATGTCACCGGGAATTCCGTTGCGACTGTATCCAGCGCCCGTTCGAGCCGCCCGTTCTTGAAACGGAGAATTTCCCTCTGCGTGTCCACATTTTTCATGGGTTCAACAGCCCCCTATCTATAATGTTTTATTTTAAAGGAATCAGATTAAAAACAAAAGCCGCCCGCTCAAATAGGCAAAACATTCTGATGGTTTGTTCATTTTTGCATCAGATGCTAGAATAAAAAAGAGAATGGTAGTTTTATTTTTGCAAAGGTTTGGTATAAGTAACAGAGTTGCCGGTTTTTTGTATTCTTTTCTGAAGGCCTGCCTTCATTGTTTGCAAAAGGAGGAAAAGAAATGGAAACCAAATCGATCCACATCACGATTGATGGCCGGGATTATGAAGCCCGCCCCGGTGAGAAAATCATCGATGTGATCAACCGGAATGATATTTTTCATCCACAAATTTGCTATTACCCGGAAGTAGATCCAATCCAAACTTGCGACACTTGTATTGCGGAAGTAAACGGGGAATTGATGCGCACCTGTTCGACGGCGGCGGAGGACGGCATGGTGGTCCACCTCAGCGATGACCGGTCGGAAGCGGCCCGGCATGAAGCGATGGACAGGATTCTCGCCAACCACCTTTTATACTGTACGGTGTGCGACAATAACAACGGCAACTGCATCGTCCACAATACAACGGAAAAAATGGGCATCGAACACCAGAAATATCCGTTTACACCAAAAACGGACGCAAGCGGGGTCGACTATTCGCACCCGTTTTACCGGTACGACCCGAACCAGTGCATCGCATGCGGGAGATGCGTGGAAGCCTGTCAAAATCTGCAGGTGAACGAAACGCTTTCCATTGACTGGGAAGCAGAACGCCCGCGCGTCATTTGGGATAACGGCGTTCCGATCAACGAATCGTCATGCGTTTCCTGCGGGCATTGCGTCACCGTCTGTCCTTGCAATGCATTGATGGAAAAATCAATGCTCGGCGAGGCAGGCTATTTAACCGGGCTTGAAGAAGACCTGCTTGACCCGATGATTGATCTTGTGAAAAAAGTCGAACCGGGTTACGGCAGCATTTTTGCCATATCCGAAATCGAAGCTTCGATGCGCGAACAGCGCACGAAAAAAACGAAAACCGTTTGCACCTTCTGCGGTGTCGGCTGCACATTTGAAGTATGGACAAAGGGCCGGAAAATTTTAAAAATCGAACCGAAGCATGAAGGACCGGTAAACGCCATCTCCACTTGCATCAAAGGCAAATTCGGCTGGGATTTTGTGAATTCCGATAAGCGGCTGACAAAACCGCTTGTCCGTAAAGACGGAAAATTTGTAGAAACGTCATGGGATGAAGCGCTCAGCGTGGTGGCAAGCCGGCTGAAAGAAATCCATTCCCAATACGGAAAAGATTCCGTCGGTTTTATTTCTTCTTCAAAAGTTACCAATGAAGAAAACTATTTGATGCAAAAGCTGGCGCGCCAGGTGTTTGAAACCAACAATGTCGACAACTGTTCGCGCTATTGCCAGTCGCCGGCAACGGACGGCCTGCTCAGAACCGTCGGCATGGGCGGCGACAGCGGCACGATTAAAGATATTGCGTCAGCCGGCCTTGTCATGATTGTCGGCGCGAACCCGGCGGAAGCCCACCCGGTCCTTGCGACCCGCATCAAACGGGCCCATAAACTGCACGGCCAGAAACTGATTGTTGCCGATATGCGCAAAAACGAAATGGCAGAGCGCGCCGATCTTTTTATCCATCCGAACCAGGGCACAGACCAGGTATGGCTGATGGCGGTGACAAAATATATCATCGACCAGGGCTGGCATGACCAAAAATTCATCGAGGAAAAAGTGAACTTTTTCGATGAATTTAAAGAAACGCTTGAAAAATACACGCTCGACTACGCTGAAAAGATGACCGGTATCCCGAAGGAAACGCTGATCCAAATCGCCGAAATGATCCATCAGGCAGACGGAACATGTATCCTCTGGGGCATGGGCGTCACGCAAAATACAGGTGGTTCCGATACGTCCGCTGCTATTTCCAATCTGCTTCTTGCAACCGGAAACTATACACGTCCGGGTACAGGCGCTTATCCACTGCGCGGGCATAACAACGTGCAAGGCGCATGCGATATGGGCACGCTGCCGGGATGGCTGCCGGGCTACCAGCATGTGGAGGATGATGCGGCACGCGAAAAATTTGAAAAAGCGTACGGCGTCAAAATCAGCAACAAACCGGGACTGAACAATATTGAAATGCTGCATGCGATTGCAGCCGGGCAGTTAAAAGCCATGTATATCATCGGCGAAGACATGGCGCTTGTCGACTCCGACGCCAACCATGTTAGCGAGGAACTTTCCAATCTTGACTTTCTTGTCGTCCAGGATGTCTTTTTCTCAAGGACGGCCCAATATGCGGATGTTGTTTTGCCTGCAGCCCCGTCGCTTGAAAAAGAAGGCACCTTTACAAACACGGAACGCCGTGTGCAACGGATGTACCAGGCACTCCCGGCTTTGGGCGAATCCAAACCGGACTGGTGGATTATCCAGGAAGTGGCAAAACGGCTCGGCGCAGACTGGCATTACAGCCACCCGGGCGAAATATTTGCCGAAATGGCCAGCCTGGCTCCGCTGTTTGCACAGGCGGACTACGACAAATTGGAAGGCTGGAACAGTTTCCTTTGGGGAAGCCTTGATGGCGCCAATACCCCGCTTCTTTACAAGGACGGCTTCCCGTTCCCGGACGGCAAAGCGCGGTTTGCCCTGACAGACTGGGTAAAACCGGCTGAATTTCCGGAACAATACGATTTGCATATTAATAACGGCCGGATGCTGGAACAGTTCCACGAAGGCAACCTGACCAATAAATCGGAAGGCATCGAATCAAAAGTTCCAGGCGTATTTGTTGAAGTGTCACCGGAGCTTGCAAAAGAACGCAATCTCGACACCGGAGACCTTGTCCGCGTCACTTCCCCGTTCGGATCGCTGAAACTGCATGTGCTGGTTACAGACCGCGTGCAGGGCAATGAGCTGTACTTGCCGATGCACTCGACAGAAAAGGAATCGGCGATCAACTTCTTAACCGGGCCGATTTACGATAAACGGCAAAGCACACCGGCGTTTAAACAAACGAAAGTGAAGATGGAACTGATCCAAAAAGGCGGGAAGCCGCCGCTGCCAAAAACAAACCACCGCGATAAGAAACGCAATCCTACACGCGGCGTGGAAGTCGAACGGAAATGGCAGCGCGAAGGCTATCAACCATTAACAGACGTACGCTAAGGGAGGGAAAAAAGGATGGCCGCTCCAATCACAGAGATTGTAAAACAGCAGCCGGCGGAAGAAGAAATCACCCGGCAAAAGCTCGAGGAATTGGAAAAACTGGTTGCCGATCATAAAGATGCGTTTGAAAATTTGATCCGCCTGATCGATGATTTCAATGATACCGGTGCACTGGAAGCCGCAAATGCAATGATTCTCGCAAAAAACGATATTTTAAAAATCGTCCTCGAGCAATTGTCCCGGGAACAGGTCGTCAACCTGATCAACATGCTGCTCGGCACGGCCGGCGTCTTTATGAAAGCCGACCACGACCTTATTATCCACTTGATGAACGGTGTATCATCAGGCTTTGATGAAGGCAAGCAATTCATTGGCTCGGAGGAAAAAGTGACATTGTTCGGGCTGCTGAAATCGTTGAGCGACCCGGACGTCAACCGGGCAGTCGGTTTCGCCATTTCCTTTTTGAAAGGCATGGGAAAAGCGCTCCAGGAACCGGTGCCGAAAAAAGAAGACGTGGATCATGAAACATTGGCAAATATTTAACGCCATTCAAAAAGGAAGCACGGAAATGCGTGCTTCCTTTTTCATTGAAAATATTTTTGATAAAGCGAACGGGCCTCTCTCTTATCTTTCGTCCCGTGAATGAGCATCCTCCCGTCCGGAAATAAAACCGTCCGGTGGCCTTCAAGCGCAGTGATCATTAAGTAGCCGTTATATTGCACGGCAGCACCGCCCGCTTTCATCTCCCGCGCCATGTTTTCAAGCTCGAACGTGCCCGGATGGCGGATTTGGACTGTATCCCGCCCGCACAATACATCGGCGGATGATTGGGATTGAAGGGCCGGATAGACCGGATGCCCTCCGCATGACGGGCAGTCCTTATTTTTCATTTTTCCTGCTTTGATAAAATGGTGTTCGCCCTGCCAAATATCAAACACGGCAACAGATGGTCGCGGCTTTTCCCCGGAAAGCAGCTTTAAAGCCTCTGTTGTCTCATAAGCCGCGGTCATTTGCACAGCCGGCGCGATAATGCCCGCTGTATCGCACGTCGCGTGGTAAGCGGGGAGATGGCCAATCAGGCAGCGGAGGCAAGGCGTTTCGTCGGGAATAATGGGAAACGAAACACCGCAGCTGCCAACGCAGGAGCCGTAAATCCACGGAATCCGGTATTTTTGCGCCAGGTCATTCACATAAAAGCGCGTCTCAAAATTATCGGTCCCGTCAATGATCACATCAACGCCTTCTTCCAAAACAGAAAGAAATTTCGAGTCAAATGCATCGATCACATGCGCCTCGATCCGGATGGTGCTGTTGATGGCTTCAAGCCGTTTTTTTGCGGCGATGGCTTTTGGCAAATGGGTGCGCGCATCTTCCTCACAATACAAATTTTGCCGCTGCAAATTCGATTCATCGACATAGTCACGATCCACAATCGTGATTTTTCCGGCGCCCGCCCGCGCCAAGCTTTCCGCAACAGCGGAGCCGAGCGCGCCGGCGCCAATGATCAGCACATGGCCTTTTGAAATGTTTTGCTGCCCGTTTTCAGCGATCGGGGCAAACAGCATTTGCCGGGAATACCGTTCCATGCTCATTCCTCCTGCCTGATATAATGCCCGCTTTTTCCGCCTGTTTTTTCGATCAGATAGGTCGGCCCGATGACCATGCCTTTGTCCAGTGCCTTGCACATATCATAAACGGCCAGCGCGCATACGGACGCCGCTGTCAAAGCTTCCATTTCCACGCCCGTTTGCCCTTTCGTTTTGGCCATCGCTTCGATATCAAGGCTGTACCCGTCTTCCCGTTCGTGCCAGCTGAACGAAATGTCAACGCCTGTTAAAGGCAAGGGGTGGCACATCGGAATGACATCCGCCGTTTTTTTTGCGCCCATAATGCCGGCTACCTGTGCGACGGCAAGCACGTCCCCTTTTTTGATTTTAAAGTTTGTAATCTGTTCATAGACTTCCTTTGACACGATCACACTGCTTTTTGCGCGCGCCGTCCTGGCGGTTTCCGGTTTTGCCGTTACATCGACCATTTTGGCGCGGCCCTGTTCGTTCATATGCGTCAAGTTTCCCATCTTTCAACCTCCGCTGACCGGCGGGATGAGGGCAACGGTATCGCCGCTATGGACCATTTCCTCATCGCGGGCAAATTCTTCGTTCACGGCCACCATAACTGCATCCTGCTGCAAAATCCCTTTTTCCGCAAGCGCCTGGCGCAGTTCGGCGACCGTCATTTTTTCGCAGTTGATGTCCATTTCAGAACGGCCGGCCTGTTCTTTTAAATGGGCAAATAACAATACTTTAATCATCGTTCAAACGCCTCCGGTGCCCCTGATTCATAGAAAACCGTTTCCTTTTGGTTGCCGACCCACATTTCGCCGTTTTCCCAATGTTCTTTTTTCCAGATCGGCACCATTTCTTTGATTCTTTCAATCGCGTACCGGTTTGCCCGGTAAGCCTCATCCCGGTGCGGGGCGGAAACCGCAATGGCAACCGCAATGTCGGAGATGCCGAGGCGCCCGGTCCGGTGCACGATCGCCGTTTTGGCTTCCGGGAACTGCTGCCGGATTTCCGTACCGATTTGTTCCAGCTTTTTCCGGGCCATCGGTTCGTATGCTTCATATTCCAGATACAATGTTTTCTTTCCTTTTGTCATTTCCCGGACAGTGCCGATAAAAGTGACAATGGCGCCTGCATTCCGGTCGGCAACAGCCTGGATCAGTTTGGAAACATCCACCGGTTCTTTTACAATTTCAAACATCTTTTCACCCCTTTAAAAACGCTTCAACCCATTCGACGCAGCTTTTCCGGTCAGAGAGTTTCATGCAGCCGGATAATGCCGGATTCAGGCTGAAGGCGGCCCGCACATTCGGCAGGCTGAGCAAATCCCTGTCTTGTTCATCACGCAGGCAGACCACTTTCGGATAAGGCGCGTATTTGTAGCCTTCTATCAGCAGCAAATCAAGCGGCAATGCCTCGTACCAGCCGATTAGCTGCTCCAGTGAGAGCCCTTGATCGGCACGAACGGCGAGGACAAACAAGCCGTCCCCTTCCACCCCGGCTGCCCGGGCACCCGCTTCAAAGTGCCGCGTGGAATCTTTGCCGGGAGCGAGCAACGGCTTCCCGCCATGGCCGTGGTGTTTCAGTGTTCCGACCCGGTATCCGTTATCCGCCAAAGCCCGTGTCCAAAGTTCGGCAAGGGCGGTTTTACCGCTGTCTTTGCGGCCTGCGATCTGTAATATTTTCATCCCAAAGAGGCGCCCCTTCCCCGTCTTCCAGCATCAGCACATCCACCATGGTCCCTTTTGTAAAACCGCGGGACCCGCCCGGCAGCACAATCAACGCATCCGCTTCTATTAAAGAGGAAACAATATTCGATTTGTCCCTTCTTACCGGAAGCGCGTGCAGCAGGCCTTCCTGATAAGAAAGTTTGGCGCGGACAAAACGGGTGAACGGGTTTGGCTTCGGGAAATCCTCCCCAAGTACAGCCTGCGTTTTTTTCAAATAAACATTTCGTTCGCCAAGCATCGTTTTTAAGTACGGGCGGACGAACAGTTCAAAACCGACGTAGCAGGCGGACGGATTGCCGGAGAGGCCGAAAAGGATTTTCCCGTCCAATTCGGCCGCCGATGTCACGCTCCCCGGGCGCATCGCCACTTTATTGAATAAAAGCGTTGCCCCCAGCTTTTCGTAGACTTTCGGAATATAGTCAAAATCGCCGACCGAAACGCCGCCCGTTGTCATGACGATATCCGCTTCCTTAACCGCCTGCCTAACCGCTTCATATATCCTTCACAAGCCGGTAAAAAACCGGTTCGCCCCCGGCGCGGATGATTTGCCCCCAGAGCATATAGGCATTGCTGTTGCGGATTTTCCCTTTTTCGAGCGGCTCGCCGGCTTCGAGCAGCTCCGTCCCCGTTGCAATAACGGCGGCTTTCGGTTTTTTTGTGACCGGCACTTCTGTATATCCGAAAGTTGCAAGCGCCGCCATTACGCCCGGATTAACGAGCGTGCCTTTCGGGACAAGCACTTCGCCTTTTTTCATATCTTCGCCAATGCCGACAATGTTCTCACCGGGCCGGACTTTCCGTTTAATCTGCACAAATGTTTTCCCGTTCTGCACCACTTCTTTTGTGAGCTCCACCATGATCACGGCATCCGCCCCGTCCGGGATGGCGGCGCCGGTCATGATTTTCACGGCCTGATTCGGCTTTATCCCTTCATCCCATGTAAAACCTGCCCCGATTGTGGCGACAACTTCAAGGAGAACGGGGTGGTCCGCGCCCGCTTCAAGTGTGGATCCGGAAAAAATCGCATACCCGTCATACGGCGACCGTTTAAACCACGGCACGTCATGGGTTGCAGCCAAATCATCGGAAAGCACCCGGTTAAAACTGCTCTGAATCGGCACAAGCTCCTTTTCGCCTGCAAGCGGATGGGCCATCACTTTGCGGATGGCCTCCGCCACTTTGATTGGTTTTCTCATCAACATCACCGGCTTCTTTTTGTTGTAAAATATAATCTTCTTTTGTATTGATATTGGCAAACGCCTTTTCCTGCGCAAAATCGATAAATTTCAGGCGGCAGCGTTCAAAAAGCGCCCGCATGCTGAGGCGGCCTGTTTCAAGCTGCTCCCTTACTTTTTCTTTCACCCTGTTGTGAAAAACGGCAACGAGCGGCTGGATTCTCCCCTCTGCCCGGGCCACGATGGCGTCATATGCCGGATCGCGTTCTTGAAGCAGCCGGGCAACCATTCTTTTTCCGATCCACGGCGTATCGCACGGCAACACAGCGTACCACTGGGCGTCCACTGCGAGCATCGCCGAATAAATGCCGGCGAGCGGGCCTTTTCCGCGGTAGCGGGGAAGATCGAAAATCACCTCAATCGGCCGGTTGCGCGGGATTTTTTCCGCAAGCCCGGGCCGCGCTACCACAATGATCGCCCCAGTTCCGGCGAGCGCATCCACGCTACGTGCGACCATCTCTATGCCGCCGATTTTCGCAAGCGATTTTTCGCCGCCGAACCGGCTCGACTTCCCGCCTGCCAGAACAATTCCGGCTGTATTCATTGCCGGCTGAGCTCCCAGACAATATGCTTTAATTCCGGCAAAATGAGTTTTTTCATGGCAAGGGACACGGCGTTGCTGGAGCCCGGCATTGAAAATACGGCTTTTTTCCCGATTGTGCCGGCAAGCGCTTTGCTGAGCATCGAGGCGCTTCCGATTTCTTCATAACTTAAATAGCGGAACAGCTCGCCAAAACCGGGCATTTCTTTATCGAGGAGCGGCCGGACCGATTCCACTGTAACATCCCTTTTCGTAAAGCCGGTGCCGCCGTTCAGCAAAATGGCATTGGTGGTTTCTTTCGTCTGTAAAACCGCCTGCCTGATTTCGTCCGCTTCATCTTTAACGATGCTGTATTCCGCAGCTTCCATCCCTTCCTGTTTTAACAAATCTATCATCAGCCTGCCGCTTTTGTCTGTTTCTTCCGTCCGGGTATCGGAAACGGTGATCACTTTGCACAGCACCGGAAGATCGGCCTGTTGTTTATGTTCTTTCGTGCTCAATCCTTTACCCTCCAATATACGACATTTCGATCCGTTTTCCTCTAAAAGTCGGGTTTTTTCCCCGTTCTTGTGAGTAGCGGTCCGCCCGGTTCTGCCATATGCCTGCAATGCGGGCAGCCAGCACTTCATCGCTTGCCCCTTCCCTTATGGCGCCAAGCAGGTCCGTGCCTTGTGCGGCAAACAGGCAGGTGTATATTTTCCCGTCTGCCGACAGCCGCAAGCGCGTGCAGTCGCCGCAAAAAGGCTGGGATACGGATGAAATGAACCCGACTTCTGTATCCGTCCCTTTGTAACGGTACCGTTTGGCAACTTCCCCGTAATAATTTTCTTTCAACGGTTCAAGCGGCATTTCTTTTGAAATCATGTTGAGAATTTCTTTGCTGGTCACGACTTCATCCAGCTTCCATTCGTTCAGGGAGCCGACATCCATAAATTCGATAAAACGGAGGGAAATCCCTTTTTCCTTGAAATAGGCGGCCATCGGTACAATTTGCGAATCGTTCATCCCTTTTTTGACCACCATATTCACTTTAACTTTGATGCCCTGGCGGATGGCTTCCTCCATCCCTTCCAAAATTCTTGCCGGTTTTGCCCCGACGCCGTTGATGGCCGGAAAGATTTCCGGATCGAGGGCATCCAGGCTGACATTGATGCGCGAAAGGCCGGCCTTTTTTAACGGTGCGGCATATCGTTTCAACAGAAAGCCGTTCGTTGTCACCGATAAATCTTCAAGGCCGCTGATTTGATGGAGCATGGCCACAAGCTGATCGATGTCTTTCCGCAGCAAAGGCTCCCCGCCCGTCAGCCGGATTTTCCGGACGCCAAGGGATACAAAAAGTCTCGCAAGGCGCGTGATTTCTTCAAATGTCATGAGTTCGGACCGGTTCATAAAACAATATTTCTGGCCGTTATCGGCAGGCATGCAGTACGTGCAACGGAAATTGCAGCGGTCCGTTACCGAAATCCGCAAATCCAAAAGCGGCCGGTTCAGCTTATCGGTCAGCATGTTCTCCATCATCTCCGTTTTAAATTCTGTTTCTCTGTTAAAAATGCATTTGCCAAATGTTTGCAGGCGCCCGGCTGCCATTCTTAACCGCCAAAGTTCCCATGCCCGTCGTAAGGCGCACGCACTGGCCACGGTTTGTCATGCCGCGGGAACCCGGGCATCCTGCCGGGCGGCCCACCGCTTTCTTCGGTCCCCGGTTCTGCTTCCACGGTTCCGGGCATCTTGCCGGGCGCACACCGCTTTCTTTGTCCACGGTTGCCATGTTTGCCTGAAGCATGCCGCTTCTTTGAGAGGAATCCGGGCATTTTACCGGACGGCACGCCTTTTTCTTTGGTCCCCGGCTTTCATGTTCTGGTTCCGCACTTCCGGGCATCTTGCCGGGCGGCGTGTTTCAGCACTTCGTTTTTCGGGCCCGCCTGCAATACTTTCCCGTTTCTGTACAAAATGACATTGTCGCAAAGCAGATCGGCTTCTGCCATATTGTGGGTAACCAGTAAAACGGCCCCGTGAAAATGATCGTGAAGAAACGATAAAAATTCTTCCATCACAAGTTCCTTCGTGTCCGGGTCCAATGCGGAAAAAGGTTCATCCAAAAGCAGGCAGGAGGGCTCCGTGATGAGCGTCCTTGCAAGCGCCACACGCTGCTTTTGCCCGCCGGACAGTTCAGCAGGGTAGCGGTTTTCAAAACCTTCCATTTTGATTTTTTTTAGAAAAGCAGCCGTCTTCTCTTCTATTTCCTTTTTTGGCCGCCCCTTTAAACCAAATGCAAGATTTTGTTTTACCGTTAAATGCGGAAAAAGGGCGTAATGTTGGAACATATAGCCCGTATGGCGGTGCCGCGTCTTGATATCCATATGCTTTTCCTTATCAAATAATATCCGGCCGTTTAGTTCAATCTTTCCTTCATCGGGCTTGTCGATCCCCGCAATGCACTCCAGCGTCAGGCTTTTGCCGCTTCCGGACGGCCCTAAAATGCCGGTGACGCCGGGGCCTGCTTCAAATGCGGCATCCAGCTCAAATTCCGGAAATGTTTTTTTTATGTTTATGCGGAGCATGCCTGCTGCCACCCCTTCCCATCTTTTTTTCCATCCGCTTCATGCCGTATAAGACAGCCAGCGATAAAAACGTCATGATCGCAACGAGGAGCCCTGCCGTCCGTTCATCCCCGTTCATCAGGCAATTGTAAATGGCAATGGACATCGTTTCCGTTTTTCCCGGAATGCTGCCGGCCACCATTAACGTTGCCCCGAAGTCGCCGAGGGCGCGTGCAAATGCAAGCATGACGCCGCTTGTGAGCCCCCGCCATGATAAAGGGATCATGACAGAAAAAAAGATATTCCATTCCGTCCGCCCCAAAAGGCGTGCGGCATGAAGGAGCGATTCATCAATACTGGCAAAAGCCGTGCGCGCCGACTGGATGAAAAATGGAAGGGATACGCACATTGCCGCAATGACCGCTCCTGTTTGCGTAAATACAATCGTCACTCCGAATTGTTGTTCAAGAAACCGGCCGAACACACTTTGCCTTCCGAGGATCACGAGCAGATAATAGCCGAGCACGGTCGGCGGCAGCACAATCGGAAGCGTCAGCAAAGCGTCTGCCACATCCGTCGCTTTTCCCTCCGACCGGCTTAAAAGATAGGCTGCCAACAGTCCGGGGATAAGGGAAAAAACAGTTGAAAGCAATGCCACTTTAAATGACAGATAGATGGGAAATAAATCGACCTGCCCCACTTGCTACTGCCCCGCAGACACTGCATAGCCGTATTTTTTCATCGTATTTTGCGCTTCCCTGCCGGCTAAATAATGTACAAATTTCTTCGCAATTTCCTGATTTTTCGAGCTTTTCACAACCGCTGCCGTCTGTTTCAGCGGATTGTACAGGCTGCTTGAAATGCTGGCAATAGCCAGCTTTTCACCTTGCGCAAGAGAAAGAGAAACGATGCCGGCTTCTGTATTTCCCGATTTTACGTATGTGAGGGTATCTGAAATATTTTTGGCGTAAACCAATTTTGATTTCACTTCATCCCAAATCCCCGCTTTTTGAAGCGCTTGTTTTGCCGCCAATCCGTATGGCGCTGTTTCCGGGTTGGCAATGGCAATTTTTTTCACCTCAGGGCGGGTTAAATCTTTAAGGCTGCGGATGGAAAGATGGCTGCCCTGTTTGGCGGCAATCCCGATTTTCCCGTATGCGTAGACGGTTTTTGTGCCAGGAACGAGCATGTTTTTATCCGCCAGCTGGTTGACGTAATCCGCGTTCGCCGCCGCAAACACATCATACGGCGCGCCGTTTTCAATTTGCTGCTCTAGCTCGCCGGATGCGGCAAAAACAAGTTTCACCTTGATGCCGGTCTGTTTTTCAAACTGTTTGCTGATTTGCCGGAAAGATTTTGTCAAATCTGAAGCTGCCGCCACATTGATTTCTGTTTGTTTCGATTGCTTCTTGGCTGAGCCGGATGCACTCCCTTGTGCGGAACAGCCCGCAAGCAGGAAAAGGCAAAGCAACGTCATACCGAACCTTTTCATATTGAACACCAACCTTACACTTTTATAAAAGGATATGTTTTTATGATAACGGAATATTTTTTCTTTCTCAATTTTTTCACTTACCCGGGGATTTTTCCACTGTTCTGTATCAATGAAACCTTTAGACGAAAAAACCGGGCAGCATTAAGGCTGTCCGGTTTCGTACTCAATCTTCCATTGTCGAAAGGTCCCCGGCCGGCAGATCCAGTTCCCAGGCTTTCAGAACGCGGCGCATGATTTTCCCGCTCCGGGTTTTCGGCAGTTTTTCGCAAAACTCGATTTCCCGTGGCGCGGCATGGGCGGCCAACCCTTTTTTCACAAATTGGCGGATTTCTTCCTTCATCTCATCTGACGGTTCGTATCCATCCCTTAAAGCGATAAAGGCTTTAATAATTTCGCCGCGGACCGGATCCGGCTTGCCGATGACGCCGGCTTCCGCAACGGCCGGATGTTCGATCAGTTTGCTTTCCACTTCAAACGGCCCGACCCGCTCGCCGGACGTCATGATGACATCGTCCACGCGGCCCTGGAACCAGAAATAGCCGTCCTCGTCCATATAAGCCGAGTCACCGGAAACGTACCAGCCGTTCGGGAAAAAGTAAGATTCATATTTTTGCGGGTTGTTCCAGATGGCACGCATCATGGAAGGCCAGCCTTTTTTAATGGCGAGATTGCCCATCCGGTTCGGCGGAAGCGGATTTCCCTGGTCATCAACAATGGCCGCTTCAATGCCAGGGAGCGGTTTCCCCATCGATCCCGGTTTGATATCCATGCAAGGATAGTTGCAGATCAGCTGTGCGCCGGTTTCCGTCATCCACCATGTATCATGGATGCGGAGCCCGAATACTTCATTGCCCCAGCGGATCACTTCCGGATTCAGCGGTTCACCGACACTTAAAATATGGCGCAATGTCGAGAGGTCATATTGGTTAATGATTTCATTGCCGGCCCCCATCAGCATCCGGAACGAAGTCGGGGCGCTGTACCAAACGGTGACGCCGAACCGTTCAATCGTTCTGTACCACGCTGCCGGGCTGAAGCGGCCGCCGACAACGACGTTTGTTGCGCCGTTTAACCATGGCGCAAACATGCCGTAAGAAGTTCCCGTTACCCATCCCGGGTCTGCCGTGCACCAGTAAATATCATCTTCTTTTAAATCAAGCACCCATTTTCCCGTCTGGTAATGCTGGATCATGGCATTATGGACATGGAGGACGCCTTTTGGCTTTCCGGTTGAACCGGACGTATAGTGGAGGATCAGCCCGTCTTCCCGGTCAACCCATTCGATTTCCAGTTTATCGGAAGCTTCGTTAAAATATTTCAGGTAGTCTTTGTACTTTCCTTCTTCTTTGACATTTTCCCCGACAACAAAGATGGTTTCCAATGCCGGAAGCTGGCCGGCCGGGACACGCCCGACAAGGTCAGGGGTTGTCACAAGCACTTTCGCTTCACTGTCTTCAAGGCGGTCTTTTACAGCCCCTTCCATAAACGCTTCAAACAGCGGGCCGACAATGGCGCCGAGCTTGATGGCGCCAAGCATGGCAAAATACAGTTCCGGAGAGCGCGGCATAAAGATGAAAACACGGTCACCTTTTTGGACGCCCGCTTTTTCTTTTAAAACATTTGCCGCCTTGTTTGTCAGCCTTTTCATTTCATAGTAAGTATATTTCTCGTTGCGTGAATCACTTAAGTACATGAGCGCTACTTTATTTTTGCGGGAGCTTTCCGCATGTTTGTCAATGGCTTCATACGCCAGGTTGACACGCCCTGTTTCATACCATGAAAAATTTTTCTCGGCGTCTTTCCAGCTGAACGTTTTGCGGGTTTCTTCATAGTTTTTCAGATTGAAATCCCCTTGTACGGTTGGTAACGCTTCCAGTTTCATGTAAGGTCCCCCTTTGTTTAGATTCACACATTTATTATATATGAAAACTGTTTTATTCACAATTTAAAACTTCTTTCCGCAAATGCCACCATTGTGAACAATTCTGGAATTTCCCTTTTTCCATATTGTTTTTGTTCTGTAAACATGAGATGATGAAATTGTGAAATGAACGGTCATTCATCATACTGTTTTTTCTTTGATTTGTTCAAGGGATGGTGGAAAAATGGAACATAAGAAAACATATTATGCTATCGAATTGCCTACAAAAGCAGGGCCGCTTGTGATTGAAGGGCCGGTTCCCGGGAAAAGGCTTGCGGAAATGGCATTCCATGAAGACTTAAAAGCTTTCCGCCCCGCGCCGAAACAGCATGCTGCCCTGATTGAAATTGCCGACCTGCCGGAGGGAAGGATCATTCTGGCACGCAGCGGCAATACAGTCGTCGGCTATGTCACGTTTCTTTTCCCGGACCCGCTCGAACGCTGGTCAGAGGGTCATATGGATAATCTTCTCGAACTTGGCGCGATCGAAGTCATTCCGAAATACCGGGGATGCGCTGTCGGCAAGCATTTGCTGAAAGTCTCCATGATGGACGACGCGATGGAAGATTACATTATTATTACAACCGAATATTACTGGCACTGGGATATGAAAGGGACCGGCCTGAACGTGTGGGAATACCGGAAGATGATGGAAAAAATGATGGCAGCAGGTGGCTTGAAATGGTTCGCAACGGATGATCCCGAAATTTGTTCACATCCGGCAAACTGCCTAATGGTGCGGATCGGAAAAAGAGTCGATCAGGAATCGATTGAAAAATTTGACCGGATCCGCTTTAAAAACCGGTATATGTACTAAAACTTCGGCAAAAAGGGGATGGGTAAAGATGATTGTGGAAGAAATCATGCAAAAAGACGTCAAGACGCTGTCACCCCGGCATACCGTACAAGATGCGCTAAAATTGATGCAGAAGGAGCAGATCCGCCATATCCCGCTACTCGACCAAAACGGCAAACTGTGCGGGGTCGTCACTGAACGTGACATCAAGGAAGTGGCGCCCAATCCGTTTTTCCCAGGCGAGCAGCTGGAAAAACTTTCGCTGCCGCTTGAAAAAATTATGAAAACGGACCTTTTGACAGGGCATCCGCTCGACTTTATCGAAGACATTGCCGCGCTCATGAATGACAACCGGATCGGCTGCCTGCCGATTCTTGAAAACGGGCAGCTGGCCGGGATTGTGACAGGGACCGATCTGCTTCAGACTTTTGTCGATCTGACCGGCGCAGGGCATCCGAGTTCGCAGATTGAAATCCGCGCCCGCAACCGGACCGGCATCCTGCGCGATATTACCGAAATCATATACGAACATCATCTGAATATTTTAAGTGTGCTGATTTACCCCGACCGTAAAAATGAGGAAAACCGTGTGCTCGTGTTCCGGGTCAGCACGATGAATCCGGTGTCCCTCATTACGCATTTGAAGGAGGCCGGCTATGAAGTACTCTGGCCGAATATGCCGGGGATGCCGCGATGAAAGATGCTGTTTTCGTCTATTCCGCCGATTTGCTGGCTTACCGTTTCCGCGATGACCACCCGTTTAATCAGATGCGGCTCCAATTGGTAAAAGAGCTGCTAGAAACGATCGGGGCTTTAAGCGGGGAGGATATCGTCAAACCGCGGAAAGCTGCTGATGAAGAACTGTTGCTTATCCATGACCCGTCTTATGTGGAAGCCGTAAAACTGGCCGGCCATGGAAAACTTGATCCGGTCAAAGCTGAAAATTACGGGCTCGGGACAGAAGACACCCCTGTTTTTCCGAATATGCACGAAGCAAGCGCTTTAATCGCCGGCGGCACATTGCAGGCAGCCGAAGAAGTGATGTCGGGGAGGGCGCGGCATGCTTTGCACCTTGGCGGTGGGCTGCATCACGGATTCCGCGGCAAAGCTTCCGGATTTTGCATCTATAACGATACGGCGATTGCAATCAAATATTTGCGCAAACAATACGGCGCGCGCGTTCTTTATGTGGACACGGATGCCCACCACGGCGACGGCGTGCAGTGGGCTTTTTACGATGATGAAAATGTTTGTACGTTTTCCATCCATGAAACAGGCCGTTACCTTTTCCCCGGCACCGGTAATGTCAACGAATGGGGAACGGGAAAAGGATATGGCTATTCTTTCAATATTCCTTTGGATGCGTTTACAGAAGACGGATCATGGCTGGAATGTTATTCAAAAGCATTGGAAGAAATCGCCGCATATTTCAAGCCGGATGTACTGGTCACGCAAAACGGGGCGGATGCCCATTATTATGACCCGCTCACCCATTTGTCCGCGACGATGAACATTTACCGCGAAATTCCGAAACTGGCCCACAAAATTGCGCACGAATATTGCGAAGGCCGGTGGATTGCAACCGGCGGGGGCGGCTATGACATTTGGCGGGTCGTGCCGCGGGCCTGGTCACTCATTTGGCTGGAAATGGCGGAAAAGGCAGGCGGAGGCGGAGAGATCCCTGCTGCATGGCTCGAAAAATGGCAAAAAATCTCCCCCTACCCCCTGCCTGAAAGATGGGACGACCCGGAAGGTTTATACCGCCCGATCCCGCGCAAACCGGAAATTGAAGAAAAAAACCGGCTTGTGCTGAACCGGTTGCTGCAATTCATTAAACAAACAAAATAAAAAGCCGGCCCTGCCAGACCATTCTGGCAGCACCGGCCTTAATTTTATTCGTTTCAATGGTGCGCAGCGTTTTACGCCCATGCTGCTTTTTTATTTTGTCGAATTCCGGTACTCCACGCGGTGCGGCAGGATGACCTGGTTTTCCGTTACGGTTTCTTTGTTCATGTATTTCGTCAAAAGCCGCATGGAAACAGCACCGATATCATACAACGGCTGGACAACGGAAGTCAGCTGCGGGCGCACCATTTCAGCGAGACGCGTATTATCGGAAGAAACGACTTCCAGCTGTTCCGGAATGTTGACGCCGGCATCAAGGGCGCCGTGGATGACGCCGAGTGCCATTTCATCGTTTCCGACAAACACGGCCGTAGGGGTCTTGTCCAATTCCTGAAGCCGTTGCCATGCTTCTATGCCGGATTCATATGTATAGTCCCCTTCCAGCACATAATCCTCATTGAATTCGATGCCTGCGTTACGGAGCGCTTCTTTGTATCCTTCCAGGCGCAATTCGCGGTTGACCGCATCATGCAGCGGCCCGATTACCAATGCAATCTCCTTATGGCCTTTTTTGGCAAATTCGCTGATCACTTCAATGGTCGCTTTTTTATAATCGATATTAACGGACGGAATTTTCCCCGTAGGTTCAATCGACCCGGCGAGTACGATCGGGACTGAAGATTTTTCAAATTCCTCAATATGCTCTTCCGTAATATTCCCGCTCATAAACACAATGCCGTCCACCTGTTTACCGAGCATCGTGTTCAAAAGGCGCAGTTCCTTTTCCTTATTTTGGTCGGAATTGCTTAAAATAATATTGTATTTGTACATCGTCGCGATATCTTCAATCCCGCGGGCAAGTTCCGCATACAGCATATTCGACACATCCGGGATAATGACGCCCACGGTTGTCGTCTTTTTGCTGGCGAGTCCGCGCGCAACCGCATTCGGGCGGTAGCCGAGCCGGTCGATCACTTCGAGCACTTTCTTCCTTGTTGTCGGTTTCACATTCGGGTTTCCGTTAACGACCCGCGAGACCGTTGCCATGGAAACGTTGGCTTCACGGGCAACATCATAAATCGTAATATTCATCTTTCAATCACTCTCCAATATACAAGTCCTGTTCATAGTTTTCACCAATCAGCCTGTCTTAAACAAAGAAATGTAAGGCTTTTTCCTCTGGTGTATCGTACAAAAAAATGCCCAAACACGATCGCGTTCGACATTTTTATCGGTTCATTAGACTTCTCATTATACCATATATGATAAGCCAGGCAAAAACTTCCTGCAAGGTTTGACACAAAATTGCCACATTCTTCACAAACGAATTTAGCCAACCATCCGGATTCAACGTTTTATAACAGAATGTAGCCAACTGAAAAAGCGCCACAAAGAAAAACCTTCTGCAAGGCAGAAGGCTGGATGCTGATCCTTATATTTTCGCCGGCAAGGCGGATTGGATTTCCTGATAAAACGCATCGAACTGTTTCAAATCCATTTGCTGTGCGGCGTCCGAAAGCGCGACTGCCGGATCCGGGTGCACTTCCGCCATCACACCGTCCGCGCCGATCGCAAGCGCCGCTTTGGCAGCCGGAAGGAGCAAATCCCTTCTCCCTGTCGAATGGGTCACATCCACAAATACCGGCAAATGCGTTTCCTGTTTTAAAATCGGAACCGCCGTGATATCGAGCGTATTGCGGGTCGCCCGTTCGTACGTCCGGATGCCCCGTTCGCAAAGAATAATCTGTCCGTTTCCTCTTGACATAATGTATTCAGCGGCATTGATAAATTCTTCAATCGTTGCCGCGAGCCCGCGTTTTA
Organism: Weizmannia sp. FSL W8-0676; assembly: GCF_038593015.1. Taxonomy (NCBI): domain Bacteria; kingdom Bacillati; phylum Bacillota; class Bacilli; order Caryophanales; family Bacillaceae; genus Heyndrickxia; species Weizmannia sp. FSL W8-0676. Next base: position 2,143,722 of record NZ_CP151954.1, read on the forward strand.
AGAGAATTGGCTTCTGGATGGAACCTGCCGCTTTCAACAGCTCGAAATTCTGCATATTGCGCGCGCCGATTTGGATTACATCGAGGTAATCGGCCGCTTTTTCGAGATCAGCAGGTGTCACGATTTCACTGATCACAGCGAGATCATATTCATCGGCAATCTGCTTTAAAATTTTCAGGCCTTCAAGCCCAAGCCCCTGAAAATCATACGGAGAGGTGCGCGGTTTGTAGGCGCCGCCGCGAAGCAGTTTCAGCCCCTTCGCTTTTACGGATGCCGCAACAGCCGCAACCTGGTCGTACGATTCAACCGAACACGGGCCGAATACAAAATGCGGGTTGCCGTCGCCCACTTTTTCGCCTTTAATGTCAACAATTGTATTTTCCGGCTGTTTCTTCCGCGAAACAAGCAATGCTTTCCGGTGGTCATCTTCCTGCAGTTCAAGGGCCGCTTTAAAAATCTCTTTAAATAAATGTTCAATGGTAGACGTTTCAAACGGGCCATCGTGATGTTCTTTAATGGCATTCAGCATTTCGCGTTCCCGGATCGGGTCATAGCGGCTTACGCCCTGGGCTTCTTTCAGTTTCCCGATTTCCTGGACGAGCTCACCCCGCTTGTTGATCAACTCCAGCAGCTTTAAGTTTACTTCTTCAACTTCTTTCCGCAATTGTTCAAGCTCTCTGTTCCCCACGTACCTCTCATCCTCTCTGCCAATATCCTTATCTCATTTTGTTGCCGGTGCCTGTTGCCATAAAAGTTTACAAGTGATTGCACTTATTATAATCGATTCATTTTAAAAAGTCACGGAAAAATTCTTTACTGGATAAACGCTTTTATGTACTAAAGCAACAACCGTCCTGTTATTGTTTTATATGTTTTTTTCGGAAAAAGGTTCCCGCTCGGCCTGAAAAAAAGCGCACAAAAAGGGGCAGGCTCTTAGCCCGTATCATTCGTCTTGTTCTGTTTTGCCGCCTGAAAAGCGCAAAAAAAAAGCGGCAGACATGCCGCTTTTTTTTGCGCCGTTACTCGCCGGCCGATGAGGAACTGCCTGAATTTGAACTTTGCTGGTTCACATCTCCCATATCCGTTTCGGCTTTATCTTTTGCCTGCTGCGCGGTCTGGACGGCGCTGTCTTTCAGCTGGCTGCCTTTCTGCACGGCAAAATCGCGTACTTGTTTTGTTTTTTCAGCAGCCTGCGAAGCCAGCTGGGTGCCTTTTTCGGTCGCAAATTCACGCCAGCCGTCTGTTTTTCCTTTGATGGTTTCCACCTGGCCGCTTAAGTCTTCCCGAAGTTCTTTCCCTGATTTCGGCGCCAGCATAAGCGCTACCGCAGCACCGACAACACCGCCGACAATTGCACCAGTCAAAAAATCTTTCGTAGACATTTGTTCTTCAGACATGTAAATTCCTCCTTCAGTTTATGAATTTCTTACCCGTTGGAGCAGCCTTTCATCATTGCGGGCCGGTTCTTCAAGAAGGTGTTTCGGGACAGGGTTTTGGGCATGGACAGGATGGGTTTCATTCGTGCCTGCACCTTTTTTGCCCGACCATCTATCTTTTATTTCCTTCAGCGCAGCGCCCCATTGCACGGCCTGTGCAATTTTGTCCTGCCTTTTGCTGACGGCCGAAGCAATCGATGTTGTGACTTTACGTAGCGTCTGGCTCAGTTGCTGGGCGGAAACACCGATATCTTCCACGGCATAGACGACACTGTTCAGCCTTTCCGATTTATGCTCGATGTCTTCAACCAGCACATTCGTTTTTTCCAGTAATTTTGTAGATTCCTCTGTAATGCCGTGCATCTGCCCTTCAAGGCCCTTTACCGTATCCGACAAGTTGTCCAATGTTTTGCTTAATGATTTCAATGTCCTCGTCAGGGCGATGACCAGAATGAGGAATGCAACAGCAATTAGCGCCACGCTCAAATACAGGATGATTTTCATCTTTCGTTACCACCTCCATGTACAATAAAATTACCCCAAATCGCCTTCCTTAAACAATTGGGGGTTGAAATCTTTGCGGGTACCACCCTTATTTTCGCATAACGGCCGCCTTATGCCAACAAAAATGGAAACATTTTCTGCTTGACAAATCTCATAACAAAAAGAGGCATTGCCCGCCTGTTTTTCGGACAATGCCTCTGCCTTACCGGCTTACATGCTTTTGCAGCAATGTTTCGTATGCCTTTTGGTACTTTTGGATATCCCCGGCACCCATAAAGAGGATGACACTGTTTTCAATGCCAAGAAGCGGGGACATGTCCTCTTCCTTGATAATTTGCGATCCGCCGACTTTTTCCTGCAGATCGTAAATAGAAAGCTTTCCGTGATGTTCACGCGCCGAGCCAAAAATATCGCACAGAAAAACCCGGTCTGCAAGGTTTAAACTTTCCGCAAACTCTGTAAGAAATGCCTGCGTGCGGCTGAAAGTATGCGGCTGGAATACGGCGACAAGCTCTCTTTCCGGATATTTTTTCCGCGCGGCATCAATGGTTGCCTTAATCTCGGTCGGGTGGTGGGCATAGTCATCAATGATGATTTGCGTGCCGATTTCTTTTTCCGTAAAGCGGCGTTTGACCCCGTGAAATGTTTTTAAATGCGTTTCAACCGCTTCTTTTTCGATGCCTTCGTATTGGCAGAGGGCGATGACCCCGAGCGCATTCAGCACATTGTGGTTCCCGAAGGAGGGAATTTCGAACGTTCCGTAAAAACTATTGCGGACCACCACATCGAATTTCGTTCCTTGCGGCTCCGTCACAATATTTCTTGCCTGAAAATCGTTGCCTTCTTCAAAGCCATAAAAAACAACCGGCACTTTTGCCTGAATTTTTTGCAGCTGCTCGTCATCCCCGTAAGCGATGATGCCTTTTTTGACTTGCAGCGCCATTTCTTGAAAAGCGGAAAAGACATCGTCAATGTTCGCATAGTAATCCGGATGGTCGAAGTCAATATTGGTCATAATCGCATAATCCGGATGGTAGGAAAGAAAGTGGCGCCGGTATTCACATGCCTCAAATACAAAATATTCCGCTCCCGGAACCCCTTTTCCCGTTCCGTCCCCGATCAAATAGGAAGTGGGCTTGATCTCATGCATGACATGGGCAAGCAGCCCGGTAGTCGATGTTTTGCCGTGCGCGCCTGTTACAGCAACGCTCGTAAAATTTTTCAGAAACTCACCGAGAAATTTATGGTAACGGATCACAGGAATGCCGCGTTTCATCGCTTCATCAATTTCTTCGTGCGTATCGGGAAAAGCATTGCCGGCAATCACCGTCAGGCCGGGGTGGATGTTTTCCCGGTTGAAAGGCAGGATCTTAATGCCGGCATCTTCTAATGCCTGCTGGGTAAAAAAGCGCTTTTCCACGTCAGACCCCTGCACTTCGTATCCGATGTCATGCAGGATCTGTGCCAGTGCGCTCATGCCCGATCCTTTAATCCCTACGAAATGGTATACAGTCATAATAGAACCTCCAACAATGTCTATATGTATGCAGTATATGATAAAAACCCGCCATGTGCGATAAGGCATGTTTCCACAGCAGCTGTACAGGCTTTATACGGCCGCCTTCATGCCCATCATAAAAAAATCATACTCCATCATTATATCATTTCCAGGCAGCCGTGAACATGAAAAAGCGGAATTTTGCCCGCAGCCCGCCGGAAGCCGGAAAGGGCAGCTCACATCCGCATTCTTCATGCCCTTTTTCCACTATCCTTGCCAAAACAGCTGCCGGCTATAAGGAAAAACCATCACTCTCTGCTTTCTGCTTCCTGCATTTGCATCAATTCGCTTTTCGTGATTAAAACATCCCGCGGCTTGCTTCCTTTCGCCCCGGAAATAATCCCCTGCTGCTCCATCATATCAATCAGGCGGGCAGCCCGGTTATAGCCGATCCGGAAATTGCGCTGCAAAAGTGACGTGGACGCCCCGCCCTGGTGAATGACAAATTCGCAGGCGTCGGGAAAAAGCTCGTCTTCTTCTTCGCCCGGTTCCGTTTGTCTCAGCAATTCTTCAGGCTGGAACAAATATTCAGGCGTTGCAGCTTCCCTTACATATGACACAACATCGTCGATTTCACGGTCGCTCACAAAAGTGCCCTGCAGCCGGACCGGTTTGGAAGTACCGTTTTCCAAAAACAGCATGTCCCCTTTTCCAAGCAGCTTTTCCGCCCCGCTCATATCGATAATGGTGCGCGAATCGACCTGTGAAGAGACGGAAAAAGCAATGCGCGTCGGGATATTGGCCTTGATTAAGCCGGTAATGACGTCCACGCTTGGCCGCTGTGTCGCCAGAATCAGGTGAATCCCGCAGGCGCGCGCTTTTTGCGCAATCCGGCAGATGGCATCTTCCACATCCCCCGGCGAGGTCATCATTAAATCAGCGAGCTCATCGATGACAATGACAATATACGGCAGCTTTTCGGAAAACCTGCGGGTACGGGCGGCCATTTCATTATAACGGTGAATATCGCGTACACTTTCATGGGCAAACAATTCATAACGCCTTTCCATTTCTTCAACCGCCCACTTTAATGCCGCTGTTGCCATTTTGACATCTGTAATGACCTGGCTGACGAGATGCGGAATCTGATTATATGGCGCAAGCTCCACCATTTTCGGGTCGATCAGGAGCAGTTTCAAATCCTGCGGCGCCGCTTTATACAGAAGCGAAACAAGCACCGAATTGATACAGACGCTTTTTCCCGATCCGGTGGCGCCTGCAATCAGCCCGTGCGGCATTTTTTGCAGGTCGGTTACAACCGGTTTTCCGGAAATATCCAGGCCCATCGCAACCGTCAACGGGGATTTGCTGTTTTGAAATACGGGATCGCCGATAATCTCACGCAAACGGACAGGGCGGCTTTTCAAGTTCGGGATTTCAATGCCGACCGTATGCTTGCCCGGAATCGGCGCTTCGATCCTGATATCTTTCGCAGCGAGGCTTAATTTTAAGTCGTCGTTCAGATTGGTGATTTTATTGACTTTTACGCCTGGTTCAGGCTGGACTTCAAACCGGGTAACGGAAGGCCCCTGGCTTGCATTTACCACTTTCGCGCGGACATTGAAATTTTCAAGTGCCTCATCCAGCGTATAGCTTTGTTCTTGGATCCACCCCTCATCCCGGGTCTGCTTTACCGGCGGCTCCAGCAACGAGAGCGGCGGGAAAGAAAACGGTTTTTCACGACTGTTTTCGGCCGGGTTTTCCTGTTCCGGCCGGGGAACCGGGGCCTCTTTTTTTTCTGTGATCTTCCGGCGATCCTGTTTCAGCATCAGCACGTTAAACGGCAGATGCTTTCTCGGGCGTCCTTCCGTTTTTGTTGCTTCGCCGGATGACGGAGAAATGCCCGCCGTTTCCGTATGCCGCTGTTCCGGTTCATTTCCTGCATTTTTTTCGGCTTTTTCCAAAGCATATATCGAAGAGACTTTTTCCGGTTCATTTGCAAGGTCCGCCATGCTTGCCTTCGGAGAAACAGCCGCGGCTTTCCCTGTTTCCGGTCTGTTTGCCGGATCGGCTTCGGGTTCCACTTTTCCAGGATCACTTGCCAGGCTGGCTTTCCCTGTTTCCGGTTCATCCGCCAGGCTTATGCCAGTTTTCTCCAATCCGTCTGCTGCTCCAGATTCCGGCGTTCCTATGCTATATTGTTCTGGCTCCATATTCTCCAAAGCGGACGCCGGGGTCTCTTCCGCTTTCCCTTTTGCCGGTTCACTTGCCGGATAGGATGCCATTGTTTCTTTTTCTGCTTCATCTGCCGGGTTTGCACCGGATTCTTCAGAAGAAATGGCCGCCGCATCCTCTTTTGGCAGCGCACTTGCCGGGCCGGATTCCGACGTTTTCACTTTCGGCTGTTTCGATTCATTAGACGGAATTGTGCCGGATACTTCTAGCCTGTATGCCGTTTCGGATTCCGGCGTTCCTGCGGCTTCATCTGCCGCACCTGGCGAATCTTCGCCGTGCCCTGTTTCCGTTTGGACAGATTCGCCCTTTTCCGCCTGATCCGCTGTTGTGCGCCCGGCTTGATCTGCCGGTAAATCAGTTTGTTCCTCTTCGAACCATTGATCCGCCATTTGGATGCCGTGTTCCGGTTCTGCCGGGTTCCCTTCGCCGTCCGTGCCCGGATTTTCTGCAAAATCAAGCGATTGCTGCAGTTTTGCAATATCGAATAGATGGATATCCTTTTTATAATGATCTTCCAGCTCGTATTCCAACACTGTTGTTTCTTCTTGCGAAGGCAAATCATTTGCCGGCCGTTTGAATCCAAAGACCGGGGAAGGAATGTCCGTCGGCCGGAAAGGATGGCCTTTTTGCACCTTTTCTCCCCGTTCTGGCCGTGGATCCGGACGATGTTTTTTTGCCCGCGGCTGCTGCTTTTCCGGTTTTTCAGTCGTCTTCCGGCGTTCCCCTTCCTGATCCGGAATCACAGGAAAACGAAACTGTTTTTTCGGATAATGATAAGCCACACGGGTATCTATATTCTCTGGGCGTGCCTGGTAAAGCCCGGCCGGATCCCGGGCCTCTTCGTGCACGTTTTCATCTTTGAAGTATTTTGCCATTTTTTTAATCCAGCTCAAATTCATCACTCTTTCCTATGCTCATGCGTCCGAAGAGCCTTTCAAAAATTCCTCTCACCTTCCATTATACAAAGGAAACACATGTTTTTCGAGGGATTTTTTAACACAGGCACGCCAGCATAAAAAAATCGGGGTTAGGCACATTATGAGTGATACTATCTTTTTGAAGGAGGGAATGGATTGAAGATCGCAAAAGCATTGCTCGGCATCGGGCTTGCATCCGGGCTGTTAATGGGATGCGGAAACAATAACGGCACCGGCGACAATAACGGCACCCGCAACAATGCACGGCCTGTACGATATAACGACACAGCCGACAATCATGATGTGCGTTACAATAATGTCCGTTACAATACAGGAAGAACAAACGGCAATAACGGCGCTGATTTGACGAATAATACACGGGGTACACAGGGGATCAACAACGCCAATTTGACGAACAATAATGGCAACGGCAACAACAATAATAACAACAACAATGTCCGTGTGGCCAACCGTATTGCGCGCAGCATTGAGGATTTAAAAGAGGTGGCACAAGCGCACGTCATCGCCACGAATGACAATGCTTATGTGGCTGTCTTGCTGGAAAGGAACCAAAACAACGACAAACTTGACAAAAAACTGAAAAACAAAATTTCAAAAGTTGTCAAGCAAACCGATCCATCAATCAATAATGTGTACATTTCCGAAAACCCGGATTTCTTTGACCAGATGAGTGATTACGTCAACGACATCCGGAACGGCCGCCCGATTTCAGGATTTTTTAACCAGTTTAACGATACCATCCAGCGTGTCTTTCCGAATGGATCAAGATAAGTAAAAAAGGGCTGCATCACGCGTGATGCGCCCTTTTTTGCCATCCCGGCTTTATTTTGGCAGCGGAAATTCGCTTCCGACTTCGTACTGCCCGTCGAGCACTAAGATGCCCTTTTTCTGCGGCGCATTCGGGAGCCCGAGTTCACGCGCCGAGCAGATCATGCCGCTTGAAGCCACACCGCGCAGGACAGCATCTTTAATGATCATCCCGTTCGGCATCACAGCGCCTGTTTTTGCAACCACTACTTTTTGCCCGGCTTCCACATTCGGCGCGCCGCAGACAATTTGCAATGTCTCAGTGCCGGTGTCAACCTGGCAAATGCTTAAATGGTCGGAATCCGGGTGCTTTTCCTTTTCTTTTACATACCCGACAACGAATTTCGGGGAAAGATCGGCGTCAAGTTTTTCATTGAACCCATTTTCGGCGAGAATTCCGTTCAGCTTGTCGAGCAAAGCTTCCGTCAGTTTCACGGGGCCGCTTCCTTCAAACCCCCCGTACCGGGATGCTTCGAAAATATTGAACCCGACTGTTTCTTTTGTCTTTTCATCATAAATGCGGGCGACAGTGCCCCTCTTTTCATAAGCGGCATGCTCCGCCTCTTTGATCATGACAATCAATGTATCGCCGATGCCTTCGCGGTTGTAAAAAACATTCATAAACGTACTCCTTTCAAGATTTCCGGTTTTTGCCCAAAATAAAGACCGGCTCCAGTTCGCCGTCCTGATATAAAAATGAGAGGGCTGTAATCGGCACATGGCCGTTTGCAAAAAAATTCATCGCCATTTGCGCGATTATATCATAACCTGTTTCATTGCGGATGTCACCTATAATGAAAACATCCTGATGGGGAACGGCGAGGACCATCTCCCCTTCCGTTTTTACAGACATTTCCTGCAAAAACTTTTCATTTAAAATCCGGCTCGCATCATAGCCGTCATTCGTATTTAAAAAATAAAAATCATTCCCGGCGACAGTGTCTTTTTTCAATTTTGTGGAAAGCGACCGCAAATTAAACCGCGCCGTTTCCCGGACATGTTCCGGGCTCCATCCTTCCCGCTCCAGCATTTGAAAATCGATCAGCCTGTACGTATTCCCGAGGTCGAGCGCGTAATAAATGCGCGTCTCCGCCGTGTGCGCATCCGTTAAAAAAGGGATGCCTCCCGGGGCTTCTGCCGGAAAAGAAGTAGACCGGATCACAGGAAAAATACTTTTTTCCCGGCCATGCAGTGAATGGTTTTTCCCCATCACGCCGAGCGCTTCTTCCGCATAATAGACAACTTCTTCAATCGCTTCTTCTTTTTGGGAGACCCATTTGGCGGCAATCTCCGGCAGGGAAATATTGAGTCCCTGATGCGTGTCTTCATTTTCGACCCGGAGTATATCTTTTTCACGGTCATAGGAAAAAATGCGGCCTTTTTTCTCCAGCCTTTTTTCCAGTTCCCGCCTTAATTGTTTCGTATCCATTTTCCGGCTGGCACCTCCTTTATCGCCGGCTACGGAAAAATCCCCCATCCGCAAAGAGGGGGAAATCCGGCCTGCTTTTTGTCTTTCCTGAAAATATGCGCGTGCATTCGGGTGATGCCACGTTCCATGCGGCATGGGCATCGATGATTCAGGCAAGGCTTTCGATGAATTTTTCGACTTCTTCTTTTGTTTTCCGGTCTTTGCTGACGAAACGGCCGATTTCTTTGCCGTCCCGGAATGCGACAAAACTCGGGATGCCATATACATCGAGATCCGCGCATAAATCCAAAAATTTGTCGCGGTCAACATGGACAAAAGTATAATCGCTGTATGCTTCTTCAATTTCCGGCATAAACGGGTCTAAAAAGCGGCAGTCCGGGCACCAGTCCGCTGAGAACAAAAAAATGTGCGCCCCGTTTTCTTTCAAGTTTTTAAAATCTTCCATTGATTGCAATTCCTGCATGGTTAACCCTCCAGTTTCTGTTTCTGCTTTTTATTATACCGTAACGGCAGAGCTGTTTCATTTTTCATCACCCGGCTTTCCCGGTATAATGAAAGTTGATCAGTTTGTGGGAAATGGATTTTTTACATAAGGGGTAGACTTCATGACCATTTTAATTGTAGATGACCATAAAGTAAATTTATTTGTCATAGAAAAAATTTTAAAAAATGCCGGATATGATCAATATGTATCTTTCACTTCGGCTAAAGCATTATTCGCTTATTTGCATCTGGGTGAGGAACATGCTCCAAAACCACCTGCCGACTGCATTCTGATGGATATTATGATGCCCGAAATTGACGGGATTGAAGCGTGCCGGATGCTGCAGCAGTCGCCGCGTTTCCGTGATATTCCCGTCATTTTCCTGACCGCGCTTGATGATGCCCGGAAACTGGCGGAAGCGTTAAACGCCGGGGGGATCGATTATATTACAAAGCCGATCAACAAAGTCGAGCTGATCGCCCGCCTTAAAGTGGCACTGCGCCTGAAAGAGGAGAAAGACTGGCATACGGAACAGGAGAAACATTTAAAAGACGAGCTCGATCTTGCAATGCAGGTTCAGCGCACGCTTTTGAGCAAACCGATCAAAGAAAACTGCCTTTCCATTACATCTTCTTACAAACCGGCACATCAATTGGCCGGTGATCTTTATTACTGGTATAAAATAGATGACCACCGATACAGCCTCATGCTACTCGATGTGATGGGGCACGGCATTTCGGCCTCGCTCGTCTGCATGTTTATTTCTTCCAAATTAAGGGATTTAATGCAAAGCAAGGCAGACACCGAAACGGTGATGCAGAAATTAAACGAACTGATGCTTTACCTGAATAAAGGCGGCGGTATGCAGCATTATTTTACTGCGATCTACCTTGTGCTCGACTGTGCCGGCAAAACGATCGAATATGTGAATGCCGGCCATCCGCCCGCTTTCGCCCTCGTGGATGAAAAGGAAGTCGTGCCGCTTTCGGAAGGCGGATGTGCTGTCGGCTTCTTCCCGCAATTGGAAGTGGAAAAGCAGGTGCTCCGTTACCATGAAAGCCTGCAGCTCCTTTTATTTACAGACGGCGTAATGGAAGCACTCGATTCGGACAGCCGCGACGGCCTGAACATCCTGCAACAGCTCGCCTCGTCCGCCTGGCCTCCGGAAAAGGCCGCTTCCCCCTTGGATGCTATCCTTGCCAAAGAACAGCAAGAACAACAGCCGGATGATATGTGTGTTGTGCTCGTTCAGGCAAATTGAGTGCTGGTCCCATTGGCCGGATGTGTTGTGCCCGTTCAGGCTCCTTGCGCAGATGCCGTAAAAAAACGACCGGTTCCATTCAGCACGCACTGTTTTGCTTAAAAACGGAAAATCAGGCTTTTTCTGTGCGATGCAGCTTTCCGCGCGCTTATATCACTTGCAATGGATCCGGCTATTTGCCGGATCCATTGCAATGAAAAACGGCGGGGTCATATTGCCCCGCCGTTTTTTGCAAATGGATTATGCTTTTTTTCGGTAAATTTTTTCATCTCTGTCAAAAACCTCATACTTTCCTTCCGTATCAATCGTCAGCACGGTTTCTTTATGGCCGAGCCCGAGAAACCCCCGGTTCGTTAAGCTTTCATCAAATAATCGCAAAACTTTTTTTTGAAGGTTTTGGTCAAAATAGATCATCACGTTCCGGCAAATAATGGCATGGAACTCATTAAACGAACCGTCCGTGACAAGATTGTGCTGGGCAAAGACGATATTGTCCGCAAGGCTCTTGTTGAAATAGGCATGCTGGGCATCCGCCGTATAATAATAGGAAAATTCCCGTTTCCCACCTGCCTGGAAATAATTTTTTGTATATATCTGCATTTTATGAAGCGAAAAGGCGCCGCTTTCCGCCTGGCGCAGCACCCGTTCATTCATGTCGGTTGCATAAATTCTCGTTTTTTCGCGCAGCCCCTCTTCGTCCAAAAGAATGGCCATCGAGTAGGCTTCTTCACCAGAGGAGCAGCCTGCATGCCAGATCCGGATTTCCGGGTACTGCCTTAATTCCGGGACGACTTTTTCACGGAAGGCGGCAAAAAAGTCCGGATCCCGGAACATTTCTGTCACTTGAATGGACAAATCGTTTAGCAACACTTCAAGGAATTCGGGTTCATGGATCACCCTTTCGATCAGCGCACTGATGCTCGGGAGATTTTCGAGCCGCATCCGGTGCGTAACCCGCCTTTCAATGGAAGAACGGGCATACTGGCGGAAATCATAGCCTGATATCCGGTAAATGGCAAATAGCAGCATATCCATTTCAAGCTTCCTGATGTCATCATCTGTTAGTTGGTTTTTTTTCACGCTTTTTGCACTCCATCATCCTAAAGTTTGGGCTTATTGAATTGTAGAAGGAAGCATCCATTCCGGACAGGCGGCTAAGAAAGCAACGAAATTTTTCGGGCTTCCTTCACTAAAAAAGCATTCCTGCGGGAAGAAACCACGCTAAATTGCGGCCTCCCTTTACATAGAACAATCCTCGTGAGGAATCCCTTTATCCCCTACTTACAGCATGCTTTTTCACGGGCTTCCTTCCCTCAGCCTGCCAATTACTCTTGCGGCAGCCATACCCGCATGACAGATAGCAGCTGGTCCATCTTCAGCGGCTTGCTGATATAATCTGTTGCGCCGGCATCCAGACATTTTTGCCGGTCGCCTTTCATCGCTTTTGCCGTCAGAGCGATAATGGGCAAATCCGCAAATGCATCGTTCTCCCGGATTCTTTGCATCGTTTCGTAACCGTCCATGCCCGGCATCATAATATCCATGAGGACGATGTCGACCTCTTTGTGAAGGTCCAGCATATCCAGGCATTCGAAGCCGTTTTGCGACACAAGCACTTTCATGCCTTCTTTCGACAGCGCCTTTTTCAGTGCATAAATGTTCCGGTTGTCATCATCACAAATCAGCACCGTTTTATTCCGGAACGCCTGATCGGCTGATGCTTCTTCGCCCGGCTGCTGATCTTCTTCATGCAGCAATGCCGGCGCTGCTTCGCTTTCCGGCGCGGGCACTTCTTCCGTGGCGGTCATCCCGTTCGGCAGGCTTGGAATATACAAAATGAATGTGCTCCCTTTTCCGACGGTGCTGTCGAGACGGATCGTGCCGCCGAGCAAGCGGGCAAACTCGCGGCAAATGGACAAACCGAGTCCCGTACCGCCGTATTTGCGGCCGGTCGCACCGTCCCCTTGCTGGAAAGCTTCGAAAATGAGATCCTGTTTCTTTTCCGGAATCCCGATCCCCGTGTCTTGCACAGCCACTTCCAGCCAAAAATCGGCGCCTTCCGTTTTCACGTATTTTCCGGCTGTTTCTGCGCTCACTTTGCGCATCCGGAACGTCACCGAACCATTTTCCGTAAATTTGACGGCATTTGAAAGCAGGTTTTTCACGATCTGTTGGAAACGCCGTTGGTCGGTATAAATCAAATTCGGCACATTATCATCGACATCAATCTTCAGTTCAAGTCCTTTTTGCTCTGCCAAATAAGCAAACTGGTTGCCGACATACACTGGCAATTCACGGGTGTTCGTCTCTTCAATGACAATTTCCATCTTGCCGGCTTCTACTTTGGACAAGTCAAGTATATCGTTAATTAAATTGAGCAAGTCACTGCCGGATGAATGGATCACACGGGCGAATTCTCTTTGTTCTTCGGTCAGATTGCCCTCTTCCGATTCATCCGCCAGCATTTCGGAAAGAAGGAGAATGCTGTTGAGCGGCGTCCGCAGTTCATGCGACATATTCGCAAGAAATTCAGATTTATACTGCGAGCTCTGGATAAGCTGCTCTGCTTTTTCTTCCAGCTGCTGCTTTGTTTTTTCCAGTTCATGCGCTCTTTTTTCCGCTTCTTTCGTCCGTTCCTCAAGCTGTTCATTGATCATGCGCAATTCTTCAGACTGCGACTGCAATTCCTCCGATTGGGCCTGCAGCTCTTCCGATTGTGATTGCAATTCCTCCGATTGGGCCTGCAGCTCCTCCGTCATCATTTGCGATTCTTTCAGGAGCCGCTCGACCTCCATTCTGCTCAGGACACTGTTGATTGCAATCCCGAGTGTATGGTTGATTTGCTTGATGAGCTCAAGCCGCGCCGGCGTGAACTCTTCCAGGCTTGCCAGTTCCAAAACCGCCAGCACTTCTTCTTCATAAATGACAGGCGCAATCAGAATGCTATGCGGTTTCGCTTCACCCAAACCGGTCGAAATCAGCGAATAGTTTTCGGGAACATCGGTAATGATCCGGCTCTTTTTTTCCAACGCGCACTGGCCGGCCAGCCCTTCCCCGTATGAAAATGTTTCGCGGCCCGGATTCCCGCGGTCTTCCGCATAAGCGGCAATTTTGACAAACTCGGCTTTTGTTTTTTCTCCTCTTTTCAAGTAAAAGGCACCCATCGAGGCTGCCATAACAGGTACGGCTTTTTGAATAAACCGTTCCGCCAGCGTATTGATATGGGTGATATTCTGGTACATCGTCGCCATTTCGGCAAGCGTCGTCTGCATCCAGTTTCTTTCCGATATTTGCTCAATATAATTTTTTTCTTTCTGGCTTGCCTGTTCAAGCGATGCGGCCATCCGGTTAAAAGCCGCGCCGATTTCCCCGATTTCATCCTCTGTCTTCACATCCACCCGCGGCAGTGACGTAAGGTCATCGTAATTGATGTGCGTCATTACTTTGGAGATGTTGTTTAAGCTTTTCGCCGTTCCCGATACAATCCAATAAGCAATCAACAGCATAACGGCAATCATCAGCCCGGAAGAAACGACAATCATCTGCAGCAAAGTTTTTTCCAGCTGGCTGGCATTTTTCATTGCTTTAGACATCAAGTTTTCCTGGAAATTTTTAAAATCGGTAATGTATGCCGTTAAATGGCTCCGCTTCGTTTGATAGTCGGAAATCACCCCGGACGGCACCGTTTTATTGTGCCGTGCATCATTGATAATCGTTTCTTCCGTTTCCGTATAGGAAGCAAATTCATTTTGGAGCTTTGCCAAAATATTCTTTGCCTGGCTATGGTTTAATATATTGTCTAGCTGGTTCAGCCTTGATTCGATTTTTGCACGGTTATCCGTAATATTTTGAATAGCGGTTTCCGTGCCGCTTGCTTTTTCATCATTGATAATGGCCAAAAGTTCCCGGTCGGACTGCGAAAACAGCAGCTGGATCTCCGTTGCCATTTTTACTTTCACATAGCGGTCCTGCACGATTTCAGACATGTTTTTTTTCATATGATTCATGGAAACGAGCATGACCACAGCCGTAACAAGCATAAAAGCGAGGATCACGCCGAACCCTGCATATTGTTTTTTCTTAAAGCCCATGCTTTCTTCCCCCTGTTTTTCCATTTGCCGGATATATCCACTCTTTTTAAGGCAAGTGATAAAGCCATTGAAGCTTATACTCTATTCCCGTTTTTCAACATATTATACCATCAATTTGTGACAAATTTGTTACATTCCGTAGCAGGATTCAAGTTTTTTACAAGGCCACAGGAGGAGAAGATCATGTTTTTCCGCATTTACCATCAAGCCACCCCGTTTTTATTTTTCCTGAAATCAAAAAAAGCCTTGCCACCGCAGGACTACGTATCCCTTGGTGACAGGCTCCTCCAATAAAACAATCGAGTTGAAGAATTTATTCGAAACGAAATTTATGAATCGCTAGCAAGCCAAATTCCAAATGACCCCTATTAAAAAAATTCAATAGAGGTAGCGTCTATAAGGAAAGTTTTCGGATTACCTGGTGCAAATCCGGAAGCATCCTGATACAAAACGGATAACAATCCGATCATTCCTGTTTTATAGATCGGCGTCCGCGATTCCATCACAACAGGATTTTCTTTAAAAATCCAAGTACCTTTTTAAATCGCGATAGAAATTTTCACGCGATCCGATCATAATAATGACCACTAACTCACCGTTTTCGTCTTCTTCCACTGTATAACAAATCCTGTATTCAATCCTTAGATGACGAATATTTACACAAAAGTAGCCTTCCAAGTCCCCCAGTTTTGGATCTCCGACGCTCGGATCTTCTCTGATCGTATCAATGACAATTTCAATTTTCTCGAATAAAACCCGATCTGTCTTCCTGATCTTTTTGAGATTTTTTTCTACGACTTTTGATAACCGGAATGGCAGTAGGCTACTCATCTGCTTCGTCTTCCCCTGTTGCATCTAAGTAGTCGCTTAAACTCCCTTCGACTGACGGACGTTCCATTGCTTCCTGCTTCATCCGTTCCAAAGCATGAGGAATTTCACTTTTCATGACTCTGAATTGTTCAAGCAGCTCTTCCCCACTCAATCCTTTTGCTATTAAATCCTGCAAAATATCCTCCGAAAAATCCACCACTTCATCGCCGGCTGGACGGATCACAATTTCTTTTCCGTTATATTCGACAAACGCTTCATCAGAAAAATTTAAAGCGTCGTAAAAATCTTTGGGGATGGTGATTTGACGCTGTTTCGATATTTTTACGCGCCGTTTGGGTTTCCAATTTAACGCACTCATGTTTTTTCTCCCCTTCTCTATAGTTTTTACCATAAGTTATGTCCCCTTTTGATAAAAAACACATTTTCTTTAAAGCTTTATTTTCTTTTTCCTTTATTATAAATTTATTCTATCCGTGATAAAGAAAAAGGAACAGTATATTTACACATGTCCAGTGTTTCATCCAAATACGGAACAGGAAGGTTTAACTAGTCCATTTGCCAATCACCTTGCCTGTTGTTACTTATACGAAGAAAGAAGAAATACTAAACTGAATATTTGGAACATTAAACGGTGCTATTTTGGAAATTTAACAGAGGCCAACAGAAGAAACCGTGAAAATGTATTTTTTGCAGAAAAGAGCCACCTTAAAACTCCGATTTCGAATTTTTAAAGCAGCTTTTTCTTTGCTTTGGAGAATGGGGATAAAAGATAAGTTGCTGGATTTTCGGGCCTGTTGAATGTTTTACTTATTTTTCAACTCTTTTCTGATACAGAAACTGTCCCAAAAGCATCTTTGTAATATGCGTGAACATGTCGCCGCGTGTGACGAGTTCATTGGTGAAGACACCGATTGCGCCTTCTTTTTTGCGGACGTTTTCTTTTTTTGCATAGTTTTCCATTACAGGTCCGAGTTCTTCGCCTGCCCGCAAACGAACCGCGATTTCTTCCGGAAGCGGAATCCTTGCTCCGCCGGCGATGAAGGGTTCTTCTCCTTCCACGGCAAGTGCACCCCAGTTGCAGAGAAACAAGCCATGCGGGGTTTCCACCACGCCACCTTCAAGACCAATACCAATATCCGCATTTTTTGCTGCCAGGACCGCCCTCGAGCGGTTAATGGCCCCTTGCAGCGTTTCTTCGTCGGAAAAAGGCTGTTCTTTTACGCCGGATGGCACACCTGCAGCCACAAATTCCATTTTCTGCCCGTCAAGCACTTCAAAGGCTTTCCGGACAGCCGACACTTTTGCCGGATTGGTCGAACCAATTGCAATCATCAAATTCTTTCACCTCTTTATTTCAGGCATTTTTGCAGCAGGAAAATCGGATATTTCTTTATTATTTGCTGCGGATCGCATCAACGGTTGAACGGTCACAGGCCTGTACCAATTTCACGATCAAGGCCTTGGCTGCTGCATAGTCATCGACATGAAGGATTGCGGCATGCGTATGGATATAGCGGGCGCAAACCCCAATCACGGCACTCGGAATCCCTTCATTAGTAGTATGAACGCGGCCGGCATCTGTCCCGCCATTCGGAGCTACGAAATACTGGTAGCGGATATCATTGCTCTCGGCTGTGTCGAGAACAAACTCGCGCATGCCTTTATGTGTCACCATCGTCCGGTCGTAAATCCGCAGCAATGCGCCTTTTCCAAGCTGCCCGAATTGTTCTTTATCGCCAGACGCATCATTGGCGGGACTAGCATCCAGGGCAAAGAAAATATCCGGCTTAATCATATTGGCTGCTGTCTGTGCACCGCGCGTCCCGACTTCCTCCATAACTGTAGCGCCCGAATAAAGCGTGTTCGGAAGTTTTACACCCTGCAGTTCTTTTAACAATTCGATGGAGAGGCCGCATCCGTAGCGGTTATCCCAAGCTTTAGCAAGAATTTTCTTTTGATTGGTCATTGGGGTGAACGGGCAAACCGGCAAGATGGGCTGGCCCGGGCGAATCCCGATTTTTTCAGCATCTTCACGGTCATCAGCGCCGATATCAATCAGCATATTTTTAATGTCCATTGGTTTGGATTTCTGATTTTCATCCAATAAATGTGGCGGAATTGAACCAACAACACCGATGACAGGACCGTTATCCGTATAAATTTGTACGCGTTGGGCCAGCAGCACCTGGCTCCACCAGCCCCCTAGTGTTTGAAAGCGGATCATGCCATTTTCAGTGATGGATGTAACCATAAATCCAACTTCATCCATATGTCCTGCCACCATCACGGTTGGCCCGTCTTCCTGATCACGTCTTACGCCAAAGACGCTGCCGAGATGATCTTGTATGATTTCATCCGAATATTTTTGCAACTCCTGCTTCATAAACTGGCGGACGGCCGACTCATTACCCGGTGCGCCTGGCAGTTCAGTCAGCGTTTTAAATAAATCGAGCGTTTCTTGTTCCATGCTTTTTACTCCTCGTTTCTGTATTTTTTTATCATAGCGTATGTACAAGGTTTATTTTACATAATGGGTGGTTTTCTTGCCAGATTTTCACTTCATTTTGTACTTTTGTAAGTGAATTCATTTTCGGTTACCGCCTTGAAAGTATATAATGAGGGGGAGCACCGATTTATTCTGATTAATTGCAGAGGAAAGGATAGGAGAAAGATGAATTGGAAAACTTTTATCGCCGGTATCGCTGTGGGTGCAGCCGCCGGGTATGCCGTCAATGAAACATTGCACCGTACCGTTAGCGTATCCGCCGAAACCGTTCTTGCAAAAGTTAAGAAAGCGTTTAAAGAAAACGGTCCGATTGACGGTTCCTGGATTCAAATGACAGAGGAAGATTATGAAAAGTACCCGTTTAAAACGAGGGTCTATAAGGGCGGGGTTTCGCTTACAAAAGACGGAGAGAAGAAGCAGTACGAGTTTATTGCCGACGCCAAAACCGGTACCGTCCTCGATGTCTATCCGATTTAACAGAAAAGCAGATCCGTTTTAAACCGGCTTGTGCCGGATGGCTGGAAAAGCAGAATCCTTTAAGGCTGGCTTTTCTTGCCAGCTCTACAGGATTTTGCTGAATGTAACCGGCCCTGTTTCGGAGATCCCGGCTTAGGGCTGGCTTTTCTTGCCGGCTCTATGCGGGATAAGCTATTGCTATTTTTAAACGGCACCGTTCGGAATATTTTATTGGAAAGCAGACGCGACCTATGTGAAGGAAGATCCTCAATTTTTCGCGCTTCCTTAACGTAGACAGGCTCTAGGTGAAAAAAGGCTTTCGTTTTTGCGCGCTTCCTTCACGTAGACGCCCTCTAGGTGAAGGAAGAACCTCATTTTTGCGTGCTTCCTTCACGTAGACGCGCCCTATGTTAAGGAAGACCTTCTTTTTTCCGCACTTTCTTAACGTAGACGCCCTCTAGGTGAAGGAAGACCTTCAATTTTCCGTGCTTCCTTAACGTAGACGGGCTCTAGGTTAAGAAAGAACCTCTCTTTTCCGTGCTTCCTTAACGTAGACGGGCTCTATGTAAAGAAAGGCCGTCTTTTTTTCGCGCTTTCTTAACGTAGCGCACTCTAGGTTAAGAAAGAACCTCATTTTTGCGTGCTTCCTTAACGTAGACGTGCCCTATGTGAAGGAAGGCCGTCTTTTTTTCGCGTTTCCTTAACGTAGACAGGCTCTAGATTAAGAAAGCGCCTTGTTTTTGCTTGCTTTCTTAATGTAGACAGGCTCTAGGTGAAGAAAGGCCATCTTTTTTCCGTGCTTCCTTAACGTAGACGCACTCCATGTAAATCCCGCGCTTCCTCACATTTTTAAGCCGGCCCTTTGCTGGATGGTTGTTCATTTAACAGGACAAGATGCATTTCGATGTGAAATTTAAAACGGCGCGTTCTCGTTACCGGGTCGGTTTAGCAGGAAGCCGCAGGGGGTTATGGCCATGCAAAAAAATATGTGCATAGATCGTTTTCCATACGCGGCAGTAAAAAACGGCGGACCTTTTGTTCACCGTTTTTTGCTGCTTTATACGGGCGTTTTTTCACGCTCCACTTTTTCTGCCATATTCCCGTCCGTATCCCACTTCAACGCCCGGTAGACAGCGTCGTGGTAAAATACAAACCAGGCATTGTCTCGGATCGCCTCTTCAATCCATTTCTGTTTTTGAAAAATGGAGGTCATAGGGTAATCATCATAAGCCATCACCCAAAGCGGGTTGCGGTGCGCATGCGTCGGCAAAAGATCTGCCATATGGATCCATTTTTCGCCGCCGGACTCCGCCATGACAATCGCATGCCCGTCACTGTGCCCGCCTGTATGTACCATCCGGACTTTGCCTTCAATAGTAACTTCTTCTTTAAACGTTTGTACCTGATGCTGGATCGCTTCCCAGTTTTCCTTCCAATACGTGCTTTTTGAACGGATATTCGGGTGGCGCATTTCGTCCCATTCCGTTTCAGATACATAGATGGCCGCATTTGGAAATGAAGGGACATATCCCTTTGTATCATCCGGCATGGTCAGGCCGCATGCATGGTCAAAATGCAAGTGCGTCATCAGGACAATGTCGATATTCTCACGTGCCAGCCCGAATGCGCTTAATGCGCGGTCAATCTGCGACTCCTCTGTGACGCCGTAATTCCGCTTCTGCTTGTCTGTCAGTTTTCCGTTCCCAATGCCGGACTCAATGAGGATGTTTTTCCCGTTCAGCTGAAAAAATATCGGGTCTGTCCGAAGTTCGATCTGGTTTTTTTCATTGTATGGATATTTCCGCGACCAAAGCGGTTTCGGGACAACGCCGAACATTGCCCCGCCGTCCAGATGCGTGACGCCGCCATCGAGCCAGTAAAGCGTCATTTCACCGACTGTTAAATGTTCCATTCTTCTCACTCCTGTAACCGATTTCAATTAATAGTATTCGCCACCATTTCCCATTTTCCTGCCTGTGTCGCGTTGCAAAAAAGGCAATCCTGCCTGTCCGCTTTGCCCTGTGGTTTTTCCCCGCCAGTTCCGTAATGCAAAAAACTGAAAATGCTGTTGCGTTTTCCCCAGCCTGTTCCGCATTGCAAAAAATTGAAAATGCCGTTCCCATTTTCTCCAGCCTGTGCCGCGTTGCAAAAACTGAAAATGCCGTCCCGTTTTCCCCAGTCTGTACCGCGTTGCAAAAAATTGAAAATGCCGTTCCCGTTTTTCCATGTCCGGTGCCGATACAAAAAAAAGCGCCCCGCACTGCCATTATCCTTGCAGTGCGCCAGACGCGTTGCGGTATTTTGCCTCACAGCGGTAAATGCGCTGCCCTTGTGCAGAAAACTTTTCTTCATATTCCGTCATGACATTGCCGGAAAAATCACTGCGATGCAAATCAAGACTGATATTTTTTAACAGCAGGCCATATTCAGAAAAACTTTGCAGCGAGTATTCGAACAGGCCCTGGTTGTCGGTTTTTAAATGAATTTCCCCGCCGTCCGCCAAAATGTCTTCATACAGCTGCAAAAAAGTGCGGTATGTGAGCCGCCGTTTTTCATGGCGTTTTTTCGGCCACGGGTCGGAAAAATTCAAATAAATCCGTTCGACATCGCCTTTTGCAAAAAATTCCCGCAACCGTGCACCGTCTGCATTCAACAGTTTTACATTCGGGCTGTTCTTTTCAATCAGCTTATCGAGCGCAGACACGATCACGCTCGGCTGTTTTTCGATCCCGAGAAAATTGATTTTGGGATGCTGTTCCGCCATTTCGGAAATGAACCGGCCTTTCCCTGTTCCGATTTCAATATGGAGCGGGTTGCCGTTTCCAAACAGCGCCTGCCAATGGCCGCGCCATTTTTCCGGGTCCGGTACGACGAATTGCGGGTACTTCTTTAATTTTTCTTCCGCCCACGGCTTATTCCGTAATCTCATAAAAACACCCCAACTTATATTTTTTGGCAAAAGCCAGGCCTGCCTGCATAAAAAAAGAGGCAGGTTAAACAATAGAGTATGTATGGAGGCACCGGCGCAAGACCTTCATGCACATGTCAACAGCTGCTTATCTCAAGTGAAGGATGTGTTCCACTTGGCACTCAGCCATCGCGACCAGTTAACCTTATTGATGGATATTTTGTACGATCATCAAACAGAATGCTGCGGATCTGTTTCAGAATGTGAACAATTGGAAAGGCTGGTCAAATCATTGCTCGTCAATCCGGCTGTCGCAAATGATATGAAACAAACGCTGACAGATGTTTACAGCTACAGCCAGGCGGGAAAATATGCACAGCATTTGGACGACCATATTGAAGCCCACCAAAACAAGCTTGAGGAATGGGTTGACCAGCTGAACACCTATTTTTAAAGAATGAGGAGCGGCAAAAAGAAGAGAAACCATCACCCGGTTTCTCTTCTTTTTCATTCGAAACCGGAAACACAAGGCACTCTTTTTTTGAAAGCAATAAGCCCGCAGCCAGCGTTCTCTAAAGCCCCTGTAAAAGCAGTCCCGGGCAAACGCGGATGAGCCTTCTCTTATTTTTTCACGCCGCCATGCACACTCTGCAAAAAATCAAGCCAGTGCTGCATTTCTTCGTACCGGCCTTTTTCTTTATGCCAGCAAATCATCACGATCGCCTGGTAAATGGTATGCCATTTCATCCGGAGCGAAAGACTCGCGGTCATTTCCGTGCCGTATTGGCGCAGCCACCTTCCCCAATTTTCGGGCGGAATGTAGGCGTACAGAAGCATGCCGATGTCCATTGCCGGATCGCCGATCAGCGGGCCGTCCCAATCGATCAGAAACAATTCATTTTCGTTTGATAAAAGCCAGTTGTTATGATTGATGTCGCCGTGGCAGACGACATAATCCTCATATGCAACGTTCTGCTGCTCCCGTTCCAGAAATTCAAAGGCATCCAAAACACCCGGTGCATCGGGCCATTCCCCTTTTGCGCCGGATTTGAGATCATGCAGCATGTTTTCAGGCTCCATCGATTCCAGCCCGAGCCTTTGCAGCATCGTTAAAAGCGGTTTTGAGTCGTGAATTTTTTTCAGCATCCTGGCAACACGCTCTTCTTCCATTTCGTAAGGCTTTAGTTCCCTGCCCTCCACCCACTGCTGGGCAGTGATGGTGTCGCCGTTTTCAAGCCTTTTCGTCCAGACAAGCTTCGGGACAATGCCTTCAGCGGATAACACGGCCAGAAACGGCGATGAATTCCGTTTTAAAAAGAGGGATTGTTCCTGGTATTTGGCATAGAAGGCTTCTCCTGTCGCCCCCCCTGCCGGCATGATCTCCCAGCCTTTTCCTAATATATCTTCCAACATGTTCACCTTCAAATTCAGTAAGTCAACCTCACACCGATGAAAAAACAGCGATATAAAATGGACGAAACTTTGCGTCCCTGTTATAAAGCCGGGAAAAGCAGGATTTGTAAAAAAGTAAAAAATGCCATTTCTTTTTACACAAAATATTGGCGCGGATTTTTCATGTTTGTTGAAAAATCCTCAGCTGCCGGTTTTTCAACGCGGCAAAC
This sequence comes from Weizmannia sp. FSL W8-0676, assembly GCF_038593015.1. Taxonomy (NCBI): domain Bacteria; kingdom Bacillati; phylum Bacillota; class Bacilli; order Caryophanales; family Bacillaceae; genus Heyndrickxia; species Weizmannia sp. FSL W8-0676. The sequence continues at coordinate 2,166,728 of NZ_CP151954.1, forward strand.
GGAGACAAAAACAAAAAAAGACAGCTATTGGCAAGTATCATTCACAATAGCCACCTTTCAGTAAATTTTATCGCTTTTTGACTTTTTTCGTCAAGCGCAATTTTGGTTTGGCACGGGCCCGGGTTTCCCGAAAGTGTTGAAATGCCGGTAAGGCGGCTTTTTGTATGCCAAAAATTTTCCAATGCTGCAGAACAAATTTTTACAAGAGACAACCCGCTTTATTCCCCGCCCCCGCCACGGGCAGCCCCGCTGTTTCCGGAACTTGTATTTGTAGCCAGGCATTCGTTAAGCAGCACTTGCGCCGCCTTCAGCTGCATATATTTAAACGGCGAGCGCAAATTCCGCTGATGCCGGAACCATTCGGCATGCGGGCGTTTGTCAAGAATATGGAGGCCGTCCGGCGCATCCGGCCATTGGATAAACCCGTTCCGGCAAATGAGCGCCCTTTCGACCGGAAACGTGATATCATGCCGTTTCAGGATGCTGCGCACGATTTTTTCCGTCCGCGCGAGGGCAATGGCCGGATTTAAAATCTTTTCTTCGTTCCTGGCTGTCCGCTTCTTCCAGAAACGGCCGTTCGACCCGAAAAAGACGGCATCTTTTTCTTTTTCCACAAAGGCAATACACCACACTGCCATTGGCGAAATCAAAAGATGTTCCATTTCCAAGACGGCTTTTTTGAAGGAAAGAACCGGCCGGTACATCAATAAAAATGTATCCGGAAATCTTTGCAAAAAGTATTTTAAATCCGGGTCAAAATAAAGGACAGCCGGGATTTCGGACTGTTGCAGCAAAGTGGAACTGGCCCATTTCAGCTGGAAACGGAACAGCTGGTCGAGAAATAATTTTTTTAACTGGTCTTCCGTCTCCGGCAAAAAGGCAAGCTGTGGGGTAAAATCCAATTCCCCGGGAGGCGAGGGGGAAACCGGCGCGGCTTGCTCCTCTATTTCAGCCGTATCTTTTCTTTTTAACCAGTGTTTCATGCGGGAAAGGACCTGGCGCGATTCTTCCGGCGCAGGCGCTTCCTCTTCTTCCTCCAGCCCGTTTTCCCAGTTTTCCCGGAATTTTTCCCACTGTTGTTTTTTCAGCCGGATAAACTGGTTGGTGTAACGGATTAAGTCTGTTTCATAACGTGATACAAAGTCTTGCATTTTTAATAACTGTCCCATTTTCCTTTTCCCTTACTTCAAATTCTGTGCATCAGCCAGCCTGAAAGACTGCACGATTTCGTATTTTGGCGTTTTATGGAGATTCGTCCGGTAGAGCACGATCCGGTCTGCCGAAAAAGGCACCGTTTCCGGCAAATACCTGTCCAGCATGCCGGCAGCAAAAGGCCTGTCGCCGCCCCATTTCCGCGCCAGCGTAATATGCGGGTGAAACGGTCTTCGATCAAGTGAAAATCCTGCTTCAAGGCAACAGCCGGCCACCATTCTTTCGAGATCAAAAAGCGGCTGCGATTCCTGTATGCCTGCCCAGAGCACGCGCGGTTCGTCTTTTTTTCCAAAAGTGCCGAAGTGGTCGAACACAAGCGTCAGCATGCGAAATGTGCCGATTTTATCTGCAATCAGCCGGTTCGCTTTCTCCAATTGCGCCTCTTCTGCCGCTCCCAAAAAAGCAAGGGTAATATGGGCATCATCGCGGTGCACCCATCGCTGGAACGGCAGGCTGCTTTTCATGCCGGCAGTTGCCTGCTGCAATTTTTGTTTGAGCGCTTCCGGCAGCATGACGGCATAAAAATAATGGTTTGCCATCGCTTTTTTCGCCCCTGTCCATCATGGTTTTGTGTTTATTTTAACAAAAACCGCCCTGCTGGTATACTGTACAAAACTTGGTTTCTGCCATTTTCCATGTTTTTATTTTTCAAAATCGGGTATATAAATATGTTAAGGGGGGAGCTGGAGTGAAGATTGGCGACCATGTCATGTACAAAGGAGAGAATTGTGAAATCGTATTTATTTACAAAAGCGGGTATTGTGAACTGAAAAAGCCGTTTCTTCATCAGATTGTGCTTGCCCGCATGTCGGAGCTTGAACCGGCAGGAGAAGAAGAGGCCAGGCTCCAAAAATAGCAGGGGCTTCCTTTAACCGTTTCTCCGGCTAAAGGAATGCCCCTTCTTTTAGTTTGGCGCCCCCGGAACCGCTTGAGCCGAAAGGGCATGAATCTCCCTATCAAAAGCATGCTGCAGTTTTAACGTTACCGTGCCCGGTGTGCCGCCTGCAACGGGTTTACCGTCAATGTCCACAACCGGCATCACTTCGGATGTCGTGCTTGTAATCAGGACTTCATCCGCCGTGCACAAATCCTCTACCGTAAATGGCTCTTCCTGGAAAGGAATGCCTTCTTTCCCGCAAATGCCAAAGACCACTTGTCTTGTAATTCCGTTTAAAATGAGGTTCGTTGCCGGGTGTGTCAATAGCACGCCGTCTTTCACAATAAATACATTCGACGATGAACCTTCTGTCACTGTTTCGCCGCGGTGCTGGATTGCCTCATAAGCGCCATTTTCCGCAGCTTTTTGTTTGGCGAGCACATTGCCGAGCAGGTTCAGGCTTTTGATGTCGCAGCGCAGCCAGCGGATGTCTTCCGCAAGCACCGCTTTTACGCCTTTTCTCATTTTTTCCAGCGGCCGTTCCATTTCACTCGTGTATGCAACAAACGTCGTTTCGCTTGTTTCCGGAAAATGGTGTTTCCGTTTTGCGACGCCGCGCGTAAATTGCAAATAGACAATCCCTGTATGGAGCTGGTTTGCCGCAACCAGTGCTTCCAATTGCGCCGTCAGCTGCTCCATTGTATACGGAATGTGGAGCGAAAGTTTTTCCGCGCTTGAATAGAGCCGTTTTAAATGCATTTCGCTTGTAAACAGCCTGCCCCCGTATACGCGGACCACTTCGTAAATGCCATCCCCGAACTGATAACCGCGGTCTTCAATATCAACACTTGCTTCTCCCCTGTCGACCAGGGTGCCGTTTAAAACCAGTTTCTCCATGATGCAACCCCTTTGCCTTTCTTCATTTTATTGCGGCTTTCCCGACCATTTCTGTGCTTGCTTGCATCCCGCCGGCATTGACGCTCACAGCTGAAGTCACGCGTGCTTCCCGGCCAGTTCATAAATGGACTGTGCATAAATCGCCGTTGCTTTGAGCAAATCTTCCACATACATGTACTCATCTTTTTGGTGCATGACATCTTCGCGTCCCGGGAAAAGCGCCCCAAATGCCACACCTTTTTTAAGGGTGCGTGCATATGTACCACCGCCGATTGCCAATAGCTTCGCTTCCTCTCCGGTCTGCTCCTCGTACACTTTCGCAAGCGTCGTAATCAGCGGGTCATTTTTGTCAACATAATGCGGTTTCTGATCGGAAAAATGATCGAAACGCAAGCCGTCTTCTTTTAATTTCGACACAATTTTTGTTTTTCCTGCTTCAAGATCGAAAGTAACGGGATAACGCATATTTAATCCTATGCGGCCACCTTTTTCCTGATGATAGGACATGATCCCGATATTGATCGTCAATTCCCCGGAAACTTCATCTTTGTACCCGATGCCGAAATATTCACCGCGTGAACGGCCGAAGAACTGGTTGAGCGTTTTGATGAATTTTGCCCCGGCACGGTCAAGCGCCACACTGTTTAAAAATTTTGCCAGATAAAGCCCCGCGCTTTTTCCGTTTTCCGGTTCCGCGCCATGGGCCGAAACGCCTTCCAGCTTTAAAATCAAAACGCCGCCGTCCACGAAATCCTGCCCGGCAAGCCCGGTTTCCTTCTGATAATCCTGGAATTTTTGCAAAAGTTCCGTCTGCTCGCCGTGCGCGACAAGGCGTGCCTCCGCATAGTCCGGCACCATATTGTAGCGGCGCCCCGATTCAAAAGAAAGCAGTTCCGCCTGCTGCGGGTCTTCCGTTTTTTCCGGATCCTGGATAATGTCAAAATCGGCAATCCCTTTTTCCGCATAAATGATCGGGAAGTCGGCATCCGGCGAAAACCCGATGGCCGGCATTTCCTCGTTTGCAAAATAGGCGTCCATGCATCTCCAGTTGCTTTCTTCATCTGTCCCGACAATGAGGCGCACCCTTTTTTCAAGTGGCACCCCGAGTTCTTTTACAATTTTCATGCCGTAATAAGCCGCCATTGTCGGGCCTTTGTCGTCGCTTGAGCCGCGCGCATAAATTTTCCCGTCTTTGACTGTGCCGCTGTACGGGTCAACTGTCCAGCCGTCCCCCTCCGGCACTACATCGACATGCCCGAGGATCCCGAGAATGTCTTCTCCTTCCCCCATTTCAAGGTGGCCGGCGAGATTTTGCACATTTTTCGTTTTGAACCCGTCTTTTTCACCGAGATCGAGCATATATTGGAGCGCCTCCCTGACGCCTTGCCCGAGTGGTGCTTCTTCCGTTGCATTCGCTTCATCGAGAACGCTCCTGATCTGCAAAATCCCTTTCAGATCGCGGATCAAATCCTCTTTCCTTTTTAATACTTCTTCCATCCAGTGGATATCGGCCATTTTTGTCGCTCCTTTATGTTGTCATTCGTTCTTTATTTTACTTCTTTTTCCATTGATTACAAAATGAATTGATATCTTTGTATGTGTCAAGTTTTTCTCGACAAGGTTTAAATATCGGGTATTCCAAGACACTCTTTTTGTACACTTTCGGCTACCGTGCTTTACTTGCTCGGTGTAATTTTCGGAAAAGATGTAATATTTCCGTATAAAGATGGATAACGGGGATGTTGAGGCGCGCGAAATTCACTCGCTTTCCGCGGGCGGCCGGCGAGCCTCCTCGCTCGTACCTCGCTGCGGGGTCTCTCCTGGCTCGCTTTTCCCGCAGGAGTCTCGTAAATTTCGCGCGCCTCAACGATCAGTCCCCACTGAGCCAAGCTTAAAACGAAAGCTCTAATATTTTGCTTAAATGTCCCATTGCCGATGAACTGCTTGAATGCAGGGCAACTGATCCGTGCTTTACGCCCACTGACGGGCGTACAGGCTGCTTGAGTAGTTGAGACATCCTGATTAATTGTTTCAAGTTCCGTTGCTTTCTCTCGCTTCTTGAACGGTGTTTCAGATAGACTTCTCTCAATGTCCCATTGAGTATGCCTTGTTTGATTTTCACCATGGCTTCTGCGCCAAGTTCACTCCAATGCATGCCCCTTTTTTTCATCCTGAAGGAGATATGCCTTTGATTCGATTCCATCGCTCCTAGGCCTCTCGCACCTTCCGGCACGTTTTTCACCCTGTCTCTCCAGTCAAAAATGCGGTCCCAGTTTTTCAAGATATACGAACGGAATTCCTTGATTTTCTTGAGAGCCTTTTTATCCGTCAAGGTGCTTTCGTGCGTATCCAAATATAACGTGAATTGGTCCAGGTCATGCGTTCTAATCGCTTTTCTAATTTGCTCTTTGATCTCGCTCTTTCCGCCCCCGAATGTCCTTACGATGGCTTGTGCAACGTGGTAGGTATCCAGCTGGTTGAGCACCGGAAATTCCGACTGTGAGAATGCTGTTTGAAACCGTTCAGCTGTATACCCTGCACCTCCATCGCTGTTTGTAATGACATGCGCTTTTTCAAGAGAGTAGGTGTTGGCAGCTTTGGCTTGCACTTCATCCCAAAATGTCTGGATGGCTTCCGTTGTCATGATGACTGTGGGCTGACGCAGGGAGACCCTTTTACCATTGGTTTGCCATCCCTCATAGAGAATGGCGTGGTGGACTTCCATACTCTGTTTCTTTTTTAGTCCCCGAACGAATACACCATCTGCTTCAGAAAACAGGTAGTCTACCTTCTTCCCCTCAGGCAGGGAAACAGCTATTTCTAGCTCTTCTACAAGTGCCTTATCGGCTTCCGCCTGAGTTTTCCCTACGTGTTTTACCATGTTCCCTACAGTTGTGTGACTAAGACTCACTGCTGTCCACTCTTTTAAAATATCAGCTACTTCCCGATAGGTGTTCTCACTTGCCAACTCTGCCACCTTTAATTCCACTAACGGGCTGTATCGTTGGTGTGGTACCAGCCCTAACCATTCATCCAGAGGATAATGGGAATTTCCTCTCTTGTCATGCATTAATGAGCGTTTAAAGGTCACACTTCCAAATAGAAACTGAATGTTTCTGTTATCACTCCGGCAGTACTCCCAGCCATCCTCCAGCTTTTTCTGCTTAATTGTTTTATCTAACGTCTCAAATATTTCCCCAACCCATTGCGTAAAGGCATTCTGAATCAGAATTTTAACTTGTTCTTCAAATTCAATAAGACTTTTTGTATCCTTTAATAATCTAGCAATTATTGATATAATATCCATAGGAAGACCTCTTTCTAAATGTATTCGCCCACAAGCGTACATTTAAATGATAGAGCGTCTTCCCATTTTTTTCCACTCATCTGCCCTTCGAGTAAAATTTTACACATACGATATCTTTTGCGGGCGGGGGATGAAAGACAAAACTTTGGCCGGCAAACGGCATTTTGTCCTTCATAACCGCGATGAAAGACAGAACGTGGTGCCTGGACTGCCGAAACGTCCTTCATTGGCGTGGTAAAATCAAAATACCAGCCAATCCGACCTGTCCGATTGGAACGGGCGCCCAATTAGACAAAATTGCCAGTCACTACACACCAATTGTTCCATTAGCACGCCTAATCAGAAAAGCAAACAGCAAAATGTCTTTCATCGGGCTGGCAAAGGCCATACCTTTAGCGGGATTACAGCAACCCAGGGAAAAGGGTGGTAAAAAGAAAACGCTATCATTAGTGGTTATAAACTTAGCAGGCACAACATATGGTGTAAACAAGAGCTGATATATTTGTCAATTCAGGCAAAAAGATGTACAATATAATTGACTGACATCTTAGAAAAAATTTTAGAAAAAGGAGTTGTCCGAACGGCACGCATATTCCTGTAAGCTAAACACATGTTGTAAAGCTGTTTGTCGTCTTTGTCTTTGGAAAAAAGATGAGGGAGTGGTATTTTGAAACCATCAACAGACCGTATGCTTACTCGTATTAAGTCGATTTATGTGTTTATTAAAGAGAAAGGGACTGTGACAACCCAGGAACTGGTAGATGAGTTCGGCATCACTCCTCGCACCATTCAAAGAGATTTGAATGTGCTGGCATACAACGACTTGGTCAAAAGCACACACAGGGGGATTTGGACAACAACCAGCAAAAAAGTTAAGATGTCATCTTAGAGAAAGAAACAAATTGTTTTTTTGGAAAGCGGCAGCGGAGACATGCAGTGCCGCTTTTGGCATGTTTAAGAGCCTTTTATCCCCGCCATTTTCTTTTACCACAACGCCATCTCACAAGTTAAATGCGCCTCACCCTTATATCCGTTTTGCCTTCCCTGCACCAACTTTTTACCCTAATATGAAATCCTGCCTCCATCTATTAAACCCTGACACCGGGCACCTATCCGCTAAAGTGGGATTCAGCTTTTACTCCCGCTTGAAAACCCGCCTCCACGCATTGAACCCTGACACCGGAAACCTATCCGCTAAAGAGGGGGCAGCTTTTTACGCCCGTTTGTAGCCCACGGCTAAACGGTTGAACAACCGAAAACGCCAGGAAGTCCAGCTTTTTACCGCAGCTTGCAATCCCGCTGTCACGATAAAACAGCCAGATACACAACTTTATCCCGCGTCTTGCCCGTAAGCCAGCTTCCTGCCGCACACACCCCGTTTCCTTACCGCATATGCAACCTGGCCTTCACGCGTTGAATCCTTACGCCGAACAGCTTGTCCGCAAGTTTCGATTTCAGGCCAAGGTAGGCATAAACAACCGCACCGGCCGCGGCGCAAATCGTGACAATCAGCAATGCCTGCCACCTTGAAGAAGGCGAAAGCACAAGCGTGAGCCCTTTATATACGGCACCGGTCACCGCCAGCATGACGGCATTAAAAATCAGAATCAAGATCGTGCGCCGGATCACTGTCCGATACGGATAGGCTGCGAAAAGTTTGATCACAATAAAGTTGATCAGAATCGACGCTGTATAACCGATTGCCGTGGCGTAGACTGCGCCGAGGATCCCAAACATTTTGATCAGCGGGATATTCAGGCTTAATTTTAACAAAAGCCCGACGAGCAAGCTTAAAATCGTCCAGCGCTGCTCATTGATCCCCTGCATGATCGCCGCCGTCACGGAATAAAGCGAGAACAAAATAGCAACCGGCGCATAATGCATCAGCACGCTGACCGAGACGGCGTTATCCGTATTATAAAAAATCGCAAAAATAGGCTTGGCCAAAAGCGACATCCCAAGCGCAGCCGGCACCGTAATAAAAAGCAGCACCTGCAATGTCTGGTCAACAGATCGGACGAGCATATCGCGCTCCCTTTTTGCGAAAGCTTCCGTAATCATCGGAACAAGCGTCATGGAAAAGGCGGTCGCAAGGGAGACCGGAATGATGACAAGCTTGTGCGACTGGAAATTCAACATCCCGAGCTGCGTCTGCCACATTTTCCCGAGCCCGACCGCTTCCATACCGCGCTTCACTGTCAGCTGGTCAACCATTTGGTAAAGCGAATTGGCGATCCCGACAAATACAAACGGCAAAGCAGAAAGGATGATTTCTTTATACAGCGTGGGGATCGAAACATGCATTGTGCCTTTGTCCTGTTCAAGCAGCCGGTCAAGATGCGGTTTTCGTTTGAACCAGTACCAAATGAGCACAAACAGGCTCGCCATCCCGCCGACAAAAGCCGCAAATGTTGCCGCGCTGATGGCGGACACGATGCTGCCGTGAAGGATATGCAAAATCACGTAAGCACCGATCAGCATAAATAAAATCCGGACAACCTGCTCCACAACCTGGGAAACAGCAGAAGGCCCCATTGACTGGTGCCCCTGGAAAAAACCACGAATCAGGCTCATCACCGGAATAATGATCAGCGCAAAACTGACCGCCCGGATCACCACCGTCACATCGGCTTTTGAGAAAACCTGCGCTTCCTGCTTGCCGGCCATCGCCAAATCCGTAAAATACGGGGCAAAAACATACATCACAAGAAAGCCGGCAATACCGGTCACAATCATTAAATACATGCTCGACCTGAACAGCTTCCGGCTGACCGCATATTCTTCCAGCGCATTGTATTTTGCCACATATTTTGCGACAGCAAGCGGGACGCCTGCCGTGGAAATGCTGATAAAAATATTGTAAGGGACATATCCGAACTGATAGAGTGCCTCCGGTCCCGATCCGCCGATGATCGCATCAAACGGAATCACATAGAATACCCCGAGAATTTTCGAGATGATCGTCCCAAATGTTAAAATAAACGTGCCGCGCAATAATTTTGAAGACATAAAATCCCTTCCCGCCCGAAATGATCTTCCGGCCGCCCCTGATGCGGACGGGCCTTTTTTCACACACTATAATGTAGTGTACCGCGAACATACCCGCTTGACAATTTTTTTATGAAGAATTTTTTTCGCGGACAGGCGGCGGGATGGATGGCAGTTGGGGCTGCAGCTGCCATGGATCATATTTTACAATCGTCTGGACGAAAAAAATCCGGGCTGGGCAACCCCGCTTTATTTATGGTATAAAATCATCGCCGAAAAACAGTAAATCTGGTCGTCGTCCTCCGGCTCCACCATGGCGGCAATATTATATTTGACATCAATGAGCTGGTCTTCGCTGATTTTTTCCAAAAACGTATTCATGCTCTCCTCAAGGTCTTTCTCATGTTCACAATCAAAAAGTTTAACCTGTACCATTGTGGCCCCTCCCTGTTTTATTTATTTCTATTATCTCCAATTTCAGAACATTTTAATCAGGCGCTTCGATTTTTAAAATCCACTTGGCATAAGTATAAAATACCGGGAAAAGGAAGCAATAGGCAACCAGTGAATGGAGAATGTCCCACCCTTCCAAGTAATGAAATACCCCGAACCGAACGGAAATGGATTCCATCAATAATGTGAATCCAATCCAAACAAGCAAATAAAACAGCACGATGCGCACAGAGCGAAGCCGCGCCCGGAATAAACTCTGTACCGTAATAAACAAATAGCCGTACAAAGTAAAAACCGGAATATAAATAATAAAGTCGAATAGTTCGATATCTTTGGAATCAAATGTATTGTATAAGTTTTAAAGGATACATCCCGCTAAGCACTTCATCCGCAAAGCAGGCCATTGCTGTAAAAAACAGCCCGGTCGCAAGCCCTGCTTTCCATGAAACGGCTTTTGGAAGAAGATACAGTGCCAGCATCAAACCTGCCAAAGCAACAAGGGTAAAGATTTCATTCTCGTCAAATTTTTTCGGAAGCATGCCGGCGCACCTCCTTTTTCCTGTCCAACCATCTATAGAGCGCATCGCCCACGTGTACCACCGCAAGATCAGTGAAGAAGAAAGCAAGGGCATACCGCCATGACCATTCGTAGGTATACAGAATTTGTAAAAAATCGAGGATGGCGACATAACCCGTAAAAACAAGGAAAAAACATACAGCGGCCAGGGTTTTCCGGCCGGACGTCCGTGATATGTGAAATACGTGCAAATACAGCAAAAACAAAAGGGGCACCTGAAACAGAACAAGCAACCTGGAAATATAGAACATCGGTGTATGGTGATCATGAACAAAGTGCAGGTTCATTTCCAATATCCTTAAAAAATTGATTGTCCAGTAATATAACCATAAGTAAAGCAGCAATGATTTCATTTTTTCTGCCTGAAACAGCGCGCGGGATAAATATGCCAGTCCCGCCCCTGCCAAAAGTGAAAATAAAAGAACCATCTTTTTTCCCCTTTTTTGTGGTTGATAGTCCTAGTTTGCTATTTCACAAACAAATTATGAATTTCACGCATAAAAAATGGGGCTTACGGCCATTTCACCGTAAAGCCCCGTTTTCCGGAAATCCATTAGTTTGCCACAATGTTGACAAGTTTGCCCGGCACGGCAATGATCTTGCGAATCGTTTTTCCTTCCGTAAACTCTTTGATTTTTTCATCCGCAAGCGCGAGTTTTTCCATGTCATCGCGGCTCATGTTGCGGTCGATCTTCACTTTGTTACGGACTTTGCCGTTCACCTGGAGGACAATTTCCACTTCATTGTCGACGAGTTTTGAAGCATCAAAAGAAGGCCATGCTTCATATGTGATCGTGCCGCTGTGGCCGAGTTTTTCCCACAGTTCTTCGGCAATATGCGGGCAAAACGGCGACAGCAGCTTGACGAAGCCTTCCACATACGTTTTCGGTATGACTTCCGCTTTATAGGCATCGTTGATAAACACCATTAATTGCGAAATGGCCGTGTTAAAATGAAGGGCATCGATATCTTCCGTCACTTTTTTGACCGTCAGATGATACGTTTTTTCAAGTGCCGGATTGGCCTTGTCCTGGATTTTTTCTGACAGGCTGCCGTCTTCATTCACAAACAGGCGCCAGATCCTGTCAAGGAAGCGGCGGGAACCGTCAAGGCCGTTTGTCGACCATGGAATCGAAGCATCCAAAGGGCCCATGAACATTTCGTACAGCCTGAGCGTATCTGCCCCATGCGACTCAAGAATGTCATCCGGATTGACGACATTGCCGCGCGATTTGCTCATCTTTTCATGGTTCTCGCCAAGGATCATGCCCTGGTTGAACAATCTTTGGAATGGCTCTTTCGTCGGCACAACGCCGATATCGTACAAAAATTTATGCCAGAAGCGGGCATACAGCAAGTGAAGCACCGCATGCTCAGCCCCGCCGATGTAAAGGTCAACCGGCAGCCATTTTTTCAGTTTTTCCGGATCGGCAATCGCTTTGCGGTTTTTCGGATCGATGAAACGGAGGAAGTACCAGCAGCTTCCTGCCCATTGCGGCATCGTGTTTGTTTCGCGCCGGCCTTTTTTCCCTGTTTCCGGATCCACAACATTGACCCATTCTTCAGCATTTGCAAGCGGTGATTCGCCTGTTCCGCTCGGTTTGATTTCCCTCATTTTCGGAAGTATGAGCGGCAGCTCTTCTTCCGGCACGGCAGTTATGGTCCCGTCTTCCCAGTGGATGACCGGGATCGGCTCGCCCCAGTAACGCTGGCGGCTGAACAGCCAGTCACGCAGGCGGTATGTCACTTTTTTCTGCCCAATCCCTTTTTCTTCAAGCCATTCGATCATGCGTTTAATGGCTGCCTGCTTGCCCAGCCCGTTTAAAAACCCGGAATGGACGTGTTCGCCGTCGCCGGTATAGGCTTCTTTTTCAACATTGCCGCCTGCGACGACTTCTTTTATCGGCAAATTGAATTTGCGGGCAAATTCATAGTCGCGTTCGTCATGGGCCGGCACCGCCATGATTGCGCCTGTCCCGTAGCTCATTAATACATAATCGGCAATCCAGATTGGCATTTTTTCGCCGTTGGCAGGGTTCACGGCATACGCCCCTGTAAATACGCCGGTTTTTTCTTTCGCAAGGTCGGTCCGTTCGAGGTCGCTTTTTGACTGCACCTGGGCAATGTAAGCCTGGACCGCTTCGGCCTGCTCTTTCGTTTTAATTTTATTCACAAGCGGGTGTTCCGGCGCAAGCACGGCGTAGGTCGCCCCGAACAGCGTATCCGGGCGGGTCGTGAAGACGGTGAACGTTTCATTTGTGCCTTCAACCTGGAATGTCACTTCCGCCCCTTCCGAACGGCCGATCCAGTTGCGCTGCATATCCTTAATGCTTTCCGGCCAGTCCAGTTCCTCGAGGTCTTCAAGAAGGCGGTCCGCGTAGGCGGTAATTTTCAGCATCCACTGGCGCATCGGTTTGCGGATGACCGGATGCCCGCCGCGTTCGCTCTTGCCGTCAATGACTTCTTCGTTTGCAAGCACGGTTCCGAGCGCAGGGCACCAGTTGACCGGCACTTCATCAATATAAGCAAGCCCGTTTTTCCACAGCTGCAGAAAAATCCACTGCGTCCATTTATAATATTCCGGATCAGATGTGTTGATTTCCCTGTCCCAATCATAGGAAAACCCGAGCGCTTTGATCTGGCGGCGGAATGTATGGATATTTTGAATCGTGAAAACAGACGGATCATTGCCGGTATCAATCGCATACTGCTCAGCCGGAAGCCCGAATGCATCCCAGCCCATCGGATGGAGCACATTATACCCTTGCATCCGTTTCGCCCGCGAGATGATGTCGGTCGCCGTATATCCTTCCGGGTGCCCGACATGGAGGCCCGCCCCCGACGGGTACGGAAACATATCCAGGCAGTAAAATTTTGGTTTATTTTCGTCTTCACCGGCACGGAACGTTTGATGTTCTTCCCAGTAATGCTGCCATTTCTTTTCGATTTTCCGGTGGTCAAAACTCATGACAGACTCCTCCTTTTTTATGTATCGACATTGACAACAAAGCAACACAAAAAACCTCCCATCCCACGAAAAAGGGACGAGAGGGTTCTCCCGCGGTACCACCCAAATTAGTGCAAGCACTCACTTTAAGTCCTTAACGCGGAATACGGCAAATACTAAAACGGGTTCATATTTGCAACTCAAAGGCGAGTTCACGGGGTTCTCTGATTGGCTTGCACCTCCCGCCAATTCTCTTGTTTCAGTGCCGCCGTTACTGCTCCTTGTCAACGTTCTTCTATCGTTTATTCAATTTATAACCTATTTTACAGAAATTCATTCCCGGTTTCAACATTATTTTCCTGCCACCTCAGAATGCGGTTTTTTTGCGAGCGGGCGGTCATACAACAAGGCCAGTAAAAGGGAAACGGCGAGAAAGAAAATGAGCAATCCGAACAATGCCTTCATGCCGAATGCATCTGCGACAAACCCGCCTACAACAGGGCCAATCATTCTGCCGCATGTTGCGACACTGTTAATGATGCCCTGGTAAAACCCTTCCCGCCCTTTCGGCGAAAGCGTATTGGCAACTGCGGGAACAGCCGGCCAGACAAGCATTTCCCCGACCGTTAAAATGCCCATTGCCACTGCAAAACCGGGAAAATGCCCGGCAAAAGCAACGACAGCGAATGACAGCATAAAAATGGCCGTCCCAGCAACAATTTGCTGTTTGACTTCCGGCAAGAACCGCTTTAAAAACGGCAAAAGGAGCGGCTGGCCGAGCACGATGATCGCGCCGTTCAATGTCCAAAGAAAGCTGTACTTGTTCAGCGATATATGAAGCGTCTGCGTATAAGTGGAAATCGTAGCCGTCCATTGCGTGTACGCCGTCCATGCCAGGAAATAAGCAAAGCATAATATGATGAGGGATGCCACTTGCGCCCTTCCTGCACTTTTGGCAGAAACAGCGGCTGCTCCCGCATACCCAGCATGTTTTTCGGCAATATTCCGGTAGCCGAAGATGGCAATCGCCATAAAAACGAGAAAAAGTGCAAGATTCGCTGCAAAAATAAGGTCAATGGAATAAGAGGCAATCACACCTCCCAGCGCGGCACCGAGTGCAACCCCGATGTTGTTGGCGACATAGATGGCATTGAACGCTTTTCTCCCTCCGCCTTTCCAAGCCGCGCCCGCCATTGCAAGGATCGCCGGGCCGATCATGCCGGAACCGAGCCCGATTGCGCCGAGGAAAAATACATAATCCGGCCAAGCGTGGTTCCATGTCAAGCCGGCAAGCGCAACGGCGGAAATCAGGCCGCCAAGCAGCACGGAACGATAACCCCCGATTTTATCATGCAAATAGCCGCCCAAAAGACTGCCGATGACGCTTGTAAAATGATTCAGCATGAGCACGAGCCCGGCGATAAACAGCGATTTGCCGAGATGATCGTGAATATAGATTGAATTTAACGGCCACAAAAAAGAAGCGCCAGTCATATTGACAGCCATGCCAATGACGAGCAGCCACACAGTTTTTGGCAAAAAGAATGCCCCCCTGCTAATGAATCGGTCAAAGGAAATTGTAGGGGTTTTTCCCGGCAGTTACAAGCATTCTTGCAAAATATAAATATTATGGCAATTCCCGCCCTCTGTTTGCGCCGCCATTTGCATGGAAAGCGGGATAAGGCCCGTGCCTTATCCCGCTTTCATGAATCCGGCCGGCTTTACTTGCTGTTTTTCCCAAGTTGCCGTGCCGAAACCGTTCCCATATTCCCGTTGTTCACGCCAGATTTTTCGCAGGAGTATCTTGCCTGGCTTTTCTGTTTTGCTTATCGGCAATTTTGCTCCCGCAAGCTTCGTTTTTGCCGGCAATTACATGGTCGGTTCATGTTCCTGCAAAATCATCTCGTTTTGCAGCTGCTGAATCACAAGGCGCATACGGTGGAGGCGCTCGCGCTGCTGGGAATTGGCACTGATCGCCAGTTTGCAAAGCTCGTTATAAGCGTCTTCCAGCTCTGTTAACGGCTCCGAAAAATCATAATAGCCGTAGTTTTCCTGGCGGTTGCCTTCCGCAAATTGCTCACGTGCCGATTGAACGGCTTGCTCGCAGCGGTTGATACAATTTTCGACTGCTTCCCGTGTGGCCATCACGATTCCCCCTTTATGCTTTGAAGCGTACAAGCTTCATTTGTATGATGCCCCGTGCAGAAAAATTGTTTCCCCTGCGCATTGGGAGTTTCTTCCGGACAGCAATTCCGAATCCGCCCACCTTTGCACCTGCATCCGTTCATGGTAAAATGCAAAAGAGCGCGCTGCAGAAAGACGGTTTATTACCATTTTGGCGCGCGAGCCTGCATGTCTGAAGAATAAGAACGATTTTGCCGTGTTCATTCCGGCATTCCTGTTAGAATGGAAATTTGATGTAAAACATGATTTTTAACGTGTCACTTATGCCTTTTTACGGTAAAAAAGAAACAGGCGTTCAACTTCCGCCTGTAGACCAATCAAAAAATGGAGATGTTGCAAAGATGAATATGCTTCCTGTTCTTCCATTTGCCCATTCACTGTTGGAAAAAGCCGTGAAAGAAGGCAGTTTTGCCATTGATGCCACGGCCGGGAACGGGCATGATACCGTTTTTCTCGCCAAACGGGTTGGAAAAAGCGGAAAAGTGTTTGCTTTTGATATCCAGCCGGAAGCGGTAAAACGGACAAAGGAACGCCTGGAGAAAGAAGGCCTCGTTACGCGCGCCGAACTTTTCTGCACCGGCCATGAACATGCCGGCGAGTGCATCCCGGCATCGCTGCACGGCAAAATCAGCGGAGCGGTGTTCAATCTTGGCTACTTGCCGGGCAGCGACAAAACGGTCATTACCCGGCCGGAGTCAACAATTGCCGCACTCGGGCAGATTTTCCCCATGCTTGAAACCGGCGGGATCATCGCAGTTGTGGTTTACCACGGGCATGAAGGCGGCGCATATGAACGTGACCGGCTCCTCGATTATGTAAAACAGCTCGACCAGAAAAAGGCGCATGTGCTCCGGTATGAATTCCCTAACCAGGCAAACCATCCGCCTTTTCTCATTGCCGCCCAAAAACGGTAACAAAGCGGACGGGTACGAATCCCTTTTTTCAATCGCGTATAAACACGGCCGGCTCCTGGTTAGCAAAAAGCCCGGACGGAAAAAATGCATGTGCTCCGGTATGAATTCTGTAACCAGGCAAACCATCCGCCCTTTCCCGTTTCCATCCGCCGGCTTATTTTACAATTGTTTTTGCCAGGCTGGCCGGGATCATGTTTTTGATGGCGCGGTACATTTTTCCGTTAACATAAAAGAATAAACTGATCGAGCCGGCAAATTTGATCATTTTCCGCGACAATTTCTGAACGCTCCGCTGCTTCCTCACCTTTTCATCTGACAAATAAACAGCCAAAAGCCCCCGGTTAATCAGCTTATGGAATTTTTCATTCGGAAGCCGGGCCGTATGTTTATCCGCCTCCTGCAAGAAATGCTTCAGCCGCTTAAACAGCTCTTCTTCTCCCGGGTAATAAAAACAAAAATTCAAATCCCCGCCTTTTTTGTCTTCGTCCTGGTCGATAAAATAATCCAGCAAAATATGCAGCCCCTGAATATAAGGAAAATACCCGTCACGGATAATTTTCGCATATTCAGGGCGGAAATCATCCCGGAGCGCATAGGAAACAAGGCAGAAAATCCCGAGGGTCGAGCCGGAACAGGCGGAAAATTCATACCATTCCATATCCGGAAAATCCGCCTTGTAGTGCAAAAACCATTCCTTTAGCCGCGGCACCCGTTCCTCTACGCGCACATGTTTATGTACCTGCAGATCCGAATAATAACGGCAAAGTTCCAGCAAATAAGGCTGAATGGCTTTATATTGGGGGATGCGGCTCAACACAACCTGGCATGTCCGCACGAGTTCATGCAAATAACCGCCGTCATCCTGGTCCTGCCTGTGCCGGTAATAATTTTTCAACGGTGCGCCGACCGTAAGCGCATCAGACATGGACTCGTGCAGCGCCCGGAAATCAACCGGGTCAAGCGATGTGCTGCGGTCGCATAAATTATCAAGATAGTCGCTGATCGTCTGGTATGCGACAATAAACCGGAAAGCCGCTGTCCGCTCTTCCATTGCCAAAAGGCCGAGAATCGACCCGCCTTCGCAGTGGAACGTTTTATGCTGAATGCTGGCGAGCGCCTGTGTCTTTAATTCATCATTGGGAATCCGGCGTGCCTTTTCCCGCCAGTAATGGAGTTCATGGTGGACAGCCGGCATCACCCGGCGGTAAACTTGCGCCATTAATGAGATCGGATAGGATGGGATTGTCACAAGCGTCACCTCATTCTAATATATAGCCTAACGCGCGGAGCCGGTTTTCCACAAAATTTTTCGCATAAAGGAAAACATCTTCCCTCTCCGGTTCATTGAAAATTTCATGGTAGCATTTCGGCCATTCTTTGTATAATTTTTCGGACACGGAAGTTTGGTTAAACCAATTCACGACAGCTCCCTTGTCCACAATTTTATCACTTCCGGCCTGCATGACAAGAAACGGGACGTCCGGCAGCCGCACGGTATCCATGTGTGCCTGCCGCATGGCTGCGAGCAGCTCGCGGTACCAGCGGACAGACACTTTTGTCAGCATCAATGAATCGTTGACCGCCTGCATTTGAATATCCTTATTCCGTGTTGCCATTTGCACGGTCAGCGGGCTGTTAAAGCGGAGGCCCGGGGCAATCCGGTTTAACCCGATTGAAAGCAGGCCGAGCAGCTTTGAAGGATACTGGACAAGCCCGAGGCACGGCGAGGAAAGCATAACCCCCGCAATTTTCAGATGTTCCTTCTCAAGCAGCCGGATGACCGCCAGCCCGCCCATGCTGTGGCCGAGGAGAAAAATCGGGAGGTCGAACTGGTATGCTGCCGTCACCCACTCTTTTATCTCTGTTGTATATTCATCAAAGGAATCAATATGCCCCCTTTTTGCTCTCGACGTCATCCCATGGCCGGGAAGATCGCCCATCACGACATGATAGCCGCTTGATCTCCACATCTCAATCAGCCAGCTGTAGCGGCGGTGATGTTCCATCGCGCCATGGACCATGACGATGACTGCTTTTGGGTTTTCATCTGCTTCCCATTTCCACATGTTCCTGCCTCCTTCAAAACCTGCGAAACCATCCTGCTTTTATTTTACCCATAATCCTTCTGTTCTGAAAAACATATGCCATTTTTAACTCGATTTATTCACAATTTGTTCCCAATTCTTTAAGATAAAAGAAAAGATCAAAAATAGGAGGGTACGAAATGATCTATGCTTACAATGGAAAAACCCCTTTGATTGCGCCGACTGCTTATATCGCAGACAATGTGGCCATTACGGGGGACGTTGAAATCGGCGGCCAGTCCGGCATCTGGTTCGGGACCGTCATCCGCGGCGATGTCGCACCGGTAAAAATCGGGCAAAAAGTGAATGTCCAGGATAACTGCGTCCTGCACGAAAGCCCGCAAACGCCGCTCATACTGGAAGATGAAGTGACGGTCGGCCACCAGGTGATTTTACATAGCTGCCATGTCCGGACAAAAGCTTTGATCGGCATGGGTTCAATCATCCTTGACGGCGCCGAAATCGGGGAAGGCGCTTTTATTGGCGCCGGCAGCCTTGTCACGCCCGGGAAAAAGATCCCGCCGCATACGCTTGCATTCGGCCGCCCGGCAAAAGTGATCCGCGCGCTTACCGAAAAAGATATCCAGGATATGCGCCGCATCGTCCGTGAATATGCTGAAAAAGCGCAGTACTATAAAAATGCCGCCGGGCGCTGACAAAGGTTAACGGCGGGCACCGGCAGCCGCATTGTTTTAAGCCGCAAATAGGCGAAAAAAGCATGATAAAAATAGGGCCATACTGCTAACCGGGTTTAAAAACCGCCGCGATGCAAAGCTTGCGGGCATGTGCGAAAAAAAGCGTTATACGATAAAGGGCCTGCCCCCGTTTCCGATTGATTACGGAAGCGGGGCCAGACCCCCCTTTTTTCTGTTACAACGAAGCGCCGGCAAGCCGCCCTTGTGTTCCTTTTTGAAAATCGTACTTGTCTTCCATATACACGGCATGCCACAGCATGAAAATCAGCACGGTCCAGATTTTCCGGCTGTAATCCAGCTTGCCTGCACAATGGTCTTCCAGCAGTTTTAATACATATTGTTTGTTGATGATGTCGTCCGTCGGGCTCGTTTTGATGATCTCTACCGCCCAATCATGCATTTCATCTTTCAGCCAGTGGCGGATCGGAACCGGGAACCCGAGTTTTTTCCGGTTCAGCACATGGTCCGGCACGATGCCTTCCACTGCTTTTCGCAAAATATACTTCGTTGTGTTATGGGACGTTTTTAAGCCCGCCGGAATTTGTGAAGCGACCCGGAACACTTCTTTATCCAAAAACGGCACACGCAGTTCAAGCGAATGGGCCATCGTCATCCGGTCCGCCTTCAGCAAAATATCGCCGCGCATCCACGTATGGATATCGATATATTGCATCCGGTCAACCGGGTCGTAGCCTTTCGTTTCATCGTACAGCGGCTTTGTGATATCGCGGTAGTCAAGGCTGTTGTTATAAGTCAACAGCAAGTCGCGTTTTTCTTCTTCCGTGTACATTTTCGCATTGCCGATATAACGGTCTTCCATTGGCGTGACACCGCGTTCGATAAAGCTCTTTCCTTTTACCCCTTCCGGCAGCACTTTCGCCAAAGCCTTCAAAATTGATTTTCCGGCAGCCGGAATTTTATCAAAAACTTCAAGCGACTGCGGTTCACGGTAAATATTATAGCCGCCGAACAATTCATCCGCGCCTTCGCCGGATAGGACAACGGTCACATGCTTTCTTGCTTCGCGCGCCACAAAATAAAGGGGAACACAAGCAGGATCTGCGAGCGGATCGTCCATATGCCAAATAATTTTTGGCAGTTCTTTCATATATTCCTCCGGCGTGATCACATAGCTGATATTTTCAACACCGAGTTTTTCCGCCGTTTCTTTGGCAACATCAATCTCGCTGTAGCCATCGCGTTCGAATCCGACGGAGAATGTTTTAATGCCCGGGTGGAACTGTTTTGCAATCGATGCCGTAATCGAGGAATCGATCCCGCCCGACAGGAACGCGCCAACCGGTACATCGCTGCGCATATGTACCTTTACGGAATCGATAAGCACATCGCGCACTTCTTTTACAAATTCGTCCTCGCTCTTATGGACCGGGTGGAAGGAAGCTTTCCAGAACTGTTTGATTTCCATCGGTTTGCCGATTTTTTTCATAAAATAATGGCCCGGTTCGAGTTTTCGGATGCCACTCGTCATGCTGAAAGGTTCCGGCACAAATTGATAGGTTAAATAGTATTGGACAGCATCATAATTGAGTTCCGGTTTTTCCATGGCAAGCAAAATGCTTTTCTTTTCGGAACCGAAATACATTTTATCGCCGTCTTCATAATAGAAAAACGGTTTAATGCCGAACGGGTCGCGCGCGCCGCACAGCGTTTGTTCCTGCTTATCCCAGATCGCAAATCCGAACATCCCGCGCAGGCGCCCGATTGCTTTTTCGCCGTAACGGCTGTACATGGCAAGGATGACTTCCGTATCCGAATTCGTTTCGAATGCCATCCCTTCTTTTAATAATTCTTCACGCAATTCAACATAATTATAAATTTCGCCATTAAAAATGATCCAGTACCGTTCGTTTTCGTATGTTAAAGGCTGGTGCCCCGCCTCGATGTCGATAATGCTCAGGCGCCTGAAACCGAACTGGATATGTTCGTCTTCATAAAAGCCTTCATCATCCGGGCCACGGTGCTCGATCATATGGTTCATCTGTTTAAACCGTTGCCTGTCTTCGTCTGATAATGTAACGGGTTGGTCATGGACGCAGCCAATAAATCCGCACATGTAAAAAGTCACCTACTTTAATCATTTCGATATACTTCTATTGTAAATTTATTTCTTGAAAAAACAAATCGATTTCCGCCAAAATTTGACGGCCAAAATCTGCACATGTAATATAGTTTAGCATGTTTTCCGGCAGTTTGCAGGGATTTTGTTAAAAAAGGTACATGTATCTCCCGCATGGAAAAAGAGCGGCCTATCAACAGGCACGCTCTTTTTCCCATTATTTTCCGATATGATTGCGGGCGAATTCATTCAACGCCCCGGCTTTGTCCGTTTTTTCCCAAGGCACATCCAAATCATCGCGGCCGAAATGCCCGTACGCAGCGGTCTGTCTGTAAATCGGGCGGCGCAAGTCGAGCATTTTGATAATGCCGGCCGGGCGCAGGTCAAAATGGGCTTCAACCGCCTCGATCAGCACTTCTTCCGGAACTTTTCCAGTCCCAAACGTATCGATGGAAATGGAAACGGGCTTCGCCACCCCGATCGCATACGCAAGCTGTACCTCACATTTTTCCGCAAGGCCGGCCGCAACAATATTTTTCGCAACATAGCGGGCGGCATAAGCAGCGGAACGGTCCACTTTCGTCGGGTCTTTCCCGGAAAATGCGCCGCCGCCGTGGCGTGCATATCCGCCGTACGTGTCGACAATGATTTTGCGGCCGGTCAGCCCGGCATCCCCTTGAGGGCCGCCGATAACAAAGCGGCCGGTCGGATTAATCAAATACTTTGTATCCGCATCGAGTAAGTCTGCCGGCACAACCGGTTCAATGACGTATTTTTTCATATCCCCCTGAATTTGCCCGGAACTGATGTCAGGATTATGCTGCGTTGAAATGACAATTGTATCAATCCGGGCAGGCTGGTTGTTCTCATCATATTCAACTGTCACCTGTGTCTTCGCATCCGGGCGCAAATACGGGATCACTTCATGTTTGCGGAGTTCAGCAAGACGGCGGGCAAGCTTGTGGGCAAGCGAAATGGGAAGCGGCATCAGCTCTTCTGTCTCATTGCAGGCAAACCCGAACATCAGGCCCTGGTCGCCGGCTCCGATTGCCTCAATCTCTTCATCGCTCATCCCGCCTTCGCGGGCTTCCAAAGCCTGGTTAACGCCGCGCGCAATATCCTCGGACTGTTCGTCAATCGATGTCAAAACAGCGCAGGTTTCCGCATCAAACCCGTATTTCGCGCGCGTATAGCCAATCTCTTTAATGGTCTTGCGCACCACTTTCGGAATATCCACATATGTATTGGTGGAAATTTCCCCCGTGACGAGCACGAGCCCTGTCGTGACGGAAGTTTCGCAGGCAACGCGGGCATTCGGGTCTTTTTCTAAAATGGCATCCAAAATGGCATCGGAAATCTGGTCGCAAATTTTGTCCGGATGGCCTTCCGTCACCGATTCCGATGTGAACAAATGCCGTCCTTTTAACATCCGCTTTTCCTCCTTATATTGTTACATATTGAAAACGGTACTCATACCCTAAACTCGATTCATTTTAAGTACAAAGCCAAAAATAAAAACCTTTCCCATTCATATGAGTGGAAAGGTTTTGACTTCAATCAATCGCGCCTTTCACTCTTATCGTTCAAGGAAACATTCCTTGCTGCAGGTTAGCACCTTTGCCTGGAAGTCAAGCGGCAGCTGCGTTGCGAGCGCATTGCCTGTTCCAGAGGCGGGTTGCTGGGTTTCATCGGGCCCGTCCCTCCACCAGCTCGGGATAAGAGTATCCGTTCAAAGTAAAATCATACGCAATTTAGCAGGCGCTGTCAATGCTTTTTTCACCATTTGCCCTTTTGCCCCCTGCATTTTTCCCGGGAAAAAGTATGTAATAAACGGATGAATATGTTATACTGATATCGTTTAAAGCGAAATAAGTTATTCAAAGGGGCGGTTTATGAAAATGGATCTGATTGGCGCTTCTGACGATTTAAAGTTTTTGTTGTCGGGGGAAAATGTGCGCATGCAGCTTTCCGTGCCGCAATTAATGGAAAAAATTATTGAACGGAAAGAAGCTGTGCTGACAACGGAAGGGGCCATTTCTGCTACAACAGGAAAATACACAGGAAGGTCGCCGAAAGATAAATTTATTGTCGTCGACTCCGAATCAAAAGACCGTGTCGACTGGGGCAAAATCAACCAGCCGGTATCTCCCGGCGTGTTCAACAGGCTCTATGAAAAAATGATCCGGCATTTAAAAGGGAAAGACGAAATTTTTGTGTTTAAAGGTTTTGCGGGTGCCGATCCAAAAAGCCGCCTTCCGATCCAGACCGTGAATGAGTTCGCCTGGCATAATTTATTCGCGCATCAATTGTTTATCCGGCCGGATGCGGAGGAACTCAATCAACACGATGCGCAATTTACCATTCTTTCCGCGCCGCTGTTTAAAGCAGACCCGGCGCTTGACGGCACGAATTCCGAAGCGTTCATCATGATTTCACTTGAACGCCGGATGATTCTGATCGGCGGAACGGAATATGCAGGCGAAATGAAAAAAAGCATTTTTTCCATCATGAATTATTTGCTGCCGCAAAAAGGCATCCTTCCCATGCACTGCTCCGCCAATACCGGGAAAAACGGCGATACGGCCCTGTTTTTCGGCTTGTCCGGGACCGGGAAAACGACACTTTCCGCCGATCCGGAGCGCGCGCTTATAGGGGACGATGAGCACGGCTGGTCCGACAGCGGCGTCTTCAATATTGAAGGCGGATGCTATGCAAAGTGCATCGGGCTTACAGAAGAAAAAGAACCGCAAATTTACCGGGCAATCCGGTTTGGGACCGTACTTGAAAATGTAGTCGTAGATCCGGTGTCCCGTAGGCCGCAATATGGCAACAATGCACTGACGGAAAATACAAGGGCTGCTTACCCGATTGAAAACATCGGCAATATTGCCCGTTCCGGCATGGCCGGCCATCCGTCAACCATTATATTTCTGACGGCTGATGCGTCCGGTGTCCTGCCACCGATCAGCAGGCTGACAAAAGAGCAGGCCATGTACCATTTCTTGAGCGGTTACACTTCCAAACTGGCCGGCACCGAACGCGGCGTCACGCGCCCGGAAGCTGTGTTCTCCACTTGCTTCGGCGCGCCGTTTTTGCCGCTTGAGCCCGCCGTTTATGCGGAAATGCTCGGAGAGAAAATTGGCAGGCACAACGTCCAGGTATTTCTGGTCAATACCGGCTGGACAGGCGGCCCGTACGGAACCGGTTCCCGCATGAAATTAAGCTATACGAGGGCCATGGTCCGGGCTGCGATAAACGGCAAACTGAAAAATGTGGAAACGCGGCAGGATGATATTTTCGGGCTGCACATCCCGGCCCGTATTGAAGGGGTGCCGGAGAAAGTCCTTTATCCGCAAGATACATGGGCGGACAAGCAGGCTTACCGTGAAAAAGCGTTCGAACTTGCAACCCGGTTCAAAGAAAATTTCCGGCAATTTTCATCAGTGCCGGATGATATTGAAAAACTCGGCGGCCCGCTTATTTAAGCATAAGCGGGAGCCCGGCTAAAACCAGGTACTTGCCTGGACGGCGCTGATTCCTTCCTGCAGTGCCCATTGGTGGTGGGTGCCGGCCATTTTTTCCGCAGCCTCGTGAAGGTTGAGCCATTCCAGGTTATGGCTACCTTTGCGGGGCTGTTCCCATTTTCCCAAATAAAACAGACCTTCATCCATGGACCGCGCGCCTGTTTCCTGTGCCGCTTTGCCTAAAAAGCCCGCAATTTCAAGATCCGCGCCGACTGTCCGCATCAGGCAGGCAAGTTCAGACTCCCCGCGGCTGATTTCCCCGCCCGGCAGCCTGTAGCCACTGCCCGACGGCACCACCCCGACTTTTTCTTTTTTCGCATCAAAAATGACGGCATATGCGCCGCAAGCTTTTTTGTAGCCCGTTTCCATCTTTGGCATTCCTCCTTTTTTAAGCAAATGCAAAGACCGGCCCCTTTTCCCTCAAGTATCCATTATGGCGGATGCTTGGGCCGGCCCTTTTTAAATCGCTTCGGCCTGTTCCTTTTTCCAGTTTCAGAAGCCGGCCTTTTCTCTTACGATTAGTATTTTCAATCCTGCCCATTTCATCCCGAAAAACCAGGCTGGCGGCACCTTGCAAGGCGTGTGTTGCGTCTGCCAATATTCCGCCGCCGGATCCGTTTTTTCTCCGCGCTACTCGCAAGCTGATCCAGTTCCGTTCACCAGGCATGGCCCTTTGGCCGGATCCCGGCGTTCTCCGGTAAAATCAGCCGGGCATTGCACTTGTAAAATTCCCTTCCGCCCGTCCTGATAAACCAAACAGGCGCCGCGGATCATGGTGCGGCGCCTGTTTAATTCGGCGTGTTCAAAGAAACCAGTTCATAATGAACGATCGTTGTATTGTTTTCCCATTCCAGTTTGCGGATGACAGCGCTCCCGCTCGGCCCGTGTTCCTTCTTTTTCCGGATTTCAACTGGCGTATCAAGCGGATACACGCAGTAACCCGGTTGCTTCAGCAAAAAGAGGTTTTGCTCAATACGCTCTTCTTTCCCGTTCGTCACGAGCATCGTATCGAGTTCCATCGGCATTCCCATTCGGCTCACCTCCGTCGTTGCTTCTATTGTATCATGTGCGGAATGCCTTTTCATCCAAACGCTGGCATCATGGACAACCCGCCGGTTTACAGGCGGCGGGAAATGGTGGCCAAGCTCCGGGAAATACCATGTTTCAACCGGTTTTCCAAGCTGTTTGAGCCCGCGTTCGAGACGAATGGCGTGTTCCACGGACACATTTTGATCCTGCTCCCCGTGGATGACGAGAACGGGGCAACCAATTTGCCCGAGCTTATACAGCGGCGTCCGCACCCGGTACCGTTCTGGATATTTTTCCGGCGTGCCCCCGATCACGCGCTTCATCATTTTTCGCAAATCGACCCGTTCCGCATAACAAAGCGCAACATCCGAAACGCCGCCCCACGTGACAAGAGACGCGGCCGGCCGGGCTTGCGCGGTGCCGAGTGCCATGATGCCGCCGCGGGAAAATCCGAAAACGTGGACACGCCCGCTTACCCGCTCATGCTCCATCAATACGTCAAAGCCAAAATAGGCATCATGCATATCATCTCCGCCAAAGTCTTCATCGCCTTCCCCGCCCCGGTTGCCGCGGTAAAAAGGCGCGAAAACGATAAACCCTTCCGACGCAAACTCGCCGATCCTTGCAGGCCGCACCATGCCGACGCTTTTGATGCCGCCGCGCAAATATAAAAACCCGTCATAAATGCGCCCGTCATCCGGCTCTGCCAGCAACCCTTTCACTTTTAGGCCGTCCGACCAGTATGTCACCAGATACATGCGCACATGCGGATTCGGGGACGGAAAAAGCTGCTTTTCGATCACGGTCTTCAAATTGCATCACCTTTTCAGTGTTTCGTTTAATTGATCCGCTGCAAAGATTGCCTCTTTATCATGTACAATATCGCCGGGTTTATTGCCCTCTCCAAGAATGTAACCGTCAAAACGCATGCCTAAAAAGCCGAAAATATATGCAAACTGCTGGATCAGCGGCAGCCCCTTGACACGCGGCATATCCCCGCCGGCTGCAATCACATAAATTTTTTTCTCCGACATTCTTTTTTTAAAGTCCGGAAACTGCGGATCCCGCAATGTTTGTGACCAGCGATCGATGAAGTTTTTCATCAGCCCCGACATCCCGTACCAGTAAATCGGCGTTGCAAAGATAATCGTATCGCACATTAAAATATGCTGGATGAGAATGCTATAATCATCCTCCACTTTTGAAAACCCTGAATCCGTGTGGCGTTTGTCTTCGACCGGAAGAATACGCGCATCTTTTAAATAAAAGCGCTCCACATGCATGCCTTCCACTGCGCGTTCCGCGAGCAGCTCTGTATTGCCGCGCGGGCGCGAACTTCCGTAAATCACTGCAATCGTCATGGCTGTAACCTCTTTTATCCATTTACTTTTTAC
Source organism: Weizmannia sp. FSL W8-0676 (assembly GCF_038593015.1). Lineage (NCBI taxonomy): Bacteria > Bacillati > Bacillota > Bacilli > Caryophanales > Bacillaceae > Heyndrickxia > Weizmannia sp. FSL W8-0676. Next base: position 2,193,887 of record NZ_CP151954.1, read on the forward strand.
TTTCTATGCCAGTATGTCGGCCACAGCCGGCGCCTGTCAAGCAATTCGGATTCCGGCGGTTTTCCAAAAAACTTTTAAAACCCGTGCGCTTTCAGTTAAAATAAAGGTATTGGAAAAAATTTTTAAAAAACACTGAACTGTAAAAATTATTTTGAAGCAGCAGGTTCATAAAGGAGATTGACTTTCGATGACCTATTATTTAGGCGTAGATATCGGTACAACATCAACAAAATCTGTTTTATTCGGCGAAAAAGGAAAAGTCATCAGCATGCACCATGCAGGCTATCCGCTTTACAGCCCGTCCCCCCAGGTCGCCGAGCAGCATCCGGATGAAATTTTCCGCGCCGTCATTGACTCGATGAAAACAGCGATCGCCAAAAGCGGCGTTGATCCTTCCGAAATAAAACTCGTTTCGTTCAGTTCCGCAATGCACAGCCTGATTGCAGTGGACAAAGGCGGCAAACCGCTAACCAACTGCATCACCTGGGCTGACGCGCGCGCGGCAAAATGGGCGAAAAAAATAAAGGATGAATGGCACGGCCAGGACATTTACAGGCGGACCGGCACCCCTATCCATCCGATGTCCCCCCTTTCCAAAATGACATGGCTCCGCCACGATGTACCGGAGCTGTTCAAAAAAACGTTCAAGTTTATCGGCATTAAAGAGTATATTTTTTATCGCTTTTTCGGGCAGTATATCGTCGATTATTCGCTTGCCTCTGCGACCGGCCTTTTTAATCTCCACGGCCTGGACTGGGACAAAGAGGCGCTGGATGTGGCCGGCATTACGGCAGAACAGCTGTCAAAACCTGTGCCGACAACCTTTTACCTCACCGGGCTTGCGCCGGAATATGCGGCCGAAACCGGCATTCCGCAAGACACGCCGTTTGTTGCCGGCGCAAGTGACGGGGTGCTTTCGAATCTCGGCGTGAATGCGATCGACCCCGGTGTTGTCGCGATCACGATCGGGACAAGCGGCGCGATCCGGACCGTTACGGATAAACCTGTGACCGATCCAAAGGGAAGGATTTTCTGCTATGCGTTAACGGAAAACCACTGGGTCGTCGGCGGGCCGGTCAATAACGGCGGCATGACGTTCCGGTGGGTGCGCGATGAACTGGCCGCAGCCGAAGTCGAGACGGCAAAACGGCTCGGCATTGATCCGTTGAAGTACTGACGAAAATTGCCGCCCGTGTTGCCCCGGGATCGGACGGGCTCATCTTTCATCCGTACCTGGCCGGCGAGCGCGCGCCGATTTGGAACGCGGATGCAAGGGGATCGTTTTTCGGCCTCGGCCTGCACCATAAACGCGAGCATATGGTCCGCGCCGTGCTGGAAGGCGTGATTTATAATCTCTATACGGTTATGCTGGCGCTTCAGGAAATGATCGGCATCCCGAAAAAAATCCAGGCGACCGGCGGCTTTGCCCGCTCCGATTTGTGGCGGCAAATGCTCGCTGATATTTTCAACCAGGAAGTCGTCGTGCCGGAAAGTTTTGAAAGCTCCTGCCTCGGGGCGATCGTCCTTGGCATGTATGCGCTCGGCGAAATAGATGATTTCTCGGCCGTCTCAGACTGGATCGGCGCCACGCACACCCATCGCCCGATTCCGGAAAATACTGCGGTATACGAAGAGATCCTCCCGATTTACATCCGGATCTCCCGCCTGCTTGAAGGGGAATACACCAACATTGCCGCATTTCAGCGGAAATGGGTGAAATAACAATGGCGTGAAGGGCAAAAACAACGGACACGCATGGATTTGACGGGAGACAATGGAGCTGTGCCATTTGCTTTTGGGCCGATTTGAAATCGCGGCGCTTTTCGCAAAACCAGGTCGTCCGCTTTGCGCATGGAACAATTTAGAAGATACAGACAGGGATGGATGGAACACGGCCATTCCGCTTTAAAATTTGCGAAGGACCGGCGTTTCAACTGGCCATGGACACGCGGCAAGCGACGGTATCCTGCTCATAAAAAAGGCTGCCCCTTTAGCTGTTTAAAGGGTGCAGCCTTTTTGAATATTGCCCCCGATCGCGGACAGAAATGTGCTTTCCCGGCCCCAGCCAGGAACAGGTTCAAACGCAACATCCCGATCCGGCTGGTCTCCGGCACCGTTCTCGTTTTATCTTTTCTCCCCCAACCCGGCAAAATAGATTTTTAATTGATTAGGCGTTCACACAATCAACTCACGCGGCATAGGCTGTAAAAAAGTCCAATGAGGAGGTTGCATGATGAAAAAGTGGCTCAAATCCGGATTCACGCTTCTGCTTGCCGTATTGCTTGCATTCAGTTTAAGCGCGTGCGGGAGTAAAGGTTCAAAGAAAAAAGCATTGCAAAAAGTGCGGGTTGCCGAAGTGACGCGTTCCGTCTTTTACACCCCGCTTTATGTCGCGCTTGCGAAAGGCTATTTCAAAGAGGAAGGGCTTGATATTAAGCTGGCGACCACATGGGGCGGGGACAAAACGATGACTGCCCTGCTTTCAGGGGGAACCGATATTGCGCTCGTCGGATCGGAAACGTCCATCTACGTATACAAACAAAAAGGGGCAGACCCGGTTATCAATTTTGCGCAGCTGACGGCGACAGACGGAACATTTCTCGTCTCGCGAAAAAAAATCGGCCATTTTTCGTGGGATATGTTGAAAGGCACCACTTTTCTCGGCCAAAGGAAAGGCGGAATGCCGCAGATGGTCGGCGAATATGTCCTGAAAAAGCACGGCATTGACCCGCACAAAGACACGAAGCTGATCCAAAACATCGATTTTGCCAATGTCGCCAATGCTTATGCATCCGGCACAGGGGATTTTGTCCAGCTGTTTGAACCGACCGCATCCACAATGGAAAAAGAAGGAAAGGGTTATATTGTGGCTTCTTTCGGCAAAGAATCTGGCAAAGTGCCGTACACCACCTTCATGGCAAAGCAAAGCTATTTGAAAGAACATGAAAAAACAGCGGTGAAATTTGTCCGCGCCCTGCTGAAGGCCGGAAAATGGGTGCAAAAAACCGATGCGGAAACGGTCGCAAAAACAGTCCAGCCTTATTTTAAAGACACGAATACCGATATGCTCGCCTCCTCTATTGAACGGTACCGCAGCCAGGGCTCGTTTAGCAGCGATATGATTTTAACCAAAAGCGGCTGGAACACGCTCCAGGACATCATGAAAGAAGCCGGCGAACTCGACCATACTGTGCCGTACGACAAACTGGTCAACGCATCCATTGTGAAAAAAGCAAAATAACGGAAAGGGGGTGCGCCCCTTCAGGCGGGCAGCACATATGCGTTTTTTGACCGTTCAAAACGTCAATCACACCTATTTTACGGCTAAACAGGCCACAAAGGCGCTTGAAAACATTTCGTTTCAAATGGAGGAAGGGGAGTTTGTCTCGATTTTGGGCCCGAGTGGCTGCGGAAAAACAACACTGCTTTCGATTCTTGCAGGGCTTCTGCAACCGACTGCGGGGATTGTGCAGATTGACGGCAAATTGCCAGGTTCCCAGCAATCTTCCATCGGCTATATGCTTCAGCAGGACTATTTGTTTCCGTGGAAAACAATTGAAGAAAACATCATGATCGGGCTGAAATTGGAGAAACAGCTGAATCCGGCGTCAAGAAAACATGCACTCGGGCTTTTGCAAACGATCGGCCTTGCCGGCACCGAAAACCAATACCCGCGCCAACTTTCGGGGGGAATGCGGCAGCGGGCGGCACTTGTGCGGACGCTCGCGGTCGATCCGAAAATCCTGCTGCTGGATGAACCGTTTTCCGCCCTTGATTTTCAGACGAAATTAAAACTGGAGGACCTGGTATTTGACACGCTGAAGCAATTTCATAAAACAGCAGTGCTTGTCACGCACGATATCGGCGAAGCCATTGCGATGAGCGACCGGATCCTGCTGTTGGCGTCAAAACCTGGCAGGCTCCATAAAATTTTTGATGTGCCAGAAGAGCTGCGCCGCCTCCGCCCGTTTGAAGCGCGGAGCCGGCAAACCTATTCCGAACTTTTCAACGACATATGGAAGGAGCTGGAGTCCCTTGAAAACAGCTGAAAATACAGCGCTCCTGCATGAAGATTACCTTGCCGCGATACGCAAAGAAAAACGCCGGGTCCGCTTTTTCCAGCTTTTCATTTTAATTGTCTTTTTCTGCCTTTGGGAAGTGGCGAGCCGCCTGCATTGGATTGACCCGTTGATTTTCAGCTCCCCGTCCAAAGTGTGGGCGTTATTGGTGGCAAAGTTAGAAGACGGCTCGCTTTACGTCCATTTGGGAATCACCGTTTTTGAAACCGTCATGGGCTTTATCCTCGGGACTGTGCTCGGCGCGGCACTTGCCGCCGTTCTTTGGTGGTCGCCGTTTTTATCGAAGATTCTTGACCCGTATCTCGTCGTCCTTAACGCCATGCCGAAAGTAGCGCTCGGTCCGATTTTAATTGTCAGCATGGGCCCGGGATTCTCTTCTATTGTTGCCATGGGCGTCATTATCTCCGTCATTGTGACAACCATCGTCATTTATACGGCGTTCCGGGATGTGGACCCGAATTACACGAAAGTGCTGCACTCGTTCGGCGCCTCCCGTTTACAGGTGTTCCGGGAAGCCATTTTCCCGGCATCGATTCCTGTGATCATTTCCACGCTGAAAGTCAATGTCGGGCTTGCATGGGTCGGGGTCATTGTCGGCGAGTATCTCGTATCTTCAAAAGGGCTCGGCTACATGATCATCTATGGTTTCCAGGTGTTTAATTTTACGCTCGTCATGCTTTCGATGATCCTGATTGCCATTGTGGCAACCATGATGTACCAGCTTGTCGGCTGGCTGGAGAAAAAGCTGGCAAAAGACAGATGAGGGTTCCCCCATTCTTATTTTTCAAGATGCCTGAGCGCTGTTTCGACAACCCCGTCTTTCATGAGAAAACTGAATGACGGGGACTGCAATTTTTCAACAAGATTCCCTTCCACAACAACAGGCCCATCCGTTTCCAAATAGTCGTGTTTGGGTTCAAGCCGGCCGATGCCCGCGTAAAAAACTGCCTTCACAAACGGCCCGCGCGCCTGATCACAGACGCAATACTCCCCGATATATTGAAGGTTTTCCGGAATACCGCCCGTTTCTTCATACAGCTCGCGTCGAGCCGCTTCCCGGACCGTCTCGCCCGCTTCCCTTTTTCCGCCGGGAAACTCAAGCCCCCGCTTCGGATGCCTTGTCAAAAGCCAGTTTCCGCGGTAGCGTGCGAGCACGAGCACATGCTGCGGCTCTATGGAAAAAGCATTTTTTTCAAAAATAAGTGTAACTGGGTTGCCGTTCAAATCTGTAAACCGGTACACATCAAATCCCTCCTGTTCTTCATTATACGCAAGCGGGTGCAAAAATTGGCGAAATTTTTATTGAAACCTCTTGCATTTTTCGAGGTACATCGCGTGAAAATAATCATAAAATGTTTAAAAAGGCCCCATTGCGGATAGTGAATAAGAAATAAATAAAGGAGGAGACGGCATGAGGCTAGTCGATGAATTGTTTGAGCTGTACCGGGACCGGCTGACGGGGGATGAAGAAGACTTGGACGCCATTTCTGCAGCGGTCGTCGAAAATTACAACCGGAAAGACCTGCTTGGGATTGTGCGCGAAATGAGCACAGCCGAACTGGAACATTTTATCGGATTATACATACTGGAGACACTGAAAGATAAATTTTCCGATTACGCAGGCTTTGACGCTTACCCGACAACAAAATATTTGCAGTAATAAAGGCTGTTCCGCTTTGGCGGGACAGCCTTTATGGCGGGGGCCGGCCAGTTTCGCACCCCGCTTTTAATTACCGCTTTCCAAGAAAGGCGTTCAGCATCCAAATGTTTTTATCAAGCGTTTCCTGGATGTTGGTAAGCATGTCGGCGGTTGCGTCATCGCCAATTCTGTTGGCGAGCCCGATCGCTTCCTCTAGTTCTTTCGCGATCATCGCAAAGTCGTTGGCAGTCGCCTGCACCATTTCCTCTGTGCTCTCATTGCCGCTTGCTTCCTGTACCGAGGACAATTCAAGGCTTCCTTTCAATGTCGCCACCGGATTGCCGTTTAAAGCGAGAAGACGTTCAGCCAGTTCATCGAGATAGTCATTTGCAAGATTGTACAATTCTTCAAATTTGGCGTGAAGGCTTAAAAAGTTCGGCCCTTTCACATACCAATGGTAGTTGTGCAATTTGGTATAAAGTACTGTCCAATTGGCAACCTGCTTATTTAAGATTTCCTTTAATTGTTCGTTTTCTGCCATGTTTGATCAACCTCCTGCTTTGTTTGTACCCTTTTTCCGGGCCTTCAAACATCCAATCATATGTTGCACATCTTTTTTGAAAACATGCTAAAATAAACGAAGAAAGGGGCAGATCGATGCTGAAGTTCATTTTTATTAAATTGATCCGTTTTTATCAACTTGCGATTTCCCCGCTGTTCCCGCCAAGCTGCCGGTTTCAGCCGACCTGCTCGAATTACGGGCTTGAAGCGGTAAAACGGTTCGGCGCACTCCGCGGCGGCTACCTGGCAATCAGAAGAATCTTAAAATGCCACCCATTCCACGCCGGCGGGTACGATCCCGTTCCGGACCAGTGGCCGGTGAAAAAACATTGAACACCATTCGGTTGCTATTCCGCCGTACCGGTGAAAAAACAACCCCTCCCCCGTATACGTTTCCCATTTCCGGAAAACGCTACAGGTGGAGGTGTTTTTTATGGAAGAGAAAAAAGAGCAGCAAAAAAGAGCGGCGATTTCGGCGCTGATCCCGACGAACAGGCCATAAACGGCGATTACGGTATGCTTGAAACCGAAGAAGAAGACAAAAAAGATTAAGGGGCAGCATTTGCTGTCCCTTAAAAATTTTTCTTGCCATATGAAGCGGAGTTTAGTAATATATTTTTTGTGAGTAAATCGTAATCATTACGAATTAAAAAAAGAAAGGAATCGTCCGCTTTGAAAAAACTTTTTCCCGTACTGCTCGCTTTTACCATGCTGTTTGTTACGGCATGTGCAAACAAACAGGAAAGCAAGCAGGATCATAAAATTTCGGTTTATACTACCGTCTATCCACTCGAATATGTTACACAGCAAATCGGCGGGAAGTATGTGTCGGTTAAAACAATTTATCCGCCAGGCACGGATGAACATACATACGAACCGTCACAGAAAGATATCCTGAAGCTCGCCGATTCCGACTTTTTCTTTTACATCGGGCTCGGGCTTGAAGGTTTTGCGAACAAGGCAAAACAAGTGCTTGAAGGCCAAAATGTGAAAATGATGGCGCTCGGGGACCGGCTTCCTGTTCCGGATAAAACAAGTGCGAAAGCCGATCCGCATGTCTGGCTCGATCCCATTTACGTCAAGCAAATGGCCGGCATGATTACAGCACAACTTTCGAAAAAAATGCCGGAACAAAAAACGTATTTCAAGAAAAATTATGACCAGCTGGCAAAGAAACTGGACCGGGTCAATGCGGCATACAAACAGGCGGTATTAAAGTCAGACAACAAAGAAGTTGTCGTTTCCCACGCAGCATACGGCTACTGGGTAAAACGGTACGGCATCAAACAAATTCCGATCGCCGGGCTTTCCACTTCGGATGAACCGTCGCAAAAACAGCTGGAGAACATTATCCAAAAAGTAAAACAGGACCATATTTCCTACATCGTGTTTGAAAAAAATGTGCCTTCCAAAATTGCGAAAGTGGTCCAACAGGAAACGAATACAAAAGCGGTTTACATCCACCATCTTGGCGTCCGAACGAACGAAGAAATCAAAGCGCATAAAGATTACTTTACTTTGATGGACGACAATTTAAAAGGATTGGAAAAAGCTTTGCAGTAATGGTTTGCCGCACGCTGCAGAAACTAAAAGCGTACGGCATGTTTTAAGGGGGTGTCCCGCATGGCAAAAGATGTGTTATGCGAAGTCAGGAACTGTGTGTTCTGGGAGGAGGGCAATCTTTGTTCTGCCGAGGAAATTTACATCGTGAGCCATACAGGAACCCAGGCTGAAAACCAGCAGGAAACCGATTGTAAAACGTTTGAATCGATGTTTTCATGAAACCTGGCATGAAGGGCCATTTCACTGATAAGACACTTGAATGAAAAAACCTCGAGCTTCCAGCCGTGTGGGCTGATTTCATTTTCAAAATCGATGTTTTATGAAAAAAACCAAGCGTTCACCTGTAAAGGCCAATTTCACTTATCAGTCATTTGAATCGAATGTCTTCATGAAAAGGTCTCGAACGTCCAGCCGTAAAGGCACTTATAAGACATTCGAATCGATGTTTTCACGAAAAAACTGCCGTCTTGTGCGGCAGTTTTTTCATATCGTTTCGGTATATGTCCGGATTTTTTCCACATAGGCGCGGTCGATCTCAAACCCGGTTCCCGGTCTGTCCGGCAGGCGGATTTGTCCGTTTTCCACCGTGATTTCCGGCTCAATAATATCTTTTTCCCAGAACCGGCTGGATGAAGAAATATCGCCCGGAATCGTAAAGCCCGGCAAAGAGGCGAGCGCGAGGTTAAAGGCGCGCGATACGCCAAATTCGATCATGCCGCCGCACCAGACCGGAATGCCACGGGATGCACAAAGGTCATGGAGCCGGATCGCCGGATAGAGCCCGCCGACCCGCCCAATTTTAATATTGAGCGCCCGGAAGCTGCCGAGCCGGAGCGCGCTTTCCGCATCATGATATGTTACGATGCTTTCATCCAGACAAACCGGCGTCTCCAGCTGCTTTTGCAATGCCGCGTGCTCCACAATATCATCGGCGGCAAGCGGCTGTTCAATCATCAGGAGCCCGTACCGGTCGAGCCTTTTTAAACGCGGCGCATCCGCCAGCGTGTACGTGGAGTTCGCATCCGCCATCAGCGTGAGATCAGGAAATGCATCCCGGATTTCGCGGACAAACGCTTCATCATGGCCGGGCTTGATTTTGACTTTCACCCTTTTATAGCCCTCATCAACAAACGCCCCGATTTGCCGGAGCGCATCCGCTGTATCATGGCTGCCGACCGCAACGCCGGCATCCACGCGGTCCCGTGCGCCCCCGATTAACCGCCAAAGCGGCTTTTGCTTCTTTTTCGCATACAAATCCCAGATAGCCGTTTCGATTGCCGCCTTTGCCATATGATTGCGCCGGACAGACCGGAACCGGCCGCTCACTTCTTTTGGGTGTGCAACCGGCTTTTCCCGAAGAAGCGGGACGAGCACATCTTTCAGCATGTGAAAGCATGTCTGCACCGTCTCTTCTGTGTACCACGGAGTTGAAAATGCAACAGCTTCCCCGAAACCGGCCACCCCTTCCTTATCTAATACTTCAAGCAGGATTGCTTCCCGCTCCGTTACTTTTTCGAGCGCATTTTCAAACGGGGACTTAAGCGGCATTTTGATCACAGAAAGCGATACTTTTTCAATCCCGATCATGACGGCAGCAGCTCCAGCAGCTTCCTGCGCACCAGCTTATTCGATGCATTCCGAGGCAGCGCGGGAACGGCATACACTTTTTTCGGAATTTTAAATTTTGCGAGCCGCGTTTCGCAAAAAGCCTGCAGCTCCCTCTCCCGGACTGCCCTTTTTGTGACAATAAACGCAGCCGGCACCTGGCCCCACTTTTCGTCCTCCACGCCGATGACCCCGGCTTCAAGAATATCCGGATGGGCAAGGAGCACCTCCTCAATTTCAGCCGGATAGATATTTTCGCCGCCGGAGATGATCAGATCGGAGCGCCTGTCCAGTACGTATAAAAAGCCTTCATCATCCAGATAACCGATATCGCCGGTGAAAAACCAGCCTTCCCGGAAACTTTTCCGGTTCGCATCCGGGCGGTTCAGATAACCGATTGTCACGTTCGGCCCTTTTACCGCAATTTCCCCGTGTTCAAACGGCCCGCACACTTTGCCATCGGAAACAATCCGAATTTGCGCCGGGAATAACGGTTTCCCCGCCGACCCGATTTTTCGCAGACTGTCTTCCGGGGCAAGCGTCACGGTTTGCGAGGCCGTTTCGGTCATGCCGTATGACTGAAAAACCGGGATATTCTTTTCGGCACACGCTTCAAGCAGCGGGCGCGGCGCCGGCCCCCCGCCGAGCAGGAGGCAGCGGAAGTTCGGATGAAGGCTGTCGTGTCCGAGTTCACGAAGCAAACGCTGCAGCATGTTGGCCACAACCGACATCGTTGTAATGCGGCCGGACTTCAGCAGTTTGGCCGTCTCTTTTTCATCAAATTTTTCCATTAAATAAACCGTCATGCCATAAAAAACAGAACGCATCAGGATCGAAAAACCGCTGATATGAAAAAGCGGCACTGCGCACAGCCACGTATCGTCTTCCCGCACGCCGAGATTGAGCGCAGAACCGGCGGCGCTCCACCAGTGGTTGCCGTATGTTTGCAGGACGCCTTTTGGTTTGCCAGTTGTGCCGGATGTGTACATGATCGAGCAGACATCCCCGAGTGCAAACTCCGCACGTTCTTCGTAGCCCGCAGCCGGCAAATCGCCAAGTGCTTCGCTTTGAATCACGGTTGCTGTTTCGTTTAACACTTCTGTTTTTTCTCGGAACGCTTTTTCTGTAATCAGCCATTTCGCGCCGCTGTCGGTGAGCTGGTACTGCATTTCCGCCGTCGTTAAACGGTGGTTGAGAAAAAGGGTGCGGACACGGAGCTGCTGCAGCGCATGGAGAATGGCTACCGTTTCCGCGCGACTGTTTAAAAGGACCGCTGCCGTATCTTCCGCCTGCATGCCGCAGCCGGACAGCTTCTGCGCCATTTCTTTCGCCTTCTCGTACAGCCCGGCAAACGTCAGACTTTCGCCTTGACTGACGAGCGCAATCCGGTTCGGCGTTAAATATGCGCGCTGTTTTAAAAAATTGGGTAGCATAACATCACCTGATAAAAATCTATTTTGAACATGCCACTTTTGCTTTTTCAACAGGACAGTTTATCCCTGTCCAATGCAAGATCGTCTTTTAAAAGCGCCTTAAAGGATATTACAGGCTTTGTCACTTGTAAAATTGTCCTTTTGAACCTCTTTAAAGGACAATTTGTGCTTTGTTTCTCTCTGAAATGTCCTTTTGAATCCCTGTAAAGGACAGTTTACGCTTCGTTTCTACCTGAATTGTCCTTTTGAACCCTTCTAAAGGACATTTTGCTTTTTGTCTCTCCCTGAATTGTCCTTTTGGAACACGCTAAAAGACAGTTTGACCTTTGTCAGTTGCCGAAATGTCCTTTTGAATCCCTGTAAAAGACAATTTGCTCTTCGGCTTTCCCTGAATTGTCCTTTTGAACCTCTCTAAAGGACAATTTGCACTTTGTCATTAGTCAAAACGTCTTTTTGAACCACGCTAAGGAACATCTCAGCCACTTGCAGAATTGCCTTTTTGAATCATGGACCACATAGCAAAAATTTCCCCGTGAAAAAATTCAGGCTGCCTCAGTTGAGACAGCCCATTTTCCAATCACGGGAAACGCGGGAATTGGCCGAAGTCCGGTTTGCGTTTTTCCTTGAATGCATCGCGGCCTTCTTTTGCTTCGTCCGTTGTGTAATACAAAAGGGTTGCATCGCCCGCAAATTGCTGGAGGCCGGCAAGCCCGTCCGTATCAGCATTAAACGCGGCTTTCAGGAAACGGATCGCCATTGGGCTTTTCTCAAGGATTTCCTCCGCCCATTTGATCGTTTCTTCTTCCAATTTTTCGTACGGCACGACTGCGTTGACAAGCCCCATTTCCAACGCTTCCTGCGCGTTGTACTGGCGGCACAAATACCAGATTTCGCGCGCTTTTTTATGGCCGACGATCCTTGCAAGGTAACCTGCGCCGTAACCGCCGTCGAAGCTGCCAACTTTCGGTCCGGTCTGGCCGAAAATGGCATTGTCGGCCGCAATCGTCAAATCACAAACCACATGCAGCACATGCCCGCCGCCGATCGCATAACCTGCTACCATGGCAATGACCGGTTTCGGAATCACACGGATCAAACGCTGCAAATCAAGCACGTTCAGGCGCGGAATATTGTCGCTGCCCACATAGCCGCCATTGCCGCGCACTTTTTGGTCGCCGCCGGAACAAAAGGCCTTTTCCCCCATACCGGTTAAAATAATGACCCCGATATTGGCGTCATCGCGCGCCCGGGAAAACGCATCATACATCTCGGTTACCGTTTCCGGCCGGAAAGCATTGCGCACATGGGGACGGTTAATCGTAATCTTGGCAATGCCGTTATAGGATTCGTATAAAATATCTTCATACTCATGCTCAGTTTTCCATTCAACTGCCATGATGATTCCTCCTTTTTTATGTACATTTTACGACAATTTATCAACAATTTTTTAAAAATCCCTTTACCATTGTACCAAACTTTTTCGGATCTTCCACATGAATTGCATGGCCGGCATGCGAAAAAATGATTTTTTTGGCATGCGGGAGCCGCTCCTCCATCTCTCCGGCAATGCGGCAAAACTTGGCATCCCATTCGCCAGCTGCAAGTAAGACGGGGAAATGAAGTTCAGAAAGTCTTTCCCACCATGATGGCTGCGCGCCTGTCCCCATGCCGCGCAGGCTGTTCGCCAAACCAGCCGGGTCATTTTCGAGGCGCTGTTTGCGGATTTTTCTCTGCACCTCAGCCGGCAGCTGTTTCTGTGATGCAAACAGCGGTAGATTTTCCCAATGGCTGACAAATGCTTCCATGCCTCCGGTCAAAATCCGTTCCGCCAGCTGTTCATCCCGTTCTCGCCGCGCCAGCCGTTCCGCTTCCGTTTTCAAACCGGGAGACGCGCTTTCCAGTACAAGTTTGTCCACCATTTGCGGGTACTGGACGGCAAACGTAAGCGCCAGCCTCCCGCCCATCGAATAGCCGAGAACAGACGCCCGCCGGATGCCAAGCGCCAGAAGCACCGCACGCAAATCAGCGGCGGCTTTTGTAATGTCATAGCGGCCGGGATCATCTGGTATTTCGGTTTTGCCGTGGCCGATGATATCCACCACAATGCAGCGGAATTCGTCCCGAAGTATGGAAACCGTATCATTCCAGGTATTCCCATTTCCTGTAAAACCGTGAAGCAGCAGCAACGGTTCCTTGTCACCAGCCGTTTCTACATGGTATTCTAATCCGTTAATTCTCATTGTTGCTCACCTTGAAAATACCGTTCCATTTCCCGGGAAACCTGTAACCAGATTTTCCGGTGGCTTTCGACATTTTTCGCCCGGTTTGTCCGGACTTCAATCACCTGCAGCCCGCCTTTATAAGCAAAAAGCGCCGCCCGAAATTGATCCCAGTTTTGAGGCTGGACGTAGCTCCCGCCATACATTTTAACCGCATATTCAAATGCGAGGTCCGTCGGCGTGCCGAACAGCTGCTCAAATTTTTCCGGCTCATCCGCCTGGGGTAGGAAAGAAAAAATGCCCCCGCCGTTATTGTTGATCAAAATCACACAAAGATTGAGCTTGTGCATCTTCGTCATCAACAGGCCGTTTAAATCATGGAAAAAGGACAAGTCGCCGATCAGCAAAAAGGCTTTGCCGCATCCCGCGCTCACGCCGGCCGCACTAGACACAACGCCGTCAATGCCGTTCGCGCCACGGTTTGCCAGAATCCGGATCTTTTTATCTGTTGCCTGGAAAAATGTGTCGACATCCCGGATTGGCATGCTGTTGCCGACAAAAAGCGTGCTGCCATCCGGCAAAGCAGCAGCAAGTTCGGTTACCGTTTTTCCTTCATCAAAGGTTTCTTCCGCCTCCAGCGAAGCTGTAACAATCTGCCGCGCCTGCTGATTCAATTTTCGCCACATGGCAAACCATTCCGAAAACGGGTTCATCACAATTGCATTTGATAATTTTTTACAAAACTCAATTTCATCCGAATAAACAACCGTTGTTCCCCGCTTCACGGGATCTCTCCAGCCGTTTCCGCCATCAACAATATAATGGGCGGCTGTTTTCACTTTTTTCAGCAGAAGGGTCAGCGGTTTGGAAACCGGCATGGCGCCGAAACGAATCACAACATCCGGTGCAAGGCGGCCGGACCATTTCGGATCTTTCAGCAAGGAATCATAATTTTCAATGATCCTTTCTTTCCCGTGCCGGCCGCTCCGCAGTTGTGACAACGAATCTGCCAGCACCGGGTAACCCGTTTTTTCGCTGAGCGCCACAACCGCCTCCGCAAAGCCAGGAATATCCATCGGCCCACAAATGATCAGGCCCCGGTCCTTTTCCCGGATCTCTTTTGCCGCGATTTCAACCGTTTCTTCTGAAAGCTGCAGGGTGCCGGAAAAATTTTCAATTGCCGCTACCGGTACTTCGCCGGCAAAAGGAGACGGCTTAAGAACCGGAACAAGCGGCTCGCGCAACGGAAAATTAAGATGCACGGGGCCCGCCGGCTGCTGAAGAGACGTTACTACTGCCCTGGCCGCCGTCTGCCGGACAAATTGAAGCACTTCTTCCCCTGCTTCCGGAAGCGGCATTTCCTCAAACCACTTGACATGGGTGCCGTACAGACGGATCTGGTCAATGGCCTGCGGGGCACCGACATTGCGTAGTTCATGCGGCCGGTCTGCCGTCAGCACAATGAGCGGCACGCGTGAAATATTGGCTTCCGCAACCGCCGGATAATAGTTGGCGGCAGCCGTGCCAGACGTGCATAAAAGCACAACCGGTTTGCGTTTTTCTTTTGCAAGCCCGAGCGCAAAAAAAGCGGCTGACCGTTCATCAATATCCATGTAAATTTGAAAATCCGGGTGTTCTGCTAACAACATCGCAATCGGCGTCGACCTTGACCCGGGGCTTACCACCGCATAGCGGATCCCCATCGCGGACAATTGCCGGATAAAAGCTGCCAAATAAGTTGTCATGATCTCCTGGTGTTCCACTCTATTTGCCTCCTAAAGCGCGCAGCATCGGGGTAAATTTGACGCTTGTTTCTTTATATTCTTCTTCAGGTTCCGATTCCTTAACGACACCGCATCCGGCATAAAGGGATGCATGGTCCCCCTTTAACAGCCCGGAGCGGATGCCGACGCAAAATTCGCCGCTTCCCCTGTAATCCACCCAGCCGATCGGCGCGCCGTATAAACCGCGGTCCATTTTTTCAAGAAGCCGGATCGCTTCCATGGCCGGCTGCCGCGGAATACCGCCAAGTGCCGGCGTCGGATGGAGCGCCTTGACCAACTGAAAAAGGGTGGTGTTCTTGTCTTTCACTGTCCCGGTAACCGGGGTGTACAGATGCTGGATATCGCGCATCCGCATTAAAACAGGCGCACCCGGCACATTCAGCCCGTTGCAAAAAGGTTCAAGCACCTGCCGAATCATGGATACGACAAAACCATGCTCGCTTAAATTTTTCTGATCCGAAAGCAGCGCTTTTCCAAGTTCCAAATCCTCCGCCTCATTGCGGCCGCGTTTGATCGAACCGGCAAGACACGTCGATAAAATATGCCGGCCCGTTTTTTTCACCAGCCTTTCCGGCGAAGCCCCGATAAAACTTTCACTGCCTTCTTCCAGTACAAATAAGTAGCTGTCATTTTGCTGGGCGGAAAGCGCCGCAAGCACCGCATCCGGGCTCGTCACGCCGTCAAAAGCAAGCTCCAGTTTTCTTGCCAGGACAACTTTGTCCATTCTCCCTTCCCGGATGAACTGCACGGCTGTTGCGACACTTTTTTTCCATTCGTCCGCACCCATTTCCTGTACAGCTTTTAAAGGCGGAAGTGCAGGGAAAGCTGTACTGCCGTTTAAAAGGCTTCGTGCAGTTTTCTCCGCTTCCTGCACGCTCTCTGTTCCGCCGCATCCGTTTACCGTAAGAAAGACGGCATCTTTTTTAAACGTGAAAAGAATCTGCGGCACGCGGAAAATGCCTTGGCCAAATGTTTTCCACTCCTGCTTGGCAACCGTCCCGTCAAACGCAAAACCGCCGAAAAGCACAGGCCCTGTTCCGGTTTCCGCGGTTTCCGGATAAACTTCGCCCGCCCCCTTCAAATTTCGCCATTCGTCTTCCATTTGGGCAAAACCGTCAGAGGCTGTGACCGTACAGGACCAGACGCGGCCAAAACCGACAAATACAGTTTCGCGATTCTTATCCTGCCAAAAAAACCGGCTGCCGTAAAAACGTGCGGCACCCGCTGTAAAAAGGCGGAGCGGATCCGGTGCAGTGCGGCATTTTATAATCCTGCTTGCCAGTTTTAATGCCGGCGCCGTTTTTTCTTTCATTAATATATCCTCATTAGCCAAAAGATCTCCTCCAAACCTCTCTTGCTTTTTGCCGGGCCATCTATCACAGTTTTCGTATGAAAACTTAACATTTTTATGAACATACCTCATCTATTATATAAAATTTGCCGGTTAAATTCAGCAAAACGGCTTAAAATAAGATTGTCAACCAAATACATTGACACATGGGCCTGATTTCCCTAAACTTTAAATGTACTAATTTCGCCATATTTCTATAAACCCGTGGTGCTAGTTGAGCGTTAGAACTCAACTAGCCCTAGTGTGACCAGCGAATAGGCTAACAATATGCCGTCGAGCGCTACTTCAAATCCGATCATGGAATTCGCTCGAATCTCTGTGATCCGGTATTGGTCAACCAGAACCGAGAACACCGTCTCGATCACTTTGCGTTTTTGTTGGATCCATTTCTCCCATGCCTCGGACGAGCAATGTTTCTGGTTTTTTCGAGACGGAGTCCAAAGCGCCATTTGGTATTCTTCGTACAGCCTTTTTTGCAACTCACGGCTAATGAATCCTTTGTCCCCGAAGTTATAGGGATGAGGAATTTGAGTCATCACGCTTTCAGCGGCGATACGATCATGGCAGGATGCTTCCGTCACCACATAGCCCATGGGCAACCCTTGATCGGTCACTTGAAGGTGCAGCTTCAACCCATAGTACCATTGCTTTTTTGAAGCGCAATACCCGATGTCTGCGATCTCTTGAAACCGTTTGACGCGATGCATTCTCGCAGCATGGCACAACTCTAACGGCAAGCTATCGACGACGGCATAGGCATGATGTTGGCCGCGTTTCGCCAGCTTATGGCGGATCCATTTGATGGCGAAGCGCAGCGCTCGACAACGGCGGTTGTACCGGGAACGTTCGAGAAACGAGCCGTTTGTGAACAAATTTCCAGTGACAAAGCGATGCCATGCCCGTTCGGATGTAAAACCGAGCAACTTTCCTAAAATATGAATCGCGATGACCACGGCGTCTTCCTGTTTGACCAAATGGCGGTTGCGGCGCTGCAGGTACATCTGAATCGATGACAGTTGGGCAGAGACAAAAAAGAAAATGGCGGCATATTGCTTTTGAATCTTGGTCCGATCTGTAGTAAAATGAAAGTGCTCTTGCATGGGGATTCTCCTTTCGAATGGTAGGTTGCACTTTCATTCTACAGGAGATCCGCCAGGCAAGGGCTATTTTTATGCTTGATCAAGTTTATCTAGCACCACGGGTTTCTATAAGAATAGCATAAAAGGAGAGTAAGAAGATGAATGCGCAATCTTCTCCAGCAATCGGCCCTGACAAAGGCTGGCGGATCTGGTGGCAATTGACACGGCCCCATACCTTAACGGCCGGTTTTGTTCCTGTCATCCTCGGGACAGTACTGGCTTTAGGCATTGCCCGCCTCAATCTGCTGCTGTTTGCTGCGATGCTGGTTGCAACCCTGTTGATTCAGGCAGCAACCAATATGTTTAATGAATATTACGATTACAAACGCGGCCTTGATACCGAGCACTCCGTCGGGATCGGCGGGGCAATCGTCAGAAACGGCATCAAACCGAAAACGGTGCTCCACCTCGCCTTTGCTTTTTTCGGCGCAGCCATGCTGATCGGCGTTTATATTTGCTCGCAAAGTTCCTGGTGGATTGCTGTAATCGGCTCTGTCTGCATGCTTGTTGCGTATCTTTATACTGCAGGGCCTTTTCCAATTTCATCGACGCCGCTCGGCGAACTGATTTCCGGCTTTTTTATGGGTGTAATCATTATATTAATATCGTTTTTTATCCAAACAAAAACGATCACATGGCCGATTGTATTTGTTTCGATTCCGATTATGATTTTAATCGGCGCTATTATGCTGTCGAACAATATCCGCGATCTGGACGGCGATAAAGCAAATGGCAGAAAAACGATTGCCATTCTGCTCGGCCGGAAAGGGTCCATCCTGCTTCTGGCCGTGATGTTTGCCCTTTCCTACCTCTGGATGGCTGGCCTCGTTTTGTTCGGTGTTGTAACCCCGTGGGTACTGCTCGTTTTTGTCAGCACACCGAAGCCGGTCCGGGCCATTAAAGGCTTTATTGGAAAAAGTGAACCGTTGCAAATGCTGCCTGCCATGAAAGCAACCGCACAGACAAACACGATTTTTGGTTTGCTATTATCCATCAGTTTTTTAATTGATCATTTTATTTGAAAAAACGGCGGAGTGTTGCACCCCGCCGTTTTTTTGCGCTTTTCCCGCACCGGGGCCCGGAGCCTCTGGCGAGATGCAAAGAGGTTTGCAGAAGTGAAAAAACACGCAAAAAAAGCTGCTCCGGCAGTTTTCGGAACAGCTTCGTGACCAGTATGACCCGTACGGGATTCGAACCCGTGTTACCGCCGTGAAAGGGCGGTGTCTTAACCGCTTGACCAACGGGCCAGAAATGGCGGAGAAGGAGGGATTTGAACCCTCGCGCCGCTAATCGCGACCTACACCCTTAGCAGGGGCGCCTCTTCAGCCACTTGAGTACTTCTCCATATGGCTCCGCAGGTAGGATTCGAACCTACGACCGATCGGTTAACAGCCGATTGCTCTACCACTGAGCTACTGCGGAATAGATGGGCCTAAATGGACTTGAACCATCGACCTCACGCTTATCAGGCGTGCGCTCTAACCAGCTGAGCTATAGGCCCAAAGTGGAGCGGGTGATGGGAATCGAACCCACGACAACAGCTTGGAAGGCTGTGGTTTTACCACTAAACTACACCCGCATCAAAGGGCGGATGATGGGAATCGAACCCATGAATGCCGGAGCCACAATCCGGTGCGTTAACCACTTCGCCACAACCGCCATATATTTTTCATTGAAAACCAATGGTGGCTCGGGACGGAATCGAACCGCCGACACAAGGATTTTCAGTCCTTTGCTCTACCGACTGAGCTACCGAGCCAAAACAAGCGGTCCCGACGGGAATCGAACCCGCGATCTCCTGCGTGACAGGCAGGCGTGATAACCGCTACACCACGGGACCAATTGCGGGGGCAGGATTTGAACCTGCGACCTTCGGGTTATGAGCCCGACGAGCTACCAGACTGCTCCACCCCGCGATGATAAATAATGAAATGGCGGAGGAAGAGGGATTCGAACCCCCGCGCGGTGTAACCCGCCTGTCGGTTTTCAAGACCGATCCCTTCAGCCAGACTTGGGTATTCCTCCGTATGATAAGCGAAAAATAAAAAATGGTGGACCTTGTAGGACTCGAACCTACGACCGGACGGTTATGAGCCGTCTGCTCTAACCAGCTGAGCTAAAGGTCCGATATACGAAATATAGCGGCGGAGGGGATCGAACCCCCGACCTCACGGGTATGAACCGTACGCTCTAGCCAGCTGAGCTACGCCGCCGTTATTTGCCCTGTTTGGTGGAGCCTAGCGGGATCGAACCGCTGACCTCCTGCGTGCAAAGCAGGCGCTCTCCCAGCTGAGCTAAGGCCCCACTATGATCATCTTCATGGTCGGGAAGACAGGATTTGAACCTGCGACCCCATGGTCCCTAACCATGTGCTCTGCCAAGCTGAGCTACTTCCCGAAAGAGGAATAAGCGCGCCCAAGAGGAGTCGAACCCCTAACCTTTTGATCCGTAGTCAAACGCTCTATCCAATTGAGCTATGGGCGCATTTGTCATGGTACTGATGCCGAGGACCGGAGTCGAACCGGTACGGTAGTCACCTACCGCAGGATTTTAAGTCCTGTGCGTCTGCCAATTCCGCCACCCCGGCGGGTTAAATGAAGCGGAAGACGGGATTCGA
Source organism: Weizmannia sp. FSL W8-0676 (assembly GCF_038593015.1). Classification (NCBI taxonomy): domain Bacteria; kingdom Bacillati; phylum Bacillota; class Bacilli; order Caryophanales; family Bacillaceae; genus Heyndrickxia; species Weizmannia sp. FSL W8-0676. Next base: position 2,213,877 of record NZ_CP151954.1, read on the forward strand.
ACCCGCGACCCCCACCTTGGCAAGGTGATGTTCTACCACTGAACTACTTCCGCATATCGTGCTAAACAGTGCGGGTGAAGGGAGTCGAACCCCCACGCCTTGCGGCGCCAGATCCTAAGTCTGGTGCGTCTGCCAATTCCGCCACACCCGCGGATAAGATAAATGGTGAGCCATGCAGGATTCGAACCTGCGACCCTCTGATTAAAAGTCAGATGCTCTACCAACTGAGCTAATGGCTCATATTCCGATAACGACATTACTTGTCACAAAGAAAATTATACTATATTGGGTTAAATATGTACATATCTATTTTCTTTCAGGATTCCCGCAAGTATGGTGCCGGTCACAAGGCAGTATCCCCGGCCTCCCGATAGAAAGCCGGTTGCCCCTGAACCGGGATGGCATAAAAATGGAGGATGACGGGATCGAACCGCCGACCCTCTGCTTGTAAGGCAGACGCTCTCCCAGCTGAGCTAATCCTCCGTATTATGGCCCGGCAACGTCCTACTCTCGCAGGGGGAAACCCCCAACTACCATCGGCGCTGGAAAGCTTAACTTCCGAGTTCGGGATGTGTTCGGGTGTGTCCTTTCCGCCATCATCACCGGACCTGTATTTTATTTGGGATGTGTTCCCTGAAAACCGGATGGGAGAAAAAACTGTAAACGGAGAATGCGTTTCTGCTTCTAACTTTGAGAATTGTCCAGCTCCAGCGCCTATCGGCTAGCGTATTTCTGCGCTTTCTCCCTACGATAAGCGGGCATCGACTCGCCTTTAGGGCTCGTCGTGTTTCCTTTATCTCAGTCGAAAGCTCCGAAATCCGTACGCCGATGGGCAAGGCGCTTCCGCTTTTCTATTGTCCAGCTTCGGTGCCTAGCCCCTCGAGGTCGAATAACCTGCCCGCCACGGAGCCAAAAGACGGCTCCATGCCGGTCAGAACATTCGCTTGTCGGGGCTAAACAAGGCACCTCCGCTTTTCTATTGTCCAGTTCCGGGCGCTATCGGCTAGTGAACTTCCCGTCCCCCTTTCCTACGATAAGCGGGCATCGACTCGCCTTTTAAGGCTCGTCGTGTTTCCTTTATCTCAGGCGGGGGCCTTGAAGTTCATACGCCGATGAGCGAGCGCCCTTCACTTTTCTATTTGGTTAAGTCCTCGATCGATTAGTATCCGTCAGCTGCACGCGTCGCCGCGCTTCCACCCCGGACCTATCAACCTGATCATCTTTCAGGGATCTTACCAGTTAAACTGTAGGAAATCTCATCTTGAGGGGGGCTTCATGCTTAGATGCTTTCAGCACTTATCCCTTCCGCACATAGCTACCCAGCGATGCCTTTGGCAAGACAACTGGTACACCAGCGGTGCGTCCATCCCGGTCCTCTCGTACTAAGGACAGCTCCTCTCAAATTTCCTGCGCCCGCGACGGATAGGGACCGAACTGTCTCACGACGTTCTGAACCCAGCTCGCGTACCGCTTTAATGGGCGAACAGCCCAACCCTTGGGACCGACTACAGCCCCAGGATGCGATGAGCCGACATCGAGGTGCCAAACCTCCCCGTCGATGTGGACTCTTGGGGGAGATCAGCCTGTTATCCCCAGGGTAGCTTTTATCCGTTGAGCGATGGCCCTTCCATGCGGAACCACCGGATCACTAAGCCCGACTTTCGTCCCTGCCCGACTTGTAAGTCTCGCAGTCAAGCTCCCTTATGCCTTTACACTCTGCGAATGATTTCCAACCATTCTGAGGGAACCTTTGGGCGCCTCCGTTACCTTTTAGGAGGCGACCGCCCCAGTCAAACTGCCTGCCTGACACTGTCTCCCACCCCGGTAAGGGGTGCGGGTTAGAATTTCAATACAGCCAGGGTAGTATCCCACCGATGCCTCCGCCGAAGCTGGCGCTCCGGTTTCCAAGGCTCCTACCTATCCTGTACAAGCTGTACCAAAATTCAATATCAGGCTGCAGTAAAGCTCCATGGGGTCTTTCCGTCCTGTCGCGGGTAACCTGCATCTTCACAGGTACTATAATTTCACCGAGTCTCTCGTTGAGACAGTGCCCAGATCGTTACACCTTTCGTGCGGGTCAGAACTTACCTGACAAGGAATTTCGCTACCTTAGGACCGTTATAGTTACGGCCGCCGTTTACTGGGGCTTCAGTTCAGAGCTTCGCCTTGCGGCTAACCCCTCTCCTTAACCTTCCAGCACCGGGCAGGTGTCAGCCCCTATACTTCGCCTTGCGGCTTCGCAGAGACCTGTGTTTTTGCTAAACAGTCGCCTGGGCCTATTCACTGCGGCTTCCCGGGGCATACACCCCAAAAAGCACCCCTTCTCCCGAAGTTACGGGGTCATTTTGCCGAGTTCCTTAACGAGAGTTCTCTCGCTCACCTTAGGATTCTCTCCTCGCCTACCTGTGTCGGTTTGCGGTACGGGCGCCTTTCACCTCACTAGAGGCTTTTCTTGGCAGTGTGGAATCAGGAACTTCGGTACTTTAATTTCCCTCGCCATCACAGCTCCGCCTTGGCGCGAAGGATTTGCCTCCGCACCGGCCTAACTGCTTGGACGCGATCAACCAGTGTCGCGCTTGCCCTATCCTCCTGCGTCCCCCCATCGTTCAAACGGTGAAGAGGCGGTACAGGAATATCAACCTGTTGTCCATCGCCTACGCCTTTCGGCCTCGGCTTAGGCCCCGACTAACCCTGAGCGGACGAGCCTTCCTCAGGAAACCTTAGGCATTCGGTGGAAGGGATTCTCACCCTTCTTTCGCTACTCATACCGGCATTCTCACTTCTAAGCGCTCCACCGGTCCTTCCGGTCCGGCTTCAACGCCCTTAGAACGCTCTCCTACCACGGACACCAAACGGTGTCCATCCGCAGCTTCGGTGATACGTTTAGCCCCGGTACATTTTCGGCGCAGCGTCACTCGACCAGTGAGCTATTACGCACTCTTTGAATGATGGCTGCTTCTAAGCCAACATCCTGGTTGTCTAAGCAACGCCACATCCTTTTCCACTTAACGTATACTTTGGGACCTTAGCTGGCGGTCTGGGCTGTTTCCCTTTCGACCATGGATCTTATCACTCACAGTCTGACTCCCAAGCATAAGTTTTTGGCATTCGGAGTTTGTCTGAATTCGGTAACCCGATGAGGGCCCCTCGTCCAAACAGTGCTCTACCTCCAAAACTCTCCGCTTGAGGCTAGCCCTAAAGCTATTTCGGAGAGAACCAGCTATCTCCAAGTTCGATTGGAATTTCTCCGCTACCCACACCTCATCCCCGCACTTTTCAACGTGCGTGGGTTCGGGCCTCCAGCAAGTGTTACCTTGCCTTCACCCTGGACATGGGTAGATCACCTGGTTTCGGGTCTGCGGCCTCATACTCTTTCGCCCTGTTCAGACTCGCTTTCGCTGCGGCTCCGCTTCTTCAGCTTAACCTTGCATGAGACCGTAACTCGCCGGTTCATTCTACAAAAGGCACGCCATCACCCGTTAACGGGCTCTGACTACTTGTAGGCACACGGTTTCAGGATCTCTTTCACTCCCCTCCCGGGGTGCTTTTCACCTTTCCCTCACGGTACTGGTTCACTATCGGTCACTAGGGAGTATTTAGCCTTGGGAGATGGTCCTCCCGGATTCCGGCGGGATTCCTCGTGTCCCGCCGTACTCAGGATCCACTCGGGAGAGAACGAAGTTTCAGTTACAGGGCTTTTACCTTCTCCGGCAGGCCTTTCCAGGCCGCTTCACTTACCCCGTTCTTTTGTAACTCCCATATGAGTGTCCTACAACCCCGGAAGGCAAGCCTTCCGGTTTGGGCTGTTTCCTGTTCGCTCGCCGCTACTTGGGAAATCGCAATTGCTTTCTCTTCCTCCGGGTACTGAGATGTTTCAGTTCCCCGGGTGTGCCCTTCCTGCCCTATGGATTCAGGCAGGAATCCTGTCCGATTAAAGACAGGGGGTTTCCCCATTCGGAAATCTCCGGATCAAAGCTTACGTACAGCTCCCCGGAGCATATCGGTGTTTGTACCGTCCTTCATCGGCTCCTAGTGCCAAGGCATCCGCCGTGCGCCCTTTCTAACTTAACCATAAAAGGTTTAAATCCAAAAATAAGCGATTCTCGGTTTACTTGGTTTATTTCTCCTATCCGGTTTTCAAAGAACACATACTGAAGGATTGGACCTTCAAAACTGAACAAAACGAAAACGCCAAACTTAATTTCGGAAAACCGAAGGTTTTCCTTTTATGTCTAGCTCCGGGCGCTATCGGCTAGCGTATTTCTACGTCTTCTCCCTACGATAAGCGGGCATCGATTCGCCTTTAAGGCTCATCGTGTTTCCTTTATCTCAGTCGAAGACTTCGAAATCCGTACGCCGATGAACGAGCGCCCTACGCTTTTCCCCTTAGAAAGGAGGTGATCCAGCCGCACCTTCCGATACGGCTACCTTGTTACGACTTCACCCCAATCATCTGTCCCACCTTCGGCGGCTGGCTCCGTAAAGGTTACCTCACCGACTTCGGGTGTTACAAACTCTCGTGGTGTGACGGGCGGTGTGTACAAGGCCCGGGAACGTATTCACCGCGGCATGCTGATCCGCGATTACTAGCGATTCCGGCTTCATGCAGGCGGGTTGCAGCCTGCAATCCGAACTGGGAATGGTTTTCTGGGATTGGCTTAACCTCGCGGTCTCGCAGCCCTTTGTACCATCCATTGTAGCACGTGTGTAGCCCAGGTCATAAGGGGCATGATGATTTGACGTCATCCCCACCTTCCTCCGGTTTGTCACCGGCAGTCACCTTAGAGTGCCCAACTCAATGCTGGCAACTAAGGTCAAGGGTTGCGCTCGTTGCGGGACTTAACCCAACATCTCACGACACGAGCTGACGACAACCATGCACCACCTGTCACTCTGTCCCCCGAAGGGGAAGGCCCTGTCTCCAGGGAGGTCAGAGGATGTCAAGACCTGGTAAGGTTCTTCGCGTTGCTTCGAATTAAACCACATGCTCCACCGCTTGTGCGGGCCCCCGTCAATTCCTTTGAGTTTCAGCCTTGCGGCCGTACTCCCCAGGCGGAGTGCTTAATGCGTTAGCTGCAGCACTAAAGGGCGGAAACCCTCTAACACTTAGCACTCATCGTTTACGGCGTGGACTACCAGGGTATCTAATCCTGTTTGCTCCCCACGCTTTCGCGCCTCAGCGTCAGTTACAGACCAGAGAGCCGCCTTCGCCACTGGTGTTCCTCCACATCTCTACGCATTTCACCGCTACACGTGGAATTCCACTCTCCTCTTCTGCACTCAAGCCTCCCAGTTTCCAATGACCGCTTGCGGTTGAGCCGCAAGATTTCACATCAGACTTAAGAAGCCGCCTGCGCGCGCTTTACGCCCAATAATTCCGGACAACGCTTGCCACCTACGTATTACCGCGGCTGCTGGCACGTAGTTAGCCGTGGCTTTCTGGCCGGGTACCGTCAAGGCGCCGCCCTGTTCGAACGGCACTTGTTCTTCCCCGGCAACAGAGTTTTACGACCCGAAGGCCTTCTTCACTCACGCGGCGTTGCTCCGTCAGACTTTCGTCCATTGCGGAAGATTCCCTACTGCTGCCTCCCGTAGGAGTTTGGGCCGTGTCTCAGTCCCAATGTGGCCGATCACCCTCTCAGGTCGGCTACGCATCGTTGCCTTGGTGGGCCGTTACCCCGCCAACTAGCTAATGCGCCGCGGGCCCATCTGTAAGTGGCAGCCGAAGCCGCCTTTCCTTTTTCCTCCATGCGGAGGAAAAAACTATCCGGTATTAGCCCCGGTTTCCCGGCGTTATCCCGATCTTACAGGCAGGTTGCCCACGTGTTACTCACCCGTCCGCCGCTAACCTTTTAAAAGCAAGCTTTTAAAAGGTCCGCACGACTTGCATGTATTAGGCACGCCGCCAGCGTTCGTCCTGAGCCAGGATCAAACTCTCAGTAAAGATGTTTGATAAAAGCTCAAAAAGAATTTGACGTTTCGTTTTGTCCAGTTTTCAAGGAACAATCTGTGTCGCATCTTTATGATTGCGACTTTTCTATTATATCAAATGCCAGACAGCTTGTCAACGTTATGTTGTTTGCTCGCTATCGGACGAGTATTAATATATCATGCCGTGAGCATTTGTGCAATAGTTTTTTTGAAATTCGCGGGCAAATTTTAAACCCGGCGCCTCCATTTCCTTTCTGTATAAAACAGGACAAACATACCATGCGGCTTTATCGATTTAGTTTTACCAATAACGGCCCTTTTCTTTTCCTGTGCGGAAAATCAACATACCCCAGGCAAGGACCACTAACAAGTTGTAAGCCTTAAGCCAGCGGGGGACAGGGCTAAGGATCATATTGGCAATGAAACCTGCCGCACTCAAAATTAAAAGGATCGCTAAAAAAATTTGGTTTTTCTTGCTCATTCTCCATCCTTTCCTCTCCGAAAGAGACTTGCAACCCCCGATTAAGACGCGGAACTTCTTTTTTTCGTTCTTGTTGCGCTGCTCCCTTTTTTCCATTCGCCTTCTTGATTGAATGCCAGAAATTCACCAGCATCCATTGGGAATAATCGTTTGCCGGCCAAATCCCGGGGTGCACAAGTAAATCCCCAAAACAGCCTTTAGCTGCTGCAAGTGTATCAGTTGTAGGCCAAGTACCCGGCACGGTATACTATTTTTATATACAAAACTTTCTTGCGTTTTTGTGTTCTTCGCTTTATCACGGGGTGCACGAAGCGTTTCAACGCTCGCAAGTGTGGCGAAGTCTTAAGCGTTCCGGGGCTAACGGGCCGGTTCGCTTTTTTCATTCAGCCTGACAGCGCGGCGGTTTTCAGCATGATCCCGGGCCAAAAAATAGGCAATGCTCAGCAAAATGATGATCCCGCCAATTGCCTGGAACCAGGATATTTTTTCACCAAAAAGCAAATATGCCAAAATGGCTGCGCCTACCGGTTCAAATAAGATCGCGACAGAAACAACCGATGCACTGATCCATTTGATAACCCAGCTAAAAACAGAGTGCCCGGCAAGCGTTGGCAAAACGGCCAATAGGAGAAAACAGATCCAGTTGCGGGCGGAATACGGGTAAAAAGCTTCTCCTGCAAAAAGCACATAGAAAAACAGCACCACCGTTGATGCGAGGTAGACGATAAATGTGTATGGAACTACATCTGCCCTTTTCCGCACGTACTGGCCGATCATCATATAAGCTGTCACAAAAAGGCAGGAGACGAGCGCCAAAACATCGCCGTATAGCGCTTTTCCGCTGATGAAAAAATCGCCCCAGCTGATCAGGATGCTCCCGAAAATGGAAAATGCAGCACAAACAATCGCCTTAAGAGAGAGCGGTTCCCGGAAAATAAAATAGCTGCCGGCAAATGCAAAAACCGGCTACAATGTCACAAGTATAGTCGAACTTGCAACCGATGTCAAATCCAGCGATTCAAACCCAGCTCTGAAGAGTAAATTCATCAATTTTTAGATGTTTTATGATAAAATGACTTATCCACATTTAGAAAATTTTTCCATCTATTTTTTCTGCTTTCAAAGTCAAAAAGAGCCGAATTTGCAAATTTCTTTTTTAAAATTGTGGATAACTTCAAAAAAACCTTTTTTTACATCACATCCTTTGCTATAATATAACCATTAAGTAAACCTTACTTGTATTGGCTTACTTAAATGGGTGAAATCCTCGTCTGTTAAAATGCGTGTCCGAAACGATTCCAACAGATTTGAGGATTTTTCTTTTGCCGTTTTTTTGAGTGCTTTTAAGATTGACGAACCTTTTTCAAACAGCTGTCTAATAATATCTGTTATTTGAACTAATAAATAATGATTTTTCATGGCTGTGTAGTTTTGGCTATTGGCATGTTCTATATTGTAACGATTATTTTTTTGTTCGTTAAATCCTTGATTTTCAATCTTCCAGCGGCTTCTTCCTGCAGCGATGAGTCGTTCCACGTTCTTTTTCGTGATTTTAATATCCGTTATAAATACATACTCTTTCGATTTCCCATCCTCTGTTTTCATTGTGGCCTCCATCAGATTGACCGTTCTGTCTTTGTAGGCAATATCATTCACCCAAACTAATGAATTCTGATCCTTACTTTGTTCCAGCTCTTTTATTGCCTTAAACTCCGTCGAGATACTTTTAATTCTCCCTTCCTTAAATCTGCATATATATTTCCATTTGTGCGCCCTGCACAGATTAAATACCGTTTCACATGCATAGAGACTATCTCCCAAGATACAAATCGGTAGTCTTTTAAATATTTTTTTTATTTTCTTTGCCAGCCTGTCGAAGGCTTTTAATTCACAATCTTGCTTAGAAACATTTTCTGATTCATTTTCGATAAATTCGGAGGCAATACTGAAGACCATATCCCCCACGACAAGCTTGGCTTCAAGTACATGGTGCATATAAAGTACGTTCGTTTCTCCTGTTTCTTTATTTGTATATGCCCGTCTCAGGCAGTGTTTACAATGTTTCTCATGAAAGGTGTGTAATCCAGTTCCATCAATGATGACACCCCAGTACTTTCCTTCAATTCGATAAGACTCGAGAGACCTTTTTTTCAATAATTCTTTAATCATATACGTTCTAATTTTTTCTAATTCATTTACATCTAAGCCAGATAAAAAGTCGTTAATTGTATCATAATGTGGAAGTTCTTCAAGAGAATCTAAGCCTAACACCTTCCCTACATTTTTAATACATTCTTCTTTATTAAAACTCTCACTCATGTTTCTCATGGATTTTAGGCCGGTCATATTTTTCAACATCATCGTAAATAAAAGGACCTCTGGACCATAAGTGATATAGCTTTGATGTCGGTGGTCTGCTACCTTTTTTAGAGCCTCTGCCAAAATAAAAATATACCCTTGAGCGAGGCTCTGGAAAATTAATTATCCCGGTTTTTTTGCCTTTTCATCCAGATTTTCAATTCAATAGAAGTAAAACGGTCATTTTCCTTCAAAAAAAGGGCATACGTATCCCGCCTTCACAAAATGGGTTTTTTTCACTACCCTTTGTGGAAAGGAAACGCTCATTTTATTTATTCACATATCCACCTGTGAATAACTTAATTTGCTCTTTGCAGCCGATTGCGTGTCCATCCACAATTGGCCTTTCCTGTCTGATGGTACGCCATATTTGCCATGATGTGCATAGATATCATGCATCGATCTACATGAGCTTCAACTGCCTGTTTCCCACGCTTGTGAACACGACGGAGACTGTATCCGTCTTTTAAAATGCCAAAGATTCTTTCGATGATCGTCCTGGCACTATATAACACTTCAAATGTGCGACCATGTTGAGGCAACTCGACATCTACTTGAGGCGTTTGATCAAAGTCCATCCTAAATACTCTTCCTTGTGCTGCCCCATTACAACATTCCGCGTGATTCGCTAGCGGGCAGGTGAGACCTTCTTGCTTGGCATTTGGATGAAATACAGGACAAGTGTAAATATATTGCCCCTTTTCCCGATCAGATCCTCTAAGTTCCATTTTATGCCCACTGATACAGATGGGAGTGCCGTACCGGTTGATTTTTTCAATCCCTCGGGCGGTAGTTGGTTTATCTTTACGGTTCCGTGGATTGATCGGTGCCACCAATTTCGCCTGTAATACATCCTTTGTCACTTTTTGATTTTCCGGCGTTTGGTAGATTCCATCTGCCAGGATAAAGCTCAACTGCTCAGCCATCTCGGGGTGCTCTGTCTTAAACGTTTCCAATGTCGGTTCTAATGTTTTCCCATCGGGTGTATTTCCTTTAAATACTTCCCGCGTCAAAGGCAAACCGGATCTCACCCCGCATACCATTGATAATTTATGCGCAATATAGGAGACTGCATTACTTTTACGCATTACCCCTACATTGTCGTCCGTAAGGACTCTGGGGCAATCGCAATTACCCTCACAAGAACACGTCTTCCTTGTTTTATTCAAGGTTGCTTCTGCCTCTATATGCGATGTATCCACGGCGGCTGCTTCCTCATTCGTTTCAACCACGCCTTCCCCTTTATTATATTCAACAACCAATAGCCGGGCTTTTTCCCAAAGACCATTTGTTGTCATGATTTGATCAAAACGAGCAAAGGAACGGTAGCTCGGAATTTTCTCCGTAAATCCACACATGGTGGCAAATAGCGGGTTTGATTTCACTTGCAAATAGACACTCTCCACCATCACTTCAATATACTGTAAAGAGGCCAGTTCAAAAGCACGAAAAAAGGGCATGAAAGGATGCGGTTTTCTCCCAGTGGAAGGGAGATGAAATAATGAAGACGCAGACTTGTCTTCTTCCTCCGTTATTGAAAATAGTGCCGGTTGTATTTCATTAGAAGGATCATGTGCTCTTTCATTTTTTAGGTGCAAATATAAAAGGGTGTAGTATTCTCGTTCAATCGGCTTAAAAATCTCCCATGGGAAACACATGGCTGGAATGACAAATGGTATATCGGCATAGTCTTGCCAATTGTGGGGAATCAAATTGTATGTGTAAAATTTTACTCGACGGGGCATATGAGTGGAAAAAAATGGGAAGACGCTCTATCATCTAATTGTACACTTCAAGATGAACATCTAGAGAGAGAGGTCTTCCCATGGATATTATATCAATAATTGCTGGATTATTAAAGGATACAAAGAGTCTTATCGAATTTGAAGAACAGCTTAAACTTCTGATGCAGAAGGTTTTTACACAATGGGTTGGGGATGTATTTGAGGAGTTAGATAAAACAATAAAACAGAAGAAGTTGGAGGAAGGCTGGGAGTACTGCCGGAGTGATAACAGAAGCGTTCAGTTTCTATTTGGAAGTGTGACTTTTAAACGATCATTAATGCGTGATAAGAGAGGGAACTCACATTATCCTTTGGATGAATGCTTGGGGCTGTTACCCCACCAGAGATATAGCCCGTTAGTGGAATTAAAGGTGGCAGAGTTGGCAAGTGAGAACACCTATCGGGAGGCGGCTAATATTTTAAAAGAATGGACAGCCGTGAGTCTTAGTCATACAACTGTAGGGGAAATGGTGAAACGCGTAGGGAAAACGCAGGCGGAAGCCGACAAGGCCCTTGTAGAAGAGATGGAAATAGCTGCTTCACTGCCTGATGGGAAGAAGGTAGACTACCTGTTTTCCGAAGCAGATGGCGTATTCATCCGGGGACTGGAAAAGAAACAGGGTATGGAAGTCCACCATGCCATTCTCTATGAAGGTTGGGAAACCAATGGAAAAAGGGTCTCCCTGCGTCAGCCCACAGTCATCATGACGACGGAAGACATTCAGACATTTTGGGATGAAGTCCAAGCCACAGCTGCCAACACCTACTCCCTCGAAAAAACGCATGTCATTACAAACAGTGATGGAGGTGCGGGATACACAGCTGAACGGTTTCAAACAGCTTTCTCACAGTCGGAATTTCCGGTGCTCAACCAGCTGGATACCTACCACGTTGCACAAGCCATCATAAGGACATTTGGGGGCGGAAAGAGCGAGATCAAGGAGCAAATTAGAAAAGCGATTAGAACGCATGACCTGGACCAATTCACGTTATATTTGGATACGCACGAAAGCACCTTGACGGATAAAAAGGCTCTCAAGAAAATCAAGGAATTCCGTTCGTATATCTTGAAAAACTGGGACCGCATTTTTGACTGGAGAGACAGGGTGAAAAACGTGCCGGAAGGTGCGAGAGGCCTAGGAGCGATGGAATCGAATCAAAGGCATATCTCCTTCAGGATGAAAAAAAGGGGCATGCATTGGAGTGAACTTGGCGCAGAAGCCATGGTGAAAATCAAACAAGGCATACTCAATGGGACATTGAGAGAAGTCTATCTGAAACACCGTTCAAGAAGCGAGAGAAAGCAACGGAACTTGAAACAATTAATCAGGATGTCTCAACTACTCAAGCAGCCTGTACGCCCGTCAGTGGGCGTAAAGCACGGATCAGTTGCCCTGCATTCAAGCAGTTCATCGGCAATGGGACATTTAAGCAAAATATTAGAGCTTTCGTTTTAAGCTTGGCTCAGTGGGGACTGATCGTTGAGGCGCGCGAAATTTACGAGACTCCTGCGGGAAAAGCGAGCCAGGAGAGACCCCGCAGCGAGGTACGAGCGAGGAGGCTCGCCGGCCGCCCGCGGAAAGCGAGTGAATTTCGCGCGCCTCAACATCCCCGTTATCCATCTTTATACGGAAATATTACATCTTTTCCGAAAATTACACCGAGCAAGTGAAGCACGGTAGCCGAAAGTGTACAAAAAGAGTGTCTTGGAATACCCGATATTTAAACCTTGTCGAGAAAAACTTGACACATACAATCAAATTTTGTTGTATTGAAAAGTCTCTGGTTTGTGTTAGAATAGAAATAGTCATGAAATCACTCCCTGGATATTTGGTCGTACTTATATCTTAACAAAGGAGTGGCTTTCATGGCTCTTTTTTTTCAAAAAAAATCATCCTTTTCCGTTTTACAATATTTACCACAGGAATGAGTAGCTTAATCTATTGAAACCCGCCCAAAACCGACCAAAGTGGAAAAATTTAGACACTTATAATAAATAAATTTACCCCATTAAAATCAAAAACTCACAATTTATTTTTACATTTGTCATAATGTTCCTACAAACGTCTTTTTTCTTTAGTGGAATAAATCAACGACCTTTAATTGTCTGACTGCTTACAGTTTCAGGGGATATAGCATTTTGGCAAGGGCTCTTAGGTTATTCATCAGGTCTTTGAAAAAATGCTTCTGAATTTTAAGGAACTCGAAAAAATAATTTGCTTCTTTTTCACGATTTCTTTTTTCTTTTCTGAGCCTCTGCCAAAATAAAAATATACCCTTGAGCGAGGCTCTGGAAAATTAATTATCCCGATTTTTTTGCCTTTTCATCCAGATTTTCAATTCAATAGAAGTAAAACGGTCATTTTCCTTCAAAAAAAGGGCATACGTATCCCGCCTTCACAAAATGGGTTTTTTTCACTACCCTTTGTGGAAAGGAAACGCTCATTTTACTTATTCACATATCCACCTGTGAATAACTTAATTTGCTCTTTGCAGCCGATTGCGTGTCCATCCACAATTGGCCTTTCCTGTCTGATGGTACGCCATATTTGCCATGATGTGCATAGATATCATGCATCGATCTACATGAGCTTCAACTGCCTGTTTCCCACGCTTGTGAACACGACGGAGACTGTATCCGTCTTTTAAAATGCCAAAGATTCTTTCGATGATCGTCCTGGCACTATATAACACTTCAAATGTGCGACCATGTTGAGGCAACTCGACATCTACTTGAGGCGTTTGATCAAAGTCCATCCTAAATACTCTTCCTTGTGCTGCCCCATTACAACATTCCGCGTGATTCGCTAGCGGGCAGGTGAGACCTTCTTGCTTGGCATTTGGATGAAATACAGGACAAGTGTAAATATATTGCCCCTTTTCCCGATCAGATCCTCTAAGTTCCATTTTATGCCCACTGATACAGATGGGAGTGCCGTACCGGTTGATTTTTTCAATCCCTCGGGCGGTAGTTGGTTTATCTTTACGGTTCCGTGGATTGATCGGTGCCACCAATTTCGCCTGTAATACATCCTTTGTCACTTTTTGATTTTCCGGCGTTTGGTAGATTCCATCTGCCAGGATAAAGCTCAACTGCTCAGCCATCTCGGGGTGCTCTGTCTTAAACGTTTCCAATGTCGGTTCTAATGTTTTCCCATCGGGTGTATTTCCTTTAAATACTTCCCGCGTCAAAGGCAAACCGGATCTCACCCCGCATACCATTGATAATTTATGCGCAATATAGGAGACTGCATTACTTTTACGCATTACCCCTACATTGTCGTCCGTAAGGACTCTGGGGCAATCGCAATTACCCTCACAAGAACACGTCTTCCTTGTTTTATTCAAGGTTGCTTCTGCCTCTATATGCGATGTATCCACGGCGGCTGCTTCCTCATTCGTTTCAACCACGCCTTCCCCTTTATTATATTCAACAACCAATAGCCGGGCTTTTTCCCAAAGACCATTTGTTGTCATGATTTGATCAAAACGAGCAAAGGAACGGTAGCTCGGAATTTTCTCCGTAAATCCACACATGGTGGCAAATAGCGGGTTTGATTTCACTTGCAAATAGACACTCTCCACCATCACTTCAATATACTGTAAAGAGGCCAGTTCAAAAGCACGAAAAAAGGGCATGAAAGGATGCGGTTTTCTCCCAGTGGAAGGGAGATGAAATAATGAAGACGCAGACTTGTCTTCTTCCTCCGTTATTGAAAATAGTGCCGGTTGTATTTCATTAGAAGGATCATGTGCTCTTTCATTTTTTAGGTGCAAATATAAAAGGGTGTAGTATTCTCGTTCAATCGGCTTAAAAATCTCCCATGGGAAACACATGGCTGGAATGACAAATGGTATATCGGCATAGTCTTGCCAATTGTGGGGAATCAAATTTTGTTGTATTGAAAAGTCTCTGGTTTGTGTTAGAATAGAAATAGTCATGAAATCACTCCCTGGATATTTGATCGTACTTATATCTTAGCAAAGGAGTGGCTTTCATGGCTCTTTTTTTTCAAAAAAAATCATCCTTTTCCGTTTTACAATATTTACCACAGGAATGAGTAGCCTAATCTATTGAAACCCGCCCAAAACCGACAAAAGTGGAAAAATTTAGACACTTATAACAAATAAATTTACCCCATTAAAATCAAAAACTCACATTTTCTTTTTACATTTGTCATAATGTTCCTACAAACGTCTTTTTTCTTTAGTGGAATAAATCAACGACCTTTAATTGTCTGACTGCTTACAGTTTCAGGGGATATAGCATTTTGGCAAGGGCTCTCTAGTAACCAAAATAAAAACCCCCTCAAAACAGCCAAGTTTAATTAGGGCTTGCTGAACGAATCAAATTTTAGCTTGTATTCGACTTGTCACTAAGCCATGCCAAAATATTCGTCCAGCAAGCTCTAATTATTTAAATTATTACATATTTAGCCGCATTTTTGGGGGGAATAGTTAAATTATCACGAAAAATTTTTACTCCTCAGAGCTGATTCAAACCATAAAATAAAATGGAAAGCGAGCAATGCCCCGGAACTGATGGAAAAGAGCAAATCTTTTTTCAGCATGCGCATTTTCGCTTTCTTTCTGGCTGCCAGAAAGATTGGCAGCATGATGATGGTGGTAAAGAATAACCGGTAAAAAGCAATCACACCGGCATCCGCCGTGCTGTATTTTACCAAAATGGCGGAGGATGTGACAGCAAGTACGCCCGCGATTAAAGCAATATAAGGATTCAAATTGCGAATTCTCCTTTTTTTGATTATTTACTTTTATTTTATAGCGCAGAAGCAGCATTGAACAGTATTTTTTACAAGGGGGGAAGCCGGATGGTTTTTGGGGATTTGGAAATTTTATATAAACTGGGAATTACAGCCGTGCTGGGGCTGATTATCGGGCTGGAAAGAGAATTAAAACGGAAACCGCTCGGACTGAAAACCAGCCTTGTCATCTCAATTATCAGTTGCCTCCTTACCATTGTTTCCATCCAGTCTGCCTATCTTTTCAACCATGCCCATAGTGTGCAGATTACAATGGACCCGCTCCGGCTTGCCGCACAAATCGTTTCCGGGATCGGTTTTCTCGGGGCAGGGGTGATTTTAAAAAAAGACAATGACACCATTACAGGCCTGACCACCGCCGCCATGATTTGGGGAGCGAGCGGCATCGGGATTGCTGTCGGGGCCGGTTTTTATATGGAGGCGATTGCCGGCGTCGTGCTCATTATCATCAGCGTGGAAATCATCCCTTATTTAATGGGCAAAGCAGTGCAAACAAAGTTGCGCAATAAAGACCTGATTATAAAAGTTATCGTCCGCAACAGGGATGCCATACCATGCGTCCTCGATGCGATTGAGAAGCAGCAAATTACAATTGAAAATATCCGGATCAAAGATTTAAAAGATCAAACCCATTTAGTCGATTTAAAGGCGCGGGCGAGCTACAAACATACAACGGTGGATGTATACCGCCATATTTCCGGCATGGATGAAGTTGCGGCTGCAGAAGTAGAGAGCTGAATTGAGCTTTTTACTGGGCAAAAACCGCTTGCTTTTCCCGACCAGGCCCAAGGGTTCCGGATATTCAGCAGCAGCCGGATTTTCTCCATCTTTGCCCCTGCCGGCAAATAAGGACTTCGTTACGAAACCCTTATTGTGAACTATCCACCACTTATCAACCTTACGGTTTGATTGAAGTGGGGGCTTCTCGACTTATCGTTGCTTTTACTAGCCAACGAAAACTGACCGAGCTAACCCTCTTGTTCCAAGAGTTTTGTTACTTATGATAACGCTAATAAGCGTAATCCCTCATTTTTGATATTGATTGCTGAATTGTGATCGCGATCTAATACAAAGCCGCAAGAACATTTATATACACGTTCAGATAATGGCATTTCTTTTTCCTTGCCGCAACATGAACACTTCTTAGGTATGTGTCAAGTTTTTCTCGACAAGGTTTAAATATCGGGTATTCCAAGACACTCTTTTTGTACACTTTCGGCTACCGTGCTTTACTTGCTCGGTGTAATTTTCGGAAAAGATGTAATATTTCCGTATAAAGATGGATAACGGGGATGTTGAGGCGCGCGAAATTCACTCGCTTTCCGCGGGCGGCCGGCGAGCCTCCTCGCTCGTACCTCGCTGCGGGGTCTCTCCTGGCTCGCTTTTCCCGCAGGAGTCTCGTAAATTTCGCGCGCCTCAACGATCAGTCCCCACTGAGCCAAGCTTAAAACGAAAGCTCTAATATTTTGCTTAAATGTCCCATTGCCGATGAACTGCTTGAATGCAGGGCAACTGATCCGTGCTTTACGCCCACTGACGGGCGTACAGGCTGCTTGAGTAGTTGAGACATCCTGATTAATTGTTTCAAGTTCCGTTGCTTTCTCTCGCTTCTTGAACGGTGTTTCAGATAGACTTCTCTCAATGTCCCATTGAGTATGCCTTGTTTGATTTTCACCATGGCTTCTGCGCCAAGTTCACTCCAATGCATGCCCCTTTTTTTCATCCTGAAGGAGATATGCCTTTGATTCGATTCCATCGCTCCTAGGCCTCTCGCACCTTCCGGCACGTTTTTCACCCTGTCTCTCCAGTCAAAAATGCGGTCCCAGTTTTTCAAGATATACGAACGGAATTCCTTGATTTTCTTGAGAGCCTTTTTATCCGTCAAGGTGCTTTCGTGCGTATCCAAATATAACGTGAATTGGTCCAGGTCATGCGTTCTAATCGCTTTTCTAATTTGCTCTTTGATCTCGCTCTTTCCGCCCCCGAATGTCCTTACGATGGCTTGTGCAACGTGGTAGGTATCCAGCTGGTTGAGCACCGGAAATTCCGACTGTGAGAATGCTGTTTGAAACCGTTCAGCTGTATACCCTGCACCTCCATCGCTGTTTGTAATGACATGCGCTTTTTCAAGAGAGTAGGTGTTGGCAGCTGTGGCTTGGACTTCATCCCAAAATGTCTGGATGGCTTCCGTTGTCATGATGACTGTGGGCTGACGCAGGGAGACCCTTTTACCATTGGTTTGCCATCCCTCATAGAGAATGGCGTGGTGGACTTCCATACTCTGTTTCTTTTTTAGTCCCCGAACGAATACACCATCTGCTTCAGAAAACAGGTAGTCTACCTTCTTCCCCTCAGGCAGGGAAACAGCTATTTCTAGCTCTTCTACAAGTGCCTTATCGGCTTCCGCCTGAGTTTTCCCTACGTGTTTTACCATGTTCCCTACAGTTGTGTGACTAAGACTCACTGCTGTCCACTCTTTTAAAATATCAGCTACTTCCCGATAGGTGTTCTCACTTGCCAACTCTGCCACCTTTAATTCCACTAACGGGCTGTATCGTTGGTGTGGTACCAGCCCTAACCATTCATCCAGAGGATAATGGGAATTTCCTCTCTAGTCATGCATGAATGAACGTTTAAAGGTCACACTTCCAAATAGAAACTGAATGTTTCTGTTATCACTCCGGCAGTACACCCAGCCCTCCTCTAACTTCTCCTGTTTAATTGTTTTATCTAACTCTTCAAATATTTCCCCAACCCATTGTGTAAAAGCCTTCTGCATCAAAAGTTTAAGCTGTTCTTCAAATTCCATAAGACTTTTTGTATCCTTTAATAATCCAGCAATTATTGATATAATATCCATGGGAAGACCTCTCTCTCTAGATGTTCATCTTGAAGTGTACAATTAGATGATAGAGCGTCTTCCCATTTTTTTCCACTCATCTGCCCCTTCGAGTAAAATTTTACACATACACTTCTTAGTGGAGGGAAACCACTTATCAATTTTCACAAGTTGTTTCCCCTGTTCTTTTAGCTTATACGCTAAGAAAGTAGTGAACATACCCCAGCCGTTATCATGAACGCTTTTCCCAAAGTGAAGGGCTTGAGACATCCCTTTCATGTTCAAGTCCTCAATCACGACAGCATCAAAGTTAGAAGCTAATTCTTTTGACTTATGATGAAGAAAATTCATGCGTTGGTTCGCCACTTTCTCATGTAACTTAGCCACTACTAGTCGTTGCTTGTTCCAACGTGCAGAACCTTTCTTTCTTCGAGAAAGAATTCGTTGTGCTTTTGCTAATTTATCTAAGGCTTGCCGATAGTAACGTGGGTAATTGGCTTTCTTACCCTGTTCACTCTCGACATATAGACCATCCATAGCAAAATCCAAACCAACAACTTTCTGTATGTTAACTGGACGAATATCTTTCTCATATTCTGTCAAAATTGAAATGTAGTATTTGCCTGTCTTTGTTTTAGAAATAGTGCAAGATTTGATTTTATAATCAGCAGGTATCTCTCTATGCTGTTTCATTTTTATTGGCTTTTTGATTTTTGGCAGTTTGATATGACCATTTTCTAGCTTAATATTTCCGTTGACCATATTAGTTGTATAGGATTGTTTTGCTTTACGATTTTTGAACTTTGGAAAATCCGCATTTCCTTCAAAGAAATTCTTATAAGCAGTCTGTAAGTTCATTTGTGCATTTGCCAAAGCTAAAGAATCCACTTCTTTTAGGAATGGAAATTCACTTTTATATTTTGCAGGAGTCGGAAACTTTTGCTTTTTAAGCAATTCTTTATCATCCTTGAACTTTTCATACGTTTCTTTGCGTTCAGCTAACATCTTATTGTAGACAAAGCGAACACAACCAAATGTCTTAGCTAATAATGCGGATTGTTCTTTGTTTGGTAACAAACGAAACTTGAAAGCTTTGTTTTGCTTGGCCATATCCATTCACCTCACTTTGTGCGGAAAAATTTCGTATATATTGATTATATCGTAAAAAATCCGTACAATCAATATGAGGTGATCATCATGAGAGAAGAGAAAGAACGTGTAGAAATTCGTATGCCTAAGACGATATTAGAAAAATTGGAGCAATATCAAAAAGAAAATGGGATTCCAACTAGAACAGCCGCAATCTTAGAATTGTTGAGAAAAGGATTGGAAAAATAACTTTGGCTAAAGCCAACCGAAATTCATCTCCCACCTACTCATTGGTGCGATTCGCACCTTCACATTCCTTGAGGATGGGAGACTTCTTTCGGAAAGCCGTTAAACCAGGAAAAGGCTGATCACAAAATAAACGACCATTGCTGCCAGGCCAAGCGGGAATGCAAAGCGGGCATATTCAAGGCTTGAGATTTTTAATTTTCCCGCAGCAATGATATTCGGAATATTCCCCGGCACAAGCATTCCGCCGCTTATCAGCAGGCCCATCAAAATATCTTGAATCGCCTTATCATTCATCGCCGGGCTGATTTCGGCTGCGGCAAGGGTGGCATTATCCAAAACAGCGGAAACCATATTGATCCAATACAGGACACGCGGGCTGAGATCCAGCAAATAGGCTTCAATAAATGGTTCAAATCCTGCCCCGAGCAAAGTGAGCGCCATTACAAACAAGTAAATCTTGAAACTGCGGATGACAATTTCCTTGTATGATTCTGAAGCCGTTTCATCTTTTAACCCTCCATCCTCCGTGGTGGCCATGCCCGGTTCTTTTCCCGCCGCGGTTTCCATGGCGCTTGAATACTGCCCCGGTTTGACGATCAAAGCAGCCAGCACGCCGAAAACAATGACAGCCGGGATCACTGAAGTGCCGGTAAGTCTCAGCAAGTAAAAAAAGTCTGCATCCAGTTTGCTCACGACAATGGTGGAAAGCGGCTCCCCGATCGGCGTGAGCACAGCCCCGAGGCCAATGGCGAAACAGGCAAGGACAACCAAACGGACTTCCGTCTTCCGG
Organism: Weizmannia sp. FSL W8-0676; assembly: GCF_038593015.1. NCBI lineage: Bacteria > Bacillati > Bacillota > Bacilli > Caryophanales > Bacillaceae > Heyndrickxia > Weizmannia sp. FSL W8-0676. The sequence continues at coordinate 2,234,182 of NZ_CP151954.1, forward strand.
TCAAGCCGCAAAAAACGGATGACCGCTACAAGAATGATGGCGGCAACAATGGCGGTGATGACGCTCGACAGCAAACCGAGTATGATGACAAAGAGCGCAATAAACAAACGAAACGGCATCGCATGGCTGATCCGCCTGATCCCTTTTTCGATCGGTTTCTCAAACCAGCGGAACAAAAGCCCCATCGCAAGCACAGCAATCGTGATATTGAGCGGGTGCAGTAGCGCTTCCTGCACTAGATGCCAGGAAAATGACCGGCTGACAATACAAGCTGCCACGCCCATTACGAACAAAAAGGCTTCCAGATTCCTTTCCACTATTTTTGTAAACGGCAGGCACAGGACCAATAACAAAATAACCGTCAATCCCATTACCATCAAACCACTCCCTTTCATTTTTTTCGGAAAGCAAAAAAGCCTGTTACCGCAGGACATACGTATCCCTTGGTGACAGGCTCCTCCTTTAAGACAATCTATTCCATTGTCAAAACCATTCGCATTTCACGGTAATGCTCTATCTATGATAACATCTATCCCGCATTGGCGCAATGGTGTACATTCCATCAATTGCAAAAAATTTGATCTTCTTTTATCTTAACGGATTGATGATACGAATGATTCATTTCCCAATCATTAGGGTTTGCTGAACGAATCCGATTTGCCAGCAAGCTTTGCCTCAATATTTAAAATCAGGCATCTGCGAAAATGCATGGTGATGCTGAATCAGCTTTCAAGTGCCTGCTTGTTTTTGTTCCACCGGCGCCGGTTCTTTCATAAAGATTACGGCTACGGCCATGGGGCATAAAAGTAAAATAGCCCCCGCTAAAACAGGATAGCTTAAATCGATATTCCCTAAAACTTGTGTACCAACATATCCCGCTAATAAGGTGAAAGTTGTCCCGAATACTTGGTTATTAGAAAATACTTTTTCAAACGGATAATCCTATTCTTCCTCACGAATGCTATCTATCATCCATGAATCCACTGTGCCCGATCTTAAAGATTCGCCAGGCAAGGTAAAAATCGCACTTAGAATAAGAAAAACCATATTTCCCCAATCAAAAAACAGCAGGAACAGGCCAATACTCCTGATCACGCAACTGCTAATCAGCGTTTTTTTCCTTCCAAAAGTACCGCAATCACGCTGGACGGGATTTCCGTAATAAAACCAACAATCCAAAAAATGGATAAAAACAGATTAATATCAGCATAACTATCATGGATGGACTTCATATATAAATATAACGTCCCGCCAAACACCATAATCCCCATGTTATACAAAATATTGAACGCATAATAGGTGTTTTTAATTCTTTGAATCCTATTCAAGTTTCATTCACCACTCCCAGGACATCCAATATCATATGAGAAACCGCCGATGCCCGCTATGATTGCTTGCCCGTATGCAATCTTCTCCACAACGAGGGCCGCGGTTAAAACAAACATTGTTAATCCATTTGGACATGTCCATTCTGTCATCAGCAATGAAACAAAAAAGCCGTTATTTTGATCGACCAAAATAACGGCTTATTTATTTTCTATATGTCGCTTTATACCGGCTGCCATTTGCGCAAGAACAGGGTATTGCCCACAACTGACACAGAACTGAAGGCCATGGCAGCTCCGGCCAGGATTGGATTTAATAACCCGAATGCTGCCACCGGGATCAGAACCACATTGTAAGCAAAAGCCCAGAACAGATTCTGGCGGATTTTCCGCATCGTTGCCTTCGACAAGCGGATTGTGTTGACAATCCCCATCAGGTCGCCGCGCATTAATGTAATATCAGCGGCCTCCATCGCAACATCCGTCCCGGTTCCAATCGCAATCCCGACATCGGCTGCAGCAAGAGCTGGGGCATCATTGATCCCGTCGCCGACCATTGCCGTAATGTTGCCGGCACGCTTCAATTTTTCCACTTCTTTGGATTTATCTTCCGGTAGCACTTCCGCGAGCACACGATCAACGCCGACTTGCCGGGCAATCGCTTCGGCAGTGCGGCGGTTATCGCCTGTCATCATGACCGTTTCAATGCCCATTTCTTTCAACATGCGGATGGCTTTTGCCGATGTTTCTTTCACCGTGTCTGCAACAGCAATCAGTCCGGAAAGCGCGCCATCCATTGCAACCAGCATGGCCGTTTTGCCGTCTTCCTCAAGTTTTTCCATTTGGTTGATCACATCGTCGATCCGGATATGCGCATCCTGCATCATTTTTTTATTCCCGATCAAAACTTCTCTTTCCTCTATTTTAACCCGGATACCATGGCCCGGGACTGCTTCGAATTCCTTAACATTTGGCAGTTGCAAGCCTTTTTCAGCTGCTTTTTTTACAATGGCTGCACCAAGCGGGTGTTCCGATCCTTTTTCGGCTGCGGCGGAAATGGCAAGCAAATCATCCTCTAAAAAACCGCCGTATGGAATGAGATCTGTTACTTCCGGCTCTCCTTTTGTAATCGTGCCGGTTTTATCGAGTACAACAGTCGTAATGCGATGGGCGCTTTGCAAATGCTCCGCGCTTTTGATCAGCACGCCGTTTTCAGCACCGAGGCCGGTTCCGACCATAACAGCTGTCGGGGTAGCAAGCCCGAGGGCGCAAGGGCAGGCGATGACGAGCACAGCAACCATGCTGATGATCGCCGGGGTGAATCCGGCCGCAAAATACGTCACCGCAAATGTCGCCAGTGCAATCAATATGACGATCGGTACGAAAATACCCGAAATCTGGTCAGCCAGATGCTGGATCGGCGCTTTTGAACCTTGCGCCTCTTCCACCAGTTTAATGATCTGGCTGAGCGCCGTATCTTTCCCGACTTTTGTGGCTTTAAAGCGGAACGAACCGGTTTTGTTCAATGTCGCCCCGATGACGGCATCGCCCGCTTTTTTTGAAACGGGCATGCTTTCGCCGGTCAGCATGGACTCATCGACAGAAGAAGCCCCTTCTGTGATGACGCCGTCAACCGGAATTTTTTCCCCGGCGCGGACAAAAAGAATATCGCCGGGGACGACTTCTTCAACCGGTACTTCAACTTCTTTGCCGTCCCGGATGACTCGGGCCGTTTTTGCCTGCAGGCCCATCAGTTTTTTCATCGCTTCAGATGTTTGGCCCTTTGCCCTGGTTTCCATCAGTTTGCCAAGGACGATCAGCGTCATCACAATGGCGGATGCCTCAAAGTAAAGCATGCGCCCGGAACCGAGGATGGTAAGGACAAGGCTGTATAAATAGGCCGTGGACGTCCCAAGCACAACCAAAACGGCCATATTGGCACTCCCGCCCCGGATGGCATGGTAAGCATCCCGGTAGTAATGGCCGCCGACAAAAATTTGCACAATGGTAGCAAGCAAAAGCTGTAGCCATGGATTCATATGGAAAGAAAAGCTGCCGCCGTAATGCATAGCGATATCCGAGATCATTTGCAACAAGAAAAAGACGGAGATGACAGCACCAACTGCAAATTTTATTTTTTGCTTTTTATATGCTTTCTCACGCATCTTCTTTTCATAGTCCGGATCCATTTCGCCTTTTATTTTTGCGTCATAGCCGGCCTTTTTAACAGCTACAATCATTTGTTCAGCGCTTGCCTGTCCCGGCAGGTATGTAACACTTGCCGTTTCCGTCGCTAGGTTGACGGCGGCGCTAACAACACCGGGGATTTTTTTCAGCGCCCGCTCCACGCGGTTGGCGCATGCCGCGCATGTCATGCCCATAATATTGAGCTGCGCTTTTTCTTCTAATACGCCATAACCCGTTTTCTCCACTTTTTCGATCAAATTTTCGACGGTCGCCTGTTTCGGATCGTATTGAACGGCGGCTTTCTCTGTCGCCAGGTTGACATTTACCTTTTTGACGCCTTCCACTTTCGATAAATTCTTTTCAATCCGGTTGGCGCATGCTGCACACGTCATGCCGGTAATGCCAAGCGTGACGCTTTCGACCTTTTTTTCCTGTAGTGATGCGGCCATATCCATTCCTCCTGACGCCTTTTATACCCTCTATAGGTATATTTTTTTGAAAAAAGAGAGCGTGCCCGAAAGCACAGCCCGTTTTTCCCGGATTTACGCTACTTCATAGCCTTGGTCTTCAATGGCTTCTTTTACCTTATCAAGCGTAACTTTATTCGGATCGAATTCAACATCCACTTTTCCTTCTGCCAAATGAACGTCTACATTTTTCACGCCTGACAATTCGCCGACGCTTCCTTTAACCGCTTTGACACAATGTTCGCAAGACATGCCTTGTACATTTAAGGTTACTTTTTCCATGATCAATCGCTCCTTTATTTTCGCATTGTTTTTTGTATGGTCACTAAAAATTCATCCAGCACATCGAGATCCCCTTCTTGAATCCGTTCCAAGACACAATTTTTCAAGTGGCCCTCGAGCAGGATCTTCGACACGCCGTTTAAGGCAGATTGGATGGCAGCAATCTGGGTAATGACATCGTCGCAATAGGTATCTTTTTCGATGAGGCCTTTGACCCCTCTTACCTGCCCTTCAATACGGTTCAACCTGCTGACCAGGTTCTTTTTCACTTTTTCCGAATGGTGGCTTTTCCGTTCACTGTGGGCGGGGCAAACGGGAGCTTCATCCCGGGCATCCATCATGATATCCAATTCCTCCATATCCTGGCCTCCTCGTATATGTAAAATATACCTCTCCCCGGTATACTATGTCAATAGAGATGCTCCTATTTCTGAAGCGTACGTCAAATGGCCCGGAAATGTTGATCACCTTTTCAAATAAGCGATCTTGTTTTAAATTGGAACTTGCTGAATAAGCCAAATTCCTAAATTTGGCAAGGATGCTGACAGCTTTGACATCAATTTAATGCAAGTTTTTTAAAAATGCAGGGAAAAGCTTGTACTTGAAACGCGCCCTAGTGAAGGAAGACCTTCTTTTTAACGTAGACGCACCCTATGTTAAGGAAGAGCCTCGTTTTTCCGTACTTCCTTAACGTAGACGGGCTCTACGTGAAGAAAGACCTTCATTTTTCCGCGCTTCCTTAACGTAGACGTACCCTATGTGAAGGAAGGTCTTCGTTTTTGCGTGCTTCCTTAACGTATACGGGCTCTATGTTAAGGAAGAGCCTCGTTTTTCCGTACTTCCTTAACGTAGACGCCCTCTATGTGAAGAAAGGCCGCCTTTTTTCCGCGCTTCCTTAACGTAGACGTACCCTATGTGAAGGAAAGTCTTCGTTTTTCTGTGTCTTTCTTAACGTAGAGCCCCTCTAAGGAATTGCGACTGGGCCCAAAATGTCTTTTTGAAGTCGTCAAAAGGACAAAACACGCTGTATCCGAGCCCGAAATGTCTTTTTGAACCTGTCAAAAGGACAAAACAAGCCGCACCTAGGCTCGAAATGTCCTTTTGAACCGGCCAAAAGGACAAATCAAGCTGCATCCTGGACCGAAATGTCTTTTTGAACCTGCCAAAAAGACAAAACACGCTGCATCCGGGCCCGAAATGTCTTTTTGAAGTCGTCAAAAGGACAAAACACGCTGTATCCGAGCCCGAAATGTCTTTTTGAAGCTGTCAAAAAGACAAAACACGCTGCACCCGAGCCCGAAATGTCTTTTTGAAGCTGACAAAAAGACAAAACAAGCTACACCCAGGCTCGAAATGTCTTTTTGAACCTGCCAAAAGGACAAAACACGCGGCATCCGGGCCCGAAATGTCTTTTTGAAGCCGTCAAAAGGACAAAACACGCGGCATCCGGGCCCGAAATGTCTTTTTGAACCTGTCAAAAGGACAAAACAAGCCGCACCTAGGCTCGAAATGTCTTTTTGAACCTGCCAAAAAGACAAAACAAGCTGCACCCGGGTCCGAAATGTCTTTTTGAACCTGCCAAAAAGACAAAACACGCTGTATCCTGGCTCGAAACGTCCTTTTAAGACAAAACACTGCAAGGATGCTGACAGCCTTGGCAAAAATTTAAATGCAAGGGTGTTATAAAATTTGCACTTGAAGCTGATTCAATTATAGAGAAAACAAAATCGCATTTTTAAAGATGGATTCTTCTAGAGCTTACTCAGAATCGGATTCGTTCAGTAAGGCCTAAATTACTTTTGAAAAAATAAAGCTCGTTTTAGAATGTGCAAATAACTGCAGTTTATCAATGAATTGCTCTGCGTCTTCAAATGAGTGGAAGCGGGCTTTTAACATAAAGCATGCCTCGCCAGCAATACGATAACAAAAATCGACATTCGAGCACTGGCATATTTGCTTTTTAAAATCGTCATAACGATTATTTTTAATTGTCGCTTCAATGATGGCTTCTATCGGGTATCCCAGTTTTTTTGGTTCAGTTCAATTGTATAGCGTTTAATGATATCCTGTTCTTCTAATTGTCGTACCCGCTCTCTCACAGCCGGGGCTGATAGATGAATACGCCTGCTGAGCTCGCTCATTGATAAGCGGCTATCTTCTTTCAATTCACGTATGATTTGTTCATCAATGAAATCCATTTCTTGAAATTCCTTTCCATTTTTAAATTCAAATCAATCAAATACCTTTTAATCGATATGTAAAAGCTGCATGCTTTATTTTACACTATTTTTGGGAGGGATGAGCATGACACTGATACCATTACACGAAAGAGGGAATACGCCCTTTCAACAATTGCTGGGATATAACGCGTCCATTCTGAAATACTGGAACAAACTCAGCCATGAATTTGAAAAGGATGGCCGGTTGCCAGCGAAGTTAAAAGAAGAAGTCCGGCGTACACTTGCACAAAAAAATGGCTGCCTGTATTGTAAAGCAAAAGGCAAACCGAACCCCGTTGATTATGATGAAAAAACAGCGGTATGTACCGGATTTGCAGAAGCTTTTCTTGCGGGCAAAGGGCAAACCTCTCCAAATGTAACAGCGGTTTTGAAGGAGTATTTAACAGATGCGGAAATAAGTGAGCTGATTGCTTTTATTTGCTTTACAACAGCATCCCAATATTTTGGCGCCCTCATGCAGCTGGGGGAGCGCCAAGATAAGTGAAATTTCCATCAGTGGGAAGTCCCGCTGATGGAACCAATGGTTATTAGAAGACATGCATTGTACGTAATCTTTCCAAAACCAAACTTCTGTTTGTACGGTGACTATTTTTTGCAGCAGGCAACAGAGTCGCAATATTCCGTTCATTTTATACTTTCTTGGAAAAAAGCTAAACATGAAACCAAATTGTTATTGCAATATAAGACTGTGTGATGTTATAATACTCTAAATTCTTTAAATAGATAAAGAAAATAGAAATATAGGATAAGAAAGGAATTCTGATATGGCATTATCTTTGGAAGTTGAAAAAATCGATGCATTGGTCGAACAAGTCAGGGAAGATGTAATCCATTGGCGGAGGCATTTGCACCAAAACCCGGAGCTTTCTTTCCAGGAAGTCGAAACATCGCAATTTATTTACGATACGCTTGCGTCTTTCGGGGGTTTGGCGTTGTCCCGCCCGACAAAAACGAGTGTGGTAGCCCGGCTGAAAGGAGCAAAGCCCGGCCGTGTTTTAGCCATTCGCGCCGATATGGACGCGCTCCCCATTCAAGAAGAAAATGCATTTGATTTCGTCTCAAAGCATGACGGTGTGATGCATGCTTGCGGCCATGACGGGCATACCGCGATGCTGCTTGGGGCCGCGAAAATTCTGGCCGGCTTAAAAGACCAAATCGCCGGTGAAATCCGTTTTCTGTTTCAACATGCCGAAGAACAATTGCCAGGCGGTGCCGAAGAAATGGTCCAAGCCGGTGTCATGGACGGCGTGGACCAGGTGATTGGCGCTCATTTATGGTCACCGCTTGAAGCTGGAAAAATCGAGTTGGTGTCAGGACCGATGATGGCGGCACCAGATGCTTTCTACATCACGATTAACGGAAAAGGCGGACACGGGGCACAGCCGCATTTAGCAATAGACAGCATTGCAATTGGCGCACAAGTTGTAACAAACCTTCAACATATTGTTTCAAGAAATATTGATCCCTTAGATCCCGTTGTTCTTTCCGTGACCCAGTTTATAGCCGGTACTGCGCATAACGTCATTCCCGGTTCGGTTTTCATCAGCGGCACCGTCCGGACGTTTAAGCCGGCGTTGCAGGAAGAAGTGATCCGGCTGATGGAACGCGTCGTGAAAGGCGTAACAGAAGCGCACGGGGCGACTTATGATTTTCAATACGTGAAAGGTTATCGTCCCGTTATTAACGATCCGGAAGTCACGGCAAAGCTGCGTGAAGTACTGGTTGAGACGTTTGGTGAAGATGCCATTCAAGACGGCGTTCCAACCATGGGCGGGGAAGATTTTTCCGGATTCCAGCAAAAGGCACCCGGCACATTCTTTTTTATTGGAGCCGGAAATGCGGACAAAGGCATCGTTTATCCCCACCATCACGCCCGCTTTACTGTGGATGAGGATGTATTGCCTTACGGGGTGAAAGCGTTCGTCGCCGCCAGCCTGACGTTAACTGCCTGAAAAGGATCAGCCGCTTTTTCACCGGTTGGCCTTTTACACTAAAAAAAGTGAGGTTTTCAAATGAAATTCGTCCTTGCATCACTCCCATTTCTTGCTTTAATCATTGGCATGTTTTTTGCAAACCGTACCAATCCGATGATTCTCGGAATGCCTTTTATCATGTTCTGGACCGTGTTGTGGGTTGTTTTATCGACGGTTGTAATGTTCATTATCTATAAAACCGATCCGAAAAACCAAAGGGGGGATGCCGAATGAACAGCGCACTTCTTGTTATCCTCATCTTTTTGCTGGTGTCACTCTATCTCGGCATCCGGGCGCGCCGGGGCAAGCAAATGAACCTTGAACAGTGGGCAACCGGCGGCAGAAGTTTTGGAACATTGTTTGTATTCTTGCTGAGCGCCGGTGAAATTTACACGACTTTCACTTTTCTCGGCGGCAGCGGATGGGCTTACGGCAGAGGGGGGCCGACGCTTTATATACTCTGGTACGGCTCATTGGCTTATGTTCTTTCCTATTGGCTGCTTCCGGCCATTTGGCGTTATGCAAAAGAACATAAGCTGTTGTCCCAATCCGACTTTTTCGCGAAAAAATACAATAGTCCCGCACTCGGTGTCCTTGTTTCGATTATCGGCATCATTGCCATGATCCCGTACCTTGTTTTGCAGTTAAAAGGGCTCGGCAGTATCGTCAGCATTGCTTCTTACGGCTCGATTTCTTCCGGCGTCGCCATCTGGATCGGCGTGATTGCGGTAACCATTTACACCACGATTTCAGGCGTACACGGAACAGCCTGGACATCCGTCATGAAAGATGCATTGGTTTTGGCCGTCGTCGTTTTTCTCGGCATTTATCTCCCCGTTCATTATTTTGGCGGCTTTTCAGATATGTTTCATGCCATTGACCAGGCAAAACCCGGCTTTCTTGCGCTCCCGCACCAAGGGATGAGTGTATATTGGTTCATTTCGACCGTTTTGCTGACGGCACTCGGTTTTTACACGTGGCCGCATTCTTTTGCCGCCTCCTTTACAGCGAAAAATGAAAAAACGTTCCGCCGCAATGCGGTGATTTTTCCGCTGTATCAGTTGATCCTGTTGTTCGTATTCTTTGCCGGTTTTGCGGCGATTCTGACTGTAAAGCCGGCACTTGAAGGAGCAGCAACCGACAATGCCCTGCTCGTTCTTTCTATTGAAAGCTTCCCGCACTGGTTTGTCGGTGTCATCGGCGCCGCCGGTCTGTTATGTGCGCTGGTACCGGGGTCGATGCTGTTGATGAGCGCATCCACAATGATTTCGAAAAACTTGTTTAAAGTATTTAAACCGACCGCCAATGAAACACAAGTGGCCAATGTTGCCAAATATTTGGTTCCGGTCGTATCTTTAATTGCCCTCTACTTCACATTTAACGGCGGGCAAACCATTGTTGCCCTGCTGTTGATGGGGTACAGCATGGTTACGCAATTTTTCCCGGCGATCGTATTCAGCTTTATGAAAAATAACCCGATTTCAAAAGCAGGCGCATTTGCTGGAATTGTGGCGGGCGAACTTGTCGTTTCCTATGTGACGATCACGAATCAGACGGTTGCGACGCTGTTGCCGTTTATGCCGCAAGCAGTCAAAGACTTAAATACCGGGATCATCGCCATGGTTTTGAACTTGATTGTAACCTTTGCCGTGAGTGCTTTTACAAGAGACAGACAAAAAAGCGTTGAAATGGCTGCGTAAACTATTTCCCAAAAAGGAGCCGTGCATGCACGGCTCCTTTTTTAACAAGCTTTCCAGGGATCCAAAAAAATTTTAAAAAAGGTATTGCTTTTTTCTACCGGGCATTATATAATAAGTTTGTCGCTGATGAGGCGAACAAAAACAAAACAATGCGGATGTGGCGGAATCGGCAGACGCGCTAGATTCAGGTTCTAGTGGTGGAAACACCGTATGGGTTCAAGTCCCTTCATCCGCATCACAAAAAGCAAGGATTTCAGTTTATGGCTGGGATCCTTGCTTTTTTATTTTGATATTAAATTTCCTGCCGCATTGTTCCGGAGACCAAGAAATATAAAACAAATACATCGAATTGTTTTCTGCCGGCCATCCATTTCATGATGTTAGGAGCGCCACGAGAAAAATTGGTTTTTACCTTGATTTAAACCGGCGATCCAATTTTTATTTTCTTCCGTTCGCTTAAACTTAAACACATCATTCCCGTTTTATTGATTTTGCCAAAAACCGGTTCCCTTTTTGATAAGGGAACCGGCTTTGTGTCAGGCCATTTTCCGGCAAGCTTCCGCACAGCGCAAGCATGCTTCGGCGCATTTTTGACAATGGTCATGGCTGTATTTCCTGCATTCCTCGCTTAACTAAAAAGGCAGGATCATTTTTCTCCTGCCACTTTATCTTCATGATGTTTTCTTCTGATCATATTTATCAAATGCATCCAGCCTTTTTTTCAATCTTTGATTTTCCTCTTCCAACTTCTGAATCCTCTTATGCATCCCATGGCTATGTTCCAGATGGGCTTTTTTTCCGTGCCCGCCTCCATGGCCATGTCCCCCTAACATCATGAAGATCATCATGAGCGGGCATGCAAGAAACAGCAAAGCATTTAACCATTCCATTTGTACTTCCCCCTTCTTTGCATCAATCGTAAAATTTTCTTGTGCAGAAAATGTGGAGATTTTCGAGGAACGCCCCCTCTTCACGTTTTGTTCACAACCCCTTATATCTTTTATAAAAGCACACGAATATGCATACTTTCTTCAAATTTATGATTTATACTATCTTTGATCATTTTTTGCAGACGGCAAATTATAAAGTTACAGGAGATGAAAAGCATGAGCAAAAGATTGGCAGGATTGGCAGCCATTTTGAGTTGCATACTCATTCTTGCAAGCTGCCAAAGCAAAACCAGCCAGGGGAAAGATGCCAGCCCTAACAAAGACCCCGGGCTGAGCGAAAAACAAGTGGAAGCCAAAATCAACGTCCAGCAAAACGGCAAAAATAATCTCTATGCTGTCAACTTAGTATCCGGAAAGCTCGGCACAAAAACAACCGGAAAAGTACTGACGGATACAGACTGCACTGCGGACATCAAAGGCGTGAGCCGCTGTAAATCGAAAATCAAGTTGGCGGATGGAAGCGTGATGAAGGTGATTACGCCACATAATATGAAATATTACCGGTGCTATAATATTGGGGAAAAAGTGACTGTCATACCGGGAAAAGACGGGCAAACCTATGTCCGGGTCAACACATCCTCAAAAGCAAGTTAATTTTTTGCAGAGAATTCCAAACGGGCGGGGGTGACGAAGCTGAAGCATTTAAATCATATTTCTTTTAAAATTGGCTTGATTTTCTTTGTGATTATGATTGATTTGGAAGGATTCGTGATTTACTTTTTGCACCAAAATATAGTCAAAGAGCGTGTAAAAGATGAATTCAATTCGCTTTTAGTGAGAAGCAACAGCCACCGGGATGTGCTGGAACAATACAATGACCCGTATTCCATCCACCGTGTTGCTGTAATGGAATCCAAATCCGATCTCATCGTGATTGTATTAAATGGCAATAAAAAATCCATCATTGCTTCACGCCCGCTCGACCGGGGAATGCGAAACATCATTTCAAAGCCCGTTGGCAAAATCACACACAAGGGAAAAATCATAGAAAAGCATTGGGAAGATGAAAAGTACATTGCATCCGTCAGCCCGTTTAAAAACGGCTATGTCTACATGTTTAAGGATACAAAACAAGTTCAGCAGCTGATCTCACAAATGAACCACCACTTCTGGATCGCCGGCCTTCTCGCATTCGGCATTACGCTGATTTTGATCATCCTTTTATCCCGCATTCTGGCGAGGCCGCTGATTAATATGAAAGTAGCGACAAAGAAAATTGCGAAAGGTGACTTATCTGTTGAAATCCCGGTTTACAGTAAAGATGAACTCGGACAGCTTGCTGAATCGATCCGCACGTTGGCCCGCGAATGGAACCATCTTCGCGAGGAAAGAAGCGAATTTTTGGCTTCCATTTCTCATGAACTCCGCACGCCATTAACTTACATCAAAGGTTATGCAGATATTGCGCGGAAAAACAACTGTGCGGATAACGAAACCTATTTAAATATTATTTATGAAGAAGCCGCGAAATTGTCAGATATGATTCAAAATCTGTTTGATTTGGCGAAAATGGACCGGAATTCATTTCAAATCCAAAAGCAAAACTTCCCGCTGTTTCAAATGCTAAAGCAAATTGAACATAAATTAAGTCCGGCTTTCCAAAACAAAAGGATCATCCTGACAGTGAAGTGTCATCCTTCCATCCAGCTGATTGCAGACCCGGTCCGTTTTGAACAAGTCGTCATCAACCTGCTGGATAACGCTTATAAATATTCAGAGCCACATACGAATATCTTTCTTACCGTAAAAAAAGCAGATGGAGCATGGAAACTCATTGTGCAGGATCATGGAAAAGGGATACCCGAAGAGGATCTTCCCTATATTTTTGAAAGATTTTACCGGGTTGATAAGTCCAGATCAAGGTCTTTCGGCGGTACGGGGTTAGGCCTTGCGATTGTAAAAGAAATTGTAGAGGCTCACAATTGGCATATTCACGCTGACAGCCGGGAAGGTATTGGGACCACTATGGAAATCCGGTTTCAAGGAGGAGATATCATTGAAGAAGCTGCTGCTCGTAGATGATGAAGAAAGGATGCTGGATTTGCTTGCGTTGTATTTGGAACCGGCAGGATATGCCTGCGACAAGGTAACACGGGGACCGGAGGCAATCAGGTATATTCAGGAGGAAACTTACGATCTTATTCTTCTGGATATCATGATGCCGGAAACGGACGGCTGGGAAGTTTGCAGACAGATCCGGAAAATGAGCCAGGTGCCGGTGATCATGCTAACGGCGCGTACAGATAAACCGGATGTTGTCAAAGGGCTGAAAATCGGTGCTGATGATTATATATCCAAACCTTTTGACGAAAAAGAACTTCTCGCCAGAATTGATGCAGTCTTACGGCGTTCCAACCAAAATCAGAATGAAACCATTGAAAAAAACGGATTAAAATGGGATCCGGTATCTTTTCAAGTATTCTGCCAGAATCAGCCTGTCAGCGTGACACCGAAAGAGTTTGCGATGCTTGGGCTGTTTCTGCAGCATCCGAATCAGGTTTTCTCCCGCGAGCAATTATTAACTTCTATCTGGGGATATGAAGTGGAAACAGAAGACCGGACCATTGACTCTCATATCCGCAATGTACGGGATAAATTAAGAAATGCGGGATTCCCGGTTGACAGCCATTTGCAGACGGTTTGGGGCGTTGGATATAAGTGGGTATGGTGAAAAATGAAATTTAACGTTGAACACGGCAAAAAAGGGGCTGCCTGAAGAGCCCCTTTTAATCCTATTTAAAATTACTTGGCGGAAAGTTCATCTTCTGTTACCCATTTATGATTGGTTACCTTTTCTCCGCCATTCGCCGGCGTGTAATCCACCATATAGACTGTTGTTTTCTTTGACGAAACAATTTCAGCAGATGCCCCTTTCATGCCTTCCATATGATTTGCTTCCAATGTCACTTTTGTTCCTGGCTTTAACGCTTTATTCCCCGCCCCTTTAATTTCTTCCTGAACAACCCATTTATGGTTTTTTACTTCGGCTCCGCCTGTTACGGGCTTATAATTCACCGCATAAACGGTTGTGGCGTATGCAGCTTTTACAGTTGCTTTCGCGCCATTCATCCCTTCCATATGTTCAGCGTGGATGACAACCTGGCTGCCTGTTTTATATTTTGGGTTGCTTTCTTTTTTCATTCCTTTTGGTACTTCGCTCGAGCCGGAATGATTCATTTCCATGTGTGAATGGGAATCCGCGCTTTTGCTATCCGCAGATTTTGTTTCACTGTTGCCGCATGCCCCTAAAGAAAAGAGAATTGCGAGAGAAAAAATGCCTGCTAATACTTTTTTCATGATCTTACGTCCCCCTTGTCGCTTATCCTTTCTTTTAAAGATACCCGGCATTTGTGCAGAAATTGTGCATTTTACTGTTTACACAAGAAAAATATTGCGTGAATACGGTAGTTTCACGGCTTACTCCAGGACTCAACGCTGTTTTCAATATGGCTTTCAAATACATCTGAATAGGGTTTCATCAAATCGAATGGCGACCAGGCGGTTTACCGGGTAACAGATGTGACCAAACCGGAAGATTCCCGGGAGCCTGTCCGGCTTGCCAAAGATGCTTTCGGCGGTGTAGATGTGATTTTCCTGAACGCCGGCATTATGCTTTCCGCATTAAAAACGGACGAATGGAACAGCATGATCGGCATTAACATTAAAGGGGTTTTAAACGGGATTGCGGCAGTATTGCCAACGTTTATCGCGCAAAAATCAGGGCATATCATTACAACTTCTTCCGTAGCCGGGCTTAAAGCTTACCCGGGCGGGGCAGTTTACGGCGCAACGAAATGGGCGGTACGCGATTTAATGGAAGTATTGCGCATGGAATCCGCACAGGAAGGGACCAACATCCGGACTGCGACAATTTATCCGGCGACCATTAACACGGAATTGCTGGAAACGATCACGGATAAAAATACATCACAAGGCATGACGGCACTGTATGAGCAATATGGCATTACGCCTGACCGGGTTGCCAATCTCATCGTATCACCCAATTTTCCAGCCGTTTTCCTGTCCCAAAAAAAGAGGCCCAATTTAATAAAGCCCTGCTTTTTTAAAATACTTGTCTTTTTCGCGGTTATACCGTTTCGTATCCTGGTTGAATTGGCGAATCGTTTGTTCCATTTCCCCATTGTATTCATTTATTTTTTTTATTTGATTATCTAACTCGTCCGGGCTGAACTTCTCCAGATTTTTATAAAAGTTGCCTTGTAATGCCAATTGTTTTTTATAATCACCAAAAAAAGTGTTCATATATTTTTTGCGCTCATCCATGATGGTAAGCAGCTTCTGCGCCTGTTTCCGCTGCCCGCCGTCTTTAATTTTTTCCACATTTTCTTTTATGGATGTCGATTGTTCATATGCCTTTTGGAAATTCTTTTTGGATTTCCTCAGCTCTTTCCACTGCTTTTCGGTATAGCTGTCCGCCGTTTTTAATTTTCGCTTCACTTCCGGGCGGTTTTCGTCATTCAGTTCAAGTTGGTTTAAATCAGCATAAATGGACGCCACTTTTTCTTTATATTGGTCCAGCTTCTCCTGGTTCGCGACAAAATCTTTTTCATAGGATGCGGATTTCTTTAATTTTTCGTATATGCTGTCCGCTTGTTTTTTGTCTGAATGGCAGCCGGCAAGAAGCAAAAGAAGCCCCGGCAACATCATTCCGAATACAATAAATCTTTTCACCCTCATCTTCTCCCCGTTTCAACTGGATGGCGGATTGGATGACAGCGGCCTTCGCACGGAAACGTTACCGCGGGCGTTTCATTGGTCAGTACTTTTGTTTTATAGCCCTGCTTCTTGATAAACTTTAGTAACTTCGGCAAATATTTAACGGTTTCCGGTTTGTCATGCAAAAGGATGACCGGCGTTTCCCCCGCCTGTTTTTTTTGCCGGATTTGCTGAATCGTATATTGGACATACCGTGCATCTTTTAACTCCCAGTCGCTGCTGTCCACATTCCAATCCCAAATATGGAACCCATTTTTATCCAATAAATCGCGCATTTCATCTGTTAAATACGGAATACTTCCATACGGGAGGCGTACCATATAAGATTTTACACCCGTGACGTTTTCCAATATTCTTTGATCCTCAGCCATTTCGTGTAATGGCGCGGATGTATTGCTGTAGATCGCTCTTGCTTTATGTGTGATCCCGTGCAAGGCAAGCCCGTTTCCATTTTTGTACATGCGTTTTACGACTGCCGGATGCTCTTTTATTCTTGGCCCGAGCATGAAAAAGGTCGCTTTCATCTGATAAGCTTCCAACAGATCCAATAACTGGTTGGCCGCACTCGACGGGCCGTCATCAAATGTTAAGTAAATGGCATTTTCTTTCAAATCTTTCTCGTTTTGCTTCGCCACTTCTTTCTGTCTCTCCGCTTCTTTTTTCTGCCGCTGTTGCCCGATCATCGATTTGTACAAAGGAGAACCCGCAAACACTGTCATTGGCGCAGGCGAAAAAGATAAAGTGCGCAGTGATACAGCATGCGCATCTTTTCCTTTGTCTTTCGCTGACATCTTTTCCCCTTTGCCAACGAGTCCGGCCAAAACAACAACAATCAACGTAAATAAGAGCGCCGACACAACTTTTCCCTTGAAATTTAATTTCCTGCCGCGCATATCTCTCTCCCCTGCTCAAAGGCTCACCGTATTTTTCATTTGCTGCCATCTTCCGACATCATCCGCAAAAACTGTCAAACATATATGATTCAGTATACACGAATATCCACAATTTTACCATACTCTACAAAATCTTAATTGTTTGATCATTTTATTCTACATCTTGCTGCAGTCAAATTTCGACAGAGTGAAACGCGAATAGCGTGCTTATCCCTGCTATGGCCGTTTTTTTGTTTTTATTCCCTTAGAATTTTTGAAAAAACGTTCCACTTAAGCACCTTCCCTTATTCCTGAACCCTCCCGCCTTTCCCCCTGCCTGTTTGTAAAAGGCAGCACAACCCACTCATGGCGAATGATAAAGCTGAAGGTGATGAAAATGAAGGTCATTTTAAAAGCACGATGCGTGATTTTTTATGGCCTTTCAGTTTCCGGATTGCCCGGCGTTAGCTGCATGAATTTTACTGGACCGCGTCATCAAACATAAAGAAATGCCGAGTGAAGAAACAATGCTGGCTTCGCTGGAAAATACGGGAATCGACATCATACCGGCGGCGGTGATTCCCGATGATATTCCCCCTAAAAAAACCTTTAAGCTTTTCCCAAGCGGCAAAACCTTCTTATTTTCCAGTTGAAAAAGGAATGGCTGCCGGCCCGAAACCAGGCCGGAAAAAATTTCTTTTAAAAAAATAAAAGTATGTGTAAAATTTTACTCGAAGGGCAGATGAGTGGAAAAAAATGGGAAGACGCTCTATCATTTAAATGTACGCTTGTGGGCGAATACATTTAGAAAGAGGTCTTCCTATGGATATTATATCAATAATTGCTAGATTATTAAAGGATACAAAAAGTCTTATTGAATTTGAAGAACAAGTTAAAATTCTGATCCAGAATGCCTTTACGCAATGGGTTGGGGAAATATTTGAGACGTTAGATAAAACAATTAAGCAGAAAAAGCTGGAGGATGGCTGGAAGTACTGCCGGAGTGATAACAGAAGCATTCAGTTTTTATTTGGAAATGTGACCTTTAAACGTTCACTAATGCATGACCAGAAAGGGAATTCACATTATCCTCTGGATGAATGGTTAGGGCTTTTACCATACCAACGATACAGCCCGTTAGTGGAATTAAAGGTGGCAGAGTTGGCAAGTGAGAACACCTATCGGGAAGTAGCTGATATTTTAAAAGAGTGGACAGCAGTGAGTCTTAGTCACACAACTGTAGGGAACATGGTAAAACACGTAGGGAAAACTCAGGCGGAAGCCGATAAGGCACTTGTAGAAGAGCTAGAAATAGCTGTTTCCCTGCCTGAGGGGAAGAAGGTAGACTACCTGTTTTCTGAAGCAGATGGTGTATTCGTTCGGGGACTAAAAAAGAAACAGAGTATGGAAGTCCACCACGCCATTCTCTATGAGGGATGGCAAACCAATGGTAAAAGGGTCTCCCTGCGTCAGCCCACAGTCATCATGACAACGGAAGCCATCCAGACATTTTGGGATGAAGTCCAAGCCACAGCTGCCAACACCTACTCCCTCGAAAAAACGCATGTCATTACAAACAGTGATGGAGGTGCGGGATACACAGCTGAACGGTTTCAAACAGCTTTCTCACAGTCGGAATTTCCGGTGCTCAACCAGCTGGATACCTACCACGTTGCACAAGCCATCATAAGGACATTTGGGGGCGGAAAGAGCGAGATCAAGGAGCAAATTAGAAAAGCGATTAGAACGCATGACCTGGACCAATTCACGTTATATTTGGATACGCACGAAAGCACCTTGACGGATAAAAAGGCTCTCAAGAAAATCAAGGAATTCCGTTCGTATATCTTGAAAAACTGGGACCGCATTTTTGACTGGAGAGACAGGGTGAAAAACGTGCCGGAAGGTGCGAGAGGCCTAGGAGCGATGGAATCGAATCAAAGGCATATCTCCTTCAGGATGAAAAAAAGGGGCATGCATTGGAGTGAACTTGGCGCAGAAGCCATGGTGAAAATCAAACAAGGCATACTCAATGGGACATTGAGAGAAGTCTATCTGAAACACCGTTCAAGAAGCGAGAGAAAGCAACGGAACTTGAAACAATTAATCAGGATGTCTCAACTACTCAAGCAGCCTGTACGCCCGTCAGTGGGCGTAAAGCACGGATCAGTTGCCCTGCATTCAAGCAGTTCATCGGCAATGGGACATTTAAGCAAAATATTAGAGCTTTCGTTTTAAGCTTGGCTCAGTGGGGACTGATCGTTGAGGCGCGCGAAATTTACGAGACTCCTGCGGGAAAAGCGAGCCAGGAGAGACCCCGCAGCGAGGTACGAGCGAGGAGGCTCGCCGGCCGCCCGCGGAAAGCGAGTGAATTTCGCGCGCCTCAACATCCCCGTTATCCATCTTTATACGGAAATATTACATCTTTTCCGAAAATTACACCGAGCAAGTAAAGCACGGTAGCCGAAAGTGTACAAAAAGAGTGTCTTGGAATACCCGATATTTAAACCTTGTCGAGAAAAACTTGACACATACAAAATAAAAAAAGGCTTTGACAAACGAAATTTATTGTCGTAGAATAATATTTGTCAGCAAGAGCTAAGGAGCTGGCAAGCAAAAATAAAATAATCGGGAAGTAGCTCAGCTTGGTAGAGCACTACGTTCGGGACGTAGGGGTCGCAGGTTCAAATCCTGTCTTCCCGACTCTAAAAACCTTGATGTATCGCGGATGCATCAAGGTTTTTTCATTTTCAGCCGGGTGATTTTTGGTGTGAGTTGCCCGTTGCTAACGCATTCCGTCCACAATTTGTTAATAAGCCAGCATTTATGATTAAAATTCCAGTGGCGATGAAAAGCCACGTTTTTCTTCACCCGTTATATGCGTGTTAACTTCTTGCTGCTTGTCCGGATGGAATTCCAAAAGGGGAAGCCTTAGATTGGTTTAAAAACTTCCGATTAACACACCCTATGTTTGGGAGGTGATAAAAATGGAAGAAGAAAAAAGTTACAAATCCAATACTTACTCGTACAATAACCAGCTCGAAGGAAATGTCCAGTCGCAAAATGCCAGCAGCGAAGAGGAAGAAGGTCTGGCTGATACCATTCAAAATGTGATGAACAAAGTCACCGGACTCGGGGAAACCGAGTAAAGCGAGAAGGCTGCCGCAAAAACCGTTGAGACGATCCTCAACGGTTTTTGAACGCTTCTTGCAAAAGATCAGCCGGTCCGCGAAGTTCTTTTACGCAAAACTGCCCAACGTTAAGATTGGCGCGATTTTGGCACGCTTCTTTTACGCAGAATCTGTTAAGAAGACGCGCATTTCAGCGGCCTTTCTTTTCTAGGGCATCTTGCGTAAATATATAGCACGCTTCCTCTGTGCAGAACGGCGGAAAACTTGGCAGGCTTCCTTTATATAGAGCGGCCCTATGTTAAAGTTGATACGTTTTTTGATGGTCTTCCTTTACTTAGAGCGGCTCTACGTTAAGATAGACGCAAAATTTGAAGGCCTTCCTTTACTTAGAACGCCTCTACGTTAAGATAAGTACACTTTTGGGCGGCCTTCCTTTACATAGAACGCCCCTACGTTAAGATAGGCGCATCTTTTGACCAGCTTCCTTTCCGCAGAGCGGCCCTATGCTAAGATCAATGCGTTTTTAATAAGATTGCTTAACATAAGCCTGATCATAAACGGCTTTTCCCACTACCACGGAAGATGGAACCGTCCTGTCTGATTTGCAGTGCCGCTTGAAAGTCGGATGGATTCTTTCCTCAGTTCGACCCCCGGCTCCAGCTGCACCCATAAAGACTTTGGATCGTACACAAGCTGGTCGCGATAAACGCTGCGGTGCCCGATGATCAAATACCCGGCGATACAGGCGGCCAACATATACATCCCCGTAACATGACCGTACAGCTCATATCCAAGCAGCACAGCGGAAACCGGCGTATTGGATGCAGCCGAAACCACCGCCAGCATGCCCGCAGCCGCCCCTAATACAGGATTTATCCCGAGCAAAGCGGCAAATGCATTTCCGGCGGCAGACCCGATGACGAGCTGTGGGGTGAATGTTCCTCCGTAAAAGCCGGAACCAAGCGTAACCGCCACAAACAGGATTTTCCACAGAAATGCGAAAAAGCCGACATGGCCCCCGTGCATAGCTTTGTCCAAAAGCGGCAAGCTCAGCCCCAAAAAGTCGGCGGGAAAAATGAATAATGCGGCAGCAATGAGCATACCCCCAACACAGGGCATCAGGAAGGGAGGAAGATGCAATTTTTCCCGGACAACCGAAAATAAGCGGCCCCCCTGCTCAATAGATTCAACAAACAGCCATCCAGCCAGGCCGCAAATCATGCCAAGGGCAGCCACTTTTAAAAGCAGCAGAACAGAAAAAGACGGCATGGCATGGATGGTGAAATATTCATAAGGCGTATGCAACAGCCTTTTATTGACTTCAAAAGCAGCTATGCCGGAAACCGCCGAAGGGAAAAGAAACTGGTGCCGGATTGACCCGATAGCCAGTACTTCCAAACCAAACACGGCTGCTGCAACGGGCGCGCCAAACAGGCTGGCAAAAGCAGCACTGATTCCGCATACGATCAGCTGGGCCCGAAGAAACGGCTGAATATGAAAAACTTTCCCGATCCATGTGGCAAGCGAACCGGCAAAGTGAGCGCTCGGCCCGAATTTTCCAGCCGAACCGCCGGATACAAGTGTAATGAGGGCCGCCAGATACTTGACCGGGAAGCTTCTGTCAAAGGGCGGTTCCCCTTCCGAGTGCACAGCAGCAATGGCAGAAGGCGCCCCTGGTTTCATTTTATACAGCAACAGGCCATTCAACAGGCCGCCGACCGGAAGCAGCAGCATCTTATAAGGCACGGGCAGCGCACCTGTTTTTCCGCTCAAAAAATTTAAAGCTTTCAAAAACAAACCGACCGTGGTCCCGGCCACAACGCCAATCAGTACGGCTATAGCGACATAGACGATCATGGTAAAAAACATCACGGCAGGCTCAATGTATTTCATTTGGTTCACATTTTCCCACTCCTGCATGTCAAAACATTGTTAGTTTTATTATACACCCCGTAATACCGAGCGCAGATAAACGTGAAAAAAATGGACCGGGCACTGCATCCGGGGCGCAAGGATAACAGGCTCAGGTAATGCCTCCGGTTTGCTTGGAATATCCGGTTCTTGAATGGGAAAACCCCGCCCTTCTAAGAAGGACGGGGTTTAACAAATTATGTATGTGCCGCAGTTGCCGTAATTAAACTAAGAAAGTTTTAGAACCACACTCCTCAAAGTGGGTGTCCGCAAAAGCGTTCCTGCCATCCTCCCTGCCAAACGGCAAAAGGCTCGGCATTCCCGCAATAATGTTAAACTCCCTATAACAGTGTGAACTACCCTCCACTTATCAACCTTACGGTTTGATTGAAGTGGGGGCTTCTCGACTTATCGTTGCTTTTACTAGCCAACGAAAACTGACCGAGCTAACCCTCTTGTTCCAAGAGTTTTGTTACGAAATTCATCTCCCACCTACTCATTGGTGCTATTCGCACCTTCACATTCCTTGAGGATGGGAGACTTCTTTCCTTGAGGATGGGAGACTTCTTTCGGAAAGACGTTAAAACTTTATTAATATTACGTACAATGCAGCTTGTACTCTTATACAACGCTTTATGCACCGCAAGATCAAGAGGAAAATTTTTCATTCCGTTTCACCGGTCCAGGCCATCATGCCGCCTTCCAGGTTTGTGACATCAAAACCCTGGCTTTCGAGAAACTGGCATGCCATATAGCTCCGCCCGCCGGAATGGCAAACGACAATATAGTCTTTGGAACGGTCAAGATCCTCTAGGCGGAATCCCAGCAAACCGAGCGGAATATGCAGCGCGCCCGGAATTTTCCCTTCCGCCACTTCCTCCGTTTCGCGCACATCGATAATATTGAGTTTTTCACCCTTGTTCAGTTTTTCCTCGACTTCCTTCGCAGAAATTTCTTTCATCAAAATTCCTCCCTCGTAAAACAAAATCCCCTCTTTTTCGAAAAGTGCAGGCCTTGCCAGCGATGGTTTTGCGGAAAAGCCGATGTCAGCGGCTTTTCACAAGCAGGTTGACCGCTTCTTTTACAAGGCTTCCCGCGTCTTCCCCGTTTTGTTCGGCATTTTTCACACATTCCACCAGATTGGTGCTGACAATGACGCCGATCGTGCGGTCAATTGCCGTCCGGGCGGCAGACAATTGGGCAATGACCGCTTTGCAGTTGTCCTTTTCTTCCATCATCCGCAGTACTCCCCGCAATTGCCCTTCGATTCTTTTGACACGGTTTTTGATTTGCGCATCGTATTCCACCTTTTTCCCTCCCCGGTTCCAAGATAGTATAAGAATGAATATGAAATCCTTTTCTGCGTAATAAACGGATGCTGAAATTGGCTTCAAGCCGGCTGGAAGCAATGAGGTGAAGACTGCCTTTTGGAATTTCGCCGGAAAACCGCTTTAAATAAGCCGTCGGAATCACAATGGCATCCCCGGTACCGCTTCCGGCATGCTGGTAATCCCTCACATCGACCACCACTTTATTTTCAATCACATCTTTTCTTAAATCCGCCCGCACGGTACCGCGAACAGGAACGTAACGTGTATAGCCGGTTTTCGTGAGAATGAGCGCAAGAACGAGCAAAACAATATACATTTATACGGATGACCTCCTGCCCGTAGTTCGGTTACAATCCCCATCATATACCCCAGGTGGTATTATTGTCAAATGGATGGCTTAAAGAAACCCGCTTGAAATGGTAAAATAAGGGCGCTACATTTTTTAAAAGCAAGGAGAAGGGGAAATGAAGACAAAAACAGCAGGCTGGTTCACGCTCTTTTTGGCTATGATGCTCGCCGTTGCAGGGTGCGGGCTGCATCAAAACAGCACAAAAACGGGCACAGAACCAAAAACAGCGCAACAAACAAATACCGGGCCGGGAGAAAACCGGCAAACGGCAGGCAAGCAAATTGCTGTTAAACTTGCCGGTGTTACCGATGGGGACACGATTAAAATTTATTATCATGGAAAAGAAGAGACGGTCCGCTATTTGCTCGTTGACACGCCGGAATCAAAAAAACCGGATATGTGCGTACAGCCGTATGCAAAAGCGGCCTATTACCGGAACAAGCAGCTCGTTTCAAGCGGCAAACTGACGATCGAATTTGATCACGGGGCAAAACGCGACAAATACGGGCGGCTCCTCGCTTATGTATTCGTAAACGGCAAGTCCGTGCAGGAAAAGCTGCTGAAAGAAGGGTACGCGCGCGTGGCCTATGTGTATGAACCGCCCTATCAATATTTGGGCACTTTCAAAAAAGCCGAACAGCGGGCTAAAAACGAAAAGCTCAGGGTCTGGTCGCAACCCGGGTATGCAACAGACCGCGGTTTTAACGGGTGCGAAAAAGGCAGTTCCGCATCCAGTGCTTCCGGCGGGGAGAGCCGTTCCAGCAACGGGAGCAGTGGTTTCCAAAACTGTACAGAACTGCGCAAAAAATATCCAAACGGCGTGCCGCGTTCAAACCCTGCTTATCGCTCCTATATGGACGGCGACAAGGACGGATACGCATGCGAACCATACAAGTAAGAAGCAGGCTTGCACAAGCCTGTTTTTTCTTTTTGCGGCGCAGGGCACCCCGGCTTGCACCACCTTCCCCGCCGCTTGCTTCGAGCCTGTTTTTTGGTTTCACAGACAAGCCCGCATGATTTCCGTCTGCCCGGCAACCGCCTCAACCCCGGTGCTTTTTTCGAGCGATTTTACAAGCTCTCCGTTTGTAATGATGATCGCTGTAATCGTATCCGCTGCATTGGCTTTGATAAATTCCAGATTAAAGCGAATTAACGGATCGCCTTTTTTAACTGTGTCCCCCGCCTGCACAATCGTTTCAAAACCCTTTCCTTCAAGCGAAGCCGTTTCCAGTCCGATATGAATCAGAATTTCCAGCCCTGATTCCCCGCGCAACCCGATTGCATGCTTTGTCGGAAATACTTGGATCACCTCGCCGTCAAACGGGGAAACGGCACGCCCCTCTAACGGCCTGATTGCCACGCCGTCTCCAATCATTTTTTTGGAAAAGATGGGATCGGGCACATCCTCAATCGGCGTCACCTCTCCTCCCATTGGCGCAAAAATATGCTCTTCCTTTCTTTTTCGATGGAAAAAAGGAAACAAAACGGACACCTGCCTTGTTTTCAACTAAATACACCTTCTATTTTAACATGTATGAAAAAAAATCCGGCAGTTTTCATTGAAAATTTCGGATTCATCATCTGTTCTTACTTGCAGGCCGGACTTTATCATCCTTGAACTTTTCATACGTTTCTTTGCGTTCAGCTAACATCTTATTGTAGACAAAGCGAACACAACCAAATGTCTTAGCTAATAATGCGGATTGTTCTTTGTTTGGTAACAAACGAAACTTAAAAGCTTTGTTTTGCTTGGCCGTATCCATTCACCTCACTTTGTGCGGAAAAATTTCGTATATATTGATTATATCGTAAAAATCCGTACAATCAATATGAGGTGATATTGCTCCAGTGCATGGAAACGGCTGTTTTTCCGAACGCTAATGTCTTATTCATAAACGGCAGCGCGTGCCCATTTGCCCCGGGAAAACACCCAATCGAATGGTCCCCGGCTTCTCTTTTTCAACAACGTTCTTCAACTGTTTGTTACAAACAGTTGAAGAACGGGTAAACTACTGTCGTATTCCATCGGAGAGGAGTAAGTGAAGATGAGATTGAAAGATAAAGTAGCGATTATAACCGGCGGCGGTTCCGGCATCGGGGAAGCGTCCGCTTTGAAACTGGCTGCAGAAGGCGCAAAAGTTTGCGTAATGGATATTGAACAGGAACGGGCGGATGAGGTGAAAAGACGGATTGAACAAAATGGCGGGGAGGCAATGGCTTTGGAAGTCGACGTCGCTGATCCGGAACAGGTGAAAACGGCTGTTGACAAGACAGTCAGGGAATGGGACCGGCTGGATATCGTGTTCTCCAATGCCGGCATTAACGGGACAGTGACACCGATTGAAGATTTGTCCCCGGATGACTGGGATCAAACGTTGTCGACCAATTTAAAAGGGACTTTTCTCCTGACAAAATATGCAATCCCGCATATGAAAAATAGCGGCGGCAGCATTATCATCACAAGCTCGATCAACGGCAACCGCATTTTTTCCAACATCGGCATGTCCGCCTACAGCAGTTCAAAAGCAGGGCAGGTAGCATTTATGAAAATGGCCGCTTTGGAACTTGCCCGCTATAAAATCCGGGTCAATGCTGTTTGCCCGGGGGCGATTGAAACAAAAATCGAGCAAAACACGAACCGTACGGAAGCGCTCGAGAAAGTGCAAATTCCGGTTGAATTTCCGGAGGGCGACCAGCCGCTTTCCGAAGGGCCGGGAAAACCGGAACAAGTTGCCGATCTCGTTTTGTTCCTTGCATCGGACGATTCCAGCCATATTAGCGGCACAGACATCTATATCGACGGGACGGAATCGCTGCTGCGGGGATAACGTTTATTGACGCATCCGGCCCCGGCCATCCGCATGTTGAAGGTGCGCAGAGCTTTTCCTAAAATCATGTTTGGCATCCTTTCCAAGCCCAATTTAAAAGGCGGCGTTGTCTCTTTGAAGCCACTGAAAAAGCACTGCAAAAATAAAAAAGACGTTGACACACTCCTGCTATTTGTGTTTCAACGTCTTTTTGCATTCTATATGTTGTATGCACGGTAATACAAAATCACTTTTTTAATGGCGTTGTCTCTTTTCGCCGCCTTTCTTTTTTTGCGATTTTAAAACGGATAAAATATGAATGCCAACACGGCAGTGAGGATGCCCGTAATGATCCCGAAAAATACTTCTGCCGGTTTATGCCCTAAAAGTTCTTTCAGTTTCTGCCGGGATTCCGCATTTGTTGTCTCCGGATCTTTCATTGTCTCCATGAGGCGGTTAAAGTCGGCGAGCAGGCGGTTCAGCACTTCTGCATGGAAGCCGGCCTGCCTGCGCACACCGGTGGCATCGTAAATGACAATGGATGAAAACACGATGCTGATGGCAAAGGCATTGGAACCGAATCCGGAAGTCAGCCCGATCGCCGTTGTAAGGGCAATGACCATCGAGGTATGCGAACTGGGCATTCCGCCTGTACTGAACGCCATTCTCCAGTCAAATTTCCCTGATGTGATGAAATGAATGGGCACTTTTATGATTTGTGCTACAAGCATTCCAAGTAAAGCGGATAAAATCGGATACGATAAAAACATTTTTCCTCCTTCATGAAAAAAACTATTTTTTTCTGTCCGGCTGTGTACGCTGCGATGATGATCATGCAAGAGCCACCCGGTTAATTGAAAAAAGCGGCAATGGGCTTTCGGCATTTTCTTTTAACACCATTTGGCTGAGCATCTCTCCGACACTGCTTGCAAATTTAAAGCCGTGTCCTGAAAATCCTGCGGCTATGGCCACATTGGGATATACAGGATGGGTATCGATGATGAAATGTTCATCCGGCGTATTGGTGTACAAGCATACTTTTCCCTTTTTTAAGCGGCCGGCTGCCCCCCGCATGTATGTTTTCAAAAAGGCCCGGATATCTCCTTCGTCTTCACGGTATGCGCCAAATTCCCGGTTCATTGTATCAGGGTCTGCCGCCTGCCCGCCGTCATGGCGCCCGACTTTCACGCCGCTTCCATTAAAACTTGGAAAACCGTAGTATGTTCCTTCGTATCCGTCCATTGTAAAAGCCGGAAACACATCTGCATTGAACAGCGCTTCGTCCGCTTCAAACCAGCCGACCGTTTTCCGGACCGGCTGAAGCGGCAAATTGAGCCCTAAGTTTTCAAGCAGTTTCCCGTTCCACGCACCGCCGCTGACAATGCATTTTTCAGCGGTGAATGTGCCGCTTTCTGTTACAACAGTGACAGTCCGGCCGTCGGTTTTCAGATCTGTAACCTGGGTATTGGCAAGCAGGCGCGCACCCTTTGCTTCCGCCAGTTTACGGCAGGCGCGGATGCAGTTTTCCGGAAACAGGACGCCGGCATCCGGTTCATAAATGGCACGGTAGCCCGCGGGAAGCGAAATGCCGGGCCAGCGTTTTTCCACTTCCACGCCGGCCATCGTTTCAATCGGGAGGTTGTATGTATTTGCGCTTTCGACTGCTTCGTTTAAAAAGGCCGCATGATCCTCCGGGCTGAAACTGAGGACGCCGGTTTTGGCAAAAATCTTTTCTCCGGAGGCCTTTTCCAGTTCATCCCAAAGCGTTTGCGCCCGCAACACGAGCGGCACGTAATCCCGCCCTTCCCCTTAGGCATGGCGGATGATTCTCGTTTCGCCGTGGTGGCTGCCGGATGTATGCGGCGGGTCAAAAGCATCCAGCAAAAGCGTTTTTACACCTTGGCTTGCCAGAAAATAACCGGCTGCCATTCCCATTGAACCGGCACCAACGACAATAACATCGTAATGTTTCTCCATTGTATTCCCTCCCTCTCCGTTATTATAACTATAACATGTGGTTTGGAAAATTTGGCAAAAACAGAAGATGCCCTTTTAATAAATGGCATCTTCTGTAACAAGGTCGTTTTCCGCAAACCGTTCGACCCGGAGCGGTGTAAGATCAATGGTTTCATACTT
Organism: Weizmannia sp. FSL W8-0676; assembly: GCF_038593015.1. Lineage (NCBI taxonomy): Bacteria > Bacillati > Bacillota > Bacilli > Caryophanales > Bacillaceae > Heyndrickxia > Weizmannia sp. FSL W8-0676. The sequence continues at coordinate 2,262,580 of NZ_CP151954.1, forward strand.
TCCGGTCCGGATCAGCTCCGACAGCCCCTTTCCGACGGCCGGCGCCTGCTGCATACCGTGCCCGCTGAACCCGAACGCGGCAAAATACCCTTTCATTTCCGGATGCTCGCCGATGATGGCATTATGGTCGGCAGTATTGTAGTCATAAAGGCCGGCCCAGCCGCGTTCGACTTTTACCTTTTCAAAATTCGGGATGCGCTGCGCAAGAACAGGCCAAATCTGCTCTTCAAATTCGGACCGCTTCCAGCTGAAGTCGATCGCCGGCTTTTCCTCTTCCCCGTATCCGGCAATGATTTTGCGCCCCTCGTGCCGGAAATAGACACCAGTCGGATCCATCGTCAGCGGCAACGGTTTTGCAAGCGGTTTTTCCACATCAAACATAAAAATCCGCCGCGGTACCGGTATAACCGGAAGCGGCAATCCGGCTTTGCTGCTCAATCCGGAAGCCCAGGCGCCCGCACAGTTCACGACAACAGGCGCAAAAAACGCCCGGCCATCTTTGAGCCGCACGCCTTTTATCCGGCCCTCTTCCGCCAAAAAGCAGTCCGCTTCTTCATAAATATATTCCGCGCCGAGATGTTTCGCATTTTTTATAAACCCTTGCATCGCCGTGTACGGGTCCAAATACCCGCTTTCCGCACAGTACAGTCCGCCTGCAAGATCACGCGTGATTAATTCGGGAATGAGCGCCACAAGCTCTGTTTTCCCAAGCCATTCAGATAAGACGCCGTTTTGGTGCTGGAGCTTTAACTGCTTTTCAAAAAGCGGCCTCATTTTTTCTGCCGCTAGAAATAAGTATCCGCGCTGTTTCAAATCGATTTCAAAAGTTTCGTTCCCGATGGCCATGTTACGGGTGAAATTTTGATAGGCTTTAAGGCTGTACCGGCTCATTTTAATATTAATCCCCGTTGTAAAAAGCTGCCGGATGCCGCCTGCGCTCCGCGGGGTTGACGCATATGCATAGGAGGGGTCCTTTTCAAACACAATGATCCTGCCGGTAAACCCGTCCGCGAGCAAATGGTACGCCACACTCGAACCGATAATCCCGCCGCCAACAATGATCACATCCGCCTTGTTTTTCATCCCATCCCCCCTTTAATGATTGTCGATCTGGGCGCGCTGCAGTTTCCCGCTGAAATCGACATACACGGCTTTCCATTCCGTGTATACATCAAGCGCTGCCGGCCCCGAGTCGCGGTGCCCGTTGCCCGTTCCTTTTGTCCCGCCGAACGGGAGATGGATTTCAGCCCCCGTCGTCCCGGCATTGATGTAGACAATCCCGGTATCCAAATCACGCATCGCCTGAAAAGCTTTATTCACATCTTTTGTAAAAATGCCGCTCGACAGCCCAAAAGTGACGCTGTTGTTAACGGCAATCGCTTCTTCAAGGCCTGCTACCGGAATGATCGAAACAACCGGGCCGAAAATTTCTTCCTGTGCAATGACCATTTCCGGGCTGACATCCGTAAAAACGGTCGGCGCATAGTAATATCCTTTTCCCGGCAAAATGCGCCCGCCTGTAAGCAGCCTTGCCCCTTCTTTTTTGCCGGTTTCAACATACTGGTGGATGCGGTCGAGCGCTTCTACATTGATAACCGGGCCGACTGCCACCGTTTCATCGAGGCCGTCGCCGATTTTCAATTCCGCCGTTCGCCGGATCAGCTTTTCTTCTAGTGCATCTTTGATCTTTTCATGGACAATGACCCGGCTTGTAGCCGTGCATCTTTGCCCGCTCGTGCCAAATGCACCCCAAAGGATGCCGTCCACCGCTAGATCAAGATCCGCATCGTCCATGACAATCACTGCGTTCTTCCCGCCCATTTCAAGCGAAGTCCGTTTCAGAAGGCCGCCTGCCCGTTCATTGATTTTACGCCCGACTTCATTCGAGCCGGTAAAAGAGATGAGGCCGATGCCCGGATGTTCCACCATCGCTCCGCCAATCACGGAACCGGAGCCGTGGACAAGATTGACAAGCCCTTTTGGGAGTCCCGCTTCTTCATAAATTTTTACAAATGCGCATGCTGTGGCCGGCGTTTCCGTAGCTGGCTTCCAAATCACCGCATTCCCCGTTACAAGCGCCGGCAGTGATTTCCAGGAAGCAATGGCGATCGGAAAATTCCACGGCGTGATCAGCCCGGCAACGCCAACCGGCACACGGATGCTCATTGCAAATTTATTTTGCAGCTCAGATGGCACGATATCACCGAATTGGCGTCTCCCTTCCCCTGCCATGTAAAAGGCCATGTCGATCGCTTCCTGCACTTCCCCGCGCGCTTCATCGATCACCTTGCCCATTTCGCTTGTAAGCGTGCGCGCGATCTGTTCTTTTCTTTGTTTTAACAGTTCTCCGACTTTGTATAAATAGTTTGCGCGCTCAGGTGCCGGAACGAGCCGCCACATGCTTTGCGCGCTTTTGGCAGCCTGGACGGCGCGGTCAAGGTCCGGTGCTTCGGACTGCGCCACTTCGCCCAATGTTTTCCTGTTTGCAGGATTTACAACCGGGGCAAATTTTCCCGTTGACGGTTTGCACCACTCGCCGTCAATGTAATTCAAATATTTTTCCATGCGCTGTTCCCCCTTTAAAAATCGAGCATTTGCCCGATCCCGAGCTGTATGGCTTTTTCGTAAACCGTTTCTGCAGCCACCAGGTCAAACAGGGCCATGCCCGTTGATTTAAAAACCTGTAGCGTGTTTGGATCCGGCTTTACTTTTTGCGTGACAATTTTGGAAAACGGAATGGTTTCAAGCCGGCTGTCCACATCCCCACTTTCCTTTGCGGCATCGTGCGAGTCGATATATATCGATTTCAAGTCTTTCAAAAGCGCATCAGGAAATTCGCGCATATGCGGCTGGTATGAACCGATGCCAATGACAAGCTTTCCGTCGTAAAGGTCTTCTTCCGGCAGTACAGGTGTGGCAGATGATGTTGCCGTAATGAGGATATCGGCGTTTTCGGCAAGTTCGCGGGCGGATTTGGCTGTATGGACCGGGATATTTGGAATGAGCGTTTTGAACCGGCGAATAAATGGGGGAATGTGGGAAGGTGTCCGGTTGAATAAAAAAATGTTTTCGATGTTGCGTGCGGTGCAAACGCCGGCAAGCTGATACAGCCCCTGATAACCCGTGCCGATAAGCCCGGCCGTTTTGGCATCGCCAGGCGCAAGATATTTTGCCGCCGCCCCGCCGATTGCCCCGGTCCGGAGCCCGGTTAAAACCGTGCCGTCCATAAGCGTTTTCATGGATCCATTCCTGCTGTCAACCAAAATGACAGCGCCCTGTGTCACCGGCCGGTCCTTGTTGCCCGGGAAAACCGAGACGATTTTTGCGCCGGCTGCCTCATTTGTGCTGCACGGCATAAAAAGGACGGAGTGGTTCCGGATGGTAAAATGCGTGCGCAGCGGCATTTGATAACCGTTTTCTTCATAGATGCGGTATGCTTCTTCTACAGCTGCAACCATTTCCTGCATGGAGGCCGATTTGAGGACATCACTTCCGTTAAGGACAAGCAAGGCCGCACCTCCTTACTTCAGGGATTTGGTAAAAATATATGTGAGGCAAAGCAGGATCATGATAAAAAAGGATTTGGCAGCCGGGGAAGCAGCTTTGGGTCCCGGACCTCAAGCTTTGTCGGATTGGGGGCTATAACGGGACAGTTTCACAGGGGTTAATTTTATTTTTCCTCAGGGGCGCATATACGAAAAAACGCCCAAACCTGTAACAGGGTGGACGTTTTGTGTGATGGAGCATAGCGGGTTCGAACCGCTGACCTCTTGCATGCCATGCAAGCGCTCTCCCAGCTGAGCTAATGCCCCGTGATATAAAGTTGGGAATGGAGCATAGCGGATTCGAACCGCCGACCTCTACAATGCGAATGTAGCGCTCTCCCAACTGAGCTAATGCCCCGTTTTGTCATGATCACCGTTTTTCATCAGCGACAATGTTATTATACAATGCAAAAAATGATTGTGCAACTATTTTTTTAAAAAATAGTTTCCCGTTTGCCGCCTTGTTTTTTCGCATTGCGGCCGGGGAATACTAATGAAGATACCAAAAAAGGAAGTGGACGGTATGTTTCATTTCTTTTATTACCGTTTTTTACGCTGGCCGATCATTGTCCGGATATTGAACCTGGCCCTTGCTGTGATCTTTGTATTCGGGCTGGCCATCCATTTTGTCGAACCGAAAACTTTCCCGACGGTGTTTGATGGTGTTTGGTGGGCAGTCATCACGACAGCAACAGTCGGTTACGGGGATTTGTACCCGGTCACTTTTGCGGGCCGGGTGATCGGCATCATCCTCATTTTATCGGGTGCCGGCATTCTGTCTGCTTATTTCGTGGCGCTGGCCGGTGCAACGGCTAAACGGCAAAACGCTTTTTTGGAAGGAAAAGCGGCGTTTACGGGAGGAAAACAAATGGTCATTATCGGCTGGAACGAACGCGCCAGAAAAGTAATCGGGCAGCTCATGGAATTAAAAGAGCGGCAGCCCATTGTATTGGTGGATGAAACACTTGAATCCAACCCTTATCCTTATGATAATGTGTATTTTATAAAAGGAAAGCCGTATCAGGACGAGACGCTGAAAAAAGCAAATGTCCGGGCGGCGAAGGCAGTGCTGATCACGTCCGACCAGCATAAAACGGAGACGGAAGCAGACATGGGCGCAATCCTGACACTGCTTGCTGTCAAAGGCTTGAACCCGGATGCATATTGTATTGTGGAAATCCAGACAGCCGACCAGGTAGTAAATGCCAAGCGGGCGGGCGCGGATGAAGTGATCCAGGCAAATACACAGGCAAGCTTTGTCATGCTGAACAGCCTGATTTCAAACGGGATGTCCGATACGCTTTTGTCGTTATTGAACCAGCAGGAAAAAAACCATCTTGACTTTATTCCGGTGAAGCCGAAGTGGCGGAATTTGACGGTAAAAGATTTGAGCCGGCAGCTGCAGAAAGAGCGAAAAATTTTAATCGGCATCCAATCGAGGGATGACACCATGATCAATCCGCCCTTGGATTATACCATTACGGATGAAGAACATTTATTTGTCGTTTTGGAAAAAGGCAAGTAACCATTCAAAAGTTTGCCAGGAAAATTTTCCAGCGAATTGGCGATAAAATAACCGAGAACCGGTGCAGGCGGATGTTCAGCAGTGGACGGCCAAATTGGAAAAGCAGCTGATCCCGTGCCTTGCAGATTGCGCATTTTTATAAAGCGGCTTGCACCTTATGCTACATCTGATATGCTGCACTACGAAGATTGCTTCGTTTTGAGAAGCGGCTTCATCTGAATCAGCTGGAAGTTTTGGCTTGCGTTTGCCTTATCCAAGAAAAAAAGCAGGGCTGGCATTGCCCTGCTTTTTTTCTGCATTATTTCAAACGTTTTTCGAGTTCTGCTTTCAAATCTTCATAGCCCGGTTTGCCGAGGAGTGCGAACATGTTTTTCTTATATGCTTCCACACCAGGCTGGTCGAACGGGTTGACGCCGTTCAAATAGCCGCTTACCGCACAGGCTTTTTCAAAGAAGTAAACGAGGTAGCCGAATGTGTATGCATCGGTTTTCGGAATGGAGACCACCAGGTTCGGTACGCCGCCGTCTGTATGGGCAAGCAATGTGCCTTCAAATGCTTTGTTATTCACAAAGTCAACGGTGCGGCCGGCCAGGTAGTTCAAACCATCCAAATCGTTTTCTTCTTTTTCAATTGTCAGTTCTTCGCGCGCCTGCTCTACTTTTACGACCGTTTCAAACAAGTCGCGGCGGCCTTCCTGGACATACTGGCCAAGGGAATGCAAGTCGGTCGAGAAGTTTGCGGAAGAAGGATAGATGCCTTTTTGGTCTTTCCCTTCACTTTCGCCGAATAATTGTTTCCACCATTCGGAGAAATATTGCAGCCCCGGTTCGTAGTTAATCAACATTTCGATCGTTTTGCCTTTGCGGTACAGAATATTGCGGACAGCCGCATATTGATAGGCAATGTTTTCCGCTACTTCAGGGTTTGAGAAATCATCAACGGCCTTTGCTGCTCCGTCCATCATCGCTTGGATATCAACGCCGCTTACTGCGATCGGAAGCAGACCGACAGGCGTTAAAACAGAGTAACGGCCGCCAACATCATCCGGAATCACGAATGTTTCGTAGCCTTCCGCATCAGCCAGCGTTTTCAATGCCCCTTTTGTGCGGTCCGTTGTCGCATAGACGCGGCCTTTTGCTTCTTTTTCGCCATATTTTTCAATGAGCAGTTTGTTGAAAATACGGAAAGCAATCGCCGGTTCTGTCGTTGTTCCGGATTTGGAAATGACATTGATGGAGAAATCTTTGCCGTCCAGAACGTCCATTAAATCTTTCATATAGGTGGAGCTGATGCTGTTGCCGACGAAGAAAATTTGCGGGTTTTTGCGCTTTTCTTTCGGCAGCACGTTCATAAAGCTGTGGTTGAGCATTTCAATTGCGGCACGGGCACCGAGATAAGAACCGCCGATGCCGATCACAAGCAGCACGTCGGAATCACTTTGGATTTTTGCCGCTGCTTTTTGGATACGGGCGAATTCTTCTTTATCATAATCTTTTGGTAATGTCAGCCAGCCGGTAAAATCATTGCCGACACCGGTTTTTTCATGTAAAAGCTTATGGGCCAAACGAATCGGTTCGCTTAAGTATGTAATTTCATGTTCGTTAAAAAACGCGAGCGCTTTTGAATAATCAAACTGAATATGCGTCATTGTCCAGATCCTCCTGTTATCGATTTACCATCTCCACTTTATCGAATCTTTACCCTTTTCGCAAGGAATGTAACGAATTTCTCACATTTCCTGCATGCATAATGTTTTCGGATTCTTGCCATGCTATTCCTGTACATTGAACAAGGAGGTAAAAAAATGAGCATTGTACAAAGAATTGCGTTAATTTTCACGATTATCGGCGCGATCAACTGGGGCCTTATCGGTTTTTTCAACTTTGATCTGGTAGCGGCCATTTTTGGGGACAATTCCGCGATCTCCCGGGTCATTTATGGCATTGTCGGCATTTGCGGCCTGATTAACCTCGGCCTGCTTTTCAAACCGGATGCCGAAGTGGAACGTTCTACCCAGGCGAAACCGACGAGATAAGTGATCCGGCCGTGGGAAACCGTATTCATTGTAGCAAAGGCAGTGCAGCATGCCTGCCTTTTTTGTGTTTTTTTATCTTTTTTTCCTTTACGCCCGCTTCTTTTTTCATTTAAAATGAAGCTATAAAGATGAGCGGGGAAGTGTGCAGCTTGGAAATTCAAATTGTTCAGAAACACGCATTTAACGCGGTCGGGAGCAAATGGACCGGTACCTTCGAGCAGGCGGCAAACGGGGATATCAAAAGATTTTTCCATCAATTTAAGCAAAAAATGGGGGAAATCCGCCATTGCACCGATCCCGGTGTTGTGACCGGGCTTTCCTACCACCCGCAGGATGATGAAGGCTTGTTTTCCTTTTACCTTGTCCGCGAAGTGGCCTACATAGAAGCGGTTCCGGAAGGCATGACAGCCCTGACTGTTCCTTCGTATACATTTGCGGCTGCGAAATATAAAGGCAAAGGCGTGCAAAAAGCGTATGCCGAATTGTATAAATGGATCAGGAAAAACGGCTATACCGTCTTTCAGGGGCAGCTTGAGCACCGTGAAGATTATCCGGCAACATACGAACCTTTAAGCGATGAACCGGAATTGACCATTTATATCCCGCTATATATAGAATAATACGCGGGCAGATTTCCCCGCGTTAGGCAAACTATTCTGCATAGCAGCATGGCACGTGGTTTCAGACGGATTCACCCGGCAAATCGTGGTAAGAAACTATTCTGCATAGAAACGGCGGCGCCCGCCATTCATCCGGCGGGCTTGCGCGTACAAGCGGTTTGCATCGCACTTTAAATTGGGCAGCGGCGTAAGCGGGATTTGCAGCCAGCTCACGGCGGAACTGAGATCCATACACCGGATTTATCCCCCGCAGACCCGGCGTTTTTCGGATAAAAAAAATCCGGACAATCTGTATGCCCGGAATCGCCCGATTATTTTTTAATCAAATCTTCACGTTTTGATTTTTCAATCCATTCTTTTAACTTATCGCGCAGCGTGTTGAAACCTTCTCCGGACTCTTCGGCGGCTTTCACGGCACCTTGGCGCCGGCGCGGTTTCCTTGTGTCTTGATGCGGCGCTTCTTCCGTTGCTTTCATGGAAAGACTGATTTTGCCGCTTTCTTCGTCTACCGACAACACTTTTACTTTGACTTCATCCCCGATGTGGACATAATCGTGAATATCTTTGACATACCCGTGTTTAATTTCGGAAATATGGACAAGACCTTGTGTCTCTTCATCAAGCGCTACAAACGCGCCGAACGGCTTAATTCCGGTCACTTTTCCGGTGTATACATTTCCTGCTTCATAATTTGACATGAAAACACTCCTAGTATTGTTTTTTCCTGTTATACGCAATAAAATATTATATCATAGTCACGAGTGCATGTCATTCCCCAAATATTTTTCAGGCCTGGCCCCGGCAGGCACCCGGAACCTTTATTTATCATTTTTATCGTGCCCGTGTGTGAACTACCCTCCACTTATCAACCTTACGGTTTGATTGAAGTGGGGGCTTCTCGACTTATCGTTGCTTTTACTAGCCAACGAAAACTGACCGAGCTAACCCTCTTGTTCCAAGAGTTTTGTTACTTATGATAACGCTAATAAGCGTAATCCCTCATTTTTGATATTGATTGCTGAATTGTGATCGCGATCTAATACAAAGCCGCAAGAACATTTATATACACGTTCAGATAATGGCATTTCTTTTTCCTTGCCGCAACATGAACACTTCTTAGTGGAGGGAAACCACTTATCAATTTTCACAAGTTGTTTCCCTTGTTCTTTTAGCTTATACGCTAAGAAAGTAGTGAACATTCCCCAGCCGTTATCATGAACGCTTTTCCCAAAGTGAAGGGCTTGAGACATCCCTTTCATGTTCAAGTCCTCAATCACGACAGCATCAAAGTTAGAAGCTAATTCTTTTGACTTATGATGAAGAAAATTCATGCGTTGGTTCGCCACTTTCTCATGTAACTTAGCCACTACTAGTCGTTGCTTGTTCCAACGTGCAGAACCTTTCTTTCTTCGAGAAAGAATTCGTTGTGCTTTTGCTAATTTATCTAAGGCTTGCCGATAGTAACGTGGGTAATTGGCTTTCTTACCCTGTTCACTCTCGACATATAGACCATCCATAGCAAAATCCAAACCAACAACTTTCTGTATTTTAACTGGACGAATATCTTTCTCATATTCTGTCAAAATTGAAATGTAGTACTTGCCTGTCTTTGTTTTAGAAATAGTGCAAGATTTGATTTTATAATCAGCAGGTATCTCTCTATGCTGTTTCATTTTTATTGGCTTTTTGATTTTTGGCAGTTTGATATGACCATTTTCTAGCTTAATATTTCCGTTGACCATATTAGTTGTATAGGATTGTTTTGCTTTACGATTTTTGAACTTTGGAAAATCCGCATTTCCTTCAAAGAAATTCTTATAAGCAGTCTGTAAGTTCATTTGTGCATTTGCCAAAGCTAAAGAATCCACTTCTTTTAGGAATGGAAATTCACTTTTATATTTTGCAGGAGTCGGAAACTTTTGCTTTTTAAGCGATTCTTTATCATCCTTGAACTTTTCATACGTTTCTTTGCGTTCAGCTAACATCTTATTGTAGACAAAGCGAACACAGCCAAATGTCTTAGCTAATAATGCGGATTGTTCTTTGTTTGGTAACAAACGAAACTTGAAAGCTTTGTTTTGCTTGGCCATATCAATTCACCTCACTTTGTGCGGAAAAATTTCGTATATATTGATTATATCGTAAAAAATCCGTACAATCAATATGAGGTGATAATCATGAGAGAAGAGAAAGAACGTGTAGAAATTCGTATGCCTAAGACGATATTAGAAAAATTGGAGCAATATCAAAAAGAAAATGGGATTCCAACTAGAACAGCCGCAATCTTAGAATTGTTGAGAAAAGGATTGGAAAAATAACTTTGGCTAAAGCCAACCGAAATTCATCTCCCACCTACTCATTGGTGCGATTCGCACCTTCACATTCCTTGAGGATGGGAGACTTCTTTCGGAAAGACGTTAAAAAAGTTCAAAAAATTGCTTCAGCCTGCCACCCGCCCATATGCTACAATAAAATAAAGAAATGAATATGGAAAGGAAGTATTTTTATTTAAAATAATCGTTAAGGGAGGGCGTCTCATGAATAGCTTTGGTGAGAAGTTGAAATTTTACCGTGAATTAAACGGGATGAGCATCGAAGAACTGGCCGTGAAAGCCCGGATTGGCAAACATACACTCGAACAGTACGAAACCGGGGAACAAATTCCGACCACACAGACAATATTAAAACTCTCCACTGTTCTTGATGTAGCCGCTTCCGTATTTTTGGAAGCGCTCGGAAAAAAATAATTTTATAAGAGGTTTAAATTTCATTCACAACGGCTATCCTAATACTACAATGCTTTCCTTAGTGAGGGCGACTTTCGGGAAGCCGCACTATCATAAGTATTCCCCCTTTTTTTATTTTTGCGGGTCCGGTTTTCCGGCCCCGTTTTTTGTATGCTGTAAAGAGAAAAAACAGCGCCTCGTTTAGAGCGCTGTTTTCCTGTTTTTTGGATTCGCTTTTTATCCTTTCAGCCAGAATGCACGGGCGGCCGCTGCAAACAGCCTTCCTTACCGTTTTGGAAATTCCCTTGTATATTGGACCGTTTTTCCAGCGCGGTACCGGCTTCAAGTGTTCGCTTCGGAAACTTCTACGGGCGGCCGCTGCAAACAGCCTTCCTTATCTTTTTGGAAATCCTCTTGTATATTGGACCGGAATACCTGCGTCTTTGCGGAGCACGATACCGGCTTCGAGCGCCCAGTACGGGTTGCGCAGCATGCCTCTGCCGACCGCAACAAGATCTGCTTCTTCGTTTCCGATTACCGCATTGGCAAGAACCGGGTCTTCCAGCCGGCCGACAGCAATGACCGGAACGTTTAAAGCCTCTTTGATCCGGCGTGCAAGCGGCACCTGGTAAGCAGCGTGCGTCCCCGGGCGCCCGTCTGCACCGATAGAGCCCTCGCCTCCGGAACTGATATGAAACAGGTCAACACCCGCTTCCTTATACGCCTTCGAAAATGCAATGCTTTCTTCAATGCCATACCCGCCATCGACATATTCACGGGCTGAAATGCGCATAATAAGCGGCATGTCAGCAGGCATTTCTTTTTTGGCAGCGGCGATGACTTCTTTTCCGAATAATGCCAAATCCTGTCCGTATTCATCTGACCGTTTGTTTGTATAGCGCGACTGGAATTCATGGATCAGATAACCGTGCGCGCCGTGGAGTTCGATCGTGTCAAAACCGGCCTGGACGGCGCGGCGGACAGATTCGCCAAATTTGCGGACGACTTCTTTGATTTCTTCCTTCGTTAATGCCTTCGGTGTTTTTGCATTGTCATCAAAAGGGATAGGGGAAGGGGCAACCGGCTGTTTTGCGTCCTGTGCTTTTCTGCCGGCATGTCCGATTTGAATCCCGACTTTGGCGCCGTACTGATGGCACGCTTCCACAATTTTGGCAAGCGGGGCGATCTGTTCATCAGACCATAAGCCGAGATCGTTGTCGGTAATTCTGCCGTCCGGCTCCACATCGGTCATCTCAATAATGATCAGGCCGGCACCCCCGATGGCACGGCTGACGTAATGGACATAATGCCAGTCAGTGGCAACGCCATCTTTTTTCTCAACGGAGTATTGGCACATAGGGGGCATGACAATACGGTTTTTCACTTCAAGCGATTTCAGCTTGTACGGGGTAAATAAATCATTCATTGCAAAACCACTCCTTACGCCTGATATTTTTGCACCTGAACCGCTATGTAAATGGCGGAAAAGTTCGTTCCAAATATAACAAACCGGTGTTCCAACCGTCAAAACTTGCGCTCACAGTCCTTGTGCGTGCAAAATTCTGCCTGATTGTGTTAAAGTCAACATACACATACATATCTAAGCGAAAGAAGGAATGAAGGATGGCTCAAACGATTCCAAAATTAACATTCAATAACGGCGTTGAAATCCCGCAACTCGGCCTCGGCGTTTTTCTTGTAAAAGAAGAAAATGAGTTGAAAAACGCTGTGAAAGCCGCGCTGGAAATCGGCTACCGCCATATTGATACTGCGATGATTTACGGGAATGAAACATATGTCGGCGATGCAATCCGGGAAAGCGGCGTAGACCGGAAAGAAATCTTCATTACGTCGAAAGTGTGGAACTACGACCACGGCTATGAAGAAACAAAAGCCGCTTTCCAGGCGAGCCTCGACCGTCTTGGCACCGATTATTTGGATCTTTACTTGATCCACTGGCCGTCACCGAAATATATTGAAACATGGAAAGCAATGGAAGAACTTTACCATGAAGGCAAAGTAAAAGCGATCGGCGTATCGAATTTCCAAATCCACCATTTGGAAGATTTGCTGGCCCATAGCGAAGTGGTGCCGGTGATCAACCAAATTGAGACACATCCGGAATTTCCGCAAAATGAACTGCATGCATTTCTGAAACAGCATCATATTTTACATGAAGCATGGGGCCCGCTCGGCCAGGGCAAAAACAACCTGCTTGAGCAGCCTGTTTTGGTTGAGCTTGGAAAAAAATACGGCAAAACCACGGCGCAAATTGTGCTGCGCTGGCACGTGGAACGAGGCATTGTCGTCATTCCAAAATCGGTGACCCCGAGCCGGATTAAAGAAAACAGCGAGATTTTCGATTTCTCGTTAACCCCGGAAGACATGGAAAAAATCGCTTCTTTGAACACCGGGAAACGGTACGGAAGGAATCCGGATGACGAAGAATTTTTAGCGCAAACTTCCGTAAGGCCAGAATAAAGACGGGCAGCTGTCCTCTGGGCAGCTGCTTTTTTAATTGCTTTTCCGGAAATGATACCGGTTTCTCCCGGAGCGCCTCCCATCGCCCATTTCTTGCGGCTTTCCGGTGATTGATTGATTTTTCCAGAGATCCCCTTTGGTTTTGCTGTACTTTTCATGCCGGCTGCTTTTTTCCAGCGAATGCGAAGCCACCATGGGAGGTTCATGCCCGCCGTTTCGCGGGGGGCTGTGCCTGTTGTTTTGGATCTTTTCGCCTGAACCCGCTGGTTTAAATTTTACGCTGGTTTTTCTCTGCCCCAAGGCAGCAAGATCAATCATCAAAATGGATGCATTTTCCAGCCAATGGTATACTGATTACAAAATACGAAAGGAGCGATAGAAATTGTCCATTTCCATTCCTGAAATCAAACTGAACGACGGGATGACCGTTCCGGCCGTCGGATTCGGCACATACAAACTGAACGGGGCGGCAGGCGTCCAGGCGATCGTAAGCGCCATTGATGCGGGTTACCGCCTGATTGATTCGGCATTTAATTATGAAAACGAAGGAGCGGTCGGCGAAGCGGTCCGGCGCTCTTCCGTTCCGCGTGAACAGCTGCGCATCACTTCGAAACTCCCGGGTCGGCACCATGCTTATAAAGAAGCGGTCCAGACCATTCAGGAATCATTGTACAGGTCCGGCCTCGATTACTTTGACCTTTACCTCATCCACTGGCCGAACCCAAGCAAAGATTTATATGTGGAAGCGTGGCAGGCGCTTGTCGATGCGCAAAAATGGGGGCTTGTCCGCTCGATCGGCGTTTCCAACTTTTTGCCGGAGCATTTGCAACGGATCATAAAAGAAACCGGGGTTGCGCCGAGCATAAACCAGGTGGAACTTCACCCTTATTTCGCACAGGAGGAGCAGCGCGCCTGGCATGAAGAACACGGAATTGTAACGGAATCATGGAGCCCGCTTGGAAGAGCGAACCATCTGCTTGAAGATCCGGCGATTCAAAAAATTGCTGCGGCCCATCAGAAATCCGTTCCGCAAGTGATTTTGCGCTGGCATACACAGCTTGGCGCCATTCCGCTCCCGAAATCGGCTTCCCCGGAAAGGCAGCTGGAAAACTTGTCCATCTTTGATTTTTCGCTTTCTGAAGAAGAGATGCGCACCATATCCGGATTAAGCCACCCGGACGGCAGGACTTTTGGGCAGGATCCGGCAACCTATGAAGAATTTTAAACCCATGTAAAAAAGGGGCTGCCCCAAAAACCGTTAAACGGCTGATGGGAGCCCCCTTTTTTGATACAAGCGTTTATGAATTTCCGTCACTATGCCCACAAGAGCTTCATGAATTTTATGAGCCAAATAAAGGGGCTTTAGGGACAGCCCCTTTATCTAAAACAGTAACCGGCCCGTATAGAAGCCGGCACCGCCATTAATAAACGATGACCGGTTCATTCTGTTCCAGGTTGTCATAGACGGTTTTCATGACACTTGGCGGCGTGTTCACACATCCGCCGGAGCCGTGGTGGAGATAGGCGTCCATGGCCCAGTTCTTCCGCCAGCCCGCATCATGGAAACCGACACCGCCGAGCGTGAAAGGTGCCCAATATTTTACCTTGACGGAATAATTCGGGTTGCCCGCTTCACTGCCCTCCAGTACAGACGGGGACTCTTTGTATTCGATATACCAGACCCCTTTTGGCGTATCTTCATTTGTGTCATGCCTTCCCGTTACAACCCGGGTTGTGACTTTCAGCTTGCCATCCTTATAAATCCAGATGCGCTGGTCGGAAATCGACACTTCCGCATACGTATCGCCAATCCCGTTTTCGGCCAGGACATGGTAGCCGACGCCGATCGTGCTGTACCCTTCGCCGTAAATATTGTAGGCCTTGACGGTGTCCTTGCCGTTTTGGAAGGCGTCCGCAATCCGTTTCGCTTCCGCTTTCGTATCGATCGCCCAGCCATACGACTGGCCTTTTACGGAAATGACGGAGCCCGCATGCGTTTTGAAACTGAAGTTTTTATGGAGCGTCGATTTCTCCTTGTTCAACTCTTCCAACCGCGACTGGATGCCGGACGGGTCAATTGCCAGTTTCATTTCTTTGGAGACGGATGCATTTTGAACCAGTTCGCTTGCCTTGAACGGGTATTTCTTTTCCTGCAGGAGATAGTTGACCGTCTTGTTTGAGAGTTCTTCAAGCTTTTGCTTTTCCTGCTTTACAATCCTGCTGTTTTCCCGGACCGGCTGAAGTTTTACCGGGCGCAAATGAATTTCACTGTTGTATTTTTGCTTGTCATATGCCTTTAACATGGCGGAAATGTCGTATTGATTGCCGTTTTTGCTTTTCGATACGCCGATTTTTCCGTCCTTCATATAAGCCTGTGCATCTTTTGGCGCCTGCAGATTTTTATTTTGCTGTTCCAGTTTTTTGGAAACTTCCTGCTTCAGTGTCACGTTGCGGTAGTGGTCCGTCCGCCCCGGCATGATCATATAATCTTTCTCTTTAAAAGACGGAATCCATGTGCGCTGGGTTTTGAAAACGCGTTTAACCTTCGCCATATCGCCGTCTGTAAAACGGACCTTTGTATCTTTTCCGTCCACCAAAACTTTGTTTCCGACATAAACTTTATTTGTTAATGTCATAGACTTTAATTTTTCCATCGCCTGTTCAGTGGTCATGCCGCCGACTTTGACGCTGTTGATTTTGACATGCGGGTTAAAATGGGTAGCCTGGTAATAGCCGGCACCGCCTAAAAGAATGATGACAACTGCCGCAATGATGCCAATGAGAAGACTTTTCTTCCTGGTTATGGCCGATCACCCCAATAAAATAGTTTATGTTACAAAAAGATTACATCATTTACATATAAGATATATGAATCCGTCCGGTTATACAAGCCATTTATTTCATTTCATCCAACGTTCACAAATCATCGGGAAGCAACATGACACCCTTTCCTGCCTTTTTACCGGAAACGCCGGGCATCTGCCGCCTATAAAAAAAGAAACGCTACTCCGAATGTGGAAAGCGATTTTTCTTCATGATTTCTTCTTCCAGTTTTTTTGCCTGCTTTACCTGCTTTTCATTGATTTTCCGGAAAATGAAAAACACGAGTACCGCAAGCAGCACAAAAAATGAAAGTGAAATCAAAGCCGGGATATAATACTTTTTCTCCTGCGGAAATTGAACCAGAAATCCGATGAGGTATGGAAACAATGGTATCTCCCCCTTTTAATCGATCATAACAGCCGAAAGCCACAAAGAAAACGGATACAGCACCGCATTTTTCATGCGGTGCTGATGGTCAGGTTTCCGAAAAGAGCCGCAGGGAAGGCCGGCATAGAACCATGATTAACGGATGGTGATTTTTTCAATGATGACATCATGCACCGGTTTATCCTGCAGGCCTGTCCGGACGCCGGCGATTTCATCGACAACCTCCATGCCTTCAATGACCTGGCCAAATACGGTGTGGCGGAAATCAAGCCACGGGGTCCCGCCTTTTTCCATATAAGCTTCCACGACTTCAGCCGGGTAACCCGCCTGTTCCATCTGCCCTTTCATGCTGGGATCGACCGTTTTGCTTTGGACGATGAAAAACTGGCTGCCGTTTGTGTTCGGGCCGGCGTTGGCCATGGACAAAGCCCCGCGGAAATTGAAAAGCCGCTCTGAAAATTCGTCTTCGAACGGGGCGCCGTAGATGCTTTCGCCGCCGGTCCCGTTTCCGCTCGGGTCCCCGCCCTGGATCATGAACCCGTCGATCACACGGTGGAACGTCAAGCCGTCATAATAACCGTTTTTGCTGTGCGTGACAAAATTTTCGACCGTTTTCGGCGCAAAGGCCGGAAACAGCTTGATCGTGATGGCGCCCATATTTGTCTGCATGTCTGCAACCGTTTCGTTTTCATGCACTTCCGCTTGAAGCTGCGGATACATTGTGTCTTCTGCCATATGTTTGAAACCTCCATTTGTTTCACTATTCTTGTCTACTTTACTAAAATCCGGGCAAAAAGTCCAAACGTTTTCTTTTGCTTCTTTTCGGCTTTTTCACCATAATGGATGATAGAATCGTTATCAGCTCGTCTATGAAGAGGCTTAATAAGACCGACAAGACGAAAACAGTTCTATTGGGGATTCACAAAACGCCATGGTTTGATCCGGAAGCAGAAAACGATTTTGAATCAGATTTTATCCAATCTATTCATTTGATCAATATCAATTTCTCTAATTTTTATGAAGCATATAAAGATCTGGACCGAGCAGTTGAAGCTTTTCAATATGCCAATCTAATTGGCCGGTTTCAATTGATAAAAAATGATGAAAAGCAGGCGAAGCACAAGGAAAAAATTCAAGAAATCGAAAAACTGGATGAAAAAATCCATACGCTGAAAAGCAAAATAAAAAAAGAAACGCAATTTAACAAAAAAGTAAAATTAAATATTCACATTCAGAAACTGAAACAGCAATTAACGAAATTAAAAAGAGAATTAACAAAGTAGGTGAAAGAAAAAATGGAGAAACTTGATGGAAAGTCTCTGGATATCACGCAAGAAAACATCAAGAAATTAAAACAGCTTTTTCCCGAAGTCGTAACAGAAGGAAAGATTGATTTTGATAAATTAAAACTTATTCTTGGAGAAGAAATTGAAACGGCGAAAGAAAAATACGAGTTTACTTGGCACGGAAAAGCACAGGCATTAAAACTCGCCCAAACTCCTTCGACAGGCACACTACGTCCTGATAAAGCATCTAGCAAAAACTGGGATACGACAAAAAATCTTTATATTGAGGGGGATAACTTAGAGGTATTAAAGCTTTTACAGAAGTCATATTTTGGGAAAGTGAAAATGATCTATATTGATCCACCCTATAATACGGGAAATGACTTTGTGTATAAAGATGATTTTAGGGATAGTATTAAAAATTATAAAGAAGTGACTGAGCAAGTTACAAAGTCCAATACTGAATCAAATGGCAGATATCATACAGACTGGTTAAATATGATGTATCCACGGTTAAAACTGGCGAGAAATTTATTGGCGGAAAACGGGGCAATTTTTGTAAGCATTGACGAAAATGAATTTGCAAACCTCAAATCACTGCTGAATGAAGTGTTCGGCGAAGACAATTTTTTAACGGCCCTTTCCATTAAACAACGGCATGAAGACCGGATCCTAAAAGGCGATAAAGACTTCCATGAAGTGGTTGAGTATTGTTTAATCTACAGGAAAAGTAGCAGTTATAAACAATTCAAAAAGAAAAAAGACAATTCTTCTATTGAAGAATATGTTTATTCCATTACAGAGCTGGAACCTCCGGCTGAAGTGATCGAGATGGGTAATAAAAAAGTGGAGGTCTTTACGCCTGCCCAATATCGATTAGAGAAACTGCCCGCATCGAAAAAAAACTTAAAAAGAATCAGCATCCGCGGCTCGTTAAAAGAAGGAAACAGCAGCGGGCGGTTTTATATGAAGTATTTAGACGGCATACCGGATCATTATGGCTGGCTGTACAAAGTTCCGGATATGGGCAATGACCGCTATCCTTACCGGTATTTTATGCGCCCACTATCCGAAAAAATCACGAACGGTGTTTATTTTCAGGGCGTCCCGCTGGATAAAGCAGATTTCATTGAAGTGCCGTATGCCAATTTTATTGATATGGTGGACACTTTTAATAACGTCGGCTATGAGGGGGATGTGCCGTTCCGCAACGGCAAAAAACCGATTAAATTTTTACAGCATCTCTTTACTTTAGCAGGTTTGGAAAACGACAAAAACGGCATTGTTCTGGACTTTTTCTCCGGGTCAGCCTCCACGGCCCACGCGCTGATGGATTTTAACCTGAAAGATAACGGTAGGCGCAAATTTATCATGGTCCAGCTTCCTGAATTAACTGATGAAAAATCGGAAGCTTATAAAGCGGGTTACAAAAATATATGCGAAATTGGCAAAGAACGTATCCGTCGTGCCGGGGATAAAATAGTAGAAGAAACAGGGAAGACTGATTTAGACATTGGTTTCAAAGTATTTAAACTCGATTCCTCAAACGTGAAAACATGGGATCCTGAGACGGCAAATCTTGAGCAGGATCTGTTTGAACTTCAAGATAACATTAAATTCGACCGGACCCAGGAAGATTTACTGTATGAAATTTTATTAAAGATCGGGATTCCGCTTACTATACCGATTGAAGAAGTAAAAGTGAATGAAAAAACAATTTATAATGTCGGGTTTGGTTCAGTCCTGTTATGCCTGGAAAATGAAATTGATTTAGATCTGGTTTATAAAATCATCGAACTCAAGCCGGAAGATTTTGATTCAAAAGTGATTTTCAAAGAAACCGGTTTTCTGAATGACTCTGTCAAAACAAATGCCATTCAGACATTAAAGAAAAACGGGATCACGGACGTAAGGAGTGTGTAAAGGATGAAGCTTCAATTTCAATCCGACCTTGCTTACCAACTTCGTGCGATTGATTCTGTTGTCCAAATTTTTAATGGCCAGCCGGTCCGTCAGTCTAATTTTACCGTCTTTTATGGTGAAGATGCCGGCATGATTCAAACGGATTTAGGAATTGGCAACCGGCTTGACTTAACAGCTGATGAAGTTTTAAAAAATGTTCAGCAAGTGCAAATGAGAAACGGCCTTCCAAAGAGTGAAACTTTAGATGGAATGAATTTTACAATTGAAATGGAAACAGGGACGGGTAAAACATATGTTTATTTACGAACCATTTATGAGTTAAACAAAAAATATGGGTTTACAAAATTTGTGGTTGTCGTTCCATCGGTTGCCATCCGTGAGGGCGTTTATAAATCTCTGCAAATGACGGAACAGCATTTTCATGAACTGTATGACCGACAGCCACTTGAATATTTTATTTACGACTCGGAAAAACTTGACCGCGTACGCAGTTTCGCCACGGCAACTGCGATTCAGGTGATGATCATTAACATCGATGCATTCCGCAAAAGTTTTGAGGATCCAAAAAAAGAAGATAAAGCCAATGTTATTCATCGTCCTAATGACCGCCTGAATGGCTATCGCCCAATTGAATTTATTCAACAGACAAACCCGATTGTAATCATTGATGAGCCGCAAAGTGTAGACACGACACCGAAATCAAAAGAGGCCATTGAATCGCTGCAACCTATGTGCACCTTGCGCTATTCGGCAACACATGTAGATAAATATAATATGATTTATCGTCTCGATGCTGTCGATGCGTATAATGAAAAACTCGTTAAAAAAATTGAAGTAATGTCGATTCGTTCGGAACCGTCTTTTAATGTACCGTACATTAAATTGCTTGAAGTAAGAGAACGCAAAGCCAAAGTCGAATTAGATGTGAATAAGAACGGAAAAGTAAAGCGTACAGCAAAAACGGTGAAGTATGGGGATGATCTGTATGATATTTCCGGTAAGCGGGATATCTACCGGAACTACCGTATTGAGCAGATCGATTGGGCAGAAGGTAACGAATCAATAGAAGTAAACGGGAATATTTTGAAAATTGGTGAAGCCCTTGGCGAAATCGATGATGACACGATCAAACGATATCAAATTCATAAAACGATCGAAGAACATTTGGATAAAGAACTGCGTTTGAATCCTCGGGGCATTAAGGTATTAAGTCTGTTTTTCATCGATAAAGTGGCCAATTATCGGGACTACGACAAAGATGGGAATCCGGTAAAAGGCAAGTATGCGGTCATGTTTGAAGAAGAATATCGGAAATTAATTCAGAAGCCAAAATACCGCGCGTTGTTTAATGACATTGATGTAGATATCGACGTGAAAAAAATCCATAACGGCTACTTTGCTCAGGATAAAAAAGGAAAATTAAAAGATACAAAAGGGAATACGCAGGCAGATACGGATGTATACAGTCTGATCATGAAGGATAAAGAACGCTTGCTTAGCTTTGATGAACCGCTTCGCTTCATATTCTCCCACTCTGCTTTACGGGAAGGCTGGGACAATCCAAACGTCTTTCAAATTTGTACACTGAAAGATTCGGGCGGCACATATGTAAGTAGAAGACAGGAGATTGGCCGCGGCCTTCGCCTGGCGGTTAACCAAAATGGCGAGCGGGTTTCCGATTACAATGTGAACACATTAACGGTTATGGCCAATGAATCTTATGAAGAATTTGTTGCGAAGTTGCAGTCTGAATTGGAAGAAGAAACATCTGTAACATTTGGGAAAATTGAAAAACACGCTTTTGCAGGCCTAGTGTATGAAGAGGCAGAAACAGAGGAACCGGTACCTTTAGGTTACGAACGATCCGAGGAGCTTTATGCATATTTAAAATCCCATGATTACATCAATGACAAAGACAAAGCAACATCCACATTAAAAGAAGAGCTTGCCAATTATCAAATCAATATCCCGGAAGCATTCAAACCTTGGCAGCCGGTGATTTTAAAAGAATTAAAACGCATAACCGAAAGTTTGCCGATACGGGATGCAAGCAATAAGAAACATGTAAAATTAAATAAAGAGGTTATCAACAGCGAAGCATTTCTTGAACTGTGGGATAAAATCAAATACAAAACCGTTTATTCTATTGATTTTGATAGCAAAGAATTGATTCAAAATTCAATCAGAAGCATACAAAAAATGAAAAAAATTGATAAAATCCGGATCATTAGTCGAAAAGACGCCATTTCATCCATAGATAGGGTGACCGGTTTGCAAACGGTGGTTGTCGGAGAGGGATTTGAAAATTATGTCACAGTACAGCAGCCCCTGCCGGATGTCATTACGGAACTGCAAAACCGTACAAACTTAACACGAAAAACAATAGTACGGATATTGACTGGGTGCAAACGACTGGGAGATTTTCAAAACAACCCACAAAAGTTTATTGAGGAGATCACGAAAATCATCCAAAAAGAGATGAAGCTGATCCTTCGTGACGGAATTAAATATTACAAGATGGATGATGACTACTATGCAGTAGAGCTTTTTCAAAACGAAGAACTGCTGGCTTATTTAAATGATAACGCAGTTGAAAGTACGAAATCCCCATATGACCATGTCATTTATGACTCGGATATTGAAGCAAGATTTGCAAAACGGTTTGAATCTGATGAACATGTTAAAGTGTATGTAAAATTGCCGGATTGGTTTAAAATCGACACACCAATTGGCAGCTATAATCCGGACTGGGCTGCCGTCATCAACAAAGATGGAGAAGAAAAATTGTATTTCGTATTGGAAACGAAAGGAACGGATATTGAAGAATTCTTACGCCCGACTGAGCTGGCAAAAATCGAGTTTGCCCGCAAGCATTTTGAAGCAATTGATACGGATGTTCGCTTTGAAGGACCAGAGAATGATGTCAGTGAATTTCTTTTGAGAGTTTCAGGGAAATAAATGGTTTTAGGCTAATCAAAAGCTATAATTGTCTATGATTAGCCTTCTATCAATTTAAAAATTGTGATGCTAGTATAGTTTCATGGACACCCTTTAGTGAAATATAATATTAACGAAGGGATGTGTCCTGATATGGGTAACACAAGCGAAAAACGGCAAAACCGTACAACGGCGAGATTCCGGATTATGACGCGTCACTGAAAACCGCTGTCTGCGAACTGATGGAAAAGCTTGAAAAAGAGGACACACTTTACAGCCGGAAAAGCATCGCCGCGTTAAAAAGTTTGATGAAAGAATATGGCATATCACCCGTTGGATGATTTTCCCAGCGGGTTTTCTGATGGCAGGGGCAATGATACTGTTAGGGAAAACGTGATATCCCCTTTTTTCTGCGGCAAAAAGGGAATCGGGGAATGCTTCTTTTTACTTCCTTCCTGTAAGCCGCGTGTAAATATCCAGTGCCAAATGCCGATGCCCAAATCCGTGGATCCGGATTTTGCCTTCCATGTTCTGATATACCAGCCTTAAATCAGCCGGATGCCTTTGTATTCGTTTACTTTGAAAATGATAGGATATCCTCCTTCATCATTCCCTTTCAAACACGATCCAACATTTCTCTGCCGTTTTACTTGATAAATTGCGCGTACATGGCCCGGCCGGAACTGTTTGTGGCAAAACGGGCGGGATCCAAACTTTTCCAAAATGGGGTTCGGATTTCAAACATATACTAGATGTGCGGGCCATCCTATACAAAAGTGCGTTTCAAGCATACGATGCAAGGGTAAAGTTCCTCCGTCAAAAAACGGACATCTTTTTTACAAGCTGGTTTTGTTGAAGTTTCGGTGATAAGTTTTATAATAATATTTAGGTCAACGAAATATTTACTCTATATACTTTTATCTTTTTTTATTGCGCAAGGAGGCGATTTTCTCATCTGATGAGCCAGGAAAAACGCAATTTGTATATTATGTTCGTCTGTAACTTTTTAGTAGGTGCCAGCTTAACGATGGTCGTTCCGTTTTTATCGTTATATATTCAAACATTCGGCCACTTCAGCGACAGCTATGTCCAGCGCTGGGCCGGATATATTTTTGGCGTGACCTTTCTGGTTGCTTTTTTTATGTCGCCAATCTGGGGGCGCATCGGCGACAAATACGGCTTTAAACCGACGCTTATTATTACCGGGTTCGGCATTGCCGCGAGCCTGTTGTTTATGGGGCTTGCGGACAATGTCGCCACTTTATTTTTGACCCGGATTTTCATGGGGATCGTGACCGGGTTTATCCCGACTTCCATGGCGCTCATTTCCAAGCAGACCTCGAAGGAGGAAGCCGGCAAGGTGCTCGGCACTTTGCAAATGGGCAATGTTTCCGGAAACTTATTCGGGCCGCTGATTGGCGGATCGATTGCGGACAATTTTGGTTTTAAATACACTTTTATGATTACAGCCGTTGCCATTTCGATTGCCGCGCTTGGCGTTGTTTTCGGCATTAAAGAAAAACGTGCCGATCCTGCCCGGCGAAAAGGGAAACCTGTTTCTCCCCTCGCTGTTGTGAAACAAATTGTCAGCCGCCGGATTTTGATTACTGTTATGGTGATTGCACTCTTGATCCAAATGGCGAACTTTTGTGTTCAGCCGCTTTTGGCACTGTATGTCAGCCATTTGACAAGTTCAGGCAATATTGCATTTTTATCTGGGCTTGCTTTTTCCGCCACCGGCTTCGGCAACCTGCTTTTGGCAAGGCAGTGGGGCATGCTTGGCGATAAATACGGGCATGCAAGGATTCTTTTGATTTTGCTTGTGCTTGCCTGTGCCTTCATGGTGCCGCAAGCTCTCGTAAGCCATTTATGGCAACTGATTATTTTGCGGTTTTTGTTCGGCATGGTGATCGGCGGGATGAACCCGAGCATTGTGGCGTTTATCCGCCTCGAAGCGCCGCTCAGCATGCAAGGCGAAGTGCTCGGTTATAACCAAAGTTTCCGGTTTCTCGGGAATGTAACAGGACCGCTGATTGGCGGTTACGTATCCGTCATCTCCGGCATTTCATCTGTGTTTTATGTAACCGGAGTTTTGTTCCTGTTCGCATTTGCGCTCCTTCTTTACAGTGTAAAATCAGAACAGCGCCGCACCGTCCGGGAAAGCTAAAACGGCAAGATACCAGTTTGGTGGTATCTTGCCGTTTTTACTTTTTCTTGCCGGGCCGTGAAACTTTTAGCTTTTTTTCGGTACGACCGCAATCGTACAGCGCGACAGGCAAATTAAGTTTTCGTCTTCGTCTTTGATTTTGATCTCCCAAACCTGGGTACTTTTGCCCCGGTGCACGGCTTCGGCAACTGCGGTTACGGTGCCGTTCCGTTTTGAACGGATATGGTTGGCATTGATTTCAAGCCCGAAGCAGACTTCTTTTTCTAAATCGATCAGCATCGCAGCCCCTAGGCTTGCAGCGGTTTCCGCGAGTGCGACGGATGCGCCGCCGTGCAGGTATCCGAGCGGCTGTATCGTTTTTTCATTCACCGGCATGGTCGCCACCACTTTCCCGGGCTCCATTTGGACAAGTTTTATGCCAAGCGCGCCGATCATTGTATGTTCCAGTTCCATCTCTTTCCCCCCGGTCCGGATTGCCCATACATCTTTCAATCCTTTCTTTCATACTATGTAAAAAATGATGTTTCCCACCTGAGAAAGAAAGTGAGAATATTGTACTACAATCCGTATTATGTTGTTCCTTCCTTCTTTCCATACTATTCCATGCCTTACCGCCAATATCCTGCCGTCCACCCGAAAAAATTTATGGATTCGGCCACGCGGACGCACGAACTCTTGGCAGATGCACAGCTTTTGCTTAACCGGATTTCCCGCTCTGCGGCTTTTGCCGGACAACTCATGTCTGCCGCACAAAAATCAGATTCAGCTGGTGTCGGCCGCATGCTGGCGGGAACCGGTATCCAGCATATTCCGCGCGTTTTTTATACACCGGACGGCCTTGTATTGCAGTTTGTCCAAAAGGCTGCGGGCAACCAGGAACCTTGCTGCGAGCTCCGGATGAAAATGCGCTGGTCATAACTTGCGGCTTGTCCATTGCCCCGGGATCCTGCCGCCCGAAAAAATAACCCCCGCTTAAAAGCAGGGGGGTTATTTTTTAATAATACGGGAATGCCGGATATCCTCCGTACGGAACCGGCGGGTATGGCACCGGAGGATATGGGAAATACGGGCGCGGCCTTACAAGTGCCCCGCCAAGCAAGCCTCCGAGAAAACCGCCCAAAAGCGGTCCGGCAAAAAATGGGGAACGTGCCGGGTAATGTGCATGCGGATACATCAAATGACCTCCTCTCTTTCTATTCTTAGTGTATGCATCCCGGCACTGCCGGACTGGGCGTTACGCAGATGCTGGCTTTTGCCTGTTCTTTTTCTTGCGCCTCTCTTTCCACAAAATCAGCAGGAGCGTTACAACCGGAAAAACCACTTGTATAGGGAGGTGAAGCAGAACAGGCACCACTTTGATGCCCTCATCGATATGTTCCGCATACGAGGACGCAATCATCGATGATGCGCCCAGCATGATCACACCGAGCGGATAGACTGTTTTTCTGTAGCTGCTTACATGGAACAGCTCCGTAAACGTAATACAAGCCGCATATAAGAAAATCCCCACTTTAAAAAACCCGCCAACGATTAAAGCCACCATAAAAAACACATCCAGCCGCTCCAGAAAATGGGCAATTTGAATTTCCTGGATGGTCGCAAGCAGCGGAAACGGGGATCGCATCATCGCATCCACGCCAAGTACACAAATATTGATCAGCATCGAGATCGCCAAATTTGTGCCGCTTAGCCACATAGCTGACAGCCCGGCTACTTTTACACTTTTTATCTTATCTACAAGCGGAAAAATGGACAAAAACGCAATCGTTTCGCCAAAAGGAATATAAATCGTCTCCTTCCCCATTGTTTTTAGGACAGGCATGGGCCCGTTTTCCAGTACTGGTTTCAAATAATTGAGCTTGACGAGCCCTGATGAAGTAATCAATACGAAACTCGCAATCGCCAGCAAATAAAAGAAGATAAAAAAGATCTCCCCGGTTCTGGCCATCACTTCCATTCCTTTTTTTACTGCATACATGACGCACAAAGCCAAAATCATCGTGATAATAAACAGCGGTGTTTCCGGATAAGCCGATATGATCAGCATTTCTCCAAAGTCGCGCAGCACCCTGGCAGAAAGGTACAGGAAGTAAATGCCCATCGCAAAGCCGAAAAACCAGCCAATACCTTTTCCGTAAATCGCCCGCAACCATTCGACCGGCGAAATGCCAGGATAAAAGGAAAATATTTTGTAATAAACGTAAAACAGGAAAAACCCGACGCTCAGACCGCTTAAAATTGCAAGCCATGCATCCTGTTTTGCGCCGCTTCCGATTCCCAGCAAAAGGGCACTGCCAAGTTCAAACATAAAGATTAACACAAATAATTGGTACGAGGAAATTTTTGCCTTTTCCATATATCACCAGGCCCTGTTATTTTAAATTTGAATGGAATGGATTTGTCCGTATTCCAGAATTGGCGATGACGACGTTTGCATGCACCTTCACATTTAAATGGGCAAAGCCCTTTTCATTCCAATGGTGCCTTAAACTGTGCCACTCTTTCGGGTACTGGCGGTAAATCATTTCCCCGAAGCCGAACACATCACATTGGTCGTGCTGCATATGGCGAATGCCATGGTTAATTTGCTGCTCCACATTTTTTTCGTATGCTTTTTCAATCCGGGCCATTTCCTTTGAATCCATTACATCAAGCGGTACATTGATTTCTTGCAGCTGGCCCACAAGGCTGATGTGGATATGCATTTCCGGCTTTCCGTTTTTCATGGCCGGTTTCATACCGATAATCGTTTTTCTTACCTGCAGCCCGAGCGCATTTGGATGATGCGCCCAGTCTAAATCAAGCGAAGTCATTTTTGTTTTTTTCAATAGCCATGTAATCGTAAGCGCATCCTGTCCGCCTACCCAGTCAATCAGTTTTCCATGCTTTAGGATCCCGATCCCCCCGCTCGTTAAGTATGCGTCCAGTTCTGTCTGATTCTGGCTTTCCTGCATCTCTCCTTTTTTCTTATCCCCTATCAGCTTGAAGCTTCCTACTACTGCTTCTTTTCCTTCCGTTGTAAGATCATATAGGAGATCTGAAATATCTGTTTTTACCCGCCCGCCGACATCTTCTTGCGCATATTCCAATGTTTTATTGATTTTATTGGTAGGAATATTGTCAATCGGAGTCAGCACTTTAAGGACATCCTCTGCCTTGCCGTTGCGGGCAATCAGAACGGAAGCAGTATTGCGGAATTCTTTATTTCTGTCAAAAATATCAATAATCGGATAAATCCCATTTTCCGCCGTGCTTTTGCCAATCAGGAGAACGTTTGTATGAGAAAAATATAACCTCCTCGAAAATTCCCGGCCTGCAGCGAGAAATGCGTCCTCAACCGTTTTGCCTTCCG
Source organism: Weizmannia sp. FSL W8-0676 (assembly GCF_038593015.1). Classification (NCBI taxonomy): domain Bacteria; kingdom Bacillati; phylum Bacillota; class Bacilli; order Caryophanales; family Bacillaceae; genus Heyndrickxia; species Weizmannia sp. FSL W8-0676. The sequence goes on from NZ_CP151954.1 coordinate 2,290,387, forward strand.
TTTGGTAGATGGTGACAGTGGGGCCCTGCCCGCCGCTTGTTTGCATGCCGCTTGGAATATGTAAGGAATTGACAATTTGATAGGTCAGCAAATAATTCCCGTTTTCAAGCCGGTCAATGCCGATGGCGCTTACAAAAGCAATATCCGTTAATTCTTTATGGCTCCAGCAGCCTGCCAGCAAAAAAGATGTCATAAAAAGGGCAACGGCCGTTTTCCATCGTCTTCTTCTCATGGTTGCTCCCCATTTTTCACACTTTTTTGTTTCGGCGGCATCGGCTTTTGGTTTTCGGCCTGGCGGATGATATTTTTCTGGCTGAAGAGCCGCGGCCTGGCGCTCATCGACCAAATCGGCACCCGGATCACCGTATCACCGAAGTTGGAACGGATGAAAGGGGTAATCGGCGCCATGTAGGGCACACCGAATGACCGCAAGCTGGTCAAATGGACAGCAAGCGTAATCATCCCGATAATGATGCCAAAAAAACCGAAAGTGGCCGCCAGAAACATAAAAACAAAACGGTATAATCTGGCTGAAATGGCAATGAAAAAAGACGGGGTGGCAAAACTGGCAATAGCCGTAATCGAGACGACAATGACCATTGCGGGCGAAATAATCCCGGCCTGCACTGCCGCCTGACCGATGACAAGCGCCCCGACAATCGACACCGTCTGGCCGATCGGGCGCGGCAGGCGGAGTCCGGCTTCCCGGAGGATTTCAAATACAACCTCCATCCCCATCGCTTCGACAACAGCCGGAAAAGGAATCGTCTCCCGCTGTGCCGCAAGAGTAAAAACAAGCTGGGTCGGGAGGAGCTCCTGATGAAAAGTGGTTATGGCGACATAGACAGCAGGCCCGACAAGCGAGATTAAGTAGCTGAGCACGCGCAAAAAGCGAAGCGCTGTCGCAATATCAAACCGTGTATAATAGTCATCCGCCGACTGGAAAAATTGGATAAAAACAGCAGGCGCGAGCAAAACGAACGGCGAACCGTCCACAATAATGGCGAAACGGCCTTCCAATAAATTGGCCGCCACCACATCCGGCCTTTCCGAATGGTATATCGTCGGGAAAATGGTATACGTTTTATCTTCAATAAGCTGTTCAATATGGCCCGAGTCCAGAATGGCATCGATTTTAATCATGTTTAACCGTTTACGGGCTTCCTCAAGCACTTTATCGTTTACGATCCCTTTTATGTACATAAGTGCAACATCGGTTTGGGTCACTTCCCCGATTTTAAAGTTCTCCATCCACAGATTCGGATCTTTAATCCGTTTGCGGATCAATGAGGTGTTCACACGTAGCGATTCGGTAAAACCATCACGCGGCCCGCGAACCGTCACTTCGGTTGAAGGCTCCTCAATCGCCCGCTGTTTCCCGCCACTTGTACTGATGCTTAATCCGCCGTATATCCCGTCAATCAGTAAAATGGTCTGGCCGCTCAACAGTTCTTCAAACAAGTCATTCCAATTCATGACCTTTTTCACGCCGCCAATTTTAATCACATGCTTCATAATGCTGTCGAGCATATTTTCACTGTTTAAATATTTGTCGATTTCCGGATTGCCCATCAAGACTTCAAGCAGGTTTTCATTGATCATTTTCGGATCATCCAGGCCATCGACGGAAATAACGGCAGCCGGCAAATCATTGCCGCTTCCAAGCATGATTTGATGGATGACAATGTCGGAACTGTTCCCGGTTGTTTTTTTCAACTGCCCGAGGCGCGTTTTTAAATCGGTGCCCATGGTCAAAAACGGGATATCCGTTACAGTCCCGCTCGTATCGTCTCCGCGCACAGGTGTTTTCTGCACTCCCCCGCTTTTCTTTTCATTTTTGTTATCAGTTTTTGCAGCGTTTCTCTGCTTTTTCCACCAATATGGCATACCGATCCTCCTTTTCGCCCGTGCATGGCTGTTTGTAACGGAGCGCAAACTACTGATGAAGATATCTTGTTGTTAGTATGTTTCGATTCGAAAAAAATATGAAAGGAATTGGCACGCATGAAAATCGCTTTTTTAACCGGCATTGCCGCACTGGTCCTCTATGCCTTCATTGCCGGAATCGATTTTTATATGACAAGGGACTTTATGGGATCTGTCCATCATCCGATCGGCATCCTCGATACCTTTTATGGTGTCGAAAAAGGCGTACTCCTGATATGCATCATGGCGCTTATTTTTAAAATAGCAATCGAGGTGTTGAAACAGAAAGGACGGACACAAAAATAAGGCAAAGAAGAGCGTAGTGCTCTTTTTTGCCTTATTTTTAATTTCAGCTTTTTAGCGGAAGGACGGGCAAGATCCGGCCTGCACCATTTGCCGTTTCGTCTTCATTCGCGTGTATCTGCAGGCAGCCGGAGGGCGGTTCTTCGTTACAGCGCTTCATTAAAACTGCGGTCGTGGGGGCGCACGCCTTTCAGCACATTCATTTCGCTTGGAGTAGCGCGCCCCCCTTTAATCCTGTTCTGCCATCTTCTCAGCCAGCAAGGCCAGTGTCCGTACCATTACGCCGGTTGCACCGGCCGGGCCAAGATCGGTTTCTTTCCCTGTTATGGCGGTTCCTGTAATCTCCAGATGGGCCCATGGGGTATCTTCCACAAACGCTCCGATAAAAGCCCCGTTCACCATCACGCCGCCCTCTCTGCCTGGCGAACCGTTCAAGTCGGCGATCTTGCTGCTTCGTGCGTTTTCTTTGTCCGCTTCCGTTACCGGGAGGCGCCAGATGAATTCTCCTGCTTCTTTTGCGGATTCCAGCACCCGTTCAAAAAAAACATCGCAATTGGCGACAGCGCCCGTTTTATCGCGGCCGAGCGCCGGGATCACACCCGTTGTCAAGGTTGCAACATCCACAATTTGGCTGGCACCATATTGTTTCGCATACGTTACGGCATCAGCGAGCATCAGCAAGCCGGTGGCGCCGGTATCCCGCACTTCAATCGTTTTGCCGTTCATGCTCGTGATAACAGCGCCCGTTCCAGTACGCATTTCACCCCGCCCATCGTTTGCCGGGACCACCCGCGGTTTGCACATGGTATCGTTTATGCTGTTATCGGCCACGGGAACGACCGCCACCACGTTTTTTGCCGGTTTCCGTTCCCCGATCACTTCCATGGCGCCCAGAACAGCTGCCGCCCCTGCCATGCCGGTGTTCTCACCTGGTGTGCAACAATCGGCTGCGGCACCGGGTCCGACAAGTGCGAGCACATTGCCCCATTCCCGTTTGCCCGCGTATTTCAGGATGACCAGGATCGGCGGCTCTTTGGATTCCCCCGCCGCAGCCAAAACCGCACCCATTCCAAGCTTCTCCATCTCCATTTTTTCAAGGATTTCCACTTCAAAAGGGTATTTTTTTGCAAGTGATGCGGCATATTCCGCGAGACGGGCCGGCGTCCATATATTCACCGGCATATTGGCAAACGTCCGTGCCGTATTCACGGCTTTGCCATACACGTACCCGCGGTGCAGGGCAGCGCCTGTTGTTTCTTCGGGGGAACCGTTATTTTTACGGTATGTATCCGTTTGAAGATTGGCGTTTTTAACCGGTTGGCCCTCTGTTTTCCCGGCGGCATTAACATGCTCGGCATTCCCCGGCCGGATCTCTGCTTCCTCGGCGACACTGGAATGGACCGGCGTGGCGTGTTCCGCCGGTTCCGGTTTTTTCCCGGCAGCCTGGATGTAAACCGCTACTTTTTCGAGCTGCACTTCCGGAATATTTGGTTGCCCTTTGTAACCGGCAAACCGGTATGTGGCCATCGGAACGGCTTCGCCAAGCATTTGCGCGGCTTCCTTCACGCTGACTGTGCCGGCGCAAAACGTATCGAGGAAAACCGCTGCCGTAGGCCATCTCATTTTCCGGATGTGTTTCACTGCTTTTCCAAACATCCTTTTCAAATGTTCTTTTCTAAGTTCTTTCGGGTTGCCAAGCCCGATAAACAAAAGCCGTTTTACTGGCAGTTTCCCGAGGGTGTGAATGACAGAAAGGCTGCCGGCGCGTGCGGACAGATCGCCGGATTTTACCAGTTCCGTCAATGCCCCGCCGAAACGGTTGTCCAGGCCGCCAAGCAAGCCGCCAAACTTTTTAGGAACTTGCTGCAAGCCAATCACAAGGCAGTCTTCAAGGCATTCAAGCGGATCTCCTTTCCCCAGTTCAAACATACAACCACCTCTGTTCCATTATAGCCGCCAGCTTGAAAAAAACGCACAAAAAAAGCGCAACCGGCGATTTTGCGCTATTCTTTCGTTTCCGGCTTGATATATTGCTGCCGGAACACTTGCATCGTTTTGTTTTCGTTCAGTTCAGCCAGTTCTTTTTCCGTCAGGGACCCGTCCCCCATTTTAATAATATACACATCAAGCGTCTGTTTTCCCCATTTCTTGTAAACATCCGAAACCGTTTCAAAATACAGATCGAGCCGGTTCCCTTTTATGGCAGATCCTGTATCGGCAACAACACCGAAATCATAGCCCGGGATATAAAGGACCGTCCCGATTGGAAAAATGGATGTATCGGCAGCAATCGTTGAATATAAATCCCGTTTCACTTTCACCCCGGAATAGGTGATGCCGTAGCCGGGATGGTCGGGACTTTTCCCGGTCGATTCGGCCCCTGCCGTATACCCCGTTGCTGTCACTTTCTTTTTCGGGTAATTGCTCCAGTCATAGGCATCAAGGGATGGCTGCGGCTGGCTCGCGGCAATGGCGGCCAATCCTTTTTCCAATGCCCGGGCAGGTGCCGCTTTTGCAGCTGCTGCTTTTATCCCCGAAATGGCCTGGAAAGTGGAAATCATTGCCCATATGAACAAAATGGCCATCAATAAGCGGATCATCCATTTTTTCATGTTCAATTGGTCTCACTCCTCTTAGGGCTATTGTCTCCCACGCCGTTCCAAAATATGCGGGCATATTGGCAAAAAAACAGCTGATCCGTCTGCCCTTTTTCGCGCCGCCCATTCTCCTTATTCTGCAAATGGCGCTTCCAAAAAGCACTGGTTGTTTTATCCAGAAAATTTGCGCCGGCTTTTGCCGGCCGGCCCGCCTCCGATTTAAAGGCAAAAAAAAGCTGCCCTCAAGGCAGTTTTAAAACATCCGGTATCCGTTTTTCCGGAGCGCTTTTATCGCAACACCAGCCAAAAGTGCCCCCGCAAGGCCGCTCGATAACACGAGGGCATCAGATAAATGGATGGAGCTAAGATGCTCCCCAAGTTGCCGGAAAGCCGTCCCGGGATCGGTAAAATACCGGGAAAAAGCGATCCGGTCAATCATCGAAAGCGCAATGACCGGGTAAATAAAACAGAGAATCCAGGTCATCCGCAAAAGCATATTGGCAATAAAACCGATACCGAAAAACAAAACAAAAAAAAGGACCATCGAAATAATCAATACCGGTATACTCATAAGCCCCTCCGCATCCCCGTTGTACATCCAGTTTACTGAAAAAACCGAATTTCGTCAAAAGTAACGCGATCATATTTTTGCTATATAAAATTAAATTTTCCTTTCTTTAAAACAAGCCTCGTGCCGCCGATCATAAACAGGGCACGGTCATCCACGACTTTTTTCATAACAGAAGCAGAAGTGCCTTTCAGCTTTTTGCCAAACACAATGCCGATCGCATTGTCTTCCCCTAGGGAGCAGACGGTGCCTTTGTCATTAAAAGTGAAAGCTTCCAGGCTTTCTTCACCGTGGATCTTTTTCAGGAGGTTCCGTGCGCATACTTCCCCATGCTGCATCGCCATCTGCGCTGTCGGCGGGTACGGGCGGTTTGTGTCCTTATTGATGATCAGCGCACAGTCCCCAATTACAAAAACATTTTCATGCCCCGGAACGGTCAAATCCGGTTTGACTTTCACCCGGCCGCGCACCGTTTCAAACCCGGACGCATCAATCACGCTATTCCCGCGCACACCCGCGGACCAGATGACGGTGCCAGCCTTGATTTCGTACGGCTCTCCGCCTTTTTTGCAGGCCCATACCCCGTCTTTTGTCGCTTTTTTGACCGCCGTGCCAATATGGAACTCGACGCCTTTGCTTTCCAAATACGAAAGGGCGTAATCGACAAGTTCGCGGTCAAATTGCGGGAGAACGATAGGATTGGATTCAATCGAAACGATCCGCACTTTATCGCGTGGAATCCCGTATTCCTTGCAAAGCGCCGGAATCCGGTTCACCAGCTCGCCAAGAAACTCGATGCCGGTAAAACCCGCACCGCCGACCACAATGGTGAGCCGGTTGTCATCTTTATCGTTTTCCCTCCGGTAGGCATCGAACTGGCGCTCAATATGTTCCCGGATTTTTTGGGCAGCGCTTACATCTGTAATCGAAAAAGTATGCTCTTTCAAACCTTCGATTCCGAATGTTTCCGCGTTGGAACCGAGCGCAATGACGAGATAGTCATATGGCAATTCTTCCCCGTCTTTTAAATCTACTATGTTCGCGTCTTTGTTTATCCGCTTGACTTCCGCCTGTTTAAATTGCACTTTATTCTTATTTAAGACGTTTTGAATCGGGTAGCGGACCCGGTCATGGTGCAATGTGCCGGCGGAAGCTTCATGAAGCCATGTTGTTTCGTAATGGTAATCATTTTTGTTCACGAGTGTGATGTCCGCTTCCCCTTTTGCAAGCTGTTTTTGCAGACGCGTCACGGTCATGAGCCCGCCGTAACCGGCACCCAGTATAACCACTTTCGGTTTCTCCATTTTTCTCACTTCCATCTCTTTATTTTGGACAGGCCGGCGCCTGTATGGCAACATCATCCATTATTTGTGATTTTATTCACGACAATTGGCACGCCAAATTTGTCACATGATCTCCATCAAATTGTCACAAAAAATACATATTCTTCACTTCAATCATATGCTTTTTACCCGCTATTTTCAATTGAAAACTGTAATAAAATAATAATAAAAATATTCTAATATATAACATGGTGCCTGAAATTTTTTCCGGACGCAGGAACACCTGCCTGCCTTGCCCGCAGAGGTTTTTAGCCTGTGCGCTTGTGCCAAAATGTGCTATGATGAAGGAGAATGAAGCGTATTGGAGGGGTTTCGTTGAAGGAAGATCAAACCATTTATGATATAACTGTTATCGGGGGCGGGCCGACCGGCTTGTTTACAGCTTTTTACGCCGGATTGCGGAAAATGTCTGTAAAAATCATTGAAAGCCTGCCACAGCTTGGCGGGCAGCTGGCTGCGCTTTACCCTGAAAAGTATATATACGATGTCGCCGGTTTTCCAAAAGTGAAGGCAGCTGATCTCGTGCATCAATTAGAAGCGCAGGCCTCCATGTTCCAGCCGGTGATCTGCACGGGCCAGTCCGCAGAAAAGCTTGAAAAGAGTGAAGACGGCATTTTTACGCTGACAACTGATAAAGAAATCCACCATTCCAGAGCAGTCATCATCACTGCCGGTGTCGGCGCATTCCAGCCGCGCCGCCTTGAAGTGGAAAATGCTGCACAATACGAAGGAAACAATCTGTTTTATTTTATAAATGATATGGACCAGTTTGCCGGCAAAAGCGTTGCCATCCTTGGCGGCGGCGATTCCGCGGTCGACTGGGCGCTTATGCTGGAACCGGTCGCCGAAAAAGTGACGCTCATCCACCGCCGTGACAAATTCCGTGCCCATGAACGCACGGTGGAACAGTTGAAGCAATCGCGCGTGGAGATTAAAACACCGTTTGTCGCGAGCGAAGTGATTGGCGACGGGGAAAACATTTCCCGGCTTGTGATTGAAGAAGTAAAAGGCGAGGCGAAAGAAACGCTTGATATTGATGCCCTTATTTGCAATTACGGCTTTATTTCGTCACTTGGCCCGATTAAAAACTGGGGCCTAGAGATTCAAAAAAATTCCATTGTCGTCAACTCCAAAATGGAAACAAACATCCCAGGCGTTTATGCGGCCGGCGATGTTTGCACGTTTGAAGGCAAAGTGAAGTTAATTGTAACGGGGTTCGGGGAAGCCACCACCGCGGTCAGCAACGCGAAAACATATCTTGACCCGAAAGCCCGCGTCCAGCCGATGCACAGCACTTCGCTGTTTGAATAAGGAAAAATCAAAATCCCGGATGGCTGCCCAACCGGGATTTTTGATTAAATATCGCTCTTAATGTGCAAACAGCAAAGGAAATTGGCGTGCCCGGGCAGGAAGAAAACCGGGAGACGGGCGCTGGCTGGATTTTTTGAAAAGATTTTCACGGGGTAGAAGGGCAGAACTTAACCAAAAAAGGGGCTTAAATTACTTCAGCAGCGCAAAACCCCCGCTTGTCATTGGCGGGATATCCTGCGCTGCTGCAATGAAACGGCAAGCATGCCGGCGTAAAAATATCCTGTTTTTGCAGCATCACTTTAAATGCTTCAGCATTTTTCCGGTGTGCCGGCTTTTGTTTTGGTTTTAAATGAGGAGCCGCAGCCGCAGGTGACAATCGCATTCGGATTATCGATCGTGAATCCGCCCCCTAAAAGCGACTGCTTATAATCGATGACCGTGCCGGTTAAAATCGGGGCGCTCTCATGGTCGACGAGAATCCGGATGCCGTGCTGTTCGCCGACAGCATCGCCTTCTTTGATTTCGTGATCAAGCGACAGGCCGTACGATAGGCCGCTGCAGCCCCCGCCGTTTACAGACACACGAAAATATGCGTCCTGCTCATCGTTTTGCTCCATCATGTCTTTAATTTGAAACGCAGCTGCTTCTGTAAGATGAATCACTTCACTCATGATCCGAACCTCCTTTCCTTGATTATAACCATTTACACTGTGCAAAACAATGATTGCGTATTCTTTAGGGCAAAAAGTGAAAAATTGGGAAACATCCAGGCAAAAAACACTGCCATAAAAACGGATCAATTTCCCCATCCCCTTTTTTCACTCATTTGCTGCAAGCGTATTTTCCGGGATAAACCCGTGTTGTTCCATGGCCGCATAAATTTTCTTTAACCGTGGATTGCCTTCTGCCACCAGTTCGCCTTCAATGACAACAACCGGATAAAAAAGATCTTCATCCAGCACTTTTTGCGCAAAAGAACGGATTTCCGGATCATCACCGGGTGCAAAAATATCGATATACTGCATGTCAAACGGCTGGCCCGAGTATTTCCGCGAAAGCGCTGCTTTTAGCCATTCGAATGTATCTTTAGAAGACGGCGCGCCGACGCAGCTTGCGCATATTTGCTCCGCCCCGTAAACTTGAATCGCCACTTTTTTCTCCATCAAACCCGCACCTCTTCCGTGGATTTCTTATTCATATTGTACACAACAGCCTGCAAAAAGGAAAACACTATATCCCTTTTTTATAATAGATTTTTCTCGTAATCCTGTATATAATGAGAGGTAAGAAAGGAGCGATCATATGCCTGCAGATACAATTACAGAACAAGTTCAGGAAGTATTGGATAAATTGCGCCCGTTTTTGCTCCGTGATGGCGGCGATTGCGAGCTGATCGACGTGGAAGACGGCATTGTCAAACTCCGCCTTTTAGGGGCATGCGGCAGCTGCCCGAGTTCCACGATCACGTTGAAAGCCGGGATAGAACGCGCATTGTTTGAAGAGGTTCCCGGCGTTGTGGAAGTTGAACAGGTTTTTTAACGGGCAGTACGCGGTTTCCTATCAAGGAGCCGCTTTTTTGCTGGGATAAAATGATTCTTGGCGTGGGCGATTCTCCGGGGCCATTCACACTATGCCCGGCATCCCCGCTTGCCTTCACGACGGACGGGCATGGCCGGCGGTGCGGTTCAGGTGCTTGCCGTCCTTTCTTTTATCGGGCTTTTAGCCATGCCACCCGGGGAATATGGTATTTTCTTATCGGGACTTCCGAGAGCTCATAAAATTCACCCAGAAATGCTTCGTATGCCTCTGCCCCCCGTACAATTTTCCAAAGCTGTTCCTCATGCATGATTTGTTCCTTTTCAGACCGGGTGAGAAAATAGGTTTCCACACATTCAAAATAATGAAGGGGAAACAGCAGGCGCGCGAAAATCAGCCGCCACGAAAAAGGCGAAAGCGGCGAAAGCGAAACATATTGCTGCAAAAAAGCGCGGACATCAGGCCGGAACGTGTGTGTTTTCTTAAAATACTGCGCGCGGATCCACTCGGCAATGTCCCTGCCTGCGTGGTCAAACACCCAGTCAAACGGGTGGTGGATGATAAATTTCCGGCCCCATGTTTCGTTTGAAAACCGTTCATGGCAAATGGTACCGGCATCCCCCGGGGCAGGCGCCTCATCCATTTCCGTATCGACGACATACTGGATCGCATTTTCACAAAGCCCCATGTAATAGGGAAACGTTTCGGCAAACAGGCGTTCAAACGGGCGGTCGGGGTGCTCTTCCACTGTCCGGTACCATGCCTTTTCCATTTGTTCAAGGCGCATTTCCCAGTAATTTTTCCATTCGCCCATCCGGTTTGTTTCCGTTATCGTGGCGGAAAGCGTGCGGCCGCGCAGGTGGAATTTCGCAAGCTTCCTGCCCGTGCGCATATTTCCGGGCGCTTTTTTATAGCGGTTTTCCAGTAAAACATAATCGCTATCCCCGTCCGTTACGAGAAACTTCTTTTCTTTAGATGGATAAAAGGCGGAGGCATAGCGGTCGCCATTCGTCACGAGGTGCCGGGACATTTCATATAATTCAACAAGCACATTTTCAGGAACATTTGTCACGGGAACGAGCGTATAAAGATTACCGTTTGCTTCATAGCGGACCCGTTTTCCGTCAAAAAAAGGCTGCCCGGCGTCAATGCCGTAATATTTTTTCAAAATGGCCTGTGCCATCATCTTCCCTCCCCCAAAAAATACATTGCACTTTCTACATTATATGTGAAGGAACGTGTATTCTTGCTTGATCTCATAAAATCCATTAGAATGATCATGCTAAAGAAAATGTCGAATAGTTGAGGTGAGAACATGGAAAACAAGAAAAATATGGATGTGTCAGAACAAATTGCAAGGCAGAGGTTGAAAGAACGGGGCGTAGAAGTGGAAGATATTGCGAAACTCGTCCTGTATTTGCAAGAAAAGTACTTTCCGGAAATGACACTGGAGGATTGCATGGAAAGTGTCAACGCCGTTCTGTCCAAACGCGAAGTGCAAAACGCCATTTTAACCGGGATCCAGCTGGATGTGCTGGCGGAAAAAGGGATGCTTGACGAACCGCTGCAAAGCACGATTGCGGTCGATGAGTCCCTTTACGGCATTGATGAAATTATGGCTTTGTCGATTGTGAACGTGTACGGTTCGATCGGCTTTACCAACTACGGGTATATTGACAAACAAAAACCGGGCATTTTGGCAAAGCTTAATGACCATTCCGACGGCTCATGCAATACGTTTCTCGATGATATCGTCGGGGCCATTGCCGCTGCAGCCGCAAGCCGCCATGCACACAGAGTGGCGCATGTGCAGCCGTAAAAACAGAAAAAACGGCAAGATACGTTTTATTGTATCTTGCCGTTTTTTCGGTCTTCGTTTTCCAAATAACGCAGACTTTGCCGAGGCGGGCATATGGCTCCTCCTTTTGCCCCGCGCTTGTCACACTTCCCACTGGTCAAGGGTATCAACCGTATAGGTTGGCTGGACTTCTTTTGTTTTCAACATTTCCTTTGTCGTTACGCCGGTATGGACGAGCAGGGTGTCAATGCCCGTGCGGATGCCCGCCAGAATATCCGTATCGTAATTGTCCCCAACCATGATCGTCTCTTCTTTTTTCGAACCGAGATATTCAAGTGCCTGCTCGGTAATGATCGGTTCCGGTTTGCCGATAAAGACCGGCTTGGTTTGGGTCGCAACCGCAAGCACCGAGGTTAAAGCCCCGTTTCCCGGGAGCAGCCCGCGTTCAGTTGGAAGCGCAATATCGGCGTTCGTGGAAACAAATTTTGCCCCATTACGGATCGCAATGGCGCCGAGGGCTAGCTTTTCGTAAGTAATCTCCCGGTCGATGCCGAGCACCACATAATCGGGGTGATCGGATGTGACCGTAAAACCTTTTTCTTTGATGGCCGTTTTAATGCCTTCTTCGCCAATCACATATACAGAAGCATCCGGTTTTTCCTCATAAATATAGCGGGCGGTTGCCATGGATGTCGTAAAGACCTGCTCCGTTTTTGCCGGTATATCGAATCCGCGCAGTTTTTCGGCAACCTGGGCTGGTGTCCTCGAAGAATTGTTTGTAACAAATAAATACGGGATCCCTTTTTCCTGCAACCGGCTGACAAAATCGCCGGCTTCTTCTATTTTTTCCGTTCCGCGGTACATAGTGCCGTCCAAATCAATCAAATAGGCTTTATACTTTTTCATGCTGAAATTCCTCTCTGTTTCGTTGCTTATTCCCCTTTAAAAGCGTTAACCGGGCCGAGTTCGTTTGCCAGGTAAGTGCGCACATCTTCCGGAAACCGTTCGAGCGCCTTGAAGTTAGCCGCAAGCACTTCCTGAAAAGTGGCGTAATCCGGATCCGTATATTCCCGGACAAGCTGCTTCCTGAGCGCGATGACAGCCGTCAGCTGCTTTGCCGATTCGGCTGAAACCACATTTTCATCTTCCAAAATGTCAATGATGTCTTCGTAGCTCCCCGGATCGCGCATAATAAACCCGTCAATGATCGCGTTTCCGGCATCAAGGACCGATTCGATGACTGTTTCTGCAATTCTTTCCAAAGCAGCCTTTTCGATTTCGGTCTGCCAGGCCGGTTGCGCTTGAAACAAGGCAAGCCGCTTTTCCATAAATGACAATATCCCGTTTATTTTTTCACGATCCACAAAATACATCCTGTCACCTTCTGCCTAAAATTTATCAACTGGCGGTGCCGGGCAACACTTATTTGGCAACGACTTTCTTTGCGACAAAATAGGCACAGCCGAAATTGCAGTATTCATAAAGATATTCCGTGAGTGTACTGATTCTGGTGTCAAAAGTGGATTTCGGATTGCGGTCATCAAAAAAGCCGCGCAGCCGCAGCTGTCCGTAACCCCAGTCGCCGACAATATAGTCGTACTTTTCCAGTATTTCACTATATCTGCTTCGGAATGCTTCTTCATTGTAGCCATTCCGGTAATTGTCAATAATCTCGTACGTATGGCGGTGGATGGTGACCAAGTTCAATCCCTCCATTTTCCCCGTGTGCCTTCCTGCCTAATTTTATTATAGCGAAAAAACGCCCAAATTCTAAGCGGAACGCGAAAAATTTTTTCAACTCCATTGAGCGGAATTTTCCGTGAAAAAAACTGCGCCCATCAAGTGCGCAGCCTGTTTCTCAAATTTGTTGCGTTTGTTCCATGTTCCCTAAAATATGCTTTGCTTTTGCAGCGGCACCTACCTGTTCATCCGCATGGTATGAAGAGCGGACAAGCGGGCCGGATTCGCAGTGGCTGAATCCCTTTTCAAGCGCTATTCGTTTTAATTCGGCAAATTCATCCGGGTGGTAATATTTGACCACTTTCATATGTTTTTTCGTCGGCTGCAAATACTGCCCGAACGTCACGATGTCCACATTATTGGCGCGCAGATCATCCATTGCTTCCGCCAGTTCTTCCATCGTTTCGCCGAGGCCGACCATGATGCTTGATTTTGTCGGAATCTCCGGCTGCATTTCCTTTGCCCGATGCAAAAATTCAAGCGACCTGTCGTACGTGGCGCGGGCGCGGACCCTTCTTGTCAGCCTCCGGACCGTTTCGATATTATGGTTTAAAATATCCGGTTTTGCATCCATCAATGTTTTTAAACTTTCGTACCGGCCCTGCAAATCGGAAGGCAGCACTTCAATGGTCGTAAATGGATTTATGCGGCGGATCGCACGGATCGTTTCAGCCATTACCGCTGCCCCGCCGTCTTTCAAATCATCACGGGCCACCATCGTCACAACCACATGCTTCAAGTTCATTTTTTGCACCGATTCAGCAACCCGCTCCGGTTCCTGCCAGTCAAGTTCGGACGGCAGCCCGGTTTTTACGGCGCAAAAACGGCAGGCGCGTGTGCACGTATCGCCCAGAATCATGAAAGTTGCAGTCCGCCTTGTTCCCCAGCATTCATGGATATTCGGGCATCTCGCTTCTTCGCAAACAGTATGTAAGTTTTCCGTGCGCATTAATTTTTTTAATCCTGTATAATTTTCATTCGTATTAAGCTTGATTTTCAGCCATTCGGGTTTGCGTAAAATCTCTTCCTGTTTGTTCATTTTCCATCTCTCCCACCATTTTCCCGGGTTTGTTCTCTCTCACTTTACCACATTCGGCACTTCTTTGAAAAGAAAACGCCACCGGTTTTTCCAATATTTAATATTGATGAAAATCCGCTGCTCTTTCCACAATAAGCATAAGAAGATTTTCATATTGCGATTTCCTGTTTGTACGGTGCCAAATCGACAACATTGACAGAAAGAGGGTTTTCACATTGCGGTTTGCTTTGCTTTTCTGCCTTGTAACGGGGCTTTCATTTTCTGCCATTCATGCCCAAGCAAAAGAAATGCCCGATAAAGAAATGTACAAAAAACGGATGGAACTTTATCAGCATATGGAGGCATTTACCCAGATTCCGTGGTACAATTTGGCAGCCATTGATCAGTATGAACGGAGCATCCGGTTTGTCCGTTCCGACCTGCCGAAACCGGCCGGCCTTATTTCCATTTATTTTCCCCCTGAAAAGTGGTCCGGGCTTTCCAATCCGAACCACAATGATACCCGCCCGCTTTCGATTGCGTTTTTCGGCGGGATCGGCAAGGACGGGAACGGAGATGGGAAAGCTGACCGCAACCATGATCTGGACGTGCTTTTTACGATGAGCGACTATTTGCTGCAGTATGGAACGGACGACGACGGCTTTGAAATTGCGCTGTGGCATTATTACAAACGGGATAAAGCCGTGCAGCTGATTACGGAAAAGGCGAAGATTTACAAGACATTCGGCACCATTCAGCTGACAGACCAGGCGTTCCCGATCCCGCCCGGATACAATTACAGCTACCGGAGCACATGGGGCGACCGGCGCGGCTGGGGCGGGCGCCGCATCCACGAAGGGACGGATATTTTTGCCGATTACGGCGTTCCGGTACGCGCGACTTGTTACGGGGTCATTGAATTGAAAGGGTGGAACAAGTACGGCGGCTGGCGCATCGGCATCCGTGATTTGAACAATTCGTATCATTATTTTGCCCATTTAAGCGGTTATGCCAAAAATTTGCATGTCGGCCAGGTCGTCAAACCGGGCATGCTGATCGGCAGCGTCGGCAGCACCGGTTACGGCCCGCCCGGCACATCCGGAAAATTCCCGCCGCATTTGCACTACGGCATATACAAAGACAACGGCCGAAACGAATGGTCTTTTGATCCTTACCCGTACTTAAGGAGATGGGAATCGTTTGAGAAACAGCGGAAATAAGGAGCACTACAATGCGAATGTGGCGCTCCTTATTTCGTGCTTTTCGGCAGTTCGATGAGCGGCTGCGCACCGCCGCCGTTTCCGTTATAAAATTGCGGGACATCGCCGTTATAGTTGCCCATTGCAAGCGGGACATCATGAGTGTAAGTGAGGACATCCGAGGCAAACGGGATAATGACCTGCATTTTGATTTTGATTTGAACATAAATATAAAAAAATGCATTGTTAATGCCGTATTCTTCTTTTTTTACTTTAATATTGGAGCTTTCAACATCCCCCACCATTTGAAAGGTCACGGGAATATCCGGCCCCATGTTCCCAAGCAGGGCGATATTGGTTACTTTCCCGAGCGGAACGGAAAAAATTTCGGGTTTTGATTTTTTCTTTTTGCCGAGCATGCCGTCGTTTGATATTTCTTCAAGAGACGTAATGTCTCCTTCTTCCACTTCTTTAAATTGGCGGGTAATTTGGTTTTCAATTTCAGACTGGGTGGCGGCCAATTCCCGCGGGTCAATCGTATCCAACTTGCTGTTTTTTCCGCCGCTCACATGGTCTTTAATTGCTTCGTTCGTGACATACGAGGCGATTTTATTCATTTCCGACTCGGCGTACCGCATTAATGTTGGTTTTATGCCTTCGTCAATAATGATAATGCTGATAATGGTAGTCACCGTAAAAAATGCGATGGAAAGCAAAAGCACATACCGCGCCGGCAATGGTCCCCGCCGTTTTGAGGTGCGGAATTTTCGCATAAAAAATCCCCCCTGAAAGCAAATATATGTCTGTACAGGAGGGATTATGATCAAAAAACGCGGTCCTGGTTGGTGTGCTGAAGGATATTTTTATGTTTTCCGGCTGCGGTGCGGTTTGTCTTTCCTAATCTGTGAATGAAAGACATTTCGGCGGTTCCGGCAATGCGGTTTGTCCTTCATCACCCCGATGAAGGACATTTCGACACTTAGGGCCCTGCTTTTTGTCCTTCATCGCCCAGGAAAGACGCATGCAACACCTTTTTTTGTGCTTCAGTCTGATCGAACGTTTAGATCATTTTTAACAGTGCCTTTTTCCCGATCATGCCGGCGGTAATACCGAGTTTTTCCGCTTCATGGGTGACCGACTCGAGCGGTGCTTCCAGCAATTGTTCGATCGTCTTCACACCGACTGCCCTGCCGGCGATAATTTGGCGGTCTTTTAGTTGATCATTCAACAAGCTCACATCAAGCGCACCGCACATAATATAGCCCTTGTCGCACGATACGGCCAGCAAGGTTGTTTTCGGCAGCCGGACAGTTGTCGCGATAAACGTATGTCCCCCGATCTCAACAGGTGTTACGGTTACCATTTCCATCCGCCCCTTTCTTTTATACTTTATGAAAAGGGCGGTGAAAAGTTCCTGCCAGCCGCTGTGCTGGCATATCCCCATTCCGCAAGAAGGCCCTTGGAAACTCCGTTGGCATCACTGATTCTCGGGGCCAGGAAACTTCGATTGATGCATTGCTGCCTTGCTTTGCGTCTGGGTATTTAATCCTGCTGGCCGTATTCCTTCAATAACTTCCATTCCATTACGTCACGCAAAAATTCCGGCATAAAATAATGGATTTTCGCCTCACGGATATGCGGGAAAAAGTCGCCAAATGTGTACATATCAATCGTACCAAGCCTGTAGATGCGGTCCGGCTCCAGCGGCCTGCCCCCCACCTCTATTTTCTGCAAAGCATGATTAAAGCCGATATTCCGGTAAATAAACCGGCCCATGATTTTCCCGCGGAAACCGAGCCCTTTCAGCTCCAGATGCGGCCATTTCGGGTCGAGCGTTGAAAGAAGCACTTCCTGAAGTTTTTCGCCTGTCAGCTCGACCAGGCATGGGTTGATCGGGTGCGGGAGAATACGGTGGAGATCAAATTTCGTGACCGGCCCGTGTTCCAGACTATCCAGCACAAGGCCGGCATTTAAAAACGCGCAATCGGCATCGCACCATTCCATTACCGCATCGCAAAGCAAGCCCGCAAGCCGGTTTTCCCTGAACCAGTCCGATTCCAATTTTTCCGGTAAATACACAAGTTTTTGATTCAATAATTTTTTTCCTTCAAAATAGTAATGTTCAATCTCGGCCGTTTCTCCGGGCGGTTCCTGGAAGTTCCCGGTCGGTAAAGCACGAGCGGACTGATAGACTATTTTTTTGGCAGCCGGATCGATTTCAAGCTTGACATGGCCGATATAATAGCCGTATTTGCCGGCTGCAGCAAGCAGCGTCCGTCCGTCCATTTCGCCTTTTGCCAGCACATGGTGCGTATGCCCGCCCAAAACAAGGTCCACTTCCGGGTACAGCTTTGCAATAAGGCGGTCGTCATGAATGCCGAGATGCGACAAGACGATAAGGATATCCGCCTCGTTTTTTAAAGTATCAATTTGTTTCCCAAGTTCTTCCAGCGGATTGGAGAGCTGCCAGCCAAGCAGCCGGTACAGTTTATAAAATCCTGCCGTCACACCGGTTACCCCGATTTTGACACCGCTTTTTGTCATGTACAATTTCCGCGGTGCTGCCCACTGTGGCCGTTTCCCGTTTTCTCTATACAGGTTGGCAAGAATCACGTCAAATTGCGCTTCCCCATACAATGTGTCAAGCGCCTCATGCGGCATCGTAATTCCTTCATTATTGCCGATGGTTGCAGCCAAATACCCCAGTTGATTTAAAAGCCGGACATTTGCTTTGCCCATGGTCCCTTCTGTATACGGATGCCATCTGTCGACATGGTCGCCAAGATCAAACAGTAGCATCTCTTCATGTTGCCGGGCATGCTGCACCTGTTTCCGCTCAAGAAAATGGCGGATTTTCGGCCAGTTTTCAAAATGGCTGTGGATATCATTTGTATGGTATATATGTAAAATTTCGTTCATGTTTGGTCCCCTTATCGTTATGAGGGTAATCTCGTCATGCCGTTTCATACGGCCGCTTTTTATCCTTTATGCTTATGCAGTTTATTTTAGCACGATTTTCAAATCGGCGCCCCATGAAAAAAACAGCCGCGCGGAATCCGCAAGCGGCTGTTTTTTCTGCCATCACGTTTAAAACCGTGCTTTACAGCAGGATATCAGCAGGAGCGATTCGCGGGGTCAATCGCAACCCTACGTTCACCCTTTATAAACGTTGATATATCAAGGTTATCCAATCGAGCCTTCCATCTCGAACTTGATCAAACGGTTCATTTCAACGGCGTATTCCATCGGAAGTTCTTTTGTGAACGGTTCGATGAAGCCCATCACAATCATTTCCGTTGCTTCCTGTTCGGAAATGCCGCGGCTCATCAGGTAAAAGAGCTGTTCTTCCGACACTTTTGAGACTTTTGCTTCGTGCTCCAACGAAATATTGTTGTTTAAAATTTCGTTGTAAGGCACAGTGTCTGATGTGGACAGGTGATCCATAATCAGCGTGTCGCATTCGACATTGGAACGTGCGCCGTCCGCTTTCCGGCCGAAATGCACCATGCCGCGGTATGTGACTTTTCCGCCGTGTTTTGAAATCGATTTGGATACGATCGTAGACGACGTATTCGGCGCCAGGTGGTACATTTTCGCGCCGGCATCCTGGTGCTGGCCTTTTCCGGCGATCGCGATCGACAGCGTCATGCCGCGTGCCCCTTCGCCTTTCAGCAGCACGGAAGGATACTTCATCGTCAGTTTCGAACCGATGTTGCCGTCAATCCATTCCATTGTCGCATTCTCTTCACAAACAGCACGTTTCGTTACAAGATTATAAACGTTGTTCGCCCAGTTTTGGATCGTCGTATAACGGCAATAGGCATTTTTCTTGACGATAATTTCAACGACTGCGCTGTGGAGGGAGTTTGTCGTGTAAACCGGCGCCGTGCAACCTTCGACATAGTGGACAGAGGCACCTTCGTCAACGATGATAAGCGTCCGTTCAAACTGCCCCATATTTTCCGAATTGATCCGGAAGTAAGCTTGCAGCGGGGTATCCACTTTTACACCCGGCGGTACATAAATGAAAGATCCCCCCGACCAGACAGCCGAGTTTAAAGCCGCAAATTTATTGTCCGTCGGCGGAATGACGGTTGCCCAGTATTTGCGGAAAATATCTTCATTTTCTTTTAAAGCGGAGTCCGTATCTTTGAACACAATCCCGAGTTTTTCGAGATCCTGCTTCATGTTATGGTAGACAACTTCCGATTCGTACTGTGCAGAAACGCCGGCCAGGTATTTTTGTTCCGCTTCCGGAATGCCAAGCTTATCAAATGCGTTTTTGATTTCCTGCGGCACTTCATCCCACGAGCGGCCGGCATGTTCCGTCGGTTTGACGTAATACGTTATGTCGTCGAAATTTAACGCGGACAGATCGCCGCCCCATTGCGGCATCGGTTTATTGTAAAAATGTTCAAGAGACTTCAGGCGAAAATCAAGCATCCATTGCGGTTCTTCTTTCATTTTTGAAATTTCTTCCACAATTTCTTTCGTCAATCCGCGTTTTGCACGGAAAATGGAAACGTCTTTATCATGAAAGCCGTATTTGTAATCGCCGATTTCCGGCATTTTTTTAGCCATCAGCCATCATTCCTCCAATCCTTTTTCGCTTCTTACCCCTTTTTCCATTGCTTTCCATGCCAAAGTTGCACATTTGATCCGGGCGGGGAATTTGGATACGCCGTGTAATGCTTCAATATCGCCAAGATCTTCCGACTCTTCATAGTCTTTTCCCTGCACCATCTCCGAGAAAATGTGGGAAAGTTTCAGCGCTTCATCGACTGTCTTTCCCTTGACGGCCTGTGTCATCATGGAGGCCGACGCCATCGAGATGGAACAGCCTTCACCGGTAAATTTCGCATCCCGGATGAGGCCGCCCTCCACTTTCATCGTCAAATGGATCCGGTCGCCGCAAGTCGGGTTATTCATGTCGACTGTCAGGCTTCCATCTTCCAAACTGCCCCTGTTCCGCGGATTTTTATAATGGTCCATAATCACACTGCGGTAAAGCGCATCAAGATTAGAAGACATTTGTGAAATACTCCTTTGCTTTGACGATACCGGCAACAAGTTTGTCAATATCTTCTTTCGTATTATATAAATAAAAGCTTGCGCGTGCGGTCGCTGTCACGTCCAGCCATTTCATCAACGGCTGCGCACAGTGGTGCCCCGCGCGGATCGCAATTCCTTCCGCATCGAGAATGGTCGCGGCATCATGCGGATGCACGTTTTCCAGATTAAATGTTACAAGGCCGGCGCGTTCGTCTGCGCTTTCCGGGCCGTACACCGTAATCCCTTCTAATTCAGAAAGCTGCCCGAGGCAATAAGCACTTAAATCCTGTTCATGCGCGGTGATTTCATCAAGCCCGATTTCTTCGAGAAAATCGATGGCTTCCCCGAGGCCGATTGCACCGGCAATGATCGGGGTGCCGCCTTCAAACTTCCACGGAAGTTCTTTCCAGGTGGAATCGTACAGGCCGACAAAATCAATCATTTCGCCGCCGTACTCGAGCGGTTCCATCTCTTCAAGCAGCGCCTTTTTGCCGTACAGGACGCCGATGCCGGTCGGTCCGCACATTTTGTGGCCGGAAAATGCAAGAAAGTCGCAGTCAAGATCCCTTACGTCCACTTTCATATGCGGCGCACCCTGGGCGGCATCCACGACCATGTAAGCACCACGGCTGTGTGCAATTTTCGCCATCTCTTTTACCGGGTTAATCGTGCCGAGCACGTTGGAGACAAGTGCTGCTGCCACTATCTTCGTCCGCTCCGTGACCGTTTTTTCCACATCTTCAAGCCGCAACGTGCCGTTTTTTTGCATCGGCACATATTTCAAAACGGCGCCTTTTCTTTTGGCGAGCTGCTGCCACGGAATCAGGTTGCTGTGGTGCTCCATGTAGGTAATGACGATCTCATCGCCTTCCTGTACTTGTGCATCACCGAAACTGCGGGCAACAAGGTTCAGCCCGGCTGTCGTCCCTTTTGTAAAAATTATTTCTTCCGTTGATTCGGCGCTGATAAATTTGCGGACTTTTTCGCGCGCGCCTTCGTAATGGTCGGTCGCTTTTGTCCCAAGCGTATGGACGCCGCGATGGACATTCGAATTATATTCCCGGTAATATTGGTTGACGGCCTCAATGACACGGAGCGGCTTTTGTGAAGTCGCAGCACTGTCTAAATAAACAAGCGGGTGGCCGTTTACTTCCTGGTCCAATATGGGAAACTGCCGGCGAACTTCTTTGATATCCATTATCTGACTTTCCTTTCAATGACTTCCGTCAATTGTTTTTTTACACTTTCAATCGGAAGCTGATTGACAACCGGTGCAAGGAAGCCGTGGATGATCAGCCTTTCCGCTTCAATTCTTGAAATCCCGCGGCTCATCAAATAGTAAAGCTGGACCGGATCGACACGGCCGACAGATGCGGCGTGGCCAGCCATGACGTCGTCTTCATCAATGAGCAGCATCGGGTTTGCATCGCCGCGCGCTTTTTCGCTTAGCATGAGGACACGCGATTCCTGCTCGGCGTCCGACTTGCTCGCGCCGTGCTCGATTTTGCCGATCCCGTTAAAAATCATCGTGGACGCGTCTTTGACAACGCCATGTTTTAAAATGAAGCTTTCTGTATTTTTCCCGAAGTGGGTAATGCGCGTTGTAAAGTTTTGCGTCTGTTTGCCGCGGCTGACCACAACGGTTTTGGAATGGGAAACGGATCCGTCGCCCACAAGATTGGTCGTATTGTCTGAAATCGTATTGCCGTCATTCATCATGCCGAGCGACCATTCAATTTGGGCATCGCGCCCGGTGTAACCGCGGCGGTTCACATATGTGGTGACCCCTTTTGCAAGCGCATCAACCGCGCCGTATTCGATCTTTGCATTGGCGCCGGCAATGACTTCCGTTATGATGTTCACAATGCCTTTTGCACCATCGTTTGCCGAAATATAGTTTTCCACATAGGTGACGGCACTATTTTCTTCAGCGACCACCAGCACATGGTTGAAAAGCGGTGCTGTTTCATGGTCGTGTACATAAATGGCCTGAACCGGTTCTTCGAGCACAACGTTTTTTGGCACATATAAGAATGTCCCGCCGTTCATCAGCGCAGCATGGAGCGCCGTCAGACGATGTTCATCAGGCTTAACCGCCTCTGCCATCAAATATTTTTGGACAAGCTCCGGATGTGCTTTGACTGCTGTCAAGATATCGGCCAAAATGACGCCTTGTGCTTTCGCGCTTTCCGACAAGGACAGATAAGCCGGTGTCTGGTTATGCTGGATATACAAGTTTTGCTTCGCGTTTTCGAGATCCACGAGCGCCTTCACTTTTTCCGGCAGTTCGTTCAAACTGCTGTAGGCTGCGCTTTCCACACTGAAATCGGTAAATTGCGTAAAGTTCCATTTATTCAGTTTCGTCTTGTCCACTTCCGGAAGCGGCAGGACCTGGGCCCGGGCTAATGCCTGGAGGCGGAACTCCTTCAGCCATTCCGGTTCACCATTTTGTTCGGAAAAGGTGCGGACATCTTGCTCATTCATTGCTAATTTCGTTTCTGTCATCAAGTCTCTCGCCCCCTGCTTAAGCTTCCTGGCCGACCGTTTCGTCTTCGATGCCAAGTTCCTGTTTAATCCATTCGTAGCCTTCCGCTTCAAGGCGGTTTGCCAGTTCAGGGCCGCCTGATTTGACGATGCGCCCTTGCATCATGATGTGGACGGCATCCGGTGTAATATAGTTTAACAATCGTTGGTAGTGGGTAATGATAATGCAGCCGAAATCTTCGCTGCGCATCGAGTTGATGCCTTTTGCGACAACTTTCAATGCATCGATGTCAAGGCCGGAGTCGATTTCATCGAGAATCGCAATTTTCGGTTCAATCATCATAAGCTGCAAAATCTCGTTCCGTTTTTTCTCGCCGCCGGAAAAGCCTTCATTCAAATAGCGTTGCGCCATGTTCGTATCCATTTCAAGAAATTCCATCTTTTTGTCGAGCTCGCGGATAAATTTCATCAGCGGGATTTCATTGCCTTCGCCGCGGCGCGCATTGATCGCCGAGCGCAAAAATTCCGCATTTGTCACGCCGCTGATTTCGCTTGGATATTGCATCGCGAGAAACAGGCCGGCTTTCGCACGTTCATCGACTTCCATTTCCAGCACATTTTTTCCGTCAAGCGTGATGGTCCCTTGGGTAACGATGTATTTCGGGTGCCCCATAATGGCAGAAGACAGCGTCGATTTCCCTGTTCCGTTCGGGCCCATGATCGCATGAAATTCACCGCTGTTTACTTCCAGATTGACCCCTTTTAAAATTTCTTTTCCCTCTACTTCGACGTGAAGATCTTTTATTACGAGTTTTGATCCTGCCATAAAAAATTCCTCCGTTGTTTGTATATTCAGATCCAATTTATTCTTAATTTATTCTCATTATTATTTTATAACAAATGAAAACTATGCGCAACTAGTAAAAACCTGTGGATAACCATGGCATGCCAGCTTTTTCCGCGGTTTTCCGGTCTTGCTTATTCATTAATAATAGCACAAAATAGAGCCGGTATAAAATTCCTGATACAGATTTCTTGAATTTCCCTGGATTGCGCATGGGGAATCCGGGCAGCCGCCTGAAACGGCATAAAAAAGCCGGGATTTGTTTTGCAATCCCGGTTATGCTGTGATTCTCATTTTCAGTCTGTTATTTGATAATCAGGCGGATCTGGCTTTGCTTTTTGGCACAGGTTGCGGAGTTCCCGCAAGCCAGAATAAAGATTCCAGCAATAAAAAATGGCGATACGTTCCCCTGTACCGGAGTTCGCCCATTTTCAGAAATGTCCCGAGGCGCGCACGGCGGGACAGAAGCTGTTCGAATTGCCGGAGCGCCATTTCCAGTTCAAAATCCGCTTTGCCGGTTTCAAGCTGCACGCAACACTCCTTGGAAAAAGCAACGAGCAAGCATTCTTCCCCTGTGCGGAACGATACGGTAACAGGCACCGCCGGCAGCAGCATCCGCAATTGTTTTTTCCGTGCCAGGCTGTTCAGGAAAAACTGGATGGTCCGTTTCATAGCAACACGCTCCAATCCTCATTTCCTTTACCTATTCTGCACGGGTAGCGCTGATCCTGCCGGAATCGTTCAACAAATCGCGCGCTTTTCCGGCCGGTTTTGGCGGCAATGCTCGAACAGTGTCTGAAAAAAGTTTTTTCTGCGGTTTGAACGGCGTTTTTGCGCAAAAGCCTGCCCGTTTTTTTCCGCCATGCAAGCGGTGTTTCCGTTTATGAATGCCCAAATCGGATGTTCCGCCGTTTTCTCATTAAAAAGAAGACAATTTTTCAAATAATGCCGGGACGGATTGAAAAGCGTACACTTTGTCTATTGCTTTCCCGTTTTCAAGGAGGAGCAGGCACGGTACGCTTTCGATCTTGTATTTTTCCGCCATTTGTGGCACGTAATCCAGATTGGCTTTGGCATAAGGAAAGCGGGGGACGGCCTGTTCTGCAATCTCCAGCATCCTCCCCGCCAGCTGGCATGTGCCACATAATGGCGTGTAAAAGTACAGGGCGAGTTTTTCTTCCTGCAAAATCCGTTCCTCCAGTTGTTTTTCCCTTGTCCAGTCCTGCATGGCAATCCATCCTTTACACAAAAAGGCACCGCAGCTTGGAGTGCAGTGCCAGTTATTTTATGCTTCGTTGATCATTTCCTCGTACTGTTCCGCCGTCAGCAAATCATCCAGTTCAGCAGAGTCGGCCGGTTCAACGACAATCATCCACGCTTTTTCATACGGGGATTCGTTGACGAATTCCGGGTTATCGCTCAAGTCGGCATTAACCGCAACGACTTTGCCGCTGACCGGCGCGTACAGTTCCGACACCGTTTTCACGGATTCGACACTGCCAAACGGTTCTTTCGCCGAAACTTCATCGCCTTCTTCTGGCAGTTCAACAAATACGATATCGCCGAGTTCGGCCTGGGCAAAATCAGTGATGCCGATCCGGACATGGCCGTCTTCTTCTTTCACCCACTCATGATCATCCGTATACCGCAGTTCTTCAGGTACCGCCATCTCAATCCCTCCGTTATGTATCCGTAATAGCCTTCAGTTTTAAATTACCGAAAACAAGCACTTAAATCAATCACTTTTTCAATAATTTTTCATAGGCATCTTCTTTAAAGCCGAACATGGCAAAGGCATCGCCCGCAAGAACCGGCCGTTTGATCAGCATGCCGTCGGAAGCCAGCAGTTCAAGCGCTTCTTCATCGCTCATTTCCGGGATCTTATCTTTCAAACCGAGTTCGCGGTACTTCTGCCCGCTTGTGTTGAACAGCCTTTTGATCGGCAGCCCGCTTTTTTCATAAAAGTCCTTAAGAAGCGCTTTTGAAGGCGGATTTTCGACAATGTGCACCGCTTCATAGGCAATGCCATGTTCGTCCAGCCATTTTTTCGCTTTCCGGCAAGTCCCACATTTCGGATACCAATAGAAAGTAAGGGCCATTTTGTCCACTCCTGTCATCATCTTGTCTTATCTGTATGTTAGCCGATTTTCCCCGGCGATGCAAAAGAAAAGGGACTCCGGCGGGCCGGAAATCCCTTTTTGCATTACAGCACATAGCGTTCTGCTTCGATAATTCTATCCGCGGCTTCGCGTTTTTTCGCAATGACGTTGGTTGGCGTATGGCGTGCCAGCTTGCGGAGGGCGGAAAGCGTCATTTGCAGCTGGTCGCCTTCAAGGCAGGCTGCGAGCGATTCTTTTGCAATTTGTTCGCATTGATTGAACGCTTCCTGAGTGAAAATTTGGGTATAGAGCAGCTTTTGGTTATGTTTTTCGGCACCGTCTTTGTTGATTGCTTTTTCCGTCCGGAGCACGCATGACTCTGCGGCATATACATTCGAAACGAGATCTGCCACGTTGGCAAGCAGTTCCTGTTCGTTTTCGAATTTTTTGCCGTACGTTTGCAGGGCGGTACCGGCAACAAGCAGGGTAACCTTCTTCATGTTGCGGACGAGATATTTTTCCTGCTCGAGCGGCGCGTCGCCGACTTGTTCCGGCATCATCATCATGAGCTCTTCCTGCAGGCTTTGCGCTTTTTGCAACAGCGGCAGTTCCCCGCTGAACGCTTTTTTCACGTATGTGCCCGGCACGATCAGGCGATTGATTTCGTTTGTCCCTTCAAAAATCCGGTTAATCCGGGAATCGCGATAGGCACGTGAGACTTCGTATTCATCCATAAAGCCGTAACCGCCGTGGATTTGCACCGCTTCATCGACGACATAGTCCAGCACTTCGGAAGCAAAGAACTTGTTCAGCGAGCATTCAATCGCATACTCGGCGATCGCATTGGCCACTGCCCGCCCGTCTTTTTCTTCTTCCGGCGTAAAATGGCTCATTCTTTCATCAAACAATCCGACTGTCCGGTAGACGGAACTTTCGGCTGCGTACAGTTTGGATGCCATCGTGCCGAATTTTTCTTTTGTCAGGTTAAACTGCGAGATCGGCGTTTTGAACTGCTGGCGGCCGTTCGCGTATTTGACGGCGATTTCGAGCACGTGCTTGCTGGAGCCGACCGCGCCGACGCCCAGTTTATAACGGCCGATGTTCAAAATGTTAAATGCAATTTTATGCCCTTTGCCGATTTCCCCAAGCACGTTTTCAACCGGCACCGGCACGTCTTCCAGGATAAGCGTCCTTGTGGAAGAAGATTTAATCCCCATTTTCTTTTCTTCCGCGCCCGTTGAAACGCCCGGGAATGTGCGTTCCACGATAAAGGCCGTGAACTTGTCGCCGTCAATCTGCGCATACACGGTGAAAACATCAGCAAAGCCGGCGTTCGTGATCCATTGTTTTTCCCCGTTTAAAATATAATGCGTGCCGGCTTCGTTTAATCTTGCAACGGTTTTGGCGCTCCGTGCGTCCGACCCCGAGCTTGGTTCCGTTAAGGCATAAGCCGCAAGCCATTCGCCGGTTGCGAGTTTCGGCAAATATTTTTTCTTTTGTTCTTCGTTGCCGAACAAAACGATCGGAAGCGAGCCGATGCCGACGTGCGCGCCGTGGGAGATGGCAAAGCCGCCGACTTTTGCGAGCCTTTCGGAAATCAGGGCGGAGCTTACTTTATCAAGGGCGAGGCCACCGTATTCTTCCGGCACATCGGCGCTCAAAAGCCCGAGTTCGCCTGCTTTTTTCAGCAATTTAACAGAGCGGTCAAATTCATGGTTTTCCAGATATTCAATTTGCGGGACCACTTCATTGTTCGTATAGTCTTCCGCCGTTTTGGCGATCATTTTTTGTTCTTCTGTCAGCTCTTCCAGCGTAAATACTTGATCCGGTGTAATGTCATCAATTAAAAAACTGCCGCCTTTTACAAATGCATCCGTTTTGTTCGCCATTTACAATTCCTCTCCTTTTTATCTGTAATGAGCGGCCGCAGATGTGCTCCGCGGCTCTTATCTCCATTAAAAACAATTCAACAGGCCAGGTCCGGCTCCGGCGTTTTGCCTTTAAACGCCCATTCTGCAGTGAACGCGGCACCAGCGGAAAAATGAAAATCATCCAGCGTATATTTTTAGGATAGAGACAGCTGATCCGCTTTTTACCCTGGTCCGGTCTCTTGCCGCTTGGAACCTGCTGCTCTGCTTTTAGCCCTGGTATCCATCCATTTCAAAACCTTGCCATGGTCCGGTACCTGCACGTTTCCATTTGAAACCGGCTGGCCGCCTGCTTTGGTCCATTGCCATCAAGACACGAGTTCAAATACACCAGCTGCACCCATACCGCCGCCGATACACATCGTGACGACGCCGAACTGCACGTTTCTGCGCTTCATTTCATGGGCAAGCGTTAACGTCAGCTTGGCGCCAGTGCAGCCGAGCGGGTGGCCGAGGGCAATTGCGCCGCCGTTGACATTGACGATGTCTTCATTCAGGCCGAGCTGGCGGATCACCTGGATGGACTGGGAAGCAAAGGCTTCATTCAGTTCGAACAATCCGATATCCTCAAGTTCCAACCCTGCCAGTTTCAAAGCTTTCGGCACAGCTTCCACCGGGCCGATCCCCATGATTTCAGGCGGCACCCCGGCAACCGCGAACGAGCGGAATTTCAACAGTGCTTTGAGCCCAAGCGATTCAGCTTTTTCTTTATCCATCAGCATCACCGCAGCCGCGCCGTCGCTTGTTTGCGACGAGTTCCCGGCCGTAACGGTTCCGGTTACCGAGAATGCCGGGCGCAGTTTTCCGAGCGTTTCCACATTTGTATCCGGCCGGACCCCTTCATCCTGCGAAAAGACGACTTTCTTTTCAACAAGTTTGTTGTCTTCGCCGACCGAACGCAATGTGACCTCAACCGGCACAATTTCGTCTTTGAATTTGCCTTCTGCAATCGCTTTTGCCGCTTTTTGGTGGCTGCGCACGCTGAAGGCATCCTGGTCTTCGCGGCTGACGCCGAATTTTTTGGCGACTTCTTCGGCCGTATGCCCCATGCCCATATAGTATTCCGGCGCAGTTTCTGCGAGGCGCACATTCGGGCGGACGACATGGCCCATCATCGGGACAAGGCTCATCGATTCCGCACCGCCGGCAATGATCGTGTCAGCGTGGCCGAGCATGATCCTTTCGGCGCCGTAGGCAATCGCCTGCAGCCCGGACGAGCAGTACCGGTTGATCGTAATGGCCGGCACCGTATCCGGCAATCCTGCCAGGGCCCCGATATTGCGCGCCATATTGAGCCCCTGCTCCGCTTCCGGCATGGCGCAGCCGATAATCAAATCATCAATATTTCCTTCATAGTTGCCGGCTCGTTTCAACGTTTCTTTTACGACAAGTGCACCTAGATCATCCGGCCGTGTTTGTGCGAGCGTCCCTTTTTTCGCTTTGCCGACCGGCGTTCTCGCCCCTGCAACAATGACAGCTTCCCTCATCACATTCCCCTCTTTCCGTGTTTTTGTAAAAGGCCCTTCCATCACCGCCCGGGGTGATGGATCGGGGTTTTCCCATATACAGCTGCATTCCCCGGACAATCTGGAAATGGTCTCCTAAATTTGGCTGATAGCGTTTTCCCATATACAGCTGCTTTCCCCGGGAAAACCCCTTTATGTTGTATATGAAAAATTCGGGCGGAATCTTTTCCTGTCAAGGGACCGGCATTCGCCAATCCGCGGGGCTCTAATTCCGTAACGGTTTTCCTTTTAACAGCATGTGCTGCATCCGCTGCTGTGTTTTTGGCTGTGCAATCAGACTCAGGAACGCTTCCCTTTCCAAATCGAGCAGGTATTGTTCATCCACTTTTGTCCCGAACGGCACTTTCCCGCCTGAAAGCACAAAGGCGATCTTTTTCGCGATTTCAAGGTCATAGTCGGAAATATAGCCCGACAGATGCAATTGCTGGGCCCCAAGCAACAACGCTGCATAACCGGATTCGCCTGTGACCGGCACTTTTTCGCGGACAGGCGGTTTGTACCCTGCGTCAGCAAGGCGCAGCACAGCCTGTTTTGCATCATAAATCAGATGGTCTTGGTTAAAGCTGACCCCGTCCGTCCGGTCAAGGAAGCCGGACTCGCGCGCTTCTTCAGCAGAAGTGGACACTTTCGCCATCGCAATCGTTTCAAAGACTTTGTTCACGACATTTTGCAAGTCGAACTGTACGCCTTCCGGAATGTTTTTCAAATGCTTGATGTACAGCTCTTTGTTGCCGCCTCCGCCCGGAAGCAGGCCGACGCCCGTTTCGACAAGGCCCATATACGTTTCGCTTGCCGCCTGGATATGCGCCGTATGCAGGCACACCTCCGCGCCGCCGCCCAAAGTCATCGCAAACGGTGCTGCAACAACCGGTTTTTGGCTGTATTTGATCTTCATCATCGTGTTCTGGAACTGGCGGACGACCATGTCAAGTTCAAAGATATTGTCATCCTGCGCTTCCATCAGCATCAAAGCAAGGTTTGCGCCGACACAGAAGTTTTTGCCCTGGTTGCCGATCACAATCCCTTTGTAATGATTCTCTGCTTCGTCCACGGCATAATTGATCATTTGCAAAATGTCGAGCCCGATTGCGTTGCTTTTTGAATGGAATTCAAGCAGCAGCACCCCGTCGCCGATGTCGATTAAGCTTGCGCCGGCATTTTCTTTCAGCACTTTGCCCTGCGTTTTCAAAGTTTTGAGATTGATTTCTTTCGGATTGGCTGGAACCGGCTTGTATGCTCCGTTGTCATAGTACGAGACGGCGCCGTTTTCTTCTTTGTAAAAAGACGTAAAGCCTTTTTCCAGCATGCCTTTCACCCAGCCGGGCACTTGAAGGCCGTCCTGCTCCATTTTTTGCACGGATTTTTCAACGCCGATTGCATCCCATGTTTCAAACGGGCCGAATTTCCAGCCGAAGCCCCATTTCATCGCCTGGTCGATGGCGAGAATATCGTCGGCAATCACGCCGGCCAGTTCTGCCGAATACACAAGGCAAGGCGCGAGAATATTCCAGAGCAGCTGTCCGGCACGGTCATCCGCATACACAATCGTTTTGATTTTATTGGCGGTTCCTTTTGCCTGCCGGGCCGCTTCCAAAGAAGCCGCTTTCATTTTCGTGCGTTCGCCGTATTCCAGTGTTTCCGGATTTAATTCATAGATTTCTTTTCCTTTTTTTTCATAAAAGCCTTTGCCGGTTTTGCTGCCAAGCCAGCCGTTTTCAACGAGTTTGTGCATGAATGCCGGCACTTTAAAAACTTCTTTTTCTTCGCCTTCCGTTTTTTCATACACGTTATTCGCAACATGGACGAACGTATCGATCCCGACCACATCGAGCGTCCGAAATGTTGCGCTTTTTGGTCGGCCGATCACCGGGCCTGTCACGGAATCGACTTCGCCGACCGTGTAGCCGCCTTTCATCATCTCCCGCACGGTGACAAGCAGGCCGTATGTACCGATGCGGTTGCCAATAAAGTTTGGCGTATCTTTTGCAAGCACGACGCCTTTTCCGAGCACGTCCTCGCCGAACTGCTTCATAAATGAAGTGACGTCCGGGTCGGTGTCAGCGGTCGGGATCACTTCGAGCAGTTTCAAATAGCGCGGCGGGTTAAAAAAGTGGGTCCCGAGAAAATGCTTTCTGAAATCTTCGCTCCGCCCTTCTGCCATCGCTTCGATCGAAATGCCGGATGTGTTTGAACTTACAATGGTCCCCGGCCGGCGGAAGCGTTCCACTTTTTCAAATACTGATTTTTTAATATCCAAACGTTCTGTGACCACTTCAATTATCCAGTCTGCTTCTTTCAGCCGTTCAAGGTCGTCTTCCAGGTTGCCCGCTTCGATGAGCGCGAGGCTTTTTTTCGATGTGAGCGGGGCCGGTTTTTGTTTTAACAGCTTCTTGAGCGCAGACTGGCTGAAGCGGTTTCGGACGGCTTTGTCCTCCAATGTGTACCCCTTTGCTTTCTCCGCTTCCGTGAGTGCGTTCGGGACGATGTCAAGCAAAAATACCGGAATCCCGATGTTTGCCAGATGTGCGGCGATGCCCGATCCCATCACGCCGGAACCAATGACAGCCGCTTTTTGAATGGTATACCGCATAGTGCATCCCCTTTCTTTTGAATGAATGCTCATTCATTAAGCGCTTAAAAAAATAACGCTTTCATCTTTAATAATAATATATACGAATTTTTTCATTCTATCAATCACTTCATCTCAAAAAATCGCCATTTTTTTAAAATTTTTTATATGCCCATACCATTTTGGGCAAGCTAAACGAAAATCGCGGGGAGGTGAACCAATGGCGAAGCTGAAGAAAAACCCGTCAAAAGCGGGTGTGAGCGCGGCAAGCGTAAAAGGCAATGCCGGCCCGACAGTGGAGCGTGACGGCGGCGGAAAAGTAAACAGCCAAAACAACCAGTACAAAAAATAAGCAGGCGGCTGCATAGGATCCGCAGCTCCTTCAAACAATAAAGGGAGACTTGGATAAAGGAGGAAATGGAATGCAACAACAGCCTTTTTCACAGCAGCAAAGCGGGCAAACGGTTTACAACGCTCCGCCCGATCGTATGTCAACAAAAGATTTGGCCTATGTAGATGATATGCTGGCCTGGAATCTGCTGGCGATGAAAAAAGCGCATGATGCGGCAACACGCTGCCAGGACAATGAATTGAAAGCCGTTTTTGAAGCGTGCGGGCAAATGCACCAGCGCCACTACAACCAGATTTTGGGGCATTTGAAAAGCCACTTGCAATAACAAAAAAGAATGCCGGCCCGCCACAAAAAGCGAAACCCGCTTTTCCAGTTCATGAAAAGCAGGCGTTCGCAGCCCGCCCCGGAATGCGCGCACAGCCCGATCCCTAGAAAAAAGCCTGCATGAAGGGAGGCTGTCCGTCCGGGGCAACCGCACTTCCCGGCCTGAAGCAAGCACTGACTGCCCCGGCAGCCGGGCTTAACGGAAAACGGGAGCTGCCCAGCCCAAGCCCTGCCCGGGTTTGGCGGCAGAGATACCTGAATGCGGAGCGCGCGTCATACGACCATTTTAAAAAGGAGGTACAACATATGGATTCCCAACAGCAGCAGCAAAAAATTCAAAACCCGAAAACACAATTTCCTGAAACACCGGAAATGAACGACCGCGATCTTGCCAATGACCTGCTTTCGATGGAAAAATACATGACTGCTTCTTATCATACCGCCATGAACGAAGCGAGCCACGAAAAACTGTATCGCGATCTCCTGGCCATTTTTACGGAAACACAGAATGAACAGCGCAAATTGTATGAGACGATGTTCCAAAAAGGCTGGTACAGTATGGAAGCAGCAGAACAGCAAAAACTGCAGCAGTCTTACCAGCAGCACCAGGGCTATGCTTCGCAGTTCCCGTACGGCGGGAAGGTGCAATAGCCGCAAAAAACAGGCGGCACGGGGCCGCCTGTTTTTTATTTTTCGTTGGAAAACATATATTTTCTGTAATGGTAACGGATTGAAAAAATAAATCCGACCGCAAGCATATTCCCTATCAGCGAACTCCCCCCGTAGCTGATAAACGGCAGCGGGATCCCGGTAATCGGCAGCACCTGTATCGTCATGCCGATATTTTCAAACACGTGGAACGTAATCATCGCAATGACACCGGCGCAAATGTAGGAATAAAAATCATTTTTCGTCTCAAGCCCTGCTTTTATGATATGGTAAATAAGCATAAAAAACAAGCCGATGACAATGCTACCGCCGATAAAGCCGAACTGCTCGCCGATCACGCTGAAAATAAAGTCCGTCTGGTTTTCCGGAAGGCTCACTTCGGTTGTACCAAGCCCTTTTCCAAACGTCTGGCCGGAACCAATGGCCAAAAGAGACTGAATCAAGTGGTAGCCGTCCGTATTGGAATAGCTATAAGGATCAATCCAGGCATAGATCCGGCCAAACTGGTACGAACGGACACCAAGATATTTTTCGAGAAGTGCCGGCTGCCAGAGGACGAGATAAAAAATCAGTCCCGCCAGTGCCGCGCCGCTGCCGAAAATTGGAAGCATCAGTTTCCATGTGATGCCCGACACAAATACAAGCCCGAAAAAAATGGCAATAAACACAAGTGACGTCCCTAAATCCTGTTGAATGGTCAACATGAGCGGCACAAACAAGCAGATGCCAAGTTTCACAAACAGCCAGAAGTCCGATTTCACTGACCGGTTCAGCACTTTTTCATTATGATCCGAAATAAGGCGTGCCATTGCTAAAATTAAAAATGGCTTCATGATTTCAGAAGGCTGGAATGTCCCAATCACCGGGAGCACAAACCAGTTTTTCGCGCCATTACGCTCCGGGGCAATGCTGGCTGGCGCCAGAATCAGCAAGATCAACAGCAAAATCCCGAACCCGTAACCGTACCACGATATTTTTTTCAGCTGGTCGGAGTCAAGGCGGATCACCAATGCTATTATGATTGCTCCGACCACATAGTTGATGACTTGTTTTATCAGATAACTGCTGTTAGCCGTATAAATGGCAACAAGGCTGACAATGCAGAACAACATCAGCGTTAAAACCAGCCCGTAATCAATTTTAGAACCTTCATCCCGCGAAGACAATTCCATCACCTGACTTCTCAATGCCGGAACCGCCGGCCGTAAAATAAAATAAATGATACGGATCCAAAACAACCGGCCCCCATCATTTTTTCATACAAGCTTTATTATACATCATACATGACGAAGCACAATCCTTTTCGTTTTGGAAATATTTCTTTGGCAGGTTGAAAAATGTTGAAATCCGCCTGCCGCTCTTTATACAATAAGAAAGAAATGATAAAGGATGGAGATGGTCTGGAAGTGGAAGCGATTAAAAGTGCGGAAGAATTTAACACGGTAACGGGAGGAGAAGCGCCGGTTATCGTGAAATTTTATGCAGACTGGTGTCCGGATTGCAAAGTGATGGATATGTTTATTGGTGATGTGATCAAAGACTATCCGCAATATAAATGGTATGAAATCAACAGTGACGAGTTCCGTGCGATTGCGGATGAAAACCAGGTGATGGGGATTCCGAGCCTGCTCGTTTTCCAAAACGGCGAGAAAAAAGCGCATCTACACAGTGCAAATGCAAAGTCGCCGGAAGAGGTACGCGAATTTTTAAATGATGTTGTATTGTAAAAAAAAGGGCCCGAAGCCGGGGAAGGCTTTCCGGGCTTTTTTAATACGTTGTCAGTTTCAGCACTTCCTGAAGGCGGTAAAGGCCTTTTAACAAATAAGTGGAGAAGCCTTCGTGTTTTTTGTAGGAGACAGTGAAGGTGCCATCTTCATTGTTCCACAGCCGCCCGAAGTACCGGCGGATATCTTTTGTGATGGCCGCATCATTCGGTGCCTTCACAAATAAATCGGTCTCCAAATTATAATCGCCCAGGTTGCGCAGCGTTAAATTGGTCGACCCGCCGAAAAAGAGCGAGCGGCCGGGCTTTTCAATCCAGACCAGCTTCGGATGGAATTGCTCGAGCCCGGTGTTGTACCAGCGGATTTTGATCTTTCCATCCGTTTTCTTTACGAGTTCCTGTGCAACAGGCTGGTTGGGCAGCCCGATTTTTTTATGCCCGAACGCATTTAAATTCGGGTCGAGGATAAGCCGGATGCGGACGCCGCGGGAAGATGCCTCCTCAAGCGCACGGACCACTTTCCGGTCAGCCAGATAAAACATTGCCATTGAAATCGAATCACCATTTTTTGCCGCTTTGATTTCTTTCATGATCCGGCCGTAAACTTTCCCCTCTGTTAACAGCTGGACGGCAATCCTGCCTTTTCCCCTCTCTTTCCCTTTATATTGCGGCAGTTCCGGGCCGCCCGACATATTGGAAGCCGCCTGCTCCGATTCCAGAACATCACGGATGACCGGCCCCTTAACAAGAAAAGCGATATTGGAATGCCAGCCGCTTGCGTCATGCGGGTTGCCGGATGCAATGACCGTGCCGTTTTCGGTCGTAAACGTTTTGCGGTGGTTCGCCTTAATATTGAAAAGTTCAAGGTACGAACGGAGCGTCATTTTCGGTGCATTGTCCCCGAAAGCGTTCGGCAGCCAGCCGGTCCCGCCCTGGCCAAACGACTGGAAAAACATATGCCAAATACCGGAATAAAGCGGCGTCGGGTCACGTAACGGGTCCAAATGCGTAAAGACCACACGAATGCCATGTTCCTTGAGCCGTTTTAAAATGCCGGCTTCATGGGACCCGTAGGAGGTATTGATCGGGTCGGTGATCACGATGATGCGGACACCGGGTTCTTTTTCTTTTTTGGCAATCAGCCGGTCTGCAAGCCTTTCAGCCAGCGGCGGCACTTTCATCTTTTGATCATGGTAGCCATTAAAAAGGAATAAATCCGCGACGATAAATTGATGGGCCTGGTCAATCATCCGGTAAATTTCAGGATAGACGGCCTGCTCCACCTTTCTTTTTCCCGTCCCCTTTTCCCGGTATGTTAAATCCGAAAGAAAACGGATGTCTTGATCATGGACGGTATATGTTTTGCCTTCATAGGAAATCCCTTTTGGCAGCGGCTTATATGTATGGTACAACATCACAGCCGCATAAATGGCAAGCAGGACAAGGAACCCGCATAACAGCCATTTCTTTCCGCTTTTTTTCATTACAATCCCCCCGTTTCCCAGTATCTTTCCCCACCCGCATGCCCGGCAAACATGCAAGCAAAAGTTTGAAAAGCAACGGAACGGGTAACATAAAAGTACTTTAATTTAGAAAGGAAAAGGCTATATGATCTGGACAATCATCGGGATTTTGCTCGTACTTTGGATTTTGGGCATCGTTTTTCACATTGCCGGTGCCTTTGTGCATCTTCTGCTTGTCATCGCCGCAATTGTGCTGCTGTTTAAAATTTTTTCAGGCATGCGTGGAAATAACAGCCGGTAAAAGGCTAATGACATAGGAAGAAGGTTGAGGCGCAAAGGCTTCAACCTTCTTTTTTTAGGCAGTCCTTCATTTCCAATATTTTTTCTTAAGCGATGCATCAAGTACTGCCATTCTCTCCTGTATTGATAAAACATACCGGAAAATACTGGCGCATTTCCGGGTTTAAAGGTATAACTATTATGGAGATAGGTCGCCCATTTTTCTCCGGCCCTGTAACGAACAGACAAAGGAGTGTTGTAAACACTGTGAAGAAGACCATCCAGTTTTGCCTGAACAACAAATTTGCCATTTGGCTGATGACCCTCATTGTGGCTGGTGCGGGCATTTATGCCGGCATGAATATGAAAATGGAAACCATTCCGAATATCGACGCGCCATACATGCTGGTGACAGCCTCTGATCCGGGTGCCACACCGGAAGAAGTCGAAAATAAAATAACGCAACCGATCGAACAACGGCTGAAAAACCTCACCGGCGTCAATACGGTCTCCACTTCCTCGACGGAAAGCAATTCCCAGATCCAGCTTGAGTATAAATATGGCACGGATATGGATCAAGCGAAAAAAGACATCCAGGACGCGCTGGAAAAAGTGGACCTGCCGGATAATATTGACAAGCCGTCCGTAACAAGGATCAGCATCAATGATTTTCCGATCCTGTCTTTAAGTGTCTCGGACAAAAGCCGGTCTTTCCAGCACTTAACGAAAATTGTCGAAGAAGATCTTGTTCCAAAACTGCAGAGCATTGACGGCGTATCCGATGTTCAGGCTTCCGGCCAGTATGTGCAGGAAGTCCAGCTGGCCTTTAAACAGGACAAATTGAATGCATTGGGGCTCGATGAGGATACAGTCAAAAAGGCCATCCAGGGCTCAAACGTTTCGGTACCGCTCGGCCTCATCAACTTCGGGAAAGAAAACAAATCAGTAGAAATCGATGGAAACGTGAAATCGCTGAAGCATTTTGAGAATCTGAAAATCCCGTACACCCCGAAAACGGGTGCAGCTTCCGCTTCGTCCGCAGCCGCACAGGCTTCAGGGACACAGGCCTCGGGTGCACAGGCTTCAGGAACGCAAGCCAACACCGGTATGCCGGCCGTTGCGTTAAAAGAAATCGCCGATATCAAAGTTGTCGGCAAGCATGAATCGATTTCAAAAACGAACGGGAAAGATTCAATCGGCATCCAGATTACAAAAGCTCCGGATGCAAACACGGTGAATGTTGCCGATGCAGTAAATAAAAAAGCCGCACAGTTTAAAGCGGACTATAAAGGCACGCAAATTTCCACCATTTTAGACCAGGCAACACCTATCAAAGACTCCGTCAAAACGATGTTTGAAAAAGCAATCATCGGGGCCGTGTTTGCGATTGTGGTCATCCTGCTGTCTTTGCGGAATGTGCGTTCAACCATTATCGCAGTCATTTCGATTCCGCTGTCAGTGCTGGTTGCTTTTATTATTTTGCACCAGCTTGGCATCACATTAAACGTGATGACACTTGGGGCCATGACGGTGGCAATCGGGCGCGTTATTGATGACTCGATTGTCGTCATTGAAAATATTTACAGGCGCTTGACGCTGCGGGAAGAAAAACTGCGCGGAAAAGCGCTGATCCGTGAAGCGACGGTTGAAGTTTTTAAACCGGTCATGTCTTCCACGATCGTAACGGTCATCGTCTTTCTCCCGCTTGCACTTGTGAAAGGAATGGTCGGGGAGCTGTTCATGCCGTTTGCCCTGACGCTGATTTTTGCCCTGCTGGCATCGCTTCTTGTGGCCATCACGGTGGTGCCGATGTTTGCCCATTCGTTATTTAAGAACGGGCTGAAGAAAAACACGCGGACCACGAACGAAGGCCACGGCAAGCTCGCTTTGTTTTATAAAAGGATTCTGAACTGGTCGCTCAACCATAAGCTGGCCACGTTCGGCACCGCATGCCTGCTTCTGATCGGCAGTCTGTTTTTAATCCCGCTTATCGGCGTCAGCTTTATTGAAAACGAAGGCCAGAAAGTCGTGTATGCCACCTATGCGCCGGAACCGGGGGAAACCCTTTCCGACGTGAAGAAGATTACAGGAAAAGCGGAGGATTACTTAATCCACCGTAAAAATGTAAAAAATGTGCAGTATTCCATTGGGGAGTCGGCTTTCAGCACAAACAGCAACTCCGCCATCTTTGTTGTCGAATATGACCAGGGCACCAAAAATTTCGACCGCGAACCGGAAAAGGTCATCAAAGCTCTGCAACAAAGAACGGACCAGGGGACATGGAAATCACAGGACTTCGCGTCCATGTCGAATGATGAATTAACGATGTATGTCTATGGTAATGATCTGGATGAAATCAAACCGGTCATCCATAAAATTGAAAAAGTCATGAAAAACAATGACAACTTGAAAAATGTTGAAACCAGCCTTTCCGAAACGTATCAGCAATACACGCTTGTCGCCAACCAGGACAAACTAGCCGCCCTCGGGTTAACAGCCGGCCAGCTCGGAACCGGCCTTGCGCAAACCGGCAACCGGACCGTGCTGACAACCATTGAAAAAGGCGGAGAGGAATTAAACGTATATGAACAGAACAAAACCGGGCATTACGGCAATATTGGCGACCTGATCAATCAAAAAGTCACATCGCCGCTCGGCACAAAAGTAGCGCTAAAAGATGTCGTGGACGTGAAAAAAGGCGAAACACCGGATGCGGTTACGAAACGGGACGGCAAAATCTATGCCAATGTAACCGGCAAGATCAAGACAGCTGACGTTGCGAAAGTGACACAACAAGTCCAAAACAAAGTGGATAAACTCGATATTCCAAAATACATCCATGTCGAAACCGGCGGCGTAACGGAAGACATCAATGACTCGTTTACAAAGCTCGGTTACGCGATGCTGGCTGCTGTCGCGATCGTTTATCTTGTGCTCGTGATTACATTCGGCGGGGCTCTCGCGCCGTTTACCATCCTTTTCTCGCTGCCGTTTGCCGTGATCGGTGCACTCATAGCCCTGTTCCTGGCGCATGAAACGATCAGCGTCACCGCCATGATCGGCGCCCTGATGCTGATCGGCATCGTGGTGACGAATGCCATCGTGCTGATCGACCGGGTGGTGCATAAAGAAAAGGCGGGGCTGTCCACCCGCGAAGCATTGCTTGAAGCAGGCGCAACAAGGCTGCGGCCGATTTTAATGACCGCCTTCGCAACAATCTTTGCCCTGATCCCGCTTGCTCTGGGCTACGGCGGCGGCGGACTCATTTCGAAAGGGGTCGGCATCACAGTAATTGGCGGCTTGACCAGCTCCACTTTACTGACTTTGATCATCGTCCCGGTTGTCTACGAATTTTTAATGAAGTTCAGGAAAAAAGAAAAACATCCGGAAGAAGCATGAAAAAAGAGGTTGCCCCCGGGCAACCTCTTTTTTCTGCATGAACGGAAACGGTGCCGGTTCCCTAAAGGCATTAAAAAAAGCTGACCTATCCTCTAGGTCCAGCCCCGTAAACGCATGAAGATTCACTTTTTTAGCAAACGCTGCAAGAAATGGCTGCTGCACAACCCGGCAAGTCCTAATTTTTCCCAAGCATTGTTACAGCAGGTTCAGGGGCAGGTTTTCCAATATAGTACCCTTGCGCCAAATGCATGCCGATCGATTTGCAATAGAGCAGTTCCTCTTCGCGTTCAATTCCTTCCGCCAGCACATAAATGCCGGTTTCTCCCGCAATTTTCATGACTTCCTGCAAAAAGCGCTGTTTGACCTTATTCTCGTCGCAATGGGAAATAAAAAAACGGTCGATTTTCACATAGTTCGGATTTAAGATTTTCAAAGTTTCAAGCGTTGCGTACCCCGAACCGAGATCATCAAGCGCCACGCTGACGCCAAGATCACGGTAAATCCCGAGTATCTTTTTTAAAAAGTGGATATCGTTGATCTTCTCGGTTTCCACGACTTCAAAGACAAGGTCCTCGGGGGAAATATCGTACTGTTCAATCAAAGTGAACGTATGCCGCAAGCAAAACTTGTAATTATAAATCGAAGCGGGCAAAAAATTGATAAAGCTCTTCACGCCGCGGGGCAGTTTCTCAGCACGGGCTTTCAGTGCCGCTTCCCTGGCGCGCAAATCCAATAACGAATGCAGCCCGGTTTTATGGGCGGCATCAAATAACAGGCCTGGGGGAATGTTCCGGTTCGGCAAACGGGTGCGCAGCAAAGATTCATAGCCGTATATTTGGTTGTCCTGAATGCGGATGATCGGCTGAAAATAACTTGTCAGGCTGTCGGAAATAATCACTTTCACGAGCATCTCATAGCGGATGCGCTCTTTCAATTGAGAAAGCGGCAGGGAGAGCGTCGAAAATCCGGATCCGGACGGATGGACACTGGTGAAAAGATCAACCGTTTCGGGCATATCTTTTATGATATCAAATAAAGTATCCTTTGCTTCAAACGGAATCATTAAATACTCCGAAAGAACTTCGTATACACAGGATTTCTGCGTCATATATTCAATGACAGCCTGCGTTTTTTGTATGTATAATAAACCGCTTTCCGGAATATGAAAAGATGCATCGTTCTCCAGGTTTGGCTTCTCATTCAGCATGTGATTCATCCTCATCCAGTCGTTTAACTTATTTATACCAAAAAATGCCCGGCAAAGCTACTATGAATAGCACATTTCCCTCACACTTCTATTAGTCCTCCTTTGATATGATAATCTTTACTTTAAATTTATTATAAATAAATATTGATTTTTATAATGAACCAGTTATAATATAGATATCAAATAGCAAAAGGTGGGAACATGATGAGTGATCAAAAAGACAACAAAAAAATGACAACTGCATTCGGTGCCCCGGTTCCGAATGACACAGATTCAAAAACCGCCGGCAAAAGAGGCCCGTTATTGATGGAAGATGTCTGGTTTATTGAAAAGCTGGCCCATTTCGACCGGGAAGTGATCCCGGAGCGGCGGATGCATGCAAAAGGTTCCGGCGCGTACGGGACGTTCACAGTGACAAACGATATAACGCAATATACGAAGGCAAAACTCTTCTCAGAAGTCGGCAAAAAAACCGATATGTTCATCCGCTTCTCAACCGTTGCCGGTGAACGCGGCGCGGCGGATGCCGAACGCGATATCCGCGGGACAGCGATGAAATTTTACACAGAAGAAGGCAATTGGGACCTTGTCGGGAACAACACGCCTGTATTTTTCCTCAGAGACCCGAAACGTTTCCCGGATTTGAACCATGTCGTCAAACGCAACCCGCGCACCAATATGCACAGCGCGCAGGCAAACTGGGATTTTTGGACGCTGCTGCCTGAAGCGCTCCACCAGGTGACGATTACGATGAGCGACCGCGGCATCCCGGCAAGCTACCGGAATATGCATATGTTCGGAAGCCATACGTACAGCATGTTCAACGCCAACAACGAACGTGTCTGGGTCAAATTCCATTTTAAAACACAGCAGGGCATCAAAAACCTCACGGACGAAGAAGCGCAGGAAATTATCGGCCGCGACCGTGACAGCCATCAGCGCGATTTGTACGAAGCGATTGAAAACGGCGACTATCCGCGCTGGACGATGTACATACAGGTGATGACGGAAGAAGAGGCAAGAAACCTGCCGTATAATCCGTTTGACTTGACAAAAGTGTGGTACCATAAAGACTTTCCGCTCATTGAAGTGGGTGTCGTCGAACTGAACCGCAACCCGGAAAACTATTTTGCGGAAGTCGAACAGGCCGCATTCGCCCCGACCAATATTGTACCAGGCATTGGGTTCTCGCCGGATAAAATGCTGCAGGGCCGCCTTTTCTCTTACGGCGATGCACAACGTTACCGGTTAGGCGTCAACCACTGGCAAATCCCTGTCAACTATCCGAAAAAAGCAGAACACTTCCATCCGTACCACCGCGATGGCGCAATGCGGGTTTTCAATCCGGCTGAAGGCGGCTCCGTCTCCTACAGCCCGAATAGTTATGGCGAATGGGAAGACAGCAAGGAACACGCAGAACCGGCACTCGATATTTTAGGTACAGCCGACTATCACAATTTCCGTGAAGATGATGACAAATATTACGAACAGCCCGGCAAATTGTTCAGGCTGATGACGGCGGAAGAACAGCACAGGCTGTTTGCAAACACGGCACGTAGCATGCAGGGAACGACAAAAGAAGTCCAGCTCCGCCATATTGCGAACTGTTATTATGCAGATCCGGCATACGGCGAGGGCGTCGCGCGCGCACTCGGTATTCCGATGAGCGAAGTCGAGGCGGCTGTTTCGAGAAAATAGCCGGCAGATAAAGGTTTGCGGTGACGCTAAAATGCACATGATATAAAATGATCTTAAGTTTTTGCAAAGCCCGGGCACCAATTTGCCTGATGATGACTTTTTGCAGCAGGCAAAAGCGTGGCAATATTTTGTTCACTTATATAGATATAAAATGTAAAAAGACGTTGAGGCACAAATAGTAACGGTGCCCCAACGTCTTTTTAATTGATTTAGGGTAAGGGCGGGACACAGTGCCAAATGGTGTCCCGCCCTCTTTTCGAGTGATTGTTCATTTATATCCTTTTTTTGTAAATTTTGCGCATATGTCATGATACCAGCCGATCAGCATGCTAAAAGCCGGATCAAACAACCCTTTTATTTTTTGAATGGCCCATACGGTGAACAAGGCAACAATGATGCTTGCCGCAATATCCCCCGGATAATGGTGCCCGACCCATACACGGGAAATGCCGGTCAAAACGGCACAGAGAATCATCGCTGACCCGAGTTTCCGGTTCCGCACCCATAAGGCGAAAGCCATTGCAAACGTGCCTGTCGCATGGTCGCTCGGAAACGAGTCATCGGCCGCATGCGGAATTAAAATGCTGGTATGATACGTGGCAAATGGCCGTGGTTCATAATAAACAAGCGTAATCAAAAAATTGACCAGCAAAGCGGCAATCCCGGCAATCCCGGCATAAAGCACCATATTTTTCATTTTATCATTGCCCAAAAACCACACAATCAATAAAACAGCGGCAAAAAGCGGCAAGGCATCCTGTGTAAAAAAAATCATGATGCCATCCAGTAATTTGTCATGCCCTGACAAGTTGTGGACCATAAAAAACAATCTGGCATTCTCATTCATGGCTCTATTTTCTTTCCTTTCTTCTATGGCTGGTTTTGATAGAAGAATGTTTGTCAAACATCTCGTCCATCCGCACGAACCGGAAGCCGCGCGCTTTTAATGCCGGGATGGCAACCCGCAAACCTTCAATTGTATACTGCGGGGCATCTTCATCTGCGCCCGGCGTGACGCCGCAATCATGCAGCAAAATCACATCACCGCTTTCCACCCGGGTGATCAGGCCGTTTGAAACTTTTTCCGAACCGCCTTTTCTCTTCCAATCACGGAACATTTTCGACCAGTGCACCATGCAGAACTGCTTGTGCAGAAAAAAGTCCAGCAGATGCATCATCCCCCACGGCGGGCGGTAAAAAACCGGCCTCTCCCCGGTGATATTTTCAATAATTTGTGCCGACTGCTCAAGCGTGCGTGCATTTTTCCAAGGGCTGATCAGCCAGTTGCACTGGTGCTTATAATTATGAAGGCCGATACAATGCCCTTCACGCGACATGCGCAAAACGATTTCCGGGTACCGGGCCGCCCTTTCCCCGACGAGAAAGAAAGTGGCCTTAATTCTTTCCCGCTTTAAAAGATCAAGCAGTACCGGCGTATATACCGGGTCCGGCCCGTCATCAAAGGTGAGCGCAATCTCCGCATCTTTTTTTCCTTTCCAACATACCCAGAAACCGAGTTTGGCCGCTAAAAAATATGGAATAATAGCATATATGAAAAGCAATAAAATCAATACCCAGATGATGACTTCCACACCGTGCCGCTCCTTTCATCCAGAGATTCATGCGGGTGATGCACAAGCAAAGCCTTTTTTCGCATCCTTGCATACTTTCCGTGCGCGGTATCCGGCATTTCCGGATCAGGCGAGT
Source organism: Weizmannia sp. FSL W8-0676 (assembly GCF_038593015.1). NCBI lineage: Bacteria > Bacillati > Bacillota > Bacilli > Caryophanales > Bacillaceae > Heyndrickxia > Weizmannia sp. FSL W8-0676. The sequence goes on from NZ_CP151954.1 coordinate 2,335,049, forward strand.
GAATGAGCCGCGCATATTTTGCCTGATCAATAACGGAAAGCACCCGAAAAGCGGCTTCCCTGTTCTGAATCGAAAGCGTATTTCTTTTCATCTTCGCAAGCTGTGCCCTGTTTTCATTCAGGCGGGCTAAACACCGGATTAACGTTCCTTCATCTGGTGCCTCAACTGCTGCGCCTGCTTGTGTTAAAAAGGCTGCGTTATCTTCTTCCTGGCCCGGCAACGCTTTGTATAAAATCATCGGCAGTTCCATGGCCAATGCTTCCGCAGTTGTCACGCCGCCCGGTTTCGTAATCATGACGTCCGAGACGGCCATTAAATCACACACATAATCAATATAGCCGAGCACGAAAACCTTGTGTTTCGTCCCTTTCAGATCATCCATCAGGCGGGCGCGCAGTTTTTCATTATGCCCGCACACGATCAACAGCTGCATGCGGAAAGGCACCGCGTCCAGTTTTTCAGCCGTGAACAGCCCGTCCCCGAACAGGCCTTCCCCGCCGCCCATGACAAGCACAACCGGCAACGCCGGATCGAGGCTGTATTTTTTGTATAAAGCCTGCTTGTTCACTGGTTTCAGGAAACTCGGTTTGATCGGGATCCCTGTACAGGAAATTTTCCGGCCAGGAATGCCGATCCTGATCAGCTGCCGGCGCAACATATGCGAACCGACGACATAATGATCTGTGTACGGATGCAGCCACGAACTGTGGTGTGTATGGTCAGTAATGACGGTGACGAGCGGGATATCGGACAGCCCGTATTCCTTTAATTTTGAAATCATGGCAGACGCAAAAGGATAGGTGCTGACAATGACGGACGGGCGTATCGTTTCGAGCATCCGTAGTGTCTTTCTCATCCCTGTAGAAAATAAGCCGGTCAATGTTTTCGACAGGGCATTCCTTCCATACGTTTTACGGTACAGATACCCGTAAAGATTCGGGAATTTTTCAATACCTTTCATATAAACATAGTGGCTGACCGGGCATAATGCGGGATGGACCCATTCCATGAAATCGACGACAACCGGGTCTGCTTTTGGGGAACGAATTTTCATCGCCTGTTCAATTGCCCGGGCGGCCTGCAAATGCCCTTCCCCAAAAGCGCCTGTTAATATCAACACTTTGTCTTTTTTCTTGTTGGCCATTCTCTTTTCCCCTCTGCTTTTCGGTCTGTTTACAGGAAACGCGCCGCTTCTCTTTCTCATGCGGCTTCCTTTCGATACAATACAATAGACTTTGAGGGAAAAAGAAAAGTTCATTTACAGGCGATAAAAATTTGCGGCCATTGTTTTCCTGCTCTTCCATTTAAACGTATTTTGAAAAATACTGTAAAAATTTGTTGCGAAAAATTGAAACAATGCAAGACTTTTTTCCGGAAACAAAAACACCGTTTTGGCATTTCCCTGTTTTTTCATCGGGATCTGCCCGGTTCCCGGATGAAAAAACGTAGCCGGGTACTCACGAAAAAACATGCGGCCGCTTATTTTGCGGCCGCACGTTTTTTCCTGTTTCTCCATTTTTGAAATAGCCATGTGACCGAAAGCCCGAGCGAGTACCAGAACAAAATCAGGAAAATGACTTCCCCGACCAGCGGGATGCTGCAAAGGGCAACCAGGATGGTCACGCCCGTTAACAATTTCAGCCATTCCTGCCTGCCGTTTAAAACGTCAAAGGTGCTGCCGATTTCCCTGCCAAGAAACACGAGCCCTGCCAGGAGGGATACAAAAACAGCAAGGGATAACAGAAGGACAACCGGTATTAATACCACCGTAATCGTCAAAAACAGACTGAGCGCAAGGACGACAAGCGACAGCAGGCAGCCGGTAATGATCATCCTTCCGGGCCGCGTGTAGAAGGACCGGATCCCGGAAAAAAGCGGTTTTTGCGCGACAAAGCCGAACAAAACAGTGCACACAATCAACAGCAGGCTTGCGGAAAGCCGGAAAAACCAGAGGGCAAGAAGCATGACAGCGGCAAAAATCATACTGTCAAGCGTTTTATTGTTCATATTGATAGACAGGACATGTTTCGTTACACGGGCACCCGGCTGCTGTTTGATATTTCCGCCGAGCACAAATACAGAGCCGCGGATATCCGCTGACTTTCGAATATTCAAATTCCCGTTGATCACAATGACGGCTGTTTTGACATATCCGCCGACGGTCGCGTTATTCCCGATCACAACGACATTTTCAACTTTTTCATTTTTCGGGATGACCGTATGCCGGTCGTGGATGATGATTCTCATTCTTTTTTCCTTTGCAAACGCAGGGTGGAAACCCGCCCCTGCGCTCAGAAAAAGCAGGAGCAAGGACAATAAGCAAATCAATATTTTTGTGGCTTTCATTTTTTTCTCCATCCCCTAATCCTTCACCGGCTTCATGGTGAGAAGGTCGAACAAAATCCAGATACAGACAGCCAAAATCACCGCCATCACCACCATGATCCCCGCAGACAAAGCCGGGAGCGCGGAAAGAATGGAAAGCGCAATATGAAAGCCGCTTGAAAGAATATTGAAGAGGGCCTGAAAAATATTCATGCCGACATAAAACGGTTTTCTCATCACCGGGTAGGTGGCAAGCACAAAAGCGGCACAGCAAACCGCAAAGAACCAGGCAAACACGCGGTAATGCATCGCCAATTTTTCCTGCGGCATAATTTTAGCCAGAACCGCCTTTTCAAACTGGATTCCCGGCACCTCAACCGAATGGTAAAAACGGCTGATTTCCGCCTGGACCGCCTCCAATTCTTCCAGTTCGCGGCGGCAATCCGGGCAAAGGGCAAGATGGGCTTCAACCTTTTTTCGGTCCGTTTCACTTAACGCATCATCCATGAAGGCCGGCAATAAATCCCGGACATGTGTTTCCATGTGATCACCCTCTTGAAAGTTCTTTTTTCAAAATATTTCTCGCTGTGTTGATGCGCGACTTGACGGTACCAAGCGGGATGTTCAAGATGTCTGCGATCTCTTCATAGGAATAGCCCTGGATATCGCGCAGCACGATCGCTGCCCGGTGTTCCGGCGACAATTTTTCCATCGCGCCGCGGATGTCAAATCTCAAATTGGCACTGTCGATATTGGAAGTTGCCCTCCTCATCGGCTCCTCTTCTATTTCCGCCTGAAGTGCCGCTTTTTTTCGCAATTTTTTCAGCCGGTCATAGCATAAATGAGAGACGATCTTCGACATCCAAGAGGCAAAAGCATAGGCATGTTCCAGTTTATCCAGGGCGTACCAGGCTTTCACAAACGCTTCCTGGGCGATATCTTCCGCTTCCATCCGGTCGCCTGTCATGGCGTATGCATGCCGGAACACCTCCCCTTTAAACTGGGCCACCAGCACGGCAAACGCATCTGTATCTCCTGCTTTTGCCTGCCGGATCAACTGTGTTAAATCCTGCTCCACCATTTTCAACTCCCTGCTTAAGCAACGCGGTCTTTTGCCGTTGCCCGGGCATGTGCAAAAGCGGCAAGGAAATTGCAGGTGCACTTGCCCATTTCATTCCATGTTCATTATGGCATATTTTCCTTTCCGCCATCAGGAAGTTTTTTTATCATCCACTTAGCGCCCCATTTGGATAGAAGTTTCCCCATACCGGCCGGAAAGACGGGCGGCAAAATGCCGATGCAAGCTTTGGGCCGGACTGAAACATGTGCCCGGTTTTCACCGGCAGGAAATGATGATAAAAGTCCCCGGAAACGAACGGTAGCCCCTTCCAGGAACATAGACGCCCGCAAAAAATCAATAAGAGGTTGAAACAAAGTACTGGTCCTTCAGCACTTTATCCGGCGTTTGGTTTGCTTTGCGGCCGAGCAGACCGCGGATCAATACATCAAATTCTTTCCCCCGGAGTTCGATTTCGCTCCCGTATTGGCGCAGCCGCCGGTAAAACCGGGCCAGCTGCTTCCCGTCTTCCAAAATTTCCATCACCTGTTCCTCTACCGGTTTGGTGAAGTCCAATTCAAAGACAAGCCCGTGTTGTTTCAAAAAAGCAAGATTGATTTCTTCCTGGCCGGGGAGGACGGAGTGGATAAAAATCGGCAGTTTTTTTTGAATCACTTCGCTGATCGTGACACCGCCCGGCTTTGTAATGATCGCATCCGCTTCATCGTACAGCCGGCTCATTTCCTTTCTGGACTGGATATACGGAACCGGGATGATATGTTTCATCCCCCATCCGTTCAGCTTGTGATACAATTTTTCGTTTTTTCCGCATAACACATAATAATCGGCCTTGCCTGGCTGTTCCCGTTTCAATGCTTTCAGAAGGCGGTACAGATCGCCGAGGCCGCTGCTGCCACCGGATATTAAGATTTTTTTCCGTGATGTATGGCGCAAAACCGTTCTTTCTTTAAACGCTTCATGAATCGGAATGCCGGTGACAAAAATGTTTTGTTCGGGAACGCCGTTACAGATGAGCGTCGTTTTGATCGTTTGGTTCGGCACAAAATGGATGTCAATTTCTTTCTTTCCCCACAAGCCGTTGACGAAAAAATCAGTGTATGCATTGATAACCGGGACATCAATTTTTCCTTTTGACTTCAGCCGGCTGAGCAGCATCGACGGAAAACTATGCGTGCAAATGACAAGATCCGGATTTTCCTCGGCAATCAGTTTTTCCATTTGCTTAATAAAAGAGAGTTCATAGAATTTCATTAATGCGGTCTGGTCGGCATCCGCATAAATAAAATGTTTGTACACCCATTGGTATGTCCGCGGTGCTTTTTGAATCCAATTCAAATACATTTTCGTGACGATTTTTTCCAGCATCCCGCTCGTATAGGAAATCAAATCAACTTTTTTCATTTCAATGGTACTGTCCATACATTTCAATTTATGCATTAACGCCTCTGCGACCTGGTGATGGCCGGACGGCATTTTTAAAAGCGGTAAAATGAGCACTTTAGCCAAGCTGTCTTCCTCCTTTTCCGGAAGCCTGTTCTTTTTACAATAAATAGACTTCCGCAATTGCCGGGAAGTTCATTCTGATTTTTACCAAAAAAGCAGATTTTAAACAATTGAATTGTATACCGGATGGGTGTTTTCCAACAAGTATTTTGCCAATATTGGCCGTATTTTGAGCAGCAAGCCGCCTGCAGGGTTTTTGCGGGCATTTTTCGGCCGGAATTTCACCGCCTTAAAAACGGCCAATCCGGCAAAAGGATGGTTCAGGATAAAACCGTGCTGCGCGGCATTTCGCCCGGAAAACCCTTCACGTAAACACCTGCCGGCTGGCCGCAATTTCCCGCGTACCGCTGAAAAAACTGCGGGTTTTTTCATTGAATTCTCACGGTTTATTCAGAATAAGCTGCTATACTGGTCCCTTGAGAAATCTGGAAAATTATGCAAGAATACGAAGTGCAGGCGGCGGGGCATGATAAAAAAGAATGTTTTCATGCACCACTAACCAAACACACAACTTGCGCAATGAGAATGGAGATTGCGCGGAAAGATAATCCATGAGGTGAGCCCTCCATGTTCGTGAAAAAGATAACCATCAGTCTTTTCAGTGTCATTTTTACCGTATCATGCGCTCTTATCACGATCGGCAGCTTTTTCATCGCGCCGCTGTGGGTGGAAAAAAATGACCCGCATTTCGTGCTGCTTGATGGAAAATGGAATATTTCAACCGGGCAGATGGCAGCGCTGTTCCTCTTTGCTGTAGTCGCCATCTTGTTTTATCTTGGCTGTTGCCGCATTTTTGCAAGGCTTTCAGACAACGGGCTGAAAAGAATGGCAGCCTTTTTGTTTGCCGTTATTTTGTCTATTGAAGCGGCGATCCTTATCCTGTTTCACGGGGTGCAGCCGCCCAAAGTGGATGGCGGCCATATTTATCTGGAAGCTTTGTATTTATTAAAACACGGGACATTGCTCGGAAATGAGTACTATTTGCAGCTCTACCCGAATAATGTGCCGATTACCATTGCCCGTTACCTGCTTTACCGCTATGCCGCGTTTGGGAATCCGGACTGGTTTTTGATTGCAGATAAGCTGGCAGCAGCTTTGTTTCTGAATATCGGGATCTTTTTTCTCTGGCTGCTGGCGGTGAAAACGTCCGGCCGCAAAACGGGAAATTTGCTGCTTGTTTTTACGATTACATGGCTGCCGCTCTTTCTTTATATCCCGTATTTTTATACAGAAAGCCTTGCGATCGCCTTTCCCTCCATGGCGGTGTATTTTTGGTACTGCCACAGCCGTACGGGGCGCCCGGCATACCTTTTTCTGCTTGGTGCAGTGCTTGCAATTGGGTGCCAGTTAAGGGAAAATATGGTATTATTTTTGCCTGCCCTTTTGATCTACATGGTCTATACGCTCCGGCTGAAACAAACCGTGCTGCGGGCAGCGTTGATTATGCTTGTTTTCTTGCCTATCACCTTTGGAGCAGAGGCGTATTACCACCATCTCGGCTACCGGGAAAACACGAGCATCAAGGCGCCGGTAACCCACTGGCTGGCGCTCGGCCTTTCAAATGAAGGCCGGTACAATGTCGCGGATACGAGATTATCAGAACGCCTCCCTACCCAACAGGCAAAAAAACAGGCGGATCTTGCACTGATCAAACAGCGGATCGAAACGAGGGGGCCATCCGGTCTGCTCAAGCTCTGGGCGGTAAAAGCCTTCCGCACATTTTCACAAGGCGATCAGGCCTACGCCAAGTACAATCAGCGGATGGACCATTACAACGCCGCATACCGCTATGTTTACGGAGACCAGAATCAAGTGCTGTTGTTTATCATCCAGGTTTTTCATATTGCAACGCTCTTTTTGCTGGCCGTTTCCGGCTTAACGTTCTTCCGTAAAATAAAGTTTGACGTTCAATTGCTCATGCAAATTTGCTTATTTGGTAGCTATTTGTTTTTCATTTTGATTTGGGAAGCAGAGCCGCGCTACTCCCTCCTGTTCACGCCATTTATGATTTTTTGCGCTGCACGGGGCCTTGAAAAAATGTGCCAGTTCCTGGAAGCAAAAAAATGGCTGCCGGCACAAAAAAGATGGAAACTGCAAACAGCGGGAAACTGGCTGCTCGTTTTAAGCCTTATTGTCCTGCTCGCCGTTTGCGCCAAATCGAATGAAAAAACATTCACAGGGACAACCGAAAAATACGAGGATTATATCGTCAACCAGCAGGCAGCCAGAGGAAAACCTGTTGCGCTTGTCGACCGGCATCATACCGTTACCCAAACGTTTATCGCAGACAAAGCTTTCGACCGGGTCGCTTTTATGCCTGCCCGGTTCCACGGCAAAGCCGCATACCGCGTTTCTTTATGGCATAATAGCGCCGGACGGCAAAAAATGGTGTTTGAACGAAAATTTACAAACCATAAGCGAAGAACAAACGGCTATGAGGCATTTCTTTTGAAAAAAGCCTTGCCCGGCGAAAACAGGCATTATTCGCTCCGGATCGAACAGCTCCACGGACCAGCGCATGCCCGGCTTTTCCTTCAGGCGAACGGCCAGGGCGGACATTTTGAGCAGATGGATTTGTACGAGGGCGGCCAATTGTACCAAAACGGCAAACCCATGGCAAAAACAGACCTTACGTTTACCGTATCAAAACAGATTACCGCACCTTTCATAAACCGGTATCTGTACAGATGGCTGTTCGGATGTGCTTTCTTTATGCTTTTGCTCTACGGGTTTGCCGTCCTGCCGGGAGGAGTAAGCAGAAAAGCAGCCAAAAAAATCCGCGAATTTGCGGATGCCTGATCACCCGCTTGAGCCGCTTGGCCAAAACGGATGAATGGACAAGTTTACAATGCATAATCGGCCTGAGCCGGCAACAAACGGGAATGCAAGGTGGAGGCTTGGACCGGCAGGCAGGGAAAATTTCTACGATCAAACCGTAGGCGGGCCCTGATGCTGATGGAAGCAAAATCAAAACGGCGAGAATCGCTTCTCGCCGTTTTTTTGAAAAAATTTTTTAAAAATCAGGGTCATAGCTGATATCAAGGTCAAAATGGCCGGTGATGCCATCAATGGTTCCGGTTTCGGTGTACTGCCAAACATCCGCATTTGTACCGAGCGTGGTGTTATATCGTGCCAGCCAAATTTTGGTATTGCCGGGCCAAGTATCTGTATGGCCCTCAAGATAGCTGTTCCAATTAAAGTAGCCGGCGTAAATACCCACTTTCGCCTGCCCGAGCGCCTGCATTTCATTTAAGAAATAGCCGGCACAGGCCGGGGCCGCATTTGCCCACCAAGTTGTTGTAATGCTATTCGTCCCGGTAGGTTCTATATCTTCGAAAGCGTAACCTGTAAAAGCATAGCCGGTGCTCGCCTTTGTTTGGGCCAGCACTTGATAAAAATGCTTGGCTTCTGCAATATGCTGTGCGGGATCCGTAGTGGAATTGCCGATCATATGATAAGCATGGACCGACAAGCCGGCGTTTCTGGCATACTTATAATATGTATAAAACTTAGAGTCCGTATACCCGGTTCCTTCCGTTGCTTTCAGGATGACAAAACTGTAGCCCTGTCTTTTCATAAGGTTAAAACTACTCTGTGTCAATGTTTGATAATGGCTGACATCCAGTCCCTTTGCCGTCGTGGCAGACGCAGCGGCTGCTCCGGTACTGCCTGTTGCAGCCGTCCCGGATGCGGAACCTGATCCAGTGTTGCCCGTTGCGGTCGTTGCGGATGCGGAACCCGATCCAGTGTTGCTCGTTGCAGTCGTCCCGGACGCGGAACCCGATCCAGTGTTGCTCGTTGCAGTCGTCCCGGACGCGGAACTCGATCCGGTCTTGCCCGTTGCGGTCGTTGCGGATGCGGAACCCGATCCAGTGTTGCCCGTTGCAGTCGTCCCGGACGCGGAACCCGATCCAGTGTTGCTCGTTGCAGTCGTCCCGGACGCGGAACTCGATCCGGTCTTGCCCGTTGCGGTCGTTGCGGATGCGGAACCCGATCCAGTGTTGCCTGTTGTGGTCGTTGCAGTTGTGCCGCTTGTTGCTGCGGCAGACCCTGTTATGCCGGACGCAGATCCAGACGTGCTGCCGGTTGCTGTTCCCGCCGTTGTGCCGCCCGCTGTGGAAGACCCCGTTTGGCTTGTCCCTGCTGTTGCCTTCGGCGTGCTGGTTGTTCCGCCCGCTGCCGGTGCAGGTTTTGTGAAGTGGCTCGTATAAATCCAGCCGCTTTGGGCTGTCCCAACAACGCAGACATGGGACATATTTTGGGTGCTTTCTTTCACATATACCTGCTTATTCGGCCTGATGACAGCCGTATACTTTGTATGGGACGAAGTGGTATACAGTTTGGAAGAAACATAGACCGTTTTCTTCGCCAGCGTGCCGGCTAAGTTATTCGCGTAAATATATCCGGAACTGCTGCCTGCTTTTACTTGGTAACGGCCGTGTGACCCGTTAAAAACCGATACTTTTTGCCCATCTTTAATCGTCTTTTTATACGAATTGCCGGTTGCGGATGTGTATAATTTAGACGGCATCCACGTATATTTTACAACTGGCTTGATAAAATGGGTTTTGTCAACATAGCCGCTGTACCCGGTTCCGATTACGTGGGCCAGATACATGCCGTTTTTCGTTGCTTCCATTTTGATATACATCATCTTCCCAGCCGGCACGGAAGCAACGTACGGGCCGCCTGCCGCCTGTTTATAAATTTTCGAACCAAAAAGTCCTCTTTTTTCACTTTGCTGCTTGTCAGGTTATAAGCATAAATGTAACCTGTTTTCCCACCTGTCTTCACCTTATAGCGCTTGCCCGATTTGCTGTAGACAGTTACCGCTGTGCCGCTGTTCACATTGCCGGAGTAAGCCGCGCCAGACGCCGTTTTATAGAGCTTTGACGGCGTCCACGTATACATGGTGAACGAGGCGGCTGAAGCAGGCTTCGCAAAACTTAGCACGAACAGCAACAGAAAGCCCGCGCCCCCGAAAAAAATCAATCTTCGCAATCTGTCTCCTCCTTTTGTTCTATGTATCAAACACAATTAAATCAATAAATCCAGTAAATTTTATCCCGAATTTGAAAAAAATAGTGAACAATCTTTCAAAATGAGTCTATATGCCTATACCGAGTTCTAGTTTGCCTGTTTGAAAGGGATCGATCAAAGCAAAATTGCCAAATACCGCTCCAAAGTCCAAAGTTTTACCGGACAATTGGGATTGACTGGATGGAGAGAAGATATTTATCCGCTGCAACCGGAGAATGAAACAATTTGTACCGGAACATTTCCGCGAGATCACGAGAGAAAGGTTTGGGGGACGCAACAGTTTTTGCCATTCCATAGCTAAAAAGCATTCCTTTCCTTTGACTGCAAGTTGTTCAGCACCAAAAAAAAAGAATGCTTTTTTAAATCATTCCCTATGAGCCCTTGCCAAAATGCTATATCCCCTGAAACTGTAAGCAGTCAGACAATTAAAGGTCGTTGATTTATTCCACTAAAGAAAAAAGACGTTTGTAGGAACATTATGACAAATGTAAAAATAAATTGTGAGTTTTTGATTTTAATGGGGTAAATTTATTTATTATAAGTGTCTAAATTTTTCCACTTTGGTCGGTTTTGGGCGGGTTTCAATAGATTAAGCTACTCATTCCTGTGGTAAATATTGTAAAACGGAAAAGGATGATTTTTTTTGAAAAAAAAGAGCCATGAAAGCCACTCCTTTGTTAAGATATAAGTACGACCAAATATCCAGGGAGTGATTTCATGACTATTTCTATTCTAACACAAACCAGAGACTTTTCAATACAACAAAATTTGATTCCCCACAATTGGCAAGACTATGCCGATATACCATTTGTCATTCCAGCCATGTGTTTCCCATGGGAGATTTTTAAGCCGATTGAACGAGAATACTACACCCTTTTATATTTGCACCTAAAAAATGAAAGAGCACATGATCCTTCTAATGAAATACAACCGGCACTATTTTCAATAACGGAGGAAGAAGACAAGTCTGCGTCTTCATTATTTCGTCCCTCTCCCGCAGGGAGAAAACCGCATCCTTTCATGCCCTTTTTTCGTGCTTTTGAACTGGCCTCTTTACAGTATATTGAAGTGATGGTGGAGAGTGTCTATTTGCAAGTGAAATCAAACCCGCTATTTGCCACCATGTGTGGATTTACGGAGAAAATTCCGAGCTACCGTTCCTTTGCTCGTTTTGATCAAATCATGACAACAAATGGTCTTTGGGAAAAAGCCCGGCTATTGGTTGTTGAATATAATAAAGGGGAAGGCGTGGTTGAAACGAATGAGGAAGCAGCCGCCGTGGATACATCGCATATAGAGGCAGAAGCAACCTTGAATAAAACAAGGAAGACGTGTTCTTGTGAGGGTAATTGCGATTGCCCCAGAGTCCTTACGGACGACAATGTAGGGGTAATGCGTAAAAGTAATGCAGTCTCCTATATTGCGCATAAATTATCAATGGTATGCGGGGTGAGATCCGGTTTGCCTTTGACGCGGGAAGTATTTAAAGGAAATACACCCGATGGGAAAACATTAGAACCGACATTGGAAACGTTTAAGACAGAGCACCCCGAGATGGCTGAGCAGTTGAGCTTTATCCTGGCAGATGGAATCTACCAAACGCCGGAAAATCAAAAAGTGACAAAGGATGTATTACAGGCGAAATTGGTGGCACCGATCAATCCACGGAACCGTAAAGATAAACCAACTACCGCCCGAGGGATTGAAAAAATCAACCGGTACGGCACTCCCATCTGTATCAGTGGGCATAAAATGGAACTTAGAGGATCTGATCGGGAAAAGGGGCAATATATTTACACTTGTCCTGTATTTCATCCAAATGCCAAGCAAGAAGGTCTCACCTGCCCGCTAGCGAATCACGCGGAATGTTGTAATGGGGCAGCACAAGGAAGAGTATTTAGGATAGACTTTGATCAAACGCCTCAAGTAGATGTCGAGTTGCCTCAACATGGGCGCACATTTGAAGTGTTATATAGTGCCAGGACGATCATCGAAAGAATCTTTGGCATTCTAAAAGACGGATACAGTCTCCGTCGTGTTCACAAGCGTGGGAAACAGGCAGTTGAAGCTCATGTAGATCGATGCATGATATCTATGCACATCATGGCAAATATGGCGTACCATCAGACAGGAAAGGCCAATTGTGGATGGACACGCAATCGGCTGCAAAGAGCAAATTAAGTTATTCACAGGTGGATATGTGAATAAATAAAATGAGCGTTTCCTTTCCACAAAGGGTAGTGAAAAAAACCCATTTTGTGAAGGCGGGATACGTATGCCCTTTTTTTGAAGGAAAATGACCGTTTTACTTCTATTGAATTGAAAATCTGGATGAAAAGGCAAAAAAACCGGGATAATTAATTTTCCAGAGCCTCGCTCAAGGGTATATTTTTATTTTGGCAGAGGCTCTATGAAAAAAGCAAGTACGCCAAGCATGAATGGGTGATGTTTAAGTGTAAAACTTGAGTAAAGTATCTATGAATGATACAAAGTGAACTGCTGGCCTTCTGTTTCGAACGGATTTTCTTCTATTTCAAATCCGAGATCTTTAATTAACTGGTAGTCTTCTTTTGCGTCCTGACCATCTGTCGTTAAATAATCACCTATAAAAATAGAGTTGGCAATAAATAACCCCAAATTCTGCAAAGAACGCAAATGATATTCCCGCCCGCCAGCAATCCGAATTTCCTTTGTGGGGTTGACAAACCGGAACAAGGACAAAATTTTTAAACAACGAATCGGTGTCAATTCGTCCATATTTTCAAGCTTTGTTCCCTTAACAGGATGCAGAAAGTTGACCGGAATAGAATCAGCGTCCAGATCCTTGAGCGCGAATGCCATATCGATAATGTCCTTATCCGTTTCCCCCATTCCGCAAATCACACCGGAGCAAGGGGAGATGCCTGCCTTTTTTACGTTTTCGATTGTGTTGACTCTGTCTTCATAACCATGTGTGGTTGTGATATTCGCATGGTGGTTTGCACTTGTATTAATATTGTGATTAAACCGGTCCACACCCGCTGCCTTCAGCTTGAACGCCTGCTCTTCAGTAACGAGCCCTAAACAGGCACAAATTTTTAATTGTTCCACATCCCGCTTAATTTCCTCAACCGCCGCAATTACTGTGTCCACTTCACGGTTGGTTGGTCTTCGTCCACTCATCACAATGCAATATGTACCAATTTTATTCTTTTTCGCTTCCTTTGCCCCTTCCACAATCGTTTGTTTGCTGACTAATGGATACCGGTCGATTTTTGTTGCCGCCTTAATTGACTGTGCACAGTAGCCGCAATCTTCCGGACAAAGACCGCTTTTGGCGTTAATAATCAAATTCAGCTTTACCTTTTTTCCATAAAAATGCCGGCGGATCTGATAGGCTCCATGGACAAGTGCTAATACTTCATGATCACTAACCGTTAAAATTTCCCTGGCCTCTTCTTCCCTTATCACATAACCTTCAATCACCTTTTCTGCCAAATTCGTCCAATCCACGAAAGTCACCCCTTTTTATTTGTCAACCTAAATTAATTTATGGTTTACATTTAAAATTATATGACAGTTAAAATTTTGGTCAAGTATTTTTTGTATTTTTCACACAAAAAGGTTTGGAAAGGGATGCGGCATTTCACTTGTCCGCCCCAAACTGTAGCCGTCAAGTAAAATTGAACACTTTTTGCTAATTAATTTTGAACACTTTTTTTCATAAAAATGGATGATCGATGTTTCATGCGATAGCTGTCATCGTTCCTAAAATGAATGACTTCTGCTCGGTGTAATAATCTGTCCAAAATAGCTGTCGTAATACCTGGATCCCCCAATAGTTCACCCCATTCATTTGGGCCCTTATTAGAAGTTAGAATGACAGAAGCATTGTCATACAAGTCGTTAATTAAATGGAAAAACAAATTTGCCTCCCGTGAATCCATGGCCATGAACATCAAGTCATCAATGATGACCAGGTTTGAATCCCGGATGCGCTTCATTCTTGTTTGTGATTTTCGGGTAACATCTTCCGTCTTCAATGTTTGGATAAGCTGCCCCATGGAGATAAAAGAAACTTTGTAGCCCTGATGAATTGCCTCTATCCCTAATCCCGTTGCCAAATGTGCTTTTCCTACTCCAGGCGGTCCCAGAATAATTAAATTAAAAAGCTGATCAAGCCATGTGAATTCTTTTAACTGATTGATCTGTCTCCTACTTAGCGATTGTTGCTCGTCTACTTGGAATGCATCTATTGTCTTGTAAAACGGAAACGTTGCCCATTTTAATCGTTTTTCAATCAATTTCTCATCTCGGCGTTCCAACTCATAGCTAGTCAGATGTTCCAGAAAAGTGCGGTATGTCCAATCTTGTGATTCAGCTTCTTGAATCAGAGATGGCAAATGATTTGCCGTCTCTGATTAATCGCAATGTTCGAAGCTGCTGCTGAAGTTGTTCAAGTGATTGTGTCATACTTTGTTGCTCCTTTCAACACATCCAAATATTGTGCTAATTCCCGGTTCTCCGGCTGTGTATCCAGAAGTGAAGGTTCTATGCCATGCAATGCCTTAATCTCCTCTTCTGCCCGTTTAAATTCCTCTTTTTGTTGCTGCTGTCTGTTTTTTGCAAGAAAAAAGTGCAGAGTATTGCAGTATATAAATTCTTTTATACCGCATAAAAATTCAATCTGAATTCTCGCTATTAAGGGCTTGACATGGAGCCTCTGCAGCCATGATTCTTTTGCCAAGCGGCCAGCTGTAACAGATTTGGCAAACCCAAACAGGTTATCATGGCTACCCCTCCATGTAAAGCCCCTCTGCATAACCATTTGCATAGAAATTTTGCACATCTCTGCACTTTAATTTTGCAATAAACAATAGTTAAATTCATTGTACCAACACTTCCGCAAACCATCCGTGCTATTACTATCAATAAATGAACCGTTAGTAACAAAACCAATTACGCCTTTACTCCCGATACGATCGCTTGCCCAGCGAAACGCTTTAATATAGGAATCATACAAGCTCTTCTTTAAGCTAGCTGATGAATAGCGGGCATAGGTTGAATCTATGCGTTCATCTAATTTAGGATATGATTGATTTTGATTGTTGTCGTTCGCATTCGTTTGCCCTATTGAATATGGAGGATTCCCAATTATAGCAAAAATAGGCTTCCTTCGTTGCTTTTCAAGTCGCTCATTATTTTCCCCAAACAACTCGTCCTCAAATGAATCCTCTTTCTCGGTACTTTCAAACGTATCCGTTAAAACAATGCCCTCAAATGGTTTATAATCGCCCTCCATTATGGAATGGAAGGTTTCTTCAATATTGATAGCAGCGATATAGTAACTCAACAGTACAATCTCATTCGCATGAAGTTCTTGAGTGTACTTGCGCAACAAATCCTCTTTTGAAATTAATCCACTTTGCAGCAACCTCACGATAAACGTACCAGTACCCGTAAATGGATCAAGGATGTGAACTCCTTCATCGCTAATTGACTTACCAAAGTACTTTTTCAATACATCATTAACGGAGTGAATAATGAAATCCACCACTTCAACAGGGGTAAACACAATTCCCAAACGTTCGGTTGTTTCTTTAAACCCAACTTTAAAGAACTTATCGTACAACTGGACGATTATGTCCTGTTTCGCTTTTAGATTATCTATCCCCTCAGCACGCACACGCACACTTTCATAGAAGTCTTTCAAACGTTCCTGTTCTTTTACAAGCCCTTGTTCATCCATAACCTTCAACACAGCATCCATAGCTTGTGAAACGGGGTTATTGTTCACAAAGCTATATGAATCAAACAGTGCTTCAAAAACTGGTTTTGTAATCAGGTGTTGTGCCAACATTTCAATCGCTTGTTTTTCTGATATAGAATTATTGATGTTATGACGTAACCCAGAAAGAAACTTTTGAAATGCCATATACGTTTCGCTGTTGGTATCTTCCAACATTACTCGAATACGCATCATGTGTTGTTGTGCAATTTCAGCAACATCTTTTGACCAATCTTCCCAATAACGTACATTCCCAACCTTCTTTACAATTTTGCCATAAATCGCACGTTCAATTTCCGAGAAATCATCTTCATCAAGATTAAAAGCCAACTGTTCAGATACTGGTTCAGCAACAATAAATCCACCTTCGCTTTCATCAGGTGCGGAACCAACCCCAATAACTTGCAACTGGTCAGGTTTCTTTTTGTTCAATTCCAATTTATTGATCATTGCATCAAAACGTTCGTCTAACGAACGCAACGCATTTAGAACGTCCCAAACTACTTGATACTTCTCATTTTTATCTAAGACCGTATTTTCATCAACACCTGCAGGAATACCGATAAGAAGGATGACATAACCATAATCTTTTCCTTCTGCTTTACGCATAACTCGTCCTACTGCTTGTGCAATGTCAATACGTGATTTACGAGGTTTTAAAAACATAACTGCGTCCAAATCCGGAACGTCTACACCCTCTGTAAGGAAGCGTGCATTAGTAAGGATACGACAAGTATTTGGTGGAACTTCTGCCTTCAGCCAAGAAATTTTCTCATTCTTCTGCAGGGCATTCATCGAACCGTCCGCATGGTCTATTTCAATTCGAACCGGCTCTGTTTGGTCTCCTGATTCATTGATAAACATATCAACAACTTCTGTAAACATTTCCTTAATCAACTTCGACTCACGAATCGTTCCAGCAAAAGCAATAGCCCGCTTCATTGGATTAGCAGAAATCACATTAGAATTACTCTTACGTTTGATCAACCCATTCCAACAGCCGATAATTTTCGTTACATCATCAAATTCAAGTTCTGTGTCACGCTTATTCGCCAGCATCTTTTGAAAACGACGGGCAATTACTTCTTCATCAACAGCCAGAACCATAACTTTATAGTCCGTTAAAATCCCTTTATTTACGGCATCTCCAAATCCAATTCGGTAAAACTCTTCACCATAAATTTCTTTATCATTCATATCTGCAATAACAACAGACAATTCATCAGCTTTCTTCTTTGCATCATCACCATAAATACGAGGAGTAGCCGTTTGATACAGACGTTTTTTAGCTTTAATATTGTCATTGCTATGTACTTTCACAAAAGCACTAGCTTCTTTTCCCACTTCGGTTGCTCCGGTTGTACGATGAGCTTCATCACAGACAACCAAATCGAACTCATAAAAGCCATTTTTCTGAGCCTCAATAATTACGTCAATGGACTGATATGTTGAGAACACGACTAAGAATTTGCTTTGGTGATCCGCCGAATCAATAAGCTTCTGATGCTCCAGTAACTTGCGATAATCAGTCGTAGCCGGATAACCTAAATCTGCTGCCGCTATATCCTCAATCTCGTTTTCACCTTTTGCCTTTTTTGTAACTTTTCTATCCGAACAAACCGCAAAAGTTTCCATATCCTCACGATACTTAGAATCGGCAGTCCAGCCTCTTAAAGATTGGGAAAGCAACTGAATACTAGGTACAAGATATAATACCCTGAATGTACCATTTTTCTTCTCTGCCATCCTTTCGGCAATTACCATAGAAGTATATGTTTTTCCTGTACCGGAGCCATAATCAACTTTCCACGGTCAGCCGTTTCAAAACCATTTAGGGCTTGCTGAATAAGCAAAAGTCCTAGACTTGGTAAGGATACTGACAGCTTTGGCCGAACTTTAAATGCAAGGGTTTTATAAAAAATGCAGGAAAAACTTTGCACTCTAAAGCTGATTCAACATACAGAGAGGACAGAATAAAGCATTTTCGCAGATGCATTCTCCTATGATATTGAGGTAGAGCTTGCTGACAAATCAGATACAAGCCATAATCGGATTCGTTCAGCAAACCCCATTTACTACTGCCTCAATAGCAGGAATCTGGTGAGAACGTGGTTTCTTAGGTGACTTCAACGCAATTTTCTGCGGATTATCAAAGGAGAACTGTGACCAATCAATCTCACTCTCACGCAATTGCGACAAACCAATACGAGCAATGTTTTTGTCACGGTCTAATAAAGCGTTGTTCGCATTACTGCTCCACTTGTCCGTTGAAGTTACAATAATCCCTTCTGCATAATAGCTCTTCCCCACTTCATTTAAGAAAGAATCAATATGCAACTTTTGGATTGTCATATTTTTCGAATAATATTTACACTGAACAGCAACCAACTCACCAGTTTCCCTTTTTCGGGCAACTAAGTCTACACCTGTATCTTTCTTCGGAATTCCATATTCTTCAGGAACATCAGATAACATCCATACTTCATCAAATAGCCGTGCATACATTGGTTCTTTCTTCAGATATACTGTAACCAATAGCTCAAAAAGGGTTCCACGATCACGTTGTGCCATGTCTTCCCGTTCTAAATTGGAGATAATATCATCTAATGAATGGCTTTTCACTTGATAGCTAACTGTTTCTTCCATATTTCTAAATACCTCCAAGACCCCAAAATATTAGAGTAAAATATCATTGTCTTTCTCAATTTTACCACACCGATTTTGCTGCCCATCAATTTAATTTAATCTAACATCTAATGATTTCTTGAATACGTTTTTGACTACGGATGTTTGATATTCAATAAAATCAAATGAAATGGTAAAAATAAAAAAACCCTTGATATACAAGGGCTTTGGATCAGTTTGAAATCCATTGATTTCGTTTTATGGAGACGGTGGGAGTCGAACCCACGTCCAGAAATATCGCCACTCAGGCGTCTACGAGCGTAGCCGGCATATTTGCGTTTCGCGCAGCCATCTGCCTGCCAGCGGGCGTCCGGTGCGCTAGCCTGATTGGTCTCTTCCTTCGTCCCCAGGCGGAGGACAGCCGGCGTATCCCACTGAATTTGAGACCCTTACCCTACCACATGGGCGATGGAGGGAGGATCCGCTTAGTGCTTATTAGGCAGCTAAAGCGAGTTTAGTGTTAGATTTGCCAGTTATTTTTAGGCGTTGCGTTTTTACGGGGACGACCCCCCGGCTCGCAGCCTGAGCTCGATCTATCCCTGTCGAATCCGTAACGTCCCCGATATAAAAAGGGCGCTGCAGATTTTACATATAACTGGCCTGCACATACTATTATAACATGAATCCTGCAAGATGCAATTGTTCAGTTTTTCCGTATGTGTCAAGTTTTTCCCGGCAGTATGGCAGAAGAAGAAAACACATACAATACCTCATAGGTGAAAAGAATGGATGAAAGAAAACTGTATAAGTCCCCTTTTTCTACCGTGCTGTGGTCGGTTGCTTTTCCCGGATTCGGACAGCTTTACAACGGTGATTATTTCATCGGGCTTTTGATCATGCTTTGGACGGCAGCCATCAATTTCGGTTCGAACCTCAATCTGTCGGCTTAAATTGCGTTCAAAGGAAATTTCAGCCTAGCCGGTGAACTGTTCCATCCCGAGTGGGGGATTTTTTTCCTGCCGTTTACTGCTTCTCCCTCTGGCAAGCCTTTAACAAGTCGGTATCCATTAACCGGAGATTGGCATCATTGGGGTTGAAAAAGCCAAAAAAAGCAACACATTTAACTGGTTTCTTTTTCGGCATGTTGGCAGGTTTCAACTTTGGCCTCTTCTGGCATTTCCCTTTTTTCCGGTTTTTTGGATTTTTGGACGTTCTGGATTTGCCTGTAATTAACGGGCTGGTGGTTGGCTCCATTTGTGCTGCTTTGGGCCATCGGATCGAGTCTCTTTGTGATAAACATGGTGAACTACCCTCCACTTATCAACCTTATGGTTTGATTGAAGTGGGGGCTTCTCGACTTATCGTTGCTTTTACTAGCCAACGAAAACTGACCGAGCTAACCCTCTTGTTCCAAGAGTTTTGTTACTTATGATAACGCTAATAAGCGTAATCCCTCATTTTTGATATTGATTGCTGAATTGTGATCGCGATCTAATACAAAGCCGCAAGAACATTTATATACACGTTCAGATAATGGCATTTCTTTTTCCTTGCCGCAACATGAACACTTCTTAGTGGAGGGAAACCACTTATCAATTTTCACAAGTTGTTTCCCCTGTTCTTTTAGCTTATACGCTAAGAAAGTAGTGAACATACCCCAGCCGTTATCATGAACGCTTTTCCCAAAGTGAAGGGCTTGAGACATCCCTTTCATGTTCAAGTCCTCAATCACGACAGCATCAAAGTTAGAAGCTAATTCTTTTGACTTATGATGAAGAAAATTCATGCGTTGGTTCGCCACTTTCTCATGTAACTTAGCCACTACTAGTCGTTGCTTGTTCCAACGTGCAGAACCTTTCTTTCTTCGAGAAAGAATTCGTTGTGCTTTTGCTAATTTATCTAAGGCTTGCCGATAGTAACGTGGGTAATTGGCTTTCTTACCCTGTTCACTCTCGACATATAGACCATCCATAGCAAAATCCAAACCAACAACTTTCTGTATTTTAACTGGACGAATATCTTTCTCATATTCTGTCAAAATTGAAATGTAGTATTTGCCTGTCTTTGTTTTAGAAATAGTGCAAGATTTGATTTTATAATCAGCAGGTATCTCTCTATGCTGTTTCATTTTTATTGGCTTTTTGATTTTTGGCAGTTTGATATGACCATTTTCTAGCTTAATATTTCCGTTGACCATATTAGTTGTATAGGATTGTTTTGCTTTACGATTTTTGAACTTTGGAAAATCCGCATTTCCTTCAAAGAAATTCTTATAAGCAGTCTGTAAGTTCATTTGTGCATTTGCCAAAGCTAAAGAATCCACTTCTTTTAGGAATGGAAATTCACTTTTATATTTTGCAGGGGTCGGAAACTTTTGCTTTTTAAGCGATTCTTTATCATCCTTGAACTTTTCATACGTTTCTTTGCGTTCAGCTAACATCTTATTGTAGACAAAGCGAACACAACCAAATGTCTTAGCTAATAATGCGGATTGTTCTTTGTTTGGTAACAAACGAAACTTGAAAGCTTTGTTTTGCTTGGCCATATCCATTCACCTCACTTTGTGCGGAAAAATTTCGTATATATTGATTATATCGTAAAAAATCCGTACAATCAATATGAGGTGATCATCATGAGAGAAGAGAAAGAACGTGTAGAAATTCGTATGCCTAAGACGATATTAGAAAAATTGGAGCAATATCAAAAAGAAAATGGGATTCCAACTAGAACAGCCGCAATCTTAGAATTGTTGAGAAAAGGATTGGAAAAATAACTTTGGCTAAAGCCAACCGAAATTCATCTCCCACCTACTCATTGGTGCGATTCGCACCTTCACATTCCTTGAGGATGGGAGACTTCTTTCGGAAAGCCGTTAAAAAGCAATTTTTTTAGCATTTCATAATACCGGACAAGAACAAAAAGAATTGAAATAAAGGAAGTATGCGATTTGGTTTCTTTGATTTCTATTTAAAACTGAACGAAAAAGAGGAGGCGAAAGTAATGGAAAACATTAAAATGCTGGACCCGGATGAAGCGGAACAAGTATTGAAGCTGCCAAATTCCTACTTTGATCGCGGGTATAAAACAGGATTGGAAAAAGGGCGGGAAGAATGATAGCGAACAATAGCCGAGAGAATCGGAGCCGCCATTGATTGAAGGATGGCCGGCCCGCACCAGACAGAAATAACAAATGAACGCAACGGTTGGAGCATTGGCAAGGCGGAACCCGGCAGGCCTCTCTCCCACAATTGAAAAAAGCCATTTCTTAAGGGAAGCGCGCAAATCTTCTATCCGGCGCCTTCCCTTTTTTTCGTTCAGAGGAGCCGCCATACTGTTTTTTTAGTGCTGGCGGGCTTTAAAGGCGCGTTCAATCTCGCGGGCGGCTTCTTTCCTCTTCAAGGATTCGCGCTTGTCATAATTCTTTTTCCCGCGGGCGACGCCGAGCAGCACTTTTGCATACCCATTTTTAATATAGATTTTGAGTGGGATTAAAGCATAACCCTTTTCTTTTGTCACACCGGCCAGCCGGTCAATTTCTTTCTTGTGCAGCAAAATTTTCCGCGGGCGAAGCGGGTCATGATTGTACCGGTTTCCCTGCTCATACGGGCTAATGTGCATCCCGTAGACAAAGACTTCCCCTTTTTCCACACGGGCAAACGAGTCGCGCAAATTTACGCGGCCGGCCCGGATCGATTTGATTTCTGTCCCCTGCAGGACAATGCCTGCTTCATATGTTTCTTCGATAAAATAATCGTGGCTTGCTTTCTTATTTTGCGCCAGCACTTTCCCTTCGCCTTTTGGCATTTCGTTTCCCCTCCGGTGAAGGTTCCCGGAAAAATCCGGTTACCTTCGATTTGCTTTTTTCTTTTTCGGCGGCCTTGTCGCCCAGTCTTCGCCGGCATGGCGCGCTTTTTGCGGCCGGGCAGAATGGGCGCCGCGCACTTTGACGATCTTTTTCGGGCGTTCTTCCGTTTTTTCGCGGCGGTTGTTTTTCATGCCGACAATTTCAAAATCAATATTGTGTTCGTCTTTGTTCACATTGAGCACGCGGACGCGGATTTCATCGCCAATGCGGAATACATTTCCTGTCCGCTCGCCGATCATGGCATATTGCCGCTCATTGTAATGGTAATAGTCATCTGTCATATAGCTGACATGGACAAGCCCTTCAATGGTGTTCGGCAGTTCGACAAACATGCCGAAATTCGTAACCGAGCTGATAATCCCATCGAACTCTTCCCCAATTTTGTCTTCCATAAATTCGGCCTTTTTCAGCTCATCCGTATCCCGTTCAGCTTCTACTGCCCGGCGTTCCATTTTCGAGGCATGGTCCGCAATTTCCGGCAGCAATGCTTTCCATTTTTCTTTTGTCTTTTCATCCAATTTTCCGCTGATCAAATAAGCGCGGATCAACCGGTGGACAATCAGGTCCGGATAACGGCGGATCGGCGAGGTGAAATGCGTGTAAAATTTCGTTGATAAGCCAAAGTGGCCAATGCATTCCGGATCGTACTTCGCCTGCTGCATCGACCGCAGCATGACCGTCGACACGACCATTTCCTCAGGCCGTCCGGAAACCGTATCAATGATTTCCTGCAACGCGCGCGGATGCACTGAATTGGCTGTCCCACGTACGATCAGGCCGAAATTGGTAATAAATTCAAAAAACCGCTGCAGTTTCTCCGCTTTCGGCTCTTCGTGGATCCGGTAAATAAACGGCACGTCCAGCCAGTAAAAATGTTCGGCAACCGTTTCGTTGGCAGCGAGCATAAATTCTTCGATCAGCTTTTCTGCAACCGACCGCTCACGCAACACAACATCCGTTGGTTTGCCATTTTCATCGACAACGACTTTTGCTTCTTTAAAATCAAAATCAATGGCGCCGCGCTCCATCCTTTTTTTGCGCAAAATCTCCGCAAGTTCGGCCATTTGCTCAAACATTGGAACGAGTGGTTCATAATGTTTTCTGAGCGCTTCGTCGCGGTCAACAAGGATTTTGTTAACGTCCGCATACGTCATCCGCGCGGTCGTTTTGATGATGCTTTCAAAAATTTCATGATGGACAACGTGGCCTGTTTCATCAATTTCCATTTCGCATGACAGCGTAAACCGGTTGACTTGCGGATTCAGGGAACAGATGCCGTTTGATAAACGGTGCGGGATCATCGGGATGACGCGGTCAACAAGGTACACGCTCGTCCCGCGTTCAAATGCTTCACGGTCAATCGGTGATCCTTCCCGTACATAATGGCTAACATCTGCGATATGGACGCCGAGCTTGTAATGGCCGTTTGCCAGTTTTTTCACGGTAACGGCATCATCGAGGTCTTTTGCATCGGCCCCGTCAATCGTTACAATCATTTCCCCGCGCAAATCACGGCGGCTGCCAATCTCGTTCTCATCAATTTCTTCCGGCACCCGGTTTGCCTGTTCGAGCACTTCATCCGGAAATGCCTGGGGCAGCCCGTACTGATGGATAATCGACAAAATATCGACACCGGGATCATTTTTATGGCCGAGAATTTTGATGATTTCGCCTTCCGCATTTTTCGTGCCTTCCGGATAGGCGGTAATATGGACAATCACTTTATGGCCTTCGACAGCACCGCCGTTTGCTGTTTTCGGAATAAAAATATCGCTGCCGAACCGTTTGTCATCGGGTACGACAAATCCGAAATGTTTGCTTTCGACGTATGTGCCGACAAGTTCTGTCTGGCCGCGCTCAAGAATGCGCACAACGGTTCCTTCCTGGCGCTGGCCTGAGCTTTTGGTGGACACACGGACAATAACGGTGTCTCCATTTAATGCATGGTTCGTTTCATGCGGCGGGATAAAAATGTCGTCCATCCCGGGTTCATCGGGTGCGACAAAAGCAAAGCCTTTCGGGTGGCCGATCAGTTTCCCGCGTACGAGATTCATTTTTTCCGGCAGGCCGTAACGGTTGCTTCGCGTGCGGACAATGAGGCCTTTTTCCTCCATATAAACGAGCACTTTTACAAATGCCTTGAACTCGGAAGAATCGTCAATGCCGAACGCTTTTTCCAGTTCCTGAACCGTCAGCGGCTTGTACGTCTCTTCTTTCATATAAGATAAAATTTTTTCAACATCTTGCTGTAGTTGGTCTTGTTCCATTTTTTTCCCTCCTTTTTCGGGAAAATTTTAAACCGACCAGTCAAGCGACTCCAGAAATGTGTATACATCTTCGTGAAGTTGGTCTTTTTCGCCATCGAGTGTAATGACATGGCCGGAGTTCTCATACCATTTGAGTTGCTTATGGTCTGTTTCCACTTCTGAATAAATAATATTGGCGCTTTCCGGGCGGATCATTTCATCATGGCGCGCTTGTACGACAAAAACAGGCGCATAAATGTGATCGACATGGTTGCGCACATCCTGAATAAGCTCTTGCAACGATTGCAGCGTATGCATCGGCGTTTTTTTAAATTCCCGCATTTCTTGTTCGATCTGCGCTTCGCTTTTCCCTTCGAACTGTTTATATTTGCGGGCATACGCAACCACGCCTTCATACATCGTTTGCTCGCTTTTTATGTACATGGGCGCGCACATGGTGATAATTCCCTTTACAGGTACAGTGTAACCTAATTTTAAGGAAAATACCCCGCCCAGTGACAATCCGGCCACTGCAATTTCATGATACCCTTTTTCTTTCAATAACTGGTAGCCGTTCATGACATCCTGCCACCAGTCGCTTGGGCCCGTATGCAAAAGATTTTCAGGCGGTACCCCGTGCCCTTTATATTGCGGCGCATGGCAAGTGTATCCTTTTTTTTCAAGGAAGCGCCCGAGCATCCTGACATCGGCGCTGCTTCCGGTAAATCCGTGCAAAAGCAGTACAGCCCTCTTGCCGGCTTCAAATAAAAACGGTTTGGGTGGTACAATTCTCATCATCCGTAAAAAACGCCTCTTTCCTGCTGTTTTTCTTTGGGGCCTTTGTTCATTTTATTTGTAACAAAGACGTTTCGGAATTGCCAGCAATCCGCATAAAAATACCCGGCCTGGATTTTGGGACCGGGATGGGTGTCTTAAAGTTTACAGGCATGTGCGGATAAGGCTTCTGAAAAGTTGCCTGATTTGCATACCCTTATAGGTTTACATATGCAAGTCCGATGGCCAGCAGGAAAAATAAAACAGCGAGCACAATCGTAATCCTGTGTAAGATCAGGTCAATACCGCGCACTTTTTGTTTCCCGAAAAGCTGTTCAGCACCGCCGGAAATGGCGCCGGACAATCCCGTGCTTTTCCCGGGCTGGAGCAGAATGACTGCAATCAACAGAATTGAATCGATGATTAGTAACGTTAATAACAATGTATGCACAACTGCACACCTCCTGAGACGGGCAATACCTAATCTTGAGTATACCATATTGGGGAGCGGGGTTCAACTACATTGGAACAATTGTCCGAAAAGGAACAGCGTCTTCCTGATCCGGCCCTCGTTTTGTCTTTTAGGGGTCCGGTGATGAAGGACGTTTTTTGGGTTCCGGGTTTTCCCATACAATCAAAAACTGCCCGGCTCTCACCGGGCAGCGTACCAAAACCAATTATTTTTTCAAGTTGTAGAAAGTTTTTTTGCCAAGGAACTCGGCTGTTTCAGCCAGTTCGTCTTCGATGCGGAGCAATTGGTTGTATTTTGCTACGCGGTCGGTACGGGATGGCGCACCTGTTTTGATTTGGCCGGCGTTTGTTGCAACGGCGATGTCCGCAATGGTGCTGTCTTCTGTTTCGCCAGAACGGTGGGAAACAATTGCAGTATAGCCTGCACGTTTTGCCATTTCAATCGCATTGAAAGTTTCCGTCAAAGTACCAATTTGGTTTACTTTGATCAGAATGGAGTTGCTAATGCCTTCTTCAATACCACGGGCAAGTTTTTCAGTATTGGTTACGAACAGGTCGTCGCCCACCAATTGGACTTTCTTGCCAAGGCGTTCTGTTAACATTTTGAAGCCTTCCCAGTCATTTTCATCCAAACCGTCTTCAATGGAGATGATTGGGTATTTCGAAATTAATTCTTCATACCAGTTGACCATTTCTTCAGCAGTCAAAGCTTTGCCTTCGCCGGCTAAATGGTATTTATGGTCTTCGTCGCTGTAAATTTCGGAAGATGCAACGTCCATTGCAAGCAAAACTTGTTCGCCTGGTTTGTAGCCGGCTTTTTCGATGGCTTCAATAATGGTAGAAAGGGCTTCTTCATTCGATTTCAAGTTTGGTGCAAAACCGCCTTCGTCCCCGACAGCAGTATTATAACCTTTTGCTTTCAAAACAGAACGCAGGTTGTGGAAAATTTCAGCACCCATGCGCAACGCTTCCTTGAAAGTCGGAGCGCCGGCAGGCATGATCATGAATTCTTGAATGTCCACGTTGTTGTCAGCATGCGCACCGCCGTTTAAGATGTTCATCATTGGAACAGGCAGTTGTTTTGCGTTGAATCCACCAAGGTATTTGTACAAAGGCAAATCCAATTCGTTTGCTGCAGCACGGGCAACAGCAAGGGAAACGCCAAGGATGGCATTTGCGCCAAGTTTGCCTTTGTTCGGTGTGCCGTCCAGTTCGATCATTGCTTTGTCAATACCGACTTGGTCAAACACATCGTAACGGCCGATAATGGCTTCAGCGATCGTGTCGTTTACATTTTTAACAGCTGTTTCGACACCTTTACCGAGGAAACGGCTTTTGTCGTTGTCACGGAGTTCAACAGCTTCGTATTCACCTGTAGAGGCACCGCTTGGCACCAATGCGCGGCCGAAACCGCCGTCTTCTGTGTAAACTTCTACTTCAACAGTTGGGTTGCCGCGCGAATCCAATACTTCGCGTGCATAAACATCAGATATTAAAGACATCTTCTTATCTCTCCTTTTTCAATGCATAAATGGGGGTTTTCATCACTTTGTGAACTACCCGCTATTAAAATGGCAAGTTTCCAGTTCTACGCAATGAACGGATGTCCGTTGAACGTATACACTGTTGGCATGTCCAACACCACTACTGATTGAGCCTTTAGCTCATTCAGATGCTTTTTGCAGATATTCATTGCACCATTCGTCATTCAAATCGTACAAAGCGGTACTTTCCAGGCATGGCGCTAAGGGCATATCCGCGGCAAATTTTCCCGGCATGCCCCCGGGTGTCATCCCTTTCCATGCCCCAAGCACCATTCAGGCATGGCGCTCCCGTTTTCAGGGCGTCACTTTCACCGCATTTGGCCGGATTTTCCTTTTATCAGGCTTCCCAGGGTCATTTTTTAATCAGGCTTGTGCCTGTCATTTCTTTCGGTTTTTCAATGTTCAACAGATCAAGCATGGTCGGTGCCAGGTCGGCAAGGATGCCGCCGTCACGCACTTCAACGCCTTTTTTCGTGATGATGACCGGAACCGGATTTGTCGTATGGGCTGTCATCGGCTTGCCTTCCGGTGTCAGCACTTCATCTGAGTTACCGTGGTCAGCCGTGATAATAGCATAGCCGCCTTTTTCAAGGATCAGGTCCACTACTTTGCCGAGGCATTCATCGACAGCTTCGATCGCTTTAATGGTTGGTTCCAGCTTGCCGGAGTGGCCAACCATATCCGGGTTTGCAAAGTTCAAAATGATGGCATCTTGTTTGTCATTCCGGATTTGCTCCAGCAAAGCATCCGTTACTTCATAGGCGCTCATTTCCGGTTTCAAGTCATATGTTGCCACTTTAGGGGAATGGATTAAAATTCTTTCTTCCCCCGGAAATGGTTCTTCACGCCCGCCGTTCATAAAGAACGTCACATGCGGATATTTTTCAGTTTCTGCAATCCGCAGCTGTTTTAACCCGTGCTGTGCCAATACTTCGCCGATTGTATTGTCAAGGCTGACCGGTTTGAAGGCAACATAGCCTTTGACCGTTTCCGAAAAATGTGTCATGCAGACGAAGTACAAATCTTTCGGATGATTCGGGCCGCGGTCAAATGCACGGTAATCTTCATTCGTAAAAGCATTTGAAATTTGGATGGCACGGTCCGGGCGGAAGTTGTAGAAAATGACCGAATCATGGTCCTGAACCGTTGCCACCGGTGAGCCGTCTTCTTTTGTAATCACAGAAGGAATAACGAATTCATCAAAGATCCCGTTTTTATAGGAATCTTCAATCACCGCCATTGGGTTCGGATATTTCGGGCCTTCGCCGTATGCCATGGCACGGTACGCTTTTTCCACACGATCCCAGCGCTTGTCACGGTCCATGGAATAGTAACGGCCGGTAATCGTTGCAAATTCGCCAACGCCGTACTCTTTAAATTTTTCTTCCGTTGCTTTGATGTATTTTTCCGCTGTTTTCGGGCCCACGTCACGGCCATCAAGGAATGCATGGACGTATACTTTTTTCACACCTTGATCGGCTGCGAATTTCAACAGCGCGAACATATGGCGGATATGGCTGTGCACGCCGCCGTCCGACAACAAGCCGAATAAGTGGAGGCTTGTCCCGTGTTTTTTCACATTTTCAACCGCGCCGAGGAAGGTTTCGTTCTTTTCAAACTCGCCTTCTTTGATCGACATGTCTACGCGCGTCAGATTTTGGTAAACGATACGCCCTGCACCGATGTTTGTATGGCCGACTTCCGAGTTCCCTATCTGGCCATCAGGAAGGCCGACGGATTCGCCGCTTGCGCCGAGCTGATTGTGCGGGAACTCTTTCCAGTAACGGTCAAAATTTGGTTTTTTTGCTTGGGCTACAGCATTGCCGTATGTTTCTTTCCGGCAGCCGAAGCCGTCTAAGATGATTAATGCCACAGGTGCTTTACTCATGGCTTACCGCCTCCAATAATTGCAAATAAGATTGCGGGTCAAGGCTTGCGCCGCCCACTAATGCACCGTCAATATCCGGTTGTTCCATGAATTCTTTAATGTTGCCGGGTTTTACACTGCCGCCGTATTGAATTCGGACACTGTCAGCAACATCCTGGCTGAATTGGTCCGCGATGGCACTGCGGATATAGGCACAAACTTCGTTGGCATCTTCGGCAGTCGAAGATTTGCCTGTTCCGATTGCCCAGATTGGTTCATAGGCAACGACAACCTGTTTTGCCTCGTCGCCGGAAAGCCCGGAAAAAGCAGCTTTTACCTGTGAGCCGACGATTTGTTTTGTTTCATTGTTTTCCCGTTGTGCCAGTGTTTCTCCCACGCATACGATTGGTGTTAAATGATGGGCAAAAGCAGCTTTCACTTTCTTATTGACTGCTTCATCCGTTTCATTAAACATTTCACGGCGTTCAGAGTGTCCCAGGATGACATATTCAACATGCAAATCCGCTAGTGCAACCGGGCTGATCTCGCCTGTAAAAGCACCGCTTTCTTCATAGTGCATGTTTTGGGCGCCAATTTTCACGCGGGTGCCTTTTGTTGCTTCCACCAGGCGTTCCAAAAAGAGCGCAGGCGCACAGATGACGCTGTCGACAACAGATTCGCCAGGTACCGAATGTTTTACCTCTTCGACAAAAGCCAGCGCTTCCGGCAAGGTTTTATTCATTTTCCAGTTCCCCGCAATGATCGGTTTACGCAATAAGGACACTCCCTTTCCTGATAAAATTATTTGTCATTTAAAGCTGCAACGCCTGGAAGTGTTTTCCCTTCCATAAATTCAAGCGATGCGCCGCCGCCCGTTGAAATATGGTCCATTTTTTCTGCCAGATGGAATTTTTCAACAGCTGCCGCAGAGTCGCCGCCGCCGATGATGCTGTAAGTGCCGGTTGCAGCCGCGAGCGCTTCTGCAATGCCTTTTGTCCCGTTGGCATACTCGTCCATTTCGAATACGCCCATCGGTCCGTTCCAAATGACGAGTTTCGATTCTTTGATGACTTTGGCATACAGTTCAACCGTTTTCGGGCCGATGTCAAGTGCCTGCCAGTCAGCCGGAATTTCTTCAATTGCTACTTCTTTTTTGTTGGCCGTTTCGGAGAATTCGTCTGCTACGACCGCATCAACCGGCATATAGAAGTTGACGCCTTTTTCTTTCGCCTTTGCCATAAAAGATTTTGCAAGGTCAATTTTGTCTTCTTCAAGCAGCGATTTGCCGATTTCATGGCCTTGTGCTTTGACGAACGTATAAGCAAGGCCGCCACCGATGATCAGGTTGTCGACTTTATCCAGCAAATTGTCGATGACGCCGATTTTGTCTTTGACTTTCGCGCCGCCGATAATGGCAGTAAAAGGGCGTTCCGGATTGGACAATGCTTTGCCGAGCACATCGAGTTCTTTTTGCATTAAAAAGCCGGATACTGCAGGAAGGTAGTGGGCGATGCCTTCCGTTGATGCATGTGCGCGGTGTGCAGCACCGAAAGCATCATTGACATAAAGGTCAGCAAGTGCAGCAAATTCTTTTGCCAGTTCCGGATCATTTTTTTCTTCGCCAGGGTAGAAACGGACGTTTTCAAGCAAAAGCACGTCGCCGTTTTCCATTTTCGCGATTTCCGCCTTGACGGATTCGCCGTAAGCTTCATTTGCTTTTTTGACGTCTTTTCCAAGCAGTTCACTCAGGCGTTTTGCAACCGGCGTGAGGCGCAGTTCTTCAACAACCTGGCCCTTAGGACGGCCGAGGTGGCTGGCAAGAATGACTTTCGCGCCGTTTTCCACCAAATATTTGATCGTTGGAAGGGCAGCGCGGATCCTTGTGTCATCCGTTACATTGCCGTCTTTTAACGGAACATTGAAGTCGACGCGGCAGAAAACGCGTTTGCCTTGCAATTCAACATCTTTAATCGATTTTTTGTTCATGGCAAAACGAACCTCCTTTTTATTCACGAGCATTGAAAAAAGGGAGAGGGGATTCTTCCCCACCCCCCTTGCAACGTTTTATCGTTCAAATTAAAGGCCTTTAGAAGCGATGTATTCAACAAGGTCAACAACGCGGTTGGAATAACCGAATTCGTTGTCATACCAGGAAATGACTTTCACCATGTTGCCTTCGATAACCATTGTGGATAATGCATCAATGGTCGAAGAAACAGTTGTATGGTTGTAGTCACGGGATACAAGCGGTTCTTCGCTGTAAGCGAGGATGCCTTTCAATTCGCCTTCAGCCGCTTCTTTCAATGCTGCGTTTACTTCTTCAACCGTTACGTTTTTGCCAAGTTCAGCAACAAGGTCAACAACAGAAACGTTTGGAGTCGGAACGCGCATAGCCATACCGTTCAATTTGCCTTTCAGTTCAGGCAATACAAGTGCAACTGCTTTGGCAGCACCAGTTGTTGTAGGAATGATGCTTTGTGCTGCTGCACGAGCACGGCGGTAGTCTTTGTGCGGCAAGTCAAGGATTTGTTGGTCGTTTGTGTAAGAGTGAACAGTTGTCATCATACCACGTTTGATTTCAAATTTTTCATGCAGCACTTTTGCAAATGGCGCCAGGCAGTTTGTTGTGCAGGATGCATTCGAAATGACATTATGTTTTGCAGGATCGTATTTGTCTTCGTTAACACCCATAACGATCGTGATATCTTCGTTTTTAGCCGGAGCAGAAATTACAACTTTTTTCGCGCCTGCTTCCAAGTGTTTTGCTGCAGCATCACGGTTTGTGAAACGGCCTGTTGATTCAACAACAACGTCAACACCGAGGTCACCCCATCCGAGATTTGCAGGTTCGCGTTCAGCCAAAACTTTTACTTTATGGCCGTCTACAACAATGGAATCACCGTCAACAGTGACTTCTTCTTCGAGGTTGCCATGAACTGAGTCATATTTTAACAAGTGTGCAAGCATTTTTGCATCTGTCAGGTCATTGATTGCGACGATTTCAACATTAGGATTGCCTAGAGCAGCACGGAATACGTTACGTCCGATACGTCCAAATCCGTTAATACCAACTTTAACTGCCATTTGTATTTCCTCCTTTAGTCGTAAAAATTTTATATTTCAAAAGGGTTATCCCTTTTAAAAACAGGTTAGCGCCAAGCGAGAATTTGTTTTGCCGCCCCTTCGTCCGTAATCAGAACAGTGGATTCCGGCTTCGTGTTCATGTAGGCTTTAATGGCCTTTGCCTTGGATGCCCCGCCGGCAACCGCAAAAATATGGCGGATCTGGTGTAAATCTTCAAGTTGCAGGCCGATCGTCCGGACCTTGTGAACAATTTCACCATGTTCATTAAAATAGTACCCGAACGCTTCGCCGACTGCATGCCCGCGGATGATTTTCTCCATCTCTTCTTTTCCGGTCTTGCGGCGCTCTGCCATCGTCATGGCTTCGCCAATGCCGTGCAGCACAATATCCGCTTGTTTAATAAGGGTAAGAACTTCTTTAATGGACGGCTCATTTACGACCGATTTGTACACTTCCGGGCTGACCTGGTCAGGCACATATAATACCCTGTGTTTTCCGCCGGTCCTTTCCGCCATTTTTGCGCAGATCGTGTTGGCCTGGTTTGCGACATCTTCACCGATCCCGCCTCTGGCCGGCACGAACAGCAGCTGCCTCTTGGCACTGATATCGGGAGTTAACACATCTGCGACTGCGGCCATCGTCGATCCTCCGGTTACAGCGATTATATTGTTTCCCGTTAAGGCGGCTTTCATTCTTACAGCACAAGCCCTTCCAAGCTCATTTTTCACCCACGGTTCTTTATCGCTGTCCCCTTGAACCACGACCACGTCTTCGAGGCCCAAAGCTTGTTTCAGCTTTTCTTCCGTTTCATTTATACCCGATATTTCTCTCATCATGCTTTCCATATTTTGTAATAAGGCAGCACCGTCATTTGTCACCGACATGCCCGAGGGTTTTACGTCAATGAGCTTTTGATTTTTTAAAAAAACCGTTTCGCTCCTCAGTACGCGTTCTGACATGCCGAGCATTTGCGCCAATGTTCTTCTTCCGACCGGTTCCGCAAAAGAAATGGAACGAAGGATCCGGTACCGTTTTTGCATGACAGCGAGGATATCGGGGTATAATTTTTTTTGAACCTCTATCAACGATCGCATAGATGATGTACTCCCTTAAATAATTATGTAGGTCGTGTTGAGTCCCATAGAGACATTTTTTGTCCCACCTGCTTCAAAAAAAATTACCCTCGCTACATATTTCATTCTAGCAGGATAAATTTTGCATTTCAACTATTATTGCTCATGAATTTCATGTAAGCGCTCCTTTATGGCAAAATTGTGAATCCGCCCATATCCGAGCATTTCCCCTTTATACTCGACAACCGGGATCATAAGGCCGTATTTTTCCGTCCACGCATCGCATGCTTCGATGTCTTTTTCAATCAGCCGAAACGGGATTTCCCTTTGCAGGCGTTGCAGCTGTTCTTTTGCTTCCGCACAAAGCGGGCATTGTTTTCTTGTATATAGCACCAGTTCCATTTTAAAATCATCCCCCTTTCCGGCCATTCGTGGCAGGAGCATGGGCTGTGCTCCCGGCATACACAAACAGGAATGGTTTTAAATGCACCGTTCGGTTATTTGTTTTCGCAAGGCGCGCGTTTGCCCGTTCCCGTCCGGTTCACCCTTTTTTTCCGGCAGAAGAAACGCGCAACTTCCGGTTTGAAAAATTTTTTCCTGCTTATTCGTACCTTTTTCTTTTGGAAGATGACGGAATGCCGAGCTGTTCGCGGTATTTTGCCACTGTCCGGCGCGAGATTTCAAACCCTTTTTCATTTAATACAGCCACAATTGCCTGGTCGGAAAGCGGCTTCCGCTTGTCTTCCCTGCTTACAAGTGCTGAAATTTCATTTTTGACCTCGGCGCTCGATGCCGCTTCTTCCCCGCCGGCAGAACGGATCGGCAAGGCGGTCGTGAAAAATGTTTTCAATGGAAAAGTCCCAAACGGCGTTTCCATATACTTTTCCCTCACTGCGCGGCTCACTGTCGACTCATGCATCCCGATTTCATCCGAAATTTCTTTCATCGTAAGCGGCTTTAAATGCCCTTTTCCATATAAAAAGAAATCCCGCTGTTTTTCAAGCAGTGCTGCGCCGACTTTCAGCAGCGTTTCTTTCCGACTTTCGATGCTTTTTCGGATCCAGTAGTATTCCTGCGTTTTTTCTTTTAAATAGCGGGTGACGCTGGCATCTCCGGACGGATTCATGCTTGCATAGCTTTCATTCAAGCGGAGCTTTGGAACCTGGTTTTCTACAAGATACAATTCGAGCTTTCCCGCGTGATTTTTGACCAAAAGATCAGGAACGATGTATTGCGGCCGATCCGCCATAAAACCGGATCCCGGACGCGGGTTTAATGTCTGCACATAATCAGATACCCGCTGAATTTCCTGCAGGGAGATATCGAGTTTTTTCGCAATTCCTCTCCATTTTTTTTCGGCAAAATCGAGAAAATGGCGACTGATCAATTCTTCCGCATGCCCGGGCGCATCCGGATCCCTTTTTATCTGGATCAGCAGGCATTCCTGAAGCGATCTTGCGCCGATTCCGGCCGGATCCAGCGACTGGAGAATGCCAAGCGCTTTTTCGGCATCTTCTTCGGAAATGGCAGCCATTTTTGCCGCTTCCTGAACCTGGATTGTAAGATAGCCGTTTGCATCAAGATGGCGCGCATAAAGTTGGACCGCTTTCACGATTGCGTTTGGCAACGCTTTCATATCCAATTGGCTGATCAAAAAATCCGGGAGTGTTTCCGTCTGTGCAGGAATTTGTTCAATCCAGTTTTTGTCCTGGCTTTTTTTCTGCCCCTTTGCACGGCTCAAGCCGGAAAAACGGGAATCGACCAGTTTAATATTGGTGCTGGACAGTTCGATGAGAGGATTTTCTGCAGCTTTTTCTTCCAAAAAAGATGCGAGCTCCTGGGACGAGAACTGAAGAACCTCTATTGCTTGCTTTAATTCCTGGGTCATTGCCAGTTTCATTGATTGCTTTTGCCACAATCCGACTTGAAGATTCATAACATTCCCCCCTTGGCAATGATAGAAGGCTTCTCTTGCTTTTGTCTTTTATTTTACAACATTTTTGTGTTTTAGTATATGCAATGGCAAGAAGTCCCATGCTTTCGGGGATATGGGCAGCCGGCAATAAAGGCGCTATTTTTTCGGAAAATATGCGCATATAAATGGCGTTGCGATGCCGCAACGCCATTTGCTTAATTTTCATCTTCAAAATCGAATTTCCGGTCGGTCCGGCAGTTTTCACAGACATAAAGCACTCTTCTTGATTCCGCTTCGTTTTCTTCCGGTGCTTGGGAACCGCAGATTTCGCATACTTTCAAGTGCCTTCCTCCTTTTATGGTTCCATCATTTCGGCACGGTATCCCTGCTCCGTCACGGCTTGCACCATGTCGTGGCAGGATGCCGATTGGTCATTATAGGTAAACGTCGCTTCTTTTCTTGCCAAGCTTATTTCAATTTCGCGGACGCCCCAGACTTCATTCAGGGCGCGTCGGACTTTGGCGGCATCTTCTTCATTTACCATATCACTTACTTTCAACATCCCTTTAGCCAATGTCGGTTCCTCCTTTAGGAAGTGAATGGTTTTGCTCCATGGCTTCCCCCATCCCCGCCAAAACGCCAGCCATCATAGCAAGCGACCGTTTCACTTCCGGGGAGCGCATGCTTTTTCCGAGCTTCCACAGGCTCTCCTGCCCCCCGGATTGAGCTGCTTTTTCAAATCCGCTCGTGATGCCTGAAAGGATCGTTTGCAGTTGTTCCGGATCGATGGAACCTAAAAATTTAAATACGTTCATCCCGTTTTTGATGACATGGTACATGGCGGGCTGGTTCAGTTGCCCTAAAGCAATTTCGGCAACATCAACGCGGTTTTGGAGCAGGCCTTCCATCGCGTTGAGCACGCCCATGCCATCCAGCTGTTTGATGATCTCCAACAATTTAATCAGTGATTCCCCGTTTTCAGCGGCTGCCTTTACAACCGCCGACATAGACGCTGCCTGCCATTCTTCTGGGGCCGGATCCACTTGTTTAATTTGCCTGATCGCCTTCGCCATACGCTTTCCCTCCCGGCTTTATTAATTTCACGGCCGGGACAGAGCCTTCCCGCCCGCGGTATTCTTTCCGATTACCGGCCCGTCCCGTTTGCCTGGTCACCTTCGCCATCTGCTTTTCCTCCCGGTGAAAATAGTGCCGTGATCGGGATAAAGTCATCCCGCTTCCATTTTTCTTCCACTCTTACACTGATTTGCGGAATCCGGTTGCCGTAACGGTGGTTCACCTTTGGCAGCGGCGGTTTTCCTTTTTCTTCCAAAATCTCCATTTTTACGCCCATTTCTTTGTAGTTCGGGGTATGGGTCACCCGGTCATGATAGCTGCTCGTCAGCCGGTTCACCATTTCATTCTCTTTCCGGGCGTTCATCGTTAAGTACAATTCTTTTCCTTGAACCCGCCCGGTCACAACAGCCCGCACTTTCACCTTTCCGTAAGGCGATGTCAGCCGTACAAGCGCCCCGTCTTTTATCCCCCGTTCTTCCGCCGCCTCCGGTGAAATTTCAAGCCACGGCTCCGGCACTTTGTGATGAATGCCCGGGGAACGGTCCGTCAAATTTCCTCCATGGAACTGTTCTAGCAGGCGGCCATTGTTAAGATGGTAATCGAATCCCTCTCCGGCTGAAAAAGGCGGTTCCCAGTCAACCGGCACAAGCCGGGCTTTGCCGTCCGGAAAGGCAAAACGGTCTTGATACAGAAGCGGCGTGCTCGTACCGTCTTTTTTAACCGGCCAAATTTGGCTGTTAAAGCCTTCCAGTCTCTCGTAGCTGATGCCGGCAAAGTACTTTGCCAGGCTTGCCGCTTCCGCCATGATTTCGCCGGGATGCTGGTAATGCCACTGGGCACCCATTTTGTTCGCGAGCTCCTGGAAGATGACCCAATCCGGCTTCGATTCGCCCATCGGTTCAAATACCTGGTAAAAGCGCTGGATGCGCCGTTCCGTATTGGTAAACGTTCCTTCTTTCTCAAGGCTCGGCGCAGCCGGCAGGATCACATCGGCAAATTGGGCCGTTTTGCTGAAAAACATATCTTGCACAACAAAAAAGTCGAGCTTTTCCAGATGTTCTTCCACAAAATTAATATTGGAATCAACGATCGCCATTTCTTCACCGAACAGGTAGAGCCCCCGGAGCTTTCCGCTTTCTACCCCGCCGATCATTTGATGATTGTCAAGCCCCGGGTTTTCCGGAAGTTTAACCCCCCAAGCTTTTTCGTATCGTTCCCTTACTTCTTTATCTTCTACCGGTTCGTAGCCCGGGAACCAGGCGGGCATCGTTCCAAAATCACAGGCGCCTTGCACATTATTGTGCCCTCTGAGCGGATATGCCCCCGTCCCAGGGCGGCCGTAATTGCCGGTAACCAGCAACAAGTTGGAAATGGCCGTGCTTGTATCAGTCCCGCATATGTGCTGGGTGATGCCCATCGCCCAAAGAATGCAAACGGATTTGGCTTCATGGATCATCGTTGCCATTTTGATTAAGTTCTCTTTGGAAATGCCGGTTTTTTCTTCGGCAAATGCCAGCGTGTATTTTTCCAGTGAAGCTCTGAACCGGTCTAACCCTTTGACCCTGGCTTCAAGAAATGCTTTGTCTTCCCAGCCCTGATCGAGAATGTATTTTGTCACAGCATTAATCCAAATCAAATCCGTGCTTGGCTTCGAATGGATAAATAAATTGGCGCGGCTGGCCAGTTCGTTTTCCCTTAAATCGACGACCATAAGTTTTTGCCCGTGCAATTTGTGCGCCCGTTTTATGCGTGTCGCAAGGACAGGATGGGATTCGGCCGGATTCGCGCCCACCGTAACCACCAAATCCGCCTGCTGGATATCCCGGATGGTGCCGGAGTCCCCGCCGATGCCTACGGTCCGCAAGAGCCCTGACGTTGCCGGCGACTGGCAGTAACGCGAGCAATTATCCAAATTATTGGTACCGATGATCGCGCGGGCAAATTTTTGAAAGAGATAGTTTTCTTCGTTCGAACATTTGGATGAAGCGATAAAGCCAAGCGCGTCCGGCCCGTGCTGTTCTTTTATTTCCTGCAATTTGCTTGCGATCAGATTCAGGGCTTCATCCCAGCTTGCTTCAACAAATTCTTCCCCTTTGCGGATAAGCGGCTTTGTCAAACGCTCTTCGCTGTTGACGAAGTCCCACCCGAACTTTCCTTTGATACATGTCGAGATGCCGTTTACCGGCGCATGTTCCTGCGGCTCAACTTTTAAAATATGGCGCCCTTTTGTCCAAATTTCAAAACTGCAGCCGACCCCGCAATAGGTACAAACTGTTTTCGTTCTTTTGATTCTCGATTTCCGCATCGCCGACTCCATTTCGGATATGGCGAAAATTTCTTTATACCCCGGTTCGACTTCTTTTGTGAGATCAATCATCGGCTCCAGCACTTTTGGCGGGATGCCGGTTAAATACCCTGCTTCCCCGAGCATGGACTTTTCCATAAGCGCATTGCACGGGCAGACCGTGACGCAATGGCCGCAAGATACACATGAGGACTCATCAATGGGAACATCCTGATCCCAGATCACTCTTGGCACTTCCCGGTCCCAGTCAATCGTCAATGTTTCATTGACTTGCAGATCCTGGCAGGCCTCCACACACCTTCCGCAAAGAATGCACTGGTCCGGTTCATAGCGGTAAAAAGGATGGGATTGGTCCGGCGGGTAGGGTTTGGCTTCAAACTGGTATTTCTGATGCTCGATTTCAAGATGCTCGGCCGTGTTATGGACAACGCAATTGCCATTATTGTTGTCACACACAGTGCAATAAAGCTCGTGGTTTTTCAGAATCCGTGACATTGCTTCATATTGGGCATCTTTTACAGGTTTGGAACCGGACTCCACGTCCATTCCCGGCTTTGCCTTGGTTGCACATGCCCGTACCAAATTCCCGTCCACGTTCACAAAACAGGTATCACAAGTTTGAATTGATCCGAGATTCGGGTGGTAACAGATGGCGGGGATGTACATATCGTGGGCATTGGCCACTTCCAAAATCGTTTGCCCTTTACGCGCCGCCAGTTCTTGCCCGTTTATTCGAATCGAAAAGGTTGTTTCTTCCATCATCGGCCCCCATTTCATGCCTTTTTTATTAGGATTGCCAATTGGCTTTCTTCTATAACTGCTTTGGGATTGTTTCTTTGCCGTTTTGTGCATAATAAAAGCAGATTTTTAAAAAAGGGGATTAAACCATGGAACAAGCGAAATTGTTTGAACGAATCAAAAACATGATCATATCATCCACAAAAGAACCGAAATATACTGCACTGTCTGCTGTCAAGCTGGCCGATTTATTTGACACGGACCCTCGTGAAATAGAGAAGGCCATCAGGGAATTGGTTGAGCAAGGAAAACTGAAGAAATCCAAACTGGAGGGGCCGCCGCGCGCGGACATCTATTCTTTGCCTTGACTTGTCCCGCTCCCTGCATCCGGCAAAGCGGGTTCGAAAAAATGAAAAAACATGGATGGAAGCTTGCATAAACCGGCTGTGGATGCTACCTTTAAGAGAGGATTAAACAGCTAAGGGTGGGGAATTTATGAACGGGTTTATGAAAAAACAATATTTGCCTATGGCAATCGTTGCCATCGCTTTGGGCATCGTGATGGCCCCGTTTGTTTTAAACTTGATTGCCTATCTTGCCTTGCGATAAATTTCATGGACAGCTCCTGTTAAAAAGCGGGAATTTTTCAGATTCCCGCTGCATTGTGTTGCGCCTTAGGAATGCTCCAGTTGCTGTTTTATTTTTTCCACTTCTGTCCGGCTCAGGTCGATCATTTTAACAATCAATTGTAGTTCCAGGCCATTCTTGAGCATCCTGGCAACAATCGTTTTTCTCTCTTCTTTCCTTCCTTCCTCTTTTCCCTTCCTATACCCGCGGTCAAAGTAGGAATTTGGCAGCTTCAGTACTTGTTCTGCTTCGTCCGTGTCCAGCATTTTAATGTTTTCATTACTTCCGCCTCCTCTTCTTCGTTCAGTTTTAAATAAAAATCAAAGAAACCATACAACAGCCTCATTTTTGCCGGATCAAGTTCCAACCGGGCCAGCATCCAATTATTTTCTTATTTTTCAGTTTTATTTTATAGGACAAATGTCCGTTTTTCAAGTGCTTTTCACTCTCCCAGGTTGCGGAATGAAGCAGCATACGGGGGAAAGCATGCAGTCCCCCGCAACCTTTTTGAAAGGCAATCAACAATTAAAGCCGAAACGCCTCCCCCTGATTGAAAGACATTCCGGCTTTATAAATGAGTATGTTTACTGGCCAAGAATTCCTTTCAGCTGCTCTTTCAACTTATCTGCTGCACCTTTCCAGAATCCCTGGTTATCCTCGATTTTTTTCTGCAATTTATCAGCTTGTTCTTTTATCGTTTCATCGATGTTTTGCAGTTTTTCTTTTAACGGGTTGCCGTTTTCCTTCTGGTCATTGATGGATTCCACCCCGAGGTCACCCGGCTTTGTATATTTTAGCGTGGCATTCATCACGCTGTTGAAAACCGGCACAATGCCCTGTTCACTCAGGCCGTATAAATAATGGTTCCGGTCTGTCTGGTCATATCCCATCCAGACCACCCCGACAAGATTAGGCGTATAGCCCGCAAACCATTGGTCCATTGTACCGTCAACCCCGCTGAACGGCAATTGGGTGGAGCCTGTTTTTCCGGCAATTTTATAACCGGGGACCGCTACCCCTTTGCCGGTTCCGGATTCCACAACATTCAGCAGCATGGATGTCATTTCCTGGGAAACTTTTTTCGATATGACCCTTTCCTGCTTGTCTTTATATGCTACCAAAACTTTTCCGGTCGGGCTCACGATTTTTGTAATGATATGCACTTCCGACCGTTTCCCGTTGTTTGGAAACGTGGTGTAGGCTTCGGCAATGTCTTCGGGGGAAACGCCGTTTTGAATATTCCCGAGCGCAATGCCGAGCTGCTTGTCCTTCTTGGTGACCGGGATGCCGAATTTTTTCGCCGATTCGTACCCTTTTTCCACCCCGATTTTATTCAACAGCCAGACGGCAGGAAGATTGAGCGATTTTTCGACAGCCATGTACATCGGCACTTTACCGAGATATTGGTTGTTATAGTTTTTCGGCGCATAACCGCCTTTAAACGTCATTACTCTATCTTGCAGCATCGATTCGGGGTTGTACCCTTCTTCAAGCGCCGGCGTATAGACGGTAATCGGCTTCATGATCGATCCAGGCTGCCGTTTCAGCTGCGTTGCCCTGTTGAAGCCGCGAAATACTTTTTCTCCCCTTCCCCCGACAAGACCGCGGACGCCGCCGGTTGACGGATCTACAAGGATTGCCCCGCTTTGGATGATCTGGCCGGATGTGCCGGACGGAAAGAGTGATGATTGCCGGTAAACATTTTCCAATGCCGTTTGAATATTTTGATCCATTGCGGTATAAATTTTATACCCTCTTGTTAAGATCTCTTCCTGTGTCAGGCCATATTGATCGATTGCCTCGTCCAGCACCGCATCGACGTAATATGGGTATTTGCCCGTCAGCGCATCTGTTTTTTTATCTTTTAGCGCAAGCTTTTCGCTTTTTGCCTGTTCATACTGGGATTTCGTGATCATCCCGTACTCTTTCATTGCGAAAAGCACGACATTGCGGCGGTGAATGGCACGGTTATAATGGCGGTACGGGTCGAGTGCATTCGGTGAATTAACAAGGCCCGCCAAAGTTGCCGATTCGGATAAGTCCAGATCTTCCACGTCTTTTCCAAAATATTTATTGGCCGCTTTTTCAACACCCCAGGCGCCTTCCCCGAAATAGACCTGGTTTAAATACATCTCCAAAATTTCTTTTTTTGTGTAATGCTTCTCAATCTCAATCGCCAAAAAAAGCTCCTGAATTTTCCTTTTTAATGTCCGTTCCGGGGAAAGTAGCGCATTTTTCGTTAATTGCTGGGTAATGGTGCTTCCCCCGGCAGCCGCCCCGCCGATCCGGATATCTTTTAAAAGAGCGCTCAAGGT
This sequence comes from Weizmannia sp. FSL W8-0676, assembly GCF_038593015.1. Classification (NCBI taxonomy): domain Bacteria; kingdom Bacillati; phylum Bacillota; class Bacilli; order Caryophanales; family Bacillaceae; genus Heyndrickxia; species Weizmannia sp. FSL W8-0676. The sequence goes on from NZ_CP151954.1 coordinate 2,377,285, forward strand.
ACCGATGATATCAAACCCGTGGTGTTTGTAGAAACGGTGGTCTTCGATTGCTACTACCGCATTTTGCAGGTCTTCCGGCATTTTTTTAATCGATACGCCTTCCGAGCGGTTTGCAGAAATTCTGCTTGCTGTGTCCCCGTCTTTGTCATAAATAACGGTCGTCTGTTCCAGCCCTTTTTTTAACTGCCCGACATTCGCGCTTTTTGCGTAATAAGCAAAAAAAGCTAAAAAGCCAAGCAATGAAAGAGAGGCTGCCAGAATGATAATTTGAGTCATATGGGCCCTTTTCCAAACTTTTTTGAAACCGTTCCAAAATCCCCAGAAATAAGGTCTGAATTTATCTATATAAGGTTTGAATTTGTTCATATCTGTCGATGTCCTCATCTTTCCCCAATCTGTGAAACTGCTATCTCAAACACCCGGCTGATTGGCCCTTAAGCAAAAGGATATTATGAATGGCCGGAAAAATCAATGACCCCTGTAGAAAATGCAGTTCTTAAAAACCAAAAAAATATGCTGAAACCGTTTTTTTCTTCTCGTTCCGGGTAAAGAAAAGAGGGTGTTCCAAGCCATACATGAGAGGATGATGGTACATGTATCAGCATATTGCCATTGCATACGATGACTCGGAGGGGAGCCGGAAAGCGCTGGACAGGGCCTGTTCATTTGCCCTTGCCTTAAGAGATATAAAATTATCCGTTGTCCACGTGAACCAGGAAAGTGAAGTGGCAGCACCGGTACCGGATGAAAACATCGGCGTGCCGCCAACCATTTCCGTTCCGGGGCTGGACGGGCGGGTTTACCCGGTTGACCCGCCGCCTGTTGATGAACCTTCCACACAGCAATTCATCCTGAACGATGCGGAGGAAGTCATGAATCATGCCCGCAAATTATTGGATGCAAAAGGGGTCAAAGCCGATACCCATATTTTAGAAGGCAAGGTGGCCGACAGCATCATTGATTTCGCCCGCAACGAGAATGTAGACTGCATCATTACCGGAAGCAGCGGAAAAAATGCTGTAAAAAGTTTGTTCATTGGAAGTGTAAGCAAAAGCCTTGTAAAAAATGCGGATGTGGATGTGCTTGTCGTAAAATAAGCCACCGGCACCGCTCATGGGAAAAACTGTAGGAAAAGCAATTCAAATAGACAAAAAAACTTGTTTGCCGGCGAACAATCCCGGACTGGCAAACATGGCCGCATTCTGGCGGAAAACCGGGGCGGACGTGCAGGAAAGCAGTGCCAGGGCCGCCCGGATCAGAATGCTTTTTTTCTATTCCTTGATAAACGTCCAAACTTCTGCCTTCCATCTTGCATACATTAACATTGCACGACGGAAAGACGGAGGTGAAAAATATGGGCTTTTGGGGCTGCGGATACGGTGGCTATGGCGGTGGCTATGGCGGCGGATACGGCAACAGCTTTGCGCTGATTGTTGTGCTGTTTATTCTGTTGATTATTGTCGGTGCCGCTTACCTGTTCTAAGAACCGGGGCCCGGCCTTATTGGGCACGGGCCCGGCTTCTTTTTTCCAAACGCTTACAAGAAAACCATTCGTACGGCTTCTACATACCATTGCCCGCCCGCTGTTCCACCGGCTTGCCGCAGCTGCATGCCTTTCAAGCAATCAAACTTTTCCAACCTGATTTGCGCCGGAAGAAACGGTTGCTGCCGGACTGCCCTTCCCATCGTAAAGATGGCATGCGACATAATGGCGGTCTTCAATCTCCAGCCATTCCGGTTTTACACGAGCACATATGTCCATTGCTTTCGGGCATCTTGTCCGGAATACGCACCCGCTCGGCGGCGTGACCGGGCTTGGGATTTCCCCTTTTAAAATAATTCTTTCCCGTTTATCTTCAATTTTCGGATCCGGAATCGGAATGGCCGACAGCAACGCTTCCGTGTAAGGATGCAGCGGTTTGCGGTACAGGCTCTTGCTCTCCGTCAATTCAACAAGATGGCCGAGATACATGACGCCGATCCGGTTGCTGATATGCTTTACCATTGATAAATCATGGGCAATAAACAAATAGGTGAGATTTTTTTCCCTTTGCAGTTTTTTCAATACATTGACAACCTGGGCCTGGACAGAAACATCCAGTGCGGAAATCGGCTCATCGCAAATCACAAACTCCGGGTCAAGCGCGAGCGCCCTTGCAATCCCGATCCGCTGCCGCTGCCCCCCGCTGAATTCATGCGGGTACCGGCCTGCATGCTCTCTGTTTAGCCCGACTTCTTCGAGCAATTCATATATTCTTTCAAGCTCTTCCCGTTTATTTTTAAAAATGCCATGGACTTCAAGCGGTTCAGCAAGGATCTCGCGGACAGTGGAACGGGGATTCAGGGAAGCATACGGATCCTGAAAAATCATTTGGACATTTCTTTTCATCAGAAAACGCTCCCGCTCATTCAGTGCATGGATATCTTTTCCGCCATAAAGGATTTGCCCTTCGGTTGGGGTGTAGATCCCCATCATCAGACGCCCTGCCGTCGACTTTCCGCATCCCGATTCCCCGACAAGCCCGAACGTTTCCCCTTTATAAATATCAAAAGTAAGATCGTCCACTGCTTTTAAAAATTGTTTCTTTCCAATCTCAAAGTATTTTTTGACATGCTTGACTTCCAACAGTTTTTCCATCATGTCGCACTCCCTTCACCCGGCTGCCGCAACCCGTATTGCTTTTGCAGCCGGTTTGCCGCATACTCCCGGCCACCAACGCCGCGCTGCATTCCTTTCGCAACCCGTTGCGTTGCGGATTCCCATCTTATGCGCGACTTTACATCCAGTAACGCCGCGCACCGCATAGTTCTTTTTCGTAAATCGTTCCTTCCATATCCAGCAGTTCAACAGGCCGGCCTGTTTTCGGCGAGTGGAGCAGCTTCCCCTCCCCCGCATAAATTCCGACATGGTGGATGGCGCCTTTTCCTTCCTCATGGGCAAAAAATAAAAGATCGCCGGGTGCGATGCTTCCGAGCGGGACGGTCGTTCCTCCTTTTGCCTGTTCATGGGCATCACGGGCAATGGCCCTGCCTGTTGCAGCAAGCACCATTGTATAGGAAAATCCTGAGCAGTCATATCCATATCCGCTCATGCCGCCCCATAAATACGGGAGGCCGAGAAACATTTTTCCGGCGTCAAGCATATGCCTGCCCTGGCTGCCGGGACTGCTCCCCTTCAACTGCACATCCTGTTTTTTAAGCGATGCCGTTTTCCCCCGTACCGTTTTTACAACGAACCGGTCCTTTGTTTCATCCACTACAGAAAAGCGTGTTTGAAAGCTCACTTCAAATAAAGGGAGTTGATTTTCATCATAGAGCATTGCAAATGGCTTTTTAATGGCACAAACAGTAGTATCTTGCGGCCATTCTTCTCCCTGCCTCAGCTGGCAGCGGGGGACCCAGCCGGGATAGCCGTCCGGATGTTTGCTGGAAGGCTGTTCCGGAACGGAAATATACGCCCACTTCCCCTCTGTTTTATGGACAATGACTTTTCGGCCGTAGAGCACCTGTGTCTGGATTTTATTTTTCCGCCAAAGTTCGTGCCGCTGTTCCAATGAAAGGCCGGTGAGCCATTGCTTCATATTCGCCGGGTTCCGGAGGGCTTCTTCGTCTCCGGCACCCGGCGATTGTGCGGAAGTCCAAACGGTGGCGACAGGGGTATCCACTAAATAAACCTGCTTTCCCATGTTCCGCCCCCTTTCCCTCAGATTTCTATTTTTGGCAGTATCAGGCGGGGAGTTTCCCCGCTGATAGTGCCTATTCTTTTCCATTCGTCCGGGCAGCCGGGCCGCGGACAATGCCCGCCAAATGCTTTCCCGGGCAAACAGCCCCCTGCCAAAAACAGAGCATTATTTTACATTGGCCCATTTCAGCTCAAGATAGCCGACAGGATGGCGGACGATGCCTGTTACATGATCTTTTTGCAAAAATACCTGGTTGTAAAAATAGAGCGGGAAGATCGGCATGTCGTCAATGAGAATTTTTTCTGCCTCGTGCATCAACTCATAACGTTTCGTTTCATTGGTTTCATTTTTTGCTTGCTGGATCAATTGGTCATATTGCTTATTGCTCCATCCTGTTCTGTTCATCGCTTGCCCGGTTGTGAAGCTTTCGAGGAAGTTAATCGGATCCCCGTAATCAGCCAGGAATGAACTGCGGGACAATTGGAATTTCAATTTTTTCTGCTCAGCCTGGAAGACATTCCATTCCATATTGGCAAGCTTCACATGGATGCCCAGGTTTTCTTTTAGCATCTGTTGGATTGTTTCCGCAATTTTTTTATGGACCGGGTCCGTGCTGTAAGTGAGGGTGACCTCAGGCAGTTTTGTATACCCCTCTTCCTGCATTCCTTTTTTCAGGAGGGTTTTCGCTTCTTTTGCATTTGAAGTATACAAATTGCCGCCTTTTTTCCGGAAGTCGCTGCCGTCCGGTTCGGTAAACCCGTAAGAAACAAACCCGTAAGCCGGTTTTTCATCATTTTTCGTGACATATTTGACAATTTGCTTCTGGTCAATGGCCATTGCGAATGCTTTCCGGATATTTTTATTCTGGAACGGTTCTTTATTGACATTAAACCGGTAAAAATAGGTGCCGGCCTGATCCTCTACTTTCACTTTTCCTTCCTTAAACAGCTGGGCTGCCATATCTGCCGGGACATCTGAAACATCCAGTTCCCCGTTTTGGTACATTTGATATTCAGTGTTCGGATCGTCAACCTCTGCCCATTTCACTTTATCAAGTTTTACATTTTTGGCATCCCAATAGTTTTCATTTTTTTCCATGATGAAATGGTCATCGTGTTTCCATTCTGTGAGTTTAAATGGCCCGTCTGAAACATACGTTTTCGCTTCTGCAAACCATTTCGGATTTTTTTCGGCCACTTTCTCGTTAATCGGGAAGAAAGCAGGATTTGCGATGACGTTCAGAAAATAGGACTGCGGCCCGGTTAACGTGACTTCCAGTGTTTTGTCATCGGCCGCTTTCACTTTGACGCCGTCTTTTGATCCTTTTCCGGTGTTATACGCCTCCCCGCCTGCAATAAAGTATCCTAAAAATGCGGCAGGCGAAGCAGTTTTCGGGTCGAGCATTCTTTTCCACGCATATTCAAAATCACCCGCTGTCACCGGATCCCCGTTTGACCATTTTGCATTGTCCCGGAGGTGGAATGTATACGTCTTGCCTCCATTTGTGACATCCCAGCTTTTTGCAATCGCAGGGTGCGGCTTATTGTCTTTGCCAAGGCGCACAAGCCCTTCCATTAAATTGTTCAGTGCATTCCATGAAACGGAATCGAACCCGATTGGCGGGTCAAATGAGGTGGGCTCAGACCCGTTGTTTAAATTTAATACCTTTTCTTTGCTGCTTCCGCCCGGGCTGTCTTTTGAGCTTGACTGGCTCGTACAGGCAGCAAGCGAAGCAATAAGCGCAAAACTGATAACCATACTCCAAAATTTCTTCATACATTTCCCCCTTTTCTTTTCCGCATTGCGGGCAGCCCTGACCCGTTTGTCCCCCTTGCAGTATCCGGGCGCCGTCAATGCCTGCTTTCTATTTCATCTACAGGCGTACACCCGTAGTTGAAACCGCAAATTTGGCCCGTTCGTCCTGCAGCCAGCAGTAAACCTGATGGGAAGCTGATTTTTTCGCGCGAAAAGGCTCCACACGGCTGCATACTTCCATTGCCATCGGGCATCTCGCCGTAAACGGGCAACCGGGAGGCGGCGCAAACAAATCCGGCGGCGTGCCGGGAATCGGAATAAGTTCTTCCTCTTCCATATCGAGCCTTGGAACCGAGTTTAGCAACCCTTTTGTATAAGGGTGTTCCGGATGATAAAAAATTTCTTCTCTTGTGCCGGTTTCGGCAATCTTACCGGCATACATCACCGCAATCCGGTCGGCAACCTGGGCCACAACACCGAGGTCGTGCGTGATCAAAATGATGGATACGCCCGTCTCCCGCTGGATTTTCTTAAACAGTTCAAAAATCTGTGCCTGAATGGTGACGTCCAAAGCAGTAGTCGGTTCGTCCGCGATAATGATCTCCGGATTGCAAATCAAAGCCATCGCAATCATGATCCGCTGGCGCATTCCGCCGCTGAACTGGTGCGGATATTGTTTTAACCGTTCATGCGGGTCCGGAATGCCGACCATGTGCAACATTTCAATGACCGTTTTTTTCGCTGCCTCGCGGGAAAGATTTTGATGCTCCTGTACCGCTTCGAGCAACTGGTTCCCGATGGACAAGGTCGGGTTCAGCCCTGTCATCGGATCCTGGAAGATCATGGAGATTTCCGCCCCGCGCATTTTCCGCATTTGCTTTTCGCCGTATTTTAAAATATCCGTGCCTTTAAAGCGGATCGAGCCGCTTAACTTCTTCACATTGGTATTGGGAAGAAGCTTGAGGATCGCTTGCGATGTCACGCTTTTGCCGCATCCGGATTCACCGACAATGGCAAGCGTCTCGCCTTTGTTTAAATAAAAGTTCACCCCGCGCACGGCCTGCACCGTTCCGCCGTATGTCGAAAAAGAAACGTGCAGGTCTTCCACTTCGAGAATCTTGTTCAATTCCGTCACCTCCTCAGCTTCGGATCGAGCGCATCTTGCAGCCCGTCGCCAAGCACATTAAACGCAAACATCGTCAGCGAAATAAAGAACGCCGGGAAAAATAAGCGCCACCACTCGCCCGTTAAAATCGCTGACAACCCGTCATCCGCCATCACGCCCCAGCTCGCATGCGGCGCCTGAACCCCCAATCCTAAAAAACTGAGGAAAGCTTCACTGAAAATGGCACTTGGCACGGTCAGCGTCATCTGGACAATAATTGGGCCCATTGTATTGGGGAGCAGATGTTTGCGGATAATCCGTGACGTTTTGGTGCCGAACGTTTTAGAGGCCATTACAAATTCATAGTTTTTAATCTGCAATACCTGGCCGCGGACAATTCTGGCCATACCGACCCAGCCCGTTACGGTAAGCGCAACAATAATCGTGCCGAGCCCCGGCCCCATCACAACCATCAACAGGATCACAACAAGCAGATAAGGAAGGCCGTACAGCACTTCAATAATCCGCATCATCATCTGGTCGATGCGGCCGCCTTTGTAACCCGCAATGCCGCCGTATATCACCCCAATGAAAAATTCAATGATGGCCGCCATAAACCCGACAAACAGCGAAATACGCGCGCCATACCATGTTCTTGAAAACATATCGCGCCCGAGCTGGTCGGTCCCGAACCAATGCTCCTTGGAAGGCGGCAGATTCTGGTTCGTCAGTGACAGCTTCGTCACGCTCTCAGGTGCAATCAGCGGGCCGATGATGGCCATCATGATCAAAAGAATCAGCACCACAAGGCCGAGCATCGCCAGCTTATTTTTGGCAAGCCGGTTCCATACATCATGCCAGTACGATATGCCCGGCCTGACAACGGCTTCCTGCATTCCGGCTTCTTTCTTTTTCGGGACAAACCATTCATCCGGAATCTCTGAAACGGTATCCACTTTATCCTGATTGGCTGTTTGCAAGATGTCCACCCCTTACTGCTCTATTTTTATGCACCAGATTTTGCGGAATCGGGACGATGGCTCTTTTTAAATATGATTTTGCAGGCCATTGGCGCCGGATGTTACGAAAAGCCGGGGCCTGATGCCCTATCTCTATGCAGAGCCGGGCTGCTTCTTTTCGGAACCAGTGCTCATTGTTCCTTTTTATGTAACTTGATCCGCGGATCGAGAATGCCGTACGCAATATCAACGAGAAACAGCATGATAATCAAAAAAATGCTGTAAAATACGGTTGTCCCCATGATGACAGGATAATCCCGATTATTGATGCTTTCGACAAAATACTTTCCCATGCCCGGAATGGAGAATATTTTTTCAATGACAAAGCTTCCCGTCAAAATGCTCGCCGTCAATGTCCCTAAAATGGTAATCACCGGCATCAGCGCATTTCTGAGGGCATGTTTGATGATAATTTTTATTGGAGAAAGCCCTTTTGCACGGGCGGTTTTGATGTAATCCTGCGTCAGCACTTCCAATAGGCTTGACCTTGTCAGGCGGGCGATAATGGCCATCGGGCTGACGGCCAGGGCGGCAGTTGGCAGGATCATATGCGCCGGGGATGTCCAGGTTGCAGCCGGCAGGATTTTCAGATTGACCGCAAACTCCTGGATTAACATCGTTGCCAGGATGAAGTTCGGAATCGAGATGCCAAGCACGGCAATGGTCATCGCCAGATAGTCGATGATGCCGTTATGGTTCAACGCGGCAAAAACGCCAAGCACGATGCCGGATAAAACCGCAACCAGAAGTGCTGTCATGCCAAGTTCAAATGAAACCGGAAAACCCCTGCCCAACATGCCGTTTACCGTTTGGGACGGCTGTTTGATAGATGGGCCGTAATCAAATAAAACAATGGATTTCACATAATACAAATACTGTACATAAACCGGCTTATCCAGATGGTATTGCGCCTCCATATTTTTTTGCACGGCTTCCGATGCGTTGCGTTCCTGGTTAAAAGGCGATCCCGGAATAGCCTGCATCATGATAAAAGTCAAGGTGGTGATCACCCACAGTGTGACAACCATGGCGGCGAGCCTTTTGAGTACATACTTTGCCATATGCAGACACCTTCTCATGTTTAAAATGGGCATACTGTTGTGTTTATATTTTTATTTATATAATAAATAGACGAAAAATTCAATAGCATTCAATATTTATTTTAATTCTACAATAGCAATATTTTCGGAATATGGAAAGCGATTTTATTTTTTTCTTGGCCGCCACCGGCAGAAGACAGGAGTTAAGCAGGAGTTAAGCAAGAGCCTGCAAATTTTTCCGGTTTGCAAAAAGCGATAAGGAAAGCGCGATTACAATAAAGCGGACTAAATGTTTTTACAGGAAGCGATAAAAGCGGAAAAAAGGTTCAAGGAAACAGGATCGTGTATGGCGGCCAAAGCTTCGGGATGCCACTGGACACCAAGCATAAAGCGGGCGTTGCGATTTTCCACCGCTTCAATGATCCCGTCAGGCGCACGGCCGGAAACCGCAAGCGGCGCTTTCACGGTTCGGACTGCCTGGTGATGGAAGGAGTTCACTTTAATTGTTGCGCTTTTTGCCCATTTTTCCAGTAAACTTCCCGGCAAAACATGGACCGTATGGGAAAGATGGGAGCGGGCAGCCCGCTGTTTGTGCTGTAATAGCGGTGTTTTCCCCTGGCTATAAATATCCTGGAACATATCCCCGCCGGATGCAACAGCGAGAATCTGGATGCCCCTGCAAATGGCAAAAAGCGGCATATCCGCCTGGACCACAAACCGGCATAGCGCAATCTCAAATGCGTCGCGGCCGGGCTCAATTTCACCGAGCCCCGGAACCGGCTCTTCCCCGAACCAGGATGGATCTACATCCCCTCCCCCGGAAAGCAGGATTCCGTCCGTTTTGGACAATAATAAAGGGATGTCCTCTTCCCCGCCGGCCGGAAGCAATACCGGGACGCCGCCCGCCATGCGGACAGCCTTGATGTAGTCATCGGCCAAATACTGGGAAGTTTGATTGGCGCTGCATGTAATACCGATCACCGGTTTCATTTTTCATCATCCTTTCGCTTTTTCTTGTTTTAACAGCACGGGCGCCTGTCTTTGCGGCTGGCTTTTCTGCCGGGCCCGGCATAAATGGCCGTGACGTTTATGTTCTTGTCGCTTTCGGCGCAGCGGATGCCCATCTTTTTTGCGCCCGTTATCCCGGCAAAAGGACGGGCGAACCGCCTTTCATTTTGATTTAATGCAAGGCCGTCTGCGGCATAGTAAAATAATGCTAAACGGAAGATTGGCAAACCCCATGTGAAAAGGATGTGCCTGTTTATGATACATATTATGGCGATGACGAAAGAAAATGTACTGAAAGCCCCAGCTTCCATTGAAGAATTGGAAGGGAGCGGCTGGAAATGGTATTGGATTGATTTCGACCAGCCTTCGGAAGAAGAAATTTTAAAACTGCGCAATCCGCTCGGTTTCCATCCGCTGGCCATCGAAGACTGTATGCATAAGCTGCAACGGCCGAAACTGAATGATTACGAAGACCATGTCTTTTTTGTGTTCCAAAGCCTTAATCCCAACAGGCTGCAGAAAGAAGAATTGAACATGTTTCTCGGGGAGCATTTTGCCGTGACCTTTCACCATCTCCCGTCAAAAGAAATCAGCGAAGTGCTGGATAAACTGAAAAAAACGGATGAACCGGGCAGATGGGGGCCTGCGATTATTCTTTATGAAGTGCTGGACAAGATTGTTGATCATTATTTTCCTTATTTGTATAAGATAGAAGACCGTCTGAATGAAATTGAAGACAATTCAAAAAATGAATCGATGGAGGAACTGCTTGCAAGCCTGTATGCAACAAGGCATGATTTGCTTGTGTTGAGGAACACAATTATGCCGATGACGGATCTTGTCTACCGGATGCTGAATTCCCATTCGGTTCCCGGCATTCAGAAAAAGCTCGCGTACTTCCATGACATCCATGACCATTTGCTAAAACTATCCGGGATGGTGGAGTCTAATCGTGAGTTTACGACCGATATCCGTGACAGTTATTTGTCTTTAAACTCGCACCAAACGAACCGGGTAATGAAGATTCTCACCATTTTCACCACGATTTTTATGCCTTTGACTTTTATTGCAGGGGTGTACGGCATGAATTTCAAATATATGCCCGAACTGGAATGGAAATACGGCTATTTCGTCACTCTTATTGTGATGTTTCTGATCGGCGTCGGCATGACTTACTGGTTTTACAAAAAAGGCTGGCTGAAATGAGGGCAGCTGAATACCCCGCATCCGCCCGGAATGAAGCCGGGCACCAGGACAATGGGGAAGCAAAAAAGCGGAGGCGCCTTCTTCAGGCATGGCCCCCGCTTTGGTACAGAAAACCCGGTTCCGCCGCCCCGCTCCGGTCCGCCATTTCGTTGGCATGATCAATATAGCGGTGCAATGCAAACAGGCATCTTTCAATGACGTTATAATCATGCGAATAATGATAAGCATGTAAAACATGCTCAATTTTTTTGGAAAGAAAATCATCTTTCGTCCGCACCATCAAAATCAGCAAATTATCCCATTGCGAGCGGTGTGTGTAATAGAAAGCGCGGTCATAATCAATGGGATTCATCCCGGCTCCCCCTTTCTTGTGCATTTGCTTTATTAAAAAGCAAACCCTAATAAAAGGAGTCAGCATTATTGTATGTGTTTTTATTGATTTTGCGCGTTGAAAAACTTGCCTTGCGGGAAACGAAAGGCTGTTATCATTTGGAACGTATTTTTCCGGTTTTCGGCCCGCGGCAAGCTTCCATGCAGCCGGACGAATCATTTGGATCTCACAGTCCCGGAAATGGCGGTGCCTGCTCGTGCGCAGGATGTTTTCATTTCGCGGATCATGCGAAAAATCCTTCTTCGTGTCCTCATGTTTTTTCCCTTCCGTTCATACATTGGAAAAAAGGGTGACTTTTAAAGGGGAGGAACATTTCATGCATGATCATGAAAGCCTGCAATATGCGATTGATGAGATAACGGAAATCGCGTCCGGTTTCGGGCTTGATTTTTACCCGATGCGCTACGAAATCTGCCCGGCGGATATTATTTATACTTTTGGCGCTTACGGCATGCCGACCAGATTTTCGCACTGGAGTTTCGGCAAGCAGTTTTTCAAAATGAAGTTACAGTATGACCTCGGGCTGAGTAAAATTTATGAGCTTGTCATTAATTCTGATCCGTGCTACGCCTTTTTGCTGGATTCCAACACGCTTGTCCAAAATAAGCTGATTGTGGCGCATGTTTTGGCGCATTGCGATTTTTTCAAAAACAATGTCCGCTTTCAAAATACGAAACGGGATATGGTGGAGAGCATGTCTGCAACAGCGGAAAGAATCCGGGCATATGAGCTGAAATACGGCAAAAAGGAAGTGGAACAATTTATTGATGCCGTGCTGGCAATTGAAGAACATATCGATCCGTCGCTCATGCGGCCGAAATTGAACTGGACCATGGAAGATGCGGAAGAATGGGATGAAGAACCGAAACGCAAAGAAGGGCCGTATGATGAATTGTGGTCGCTTGATGAGAAAAAGCCGGGACAGAAAGCGGCGAAAAAAACCAGAAAGTTTCCGCCGCAGCCAGAAAAAGATATTGTCCTTTTTATTGAACAATACAGCCGGGAATTGACGGAATGGCAGCGCGACATTATGACCATGATCCGCGAAGAAATGCTCTATTTCTGGCCGCAACTCGAGACAAAAATCATGAATGAAGGCTGGGCCTCTTTCTGGCATCAGCGGATCATGCGCGAACTTGATTTGACGACGGATGAAGCAATTGAATATGCGAAACTGAATGCGAGCGTTGTCCAGCCATCCAAAACTGGCATCAATCCCTATTATTTGGGGATCAAAATTTTTGAAGATATTGAAGAACGCTGGAACAACCCGACGGAAGAAATGAAAAAACGGGGCGTACGGCCTGGGACCGGGCGTGAAAAAATATTCGAAGTGCGCGAAATTGAAAGCGATATTTCATTTCTGCGCAATTACTTGACAAAAGAACTGGCTACAAGGGAAGATATGTACTTGTTCCAAAAACAGGGGCGGGACTATAAAGTGGTGGACAAAGAGTGGGAGCATGTACGCGACCAGCTTGTCAATATGCGCGTAAACGGCGGGTTCCCTTATTTAACCGTGACGGACGGAGACTACCGAAAAAACGGGGAGTTGTATATTCAGCACTGGTATGAAGGCATTGAACTTGATTTAAAATACCTGGAAAAAGTGCTGCCCTACCTTTACCAGTTATGGGGCAGAAATGTCCACCTCGAAACGGTTGTGGAAGAAAAGCCGATTGTCTTCTCTTATGACGGAAGAAGCGTGCAACGGAAATATTTGTAAAAAGGCACGGGCCCCGTTTCATGCCTGGGGGCAGCCTGTAAAAAAGCGGCGAAAAACCATTTGATTTTCCGCCGCTTTTCAGATGTTTTATTTTTCTACAACCGGAGCTCAATAATTGGCCTTGTAAATTTCCGGATATAATAACTGCCAAGAAATAAACAGATGCCAAGTGAAAAGACAATCAGCAGCAGGTAATTGTCCGCCAGCCAGTCAAGCACATTGGGGGAAGCGGCTGTCTCTATTGTCTTTATGATAAAACCGTGCAGCAAATACACATAAAGCGTGCGCTCGCCGATTTTTGTCCACTTGTACCCTTTGCTCGGGATTAACAGGAAGAACCCGAGAATAACAAGCAGCGTGACAGCATATTGGGCCAGCCGGATCAGCCCGCTAAACCAGTATTCCATCCCCATGCCTGCGTAAGAAGTATCGCCAAGGAGCCACGGCACGGCATCTTTCGGGAAAAACTGGCCGGTTGCAAGCGTGATGGCACACAGAATCAAAATGCCAGCTGCCGGCGCGTAAGGAATATTGCGGATTTTTTGCAAATGCCTTCCTTCCAGCAAAAAGCCGAGCAAAAAATACGGAAAAAATACGAATGTGCGGGAAAGGCTCAGAAAGCTTCCGTCCTCATCCCAGTAGCCAATCCCAATGCCAAGCGCCGCCGCAGCCGCGAGGCCGAAAAAGTGGAAGCGGGCAAACAAATGGAGCAGAAGGTTCCAAAAAAACAAACTCAGCAAAAACCATAATGTCCAGTGCGGTTTCAGAAAGTTTACTGTCAGATGCGATTCTTCGCCTGTATAATAATAATAAACAGAATAAATACATTGAAAAATGAAATACGGAACCAAAATCTTTTTAAAAGATTTTGAAATATGGCCTTTTTTTCGGTATGCTTTTGAAAAATAGCCTGAAATAAGAATAAATGCCGGCATATGAAACAGGAAAATGACGGTATACAGCGTAAAGAGGAAATTGTCTTCGGCTTTAAACGGGCTGATCAGGTGCCCGAGAACGACAAGATAAATCAGAATAAATTTTGCATTGTCAAAATACGAATTCCTTTTTGCTGCTGATATCTGCCATCCTCCGTTCCTGTTGTACAGCAAGTATTGCGATGTCGACGCCTTTCGTTTTCTATACCCCCTGCACGGGAAAATGAATCAATATTCATACAGGAAACCCTGCGGTCCCTATTATACAAATTTTATATTACAAAACAGTAAAAATTTATTTAAACCGGGATGATTTTTAACAGAAATACAAAAAGGCCGGTACCGGCCTTTTTGATCGCAAATATGGTTGGTTTGTTTTGTGCAAGGGGTGGGCAGCATCTGTGACGCTCTGGAACGGCCGGCCAGGAACCCCTCCTGCCTGCTTGTATTTCTTAAATTCCGCTCCCGGCTTTTTGCCCGGCAAATTGTGCAGTTAAGTCCGTATAAATTTTTTTCGCCATTACTTTATAACCTTCTGCTGTTAAATGGATGCCATCATCACTGATGAGGCCCTTCAGGTCACCGGCTTTTTTGATCGCTGTCCGAACATCAATGGCCGGCACGTTCAACTGTTTGATGAGTTTTTTCAGGCACCTGTTATATTGGCCGTGCCAGTGTTCAATGCCGCCCGACAATCCGATCCAATGGCCGATGTTTTTCCCGAAACGTGCACTGATGGACTGGTAGTAGCGTTTCGGGTCAAGCGGCGGCAGCGTTAGCAAAACGGGCGTAATGCCCTGTTCTTTTACATTTTTGACTAAATGCCTAATATTGTCCGCATATCGCTCAAGGGGCACAACCGGGACATGCGTATCATCCGGTTTTTCTGCTACTTCGTTCCATTTAAAATTGCAGTCATTGCCGCCAATACAGATCAGCACGGCATCGGGATGCTCGCCGATCACATCTTTGCCGACACGCTGGACAAGCAGGTCGGAATTATCATTGAACACCCCTTTATTGACAATCTCTGTGCTGCTGTCGCCAAAATACTGCTGAAGCACTGCGGGATAATTGTCTTTTAAAATCCGGAGCCTTCCTTTTATACAAGTTACACCTCTTGTAATACTATCCCCGAAACAAACAATTTTCATTTGAGGCCCTCCCTTGAATGCATAATCATGCAAAAAGTCAGAACGATAGACATCATTTATTGTAAACTTGCCGGGCTGATTCGACAAGTGATTGCACCGTCCACGGGCAAACGCCCTCCGCTTTTCTTTGTCCAGCTGTGGCTCCTAGCCCCTAGGGTCGAATAATCCGTCCGTCATGAAGTAGGGGCTTCATTCCGGCCGAAACATTCGCCGGCCGGGGCTAAACAGTCGCCTCCGCTTTTCATTTTTTGGGTTGGATACTATAATTTACAAGGAAGGGATTGATGAAAAGTCCTACGGTGTGATGTCAAGGGTTAAAAACAAGTGAATTGGAAATTTTGTTGGCTCTATGTCATAAAAATGGCAATACTGAACTAAGCCTCCAGATAATTGGAATAATCTGGAAGTTTTCAAGTTCAGGCTATCGATGATGGTTACCTGGTTACCTCATCGCGTCACCTTCTTTTTCGGCGCATAAATTTGATCGTTGCGGAGCAGCGCATCGATCAGGCGCACCAGTTTTCTTGCCGTTAAGACGAGGGCGCGTTTGTGTGAGTGCTTATGCACCTCACGATATTTCTTTTGGTAAAAGGCGCGGTACTCAGGTTCGTGTCGCCGGACCAGATTGGCAGCCTCAACCAGGTAATACCGGAGATAACGATTGCCTGTACGCGCAAGCATTTTGTCATCAGCCTCAAAATCACCCGATTGGTGGCGGGGCCAGAACAATCCGGCAAATTTTGCGATCGCGGCTTGGTCGTCAAAGCGCTCAATGTCGCCGATTTCAGCGAGAATCCCAGCACAGCTCACCGGGCCTATTCCCGGAATGGTCTGGAGGGTATTCGGGATTCCATCAAGAACGCGGGCAATCGCCTTATCCAAATCCTTGATTTGGCGTTTAAGATGCCGGATGATCTCAATAGAACTGCCCAGGACCAAGTCAATCGAATCCTCCACACATTTAGAAAGCCGGTAAGAGGACCGGGCAGCTTTTTGGATGGATGCGGCCAAATCCTCGGGATCGCTAAAGCGGCCATGGCCTTTGGTCTGGAGATACATCGCTAAGTCCTCCAGAGGCATTTGGGCAATTTCATCGAGGCTATAGGCCTCAAGCAAAAATTCCGTTATGGCATGGCCGAAGACCGATGTATCCACTTCAAGGTTAAAGGCACTGAATTTGAAAAACAGATGATTCAAAAATACCTGTTGTTCCCGGGTTAAACTTTGAATCAGGTGATAGCGCATCCGTGTTAACCGTTGAAGGGCAAGGTATTGTTCTGACTGAATCACGGATTTCGGCAATCTCCCGAAACGCAAGCGGTCCGCAATTACCCAGGCATCTTTGGGATCGGTCTTGTCCATCTCGGCATAAGCCTTTTTGAAATTTCTCACCAGCTTCGGATTCAGGGTAAACACCTTTGTACGACGCTGTTTCAGCTCGGGATCTTCATGGAAAAACATTGCCGGGTGCCAACTATACACAGATGTGGCCTCCATGGCGATCTGGATGGTGTCATCCGCCTCCGCATGTTGGAGGATGGTGTCTCTTAACTCAGAGGCACCGGGAAGATTGTTTGTCACCGTTTGGGTGGCTAACGTTTCCCCCATTCCATCCATCAGGCAGGCATCGAGGTTTTTGGAGCTCACGTCAATACCGACAAATAAGGGCATATGATTTCCTCCTCTCTGTATTGGGATCGATGGAATCGGACGCTTCGGGATATCCCCAGATGGCTTGCCGATCTGTCAGCCTCGCGTATGAGAACTCATCCGGGCCGTGGGCTGCCTGGAACTGCTCATTTCCAGCACGGAGATCCGGAGGAACGGCCTACGGGTTAGACGTTCAAGCAAGAACCTGGGGATGCAGACTTTTCGAGTAGTCAGGCTACAAGGAGGGGAAGCATTGACCCAAACGATCCTAAGACCATTATCCGGGAACATCGCGAAGCGTCCAAGTCCGAACTTGTATTCCGGGCTCGCCCGGAATACAAAATCTTATATTCACTTGTCAATGAGCAGCAGAATGAACTGGAAATTGACATCCACTTTGGATTTAAACTTATTATACGAGGAGGTAAGGGGTTGAGTAGAGGACGGAGGGAAGAGGTTTGGTTTTTTGCCTGGGCGGTTTCGGTGGTTGCCACGCTCGGCAGTCTTTATTTTTCAGAAATTAAAGGGTATGAACCGTGTGAACTGTGCTGGTACCAGCGCATTCTCATGTATCCGATGACGGTCTTGATCGGGATTGCCGTTGCCAGGAAAGATTACCGCATGTCGCTTTATACCGCTGTTTTGTCCGGAATCGGCATGTGTGTGTCACTTTACCATTACTGTCTGCAAAAACTTGCCTTTTTTTCGGACAGGCTTCCTGCATGCGGCCGCATCCCCTGTACGGCGGAATACATCAACTGGTTCGGCTTTATCACCATCCCCTTTTTGGCTCTCACAGCGTTTGTGCTGATTTTTATTTCAAGTCTCATCGTTTGGAAGCAGGCTCGCGCTTCCCATTAAACACAACTGGAGGATTATAATGAAAAAAATCATCCTTTTTTTGGCCATTGTTCTCATTGTTTTTGGCGGGATTGCCGGAATCACAAAGTACAAGCAATCCAGGCAGGCGAAAAACAACCCGTATGCACCTGCAAAAAGTGTGGGCAAATTATCGGCGGAAACGCGCGACCAGCTGGATGACCCCCTTTACCAGAATATTATTTTGCCAAAAGAATTGAATCATGATTTAAAATCCGGCAAAACGTTCACCGTTTATTATTTCATGCCGACCTGCCCGCATTGCAAACGGACTACGCCTGTTGTATCACCGCTCGCGAAAGATATGGGCATCGATTTGAAGGAATTTAACCTGACTGAATTTGAAAGCGGCTGGGATGACTACAAAATCAAAGCGACACCGACGATCGTCCATTACAAAAACGGCAAAGAAGCCGCACGCATTGTCGGAGAGCATTCAAAACAGGAGTTCCGCCAATGGTTTAAAGCGCATGTCAAAAAATAATGCTGCGTGCTTGCGAAGTAAAAATCCCCAAAAAAATAATGCCCGGTTTTCCGGGCATTATTTCTTACACAAGCAGGCGATTGGCTGCTTTTTTAAACATGCTAAACGTATCCGTATGCTTCTTCTGAAAATGGGAAAACGAAAAAGGAAAGTGCAAGCCAAACTGTTCAAGCGTAAATTTATTAAATTCAAACAGGCCGGCGTAATGCTCGTCCCGCTTATGCTCTTCCGTTTCCAAAATAGAAATGATTGTCTGCAGGCTGGCAATCATCTGATACCCTGCTTTTAAAGTGCCGATTTGTTCTGTTGGGTCATCCGACAGGGCAAGCACCCTGTCGCGCTGGAATGCGATGATCTCCTCATCCGTAAAGTAATCAGGAAATACTTCCGTAAACATATGGCGGACCAGTTCCGCGATCTTATCCATCTGTTCTTCCGTAGCAGCATAAACGATCTTCACAGCAGTCCCACCCTTTTTGAAAAAATCCATATGTAAGCCAAATCGCCGGCGCAATATTTAAGTACAGCATAGCATAGGAAAACAGGAAAAAAGTATGGTAAATGTGACCATGGCCTGCACCCCAAAAGGATGGGATTTTTTCCGGAAAAGCTGAAGCCTCATGGCCGGACTTTCCTCCAATAAAAGCACCCTGTTCCGGATTTTTGATGAAAGTCGAAAATTGGAACCGGATACAAAATTTTATTTTCGACATTCTTCTTTTATCTTCGCATGAAATCAGATAAAATAAAGACGTTTGATAATGAAAAGGATATGAGGGGGCTCTTACATGGTATTTAAAAACAAGAAAGACAAGTTTACAGTGCTGTTTGGCCATATTTCGACCAACCTCCGGGAAGCCACCAATTACTTTGCCGACTATAAAATCCATAATAAAGACGATTTAAAAATTTTTACTGAAAAAATGAAAGAGTATGAAACGACAGGGGATACTTACGTCCATGACATGATTCTGGAACTGAACGATGCCTTTATCACCCCCATTGAACGGGAAGACCTTTTGTCACTGACGAACAGCCTCGATGACGTGTTGGACGGCATTGAAGAAGTTTCCGGATTGTTTGAACTGTACAATATTTACCAGGCAGACGATTTTATGGTCGAATTCGTTGAAATGATCCGCCGCTGTACCGAAGAAATTGAAAAAGCAATCGACATCCTTTTTTCGAAAAAACTCGACAAGATTCGCCCGCATGCCATTAAAATTAAAGAATTTGAATTCCATTGTGACGAAATTTTAAGAAAATCATTAATCCACCTCTTTCAAAACGAAAAAGATCCGATCCGCCTGATCAAATATAAGGATTTGTATGAAAAGATGGAAGATGTGGCCGACTACTGCCAGACGGTGGCAAACATTTTAGAGACGATTATCATGAAAAATGCGTGAGGAGTCTGCTGAATGGATAGCGTTTTAGTATTAACTGTCTTAATTGTGATTTTTGCATTTGGATTCGATTTCATCAATGGATTCCATGACACGGCGAACGCGATTGCAACGGCCGTTTCGACAAAAGCATTAAAACCCCGGCATGCGATTATAATGGCCGCGCTTATGAATTTTCTCGGTGCCATTTCTTTTACCGGTGTTGCCGAGACGATTACGGAAAGTATCGTGAATCCGTTCACCCTTGCTAACGGGCAGATTGTCATTTTGTCCTCATTGATTTCAGCGATTATTTGGAATTTGATTACATGGTATTTCGGCATTCCAAGCAGTTCTTCCCATGCGATTATCGGATCCATTGCCGGCGCGGCGATCGCCTCGTCAGGATTTCATGTGATCGAATACCGTGGTTTTATCAGCATTATCGAAGCCTTACTTTTATCCCCGATCCTCGCTTTTACGATCGGTTTTACGGTTTACAGCATTTTTAAAGTTGCATTCCAGAATTTTAATCTTGCAAAAACAAACCGGCACTTCCGGCTGATTCAAATTTTCACCGCCGCCCTCCAGTCTTTCTCCCATGGGACAAACGATGCCCAGAAATCGATGGGGATTATCACAATGGCTTTGATTGCCAACCATTATATCGCTGATAACCATATTCCGTTCTGGGTCCAGGTCGGTTGTGCGGCGGCAATGGGGCTTGGCACTGCGATGGGCGGCTGGCGGATCATTAAAACGGTTGGCGGCAATATTATGAAGATCCGGCCGATTAACGGGGTTGCAGCCGACCTGAGTTCAGCTTTCATCATTTTTGGCGCGACATTTATCCACTTGCCGGTCAGCACCACCCATGTCATTTCTTCCTCCATTCTCGGGGTTGGTTCGGCCCACCGGATTAAAGGGGTCAAGTGGGATACTGCAAAAAGAATGGTGATCACTTGGGTCATTACCCTTCCAATTTCAGCCGTTTTGTCCGGTGCGATTTATCATATTGTAAGCCTTTTTTGGTAAAACGGGGTTAAAAAAAGAGCAGCGTTCAGCGTGCTCTTTTTTTATACGAAAGAAATTTACATAAACAATTGAAGAATTTCCATTTTATGATACATTTTTAATAAACCAATCAGAACTGCGGGGGATAGACGTGAGAATCGAAGACATATACCGGAACTTGCCGCTGCTTGAAACGGACCGGCTTGTTTTAAGAAAGCTGAAGCGGGATGACGTGCTCGATTTATTTTCCTATGCATCAAGAAGTGAAGTATCAAAATACGTGACATGGGATGCACACCGGTCTGTCCGCGATTCGAAAAATTTCATTAATTTTGTGATCGGCCAGTACCGCGAACACAGGATTGCCCCCTGGGGAATTGAAGACAAAAAGACACGGAAACTGATCGGGACGGTCGATTTTGTATGGTGGAAGCCGGAAGAAGGAACAGCCGAGATTGGCTATGCCCTTTCTCCTGAGTACTGGGGAAAAGGCATCATGACAGAAGCCGCTAAAAAGCTAATCGCCTTCGGTTTTGAACGCATGTATCTGATCCGCATCCAGGCCCGCTGTTTTGCAGAAAATATTGCTTCCGCCCGCGTCATGGAAAAATCCGGCATGACCTATGAAGGCACTTTGCGCAAAGCCGTTTATAGAAAAGGAAAACATTGGGATATCAAAATCTATTCCATTTTAAGAGAAGAGCATTTTTAACGGCCATAGCATGAAGGAAAGGAGATATCCCTATGGAATGGACAATAGATGACAGAATTTATGATACATTTTGGGAAGCTGAGGAAGTAGGATTCTCTAGTGTTAGTGATATGGGGGAAGGAAGAGGATTCATTACGCCTGATTTGAAAGTTGCAAGTGTCCTTTCCTACGCTCTATGTGGATTACCGGATGTAACATACCTTGTTCATACAGAAGAATTTCGGGAAGATGGCATCCTTAAATATAAGATATGGGTAGAAAACTTATGAGCTCACAGCGCACGGCGCATACCGACTCAGGCGAATCATCCATGTTTCAGCACCCGCAAAAAAAGGGGCCCGCACCAGCCGTTGTGCAGCCCCTTTTTTCTTATGCCAAAGCTTTGTCCGCTTCCTTTGAAAAAAAGCTTTTCATCGCATGGAATACATCCGCTTTTTGCTTCAGCACGTAATATTTAAATTTTTCATCTTTAATATTTTTATAGGCCGACATGAGCGTGCTGTGGCGGTTGTACTGGTTCACTTCCCCGTAGTAGAACATATTCGAGACTTTCATGATTTCCTGGACAAGTTTCACGCAGCGCGCATTGTCTGATGTCAGGTTGTCGCCGTCCGAGAAATGGAAAGGATAAATATTAAAGCGGTACGGGTCATATTTTTCATTGATCAGGCTGAGTGCTTTCCGGTAAGCCGATGAACAGATGGTGCCGCCGGACTCCCCTTTTGAAAAGAAATCTTCCTCCGATACGACTTTTGCCTCTGTATGGTGGGCGATAAATTCAATTTCCACGGTCTCGTATTTCGTCCGCAAAAAACGCGTCATCCAGAAGAAAAAGCTGCGCGCCATATACTTTTCCCATATCCCCATACTTCCACTTGTATCCATCATCGCAAGGACAACCGCTTTTGATTCCGGTTTTTCCACTTCATTCCATGTGCGGAATTTGAGATCTTCCGGCACGATCGGGTGAAAGGCCGGTTTGCCATTCATCGCATTTCTTTTAAACGCCGACATCATCGTCCGTTTTTTATCGATATTGCCCATCAGCCCCGTCTTTCGGATATCGTTAAATTCAATCGCTTCAACTGTGTTCTCATCCCGCTCTTTCCTTTGAAGATTCGGCAGTTCCAATTGGCTGAACAATGCTTCCTCGATCTCCATCAGAGATACTTCCGCTTCATAATAGTCTTCTCCCGGCTGGTCGCCTGCTCCCTGGCCTTTGCCCGGGCCTTCCTGCGGGGAACCGTCGCGTGCAATGATATCCCCGACTTTGGAATCGCCCTGCCCCTGGCCGACATGTTTATTTTTATCATAATTATAGCGGATTTTATATTCGTCCAATGACCGAATCGGTATTTTGACAACATCCCGGCCGTCTGACATGATAATGCTTTCTTCTGTAATTAAGTCGGGCAGATTGTTGCGGATGGCTTCCTGGACCTTTTCCTGATGGCGGACCTGGTCATCATGCCCTTTGCGGTGGAGCGACCAGTCTTCCTGTGAAAGAACAAAATGCTTCTGATCCTGTTTATCCATGCTCATCCTCCCTTTTTTGAAAATGCTTGCGCCGTCACCATACCGGAAATCAATTCATATGCTATTTTGGCGTTTAAAAACCAGATTGGATTATAACATTTAAGATTACATCATCTTATGCAATAAAGCAGAATATTTGACATTTTTCTTTGAAAAACAGGCCACTACCGGGTAAGAAAAAACCGGGCTGATATCGCCCGGCTGCCGGATTACCGGTTCAGCAAGCTCCCGACATAGCGCAGCAGTTCATTGGCCGATGTGGAGTTATAGCCGTAATCATCAATTAAACGTGCCACCACTTCATTGATTTTCTTCAACTGTTGTTCATCCGGCGTTTTTGTAGATGTTGTAATCTTGACAACGTCTTTTAAATCCGCAAACAATTTTTTCTGGATCGCTTCACGGAGACGGTCGTGTGAATTATAATCAAACCGTTTCCCTTTCCTCGCATAAGCCGAAATGCGGATGAGAATTTCCTCCCGGAACGCTTTCTTTGCATTTTCCGAAATGCCGATCTGTTCTTCGATCGACCGCATCAGTTTTTCATCCGGGTTAATTTCTTCTCCTGTCAAAGGATCATGCAGCTTCACTTTGTTGCAGAATGCTTCTACATTGTCGAGATAATTGTCCATCAGCGTTTTCGCCGACTCTTCATACGAATATACAAATGCTTTCTGCACTTCTTTTTTGGCAATTTCATCGTATTCTTTCCGCGCTAAAGAAATGAAATTCAAATACTTCTCTTTCAATTCCGGGGTAATCGACGGATGCTGGTCAAGCCCTTCCTTCAAAGACAGAAGCACATCGAGGGTATTGATGGATTTCATTTCTTTTTTGATGATCGTAGAGGAAATACGGTTGATGACATAGCGCGGATCAATCCCGAACATGCCTTCATCCTGATATTCATTTTTCAGTTCCTTTACATCCTGTGAATTGTACCCCTCTACTGCCATCCCGTCATACAAGCGCATTTTCTTGAGCAAATCGATATCCGCCCGCTTCGGTTCGCGCAGCCTTGTTAAAATAGTGAACATGGCCGCAACTTTCAGCGTATGCGGAGCAATATGAATATCCGCCACGTCGCTTTCCCGGATCATTTTTTCATAAATTTTCTCTTCCTCGGTTACCCGCAAGTTATACGGAACCGGCATGACAATAATCCGCGAGTGCAGAGCTTCGTTTTTCTTATTGGCAATAAAAGAGCGGTATTCAGTCTCATTCGTGTGCGCAATGATCAATTCATCGGCAGAAATCAGCGCAAACCGGCCTGCTTTGAAATTTCCTTCCTGCGTCAGCGACAACAAGTGCCAGAGAAATTTCTCATCGCATTTGAGCATTTCCTGAAATTCCATAATGCCGCGGTTGGCCTTGTTCAGTTCGCCGTCGAAGCGGTAAGCGCGCGGATCCGATTCGGAACCGTACTCAGCAATGGTCGAAAAATCAATGCTGCCGGTCAGATCCGCGATATCCTGCGATTTCGGATCCGACGGGCTGAATGTGCCGATCCCCGTGCGCTTGTCTTCGGAAAAAAAGACCCTTTCCACGAGCACGTCTTCAATCCTTCCGCCATACTCTTCCTCTAGCCGCAGCATATTCAAAGGGGACAAATTGCCTTCAATCCGGATGCCGTATTCCCCGTAAAAATCCGCCCGCAAATGTTGCGGAATCAAGTGGAGCGGATCTTCATGCATCGGGCAGCCTTTGATGGCAAAAACAGCGCCCTGTTCAGTCCGCGAATACGCTTCAAGGCCCCGTTTTAACATCGTCACAAGCGTGGATTTCCCGCCGCTTACAGGCCCCATCAATAATAAAATCCGTTTTCTGACATCCAGCCTTTTCGCAGCCGGGTGGAAATATTCTTCCACCAATTTTTCAAGCGCCTCTTCCAAACCGAATAATTGATGGCTGAAAAAACGGTATTTTTTTACTCCGTCTACTTCCTCCACACCGGCATCCTTAATCATATTGTAAACTCGGGAATGAGCGGATTGTGCAACCCATGGCTTTTCTTTCAGCAAGTCAAGATAATCCCTGAACGTTCCTTCCCATCTCAGTTTTTCCTCTTCTTCACGGTAGTTTGTGAGTTTCCTCAGAATATCCATTTCGTACCTCCCCTTAGTCTTGTTGAAGAGACGTTTATATAATCTATGCCCCCAAGCGAGGGAACATGATAAAAAGAGACAACCTCATTCGGAGCGGGAGGACATCGGATGGCGGCGAAAGACAGAGATGGGAAAACTTGGTTTAGAGCCGGTGGATCCTGATGAAACCGATACGTTCAAAAATTGAAAATAGGTGCATCTTTCAGTGAAATGGGCTATAATGGGGTTCAAAGAAGGAAAAACAGGGGGGATGTCCAATTGAAAACGTTCCTTATTATATTGGTAGCGATTTCATTCCTGTCTGCCATTTTTACGGCCGGATACGAAGAAAAAGGGGAAAACTTTCGCGAGCAAGAACCGGAGTATTAAATGCAAGCTTAACGTTCGAAAGATTTTTTTGTATCGGGCATCTTCCATGGGCAAAAGGCCGGATGTTCCCGAACCATTTTCGGCATTGGAGCTTTTCCGCAAACGAAAGGCCGGGAGATAAACCAGCCCGGCCCTTTGTCATTTTAATCCCGGATAATGCTGCTGCCGCAATGCTTCATACACAAGGATGGCGGCAGTATTGGAAAGGTTAAGCGACCGCACTTTGTCTGTCATCGGGATACGCAGGCAGCGGTCCTTATTTTTTTCAATCAAGTCATTCGGCAGCCCCGAGGTTTCCCGGCCGAACATGAAATATAAATTTTTGTCCGGATCGCTGAAGTCGAAATCCGTAAACGGCTTTTCGCCAAACGTCTCAATGTAGTAAATCTCGCCGTCCGCATTTTTTTCAAAAAATTCTTCCAGTGAATCATAATAGACAATATTCACATGCTTCCAATAATCCAGCCCGGCTCTTTTCAGCATTTTATCATCCGTTGAAAAGCCGAGCGGGCGGATCAGATGGAGCGTTGTCCCGGTCCCCGCGCAAGTGCGTGCAATATTGCCTGTGTTGGCGGGAATTTCCGGCTGGTACAATACAACATGCAAGCTCAACATTTGTCACCTCGGGACTTATTATAACACGTTTCTCAACTGTCATCTTCAATGGTAAAAAACTTGTACCGGATATTCGGCGTATAGGCGGAAGAGTCTTCATATGTCCAGTACCGTTTGCGGCTATTGGTCGTATGGGCATTCACAAGCGGCATGCCGTAATAATCATAGCCCGTGACAATGAGCGTATGGTCAAACCGGCCGTCCCCCTGGAAATCGATACAAATAACGTCGCCGTACTTCAGCTCCTGCGGGGACGAAACTTCCTTTGCGCGCAAACCGGTTTTAGAATACTGCAGGTATGTCTTAAACGAGTGCGCAACCGTCCAGCTGTAACTCCAATTATTGTGCATCATCCACCAGCCCTTTGCCCTGTCCGGGTATCCGCGCATCGGTGCCCCGCCGGCGTGAAGGCATTGCGAGATAAAGTTCGTGCAGTCATCCGTGAACGATTTGTAAGCCGGATTAAAACGGTTCCACCACTTTTCCGCATACTGGACAGCTTTCATGCGGTCATACACATATGCGATCCGTTCGCCGCCGGATGAAACAGCTTTCTGCTCTTTATCATCCGGCTGAGGGCCGCGCCATTCCGGAATATCCGGCACAAGTTCTTCATCTTCATAAAGCCTTCCATCATAAAAAGATGCTTTTCTTTCCTCCACTGCTTCTTCGATGTAAAAAGCCGCTTTTTGTTTGATCATATATTGTATGTGCACCGTATAATAAAGAAAGTTGTGGCTTCCCTCCTGGTCAGCCCGGGTTACTTTTGCTTCCGCTTTCACCTTTACAATCCGGGCATCCCGATTTGAAAGCCCCGTCTTTTTTCGTTCAATGTCTTCAAATTCCCGCTCTGTTCCACGCCCGGTAAAGTGGGCAAGCCTGTTTTCAAGATGTGCCTGGATTTGTTCTTTCAATCAGAAAACCCCCTCTCTTCATCACTATATGATGAAAAAACGGGGGAAATCAGTGTGAAAGCGCAATGGCTCTTTTGTTTTGCTGAAAATTTGCGTTGGCTCTGCTTTTGGCACATAAAAAGCGGCAGCCGAAGGAACGGTCCCCGGGCTTTCTTAACGCAGCAACGGATTTTCACCCGCATCCACCAAAAGAAACAGCATCACTGTCTATCCTAAAAATATGCGCCGGCTGGTTTTTATTCTCCTGCTGGTGCCGCGTTCACTGCGGCATGGGCTATTCGAAAAAGGCAAGGCCTTTTTCGATTTCATTGCGGGCATCCGGATCTTCTTCCTGTTCGCGTGCGGAAAGAAGTGCCGCTTTTGCTTCTTCCCCGCCGATTTTCCCAAGCGCCCAGCCAGCCGTCCCGCGAATAACCGGGCGCGGATCTTCCTGCAAAATCCGGATCAGTTCCGGTACCGCGCTTTCTTCCTTAAAATGGGCGAGCGCGATTATCGCATTTCGCTGGATCGGCTTTTTCCCGCGCCACGATCCTGCCATATGACCGAACCGTTCTTTAAACGCGCGGTTGCTGAGGCGGAGAATCGGTTCCAGAAGAGGTTTGGTCGTTTCCGGTTCCGGCTCCATTTCCTCATGAAAATGAAAATCCATCCCTTTGTTTTTCGGACAGATGGTCTGGCACGAATCACAACCGTACACGCGGTTGCCGATCTTCCCTTTAAACTCATCCGGCAGGTAATCTTTTGTCTGCGTTAAAAAGCTGATGCACCGTTTCGCATTGAGCTGCCCGGCAGAAACAAGCGCGCCGGTCGGGCAGACGTCCAGGCATTTCCGGCAGTCCCCGCACTGGTCCTCGACAGGCGTATCCGGTTCAAACGGAATATTGGTAATCATTTCGCCTAAGTACACATAGGAACCAAATTCCGGTGTGATGATCGAACAATTTTTTCCGCTCCAGCCTATGCCGGCCCTCTCGGCTACCGCCCGGTCGGAGAGTTCCCCTGTATCGACCATTGATTTGCAGCGGGCTCCTTCCACTTTTTCTTTAAGAAAATCTTCCAGTTTCGAAAGCTTGTCCCTTAAAATGGTGTGATAGTCCTCCCCCCATGAAGCCCGGCAAAAGATCCCACGGCGTGCGCCTTTTTTCCCTTTCGGCGGATCTTTGATTTTTGACGGATAGGCGAGCGCAACGGCAATAATCGACTGGGGCGAATCAAAAATCAAAGAAGGATTCACCCTTTTTTCAATATCTTTTTCCTCAAAACCGGACTGGTAGCCGAGTTCCTGCTGGCGGATAAGGCGCTGCTTCAGCTCCGTAAACGGATCCGGAGAGGCAAAACCGATTTTATCGATCCCGATCTTTTTGCTGAAGGCAATGATTTCTTTTTTCAATTCGGCCGTATCCATAATTCACCTCCCAAAAAACAAACAATCTATATAAAAAACAAATAAGTATTGCTGCTTGTTGCCCATTGTAAAAAGCGCCATCATGCAAATGTAAAAATGATGGTCACAACAAAAACGCAGGTATCCTCCCCCGCTTTCCGGGTGAAACACTGCGCTCTTTCTTGCATACATCAAAACGATATGAACATTATATTAAAGACATCCGCTTCTGTAAAGGCGCCCGTTCAAACGCGGGATCCGATCTAAAAACCGTTGGCCCTTGTTACATTTTCCGCCAACAGGGTAATGCTATAGAAAGTAAACGGAAAGGGGGGTGGAAATTGTTCGGCGAAATCATAAAACTTACGCTCGGTTTTTTTGCAGTGATGAATCCGATCGGGAATATTCCGATCTTCATTTCATTAACTGGCGGATATTCCTTAAAGGATAAACGGAAAACCGCCCGCAAAGCGGTCATTGTTTCTTTTATCATATTAACGGTTTTTCTTTTGATTGGAAAATTATTGTTCGAGGTCTTCGGAATTACGATTCATGCGTTTCGCGTTGCAGGGGGGATATTAATCTTCGGGATTGCCTACAGCCTGCTGCACGCTAAAAATGCAAGATCGCAAAGCCCGCATCCGAATGAGCGGAAAGAAGTCGAAGCGCGAGATGACATTTCCGTTACACCGCTTGCCCTTCCGATCCTGGCCGGGCCCGGGACGATCGCAACCGTCATGGCGCAAACGTCTTCCCATTCCCTGCCAAATTTGGCAAGTGTTTTAGTCGGCTATACGATTGTGCTTGCTTTAACCTTTGTATTGTTTTATTATTCATCTTCGATTATTTCCAAACTCGGGCAAAGCGGCCTTAACATTATAACGAGGCTGATGGGGCTGATTCTTGCCGTCATGGCGGTTCAAATGATCGCAAGCGGCATCCACGGCCTGTTCCCGAAGCTGTAAAACAGTCCGCTTCCTTATACGGAACATACGGATATCCGAAAGCCCTGTTCCGATCCCGGGTGGTAAAAAATCTGGTCCATGGAAATTTGAAATACACGGCACAATATCCATACAAACGGGTATTGTGAACTACCCTCCACTTATCAACCTTACGGTTTGATTGAAGTGGGGGCTTCTCGACTTATCGTTGCTTTTACTAGCCAACGAAAAAAAAGAAAATGGGATTCCAACTAGAACAGCCGCAATCTTAGAATTGTTGAGAAAAGGATTGGAAAAATAACTTTGGCTAAAGCCAACCGAAATTCATCTCCCACCTACTCATTGGTGCGATTCGCACCTTCACATTCCTTGAGGATGGGAGACTTCTTTCGGAAAGCCGTTAAAATCCAGTTCCTTTCCCATGGGTTGAAAAAACCGGTACCATATTCGGAAACAGCAGGTATTCCGCAAGCAAGAATTTAAAAATACAGCATAATCCCCAGGAACATACGGGGATCTGAAAGCCCCGTTCCTTTCCTCCGGGTGAAAAAAAGCCGGTGCCATGTGCCGGCACCGGCTTTTTTTCAGCCCTGAAAGGCTTTGGTTAAGACCGGAACAATTTGTTTTTTCCGCGATACAACGCCTTTTAAAGTGGCCGTGTGGTTTTCCAGCTTGACATGAAAGGCTTTTTCCACAATATCCGCCGATTTGCCGAGTGCAAGCGCGGCGGAATCGTTTGTTAAAATATCTGTTACAACAAACAGGAACAAATCAAGCCCTCTGTCTGCAATCTGCGCCTGGATCGCCTGTTCAATCTCCGCCTGTTTCACGAGCACGTCATTTGTATCAACGGCATTTACCTGGGCGATCATCACTTTATGGCCGGCCATATCAAATTCTTTGGAGTCAAGGGTAATCAGCTGTTCCACCGTTTTGTCACTTAAATCCGCGCCGGCTCTCAGCATTTCAAGGCCGTATGTATCTGCATCCACACCGGCAATTTCAGCCAGTTCTTTCGCTGCCTTCACATCTTCTTCCGTGCAAGTCGGGGATTTGAACAAAAGCGAGTCGGAGATGATCGCAGAAAGCATTAATCCGGCTGTTTCTTTGCTGATTTCCACATCGTTCTCTTTGTAAAGTTTCTTTAGAATGGTTGCTGTGCAGCCGACCGGTTCCGCACGGTAATAGAGCGGGTCGCTCGTTTCAAAATTGGCGATGCGATGGTGGTCAATGACTTCAAGGATACGCACGCTGCCAATGTCGTCCGCGCTTTGCTGGCGTTCATTATGGTCTACGAGAATGACATTTTCCACTTCGTTTGCAACCGTTTGGACAAGGCGCGGGGCTTCCCTGTGGAATGTTTCCAATACGAATTTCGTTTCATTGCTCAATTCTCCTAACCGGACCGCCTCCGCATCAACACCTAATTTTGTTTTTAACTCTGCATACGCAATCGCTGAACAAATCGCATCCGTATCCGGGTTTTTATGGCCGAAAACAAGTACTTTTTCCATTTCTTTACTCCTTTTCTTAAAAAATATGACGGAAATCTGGCATAGACATTTCTATTATAAAACATTTCGGGAAAATTTTTAAACATTGTCCGCCGGATGGATGAGAAAAAATCGTAACGATCCGCTTTTGCCCGTCATACGATATACCGGTTGAAAGTGAGGAGGGAATCCAATGTTTGTCCATCCGTTTGATAATCATGCCGGTTTGAGAAACACACAGCCTGACGCCGGGAACCAGCAGGCAGTATGGCTCGCCCATCTGATCCGGGCAATAAATGGCGAATACAGCGCCATCGCCTGCTACGAGCAAATCGCAAGAAGAGCCCCGTCGGCTGAAGCCCGGAACATCATTATGGAAATCCGGGATGATGAGATCCGCCATTTCCAGACATTTTCGCAGTTTTACACGAACCTCACAGGCAGAAGGCCACAGCCGCAAATCAGCGAAGCCTGCCCTTCCACTTACAAAGGAGGGCTTGAATTTGCCGTGGAAGACGAACAAAATACGGTCGATTTTTACAGGGAATTGGCGCGTTCCGCAAATAACCCTGCCATGGAGCAGGCGTTTCTTAAAGCGGCGGAAGACGAACAGCATCACGCCGTCTGGTTTCTTTATCTGCTCATCAATATCCGCTGACCGTCCGCTCAAACATCTTGAAAAACTGCCGGCTTTTTTTCAAGCCGGTTCTGCTTTATCCCCCCCTTTCTGCCGCTAACCCATTTTACGATACAAAGCCTTTTTTCTGGATATTTTTTACCCCTTTGTTTACAACACAAAATGCTGGATAAAGCATAGGCATAGACTGCAAAAATCATGAAAGGGAGTTGGCAACATGAGAAAATACATCAAATGGCTGGCCGTGTTCAGCTTGCTGTTTGCTTTAACGGCATGCGGAAAAAATTCGGACAACCAGCAGGCTTCAAAATCCAATGACTTATACGGCCAGATCAAATCAAAAGGCGTCCTTTTGATCGGAACAGAAGGAACGTACCCGCCATTTTCTTTCCATAAAAACGGGAAATTAACAGGCTATGATATCGATGTGGCGAAAGAAGTCGCAAAACGGCTCGGATTAAAAGCCGAATTTAAAGAAACCCAGTGGGATGCCATGTTTGCCGGGCTCAATTCCAAACGGTTTGATATGATCGCAAACCAGGTCGGGATCCGCGCAGACCGCCAGAAAAAATATGACTTATCAACACCCTATACGATTTCAAAAGCCGTTGTCCTTGTCCGCAAAGACAACACGAACATCAAGTCCTTCGCTGATTTAAAAGGCAAAAAATCAGCCCAGTCGCTTACAAGCAACTTTGCTACTATTGCCAAGAAAAATGGCGCCAATATCGTAAGTGTGGAAGGTTTTTACCAAGCGGTCCAGCTTTTGACTTCAAACCGTGTGGATGCCACCGTCAATGATTCCCTGACCTATCTGGACTACAAAAAACAAAAACCGAATGCTGCCATTAAAGTTGCCGCTACAGCAAACGAGGCAAGCAAATCCGCTTTTTTGTTCCGGAAACTGTTTATTGCAAAATTAAAGTGCAGAGATGTGCAAAATTCCTATGCAAATGGTTATGCAGAGGGGCTTTACATGGAGGGGTAGCCATGATAACCTGTTTTGGTTTGCCAAATCTGTTACAGCTGGCCGCTTGGCAAAAGAATCATGGCTGCAGAGGCTCCATGTCAAGCCCTTAATAGCGAGAATTCAGATTGAATTTTTATGCGGTATAAACGAATTTATATACTGCAATACTCTGCACTTTTTTCTTGCAAAAAACAGGAAACATTCAGGGAAACTGACAGACAAAGTAAATGATGCTTTGAAAGATATGAAAAAAGACGGCACGTTAACAAAAATTTCAAAGAAATGGTTTGGTGAAGATGTTTCCCAATAACCTTGCGTTTATCAGCAGCGACCAGCTGCATTTGGTGCAAAGTTCCCTTCTGCCGATGCTGGAGAGAGCTTTGCATTATACGATTCCATTAACGATCATCACTTTCTGTATCGGTCTTGTGCTGGCACTCGCCACGGCGCTGGCACGGATTTCCGGCATTAAAATACTGGAATGGATCGCCCGAATCTATGTCTCAGCAATCCGCGGGACCCCGTTGCTTGTGCAATTATTTATCATTTTTTACGGGCTGTCGTCCGTGCATGTTACCATTGGTTCTTTTCCGGCCGCCATTATCGGCTTTTCGCTCAATGTCGGCGCATATGCATCAGAAGTGATCAGGGCAGCGATTTTATCGATTCCAAAGGGGCAATGGGAAGCAGCGTATTCGATCGGGATGAACTATGCGCAGGCTTTAAGAAGAATTGTGCTCCCGCAGGCTGTCCGCGTATCGGTGCCGCCGCTTTCCAATACGTTTATCAGCCTTGTAAAAGATACATCTCTTGCTTCCTTAATTTTGGTGGCCGATCTGTTCCGTAAAGCACAGGAAATTGCCTCCACCACCTATCAATATATGCTGCTGTATGTCGAAGCTGCTCTTCTGTACTGGGTGATTTGTCTGATTCTCTCGATGATCCAGCAAAAATTGGAAGGCCGTTTTGATAAATACATCAGCAAGTAAGGAGGAACCTGTATGATCCGAATAGAGGATTTACATAAACAATTCGGCAGCCTTGAAGTGCTGAAAGGCATTGACTTAACCATTGAAAAAGGGAAAGTGATCGTCATCATCGGCCCGTCCGGTTCCGGCAAAACCACGCTGCTCCGCTGTATGAATGCCCTTGAAATTCCAAATCAAGGCAGGATACAGATCGATGATGTATCCGTTGACTTTTCCCAGCATCCCGGTAAAAAAGAACGCGCAGCTTTGCGGCAAAAATCCGGCATGGTTTTCCAACAGTACAATCTTTTCCCGCATAAAACGGTTCTCGAAAACGTGATTGAGGGGCCGGTCATTGTAAAAAAGGAAAACCGCCAGGATGCAGCAAAAAAAGCGGAAATGCTGCTGGAAAAGGTGGGCCTGCTTGATAAAAAAGAGGCGTATCCAGCAAGCCTTTCCGGCGGCCAGCAGCAGCGCGCCGGGATTGCGAGGGCGCTTGCCATGGAGCCGGAAGTGATGCTGTTTGACGAACCGACATCTGCACTGGATCCGGAACTTGTAAGCGGCGTGCTGAATGTGATGAAGGAGCTTGCTGAAGAAGGCATGACAATGGCCGTTGTGACACACGAAATGCGGTTTGCCCGCGAAGTTGCGGACAAGGTGATATTTATGGATGGCGGCGTCATCCTGGAGCAAGGCAAGCCGGAAGAAGTGTTCCATCATCCAAAAAACGCACGGACCAAGCAATTCCTGCAGCTGATCCAAAGTTGACGGGCCGGAGCGGTTAATCCCATATTAAAAAGAGCTGCCTGAATAAAAGGCAGCTCTTTTTAATATTACTTGATTTTTTCAGCAGAAAAAGGGGATACGGTGTGTGTGTCCACAACAGCAACCGGCACCTTTTCTTTTTTCTTTGACGTTAAGAAGGCGTACATGGCACCGACAAAGACGCCGCCGCCAATCATATTTCCGAGCGTTACCACGCCGAGGTTGTGCAAAATGCCAACGAGTGTAATCGTATCCGGGTGCGGGGCAGCAAGTGCGAGCGCGAACAGCACCATATTGGCAATGCTGTGTTCGTAGCCCGAAATGACGAAGCCAAACACGAGCAGCATCATCGAAGCGATTTTAGCCCCGTCCCCCTTTACGTTTATCGGAACCCAGAACCCTAAACAAACAAGCCAGTTACAAAGGATCGAACGGAAAAACATTTGGGCTGTTGTCAGGCTGATTTTCCCGCCCACAACCGACATTAAAAACTGGCTGTTATCCGAATCTGCATAGAGTCCGCTGTAATGGATAAATAGTGCGAAAATCGCCGCCCCCATCAAATTTCCGGCATACGTTGCCACCCAGTTTGTGAGCGCATCTTTCCAAGTTGTCGCTTTTTTTACCGTGCTCATCGTCATCATCATCGTATTGCCGGTAAATAGCTCGCCGCCGCCAAACATAATAAGCACGAGCGCTGCACCGAAAAATATGGAAGCCATAAAGGAAGTAACCGGAGACTTCGCATCAAAAAATGGCTCGGCAAGACGGTAACAAATAATAATGGCAAAACCGATAAACATACTTGCCAACACTGCTTTTGTCACATAACGAAGCAGGGATTCTTCCAGATATTTTTTCTTATTTAACGCCATTTGAACAACAGATTCAACGGCCTCGTACATAAACACCATCTCCAACTGAAAAATGTTAAATTGTGAAAAACATCACAAACAACTGCCTTTCTATCATATCCCCTTTTTCCCTGTTTGTGTTTGTATATATTTTGAACGTTTATGAAGCGATTACACAGGAAGGGGCTTTTGACAGCCATCATTACTGGTGTTCATTGGCTGCCAGTGCCTTATCAATTTGATCAGGGTTTTTTGGGGGGCAAGTGAATGTAAATAATGGAATGGGAATATTGCTATTCAGTTATTTTTTGATGATCTATGTTATCATCAGCCTCCAGTCTCTTTTGAAAATGTTTTTAAATTCCCGCATTGCGTTTCTGATCGTCAATATTTATATCGTTTTTTCCTGCATTTCAATTAGTGAAAAAGGGCTGCCAAAGTATATTTATTATTTATCCCTTAGTAATTACGGAATGGGTTTCAAACAAAATTTAGGCAAAGTGAATAGCTTATATACAGACGATTTAAATATTCATTACAGTATATTTATTTTACTCGTTTTAGAAGTTGCCATTCTAATTGCATCAGCGCTTAAAGTTAAAAAAATGGATGTCATATAGGGGGGAATACCATGATCCAGCTTATAAATGTAAGCAAAAAATTCAAGCTTACACGAAAAATATACCGCAACCGCTTTCATCTGGCTGAGTCGATTTTGTGAAATATTGATCATGTTACCAAATTACAAACTCTTCCCAAGAAAAATAATCATGTGAAAAACTGATCAATTTGTGTTATAACACGCTTTCATCGCATTTTTCTATTATATATCTACGGCCAAATGTTTTGAACATTCTTTGACAACTGCATTTTCCGGCCCTAAAATGTGAACGCTATCACTATCTTTTTAAAATCGCCCGTGCTAAAATGAAGGCGTAATAAGAAATGTTCACTATTTAACAAACAAACATCCAATTCTGAAGGCAGCTCATTAATAGGCTTAAAGGAGGCCAATTTAAAATGACTGAACAATTGCTGACAAAAGCACCGCTCTCTAAAAAACAATGGGAAGGCTTTAAAGGAGGAAACTGGCAAAAAGAAATCGACGTAAGGGACTTTATTTTGAAAAATGTAACCCCTTACGAAGGCGATGAAAGCTTCCTTGCCGGTCCGACTGAAGCCACTTTAAAATTATGGGACCAGGTCATGGAACTGTCGAAAAAGGAACGCGAAAAAGGTGGCGTCCTGGATATGGATACGAAAATTGTATCCACCATTACATCGCATAGCCCGGGGTATTTAAACAAAGAACTTGAAAAAATTGTCGGTTTCCAAACCGATAAACCGTTCAAACGTTCGATGATGCCGTTTGGCGGAATCCGGATGGCAGAAAGCGCCTTAAAATCTTACGGCTATGAAATTGATCCGGAAATCAAACATATTTTTACAGAATGGCGGAAAACCCATAACCAGGGTGTATTCGATGCCTACACGCCGGAAATCAAAGCTGCACGGCATGCAGGCATTGTAACCGGCCTTCCGGATGCTTACGGTCGCGGCCGCATTATCGGCGACTACCGGCGCGTTGCACTTTACGGGGTAGATTATTTAATTGAACAAAAGAAAAAAGATCTTGACTTAATTGGCTGCGGCTTGATGACAGAAGAAGTCATCCGCGAACGCGAAGAACATTCGGAACAAATCCGCGCATTGCAGGAATTGAAACAAATGGCACAAAGCTACGGATTCGATATTTCCGAACCGGCTTCAAACGCACGAGAAGCTTTCCAATGGCTGTATTTCGCGTATCTGGCTGCCATTAAGGAACAAAACGGCGCGGCCATGAGCCTTGGGCGCACATCCTCTTTCCTTGACATTTATATTGAAAGAGATTTGAAAAACGGCGTCTTGACTGAACGGGAAGCACAAGAACTCGTCGACCACTTTGTCATGAAACTCCGCCTCGTCAAATTTGCACGGACGGAAGAATATAATGAACTGTTCAGCGGCGACCCGACATGGGTAACAGAATCGATCGGCGGTATGGCTTTGGACGGCCGTACGCTCGTTACGAAAAACTCGTTCCGCTTCCTGAACACGCTCGACAACCTCGGCCCTGCGCCGGAACCGAACCTGACCGTGCTCTGGTCGACGAAACTGCCGGATAAATGGAAACAATATTGCGCGAAAATGTCGATCAAGACGAGCGCCATCCAGTACGAAAACGACGACTTAATGCGTGAAGAATACGGCGATGATTACGGCATTGCCTGCTGTGTATCGGCGATGCGGATCGGCAAACAAATGCAATTCTTCGGCGCCCGCGCCAACCTGGCAAAAGCTTTGCTATATGCGATTAACGGCGGCGTTGATGAACGGTATAAAATGCAAGTCGCACCTCCGTTCCAGCCGATCACTTCGGAATATCTCAATTACGATGAAGTAATGGAAAAATACGACCGGATGCTTGACTGGCTTGCAGGCGTTTATATCAATGCTTTAAACATCATCCATTATATGCATGACAAATACAGCTACGAACGGCTTGAAATGGCATTGCATGACCGCAATGTACTGCGCACGATGGCTTGCGGCGTTGCCGGCTTGTCTGTTGCGGCCGACTCTCTAAGCGCCATCAAATATGCGAAAGTAAAAGTCATCCGTGACGAAGATGGCCTTGCCGTTGACTATGAAGTCGAAGGCGATTATCCGAAATACGGCAACAATGATGACCGCGTCGACCAAATTGCCGTCAATCTCGTCAAATCGTTTATGCAAAAACTGCAAAAATATCCGACTTACCGGAACGCTGTCCATACTTCTTCGATCCTGACGATTACATCGAACGTCGTATACGGCAAGAAAACAGGAAGCACACCGGACGGCCGGAAAGCAGGCGAAGCGTTCGCCCCTGGCGCAAACCCGATGCACGGCCGCGATTCGCACGGCGCAGTCGCATCGTTGACATCTGTTGCGAAACTGCCTTATAAATATTCGCTTGACGGCATTTCCAACACTTTCTCGATTGTCCCGGAAGCGCTCGGACACGAAGAAGAAACACAGGTCTCCAACCTGATCGGCATGCTGGATGGCTATATGGCGAAAAAAGCGCACCACTTAAACGTCAACGTCCTGCATCGCGAAACATTGCTGGATGCGATGGATCATCCGGAAAAATATCCGCAATTGACGATCCGTGTATCGGGATATGCGGTAAACTTCATCAAATTGACAAGGGAACAACAGCTTGAAGTCATTAACCGGACGTTCCATGAAATGATGTAAACTGATTCGGGCGGCATGCGCCTGCATGCCCCCTCCCCCCCCTATTTAACACTTAACTTATGGGGAATCTATATAGAAGGATTTGATTGAGATGAACATGACAACGCGCATTCATTCCACTGAATCATTTGGCACGGTCGATGGGCCCGGCATCCGCTATGTCGTATTTACGCAAGGCTGCCCGCTGCGCTGCAAATTTTGCCATAACCCGGATACGTGGAAAATCAATGAAGGCAATGAAATGAGCGTCGAAGAGATTATGAGCGATGTGCGCGATTACCTGCCTTTTATTGAAGCTTCCCACGGCGGCATTACAGTGAGCGGCGGCGAACCGCTTTTGCACCTCGATTTTCTGATCGAATTGTTTAAAGCGTGCAAAGAAATTGGCGTCCATACTGCCATTGACACAGCAGGCGGATGTTTCTCGCGCAGCCCGCGGTTTATGGAAAAACTGGATGAATTGATGGAATATACAAATCTTGTATTACTGGACATCAAGCATATTGACCCGGAAAAGCATAAATGGCTCACCGGCATGTCAAATGAGCATATTCTCGATTTCGCCGGGTATCTCGCTGACAAGCATATTCCGGTCTGGATCCGCCATGTGCTCGTTCCCGGCGTCGATTCTGAAGAAGATTTGCAAAAAACATCTGATTTTATCCATTCCCTGCCAAACGTTGAAAAAATCGAAATCCTTCCGTACCATAAGTTAGGTGTCTACAAATATGAAGCGCTCGGCATTGACTACCCCCTCAAAGGTGTCGAACCGCCGACAAAAGAACAAGTTGCACATGCAGAACAGATTTTGAAAAGGGAATTGCAGTAAAAAAGTGCCGGCTGCCCGCCGGCGCTTTTTTTATTCTTCCTAAAGAACGATACAACGTTCAGAAAGCGTGGAAAAGTGTTCGCCTTCTGTCTATCCTAAAAAATTGCCCGAGTTTTTCATCCTTCTGCTGGTGCTGCATGCATGCAGCAAGATAGCGGCAAAAATATCCGGCGCCTTCCTTCGCTTTAAGCACGCCTGCGCTAAGCTTCGCTGATGATACGCTACCGCCCGCGCGCAACGGCTGCAGCACCATGCTGCAAAAGTGCATCATCCCAAATTTCCAGGATTGCCTCTGGAGAAAGCTTTTCCCAATTGCAACAGTTCATGCGCAAGCTTTCGGATGCGTGCCTGGATATCAGCATTGATGATTTCATTTTCCTCATTAAAATCATCATTGTGGATAAAAACATTACGGACCGCACAGGTGGCCTTTAAAAAGGTTAACACCGGTTTCAGCTGGTATTCGGCAACAAGAAAATGTTTGTCCGATCCGCCGTTCATCACAATACCGCATACTTTAGACTGAAAAGCATCGCGGTGCAAATGGTCGAGCAGATTTTTCAAAGCGCCTGTAATGGACGCCTGGTATACCGGCGAGCCAAAAACAAGGATATCCGCTTCCAGCATTTTATTGACGACCGCAATCGTATCATCATTATAATAAGAAAGCGGAAAACCTCTTGCAAATTCCACTTCGTAATCTTTTAAATCGAGCAGTTCGGTTTCCGCTTCCGGGTTTTCCGCTTTTATTGCCATAAGCGCCTCATATACGCCGATAGAGGTTTTCTCACCGGTAAGCGAGCCAGATACACCTAAAATTTTCACCGCTTCCACTTCCTGATGTTATTTAAAATTTTCCTTTATATATGCCGCTTCTTCAGAAGGCGTCAGCCGCCGCTCCGCTTTTCCGATGTTGCCTTTTTGGTAGGCCCATATCTCGTTATGGGCCTTCACCGCATTGCTGAAATCGCCTTTTTTCCACGGTTTTAATATGCCGAGCAGCATATCCTGCAGTTCTGTATCCGCAAAAGTTTGATTGCTGATCGCCGAATACAGGGCGTCCACCTTTTCTTCTGTGATTTCGGAAGCTCCCCATTTTTCATTTGCCGCCACTTTTTGATGCGTCATATTATGTACTTCCTGCACCAATTCTTCTTCGTTCATGCTTTTGTATGCCGAAAGTTTGCGCTCAGGCGTCTTCTGGCGGAAACTTGCCTGTATAACCGCTTTTGCAGCCGTCTCTTCCTCTGCAGCCGGTTTTTTCGAAGGTGCTGCCTCCGTTGCAATTGCTTCTCCTTTGTTAAAGTAAAAATACGTGACACCTGCAATAAACATAAACACAGCAATCCCCATCCCAACGATAAACCGTTGAAACACAGCATCTCCCCCTTTGCTTATCATACGAAATTCGCGCTACCCCGTAAAAAATCCTGCTTTATCATTGTATGAATGCAGCGAAAAAATTTTACCGGAAATTGGCGGAATTCCGTTTTTCTTAATAAACATCCCGTTTCGTAAACACAACAAAAGACACCATAAGCGAAAGAAAAAGCCATACAAGCAGCACAGCAACCGAAAATCCGAGCGTCATGCCTTCAACAGGTGGGCTTGTGCCGTTGAGATAATTCGTCAGCTGCAAATTCACCATAAACAAATATTTTGCGCTTGGCCATGCCGATACCATATTGGTCAAAATCGCGCCGGCAATCAATGAGGATAACATAATCCCCATTACGGCGGCCGTGCTGCGCAACAGGACAGAAAGCATAAACGTGAGGCTGCCTGAAACAACGCAGACAAACCAGGCAAGGCCGAACGCCATGAGCAAATATTTCCATTGCGGGACAGCATGCACATGTGCAGTAAGGAGCTCGTCCCCTTTTATCGTAAAACCGGTAAGCATTGGCATGTTCCAGCCGCGGTAGCCGAATACTATTCCGGAAATGGCATAGGTAAAAACGGCTGTGCACAGCAAAATAAACGAAACGGACAGCAGCATGGCAATGTATTTGCTAAGCAGGATGCGCCATCTTTTCACGGGGCGCGTCAGCAATAATTTGATTGTCCCGCTGCCCGCCTCGGCAGACACGATATCGCTCGCCGCCACCATGACGAACAGCGGCAAAAGCATCCCGATCGCATTTTCAATAAATACCCGCATAAACGTCGGTGCGCCCGGCGCGTTCGGATTGATGTTATGGTTGAGATAATATTGTTCCTGGCTCAATGTCATACGCAAATATTTTTTGAAATCATCGGAAAGGCTTGCCGATCCAAGCCGGTTTTGCGTATCGACAATTTGTTTCTGGAGCTGCACCCGCCAGTCGCTTGTCCCGATTTTTTCCTGCAGCGCTTTTGATTCTTTGTACTGCGCGTAGGTAAAAATGGGAACAAGGCAGGCGATAATCAGGATAATAACAAGAATCCGCTTTTTCTTCCAAAGCTTCAGCTGTTCATTGTATATGAGTCGGATCATTTTTCCTGCCCCCTGTCAGTTCCAAAAACAAATCTTCCAGCGCCGGCAGCACGGCTTTTATTTCTTTTACCCGGACCCCGTTTTGAACGAGCATCTCGTTCCATAAAGCATTTTTTTCTTCATCATATGGGGTGATAAGGAGGCCGTCTTCTCCCTCTGCCACCTGTGTTTCCGCCTGAAGCAAGATGCGCGCTTTTTCTGCCGGGACTGCTTTCCAAAAGGTGCGCGCTTTTTCGGAAAGCAGCTCATGTACATTCCCGGTGCGGACCACCCGGCCGTTATGGATAATGGCCACCTTGTCGCACATCAGCTGCACCTCGCTTAACAAATGCGAAGAAACGAGGACGCTTAAATGCTCTTTTTCAGCAAGCGACCGGATAAATTCGCGCATTTCCCGAATGCCTGCCGGGTCAAGCCCGTTTGTCGGTTCATCAAGAATCAAAAGCTTCGGGTTCCCAAGGAGCGCCTGGGCAATGCCAAGCCTTTGCCGCATGCCGAGAGAGTATGTTTTCACTTTATCATGGATCCGGCTGCTTAAGCCAACGAGCGCTGCCGCTTCATCCAGCCTGTTTTTCGGAATGGACGGATCCATCCGCGCAAAATAGGCAAGGTTTTCATAGCCGGTCAAAAACGGGTACATCTCCGGATTTTCGACAATGCAGCCGAGATTTTTCATTGCTTCCGTAAACTCGGTCCGGACGTTTTTTCCGCCGATGAAAATTTTTCCCGAAGTCGGGCGGATCAGGCCTGTCAGCATCCGGATCGTTGTTGTCTTCCCTGCCCCGTTCGGACCGAGAAACCCGAACACCTCTCCCGGCATTACTTCAAAACTGATGCCTTTGATGATTTCTTTCCTGCCAATTTTTTTCCTTACATTGAGCACCTTAAGTGCGGGAATAGCCGTCATTTCGCTTTCTCCTCCCGGAAATGGATCAGGGAAGCAACACGCTCTCCGATCAGTTGATAACCGGCCATATTCGGATGGAATTTGTCACTGTACAAATAGTCGTTCACATTCAGTTCAAAAAGGTCAAATGTCGGCACATAGACCACCTTTGGAAAATCAGCTGCGACGGAAGCCGAATCAAAATTCCATTTCCGGACGATCGCAGAGGTGGTTTTCGCCTGAGACAGATCAATAAAAGGATTATACAGCCCGACGTGATAGACGGTTGCCGTTTTGTTTACCGCCCGGATCCCTGCATAGATCTGTTTTAAATGGACCAAATAAGGCTTTTCCAACTTTTCGATATAAGCGTTATCCAAATGGCCAAGCGCCTCCCCGCCTGCAAACAAATCATTACCGCCGATCGTCAGCAAAATGATATCCGCACTCCGGAGTTCACGTTTGATTTGCGGCTGTTTGATCTGTTCCAGCAGCCCGCTTGATGTAAGCCCTTTGATCCCATTGTTTTGCAACAGAACAGCCTTCTTTGTTTTTTTCTTTACCTCATCCGCAGTATAACCGGCATACCCCTTTCCTGCTGTATCCCCCGTCCCCCTTGTCAGCGAGTCGCCGATTGCTGTAATCGTGATTTGTTTCGTACCACCCGCTTTTGACGTGTTATTGCCGGTTCTGGCAGTTTCCGTCTTTACGCCTGTTGCTTTCGTCTGCTGGTCTTCAAACACCATCCACAGGCCGGCCAGAAACAACAAGGCTGACACGGCAGAAACAATAGAGATGGCGGAAATTAAATGCTTTTTCATTTCGCTATTCCTTTCTTTCCTGTTTATAACTTAAAGGATAGCAAAGGAAGCCGACTTTTTAAAATCGCGTGCTTTAAATAAATGCACAGGGTCCATTCTAAAAAAAGCGTTGTCCGGTTTCCAGGTAACACGCTGCAGAAATGTTTGATTGCTGCGAGCTCTCTCCCAAAATACAGCGCTGATGGGTTTTACGGAGACGAAACAGTGCAAGTTGCCAAGTACTGTAAAGGAAAGCGGATATAGAATTATGAACCGGCGACAGCGGGATTGGCTGGTGTTGCCCAACAGTGTTTAAAAAGGGATCAAAAAGCGTGGAAAAAGTTTTCAAAAAACCATAATAAGATTAAAGAATTTTGTAAGAATAATGAATATCCAACAAAATAAAAAAACTGCTGGTATATCGTGGATTCTGGGAGTTTTTTACAAGTAAATCGCAAATAAAGCCGCCAAAACAGCCATAACAAAGTAATCATTACTATCCATTTTCGTACCGTTTTTAACAAAAACACTTAAAGCCCAATGCAATATTGTTCCATCAGCCGTCTTAGAAACGAATTTTTTGCCGATATTGTAATACAGCACTTTGAATAAGGCAAATGCAATTGAAAGAAACAAATAAAGCAAGATAAACTTACCAAAAAACAAAAGCATTGCCGTCACTCCTATATTTAGTATTCTTCAATCAATAACTTAATTTTACCAAAAACGTCTATAAGAGAAAAGCAGAAATCAAAGAAAAGAAGATTAGTTCTTATGGAGCTTATGCAAAAAAGGGAAAGGGAGTCAAACACGAGATAGGAAAAATTTATTTTGCCAGTGACTTATTAAGAGGGAAAGAAAAAAAGTTATATAACTCAAGTTTCGGACTTGAATAATGAGCATAATCCCTTGATACAAAAGGAATCGCCATGCTTTTATTATCATGCTGCTTCCGATTTTAGTAGTGGCTTTTGTAAAAAGCTCGGCAATTTGTTGATAAAGCAATCCAAAAAGTCCTGAATTTTTTCATCTGTAAGCAGAAAGCTTTCTGCCAATGTTTGACCTAAAGCTTCTATAATTGTCAAAAGTGCTTCAGCAAATTGGATATCATCTATTTCTTCACAATACATGTAAAATAATTGTCCGAGTGTTCGAGGATCCTCTTCCTCTCTAGCGCGTAAGGATAGCATCAAATACCTTAGAAATACAATGGTCGTATGAGCAAACATTGAGTCATAGCTCTGACATTGAAATTCTTTACCTAGTTTTAGATATGATTTTGTCACTTTAAAGAAGCATTCAATATCCCAACGTTTGCCATAGATACGCACAACGTCTTCATCTGTGTGATTCATATTGGTCGTAAGTAGAGCTAACCACTTTTTTGAGCGATTACGGTCACGCACAAAGACGATACGTGCTTGAATTTCTTGTCCGTATTCATCATTGTGTCCTAATCCGACGACAATAGATGCCAAAATTTTAGCACGTCCACGCTTTTTACGAACCATTTTATAGAGTTGGCTTAATCGATAGGACTGCCCTTCATAATGGTAGGAAACCCTTGGTAAATCTTTTAGCATACAGACTACATCAAGGGAATAATTCCTGACGATTTTAGCGA
Source organism: Weizmannia sp. FSL W8-0676 (assembly GCF_038593015.1). Taxonomy (NCBI): domain Bacteria; kingdom Bacillati; phylum Bacillota; class Bacilli; order Caryophanales; family Bacillaceae; genus Heyndrickxia; species Weizmannia sp. FSL W8-0676. Next base: position 2,421,888 of record NZ_CP151954.1, read on the forward strand.
TGGTACTTGGAAAGGCAAACCAGCTGTCAAATAGAACGGCCTTAGCCCCTAGCTTTTCGGGATCAACAGCATCCAGTAGGTTGAACATCGTTTCCGTAGTTTTTTGGATAGCTTCCTTACGGCGTTTGTAACCAACAGTCCGTTTATCGATGCTTGAATCCATTTCTTGAAAACGATTTTTAGCTTTGGGAGAACTTAAATGTGAAAAGGCAAGAGGTAGAAAGGTAGCCCCATCTGACCAGCCAAGGGTAAGCATGCGAAATCCTTTGAAATACACATGATGTGCATGATCCTTCGCCCGTGCAAGCAGCTCAACACATTTACTCCGGTTTCGATAAAAGGCAGAATCGTCAAAGATCAGTACACAATCACGTCTTTCAGACGTAAGGGGACGGATAAACTTTTCTATGAGATAGGTGGAAACCAGAACCAACAGTTTACGCCAATTGTAAGTAGGATTCTTTAATAGGTCATAGACAACATCCTTCCGGAAATCTTTCGGGATGCGATCTGATTTAAGTGCTCGTGAAAAACTCATTCCATGAAGAACGAGAGAGAAAACGAACCGGATTATAGAAAGAGCGGAGATCCCCTTTACCTTGTGAATATTGGACCGATGTAAGAATACGCCTAACTTCGCTTGTTTAAAAAATCGTGTAGTTTCCACAGCTCTGAGGAGTAAAAATTTTTCGTGATAATTTAACTATTCCCCCCCAAAAATGCGGCTAAATATGTAATAATTTAAATAATTAGAGCTTGCTGGACGAATATTTTGGCATGGCTTAGTGACAAGTCGAATACAAGCTAAAATTTGATTCGTTCAGCAAGCCCTAATTAAACTTGGCTGTTTTGAGGGGGTTTTTATTTTGGTTACTAGAAAAGAAAAAAGAAATCGTGAAAAAGAAGCAAATTATTTTTTCGAGTTCCTTAAAATTCAGAAGCATTTTTTCAAAGACCTGATGAATAACCTAAAAAAGGTAGCAGACCACCGACATCAAAGCTATATCACTTATGGTCCAGAGGTCCTTTTATTTACGATGATGTTGAAAAATATGACCGGCCTAAAATCCATGAGAAACATGAGTGAGAGTTTTAATAAAGAAGAATGTATTAAAAATGTAGGGAAGGTGTTAGGCTTAGATTCTCTTGAAGAACTTCCACATTATGATACAATTAACGACTTTTTATCTGGCTTAGATGTAAATGAATTAGAAAAAATTAGAACGTATATGATTAAAGAATTATTGAAAAAAAGGTCTCTCGAGTCTTATCGAATTGAAGGAAAGTACTGGGGTGTCATCATTGATGGAACTGGATTACACACCTTTCATGAGAAACATTGTAAACACTGCCTGAGACGGGCATATACAAATAAAGAAACAGGAGAAACGAACGTACTTTATATGCACCATGTACTTGAAGCCAAGCTTGTCGTGGGGGATATGGTCTTCAGTATTGCCTCCGAATTTATCGAAAATGAATCAGAAAATGTTTCTAAGCAAGATTGTGAATTAAAAGCCTTCGACAGGCTGGCAAAGAAAATAAAAAAAATATTTAAAAGACTACCGATTTGTATCTTGGGAGATAGTCTCTATGCATGTGAAACGGTATTTAATCTGTGCAGGGCGCACAAATGGAAATATATATGCAGATTTAAGGAAGGGAGAATTAAAAGTATCTCGACGGAGTTTAAGGCAATAAAAGAGCTGGAACAAAGTAAGGATCAGAATTCATTAGTTTGGGTGAATGATATTGCCTACAAAGACAGAACGGTCAATCTGATGGAGGCCACAATGAAAACAGAGGATGGGAAATCGAAAGAGTATGTATTTATAACGGATATTAAAATCACGAAAAAGAACGTGGAACGACTCATCGCTGCAGGAAGAAGCCGCTGGAAGATTGAAAATCAAGGATTTAACGAACAAAAAAATAATCGTTACAATATAGAACATGCCAATAGCCAAAACTACACAGCCATGAAAAATCATTATTTATTAGTTCAAATAACAGATATTATTAGACAGCTGTTTGAAAAAGGTTCGTCAATCTTAAAAGCACTCAAAAAAACGGCAAAAGAAAAATCCTCAAATCTGTTGGAATCGTTTCGGACACGTATTTTAACAGACGAGGATTTCACCCATTTAAGTAAGCCAATACAAGTAAGGTTTACTTAATGGTTATATTATAGCAAAGGATGTGATGTAAAAAAAGGTTTTTTTGAAGTTATCCACAATTTTAAAAAAGAAATTTGCAAATTCGGCTCTTTTTGACTTTGAAAGCAGAAAAAATAGATGGAAAAATTTTCTAAATGTGGATAAGTCATTTTATCATAAAACATCTAAAAATTGATGAATTTACTCTTCAGAACTGATGGCGGCATATTGCTTTTGAATCTTGGTCCGATCTGTAGTAAAATGAAAGTGCTCTTGCATGGGGATTCTCCTTTCGAATGGTAGGTTGCACTTTCATTCTATAGGAGATCCGCCAGGCAAGGGCTATTTTTATGCTTGATCAAGTTTATCTAGCACCACGGGTTTTTTAAAACAACTAGGTAGCACCCAAGAAGCTCATTTTTTAAAAGCCACACGCTAAAGTCAATTTTGCATGTGGCTATTTCTTTATTTAGTGTGAAATCTTTCAAAGAGAACTCTTTGGGTGCTAATATTGTTAAGTGCTTTGCAATCTTAAGAAATTTTCAGTGGCAATTAATGAGTGCTCCTCTAAAATCACTATTTCTTTGATTATATAGAAAGGCAGCCCATCCCTTGTCTCAATTCATTTAGTTATTCACACATTTTTTAATTTTTTTCACTTCATCTATACTGAGTTTTACCATTTTTGCAACTTTTTCAACTGAAAATCCTTCCCTTAATAACTCGGCTGCCAAATTCCTTTTTTCTTCCATTTTCCCTTTTTCAATCCCTATTTCAATTCCTTCTTCCTTCCCCTTTTCAATCCCTTTTTCAATCCCTTTTTCTATCCCTATTTCAATTCCTTCTTCTTTCACAGTTTTCAGATACTCTGCAAATGTAGGAGCTTCTTTAAGCTCTTCAGAATACAGCATATGGTTTGCCTCCTTTTCAATGTGAATAAATAACTCTTTCGTTAATTGTTTTGTTAACTCACCAGGAAGATACAGAAGATAGTCAATAAAGTAACAAAGCGCTTCCGCATAATTAGAACTAAGATTTTGGTTGGATAAGATGAATTCTTTTAACAATTTTTTCTTAACTTCATATCGTTTCTGATAGTTCTTTTCCGTTAGATGAAGGTAAATACCCGCCAATACTGCAATGGCAAAAGGGTTCGTAGACTTTTTCAAAGAAGGAATGTCCGCTTCATTAAACTTATAAGTGTTAAAGCGATACGTAAGTTCAGTGCCGTAAAAGGAGTATTGGAACGGCTCTGAGTTATTTGATTTAGACAAATCGGTCAAAATCGCAATGGAATAAATGTTTTCTTGGAAGCGATCAAACAAGCGATAAAAATAAGTAAACATTCGTTTGGAAAAGTCCGGATCTTGTTTTTCTTGAATTTCAATGTGAATGAATACATATTTTTCTTCGCCGTTTTTCAAGGAAACCTTTACAATTTTGTCTGCAATTCTTTTCCCTTTTTTATGCTTGATGATGACTTTGTGCAGTTCCTGTTCGAGAAAAACAATTCCTTTTCCAAAATCAATGGTCTCATACAAATCAGGTGCAAAGAATAAAATAAATTCCTCAAACAGTTCACTTATAATTTTCTTCCAAAGCCCGTCGTAATCAGTTCCGGGTAAATAGTTTACCTTTTTCTCCAGAATAAGTACTTCTCCCATTATTTTACCCCATCCTTTGCTAAAATTGAATTATTAATCATATTATACACGATAAGAACGTTTGTTTCCACAAAATTTTTCGACCACTATATTGTGCTCCACCAGGTTTTATCCATAGGCCGAATGAAGAACACCGGAAGCGATTAAACGCACACTACCCAAAGTGGTATGGCAATTTAGGCAGTGGAAGCTTTTTTCAAGGAACGGAGCTGAACAACTTCGAAAGGGCCAACATTGCCAGCAGCTCCACCCACCAATCCGGCATGGTCGGAAAGAAAATTTCCAAAACGATCTGGATATCCCGGTGGAAGTGGAATACGCGACGACTTCCGCGACTTCCAACAACCCTCTCTGTTATATCAAATCATTCAGTTCATTCATTTTTTGACTTTGAGGCGATGGGCCGGAAGAGTTTAAAAACCGTTTCAACGCACTTTGATTTTTCAAACAAAAGTACTGACTGCATTCCTTTCAAAACAGAAAATTGTTAAAATAATGATGGGAATGCACTTTCAGAAGGAGCTGGTCCAGAATTGTCAAAAATCATGATTGTGGAAGACGATGTGAAAATTGCACGGGTGCTGGAGCTCGAATTGCAGCATGAGCACTATGATACCGTTTGGGTAGAGAACGGATCACAAGCACTCAACCTGCTAGAAAGCGAAGATTGGGATTTGGTACTGCTGGATGTGATGATCCCCGGCTTGAGCGGTCTCGAGGTTTTGCGGCGCTACCGTATGAGAAACAGCCGGACACCGGTCATTTTGCTGACAGCCCGCAATTCTGTCCTCGATAAGGTGAATGGGCTAGACCATGGTGCAAATGACTATATTACAAAGCCTTTCAATATTGAGGAATTGCTCGCGCGGATCCGTGCCGCGCTGAGAACGGGTGCACTCCATACCGGCAAATCCGAAAACAGCAAGAAACACGAATATGCCCTTGCCGATTTACTTGTCAACACGGCAACAAGGCAGGTGACAAGAGGCGGCAAACCGATTGAATTGACAAAACGGGAATTTGATCTTTTATGTTATTTGTTAAAGAATAAACGCATTGTATTAAACCGAGAACAGTTGTTAAATGAAGTATGGGGATTTGAATATGCGGGAGATACGAATGTTGTAGATGTTTATATTGGCTATTTGCGCAAAAAAATTGACCACGGGCACGAAACAGCGCTGATCCACACAGTGAGGGGCGTTGGTTATACAATGAAGGAGACGGGTTAATGTCGATTAAGAAAAAACTTTCGGCATTGCTTATTCTCTGGTCTTTTATTGTGCTTTTTGCCGGCAATACCATTGTATTTTTGGCGTTTCTTTATTTTTCAAAAGACCGGTTGGAAACAAGCCTGGAGAACAGTGCTGAACAATTAGCTGAAAGTGTGGGCAGCGGGGATGCGCTTTTTTCCGATCCGGAACCGATATTGCAAACGCATGTACCGGATGAAGGGATGATCCGTTTATTTAATGCACAGCACCAAAAGGTTTATGTAAAAGCCGATGAAGAAGACCTGTTGTCCATCAAACCGGTGTTTCCGAAAGATGACCAAACCCGTACTATTAAAGGTGAGGATTTCACTGCTATTGTGACCTCCTATCCGATCATGGAAAACGGAAAATACCTTGGAATGTTGGAACTCTCCGTGGTCCCCGAAGACATATTTGAAGACAGCCGACTGCTGCTTACGATCTTACTGGCCTCCTCTGCTGTTTTAATTGTGCTGGCCGCATTTGTAGGTGTAAAAACTTCCGGTCTGTTCTTAAAACCGGTCTCAACGATGATGAAGACGATGGCGGATATTGAAGAAAACGGCCGCTTTGAAAAGATCCCGCTTGCCCTGAATCATCACGATGAACTGTACCAAATGGCGCTTACCTTTAATGCCATGATTGACCGGCTTGAGGCCATGTTTAAAAAGCAGGAGCAATTTATCTATGACGCCTCCCATGAACTGAAAACACCGCTTACGGTTATTGAAAGCTATGCTGCCATGTTACGGCGCTGGGGAAAAGATGATCCCGAAATCCTGGCTGAAGGGATTGCCGCCATTTCGGATGAAAGCCGGAGACTCAATTCGATCGCCGAGCAGCTGCTTGCGCTTGCCCGTAGTGAAGATGTTTCGTATGAGTTGCAACCGGTTGATGCCGCCAATCTTTGCAGGCAAACTGCAAAGCGGCTCAGCCAATCATCCAACCGCAGCATTTCTGTGAAAGCTGAAACACCCGGGCTGTATGCATGGACCAATGAAGAAAAGTTTGTCCAGGTGCTGGTCATCCTTTTGGACAATGCACTGAAATACAGCCGCTTTCCCGTACAGATTGAAGTGGGAAGCGATAATGATTTTGTGACGGTCACCGTAATAGATCACGGCACCGGCATTCCAAAAGAAGACTTGCCGCATCTCTTTGAACGGTTTTACCGGGTCGACAAAGCGCGAACACGGGGAACCGGCGGGACCGGACTGGGCCTTTCGATCGCCCATTCAATTATGACCCAGCATGGCGGGGGGATTAAAATTGAAAGCGAAGAAGGAAAAGGGACGCGGGTGTGCCTGCAGTTTAAAAAAGTGGTTGATGCCTCATGATCCATCCAGACGGCTCCGGTTTCTTGCGGAGGCGGCCGGGATTCCTGCTGTTTGCTCTTGCCTGTTCCGCTTTGATTCATCCCCTGCATTCATTTTTCAAAAAAGCAAACCGGTATAATTTGCAAAAAAAATGCCTGGGTTTTGGCAGTTTTTTACTCGTGTATTCCTAATTTTCACGGTCAGTCATCATAGCCATCAAGAAATTCGTCATCAAGTTCTGCAGATAAAATTTTATCATGTTCATCAAGATCCAATTCGACTGGTACACCCTTTAGACTGCCACGGTAGCCGTCCCGGTCAAGACGGTAGAAGTGCCCCTTTGTAAAGCTTTTTGTTGTGCCATTCGCCTCAACCTTCATTGATTCTTTTTCGTCTGATACGATAACAGCTTTCACATCCATTGTCCGTTCTGTTTCGATTTTTACCGCTTCTTCTCCTGACGCCTTCAATTCAACAAGCACGCCTTTTTTTAACGGCAAGGAAAAATCTTCGACTACTGTTTGATTCGTCAACTTGAATGTTTCGCTTCCGCCGAACGGAAATGAAACGGTAATGCTTTGTTTATCCAGCGCAGTGACTTTGCCTTCTGTTTCGCGAATGACTGGATTAGCTGTTTTGCTCTGCCCGCCTTCTTTATTAACTGTGTAAGAAGCAACAGGTTCCTCTTTTTTTGCTTCTGGCGCAGAAATGGTTTCGGCTGGGTCTGATAAACGACTGGCCGTTCTTCTTTCATATTCATTCCGACAGCAATGCCGGCTCCCCCTGCAACGGAGAGGACTATTACCCCGATTAAAACTTTTATCCACTTCATTACGGTTCAATCCCCTTTCACTTGTTTGTTACTATATATTAGTCAGAAAATTCAATAAGACCTTAAGCAAAATTTAAGAATTGGATAAGAATTTCAGCTTTTAACAAACAATCAGGAGGCAATAACGAAGCAGATCTATCCCCTGTTTCATCAAGCATTCGGCCGCTTTATCCCCCTTTTGTATGTGTAAAATTTTACTCGAAGGGCAGATGGGTGGAAAAAAATGGGAAGACGCTCTATCATTTAAATGTACGCTTGTGGGCGAATACATTTAGAAAGAGGTCTTCCTATGGATATTATATCAATAATTGCTGGATTATTAAAGGATACAAAAAGTCTTATTGAATTTGAAGAACAAGTTAAAATTCTGATCCAGAATTGTTTTTTGCAAGAAAAAAGTGCAGAGTATTGCAGTATATAAATTCGTTTATACCGCATAAAAATTCAATCTGAATTCTCGCTATTAAGGGCTTGACATGGAGCCTCTGCAGCCATGATTCTTTTGCCAAGCGGCCAGCTGTAACAGATTTGGCAAACCCAAACAGGTTATCATGGCTACCCCTCCATGTAAAGCCCCTCTGCATAGCCATTTGCATAGAAATTTTGCACATCTCTGCACTTTAATTTTGCAATAAACACCAGAATGCCTTTACGCAATGGGTTGGGGAAATATTTGAGACGTTAGATAAAACAATTAAGCAAAAAAAGCTGGAGGATGGCTGGGAGTACTGCCGGAGTGATAACAGAAGCATTCAGTTTTTATTTGGAAATGTGACCTTTAAACGTTCACTAATGCATGACCAGAAAGGGAATTCACATTATCCTCTGGATGAATGGTTAGGGCTTTTACCATACCAACGATACAGCCCGTTAGTGGAGTTAAAGGTGGCAGAGTTGGCAAGTGAGAACACCTATCGGGAGGTAGCTGATATTTTAAAAGAATGGACAGCAGTGAGCCTTAGTCACACAACTGTAGGGAACATGGTGAAACACGTAGGGAAAACGCAAGCTGAAGCCGACAAGGCACTTGTAGAAGAGCTAGAAATAGCTGATTCACTACCTGAGGGAAAGAAGGTAGATTACCTGTTTTCCGAAGCTGATGGTATATTCGTCCGGGGACTAGAAAAGAAACAGGGTTTGGAAGTCCACCACGCCATTCTCTATGAAGGATGGGAAACCAATGGCAAAAGAGTCTCTCTACACCATCCCGTTGTTATCATGACGACGAAATCCATCCAGACATTTTGGGATGAAGTCCAAGCTGTAGCAGCCAACACCTATTCCCTAGAAAAAGCTCGTGTCATTACAAATAGTGATGGAGGTGCGGGGTACACAGCTGAACGGTTTCAAACAGCATTCTCACAGTCGGAATTTCCGGTGCTCAACCAGCTGGATACCTACCACGTTGCACAAGCCATCGTAAGGACATTCGGGGGCGGAAAGAGCGAGATCAAAGAGCAAATTAGAAAAGCGATTAGAACGCATGACCTAGACCAATTCACATTGTATTTGGATACGCATGAAAGCACATTGACGGATGAAAAGAGCCTTAAGAAAGTCAAGGAGTTTCGTTCGTACATCCTAAAAAACTGGGACCGCATTTTTGACTGGAGGGACAAGGTAGAGAACGTACCGGAAGGTGCGAGAGGCCTGGGGGCAATGGAATCAAATCAAAGGCATATCTCATTCAGAATGAAGAAAAGGGGGATGCATTGGAGTAAAGCTGGCGCCGAAGCCATGGTAAAGGTGAAACAGGGCATGCTTAACGGGACATTGCAGGAAACCTATCTGAAACACCGTTCAAGAAGCGCGAGAAAGCAACGGAGCTTGCAACAATCCATCAGGATGTCTCAACTATTCAAGCAGCCTGTACGCCCGTCAGTGGGCGTAAAGCACGGATCAGTTGCCCTGCATTCAAGCAGTTCATCGGCAATGGGACATTTAAGCAAAATATTAGAGCTTTCGTTTTAAGCTTGGCTCAGTGGGGACTGATCGTTGAGGCGCGCGAAATTTACGAGACTCCTGCGGGAAAAGCGAGCCAGGAGAGACCCCGCAGCGAGGTACGAGCGAGGAGGCTCGCCGGCCGCCCGCGGAAAGCGAGTGAATTTCGCGCGCCTCAACATCCCCGTTATCCATCTTTATACGGAAATATTACATCTTTTCCGAAAATTACACCGAGCAAGTAAAGCACGGTAGCCGAAAGTGTACAAAAAGAGTGTCTTGGAATACCCGATATTTAAACCTTGTCGAGAAAAACTTGACACATACCCCCCTTTTTTTCACATTGACAACATCTTCCCTGCGGAGTATAATAAAACTATAAAACTATTGTGAATTTGATGTTAACGTCTGTACATGGGGTAGGTTTACATAATGGGGGTTAAACAATGAATGTTAAAAAAATCGTGTTTGCCGGTCTTTTTATTGCATTAGAAGTGATTTTCACCCGTTTCTTGTCCATACAAACACCAATCATACGAATTGGATTTACTTTTATTCCTACAGCTTTGTCTGCTGTCTTATTGGGACCGTTATTTGCAGGAATAACAGCTGGATTGGCAGATATCATAGGAATGGTGCTATTTTCGGGAGGAGCTGCTTATTTTCCTGGTTTCACCCTCTCTGCGTTTCTGTCAGGTGCCATTTACGGCTTGTTTTTATATCGAAAATCCGTGCGATTTTGGAGAGTATGCATGGCGGTATTGATCATTACAGTTGTTGTTAATCTTGGATTAGATACACTATGGATATGGATGCTAACCGGAAAAGGGATATTAGGCTTATTGCCAGCAAGATTCATTAAATCCGTCATTATGTTCCCCATACAGGTAATACTGATCCAAGTCGTGTGGAAATCTCTTGCGGTTAGCTTAAGGCTTGAACCCTCCCACCACTTCCCCAACGGTTTTAGGTAGGGCATTTCTTTTTGAATCCAGCACTTTATGGGGAGACTCGTGTTTATGGGGAAGTTTACGCGGTGCCTGATCCTAAATAAATATTGACAATTGTGATTTTTGTTATTATACTAACTTATAAAGTTATAACTTTTGGAGGAGCAGCATGCAAATCGACAAAAATCTACCAACTCCTTTATATCATCAGGTACAAGAAATTCTTGACAAAAAAATATCCATTGGCCAATGGGAAGAAGGATTTCAAATACCTACCGAGAAAGAATTGGCGCGCATCTTTAACGTAAGTGCAATTACTGTGAAAAGAGCGGTTCAGGAATTAGTAAAGAAGGGCAAACTGTATCGTGTTAGAGGAAAAGGTACTTTTGTATCGAAGAAAACAGAAGAAAAAAGCATTTTGGATGTCGTGACATTCGGTAGCGAAGAAGTGAAGATGAGCCCACATAAATTGCTATATTCTTCAATTGTTCAAGCTGATGATGTCATTTCAGAAAAGTTAAAGTTGAAAAAAGAGGATCAAGTTATTCAGATGATTCGCCTTAAATATGAGAATGATGAACCTGCTGCGATAGAACACACTTTTTTAGTTCATGATTTGTGCAGAAACTTTTTACCTGAAATGACAGAAAAAGAACTTATATACAACGTGGTTCAGCAAAACGGGGTTAGTCTAGACAAGGTGAAGATCAACTTTTCGTCTATCAGTTCGGATTCCTACGAGGCTAATCTTCTAAAAATAAAAAAGGGCACACCCCTTTTTGTTATAGAACGGGTGACATTTACCGAAAAAAACGTCCCTGTAGAATATTCCAAGTTCGTCATACGTCATGATAAAGTCGATTATTATATTGAAGTTAGTCTCAACATGTAAGTGAATTCGGATAAAAAATGTTAGTGATATTTTTACAATCAAAAGTTATAAAAATATAAAGTTATAACTTTATATTTTTACCTAATAATGTCAGAAATTAAAAATTTAAACCAAAATTAAGGAGAATAAAGAATGCGCGATTCCGAAAATGCTGTAAAGAACCAAAAAGTCCAGCCATCCTACTTGCCGCCGCAGAAAGGTTTTTTTGGCCACCCTAAGGGTTTGTCGACGTTATTTTTTACAGAAGTGTGGGAACGTTTTTCTTATTATGGCATGCGTGCTATTCTTCTTTTTTATATGTATGACCAAATCGTACATGGAGGCTTGGGGTTGTCTCAAGGTACGGCTGCCGCCATCATGTCCGTATACGGGGCTTTAGTCTTTATGTCGGGTATTATTGGAGGATGGCTGGCCGACCGCTTGCTCGGCACATTCCATTCTATACTGTTAGGCGGAGTATTCATTATGTTAGGCCACATCGCTTTAGCTGTACCGGCCGGAGTAGTGGCTTTGTTTATCTCAATGGTTCTCATCATTGTCGGAACGGGGCTTCTCAAACCAAATGCCTCAAATGCAGTCGGACATTTATATACCCAAGATGATATCCGCCGGGACGCCGGTTTCAGCATATATTATATAGGCATTAATATTGGGGCTTTTATTGCACCTTATATTGTTGGAACATTAGGACAAAAGGTGAATTATCATCTCGGTTTCGGAATGGCAGCAATAGGAATGGCATTGGGCTTGATTATTTTTTTCTTAACAGCTAAGAAAAATTTATATGAACCTGAATTATTCATAGAAATACCAAAATAATCTACAAACGTTAATCTACCATGGAATTAACCTAAGTTGTTCATGCATCAAATAAATGCAAAAAGAATCCATTTCTGATAAGGTTAAAGCAACTACGAAATAACCATCAGAAAGGATTCTTATAATGGCTGTTTATTGCAAAATTAAAGTGCAGAGATGTGCAAAATTTCTATGCAAATGGTTATGCAGAGGGGCTTTACATGGAGGGGTAGCCATGATAACCTGTTTGGGTTTGCCAAATCTGTTACAGCTGGCCGCTTGGCAAAAGAATCATGGCTGCAGAGGCTCCATGTCAAGCCCTTAATAGCGAGAATTCAGATTGAATTTTTATGCGGTATAAACGAATTTATATACTGCAATACTCTGCATCTGCACTTTTTTCTTGCAAAAAACAAATGGCTACTTTACCGCAAATAACGCTAGATTTCAATCGTCAAATTAAATTGTCAAATGATGGAGGTTCTCTTTCCTCTGATACAGGGGAACTCATCTTTAGAGAGTTCGATGAGAAAATAGGTTTTTCAAAAACAATCGCTCGATTTCTTCATTTAAAAGACGAACGACATTACTTTATCCATTCGAATGAAGATTTACTCCGCCAAAAGATTTATCAAATCATAGCCGGGTATTTCGAAGATGACGCAGCCGATCAATTGACAAATGACCCGGTTTTTACAAAAGTCGTGGGGAAAGATGCATTAGCTTCCCAGCCTAGTTTATCTCGCTTTTTTTCACGATTTGATGCTGAATCGATCGCTCAATTAAATCAAGCCAATCAGGAACTTTTAGACAAAGTACATCAATTCAGAGAGCCAAAGGCTCTTATCATAGACTTGGATTCAACACACGCTGACACGTACGGAAAGCAAGAATCCGCAGCTTACAATTCACATTATGGTACAGTCGGTTTCCATCCATTAGTTGCTTTCGACGGTATAATGGGTGATTTCCTTAAAGCCCGGCTGAGACCGGGAAATGTGTATACTTCGAATGGGGTTGTGGACTTTGTGAAACCTCTTATTGAACATTATAACGAGAAATTTCCCGAAACCCTCCCATTCTTACGGGGAGACAGTGGTTTTGCTGTCCCAGCTTTGTATGAACTATGTGAAGAACAATCGGTCTATTACGTGATTCGTTTAAAGTCAAATGCCAATTTGCAACGTCTCGCCGATGAGCTGCATCCTGCCTCTACACCGACTGATACAACGAAATTAGAATGTTATTACGAGGAAAGCGAGTATCAAGCAAAGTCATGGTCCAAGCCGAGAAAAGTGATCATTCAGTCTGTCCGTCCTGCTGGAGAATTATTTTTCACGCATTCATTTTTTGTAACGAACATTGCTGCATTCTCCCCGCAGGATATTGTTAAAGCGTACAAAAAACGTGGAACAATGGAAAACTATATCAAAGAAGCCAAGAATGGCTTCGGCCTCGATAAAATGAGCAGTCATGCTTTCCAAATGAATGAAGCGAAGATGATGTTGAGCCTGTTAGCTTATAATCTAACGAATTGGCTGCGAACCCTTTGCTTTCCAGAGGGGCAACAGACGATGCAAATTGAAACGATTCGGACAAGAATCATAAAAGTGGCCAGTAAATTAGTAAAATCAGGACGATCCTTTTACTTTAAATTGTCCTCTAGTTTTGTGTACCAGGAATTCTTTTGGGCGGTACTTCGGAAAATTCAATACCTACAACTTGAATAAGCCAGCAATACTGTTATTAACTTCAAAAAAATTTAATTGGCAGACCAAGGGATTAGTCTGCCCAAAAACGGTAATTTATTGGAACTGAAAGGCCAGACTTTATCAAATTGAAAAAAACAGCTTTAAATCTTTGGCAACGAAGAAACAAATGAAGGTTTTCTGCTTCAATTTACAACATCGCCCGCAGGTATGAATAATTCAGGATGAAATATCCTTCAGGCCTATGAATCCTGTAAAAAGTGGGGAAGTTAAGACTCTTTCTTTAAAATTCGTCAGCGGTGCGATTGTGATAGCTCTTTTACTAGTAGTCTTGCAACAGATGGGTATTTTGACCATACGCTTCTTTGTCAACTGCATTACGATTGTAGCCAGCTCTGAAGAGTAAATTCATCAATTTTTAGATGTTTTATGATAAAATGACTTATCCACATTTAGAAAATTTTTCCATCTATTTTTTCTGCTTTCAAAGTCAAAAAGAGCCGAATTTGCAAATTTCTTTTTTAAAATTGTGGATAACTTCAAAAAAACCTTTTTTTACATCACATCCTTTGCTATAATATAACCATTAAGTAAACCTTACTTGTATTGGCTTACTTAAATGGGTGAAATCCTCGTCTGTTAAAATACGTGTCCGAAACGATTCCAACAGATTTGAGGATTTTTCTTTTGCCGTTTTTTTGAGTGCTTTTAAGATTGACGAACCTTTTTCAAACAGCTGTCTAATAATATCTGTTATTTGAACTAATAAATAATGATTTTTCATGGCTGTGTAGTTTTGGCTATTGGCATGTTCTATATTGTAACGATTATTTTTTTGTTCGTTAAATCCTTGATTTTCAATCTTCCAGCGGCTTCTTCCTGCAGCGATGAGTCGTTCCACGTTCTTTTTCGTGATTTTAATATCCGTTATAAATACATACTCTTTCGATTTCCCATCCTCTGTTTTCATTGTGGCCTCCATCAGATTGACCGTTCTGTCTTTGTAGGCAATATCATTCACCCAAACTAATGAATTCTGATCCTTACTTTGTTCCAGCTCTTTTATTGCCTTAAACTCCGTCGAGATACTTTTAATTCTCCCTTCCTTAAATCTGCATATATATTTCCATTTGTGCGCCCTGCACAGATTAAATACCGTTTCACATGCATAGAGACTATCTCCCAAGATACAAATCGGTAGTCTTTTAAATATTTTTTTTATTTTCTTTGCCAGCCTGTCGAAGGCTTTTAATTCACAATCTTGCTTAGAAACATTTTCTGATTCATTTTCGATAAATTCGGAGGCAATACTGAAGACCATATCCCCCACGACAAGCTTGGCTTCAAGTACATGGTGCATATAAAGTACGTTCGTTTCTCCTGTTTCTTTATTTGTATATGCCCGTCTCAGGCAGTGTTTACAATGTTTCTCATGAAAGGTGTGTAATCCAGTTCCATCAATGATGACACCCCAGTACTTTCCTTCAATTCGATAAGACTCGAGAGACCTTTTTTTCAATAATTCTTTAATCATATACGTTCTAATTTTTTCTAATTCATTTACATCTAAGCCAGATAAAAAGTCGTTAATTGTATCATAATGTGGAAGTTCTTCAAGAGAATCTAAGCCTAACACCTTCCCTACATTTTTAATACATTCTTCTTTATTAAAACTCTCACTCATGTTTCTCATGGATTTTAGGCCGGTCATATTTTTCAACATCATCGTAAATAAAAGGACCTCTGGACCATAAGTGATATAGCTTTGATGTCGGTGGTCTGCTACCTTTTTTAGGTTATTCATCAGGTCTTTGAAAAAATGCTTCTGAATTTTAAGGAACTCGAAAAAATAATTTGCTTCTTTTTCACGATTTCTTTTTTCTTTTCTAGTAACCAAAATAAAAACCCCCTCAAAACAGCCAAGTTTAATTAGGGCTTGCTGAACGAATCAAATTTTAGCTTGTATTCGACTTGTCACTAAGCCATGCCAAAATATTCGTCCAGCAAGCTCTAATTATTTAAATTATTACATATTTAGCCGCATTTTTGGGGGGGGAATAGTTAAATTATCACGAAAAATTTTTACTCCTCAGAGCTGCTTTAGTAAATGCAAACCGAAATTCATCCCTTACCTTCTGCCCTTCACCGATTGAAGAGAGTGACTTCTTCCGGAAAATGAAAAAACGCTCCTTACTAGATTATAAGGAACGTTTTACCGAAAAACTGAAATGTGATCTTTTGATACCGGTGGTCGGGGTCGAACCGACACTCCCGAAGGAACACGATTTTGAGTCGTGCGCGTCTGCCAATTCCGCCACACCGGCATGATCCTATGAATCTCAAACAAAACTGTTTGTTATGTCACTTTTATAATTATATCCAGATCGTAAAAAATGTCAATAACCATTGTGTGAAAAAGGGAAGCAAAACAGCTCCCCTATTCACATATGATCTTCCTTCAGTTCACTTAGGATCTCATAAGACCGCAGCCGCTCTTCATGGTTGTAAATATGCGATACAAACATCAACTCATCGACCTGTGTATCATCCAAAAATTCTTCCATTTTCTCTTTGATTGTCTGTTTTGAACCGATAAAAGCATATTCAAGCTGACGCAATGCCGCTTCTTTTTCAAACGGAGTCCAAATCCCGTTCATGCTATCGACAGGCGGCTGCAGCGTCTGCGATTTTCCACGGATAACGCCGAGGAAAAACTGGTACAGGCTTGTTGCGATCCTTTCTGCTTCTGCATCTGTGTCAGCTGCTACGCCATTCACACACGCAATCACATATGGCTTTTGCAAATACTTGGACGGTTTGAAGTTCTCCCGATAAAGGTATAAAGCATCAAACAATTGCGCTGGTGCAAAATGGCTTGCAAACGAAAACGGCAGGCCGAGCCTGGCAGCAAGTGTGGCACTGTATGTACTTGACCCAAGAAGCCAAACCGGAACATCCACCCCTTCTGCCACGACGGCCCGTGCATACGTCCTGCGTTCTTTATCCGAGAGAAAATAGTTCATCAGTTCTTGGACATTATCCGGAAAATCCATTTCCCCGCCCCTTAAATTCCTTCTGAGCGCCGCAGCTGTCAATTGGTCTGTACCCGGCGCACGGCCAAGGCCGAGATCAATTCTGCCTGGATAGATGGAACCCAGTGTTCCAAACTGCTCAGCCACGACAAGCGGTGCATGATTTGGAAGCATCACACCGCCAGACCCGACACGGATGGTTTTCGTCCCTGCCGCTATATACCCGACTAAAACAGCCGTTGCAGAGCTGGCTACTCCCACCATATTATGGTGCTCCGCGAGCCAGTATCGTTTGTAGCCCCAATTTTCAACATGCTGTGCGAGGCTTAGGCTATTTTTAAACGAATCTGCCGGTGTCTTTCCAGATAAAACGGGGATCAAATCTAAAACCGAAAATGCAACGTCATTCAACTTTTTTTGACTACCCATTGTCCGCTTCCTTTCCTTCTACTCGTGAAGATAGATCTATTGTAAAATAACAGATTCCCAAAACAAAATGATTTGCCTAACCTGTCCGGTGTATCCCAATGATGAGAACGTTCGTTTATGATACTGAAATTAAGGGAAAATGCAATGAAAAACAGTGCTCGTATGATCGGACCCATGGGCGTTGGGTGTTTCGGGTACAAGCTTCCCAATAGAAGCAGCAGAAAGAGCATTGGTATCCAAACTTCATGAAGTTGGCGAAATGGAAAATAGACTGCTTGTTGAAGCAGTATGCATAACTGGATCAATCGTTGGAAAGCCCCGTAAAAGTGAACAATCGAGAGAAAACCGGACCTTTTAAAGGAGGGGGTTAGCGATGCAAATTGGCATGGACTTATTAAAATTGATTATGGGCTTTCTTGCGCTCATTTTTTGTCTAAAATGTACCGGCGCCAAAAGCATTTCAAACCTTACGCCAATCGACTTCATCTGGAGCATAATGCTGTCTGAAATCGTCGGCAACGGCCTTTATGACTCAAGTGTAAAATGGTACTACATTCTTGTGATGCTTTCTGTTTAGGTCATCATTAAAATCATTTTTGACATCCTCATTTATCGCTATGATAAACTGGAAAAATTCCTTATCGGGGATAAAACGGTGATTATCGATAAAGGAAAAATTAACAAAGTCGTACTGAAAAAAAATAAAATTGATATGAATCAACTGTCGGAGTTATTGAGAAAGCAGGGCGTATTTTTGCTTGATGAAATTGACCAGGCCTATCTTGAAAAAGATGGGACGATTACGGTAAAAAAAAGAAAAAACAACCCTAGTAAATAGTAGGCTGCCCAGTTCTGTTCTCATTATAAAAGGAAAATCTAAGATAGTATTTCCAAACCTTTCTTATTAGATCAATTCCCTTTTTGTACAAGTTAAACAACTATAGATACTCACAAGTGTACGCTTTCAAGCAGCCACTTAAATTGGCCTCGGCTTCAATAATATAATTGCAATAAAAAAACGCTTCTCTTTATCTTGAGAAGCGTTCCATTTGGCATCAGCTTTCAATGTGATGCTATTATACCGGTGGTCGGGGTCGAACCGACACTCCCGAAGGAACACGATTTTGAGTCGTGCGCGTCTGCCAATTCCGCCACACCGGCATGATATGATGGAGGCGGCAACCGGAATCGAACCGGTGATAAAGGTTTTGCAGACCTCTGCCTTACCTCTTGGCTATGCCGCCATCAATGGAGCGGAAGACGGGATTCGAACCCGCGACCCCCACCTTGGCAAGGTGATGTTCTACCACTGAACTACTTCCGCATACTGGGCCAGCTGGATTCGAACCAGCGCATGACGGAGTCAAAGTCCGTTGCCTTACCGCTTGGCTATGGCCCAATAAATATGGGGCGGATGGTGGGAATCGAACCCACGAATGCCGGAGCCACAATCCGGTGCGTTAACCACTTCGCCACAACCGCCATCATAATGGCAGGGGCAGTAGGAATCGAACCCACACTGGAGGTTTTGGAGACCTCTGTTCTACCTTTAAACTATGCCCCTTTAAAAAATGGAGGGGGACGGATTCGAACCGCCGAACCCTGAGGGAGCGGATTTACAGTCCGCCGCGTTTAGCCACTTCGCTACCCCTCCATATTGCGTGGTGCCGGCCAGAGGACTTGAACCCCCAACCTACTGATTACAAGTCAGTTGCTCTACCAATTGAGCTAGACCGGCCAAATGGTGGCTCGGGACGGAATCGAACCGCCGACACAAGGATTTTCAGTCCTTTGCTCTACCGACTGAGCTACCGAGCCACAATTATGTAAAATGGATGGCGGTCCCGACGGGAATCGAACCCGCGATCTCCTGCGTGACAGGCAGGCGTGATAACCGCTACACTACGGGACCTTTATATGTAAATTGCGGGGGCAGGATTTGAACCTGCGACCTTCGGGTTATGAGCCCGACGAGCTACCAGACTGCTCCACCCCGCGATGATAAAATGGTGGAGGATGACGGGATCGAACCGCCGACCCTCTGCTTGTAAGGCAGACGCTCTCCCAGCTGAGCTAATCCTCCAGTTATAATGATGACCCGTACGGGATTCGAACCCGTGTTACCGCCGTGAAAGGGCGGTGTCTTAACCGCTTGACCAACGGGCCATATGGATCATGACGGAGAGCAAGGGATTCGAACCCTTGAGACAGCTTTTAGCCGCCTACACGATTTCCAATCGTGCTCCTTCGGCCTCTCGGACAGCTCTCCATGATGGCTCCGCAGGTAGGATTCGAACCTACGACCGATCGGTTAACAGCCGATTGCTCTACCACTGAGCTACTGCGGAATACAAGCCCGGCAGCGTCCTACTCTCGCAGGGGGAAACCCCCAACTACCATCGGCGCTGGAAAGCTTAACTTCCGTGTTCGGGATGGGAACGGGTGTGACCTTTCCGCCATCGCCACCGGACCTTAATGACAAAAATCATTATAACAAAGTTTTCATTTCTTATCAACAGGAATTATGTGATTCCCTGAAAACCGGATGGGAGAAAAAACTGTAAACGGAGAATGCGTTTTTACTTCTAACTTTGAGAATTGTCTAGCTCCAGCGCACCTTTTTCAAGGCGGCCTTCACTTTTCTATTTGGTTAAGTCCTCGATCGATTAGTATCCGTCAGCTCCACGCGTCGCCGCGCTTCCACCCCGGACCTATCAACCTGATCATCTTTCAGGGATCTTACCAGTATAAACTGTGGGAAATCTCATCTTGAGGGGGGCTTCATGCTTAGATGCTTTCAGCACTTATCCCTTCCGCACATAGCTACCCAGCGATGCCTTTGGCAAGACAACTGGTACACCAGCGGTGCGTCCATCCCGGTCCTCTCGTACTAAGGACAGCTCCTCTCAAATTTCCTGCGCCCGCGACGGATAGGGACCGAACTGTCTCACGACGTTCTGAACCCAGCTCGCGTACCGCTTTAATGGGCGAACAGCCCAACCCTTGGGACCGACTACAGCCCCAGGATGCGATGAGCCGACATCGAGGTGCCAAACCTCCCCGTCGATGTGGACTCTTGGGGGAGATCAGCCTGTTATCCCCAGGGTAGCTTTTATCCGTTGAGCGATGGCCCTTCCATGCGGAACCACCGGATCACTAAGCCCGACTTTCGTCCCTGCCCGACTTGTAAGTCTCGCAGTCAAGCTCCCTTATGCCTTTACACTCTGCGAATGATTTCCAACCATTCTGAGGGAACCTTTGGGCGCCTCCGTTACCTTTTAGGAGGCGACCGCCCCAGTCAAACTGCCTGCCTGACACTGTCTCCCACCCCGGTAAGGGGTGCGGGTTAGAATTTCAATACAGCCAGGGTAGTATCCCACCGATGCCTCCGCCGAAGCTGGCGCTCCGGTTTCCAAGGCTCCTACCTATCCTGTACAAGCTGTACCAAAATTCAATATCAGGCTGCAGTAAAGCTCCATGGGGTCTTTCCGTCCTGTCGCGGGTAACCTGCATCTTCACAGGTACTATAATTTCACCGAGTCTCTCGTTGAGACAGTGCCCAGATCGTTACACCTTTCGTGCGGGTCAGAACTTACCTGACAAGGAATTTCGCTACCTTAGGACCGTTATAGTTACGGCCGCCGTTTACTGGGGCTTCAGTTCAGAGCTTCGCCTTGCGGCTAACCCCTCTCCTTAACCTTCCAGCACCGGGCAGGTGTCAGCCCCTATACTTCGCCTTGCGGCTTCGCAGAGACCTGTGTTTTTGCTAAACAGTCGCCTGGGCCTATTCACTGCGGCTTCCCGGGGCATACACCCCAAAAAGCACCCCTTCTCCCGAAGTTACGGGGTCATTTTGCCGAGTTCCTTAACGAGAGTTCTCTCGCTCACCTTAGGATTCTCTCCTCGCCTACCTGTGTCGGTTTGCGGTACGGGCGCCTTTCACCTCACTAGAGGCTTTTCTTGGCAGTGTGGAATCAGGAACTTCGGTACTTTAATTTCCCTCGCCATCACAGCTCCGCCTTGGCGCGAAGGATTTGCCTCCGCACCGGCCTAACTGCTTGGACGCGATCAACCAGTGTCGCGCTTGCCCTATCCTCCTGCGTCCCCCCATCGTTCAAACGGTGAAGAGGCGGTACAGGAATATCAACCTGTTGTCCATCGCCTACGCCTTTCGGCCTCGGCTTAGGCCCCGACTAACCCTGAGCGGACGAGCCTTCCTCAGGAAACCTTAGGCATTCGGTGGAAGGGATTCTCACCCTTCTTTCGCTACTCATACCGGCATTCTCACTTCTAAGCGCTCCACCGGTCCTTCCGGTCCGGCTTCAACGCCCTTAGAACGCTCTCCTACCACGGACACCAAACGGTGTCCATCCGCAGCTTCGGTGATACGTTTAGCCCCGGTACATTTTCGGCGCAGCGTCACTCGACCAGTGAGCTATTACGCACTCTTTGAATGATGGCTGCTTCTAAGCCAACATCCTGGTTGTCTAAGCAACGCCACATCCTTTTCCACTTAACGTATACTTTGGGACCTTAGCTGGCGGTCTGGGCTGTTTCCCTTTCGACCATGGATCTTATCACTCACAGTCTGACTCCCAAGCATAAGTTTTTGGCATTCGGAGTTTGTCTGAATTCGGTAACCCGATGAGGGCCCCTCGTCCAAACAGTGCTCTACCTCCAAAACTCTCCGCTTGAGGCTAGCCCTAAAGCTATTTCGGAGAGAACCAGCTATCTCCAAGTTCGATTGGAATTTCTCCGCTACCCACACCTCATCCCCGCACTTTTCAACGTGCGTGGGTTCGGGCCTCCAGCAAGTGTTACCTTGCCTTCACCCTGGACATGGGTAGATCACCTGGTTTCGGGTCTGCGGCCTCATACTCTTTCGCCCTGTTCAGACTCGCTTTCGCTGCGGCTCCGCTTCTTCAGCTTAACCTTGCATGAGACCGTAACTCGCCGGTTCATTCTACAAAAGGCACGCCATCACCCGTTAACGGGCTCTGACTACTTGTAGGCACACGGTTTCAGGATCTCTTTCACTCCCCTCCCGGGGTGCTTTTCACCTTTCCCTCACGGTACTGGTTCACTATCGGTCACTAGGGAGTATTTAGCCTTGGGAGATGGTCCTCCCGGATTCCGGCGGGATTCCTCGTGTCCCGCCGTACTCAGGATCCACTCGGGAGAGAACGAAGTTTCAGTTACAGGGCTTTTACCTTCTCCGGCAGGCCTTTCCAGGCCGCTTCACTTACCCCGTTCTTTTGTAACTCCCATATGAGTGTCCTACAACCCCGGAAGGCAAGCCTTCCGGTTTGGGCTGTTTCCTGTTCGCTCGCCGCTACTTGGGAAATCGCAATTGCTTTCTCTTCCTCCGGGTACTGAGATGTTTCAGTTCCCCGGGTGTGCCCTTCCTGCCCTATGGATTCAGGCAGGAATCCTGTCCGATTAAAGACAGGGGGTTTCCCCATTCGGAAATCTCCGGATCAAAGCTTACGTACAGCTCCCCGGAGCATATCGGTGTTTGTACCGTCCTTCATCGGCTCCTAGTGCCAAGGCATCCACCGTGCGCCCTTTCTAACTTAACCATAAAAAGGTTTAAATCCAAAAATAAGCGATTCTCGGTTTACTTGGTTTGTTTCTCCTATCCGGTTTTCAAAGAACACATACTGAAGGATTGAACCTTCAAAACTGAACAAAACGGAAACGTCAAACTTAATTGTGGAAAACGAAGTTTTCCTTTTCTGTCTAGCTCCGGGCGCTATCGGCTAGCGTATTTCTACGTCTTCTCCCTACGATAAGCGGGCATCGATTCGCCTTTAAGGCTCATCGTGTTTCCTTTATCTCAGTCGAAGACTTCGAAATCCGTACGCCGATGAACGAGCGCCCTACGCTTTTCCCCTTAGAAAGGAGGTGATCCAGCCGCACCTTCCGATACGGCTACCTTGTTACGACTTCACCCCAATCATCTGTCCCACCTTCGGCGGCTGGCTCCGTAAAGGTTACCTCACCGACTTCGGGTGTTACAAACTCTCGTGGTGTGACGGGCGGTGTGTACAAGGCCCGGGAACGTATTCACCGCGGCATGCTGATCCGCGATTACTAGCGATTCCGGCTTCATGCAGGCGGGTTGCAGCCTGCAATCCGAACTGGGAATGGTTTTCTGGGATTGGCTTAACCTCGCGGTCTCGCAGCCCTTTGTACCATCCATTGTAGCACGTGTGTAGCCCAGGTCATAAGGGGCATGATGATTTGACGTCATCCCCACCTTCCTCCGGTTTGTCACCGGCAGTCACCTTAGAGTGCCCAACTCAATGCTGGCAACTAAGGTCAAGGGTTGCGCTCGTTGCGGGACTTAACCCAACATCTCACGACACGAGCTGACGACAACCATGCACCACCTGTCACTCTGTCCCCCGAAGGGGAAGGCCCTGTCTCCAGGGAGGTCAGAGGATGTCAAGACCTGGTAAGGTTCTTCGCGTTGCTTCGAATTAAACCACATGCTCCACCGCTTGTGCGGGCCCCCGTCAATTCCTTTGAGTTTCAGCCTTGCGGCCGTACTCCCCAGGCGGAGTGCTTAATGCGTTAGCTGCAGCACTAAAGGGCGGAAACCCTCTAACACTTAGCACTCATCGTTTACGGCGTGGACTACCAGGGTATCTAATCCTGTTTGCTCCCCACGCTTTCGCGCCTCAGCGTCAGTTACAGACCAGAGAGCCGCCTTCGCCACTGGTGTTCCTCCACATCTCTACGCATTTCACCGCTACACGTGGAATTCCACTCTCCTCTTCTGCACTCAAGCCTCCCAGTTTCCAATGACCGCTTGCGGTTGAGCCGCAAGATTTCACATCAGACTTAAGAAGCCGCCTGCGCGCGCTTTACGCCCAATAATTCCGGACAACGCTTGCCACCTACGTATTACCGCGGCTGCTGGCACGTAGTTAGCCGTGGCTTTCTGGCCGGGTACCGTCAAGGCGCCGCCCTGTTCGAACGGCACTTGTTCTTCCCCGGCAACAGAGTTTTACGACCCGAAGGCCTTCTTCACTCACGCGGCGTTGCTCCGTCAGACTTTCGTCCATTGCGGAAGATTCCCTACTGCTGCCTCCCGTAGGAGTTTGGGCCGTGTCTCAGTCCCAATGTGGCCGATCACCCTCTCAGGTCGGCTACGCATCGTTGCCTTGGTGGGCCGTTACCCCGCCAACTAGCTAATGCGCCGCGGGCCCATCTGTAAGTGGCAGCCGAAGCCGCCTTTCCTTTTTCCTCCATGCGGAGGAAAAAACTATCCGGTATTAGCCCCGGTTTCCCGGCGTTATCCCGATCTTACAGGCAGGTTGCCCACGTGTTACTCACCCGTCCGCCGCTAACCTTTTAAAAGCAAGCTTTTAAAAGGTCCGCACGACTTGCATGTATTAGGCACGCCGCCAGCGTTCGTCCTGAGCCAGGATCAAACTCTCAGTAAAGATGTTTGATAAAAGCTCAAAAAGAATTTGACGTTTCGTTTTGTCCAGTTTTCAAGGAACAATCCGTTTTGACAGTGACTAAATTATTATACCATCATAACGAAGTCTTTGTCAATAACTTTTTTCGTCTTTCGTCGTTGCTCTTTCATGTTCATCAGCGACGTATATAACTATACCAAGTTATTTATTATGCGTCAATACTAAATTTGATATTTTTTTATTGTTTTTTTGGAATCCGGTACCGTCTATGGAAGATTTCAGGCCCCTTTGTCGGCACTGTAATTTCCTCGATCATATTTTTTTCAATTAAAAATTCAAGCAGAACAGGCAAGTCAATACTGTACGATTGAAGGCCTGGATGGAAAAGCAGTTCGTCAATTGTCCATTCTTCCCGTTCTTCCATCAGTTCCAGTAAATGCTGCGCGCCAAACGACGTCTTCGAATAAATGTGGAATTCACTCGCAAGAAAGAGCAGTTCAAGGCGCTTTTCCAGCGACTCTTCACTTGTTACCAGTTCTTCGTACAACTTGAAGATTTGCAAATCAATTTGCTTTACCTGGTTCCAGACGGTTATTTCCGGGTGAAAGCCGTTTTCGATCACCGCGAGTCTGGCGAGATGGTGCAAGGCGTGAATGATGTGATTATAGGCATCGAGGTACTGGCGCTGTTTGAAGAAGTCTTTCCCGTTTAAATACCGACGGATCAATTTGGCAAATTCCGTGCCGATTTTGACCTTTCGTTCATGAAACGGAAAATCCCTTACTTCATCTTTTAAATGCGCCATGTACTCATTCCGGTCAAATAAGATCAGCCCTTCTGTAATCCATTCAAATATATTGCTGTTTGTCCCGTACAGCATCCACTCTTTCAACTGGTTCTCTGCCACGACATATAAGGCGGCTTTTTTGTCTTCATAGCGGTAATGCTTGACGTAGAGCGGCTGGTCCTGCTCTTTGACAATGATGAAGAGAATGGCGTCGAACAAATTGGTTGCGGCGTCTTCATCCGGCTTTTTTTCAATATACAGGACAGAAAGGGTATTTGGAAGGCTTGCCCTTTCCTGGTAAATCGGCCTTAAAATGTCTCTCATGCGTCATTCCTCCATCATGCTTTCTATGAACGTATTTCTGCAAATCCCGGGGAATCCCCTGCAAATTTTCGAAACAAATTTCAGTATATTGCATTCCTTCCTTTTTCGCCAGTTATGTTATATTTAAAACGCATATTCCGCACGTAAATTTTTCCATTTTAAGATTTTTTTAAAGGAATTTTCTCCTTCTTTGTAGAATTGAATGATTATCTAAACTAGGGGAAGACGAGGAAATTTTTATGTCAGATCAAATTTTAACCTTACATGTGGGGCCGTCTCAACTTTTATCTAAACTGTGTGATGAAATAGAACTCGAAAAAACCATTAATGATTTAGTCAAATGGGATTCTGTCCGTTGTCATATCTCACCCGGAACAAGGATTAAAGCCCTTGTCTTAAACATTTTATGCAGTGGCAAGCCCCTTTATAAGGTTCATGAATTCTATCAAAACCTAGATTCTGAGATGCTTTTCGATACATCGGTTTCACCCGATCAATTAAATGATGATGCATTAGGAAGAGCATTAGATTACTTGTATAAAGCCGAAGCATGGAAAGTATATTCCACCCTTGCATTAAAAGCATTAAAAAAATTGAATCTTCCTATTGGTGTACTCCATAACGATACAACATCAATTTCTGTTTACGGTGAATATAAACAACCGAAGGAAGATGGACTGCAAATTACGTACGGGTATAGTAAGGCCCATAGGCCTGACTTAAAACAAATCGTTCTGGGGATGGGGGTCACACCTGAACGAATTCCTATTCTTGCAAAAGTAGAAAATGGGAATACTTCGGATAAATCTTGGAATGTGGAATTCATTCAAAAGATGAGAAAAATCCTTTCCCATGAAGATTGGAAAAATCTCATTTATCAAGCCGATTCTGCATTAATCACAACGGAAAATCTAGCGGAAATTCAACAACAAAATTTATCGTTTATTTCCCGTTTACCTGATACATTCGGTTTAAGCACAGAACTAAAGAAAGAGGCATGGTTGCTCAATAACTGGGAAAGGGTAGGCTCACTTAGCAATAAAAAAGACGCAGCTATTTACCAAATTCAAGCTTTTGAAAGACAAATTCAAAACCTTCC
Source organism: Weizmannia sp. FSL W8-0676 (assembly GCF_038593015.1). Taxonomy (NCBI): domain Bacteria; kingdom Bacillati; phylum Bacillota; class Bacilli; order Caryophanales; family Bacillaceae; genus Heyndrickxia; species Weizmannia sp. FSL W8-0676. The sequence goes on from NZ_CP151954.1 coordinate 2,448,500, forward strand.
TTACCGGTTTCTTGTTGTCCACTCAAACAATTTAGATCAACGAAAAGAGAAAACCCTAAATCGGGCGATCGAAAAGGAAGAAATAAAATTAAAAAAAGAGATAGAAAAACTAAGTAAAGTTATCTTTCATTGTAAAGAGGACGCACTAGAAGCAATTCAATCTTTTAAGAAAAAACAAAAGGCTTCATATTTCTGTTATAAACTAAACGTCCAGATGAGTGATCAACCTATCAAACGAAAAAAGAGAGGAAGACCTAAAAAGGACGAACAGACAAAACGAGAACAAATCTATCAGATACAACTGGAATCGTTTGAAAAAGATCATGATTTTATCGAAAATAAGAAAAGAATGCTCAGCACTTTTGTTTTAATCACAAATAAATTAGACGAGGAGACACTATCCAATCAAGAAGTTTTGAGGGTTTATAAAGGACAGTCGGCCGTTGAGACCCGTTTCCGATTAATCAAAGATTCACAAATGATTGATGCCATTTACTTGAAAACCCCGGAAAGGGTTGAGGCCTTAGGGATTGTGTATGTGATGGCTTTATTAATCTATGGAATTTTAGAATATCGAGTTAGAAAAGAACTGAAAGAAAAGAACCTATCTCTAATCTTGAAAGGAAAAAGGAAACTCTATCAACCCACAGGTCAAGCATTGTTAGAGCAATTAGAAGATATCACCGTGATCCTTATAAATCAAAATCGACAAAAATTAAGGCTCTTACCCGATAATATTGATTCACAAGCCAAAAAAATCATTGAATTATGCGGGTATGATCTATCAATATACGTGTCAAAAAATGTCGAAAACAAAGGCGAATAACACACAACAGGAGGAATTCATGAAAAGAATGTCGAATTCAATAGAACTTTATCGAAAATTCCTCAAAAATAAGAAGATATCATCTCACCAAAATGTTTAAATATAGTTCATTCAAAAATTAAAATGAATTTTATTTAAGACGTGCGAAATGTGGGTTAAAAGAAAGGGGGAATGGTGTTGGCAAAGTATTCAAGCAAAATCAATAAAATTCGGACATTTGCCTTAAGCTTGATTTTTGCCGGATTTATCGTCATGTATATCGGGCTGTTTTTCCGGGCGCATCCGGTTGTTGTAACTCTTTTTATGCTGTTCGGCCTGTTCTTTATTTTATTGAGCACAGTGGTTTATTTCTGGATCGGCATGCTCTCGACAAAAGCAGTGCAGGTTATATGCCCGGGCTGCGGCAAGCCGACAAAAATGCTGGGACGGGTGGATATTTGCATGCATTGCAATGAGCCGCTGACACTGGATCCCGAGCTTGAGGGAAAAGCGTTTGACGAATCATACAACCGTAAGCGGTTGCAGAAGTGACAGACCGGATTAGCAGCTGAAAAGGCCGGGTAGAAAAAACCCAGGCATATTCAGGCAAGACCCGCCCCATTTGAAGAAACCCGCATCCGGTTTTCGCCGGATGCGGGCCGTCTTCGCCTTCGTTCAGCCTTCTGTCTTTTCCAGTTCCTCTGCCAAATTGGCGCGGGAAAGGTTCGCATTTAAAAAAGCGTCTGTTTCCGGAAGTTCCAGATGCATATGCGTTTTTTTGCTGATCCGGATCGTCCCGTAGTCAAGCACATAGTCAAAGACATGGCCGCCGCCGGTGCGTTTGTCGTCAATAAAATGGAGGTGGAAGCCGGCGACCGCGATTCCTTGTGCAAACATCGGCGTCCAAAAACCAGCAAGCGTTCCTTTTGTATTTTCAAACGAGTAAACCGGCTGGGATTTCACCGCTTCCGTCATGGGGACCGGTTTTTCCTGGTAGGAGACGGTTCTTGTGTTCATTTTTTTAAAAACACCGTCCACACGAATGGCATAAAATAAATTTTCGCTGCGGACGAGATCTTTGATCAAGTCTTCCAGTTCGGGTTTTGCTAGAGAACCTTCAGCTGTATAGGTGATATCCTCCGAAAAATGTGCAAGCGAGCAAAACGGTGACTTGTCTTCAGGCTGTACACGTTTTGCCGTCCCGTCCTTCAGCTGATAGAACGCATTGTCAAAGGCAATCAATTCCCCGTCCAAATGGTTGAAAGTGCCGATGCCGAAATCGCCGAACTTTTTTAATTCAGCAAACGTCTTGTCGCTTTCGTATACGCCGTCAAGAAGCGATGTCATCGTGGACAATTGGTATACTTCATCGGTCCGGCTTGTTAAAATTTGCTCTGTATTTTGATTTTCTGCAGCAGTACGCATGGTAAACCCCTTCTTTCTATCGTATCCTGAAAAATTTGTGCCGGCTGAGTCCAAGTTATAGCAGCTGCCCGCCGCAGTAAGTGATTATACCAATTGGTTAGGCAGCAGTTTTTTCGCCAGTTCCAGGTTGTCGCTATAATCAACCGGGACATCGACCACGACCGGGCCTTCTGAGTCCAGCGCTTCCTTCAGTACAGAAACCAGCTCATCAGGTGCATTCACCCGCAAGCCTTTTGCGCCGTAACTTTCCGCGTGTTTTACAATATCAACGGGGCCGAAGTCTGCTCCCGATGTGCGCCCGTATTTCATTTGCTGCTGGAACGCCACCATGTCGTACGTGCCGTCACGCCAGACGATATGCACAAGCGGCGATTTTAAACGGACGGCCGTTTCAAGTTCCATGGCGGAGAACAGGAAGCCGCCATCCCCTGAGATGGATACGACTTTTTCACCCGGATTGACAAGCGTTGCGGCAATCGCCCACGGAAGCGCAACCCCGAGCGTCTGCATGCCATTTGAAAACAGCAGGCGGTTCGGTTCATATACCCTGAAATGGCGCGCCATCCAAATATAATGGGAACCGACATCGCATGTTACGGTCACATGGTCATCAATCAACGAACGCAAATCGTGAATGAACTGGAGCGGGTGAACAAGATTTTTATCCGCCTTTTCCGATGGTTCGTCGCGCAAATTCAGCTGGTTGCGCAAGCGTTCCAAAAGTTCCATGGACTTGCCGTTCATATTTAAACGGGCCAGCTGTTCTTTGATGCTATCAACGCTCGCTGAAATGTCGCCGACAAGTTCGATTTCCGGCTGGTAATCATGGTCGATATCGGCGCGGATTTCATCGAGATGGATGATTTTTCTTTCCCCTTCGCTGTTCCAAAACTTCGGATCATACTCAACAGAATCGTAACCGATCGCGAGGACGACATCCGCATGCTCAAGCAAAATATCGCCCGGCTGGTTGCGGAACAAGCCGATGCGGCCGAAGAAACGGTCTTCCAAATCTCTTGAAATCAAACCTGCCGCCTGAAATGTTTCAACAACCGGCAATGCAATTTTTTTCAGGAGTGACCGGACCGCCTTCACAACTTCCGGGCGGCTTGCACGCATCCCGACCAGAATGACCGGCAATTTGGCATGCTGGATCGCTTTTACAGCTTCTTTTACAGCTTCTTCATTTGCTTTCCCGAGTTTCGGGCTTTTAAGCGGGCCCAAAGCTTTGACAGACGCCGGCTCCTTCAGCACGTCCTGCGGGAAGCTGATAAAAGCGGCCCCTGCCTGTGCCGAGGCGGCAGAACGAAATGCATTTGTCATCACTTCCGGTACTGTATCCGGGTGGACAACTTCCGCTGCGTATTTTGTAATCGGCTGGAACAGGGATACATTGTCCATCGACTGGTGCGTTTTTTTCAGCCTGTCTGCGCGCGGCACGTTTCCTGCGATCGCAACGACAGGATCGCACTCCGTATTCGCAGTGGCAAGCCCGGTGGCAAGGTTGGAAGCCCCCGGCCCGCTCGTTACCAGGCAGACACCCGGTTTTCCTGTTAAACGCCCGATTGCAGCAGCCATAAAAGCGGCATTTTGTTCATGGCGGCATACAATCAATTCCGGGCCGCGTTCTTTCAGTACATCAAATACGGCATCAATTTTTGCGCCCGGGATGCCGAAAACGTATGGCACTTCCTGCTTCTCAAGGCAGTCGACAACCAGGTCTGCAGCTGTTTTTTCCGTTGTATTGGTTGGATTTGAATTCTTTTTTTCCACAGTTCCCACTCCCAAGGACAGCCCTATTTTGAACCTTCCCCCGTTTGTTACAGGGGAAAACGTTCATCTATAGGCTGAGCCAACTTGTTTCTATCTATACTTTACACCACACGGGGAAATGTTTAAAATATATTATTGTGCTATAAATAATATATTTTAAATATTAATCGTGATGGAAAGGAGGAAATACAGATGGAACTGCGCCATCTTCATTATTTTTTAACAGTCGCGGAAGAACTGCATTTCGGAAAAGCGGCAGAGCGGCTGCAAATGACCCAGCCGCCGCTTTCCCAGCAAATCCGGCAGCTGGAAGAAGAAATCGGGGTGGACCTGTTTATCCGCAATAAACGCCATGTTGAACTGACGATCCCGGGAAAAGTTTTTTTAAAAGAAGCCAAGCAGGTGCTTGAGCAGCTGGACAGGGCGGTGGAAAATGCACAGCGGGCTGAACGGGGGGAATTCGGGAATGTGGTGGTCGGCTTTGTCGGCTCGGCGACCTATGACATTTTGCCGGCCATCGTCCGGGAATTCCGGCTGAAATATCCAAAAACGGCCGTTTCCCTCCATGAGTTGTCAACCCCGGACCAGATTCGGGCGCTGCACCGGAAAGAAATCGATGTCGGCCTGCTCCATCCGCCGATCCATGATCCCTTAATTGAAACAGCTGAAATCCAGACAGGCGCGGCTGCCCTTTCCATGCCGAAAAGCCATCCGCTCGCCCAAAAAGAAAAAATCCGCATCGAGGATCTGGCGGACGTCCCGTTTGTCGTTGTGTCGCGCGATATTTGGCCGGGCCTTTATGATGAATTCCTGTCTCTTTTCAAAGATGCCGATTTCAGCCCGAAAATCGTCCAGGAAGCAACCGAGTACCAGATGGTCGTCGGCCTTGTTACAGCCGGAATCGGAATCGGGGTGCTGCCACGGACAGCCGAAAAATTATTTAATCTCGATATTGTGTACAGGGAGATTGAAGGGCACCCGTTAAATGCCGTTTTGTCCATTGCGTACCGGAAGGAGGACCAAAACCCGGCCCTTGCCAATTTCTTAAGCATTTCCGGCCAGGTGGCAGCAGAATTTTAACGGATTGTTGAAAGGCGCCTTTCCCCCTTAGATGGAGGGGTGCAGTTTACAATCGATGCAGGCGGAACATATCCGGTTTGTGGAAGGTAATGGTCTGCTTCTCAAACGAAATGGTGCCATTTCGTTTGAAGTCATTCAGAACATGGCTTGCGGTTTCCCTAGATGTTCCGGCAAGCTTGGCAATATCCGCGACGGTAATGGGGCAAAGAATCCGGATTTTGCCGTGATCCTTTATCCCGAGATCTTCAAGGAGCAGGCAAAGCACGTGGCGAACCCGCTCGGAAGCATTGCTGTTTGTCACAAGCTGCAGCCTCGATTCATGCAGGATTAAAATATCGGAGAGATGCTCAATAATATGGAGCAGCAACGTGTTATTTGATTCGGCAATTTTTTCAAATCCTGCCGTCGGAATATAAAACAGTTCGATATCCGTGACAGCGTATGCAGTATAATGATAATTTTCATCTTTAAACAAGCCGCCGTACGGAAAAAGTTCGTACGGCTTAATGTAATCGCCGTAAAAAGAAGCGGCGTTTTCGTCCATTTTGTCAATTTTGATATAACCATCCAGCAACAAATAAATTCTTTCGCACGGTCTTTAACTCGCCGATTTCCGACGTAATGTGAAGCGGGTACTTCATCTTTGTTTTTGGCTTTACGGCGGCTGTATTGGATAACGGTTTCATTTTTCATGGCTCCTTCCGGTACATATGATTAAATTTCCTTCATGAAGGATATCTTCTGTACATCTTGATCATACCGCCCTGCGCCAGAGCAGACTGTGGAAAAGCCCACACGCGGGGTGTGAAATTCATCACACTTTCATTTCTAAAAATGTAGGCGGTTGCATAAATACAATGAAAAATCCGGCCCCCAACGAAAGGGGAGCCGGATTGATTGCATAGAAGTGTATAAAGTTGCACTGCTAAAACTTGTGAACTACCCTCCACTTATCAACCTTACGGTTTGATTGAAGTGGGGGCTTCTCGACTTATCGTTGCTTTTACTAGCCAACGAAAACTGACCGAGCTAACCCTCTTGTTCCAAGAGTTTTGTTACTTATGATAACGCTAATAAGCGTAATCCCTCATTTTTGATATTGATTGCTGAATTGTGATCGCGATCTAATACAAAGCCGCAAGAACATTTATATACACGTTCAGATAATGGCATTTCTTTTTCCTTGCCGCAACATGAACACTTCTTAGTGGAGGGAAACCACTTATCAATTTTCACAAGTTGTTTCCCCTGTTCTTTTAGCTTATACGCTAAGAAAGTAGTGAACATACCCCAGCCGTTATCATGAACGCTTTTCCCAAAGTGAAGGGCTTGAGACATCCCTTTCATGTTCAAGTCCTCAATCACGACAGCATCAAAGTTAGAAGCTAATTCTTTTGACTTATGATGAAGAAAATTCATGCGTTGGTTCGCCACTTTCTCATGTAACTTAGCCACTACTAGTCGTTGCTTGTTCCAACGTGCAGAACCTTTCTTTCTTCGAGAAAGAATTCGTTGTGCTTTTGCTAATTTATCTAAGGCTTGCCGATAGTAACGTGGGTAATTGGCTTTCTTACCCTGTTCACTCTCGACATATAGACCATCCATAGCAAAATCCAAACCAACAACTTTCTGTATTTTAACTGGACGAATATCTTTCTCATATTCTGTCAAAATTGAAATGTAGTATTTGCCTGTCTTTGTTTTAGAAATAGTGCAAGATTTGATTTTATAATCAGCAGGTATCTCTCTATGCTGTTTCATTTTTATTGGCTTTTTGATTTTTGGCAGTTTGATATGACCATTTTCTAGCTTAATATTTCCGTTGACCATATTAGTTGTATAGGATTGTTTTGCTTTACGATTTTTGAACTTTGGAAAATCCGCATTTCCTTCAAAGAAATTCTTATAAGCAGTCTGTAAGTTCATTTGTGCATTTGCCAAAGCTAAAGAATCCACTTCTTTTAGGAATGGAAATTCACTTTTATATTTTGCAGGAGTCGGAAACTTTTGCTTTTTAAGCAATTCTTTATCATCCTTGAACTTTTCATACGTTTCTTTGCGTTCAGCTAACATCTTATTGTAGACAAAGCGAACACAACCAAATGTCTTAGCTAATAATGCGGATTGTTCTTTGTTTGGTAACAAACGAAACTTGAAAGCTTTGTTTTGCTTGGCCATATCCATTCACCTCACTTTGTGCGGAAAAATTTCGTATATATTGATTATATCGTAAAAAATCCGCACAATCAATATGAGGTGATCATCATGAGAGAAGAGAAAGAACGTGTAGAAATTCATATGCCTAAGACGATATTAGAAAAATTGGAGCAATATCAAAAAGAAAATGGGATTCCAACTAGAACAGCCGCAATCTTAGAATTGTTGAGAAAAGGATTGGAAAAATAACTTTGGCTAAAGCCAACCGAAATTCATCTCCCACCTACTCATTGGTGCGATTCGCACCTTCACATTCCTTGAGGATGGGAGACTTCTTTCGGAAAGCCGTTAAAAAATCCTTTCGGTGTATCAGGGCCTGGGTTAAAGTCGCAAAAAAAGAACCGGACGAACCCGTTTCGCCGGCGTCTGCGTTTTATTTTGCTTCCAGATAACTGTGCTTTTTCATACATTCCGGACAGGTACCGTAAATTTCCATACGGTGGTGGCTTACTTTAAAACCGGTCACATGCGCGGCAAGCTGTTCCACTTCATCCAGGCCCGGATAGTGAAAGTCGACAATCTTTCCGCAGTCTTCGCAAATAATATGGTAATGGTTTGATGTGACAAAATCAAAGCGGCTTGAAGCATCTCCGTAAGTCAGTTCCTGTACCAATCCGATTTCCTTAAAAACGCGCAAGTTATTGTAAACGGTGGCCACACTCATATTCGGGAATTTTCCCTCAAGAGCCTTATATATTTCATCGGCGGTTGGATGTGACATGGACTCAATTAAATATTCCAATATCGCATGACGTTGAGGGGTAATACGAACGCCCGACTGTTTCAAGGTCTCCAGTGCTTTATTCAACTGTTGCTCGGACACCGCCATGCACCTCTTTTCTAACAATTATCATTCTTAATTTATAATCTTTATAAAAAGTTTACAAAATAAACCCCTGTTTTGTCAAACAAATTAGCAACTCAATGCGCCGGGAATTTCCCATTCCCACGCTCTTCAGGCTCAAAAAAAAGGAAATTCGTTCATTAGGATGCCTTTTTTCAGCCGGGAGTATGTAAAAGCAATACCCCGGCTATTCCTTAAGCGGTTGGAGCGGGCGGTCTTTCACCCCAAGACAGTAATTGATATATCTTGCCGCAACGAACAGGAAATCGGACAGCCGGTTTAAAAACGACAGCACAAGCGGATTTACACCATTGACCGCAACACTTGCCCGCTCCGCCCTTCTTGCAACTGTGCGCGCCGCATGCATCGCCGCTGCTGCCGGATGCCCGCCCGGTAAAATAAAGGTTTTTAACGGTTCCAATTTTCCATCCCATTTGTCAATCAAAGCCTCAAGTTCATCGATATATGCCTGTTTCAATTTCCAGTGCACTTCTTTTCCCTCGGGCGTGGAAAGCTCCGCACCGGCATGGAACAGCATCGTCTGGACCCTGCTGAAACATTGTTCCAATTCTTCTTTTTCCGGAAATTGTTCGCCGTGCAAAAAACTGAGCGCAACGCCGATTGCCGAGTTCGCCTCATCCACTGTTCCGTAAGCTTCAACACGCGGATCGTTTTTCGCTGCTCTTACCCCGTAAACGAGCGATGTCGTCCCTTTATCACCGGACCTTGTATAAATTCTCATCTTGTCCCCTCCGCATCAATTTGATGGATCAGCCTATATAAACGCCGCCGCGCTATTTTTTCAATCTGCCCTTTAAAGGGATTCCCTGTAAAACCATATATTAGTTTTGTATCACGAATTCGAAAAAATTGCCATAAAAAAAGAAACCGAACAAGTCGGCTCAAAGATATCGTTATTTTTTTGAGGAGGTAATATACACTATGAACCCGCGGCAAATCCGCGTGGACAAAAGCCGCCCCGGATACAAAAATAGGCGCCGGCCGCATTTTGATCTTCCCTGGCGGACAACGGCCGGCATGCGGGAATCCCCCTGCCAGGCTATTTTTTTTCCGAGTCAAAAGCGGATCTTACCACAAACGCCGCCGGGATGGTATAGCCGATTAACGCTTCAATGATAATAAGAACCCGTGCGGCCCCGATCGGAACAATATCCCCGTACCCGACCGAAAACAGCGTGACGGCACTCAAATACATATAATCAAGCAGTGTGCGGAAATCATGCCCTTCCAACAGCTTTCCGTGATGGAGCGCAATTTGGAATCCCATCATATCGAGCAGTAAAAACAACAACCCGAACCCGATCATGATATTGGTGTACGTAAAAGCAAGAAAGAGAAAACGTTCAAATGAAAGCTGCTTCGCGCGCCAGGATGCCGGATAAAACAAGGTGCGCAGGCTCATCACAATACAAAGGACAACCAATATGCCGAGAAAATAAAACATGCCCGATACCCCCGGCGCCTTTCAAGTTTGTCCTTCCATTGTATGCCCCCGCCGCCCGGCTTATGACAGTCTTTACGGGAAGAAAATGGAAGGCTACAATAGAATGGTGGAATTGGCCAATGCCAATGAGGAGGGAACGATAAATGGATTTTTCAAAATCTGAAAGCTTGTATAAAGAAGCACTTGAGCATATTGTCGGCGGCGTAAACAGCCCGTCCCGCTCGTATAAGGCGGTGGGCGGCGGAGCCCCAGTTGCCATGGAAAGGGGAAAAGGCGCGTACTTTTATGACGTGGACGGCAACCGCTACATTGATTATCTGGCGGCATACGGCCCGATCATTACCGGCTTTGCCCATCCGCATATTGCTGCTGCCATTAAAAAAGCAGCCGACAACGGCGTTTTGTTCGGCACGCCGACCCCGTATGAAGTGCAATTCGCAAAAATGCTGAAAGAAGCGATCCCGTCCCTGGACAAAGTCCGCTTTGTCAACTCGGGAACAGAGGCGGTCATGACAACGATCCGCGTTGCCCGCGCCTACACGGGCCGCGACAGAATCATTAAATTCGAAGGCTGTTACCACGGACATTCTGACCTCGTGCTTGTCGCAGCGGGTTCAGGCCCGTCGCAGCTCGGCATGCCGGACTCAGCCGGCGTAACAAAAGCCATCGCAAACGAAGTCATCACCGTCCCTTATAATGATGTGGAACCTTTTAAACAGGCACTCGAAAAATGGGGCGATGAAGTTGCCGCCGTACTGGTTGAACCGATTGTCGGCAACTTTGGCATTGTGCCGCCGAAACCGGGATTTTTGGAAGCCATTAATGAACTGGCGCACAAAGCCGGTGCCCTTGTTATTTACGACGAAGTGATCACCGCTTTCCGTTTTATGTACGGCGGCGCGCAAAACATGCTCGGCGTTACCCCGGATTTAACCGCCATGGGCAAAATCATCGGCGGCGGACTGCCGATCGGGGCATACGGCGGCCGCAAAGACATTATGGAAGAAGTCGCACCGCTCGGCCCTGCTTACCAGGCCGGAACCATGGCCGGAAACCCGGCTTCGATGCTTGCCGGAATTGCCTGCCTTGAAGTGCTCCAGGAAAAGGGCGTGTATGAAAACCTCGACCGTCTCGGTGCCATGCTTGAAAAAGGCATTTTGGAAGCAGCTGAAAAACACGGCGTCACCATTACCATTAACCGCGTAGTCGGCGCCTTTACCGTTTACTTTACGGGCGAAAAAGTCGAAAACTACAAGCAGGCTGAAGCATCCGACGGCGAGTTGTTCGGGAAATTTTTCAAACTGATGCTCGAGCAAGGCATTAACCTTGCCCCGTCAAAATATGAAGCCTGGTTCCTCACAACCGCGCATACGGAAGAAGATATCGCAGAAACAATCAAAGCCGTTGACCATGCTTTTTCACATTTAAAAGGATAATCACCTTCTTTAAAAATTACACTGTCCCAGAAATGGGACAGTGTAATTTTAACTAATACCGTAATAGATATGGGAAACTTTTTATAACTCTTTGTTGTATTGAAAAGTCTCTGGTTTGTGTTAGAATAGAAATAGTCATGAAATCACTCCCTGGATATTTGGTCGTACTTATATCTTAACAAAGGAGTGGCTTTCATGGCTCTTTTTTTTCAAAAAAATCATCCTTTTCCGTTTTACAATATTTACCACAGGAATGAGTAGCTTAATCTATTGAAACCCGCCCAAAACCGACCAAAGTGGAAAAATTTAGACACTTATAATAAATAAATTTACCCCATTAAAATCAAAAACTCACAATTTCTTTTTACATTTGTCATAATGTTCCTACAAACGTCTTTTTTCTTTAGTGGAATAAATCAACGACCTTTAATTGTCTGACTGCTCACAGTTTCAGGGGATATAGCATTTTGGCAAGGGCTCTTAATAAAGACCCATGTTAAAAAAATGGAGACAGCGACCACAACCGGAAAAGCAAAAAACGTGCCGTACCATACAAGCAATGCGATCAGCGCCCCCAGTATCGGAGACAGCACTTTGCCGAACCCGTTTGATGCTTCCACAAGGCCGAGCACCTGGCTTTCCTTGTCGCCTTTAAACAGATCCCCGGTCAGGGCCATGGCGATCGGCGCTGTCCCGGCTGCCCCGATTCCCTGAAGCGTGCGGCCTGCCATGATCCAGGCGAAAGCATGGGAAAACAAAGCGGCTGCGATTCCCGCCAGGATGCCGCCTGCCCCGTATAAAAACAATGCCGGCAAAATGACGGCTTTCCGGGAAAAGCGGTCGGAAAGATAGCCGAGCACCGGGATGAACACGGCGGCCATAATGGAGAAAACAGAGATCGTCAAACTTGCCTGAAAGGAGGTCAAGTGAAGTTCAGACTGCATTTTCGGCAGGACAGGAATCAACATGGAATTGCCAAGCGTCATAATTAACGGAATGGAGCCGATTGCTGCCACTGCCATCACAGAAGGTTGTTTGCTTGCCATAATATCCTCCCGGGATTTCAATTTTTGCTCTGTTAGATTATCCGGAAGCAAGCATTTTATTCTTTTGCCCAAAGGAATACTGCAGCCAATTACAGGAAGGATATGGTTACCTGTTACGCAAGGAGGAAAACACGTGAAATTATTTATGGAATACATTTTGGAGGAAATCGAAAAGATCGGGATGAAGCAAGGTTACAAGGTCTCTTTATCGCAAAAGAAAGACGAACAAAATTATATTCGCGGCGTGATGCAATTTTTCGACGGCGGATTTGACATTTATTATGCTTTGATTTTCAGTTTCCCCGAAAACCATCCGAAACTGCAGTATACGTTCTGGGTGCTGAACCAAACCGGGAACCGGGCTGTGATCGAAAAAGATGGATCCGGAGAAAAGATGATGGAGACGGTCAGGGAAACGGCATTGAAAGAAATCCATGTCAACCTGATGGAAGGCGGCGAAATCCGGCATTTGCTTAAAGAACTAAAGCAAACGATCGGCACTTGCCCGCAATAAAGAAGGGTTGCCGCTTCAGGGGGTTGAAAAACAGGGATCCGCAGGGTTCTCCTCCCTCATTAGATGCGTTCCAGCCTAAAGGCACAGGGATTTATAGCCCGGATGATAAAACGGGGCTTTCGATTGCGGCGTTCCCCTCGGCAAAGACCCCCGCAGTACCCAGCATTGCCATCCCCACAAGCCGGCCGGTTGCTCAATCACTTCCCCTTTAACAAAGCTTACCCGTTGCTTTTGATCCCGTACAAAATGCAGCCTACCCCGGCCAGAATCCACAGCATTTTGGCAAACGAGATTTTATCGGAAATGCCGATCACCCCGATCGCCGTTGTCGTAATTAAAACAACAGGCCCGACAATAGCAAGAGAACTGTTGATGACGAGCGCCTTTTCCACTTGATTGTATTTGAGCATCAAAATGGCCGCGGAAATTTCGATCATTCCTGAGATCAGCCTGAGCGCAGCCATGCTAAGCACATGTTTTTCAATCAGCCACAAATTGTTTCCCCTCTTCATACGCGCATTTTGGATTCATTTACTCCATGTATATTCCGTGTCGGGCAAAAATAGGACAAATTCTCCGGCCGCATCCCCACACGTCTTCCGGCAAACATGTTATAATGACAAAATCAAAGGTTTGCCGTTTAAAAAAAATTTTCGGACGGAAATAGTTTAATGCAGCCTTTTGGAACATATCATTTAAATATCTTTGCAAGGAAGAAAGGAATTGCCAATATGAGGGTTGGAGCCCGCATTGTCAAAACAGGAATTGCTATTACTATCGCGCTGTTTATCGCGCAATTATTAAAAATGCCGTCCCCGGTGTTTGCCGGGATCGCTGCCACTTTTGCGATTAAACCTACAATATACCGGTCTTACCGGTCCATTATCGATCAGGTCCAGGGCAATCTGATCGGCGCTTTGCTCGCCGTCATTTTTGTCATGGCCTTCGGCAACCATTTTCTCGTCGTCGGCCTCGGGTCCGTGCTGATCATCATTTTAATGTTGAAACTGAAGCTCGATGATACGGTCGGCCTTGCGCTCGTGACCATGATTGTCATTATGGAAACACCAAGTGACAATTTTCTGCAGACGGCTGGGATCCGTTTTACGACATTGTTTATCGGGATTTTCAGCTCGTTTCTTGTGAATTTGATTTTTCTGCCGCCGAAATACGAGGCGCGGCTGTATGTCCGCCTCACCCATGTGACAGAAGAACTGCTCAAATTCATCCGGATTGCGGCGCGCCAGGAAGCCGATTACCAGCTTTTAAAAGAAGAACTTCCCGGCATTAAAGAGCGGGTGTACAAAGTGGAGCAGCTGTACACTTTATTTAAAGAGGAAAAAATTTACGGGAAAAGCAACAGGATCGAGCGGCAGCGGAAAGTGGTGCTGTATAAAGAAATGGTGGCCATTTTGAATTTAAGCTAGGGCTTGCTGAACGAATCCGATTATGGCTTGTATCTGATTTGTCAGCAAGCTCTACCTCAATATCATAGGAGAATGCATCTGCGAAAATGCTTTATTCTGTCCTCTCTGTATGTTGAATCAGCTTTAGAGTGCAAAGTTTTTCCTGCATTTTTTATAAAACCCTTGCATTTAAAGTTCGGCCAAAGCTGTCAGTATCCTTACCAAGTCTAGGACTTTTGCTTATTCAGCAAGCCTATTTAATTTCCCACCGAATGGTAGAAAAAAATCATCTACAAAAGTTAATTGATGTTCGGTCTTTTTGTACATCGTAACAGCCTCCAAGTGCAAGGTTTTTTACGTGTTTCCTTTGAAATCCTTACACTTTATATTCGACAAAAGTAGCCAAAATCCTTGTCAAATCTGGAATTTTTGCTTATTCAGCAAGCCCTAAGCTATATTATTTTAAAACGGCTGCAGCAGTACAAGGCGGATATTGCCGGGCTGCCGGAAACGTTCCGGAGCATGCTTCAGGAACAAATGGAATATCTTGTGAACGAACATGAAAAGATGCTGCTCATGTTTCTTGGAAAGGTCAAAGCCCATGCGCAAAAATGCAATACGGCCGACAAACAGCGGAATGAGCTGATGGACATTTTTCTGCAGAACTTAAAAGATGAGACTTTCCGCACCGATCTCCAGTCTTACCACGTGATGAACCTGCTGGCACTGCTTGTGGATTACCAGGAAGAGCTTGAACATCTGGAAAAATTGATCACCGTGTCCCAAACCTATCACCACGAACAATCAGAACTCAATCTTGATGAACTGGAAGACCAATAGGGGACGGCAGGCCTGCCGTCCCCTATTGGATGCACCGCCCTGTTCCCATACGGGCCGGCGCTACTCTGTTTTCGCTTTTTAGCAAAGATTTTCCGTTTCCAAAACGGCCGCTTTGTTTGCTGCGCTTTTCACGCCGGGCTTAAGGGCCGGCTTTTAGTTGTTTTCTTTGCGGAAAAAGGTCTGGATATTGATTTTTGAGTTTTTTAAGCGATGCATGATTTCCTCATAATGCCGCGCAACATAGGCGAAGTACAAAACATCAATCGTGAACAGTTGTGCTGCAAGGGATGTGGTTGCCGCGCTTCTCAGCAGGACCGCTTCCCCGCCATGGTGGATCAAAGGCACATCCACGATACGGGCAAGCGTACTGTCCCGTTTTTGTGTGATGCCCGCTGTAAAAAGCCCGTTCTGTTTGGCAATCTGCGTCAGTTTGATGGCTTCATTGGTTTCGCCAGAATTTGAAATGGCCACAAACATAGAGTCTTTGGAGGCGTTGATCAATGAAGAACCAAGCAGATGGTGATCCAGCGTGTGGACCACCGGCTTGCCGATTCTTGAAAACTTATGCATGAAGTCTTCAGCCGCTACATGGGAGGCGCCGATTCCGTATACGTATATAGCCGGGCTTTTATCCACCATGGCCGTTATCTTTTCAATGCAGCCGGTCTCGAGAAGATTTGCAGTTTGTGTGATGGACTGGTTAAACCGCAAAGCCAGTTTATCAGCAATCATTGCAATATCTTCATTTGATGTGATATCCGTATAAATTTCCCGATCCAGCCCGGATGCATCCGCGTACAATCTGATTTTTAATTGTGAAAAGCCGGAAAGCCCGATCGACCGGCAAAAGCGGACAACGGTGGCCGGGCTGACGCCTGCTTTTTTCGCAAGCTCGCTCGTATTGTCATTGACCGTTTCCACAGCGTGGCTGAGAATATACTTCCCGAGCTTTTTTTCTGATTTTGACAGACTGCTTAATTTGGATTTAATCTGCAAAATAATATTTTCTTCCAATTCCATCACTCACGATCTGCGTTTGTCGCCTTCATGGCATCTTTCGGGACGCCGAAGAAATAGGTGGCAACGAAGCCGCCAATATAGCCGGCAACCAAGCCTGCGATATAACCGAGCCAGCGCCCGTGCGCAATCAGCGGAATTAAATCAATCCCGCTTGTGCCGATCGCAATCGCGCCGATATTGCCAATGCCTGCAATCACTGCCCCGCCGATGCCGCCGCCGATGCACGCGGTAATAAACGGGCGCCCAAGCGGCAAAGTCACACCGTAAATTAACGGTTCGCCAATGCCCATAATACCAACCGGCAATGCCCCTTTAATCAGCTGCACAAGTTTTTTATTTTTCCGGCACCTGATCCATAAAGCAATCGCCGCGCCAACCTGCCCTGCGCCTGCCATGGCAAGGATCGGCAACAGCGGGGTCATCCCTGTCTTATTGATCATTTCAATATGGATCGGGGTGAGAATCTGGTGCAGGCCGAACATAACCATCGGCAGGAAGACAAGCCCCAGTATAAATCCTGAAAAAGCGCCGCCGACTTTCAACACCCACGTGATCGACCCGACAAGCGCGCCTGATACCGCGCCTGCGACCGGCATGACAATAAAAATAGTAAAAAGTCCGACAACTAATAATGCAATTGTTGGTGTTACAATGATATCCACAGCATTTGGAACAATTTTATGCAGCCTTTTTTCAACAAGCGCTAAAATCCATACTGCAAAAATAACACCGATGATCCCGCCTTGTAAAGGGGAAAGGGCATCTCCGGTAAAAATATTTGGAAGCGGATTTTTCGGATCCATGCCGGTCAGCATCGTCACAGCCCCGATGACCCCGCCAAGGCCCGGTGTCGCCCCGAACTCATTTGCGCTATTGATCCCGACATAAATGACCAAATAGAGATACAATCCGTTTTTAATAATGTTTAATGTCGTAATAACGGACACCCAGTTCTGGCTGAGGGCTGAGGAGTCCGCAGCCATGATATTTTGGAAAATGGCAGCAACCCCGCCGATAATCCCGGCGCCGACAAAAGCCGGAATAAGCGGTACAAATATATTGGAAATCGATTTTAAAGCCCTTTTGAAACCGTTACTTTTATGTTTCGCCTTTTCCCTTGCCTTTACTTCGGCCGCTTTGGCTTCCACCATTTCGCGGTTTGACCGCCCGGCATCTTGATGGCCCGTAGCCTTCGGAAAATTTTCCCCAAGTTTTACACCGGCCTGCTGTACCATAAGGTTGGCGACTTTGTTGACGATACCAGGGCCAAGCACGACCTGGAGCGTTTCATCCTCCACGACGCCGAGCACGCCATCAACCGCTTTCAGACCTTCGATATTGACTTTGCTGTAATCCGCAATGGTAAGCCGGACTCTTGTCATGCAATGGATGATCTTTTCGACGTTTCCCATGCCGCCGACATTTTCGTAAATTTCCCTTGCCAGTCTTTGTTCTTTCGTTTCGGTCATTTTTTTCATCCCCCGGTTTAAACGATTTTTCTAATAAAACCATTTGCCTGTGCCATTTTCTCCTCTGCCTCTTCCTTGGAAAGATTGGTTAACAACATTACAATGGCCAGCTTCACATTTTTGCCGGCTGCGTAAAAAGCCTGTTCAGCTGCTTCATAGCTGCATCCGGAAGCCTGCATAATAATCGATTTCGATCTCTCCACCAGTTTTGCGTTTGTCGGCTTTACATCCACCATTAAATTCCCGTATACTTTTCCAATTCCGACCATTGAAGCAGTTGAAATCATATTCAATACGAGTTTCTGGGCGGTGCCTGCTTTTAGCCGGGTTGATCCCGCCAACACTTCAGGCCCGGTTTCCACTTCGATCGGAATATCGGCATGGCGGCTGATTTCAGCATTTTTGTTGCAGGAAAGCGACGCCGCCACAGCACCGGTTTTTTTCGCGTAGTCCAGCGCGCCAATCACATACGGTGTTCTGCCGCTTGCCGCAATACCGACTACTGTATCCTTTTCCGATAAATGGATGCGCCTTAAATCTTCTTCCCCCATCTCTTTCGAATCTTCCGCCCCTTCAACGGCAACCGTCATTGCCGCACTGCCGCCTGCGATCAGCCCCTGCACCATGGAAGGGTCCGCACTGAATGTCGGTACACATTCGACAGCATCGAGAACACCGAGCCGACCGCTTGTACCTGCTCCGCAATAGATCAAACGTCCACCCTGGTTAAAAGAACGGATAACAGCTTTTACCACTTTTTCGATTTGTGCCAGTTCCTTCCCAACACGGATTGGAACCGTTTGGTCTTCCTCGTTCATCAATTGCAAAATTTCCCTTGTTGACAACGTATCAAGATCCATTGTTTTTTCGTTGCGCTGTTCTGTGGCGAGTTTTTCTAAGTCCATTCGTTTTCACCTTCATTGTCCGTCATTTTAAACCGTGTACCTGAACCAATAAAATCAAGGAGCGGCAAGTCGCGGCCGGCAATCTGCCCGATAACGTTTACTTTTTTATCGGCAGGCAGGCTCCGCTTTGTGATTTGCAATTCCCCTTTGTATCTTGCGTACAGGTTGTTGTCGAGCGTAATACTCCCTTTGTGGCGGGGAATGTTGTTTTCAGGCCCGATATCGTCCTTTTGATTGCATGTTCTCGACTGCTCGCTGCGGATGGCGTCCTTTGCCACATCCAGCCGGTTCCGGTGGGTTTTGAATATATACGGGCGCCATTTCGGCCCTGCAGCCGTTGCATGAAGCAGTATGGTATCATGGCAAAAAAATTCCCTGATCTGGCTGCGGGATTGCGGCGTTAACCCCGGATCCCCGATATAAGCATGGTCAACCGCATAATCCCTTAGCAGCGAGCAGATGGCTGCCAGCGGATTTTGATGGCGGTGGATTTCCAATGTCGGCAGGGATTCATATAAAGGAAATCTTAGTTTTCCATCGCCGGGTGCAAATGCCGTAATGCTGAATCCTTTGCTTTTCAGCCATTTGTTTTTTTCGTAAAACCAATTTTCATCCAGTCCGGTTCCGGGCCTCGGGTAATAATTATGCCAGGCCTCCAGCCGGCTGAAATCAGCGTCATGCTGTTTCAGCTGCTCATAATCCTGTTCCGTTAATGTGCTGGCGTTTAATCCGACCGTCATCGTGTTCGACAGGCGGGCAACCTGTTCCCAGCTGGCCCCGGCATCGATGCGCAAGCCATTGATACCGCTTTCAATAATGCGTACAGGATCATCAATGGACAGCCCGATATGGCGGAGCACGTTTCCGGAGACATCGATCATGACTTTCATCTTGTTCCGTTTTGCAGCCTCTAAGAGCGGAGCAAGCCTTTTCCGGTATTGGGATGGGTCATCTTCCGGAAGCTGCAGGGATGTAAAAATTCCTTCCATTCCAATTGCTGCCATTTGGCGAATGCAGGCTTCCTTCCCTTCTGACCAGTCTTCATTCAAGTATATTGAAAATCCAAGCAATCATGCATCCCTCCTTTCATATTATATGCACATTGAAACAATATTTCAACATATTTTTATTATTATATTTATAAAGGAAATTTTGTTTCATTTCCTGACAAAAAAAACCGGAGACCCCGTCGTTTAAACGGGATCCCTCCGACGGGCAAGCGCCCTCTGCTTTTCTTTGTCCAGCTCCGGGCGCTGTCGGCTAGTGAATTTCCAGTCCCCTCCCCTACGATAAGCGGGCATCGATTCGCCTGCGGCTCATCGTGTTTCCTTTATCTCAGTTCGGGAACTATGAAATTCATACGCCGACGGGCAAGCGCCCTCCGCTTTTCTTTGTCCAGCTCCGGGCGCTGTCGGCTAGTGAATTTCCAGTCCCCTCCCCTACGATAAGCGGGCATCGATTCGCCTGCGGCTCATCGTGTTTCCTTTATCTCAGTTCGGGAACTATGAAATTCATACGCCGACGGGCAAGCGCCCTCCGCTTTTCTTTGTCCAGCTCCGGGCGCTGTCGGCTAGTGAATTTCCAGTCCCCTCCCCTACGATAAGTCAGCATCGGTTCGCCTGCGGCTCACCGTGCTTCCTTTATCTCAGTTCGGGGACTGTGAAATTCATACGCCGACGGGCAAGCGCCCTCCGCTTTTCTAATCATCCAGTTGTTGGATTTGGAATAGGTTGTAATAGAGCCCTTGTTTTTCCATTAATTGTTCGTGGGTGCCGGTTTCTTTGATCTCCCCGTTTTCAATTAAGACAATGCGGTCTGCGTGGGTGATGGTGGACAGCCGGTGGGCAACGATTAAAGTTGTCCGGTTGCGCGCCAGTTTTTCAATGGCTTCCTGGATCAGATGCTCGCTTTCTAAATCAAGCGCGGATGTCGCTTCGTCGAGAATGAGAATCGGCGGGTTTTTCAGAAATACGCGCGCAATCGCAATCCGCTGCTTCTGCCCCCCGGACAGTTTAACGCCTCGCTCGCCCACCGTTGTTTCATACCCGTCGGCAAGATTCAGAATAAAGCCGTGGGCGTTCGCCGCTTTTGCCGCCTGTACGACTTCCTCGTCCGCCGCCTGCGGATTCCCGAGCAAAATATTGGATTTCACCGAATCACTGAACAAAATATTGTCCTGCAGCACCATTCCGATTTTATCGCGCAGGCTTTGTACTTTAAACGTGCGGATATCCTGGCCGTCCAGGTAAACCACCCCTTTTGTCACATCATAAAACCGGGGGATGAGGCTCACAAGGGAAGACTTGCCGCCCCCGCTCATCCCGACAAAGGCAACCGTCTCCCCTGCCCTGATCTCAAGATTGATATTTTTTAACACCGGCTCTTTTTCATCATCATACCGAAATTCGACGCCATCAAACCGGATATTCCCGCGTACATTCCGGCACTCTACCGCGCCCGGCCGGTCATCAATGTCATATTTTTCATCCAGCAGTTCAAACACCCGGTCCATTGAAGCGAATGCCTGCGTCAGCGTCGTGCCGGAGTTGACGAGCCTTCTGAGCGGGCTGTACAAATTATCAATATAAGCGATAAACGCCGCGAGCGTGCCGACGGTAAGGCTGCCTTTAATTACGAGATAGCCGGAAACAAAAATAATTAACAGCGGCGCAATATCGGTAATGGTGTTCACAACCGCAAACGATTTAGCCGTCCAGCTCGTGTGTGCCAGCGCTTTTTCCAGAAAATTGCGGTTATGCTTGTCAAACTGCTTTTGCTCATGGTCTTCAATGGCAAAACTCTTAATAACCGCCATGCCTTGCACCCGCTCATGGAGATAGCCCTGCACCTCCGCCAGCGCCTGCGACCGTTTTCTCGTCAAAAAACGCAAATTGCCGAAAAAATATTTGACCGAAAAAATATAAAACGGAAATACGGCGAGTGAAATCAAAGTCAGCCGGGCATCCATCATAAACATCATGACAATTGCAATCACGACCGTTGTCATGTCGAGCCAGACGTTCATCAGCCCGGTAATGACAAAATCTTTCGTCTGCTCGACATCATTCATCACCCGGGAAATGACTTCCCCTCCGCGTGTATTGGCATAAAACCGGAAACTTAATTTTTGAAGATGGGTAAAAAAGCGGCCGCGGATATCATACAAGATTTTGCTTGCCGTCCACTGCGCAAAATATTGCCGGTAATATTCAACGGGCGGCCGGACGATGACAAAAATGGCAAGCATGGCCGACATCACCCAAACAAGCTTATGTAGCTTCTCATCCGGTGAAAGCCCGTGGTTGCCGATAATATCATCGATCACATATTTAATCAAAAGCGGGATTAAAAGCGGGATCGCAAACTTGATGATCCCGATGATGATCGTCGCAACGATTTGAAACCAATACGGCTTTACAAATTTCATGTATCTTTTCACACTACCCATGCATTGAACCTCCTGAGCAAACAAAACGTACCATTTATTTCCCTCATTTTTTCAAAATTTACGCATACAAAAAACCTGTTGGCGTTCAACAGGCGGTTTGCTTAACGCAAATAGGTCAGATAGCGTTCGTACCAAATATCAATAAAGTCGGGGCTGAACGGGCCCTTCCGCTGCCGGATCCAGTGGATGAGAATGTCCACGTTCCGCTTTAAAATATGGTCGATGACATCGGGATAGCCCATTTTTTTGCGGTGGTATTCATATTCATCCTCATCCAGCAGCGTAAACGTCATATCCGGATAGACTTTGATGTCGAGATCATAATCAATATATTTTAACGCTTCACTGTCATAAACAAACGGCGACCCCAAGTTGCAGTAGTAGTAGACGCCGTCTTCACGGATCATGCCGATAACATTGAACCAGTGGTCGGCATGAAAGTAGCAGATTGCAGGTTCTCTCGTAATCCATGTCCTTCCGTCCGATTCGGTTACCAAAGTCCGGTTGTTTCCCCCGATCACCAGGCTTTTTGTGCCCTTCAAAACGGTTGTTTCTTCCCATATCCGGTGAATATGGCCGTTATGCTTATAACTTTGGATTTGGATTTTATCACCTTCTGCCGGGATTCCCATCATCTCATGCCCACTTTCATGATTGTTTATATGTAAACCTGTGCCCGTTATGTGCCGGAATGAAACTTATGTAATCAAACGATCTGTTTTCTATCTATTATAACGGTTTCTGAACGCGATTAAAACTAAACAATCCTATTTGAAATAGGATTGTTTATGTGCAAATTTTTGAACTGCGATAAACCCGGATCAGTTCAACCGTCTGCGATTCAAAAACTTTTTCAATTTCCTGCAATTCTTTATTCATCCGGCCGATTTCATCAAGGATATCTTCCGCCATTGTTTCTTCCTGCAACTTCAATAGTTCGCTTTTCACTTCGTTGCATCTCTCCATTTCCGATTGCAAAAACAGCAGCCTATCCATCGTGTCCATTTGCTGTGCCACAAGCCGATTAAATTCTTCCATCAAAGTTTTTTACCCCCTAAAGGATGAATTGAACTTTTCATTCACACATATTCTCGATGGAAGGGCAAAATCCTTTGACTTCTTTTGTCGAACTCCGAAAGCCTTAAAAGAAAAAAGAGGCCCCCGGTTCGGGAAACCTCTTTCTATCGGTTATTGCTGGCCGAATTGCCCGGCGTTTTGCGATTTTTTCGCTTCAGATTGCTGGTTTTGTTTTCTTACTTCCTGTGCGTTCGTTTCGCTTGCGAATTCAGAACCGAAAGAACCTTGGCCGGAAGCAGACTTCGCATTTTGCTTTCTTACTTCCTGCGCATTTGTTTCGCTGGCAAATTCAGAACCAAAATTTCCTTTGGCAGCTTTATTGAAGTTTTTGTTGTTTGCCATCGTTATCACCTCCACGGGTATTAATGTAACCAGAGGCGCAACGATTTATCCTTCCCATAAAAACTGGAAAATAAAGGAACTCAAAGCTGGCGTGCTCAACTTAAAAGAAGCGAGCGGCCGCCGTCCACAATGATCGTCTGGCCGCGGATCATAAACGCCTCGTCTGAAATTAAAAAGCGCACGGCGTTCACCATATCCTCGACCTCAACCATTCTTCCTGCCGGCGTATGTTTCCGCGCGTCTTCCAGTAGTGCTTCGCGGTTCGGGAAAGACTTGAGCGCATCCGTATTCAATACGCCGCCCGAAACTGCATTCACACAAATACTCGGCGCCAGCTCAACTGCCAAATAGCGGGTTAAAGCTTCAAGCGCTGCTTTCGACACACCGACCGCCGTATAATTTTCGATATAGCGGATCGAACCGAGCGAACTGAGGCTCACAATTTTTCCCCCGCCGTTTTCTTCCATCAGTTTGGCGGCTTCCTGCGCACAAAACAGGAGCGCCCTGCTGTTAATATTCATCGTCCAGTCCCAATGGCGTTCTTCCAGCTCCATTGCTGGGCGCTCGACACCTGAAGCGGCATTATTGACAAGCACATCAAGCCTGCCGTATGTATCCCGGATTTGCGCGAACATTTCTTTTATTTTTTTCACGTCCCCGACATTTGCTTTGATCAGAAGCGCTTTTTGCCCCAGCTTTTCAATTTCTGCTGCCACTTCTTCGGCTTTGGGCCGGCTGCGCGCATAATTGATGACCAGATCATAGCCGCTCTTTGCAAGATCGAGCGCAATCGCCCGGCCCAGCCCCTTGCTTGATCCGGTTACAAGTGCCACCTTATTTGCCAATGATTCCACCTTCTCCGTTTTCTTTATGATTTTTACAACGCTCTCCCTTTTTCAAAAAGCCGCGATGCATCCTGCTCCTTATCACCCTGGAATGCGGCATTTTCCACGCCTGCCTGAAGCCCGGTTTACAGAAACGCGGCTGTCCCTTGTTCCGGAACCGATTCGGATTGCGCGGCGCTCCGCTGGCTTATCTTTGGAACCGGTTCAGCCTGTCATAAAATGATGTTAAAAATGCATAAAGGGCTTTTTCTGAAGCCGCCATTTCCCTTTTTTTCGGGATCATCACGCCGACCGGGCGCATCAGTTCTACATCGCTGATTTCCGCTTTTACGATTTCTTCAGACAGATTAAATAATAGCGCAGGCTCAGGCAGAATTGCAACACCCGTTCCGCTTGCAACAAGGCCTTTAATCGTCTCCATGTCCTCGCCTTCAAATGCAATCGCAGGCTCAAAACCGGACTTCCGGCAGGCGGAGAACAGAATTTCACGAATCGAAAAGCCCTCCCGGAATGTAATGAAACGTTCGTTTTTCAGCTGGGCGAGCCGGATCATTTCCTGCCCGGAAAGCGGGTGGTCGCGGCGGAAAAGCAGCATGAGCTTTTCCATGTATAAAATTTCACCGCTAACCCCGGGATGGTCATCCGGCACAGGAGAGGCAAGCGCCAGCTCAAGTTCCCCGTTTTCAATCAACCGGATCAAATAGCCGGGGGTCCCTTGCACAAACTGGTACTCGAGGCCGGGATGTTTTTCGCGAAACTGTGCCAACAGGGAAGAAAAGGTCTGGACCGATAACCCGGTCGAAAAACCGAGGCGGACCGTCCCGTTATCCGGATCGAGGAATTCCTGCATTCTTTGCTTGGCTTTATCAATTTCGAGCACGACTTTTTCAGCGTGTTCTAAAAAAACTTTTCCGATCGGCGTCAGCCTGACATTCCTTCCTTCACGCCAAAAAAGGGAAACGCCAAGTTCGGCTTCCAAAAGGGAAATTTGCCGGCTGATGGCGGATTGGGCGACATGCAGCTCATCTGCAGCGTGTGTCACATGCTCCCTTTTGGCGACTTCAATAAAATAAATTAACTGTCTTAACTCCATGCGAATCACACCATTCTCAATTTGAGATTAATTTCATCTTAACTATATATTGTAAGAAAGAATAACAAGAGGGTAAAATTTAAAATAATCTTACTTTTCGGACTCGACCTGATGATGGAAGGAATGTGAAGCAATGAATAATCAACATTATGGACTTTACCGACCTGAATTTGAACATGATGCATGCGGCATCGGCTTTTACGCGGACATCAAGGGCCGTGCGTCTCATAAGATCATCACCACTGCTTTGGAGATGCTGAGAAGGCTGGACCACCGCGCCGGTAAAAATGCCGACGGGACAACGAGCGACGGCGCCGGTATTTCAATGCAAATCCCGCACGCGTTTTTTGAGGCCGTATGCTCCTTCACCCTTCCAAAAAAAGGGGAGTATGCAGTGGGAATGCTTTTTCTGCCGCATGATCCGCATGCTGCGGAGGACATTCTGAATGAATTCCGCATCCAGGCTGCATCACTCGGCCTTTCAGTGCCCGGTGTCCGTGAAGTTCCGGTAAATCCGGAAGTTCTTGGGCGCCAGGCGGAAGAATCGCGGCCGCACATCGTTCAGATTTTCGTCTCTTCTTCAAACGATAACACGGAAGAAGCGGTTTTTCAAAGAAAGATCTATATATTGCGGAAACTGGTTGAGAACAAATTCGGTTCCTCTTTTTATGCCGCCAGTTTTTCGAACCGGACAATTGTATATAAAGGCATGCTTTCGGCGGAACAGCTCCCTCTGTTCTACACTGATCTTGCGGACGAACGGTTTCAATCTGCCCTTGCGCTGATCCACTCGCGGTTCAGCACCAATACGTTTCCCAGCTGGGAGCGGGCCCACCCGAACCGGATGATCGCCCACAACGGAGAGATCAACACCATCAAAGGGAACGTCAACTGGTTCAATGCAAAAATCGAATTGTTTGCAAACGAACTGGACCTTGGCACATTGAAAAAAATCCAGCCTGTGATCAACAAAAACGGTTCGGATTCGGCGATTTTTGACAATGTCCTTGAATTTTTAACAACAAACGGCATCTCCCTTCCGCATGCGATCATGATGATGGTGCCGGAGCCGTGGGAAGACAACGAAGACCTGCCGCCTTACTTAAAATCATTTTATGAATACCATAGCCAGATTATGGAACCGTGGGACGGACCGATGGCGCTCGAGTTTACGAACGGAAAACAAATCGGGGCGGTGCTTGACAGAAACGGCTTGCGCCCGGCCCGTTACTACATTACCCATGATGATAAAATCATTTTTGCATCTGAAGTCGGCGTCGTCGATGTGGAGCCGGAAAACGTCAAAGAACGGCGCCATTTAAAACCGGGTCAGCTGTTGTTCGTGGATCTTGAAAAGGGGGCCCTTATCCCGAGCGACGAACTAAAAGCACAGGTCAGCCTTGAAAAACCGTATGCAGAGCATCTCGAAGATTCAGTGATAGACCTGGAGGAAAGCCACTTTATCCCGGCTGCATCCTGTCTTGAAAAAAATGAACTGGCTTATTGGCAGACATTATTCGGCTACACTTATGAAGAATGCACAAAGTCCATCGTGCCAATGGCGCAGGAAAAGAATGAACCGATCGGGGCAATGGGCGTCGATACACCGATTGCAGTTTTATCGGAGCGCCCGCAGCTTTTGTTCCATTATTTCAAACAAAGCTTCTCGCAGGTCACAAACCCCCCGATTGATTCCATTCGCGAAGCATACGTCATATCTACGGTTACCTGGCTCGGCCCGCAAGTATCGCTTGACGGCCATGACGATACCGCCCATAAAAAAATCCGGCTGGAACACCCGTTTTTAAGCACGGCCAAATTTAACGCCATTTTAAACCAGGGAATGATAACGGCTTTTCTTCCTGCGTACCATTCGCCGGATATCAGCCTTGACCAGGCGCTGGAACAATTGCTCAGGGAAGCGGACGAAAAAATCGGGGAAGGTGCGGAAATTTTAATTCTTTCCGACCGTGCGCAAGGCCATCGTGCCGTGCCGATCCCTTCCCTGCTTGCCGTTTCAGCCCTGCACCAGCATATGATCCGCTCCGGCACAAGGCCGAAAGCAAGCATCGTGCTGGATTCCGGTGAACCGCGGGATTCACACCATATGGCCGCTCTATTGGGCTACGGTGCCGATGCGGTACACCCGTATCTCGCACTTGAAACGATTCAAAATTTAATCGGCGAAGGGCATATCGATCTGCCGTATAAAAAAGCAAGTGAAAACTATTTAACCACCCTTAAGAAAAGCGTCGTCAAAATCATGTCGAAAGTCGGGATTACGACGATGCAAAGCTATCGCGGGGCGCAAACTTTTGAAGCGCTCGGCATTGCGGAAAGCGTCTGCGACCGCTATTTTACCGGCACCGTCTCGCAGCTTGGCGGGATCGGGCTCGCGGAAATCGGCCAGGAATCATTGAAACGTTTTGAAAAAGCGCAGAAATTGCTTTTCCAGCACAACAAAGCGCTTGATCCGGGAAGCGAGCTGCAATGGCGGAAAGACGGCGAATACCATTTGTTCAACCCGCAAATGATGTACACTTTGCAGCAGGCAACCAGAACGAACAACAAGGAACTGTACCGCAAATTTTCGGAAACGTACCACCACGGTCCGTACGCCACGATCCGGAGCCTGCTGGCCATCGAGAGCAACCGGAAACCTGTTCCGCTGGATGAAGTGGAGCCGGTCGAATCGATTTGGAAAAGGTTTAAAACCGGCGCGATGTCGTACGGGGCATTAAGCAAAGAAGCGCACGAAGCACTCGCGATTGCGATGAACCGCATCGGTGGAAAAAGCAACAGCGGCGAGGGCGGCGAAGAAAAAGAACGCTACACGCCTGATGCGAACGGAGATTCAAGACGGAGCGCCATTAAACAGGTGGCATCCGGCCGTTTCGGCGTCACCAGCCTGTATTTAACAGATGCGGACGAAATCCAGATTAAAATGGCCCAGGGTGCGAAACCGGGCGAAGGCGGCCAGCTTCCGGGCTCGAAAGTTTATCCGTGGATTGCCGAAGTCCGCGGCTCCACTCCGGGCGTCGGTTTAATCTCGCCTCCTCCGCACCATGATATATACTCGATTGAAGACCTGGCGCAGCTGATTTACGATTTGAAAAGCGCCAACCCGCGCGCCCGCATTTCGGTAAAACTGGTGGCAAAGTCAGGCGTCGGGACCATCGCGGCCGGTGTAGCGAAAGGCCTGGCCGATACGATTTTAATCAGCGGCCATGACGGCGGCACCGGGGCGAGCCCGCAAACGAGCATCAAACATGCCGGCATGCCATGGGAACTCGGCCTTGCAGAAACCCATCAGACGCTAACGCTGAACGGCCTGCGTGACCGTGTCGTACTGGAAACAGACGGTAAACTGATGACCGGGCGTGATGTCGTCATCGCCGCCTGCCTTGGCGCCGAAGAATTCGGGTTTTCCACTGCCCCGCTTGTTGTCCTCGGCTGTATCATGATGCGCGCCTGCCATCTTGATACATGCCCGGTCGGCGTGGCCACGCAAAATCCGAAGCTGCGCGCCAAATTCATGGGCAAACCGGAATATGTTGTCAACTATATGCGGTTCATCGCAGAAGAGGTCCGCGAAATATTGGCTGAATGCGGCTACCGCAGCCTTGATGAACTTGTCGGCGAAACCGGCTTGCTGAAAGTGAAAGATGAGGTTAAAAACCATTGGAAAGCGAAACAGCTTCATTTTGATAAATTACTGTTTAAAGCGGGTGATACACCATTTGCTGTGCAAGGCAAAACGGCGCAAAACCATAAACTGGAAGAACGCTTTGACAGCCGTGAATTGGACCATTTATCCGTATCCGTCCGGAACAGGCAGCAAACAGCGGTCACCTTGCCTGTGCGCAATACCGACCGGGCAATCGGTACCACTTTGGGCCATATCATTACAAAAACATACGGTGACGAAGGGCTTCCGGAAGATTTTATCCACATTCATCTGCACGGTTCAGCAGGGCAAAGCCTCGGCGCCTTTATTCCAAAAGGCCTAACACTGAACCTTGAAGGAGATGCCAATGACTATGTTGGAAAGGGATTATCGGGCGGAAAAATCGTTGTGAAGCCGGTTGCCGGATGGATCCGGCACGAAGAACAGGCCATCATCGGCAACATCGCCTTTTTCGGAGCCACATCGGGCGAAGCGTATATCCGCGGAACAGCCGGCCAGCGTTTCTGTGTCCGTAACAGCGGCGTACATGCCGTTGTCGAAGGCATCGGAGACCACGGCTGCGAATATATGACCGGCGGACGCGTTGCCGTGCTCGGCCCGATCGGCAAAAACTTTGCGGCCGGGATGTCCGGCGGGATTGCCTACATTTATACCGGCGCAATGGGCGAAGATGAAGTTTTATCCCGGATCAACCAGGAACTTGTCAGCATTGAAGGTGTGGATTCTGATGAAGATATGCGCGAACTTTACCATATGATCCAGAAACATTATCAATACACCGGCAGCCCTGTTGCCAAACGGATTTTGAAGAATTGGGAGCTGGCCCTGCATCAGTTTGTCAAGATTGTTCCACGCGAATACAAAGCGATGATGGAACTCATCCAGTACTTCCTGGATCAGCAAATGCCGCTTGATGAAGCGAGGCTTGCCGCTTTTGAATATAAAAAATCCGGAAAGCACCTGCCGGAAATCGAAAAAGAAAAAGCTTTCCCGACAGAAGTAAAGTAGATGGGTAAATCCATCCGGAAGCGTCCGGATGGATTTACAGGATTGTGTGTGGATTGAAACGAAAAAAACGGAGACCTATCATGTCCCGTCAGCGGACCGATAAGAAGCACGAGGATGGCTGTTTTAAGAAAAATGGAGCATCGCACGCAAAACGGAAACTTTTTTCCGGAAAAAAGCTGAAATTGTACGACATCTATATCCCTCCGGCAGCGGCCGGGTGATTTGTGAGGAGTGTGAGACATGCGCGGAACGACAGATTTTGTTGACCAGAAACGTGAAAAACCGAAAGAACTGGATGCCGCAAAACGGGTGGCTACATGGAAAGAATACGTGCAGCCATTTCCGGCAGAAAAACTGAGAACGCAGGCATCCCGCTGCATGGAATGCGGCACCCCGTTCTGCCAGATGGGGGAACTGATCGGCAGGCAAACGAGCGGCTGCCCTTTGTATAATTTAATTCCGGAATGGAACACCCTTGCCGCCCAGGGAAAATGGGAAGAGGCCTACCAGCGTTTGCTTTTAACCAATAATTTCCCGGAATTCACATCGCGCGCCTGCCCGGCACCATGCGAAGGCTCGTGCACAGCCGGGCTGGTCAGTGAACCTGTCACCATTAAAAGCATTGAAAGAGCCATCATTGACCGTGCCTGGGAAGAAGGCTGGATCAAGCCGAGAATCCCGCTGAAACGGAACGGCTTAAAAGCAGCCGTTGTCGGAAGCGGGCCGGCCGGATTGACGGCAGCTGACGATTTAAACCAGGCAGGCTATGATGTTACCCTCTTTGAAAAAGAAGACCGTTTTGGCGGGCTGCTCATGTACGGGATTCCGAATATGAAAATTGAAAAGCAGTATGTAGAGCGCAGAGTGGACCTGTTGCAGGCGGAAGGCATCACATTTAAAGCCAATACCGAAATCGGCAAAGACATCACGCTTGCAGAACTGGAGGCTGCTTTTGACGCCGTCCTGCTTTGCATCGGCGCGGAGAAACAACGTGACATGGACATTCCGGGGCGTGATTTAAAAGGCATTTACCCGGCGATGGAATATTTGAAAGCCAATACGAAACACCTGCTTGACCATGGGGAAAACGGCGAACCGCAAATATCGGCAAAAGGAAAAAAAGTGATTGTCATTGGCGGCGGCGATACCGGCGCAGACTGTGTGGCAACCGCAATCCGGCAAGGGTGCAAGAGCGTTGTACAGTTCGGAAAACACGGAGAACTGCCGAAAGAACGCCCGGAACACGAACCATGGCCGGTGAACCCTTCCCTGTTCACGCTGGATTATGCATATGAAGAATCATTTAAAGTGTTTGGAGAAGATCCGCGGCAATACTATATCCAAACCACAGCATTTCTCGGTAATGATAACGGCGAAGTAACAGGGCTTACCACCGTGCCGTTTTCAGATCAGCGGGGAGCGGAACAGCAGGTATGGGATGCGGATCTTGTGCTCATCGCGATCGGATTCCAGGGTGTCGATGATGCCAAATCAGCCGGCATCGAACTTCAAAACGGGCTGATACACACCTTGCCCGGGAGTTTCCGGACAAACCGGGAAGGCATTTTTGCCGCCGGCGATGCGAAACGCGGCGCAAGCCTGATTGTCTGGGCAATGCAGGAAGGCAAAAAAGCCGCAAAAGAAATAGACCTGTATCTCTCAGAAAAAAACAAGGCGGCCTGCCAGCCATCTGCATAAAAAACAGCCCCAAGCTTTTCAAAAAGCTCGGGGCTGTTTTGTTGCTGAATGCCCTTTTGAAGGACATTTTGGCTTGCGGTTCGTCCTTTTTTTTCATAGCGATTAATCGTGAAAGAGGGAACTTCATAAATCCACTTCAAATATAACTCTCATCGTGTTGCCTATATCATCGTATTCTTAAAACCACGTACAAGCCCAAATAAGAGATTTTTAATGTTTTTGTTTATCTTTGATATGCAACTGAAAAAAGATTAGCGCTAAAACAAATAAAATTATCGGAATAACTATTAAACTAGAACTTAATAGAGTATAGGTCGTATCTCCATCCATTCTCCCCGTTTTTATTTGTAAATTTCTATAAAATGTTGCTAATTGAATAACAAAAATCATTATTAGACCAGTTATAAAACTAAGCAGAGAGCCTCTGCCAAAATAAAAATATACCCTTGAGCGAGGCTCTGGAAAATTAATTATCCCGGTTTTTTTGCCTTTTCATCCAGATTTTCAATTCAATAGAAGTAAAACGGTCATTTTCCTTCAAAAAAAGGGCATACGTATCCCGCCTTCACAAAATGGGTTTTTTTCACTACCCTTTGTGGAAAGGAAACGCTCATTTTATTTATTCACATATCCACCTGTGAATAACTTAATTTGCTCTTTGCAGCCGATTGCGTGTCCATCCACAATTGGCCTTTCCTGTCTGATGGTACGCCATATTTGCCATGATGTGCATAGATATCATGCATCGATCTACATGAGCTTCAACTGCCTGTTTCCCACGCTTGTGAACACGACGGAGACTGTATCCGTCTTTTAGAATGCCAAAGATTCTTTCGATGATCGTCCTGGCACTATATAACACTTCAAATGTGCGCCCATGTTGAGGCAACTCGACATCTACTTGAGGCGTTTGATCAAAGTCTATCCTAAATACTCTTCCTTGTGCTGCCCCATTACAACATTCCGCGTGATTCGCTAGCGGGCAGGTGAGACCTTCTTGCTTGGCATTTGGATGAAATACAGGACAAGTGTAAATATATTGCCCCTTTTCCCGATCAGATCCTCTAAGTTCCATTTTATGCCCACTGATACAGATGGGAGTGCCGTACCGGTTGATTTTTTCAATCCCTCGGGCGGTAGTTGGTTTATCTTTACGGTTCCGTGGATTGATCGGTGCCACCAATTTCGCCTGTAATACATCCTTTGTCACTTTTTGATTTTCCGGCGTTTGGTAGATTCCATCTGCCAGGATAAAGCTCAACTGCTCAGCCATCTCGGGGTGCTCTGTCTTAAACGTTTCCAATGTCGGTTCTAATGTTTTCCCATCGGGTGTATTTCCTTTAAATACTTCCCGCGTCAAAGGCAAACCGGATCTCACCCCGCATACCATTGATAATTTATGCGCAATATAGGAGACTGCATTACTTTTACGCATTACCCCTACATTGTCGTCCGTAAGGACTCTGGGGCAATCGCAATTACCCTCACAAGAACACGTCTTCCTTGTTTTATTCAAGGTTGCTTCTGCCTCTATATGCGATGTATCCACGGCGGCTGCTTCCTCATTCGTTTCAACCACGCCTTCCCCTTTATTATATTCAACAACCAATAGCCGGGCTTTTTCCCAAAGACCATTTGTTGTCATGATTTGATCAAAACGAGCAAAGGAACGGTAGCTCGGAATTTTCTCCGTAAATCCACACATGGTGGCAAATAGCGGGTTTGATTTCACTTGCAAATAGACACTCTCCACCATCACTTCAATATACTGTAAAGAGGCCAGTTCAAAAGCACGAAAAAAGGGCATGAAAGGATGCGGTTTTCTCCCTGCGGGAGAGGGACGAAATAATGAAGACGCAGACTTGTCTTCTTCCTCCGTTATTGAAAATAGTGCCGGTTGTATTTCATTAGAAGGATCATGTGCTCTTTCATTTTTTAGGTGCAAATATAAAAGGGTGTAGTATTCTCGTTCAATCGGCTTAAAAATCTCCCATGGGAAACACATGGCTGGAATGACAAATGGTATATCGGCATAGTCTTGCCAATTGTGGGGAATCAAATTTTGTTGTATTGAAAAGTCTCTGGTTTGTGTTAGAATAGAAATAGTCATGAAATCACTCCCTGGATATTTGGTCGTACTTATATCTTAACAAAGGAGTGGCTTTCATGGCTCTTTTTTTTCAAAAAAAATCATCCTTTTCCGTTTTACAATATTTACCACAGGAATGAGTAGCTTAATCCGCATATTCCGCACGTAAATTTTTCCATTTTAAGATTTTTTTAAAGGAATTTTCTCCTTCTTTGTAGAATTGAATGATTATCTAAACTAGGGGAAGACGAGGAAATTTTTATGTCAGATCAAATTTTAACCTTACATGTGGGGCCGTCTCAACTTTTATCTAAACTGTGTGATGAAATAGAACTCGAAAAAACCATTAATGATTTAGTCAAATGGGATTCTGTCCGTTGTCATATCTCACCCGGAACAAGGATTAAAGCCCTTGTCTTAAACATTTTATGCAGTGGCAAGCCCCTTTATAAGGTTCATGAATTCTATCAAAACCTAGATTCTGAGATGCTTTTCGATACATCGGTTTCACCCGATCAATTAAATGATGATGCATTAGGAAGAGCATTAGATTACTTGTATAAAGCCGAAGCATGGAAAGTATATTCCACCCTTGCATTAAAAGCATTAAAAAAATTGAATCTTCCTATTGGTGTACTCCATAACGATACAACATCAATTTCTGTTTACGGTGAATATAAACAACCGAAGGAAGATGGACTGCAAATTACGTACGGGTATAGTAAGGCCCATAGGCCTGACTTAAAACAAATCGTTCTGGGGATGGGGGTCACACCTGAACGAATTCCTATTCTTGCAAAAGTAGAAAATGGGAATACTTCGGATAAATCTTGGAATGTGGAATTCATTCAAAAGATGAGAAAAATCCTTTCCCATGAAGATTGGAAAAATCTCATTTATCAAGCCGATTCTGCATTAATCACAACGGAAAATCTAGCGGAAATTCAACAACAAAATTTATCGTTTATTTCCCGTTTACCTGATACATTCGGTTTAAGCACAGAACTAAAGAAAGAGGCATGGTTGCTCAATAACTGGGAAAGGGTAGGCTCACTTAGCAATAAAAAAGACGCAGCTATTTACCAAATTCAAGCTTTTGAAAGACAAATTCAAAACCTTCCTTACCGGTTTCTTGTTGTCCACTCAAACAATTTAGATCAACGAAAAGAGAAAACCCTAAATCGGGCGATCGAAAAGGAAGAAATAAAATTAAAAAAAGAGATAGAAAAACTAAGTAAAGTTATCTTTCATTGTAAAGAGGACGCACTAGAAGCAATTCAATCTTTTAAGAAAAAACAAAAGGCTTCATATTTCTGTTATAAACTAAACGTCCAGATGAGTGATCAACCTATCAAACGAAAAAAGAGAGGAAGACCTAAAAAGGACGAACAGACAAAACGAGAACAAATCTATCAGATACAACTGGAATCGTTTGAAAAAGATCATGATTTTATCGAAAATAAGAAAAGAATGCTCAGCACTTTTGTTTTAATCACAAATAAATTAGACGAGGAGACACTATCCAATCAAGAAGTTTTGAGGGTTTATAAAGGACAGTCGGCCGTTGAGACCCGTTTCCGATTAATCAAAGATTCACAAATGATTGATGCCATTTACTTGAAAACCCCGGAAAGGGTTGAGGCCTTAGGGATTGTGTATGTGATGGCTTTATTAATCTATGGAATTTTAGAATATCGAGTTAGAAAAGAACTGAAAGAAAAGAACCTATCTCTAATCTTGAAAGGAAAAAGGAAACTCTATCAACCCACAGGTCAAGCATTGTTAGAGCAATTAGAAGATATCACCGTGATCCTTATAAATCAAAATCGACAAAAATTAAGGCTCTTACCCGATAATATTGATTCACAAGCCAAAAAAATCATTGAATTATGCGGGTATGATCTATCAATATACGTGTCAAAAAATGTCGAAAACAAAGGCGAATAACACACAACAGGAGGAATTCATGAAAAGAATGTCGAATTCAATAGAACTTTATCGAAAATTCCTCAAAAATAAGAAGATATCATCTCACCAAAATGTTTAAATATAGTTCATTCAAAAATTAAAATGAATTTTATTTAAGACGTGCGAAATGTGGGTTAATCTATTGAAACCCGCCCAAAACCGACCAAAGTGGAAAAATTTAGACACTTATAATAAATAAATTTACCCCATTAAAATCAAAAACTCACAATTTATTTTTACATTTGTCATAATGTTCCTACAAACGTCTTTTTTCTTTAGTGGAATAAATCAACGACCTTTAATTGTCTGACTGCTTACAGTTTCAGGGGATATAGCATTTTGGCAAGGGCTCAGAGAAAACTTGAAGTACATAAATAACCCTCCTTATTCATTTGATAATAAATTATAAACCTGGATTACGAGAGTAAAGCAGAAGCTTAAAATAAAAAGGTGCCCCGAATCTCTGGTATAATTGGGTTTGTATAGAACTACCAAACCAGAAAGGAGGGCACCTTTAAGGTGAATTATATCACTTCTGTCTCGAAAATCAAATATGCGTTTCGTTTAAAGAAGAGTACGAATTTTAGCGGGCTGCTCCCGATTTTGCAGTTTCTGGAAAGAATGAAGATTGAACAGACCTTCCGGGATTTTGACTGCTTGAAAAAATACAATGCCAAATATCCTTTAAGCAAAATCTTTATATACCTGGTGATTGGCTGGCTGTCCAATTGTTCCCGGCTATCTCATTTCCGGACTTTGCAGGATGATCCTTTAATCATGGCATTTATGGGCGGGAAATGCCCGCACTATACCCTTTTAAATAAAGACCTGCTAAGAATTGAAAAGTTGGAGGGCGCTGATCTTGAATTCAAAGAACGCATGATGGATTTGATTGAACCCTGGCTTGACAAGGAGCTCATTCTGGATTTTGATTCAACCGTGGAAACCGTCTATGGGGGCCAGGAAAAAGCAGGGGTCGGAGTAAATCCCTACAAGCCGGGAAGAAAAAGTTATCACCCTCTTCTTGTATTTGAAGGGAAATCCCGTCTTTGTTTAAACGCCAGGCTGAGGGAGGGAAATTCCCATTCTTCTCAAGGGGTACTCGGTTTTGCAGAAGAGACCTATCAGCTGCTTTCTCCCCATTACCCTATTCGTTATACCCGTTTTGACAAAGGATTTGGTGGAGAAGATTTCTACAGTTACTGGGAAAACGGTGGGATTGGCTATACCGGCAAACTGAGGTGGACTTCGAGACTTAAAAAAAGGGTTGAAAACGATGATTCACCGTGGATCCGCTATGTTGACGACGAATTGACCGTGATAGAGGGAAAAGCCGTTGATTACCAGGCAAGTTCCTGGAAGAAGCCAAGAAGAGTTGCGGTAATTCGTAAAGCTGACAAATATGAGGAAAGTCAGCTTCAAGCTTGTGATTTTTTATGGAAGTATGAAGCGATTGTGACGAACATGGACTGGGAACCCATTGATATTTGGAGATTCTATAACCAAAGGGCTTGCATGGAAAACTACATCAAAGAGTCAAAATATGGATTCTCGATGGGCAAGATTTCAACGCATTCATTTGACGCCAACCAAATGGATCTGCTGATTAAACTGCTGGCATACAATTTATTCGAGATCTTTAAAAAAGAACACTGTCCGCCAGCGTATCGCTCTTATACGATCAGGAGATTCCGGAGGGAATTCATCTACGCGGCTGGCGTGCTGGTCTATCACAGCCGAAGTGTCATTTTAAATATTTGTGAAACATACGCCCATAAAAAGGCATTCCGGCAAATGATTCAAAGTGTACGGCTGATTGACTGAGTGTGAAGGCTGAAACAGAATACTGGAAATTGAAACGCCCGCAAATGTGGGGAGGGGGCAACTGTGGCCTTAATAACCCAAAAATAGGCAGTTGTGATTCCATTTTTGATAATATTATCCATTTATTTTCCATATGATTCCAATTACCTGCATCAATCTAGTAAAGTTTTGCACTTTCTTAATTTGGGATAAAGTCAACAAAAATTTTAATAACTTTTTATAAGTTATTAAAAACTGTTTAAGCCCTTCCATGGCAAGAAGAAATAACCAAACCTGATTATTTTCAACAATAATTATAACAAGAAATCTCTGCATTTTCCATCAAATTTGCAATCATTACTTACTGATGACCCGGAAGGCTTTCCAGATTTTTTGATGGGGCACAGGAAATGCAAACGTTTCAATCTCGTCAGGAAGCACGCATTTTAGTTCATCCGTTTCCTGCACATGATTTAAAATTTTCCCGCGGTATACCCGGATGTCCCAAATTAAATGGGTAAAAACATGCCGTATTTCCGTAAAATGCTCCGTCTCGAGTGCGGCTTCAATTTGAAATGCCTCTCCAAGATAGTCCTTCAATACCTGCCTCGCCGGCAAAACGGCACTTTCTTCCACTTGAACAAATTCCCACATATTTGCAAGCAGCCCTTTATCCGGACGCTTATGGATCAAAATGCGCCCGTCTTCATCTTCCAAAACGGCCGCCTGGAGCCGGATCTGTTTCTGCTTTTTCCCCTTTGATTTCACAGGCAGCTCATTAATGGTTCCCTCTGCAAACGCCCGGCAATGCTCCCGGACCGGGCAAAGCAGGCATGACGGCGATTTCGGCGTGCAAACGAGCGCACCAAGTTCCATCAAAGCCTGATTAAAATAAGACGGATTCTCCTGAGAAATCAACTTGCGGACGGCTTCTTCAAAAACCTTTCTTGCAGAAGGCTTTGCAATGTCTTCCCATATGGATAAAATTCTTGAAAGCACCCGCATCACATTTCCGTCCACAGCCGGTTCCGGCAAGCCGTATGCAATGCTCAAAATCGCTCCGGCCGTATATGGCCCTACGCCTTTTAGCTTCGAAACTTCTTCCGGTGTGTCCGGAACCGTGCCGCCATAATGTTCCTTCACTTCTTTTACGGCAGCGTGCAAATTCCGGACGCGTGAATAGTAGCCGAGCCCTTCCCACGCTTTTAGCACCTCATCTTCACCGGCATCCGCCAGCGCTTCAAGTGTCGGAAATTTTTCCATAAAGCGCCGGAAATAGGGGATGACAGTGTCCACCCTTGTCTGTTGCAGCATGATTTCCGATACCCAAATTTTATACGGGTCGCGGTCCTCCCGCCATGGCAGGTCCCGCTGTTCCCTCTCAAACCAGGAGATCAGATCCTCTTGAAAAGATTGTATATCAAAGTCGTCGATTGGAAAATTTTTCAATGTTTAACTCCCCCAAATGATTGCTATAACATTTATGAACGGGAAAAATACAATTAGGAAATCCTGAATGGCCGCTTTTGTCTATTGCAATTCTTCTTAATTTACCATATGATGAAGGCATATGAAAGAAATAAGCGCTTTAACAAGGAGCCAGAACCACTTTTAGGAGGAATAAGATTGGATACTGGAACCCATGTTGTTATGGGCATTGCACTCGGAGGTTTGGCAACGTTGGATCCTGTGGTCGCACAAGATGCGGTTCATTTTCACAGCGTTCTCATTGCCACGGTTTTAGGTTCACAGGCACCGGACATCGATACTTTGCTCAAATT
This sequence comes from Weizmannia sp. FSL W8-0676, assembly GCF_038593015.1. Taxonomy (NCBI): domain Bacteria; kingdom Bacillati; phylum Bacillota; class Bacilli; order Caryophanales; family Bacillaceae; genus Heyndrickxia; species Weizmannia sp. FSL W8-0676. Next base: position 2,487,585 of record NZ_CP151954.1, read on the forward strand.
TAAAAATAATGCGGTTTATATTCGCAACCACCGCGGCATTACGCATTCTCTTCCCGCCGTCTTGCTGTGGCCGCTTGCCATTACAGCTGTGCTCAGCATCTTTTTCCCTGGAACGGATGCGCTTCATTTATGGCTTTGGTCTTTTTTGGCTGTTTTTCTGCATGTGTTCGTCGATATCTTTAATGCGTACGGGACACAGGCATTGCGGCCGTTCTCATATAAATGGGTCGCGCTCGGCGTGATCAATACATTTGACCCTTTCATTTTCACCATCCATGTGATCGGCATTGCCGCCTGGTTGTTCGGGGCGCAGCCGGGGCCGACTTTTCTGGCCATGTACATCTTCATATTTTTATATTATATCGCCAGATTCGCGGCACGTCACGATGTAAAAAAAGCCGTGCTGGCCAGGATTCCGGATGCGGAAAATATCATTATTTCCCCGACTGTCCGTTTTCACCAATGGAAGATTGCCGTCAGAACGAAAGATGCCTACTATGTTGCATCCGCATTTAAGTCGGCGGTCACCATTCTGGACAAATTCAAACGGCTTCCGGTACCGGAAAATGAAATTATTGAAGCGGCAAAGCAGGATAAAAATTTGTCAGCTTTCTTAAGCTTTTCCCCTGTCTATAACTGGCAGATCAAAGAGCTTGATAACGGCTGGGAAGTCCGCTTTACCGATCTCCGCTACCGGAAAAACGGGCATTATCCGTTTGTTGCTGTTGTGAAGTTAAATGAAGATCTGGAAATAATCGGCTCTTATACCGGTTGGATTTTTAATAAAGAGAAGCTGAAGAAAAAACTTGATATTGTACCAAGATAAGGCGCGGGTTTTCCGTCTGAAAACGCGCAAAATAACCGGTGCGGGGGCCATTCCCCACCGGTTATTTTGTTGAGGAGGGCATGAACATGCGGAATAAAGAAAAAGGTTTCCCGTACCATCATGACAATGTATATGAAGGCAAGCCGCGGGCAAAAGCCGAATATGCTTCGAAACGCGCGGATGGCACGACCAACACGCACCCGCAGGAACGCATGCGCGCATCAGGCCGCCGCGAAGAGTCATGACAGAAAGGGCTGCTGGATGATGCCGGCAGCCCTTACATGTTGAATAGCACCGGTCCCATTTCTTTTGAGCCCCTGTAAAAGAGTAACAAATCAATCCACCAGTTTCAGCATCGAAATCGGGAGGGCTTCGATCGGTTTGCCGCCGCTGACCCGGTAACCCCAGGCAAAGACGCCGTCGATATAATCAATTTTAAAATAGGCGCCGGGGTCTCCTTCAATTTCATAAATTTCCCCTTTTTGAAAAGAAGCCGGGTCCAGCAAATACGACTTTGCCATCGCAATTTTCCGCTCGAGCACGGCAAACTCATTCACAATACCAAGTTGTTCGGCCTTGCGCGCTTTTTCCGTCAATTGTGCAATCTCCTGCTTTAACTCATACTCGCTCATTTCACTGTATCTTTTTTCCATCTCCATCCCCCTCTTCCCGCAAGTAGCGGTCTATTAAATCAACCGGGAACCCTTTCCGGTATAAAAACTGCTTCATTTTTTGCCTGTAGGCGGATCCCGAAAACTTTCCGTATTTGCGCTTTGCTTTTTCCGCATGCTGAAGAAGGGCTTCCCACTCTGCTTCTTCATCCTTTTCAACATGAAGCGCCGCCATCGCAGCGGAAATCACTTCAGGCGGATAGCCTTTTACTGTAAGCCCCTGCTTCACTTTTTGTTTTAAAAGCTTCTCCGACAACCGGGCATGCTGCCTGGAAAGCTTTTCTGCCAGGACAAGGGCGTGTTCCACTTGCTGATCAGCATCAAAAATTTCAAGCGCCCTTTCGATCAGCTCCGGTGCAATGCCTTTTTGCTGAAGTTCCCTTTCAATGACAACAGGCCCCTTATGGGTTGTATTCATTTGTGTCCGCACGAAACTTGCGGCAAATTTCGCATCATCAAGATACTGCATTTCATAAAGCTTTAATATGACACTCCGGATGACTTCCGGCGCAAATTCCTTTTTTATCAAATCATCACGCACTTCTTTTTCCGACCGCATCCGGTAGGAAAGAAAATGGATGGCGGTATTGACGCCTTTCCGGATATCATCCTCGGCAAGGATTGCTTCAATATCAAGCTCATCCAATTCTTTCCCCTTTAAAAGCTGGTACCGTGCCAGCACTTCTTCATCAACACTGAACCGGTACTGGCCGTCAAGAAAAATATTGTAACGTTCTTTATTGTTTTTTTGAACCGAGATTTTTGTAATGACCGGCACATGAATTCCTCCCTTGTCTATTTTACCATTGAAAGTGTAGAAAGCGGTATGACCGGGAACAATAATCCAAAAAAGGAGGTTTTGCGAATGCCGAAAGATAAAAAAGTTCAGACGAAAAGCACATTAAGAAGCATGCAGGAAGTGACTTACCAGCACGAATTTAAAAAAGCCGACCGGGCCGGAGGATATACAGACAGAGGCCGCAAATAATTGCCTGTTTAAAAAAACCTTTTGCGCAAAAAATAGTTTTGCGGGAAAACCGCAAACTGCTTGAAAGGGGTTTTTTCAATGGGCCGCGGGCATCAGCATAAAACACGCGATAAAAATAAAGCAACATTGCCGCAAGTACCGAAGAACATGAAAATAGACGGGAAAGACATTGAATATTCGAGGGAACTCGCAGACGGAGAAGACTTGGAAGCACAGGCCCGTTCCGAGGCTGCGGAAAAAAGAGCGAAAAACAGGCGGTAACATAAAAACGGGCGGCCTTTCCATGAGGCCCCCGTTTTTTGTGGATGATGTGCATAAACCTTTCAATGCCTTTATTGCCAATACGATTGGATGTGCATAAATTTGTGCACATTTTTCGTGTATAAAATGTGGATATTGTGGATAACCAGCAAAATCCCTTTTCTTTACCTGCCCGGGATGTGTATAAACCTGTGGGAAACCCGGTTGCAGCATGGACGCCTGTGTGCGCAACCGGTTCGGCGCGTGCGTCCAGGCATTTTTACAGCTGGTTTGGTGCTGCTTGTTGCTTTGCGCTTTCCACAAGCGCACGGATTTTTTCCGTTTCCCCGCGCTGGAAGAGCTCGATGATTTTGCTCCCGGCCACCACGCCGCTGCAGTAGCGGGTTAAACGGCGGACTTGCCCCGGGCTGGAAACGCCAAAGCCGGCAAGAACAGGCACCCGGCTGATGCTTGATAAGAAAGCGAGGTAATCCTCGATATTGTCGTGGAAATTTGTGCGGGTGCCGGTTGTGCCGGTGACCGTAACAGCGTACAGAAACCCTTCGGAACGGGAGGCGATTTTCTTAAGCCTATCTTTCGGGCTTGTAATGGCAGCCAGCCGGATGAGCGCAAGGCCGCATGTTGCCAGTTCTCCGGCAATTACCTCTTCTTCCTCGATTGGCAAATCCGGAATAATCAGCCCGTCAACACCGGCATCCGCGCAGTCTGCTGCAAATTTTTCCACCCCGTAGGCAAAAACCGGGTTGAAATACGTCATAAGAATAACCGGGACTTTTCTCGGATGGGCTTTTAAATGGCCCAGCACTTTTTTCATTGTCGTGCCTGCCTTAAAAGCGCGGAGTCCGGCCGCCTGGATGACCGGACCGTCTGCGACAGGGTCGGAAAACGGGATGCCAAGTTCAATTGCCGTTGCCCCGCAAGCTTCCAAAAACGCAAGCCTTTTCTCCGTCTCTTCCATTCCGCCGTCCCCCGCCATAATATAAGGGACAAATGCCTGGTCACCGCGTGCAAGAACCGCTTCAAACTGTGCTTCCAATTTTTGTTTACCCATTGTTTTCCCCTCCAAACAAGCGGCTGGCCGCTTCTCCAATTTTGTCCCCGCATCCTGGCAGGACGGCAGTCGTTTTTGCCGGTTTCAGGGCCATACGGACGGCATGGGCGCTTTCCAATGCAAAAATTTCACCCATTGTTTTCCCCTCCAAGCAAATGGCTGGCCGCTTCTACATCTTTGTCCCCGCGCCCTGACAGGCAAACGGCGATCGTTTCGTCTTTCCCCATGGTTTTTGCCAGCTTCAGCGCAAAACTGATGGCATGTGCGCTTTCCAGTGCCGGGATAATGCCTTCTGTCCTCGAAAGCAGGCGAAATGCATCTAATGCTTCATTGTCGTTCACGGACGTATACGTAACCCGTCCTGTTTCTTTTAAATAACTGTGCTCCGGCCCGACTCCCGGATAATCAAGCCCGGCCGACACCGAATAAGCTTCCTGGATTTGCCCGTCGTCATTTTGCAGCAAATACGTTTTCATGCCGTGAAGCACGCCGAGTTTGCCGTCGCTTAAAGACGCCGCATGCTTTCCAAGGCCGGCGCCGCCCGCTTCCACGCCGAACAATTTTACGGCCTTATCTTCCACAAATGGATAAAACATGCCGATCGAATTGCTGCCGCCGCCGACACAGGCGACAACTGCATCGGGAAGTTTGCCTGTCTGTTCTACAATCTGTTTTTTCGTTTCTTTCCCAATCACACTTTGGAAATCGCGGACAATTTGCGGAAACGGATGCGGGCCGACTGCTGAACCCATAATGTAGTGCGTGTCTTCTACATGGGCAACCCAGTAGCGGAGTGCCTCGTTGACCGCATCCTTCAATGTGCCGCTGCCCTGCGCCACACTTTTGACCTTTGCACCGAGCAATTCCATTCTGAATACATTGAGCTTTTGCCGGCGGATATCTTCTTCCCCCATAAAAATTATGCATTCAAGGCCGAGCAGCGCGCACACAGTTGCTGTTGCCACTCCGTGCTGGCCGGCGCCCGTTTCGGCAACGACTTTCTTTTTTCTCATTCTAAGCGTAAGCAGCGCCTGGCCGACTGTGTTGTTGATTTTATGTGCCCCCGTATGATTCAAATCTTCGCGTTTCAGGAAAATTTTCGGGCCGCCTCCAAGCTTTGTTAAGTTTTCTGCAAAATAAAGCGGGGTTTCACGACCGACATATTGCTTCAGCAGTTTCTCCAATTCCGCATGAAAAGCCGGATCGTTCATGGCTTCACGATAAGCTTGCTCGAGTTCTTTAACAGCTGGCATCAAGGTTTCCGGGACGAATCTCCCCCCGAAAGTCCCGAAACGGCCGTTTGTATCAGGCAGTTTGTATGTTTGCATTTTTGTCACGCTCCTCTAATTTTTGAAACGTTTTTCTTGCTGCTTGCACAAATGCTTTGATTTTATCCGGGTCTTTTTCCCCGTTTGTTTCCACCCCGCTTGAAACGTCGACGATATGCGGCCGGGCGGAAAGAATCGCGGCTTCGACATTTTCCGGTGTGAGCCCGCCGGCAAGCACCACCGCCCGCTCATCCGATAGCGCCTTTGCCAATTCCCAGTCAAACGCCTTTCCGTTACCGCCGCGATATTTTCCGCCGGCGCTGTCCAAAAGCACCAGATCGCACCGGTAATCGTGTATCGCTTCGAGATCAGCATCTGTCCTTACCGGGAAAGCCTTGATTACCGGATAAGGGATTTGCGCGACGTCTTCTGCTGTTTCATCACCGTGCAGCTGCAGGTAATCGAGCCCGGCCCGCTCTGCAATTTCCGCCATTTTTTCAGGCGATTCATTGACGAATACGCCCACTTTTTCGATAGAATCCGGCAACGCTTTTGCAATCTGTGCCGCCTTTTCTGGTGTAATCTTCCGTTTGCTTTCGGCAAAGACAAAGCCGATCATGTCCGCCCCCGCGCAGACAGCCGCCCGGGCCGCTTCAAGCGTGCGAATGCCGCAAATCTTTACCTTCCTTTTTTCCGGGACACCGGCCAGCTTTTTCATTGCCGTTTGCGGGTCGTTTGTGCGCATAAGCGTTTCTCCGACTAAAATCCCTTTTGCCCCGGCATGTTCAGCGCGAACGACATCTTTCCGGGTGCGGATGCCACTTTCACTGATCACCAGTACATCCGGATTTGAGATTTTTGGCGCAAGCTTTTCGGCAACGCCGAGATCAACTTCAAACGTCTTTAAATTGCGGTTGTTGATGCCGATGATCCGGGCCCCCGTTTTAACAGCGGTTTCCAGTTCCGCTTCATTGTGCACTTCAAGCAGCACTTCAAGGCCGGCGCCCCGGGCATAATCGTACAGCTGACGGAGCCTTTCGGGGGAAAGAGCCGCTGCGATCAGGAGAATTACGCTTGCACCATATGCTTTTGCCCGGTCGATCTGGATTTCGTCGATAATAAAATCTTTGCAGAGAACCGGAATCCGGACTGCATCGCTTACGGCTTTCAAATCTTCCACCGACCCTTTAAAAAAGGCTTCATCCGTTAAAACGGAAATGGCGCCGGCGCCTGCTTTTTCGTAGGCAAGCGCCTGCCGGATGGGATCCACGCCCGTTCGGATATCCCCTTTTGATGGGGAGGCCCGTTTGATTTCAGCAATGATGCTTGTTTTTTCGGCGTGCATAAATGTTTCATAAAGAGAAGGGGCTTTGCGCGCGTTTGGGGCAAAAGCCTTTCCTGCAGCTTTGATACGGGCCACTTCTTTTTCTTTTTCGGCTAAAATCTTTTCTAAAAATGTCATTTAAATCGCCTCCTGCGTGAGTTTCCGGCTCGCTTCAATGAGCGCGTGCAGTTTTTCAAGTGCCGCGCCCGATTCGATTGCCTGCTCCGCAATCTGGATCCCTTCTTTTACCGTCTCTGCCCGCCCCGCAGCAAAGAGCGCAAGCCCGGCATTGAAGAGCACCGTATCACGATAAGCACCTTTTTCCCCCTTTAATACTGACAGCAAAATATCGCTGTTTTTTTGCGCATCGCCGCCGCGGATCGCTTCAACCGGGTAATACGGCAAACCGACCTCTTCCGGCGTCAACGTAAACGTGGTAATTTTCCCGCCGTCAAGCAGTGCAAAATGGTTTTCCCCCGATAAAGATGCTTCATCAAGATAGCCGGCGCCATTGACAACGAGCGCGCGTTTTCTGCCAAGGCGGCCGAGCACTTCCGCCATCGTCCCGAGCATGTCGCGCCGGTACAGCCCGAGCAGCTGTGTTTCCAGGTTCATCGGATTTGTGAGCGGGCCGATCAAGTTAAAAATCGTCGGGATTCGCAAATCTTTCCGGATTTTCATCATTTTTCCAAGGGCCGGATGGACTTTCGGGGCAAACAGGAAGACGATGCCGATTTCTCTCAGCAAGCCTTCAATTTCTTCCGCCGGGAAAGACAAGGAAATCCCGAGCTTCTCTAGGACATCGGCGCTCCCGGTCTGGCTTGAGACGCTGCGGTTACCATGTTTGGCAACTTTCACGCCGCTTGCCGCCAGCACAAACGCGGAGGTCGAGCTGATGTTAAAACTGTGGCTGCCGTCCCCGCCCGTCCCGCAGTTGTCCATAAGCCCTGGAACGTTGCATGGAACCGGCACGGCTTTTTCACAGATCACTTCGACCAGCCCGGCAATTTCTTCCGCCGTTTCGCCTTTACATTTCAAGGCGGCTAAAAATGCGCCCATCTCCCCTTCTGTCACTTCATCAGAAAACAGTGCGCGAGAGGCTTCCCGCATTTCTTCAACCGTCAGCCCTTCTTGTGCCAAAATTTTTTCAAGATACGGTTTCAACTTTCTCATCCTTTCTGATTTCGCGTAAAAAGTTTTCAAGCATCTGTTTACCGGTTTCCGTCCCGATCGACTCGGGATGAAACTGGACGCCGAAACACGGGGCGGATTTATGTTGAATGGCCATGATTTCGCCGTCATCAAGAGATTCGGCAACCACTTCCAGGACTTCCGGGATCTTTGTCCGGTCCATGACAAGCGAGTGGTAGCGCATCACTTCGACCGGATCCGGCTGCCCGCTGAAAATTCCTTTCCCGCCATGGCGTACAAGGGAAGTTTTGCCATGTTTGATTTCTTTTGCTTTTGTGATCCCTGCCCCGAACGCTGCGGCAATTGCCTGATGGCCGAGACAGACGCCGAGCATTGGGACTTGCCGGTAAAATGTTTTTACAGTTTCAATGGAAATGCCGGCATCTTCCGGCACGCCGGGCCCCGGTGACAGGACAATCGCTTCCGGCTTGAGCCTTCTGATTTCATCTATGGTGATCCGGTCATTGCGGAACACCTTTACTTCCTCCCCAAGTTCGCATAAATACTGGTACAAGTTGTAAGTGAACGAATCATAGTTATCGAGCAATAAAATCATGCGTCTGTACCTCCAGAATCGATCTCGCCTTGTTGAGCGTTTCTTCATACTCTTTTTCCGGATCGGAATCGTACACAATGCCCGCGCCCGACTGCAAATAAGCGGTGTTGTCTTTAATCAGGAGCGAGCGGATGGCGAGCGCAAAGTCAATGTCGCCGTTCAGGTTGATATAGCCGACCGCTCCCGCGTACATGCCGCGCTTCAAGCTTTCCAGACTGTTGATGATTTGCATCGCGCGGATTTTCGGCGCACCTGATACCGTGCCGGCCGGGAGACAGGAGATGAGCGCGTCAATTCCGCTAAAACCGTCCCGCAATTTTCCTCGTACTTCCGAAACGATGTGCATCACATGCTGGAACCGCTCGACTTCCATATATTTTTGCACCCGGATGCTTCCGGGCTCGCACACCCGGCCGAGGTCGTTCCGGCTCAAATCAACGAGCATTTTATGTTCGGCAAGTTCTTTTTCATCGTGTAAAAGCTCGTTTTCAAGGCGCTCATCTTCTTCTAAGGCATTGGCGCGCGGGCGCGTTCCCGCAATCGGATTCGTATATACCACACGCCCCTTCGTTTTGATCAAACTTTCCGGCGATGCCCCAAGAACGACATAACCGCCGAAGTCGAGATAAAACATATACGGGGACGGGTTCGCTTTCCTTAACTTCCGGTAAAAATAGAACGGATCGTGCGAAAGCCTCCCTTTCATACGCTGTGACAGGACAACCTGGAAAATGTCCCCGTTTTCGATATGCTGTTTTGCGGTTTCGACCATCTTCATAAATGCCTGCTTTTGAATGGCCGGGGCAAAGTCAACCGGGCCATGGTCGACAAATGGTTCTGCGCTTGTCTGCCGACAGATCGCTTTTTCCATTGCCGCAAGATTTTTTTCTATTGCCTCCCCGTCTTCCCCGGTTGAAACAAGGTAGACGGTCTGGCTTTTATGGTCGTAAACAGCTATATTTTGGTACAGCATCAAATGCAGATCCGGGATTCCTGTTTCATCTTCCGGTACATGGCCGATTTCTTCATACTGGCGGATGGCGTCATAGCCGATATAGCCGACCGCCCCGCCGTAAAACGGAAAGGGAAGCTGGATATTAAGACGCGGCAACAGGCCTTTGACAAGATCGAGCGGCTTACCTTTTTTTATTTCACGCCGCCCCGTCATCCGGTCAATCACCTCCAGTTCATTATCCCGCCCGATGAACGCTTTTACCGGATCAGCCCCGATAAAAGAAAACCGGCCGTTGCTGTCATTTTGCAGCGAACTTTCGAACAAAAACTTGCATTTTCCTCTCAGTCTCGTAAAAATCATGACCGGCGTTAACACATCGCCATTTAGCTTAACGATTTTGTATTGCATCCGTCCGCTCTCCTTTTTTATTGAAATGGCCACAAGCAAGTGGTTTTTCGCGCTCTGGCTGTATATCCTTCGCTTAACAGGCGGGTTCCGATACAGATCCCGGGTCCCGGCTAAATAAAAAAAACGTCCTCTGCCCGCAGCTGTATGCTGCAGGACAGAGGACGTTTTCCAACGCGGTGCCACCTCTTTTGAAAGGATTTAAAACCTTTCCGCTCATTCGGGTACGGAGCAAGCCACTCTTTATACCCTATCCCTGTAACGGGGGAAGCCGTATTTCCCTACTGCACCGTTCAGGAAACCTCTCGTAAGCCCATTCTGCAAAGGCAGTTCGTGCCGGACTCCCACCCGCGCCGGCTCTCTGGAACGCTTGCCATTTGCATACTCTTCTTACTCAGCGATTTTCTTTTATGGAATTTTTTTAACGGAACGCAAAAAGGGTTCCCAATCCATGTAAAGGACGGGGAACCCGCGGTGCCACCTTTATTGGCTTTATCAGCCCGGCTTTGACGGTATCAGGGAAAAACCGTAATACCTGCCTTTTGTAACGATAAGGCATTCGCCAAAGCCTACTCCGGAATCGTTTCGGTTTGGAAGCTCGGAAGCCCATTCGCCTGCACGTCATCACCGGTTCGCACCACCCACCGGCTCTCTTCGGAATCCACACAGGTTACTCTTCTTCTTCATCGCCTGAAAAATGTTTCATTGATTGATTATTATCTTAATGCCGAAAATAAGAATTGTCAACCTTCATTTCAAAAATTTTTTTATTTTTTTCAGCCCATTTTTCCAAGTAACATTTGGCGGACAAACCTTGTCTTCCTTGTGAAAAAGTGACTTGGCCTACCCGGGAAAAATACGCGAAAGGGCACGCATGGCCACTTCGTTCGAAGAAGGGGTCCGGTTAGGACGTTTTACTTTGCACATTCATCATTGTTTAGACCCCTGTATTCTTCCAATCAACATCCTAACGCAAAATATCGATCAAGTTCTTATTGGCTGCATTTTTAGCCGGCAATATGCCAAATAGAATGCCGACAAAGGTAGAGACGCAAAAAGCGAGTAAAAAGCTTCCTACACCGATCACGGCACGGAAAGGTAAGAAGAGCGAAATGAGCCACGCGAGTCCACCACCTATCCCAAAACCAATCAAGCCGCCTATTCCCGTCAACAACACCGCTTCCAAAAGGAACTGGAATAAGATATTCTTTGGGGTTGCGCCGATAGCGAGACGAATGCCAATTTCCCGGGTACGTTCAGAGACAGAAATATACATCATGTTCATTACCCCAATCCCAGCAATAAACAGCGAAATCCCGGCAATTGCGCTAATGAAGTAGGTTAAACTGTTAATGACTGATCCAATGCCTTTCAAGATTGACCCCATTTCTATATGCTCATAGCTTCCCTGCAAATGATGGCTGCCCTGCTTGTTGAGCAGGCTGACGATTTTTTTTGTTTGTTTACTGACGTTCTCCCCGCGATTGAAGACCAGTTTTAATTTATTTCCTACGTTGCTGATATTACTTTTCTTATAAACCTTTTTGGGAATCATTATATCATGAAAATCATCGGCATTTTCAAAGACTCCGATAACATGGTAGCTAATCCCATTCACGATGACAGCCGTATCTAAAGCACGATTGGGTTGAATATAAATAGAAGCCGCCAATTTTTTTGAAATTAAAGCAACAGGATCAGCGAATGTGATATTATTTTGAGAGATATTATGGCCAGCAGAAATCTCTTGTTCCGAAGAAGAACGTTTAAGAAGCTTTACTGTTACGTTTTGTTCGCTACCATTTAGCGAAGCCTGGACATCGACTGTCCCATTGTCATCGTTAATAATATGAGCCTCTGCCAGTCCGAAGCTTGCCCCGGCGGAATTTAATAACGATAGATCCGACTCATTAAAACCAGATTCGGCCGCGTTCAAATCGTCAGCATAATATTCCACGACAGTTGACTGCTTGCCCGAATTGGACGCCTGTAAATTTTTAAGAGTTGCTTTCTCAACGCCTTTACCTAAGGAAATAATCGTAATCACCGAGGCAATGCCGATAACGATGCCCAACATTGTTAAAATACTTCGCCTTCGATTCGCCAAAAGCGAACGTATTGCAGTAAAAAACAGTTCGGCTGCCCTCATTTGCTGACGCTCCTATCGCTTTCAATCCGGCCATCCATAATTTGAATCATACGTTGGCTCTGGCTGGCAACTTGGTAATCGTGCGTAACCATAATAATGGTGGATCGTAATTTTTGATTTAAGTCAAGGAACAGTTTTAAAATCTCTTGCGAAGTATGCCTGTCAAGTGCGCCAGTGGGCTCATCGGCCAGTAAGAAACTCGGCTTGGATATAAGGGCGCGGGCAATGGCAACACGCTGTTGCTGGCCGCCCGACAGCTGGGACGGCAACTTTTTAGCAATTCCTTTTAAATGCACACTTTGTAATACATTATTCACTCGTTCGCCGATGTCCTTTCGGCGGTATCCGGCATAAAGCAGCGGTAAACCAACATTCTCAGCAACCGTTAAATTCGCAATCAGTTTAAAATTTTGGAAAACGAAGCCCACGTTTTGATTTCGCAACTTTGCATAGTCTTTTGATGACTTGCCAATTACCGAATTCCTCTTAAACAAGTATTCACCCTCAAATTGATTATCAAGAAAGCCAATGATATTAATGAGCGTTGATTTGCCCGAACCCGACGGCCCCATAATTGCCACGAACTCTCCTTGATTAATTTCCAAAGAAATATCCTTCAGCACATGAATTTTTTCATCTCCTTGTTGATAATACTTGTTGAGCCGTTCTAATCGAATCAATCAGTTCACCTTCGCTCCATCTTTTAGTCGTTTGTCCGGATCAGCCACAATACGATCGCCGGGGTGCAATCCGCTTTTGAGGGTGTAGAAACCGTTCTGTTTCTCTACCGCCACAGTGCGAAAACGTGCTTTTCCATTTACGACTAAATAAACGGCCGTTTGACCATTCTTTTTGATAATGGCTTTGCTCGGAAGCTTTATTTGCTTTTGTGGTATTGTGATTTGCACGCTTTGGCCTGCCATAAAGCGGCGATCCACATCGACCGTGAAGTCATACATTGAAAAGCCTTTCTTAGTAGCGGTTTTTGAGGGTATTTTGGAAATAAACTGAATGGTTGTGGTCTGCCTCTTCCCGTTTGCCAAGGCCTTAATAACCACTTTACTCCCTACACGCAACTTGTCATAGTCATATTCGGAAACACTCGACTGGACCTCTAAAGCATCCGAGCTGATGCTGTATTGCGATTGGCCGCTATTATTAGTGGAAATACTCACCACACCATCAAACGGTGCTTTTAACCTGCCCTCCACTCTATTCTCCAGCTGATTTAATTGATCCTGTTGATTTTGCAAACCAGCTTCTGTATCTCGATAGGTATTCTGATCTCTTGCAATTTCAAGATTCAGCTCCTCTTTATTCTCTTCTTGGTGTACTGCTGATAATTTCTTTTTAAGATAAGCAATGTTTTGTTTTTGAACCGCTAAGTCGCGCTGTATTTTTAAAATACTCTGTTTCACCTCAGTAATCTTCTCTATGATTTCGTTATTATGGGTTGTTAAGAGAACATCCCCTTTTTTCACTTCATCACCGTTCCGTACATTTACTTTTTGTACTGTACCATCCGGTATTTGCAAATTCTGTGTCTGCTTTGCTGAAACCTTCCCTGTTTCAACTAACGCCGGAGTATATTTGACCACATATTGCTGGTAATGGGGTTCGCTTTTTAAACTTGCATTCGTCCTTAAAACAATTACCAAGCACAGCACTCCAAAAAGGGCGGCAATAATAATCAAAGCAATAATGAGATTTTTCTTCCCGTTAGCTGTCTCTTCATTCATGATAAAACCTCGTTCATAAATATGTTTTTATTTCTTGTTAATAAATGTGGCTTAAAACGCAACTATGGAAATCTACTTTTTAAAATCGATAACGGCAATGACGGCTGTTATTAACGATATGCAAAGTGCGAGGAGGCCAAAAATAACTGCCACCATATTTAGAGCCCTTGCCAAAATGCTATATCCCCTGAAACTGTAAGCAGTCAGACAATTAAAGGTCGTTGATTTATTCCACTAAAGAAAAAAGACGTTTGTAGGAACATTATGACAAATGTAAAAATAAATTGTGAGTTTTTGATTTTAATGGGGTAAATTTATTTATTATAAGTGTCTAAATTTTTCCACTTTGGTCGGTTTTGGGCGGGTTTCAATAGATTAAGCTACTCATTCCTGTGGTAAATATTGTAAAACGGAAAAGGATGATTTTTTTTGAAAAAAAAGAGCCATGAAAGCCACTCCTTTGTTAAGATATAAGTACGACCAAATATCCAGGGAGTGATTTCATGACTATTTCTATTCTAACACAAACCAGAGACTTTTCAATACAACAAAATTTGATTCCCCACAATTGGCAAGACTATGCCGATATACCATTTGTCATTCCAGCCATGTGTTTCCCATGGGAGATTTTTAAGCCGATTGAACGAGAATACTACACCCTTTTATATTTGCACCTAAAAAATGAAAGAGCACATGATCCTTCTAATGAAATACAACCGGCACTATTTTCAATAACGGAGGAAGAAGACAAGTCTGCGTCTTCATTATTTCGTCCCTCTCCCGCAGGGAGAAAACCGCATCCTTTCATGCCCTTTTTTCGTGCTTTTGAACTGGCCTCTTTACAGTATATTGAAGTGATGGTGGAGAGTGTCTATTTGCAAGTGAAATCAAACCCGCTATTTGCCACCATGTGTGGATTTACGGAGAAAATTCCGAGCTACCGTTCCTTTGCTCGTTTTGATCAAATCATGACAACAAATGGTCTTTGGGAAAAAGCCCGGCTATTGGTTGTTGAATATAATAAAGGGGAAGGCGTGGTTGAAACGAATGAGGAAGCAGCCGCCGTGGATACATCGCATATAGAGGCAGAAGCAACCTTGAATAAAACAAGGAAGACGTGTTCTTGTGAGGGTAATTGCGATTGCCCCAGAGTCCTTACGGACGACAATGTAGGGGTAATGCGTAAAAGTAATGCAGTCTCCTATATTGCGCATAAATTATCAATGGTATGCGGGGTGAGATCCGGTTTGCCTTTGACGCGGGAAGTATTTAAAGGAAATACACCCGATGGGAAAACATTAGAACCGACATTGGAAACGTTTAAGACAGAGCACCCCGAGATGGCTGAGCAGTTGAGCTTTATCCTGGCAGATGGAATCTACCAAACGCCGGAAAATCAAAAAGTGACAAAGGATGTATTACAGGCGAAATTGGTGGCACCGATCAATCCACGGAACCGTAAAGATAAACCAACTACCGCCCGAGGGATTGAAAAAATCAACCGGTACGGCACTCCCATCTGTATCAGTGGGCATAAAATGGAACTTAGAGGATCTGATCGGGAAAAGGGGCAATATATTTACACTTGTCCTGTATTTCATCCAAATGCCAAGCAAGAAGGTCTCACCTGCCCGCTAGCGAATCACGCGGAATGTTGTAATGGGGCAGCACAAGGAAGAGTATTTAGGATAGACTTTGATCAAACGCCTCAAGTAGATGTCGAGTTGCCTCAACATGGGCGCACATTTGAAGTGTTATATAGTGCCAGGACGATCATCGAAAGAATCTTTGGCATTCTAAAAGACGGATACAGTCTCCGTCGTGTTCACAAGCGTGGGAAACAGGCAGTTGAAGCTCATGTAGATCGATGCATGATATCTATGCACATCATGGCAAATATGGCGTACCATCAGACAGGAAAGGCCAATTGTGGATGGACACGCAATCGGCTGCAAAGAGCAAATTAAGTTATTCACAGGTGGATATGTGAATAAATAAAATGAGCGTTTCCTTTCCACAAAGGGTAGTGAAAAAAACCCATTTTGTGAAGGCGGGATACGTATGCCCTTTTTTTGAAGGAAAATGACCGTTTTACTTCTATTGAATTGAAAATCTGGATGAAAAGGCAAAAAAACCGGGATAATTAATTTTCCAGAGCCTCGCTCAAGGGTATATTTTTATTTTGGCAGAGGCTCTTAATGTTCTATCCGGAAGATTCCAACCTATAAGTTCAAAAACCGGCTTGACTGTAACTGCTAGAATAAAAAATATAAGTGCAACTATAAAAATTGCATACTTGTTAACCAACTATCCCATCTCCTTTCAGGCAAAATATAAAAGAACACTGCCGATTAAGTTTACAATAAATACTGTGATAAATAGTATTCGTGCAAAAATCTTTTTAAATGGGCTAAACAAAAACATATATAAACCAAATAACCCGAAAGTACTTACTGGCAATAAAAATGGATAATAATGGGATATAATCAATCCGAAAGCTAAAACAAGCGGAATTCCAATCAAATATAAGATTTCACCTATTTTTTTCATTTTCCTATCCTTTCTATTTGAATAATGGTGTCAAATAGGTTTCTATTAAACCGCTGATCATAACAAATAGCATTACCACAATTAGTAATAGCAGTATATTTGTAAAATAATCTTTGATAAAGTTGCTGATATTTTTCTTATGGAACAATTGAGGAATTAGCGCAATACCTTTAAAACCAATTACCCCACTTACAATTAAAGCAGGAATTTCGAATATTCCATGTGGTAAAATCAATAAAACAATTTTTAATACACCAAAGTCCATATTATTCATAATGGATTCGCCAAGGATTAATCCATTTGTAAATAAATATAAAATTGTAGTTAAACCAAACGTAAAAAAACCGGAAATGATCAGACCGCACACTAATAAATTATTGTCAATTAGATGTATCAGACTGGATGTTGTATTTAAACTTCCGCTTTTATTAACTGGATCAGCGGATGTGATACCGTATACAAAACCCGAAACATAGATTGCTGTTGTAATCGTCAACAAAATCCAATTGCTTCTTAGAATAGAGGGAACTTTATACATATATGTTTTCTACTTCCTCCTCTAATTTGTCCAAGCTATAATCTTGCACGGTTATTTTTCTGGCAAGTTTGCCTTCATGGATAATTGCTATTTGGTTGCAAACAGAATGAGCTAATTCTAATAAGTGAGTTGTTATGAGCACTGTTTTTCCTTTATCCGTGTAATCTTTTAGAAATTTCCTTATAACCTTACTTGATTTTAAATCTATTCCCGTAAGCGGTTCATCTAATATTAAAATTTGAGGCTCATGTATTAGAGCAGCTGCTATCGAAATCTTTTGTTTCATTCCATGAGAATACGTTTTTATTAATTGATCTTTCTCATTATACAATTCAAAATCATTAAGGATATTCGCGGCAAATTCGACAATTTTCTTTTTTGGCACATTAAACATTCCGCCAACAAAATACAGATACTCTTCTCCCGTAAGATATTCGTATAAAATAGCGTGATCCGGTACAAATCCTATAAGATTTTGCAATGTATAATTTTTAATGTCTTGTTTTTCTCCATTTATGGTGACTTCCCCACTATCAGGAACCATCATCCCTGCAATAATTTTTAACAAAGTTGTTTTCCCTACACCGTTTGTCCCTAATATTCCAAAAAAATCGCCGTCTTTAATTTCCAGAGAAAGCCCCCTCAGAACAATTTTTTTATCGAATCGTTTTTTAATATTTTTAATCTCTATCATTCAAAATGTACCTCTCATTCATGTTAATCTTTTTTAGATATAACATAGAGAATAAATAATTAAGTAAAGTAAAAACAATCATAACTGTCCCAAGGCTTAAAAGTATAATTGAGAGCCCTTGCCAAAATGCTATATCCCCTGAAACTGTAAGCAGTCAGACAATTAAAGGTCGTTGATTTATTCCACTAAAGAAAAAAGACGTTTGTAGGAACATTATGACAAATGTAAAAATAAATTGTGAGTTTTTGATTTTAATGGGGTAAATTTATTTATTATAAGTGTCTAAATTTTTCCACTTTGGTCGGTTTTGGGCGGGTTTCAATAGATTAAGCTACTCATTCCTGTGGTAAATATTGTAAAACGGAAAAGGATGATTTTTTTGAAAAAAAAGAGCCATGAAAGCCACTCCTTTGTTAAGATATAAGTACGACCAAATATCCAGGGAGTGATTTCATGACTATTTCTATTCTAACACAAACCAGAGACTTTTCAATACAACAAAATTTGATTCCCCACAATTGGCAAGACTATGCCGATATACCATTTGTCATTCCAGCCATGTGTTTCCCATGGGAGATTTTTAAGCCGATTGAACGAGAATACTACACCCTTTTATATTTGCACCTAAAAAATGAAAGAGCACATGATCCTTCTAATGAAATACAACCGGCACTATTTTCAATAACGGAGGAAGAAGACAAGTCTGCGTCTTCATTATTTCGTCCCTCTCCCGCAGGGAGAAAACCGCATCCTTTCATGCCCTTTTTTCGTGCTTTTGAACTGGCCTCTTTACAGTATATTGAAGTGATGGTGGAGAGTGTCTATTTGCAAGTGAAATCAAACCCGCTATTTGCCACCATGTGTGGATTTACGGAGAAAATTCCGAGCTACCGTTCCTTTGCTCGTTTTGATCAAATCATGACAACAAATGGTCTTTGGGAAAAAGCCCGGCTATTGGTTGTTGAATATAATAAAGGGGAAGGCGTGGTTGAAACGAATGAGGAAGCAGCCGCCGTGGATACATCGCATATAGAGGCAGAAGCAACCTTGAATAAAACAAGGAAGACGTGTTCTTGTGAGGGTAATTGCGATTGCCCCAGAGTCCTTACGGACGACAATGTAGGGGTAATGCGTAAAAGTAATGCAGTCTCCTATATTGCGCATAAATTATCAATGGTATGCGGGGTGAGATCCGGTTTGCCTTTGACGCGGGAAGTATTTAAAGGAAATACACCCGATGGGAAAACATTAGAACCGACATTGGAAACGTTTAAGACAGAGCACCCCGAGATGGCTGAGCAGTTGAGCTTTATCCTGGCAGATGGAATCTACCAAACGCCGGAAAATCAAAAAGTGACAAAGGATGTATTACAGGCGAAATTGGTGGCACCGATCAATCCACGGAACCGTAAAGATAAACCAACTACCGCCCGAGGGATTGAAAAAATCAACCGGTACGGCACTCCCATCTGTATCAGTGGGCATAAAATGGAACTTAGAGGATCTGATCGGGAAAAGGGGCAATATATTTACACTTGTCCTGTATTTCATCCAAATGCCAAGCAAGAAGGTCTCACCTGCCCGCTAGCGAATCACGCGGAATGTTGTAATGGGGCAGCACAAGGAAGAGTATTTAGGATAGACTTTGATCAAACGCCTCAAGTAGATGTCGAGTTGCCTCAACATGGGCGCACATTTGAAGTGTTATATAGTGCCAGGACGATCATCGAAAGAATCTTTGGCATTCTAAAAGACGGATACAGTCTCCGTCGTGTTCACAAGCGTGGGAAACAGGCAGTTGAAGCTCATGTAGATCGATGCATGATATCTATGCACATCATGGCAAATATGGCGTACCATCAGACAGGAAAGGCCAATTGTGGATGGACACGCAATCGGCTGCAAAGAGCAAATTAAGTTATTCACAGGTGGATATGTGAATAAATAAAATGAGCGTTTCCTTTCCACAAAGGGTAGTGAAAAAAACCCATTTTGTGAAGGCGGGATACGTATGCCCTTTTTTTGAAGGAAAATGACCGTTTTACTTCTATTGAATTGAAAATCTGGATGAAAAGGCAAAAAAACCGGGATAATTAATTTTCCAGAGCCTCGCTCAAGGGTATATTTTTATTTTGGCAGAGGCTCTAATGCTTTTAATGCAAGGGTGGAATATACTTTCCATGCTTCGGCTTTATACAAGTAATCTAATGCTCTTCCTAATGCATCATCATTTAATTGATCGGGTGAAACCGATGTATCGAAAAGCATCTCAGAATCTAGGTTTTGATAGAATTCATGAACCTTATAAAGGGGCTTGCCACTGCATAAAATGTTTAAGACAAGGGCTTTAATCCTTGTTCCGGGTGAGATATGACAACGGACAGAATCCCATTTGACTAAATCATTAATGGTTTTTTCGAGTTCTATTTCATCACACAGTTTAGATAAAAGTTGAGACGGCCCCACATGTAAGGTTAAAATTTGATCTGACATAAAAATTTCCTCGTCTTCCCCTAGTTTAGATAATCATTCAATTCTACAAAGAAGGAGAAAATTCCTTTAAAAAAATCTTAAAATGGAAAAATTTACGTGCGGAATATGCGTTTAATTGTCTGACTGCTTACAGTTTCAGGGGATATAGCATTTTGGCAAGGGCTCATAATAAATGGTTGACTTAAAATGGATATTCATTCATAATAACCATATAAAAGTTAAATGTATTTTTAACTTGAAGGAGGGTTATTAACTTGGCTTATACAATCAGTAAGGAAAAGGTAAGATTACATATGAAAAGAAATAATATATCTACACAAAAGCAGTTAGCAGAGCAACTAGGCATTAGCAAAAGTCAGCTTTCAATGATACTCTCTCCTAATTTTAATCCTATTAAATCAAATGCAATGAAACTGTGTGAGCTCTTGGGTGTAAACTTTGAGGATATAATAGAATCAGAACAGTTAGAATTACCCCTAGATAGTACAGATTTTTTAGAGAAGTCTCAAGAAAAAGAAATCAATACAGCAGACTTTGAGGGGCATGACTTTGTAGAAGTTAGAGGAATAAAACCAAATAAAGACTATTCAGTTGTTGAACTATTTGCGGGAGCAGGAGGTCTCGCTCTTGGTCTTGAAATGGCTGGGTTCCATGCTAAGGGTCTTGTAGAACTTGATAAACATGCCTGTCAGACTCTAAGAAAAAATAGGCCTAATTGGAATGTTGTTGAGGAGAATGTAATAAAGATTGCTGAGCAAGGCATCAGAAACTTTTTTGATGTTCCTATAGGAGAACTGGATCTATTATCAGGAGGCTATCCTTGTCAAGCTTTTAGTTATGCAGGAAAGAAGATGGGATTATCTGATGCTAGAGGTACACTGTTTTACTATTATGCACAAATATTAAAACAACTACTGCCTAAGATGTTCCTAGCTGAAAATGTTAAAGGATTAGTAAATCATGATAATGGTAGAACATTAGCTCTGATGATAAAAGTATTTTCTGACATTGGTTATACTGTTAAATGGCATGTATTAAGAGCATTAGATTATGATGTGGCTCAAAAAAGGGAAAGAATTGTAATCATCGGAATTAGAAATGATTTAGTTGAAAAGTATAATCTTAAATACTATTTACCTAAACCCTATGGATATAAGCTTACTTTAAGGGATGTTCTCAAAGATGTTCCACCATCTGATGGGGTTAAATATCCCGAGTCTAAAAGGAAAGTTTTAGACCTCGTACCTCCCGGGGGATATTGGAGAGACCTACCTGAAGAAGTGGCCAAGGAGTACATGGGCAAAAGTTACTACTCAGGAGGAGGTAGAACAGGAATGGCTAGAAGATTATCATGGGATGAGCCATCGCTAACATTAACCTGCTCACCCGCTCAGAAACAAACTGAGAGATGTCATCCTGATGAAACTAGACCATTAACAGTTAGGGAATATGCAAGAATACAAAGTTTTCCCGATAGTTGGGAGTTTGAGTGCTCTACAGCTAATGCTTATAAACAAATAGGAAATGCTGTTCCTGTAAACATGGCTAAGGCTGTAGGATTATCCATTATAAATGTATTGAATCAAATTAAATAAATTGGAGTCAGTTCAGCTTCTGTAAAATTATTAGTTAGACTGATTTTCATATTACTAGCTAGGAAGTATCTATTAGATATAGGATTTTTGATGAGGCAGTAGCGAATTACAAAATTGAATAGAGAATAATAAAGAAATAAAAGGGGATGGATGCTTTAAACACATCCATCCATCCTATTCTTAAAAATCATACTTTTCTTTATCCTCGGCAACTAGCTTTTTTTCAACTTTAGATTCTAACTCCTTAGGTTTAAGGCTCTCCTCAATCTCTATAGCTAGGGAGTTAATTACTTTATCCATTAATTCAGTACCATCATATTCTGAGGCAACCTCTCCAATAGCACCAGTAAGTCTATCGTAAAAGTCCTCTTCACCAGTAAGCCTATACCAAAACTCCGCTCCAACAATGACAGGGTATTCTTGATTAATTTTTTTATAATGTCCACTTAGCTCTTTAGGAGTTCCGTAAAATACACCGACTATAAGGTCATTTAATCCAACGCTAAGGTTATTAGTTCTAGCAAGATTTTTTACTCCCGCAAAATGCCCTTTTATTGTTTCAACATCATCTTTATTGATTGTATTTGGTCCCGCCTTAATTTGGCAATATTTTCTCCTACCATCTGACTTATCAATAAATTCAATGTCAATCCCTGATGTAGTTGACGCAAAGCCCTCTAAAACCTCGCTACAAAACTTTTGCAGCTTGTTACCAAAAGTAGTATTTATAGATGTACCTAAAACTCTTGGATAAATGAGAGCTTTTGCAATGCTTTTGGGGTCATCATTACCAGTTAAAAAACTAGCCTTATACCTGTCTAAAAAAGGATTAAGATGGAATTCCTTTAACTTAGTTAGTTTTTCAGTATTGGAAATATGGCTAGGAGCAATTTCCTTTCTAAAAAATTCTTTTGCTTTCTCAATAATTTCATCATATTGACTACTCACTTTTGTCCTTCCTTCCTTTGCTCTAATAGGTAAAAATACTCTTTATTTCAATATTACTATTTTCCTCTCATAAACGAAAGTTGTATTTTGCAAAAAGTATTCATGATCGGCTTACTCCCAACCCGGGCATAAATAAATGAAATGACATCTTCCTTTTTGACAAAAACATTACCAGTAGAAGAGATGTTCCTTATATGCTAACGGATAAATAACCAAATAGACTATAATCTTCCATATTAAGAACTTTTTTAAGATGTTTTTTTCGTGATTACATCTATTAATTTGATGAATGCTTTTATTATAAATGTGATTACTGCAGCGATCACAAAAGATCCAAAGATCAAGGCAATATAATTAACATTTATACCTGGAGACATTATTTGTAATGCAAATGCAACTAAGACGATCAAATAAGTAATAATAAACGTTTTAGATAAAAAGAAGCTTTTCAAGCCGCACACCCCCATTCATCATTCATGTTATGCCCAGACCAAGCCTTTAAACAATTTTATTATAGCATCATTTAGAAATCGTTTCCATAAAGGCTAAGGAAAATTAATTTTTTTCTGAACTGTTATTCAACTCATCTTTGCATAATAAAGGCGTGAATACGTGGATCATCACATTTCTTCTTCGGGAGCAACCGTACGAGGTAATTGCGATGTTACAGACTC
This sequence comes from Weizmannia sp. FSL W8-0676, assembly GCF_038593015.1. Lineage (NCBI taxonomy): Bacteria > Bacillati > Bacillota > Bacilli > Caryophanales > Bacillaceae > Heyndrickxia > Weizmannia sp. FSL W8-0676. The sequence goes on from NZ_CP151954.1 coordinate 2,510,461, forward strand.
CTTGTAGCCCAAGGGTTTGAAAAAAGGATAAAAAAATTTTCCCCCTAAAAAGAGGGGGAAACAAGCAAAAATGATAAAAAAATAAGGAGTGGACAAAAATTCCACCCCACTGAAACAAAAACAGGTGAACCCGTTTCCCCAGTAGGTTAAAATAGTTTTAGGACTAACATCTTAACACTGGGAGTTAACACTGGGAGGTTCACCTGTATGGCTATTATACCACAAATGAGTCTGTTTACATGGAAAGAAATTGAGATTCTTGGAGATTTAGACCGTCTTCGCCTTGTACTGGACTACATGCCTGATGAAGCGTTCATGCAAAGCCTTGAAAAGAAAAGGGGGAAGGGTCGTAATGACTACCCCGTTCGTGCCATGTGGAATTCTATCTTGGCAGGCATTGTATTTCAACATGAAAGCATTGAGAAATTACGCCGTGAACTCTCCCGTAATGGCCAATTAAGGGAGATGTGTGGCTTTGAAGGGCAGGTTCCAACTTCATATGCCTATACGCGCTTTCTAAAATCCCTAATCCGTGACGAAGAAATGATGGATAAAATGTTTGAGACTTTGGTAGAACAGCTCCTGGAACGGTTGCCGGATTTTGGTAAACGCTTGGCAATCGACAGCAAGGCGATCTCATCGTTTTCTAAACATCCGAACAAGCATGAAACCAAGGATGGCCGCCGGGATCTGGATGCAAATCATAGCCAGAAGGTTTACAGTGGTGTGACAAAAGAAGGCAACCCATGGCAAAAAGTTGTGAAATGGTTTGGCTACAAACTGCATCTGGTGGTGGATGCAACCTACGAGTTACCGGTAACATTCAAGGTTACAAAAGCGTCTGAGTCAGACATTACGGAAGGGCATAAACTCTTAGAGCAAATGGAAGAAAAGCAGCCAAAGCTTCTGAAAACAGCGGAAACGATGGCGGGAGACCGGGGTTATGATGACACGAAGCTGATTACGAAACTCTGGGATACGTATAAGATTAAGCCCATCATTGATATTCGCAATATGTGGAAAGACCCCGACAAAACACGATTACTCCCGGGAAAGGAAAACGTCGTTTATAACTACAAAGGAACCGTATCCTGCGTATATGCCCTGAAACAGGTAAACAACGGGAAATGTGCAACGGGGGATTTGAGAAAGACCGCCAGAAACTAAAAAAACTTTGCCCGGCGAAACAAATGGGAGTGACATGTGAAGGCAAGGCTCAATGCCCCGTGGCACAAGGGCTCCGTATCTCATTATCTGAAGACAGGCGTATTTTTACACCCATTGATCGATCGAGCTATAAGTGGAAAAAAGAATACAACAGACGTACAGCTGTAGAGCGCGTGAACAGCCGGCTTGATACTTCTTTCGGCTTTGAACTTCATACAATTCGGGGAATGGCTAAAATGAAGCTGCGTTGTGGACTGGCACTCTGTGTCATGTTAGCCATGGCCTTAGGCCGGATCAAAGAGAACCAGGCTGAAAAAATGAGAAGCCTCGTTTCTTAACTTATCCATATAAAGAGCCTTTGCCAAAATGCTGTATCTCCTGAAGCAGTAGGCAGTCAGACAATTAAAGATCGTGGATTTATTCCACTATAGAAAAAGGTATTTGCACGAATATTATGACAAGTATAAAAGAAAAAATGGTGAGTTTTAATTTCAGTGGATAAATTCGCTTATTATCAATATCTGAATTTTTCCATTTCAGTCGGTTTTAGACGAGTTTTAATAGATTAGGCTACTCATTCCCCTGGTAAATATTGTAAAATGGAAAAACATAATTATTTTTGAAAAAAAAGTGCCATGAAAGTCACTCCTTTGGTAAGATATAAGTACTACCCAATATCCAGTATCCAAGGAGTGATTTCATGACTACTTCTATTCTAACACAAACCAGAGATTTATCAATACAACAAAATTTGATTCCCCACAATTGGCAAGACTATGCCGATATACCATTTGTCATTCCAGCCATGTGTTTCCCATGGGAGATTTTTAAGCCGATTGAACGAGAATACTACACCCTTTTATATTTGCACCTAAAAAATGAAAGAGCACATGATCCTTCTAATGAAATACAACCGGCACTATTTTCAATAACGGAGGAAGAAGACAAGTCTGCGTCTTCATTATTTCGTCCCTCTCCCGCAGGGAGAAAACCGCATCCTTTCATGCCCTTTTTTCGTGCTTTTGAACTGGCCTCTTTACAGTATATTGAAGTGATGGTGGAGAGTGTCTATTTGCAAGTGAAATCAAACCCGCTATTTGCCACCATGTGTGGATTTACGGAGAAAATTCCGAGCTACCGTTCCTTTGCTCGTTTTGATCAAATCATGACAACAAATGGTCTTTGGGAAAAAGCCCGGCTATTGGTTGTTGAATATAATAAAGGGGAAGGCGTGGTTGAAACGAATGAGGAAGCAGCCGCCGTGGATACATCGCATATAGAGGCAGAAGCAACCTTGAATAAAACAAGGAAGACGTGTTCTTGTGAGGGTGATTGCGATTGCCCCAAAGTCCTTACGGACGACAATGTAGGGGTAATGCGTAAAAGTAATGCAGTTTCCTATATTGCGCATAAATTATCAATGGTATGCGGGGTGAAATCCGGCTTGCCTTTGACGCGGGAAGTATTCAAAGGAAATACACCTGATGGGAAAACATTAGAAACGACATTGGAGACGTTTAAGGCGGAGCACCCCGAGATGGCTGAGCAGTTGGACTTTATCTTGGCAGATGGAATCTACCAAACGCCGGAAAATCAAAAAGTGACAAAGGACGTATTACAGGCGAAATTGGTGGCACCCATCAACCCACGGAACCGTAAAGATAAACCAACTTCCGCCCGGGGAATTGAAAAAATCAATCGGTACGGCACCCCCATCTGTATCAGTGAACATAAAATGGACCTTAGAGGATCTGATCGGGAAAAGGGGCAATATATTTACACTTGTCCTGTATTTCATCCAAATGCTAGGCAAGAAGGACTCACCTGCCCGCTGTCGAATCACGTGGAATGTTGTAATGGGGCAGCACAAGGAAGAGTATTTCGGCTGGACTTTGATCAAGCGCCTCAAGTAGACGTCGAGTTGCCCCAACATGGGCGGAAATTTAAAGTGTTATATAGTGCCAGAACGATCATCGAACGAATCTTTGGCATTCTAAAAGACGGATATAGTCTCCGTCGTGTTCACAAGCGTGGAAAACAGGCAGTTGAAGCGCATGTGGATCGTTGCATGATATCTATGCATATCATGGCAAATATGGCGTATCATCAGACAGGAAAGGCCAATTGTGGATGGACACGCCATCGACTGAATTAAGTTATTCACAGGTGGATATGTGAATAAGTCAAATGCAGCGTCTCCTTTCCACAAAGGGTAGTGAAAAAAACCCATTTTGTGAAGGCAGGATACGTATGCCCTTTTTTGGAGAAAAATAGCCATTTTATTTTTATTAAATTTAAAAATCTGGAAGAAAAGGCAAAAAACGAGATAATTAATTTTCCAGAGCCTCGCTCAAGGGTATATTTTTTATTTTGGCAGAGGCTCTGAAGAAAAAGTACTGAATTTCATTAACAGGAAACTGACGAGACAAATCATTTGTAATATAATGACAAAGATACATCCTTCGTAGATATGTTGAAATGTTTTTGCTTTACTTGATTCCCCGATTTCATAGAAATGCTCCCAGTTCTTTTTTGGATACAGTAAAACACTACTTGTTTGAATAAGGCTATATAAATAACCGTTACACAAAAATATAATAAAAAATACAAAATGAAGCAGAATGAAATAAGGTTGCCAGAAAAAAGAAATAAAGGTTAGAAAAATCGTTAAAAACCAAACAATAAGATTATAATTTCTTAATTTTGGTTTTGCTAATTCCCATAAATTAAATACATTAGAATAAAAAATATGGTAATTTTTTAAATCTAATTCAACGGAAAGAATCATTTTTATTGCATCTCCAACAAGCTGATAGAACAATGAAGAAATTAAAAAAGCGGAAATAATCGATGCTTGAACAGGATAGCCACTAAAGTATCTTAAGATAAAAGGGAAACCAAATCCAAGAAAAAACATAACCAAAAATAGCATGTTGCCAAGATTTCTAAAAAAGAAACCATCGATTCTTAATAAAAAAGCTCTATCTTTATGTAAGATACAATAAAATATTTTCTTTTTATTTGCTAGCGGTATTGTGTTTGAGTAAACTCGATTATTTAATTTCGTGTACTCTATTAAGTCGAATCTCTCTAAAGTTTTGCTCCATATTATATATACAAGCACACATGAAACCGCCAAAATTGAAACAATGATTAGGTCGGAGGAAATGTTATTTTTACAAATTACTTGATAAGGGTTTGCCACTTTAAAATAATAAAATATCTTAGTATGGGATAATTTATACAGGGACTGTACAATATTAAATTTATTCAGCAAATAAAATCCGAAGAAGCCAATAATCACAGGTACCAATAGGTTAATAATTAATGCAATTATTTTTATAATGAATGATTTTAATGCTCTTGACCATAAAATTGATAAAATATATGGAATGTAAGAGAATAACAACGAAAAGAAAAAGTTAACAAAGAAATACATAAGTAATATGAGAAGCAAATCAAATATACCGATAATTGAGTTTTGGGTTAGGTTTAAAGCTAATAAAACGGGTATTAATATTAAAATACTTGTTAGCATTGCTTTTTCAATAGTTTTATATACTAAAACAGATTTCAACTGAACAATCCTAATCCTTCTATTTTGATGGATTATCTTTCTTTCATCTTTTAAAAAATAGTCTCTATTGTTTTTGAAAAAACTTAGGGACGAAGCGATTTGTTCAATGAAAATGAATACCAACAGTAACTGTAAATATGTATGTGGGAGCATGTATTTCTTACTAATATAAAACGACAAAATAAACACTAGTAATGAAGTGAGAAAGATAAAGGATAATAAAGCATAAAAGGCCTTTTTAACCCCAATATGATTCAGATTCCAATCGTCTAATTTTTTTCTTGTCTTTGAGAGCATATTAAATTTCACAATATAATACAGTATACTATAATTATTATTTTTCATAAACTCGTCAACTCTTTCTTCAAACTAAAAAAAGGGGAGGCAATGCTAATTACCAAGCTGCCGCGTACTTTTTACTGTATTTTTTTGCCAACCTTTTAGCAGTAGCGACAACAGCGTAAGAGATAGCTCCAGCGCCTGTAACAACACCAATTAAAGATATAATTGATGCAATCGTTGAAGCAGTATCGATAATATCGATAGCCTTCTTTGCTGCGGCGGTGGAAATGCCAAGATTGCTTGCTAAGTAAGCATTGCCAGGCAAAACTGCAGTTTGATGAATAGTGATTTGTAGTGTACTGATATACGCAACCGATGACAGAGTGGCGAGTACCAGCCCAATTACCACAAACAGAAATACCCTTTTTTTGTTAGATAAGCTGTTTACCATACATTTCACTCCAATCTTAATTTTTATATATATAGTTTAATAGCCCCCCATTATTAAACTATATAATTTAGAGCCCTTGCCAAAATGCTATATCCCCTGAAACTGTAAGCAGTCAGACAATTAAAGGTCGTTGATTTATTCCACTAAAGAAAAAAGACGTTTGTAGGAACATTATGACAAATGTAAAAATAAATTGTGAGTTTTTGATTTTAATGGGGTAAATTTATTTATTATAAGTGTCTAAATTTTTCCACTTTGGTCGGTTTTGGGCGGGTTTCAATAGATTAAGCTACTCATTCCTGTGGTAAATATTGTAAAACGGAAAAGGATGATTTTTTTTGAAAAAAAAGAGCCATGAAAGCCACTCCTTTGTTAAGATATAAGTACGACCAAATATCCAGGGAGTGATTTCATGACTATTTCTATTCTAACACAAACCAGAGACTTTTCAATACAACAAAATTTGATTCCCCACAATTGGCAAGACTATGCCGATATACCATTTGTCATTCCAGCCATGTGTTTCCCATGGGAGATTTTTAAGCCGATTGAACGAGAATACTACACCCTTTTATATTTGCACCTAAAAAATGAAAGAGCACATGATCCTTCTAATGAAATACAACCGGCACTATTTTCAATAACGGAGGAAGAAGACAAGTCTGCGTCTTCATTATTTCGTCCCTCTCCCGCAGGGAGAAAACCGCATCCTTTCATGCCCTTTTTTCGTGCTTTTGAACTGGCCTCTTTACAGTATATTGAAGTGATGGTGGAGAGTGTCTATTTGCAAGTGAAATCAAACCCGCTATTTGCCACCATGTGTGGATTTACGGAGAAAATTCCGAGCTACCGTTCCTTTGCTCGTTTTGATCAAATCATGACAACAAATGGTCTTTGGGAAAAAGCCCGGCTATTGGTTGTTGAATATAATAAAGGGGAAGGCGTGGTTGAAACGAATGAGGAAGCAGCCGCCGTGGATACATCGCATATAGAGGCAGAAGCAACCTTGAATAAAACAAGGAAGACGTGTTCTTGTGAGGGTAATTGCGATTGCCCCAGAGTCCTTACGGACGACAATGTAGGGGTAATGCGTAAAAGTAATGCAGTCTCCTATATTGCGCATAAATTATCAATGGTATGCGGGGTGAGATCCGGTTTGCCTTTGACGCGGGAAGTATTTAAAGGAAATACACCCGATGGGAAAACATTAGAACCGACATTGGAAACGTTTAAGACAGAGCACCCCGAGATGGCTGAGCAGTTGAGCTTTATCCTGGCAGATGGAATCTACCAAACGCCGGAAAATCAAAAAGTGACAAAGGATGTATTACAGGCGAAATTGGTGGCACCGATCAATCCACGGAACCGTAAAGATAAACCAACTACCGCCCGAGGGATTGAAAAAATCAACCGGTACGGCACTCCCATCTGTATCAGTGGGCATAAAATGGAACTTAGAGGATCTGATCGGGAAAAGGGGCAATATATTTACACTTGTCCTGTATTTCATCCAAATGCCAAGCAAGAAGGTCTCACCTGCCCGCTAGCGAATCACGCGGAATGTTGTAATGGGGCAGCACAAGGAAGAGTATTTAGGATAGACTTTGATCAAACGCCTCAAGTAGATGTCGAGTTGCCTCAACATGGGCGCACATTTGAAGTGTTATATAGTGCCAGGACGATCATCGAAAGAATCTTTGGCATTCTAAAAGACGGATACAGTCTCCGTCGTGTTCACAAGCGTGGGAAACAGGCAGTTGAAGCTCATGTAGATCGATGCATGATATCTATGCACATCATGGCAAATATGGCGTACCATCAGACAGGAAAGGCCAATTGTGGATGGACACGCAATCGGCTGCAAAGAGCAAATTAAGTTATTCACAGGTGGATATGTGAATAAATAAAATGAGCGTTTCCTTTCCACAAAGGGTAGTGAAAAAAACCCATTTTGTGAAGGCGGGATACGTATGCCCTTTTTTTGAAGGAAAATGACCGTTTTACTTCTATTGAATTGAAAATCTGGATGAAAAGGCAAAAAAACCGGGATAATTAATTTTCCAGAGCCTCGCTCAAGGGTATATTTTTATTTTGGCAGAGGCTCTTAAAAAATAAGAGAGACCGATATTTACAAATTTAATCAGCAAATAAATGAGTGTTAAATAAAATACTTTTTTTCTATTGCTTGATAAAATATTAACTCCTAAAAGGAAAAATAAAACAGTACTTAACCATAAAAAAGGATCTGCTATTTGTGAAAGAAAACTCTGCTTTCCAACAATATAGATTTTGCTTGTATTTGCATGAAACAGATTTACTATGCCTGCTATGACAAGTTTAAATGAAAGAAATAATGAAGTTAGGGAATAAACTAATAAATAATCTTTTTTCTTTTTTTAATTCCAAACAGGAATCCAAAAAAAGCAACCCTGGATTACGAGAGTAAAGCAGAAGCTTAAAATAAAAAGGTGCCCCGAATCTCTGGTATAATTGGGTTTGTATAGAACTACCAAACCAGAAAGGAGGGCACCTTTAAGGTGAATTATATCACTTCTGTCTCGAAAATCAAATATGCGTTTCGTTTAAACAGCTCTGAAGAGTAAATTCATCAATTTTTAGATGTTTTATGATAAAATGACTTATCCACATTTAGAAAATTTTTCCATCTATTTTTTCTGCTTTCAAAGTCAAAAAGAGCCGAATTTGCAAATTTCTTTTTTAAAATTGTGGATAACTTCAAAAAAACCTTTTTTTACATCACATCCTTTGCTATAATATAACCATTAAGTAAACCTTACTTGTATTGGCTTACTTAAATGGGTGAAATCCTCGTCTGTTAAAATACGTGTCCGAAACGATTCCAACAGATTTGAGGATTTTTCTTTTGCCGTTTTTTTGAGTGCTTTTAAGATTGACGAACCTTTTTCAAACAGCTGTCTAATAATATCTGTTATTTGAACTAATAAATAATGATTTTTCATGGCTGTGTAGTTTTGGCTATTGGCATGTTCTATATTGTAACGATTATTTTTTTGTTCGTTAAATCCTTGATTTTCAATCTTCCAGCGGCTTCTTCCTGCAGCGATGAGTCGTTCCACGTTCTTTTTCGTGATTTTAATATCCGTTATAAATACATACTCTTTCGATTTCCCATCCTCTGTTTTCATTGTGGCCTCCATCAGATTGACCGTTCTGTCTTTGTAGGCAATATCATTCACCCAAACTAATGAATTCTGATCCTTACTTTGTTCCAGCTCTTTTATTGCCTTAAACTCCGTCGAGATACTTTTAATTCTCCCTTCCTTAAATCTGCATATATATTTCCATTTGTGCGCCCTGCACAGATTAAATACCGTTTCACATGCATAGAGACTATCTCCCAAGATACAAATCGGTAGTCTTTTAAATATTTTTTTTATTTTCTTTGCCAGCCTGTCGAAGGCTTTTAATTCACAATCTTGCTTAGAAACATTTTCTGATTCATTTTCGATAAATTCGGAGGCAATACTGAAGACCATATCCCCCACGACAAGCTTGGCTTCAAGTACATGGTGCATATAAAGTACGTTCGTTTCTCCTGTTTCTTTATTTGTATATGCCCGTCTCAGGCAGTGTTTACAATGTTTCTCATGAAAGGTGTGTAATCCAGTTCCATCAATGATGACACCCCAGTACTTTCCTTCAATTCGATAAGACTCGAGAGACCTTTTTTTCAATAATTCTTTAATCATATACGTTCTAATTTTTTCTAATTCATTTACATCTAAGCCAGATAAAAAGTCGTTAATTGTATCATAATGTGGAAGTTCTTCAAGAGAATCTAAGCCTAACACCTTCCCTACATTTTTAATACATTCTTCTTTATTAAAACTCTCACTCATGTTTCTCATGGATTTTAGGCCGGTCATATTTTTCAACATCATCGTAAATAAAAGGACCTCTGGACCATAAGTGATATAGCTTTGATGTCGGTGGTCTGCTACCTTTTTTAGGTTATTCATCAGGTCTTTGAAAAAATGCTTCTGAATTTTAAGGAACTCGAAAAAATAATTTGCTTCTTTTTCACGATTTCTTTTTTCTTTTCTAGTAACCAAAATAAAAACCCCCTCAAAACAGCCAAGTTTAATTAGGGCTTGCTGAACGAATCAAATTTTAGCTTGTATTCGACTTGTCACTAAGCCATGCCAAAATATTCGTCCAGCAAGCTCTAATTATTTAAATTATTACATATTTAGCCGCATTTTTGGGGGGGGAATAGTTAAATTATCACGAAAAATTTTTACTCCTCAGAGCTGTCGTTTAAAGAAGAGTACGAATTTTAGCGGGCTGCTCCCGATTTTGCAGTTTCTGGAAAGAATGAAGATTGAACAGACCTTCCGGGATTTTGACTGCTTGAAAAAATACAATGCCAAATATCCTTTAAGCAAAATCTTTATATACCTGGTGATTGGCTGGCTGTCCAATTGTTCCCGGCTATCTCATTTCCGGACTTTGCAGGATGATCCTTTAATCATGGCATTTATGGGCGGGAAATGCCCGCACTATACCCTTTTAAATAAAGACCTGCTAAGAATTGAAAAGTTGGAGGGCGCTGATCTTGAATTCAAAGAACGCATGATGGATTTGATTGAACCCTGGCTTGACAAGGAGCTCATTCTGGATTTTGATTCAACCGTGGAAACCGTCTATGGGGGCCAGGAAAAAGCAGGGGTCGGAGTAAATCCCTACAAGCCGGGAAGAAAAAGTTATCACCCTCTTCTTGTATTTGAAGGGAAATCCCGTCTTTGTTTAAACGCCAGGCTGAGGGAGGGAAATTCCCATTCTTCTCAAGGGGTACTCGGTTTTGCAGAAGAGACCTATCAGCTGCTTTCTCCCCATTACCCTATTCGTTATACCCGTTTTGACAAAGGATTTGGTGGAGAAGATTTCTACAGTTACTGGGAAAACGGTGGGATTGGCTATACCGGCAAACTGAGGTGGACTTCGAGACTTAAAAAAAGGGTTGAAAACGATGATTCACCGTGGATCCGCTATGTTGACGACGAATTGACCGTGATAGAGGGAAAAGCCGTTGATTACCAGGCAAGTTCCTGGAAGAAGCCAAGAAGAGTTGCGGTAATTCGTAAAGCTGACAAATATGAGGAAAGTCAGCTTCAAGCTTGTGATTTTTTATGGAAGTATGAAGCGATTGTGACGAACATGGACTGGGAACCCATTGATATTTGGAGATTCTATAACCAAAGGGCTTGCATGGAAAACTACATCAAAGAGTCAAAATATGGATTCTCGATGGGCAAGATTTCAACGCATTCATTTGACGCCAACCAAATGGATCTGCTGATTAAACTGCTGGCATACAATTTATTCGAGATCTTTAAAAAAGAACACTGTCCGCCAGCGTATCGCTCTTATACGATCAGGAGATTCCGGAGGGAATTCATCTACGCGGCTGGCGTGCTGGTCTATCACAGCCGAAGTGTCATTTTAAATATTTGTGAAACATACGCCCATAAAAAGGCATTCCGGCAAATGATTCAAAGTGTACGGCTGATTGACTGAGTGTGAAGGCTGAAACAGAATACTGGAAATTGAAACGCCCGCAAATGTGGGGAGGGGGCAACTGTGGCCTTAATAACCCAAAAATAGGCAGTTGTGATTCCATTTTTGATAATATTATCCATTTATTTTCCATATGATTCCAATTACCTGCATCAATCTAGTAAAGTTTTGCACTTTCTTAATTTGGGGCAACCACTAAAGCTCCTATTAATATGCCAACTATTGACGTAAGCACCGTAAAACTTTGAACAACATAAAATATTACATTAATTGAAGAGCCAAGATGATTTTCTTTATCAACCTGAGACCAAAACAAATTTAGCGCTTTTTGATGAATACAGTATTGAAAAAAAACATTAAATATTACTATAAAAAATAAAGAGATAAAAATCCAATAAGTATTTGATGATGTTATTTCTTTTTTCATTTGTTTATCTCTCCATTAATTGTTTAATATTGTTAATAGTTGAATTCTTCAATCCTTTTTCCTCAACCCATAAGAAAATCAAGGATATTTTTTATCAGTTATTAAGGACATTAAGAACTTTAGAAAGATACACTAATCAATGTATCTTTGGCTTTATCAGCCCGGCTTTGACGGTATCAGGGAAAAAACGTAATACCTGCCTCTTGTAACGATAAGGCATTCGCCAAAGCCTACTCCGGAATCGTTTCGGTTTGGAAGCTCGGAAGCCCATTCGCCTGCACGTCATCACCGGTTCACACCACCCACCGGCTCTCTTTGGAATCCACACAGGTTACTCTTCTTCTTCATCGCCTGAAAAATGTTTTATTGATTGATTATTATCTTAATGCTGAAAATAAAAATTGTCAACCTTCATTTGTATGTGGTATGTGTCAAGTTTTTCTCGACAAGGTTTAAATATCGGGTATTCCAAGACACTCTTTTTGTACACTTTCGGCTACCGTGCTTTACTTGCTCGGTGTAATTTTCGGAAAAGATGTAATATTTCCGTATAAAGATGGATAACGGGGATGTTGAGGCGCGCGAAATTCACTCGCTTTCCGCGGGCGGCCGGCGAGCCTCCTCGCTCGTACCTCGCTGCGGGGTCTCTCCTGGCTCGCTTTTCCCGCAGGAGTCTCGTAAATTTCGCGCGCCTCAACGATCAGTCCCCACTGAGCCAAGCTTAAAACGAAAGCTCTAATATTTTGCTTAAATGTCCCATTGCCGATGAACTGCTTGAATGCAGGGCAACTGATCCGTGCTTTACGCCCACTGACGGGCGTACAGGCTGCTTGAGTAGTTGAGACATCCTGATTAATTGTTTCAAGTTCCGTTGCTTTCTCTCGCTTCTTGAACGGTGTTTCAGATAGACTTCTCTCAATGTCCCATTGAGTATGCCTTGTTTGATTTTCACCATGGCTTCTGCGCCAAGTTCACTCCAATGCATGCCCCTTTTTTTCATCCTGAAGGAGATATGCCTTTGATTCGATTCCATCGCTCCTAGGCCTCTCGCACCTTCCGGCACGTTTTTCACCCTGTCTCTCCAGTCAAAAATGCGGTCCCAGTTTTTCAAGATATACGAACGGAATTCCTTGATTTTCTTGAGAGCCTTTTTATCCGTCAAGGTGCTTTCGTGCGTATCCAAATATAACGTGAATTGGTCCAGGTCATGCGTTCTAATCGCTTTTCTAATTTGCTCCTTGATCTCGCTCTTTCCGCCCCCAAATGTCCTTATGATGGCTTGTGCAACGTGGTAGGTATCCAGCTGGTTGAGCACCGGAAATTCCGACTGTGAGAAAGCTGTTTGAAACCGTTCAGCTGTGTATCCCGCACCTCCATCACTGTTTGTAATGACATGCGTTTTTTCGAGGGAGTAGGTGTTGGCAGCTGTGGCTTGGACTTCATCCCAAAATGTCTGGATGGCTTCCGTTGTCATGATGACTGTGGGCTGACGCAGGGAGACCCTTTTACCATTGGTTTGCCATCCCTCATAGAGAATGGCGTGGTGGACTTCCATACTCTGTTTCTTTTTTAGTCCCCGAACGAATACACCATCTGCTTCAGAAAACAGGTAGTCTACCTTCTTCCCCTCAGGCAGGGAAACAGCTATTTCTAGCTCTTCTACAAGTGCCTTATCGGCTTCCGCCTGAGTTTTCCCTACGTGTTTTACCATGTTCCCTACAGTTGTGTGACTAAGACTCACTGCTGTCCACTCTTTTAAAATATCAGCTACTTCCCGATAGGTGTTCTCACTTGCCAACTCTGCCACCTTTAATTCCACTAACGGGCTGTATCGTTGGTGTGGTACCAGCCCTAACCATTCATCCAGAGGATAATGGGAATTTCCTCTCTTGTCATGCATGAATGAGCGTTTAAAGGTCACACTTCCAAATAGAAACTGAATGTTTCTGTTATCACTCCGGCAGTACACCCAGCCCTCCTCTAACTTCTCCTGTTTAATTGTTTTATCTAACTCTTCAAATATTTCCCCAACCCATTGTGTAAAAGCCTTCTGCATCAAAAGTTTAAGCTGTTCTTCAAATTCCATAAGACTTTTTGTATCCTTTAATAATCCAGCAATTATTGATATAATATCCATGGGAAGACCTCTCTCTCTAGATGTTCATCTTGAAGTGTACAATTAGATGATAGAGCGTCTTCCCATTTTTTTCCACTCATCTGCCCCTTCGAGTAAAATTTTACACATACTTCAAAAATTTTTTTATTTTTTTCAAGCCGTTTTTCACGTTGGGATAACGGAACGGGATGTCAAAGGTGGTTGTTTGCCGCAGCACACTTTTCCGGTGGGAGAAGGCATTAAAGCTTTCCTTCCCATGGTAAGTGCCCATCCCGCTTGCCCCGACGCCGCCGAACGGCAGGTACGGAGAAGTAAAATGGTAGACGGTGTCATTGATACTGCCACCGCCGAATGAAAGTTCATTCATTATTCTATCCTGCACCGCCCTGTCTCCGCTAAAAAGATAGAGCGCGAGCGGCTTTTCATAACGGCGGACGGCGCCAACCACTTCATCCAGGCTCTCGTATTCAAGGACAGGCAATACCGGCCCGAAAATTTCCTCCTGCATCACTTTGTTTTCCCATGTAATGCCGGTTAACACTGTCGGCTCGATGATTCTTTCCTCTTCTTTGAACCCGCCGCCAAATACCGTCTCTCCCTCTTCAAGAAAACCGCGGAGCCGGCTGAAATGCTTGTCGCTTACGATGCGCGTATAATCCGGATTACCAAGCGGCTGTTCCCCGTATAATTCATGCACAGCCCCCTCCAGCTCTTTGAAAAAGGCCGTTTTTATGTTTTGGTGCACATACACATAATCCGGCGCAATACACGTCTGGCCGGCATTTAAAAATTTTCCCCATGCGATCCGCTTCGCCGCCAGTTTGATTTTAGCATCTTCATGGACAATACACGGGCTTTTCCCACCAAGTTCAAGCGTAAGCGGCGTAAGCCTTCTTGCGGCTGCCTCCATGACGATTTTGCCGACCGGAACGCTGCCGGTGAAAAAAATCTTATCAAACGGCAATTCAAGCAGCGCCCGGCTTGTTTCCACCCCGCCTTCGATCACGGCGACTAAATCTTCCGGGAATATTTCTTCCACCAGTTTTTTCAAAGCCTTTGAAGTATGCGGCGTGTATTCCGACGGCTTGATCACCGCACAGTTTCCGGCGGCCACTGCGCCAACAAGCGGTACAAGCGAAAGCTGCAGCGGAAAGTTCCATGGCGAAATAATGAGCGCCGTGCCGTACGGTTCCGGTACAATCATGCTTTTTGAACCGGCATGGGTGAGCGGCGTTTTTGCCCGCTCCGGTTTCATCCATCTTTTCAAATGTTTCAATGTAAATGAAAGCTCGCTCAGAAGAATGCCGATTTCTGTTGCATACGCATCAAACGCCGACTTGTTCAAGTCTTTCCGGAGCGCATCCGACAGCGCCTTTTCATGCCGGATGACAGCTTTTTTCAGCGCCTCAAGCGCCCCGGCGCGGAATGCATACGGCTTTGTTTTCCCTGAATAAAAGAAGGCTTGCTGTTTTGCAAGAATCAACTCTTCGTTCATACGGAATGCTCCCTTTAAACAATCTTCAGCTGCTTATCGCGGTCATCTTTGTGCGCCTCATAAAAACGGACCATTGCCGGCAATGTCTCTTTGAAATCCGGGCAGGAAATCCCGGACCCCTCCAAATCTTTTTGGGCCGTGCTGCAGTCATATTCTGCCCTGCATGTAAAATATTCAAGGGCTTCCCGCTCCGCATTCAGCCATTTCCGGAAAGCCTTAATAGAAAACAGCCATTCCATTACCGACAGCGGGATGGTCCCGTGCGGTTTTCTTCCGAGATACGCCTCCATGACCATTTTGTACAATTCGCGCATGCGGTACGGATGCGGATCGGTAAGGTGATACGTTTTTCCCGCCCCGGCATGCGCATGGGCAAGATAAAGGGTGGCGTCAAAAATGTAATCGACCGGGACAAAGTTCCCTTCCGCCGTGCCCTCGCCGAAATACGGAATCACGGGAAAAATTTTAAATTTCGTAAGCGTATTCAAAAGAAAATAAATGCCGTCAAATTTAATGGTTTCGACGGTCTTTGAATGCCCTTTTACAATCCCCGGGCGGATCACCGTAACCGGCACATCGCCCATGATGCCGCGGACGCGCTTTTCCGCTTCAAATTTCGTCTCCTCGTAATGGTTTTTAAACGTTTGCCCCATGTCGAGTTCATGTTCGTAAATGCACCCTTCCCTTTTGCCCGATACATAAGCGGCGCTGAAATACACATACCGTTTTAAGGCTTTAAGCGTTTTTACCCACTGGTTTACATTCTCTGTTCCCGTTACATTCACCCGCCAGGCGATGTCCCGTTTCACCGCAAGATCGTAAATGGCGGCAAGGTGGAACACATGGGTCACTTCTTCTGCCAGCTTGAAACGCATCCCTTCCTCAATCGAAAGCCCTTCTTTTGTAATATCCCCTTCAATGACGGTGAACTGTTCCTTTGCAATGTTTTCCGCTCCCTTGCAAATTTCCCCAATCTCCGCCTCTGCTTTTTGCCGCATCGCCGGAAGCACAAGCAAATAAATGTGCCCGGCCGGATAATCCAATTGTGCCATCCGCCTGATCAGCGACGAAGCGATAAACCCGGGAAAACCGGGAAAAAAATAAATGTTTTTCAAGCGCCCCCCCCTCCTGCCGGAAATCTATTGGATGATATTCGCCAAGCCGGCATCTTTTCCTGCAGAAAAGCAAAAGTTCGGACAAAATTTAATTTCGGAAAACGGCTTATGCTGCTGGATGCCCGGTCCCCCCATGAAAAGCCCGGCCCTTGCCGGCTGCTTTTTAGCGGAAGAATTCCGGGCAGTATGCAGCAGCTGAAAGCAAACAGTCCTTTTCGAGTTTTCCCCTGCAGGAAGCCTTTCAGAAATCCGTTAAAAAAGCCTTGTTTTGCTATGCACGTTCCAAATCTCGCCGGCATACTTGAGCACGGTATAATCAGAGGAAAATACGCCGGCATTGGCAATATTGACGAGTGCCATCTCCTGCCATTTGAGCGGCTCGCGATAAAGCTTGTCCACTTTTTTCTGCGCCAGCGCGTAATCCTCGAAATCTCTTAATACAAAAAACTCATCCCCGTATTTAATCAGGGAATCAAAGATATCCCGCCCTTCCGCCTGCACCCCGGGAATCGAGCCGTCAATCAACGCATCGAGCACACGGTGCAGCACCGGATTGTTCTTATAATAATCATAAGAATGATAAGACCGGTCATGGTAATATTGGAAAACTTCCTGATCGGTCAGCCCGAAGAGGATAATATTGTCCTCCCCGACGAGATCGCGGATTTCGACATTGGCACCGTCCAGCGTGGCCAATGTGACCGCGCCATTGAGCATAAACTTCATATTGCTCGTCCCAGACGCTTCCTTGGATGCGAGTGAAATCTGTTCGCTCACGTCAGCCGCCGGGATGATCCGCTCGGCCAGCGACACACCGTAATTTTCAATAAAAACGATCTTCAGCCTGTCCCTCACTGCCGGGTCATGATTAATCAGATCCGCCGCTGCGTTTATCAGCTTAATGATTTCCTTGGCATAGGTGTAACTCGGTGCCGCTTTGCCGCCAAAAATGAAGACGCGCGGGTAAATATCTGCTTCCGGATCATCCTTCAATTTAAAATACAAGCTTAAAATATGCAAAAGATTCAGCAGCTGCCTTTTATAAGCATGGAAACGTTTGACCTGCACATCAAAAATGGCATCTGTCCGGATGGCAAGCCCTGTCGTTTTCCCGATATAGTCCGCGAGCCGCTGCTTATTGGTTTGTTTGATTTCGGCAAGTTGCCTGAGTGCGCTTTCGTCGCGGCGGAAAGGTTCGAGCATTTTCAGGTCAGTCGGTTTCGCCGCCCACTCCCTGCCGATTTTGCTGTCAATAAAACTACGCAGCGGTTCATTGGAAAGCAACAGCCAGCGCCGGTGGGAAATGCCGTTTGTTTTATTGTTAAATCTGGACGGGAAAATGCGGTAGAAGTCACGAAGCACTTTTTCTTTCAAAATATTCGTATGGAGCTTTGCCACCCCGTTGATGCTGTGGCTCCCGATGATCGCAAGGTGTGCCATCTTCACGCTTCCGTCCGAAATCACCCTTGTCCGCTCAATCTTATCCCGGTCATACAAACGGGCCATATCCTCTATATAGCGGCGGTCAATTTCGCAAATGATTTGATAAATGCGCGGCAAAAGCTGTGCCATCATATCTGTCGGCCAGCTTTCCAGCGCTTCGGACATAATGGTATGGTTGGTATAGCTGAGCACTTTTACCGTCACATCCCATGCCGGTTCCCAGCCCATCCCTTCCTCATCCAGTAAAATGCGCATCAGTTCGGGGACACACAATGCCGGGTGTGTATCATTGATGTGGATGGCGACTTTTTCGGCCAGATGCGCAATCGGCAGGCCGAATTTTTTATAGGTGCGGATAATGCTTTGAATGCCGGCCGAGACGAAAAAATATTCTTGCTTCAAACGCAACAGGCGCCCTTCATAATTGGAATCGTCCGGATACAGCACTTCGGAAATGCTTTCGATCCGGCTCTGCTGCTGAATAAAAGCATGGTACTCCGTGTTCGCATCCTCAAGCGGCATTTCTGCCGACCACAATCTTAAAGTGTTGACCGTGTTGTCCCCGTAACCGATTACCGGGGTATCATACGGCACGGCAAGCACCGTTTCTTCATTTTCATAATGGGGGACAAAATGTCCCGATGCGTCTTTCTCAAGCCGGACGTTGCCGTAAAACCGCACATTTACCGCCTTGTTCAGCCGGCGGGTCTCCCACACATTGCCATTCCGCAGCCAATTTTCAGGCAGTTCGACCTGGTAGCCGTTGACAAACTTCTGCCTGAAAAGCCCGTACTTAAAACGGATACCGTTTCCGTGCCCGGGGATCGCATGTGTCGCCATTGAGTCGATGAAACAAGCTGCCAGCCGGCCAAGGCCGCCGTTTCCCAGCCCGGCATCCAGTTCCACCTGTTCCAATGCCTCGAGTTCCATCCCCATTTCTTGAAGCCCCGCCCGGACTGTATCGAGAATGCCAAGGTTGAACAAATTGCTTTTCAACATCCTGCCGAGCAAAAATTCCATTGAAAAATAGTAAACTTGTTTCTCCCCTTTTTCCAAGTAACGCTGATTCGTGTTCCGCCATTCTTTCGCTGCATATGAACCGATCAATTTTCCGAGTGTAACATACTGTTCTGTCAAATCAGATTTTTCCACATCCATTGTGAAGCAGTCCGACAGCATCCTTTCGAAATCGGCCTTAAATTGTTCCTTTGTGAGTTCCATCCCATTCCCCCCGTTTTTGCCCGTCCTGCAGCCCTTTCTCCGGAGAGGCCCAGAGCCGTTCCTGCACTATTTTTTCAAATGCTGATTCTTCATTTTCCTGATTTTCAAGATTTTATAAATCGCAAATCCGGCGGCATAGAGAAAAATAAGCCAGCCCAACTGAAAAACCACATCAGGCCAATTGACATATTGATGCACGCTTTTCTCTTCCCCCATATGAGGTCATTTCCTTTTTCAAAAAATTTGTTCACCCGCTTCATAGTTTTATTTTAAAGGACGCCGGAGCCATTGTCACCGAAAATATTTTGCCGGCGCTCCGAAGCCCTTTTGTGGCCGCTGCTCCATCGTTTTCTCGCGTGGCAACTGCCACGGCCGTTGTGCGGCGGGCAAAATTCATCCCCCAAAATTCCCGCACTTGCATTGCCTTTTGCTTTGCCCGGGCGGAACCCGTTTTCAGTTGAATCCATGCGCCAAAAAAAGCGCCTAAAGCCTAGATTCCTGCTTTGGGCGCTTCTTCTTTAAAACTTGTATTTTTTCACCATTTCCTGCAAGTACTCCGCCAGATAGGACAACGCTCTGGCCGAATCGCTGATATCATCCATCGATTTCAGGTGGCTTTCAATGGAAGCGGCCATTTCTTCGGTTGCCGCCGCATTTTCTTCAGCAATTTGGGCAAGTTCGTTCGCAGTCGAAGTCACTTCCTGGACGGAGGCGGAAATTTCTTCCGAGATCGCCGCCATTTCTTCTACTTGCGGTGTGATTTCTTTCATCCCGTTCATGATCGTGTCAAATTTTCCGATCGAATCTTTGGAACGTGACACGCCGGCTTCCACATCTTTGGACACTTGTTCCATTTCGCGGACGGAATCTTCCGTATCATGCTGGATTTGCGTAATCAGCTTTTCAATTTCTTTGGTCGAGTTTTGCGACTGGTCGGCCAATTTCCGGATTTCGTCTGCCACGACCGCAAACCCTTTTCCGTGCTCGCCCGCCCTTGCCGCTTCAATCGCTGCATTTAAAGCAAGCAAATTCGTCTGGGCCGCAATTCCTTTTATCACTTCTGTAATCTGGCTAATTTGCTTCGAATGTTCAAAGAGTGCCTGGATTTTTGCGTTAGATTGCGCGACAGAACCGGCAATGGACTTCATTTGTGCAACCGTCTCACGGACAGCCTCGCCGCCTTGTTTCGCATGTTCAAGCGTGGCATTGGACAAGCTGGAAATCGCCATCGTACTGTCGGTTACTTTTTCCATTGCTTTTGCGATTTCACTCATCGCCTGTGCGCTGTTTTCCGTGCCGTTCGTCTGCGTTTCCGCACCGCTTGCAATCTGGGCAGCAGCGGAATTGATTTCATGGCTTGCCTGCGTTGTATTTTCCGCATTTGCCTTCAGCTCTTCGGAAGAGGAAACGACCATCTCCGCGCTTTTATCGACCTGGTCGAGAAGGTCGCGCAGGCGGTCCTGCATTTTTTTAAAACTTACAGCCAGTTCACCGACTTCATCTTTTTTCCGGATATCAATTTCCTCTGTTAAGTCCCCTGAGGAAATTTTTAATGCCGCTTCTTTCAGGCGGTTAATCGGCCGTGTCACAGAACGGATGACAAAATAGGCTAATGCCGTACCGAGAACGAGAAAAATGACGATGACAAGAATCATCCGGTCAATGATCGGCTGTACAGCTTTGCCGACCTCATCGGCATACATTGTCCCTGCAATTTTCCAACCCGTCAGGCTGTCGGTTGTATAAATCATCATTTTTTCCTTCCCCTGATACGTATAGGAAATGTGTCCGGAAACATGGTTAAATACGGTATCATACACTTTTTCTTTTGCATACGCCCCCGGTTTTCTTCCCGGCATCACGACGATGCGGCGCGCCGGGTCTACAAGCACCGCATACCCGTTTTTCCCGATTTTGATTTCTTTCGCCATTTTTTGGAGCGCGCTCATTTTCAGGTCAACTGCGACAACCCCGGAGTTGTCTTGCGCCGTT
The DNA here is from genome assembly GCF_038593015.1 of Weizmannia sp. FSL W8-0676. NCBI lineage: Bacteria > Bacillati > Bacillota > Bacilli > Caryophanales > Bacillaceae > Heyndrickxia > Weizmannia sp. FSL W8-0676. The sequence goes on from NZ_CP151954.1 coordinate 2,531,306, forward strand.
TTGGCAATGGTGACAATCGTTTCCCCCGTGATCGCGTCCTGGTACGGGGCTGTCACAACCGCTTTTCCGGGCTGTTCCATCGCTTCCTTATACCACGGCCTTTGCCTTGGATCATAACCTGCAGGCAAGTTGCCATTCGGTTCGATCATCATTTTCCCGGAAGCTGTCCCAACGTAAACATTCAAGACATTGTTATGCAGATTTGCATATTGGCTGAACATCGTCTTGATTTCGGACGGCTTTTTTTCCGTTTCGGCCGAAATTTTTTTAGAAAAATAATCCACATCGTCCATGCGCGGCTGGATCGCATCATGGATGATATTCTGCAACAGATTGACATTTTCCGTGGCGGCATTCAGCATTTGCGATTGGACTTCACTTCCTGCTGATTTGATTGAAAAATATCCGATCAGTACAGATGGAACGAGCAGGATTGCGAGGATAGAAACAATCAATTTCGCTTTCATATTCCATCGTACATGTTTTTCTACCATCTTTCGCATAACAAGGCAACTCCTTTAATCATTTTCATAGCGGATATCACTAATTCTTTTGCGGATATCACCAATTCTTTTATCGTACCTTTTAGTCACTTTTTCATAGGTCTTTATACCCGGAAACATGCGTGCAAATAATTGATAAGGCTTACAGGCTGAAGGGATGGCGGTTTTTGCAAATGTGAACAGTTTATGGCAGGAATTACCAGAATAAGCAGGAAATTTTTTATGGTATATCGAATATATGATTTAATGGAATAAAGTCCTACGGTGTGATGTCAAGGGTTAAAAACAAGTGAATTGGAAATTTTGTTGGCTCTATGTCATAAAAATGGCAATACTGAACTAAGCCTCCAGATAATTGGAATAATCTGGAAGTTTTCAAGTTCAGGCTATCGATGATGGTTACCTGGTTACCTCATCGCGTCACCTTCTTTTTCGGCGCATAAATTTGATCGTTGCGGAGCAGCGCATCGATCAGGCGCACCAGTTTTCTTGCCGTTAAGACGAGGGCGCGTTTGTGTGAGTGCTTATGCACCTCACGATATTTCTTTTGGTAAAAGGCGCGGTACTCAGGTTCGTGTCGCCGGACCAGATTGGCAGCCTCAACCAGGTAATACCGGAGATAACGATTGCCTGTACGCGCAAGCATTTTGTCATCAGCCTCAAAATCACCCGATTGGTGGCGGGGCCAGAACAATCCGGCAAATTTTGCGATCGCGGCTTGGTCGTCAAAGCGCTCAATGTCGCCGATTTCAGCGAGAATCCCAGCACAGCTCACCGGGCCTATTCCCGGAATGGTCTGGAGGGTATTCGGGATTCCATCAAGAACGCGGGCAATCGCCTTATCCAAATCCTTGATTTGGCGTTTAAGATGCCGGATGATCTCAATAGAACTGCCCAGGACCAAGTCAATCGAATCCTCCACACATTTAGAAAGCCGGTAAGAGGACCGGGCAGCTTTTTGGATGGATGCGGCCAAATCCTCGGGATCGCTAAAGCGGCCATGGCCTTTGGTCTGGAGATACATCGCTAAGTCCTCCAGAGGCATTTGGGCAATTTCATCGAGGCTATAGGCCTCAAGCAAAAATTCCGTTATGGCATGGCCGAAGACCGATGTATCCACTTCAAGGTTAAAGGCACTGAATTTGAAAAACAGATGATTCAAAAATACCTGTTGTTCCCGGGTTAAACTTTGAATCAGGTGATAGCGCATCCGTGTTAACCGTTGAAGGGCAAGGTATTGTTCTGACTGAATCACGGATTTCGGCAATCTCCCGAAACGCAAGCGGTCCGCAATTACCCAGGCATCTTTGGGATCGGTCTTGTCCATCTCGGCATAAGCCTTTTTGAAATTTCTCACCAGCTTCGGATTCAGGGTAAACACCTTTGTACGACGCTGTTTCAGCTCGGGATCTTCATGGAAAAACATTGCCGGGTGCCAACTATACACAGATGTGGCCTCCATGGCGATCTGGATGGTGTCATCCGCCTCCGCATGTTGGAGGATGGTGTCTCTTAACTCAGAGGCACCGGGAAGATTGTTTGTCACCGTTTGGGTGGCTAACGTTTCCCCCATTCCATCCATCAGGCAGGCATCGAGGTTTTTGGAGCTCACGTCAATACCGACAAATAAGGGCATATGATTTCCTCCTCTCTGTATTGGGATCGATGGAATCGGACGCTTCGGGATATCCCCAGATGGCTTGCCGATCTGTCAGCCTCGCGTATGAGAACTCATCCGGGCCGTGGGCTGCCTGGAACTGCTCATTTCCAGCACGGAGATCCGGAGGAACGGCCTACGGGTTAGACGTTCAAGCAAGAACCTGGGGATGCAGACTTTTCGAGTAGTCAGGCTACAAGGAGGGGAAGCATTGACCCAAACGATCCTAAGACCATTATCCGGGAACATCGCGAAGCGTCCAAGTCCGAACTTGTATTCCGGGCTCGCCCGGAATACAAAATCTTATATTCACTTGTCAATGAGCAGCAGAATGAACTGGAAATTGACATCCACTTTGGATTTAAACTTATTATACGAGGAGGGAGTTTGATGGCGGAAAGAACCATGATTATTGCAGAAAATCTTGCCCCCGGCCTGCTTGGTGAAATCAGGAAACTGGTTCCGGAATGGCGCATACTGGCCGGAAAAGATCCGGCGCATTGGCAGAGTGAAGTGAAGAAAGCTGAAGTAATTGCGAGCTTTCGAAAGAAAATGGAAAAAGATGCATTATCGGAAGATTCCGCTCTCCGCTGGGTTCAAAGCTGGAGTGCGGGGGTGGACAGTTTCCCGCTCGAACAATTTGAGAAAAAGGGGCTCTTTCTGACTTCCGCAAGCGGCATCCACGCCTATCCGATTTCTGAAACCATTTTTGCAATGATGCTGGCATTGACAAGGAAAATCCATACATATGTCAGAAATCAAACGAAAAAGAAATGGAACCATGCCGGGTTAAAACTGGAAATGCACGAAAAGGTGATCGGCATTATCGGTGTCGGGGAAATCGGGCTTGAAACGGCAAAAATTGCCAAAGCCTTCGGGATGAAAGTGCTGGGCGTGCGGCGTTCCGGTGCGCCTGCCGGGTTTGTAGACGAAATGTATACCAACGGGCAGCTCCATGATATGCTTCCGCTTTGTGATTATGTCGCCGTCTGCCTGCCGCTTACGAAAGAAACGTACCATTTATTCGGGAAAGAAGCATTTGCCCGCATGAAGCCGTCTGCATTTTTTATCAATATCGGCAGAGGGGAAATCGCAAATGAAAAAGAACTGGCCGATGCCCTTGCCTCCGGCGAAATTGCCGGCGCCGGGCTGGATGTGTTTGAAAAGGAACCGCTCCCTGAAGACAGCCCGCTTTGGGAGCTGGAAAATGTGATCATCACCCCGCACACCGCCGGCTCAACCGAACATTACGACGAACGAGTTGTCCGGGATATCTTCATCCCGAATTTAAAACGGTACCTCGCTGGCGGCAAGCCGGACATTCATCTTGTCGACTACAAAAAAGGTTATTAACCTTTTTGCGCGAATCAAAAAATACGATGATTTTTAAATTATTTCATTTTTCCCTTTACAGAACTAAAACCAGCTGTTAGAATATTTAGCACAGAGCAAAATGATATTCGAAAAGTAATGATGAAGAAGGCGTATTTGCAAAAAGCCGCAGAGAGTCGGTGGTTGCTGCGAACCGATGCTTTTGCTGATACAATGCCCAGCGCTTCTGAACTGGCCGGCCGAAAGTGATGTAGGCCGCACCCGGCATATGCCGTTATTTTCCCAGAGGCTGCCGTACGCAGCAAAAGAGGGTGGCACCACGGTACATGACGTCCCTCCTCCACAAGGATTTCTTTGTGGCGGAGGGACGTTTTATTTTAATTTTATATTGGAGGATTGACGTACTCATGCTTTTTTGTAAGGAATCGCTATTCACACCAGGCCCAACACCCGTACCGGACCGTGTAAAACAGGCCATGAACCAGCCTATGGTCGCCCACCGCAGTGAAGTCTTTTCAAATAGCCTGAAGCAAGTGGCGACAAAACTGATGCCGGTCTTTGGCACAAAAGAACCGGTGGTTGTCATTGCCGGCAGCGGGACATCCGCACTGGAAAGCGCCGTCTGCAACGTTGTCCATGAAGGCGACCATGTCGTTGTCGTTGTCACCGGTGTGTTCGGGGAGCGTTTTGCTTCCATTTGCGAATCATACGGCGCCCATGTCCACCGCCTCAATATAGAATGGGGAACCGCCTGCCGCCCGGAACAGCTGGAAACGTTCCTTAAGGGGCTAAAAGATCCGGTCAAAGCGGTTTTTGCCACCTATTGCGAAACATCCACATCGGTGTTGAACCCGGTGAAAGACCTTGGCGCCGTTGTAAAACGGCTGACCGATGCCTTGTATATCGTTGACGGCGTCAGCTGCATTGGCGGCGTGCCCGCGGATATGGAAGATTACCAGATTGATATCCTTGTTTCTGGTTCGCAAAAAGCGCTCATGCTGCCGCCGGGCCTTGCCTTTGTCGCCGTCAATAAACGGGCCAAAGAGGCAATCAAGAACGGACCGGAAAAACGGTTTTATCTCGACTTGAACCGGTATATCGATTCATATGATGAAGCCGTGACAACACCGTTCACCCCGCCCGTTTCCCTCGTGTTTGGCGCGGAAGAAGTGTGCCGGATGATTGAGGAAGAAGGCTGGGGCAATGTCATCAAGCGCCATGAAATTTTGCGCGATATGACCCGCGCCGGCGTGAAAGCTTTGGGCCTTCCGCTCCTTGTCGAAAACGACGCGGATGCTTCGCCGACCGTCACAGCGGTGAAACCGGATGGCGAACAGGCCGGGGCAATCAAAAAATATTTGCAGGATCATTTTTCAATGGTCGTCGCAAGCGGGCAAAAACAGCTGAAGGGAAAAATTTTCCGGATTGGCCATATGGGGTACAGCACCCCTTTTGACGTGATCAACGTTTTAACCGCGCTGGAAATGGCGGTACACGAACTGAACGGAAAGGATACATTCGGCATTGCAGTGAAAAAAGCGGAGGAGGCATGGAAAGCGCATGTTTAAAATTTTAGTAACGGATAAAGTAAGCGAAGAAGGCTTGAAAAAACTGTATGCGCACAAAGATTTTTTAGTTGAGCACCAGCCGGGCATTGCGCCGGAAGATTTAAAAGCCACAATCGGCCAATATGACGGGCTGATTGTGCGGAACCAAACAAAAGTGACAAAAGACATCATTGAGGCATCCGGCAATTTGCGTGTCATAGCAAGGGCCGGGGTCGGCGTTGACAATATTGATGTCGATGCTGCGACGAGAAAAGGGATTATTGTCGTCAATTCACCGGGAGGAAACACGATTTCCGCAACGGAGCATACACTCGCCATGATGCTTTCCCTTTCCCGCAATATCCCGCAGGCACACAAGTCCGCAGCCGCGGGAAAATGGGAGCGCGAAAAGTTCAAAGGCGTCGAGCTTTTCAAGAAAACGCTCGGCGTCATCGGGACGGGCAAAATCGGGACAGAAGTGGCGAAACGGGCAAAAGCATTCGGAATGGCCGTGCTCGGGTATGACCCGTATTTAACCGAAGAACGCGCGGCAAAGCTCGGCATCAAAAAAGCAACGCTTGACGAAATTGCCGCCCAAGCCGATTTCATTACGCTCCATACGCCGCTGATGAAAGAAACGAGGCATTTGATCAATGAAGCATTTTTGGCAAAAACGAAAAAAGGTGTCCGCATCATCAATTGCGCACGCGGCGGGCTCGTTGACGAACAGGCGCTGCTTCAGGCGCTTCAGGAAGGCCGCGTTGCAGGGGCTGCTCTGGACGTTTTTGAAAACGAGCCGGAAATCACGCCGGGGCTTTTGGAACTACCGAATGTTATTGTAACCCCGCATCTCGGCGCGTCGACCCGCGAAGCACAGGTCCGGGTGGCGGCGGATGTCAGCGACGAAATCATCCATATTTTTGAATCTGAGGAGATCCGCAATGCCATCAATATGCCGCAAACTTCCGGGGAAAACCGCGAACGGATGGAACCGTTCCTCCTTCTTGGCGAACAGGTGGCACAGCTCGGCATCCAGCTTTTGGATGAAGCGCCCGAAAAAATTGAAATTACGTACGCCGGCGAGCTTTTGGATGAAGATACAAAACTGCTGACGAGAACGATTATCAAAGGGATTCTGGCGCGTCATCTCGGCAGCACCGTTAATCTTGTCAATGCCCTCCATCTCTTAAAGGAACAGGGGTTGACATACAATCTGCAGCGCAATGCGTCGTTTAAGGGCTTTTCCAATTATTTGGAATTGGCACTGTATAAAAAAGGCAAACAAGTGAATATCGGCGCTTCGATCATTAACGGGTTCGGTGGCCGCATCGTGAAGCTGAACGATTACCGTGTCGATCTCCGCCCGGAACAGCACCTTCTTTATATCCGGCATCTGGACATCCCGGGCATGATCGGTCAGGTCGGATCGATTCTCGGCAGCAATGATACCAATATCGGCACGATGCAGGTGGGCCGGAAAGAAATCGGCGGGGAAGCGATCATGGTGCTCACGCTCGATAAAACCGCAAGCCGGCAAGTGCTGGACCAATTAAAAGAGGTAATCGGCATTAAAGCCGTTCAGACTTTGGAACTCGCAACCGGCTATACCTTTCAGGAAGAACCTTTTGTAGAAGTATAAATAAAAAGCATTCACGGCAAAACGCTGTGAATGCTTTTTTTCGGATACGAGCAAAAACCGGGCTTGTACGGCCCGGCTTTACTTTCCGGTATTATTGGACTTCCATTCTGAGGTCGCCGGCTTTTGCCCAGCCAAACAATTTAAGGAAATGATAGATGCCGAGCGTCGTAAAAATGGGTAAAATCACACCCGCCGCAACATAAGCAAGCAACGCGCCGGTTCCCTGGTTTGCGAGAATATTAAGCGGCGCAATTAAAGAATTCAGGCCGAGCCCGCCGAGTTCATACGGCACTTTCAAGTGAAACATCATCGTTGCAACCGGCGCACAAATGAGCGACGAAACAAACGGCGGAATAACAAGGCGCGGATTTTTCACCAAATTCGGGAACTGGACTTTTGGCGTAATCAAGGACTGTGCAATATTGCCGCCCCAGTCATTTTGTTTCAGCGACATTGCCGTAAAACCGACAAACTGGACCGTACAGCCGATCAGTGCAGCTGCGCTGGATACCGGATCAAGCTGCAGCGCAATGGCAAGCGCGGCCGAAGAAGCAGGTGACATGAGGAGGATGCTCCAGACGAGCGATACAACCATTGAACCGAAAAGCGGCGAACCTTGTACAGAGGCCGTAATTTCACCGCTCAGCCATTGCAAAAACGGCGTGGTGACAGCAGCAAGGCCAACGCCGGCAACACCGCCGGCAAGAATGGCGGCAAACGGAATTGCCATCATATCGAGCTTCGTTTTGCCGGACACGCGTTTCCCGACCCACGTTGCAACAACTGCAGCCAGCACAGCACTGACAGGCTGTCCGGTGACAATCGTAATCAAGCCGTCCTGGGTGGTGCCGATCGCATTTCCGCCGACCGCCGCACAAGCCATCGAACTGAAAATGACCAATGTATTGCCGCCAAGCTGATATGCAATCCCTGCGCCGATGGCCGGCGCCAACAGCGATTTCGTCGCCGCCCCGATGGCCAAAAAGCCGTCCCAGCCGAGGAATTTCCCAAACGTTTCAAACAAAAGTCCCAGACCCAAAGTCACGAGCACAGCGTTTGCTACCCCGGCCGATGCTTTATATGCCCTGTCAATTACATAATCTTTAGTTGCTTGTTTCATCTTTCCCACTCCTTGAAATACTCCGAATTAAAAGATCACCGTTTCTGTTTTATTTTCAGGACTTCAACGATTTCCGCAAAATGAAGGTTCTTACGGGTTTCCACCTTGATTTCTGCTCCTTCTTTTGTGATGTTGAAATATTACATTAATTTTAAAATAAAGTCAACATTTAATTTTATTTAAAAATATTTTTCCAAACTTTTCATCCCGTTTTTATAGAGGAACTGGAAAAATTACACTATATTAATAAAGTGATCATGTAAGGTTTCCCTGCAAAAAATTTTTTCGGAAATTGCCGTTTTTTACGGCGCGGAATATCCTGCGAAAAAGAGGCATGCCTCAGCATACCCCAGCAGTCTACAAAAATATGTTTTTGAGGCCTACTACATTCTCAAAAATATAATCTGCCCCGTGTTCTTCAAATTCGGCTTTTGCTTCTTTTCCGGACAAGCCGGTTAAGATGCCGGCAAATTGGGCACCTATTTTTTTTGCAGCAAGCAGGTCCGCGAGCGAGTCCCCGACAATCAGGATTTCCTGCCCGTTTTCAAGCGGGAGGCTGCATTCCGCACAGTCGCGGGTGGGCGTGTTTTTCCCTTTTAAAGCAAGCAGGTAGGTAAAAGGATTCGGCTTTGCAAGCGGCGTATGGCCTCCAAGCTCCTCTTCCGCCTTTAAAACGTCGTCCGCCGTCACGATATGCGCCTCATGAAACAGCGGCAGCCAGCCAAGCGCCCGAAACGGCCCGTACGTTTCAAGCTGCGGCCTTCCCGTGCCGACGCCGAGTTTCAGCCCTTTCCCCGCCAAAAAGGAAAACAAGGCACCGATTTTTTCCGGTTCGGCAAGCGGAATCTCTTCATCGAGAAAGCCTTTTTTCCCCGTTTGCACGCTCGGCTTCCCGGTAGAGGCCATAATATTTTGGTCGCCGACATACCATTCCTGGGAAATCTGCTCGCACACCGACCAGAGCGCGCCTTTTTTGCCAAGCTGCGTATCTGTAAGCCCGAAGATTTCATAAGCAAGCTGGTCCAGCACTTTCAACAAATCCTGTTTTGTTTCGGGCCTCTTTGCAAACCAGTTTAAAAATATGCCGTAGTCGGTTTCAACCGGATAGTGTGCAAGCACCCCGCGGATTTCATGAAGCGTTTCATAATCGATTTCACGCGCCAGCCAGCCGCGGATCCGGCCTGCTTCCTCTTCCTTTATTTGCGAAAGCAAGTGTAACAGCTGGCAGGTGAACGTCAAATAAATCATATCCCAGTTGGCGTTCATGCCGCGCGATTTTAAAAACCGCAACACTTCATCATGCTGAAAAACATCAGCCCGGATCCGCCTGATTTCCTCATCTGTTAAGGCTGTTTTAAATTGTTCCGGTGCGAGCCCTAAATAATGGCCGCTATGTATCAATTCCCAGACGGTCAAGCCGGATGCGTCAAAATAACGTTCCTCGCTCAGCAATACCCCGTCCACATCAAATAATACCGTTTGAATCATCTCTTCACCTCTTTCCTACATCAGTGTAACAAAGGATGCTGTTTTTTTGTATCGTTTTCTCACTTTTCGGCCTGCATTAAAGAAAAGGCGCCCCGGGGCAAGCCTGGTGAACACGCCTGGCATGCCCCGGCCTGCTGGTGCCCGGTTCTAAAGCGAAACAACCTTATGTTTTTTTTTGCCGGCCGCAGCCAGCCGTTTGAAGTGGGAGATTTTATCCAGATCAGCATTTCCGCCGCTTACAACAATGCCAATATGCTTTCCCGAAACGCCAACTTTGCCGCTTAATACAGCCGCGAAAGCCGCCGCTCCTGCCCCTTCGACAAACATTTTTTCACGTTCGAGCATATAAATGATGGCAATGGCAATGTCTTCATCGCTCACCGTCACGACATCATCCACATACTTGCTGATTAACGGAAAAGTCAGCTGGCCGGTCTCTTTTACAAGAATGCCGTCCGCGATGCCCGAAACATGTTCGAGCCGACTGTTTCCCATCCCTTTAAAGCGGTTATAAACAGCAGGCGCCCCCTCGGACTGCACGCCGATGACGCGGATTTTCGGATCATAATTTTTCAGGAGGCAGGCCATGCCAGCAATTAAACCGCCGCCCCCGACCGGAATCACAACCGTATCAAGATCCGCGCATTGCTGGATCATTTCGAGAGCAATCGTGCCCTGGCCGGCCATCACTTCATAATCGTCAAACGGGTGAATAAACGTTGCGCCTGTGATTTGCTGGTCCAAAACAGCTGCTTCATATGCTTCCTGGAAAGATTCGCCGGTCAGCACAACTTCCGCGCCATACGCCTTTGTTGCCAGCACTTTGGCAAGCGGCGTTTTTTCCGGCATATATATTTTAGCCTTCAACCCCTGTTTCGTTGCCGAAAAAGCGACACCCTGCGCATGGTTGCCCGCCGATGCCGCAATCACGCCGTTTTTTCTCGCATCCCCTGCCAGGTTCGTAATTTTATTCAGTGCGCCCCTGATTTTAAAAGACCCGGTGCGCTGCAGGTTTTCCATTTTAAAGTAAAGCCTTGTTCCTGCCATTTCATTGAATGTCGCCGATTCGTTCAACGGCGTCCGGTGCACGACCGGCAATAAATTTTCAAATGCTGCTACAATGTCTTTCGTTTGTAAGAAATCCCCATTGTTCCCGTCACACTCCTGCGTTTTCAGACGCTTCAAATTTTGAAATTTCATCTTCAAGCAATAATGTCAGCCCGATTTCATCCAGTCCCTTTAACAGCATATTCTTCGGATACGGATCAATGTCAAAGTGGATGGACTTTTCTCCCGTTAATACCACTTGTTTTTCAAGATCAACCGTTAAAACGAGCCGTTCTGCCTGTGCCTTGCCAATCAACTCGCGCACTTCTTCTTCCGGCAACTCTACGGTTAAAATCCCGTTTTTTAGACAGTTATTATGAAAAATATCAGCAAAACTTGTTGCGATGACCACTTTAAAGCCGTAATCCTGCAAGGCCCACGGCGCGTGCTCCCGTGAAGAGCCGCATCCGAAGTTGTCGCCTGCCACTAAAATCTGTGCTCCCTCGTATTTCGGATCATTTAAAGGAAAATCTTCCCTTTTATTTCCGTTTTCATCGAAGCGCCAGTTGTAAAACAGGCATTCCCCAAATCCCTTGCGCTCAATCCGTTTCAAAAACTGTTTTGGAATGATCTGGTCGGTATCGACATTTTTTCGGTCCAATGGGAATACGAGCCCTGAAAAAGTTTGAAATGGCTCCATTTGCTTTTGCCCCCTCTCTCCGTATAGATGAATGAATTTTCTTCTGCTGCCTGCTGCAAAAGAAGCAGCGCGCCATGCCACCATTTAGCGGGCCGGCACAGTCTGGCCGAGCTTCCGGACATCGACAAATTTGCCGTAAATGGCGGCGGCTGCGGCCATCTCCGGGCTGACAAGATGCGTTCTGGCGCCTGTTCCTTGCCTGCCTTCGAAGTTGCGGTTCGATGTTGAAGCGCATCGTTCTCCGGCCGGGACAATATCATCATTCATCGCAAGGCACATGCTGCAGCCCGACTCGCGCCATTCAAACCCGGCTTCCGTAAATATTTTGTCAAGTCCTTCTTCTTCCGCCTGTGCTTTCACGCTTTGCGACCCCGGAACAATGAGGGCCCGGACTCCTTCTCTTACATGCCGTCCCTTTACAATTTCCGCTGCAGCCCGCAAATCGGCAAGCCGCGAGTTCGTGCATGAACCGATAAATACATGCTGGACAGGGATGTCTGTAATCTTCATCCCTGGCTCAAGGCCCATGTATTGCAACGCTTTTTCAACCGCCTGCCGTTCGCCGGGATCGTTGATTTCAGCCGGATCAGGCAGTTTTTCACTGACCGGGAGGCACATGGAAGGGTTCGTGCCCCAAGTGACCTGCGGCTCAATTTCTGCTGCATCCATTTCAAGCGTTTTGTCATAGACGGCGCCTTCATCTGATGCCAGCGAGAGCCAGTATGCCGCTTTTTCTTCAAAATCTTCCTTCGGCGCATATTTCCTTCCGCGCAAAAAGGAAATGGTCGTTTCATCCGGGCTGATCAACCCTGCCCTGGCTCCTGCTTCAATCGACATATTGCAGACGGTCATCCGCTCTTCCATTGACAAATTGCGGATCGCTTCGCCGGTGTATTCGACAATATGGCCGGTGCCGACGCCAATCCCGAATTTGGCAATGATGGCAAGGATTAAATCTTTAGCCGTCACGCCCGGCCCGAGTTTGCCGTTGATTTTGATCTGCATCGTTTTCGGGCGCTTTTGCCATAATGTCTGGGTCGCCAACACGTGTTCCACTTCACTCGTGCCGATTCCGAAAGCAATGGCGCCAAATGCACCGTGCGTGGACGTGTGGGAATCGCCGCATACAATCGTTTTCCCGGGCTGGGTGAGCCCCAGTTCCGGCCCGATGACGTGGACGATCCCCTGGTCCGGATGGTTGATGCCGGCAAGCGGGATGCCGAATTCCCCACAGTTTTTTTCCAAAGTGGACATTTGTTTTTTCGAGACCGGGTCTTTTGAAATCCGGCCCCTTGTTGTCGCAACATTATGATCAACGGTGGCAAAGGTTAAATCCGGCCTCCGCACTTTGCGGCCGTTTATCCGCAGCCCCTCAAACGCCTGCGGGGACGTGACCTCATGGACAAGGTGCAAATCAATATAGAGCAGGTCCGGCTTCCCTTCTTCGCGGTGGACCAAATGGTTTTCCCATATTTTATCGATAATCGTTTTCGGTGCCATCGTATCACTCCCATCTGCCGCTTTTCGTTTTTTGGAGATCCATCTCCGTTTTGCCAATTCCTTTTTTCATGATTAAAAATCCGTGCTGTTTTTCCATCCAGAAAACGTGCACCGCTGTAAACTGCCACTTGCCAAATCCTTTTTTATTGAAAGATACGCCCTCTTATTGAAAAATGCGCGGACGGGCTGCGCTGTTATTTAATTTTTCGATCAGCCGGTCTGTGAGCTCAATTGTACTGACCACTTTTCCGTTTGCCACCTGCAAATCGCCTGTACAATAGCCGTCTTGAAGCACATCATCCACTGCTTTTTCAATGGCCGCCGCTTCTTTCTCAAGCCCGAACGAATAACGGAGCATCAAAGCCGCTGACAGCACTGTCCCGAGCGGGTTGGCTTTTCCCTGCCCGGCAATATCCGGCGCGGAGCCGTGGACCGGTTCATACATGCCGAACCGGTCGGAACGGAGGCTTGCGGATGGCAACATGCCGAGGCTGCCGGTAATCACGGACGCTTCATCGCTTAAAATATCGCCGAACATATTCTCTGTTACAATGACATCAAATTGGCCCGGATTTGCAATCAGCTGCATCGAAGTTGAGTCGACAAGCATATGGCTCAATTCCACGTCCGGATACTTTTTCGCGGTTTCTTCCGCAATTTCGCGCCACATTCTGCTTGATTCCAGCACATTCGCCTTATCGACGGATGCCAGTTTTTTTCTTCTGATTTGGGCAAGCTGGAATGCTTTCTCAATAATTCTTTCAATCTCTTCCCTTGTATAGGCAAGCGTGTCTACCACTTCATTCTCGCCCGGCCCGCGCCTTTCACTCGGGCGCCCAAAATAGAGGCCGCCCGTCAGTTCGCGGACAATAACAAGATCGACGTTTTCCACACGTTCCCGTTTTAAAGGCGATGCGTTTAAAAGTGTGGCATATGCTTTAACCGGGCGCAGGTTCGCAAACAGCCCCATTTCTTTCCGGAGCCCGAGCAGGCCTTTTTCCGGGCGGAGGGAAGCCGGGTTATGATCCCATTTCGGCCCCCCTACCGCGCCGAGCAAAATGGCATCGCTCCTGCGGCAAATGTCAAGCGTTTCTTCCGGTAGGGGCGTCCCCGCTTCATCAATGGCGGCGCCCCCAATCAGCGCATTTTCAAAAACGGCTTGATGCCCGTCATTGTCCAACACTGTTTTTAAAACGCGGATCGCTGCATCCATCACTTCCGGCCCGATCCCATCACCGGGCAGTACGGCCAGTTTCATTTTCATTGTCGTTCCTCCCCGAAAATCACACCTGTACTTGTTTTCTCGATTGCTGTTCCATTGCGTGCGCCCTGTTGATTGCATTTAAAAATGATTTTGCGGAAGCTTCCAGTACGTCTTGGGCAGAACCGCGCCCGCCGCATTCAAACTCCCCGCATTTCACTTTGACATATGCATCCGCAAGCGCATCCTGCCCGGAACCGACTGACTGCAGTTTATAGTCTTTCAGCTCAATCGGGCCGTCAAACAGCTTGCTGATCGTATGGTAAATCGCCTCAACGCTCCCCGATCCGGTGCTGGCTTCTTCAACAAGCGTTCCTTCCGGTGTTTTGATTCTTACTGTGGCGGTCGGAATATTCAATGTGCCGTACTGCACCTGCACACTTTCCAATTCATAATGCGCAGCATCTGCCGCATCGGTTTGCTTTTCGGCTAAAATGGCGAACAAATCGTCATCGGTCACTTCTTTTTTCTTATCCGTCAATGCTTTGAAAGCTTTAAACGCTTCGTTCAGTTTTTCCTGGCCAAGATCAAAGCCGAGCGCTGCTGCTCTTTCTTTAAAAGCGTGGCGGCCAGAATGTTTTCCGAGCACAAGCCGGTTGCTTGAGAATCCAACCAGTTCCGGCGTGATGATTTCATATGTCGAAGCCTCTTTTAACACGCCGTCCTGGTGGATGCCGGCTTCATGGGCAAAAGCATTGGCGCCGACAACCGCTTTATTGCCTGGTACAACCATCCCGGTCAGTTTGCTGACCAATTGGCTGGTGCGTTTGATTTCATCCAATTTCAAGCGGGTTTTCTTCTTGTAATAATCCTGCCTGATGTGGAGGGCGACCGCGACTTCTTCGAGGGCAACATTGCCGGCCCGTTCGCCGATGCCGTTGATCGTCCCTTCCACTTGCTGGACCCCGTGTTCAATGGCTGAAAGCGTATTGGCCGTCGCCATCCCGAGATCGTCATGGCAATGGGCGGATAAAATGACTTTATCAATATTCGGGACGTGCTCCTGAATATAGTCATACAGTGCACCGTATTCTTTCGGCGTCGTATAGCCGACAGTGTCCGGCAGGTTGATGACATTTGCGCCGGCATGGATCACTTCTGTAATGATCCGGACGAGAAAGTCTTTATCCGACCTTGTCGCATCTTCTGCCGACCATTGCACCAGCGGGAATTTTTGCTTCGCGTATTTCACGGCCTCAACAGCGATAGCTGCCACTTCATCTGGCGTTTTTCGCAGTTTGTATTGCATATGGATCGGCGATGTGGCCAGAAAAATATGGATCCTTGGCTCGGCGGAATGCTTCAGTGCATCCCAGGCTGCATCAATATCCTGCTTGTATGCCCTCGCCAGGCCGGTAACGGAACTGTTCCGGATGGTTTTTGCGATTTTTTCAACCGCTTCAAAATCCCCTTTTGAAGAGGCAGGAAACCCCGCCTCCATGATATCCACGCCAAATTTTTCCAACTGTTTGGCAATTTCGACTTTTTCCACGGTGTTGAGATTGACGCCTGCCGATTGTTCCCCATCCCTTAATGTCGTGTCAAAAACATTAACCTTTTGCATTCACAGCCACTTCCTTTTGTTTAATCGGATTTTTGACAAAAGGCATTAAATCGCGCAGTTCTTCGCCGACTTTTTCAAGCGGATGATTTTGCTCGCGTGTGTTGATGGCATTGAACATCGGGCGGTTTGTCTGGTTTTCAAGCAGCCATCCTTTGGCAAATGTGCCGTTTTGGATATCTTTTAAAACCTCTTTCATGCGCTTTTTCGTATCTTCGTTCACAACGCGCGGGCCGGAGACGAAATCGCCCCATTGCGCCGTATCGGAGATGGAATAGCGCATATTTTTCAAGCCTCCTTCATAGATCAAATCGACGATCAGCTTCATCTCATGACACACTTCAAAGTAAGCGAGTTCCGGCTGGTACCCTGCTTCCGTTAACGTTTCAAAACCGGCTTTGATTAAGGAGGTCAACCCGCCGCACAGGACAGCCTGCTCACCGAACAAATCCGTTTCGGTTTCTTCCTTAAAGGTTGTTTCCAAAACGCCGGCCCGGGCAGCCCCGATTCCTTTTGCATAAGCAAACGCCAGGTCTTTTGCTTCCCCCGTCACATCCTGGTGGACGGCAACAAGCGCAGGCACCCCGGCCCCTTCTTCAAATGTCCTTCTGACGAGATGCCCCGGGCCTTTTGGCGCAACCATAAAGACGTCAACATTTTCCGGCGGGACAATCTGGGTAAAATGGATGTTGAATCCGTGGGCAAATGCGATTGCATTGCCGGGTTCGAGCCCTGCTTCCACTTCTTCTTTGTATACTTTTGTTTGCTGCTCATCCGGCAGAAGCATCATGATGACATCCGCTTCTTTTGCGGCTTCCTTCACAGGCTTAACGGAAAATCCGTCCTGTTCCGCGCGGTTAAACGACCGGCCCGGCCTGACACCGACAACGACGTCAAAACCGTTATCACGAAGGTTTTGTGCATGGGCATGGCCCTGGGAGCCATAGCCGACAACGGCGATTTTTTTCCCTCTCAATGCTTCTTCTTTGATGTCTTTTTCAAGATAAACTTTTGTCATTTTTCATTCTCTCCTTAAGTTCAAGATTTTTATTTTAATAGGGAATACGAGCTTAAATCGGTTACTTGTTTTTGCGAGCCGCGCAGAAATGCGGTCATCCCGGTACGGACCATTTCTTTGATGCCGTACGGTTTAAGCAGGTCAACGAGCGCCTCCACCTTGTCGCTGTCGCCGGTTACCTGGATGGTGACAGATTCCCTGCTGACATCTATGATGGAAGCACGGAACGGTTCGACAAGCCCGCCGATTTCGCTTCTCGTCTGCGGTGTGCTCAATACTTTAATCAAAGCAAGTTCCCGTGAGACGATGGCCTGGCCTGTGATGTCCTGGACTTTGATCACATCGATCAGCTTGTTCAGCTGTTTTGTCAGCTGCTCCGCCTGCCTGTCGTCTTCGACATTGACGACAATGGTCATGCGCGAGATGCCCTCCGTTTCGGTGCGGCCGACCGTAATGCTGTCAATATTAAACTGCCGCTTTGCGAGGACGCCGGTAATTTTGTTCAGCACCCCGCTCTGGTTTAAAACAGTGGCTACAACAATCCGCTTCATGGCTTCACCCCCATCATTTCATGCAAGCCTGCACCCGGCGCGACCATCGGGAACACCGCTTCAAGCCTTTTCACGCGGCAGTCGACAACGGCAGGCCCGTCATCCTCGAAAACGGATTTCAGCACCTGTTCGAGTTCTTCGTTGTTCGTTGCGCGGCAGCCTTTGATGCCGTAGCTTTCCGCAAGTTTGACAAAATCGGGCTGCACCGGGATCGTCGAATAGGAATAGCGTTCTTCGTAGAAAGATTCCTGCCACTGCCGTACCATGCCGAGATACTGGTTATTCACAATGAATATCTTGAGCGGCAGATTTAATTCTTTTACAACGGCAAGTTCCTGTAATGTCATCTGGAAGCCGCCGTCGCCGCTGATCGAAACCACCAGTTGGTCCGGACATGCGATTTGCGCGCCGATTGCGGCCGGAAATCCGAATCCCATCGTGCCGAGCCCGCCGGATGTAATCCACTTGTGCGGCTTTTCAAACCCGTAATACTGCGCCGCCCACATCTGATGCTGGCCGACATCCGTCGAAATGATCGCATCCCCGTTTGTGTAATGATGGATTCTTCGAATAACATGCTGCGGGGACAATTCCTCGCCGTCATCTTCGTACCAAAGCGGGAAATTTTCGGCGTATGCTTTTACATGGCGGACCCACTCATCCGTGCCGGCGTTTTGCAAATCTTCCGAACAAATCTTCTGCAAGGCTTCCTTTGCATCTGCCACGATCGGGATATCGGTTTTGACATTTTTGCCGATTTCAGCCGGGTCGATATCAATATGGACAACCATTGCATTCGGGGCAAAGTGGGCTAAGTTGCCTGTCAGGCGGTCATCGAACCGGGCCCCGATATTAATGAGCAGATCGCATTCGCAAATGGCCATGTTTGCCGCATACGTTCCATGCATGCCGCCCATGCCGAGAAAAAGCGGGTGGCGGAACGGAAAACTGCCAAGGCCGAGCAGCGTGTTTACGACCGGGATGCGGCACTTTTCCGCGAACTTGAGCAAAAGATCAGACGCCTTTGCATGGAGGATGCCGGCTCCTGCCAATATGACCGGTTTTGCGGAATAAGAGACAGCTTCCACAAGCTTTTTAATCTGGAGCGGATTCGGGCTTGTATTCGGCTGGTAACCGGGGAGATATAATTCCCGGTTTTCTCCCATTTCCACCGTACCCTGCTGGATATCTTTCGGGATATCGACCACCACCGGTCCGGGCCGGCCGGATTTTGCAATATGAAAAGCTTCTTTGACGACCCGCGGCAAATCCCGCAAATCCCTTACCTGGTAATTGTGCTTGGTAATCGGGGCCGTCATGCCGATAACATCGGCTTCCTGGAACGCGTCCGAGCCGATGACGGAAGTGCCGACCTGGCCGGTAAAGACGACGAGCGGGAGCGAGTCCATCATCGCATCGGCAATCCCGGTGATCAGGTTGGTTGCCCCCGGGCCCGAAGTCGCAATGACGACACCTGGTTTTCCGCTAACGCGCGCGTAACCTTCTGCCGCGTGAATGGCCCCCTGCTCATGCCGGGCCAGGATATGCCTGACCGGCTGGTTGTAGAGGGCATCGTAAATCGGTAAAACCGCACCCCCCGGATAGCCGAACATGACTTCGACTCCTTCCCGCACCAATAACTGGACAAGCGCCTCAGCACCCGTACATTCTGCTGTTTTCACATTGCCATCCATTCTTGCTTTCGCACACACGATTTAACCTCCTATTCTGATTTGCGCAGGCTCCTTGATTTATCCCAATAAAAAACGCCTTTCTCTCCTTGAAAACGGCAAAAGGAATAATCGTTTTTGCCGGTTTTGCAGGGATGAAAAGGCATCTTTTCATGGTACCACCCAACTTCACAGCGTTCTCACAAACGCCGCCTCATGCAGCATCGTTTACAAAATGCTGCTTTTGGTAACGGGTCCTCCGCTTCATGCGGCCGACCCGGCAAGTCCTAGTAGGCAGAACCGTTCAGACTTGCACTCAGAGGCGATGTCGTGACCGGGGTATTTACCGGGCTCCCAGCATCCCCGGCTCTCTAAAAAATACCTGATCCGATCACTTTGTCCCCGTCAACGTTTTTTGCGGTAATCCGATTTTTAAAACCCCGCCTGTATTCGCGGAAGTCACGAGTGCGGAATATCTTGCCAGGTAGCCGCTTGTGATTTTCGGCTCCGGCTGCACCCAATTTTGTTTTCTTCTTTGCAATTCTTCATTCGGAACATGGAGCTCAATCCTTCTGTTGATTAAATCAATCGTAATGCGGTCGCCGTTTTCAACAAGTGCGATCGGCCCGCCTTCCGCCGCTTCCGGTGAAATATGGCCGACGCAGATGCCGCGGGTTGCGCCGGAAAATCTGCCGTCCGTAATCAAGGCAACGGTTTTGCCAAGCCCCCGGCCCATAATGGAGGATGTTGGCGCGAGCATTTCCGGCATGCCCGGCCCGCCTTTTGGCCCTTCATAACGGATCACGACGACATGCCCTTCACGGACAAGGCCGCTGTCAATCCCTTTTTGAGCCTCTTCCTGGGACTCGAATACAATGGCCTCCCCGGTAAAGGTGTGAATATCCGGATCGACCGCTCCCACTTTGATCACGGCACCGTCCGGGGCAATGTTGCCATACAGGATGGACAAACCGCCGACCGGGCTGTAAGGATTTTCTTTCGGCCTGATCACTTCAGGATTGCGGATTTCCGCATTTTTCACATTTTCATAGATGCTTTTGCCGGTGATCGTCAGCCGGCCGGGGTGAATCGCCCCCTTAATCTTGCAAAGTTCATGGACAATTGCGCTGATTCCGCCTGCAAGGTGGACGTCGTGCATCGAGTAATCCGACGCCGGCATAATTTTTGCAAGATACGGGACTCTTTCCGCCACCTTGTTAATCCGTTCCAAATCGTAGTCAATTCCCGCTTCCCGGGCAATTGCCAGCGTATGCAGCACGGTATTGGTTGAACCGCCCATCGCCATATCAAGCGCGAAAGCATCATCAATCGCTTCTTCTGTGACAATATCGCGCGGCCGGATATCATTTTTGATACAGTTCATTAAATGACCGACGGCTTCCCGGATAATGCGGTGCCGTTCCTCCGACGTGGCAACGATGGTGGCGTTGCCGGGCGGCGTCAGGCCAAGCATTTCCATTAATGAATTCATCGAGTTTGCCGTAAACATGCCTGAACACGATCCGCATGTCGGGCAAGCGCTCGTTTCCAGCATTTTCAGCTCTTCATAACTGATTTTTCCGGATTTATGGGCACCGACGCCTTCAAATACCGATGTAAGGGACAACTGTTTTCCATCCGGCGCCATACCGGCTTCCATCGGCCCCCCGGAAACAAAGACCGCCGGCACATTTGTCCTCACGGCTGCCATCAGCATGCCAGGGGTGATCTTGTCACAGTTTGGAATGTAAAAGACCCCGTCAAACCAGTGGGCGTTGATGACCGTTTCGGCACTGTCGGCAATCAATTCGCGGCTCGGAAGCGAATACCGCATGCCGATATGCCCCATCGCAATGCCGTCATCCACCCCGATCGTATTAAATTCAAACGGGACACCGCCCGCTTCCCTGATGGCTTCTTTTACCACTTCCGCAAACTTATTGAGGTGTTTGTGCCCCGGGATAATATCAATATAAGAATTGCACACCCCGATGAAAGGCTTATCGAAATCTTCCGTTTTCAGCCCTGCTGCATATAAAAGGCTTCGGTGCGGGGCACGGTCGATCCCTTTTTTGATCATGTCACTTCGCATTCCATCACTCCCATTCTATTGCCTGCGGGGTCTTTCTTATGCCCGGTGAAAATCCGGATTTTTAAATATCCGCCCGAGAGAATTTTTTATATTCTTTAATTGTTGTCAATCATACGACTTTTGGTCGCCGAGGTCAACCCTTTTCTGTCAACTTTTTTGACAATTTTGATTTGAGAATCTATTTGGAAACGCTTTCATTATTGATTTCATCGACTTTTTCCTTTTTCATTTTTTGAATTGCCCAAAATTGGCTCCCGATTTTTTAGTTGGTTCTGCCTGCTGCTTGCTGTTCTTTTTGGAGGCGGCACTTGTGTTGAGCCTGCTTCCGGCTCCTATTCTTTCTTATCCCATTTCAGCAGCTGGCTATTACGGCTTCTGTCCTTTTTGATGGCAGGGACGGGGCTAAAAAATTTTCTGGGAGAGATGTTGACAGATGAAATGTTCAGTGATAATCTTATTTTCAAATAATATAAAAAAACAAAAGTCGAGGACGGGAAGAGTAAGTTTGGATCTTGTTCCCCAGAGAGTTGGCATATTGCTGAAAGCCAATGTTCAAGGCCATTCCGAAGATCATCCCCGAGATGCAAAGCTGAAGTTTACAGTAGGCTTTGACGGCGATTCCCCCGTTAAGAAAGGAACACGTATGTTGGTACGTTGTATGAGGTGCCGCACGCTTTTGTGCGGAATAAGGGTGGTAACGCGAGCAAACTCGTCCCTGTTTCAGGGGCGGGTTTTTTGTTTTTCTCTATATTGCATCGAAAGGAAGCGGACATAGTTATGAAAAGAAACGAAGTATTGTTTATCGGCTTTATGTTGTTTTCCATGTTCTTCGGAGCCGGAAATTTAATTTTCCCTCCTTTTCTCGGCATCCAGTCGGGATCGTCTTACTGGCCGGCAATGGCAGGCTTTATCGTAACGGGGGTCGGGCTGCCGGTTCTCGTTATCGCGGCAGTCTCTTTTGTAGATGGCGGCATCCAGGCGATCGGAAACCGGGTCCATCCGGTTTTCAGTACAGTATTTACCGTGATTGTCTATTTATGTATCGGGCCGTTTTTGGCGATCCCAAGAAATGCAAACGTCGCTTATGAAATGGGGGTTAAACCGTTTCTTTCCGGGTCCGCCCACAGTTCGCCAGTCTCTTTGCTGTTGTTCAGCGCCGTCTTTTTCCTGCTCGTCTATTTGACCAGCCTGAATCCTGACAAAATGTCAAATACGCTCGGGCGCTGGATTACACCGGTATTATTGCTGGCAATGGCTGTCCTTTGCACAGCCGGCTTCTTTAAACTTTCTGGCCGCCCGTTTACGGCACCGGCAGCCGGATACCAGACCGGTTCTTTCTATAAAGGCTTTATTGACGGATACTCCACGATGGATGCGCTCGCTTCCCTGGCGTTTGGCATCGTCATTTTAACAGCGGTCAAACACCGCGGCGTCGCAAACCGGAAACAAATGACGGCCTATACATTAAAAGCCGGGTTGATTGCCGGCGCGATTTTGGCGCTCGTCTATGTCGCACTCGGATTGATCGGCGCAAAAATGGCTACAAGCGGCACGTTCCAAAACGGCACCGATGTCCTGACGGCAATGTCTTCCCTGCTATTCGGGCAGGCGGGAAAAATACTGCTCGGTTTTATTTTTATGCTGGCCTGCTTTACAACCGTCGCCGGTTTAACAACAGCGTGCGGGCAATATTTTTCCAATCTGGTGCCGAAATTCAGCTACCATGGTGTTATCATTGCCGTTGTCCTTACCGGCTTTACGCTCTCCAATCTCGGGCTTAATACCATTTTAAAATTTTCCGTCCCGTTTTTGGAAATGGCTTATCCGGTTACGATCGTGCTCGTTGTCCTGACATTTTTCCACGCGGCATTCCGCGGTTCGAAAAAAGTATACGGCTTTGCATTGTTGTTTACGGGCGTGTTTGCTTTAATCGAAGGGCTGAAAGGGTTCGGCGTCCCGCTTGGCTTTATCGGGGCATTCGCCCAAAAACTGCCGCTTGCCGCCGCCGGCCTTGAATGGGTAATGCCGGCTCTTTGCGGAACGGCCATCGGGCTTTTATTCAGCCGGCTGGAACACCGCACAAAAGAAACACGTGCCGTCCAGGCAAGGGAACAAAGTTTGTAGCGGCCCGGAAAAGCTTCGAGGCGGCCAGCCTGGTCTCGCTTTTCCCACGGATCGGACCGCAATTCCCCCGGGAGGAACGTATGGGGAATTGCGGGCAAATTTTTCTCCCCTCCCGGCGCAAAGCCTGTAATCGAATCATAAACGCTTTACGTTTTCAGCCGCAAAAAAAAGCCCCGCCTCCTGGAAAAGTGCGGGGCCTTTTTTATGATTTCTATAATATAACCGTTAATACAGCGTAATTTCCTTGTTTAAATCATCATATTGAATATATTTTTTCAATGCCTGCTGTAATGTCCCTTTTGTTTCTGCTTTATTTTCAAAGGAAAGGCCCCTTGTGACCATCTGCCTTACAATTTCCGGGCGCAGGCCGGTGATGACCACTTTGCATCCCATCATCGAAGTGCCGTCAATCATCTTAAAAATATGGTCGACTACCTCCATCTCTACTTCTGCAATGCCGGAGAAATCCATTATCAACGTTTGGACATGCAGCCGCCCTACCTCAAGCAAAACTTTTTCTTCCAAAATATTGGTGCGGAACATATCAATAGAGCCGATTAACGGCAAAATACAGACGCTCGATGTAATCGGAATGATCGGGACGGACAGGTTTTCCACCAATCTTTTTTGCTGGTCGATCAGTTCATCTTTATAGGTAGAATACCGGATAAAAAAGTGATTTAAAAATTGGTCAATACGGTCATTGATTTTTTTCTCCATGTTAAAAAAGTAGTCCTGGTCCACTTCAATCCCTTTTTCTTCCCCGTACTTTCTCAGAAATACCCATAATGTCCGGCGGATCGCCTGCACCCACTCCAGTTTCAGTCCGAGCGTCAAAGAATGCGTTGCCCAGGCAATCCCTTCTTGGCGGGCAAATGCGACCAGTTCCTCATCCTGCTGTTCGACGACATACGTTACAATTTTAAAGGCATTGTTCAACAAATCAATGTTCCCTATTCTTAAAATTTCATCAATTTTATCTTTTACATTTACAGCTTCATTTAATAGCTTCTGTTCGAAGCTGTCTCTATTTTTTTTAAGGTATGCGATAATTTCTTCCTGTTCATTTACAATCGATCTCATTTCTCCACACCTCATCTAGTATGATAAAAGGATGGCTGCTGTTGAAGCGGCGGCCGCCCGCGTTTTTTGCGGCCTGTCCGAAGATCAGCCAGGACAGGGAAAATTGGCCCCACCTCTAAAAGAATACCATTCTTATACCCCATACACCAAATAAATTAAACATGATGCCAGATAAAATGAACTACAATTCCCTGCATCAAGCCCGGACACGAATTTGGGATGGATAACTTTTGGCAGCAGGCAACAGAGCGGCAATATCATGCATAAAGGCCATTATTTTCACCCGGGTCTCCGGCCAGCGTATTTGTACTTATGGATTGACTTTAAACCCGCTCCCGTGCCGTGCAAAAAGCAGCCGTGGACAATTTGCACCAGCGTTGCGGGATGGGCGGCTATGCGCGAAAGGGGTCTCCCCTATGGCTTTCCCCATCCGACCAGGTTTTTCCTTTCCAACCGACAAAAAGCCGCTCCATCCAAAGCAGCTTAAATGGCTGTTTCCCTTTTTTCTCTTGAAACCAATTGCGCGGTCATTTTCCTCCAGGCTGCTTTTGTATCCTGAAAATCGCGGTAATGCTGTCTGACGTTGCGGTGGTACTGCTCGAATTCCTCCAGTACATTCATAAAGTCATCCCGTCCGAAGTAGCGGCAAACTTTCGGAAGCGTCTCTTTCAGCCGGGCACGCACTTCCGCCATTTTTTCTTCATAGTTTTCCCTGTCGGTGATATACACATAAAGCGGCTTGTACCGGATCCAGCCGACACATGCTTTGTAAAAACGCTCCACGACCTGTTTCGTATCCGCTTTAATATAGCTTAAATTGGTCGGCAGCACCCCGAGCAGCAAATGCTGGTAAGCGCCGAATCCGTCATGGAAAGTATAGGCTGGCACGCGCAACACGGTCCGGTCTGTCAGGCATGTGCCTAAGAAAGTATCCTCGCCCCGTGCATTCGGCGGATTGTAAAACGGCAGCACACGGTCCGGGTCTGTTAAATTCAGCGTCAAATTCGATCCTGAAATAAATTTTGCCCGGTTAATCTCTGGCACTTCTTCCGCCTCATCCTTTACAAGCACACCTGTATCGGCATATGTCACCCCGCCGTTTTTCATCACGGTTTTGATCGTATCCCAATTGACAATATCGTTGCTCAAGGCCTCAATGAGCGTGCGGAAATCTTTTTCTTGCAGGACGTCATTGAAAGAAATGAACGGAATCGGGGAAATGTAGCCGCAATGGTATCCGTTCGTAATATCGGCATTCCGGATATGTTCCAAATGCTTCCGGAGCACTTGCTGCCCCCCCCAGACAGCCGTTTGCCTGCTTTTTGTCACGGCAACCGGATACTCGTCATCATCAAGAAAAATGAGATAATCGATGCCTCTTTTCAACGCCTCATAAACGATGATATTGCGTTTGGACGCGTATCCTTCGCCGAACAAAAGGACTGCTTCTTTTCTGCTCATGCCCATTTGGGATACGAGTTCTTCGGTTGCTTTACGCGTCTCCTTCTCCCCGACGAAATAAGCCCGGTCAATATCTTCCATGCATTCCGTTTCAATATGTACAAAGTCTTCAGGCTCTGCATTTTCGTAGTGCAAATCATAGGCAACAAACAAATGCAGCTTGATCCTGTCGCTCTCCGTCAGTTCGGATTCCTTCAAGTTATACATATACGTTTTTAAAACGTTTTTAAAACTTTTTCTTCCTGTTGCAAATCCGATGCCCACATTGATTTCCTTTGCCATTTTCTTCCCTCTCCTTTTGCATTTCTATTTCCTTATACCCTGTTTGGATGTGAACCGAAACATGGCATAATTTCGCCGGCTTGCGGGTAAACTTCGATTATGTTGCGTGCAATGTTTGAATGAAGATGAAAAAGTGTAAGAAGATAAAAAAAAGGATGTGCCCTGTTTTTTCCGGAAGCAGCCAGGGAAAACGGGCACATGAAAAAAGGAGCAGAGCAATGGCTGGGCAAATTCCTAATGAAAAAACGATTGATGATACCATTGATTTGATGAAAGAAGGGCATCTCTACAGTGAACTACCCACCACTTATCAACCTTACGGTTTGATTGAAGTGGGGGCTTCTCGACTTATCGTTGCTTTTACTAGCCAACGAAAACTGACCGAGCTAACCCTCTTGTTCCAAGAGTTTTGTTACTTATGATAACGCTAATAAGCGTAATCCCTCATTTTTGATATTGATTGCTGAATTGTGATCGCGATCTAATACAAAGCCGCAAGAACATTTATATACACGTTCAGATAATGGCATTTCTTTTTCCTTGCCGCAACATGAACACTTCTTAGTGGAGGGAAACCACTTATCAATTTTCACAAGTTGTTTCCCTTGTTCTTTTAGCTTATACGCTAAGAAAGTAGTGAACATTCCCCAGCCGTTATCATGAACGCTTTTCCCAAAGTGAAGGGCTTGAGACATCCCTTTCATGTTCAAGTCCTCAATCACGACAGCATCAAAGTTAGAAGCTAATTCTTTTGACTTATGATGAAGAAAATTCATGCGTTGGTTCGCCACTTTCTCATGTAACTTAGCCACTACTAGTCGTTGCTTGTTCCAACGTGCAGAACCTTTCTTTCTTCGAGAAAGAATTCGTTGTGCTTTTGCTAATTTATCTAAGGCTTGCCGATAGTAACGTGGGTAATTGGCTTTCTTACCCTGTTCACTCTCGACATATAGACCATCCATAGCAAAATCCAAACCAACAACTTTCTGTATTTTAACTGGACGAATATCTTTCTCATATTCTGTCAAAATTGAAATGTAGTATTTGCCTGTCTTTGTTTTAGAAATAGTGCAAGATTTGATTTTATAATCAGCAGGTATCTCTCTATGCTGTTTCATTTTTATTGGCTTTTTGATTTTTGGCAGTTTGATATGACCATTTTCTAGCTTAATATTTCCGTTGACCATATTAGTTGTATAGGATTGTTTTGCTTTACGATTTTTGAACTTTGGAAAATCCGCATTTCCTTCAAAGAAATTCTTATAAGCAGTCTGTAAGTTCATTTGTGCATTTGCCAAAGCTAAAGAATCCACTTCTTTTAGGAATGGAAATTCACTTTTATATTTTGCAGGAGTCGGAAACTTTTGCTTTTTAAGCAATTCTTTATCATCCTTGAACTTTTCATACGTTTCTTTGCGTTCAGCTAACATCTTATTGTAGACAAAGCGAACACAACCAAATGTCTTAGCTAATAATGCGGATTGTTCTTTGTTTGGTAACAAACGAAACTTGAAAGCTTTGTTTTGCTTGGCCATATCAATTCACCTCACTTTGTGCGAAAAAATTTCGTATATATTGATTATATTGTAAAAAATCCGTACAATCAATATGAGGTGATAATCATGAGAGAAGAGAAAGAACGTGTAGAAATTCATATGCCTAAGACGATATTAGAAAAATTGGAGCAATATCAAAAAGAAAATGGGATTCCAACTAGAACAGCCGCAATCTTAGAATTGTTGAGAAAAGGATTGGAAAAATAACTTTGGCTAAAGCCAACCGAAATTCATCTCCCACCTACTCATTGGTGCGATTCGCACCTTCACATTCCTTGAGGATGGGAGACTTCTTTCGGAAAGCCGTTAAAAACCGGACGGACGATTATCATGCAATTTTGTTTGAAACCCGTCTGCTCGGGCAAAAAGCGGTGTGCATCAGCGGCGAGGAAGCAGTCAAAAAGTTTTATGACCCGGAAAAATTCAAACGAAACGGGGCTGTGCCAAAACGTATTCAAAAAACGTTGTTTGGCGAAAATGCGATCCAGACGCTCGATGGAAAAGAGCATCTCCACCGGAAAGCGCTGTTTTTATCGCTGATGGGGCCGGATGCGCAGCAGCATTTGGCATAAATGGTCCGGGCAGCATGGGAAGCGCGCATCCCCGAAAGGGAGCAAAAAGACCGTATTGTTTTGTTTGACATCCAACATGTGAAAAAGAAAACGCCTGCCGGTGAATGGCGGGCGTTTTCTTTTTTCTCAATCGTCTCTTCCCAAAATGCCGAGAATTTGCAAAATGTAAATAAACAGGTTGATAAAATCAAGGTACAGGCTTAAAGCCAAAAGCGGGACCATTTCCTCGGAAATGCCATGGTGCTTCATTTGGTTAAAGTCAAAAACAACATACAGGGAAAAAACAATCGCGCCAATGAAGGAGTACGCGAGCATCCCGGTTGAGGTTAACGGGCTGAAAATGCTGAATATTCCGATGAAGATCAGCGCCAACAATGCGACAAGCAATGCGGTGCTTAAAAAGCCAAGATCCCTCTTGGTAACGGCCCCAATAACACCCATCACGGCAAAAATGCCGAACGTGGAACCAAAAGCGAGCAGGACGACCTCAGCACCGGCCTGGGATGCATAATAAGCTACAATCGGATATGTCGTAATACCGGAAATAAAGGTGAAAGCATAAACGAACATATACCCGACGCTCTTTTTCCTTCTTAACCAGAAAGCGGCGATGACCATTGCAATTTCTGCAACCATCAGCGGCATCATAAGCGCAGGCGGAATGAATCTCCCCGTATATAAACCCGCCGTTGCAAACAGCAGTGAAACGGCAAAGACGCCAAGCACTTTCTGGAATACAGACCTTGATTGTATGGCCTCCATAAAATCCCTCCTTTGTTTTTCTTATTACTATTATATTTTCACATCGCCCCTGATTTCAATCTTTCCGTCCCATTTTAAAAAATTTTGCGAATGCCCTTGACAAAAATAGGTGGAACATTTAAAGTGTATTTAAACTAAATAATATTTAAAATTCTTATCCAGAGAGGTGGAGGGACTGGCCCCTTGAAGCCTCGGCAGCGGTCTTTTTTAAAGAACTGTGCCAATTCCAGAAAGCAATTGCTTGAAGATAAGAAGAGCGGACGGTTCTGTTTTGCAATCCATACCTCTTCTTATTGCCGAAGAGGTTTTTTTAATGGGCCCATGCAGCTAAAAGCAATTTCTTTCTGCGCACAGCAGCTGTTTTAAAAAATATGCAGAAAGAGGGAATCATGATGACAAAAACATTAACAAAAGCGCCGTACAGGGCAGACATTGTCGGAAGCTTTTTGCGCCCGGCCCGGTTGAAGAAAGCGCGGGAAAAATTTGCAGCGGGAACCATCCCGGCCGAAGACTTGCGTGCAATAGAAGATGAAGAAATCCGCCGCCTGGTCGACAAACAAATTGAAGCCGGCCTCGAAGCGGTAACGGACGGAGAATTCCGGCGGAGGTTCTGGCATACAGATTTCATGGAACATTTAAACGGGGTAAAAGGATACGTGCCGAACCATGGATACCGGTTTGTCGGCATCGAAACGGAAGCTTATGACGTCCGGGTAACCGGAAAAGTCTCCTTTAACCCGGACCATCCGCACATAAAAGATTTTATTGCGCTGAAAGAAATCGCCGGGGACAGGGCGGTTGCGAAAATGACTATTCCAAGCCCGAATCAGTTTTTCAATGCGGGAATCCGCAATGAAGACATTTACCCGGATCTTGAAGAATACGCAAATGATATTATCCAAACTTACCGGGATGCGATCAAAGCTTTTTATGATGCCGGCTGCCGCTACTTGCAGCTGGATGATGTTTATCTTGCCGGCCTGTGTGCACCGAAACTGCCGTTTGCAGACAGTGAGCTCGAAAGGGAAAGATTGATTGATCTCGCTTTACATGTAGCAAACAGCGTACTGGAAGACAAGCCGGATGATCTGACCATCACAACCCATCTGTGCCGCGGCAACTACCAGTCGAAATGGGCTTTTGAAGGTCCGTATGATAAAATTGCCCCGAAAATCTTTGCAAATGAAAAAGTAGACGGGTTTTTCCTTGAATACGACGATGAGCGTTCCGGCGGGTTTGAACCGTTGAAATACATTCCGGAAGGCGGGCCGAAAGTCGTGCTTGGCATTTTTACATCGAAAAAGGGAGAGCTTGAAGATAAAGTGCTGATCAAAAACCGGATTCGGGAAGCATCCAGGTATGTACCGCTCGAACAGCTTTGCATCAGCACCCAGTGCGGCTTCTCCTCCACCCACCACGGCAATCTTTTAACAGAAGAGCAGCAGTGGGACAAAGTAAAATATATTGTGGATACCGCAAAGGAAATTTGGGGATAAACCGGGAAAACCCGCTGGGGCAGCCAGCGGGTTTTTTATCATGATGGAGGCACGAATCCCTTTCCTGTCTGCTTGTTCATGATCGAAGCACACAGCCCTTGCTTTAATGCGAATGCTGGGCACGGTTGACATTCCCCCGAACCCCGTGTGCGTGGGCTGCTTCTTCAGCCGGCGATTTAATGAAAAGCGTAATCGCAAAAGAGACCAGGCAGAGAATCGTGATCGCATGGAATGTCGGCATAAAGCCCCCGAGAAGGGAAGCGATGACCGATCCGGATAATGCGCCGATGCCGAAGCCTTGGTAAATCACTGAATAATTGGCGCTTTGATTTTTCAGGCCGAAGAAGTCTGAAATAATAGCCGGAAATACGGTGACATTTCCGCCGAAACCGAAAGCAATCGCAGCAACACAGATAAAGAACAGGGCGAAATTTAAGTGGGCATAGCTCAAAATGGAAACCGCAACGGCCGTCGCGAGCAGCGTCCCTGATACCACTTTCATTCTTCCCACATGGTCTGATAAACCGCCGAGAACGAGCCGCCCGATGGTGTTAAAGACGGCAATCAGCGCCACTGCATTGCTGGCCGTCGCAACATCCAGCCCGACAAGCCTCGTGCCGATGTCTTTAACAAGGCCGATCAGATATAAACCGCTCATACACGCCGTGAAGAACACGATGAATAAGAGGTAAGCTTGTTTCGTTTTGAGCATTTCTTTGATGGTAAAATCTTTTCCGGCCGGCTGTTTGGACACAGTACCGGATGTGGTTGTATTTTCTGCTTCTTTCAAGAGGAAAGATCCGCCGGTGATCATGGCAATTGCAATCACTCCCCAGCAAAGAAAAGCCTGTGTGACACCAAACGAACTGAGGACGGCACCGTTTACAAACTTAAATACCAGGCTGCCGGTCCCGTATGCCCCGACGGAGATGCCTGAAACGAGGCCTTTTTTATCCGGAAACCATTTCATTAAATTGGATAAAGTCGTGATATAAGCTGTCCCGTCTGCATAACCGACAATAAGGCCTGCCAACAGATAGAGCATCCAAAGTGAAGGTGCAAATGAACTCAAGATTAATCCTGCGCCAAGCAAAATGCCGGAAAAAGCAACCAGGCGGCGCAGCCCCCATTTTGCCTGCAATTTTGTCGCAAACAATGTCGATACTGCAAGTGCCAGGCTTAAAATAGAAAATGTCGTCGATACTGCACTCAATTGCCACCCGAATTTATCAACAAGCGGCTGGTTAAATAAACTCCATGTATAAACAGTCCCAAGCCCCATTTGTACAATCATCGTCCCTAATACAATCAGGCTGCGGTTTGCTTTTCGTTCTAACATGTCCGATTCCCTCCGTTTCTTCTGTCCTTTTCTACAGTTCAAATTATAGTACGAAAATAAGGAGGGAACTCATTTTCGGAACGAGAATGCTTTAAAAAGGAATAAACGGTATACAGAAAGGAATGGATGGCACAGGAACAAACCGCTTCTTGAAACTTTCCCGCGCAATGTCCATAAAAGATGGCATATGGATAAAATTAGGTATTCCAATTTATGCACAATCTTCCTGAAAAACGGTATTGCCGGAAGCAGGCCATGCCCGTTTTTTCGGCGCAACACCTTGGAGGATGGCAAATTGGAAAGCAGGCAACTTTTCACACGCGAACGGCCGCAGTGCGCAAAGTAGGCCATGCTATTTTTCACGCCCGCCCCGGCAAAAAAGGAAAAAACCGGCATACACTTTTTGTTCATGCCAGCCGCTTTTCCTGCATGGCTGGGCGCTTTATGGCGCTTTATATTAAAAATGCATCAGCGCTTTAAACTGTTTCACATTTCTTCTGCTTACCGGTATTTCCGCGTCCATCCCTTTTAAACGGAGCAAATACGTCTGATTGAACCACGGCACAATTTCCCGGATCTTCGTTAAATTTACAAGATAAGACCGGTGGCAGCGAAAGAAAAGATCCTCAGGCAAAAGGGACTGGAACTCGGATATCGCCATGGGCATTTCAAACGTTTCCTGTTGTGTATAAACAAGCGTGATTTTTTCCTGAGCGGCGCAGTAAAAAATATCGTTTGCATCCGCCACAATAATTTTCTCGCCCTTGCGCAAATTCACCCGCTCTTTCCGGTGAAGCCCGCCATTTCGCGGCACAGCCCCTTCTTCTCCCGGCAATGGATGCTCTCTTTTATACGCAGCCTCAAGCCTTTTCAACATGGCGGCAATTCTTTTTTCTTCATATGGTTTTAAAATATAATCAAATGCTTCCAGTTCAAAAGCCTGTACGGCGTGTTCCTTATAAGCCGTTGTAAAAATAATATACGGTTTATGCGCAAATTTGCTGATGCTTCCTGCCAGCAGCATGCCGTCCAGGGAAGGAATATTAATATCAAGAAAAATCGCATCTGTTTCATGTTCCTGTAAAAATTTCAGCACATCCAGCCCGTCTTCAAAACAATCGGTAATCTCAATCCCGCTGTACGTTTCAATCAAATACGCCAGTTCTTCACGTGCCGGTATTTCGTCTTCCACTATAATGGCTTTCATATTCTCCCACCTTCGGAACCTCAAAATAAACTTCTGTTCCGGGATTCAGCCTTCTGATGGCCAGGCCGTTTCCGTAAATCAGTTTGACACGGCGATGGACATTATAAAGGCCAATCTGTGTGACCGGCATATTATCCTGGTAAACATGCTCAATCACTTCTTCCGGAATGCCTGCCCCTGTATCCGCCACACTGATGCGGACTTTATTTCCCACCTCCTTGACGGAGATTTTTACGATCCCCGGCCCTTTTACTTTTAAAATCCCATGGTTGATTGCATTTTCCACAAGCGGCTGGATAATCAGGCTCGGGATCAGCACGGATACGGCGTCAATCTCATATTCAACCTGCAGGCGGCTGCCGAATCTCGCTTTTTCAATCTCAATATAGTCGCGCACCTGCTGCAGTTCTTTATTGATATCAATAAAATCATCAGCCAATTCAAGATTATAGCGCATAAAACCGGATAAGTTCATGATTAATTTTCTTGCTTTATCGGGATTTCTGCGGGTCGTGGAGGCAATCGCATTTAACGCGTTAAACAAAAAATGCGGGTTGATTTTTGTCTGGAGCGCCTTCCACTCCGCTTTATTGGCTTCTTCTTTGATTTCTTCGATGCGCGAAATTTCCATGAGCGTCGAAATCATCTGGGCAAGGCCGATTGCCATTGTCTGCAAGGAGTAGGTGATTTTGTTCGCTTTTTTATAATAAATTTTCAATGTGCCGGTGACTTCATCCCGCTCCTTTAACGGAATAATCAGCAGGCACTGGATCTGCGGGGTCTGCTGGTCCTGGATATGGTTGCGGATCGTAATTTCCCCGCTTTTGATCGCAGTTTTTGTCAGATCACTAATAATTTCATGGCCGATCTGGTACCTTTCCTGTCCGAAGCCGACATAAGCCAGGATTTTTTTCTTATCGGTGATGGCAACTGCATCGGCGCGGATCTCATTTTTAATGATGGCGCAGATTTTTTCCAACGATTCTGCATTAATGGCGCGGAAATACGGCATGGTTTTATTGGCAATATCAAGCGCCAGTTTTGCCTGTTTTGCCGCCACAAATTCCTTCTCGCCCTCCACGCTCTTAATCAGCAGGACAATCAATCCAATATTGACGTCGCCCGCGATCATCGGGAAGGCAATTTTGGACACAATATCCACCCCGGTGCTGAACGGGTGGGCAAAAACAAGAATCAAAAGCATCGTTAATATTTCACAAAACATCCCGGCTGCGATCCCGACGAACCAGCGCCAGGAATTTTTCACTTTCCTGCTGATCAGGCCGGAAATGACGCCGGCTGTAATACTCGTAATCAAGCACGGCACGGAGGTAACCCCGCCAATATCTATTAAATAACGGTGCAACCCGGAGACGATGCCTGTGATAATGCCAACCCACGGGCCGAACAGGATGCCGCCGGATACGATGGCAATAATCCGCACATTGACAAGGGACCCGTCCACCTTAATGCCCGAGTAAGTCGCAAAGATGGCAAAACTGCAAAAGACTGCAGTGATAAAACTCAATTCAAAAACAGACGGCTGCTCCTGTTGAAAGATTTCTTTAAAACGCGGAATTCTCGTGATAAAAAATAAGCAGGTTAATAAAAGGGAAGCCCTCTCAAATATTCCCAGCAGCATTTCAAATGACGTTTCCACCGTGCTACCTCCCTCGCGGATGCCGGAAACCGCCCCTTTAAGGCCGGGCCTGGCGCCTGTTTTTTCATGTTTCCTAACTCCAGTTTACTCGATTCCCCGCGCAGTTGGTATGAAATTTAATGGAATTTATGGCGGCGGTTTTTTGTAAACGCAGAAACCCCGTTCTATATAGAAGACACCGGCTGAAAAAATGCCGGGAAAACGCTGCAAATGCGGGCTGTGCAGCAGGATGCTCAAACGCATCGAACGGCAAAAAAATTGCAGGCATCCCCTCCCGCAATCTTTCAGCCGTTTTCCGGCGCGCTTTACCGTTTAAGCCCCCCAATCCTGTGACAAATCATAAGCAAGCGGCGTTTCAATGATCTTTTTCACTTCAGCGGGATCATCCGTTTTGCCCAGCGCCCACATTAGTTTCGGCACGATCGCTTCCGTATTCATATCCCCGGAAACAATCACCGGATATTGCGCGACTTTTCTTCCGACTTCATACAAATACAAATCATGCCCTTCTTCCAAGCATTGCGTCGAAATCATAACAACAATCCCGGCATCGGTCAATTCCTTGATTTTTGGCAGCAAATTGCGCCCTTCAAACGGCACCCCGCCGTTCCCGAAACTTTCAATGATCACCCCGCGGTAATGTTCCTTTAAAAAATCAAAAATCTCCGGCTTTGTGCCCGGATGCAATTTTAAAAGAAAGACATCCGGTGACAGGCTTGTCTCAATATGAAACGGCTGCTCCGGCGGTTGTGGCCTCCAATGATAGTGCACCTCGTCCCCTGCTACATAAGCCACATACGGATGATTGATGCTTTCAAACGCATCGTAGCTTTTCGTCCGCATTTTCACCGCCCTTGTGCCCATGATCACGCGCCCGTCAAACACGACAAAAACGCCGCCAATCTCCTCGCAGGCAAAGCGGAGGGCGTTGAAAAGATTTTTCTTGGCATCGGTCTTTTTAAAACTGATCGGCACCTGCGAACCCGTCAGCACAACCGGCTTATTCAGGCCCTGCAGCATATACGACAAGGCTGCCGACGTATATCCCAATGTATCCGTTCCGTGTGTAATCAAAAAACCGTCATACTGTTCATAATGTTCCGCAACTGCTTTTGCAATCTGCACCCAATGTTCCGGCTGCATGTTTGTGCTGTCGCGGTTCATTAATATCTTTGCGGTGACATCGGCAGACAAAGCAGCATGCTGAAAATATTTCAGCAAGTCTTCTCCCGAAAGCCCAGGTTTCAGCCCTTCATCCCCCTCAACGGAAGCAATGGTCCCGCCTGTTGCCAAGAGCAAAATTTTTTTCATTTGTGCCACCTTCATTTCTAACTGTCTCGGAAACCAATATAGCTTATTATATGATTTTTGCGGTTCCCGTTCAATTTTTTGTCTCGCCTCTAAAAGCTTTTTCAAACATGCCTATGTTTTTGATACGGGCGGGCCAAAAACGTTATCTCTGCCTCCAGTACCATTCGCCCTTTCCAAAAGCCTTGATGGTTCATATTCTGTTAGAAATGTACGGCATCAATTAATGAGGGAGTGGGGAGTTTGAGCCCGAATTTAGAAAAGTTTGTTGACCGCCTGCCGCTCGCGGAAAAAATCCGGCCAGTGCGGGAAGAGGGCGGGATCGCATATTATGAAGTCACAATGGAAGAATTTTGGCAAAAGCTGCACCGGGATTTAAGGCCGACAAGGTTATGGGGGTACAACCGCCGCTTTCCCGGTCCGCTTTTTGACGTGCCGCACGGGAAAAAGATACGGGTGAAATGGACGAATCATTTGCCGCAAAGACATTTTCTCCCGATTGACCCCACCATCTTAGACGGGATGGGAACGGACTTTCCGGAAGTGCGGACCGTCGTGCATCTCCATGGCGGGGAAACCAAACCGGACAGCGACGGCTATCCGGAAGCCTGGTTTACGGGCGATTTTAACGAAACCGGGCCGGCATTCAAAAATGAAGTTTATGAGTATTCAAACAAACAGCGCCCCGCCACTTTGTGGTACCATGACCATGCGATCGGCATTACGCGCCTCAATGTGTATGCAGGCCTGGCCGGCATGTATATCATTCGCGATCAAAAAGAAAAGGCTTTCCATCTGCCATCCGGCAAATACGAAATTCCGCTGCTTCTCACGGACCGGACTTTTAACAATGACGGTTCCCTTTTTTATCCGCGCCAGCCGCAAAATCCGGGGCCCGGAACACCGGATCCATCCGTCGTGCCGTTTTTCCTCGGCGATACGATTCTTGTAAATGGAAAGGTATGGCCCTATTTGGAAGTGGAGCCGCGAAAATACCGGTTCCGGATTGTCAATGCGTCCAACACGCGGGCCTATCAGTTGTACCTTGATTCCGGCCAGGCTTTTTACCAGATCGGCACGGACGGCGGGCTGCTAAGGCGGCCGGTGCAAGTCGGAAATTTGGCACTGGAACCGGCAGAACGGGCGGATTTGATCCTTGATTTTTCCGAATATGCCGGGCAGACGATTTTACTAAAAAATGACCTCGGGCCTAATGCCGATCCGGCCGACCAAACCGGCGATGTCATGCAGTTTAGGGTCGTGCTGCCGGTTTCCGGAGAAGACACAAGTCGCATTCCGCCGTCCTTGTCTTCTATCCCGGTTCCTTCCAGCCAAAACGTGAGCGCCATCCGCCATTTAAAACTGACCGGTGCAACCGATTCATACGGGCGCCCGCTATTGCTTCTGGACAAAAAAAGATGGATGGATCCGGTGACGGAAATGCCAAGGCTCGGCACAACTGAAATCTGGTCGCTTGCCAATACAACGGCTTTTACCCATCCGATCCATATCCATCTTGTCCAGTTTCAAATTTTGGACCGACGCCCATTTGACTTGGACTTGTATAACGAAACGGGCCAAATTGTATATACCGGCCCTGCGACCCCGCCGGAACCGAATGAACGCGGCTTTAAAGATACCGTTGCCGCACCGGGCGGGCAAATCACCCGCGTCATGATGCGGTTTTCCCCGTATGCCGGCGACTACGTATGGCACTGCCATATTCTCGAACACGAAGACTACGATATGATGCGCCCGTTCCAAGTCATCGATCCGGATCTCCCAGAGTCAGACAGCCCCCTTTCGGATTAAAGGCTGCTAACAAACGAAGGAAGCCCAACCGGTTTGCAAGGCCTTGAACGGACGGGGATTTACGAATCGCTTTTTGAATAAATCAAGCCCGAAACCCCGGCTTCCCGGATAAATCGTAATAGAATGCCATTTATCCGGGAGCCAAAAAACCGGAAAAACCGGCAATTAAAAAAAATGTCACATGCAATTTTGGCCATCGTCTGTTATACTAAAAATGGAAAGCGGATTCATTCCGTTATTTTTTTGCTGTATATATACTACTTGACCAAATCATTCATTTGGTCAAAAAAGGGAGGGGGTTGCAATGGCAGACAGGAAAAAGCTGATTGTGGAAGCAGCTGCGAAATCTTTTTCTGAATTCGGCTACAAAGCGACTACAATGGACCATGTAGCAAGAAGAGCAGGCGTCGGCAAAGGTACAATTTATACTTTTTTTAAAAACAAAGAAGAACTGCTTCAATATATTATGGAAAGCCTGATTGCCGAAATGAAGCATTCAGCCGAAGAAGCGATCGATGAGCGTTATTCTTTTCCCGAAAACGTCCATCATGTGCTGTACCAGTTGCTGGAGTTCCGGTTTAAACATCAGCTCGCCATCAAATTGTACGAGGAAGTCAATCTTGGCACACCCGAAGTAGTGGATGCCCTTCATCATGTGGAAGAATCCATTCTGAACTATATCAGCCAGTACATCGAGGAGGCGGTGCAAAAGCGGGACATTTATCCATGCGATCCGAAACTAACTGCATTTATTATGTTTAAAATGTATATTGCCCTGATTTTTGACTGGGAGAAAAATCATCCTCCCCTGTCCAAAGAAGAGATTTCTAAACTGTTTGAACTTTATTTTTTTAAAGGTTTATCGGCAGGCAGCCATGTGTGCTCATGATTGTAAATGGCATCATCAACACGCCAAAACGTTTCTCAATGCTTGCTCCTGGCTTTTTTCGGCTGCGTTCGAAAGATGGGGACAAGCGTTAGCATGTTTCTTAAAGTTACGCTTGATTTTTTTACCCAAAAATGACTCGATGACCAATTTAGTCATCTGTTTACGGAGGCATTCAAAATGAATGGCTATACTTTATTTGGAAAAGAACTGAAACAAATCATTCGCCAACCGAAAATCCTGATTCCGCTCATTGCCGTCATTTTGGCGCCGGTCCTGTATGCCGGCATGTTTCTCTGGGCGTTTAAAGATCCGTATGCCAAAATGGACCAGCTGCCGGTTGCGGTCGTCAACAAGGACCAAGGCGCAAAAATGGATGGACAGCAGCTTACACTCGGAAAAGATCTGGTCTCAAACTTAAAGAAAAGCGACGCCTTTGATTTTCATTTTGTATCGGAACAGCATGCAATGGACGGGCTTCGTAACCGCCAATACTATATGGTGATCAAAATTCCGGAAAACTTCTCCAAAAGCGCCACCACTTTATTGGACAAAAATCCGGAAAAACTTCAGCTTCAGTACATGCCAAATGACAGCTACAACTTCCTGTCCAGCCAGATTGGCGAAACGGCTATGCGGAAAGTAAAAGAAAAAATGGCGAACGAAATTTCAAAAACGTATGCGGAATCGGTTTTTCAAACGGTCGAAAAAATGGCGGGCGGTTTTAAAACCGCAAGTACCGGGGCTGCAAAACTCAACGAGGGCGCTGTTAAACTTGATAACGGCGTCACGGTGTTAAAACAAGGGTCGGGGCGGTTGCTTTTTGGGGCTGCTTCATTGCAAAATGGCAGCACAAAAGTACACAACGGGGCGCTCGCAGTAAACTCTGGCGCAGCCGCTTTAAACAAAGGAATGCCCGTTCTTCAGGCAGGCATCGTAAAAGCCGGGGACGGGGCGCAAAAACTGAATGCTGGGGCAGGACGGCTTTATGCCGGCGCAGTTTCGTTAAACAACGGAACGGCACAAGCCAATACCGGCGCAAAAACTTTGAAAGCAAATCTTGAAAAGCTGGCATCCGGTTCCATTACTTTTACAAAAGGCCTTTCCGACGCAGCTTCAGGCGCTGAAAAACTGGCATCCGGCACCTCCACTTTGCGCACCGGCCTGAACCAGCTTTCGACAACAGGCAGCCGTTCTTTATTGGCGGGCGCTCTAGACCTGCAAAAAGGCGCGGGCGAGCTTGAATCCGGAAGCAGCCTGTTAACATCCAAGCTGAAAGAAGCGGAAACAACCATTCCGGCACAGCTTGTACAAGGCACATCACAGCTCAATGCAGGCATTACGCAAATGAAAACAGAATTGCCGGGCAAAGTCGCAAAAGGCGTTTACGCCGAACTCAATAACAGCGTCGGGCAAATCGGGATCGGGCTTACATCCGCGCAATCCCAAATCAGCAGCGCAATGGCCGCCCAAATTGCCGATTCGGTGATGGAAGAACAAATCAAACAAACAGACGAACTTGTGGAAACGATGGGAAAACAGGCAAACCTGCCCGATGCGCAAATCGCGCAAATGAAGAAGGCTGCTGAAAATCGTATCCAAACCGGGAAACAAGACGTGCAGGACAACTTGCAGAAACAAATCAACGCCGGGTTAAGCGATCTATCTAACCGGATCAAACAAAAAGCCCAAGCTGCGGTTCCTTCTGAAGATGCGATTGCGACAAGCATTTCAAAGCAAACGGATCCGGCTTTTGACCAGCTTTCAGCGGGCATTTCAAAGCTGAACGCCAATATTGAAAATGACAAAGATCCTCACACGGTCAAAAGCAGCTTGCACCAACTTTACGCAGGCGCCGCGAAGTTAAATAACGGGATTGCGGATTTAAATGCCGGTGCACAGACCTATATTACCGGTTTGCAGAACCAGTTCATCCCGAATTTGCAAAAAGCAAATGACGGGGCAGCCGGCCTCCAAACAGGCGCGGAAAAACTGGCAAACGGCTTGAAACAGATCAACAGCGGGGCAGGAACCCTTGCCGCAGGGGCAGGAAAGCTGGCAGACGGTTCAGCAGCGCTCGCAGAAGGCACAAACAAGCTGCAATCCGGCTCTTCACAGCTTGTAAACGGCTCTTTTGCTTTGAAAAACGGGACCGGTTCTCTTGTTTCCGGCACAAACGAGCTGCAGTCTGGTTCAGCGCGGCTCACAGCAGGCGCAGAAAAACTTGCAAACGGCACCGGCCAGCTCGCATCGGGAACCGGGCAGCTTGCATCCGGATCCGGACAGCTCGCATCCGGCATAAAAGAGCTGAACGGCGGTTCCGGGC
Organism: Weizmannia sp. FSL W8-0676; assembly: GCF_038593015.1. Taxonomy (NCBI): domain Bacteria; kingdom Bacillati; phylum Bacillota; class Bacilli; order Caryophanales; family Bacillaceae; genus Heyndrickxia; species Weizmannia sp. FSL W8-0676. Next base: position 2,571,866 of record NZ_CP151954.1, read on the forward strand.
GTTTGTCTGACGGGACAAAACAATTAAAGAACGGGACGGCGGAACTGAAAAACAAACTGGGCGATGCCGCCAAAACGGCAAGCAAGATCCAGGCAAATAACAAAACGTACAACATGATGGCCGACCCGGTCAGCCTTCATACCACCCATTACGACAGGGTGCCGAATTACGGTACCGGCTTTACGCCGTACTTCTTATCCCTTGGGCTCTTTATCGGGGCACTGATTTTGACAATCGTCTACCCGCTCGTGGAGTCGGCAGGCATCCCGAAAAACGGGATCAGCTGGTTTTTCAGTAAATTGGGTGTACTCCTGATTGTCAGCATCCTTCAATCTGTGATTGCAGATTTGATCATCCTTTCGGGTGTCGGTATTCATGTAAAAAATGTGCCATTGTTTCTGTTGTTCTCGGTAGTAACGAGCTTTACCTTTATGGCGCTGATTCAATTTTTGGTGACGTTTTTGCAAAATCCCGGCAGATTCCTTGCCATTGTTATTTTAATCCTGCAGCTGACGAGCAGCGCCGGGACTTTTCCATTGGAAGTCATTCCGAAATTCATCCAATGGTTTAACCCGCTGTTGCCGATGACCTACAGCGTGCGCGGATTTAAAGCGGTTGTTTCCAGCGGAGAGATGGATGTGATGTGGCAAAACGCCGGCATCCTGCTGATTTATATCGTAGGTGCCGAAGTCCTCACCCTGTTGTACTTTGTCATCCGTTACCGCCGCCAGTACGGACAGTTGCATGAACATACAGTACCGGAAGAAGTTTAAAGATTTGATGCCGGGCCCTGGGATTTTTCCGGCCGGCTCATAACAAATTTAACAGGCTGCCCGGCGAGATGGCCGGGCAGCCTTTTTTCCAGCCCGCTCCGATTCCGGAAGCAATCTGTTGATTCTTTTAGATACCGCTGATTTTCGGGGCGTGCTGCCAGTTTTTTGGATAAGCTTGCTGTTTTTCAGTATTCCTTCACGTAGAACGCTCGATGTGAAGAAAGGCTGGGGCTTTTGCCGGGTTTATTCACGTATGGACTCTCTGCGTGAAGGAATCAATGCCTTTTTTCCCGGATATTTTAACACAGGGGCGTTCTATGCGAAGCATCCGAATTTCCGGCCCATGTCATATCTCTTTTCCGCCCGCCCATCTTTTTTTCAAATCTTCTACAAGCAAATCGGCAAGGCCTTCCTGGTACCCCGCTTTTTTCTTCAACCGCATTTCATCTGCCACTAAAAGCAGTTCAGGGGATTGAACCGCATCCAGCTTGGAAAGCCGGGCGGATATATCCTCTTCCGACAGAACCCGCAAGTATGCATCCGGGTCCATCCGCCAAAATACCGTTTGCCCGGGAAAACGGTTGCTGAGGCGCTCCGCCATGGCAACGCCTTCCGGATCGAGATCGCCCGAATAATAAAAAGTACACCCGTTTTCCGCAAGACGCTGCAGCATGATCCAGGCAGCAGTGCGGAACTGGCCATGCGTGCAAATCACAGGCGCATCGGGCACTTCATCAAGCACGGCCGAAGCCACGCCGGAATTCTCAATGATCCAGACTTTTTTTCCCACCCGCGGCCAAATGTTCGTAAGCTGCAATAATTCTTTCACCGGGACATTCATGACCGTCCCTGCAGCAGCTGCTTCCCGCCAGACCGGGTGCAGGCCGTTTTCCGTTTCCGCCAAAAATGCGCGGCACGTCACAAAACTCCATAAGTCATCCCGCATCAGCCCGGCATTTGCGTACAGTTCGTTCAATTCTTCCGTCGTTTTCGGCATCTCTTCGATCAGCCCTTTCAACAATTGGCTGGTGAACAAACAATGGACAAAGAGCCTGCCTTCGAAACGGTTCTGGTCAAAAAAATGCGGGTTCCCTGTCACACGCTGGGAAAAAAACGGAATTCGTTCATATTTCCCTTCTTCCGGCAGCATTGTGGAAGCTTTCAAGACGGTTGTGAGCTGTTCGGACAACGTATCCGGATCCTGCTTGTACGCATGCCAGATAAAACGCGTGTCAGCCGTTTTACCGGCAATCCGGCGCCACCACCAGTTTCCGCCCGGCATCGTCTCCGCCAGCCGCGCCAAAAACTGTTCCTCTTTCTTTTTCTCTATTTCCCCTTCTTCCGCTTTGGAAAAAATTTTTTCCCTCAAAACCGCTTCAAGCAGCTCAACCAGGGTGTACTTGCCGAAAACAGTCGGCGCCAGCGCCTTTTCAAATGCCCGCAGCGAAATTTTGTTTTTCTCTCTGAGCAAATCAGGGGACGTGCCGGCAAGACCTGCAATCGCCTCCAGTTCAGTGCGCGTAAAACCGGCAAGACTGACGGTTCCCCCGATATGGCCGAGCGAACGGTATTTTTCTTTAAAAAGGCGGAACAGTTTCATCAACCCCGGTTCCTTCCTTAACAGATCGATCGCATCATTCATCCTTCCCAACTCCTTTTCACAAGCTCTCTCCCGACAGCTTGTTTCCCGCTTCCGGAACCTCTTTTACACCGGTCAAAAGAAGCCGGAATGGTTTTCCATCCCGGCCGCACACTGGCAAGTCTATGCTTTTTCAAAGCCGGTCCGGAGCTCCCGCCGATGCTTCTTCCGGTTTTTCCACTATCGACCGTTTATGCCCGTCCCACCGGTAACGGATCACGGTGACAAAATTGGCGTTTTTCGGTCGGACAAGCTCGCAAATGGCAAGGCTGGAAATGGTGTCATAGTCGCCCCAGAGCGCCTGCGAATTCATAATATAATTGAATCCGAGCTGCTCGACGACTTCGAACATGTCGCGGATATTGTTTTCATCCACCCCGGCAAACGCTTCGTCCAGCGAAATGATATATGGCGCCATACTTCCTGCCTCCAAATAACGCGAATATGCTGCGGTAAAAAGCGGAATATACATGGCCATTGCCTTTTCCCCGCCGCTGAATTTAAAAAATGCAGTATTGCTCAGCTCGCGTTTCGGCTCGCCGGCACGTCTGTATGACAGCACGAATTGGAACCATTTCCGGTAATCGAGCACTTCTTTTAAAACTTGATGGAGCGTCGACCCTTCATTGCGGATTTCAATCAGTTCTTTGGCAGCCGCAATCCGTGAGCGGAAGTGTTTTGTAATCCGGTTTAAATCGTCCTCGTTTAAAAACTTGCTGTTGCGCTGCAGCAACGCGACAAGATCTTTCGTGTCGAGCTCGTCTTCGGACTCCGCCGTCTTTTCCTTCCAGGCAATCGAAAAAGTAAGTCCGGACGAATTATCCCGGTTTCTCATAATTGCGTCCATTTCTTTCACCCACTTGGCTGCCCGCTGGATCCGGTTCCGCAAGATGACACCAACCGTATTGACGATAATATCCTCGTACAGCCTTCTGTCCTGCTCATCCAAATAACTTTGCAAGTTTAAAAGTTCTTTTTCAAGAGACTCGAGTACCGTATACGGGCTCACCCTGCGGCCGCGGTATTCCATCTGGATGAGGCGGCGGCCCCGCAAACCTTCCCATTCCTTTTTGAACGTTTCGTAATAGTCATCGAGTTTTTCAGCGAACCATTCTGGCGGATCCGCTTCTTTTGTAAACTCGGACATGCGGTACTCTGTTAAATTCGATTGTTCGTTGAAAAAAATTTTTGTCAGGTTTTCATTTAATTTTGCGCGGTCATATTTTTCCAGCACGCCGGAAAACGCCGCCAAAATGCTTTCCGGTTCCGTATCTCCGCTTTCCACGAAGCCGAGTGAAAGCTCTTCTTTTACGAGTTTCTCCCATTCCGCGGCCATATTTGCCCAAAATGTGGCGCGCGTTTTCGCAAGAGACAAATCGGCTATGCACTTTTCAAGTTCTGCTTCTTTTTTCGGCTTCGTTTCGTAAATATCCCTAATTTTTTCGTCTGTACTTGCATATTCATGCTGGACTTCCTGAATCCGGGCGCGGACCTCATCAATGCCTTGCAATTTCAGCTGCTGCTCAATCGCTTCGATATCTGCCGCTGTTTTCTCCCATTCTGACCGGCGGACGTTCTCTTCACCGCGAATTTCATCAAGTTCCTGCTCTTTTTCAAAGATATCCGCAGTAAGGCGCGCGAGCATTTTGCGCCCAGAAAACAAATGTTGAAAAGTGAGCTCCAGGTTGTGAAGATGTTCTTCATAACTTTTCGCAGCAGCCAGCGCTTCATCGAGCGGGCCGCTTTGAAGTACAAGATTCAGGCCGGCCCCTTGCTCATGCAATTGCAGCCGGATGTTTTGCAAATCCTGGTATACTTGTTTCCATTCGCGGTCAATGTCGCTCAGAAATTCCTGTTCCTGCTTCAGGCTGCGCGCCGTTTTTTCCATCTGTTCTTCAATGTCGCGCAAATCTTTGTCATCCGGAATGCCCGCTTTCCAATCTTCTGCTTCCTGTACTTTGCCGGCCCAGTCTAAAAGGCGGTTTTCCATTTGCAAAAGAGCAAGGCGGATTTCAGCAATCTTTTGCTCTGTTTCTTTGATTTTTTCCTGCTGGTACCGTTTCCGGGACGTTCTGCCGATAAATTTGGAAGGCCCTTCATCCGGGGCATGGCCAACGAGGCAGCCGATTGAAAAAGAGCCATCCGCGTCAATGTGAAAACCGCTGTCCGACGGTTCAAGCGGAATGCTGCGCAGCACTTCGTCAATGCGCGCAGCTGATACCGGGCTATCGTCACCCGGATCCGGCTTTAAGTAATCGGCAAGCGTGTACCCTAAAATGTGCGGGTTCGGTCGGATGACCCGGTCGTGGACAGGCGTAACCGGCTCTTCCGTAATCAGGCTGTCCAAAATCCCCGTCTGCCGGAGTGCCGCTTCAATTCTGGCTTTTTGGGCATCGGTCACATGATCGCGGAATTCCACCGCGGCATAAAACGGGAGATAGCGTTTCCCTGATTCATGGAGACGCGCACGGAAAGCCTCCGTATCTGCGGGGCGTTCCGGGTTGGCAAGTTTCAAGTTTTGCCAATACACAAGCGTTTCTTCGGCCTCGGCCAATTCCTGTTCTTTCGCCTTTTGTTCCTGCTCCGCGCGTGAAATTTCTGTCCGCACTTGCAAAATATAATCATTTGCCGCGTCCACAATTTCTTCCCTGACCGCTTCATAACGGTTTTCTTCGTACAGCCCGTCCAGCGCTCCGGCAATACGCCGGAGCCGCTCGTCTGTAAAAGAGAGGGCCGGATGCTGTTCAATCCACAAAAACACGGCATCTTCCAGCTCCTGCTTTTGTTCGGAAAACCAGTTTTCCAAATGGTCGAGTTGTTTGCGGAGTTCGTCAATTTCCTGCTTTTTGGCAGATGACTGGCGCTGCAGTTTCAGATGCGCTTCGTGAAGCCGCTCCGCTTCCCCGGCCAGTTGCCGCAGCTTTTGCAAAAGTCCGCTGTGCTGTTTCGTTTCCCGCTTCCAAACCGAAAAATCAAAAGCTTCCCCCTCATGCCGCGAAAAATCCCCGGCGTTTATCCCGTGCCCGGTAAAAGCTGCATCCCCGGCATCCAGTGCCAGTTCATCCAGTATCTCCTGCATACTGGATTCATCCTTGCTGTTTTCTGTTTCCAACCGGTCCTGCTCCAGGCGGATGTCCAAAAGCTGGCTTTTCTTTGCTTCCCACTTTTTCTCCAGATCCGCTACTTCACTTTTTAACTTTTCAGCCCTGGCCTGTTTCTCCCCTTTTTCTTTCTCAAGGCGCCAAACTTCATGGTGCTGCAGCCGTTCCTGTTCTGCTTTTAAAACGTCGCGTTTTTGTTCGTAATGCTTTTTCTCTTCTTCCAGGTTTTCAATCACGCCGCGCAGTGATTCAGAGCGGGTTTCTAACGTGCTGGCGTCCTGCTTGGCGTCCTGCAGCCTGCTTTCGGCCTCCCGCCATTTTTGGGCGCGTTCCGCTAAAATATATTGATTGTAAAGATCGTATTGGCGCACCAGTTTCTTTGCCGATTCGTGCTCCCGTTCAAGCTGCTCAAGCTGCTGCTCCGTTTCGTCCATGCTTTCAATCGTGTCGGACAAATGGCGGAGCTCGTCATCCGTCAAAGGCGGCAGCGCGGACTCGAGGATTTCATAAATGACCGTCGGCTTGAAATCTTTTGACAGTTTCGGGCTTCTCAGCTGAATCAAAAGCTTGATTAAATCTTCAAAGGCTTCCATCGACTGAAAACCGAAAATATATTTGTTCACCAGTTCCATATATTCTTTCTGCGAGTGGACGAGATACCCCCCGGACCCGATCCGGTTTTCAAGCTCTTTTGCAGACAACGGGATCCGCTCTGACTGGCGGGTGTGCGCCAGTTCAAAATCGTAGCCGATCCTGCGGTTGTCGGTCAGGACGAAATACCATGATTTTAACGTTTTATGCCGCTTTGCCTGCATGCCGATGCCCGTTGTGATATACTGTTTTGTCCCCTGCTTTTGGTATTCCAGAAACAAGTAGCCGGTCCGCTCGTCATGGCCGGACACTTCCTTTTCCCCAAGCAGGTAATCTTCCATCTTCCTTGCTTTTGACCCGAACGGATCAAGCCGGTCAGGCGTCTTTTTTCCGTCCAGCAAAACCGGTAAAATGCTTTGCATCGTCACCGATTTCCCCGAACCGTTTGTGCCGCGCAACAACAGCTTTCCGTCCGCAAATTCAAAAATTTCATCGTCATAATACCAAAAATTTAACAGGCCGGCGCGGTTCATCACCCATTTTCCTTCTGTCACGGTTGCTCAACCCCTTTCTCAAAATCAGCTGGATACTCGCCTGCAAGCACGCCCAACAGCGGTTTTATCCGGATCAGCCCCGCCGCTTCATCCGTTTCCGCCATCATCCATTCTTTCATCGTTTCGACCAATTCCGCACATACCGCCTTTGTGCCGGCGTCCCGGAAATGTTTCGGCCATCCGCGTTCGAGGCGGGAGCGCATCTCGTCAATGACCGCTTCAAATTCGCCTTCCGTAAGCAAAATTTCCCCCGCTTCATTCGGAACGTATTTTTCCGGGTGGTCATGCAGCGTCTTTGACAACTGCAGCATCAGATCCGTAGAACCTTTTGCATTCGGGTAAACATGGTGGTAACTCCGCGGTTCTGCGGCAGATAAAAAGGCTGTGTTTTTAAAAACATGGAGCTTATAACGGCTGTGTTCTTCAATGTCCTCAAAAAGCCGGTTGCGGAAATTGCGGATATAAAGAAAATCGGGGTCCTGCGTATCTTTCCGGTGCAGGCCAGGGGAGAAAAACAATTTCCGGTACACCCGCTTGCGCCGTTCATCTTCCTGATTCTGTTTCCAGTCTTCTTCAAGGAGCCCGGTCCAGTCCGCATAACTTGTAAAATCATCCGGAAAGCTTCTTAGAAAATAGCGGCTGTAAACGGTCGCTTCATATAGGACTTCCTGGTCTTCGTAAGTGTCAAACCTGGAAATATCGCCGTCTATTGTCCGGATCAGATGGAATTCCATCAGTGCCTGGACCGCCCGGATGAGCGACTTCCGGTGAAGATAAAGCGTCCAGTCCAGCCCATCTTCCACAGGATAATCGTTTTGGATCTCCTGGCACATCTCCGACAAGAGGAACTGTTCATCCACCGCTTTTCCTTCCAGAAAAGAAAGCGCGCAGCAAAAAATCGCATAATCCATCGGCTCCTGAAAATGCAGGATGCCCATCCAGCTTTCCGGTTCCACCGGGATTTTTTCAAGTTTGATAAAATGCTGGTGGATGATCAGCCTGAGCCCGAATTTCTCGCTGATGTAACGGCGCAGCACTTTTTCGCGCTCGCGGATGAGCTGGTACCAGTCCGGGTGCTCAGACCGCAAAATCCAGTAATGATGGAATAACAGGTCCATCCCCTGCACCGCTTTTTCATCAAAAACTTGTAACGGATCCATCAGCGTTCTCCTCCTGACAGTTCAAATATGGCATCCGGTGCCATCCCCGTGCCCATCAGTTCGCCGCGGATAAACCGGGCTATCCCCTGTACTCCTTTTTCAGCCAAAATATGTACCGGGTTCATCAGCGCTCTCCTCCCGATAATTCAAATACAGCATCCGGCATGATCAGTTTCCCGTCTTCTGCATCCAGTGTGATGATCCGATCCGGGTCAATCGCAACTTTTACGGACATCCCGTAATCCGTTTTTACTTCATGGTTTTTCGCTGCCATCGATTTTCCGATCCAGCCGAGCAGCACTTTCCGGACAAACGGCTCCACTATCCCGATTTCAGCAAGGCGAATCTCCCCGTTTTTCATATATTTTTCAATCAGCTGCTTTTCCTGTTCGCGCTCTTTTAAATAGGCGAGCCGCTGCTTTTCTTTCTGCTCATGGTTAGAACGGAAAGCGCCCGGCTTTGTTTTCTCGCGGTACCGGTTCGTTCGCGGCTTGATTTCCCGCATCTCCGGCTGTTCTTCCCATGTCTCGGCATGAAGATTGTCCGTTGTCGCCTCCTCCAGGTGCAAATGCCGTACCGTCATCGTCCCGAACACGACGGATGACAATTGATGGGCCTCTTCCAAACTATGGCACCCGGCAAACCATTTGGAAAGGTGCAAATAATCTTTTTTCCGGCTCCGGAAATGTTGCTGGCGTTCACTGATCCGCTGAACATAACGGGCCATCCTCCGGATCATTTCATTTGTCTGCATCTGCAGCATTTCCAGTTCACTTTGGGAGGAGCTGGCCCCAAGAAACCACCGCCGCAAAGACTCCCAGTATTCCCGGAATTCTTCCAGCCATTCTTGTCCGGAAGCAGCCGTATCTTCCAAGCGGGGAATTTGGCGCCTGTGTTCCACGAGTTTTTCAAAAAGCGGCGCCAATATATGCGTATCCAGTTCCCGCAACCTTTCCCGGATTTGCAGCGATGTTTTTTGCAACGAGACGATAAAATCACGCAAATAAGCCGTGAATTGGTTTTTATATACGAGAAAGGCTTCCGTCTGCATCCGTTGTGATGTCTTTTCGCTATTGATATAGGCTATGTAATCCGCTGTATTTGTCCGGATGGTCCCGAAAAAGTGAAAAATGTCATCCCAAATGTGCATGTAGTGGGCTGCAGGTTTGTCCAACGGCTGTTTCAGTTCTTCTTCCAGTTTTTCCAAAGAGGCGAGCAGACGGTCAAATTGCGAACGTTCGAGCGATCCCTGGAACTGGTCCCCCAGTTTTTCAAGCTGGATCAGCATCCGCTCGATTTCCACTGTGTAAGGCGTACACTGGTAGCGGAATCTTTTTTTCTTATATTCTTCGATGGTTTTGGCATTTGTCATATCCTGGCGGGCAACCAGGTTATTCCATTTTACCAGCTGGGCCAACTGCTGGTGCAGCTGTTCTTCTTCATAATCGTGAAAAGCCGGGAGCGAGCGCAAATATTCGAGCACTTCCTCCGGCGAAATAAAGTCGCGCATCCTTTCATGCTGCCTGTAAAAGAAGCGCAAAATCACGCGGTACTGGGCAGCAGAATCCGCCGTCAGATAACTCGCTTCGACAACTTTCTTCATGATCTGGTCCATTCGTTTCACCACGTTTTGGTCGTATTACTTCTATTATATAAGATTTGCAGGAATTTTGACATGAAAAATATGTTTTTGCAGGTTTGGAGCGGGCTGAGCCTTTCGTGCACATGTACTTTTTATGCGGGAACAGCAAAGGCTGCCGGTAAAATTTCGGCAGCCTTTTAGGTTACAGACACCTTTCCCCTGTTGATTTTCCTCACCACCGCAATGATGAGCCTGCAAATGAAAAATTTGCCCATCATACTGAAAAAAGAATGATACCATGTCCACCCTTTCTTCTGGATTTTATGGCTGGTGAAATTCACATGTTTATACACCATTCTTTCCACATCTCTGGATAACTTTCCCTCAAGTTCTTGCGGCGTGCAGGCTTTTGATGTATTTTTTTTGATTTTGCTTCAGAAGATGTTGCCCCTTTGCCGCAGAAAGGTTGCCGGCTTTTGCCCTTTTAAAGCCGTTCGATCGGCGCGGTCCGGATAATTACAATTTAAAATGCTGGATGCCATCTTGCAGGTCCTGGGCCAAATGGGCAAGCGCGTTAGAGAGGGACGAGATTTCTTCCATCGTTGCCAGCTGCTCCTCGGTTGCTGCACTGCTTTCCTGGTTGGCTTCAGCGGTCTTATTGGAAATAACCGCCAGTTCTTCCAGCGTTTTTGTGATTTGGGCGCCCTGGTCATCCAATGACTCAACCGAAGCTGCCACTTCCTGCACTTTTCCCAACACATTGCTCATCGATTCAGAGATTTTGATAAATGCAGCGCCTGCATCCGAAGATTCTTTCAGCCCTGTATTGACCTGATGATGGCCTTCTTCCATCGCTTTGACTGCATGTGCCATTTCCGTTTGGATATTGGAAACCATTGTCCGTATTTCATCCGCAGAGTTTTTAGACTCTTCCGCCAACTTTCTGACTTCATTTGCCACCACCGCAAATCCCTGGCCATGTTCCCCGGCTCTTGCCGCTTCAATCGTTGCGTTTAAAGCCAGCAAATTCGTCTGCTCTGCAATGGACGTAATAATTCCCATGATCCGGCTGATTTCCTCGGATCTTTTCTCCAGGCTGCGGATAATGTCAGAGGCATTGGCAACTGTCTTTTCGATATGATTCATTTGGTTTTGAACATTTGAAACGGCCCTGTCCCCTTCTTTTGTCAGCGTATTTGCAATTTCAACCGCTTTTTTCATGTCTTCGCTGTTTCCGGCGATTTTGTGCAATTCCAGCGACATTTGTCCTACGGTTGCTGTTACTTGCTGGATTTGGACCATTTCGTGATCCGTCTTTTCAGCTGCCTCCTGGGTGACCTCGGCAATATGTTCAGAAGCCTGGTTGCTTTGTTCGACACTCGCCGCCAGCTCCTGGCTGCTGGCTGAAACCTGTTCGGAAGCTTCGCTGACCTGGCTGATGATCTTTCTTAAATCTGCAATCATTTCATTTAATAAGCCGGCCATTTGCCCCAGCTCGTCCTTATTTTTCACATGCACTTTTTCTATATTCAAACGGCCTTCCGCAATGTTTTTGATGGCTTCGGAGACAACCCGTACCGGCCTTGAGATTGCCCGGCTCAGCAGCAGGAGCAGCACGATTCCGACCAAAATGGAAACAGCCGAGATGCTGCTGATCAGCAAAATAAGGAAGTGAACGGTTTTTTCAGTTTTTTGCTTTTCAACATCCAGCACGTGGTTGATCCCTTTCACAAGCACATCAGTTTGGTCGCCCAGTTCCTTGCCTATTTGCCGCCCGGAAGTAGATACAAGCTGCAATGCCTTTTTCTCCTGCCCATTTTGTTTATAGGCAATTTCCTCATCTAAGATCGCAGTGTACTGATTAAATAATGCTTGCTGCTCTTTAACATTGCTGATGATTGATGGGTCGGTCAAGCGGCGCAGCAATGCTTTGCTTTGGGCTTTATAGTTGTTGGTCGCCTCTTTATAGTCATCTAAATAAGCCGGTTCGCCTGTCAGCAAATACCCCCGTACTGCGGCTGACTGTTCCCTCACACTGATCTTTATATTTTTGGCGGAATCCAGGTTTTTCGTTTGGATACCGACCAGCTTGGCATACGTGCTGTCCAGCTTGTTTAAGCCGATATAAGCGCCGGCTGAGACAATAATCAAGAGTGACAAGATGGATCCAAATACTAAAAATAATTTGCGGGACACGGTTAAATGCAAGTTCTCTACCTCTTTTCTGCCTTTATTTTACTTTCTATATTTATATCGGCAGAAGCGATGGTTTTTAGAGATGGATGGAAACCACAAATTTAACAATTTTGGTAAAGGCTAAAAAATGTCATGCTTGCATTTATATGTTTTAAGCACAGCCGGCAATCCAGGAAAAAAACGTCCCTGAAATCCGATGAGCAGCCAGTCATACCGTGGCAAAAATGGGAGCGGCACGATTTTTGTCAGCGCCAAAGACGCAAAAATCACAACAGGAAACAGGCAGGACAGGGCCTGCTCCCGGGCAAATGAGAGGAGTTGGATGAGCACCCGCTTCATTCGCAGCCTTGCCGTTTTTTTCTGAATATGCTTTTGAACGGTTGCCTCCATGGTCACTCCTCCTCTGTTCCCCGGTATTCCAAAATATCGCCGGGCTGGCATTCCAACGCCTTGCATATCGCGTCCAAAGTGGATAATCGGATCGCCTTTGCTTTCCCGTTTTTCAATATCGACAGATTGGCCATGGTAATGCCGACCCGCTCCGAAAGTTCCGTCACACTCATTTTCCTTTTTGCCAGCATGACATCAATATTGATGATGATCGCCATATTTTCCACCTCAGACCGTTAAATCATTTTCATTTTTCATTTCGATTGCTTCCTGCAAAAGCCTCTCAAGCACAGCGGCAAAGACGGTGATGACCGCTGATGCAAAAATAATGAAGAAACAAATGGCGAGAATCCCCGGGGCATCATCTCTATCCGCCATAAGATAAAAAAGCGGGCTGCCTGCCACGTACAAGATGCCGATCGCTGCGGCACAGGATTTAATTTTTTTCAGAGCTGTTACGGAATTTGCCGAAAAAGCAGTGTTTTTGTCTATCAAACCCAAGAGTATGAAAGCCTGGTACAATGCAAAGTAAAAAGGGAGTGCCGCCCCGTACATCACAAGCAGCACGAGAAATTCCATAAAAGCAAAATCCGGAACCAGGCGGGCTGCCAGTTTTCCAATCTCCGGCACCACAAAGATGCACAAAGCAAGAATCGGGATGCCAATCAAAATGACCGCCAGCCTTAAAAAGAGCGTAGATCCCCGTTTCATAAAAAAACACCTCACTGATGAATTGTCGTTTTGATTTTAGCACATGATTTATCGTTTTACAATAAATCGTTATTATATTTCAATGTATTTTTATCCTAATTCAATGTCTCATCCCTTTACCGGTATTCCCGCAGTACCCCCGGTAAACGGCCCGCCGCTTCATCGTGTTTGAAAAAAAGAAAGCCGGAAACCATTGGATCCGGCTTAAAAATTCCCGGTTTTAATCGGGGCGTTTCTTTTCATTACTCATCACAACGATCGCATTCATCCGGAATACCCGGATCTACTGTCATGTTCTGTTCATATCTTTGATAAACATGGCGCGGAACGTTTACAACATGTTTCCTGTTTACCTGGATGATGGGGTGCACATAAGTGACGTTTCTTTCAACATAAGTGTCCTTATAAACATACCGCGGTTCGCAAAATACCGTGTTGCTGGTACGATTGGATTGATTGCCGGTGCTGCTTACATTGCCGGTATGATCGTAACGGTCTTCAGGCTGTACAGCGCTGTTTCCTGCATTGGTATTGTCCGCTCTCCCATCGTCATGATGATCGTGCATCCAAGGGACGACTGGTGTCTTTTTCCGCCGTTTTTCCAAACTCTTCACCTCCCATTCTTTTTTCAATATATTAAATGAAAGAAAAGAACAGATTGAAACGGACAAGTAACCAATGGTGCATAAAATTCCGCCGCCAAAATTCTCACTTGACATATCGGAATAAGATGATTAAGATGAAAAATGTTAACAAAAGGAGGGGAAAAGTTGGACATTTTATACATTATCATCAATCTGGCCGTCTTCATGATCCTTTTGGCCGGTTTGTATGCCATGCAAAGAAAACATGTTTCGTTTTCAAAACGCGTTTTCTCGGCATTGGGCATTGGCATCGTTTTCGGCATTATCCTGCATTTCTTGTACGGCACGGCGTCGTATGTGACCAACCATACGATCGACTGGCTTAATATTGTCGGCAGCGGTTATGTTTCGCTGTTGCAGATGGTCGTCATGCCGCTTGTCTCCATTTCCATTTTAGCGGCGTTTACGAGGCTGAAATTAACCAAAAACATAGGAAAAATCAGCTTTCTTGTACTCGCGTTTTTACTTGGCACGACTGCGATTGCCGCTGCGCTCGGAATCGGATCCGCGCTTCTTTACGGGCTGGATGGCATCCACTTAACGCAGGGTGCCGCTGAAGCCGCACGGAATGCGGAACTGAAAACAAGCGTCGCCAGCGTAAAAGACATGACCATTCCGCAACAAATCGTTTCCTTTCTGCCGAATAACCCGTTTGCAGATTTAACCGGCGCACGCCCGACTTCCACAATCGCGGTGGTGATTTTCTCCGCCATATTGGGGATGGCCTATCTCGGGGTAAAACGCAAACAACCTGAGCAGGCGGAACATTTTGCAAAAATTATTGATACTTTGTATACGATCGTGATGAGGGTGGTTACCCTTATTTTAAGATTAACGCCATATGGAGTGCTCGCATTGATCACCAAGGTCACAGCCTCAAGCGACTATGGCGCGATTGTAAAACTGGCAAAGTTTGTGCTGGCTTCTTATACAGCGATTATCGTCATGTTCCTGGTTCATTTGCTGCTTATCAGCCTGGCAAAATTGAGCCCGGTACGATATGTGCAAAAGGCGCTGCCGGCACTCACCTTTGCCTTTACTTCCCGTTCCAGTGCTGGCACGCTGCCGCTCAACATTGAAACACAAACAAAACGTTTCGGCATTTCAGAAGGGATCGCCAATTTTTCGGCTTCCTTTGGCCTGTCCATCGGGCAAAACGGTTGCGCCGGCATTTATCCGGCAATGCTGGCCATTATGGTTGCCCCTTCTGCCGGCATCAACCCGGCAAGCCCGTCTTTCATTATTACGCTGATCCTTGTTGTCGTTGTCAGCTCATTCGGCGTTGCGGGTGTCGGCGGGGGTGCCACTTTCGCATCGCTGATTGTATTGTCAGTGCTCAACCTGCCGATCGCGATTGTCGGCCTTCTGATCTCTGTTGAACCATTGATTGACATGGGCCGGACGGCATTAAATGTCAGCGGCGCCATGACTTCCGGTATTTTAACCGGCAAAATTACCGGCGAAATGGATAAAAAAATATATCAACAGGAAGATGCCGATCTTCTTGAAGCATAATAGAAAAAAGCTCCGTTAACGGGGCTTTTTTCTATTATGCAACCGGCTGCCGTAAAAGAAACCGAAAATCCGTTAAAAAGAAACGGCTAAACCAAACCAAACGATCATGACGATCTGTATGAATGCTTTGGCGATACTGCTGTTAAGAAACCCAATGATCGTGGCAACGCCCACTTTTACAGCCTGGACGGGATTTTTCGTCATCAGGATCTCCGTTATACATACACAAACAAACGGAACAAGGATAATTCCAAAAGGCGGAATGACAAAAGAGCCAACAATCGTTGCAACCGCAGCAACCCTTTCAGATATTTTGGACCCGCCGTATTTTTTTACAAAATATCCGTTTGCAATGATATCCGCCGCAATAAGGACAATGCTTAAGATGACCATGCTGATCCAAAACCAGACAGACAATGCATGCGGATTAATGAAAAACTGATAGACTGCAAATCCGGCCCACAGCATCACAATAGATGGAATGACAGGATAGATGATGCCTGCAAAACTTAAGATGAATAAAATCACAATGGCCGTCCAAAGGATAAACGTCAATCAGATCCCTCCTCTACTCCCGGCATGTGCCGGGACTGCATGAAAACCGTGATCATATGAAGGCCAAAACAGTCATTCCACTTTAACTTCCTTTCCCCGCCCCATATACCATTTGTAAAACATCCAGGCAAATTCGGTGGGGACATCCTTTACCCCGTTAAATTGAATCGGTTTTGCACGATTCATCGTTTCAATGGAGGCAAGGCCCAGCCATTTTTGAAAAAAGTTCCGGGAAACGCGCACTTCAATCACTTTTTCCCGCTTGGAAAGGAACAAAGAAGTCGTAAAAATGCCCGATTGTAACTGAATAAAACGGTCATTCAATACATATTTCGTATGTAAATAACCGATCCATCTTGCGACCAGTATCGATACGAACAGAAAAGCGGACAAAAGCCACCACGGAACACGCAAGCCGAAAATTTCTGGCTTCCAAAAATATAACACGACTGTGGCGATGATCCAAATCCAGCTCGGGGCAAGCAGCCGGACCCATAAAGATTTCTTGGGAAGCTGCCTCATCTCCTGTGCCACTTCATAGTCCGGCAATATCTCGTTTATGATTTCGTACGCCCTTTTAACCGGCAAAAAAGGATACAGCGAGTTTAATTCAAGTTTCTCCCCTTCAAAGTCAAGCCTTCCTGCACTCGTCAGCTTTACTTCCGCCAGCCCGAGCAGCCGTTTCAACAAAGACTGTTCCACTTCAACAGCCTGCACTTTATGCTTTTCGATAAAAAAAGACGTTTCTTCAATTACCCCTTTGGTAATATAAATCCGCTCATCATCAGAGGAGATTTCATATTTCCCATACTTCAAAAAGGTCCGTGCCATGCCGAAAATCACCGCAATAAGGGCCACAAAAAGAACAATACCCGATACAATCCACCAGGAACTGATTATATAAGAGAGCATCCCTCTCGCCTTTTTATCAATATCAACAATATCGTCCACATTCGAATAAAAAGAAAAAAATATAGGAATGACGGCAAGCGGGCTTAAAGATGTAAAACTTGCTTTTAACGTATCTTTTCTCGTCGGTTTAAAATGGACCACCCGTTCCTTTTCCTTTTCTTCCGCATCCGGTTCAAACGTTTTACGCTTATCATTCTGTACGATGTCAATGATTCTTTCCGCTTCTTTCCGGGTAATCACTTCAAATAACACGGCCGCTTCATCCCCGGAGATACCGGTTTCAAAGCTGACAGAGGTGACATGAAAAATCCGGTGAAAAAAGGATGTATGGCGGTTAATGTTTTGGATTTTCGAAAAAGGAATCGTTCGTTCTGTTTTGTTGAATATGCCTCTATACAGATGAAAGGCGCTTTCATCCAGTGCATATTTATGTGTGTACCATTTCAAAAAATGATATACCATCACGATTGCAAAAAAGAGCAAAAACAAATATCTGCCATATGTAAGCACGGGAGAATGGGAACCGGCATTTACGATAAATAAGATAATGAAAAGGATGAAATAGCTTTTTACAAAATCACCGATACGAAACAAGATCAAAAGGGGATGGTACCGTTTTTTCTTCACGCCTCCACCTCCTTGATTTTTGCATAACGCGCAATTCGGTTTCTTAACGCAATGGCCTCCTCTTTAGGCAGAGCCGGAATGGTATGGGACGTCCCCATGGTGTCCACAGTCACGGAACAGAGCCTGTATTTCTTTAAAATGGGGCCTTGTTCGGTTGCAACCGATTGGATTTTGGTCATCGGAACCAAAGAATGTTTTTCGTTCAGCACACCCAATTTCATTTGTAAAAATTCTTCGTTCACATCGTAACGCCAATTTTTATAGCGAAAATACGAACTTATCCATGACCAGATCATACTGCCTATATCCAACACGAGTAAACCGTATAATATCCAGCCGATCCATGCCGGCCAGGCAAAGCGATGGTCGAGATAAAGCAACACGGCGAGAACCACAACCCCTGCTCCGGCCTCCAGCGTCTCACGTATGATCCAAACCTTTATTGCATCTTTGGATAATGTTTGTCGAGGTTCATTTATATCTGAATACATTCCATCACCTTTAAACATGTTTTCTTCATTTCACTTCATACCGGCAAGACAAAAATTCGTATTGCTCATACCGGATCAAAGATCATTTTCCAGTTGATAGGCCATAAGTTTTATGATTTCATCCTGTGACATTTCATTTGTTAACATGGTTTCACCCTTTACCCCCAGTTCGTTTCTCGGATTCCACCAGGTACGCAAAGCTTCTTCCCCGAATTCCGTTTTTTTCAAACGCATATTATGGCGTCTGACTGTTTCCCAAAACGTTAAGCGAAAATAATAAATATACGCCTTTGGATGGTAGAATTTCATTAAACGGGACAACATTTCCCCGTAACGGTTTTTGTTTAAAATGCCTTCGACAATCACAAATCTGCATTTTCCTTTTCCATATTCCGCAATTTGGCGAATGAGCTCAACGGAGAGGTTCCCATCTTTGTCCGACACCTTTAACATTTCACGCCGGACGGTATCTTGTGAAACAAGAAGCGTTCCAGAACCTAAATGGCTTTGAAGCCTTTTGGCGATCGTTGTTTTTCCGCTTCCGGAGTTTCCCCGTATGATAATCAGCTTCGTTTCCAATTATAAGCACCTCCCCGGATTTAGCCCCCGAAGAATAAGTCCAGAATATTAGAGGCGGTGGAAGTTTGTTTATGATAGAACTCCGAATAACCGCAGTTTTTGCAATACACGACAATGAACGTGTTGTTCTGGACATCAAATAATTTTGACAGGCCTGTCCCCGTCATTGCCACTTCTTTTTTCCCCGCATGCTTAGACCCGCACTTCACGCACCCTTTTTCAGACATGGCACTTTCCCCTCCTCATCATTGTTACTTTTTTATACGGGCGGCAGCAGAAAAAGTTTCAGGCATTTCAACTGCATAAGGGGCAGCAGGGATTTCTGATCCGCCAAAACGGCTGAAAACCCGGAACGATGGGTTTCTTTTCTGCGGGAGCCGTTTCAACGGCTGAATCATATGCCGGTGCGGGTGCCGCGGCAGATGGAAAGAGCCGGGTGTATTGGCCTACGGGGCTTTCCTGCCGTTTGGCACAGCCGCGCATCTATTGCGATGAAAAAGATATAAAAACCGGGCTGTTTTTGTATCGGGGGTATTCAGGGGGAATGCTATACCGTTTCCCCCTCCATCTGTTTTGTTTCAAAGTGATCAAGCAAGGTGCGCACTTCATCTGTTGAATCTGTGCTCATTAGTTGGTTTCGCAACTCGCTCGCTCCCCGGAAGCCTTTGACATAGATCTTAAAAAAGCGGCGAAGCGGTGGAAACGGGCGCGGCTCCAGTTCTGTTGAATATTTGTCAAAGAGATCCAGATGCAGTCTTAAAAGATCAAGCAATTCCTTGCTGTTGTGCTCTTTCGGCTCTTTTTCAAAAGCAAACGGATTTTTAAAAATGCCGCGCCCGATCATAATCCCGTCGACACCGTACTGGCGGGCTAATCTAAGGCCGGTTTGACGGTCAGGGATATCCCCATTAATGGTCAAAAGGGTATCCGGCGCCACCTCATCACGCAGTTTTTTGATCTCCGGAATGAGTTCCCAGTGGGCGTCCACTTTGCTCATTTCCTTTCTTGTACGCAAATGGATGGAAAGGTTCACGATGTCCTGTTTCAATATGTGCGTAAGCCAGTCCCGCCATTCATCCACATACGTGTAACCAAGCCTCGTCTTTACACTCACAGGCAGTCCGCCTGCTTTTGCGGCTTGTATGAGTTCAGCAGCAACATCCGGACGGCGGATCAGGCCGCTTCCCTTCCCCTTTGTTGCTACATTCGGCACAGGGCAGCCCATATTGATATCCACACCGCTGAACCCGAGTTTTTCCATGCCCATGCTCATTTGTCGGAAATATTCGGGCTTGTCCCCCCATATATGGGCCACAATCGGCTGCTCATCCGCCGTAAACGCCAAGCGGCCGCGCACACTTTGGTTCCCCTCGGGATGGCAATAACTTTCCGTGTTTGTAAACTCTGTAAAAAACACATCCGGCCTGCCCGCTTTACTTACAACATGGCGAAAAACAACGTCCGTCACATCTTCCATGGGTGCCAGTATAAAAAATGGCCGTGGTAAATCGCGCCAAAAATTTTCTTTCATAATAAAAATCATAACCTCCCCTGTCTGGTACCGGGCCAAACGTCCAACACAAAAAAATTTTAACCTCTTTTACACTTATAACATGGCTCGGTCCTTTTTATCAAACGGGATATTATTTTGAATGTTGTCAAATCAAAGCGGGCGATCGTGAAAGCCACACCTGGGGATGGAAAAAACCATGCCGTTTTACAGCAACGCCGCCTTAAACCAATGATTGAACAATATAAACCGCCATCCCCCACATGATGACTGCAGAAACTTTGTTTATGAAGCGTAAAAATCTCCCTGACTGGCCTAATCTCCCAATCCCTCTTCCTGCAATCGCCAATCCTGTGAACCAGATCCACGAAACAAGCATACAGGCAATGGAGAAAGCCGCTTTTTCCACCCCTACATAGTTTAAAGAACTTGTTCCAATTACCCCGATGGTATCCAATATCGCATGAGGATTCAATAAGGAAACCGATGCGGCAAAAAGGATTTGTTTTTTCGCATTGAATAAGCCGTCTCCATTTTGAACTGCCGGTTTGCTCCTCCATGTCGCAATGCCCATATAAACTAGAAAGCAAATCCCCGCGGACATAAATACTGCTTTTAGCCAAACAAATTCCAATACAACAACAGAAACACCAAAAACAGCCAAAGCAATTAAAACCATATCGCAAACAGAGGCGGTAATAATGGCAGGCAATGCTTTCAAAAAGGAAGGCTGGACGGCCCCTTGGTTAAAGACAAATACATTTTGCCCCCCGAGCGGCAAGATAAGCCCCAAAGCTAAAATAAACCCGTGAACAAACGCTGCTGACACGATGATCTCTCCCTGTTTTTTCTTATTATCTTACCGGGAAGAAGCCATTTGGTCTCCATCCAATTGGTTGGAAAATGAGCCAACCAAATAGTATGATCACCTGAATCCGTGACGAAATTTCCGCTTAAAGGCAAACAAATCGCATAAAATTTAGTATAATTGGTATATCAGACAAATTAAATTCATTCCACATTCAGGTGATCTAGGGAAATTTTTACATACTGAATCACTAAAAGTGCATTTATCGAATAGTCGGACACCACTATATCCTTACTCTTGGGAATCTACCTATTAACGGCGTTTGTTATATTTTCGTCACGGATTCAGGTTACACTGTATCGTGAATACTTCTTTACATAGCCGGTGTGTCTACCTTAAATTGTTCAGCCACGTATTTTGCATACGTTTCATGCGTACGTACCAATTCATCATGTGTACCTGATCCTGTGACCCGGCCTTTTTCGATAAAGTAAATCTTGTCGCTGTCCACAATGGTTGCCAGGCGGTGGGCGATGACTAAAGTCGTGCGGCCTTTCATCAAGTTGGTTAAGGCTTCCTGGACTTTCATCTCTGACTCACTATCAAGACTCGCAGTTGCTTCATCCAACATTAAAATCTTGGGATTGCGCAAAAAGGCCCGGGCAATGGCAATACGCTGGCGCTGGCCGCCGGAGATTTTCACCCCGCGTTCCCCTACCTCTGTGTTAAGTTTGTCAGGCATTTCTTCGACAAATTTGCGTGCAAAGGCTAAATCTAAAACGTTCCAAAGTTGTTCATCCGTATATGTACCGTCTAATCCATACGTCAAATTGTCGCGGATTGTCCCGGCCATAATCGCAGAATCTTGTGAAACGTATCCGATTTGGCTGCGGTAATTTGTTAAATTGATCTCTTCAATATCCGTATCCCCAAATTTGATTGATCCGCTTGTTGGTGCATAGAAACGTTCAAGCAAACTAAAGATCGTCGATTTGCCGCCGCCGGAAGGGCCTGCAAAAGCAATGACTTCATTTGGTTTTGCCGTAAATGATACATCTTTCAGGATGGGTTCATCCGGCGCATCTTCGTAGGCAAAGTCCACATGTTCCACTGATAAAGTTTTGCCAGCCAAATCCAATTCAATGCCCTTCGTAAAATCTTCTGGCTTTTCAGCAAGCAATTCTTGTACACGGCGCGTTGAACCCGCAGCCTTTGCCATTTCTGAAAATAAGGTTGCAATGACCGGCACGGCCCCAATCAAGTTAAACAAATACATCAGAAAGCTCATTAAAATCCCGATTTGCATTTCACCAATTGCAATACGGTGCATCCCATAAGCAAGAAGCCCAAAGACCATACTCATAAATACCATCATCATGATGGGTTGCATTGTTGCATCAAAGACAGCTTCTTTTTTTCCAACTTTAAACAGTTTGTTTATTTCATTATTGGCACGAACTTGCGCTTGTTTTTCTGCGTTCGAAGTTTTTACCAACCGGATTTCACTTAATGTTTCACTTGAAATCCCGTTAAATTGGGCCATCGCCTCTTGGCGGATATGCCCGATTTTTGTACCAAAGGCCATGATCGGCATCATCAAGATGACGACGATTGGAACAGCTACAACCATAGCGGCCGTCATGTGCCAATCCATCTTGAACATCATATATACTGTCCCGATGACAGTAATGATGCTCGCGAGTGTCTGCGGGAAAGTCACAGCCAGCAACTGTTTGACTTGTGCAGTATCGTTTACCAGACGGCTTGAAATTTCACCAGCTTTAACAGTATCGAAGTAGCTCACTTTCAAGGTGGTTAACTTCTGCCACAAGCTTTTCCGTAAGTTTTGGATTACATTTTCTCCAAAAATCCCCAGAACCGTTCCGCCAATTGCAGAAACAATGGCTGAGATGACAAATAGTGCGACGACTTTCCCTAACAACCCATAGTCAATGCCTTTTGAAAAATGATTGACAAGGGATGATGCTAATTTCGGCACATAAATTTGTACACCGGATGAAACAACCAGCAGTAAGACACCCATCGCCAGCAAAAGATATTTCGGTTGCGTCGTTTTGATGAGTTTCATAAATTGTCCAATTGAAAATTTGGTTTGATCTTTACGGACTGAACCATTGAATCCACTTTCCATTATCTTTTACGTCCTTTCTTCCAGCCATCGAATCCGCCGCCCATGAATCCGCGGCCGCCGAAGCCGCCAAACCCGCTGCGCTCTAGCATTTGTTCCCGTGCACGGCCGAAACGGGCACTCATTTTCCCAAAAAGTTCCCAGCGTTTATCATTGCTGAAGACTTCGTGGAGCTTATCATGAAATGCTTCGCTTGAAATATTGGAAACCATGCGTTCAAGATATTGATCCAACATTTCAAGCTCATCCTCTGCAAACCCCTGGAAGAGGACATCTTTTAGTGTAGTTGAAATTGAACTGCGCTCTTTTAAGCTTTCACGGCCTTTATCCGTGATTTTTACAATCGTTACACGGGAATCTTGTTCGGATTTTTCACGCCGAGCAGTGCCGGCTTCTTCAAGTTTCTTGATAATTTGCGTTACACTTGACGGCTTAATATCAAGCACTTCAGAAATGCGGCCCGCTGTCACATTTTCTTCCGCTGTCAACAGCTTCAGCGTTTCAAAAGCATTATCTGTTTTTTCTTCTACTGCATTTACAAAGATGAGAAATGGCTGGTGCGTAATTTCCAATAATTTATCCAGAATTTCATCTTTTTTCATTTTAAAACCTCCAAAATTATTTATTTAGTTTTTATTTACTTTGACAAACTAAATGATATGCCGGATTATTTTGTTTGTCAAGATAAAAACTAAGTAAAAAATAGGAGGGGGAACGGAGAAAAAAACATCGAGATAATGCAGGAATGATAGCGGCTGGACAGAAAAAAGCCCTGAACTCGGGAATCTTAGTGATCCCGAAAACAGGGCCTGTTGGCTAAAAGTTTATGATGTGTCGTAAATGTTTAATTGGCGGTCACAATTTCAGCTCCAGATTCGCCACACACTCCACATGCGCCGTTTGCGGGAACATATCCACAGGCTGCATGTACGCTACGTCATAAGCCTTGCTCAATATGTGCAAGTCCTTCGCCAAAGTGGAAGGGTTGCACGACACGTAGACAAATTTTTTCGGCTTTACCTTCAAAATTGTCCGTAAGAGGGCTTCGTCACAGCCCGAACGCGGCGGGTCGACGATGACAACGTCCGGGCGCCAGCCTTGGTCCAGCCATTTCGGCAGGAGGGTTTCTGCTTTGCCGGCAAAGTAATGGGCGTTCGGGATGTTGTGGGCGGCGGCGTTTTTTCTGGCATCTTCAATCGCTTCCGGAATCACATCCATGCCACGGATTTCAGATGCGCCGTCCGCGAGCCACAAGCCAATGGTGCCGACACCGCAGTAAGCATCCGCAATTTTCTCCTTGCCGGTCAACGCAGCGGCGTTTTTCACTTCATTGTAAAGCTTCAAAGTCTGGATCGGGTTCAGCTGGAAAAAGGCGCGGGCGGAGAGTTCGTATGTGAATTCTTCGAGCCGTTCTTCAATGATTTCTTTTCCGGATAAATGAATCGTTTCGTCGCCGAAAATAACCGACGTTTTTTTGGCGTTCACATTTTGCGCAACCGATACGACTTCCGGCAGGCGCTTTTTGATCTCAGAAAGGATGACATCTTTGCGTGGCAGCTCCCGCCTGGCCGTAATCAGCACAACCTGGGCCTGGCCGGTCTGGGTGCCGACCCTTGTGACAATTGTCCGCACGATGCCTTTCCCGGTTTTTTCATTATACACCGGGACATGAAAATCATTTAAAATTTGTGTCACCACTTGTGTCACTTTGTTTGTCAGCGGATGCTGGACAATGCATTCCGGCACGTTGATCAGCCGGTGGGAATCGAGGCTGTAGAGGCCGGAAATAATTTTCCCATGGTCTTCGCCGAGCTGGAACTGGCTTTTGTTCCGGTAAATCCACGGGTTATCCATGCCAATCGTCGGGCGGATATCGAGTTCGTCTACTTTTAACTTTGTATGGCGTTCAAGCGCCTGGATGACAATGTCGCGTTTTTCGATAAGCTGCTGCTTGTACGCAAGGTGCTGGAGCTGGCAGCCGCCGCACTGCTCGTAAACCGGGCACGGGGGTTTTACCCGGTGGGGCGAGCGTTTTCGCACCTTTTTGGCAATGCCCTCCACGTATTTCGGGTGTATCCGTTTTGCTTCAACGACCACCTCTTCGCCCGGCAGTGCACCTGGCACGAAAACGACCGTCCGCTTAAAATAGCCGACCCCTTCCCCGTTGATGCCGAGCCGTTTGATCGTCAAAGGAAATTGCTGTTTTGGTTTAATGATGGCTTCTTTTTGCATAAAATCCGTCCTTCTATTCGATGCTGCGCCATAAGTACAAGGAGGCATAACTCAAATAAGGCTCCCAGTCTTTTGCGTAAGCGTCCATTTCTTCATAAGTAGGTTTTTTCTCAAGCTGGAAAAGTCTTTTCAATGCCTTCTGTATGCCGATGTCAGCTTTTGGAAAATGATTCAGGCGGCCGAGCCCGAACATGAGAAAATTTTGCACGGTCCACGGGCCGATGCCGCGGATTTTCACGAGCGTTTTTAAAATTTCCTCATCCGGTTCCTTCTCAAGTGCCGCCAGATCCAGTTCGCCTGATGCCACCAATTTGGAAAGCCCGATTACATACTCTGCTTTCCGCTCGCTAAACTGCAGGGCGCGTAAATCTGCGACTTGCAATGCAGCCGTTTTTTCAGGAAACGGATAAAACCAGACACCGTCTTTTTGAAAACCAAAATGGTACACGAAACGCTCTGTCAGCGTATGGGCAAATTTCATATTGAGCTGCTGGTGGATGATGCATTTGACCAGGCAGGCATATGGCGAAAAGTCGAGCACAAACGGTGTACCGCGGTGTTCTTTAAAAAGCGGTTCAAGGGCGGTGCCGGTAAAATGGTTTGTGATGCCTGCGAGGTCTTTCTCCCACTGAAAAAGGTGAAAAATCCGCTTCTCAACGATTTCAGCGGTATCCGGATTTTCGCCTTTGATGAGAAATGCAGGTGCCTCCGTCGTGCCGGTTGCAGTGATAGCCGCTGTTTCCGGATGTTTGCCGTATATCGGGATTTTCACTGTCCGTCTAAGCGGATCCAGCGCATGCAACGGGTCGAGGCTTAATCTTTCGAGCGCACGGTCAAAATTGTACGGGCCATTGATTTTAACGATTTTCTCCCACATGGCGTCCTCTCAATTCGTTTTTAAGTATTATAGCACAAGCGCTCGCCCTTTTCATTGCCGATTCAACGCGCATGAAAAACAACGCAAGATAAAGAGACCCGGCCTGTTACTTGTCTAATCAGAATTTTTATTTGGACAAACGCAGGTGAGCTGCACGACTATTTGTCTAATTAGCCTTTTTAATTAGACAAAAGCGGAAGGGCTGCTCGAGCACTTGTCCAGTTAGAGCTCTGCCAATTAGACAATTGCAGGAGGGGTGCATGCTCATTTGTTTAATTAGCGTTTCCAATTGGACAAACGCAGGTGATCCGCCCGGCTATTTGTCTAATAAAGCTGCCAATTAGACAATTGCAACAGACCCGCGCGAGCATTTGTCTAATTAGACGCCCATGCCGCTGTGAAAGCAGCACCAGCGGAAAAATAAAAATCAACCGGCGCATATTTCAGAATAGACGCCCATGCTGCAGTGAACGCGGCCAGCAGAAGAATGAAGATCAGCCGGCACAATTGTTTCCAATTCGTTCAACCCAACCCGGCAAGCCCTTTTCCTTCTGGCAAGAAACCAGCCTGTTCCGGCAAGAAAAACAGAGCTGCCCACTTTTCAGGCAGCCCTCTTTGGTTACTTTTTCAATTTTTCGGTTTTCATAAACTCATCCATGCTTTTGAATTTGTAGCCTTGTTTTTTCAAGTCTTTGATCACGCGTTCCAATGCGTTGGCATTGTCTTTTGACACAGTATGGAGCAAAATAATGGCCCCAGGGTGGATTTGTGACATGATGCTGTCATAGGCAAATTGTGTGCCGCGCTGGCGGTTCACATCCCAGTCGAGGTAAGCCAGTGACCAAAGGACATGGGTGTAGCCTTCTTCATTGCCCAGTTTCAGCGTCCGTTCGCTCAGGATGCCGCGGGCCGGGCGCAAATATTTCATTTCTTTCTGGCCGGTAAGGCGGGCGGTTTCTGCTTTCACTTTTTCCAACTCTTCACGTACTTGTGCATCGGAAATCTGTGTCATGTCCGGATGGCTCCATGAGTGGTTGCCAATGATATGGCCTTCTTTCACCATCCGTTTCACAAGATCCGGCTGTGATTTTAAATAGTGGCCGGTGACGAAAAAGATGGCAGGGACTTTTTCTTTCTTCAGAACATCGAGTATTTTCGGGGTATACCCATTCTCGTATCCATTGTCAAACGTCAAATACACATACTTGTCATTCGGATTGCCCTTGTAAATGCCGCCGTATTTTTGCAAAAGAGCGTTATAAGCGGCGCCGGCATCCGCCTGCTGCCCGTTTTTGCCTTTGTTAAATCCCCAGTTGATCGGGGCGTTGGAAAGGGCAAAAGCATCTCGCTGCGGGCATATTGAAAAAAACAGGAAGACTGCAAAAAGTGTTGCAAAAACTTTTCTCATAACCAAACTCCTTTTTGTTGTTTTCCTTATCTTTCTCATTTCTGCAGCCGGAAATGCTGGCAGTATCTGTTCGTGCAGGAAAACAGGGCAATATCGTTCCAAAACAGCAGTCGTCCCCCGATGCCAGATAAAAAACCGGCCTTTACAAAGAAGGGGCCGGTTTGCGCTTTTTGAATTGGTCCATTTTCATTTCGATTTCATCGATCATTTGAATAAGCCGGTCAATATCTTCAAGGCCTGCCGCTTCCGGATCAATCGAATCCAGAACCTCCAAAAAGATATTCAGCCGTTCCATTAAATAAGTAAGTTGCTGGTCCTTGTCATATACCGCTTTCCCCAAAAAAATCCTCCTCACGTACTTCTTTCTTATTATAGTATACCCCATTTTCGGCACAGAAAAAAGCTGCCGTTCAGACAGCTTTTTCTTTATTAGCGTGAGACAGGCCTCCTCAGAAGCCGGCGAACCTGCCCAATAAACTTCCTTATTTCGGCTGTTCGCTCACGGAAAAGCCGAACGAAACATAGTCCTGAATCGGAATCCAGGCGCCAATGCCGTGGGAAGTGACGTTTTTCACCAAAATTTCCCGTTTCGTCCCTTTAAGGACAAGGTACACTTCGCCGTATGTCACTTTTCCTTTTTCGTTCACGGCCGGGGCATAAGCATACAAATAGCCGAGCCGTTTTGCCGGGACATTGTATTCATGGCCTTTTTTCGTGCCGGCTCCGATAATCGTGTCAAAGGAAAGCGGCAGCTTCGAGTTTTCCATTGCTTTTAACAGCATCATTTTCTTTACATCGTCCGCTTGCGGAATCCTGGCAGTCAGGCCGCCGCGCACGATCTTTTGCGCTTCCTGGACATAGTGCATTTTATAATTGGCATCGCCGCCGCGGTTATCAAAGTAGTTCGTATTGATTTTTTGGTATTGCCAGTTTGGCGACGTTTCGCTGGATTCATAATTCAGCGGCCATTCGCCCAGATAAATTTTCGCGCGCAAGCCGAGCGATAAAAACGAACGGTTCACGCTTGTTTCATTCAACATCCGCACGAGATTCGGGTTTTCAATTCTGACATTAGATGTTTTCAGCAAAGTTTCGGTAAACTTGCTCGGCTGCAAGTAAGGCAGATCCTGCGACGAGTTCGGATACGTATTTTCTTTTGTAATGTTTAGGACCGACTGTGGAATTTGCACCTGTTTATCTGCCGGCTTTGCTTCCCCTGCCGGCACAGCAAAAAGTACGGCAAGCAGGAAAATCAGGATCGTCCGCATCCATTTCATTGATGTTGTCTCCTTTCACAAGAGGTTACGAACGTACCGTTATTTTTTCCTGCCCGGATTAAAATATCCGTTCCATGCAAATAAAACCCGGCTCCTTTATACCACATGCATCACGGCACTCCGCCGCGATGTGCCAGCGTATTTTGCGCTTCACACGGCAATATCTTCCGGCGTTACTGAAAAAACTCCGGTTCACCGCTGGACTCCCGTTTATAACGGGCCGCAAGTTTCCGGCGTTATTGCAGATACCCCGTGTTCCTTTTATCTCGATGCATGAGCTTCACCAGTATTTGTCAAAGTATCACACATATTGCTTCCATTTATAATGGACATAAGCTTCCGGCGTTACTGCAACCCGATTTTCCTATATCCCGTTAATGGATCGCACGCATTTTTTCCGGCTATGATGGATACCGATTCCGGAATTACAGCAAGTAAAAACCGATCCCCATGATAATGTAGGCTGCCAGCATGGTGGCACCTTCAAACCAGTTTGTTTCCCCGTCATTTGCTAAAATGATCGTAAGCATGACCGAAGCGATCATCGAGACCAGCTCCGGTATGGAAAAGACAAGCGGCATGGCTTTTTCAAAAAACAAAGATGCGAGCACCAGGACGGGGACGACAAACATGGACACCTGGAGCGTGGAGCCGAATGCAATTTCAACCGCAATATCCATTTTATTTTTTACCGCCATTAAAATGGCCGAAGCATGTTCAGCGGCATTTCCGACAATGGCAACGATGATAATCCCGATAAACATTTCGCTCCATCCGAAACTTTTTGCAACGGACTCAAAAGTATGTACGAGATTTTCCGAAATATAGGCCACTGCAAGCGTCGCAAAGGCAAGCACAAAGATCGATTTCCCCTTTGACCATTCCGGCGCTTCATGTTCTTCTTTCTGCTGGGCCCGTGCTTCCCTGTCCTGATAGATCCCGCGGTGTGTCACCAGTTTAAAAAACAGGGCAAACAAGTAAAGCAGGATTAAAATAATGGAAATGCCAATGCTGAGGCTGACCGTCTTCCCTTCTGACATATTCATGGAAAAAATTTCAGGAATCACAAATGCGACAAAAATCGCGAAAATCAAAAGGCCTGAGTTATGCCGCGCATCATACACGTTAAATTTCTGGCGCTTGTATTTGAGGCCCCCCCAAAAAAACGACATGCCAGCAACAAGCAGCAAGTTCCCGAGCACAGAGCCTGTCAAAGAAGCAAGCACGACCTGGTGCAGCCCGGCCGCAAGGGAAAACAATGAAATAATCAATTCCACCGCATTTCCGAATGTGGCATTTAACAAGCCGCCGATCCGCGGACCCGCTATAATCGCGAGACTTTCGGTTGCCCGGCCCATAAAACTGGCCAGCGCAATGATGGTCAGGCAGTAAACGGCAAACATCAAAACGTTCGGCCAGTGCAAAAGTGCTCCTGCAACCGAGACGGGAACCCCGATCATCACCATAATGGCAAACATTTTATTCATGGCCATCCTCCTTATCTGCTTTCTATAAAATTTTACAAAAAAAACGGTTGGCTTGCCAAATTTTTCTGATCTGATTATGCTATAGAGAGCGAATGCACAACGAGAACAAGCCGGGTGAGAGCAATGAATCGTTATGAAAATATGCGTTTTTGGATTTTGGTATTGATGACTTCTGTTTCCGGATTTACACAGGGCATGCTTTTGCCGCTGATTTCCATTATTTTTGAAAAAGATGGAATTGATGCATCATTGAACGGGCTGAATGCAACCGGCCTGTATATCGGCGTTTTATTTGCATCCCCGCTCATGGAAGCGCCGCTGCGGAAATTCGGATATAAGCCGCTTATTTTAACAGGCGGGCTGACCGTATTTGCCTCACTGCTTTTATTTCCGGCCTGGAAATCGTTATGGTTTTGGTTTGTTTTGCGCCTTTTCATCGGCATTGGAGACCATATGCTGAATTTTTCGGCGCAGACATGGATCACGTCTTTCTCCCGGAAAGGGCAGCTCGGGCGGAACATTGCGTTATACGGGCTTTTTTTCAGCCTTGGATTTGCCGTCGGGCCGTATATGACAAGGCTTGTAAATGTGGATGAGCGCCTTCCCTTTATTGCCTGCTCCATCATCAGCCTTTGTTTCTGGCTGGCCGTTTTTCTTTTAAAAAATGAGCACCCGGAAGCAGATTTGGAAAATGTTTCTTTTCTGGCCACATTTCAGCGCTTTGGTAAGGTCTGGAAACTGGCGTGGGTTGCATTGCTCCCGCCGCTCGGTTACGGATTCATGGAATCGTCTTTAAACAGCAGTTTCCCGGTTTATGCATTAAGAAACGGAATAAATGTCGATGCTGTTTCCATGATTATCCCTGCCTTCTCGATCGGAAGCATCGTTTTTCAGCTTCCGCTCGGCATGTTAAGCGACCGGCTCGGAAGGCGAAAAGTGTTGATTGCGGTCCTTTTGATCGGCTGCGCCTGTTTTGCGGGGGCTGCTTTTAGCAAATCAAACGTCATCGCGCTGTTTGCTTGCTTTTTCGTTGCCGGTATGGCCGTCGGCTCGACGTTTTCTCTCGGGATCAGTTACCTGTCCGATCTGCTGCCGCGGCCGCTCCTTCCCGCCGGCAACATCATGTGCGGCATTCTGTACAGCTTTGGCAGCATGGCCGGCCCGTATCTTTGTGGCGTGATCATTAAATATACAAATGGGGCTGTATTTTTCCTGCTGATTTGCATGATATTGTTTGTTTTGTCCGTTTTGATTTTCCGTTTCAAAAAAACGACCGCCCCCGTCCCCCGGCACTCCTAACGGCTGCGTGCTGCCGTGCACGTTTTGAAGACCCGGTAACTTTGCCTTTTGTCCGCCAAAATCGGCTGCCTGGGTTGCCGGGGATAAGATTTACCGGAAAAACCGGCCGCGATCTTAACCCGGGAGATCTCTCCGTTAAGAGCGCGCGAAATTTAGACTGCTTTCCCTATTTGTCCGCCTGTCTTCACTCGTAAAACAGGCGGAATTTGGAACGCCCTTCTTCACTCAGAATGCTTCGTTTCTTCATTAAGATGGCACGGCAACTTGCCGTTTTTTTAATATGCGCTTAAAAGCAGTTATCCAAATTAGCAATTTTTGTGCTTATCATTTAAAACTGCATTCAGTTCACCGCCAAAAATGAGGATGATGCCGCTAATATAAAACCAAAGCATCATGATGATCATCCCGCCGAGGCTTCCGTATGTGGCATTATAATTCCCGAAATGGCTGACATAAAACGATAAAGCGAGTGACGCCACAATCCAGCCGACTGTTGCAAAAATGGCTCCGGGGACAACCGTCAGGCAGCCGAATTTTTCATTCGGCGCAAAAAAGTACAACAAGGCAAACACAATGAACAGCAGGACCGGCGTGAGCATCCATCTTAAAATATTGATCATATTTTTCAAATCATTCGGCAGCCCGAAGTAAGAAAACACATAATGGATGAGTTGCTCACCGAAAACAGGAATTAAAATAACAGCTATAAACACGATGATCATCCCGAGCGTCAGTATCACCGACATGAGCCGCTGCATGACAGGCGGGCGTGATTCCTCTACTTTATAAGCCCGGTTTAATGCTTTAATGACCGCGTTCATCCCGTTGGAAGCGGACCACAAAGTCGCGATCATCCCAAAAGAAAGCAGGCCGCCGTGCCGGTTGGTCAGCACTTCTTTCAAGGTGGTTTCGATTAGCTTAAACGACTGGCTTGGCGCAAAATGCCTGACCATATTCAACACATCATCCGGTTTAATCGGCAAATAAGGAAGCAAGGTAAACAAAAAAATCAATAGCGGAAATAGAGATAAAAGAAAAAAGTAGGATAACTGTGCAGCCATCCCGGTAATATCGTTCCGTTTTGAGTTCTCTAACAAAGCCGCAATGGTTGAACGTTTTTTTTCTGCCTGGAGTGCAATTTTATCCAATTTTCATCACCCTCTGTCCGTCCGGTTTACCATTATATTTCCCTCTCTGTTCCGTATGAAACGTTTCCGGATGGCACGCCATGCGGTATAATAAAAACATGAAAAACACGAAAAGGGTGAAAATGTTGGATCTTTCAGAAAAAACAGCGCAAAATATGGCTTATATGGTGCAAGCAATCACAGCGAAATTAAAAATGGTCAATACGGCGGCACTGCAGTCGTCCCAGTTTAGCATTGACCATTATGATGATTTGTTTGATTTGTACGAAATGGTGATGAAAAAAAATACATTCAGCCCGAATGAAATGCAAGCCATCGTGGAAGAGCTCGGCAGCCTGAAAAAAGATTAATGCCGGCCGGTTTCGGAATGTAAAAAAGCTGGGAGCCTTTATTCCTCCCAGCTTTTTTAGGTTTCCGGCGCTGTGCAGCACTCCAGCCGGATCCGGGTTCAGTGCAGCATTAATCTTCCTGATCCGTAATGATCACAATGCCGTCTTTTGTAACTGCAATGGTATGTTCATATTGGGCGGAAAGGGATCCGTCCCTTGTCCGGGCAGTCCAGCCGTTGTCGTCCATCTTCGTTTCGTAGCTGCCGATATTGACCATCGGCTCGATCGTGAACACCATGCCTTCTTTAATGCGCGGCCCTTTATGCGGCAGCCCGTAGTGCGGCACTTCCGGTTTTTCATGGATCGTCGGGCCGATGCCATGGCCGATAAAATTACGGACAACCGAGAATCCCTGTGCTTCCACATAAGTTTGAATCGCATGGCCGATGTCGCCGATCCGGTTGCCCGGTTTGGCCTGTTCAATTCCTTTATAAAGCGCCTCTTTTGTAACCTCAAGCAGTTTTTTCGTCTCTCCACTAACTTTTCCGACCGGATAACTCCAGGCGGAATCAGCCAGCGCGCCGTTCAGGTTGACAACCATATCAATCGTGACGATATCCCCTTCTTTTAACGGCGTTTTCCGTGGAAACCCGTGGCAAATTTCATCATTGATGCTTGCGCATGTCGCATACTGGTAGCCCTGGTACCCTTTTTGTTCAGGGGTTGCCCCGTGCTCTCTTAAATATTGGTCGACAAATTCCTCAATTTCCCATGTTGTAATCCCTGGCTTGATCATTTTTGCGATTTGCTTATGCGTATCGGCAAGCAGTTTGCCTGCTTTTTTCATCATGTCAATTTCTCTTTGTGATTTCAGTGTAATCATCGTCCGACTTCCTTTCGTTATGGCAACATTATTCTATGTAAAGGTTCATTTTCTGTTTCCCCGCTCCATTTATCATATCCCTAATTTGCATTGTGCGCAAAGTAAAAAAACTGCTGCCCGGAAAGAGGCAGCAGTTTTTTTCACTTAAAAGCTCATCCGTTCAGGATTTTCAGCGATTCCCTGTTAAATGCAGGGATGTCATCCGGCGTACGGCTTGTGACGAGCTGGTTCTGGCATACGACAACTTCTTCGTCGCGGAAGTTCGCGCCGGCATATTCCATGTCAACACGGATCGATTTGTAACCTGTGGCAGCCCGGCCTTCCAATGCTTTTGCCGTAATCAAAAGCTGCGGGCCGTGGCAAATTGCAAACACCGGTTTTTTCGAATCCATAAATTGTTTTACAAATTGGACAAAGCGATCGTCGGCGCGGAGCTGGTCCGGAGAAAAGCCGCCCGGAATCAGGAGGGCATCAAAATCATCCACGCTGACATCATCGATGCCTTTGTCGATATGGATTTCGGTGCCGTGTTTCCCTTTTACCATTTTTCCGGCTTCCATTTCAATATTGACAATTTCATGGCCGGCTTCCTTATATGCTTTCACCGGTTCGGTGTACTCAGAATCTTCCACTTCATTGGTGACAAGTACAGCGATCTTTTTAGCCAATCGAACCATCTCCTTTTCTAATCTTTGGGACGTTTATATTTTACCTCGTTTGTGCGGTTTCAAACAAATAGTCTGCTTCACGGAATCATCGAACGATTGGAAAATGCGGATCCGGGACGCTTTTTTCCCGGTTTTACCGGCCGTTTCCTTTCTCATTTTTCGGGAGAATGAGCACTTCCACCCGCCGGTTTTTTGCCCGGCCGCCTTGCGTATCATTCGATGCAATCGGATGGTATTCCCCATATCCTTTTGCCGAAAAATATTTTGGATTTAAATTTTTATTTTCTAAAATGATCTTTAGAAAATTGGTTGCGCGCATCACGCTTAAGTCCCAGTTTGATTGGAAAACAGAGTTATGGATCGGCACATTGTCCGTATGGCCGCTGACGATAATGCTTCTTGGCGGGTCCATCACGAGCAAATTGGAAAGGGCTTTGGCAGTTTTGATATCTTCTTTCCGGACCTCCGCTTTTCCCGAATCAAACAGGACATTGTCGCGGATCGTAATCAAAAGCCCTTCGCCTGTCAAAGACGTTTTAAACTTTCCTTCCAATTTATTGTGCGCTATGTACGTGTTGATTCTTTGCTGGGTTTCTTTTAATTGGGCATCCCCTTGCCCATTTGATGTATCTGTTGTGCTGTTGCTTTTTGAACCATTCGTTGTGCTGTCCCCGTTTTTTTGTGCATCATTTTTCTTTTGCTCGAGAAATTTTTCTGTGTCGGATGTGCCGTTATCATCCCCGGATGTCTGCTTCGTATAATCGAAAAAGCTCGTCCCGCCGACAAACACGCCGTTTAAGACTTTAGAAAATTTTTGGAATTTCTGGGCGTCGATGGAACTCATTGCGAACAGGACGATAAACAGGGCAAGGAGCAATGTTAAAAGGTCGGAATAAGGCAGGAGCCATGCCTCGCTGTTTCCCTCTTCTTCTTGTCTTTTCTTCCGCTTTTTACTCATTTGTTGCCACGCTGCCTTCTGTAATCTCTTCCATCAGTTTGATCCGTTCTTCATTCGGCAAATAAGACGCCAGTTTCTGTTCGATCACGCGCGGGGATTCGCCTGCCAGGATGGAGAGAATCCCTTCCAGCATAATTTCCTTGTTTTTTGCTTCGTTTTTGGACTTCCGTTTTAATTTATTGGCAAACGGATGCCACAATACGTAGCCGGTAAAAATCCCGAGCAATGTGGCCACGAATGCGGCAGAAATGGCATGCCCGAGCACTTCTGTATCCGACATATTTCCGAGAGCGGCGATCAGCCCCAATACGGCACCGAGCACCCCGAGTGTCGGGGCATATGTGCCCGCCTGGGAAAAAATGGCAGCCCCCATCTGATGCCTTTCTTCCATTGCCTCGATCTCTTCGCTCAGCACATCGCGGATATATTCGGCACTCTGCCCGTCAATCGCAAGGCTCAGGCCGTTTTTCAAAAAAGCGTCATCGACCTCGTCCAGCCTTGCTTCAAGTGCCAGCAGCCCTTCTCTCCGGGCAGTCTGGGCCCAGTCGGAAAAAAAGCGGATCATTTCTTCCGTGCTCATCAGTTGTTGTTCCGTAAATATAATCTTCAACAGTTTGGGAATTTTTTTCAATTCACTCATTGGGAAACCGATAATGACGGTCGCAGCCGTTCCAGCCAGTATAATTAAAAGGGCAGCCGGGTTAACGAGGACAGCCGGGCTTACCCCTTTTAACACCATCCCGGTACCAATTGCCGCAACACCCAGAATTACGCCGATAATTGATGATTTATCCATTTTTTTCACCTGAATATCATAATGTCTTCTTTCATTATATCGGATGGATGGCGGCAATTTGTAGTAAAAAAGCGGGAAAATATGATGCGGTTTTTAAACGCCCGGTGAAAGGGGCAGCCGGTTTCCGTTCCCCTGGATTTAGTAAGCAATTACAAATTAACGGCGCACTGTAACGCTCCAGAACGCCACCAAACCTGCTTTTTAAACGGGCTTCCCGCTTCTTGCGCAGAAACCGGCCCCACTTCCGGTTCTGTTCGCGGCGTCCCTTAATCAAACAGCCTTTTTTCAATTTTATCCTGGTAATTTTTAAACATGGCGCTGTGTGTTTTGATCCGTTTTTTGGAAAGCATTTGGTTGTACGCCAGCAGCTTCTCGCTCAGTTTCTTTTGCAATCCTTCTTTTTCCATTTCATTTTCGGACTGCTTGATTAAATCTTCAATGGAAAGCAGTTCTTTCTTTAAATTGGCTTCTTCCGGGGAAAAACCGGCGTTCTGCAAAATTCGGTAAGCCATCCGCAAATCTTCCGGCACGCCGGAAAGCGGGTCTTTCGGGAGCGGCTTTCCGTATCCCGGCAGATTTTCAAATTGCCCTTCTTCATACGCTCTCCGGATTTTCTCCTCTGTCATTCTCATCAAATCCAAAGGTCGGCACCCCTTTCGCTTTTTTACCATTATACCGCATGCGGGCATATATTTCCTTCTGTTTAAGGGACGCTATAGGCAGGAAGGGGGAACAAGGATGGGACGCGGAGAAATGTTTGGCCACAAAAGAAAAGGCCACCCGGGCCGTTTTCCGAAAGACCAGATGGCCGGCGAAAAGCAGCATAAAGACAGCAACTATGACGACGAGCAAACATTTCCGCACGAAGCGTTTAAAAACCGCATGCACAACCCGTAATAACAGGCGCCGCAGCGTATGCGGCGCCTTTCGATTATGACCGTTCTTCGAGATATTCTTTTAACACCACCGCCTGGTTGTGCTTTTCGTCTTTTGCCGCGTAGAGCAATGTAACCGTTCCAGCCTTTCCCCATTCGATCAGCCGGTCCAGTTCCGTTCTGTCTTCCAGCCGGTCCAGCTCTTCCTTATAAAGCGCGGCAAATTCAGCAAAAAAAGCCGGATTATGGTTAAATTTTTTCCTGAGGGAACCCGTCGGCGCAACTGTCTTCATCCAGGCATCGAGTGCCGCTTTTTCTTTTGATATGCCGCGCGGCCAGAGGCGGTCGACCAGCACACGTTTGCCGTCCCCGCCGGGCTCTTCATAAATTCGTTTTATCCGGTACATCTGGCAATCCCCCTTTCAATGCCTTGCCCGGTCCTGTAACTTTCTTCATTGTTTTCCCCGCTTTTTCTGGTATCATAGGGTTGATACCAATTCTGGACAGATGAGGAAATTTTTATGAGAATACGTGACTGGGATCAAAATTTAAAAGTCCGCCTGCTTGGGGAATCCTTGATGAATATCACCTTTTGGATGTTTTTCCCCTTTCTGACCATTTATTTCACCGAGGCGTTTGGGGCCGGGCTTGCGGGTGTCCTGCTGATTGCCTCACAAGTTTTTTCCGTCATTGCCAATTTGCTCGGAGGATACTACGCCGACCGCTTTGGCAGAAAGAAAATGATGGTCGTGGCCTCAATCGGGCAGGGCGTGTCTTTTTTCATTTTCGGATTTGCCAATTCGCCATGGTTCCATTCCGCCGTGACAGCTTTTATTTGCTTTACGGCTGCCGGCGTTTTCGGTTCTTTTTATTATCCGGCAAGCCAGGCAATGATTGCCGATGTTGTGGATGAGAAAAACCGGAGCCATGTGTTTGCCGTTTTTTATACATCTATGAACATTTCCGTCGTCATCGGCCCGGCAATCGGCGGGATATTTTTTGCGGATTACCGTTTTGAACTGCTTGTTTTTGCCGCTCTTTCCTGTTTTCTGCTTGGCGCACTGCTCGTCAAATATACGCGCGAAACAGCACCGCTTTGGGCAGGCGGGCAGCAGCGCGTCCATAAAAAATGGTACAGTACGCTGATGGAACAGGCCAAGAGCTACCAGGTGATTGTCAAAGATAAAATATTTATGTTGTTTATTTTTGCCGGAATCCTGATTTCCCAAACATATATGCAGCTTGATTTAATTTTGCCGGTATTTACGAAGCAGGCCATTCCTGAAGCAGATTTGCTCCATCTGCTCCACTTTACCGGCGAGCAGCTGTACGGTTTTATTTTATCCGAAAACGGGCTGATTGTCGCGCTTTTTTCAGTAGCGGCGACGAAATGGGTGACGAGGTACCGGGAGCGGAATGTGTTTGTCCTCTCCTCCCTCCTGTATGCCGTTTCGATTTATTTGTTCGGCGTCTGGATTTCAAGCATCGGCTTTATTTTCTCGATTCTTTTGTTCTCGCTTGGCGAACTGATTGTGACCGGAATCCAGCAGGACTTTGTTTCGAAGCTTTCCCCGCCTGAAATGCGCGCGCAATATTTTGCCGCCGCAAGCTTGCGCAATACAATCGGGCGCACGATTGCCCCTGTTTCCATCCCGCTTGCCGGTTGGATCGGCTATAAATGGACGTTTTCCATCCTGGCCGTGCTTGCGGTAATGAGCGCGGGGATGTATGTGCTGATGTTCCGACAGTATGAAAAGAAACGCCTGTCTGCTTGAAAACGGCATGATCGATGCACAATAGGCTAAAAAAGTCTGTCTGTTTAAACGGGCAGACTTTTTTCATGAACAGCAGTGTTTTGATCCATACTAGTTTTAGAAAAGTTTGCGGGCTTTTTCCCGGTGGTAAATAGACTCTAAAACGATTGAACCCATCTTTTTTAAAGAAAGAAGTGGTGAATATGCTGACAAAAGAACAACTGGCGCATTTCCGTTCCATTTTAACCGCGCAGCTGAAAGAATTTGAAGAGGAATTTGGGGAAAACGGCCATTTCCAAACGGGAACGGCATCTCCTTACGATTCTGTCGGGGAACTGTCCAGTTACGATAATCATCCCGCCGATACCGGTACTGAACTGTTTGAGCGGGAAAAAGATATTGCCTTAAATGACCATGCTGAATATGAAGTCGAAAAAATCAAAGCGGCCCTCAAAGCCATTGAGGACGGCACTTACGGAAGATGCAAAGAATGCGGCAAAGAGATCCCGCTTGAGCGGCTTGAAACCCTTCCGTCCACGCTGTACTGCAAAGAGCACACCCCGGACCGGACCATTCCAAGACACCGCCCGGTTGAAGAAGACGTGCTGAATCCACCGTGGGGAAAATTCGTTTTTGATGGAGGCAAAGATGAATCGGTCGCTTTTGACGCGGAAGACGCCTGGCAGGCTGTCGCAAAATGGGGCACATCCGAGTCCCCTTCCGATTTTGAAACCCCGCCGGACAGTTACAATGATATGTATACGGAATCGGATGACCATGACGGCTATGTGGAAGATTTCGAAAACTTTTCCGGCAATGACATCAACGGGAAAAACGTGGAAATCTATCCAAATGAGGAATACAAAGAATACGAAGAAGAATTGGATGAAACCCGTACGATGACGCCGTTCGGGGATCTGCCCCGAAACGAAAAAGATCCTTATGTGGAAGACGAGAAAAAAAAGAAATGAGCATGCAAAAATCAGGTTGAGGTGCCGGGCCTGATTTTTCTTTTGAAAAAATTCCGGATGAAAGCCTTTTTTCGTTCGTATATGCCGACTGATTTTGCTATAATTTTTATATGGTAAAAGGAAATTTGAATCGCGTTTGACGGCGCCGACATATTGGAGTGAGTCATTTGGAAGACAGACCGAAGAAATACATGCGGGAAACCCGCACAGTAAAGACCAGTTATGTTTTTCCGCCGGACACAAACCATCTTGGCACACTGTTCGGAGGAAAACTGATGGCGTATATTGATGATACTGCATCGATCGCCGCGGCCAAATTGGCAAGATGCACCGTTGTCACGGCTTCGACCGACTCCGTTGATTTTATCGCACCGATCCGCGTCGGAAACGTCGTTACAGTAGAAGCCATGGTCAGCCGGACAGGGCGGACATCGATGGAAGTATTTGTAAAGGTCAGTGCGGAAGATTTGAAAACAGAAGAGACAAAAATTGCCGCCATTTCTTTTTTGACCTTTGTCGCACTGGATGAGGATGGAAAACCTACACCGGTGCCGGAAATCATCCCGGAAACCGATGAGGAACGATGGTTAAACCAAACGGCCATCCAGCGCGCCGAACAGCGGGTGCTGCGGAAACAACAAAGTGAAGAATTGGCGTGCTATTTGTCAAAAATGCCGCTGTGATTCTTGTTTAGAAAAAATTCCTTTTGAAACAAAAAGGAATTTTTTCCTGTCCTCCATTGTGAATAAAATTACAAAAAGATTAAATTTGGGGTGCCGGCTGAAGCTGTTTTTCGCATATTTTATGGACTTGCCGCGATCATATTTTTGTAACATAAGAGAATGGAAGAAAATGTAACCTTTCAGAACGAACAAAAAAAGCTATACTAAATGGGAGAGACTACTGTTAATCCGAGCGAAAAGACGATGAAGGTTAGGTGACATGCATGTTTTCAGGGAATGAAATTGGGATCGATCTAGGAACTGCAAATGTTTTAGTATATTCGAAAAAAGAAGGCGTTATTTTAGACGAGCCGTCCGTTGTGGCGATTGACCATTCGACAAGGCAGGTGCTCGCTTTCGGGCAGGAAGCCAAAGCGATGATCGGAAAAACACCTGAAAAAATTACTGTCATCCGCCCTTTAAAAGGCGGGGTAATCGCTGATTTCGATATGACAACAGAAATGCTGAAACAAATTATGAAAAAAATCAATCAGCAAAGCGGCATCTCGATCCGCAAACCGAACGTCGTAGTATGCGTCCCATCAGGCGCAACATCGGTTGAACGGCGGGCCATTGAAGATGTCGTCAAAAACAGTGGGGCAAAAACCGTCCATTTGATTGAAGAACCGGTTGCTGCCGCTATTGGTGCCGATCTTCCCGTGGACGAGCCGATCGCCAACGTGATTGTCGATATCGGCGGCGGCACTACGGAAGTCGCCATTATTTCCTTCGGCGGCGTCGTGACGTATAACACGATCCGCATCGGCGGCGATAAAATGGACGATGATATTATGCAGCATGTCAGAAAAACGTATAATCTGCTGATCGGCGAGCGGACAGCGGAAAAAATTAAAATGGAAATCGGGCATGCCCTTGTCGACCATCCGGAACAAACGCTGGATGTCCGCGGGCGCGATCTCGTGACAGGGCTGCCGCGAACCATCACCTTAAGTTCGTTGGAAATTCAGGCTTCGCTCCGCGATTCCCTGCTCCAAATTTTGGAAACGGTCCGGGCTACACTGGAAGACTGCCCGGCAGAGTTAAGCGGCGATATTGTGGACCGCGGGATTGTTTTAACAGGGGGAGGCGCCCTCCTTCAAGGCATGCAGGAATGGCTGAGCAATGAAATTTCCGTGCCTGTCCATCTCGCGCCAAACCCGCTGCAATCCGTCGTAGTCGGCGCAGGCCGCTCCCTCCAGTTCATCCATAAAATGACTGCGGGGGCCGGAAAATAACCGGACACATTTGTTTTTCTAAAGAAACGGCGTGCTTTTGCCTTTTAATTTGGCAGAAACACGCCGTTTTTTCACCCTTTTGTGCTTTGTTCCAAAGCTGCCGGTTCCGGTTCAGCTGTTTGTTGCAGTTTGATCCCGGAAAGGCCTTCCAGCATTTCCCGGACATCAATGCCGCTTGACGCTTTCAAAGTTTCCTGTAAGGTTGACATCAAATCGGTTGCATAGCCGGTGATCTTATTTGCACCGCCGTTTGCGCCGCTTCCGGTATCGACAACGGTGATTTGGTCAATATTGGAAAGCGGGGCCGCTACTTGTTTCGCATATTCAGGCAGCACTTTCAAAATCATATCGAGCACAGCCGCCTGGCCGAACTGTTCGTATGCTTCCGCAATTTTTCGTTTTGTTTCCGCTTCGGCCAGCCCTTTGAGACGGATGACTTCGGCTTCCGATTCCCCTTGGGCGCGCTGGGCATCGGCTTTAGCCGTACCATCAATGCGGACGCGTTCCCCTTCCGCTTTCGCCATCGCTTCCACCCGGTATTTGTGGGCGTCGGCTTCTGCCATTTGTTTCGTTTTTTCTGCAACGGCGGCCTGCTCAACCGAATAACGGTCTGCATCCGCTTTTTTCTTGACTTCGGAGTCGTATTGTCGTTCACGCCGCAAAATTTCTTTTTCTTCGAGCTCGATTTGTTTTTGCCGCTCGATGATCTTGATTTCCATTTCCTGTGCGGTGACGTCCTGTTTCGACCGGGCCGTTTCCAAATCGTATGCCTGGTCGGCTTTTGCCCTTGCGATATCCTGTTCGCGGCGGAACTCGGCAATTTTCAACTGGTTGAACTTCTCGGCTTCCGCAATTTCCGTTGCCCGTTCCAGTTCTGCACGTTTTGCTTCTTTTAATGCTTCCGCTTTCCGGATTCTCGTTTCTTTTTCGGCTTCTGCCGTGGCAATATCCGCATCGCGTTTGACCTGTGCAATTCGCGGTTTCCCGAGCGCATCAAGGTAGCCGTTTTTATCCTTCACTTCTTTAATCGTAAACGACACGATGATAAGCCCCATTTTTGCCAGATCCTGTGAGGCAACGCGCTGGACTTCCTGTGAAAACTTATCACGGTTTTTATAAATTTCTTCAACCGTCATCGAACCGAGAATCGAGCGCAAATGGCCTTCCAGCACTTCCCGCGCTTCATTTTCGCGATCCTCTTTTGATTTCCCGAGAAATTGTTCGGCCGCTGTCGCAATTTCGCCGATCGACCCGCCGATTTTAATAATGGCAATTCCGTCTGCCATTACCGGGACGCCTTGTTCGGTGTAGACTTCCGGGGTGGTCACTTCCAGCTTGCTCGATAATAAGCTGAGCGGTTTTGCCTGCTGGAATACCGGAAACACAAATGTACCGCCGCCACGAATAATTTTAATTTTATTTCCGGCTTCGTCGACATGGACATTTCTACCGCCAAGAAAACTCCCTGTTACAATCAATGCTTCATCCGGCCCTGCTGTACGATATTTTGTAATAAAAACGCCGATAAGGGCAATCACCAAAAACACAACAACCCCGATAACAATCCAAATTCCGCTTGCAAACATGCGGCTCCCTCCTTATAATTGTCTAAAATTTTCAATTTTCAAACGATAATTCTCATAGGGCACAACATATAACACGCCATTTTTCACTTCAATCACCAACACCTGCGTCCCTTCTTTAATTTCCTCATCCTGTATGCTGGCTGCCGGCTTGGAGATAGTTCCTGTTTTGCTGTCAATCACCACTTCACCAAAACCGGCTTTCGGAATCGAAAGAATCGTTTTCCCGACCCTTCCTTTCAGGGATTCTTCCGTATAAGCAAGCGATTCCTCAGCCGAAGACAGCGGGACAAGCACAAACACATTGAGCAGGATATCAAGAATCACCGCGATCACGGCAGAAATGGCCATGATCAGCAGGTGGGAAAGCGGTGTCACCTTTTCCAAAATATACCCGCCTGCCGAGAAAAAAGTAAAAAATGCCAAAATCAGGGCTGGATGGATAAAATGGATGGCGTCTGCAATTCCGCCGAGCAAGTCATTGAACAACAGGTAAAGCACCGTCAGGCATCCCGCGACAATCAGCACAGCCAAATACGCCGTCTCTATCGGCACACCGAACACTTCCATAAACATTCCACCCCTTCCTTGATTGGGATTTTCTTTCAGATGATGCCGGACATAATTGCTTACTAATCATTACGTTTAAAAATGGTTTAAGTTTCGTAAAAGAGGAAAATTTTTTTAAACTGTGGAGCTGCCGCTGCGGATTCGCACGATGGTGATGTTTTACAGCAGGCAAAAGTATGGTGAACATTCCAGACCAGGCGGCAGGAAACAGAGCGGCAATATTCCGCCATTGATACCGTTACAAAAAGCCTGCTCCCCCATGAGAGCAGGCTGACTTTTTACCTTAGCGCGTTTTCCAGATCTTCCAACAAATCTTCGACGTCTTCAATGCCGACTGAGATGCGGATAAGCCCGTCTTCGATGCCAAGTTCGAGACGGCGTTCACGCGGAATGGATGCATGCGTCATAAGCGGCGGGAGCGAGATCAGGCTTTCCACCGCACCGAGGCTTTCCGCCAACGTAAAGTAACGCGTTTTTTTCAATATTTCAAGGGCTTTTTCCTGGGATGCCACTGTAAAAGAGGCCATGCCGCCGAATCCGCCGGCCTGGGAACTGTGCACTTTATGCCCGGGATGATGGATAAGCCCCGGGTAATATACCTTTTCAACGGCAGGGTGTGCGGCAAGAAAATCAACAATTTGCTTTGTGTTGGATTCAATTTCTTCCATGCGTATGCCAAGTGTTTTAATGCCGCGGATCAACAGCCAGCTGTCCTGCGGTCCGAGAATGCCGCCAGTTGAGTTTTGGATAAAATGCAAGTCTTCTGCAAGCGTTTCGTTCCGCACGGCAACAAGGCCCGCGACCACATCGCTGTGCCCGCCGAGATACTTCGTTGCGCTGTGCACGACGATATCCGCACCTAAAGTGAGCGGATTTTGCCAATACGGGGTGCTGAATGTGTTGTCTACGATAAATGTCAATTCGTTTTCACGGGCTATACCGGCAATGGCCCGCAAGTCTGTTATTTTCAATAGCGGGTTCGTCGGCGTTTCCACGTAAATGGCTTTTGTATTCGGGCGGATCGAGGCACGGACCGCATCCAGATCGCTCGTGTCTACAAAAGTGACGTCGATATGGAAACGGTTCATCACTTTTGTTAAAACGCGAAAAGTACCGCCGTATACATCATCGGTTGCCAAAATGTGGTCGCCGGCCGAAAACAGCTGGATCACCGCTGTAATCGCGGCCATCC
Organism: Weizmannia sp. FSL W8-0676; assembly: GCF_038593015.1. Lineage (NCBI taxonomy): Bacteria > Bacillati > Bacillota > Bacilli > Caryophanales > Bacillaceae > Heyndrickxia > Weizmannia sp. FSL W8-0676. Next base: position 2,616,617 of record NZ_CP151954.1, read on the forward strand.
CGGAAGCGAATGCAAAACCGTGTGTGCCTTCTTCGATATCCGCAATCAGTTTTTCCAAAGCTTCACGCGTCGGATTGCCGGTGCGTGCGTATTCGTATTTAAAATGGCCGACGCCATCCTGCTTGAATGTGCTCGCATGATGGACGGGCACCGAAACTGCGCCTGTATATGGATCACGGCTGATGCCTGCATGAATGAATTTTGTTTTTTTACGCATGACACAAACTCCTTCTCATCAAGAATAAATGCTGCAGCTGAGATACCGTTCGCTGCTGTCCGGAAAAATGGTGACAATATGCGTGCCCGGTTTTGCCTGCTTTGCTTCGCGCAGGCTCGCCTCCAAAGCAGCACCTGAGGAACTGCCGATCAAAAGGCCTTCAAGCCGGGCTGCTTCCGCAAGCCGTTTAAAAGCTGTATCGTCGGGAATCGTGTGGATGGCATCAAAAAATGCACGGTCCATAAAAGGCGGCAAAAATTCCATGCCGATCCCTTCCGTCCGGTGGCTACGCGGCTCGCCCCCGTTTAAAATCGAGCCTTCTGGTTCCACGATGGCTGCCTTCAAGTCCGGATTTTTCTCTTTTAAATAGCGGGCAGTCCCCATAAACGTGCCCCCGGAACCGGCGCCTGCGACAAAAACATCGATATGGCCATCAAGTGCTTCCCAAATTTCAGGCCCAAGCGTCTTATAATACGTTTCCGGATTGGACGGGTTTTCAAACTGTCCCGGGAAATACGCATTTGGTGTTTCAGCGGTTAGTTTTTTTGCTTTCGCAATCGCGCCTTCCATGCCAAGCGCGGTCGGCGTGTTCACGACTTCAGCCCCGAGCGCCCGCATCAGCGTTTGTTTCTCCACGCTGAATTTTTCCGGCACAACAAAAACAGCATGCACGCCGTAACGGATCGCAGCAAGCGCAAGCCCGATGCCCGTGTTGCCTGCCGTCGGTTCTATGATCGTCCCGCCACACTTCAGCTTGCCTTCCTGAAACGCGCGCTCCACTAGATAAGCCCCGAGCCGGTCTTTCACGCTGCCGCCCGGGTTAAAGTATTCCAGCTTTGCAAACAGGCGGACACCTTTTGGGAGATCAAATGCGGTTAATTCAACCAATGGCGTGTTGCCGATCAGTTCGTGCACGCTTTTCGCAACCTTCATTTCGCTCGTCTCCTGTTATCAGGCAAATACTTGTGTCCACTCATCACGTTTTGCCAGCATTTTCCGGGCAATTTCCTTTGCGCCTTCCAAAGAATGGCTTGCTGCCCAGCCGCACTGCGTTTCATTGCAGGCCGGCACTTCTGTGGCATGCAATACATCGTTTAACGTTTTTTCAATGATGTCAAGCACCTCGTTATCATCATCCAAATTGATAACAGAAAAATAAAAACCGGTCTGGCAACCCATTGGGCTGATGTCGACAATTTTATCCGTGTAATTGCGGGCGAATTCCGCCATCATATGCTCGAGCGAGTGGAGCCCCGGCATATCCATATGTTCCTTGTTCGGCTGGCAGAAACGGATATCGTATTTGCGGATGACATCGCCATGAATCCCTTCTTTTACTCCTGCAAGGCGGACATATGGCGCCTTGACTTTTGTATGGTCCAAATTAAAGCTTTCTACGTTCATTTTTTTCATCTCTGTCATGATGATCATGCTCCTTTCATTTTTGCATCCATCAGCCACACAAACCGGTTCATCTTCCTGAACGAGACATCAAAACCATTTTCCTCAAAAATGGAAGACAAAACGGGAATGGTCGTGTAGTACTCCGTCTCAAGATCTTCCGCAAGCCGGCAGAATCCCCTTGCTTTGGCTTCCTTGATCATCTCCTGTTTTGCCTTTTCCGTCTCAAAAACCGTATCGGCGAACACGATTTTGCCGCCAACCTTTAACCGTGTGCGGAAAAGGGAAATGGCGGCCCTTTTTTCTTCGTCTGTCAAATGGTGGAACGCATAAGTGCTGGCAAATGTATCCGCCTTTTCCTGCACGTGAAAATTCAAAAAATCCCCGTCTATTATTTTAACATTCGGATGCTTTTTTTGAGCGATTTTTCTCATATTGGCAGAAGGTTCTATCCCGATTATTTTCAGCCCTTTCTCCAAAAGCTTGCCCGTCAAATTGCCTGTTCCCAGGCCGAATTCAACAACAAAACCAGTTGCCCGGTCTCTGACGGCATCCAAAATTTTATCGTATTGATAGAATACTTCTTCGTATTCGGCATCATGTCCGGTAACAGTTTGATCATAGGAGCGGGACCATTCATCGAACAGCGCGTCAAACTCCCTTCCCAATCAAATCCCCCATTTCCCATAAAATAACTCTGAATTAAATGTAACACGCCCCTTGTTTTTTCGCAAACAAAAATGCAAAGGATTTATTCCCATTTTTAACGTGTATACTTTTATTTCCTGCCATTGTATTTTAAAATATGCTTAAAGGAGTGAGATGTGATGACATTGTTAGATGAAGTACTTGCATTTAACCAGGAATTTGTGGAGAAAAAAGCGTATGAGCCTTACCTGACTTCCAAATTCCCCGACAAACGGATGGTGATTTTCACATGTATGGACACGAGGATCATTGAATTGTTACATAAAGCAATGAATATTCAAAACGGAGACGCGAAAATCGTAAAAAATGCAGGCGCCATTTTAACGAGCCCGTTCGACAGCACGATGCGGAGCCTGCTTGTCGCCATCTATCAGCTGAAGGCGGATGAAGTGTTTGTGATCGGCCACTATGACTGCGGCATGACCGGATTAAAAGGCGAAACCGTCCTTGAAAATATGAAAAAACGCGGAGTTGAAGAAAATGCGATTGAAACACTCGTTCATGCGGGGATTGACCTCGACGAATGGCTGAGCGGTTTCGAAAAGGTCGAAAGCAGCGTGAAAAAGAGTGTCGGCATCATTAAAAACCACCCGCTGATGGACAAAAAAGTGCCGGTCCACGGGCTTGTCATTGACCCGGAAACCGGGAAGCTTGATCTGATCGTAAACGGCTACGAAAATTAAAACCGGTTTAATCCGGGCGTACGGGGTTCTCCTCTTTTTTAACCGAAACTTCATGAAATGATGATGTTGCTTTCATTGTTTTTTAGGGTCACTGGTTTACAATCAATCATGTAGCGAGGACAGCAGAGCAGGAAGCATGCTGGACAAATACCCACTGTTTTACCCCCTCTTTTTATGTCGGCCTGTGTGCCGTCTTTTTTTTGAGCAAAAATTTAAGGGAATTTTAAGAGTGGAGATCGGATAATAGCGTGTAGGAAAAATTATGATGAAACAGCTCCACCGCAAGCACGGGACCAGGTGTCAATCAGCAGTGAAGCCTACGAGCGGTATAACTGGCCATTTGCAGATTCAGGCACCGATAATGCGTTTGGGGTTTTATGGCGGCAGACAGGATGGCGGAGGGCGATTAAAAGCACAAACCCGTTGCCGCTCTTCCCAATAACCCGAGCCCCGGACTTGACCAGCGGCAAAGCCTATGAACAGAATAACCGGCCATTTGCAGATTCAGGCACCGGTGATCCGGTGACCACCATATGGCTTTTACGGCGGAGGATGAATGGGGCTTCAGATGAAAAAAACGGGTAAAGGCCGCTTGTACGGCTACTTTACCCGTAATCTTTCCCCCACACGGATGGTATAATCATCATCCAGATTATTCCATTTTTTAATTTCTTTGATGGTTGAGCCGTATGCTTTGCTTAAAGCGTATACGGTATCCCCCTTAACGACTTTGTGATACGTTGCACCGCTTTTCTTTTTGAGCCCGAAAGCTTTTGCCAGCCCGTTGACATGCCCCTGCGCCACATCCTCAATCCAGCTGCTTTGCTTCATTTTTTTCGCATCACTTGCCGTGTCAATAAAGCCGTTTTCAGTAAGGAGCGCAGGCATGATTGATTCCCTGAGCACATGAAAATCGGCCGTTTTTCTGCCCCTGTCTTTTAAATCATTCAGCTTCAGCACTTCCTGGTGGATGGTTTTCTGGTAGGTTTCTGTCGTGATGCCGGCTTCGGGATAAATATAGCTCTCAAAACCCGTTCCATTTCCTGAATTGATATGAATGGAAAGAAAAAAAGTGGCGCCCCAGCTGTTGGCGGCATCCGTCCGTTCTTTCAATGACACAAATTTGTCCGTCGTCCGCGACATTTTCACTGAAACATTTCGGTAATGGTTTGTTAGAATGTCGTGAATCTGTTTGGCAATCGCCAAAGTGATGTCTTTTTCCTCCATCCCGTTTCCCACAGCACCTGGGTCTTTTCCGCCATGCCCCGGATCAAGAAACAGTTTAAACAAATGCTTCACCCCTTTTCAACCATGCTCAATTTCTACATATCTTTTTTAAAGAGAAACGGTTACTTTCCCGCCCTGTTTTTTTGCACAAATGGAAACCATCCGTTTTGCCGGCAGCAGGGAAAATTCCCTAATAACCTGGCAAAGCTAAGTGGGACAGATGCAAATGACAAGGGGTCGGATTATCGCATGGAAAATGAAGAACCTGGCCTGTTGCCTCGCACAATTGAACCTATCTTTACAATATCGTATGTAAAGCATGTTTCATGTGTGACAGTATTGTCCGCCTGGATTCCGCCTGGATTTCTCCGCAATCGTTTTACGGAAAAGTTTATGTACTTGCTTCTTTTAGCGTTTTGGCAATTGAATTGCGGGAAGAACCATGTGTTTTGCTAAAAAGCAGGGGTATTGACACAAAACGGCAGATTCACTATAATATTTAAGGTGACTAGAACGGATATTATAAAGTTACGGCTCCGTAGCTCAGTGGATAGAGCGTCGGTTTCCTAAACCGTGCGTCGGAGGTTCGAGTCCTCTCGGGGCCGCTACATGAATCACTACAGCCACAAGGGTTTCAGCGTTTTGGAATCCTTGTGGCTTTTTCTTTATTTGGCCATTTGGCACGAATTTGGCACGAAATTTCAAAACAGGAATATTTGTTCCTATTTTTCCTCAAAAAATTAGCTACATAATCAATAAAATTCCCGCCACGATCAAAATGCCTATCTCCATCTGTCAGCCACTTTTTTCTACCCAGTAGGACCCGTATGTGTCTTTTTGCCAAACCAATTTGATTTCTCGCGTTTTAAATAATTCGGATTGGAATTCCTCCTGACTCAGTCCGTTCAGCGATCGGAACCGCCCGCGGTCTTCCCTGAGTCTCCAGAACTCTTTCTTCGGCAGCTGACGGCTGACGTCCGTCGTTCTTCCTGCTCGCAGCATGTCCCGCAATTCCTTTTTCTCCAGCAACGTGAGCATTGACGTCCTCCCTCTCCTCTTGTTGTTTAGGGTTTAATCCCACCATAACCGTCCTAGTGCACATGCCATTTAGGGGTAGGGCCATTTTTTTAGATGTGCTAAGACGGATTCATTGAAAAGTTTGCTTACCTTAAAAAATGAGTGACACTTTAACTGAGATATAGTATGCTTTAAAAAGGAAATTTTTATTAACCTTTACCGTGTATGTTTTTTGGACAAGGGGTATAATATAAATGGATATATACTACAAAACCAAGAAAATGAAAAAACGTTGCAGTGATGAAAAATCAATGGTAAAGGAATATGGGCCGGAGATTGCAAAGAAATTACGCCAAAGACTAATGGAATTAAAAGCATCTTCAAATTTGCATGATTTTAGTTCTCTTCCTGCACCTCGTTGTCACCAGTTAAATGGGAGGAGAGATAATCAATTTGCGGCCGATCTTAAGCATCCCTTTCGGTTAATTTTTGAGCCGAATAACGATCCTACCCCTTTAAAAGCTGATGGCGGATTTGATATTTCAAGAATTACATCGATTCTTATTATTGAGGTGGTGAATTACCATGACGACTAATCAAGCATACAGATGCGAACCGGACTTCCTAATAGCTCCTGGTGAAACTTTACTTGAAACAATTGAAACAATGAACATCACTCAAGCTGAGTTAGCAAAAAGAATGGGACGCCCACTGAAGACCATCAACGGAATAATTAAAGGAAATACTGCAATTACTCCTGAAACTGCTCTTCAGTTAGAAAGGGTTCTTGGGATTCCTTATGGCTTTTGGATGAACCTTGAAAACAACTACCGTGAAACATTGAAAAAAGAGCAAGAAAAATTGAAACTACAGGAATCTGTTAAGTGGTTAAAAAATTTTCCATTGAAGCAAATGATAAAGATGGGTTGGATTGAGAAGAAAGATACAGAAGTTGGTCAGATAGAAGAACTTCTAAGATTTTTTAAAGTCGCTTCAATAAAAGCCTGGGATGATATATGGCAGACAAATGTAGCTTTTAGAAAGTCTCCGGCTTTTAAAGCCAACCCTTATGCAATTTCAGCTTGGCTTCGTAAAGGAGAAATTATAGCTAGCGAGTTAAACTGTTCTCCTTTTAATAAGGAGAAGTTTAAATCAAGTTTGGAGAAAATCAGAAGCCTGACACTTGCTACAAATCCTGAAATTTTTATACCGGAATTAACCAAAATATGCTCGAATTGTGGTGTTGCAGTTATTTTCTTACCAGAACTAGATGGCTGTAGGGCAAGCGGAGCTACAAAATGGTTAAATAATAATACCCCGATGATCTTATTGAGCGTTAGACACAAAACCAACGATCACCTATGGTTTACATTTTTTCACGAAGCTGGGCATATTTTATATCATGGAAAGAAAATGACTTTTGTAGAGGGTCTGAAGGGAATAGACAATCAAAAAAAAGAGGAAGAAGCAAATACTTTTTCTGCAGATTTTTTAATTCCTAAACGTGAGTATTCCCAATTGATTGAAACCAAACCATCTAAGGCAGAAGTTATTAGCTTTTCGAAAAGAATAGGTATTGCTCCAGGAATTGTTGTTGGCAGGTTACAAAAAGATCATAAGATCCCATATAGTTACTACAATGATCTAAAAATAAGATATATATGGAACAATAAATAATTTTTTCACCATATAATAAATAAATTTAGCCCCCGCAAACGCGAGGGCTTTAAACTTTGCAGCAGACTCTAAGATGTAAAAATATTTTACCCGGACTGAGATCATTTTACACGCAGTTTTTGTCCGACACAGATCGTATATTGACTGTCCAGGTGGTTCCAGGACTTGATTTTCGCGGTTGAGGACCCATATTTTTCGGCCAACTCCGAAACAGTGTCCCCCTTTTTTACGGTCACATATTTTTTACTATTTGATGTTACAGTTGTGGTGGACCCTGAGATTTTTAACCTTTGGCCAACATAAATCAGGTTGACATTTTTGATGCCGTTAAGAGACTTCAGCTTCGAAACGGTTGTGCCATATTTTTTGGCAATGCCTGACAGCGTATCTCCGCTTTTAACCGTGTACGCTTTAGCCAGCACTTTGCTGGATGTTGTCAGTTTGCTATTTGACGTATTAACTTTTGTCGGTTTAACTCCAGATTTCAGTTTGCTCAACAATGCCAAGTTTTGGGCGGCCGTCCCGGTATAGTTTGTAATGCCGTACTGCTTGGCCAACTTAGCACGAGCACTGAATGTTGCACTCTTGTGGTGAGTCTTAAGATAATCAACAAGCGACAACGATCCGATCTTTTTAACCACGCCAGTGTTGGTCGCGTTTTCCACTGTGGCCACGTTAGTATATTTGCCAGCATAATCCTCACTTACATCGAAGTAGCCGGGAATCCCAGCAAACTTGTATGTGCTGGACCATTGCCAAGCCCCTTTTTGTCCATTGTACCAGACTGGTGTCGGCTGGCCTGTTTCCGGATAAAGTGGGTACCTGGCAAGCCAAGGTTTAGAGATTGTGAGTTTGCTTGGCTGCAGTTCAGTGTTAAAAAATGAGTGGCCAGTGTACAAGTCAATCTTTCTGTAGCCTAGGGACTTCATTTTGGCAACAAAAGCATTTGTGGCTTTTGTCAGATCTGCTGCAGAGAGACTTGCTAATGACTTGTCCTCTACATCAACTACCACTTGGCCATCCTTATTTTTATCAAAGCCAACAAGCTTTAGCTTTTTATCAAACCATTTTGCCTCGGCCTTTGCCTGTACTGTACTTTTAAATCGGGCGTAATGATAAGCATGAACTGCCATGCCAGCCTGTTTTGCATTGGCAATATTCACGCTTGCAGCCGGATCAACATAGCTTTGCCCGTCCGAAACCTTTACGACCACCGCATTAATGCCGCCTGCTTTCATTGTTTGATAAAAACTTAAAGGCAGCCCCTGTTCTGCGTTATGATGGCTGACGTCGATAAAATCCACACTCGGCGTCGCGGCATAAGTATTCGGCGCAAAAGAAAACGCCAGCCCTGTTGCCAGGGCCAGCGCTCCAATTTTGTTATAAAATTTGTTTCTCAATTCTCCATCCTCCTTATTTTGTTTCTTTTTCCGTATTTACGGTGGCAATTTGATATACGCCGCAACTGGCCATGCCAGCGATTCCACCAGCCATCACCATTTGCACGAGCGAATAGTTTACGCTTGGCAAAAATGCGAAAAGCAAGCCCAACAAAATACCAAAGGCAAAAGCAATCAGTGGAAAATAATTGCTCTTTAGGTTTGGGAAAGATTTTTTCATCAGACCCACCAAACCATTTACAAATGGGACGATCGCATAAGCAATCACTAAAAGCTGAGTAATATCGTTATTCACGGTTTTCACCTCCTCTCAAAAAATGTAAAAATAGATTTAATCTGCTCATCGTGCCGACTGGACTTGTCTTCCACTATATCCACTCGATTTTCAAGCAGGTCAATCCGTTTTTCGATTGTGAGCTTGATGCCTTCAACGCTCCGGCTTAGCCCATCAATCGCTTGTTTCAAGGGATCAATCACAATTTTTTTAAACAAAAAAATCACGATACTCCCCAAAAAGCCGAGTATCGTGATAATCCCAGTAAGGTCTGATATCTGTACATGTTGCATCGCCCTTTTTCACCCCCATATAAAAAAGGCACCGTGCTAAAGAGTGCCTTTTTGCAGACGTTCCTTTATTAAAAATCGGTTTGTTCTCTCATCATGACATTAATTACGTTTTCTTGTTCTACTGTAATATTTAGTAACCGATCTATTGTTTCACTTTGTTTTGAAATCACAGAGCAAAGGCCTGCTACCGCAGGCCTTAACAGATTTTCAGTTTTTCAGATTACGAAGCGACATACGCGGAACGGAAACCAAGGGACCAACTCGAAGCCGAACGAGGGTAGCCCAGGCCCAGATAGAACACGCCAGCACTCGAACCGAAGGCCCAACCGCCACCGCGAAACGGCAACCGCTCCCCGTAGTTCCGTACATATAAATAATCTCCACCATGATTTGCATCGATCGGCGCGATTGCGAGATATTTCAGGAGATCGGGGACCGTAAACCCGGATTTTGCAGCTAATGTTTCAAACGTCGTGCCACTGCCACCGTAGTAAGGGCTGGAGCTCGCATCTCCTGTATACATCGGATTTGCACGCGTATCCGATAAAATCGGATCGCCGCCAATATCATGGTCAGTTGTCGTCGCATCGCCAGCCGTTGAGTTATCAAAATATACGCCCGTGTCAACCCATCCATCTGCTTTTCCAGTGCTCTCAGCTGTTCCAAAATTATTATCTTGATGAACATAAATTTTACCGTCAAGCAGTTTCAAACCGTCAACCCATTCCCAGACGTTACCATTCAAGTCAAAAACGCCGGCGTTTGTGCCGTCATGTGACCAGGATGCAGGCCCAGACCCAGTTAATATTCTACCTGTTCTATTACCATCTTTTGATGCTTCTCGACCGTGTTCGTAAGGTGCTGAAACGTCACTTCCGAATTGGTTGTTTCCGCGAGGCATGGTGCCGTTCTTCTTAGCCCACAGCGCCAACGCTGCCCATTCCGCATTCGTCATCAAATGCCATCCTGGTCCCTTTGCTGTGCAATAGCTTTTTGCTTGATCGTAGTTGACGTATGTTTTGGGATCCTGACCAGGGAGAGAGTATGCAAAATTGTCCTGGACGATATTTTGAAACTTTGAAATCCAAATTTCGCTTTTAACAACGCCATTAACGATGAATGCTGGATGTGGCGTATTTGGTGCCCCGTCAATGACATCTGATAGGTTAAATTTAGGTATGCATACCATAATGGAGGGATTTCCCTTCACATCATACATAACCGTGTTTTTTCCGTCTGTTGCTGCTTCAACAGCTTGGCGGTAGACGTCTTTAGTGCTTAAGATAAAGGCCATTATTCAGTCGCTCCTTCCGTTTGTTCCTCGTCACTTGGTGTTTGTTCAGGTTTTTCCAGATTTTGCCCATAATTTGCAGGCAGCCCCCATAAACGCAGCTCAACCCCGTTCATATCAAGTGGGCGCTCAACTTCTTCCATGATTTCATTTCCATGTTCATCTTGTCGTCCTGTATTGATCAATTCCTTCTGTTTCGGAGGAATAATAATATTGGCCACATACCAGGCTCCCAACCCTTCGGCCATTGTCTTCAACTGGTTATCCAGGCAAATGTCAATTACCCTTTGTTCTGAGGTCTGACGAGCTTGTAAATCAATTGTCACGTCACCGACTGTTAACAAAGTCCCAGATACACTGTAAGGCACTTTTTGCCCATCGTTTACATTTGTGATAATCACTGTTTGTCACGCTCCTTATACGTTTGGGTTTAAAATTGTCCATAAAAAAGTGACCGACTGTGATGAGCCCGTCATTTTTACTTTAAAACCGTTTTGAGTTTTATCATATACAATAAGCTCGCCAACGCTTCCGTCGTCATTTTGAGCACTTACTAGTACATCGTAATTTGGTGCGTTGATCTGTGGAAACCCACTGATTGACACTGTTACAAAGGGTTCGGATGATCGGAAATACCCGTTGCTTGTGCCTGGATTGCTGATTGTTGCTTGGCCTTGTAATAAGCGTTGGCTTTTGTATTTCTCAAGTTCTTTAGTGTTTAAATTTGAAAATTGTAAAGCCATTGCTGCAGCTAGTCCGACATCTAAGTGACTAATATCTAGTCCTTCGTAAATATTATTCATTTGCCCGGCAGAAAACGGTGTTCCTTCCTGAATTATCTTGCCACTCGAATCCTTTATCCTGTCTTGCCATGTTCTTCTTTCGTACGTCATAATCTAACACCTCCTATATCTTTTTGAGATTGTAAGTAAATGAGATTAATAGACCGTTGATTGATGGCTTATCGATGTTCTCTGCTTGTGTGTCGAAGACTTCGCCGTCTCGGTCTATCAATTGCGATTGCGATATATGCCCACTAACCGTATCATCTAGGTATAGGTAAATATTTATATTGTCTCCGTCAATGGATGTCTTATAGATTGGTATACTGTAAACCTTTCCGTCAAGCGTGTATCTACCTTCCCTAAGTAAATTAATCAAAGAATTTTTAAATTTTATTAGCCCACTCCCTGTAACTGCCAATTAAACCACCTCCCCAGCAACAAATGTTCCACAAATCGGATACGTTTCCTGCAATGCTGCATCATGATTCATAGTTAATTCTAAATTCGTTTTAACGTCTGTATTTATATTGTTGTCTCCGCAAATCATATACTCGTCTTGAACAACGGACTCAACATTTCCGGTAAAAACGTATGATTCATCGTGATCAGAAATATCGTTGTTTTGTACATAATCTCCACTTATAGGATATTCGTCCTGAAGTACATTTTCTTGATGCTGTCTAAAGGTCAAATTCGTAACAATATCAACGTTCTCATTTGTCTGTTTTTCACCATCAGGTGTTATCCATCCGGCAAAATATTCGAATGGATACATAATGCATTCATGTTTAGAAAGAAAGCTGAACAATCGATCGTTAATGTACTCCCATTGAGTTCCGACACCTCCGACAAGAACTTTACTAATCTCGTCATATGGAATTGATATAGGATCGTCTTGCCCTTTGATCGTAATTACTAATGTTGCCGGCTGGCCTGCAAATGGCCCATCATCTACATCAACACCTGTCTGGACACTTACAAGATGGTCACCCATATAAACTTCTAACAGTTTTATAATCGATTCGATGTCTCCATCAGATAAATAGCTTATGATGATACGTGTTTTCAACTTGAGTCGATACTCATCATCAGATACGCCCCCTCTAGGCTCTTGTAGGATTTCTAAACCTATGCGATCTAATACAACACCCTCAGCTTCGTCTATATCTCGCCAAAGCTCCATTTTATCCAGAGTGCTTTGCAGGTCGTCCATTTGAGCACCAACGATTGAAAATATCTTTCCTATATTGCTATCCGTCGTTTTCTTAAACATATCTGGAAGTTTACTAAGCATATCCGTTAAAAAACTCATTGGACCACAACCTTGTCATAGCTTGTCTTAGCCACTTGGTTTGAACCGACAGTAATATTTGATTGGAAATAATTAATGCCATCCGTGCTTAATTCCACGATGGCATCATCTACACCAACAGTATTTAATACCGCGGCTACAATTTTCGCATGAACCACATTTTGTTTGAGCCCTAGACCGGGATATTCGTTACCATTTTCATCAGTGCCTCCAATATAACTAAGGATTTGATTTCTTACATTCGTGACCCCATCAGCTGGAAAATCAGCGCCTTTTGTAAGAGTAACTCTCACATACACTTGTATGGTTTCTGGCCGCGTAAACCCAATATAATGGACAGTTCCTTTGGAATCCGTGACCTGTACAACAGTAGTTCCGTACACCTGAATTCCTCCAGGTGCAACGGAAAATATGGCCTGGGCCACATCTTCATCACTTCCTCCGAATACAAAAGGAGCGATGCATTTCGGCGGCAGACCATCTTTTTCAACCATGGTTGTATTTTGGTTAATGACTGCGTCCCTTACCCCGGATACTTCTAATAGCTTTGCTGCGATACTTTCAACGTTCGATGCTCCGGATTTCTCCGGATAATTTTGGAAACGCTCATACAGCTCAGCATCAGTTTCAATATCAGCTCCGCCTATTGTTGGTTCAAGATTTGTTACCGAATATACTCCGTCAATTGGGTTTTGAATTTCTGTAATCTGTCCCGCGTCTACATTACCAGACGCTCCCGTTTTTTCGGCATAAATTTCTACTATGCCTACACCATTATTGTCCAATGTGACATCAACTGTGGTGGCAAACCAAATATCATTTTTGGTTCCAACTATAAAACTTTCAGGAATTGTAATATTTGGGTCGCCAGTAATCTGAATGGTTCCACTTGCATAATCATCAAGGTTCCGAGACATCCCTTTGATTTTAACGAGTCGGTCAAGTGAAACACCTTCTGCCGTTCCTGGGAATGAGTTATTGTAAACCTTTTCGACCATTTGCCACAGCAATGATAAAAACCACGCATAGAGGCGGACTAGAATTCCTATGAACGAACGGGTTGATAAATTGATGTTGTCACCGAATAACTCTTTAGCTTTATCACTCATTTCATCAAGTAGGTCATCATACGTTTTCCGCCTAAACCCGTTCTTATCAAGCATCTATGTCCACCCCCTCAATGTTTAAAGCATTACCGTCAGCTTTTTGTAACTCGACAGAGATCGACCTGATTCTTGCTTTATTATCATCATTGAAATCAATTTTCTCAACGGATTCTATCCTATCCTCCTGGGATATCGCTTCCACGATGTCATCGTGGGTCTCATCTTGATTTGCCTCTTTGCCAATGATGTTGTCAAAAGAAAGGCCGTGTTCAGGCTCTAAAAAGAACTCTCCTTTTCTCGTTTGTAACAGCATCCGAATACTTTGAACAAGTTCCTCATCACCATCTACCATGACAACCTCTCCATTTTCAATAACAATATCTCCTTGTACTATTTTTGGAGAAATCATAACTGATACACCCCTACGATGACAGCATCATTCATACTATGCAGCCTGGTATATTCCGGGTCAAAAGTTTGGTTTCCGGAAAGGTTGTCAAGGGCACGATCTGTGAAGTTCAGATGAACAACATCTCCGGTATTTATAGTTCCCACATGCTTTAAAATATGGGCACCCAAAATTGGCGTATACTCATCTAAATTACCGTCAGCGTCTTTCGTTTTAAAAAGAACTTTCACATCAGCAGTGTGGTTACCATGCACTTTTACGACTTTTGCCGGCGCGGATACGTAAAGGTGAAGTCCAATTTCACGGATTAAATTGCTGAAAAACTTATCATCGTACGCCAATCAGATCACCTGCACTTCCGTATAAAAATCATTTCCACTACAAACATGCTTGCCTTTTTTGGCACGATACTTCCCGTTTGCAGTTTTGCTTTTTACCGTAATGATAGAAGCAGTCGTGATACGATGTTGCAGTAGACATTTCACTGTATATCCGCTCACAACGTCTTCCTCAAACGTTTCAGGAGAGCCAATTAAGCCGGTGCTTTCCTCAAGGGTAAAATTTTCGTCTATTCCCTCTCTAATGTTGCGGATAACCATATTCCCCTTACGCCAATAAAGAGAGGCCCCGCAATCACGTACAACCTCTACCAAATTATTTAAGATTTGGCCGGTGACAGTATAGCCGCTTTTGTAAACCTTATTTTTTGGCAGCTTACATTCTGCCAGGCGAATCCCAAGTACGCTTGTTAGTTTTTTTATAATGGTTTCCGCCTTTGTCCCAGATTTGAACGTGATTTTTAAAGTTTTCGTTTTACTATTTGAGGTAGACTTCGAAACTTTTATGCCAGTCAGGTCTTGACCCTCTAGCATTTTTATGGTTGTAATTTTATCAACACCGTCTTTATTTGTTTTCACGCTGGAAATTTTTCCACGGGAAATCACGCCGTAATCAGATTTGTAACCGGCTTGTAAAGTGACTGACGCACCTTTTTTAATTTTTCCGATTGAGCTTGACGACAAATTGTAAATTGAAATGGTAGTCTCATTTGGCTTTTCATCATCATCGAACGGTGATTCAAACTCTATATGGAGTTCGTCGCCCGAAAAATCAACTTTATAATCACCTTCGATATGAACTTTAACTACACGGCCAAATAGTTTAGTCGCCATTATTATCCACCTCATCATCAAGGTTCGGCTCGTTTTCATCGAGTGTATTATTGACAAATAAGAAAACTGTTTCCATAAAATTGCTGAAAGTAATACGGGTCGCTTTCCCTGACTCGTCTACCGGAATTAACGTGGGTGCAGGAACATCACGAATAACGTCAGCCCACAGCTGACGGTTAAGCATCATCTTTTCTCCCAAAACAATAGGGTTCAAGCTTGCATCATAAAGATCCACTGTAAAGAAGTCGTATTCTTGGTTATAGTCGAACCTCAAAATATACGTTTCTTCTCCCAGGTCTATTTCAAACTGCTCCGGCAGATTATCTTTATCTACCGGAATATATTCACGCACCATCCATCACCTCATTTGACACGCAGCTTAACCCCAATGGGGATGCGCCTATCGGGGTACCGATTCCATTTCCGTAACTGAGAAATGGATGTGCCATATTTTTTCCACAGCTTCCAATAACAATCACCTTTCCTAGTAACGTGATAAACTTTTTTCGTTTTTGTTGATTTCTTTTTGGATACAGTTTTCTTCTTTCCGCTTGTTTTAACCTTTGTCCAAGAAGTAGTAGCAAAACGAACAAATTGTAATTTAATGCTTACCTCACTGCCGTTTCCGACATCTGCTGTCCGGTTGTCGTCAATGCTTGTGATAATCACATTGCTTGCTATGGTTCTGCCAACGAATTTAAGGACTGCACCATTCCTCATAGAGTCTCTTAAATATTGCAGATCACTTTTATAATTAGAGCCTAATACAAAGCCATTGATGCTTAGCGTTTGTGTTTCTTCTTGAACGTGGTCAGACAATGGCGACCCTTTTTCAACTGGATAACTGGTGGCGGAAACAGATGAGGATAATCCCTCATCTGTAATTGTTAAACTGACCTTTCCGAGTTTTGCCACTATACAACCTCCTCTGGTCCAAAGAGATCAAGCAGTTTTTTGTAATGGTCATCAAGCATGTTTTGGAATTCTTGTTTCAAGTTTTGTGTAGTGGCAGAATCAGCATTTCCTTCCACTTTTATTTCTACGTGTGGCTCATAATTGATTTGGACAGTCTTGCTACCGCTATATCCACCCATAGATGGAGTATAGGCGTTGCCTGTGCTTCCACTACTTGGAGGATTATAGCCTAATTCAGCATTCGCTTGAGCAAGCAAGGATAAAGCGTTTTTCCTCATGCTTGGCTCGGTCGGGATAATGTATTCTTTCCAGCCGTTTTCGGCTAACGTTGCAAACTGTGGCTTGTTTGCAATTCCTCCTGTTGCATAGCCGACATATCCTTTTCCTTGAGCAAGATTGCGGATTCCCGGAACATTGCCGATGGAACCGTATCTGGCTTGCATATAACGAATGGCCGCGACAGCATTGTGGATCGGATTCCATATGTCATTCATGCCCGGAAGCTTATAGGCATTGAATGTGGAATCGATTGTTTGCATAAGCCCCTTCGATGGATGCCCGGCTTTGGCGTTTGAGTCCCAAAGGTTTATCGCCCTTGGATTTCCCCCTGATTCATGCATTGCTAAGGTTACTAATGGTCCTAGCCATGAAGAAGGAACGCCTGTAATGGCCATTGCAGCACGAATCCATTGAGTAACACTGCCTTTACCACCGCTGCCTAATGAAATGAAGCCTTCCAATTTGCTTTTTACAAAGCCAATCGCTTTGTCTTTTATGAGAGATAGGGCACCTTTCCCTATTGTCCCGAATACTCCATCAATATGTGGAAGACTT
This sequence comes from Weizmannia sp. FSL W8-0676, assembly GCF_038593015.1. Classification (NCBI taxonomy): domain Bacteria; kingdom Bacillati; phylum Bacillota; class Bacilli; order Caryophanales; family Bacillaceae; genus Heyndrickxia; species Weizmannia sp. FSL W8-0676. Next base: position 2,633,338 of record NZ_CP151954.1, read on the forward strand.
ACGCCAAAGTGATCCCAGACCTTTTTCATGAGTTCGCCTGGTTTGTCTAGGTAGGACCAAATATCCAGAGCGAAATCTTTCACTTTTCCGGCCGCGCTCTTAACGCCGCCCCACGCTTTACTTCCAAGGCTCTTAGCGCCATCAATTACTGAAGAAGCCATATTTTTGAGTTTAGAACCAATCCCATTTGCATAAGCAGGTAGCAATCCCGATGATAGTAACGCCTTGGTTTCTCGATGCGGCAAAACTTCGGTTCCTCGCGGTAAGTAAACGAGCGTGCTTGTAGCTGGTGATAGTCCGATTTGTCCGGACGGTGTTCTAATCAATTCAGGACCGCCACCGTCTCCAACGATCGCAGGACCGCCAGGATGGAAGTTAGTACCTTGAGCGTATTGTGGTGGATTCCATTTTGGTATCCTGGATTTCACACCGATTTTTCCCAAAACCCAGTTGATACCACCTGTAACGCCATTTACACCCTGTGCTAAGCCTCCAACAAGAGCATTCGCAAGGTGCTTGATACCACTCATAGCTTTACCAGCCATGCTTTTGATGCCATTGCCGATCTTTCCAGGTAAAGCTTTGGCTCCGTTGACGATATTGGTAAAAGTGGAAGAAACAAAACTCTTAATGCTATTAAATATGCTGACCGTGTGGCTTTTTGCGCTGTTCCATCCAGATTTTACGCCGCTAACAATGCGAGAAACGAGTCCAGACAGTCCGCCTCTCAAGCCATTCCATATTTTTAATGCTCCGCTTTCAATGCCCCTAAAAATAGCCAAAGAATTATTTCTCATTGCGGAAAAACCGCCGAAAACAAAGTTTTTAATGGCGGAAATTCCTCCGATAAAAATAGCGCGAGCACTATTCCAAAGGGATACAAAAACACCTTTCAAACCAACAAAAAATGCTCGTCCAGCAGCCAATACTCTTCCGAAAAAGAGAAGCTGAACATAGTTCCAAATGAACTGAATGGCTCCGAAAAATACTTGTTTAATGCCTTGCCACATCGTATGGAAGTTCAGCGTAAAGAGCCCGGCAAATATTTTCACTAAGCCCATAATGACGTTCAGCGCACCGCTGATGACGCCTTTAATATTGCCCCATACTGAAATAATGAGGGAAAGTATAGACGGCCATACAAACTTCATTACCGACCAAATCGCATTTGCCACTGTAACGATTACGACCCGAATTGGTGCCCAAATATTCCTTACGGCTTGCAGGATTTGTGCACCGTTTTGACTCCAGAAGATTCTTAAAGCATTTAGCTTGCTTTGAACAAATCCGGTTATAGCTGAAATGGCTTGAAAAATATATGGAGAAATAAATCCCCAAACCTCTTGTGCTTTGGTTTTAATGGCATTCCAAGCGCTAATTACGCCATTTCTAAATGTTTCAGAATGGTTCCAGGCATAATAAAGGGCATAACCAACACCCACAATAGCAGCAGAAACAAGCGCTGCTGTTCCAGCTACTGCTGCGAAACCTGTAACAAACGGACCAATCAACGCCCATGTTCCCGCTAATGCAGCCTGAAAACCACCAAACAAGCCAATCCCTACGGCCAAAGGCGAAAGTATCATGGTTAAGCCGACAAATAAATAAGCGAACATGCCGACTAACTTTGTGACATTAGAATTTAGCTTGTTAATCGAATTGATAAAGTTACCAACCGATGTGACAGCATCAACCACATGTGATGCAATGTTTCCCCACAAAGAAACAAATGGCTGAAATGCCGAAGCGAAAGTTGATTTAAATCTTTCCCAAGACTTTCCTAATGGGGTTAAGCTATTTTGCAGGTCCTGAATTTTCTTTCGAGTTTCCTCTCTCAATTTTGTCAGCTCATCTGTAGCCTGAGTACGGGCAAGCCCCACTTTTTCGCGCCAGAGAGAGACATACTTGTTCAATTCTGGACGGCTCATGTTGTTAAGAGCTTTCACTTGTCCCGCAGCAGCTGGCCCCGCTTTCTGGAGTTCCTTAATTAATCCATCATCCACACCTTTTTTTACAAGGCCTTGTAGGTTGGTCCTCCAGGTTCTTATTGCGTTAAGCTGGCTTTGCAAAGCTTTAATAAGTTCAGATCCATTGACTTTTGGAACTGAGACTTTTTCAAATAAACCAACAAAATTGGAGATTTCATTCACCCGCTGATTCCACGCATCACGGTAGATTTTTGTTAAATTCGCTTCTTGCTGCTTCACTTTGTCCGGGTCCGGTCCTAACGAAGCATGAGCCATTATCGCCGTGAATCCTAGCCATGCTGCCCCTGCGATCGCCAGTACTGCTTGCTGCCGCATGATTCCTTGATTGATCACGGATATGGTATCTTGAAGATCTTTCATTTTAGCGTTCGGCCCAAGCATTTTTAAGGCTAACTGTGCAGCATTCCCGGCACGAACCATCTTTTCCATGTGGCTTGTTACAGCGAGCAATGGGTTATTAATTTTGAGAATCGAACTTCCCATTCTGTCATAAATCTTGGTAATTTTGTCACTTTGCCCGCTCATAGCTGACATAGTTGCGATTGATTGAATCATTCCCTGCCGCATGGAAAGGTTGCTATTGATCATTTGATCGCTGATTTTTTTGTGGGCTTTCCCAAGCTTTTGAATTTCCGACATGAAATCATCCGTAGTTCCTGTATAGTGCCCCATCTGCATGCCAAGTTTGCGCATTTCAAATTCAGATTCAAGAAGATCCTTCCTAAATTGCCTCATTTGATTATGATTTTGTATCAATGATTTTCGCATATCTGTGCTCATATCAGACCAGGCTTCTGCCAGATGGATAGCACTCATACCAGAATCACGAGCAAGTTTACGAATAACATCACTCTGACGGGAAAACTGATTAACGAACGCTTTGGATTCATCAATCATTCCTGCGTATGCAATGTCAACGAATTTTGACATTTTGCTCATTTCCCTTGCGGCCTTATTGGTCGTGCCCGCAAAGTCATTCATGGCTTTGTTCATTTTATTTAACGGTGAAGCATCGGCGTTGAAACCGATGTCCACCGTCATATCTCGGAGGCTCATGACTTACCTCCTTTCATCCGGTATTTTTACTTTCTTTTCATAGCTTTTGCTTCTCTTTGGGCCTTAATATCCATGGCCATATTAATTTTGGCCAACTGTCTTCGAGACATTTGCAAGGATTCCGTATAGGAAATAACCCCTTCCACGATTGGTCGATAAAACAGCCAGTCTTTCTCTACTTCTTGCCGAATAATGGTTTTATCAAGATTGTTATCTTCCAGATTTAAGAAAGTTCATCGCTTCTTCGAGAAGCTCATCTAACCCTTCATGAGGTTCAATCCCTTTTTCGTCGTTTCCATCGAAATATTCGAAAGAAACCTTAGGATCGACAATCACATGTTTGAAAAGTTCCTCGGCGAGTTTTTCACTAGACATCCTTCCGCCCTCAAGTTGTGCCCTGTCTTGGATTCTCATACGTTCACGTGCCCCAGGATATTGCAATGTGTAAACTACTCCTTCGATTTCAACTTGTTTTTGAGTTCCGATTTTTGCCATTTTAAAAACCTCTCCTTTTCGATGTAGATTCAAAGAAGCAGCCCGATTGGACTGCTTCGTGAGATTACTAGTATTTTTGTTAATAGATTTTCTTCTCTTCGCGCCCATTTTTCATCACGATTCCGTGTAGTCGAGCACTTGGATCTCAACTGACCGTTCCTCAATATCATCCGAGAATGTTTTCTTAGGAGATTTTTTGATTACTGCCTTAGTGCCGCCTGCCTTTTCATTAATTGGACCATTTTTATAACTGACCCAGACAGGAAAAGGAGTAGTGGCTTTAGCCATTTGAATAATATACGCAAGAGATGGGGAATCCTGTGCTAGCGTTAAAGTGATAGTCCCAAGTGGATTATTTTTGACAACCAAAGAAACTTCACCTTTCGCACTAACTTTCGTTGAAAACTTGTCCTCATCTTTTTCGCACTCAACCATGGTTCCTTCTGCAAATCCAGTAATAAACCGTCCGGCGACAGTAACAGTAACTAAATTCGGATCATAAGTAGCCAATGTTTATTCCCCCTTAAGCTTTAATTTCGCCGGTAATATTTGCTTCATGGATTGCCCCGGCCAGTTCAAATGAAAAAGATAACCCATTGTATACGCGACTTGATCTTTCTTCTGCAGAAGACTCTGCACGTGTCTTAGCCGTCACCGAGTAAATTGGGTTGCCTTCATCGTCTTCAGCGATAATACCATTTGTATATGCCTGTAGCAGCGTTGTCACTACTTGCCCCTCGAGCAAATTAATGCCGTTGTGATCAAATTTGATCTTTTTGTTATTTGCAAAAGCTTGCTGAATACCATTTTCTATATTCGTTTTAATCCAGGACTTTCCATGCATGACGTCAATATATTCGCCGCTTACCACCGCTCCTTCAGATGTCTGATTAAATCCGGATTTTGTGACATATGCAATAGCGCCATCTTGATGAATTTTATTCAGTTCAGCTTCATTCACATCAATAGGTGTGATGCCAGTTAGTTCTTTAAACTTCCACGTAATAGAACCAACTGTTTGTGATCCCAATTCTCCAACTAAAGCCGCATCGGCTTCCTCTCCGGCTGTTGGATGATAGAAGTCAATTACATAGTCGTAAGCTTTCGCTTTGAATGCTGCCCTTTCAGCTTCTGTTTCAGTTTTTACTGCGTAAATTTTGAATTTCTGACTTTCGATAAAGTCAGCAACCGCTAGTTTATCTGCTTGTTCAGCGTTCGCTGTAAGAACAAAAAACCAATCATTCCAGTAATATTTTTCAACCGCTTCTACAGCTGATGTAACCTCTGTACTTTTCGGATCATAAGTAGCAATTGCGATTTCTTTCGGCCGATGTTCTTGTGCAAAAATAGCAAATGCTTTCTTGTAAGCGTTGGTATCTTCTGCAAAATCAGTTTTCACCGCTGGAATGTCGCTATAATTTTTAATTGTGCTTGGTCCAGCTTTTTCAGCCAAAATAAGTGGCTTACCTAATCCCACAAGGCCAGATGGCTTTACTAGATCAATCGTGACAGTAACGTCTTGTAATGGCACTCTACATACCTCCTATATTGACTTTTTCAATAGTTTCGATGGCTCGAATTTGCTCGTCGGTTAAACGAAGCTGAACATCAAAACCGTGCTTATACTCGTAAGAATCGACTAGAAATGTAGTTCGATCTTCAATGTTTCCCACTTGATAGACCGCTAGATTGTTGTCAGACAAGAATGTTTGACCCAAAAATAAAAACCACTGATGAACTTTGAAAGCTAGTTCCATCGTGGTTTCAATGTCCTCAGCATAAAAGCTGAATGATATAGTCAAACGAAATTGTTCTGATCTTTTCTCATATGATCCAGTGTCATCGGTATATTGAGTGATCGCCCCTCTTCCTCTTTCTTTCACATAAGAAGAAGTAATATTGTACACACCATAAGGTAATGGCGGCGGCTTATATGTTGTATTAGCTTTAATAATAGTAATGCCCGTATCTTGTTTGATACGGGCAATCATATCTTTTATGGCTTGAATATTCATTTTTATCGACACCTTGCAAGATAAATATAGACATCTGCATAGTCGCTGTAATCTTTAAATGATTGAATGGTATATTTGTCGCCTTTATATTCGAAAACTTGTCCGAGTTCTAAAGGCTGTGTTGTGTAAATCTTCTTGTCTTTGACACTATAGGTTCCAGCCTCCGAATATTTCAAATCATTTTCGGTTAACGGAAGGATAATACCTTCCATTTGTACAGTGGTTTCACCACCTGGAATATAATCCCCTGCATCGTTCCAATAGCCTTCCTCAACTTTAGTAAAAGTGAAGGGAACCTTGAACTCATCAATAAAGTCAGCAAATTCAAAGGGTTTGTTCATCATTCCACCCCTATTCAATCTCATGCCTGATAGATTCTACTAATTGACCAGTATCTTGTAATGGATTGGTTTTCCCAGGACTTGCAGCTAATGTTACTTTTGATTTTGGTGGGCTCTTAATCGAAACTAATTTTTTTCTAATCAGCCCGGCGAATTCTTCGCCAATAGAATCCATAAAAAATTCAGGATCTATTTCATTTGCGATTACGTCTGGCATCATATCTTTTATTTTTTTGTAGATTTTATCGATGTTCTCGTCGTAACCACTTCTCAAAAAAGAACGTTCTGGAATGGTAACGGATTTCACCAAAACGAAATAAACGTCAAAACTGTCTTTTCCTTTCTCCTTTGCTAACAGTCCATTGCCTTTTTCGGTTTCAATGAAGAATAGGTCATTAAAATCACGAGGACTTTTCCCTTTCGCTTTAGGATGAGAAGGAATAGCCAAATATTTTCCGTTTTTTGGATTGATGGTCATTCCATACTCATGAATACGAGCAAGATCAGCCATATCTATTTCACTTTCTTCATGTTTTTCACCGCTAAATACCCCGACTTTAATCTTTCGGGACTTCAATTTTTCAATATTCTTGATGACCTCACCTAGATCCCCAGTGTCTTTGATCGTGATCCCGATCTTTTTTCTCATATGAACCGCACCTTCTTATATGGCCGGAGATACTTTTCCGCTTCTCGCATGGTTGCACCCTCGAAAAAGCTTTTCGACATGTCTCCAAGCGATTGGGAAGCTACATTGCTGTTTTCGGTCATGCTTTTCACAATGAGAGCGACCCCTTTTTTTACCGAAGGCGGAAGGCTTAATGTTCCATTTTCATCAAGAAATTGATTGTTGCACCATCTTTGAGCGTAATCAATGGCGTCATCCAAGGCGACCTGAAGAAACTCATCTTGACTATCATCCTTGATTTTCAGCCTGATCTTGAGTTCCTGCAGATCCACTTTGATCACCTTCAACTACCTTGAAGCCAAGGTCTTTATAAATCACATTGAACGCTTTCTCGGTTACATATAATTCGGTTTTTCCTTTTTTAATTTTCATTTACACTCTCCCTCCTTTAAGCTGCAGGTGGTACAAGGGCAGCAAATGCGTCATCAGAAAGGGTCATGAAACCGACTTGCATGGTTGCACGAAGTGCGAACATATCACGTTCAAACAAGTTGATTGGTTTACCTTGATCATCTTGTATCGTCGTCAATGTTGCTTCCTCACTGATTTTGTATTCAATATCTTGCAAAATACCATAGCGAGCATAATCCCAAGCCCCTGTCATCAGCAAAGCCTTCGTATAGTCCCATGATTTTGAATCTACATAACCGACTGGTAAGCCTAACACTTGTGAAGAAGCTCCGCCATTTGCTTCATTGAAAAGTGGAAGTCCGTTAGCATCTTTCGCTCCACGGAGTTTTTGGCGGAATCTACGAATGGTAGTGAAACCATCCGGATCTTTGTCTCCATCTTCAATTAATGCCATTAAAGCGTTCAGATCGTCATATAACGAATCATTCGTGCCACCTGCACCAGTACCGATGGTGATTTTATTTCCACTTGCATTGACTTTTTCAAAAACAGATACACCCGTACCAAATGGAGAACCTACACCGAATAGCGCCGCTTGGTCAAATTTGATAGCAAATGCTTCACGAATGGCAGGGCGCATAGCGTTAAAGAAGTCAGTAACTGTGTAATTTAAAAATTCTTTCGAAGCTGGAATAATGACCCCAAGTTTTTTCGTTGTCATTTTGGCTGTTAGCCAAGTAGCTTTATCGGTTTGAATCCGTTCACCTTCACCTACCCAGTAAGCCCCAGGACCACTAGCAAGGTATGTGAATTCTTTTTCTGGTTTTGTCATAGGTTCATATTTTGCGAGTTGTGTGATCGCCGCTGTTTGCATGAATTCTTTCAAAACGAGTGTTGCTTGTTCTGTAGGAACTTTCCCATTCACTGCATCTTGCAGCAAAACATTATTTGGATTGAATGTTGGCATCTATGATTCCTCCTTATTTTCTTAAACTTACTTCGGCAGCCAGTTTATCTATGTTGACTGATCCGGTTTGCGATTTCCCACCCGGTTCAACTCTTCGGCCACCTTCTTTAAACTTGACATCCACAGCAGCTTGAACCGCTTTGGAATACTCTTCTTCTAGCTTTGATAGATTAGCAAGCGTCTTTTCTTCATCGTCAGCAATAAAAAAGTCAACAAGTCCATCAGGTAGGTTCTTTTCTTTCGCTACCTTTAAGGCCTTATTAACCAGTGCCTCACGCTGACGAGCTTTTTCCGCTTCCTCAATCTGTTTTTTTAGCTTTTCAATTTCCATTTGCTCCGGCGATTTTCCCGGATTCCGCTTTTGGATTTCTTCTTCGATGATTTTTTCTAGGTTGTTCGCTTTCCAAGTTTCAAGACCTTTAGAAAAGTATTGATCCAGTCGTGGTTGCAAAAGTCTTTTTCCTTCTTCCGTTTCAAGGAACCCTTTCACCTTATCAGCTGATACGGCAGAAAGTTCTCCAAGATAAGCTGCTACTTCTGAATCTGTTTTATGTGCTTCAAGCCATGCTTTGATTTCTTCTAAAGTCATTAACTATTCCTCCTCAGACCTTCATATTTGCCATATAAGCAACTATAAAGTTCTACTAATGGTTTTATATTCGTTTGTTCTTTAACGCCTACAGAACGAAAAAAAGGCAATAAAAAAAGCACCTCTTTGAGCTGCTATAAGTTCTATTTCTTTGATTATTTATAATTCCGTAATCTTGATGGCTTGTTTTTATTGTTTTAATCGTTCTTTTTTCCAGGTTTCGAAAGTCATGCCCTCTAGCTCTTTAGCATCCACTTTTTCGATCTTTTCAACCGAATAAGTGAGGAAGCACCTGCAGTTAATGTCCTCGCCGGCCGCACCCATTTGTCCGGGAGCCGGACCTTCACCAAGTTTCCCCTTAAAATTTTGATCAACCGGGATTTTCTTCCCATCAAGCATCCGATGATTTGCTGCATGTTTGGCGTCTTTCTTCCCGATTCCACGACCAGGGCGAACACGCTCATCTTGCATGGTGTTCCATTCTTTCAGCATGATGACACCATTCTTATGAGCATGTATGGCAGAGTCCAGCCTTCCTGATTCGCTCGCTCTGTGCGCTTCAGTGCGAACAATCCGCATGGCTTTCACGGTATCGCCTTCTAGCGCTCCTTTAATTCTGTTGGCCATCTGTCCGTATGTTTCGCCTTTTACCAATCCTTGTGTGATTTCTTGCTGAATGGTGTAGATGATATTAGTACGATGTTTTTCCAATCGATCGCTTAAGCTTAAACCGCTTATCGGATTCTCGATCATCGCCGTTATAACTTCCGCAGCAACGGCAGAATAAGCGAGACGGCTCAATGTATCTGTTTCAACCGCCCAAGCCGTAAGGTAATAGCCATCAAGATAACTCTCACCTAAAACGTCATAAATGACCGATTTCAGGCTTTTATAGTTGATCGAGAGTAATCTATTGATTTCTCGTAAAAAACGCCTTAGGCGGTCATATCGAGCCATTTCCGCGTATGTTAGGACGCCACCTGTTTCATATTTCTCATAAATTTTGGAGAGAGCCTGGCGAATTTCATTCAAAGTAATGGCATATCGCTTGGCAATCTCTCGGTCACTCTTTTTTAACCGTTGCCCAAGAGCTCGGTTAATTTGCTCTGCTGATTTCTTGAGGTTGTCCACTTATATCCACCTCATCAAGATTTACCGAATTACGGATATCCTGCTGCATTTCTTCTTCCTCGTATTCAGGATCATCTACAAAAGACAGAAGCGATAGACGTGTCTTTTCAGAAACAAATCCTTTCAATGCAGCAGTTGCTTGAGCCTCTTCAAGGATATTAGCCGGCAAGTTCCGTTTAAATCCAAACCATACATTCAAGTAATTGTCGGCCCCCGTCAAGCCCCTTTTTGCCCACGCAGAACAAAGTACCTTGAATTGGTATCGCAGCGCAGCAGTCATTTTTCGTTCCATTGTGATGCACTTGTTCTCCAAAGCCATTAGTTTAAATTTCATGGCCACACCAGAAATATTTCCGGCAAATTGCTCGTCCGAAAAATTCACGGATTTAGCAAACCGCAAGATGTTTTCTTCCAGGCGATTTAGGTGGTTCTCGATCATGGTGTCATTAATGTCTTTGGTTAAATATTTGACATCTTCTTTTTCGTCGTAAAGATTAAAAACGCCCGTCTTTTTAAGCATTTGAAGCGTTTCCTCATCGGCTCCCATGCCCTTGAGGATGAGATACGCCAAACGATATTGCTCAATCTCATTACTAGCATCAGACAGAGTGCGATCATACGCATTGATGAGTGAAAGCACTTTTTCAGCATCGCCTTTGAGTTCCTCATTGTTCGGCAGTCCATAAAGAGGACAATAATCAAACATGTGCGGCTTTATATCTACCAAATCAAATTTCTCACCATCATTCGCCTCAAAGAAATAAATGTATGTGTCGTCATAGAATTCCGCTTTACGTTTTTCATTAGTCTGGCCTGGTCCGATTTCAGTAACCGTATAATAGCGCAAAGCATATTTTGGCTCCGTGATGTCGCTATCCGAAAGGATGATACATTCCCACGGATCCATATTCATGACCCGTTCTTGACCTTCTGTGTCCACGTAGGCAAGGCGGGCGCCGTAACCGCAAATGGTGGCTTTCTTACCCCATTCACTGTCTTTATCCTCGATGTTATTGCGAAGATTAAATTCATCAATGACCGCTTTCAAGCTATCTTGATTATCCGTTTCGTATGTGATCGGATGCCCGAACATGTAACCCACTTTTGTGTCCACAATATCGGAATCAAATGTGTTGTTGAGCCGGTTGTTGACTTTATTGTCGATTCTTCGAATGGCTCCTGTTTCAAAATCCTCATATTCAATCGGCTGTCGCTGAAGAATGGGAACGCCATCAATCTCAGCCTTATATCGTTGATATAGATTAACCATTCTGTCATGATCCGGTTCGTGGGCTTCAATCATCTGTTCGATCAGATCTTCTGTGGGTCCTCCATTTGCATCGATAGCATTTAAGAATTCTCTCACGTCTTATCACCTCGCTCTCATGCGCTTTCTAATTGGTTCCATGCTGTAACGCAAGGCATCAATTAAGTGGTTATAGTCATCAATCGGCTTGTTAATTAACTGGCCATCCTTGTTGGTATCCCAGACATAATTGGATAGTTCCACTACGAAATTGGCGCAAGATGGATGCACGAATATTTGAAATTGCTGTAGGAACTGAATACCCGATCGAACGCTATCAGGACCCTTTTCCGCTGGCTTAATGCGACGAATCCCATATCTTCTAAGCTCACTAATGCTTTTTTGTTCAGCACTATCGGCAATAATCAATTCCTTAGCATATCCTTTACGTTTGATCATTTCGGCTATCTCGTCATTGTGCATGGCCTTTTCGTAATGTTCATCAAAGATGAAAATTTCTTTGTTGTTCATGTCCACCAAAGCACACGACAAAGCTGTCGGGTCCACGGTGAAACCAAAGTCAAGTCCAAACGCTGATTTCACTCCGCTGCGTTTGGCAATTTCAGATTTATCAAAGTGGGATTCTTTCCAGTTCTCGAAAATGGCCCCTTCTGCAATTCCCCATTCTCCTAAACCTTCGATTTTGTATCGTCTAGGAAATCGGATCTTCATATCTTCAAACAGATCTATATCCGATTGATCTAGGAATTCATTGCAGAGATAATTTGTCGTAATGGCTAAAATGTTAGGACTCTGAACATCAAAAAAACGCTTCTTCAACCAGTGTTTTTCATTCCACGGGTTAAAGGTGAGCGTTAATTGTTTGAAGTATCCTGGCGGCAGTTCACCACGGATAGACATATCTACCTTGTTGAAATCATCTTCATTCAAAATTTGATAAGCTTCTTCAAACCATGCCCAACAAAGATAGCCGACATCCACCGTAATGGAAGTGACGGACATCGGATCATCCAGGCCGCGGAATAAGATCTTTTGCCCGGTCGGCTTATAACGAATTTCCAACGGACTCTTTGTCCATTCCCAAAGATGATCCACTTTCAGCTGGTGGATAGCCCATTTTAGCTGTGCATAGGTTGAATCCTTATGATCTTTGAAAACCTTCCGGATCACAAGCGTATTTGCGAGGGGATATTTCATCATTCGGTAAATAATGTTGAGCGCTGTTGTTGTTGACTTCTTGGATCCACGTCCTCCTTTCACTACCCGGTAGCGTCCCAGGTAGTTCCAGAAATCTTTGTATCCGCCCCCAACAACCTTTTTTAGACTGACCTTACTCATCAAGATCCTCAACAAAAATCACTTGCTGAGAGCCCTCAACCTGTTGCTTGTCTGTCCACATTGCATATCGTTTTCCAAGAAGTTCAGCAGCTTTTACACGGTCCTTGACGCTTGGTGTTTTATCCTCTAATTGAAAAAAGCCCTCTCCTTTTCCGATTGGGATTTCTTCAGTAATTTCGCCCCGAAGAACGCTGGTTAGGAACTTCAACACTTCGTCTTGTTTGGCGATCATTTTTTCTTCTTTTTCGGCAACTCGCTCTTGAATATATTTTTTTATTTCAGGTTTTTTCAGGTTTTCATTCCCGATACTATATGCCGTTTTTTTACTATATCCAGCTTTTATCGCCGCTTCTGTTGCATTCCCTAACTCAATATAATAATCAGCAAAAGCCTTTTGTTTTGGAGTTAATTTCTCCATTTTACATCACTCCTCCACCCCCAATTTGAATTTTTAAGCAAAAGAAAAAGCACCCCGAAGGATGCTAATAAAATATTATTGATTCGCTTTACCTGGTAAAATCCCAATAATTTGGTCTGTAAATAGAACAAAAAGATCTGTCTTAATAACTCCATTAGATCCTATAATAGTTACATCTTCTAATGGAATTATTGCATCTTGAATTATTGTATCTTCTCGATAAGTTTCTTCTTTGTTACTGATTTTTCCATATACTGAGTTAGCAATTGAAATAATATCTATACCTTCTGAATCACCCATATATTTCGCTAAATCTTCTTTAAAACTCTCTATTGATGAAAAATCTAATTTTTTTGTATTAAAAATCCTTCCGCTTACTAAACCAAAAGCCGTTACATATGTCAAATAACCTATTTCTCCTTGTTTTCCTTTATACTCATCATGTGCATCTTTAGCTATTTGTAAAGACTGTGCATACAAATTTTTGGATAAACTCATTTCCTCACCTCCCTTCGTCATCACACTTCGACAAAAGGAGTCTATTTTCCTACAACTTTAGTTCGACAAAGTTCAACAAAAAAACACCACCGAAAGGTGGCGCTTTGATCAATTAGATGGCTTACCAACCTGGTGGAGATTTTTCCGCTCCGTCCCGCCCCCCATTATAAACAAATGGAATTTATGAGCGCATCTTTCCGGACATCCCGGACAAACCGGACATTTCGGACATTTTATCCACTATGCTGTTTTTGATCCTTTGCACATGCCTTACTGATAGCCCCATGTGCTTAGAAATGGCAATCATACTCATTCCATCAAGCAAACATTCCAGAACAACCTTTTCACGCTCATTCGTAATACAATCCATATGCTCTTGAATGAACATAACCTTCTTCTCAAGCTTCTCGATCCACCTTGACTTCTTCTCTCTGCGAATAACTTCACGAAAGATGGGATCTCCATTTTGCCCTTTTGGTAAAGATGCTTCAATGCCATATTGTGCAGTGAAGTTGCCGTTAACTTCGTCCGATAACATTTTCCGCTGCCGTTGAATTTCATTGATCATCCAATGATAGTCACGTAAAATGCTAGCAATCTCTTTTTTATTCATACCAATCACCCCGAACTAATATTTTCGTCTGATTGCCCCTCTACGGCGCTCATATACAGGTCGATTCATCCCCATAAGGTCTTTTATCTCACGTTCACTTAACTGCTCTAATTTGCCCTTCTCCGCCTTCTTACGGCGTTTCTTTTTCTTTCCAAATCCGGTCACTTCCCGGTGCTCCCGTTTCCACTCTTTAATCTGGTCTTTTAGGTCTGGCCGCATCTCCTCATCTCCCTTTTTACAAAATAAAAAGGGCACCGAATAACCGCCATAATAGCGATTAATCAGTGCCCCGGTTGTTCCGGTAGCGTATTAAATTTAGTCGTTATTGCACTCGCAACTTTCCGCAATGTTGCGCCAAAACTCCACTTCCTGTTGTAATCTTTTAATTTCATCTACCAGCTCTCCAAAAGCTCCGCCAATAGTAGCTGCTGCACCGTAATCCATACGCATATGATATTCTTCCATGACGCGTTTTACACGTTTCCAAATTTTGTCAATATCTTTATCTGTCATTTACAAATTCCCCCATTCCACCAATTATCCCCTACTTTTCTGTAAAACTGATCTCGCAGTGCGACGGTTTTCCCGCCTGCCATGTGATAATTTGCTTTCCATATCCAATCCCCGGCGTTGTGACTTTAATCAGCCGGCCGTCAACAACTCTGTACACCGCATTTTCCATCAAATCTATTTCAGCTGTCATTTTTTCGACATTCACTGCCATCAGGATTCCCCCTATGGTAAAATATTCTTGTCGAGATATTACCACGCCGGGGGAACCCGGTTTTTTTATTTTCTACTCAGCTAACATTCCCGGTCTTTCACGAATACTTTCAATCATCTGGTCCACACATGCTAGGTAATCCATTGGCGCCCGGCCTGTGTCTTTTACAAGCAATGCTTCGTATTCAAATGCCTCTCTAGGTATTGATTTCCGCCCTCCTGTAGCGCTTAGTTTTACGTATTTCCGCACCATGCTCATCGGGCAAAGGAAAACATCCTTGCTGTCTTTAAACTCAATGAGAACGAACGCCAAGGCCCCATTTTGTTCCACCAGATTCAAATATTCGTATTGGTGTTGGTGCAGATTACTTAAATCGAATCTGGTAACGGTTTGAACTGATTTTGCTTCAAAGTAAATCGGCCGGCCGCGGTAGACGCCGTCATAATCGACCGTGCTCTTTTCTTCGTAATATCCACTTAAAACCTTAGTGCCTTTCGATTTCAAAACCTTTACAGGTGTCGGACGCTTGTTTATTAACGCGATTTTTCTGCTTTTGTACAGCTGATTGACGAGGTTGATGGTTGCTTCAAATGCCATTCCTCGATTCCCCGTATACACCATGTCAATGCTCCCTTTTTTCAAGATCCTGATTTTTTATACTGCTCTCGAATTTTTTCGAGGCGTCTTCGCTTTTCTTCCAACGTTTCCCCGTCTTCAGATGCGGTTTCAGGAGTGTGGTCTTCGGGCTCCTTTTTAAACCAGTCAGGTAGTTTTTCAACCCTTCCCTGCTTACCACGCCTATATTGTTTAGGCTTGTTTTGTTGCCGCTGTTCAAATTCTTGCTGCTCACGCTCAACATCCGCAGCTGTCTTAATACCAGCGTCGGCCCATGCATTTAAGATTGACCTAGCATACGGATATTTCGCTCCAACCTCAGCTGCTTTTTTAAACGCGATACAGACAACCTCTCCGCTGAGGCCTTTAGTGTCTATCAGGTAATTAATCTCTTGAATCTGTATCGCACTTGGTTGCCCGCCAAAGCAAAGCATGTACGCATCAAAGTAATTTGCGCGCTGATCAGCAGCAGGAGATTTAGTTTTAGTTTCTGTTTTGTTTTGTTTATGTTTAGGTATGGTCAAGCTTTCGTCAGCTGATTGGTATTGATATTGGTATTGCGATTGGTCACCAGATTGGTATGGATATTGGTCAAGTGAGTTGACCAATGAGACAATTTTATAAATAGGGGCTTTCCCCTTTTTACCTTTCTCATATTCAATCAGACCATTTTCAATAAGCTTTCTTCGAGCATCGACCAGTCCTTGTTTAGACAACCCAGTCAATTTCTCTACTGTGGAATTTGGCGCATTAAATCGTTCTTTCCAGCCAGCCATATTGTTTATGGCCATCAGAGTATGCCATAACGCAATTGCGCTTGTGGGAAGATCGTTTAGTAGCAGCCAATCCCTGAAAGCTTTTAATTCTTTTAAATAATTCATGCGGTCACCGCCATCAAATATAAATCAGCTCGCCAACCTCAATTGTATTGTCAAGACGTTTAGTTGCTCGGCAATAGTCGCATTTCTCGCACCTGGTTGGCTTCGCTTTTTCGTTCTTCACTTCAAGTACACGCTCCATTTTCATTTCAATGTACTCATATTCAAAATCAAACCGGCTTTCATCAAAATGGATGACTGCTTTATTTGGCGGATTTTCCTTGGTTACAGCCACGATATATGGCGTGAAGGTAAATCCCAAGCACTCCTGCAAAACACGCCGGTAAACGGCCATCTGCAACACATAGTCCCATGATTCAACGAACGAAACCCAACCATCGTATTTGTCTGACCAGTAACGCTTGTGCAGGTCCTGAGTTGTTTTGATGTCGCTGAAGAACTTACGATCATGGTTAATGTTGTCCACTTTGATTTTCCACTTAGCGCCGAATAGATCGGCCGTATAAATTTGTTCTTTGTCACCTTCGAGAGCAAAATTTACAAATGGATCAGATTTCAGCGTTTCAATCATCCTGTCGGCCGTTTCAAAATCTGAATATTTTCCGCCCCGGGCTTTAAAAATGGAACCGTTATGCTCTTCAATAAAATTTTCAAATGCTTCTTTACCCTCAAAATAAGAATGCAGATAGGATCCAACCAACAGAGCGTTGGAGTCGGGCCTTTTATAAGACCCGTCCAACTCCGCCATCGTTCGTGCTTCGCAGTCCATGAAGCTTTTAAATTGGCTGACCGACATATACTGCAGGTTCATTTCTTTAGAGTAGTAATTCTCATTGCTCAGCTTGTCCTGCGCCAGCTGCATCTTGTTTCACTTCCTCTTTTTCTTTTTCTTTTTCAAACGATTTGACAAGATCGCTTTGTTTTGATTCTTTTTCTTTTTGCTCAAACCAATCTTCCGGCTTGCTCATTCCATCTTTAAGAGAATTAAAGATTTTAATAAGCTCCAAATAATCATACTCAGTAAAGGATTCAGCATTATATCCAAACCTTGCTTCAATCATTTCTTGCGTTACTCGGTACTTGTCCTTAAATGCTTTTAGAGCGTTTCCTACACGGTCTTTTAAAGGACCCTTGCTGTTACCCTTTAACGTTTCCTCACACTGTTTTACTGCCGATTCAACAATGTCACCCGGGATGATACCAAGGATGCAAGCGCGGAGCCTGCGGGCCCCATCATTCGCAACTTTTTCATAAATGTCGCGTGGATCATCAAGCTTTTTTAATTTTCCTTTTGCTTTCATTGAATGCTTAACAGTGAAAGTCTTTTCTTGGCGTGTATTGGTTTCAAGGTCCCAAGCATAGGCCATGGCAACTGATTCACCTTCACGCTGTTCCAATTCCTTCACGCCAAAGCTGATGTTTCCCCAGTTCTGTGCCAATACTTCTGCAAGCCGGATAGATGGGCCTGTTACCTTCGTTCCTCCGCGTGGATATTGATACATTGCCGTTTCCGCCAAACTTGGCCGTTTGCAAGCGTCCAGAATACGTTGTTCTGCTTGGAACACGTTCCGTGGGAATTGCTTAGCCATAAAGATTTGGCCCTTCACTTCCTCTATTTCGCGGCTGCTGGATGCTTGAGCCATTACCATTGGCTGCGCCTGCTGTTGATATTGTTCGGATAAACTGTTCATTGCCATCAATTGTCACCTCTTGATAAAATTTTCAAAGATCAGTACAATAAGATTAAAAGTAATGTTCGTAACTACCCAACTCCCTCGGCAAAGGGAGTTTTTTATTGTGCTGTGAAAAATCGGGCCTGCAGTACTTCGTCAACGTATCGATCCCAATTTTCTTGTAAAATAATTTCTCCATCGACCTCAACGACATCATCACCGACCAGGATCTCATCACCGAAATAGTCATAGCCCCAATGTTCCATCTGGCTGACCACATTCGGGTAGCCTGTACGAATTGCCCGTGTAATTTCAGGGTGTTCCAGCCCATAATTGATCATGAGATAAACTCCTTTCTGATTTCATTTCGCGAATCCAGGTATGCGAGAACGCCTTCTTTTTTCAAATCCAGACATACTGGATTTGAAGAATATTCACCATTAAATTCTTCTTCTGCGATAAACCCTTTTTGGAAAATAGGCTTATACTTGTTCCCAATTCTGATTACGACAGAAGTCACATCCCCATTTCTGTCATCGAAGCTGATTTCAGCAATAGGGAAAAGCTGTCCTTTAAACTGAAGAAATGGCTGTTTCATCCTACTCCCTCCCTTCCGATGGATAATGTCCATCATCATGGCCAGGATCCGGATGGGGAAACGAGGGGGATAGTTTGGATCCTGACCATGATGACAGGCACTAGGCCTATCATTTTCTGTGTGGTATAATAGAGGTAATTCCAACATTGCAGTGAATTAAGTGCCAGCTTAGTTCGCTGCTTTTTCTTTTTTGGCGATCTTTATAAGAGCCTTGTCGATTGCCTTAAAATAAATATCTTTAAAAGCCCAATCAATTTGGATGAATTCTTCCAAGCTTTCCAAGATGATTTCTGCTTTTTGTCTATTCGTCATCTCCAAGCCACCACCCTAATAGAATTCTGCCTGCCAGTAGTGCTGGTAAATATAACGCCATAAACACCAACTCGCCCATTACCGCATCACTACCTTTTCAACATCAATCCCTCGGTCTATCAAGGCCGTTATGATTGCATCCATCTCAGCCTTCTGCTTCTTCCTCTGCTTTAATCGATACAGGACATTTAAGCTGCGTTTAAAATCTTCCATTCGTTTTTCCGCAATTTCGAGGTTATCAGTCACAAGTGCTTGCTCAGCTTTTGCTAAGCACGTATAGCAGCATTTGTAGTGCTCGATAGCCGTGTCTAGGTCGTCCGGAAGAAAATCCGTGTTATTCATTTCACCCACCCTTTCGCTTTTAAAGTGGCTTGCCTTGATCGTTTTTCTTTTATCAGGCTGACGTGGTATTCTTTGGCCAGAATCATTTTGAAGTTTGCAATGGCAATCTCAGCGTCATCTAGTTCCCAGATCAACTGCTTGATCTGTTCAATGTCGTTTTTGTCAGCCTGGCTCGGAGACTTCAAAAGATTGATCTCTTTCAACTTTTGAAAAGCTTCCTTTGCCTCGTTCGCTAAAAACTCTTTGAACGCCAACCGATGTTGCTCGATTGCATTTCCATCCAATACCGGCGAGGTCAGCCCGTCGCTGAATTCGTAAAGAACCTGCATTTGGAAAATTGGATTGTCGTACATCTTAAGCGACTCCCGTGCCACTTCTTGATGCATCGTTCTTCTGTTGTTTTTATAGTGGCTTATCATTCCCGGGGACACATTCAAATCAAAAGCAAGCTGTTCCTGGTTAAGCTCCTCCTGTTCCTGTAGTGTTTTGATCGCATCCCCTACATAAGCCTTCTCTTTCACCTTTTCTCCCCCGTTCTGTATTCAGTTGTGGATTTTTAAATACTTGTAAATCTATTAAGCTTAAGTCAGATGGCCTGATTGAAATATTTTGAGTTATCCTCAAGCCATCGCGTGTTTTTCTCGATCCACTTAAACAGCAAGTGGGTCGGGATCAAGACACCTGCTTCACGAAAAACTGGGAAATCAGGACGGTTGAGCAGCTCTGAAGCTTTCGTGTCTTTAATCCGGAGAAGTTCCATGAATTCTTTCTTGGTTAGCATTGGCGGAAGCTCGTTTTTTCGGATCACATCAGCCATCGCCTTATCAATTTCCTGGCGAAGGATCTCACGGAACTGCTCGTCAGCAAAATCGACATTGATTTGAATCATTATCCGACCCTCCTTGGAATCCAGTTTTCAACATAATTGATGGCAGACTGGAGTTCTTTGCGTTTGACGTCTTTGTAACTAGCAACTGCAAAACGGTCTTTGATTTCCCGGTAGATTTCGCGGAACAGTTTAGATCGTGCGGCCGGATCACTCTCAAGCTCGTACACTTTAGAGGCGATCGCTTTTTGCAAACGGCGCTGTTCGCCGTGGTCCAGGGTAATCTGTTCTTCGACTTTTTGCTCGATTTCGTAAATTTTTTGGCCATGTTGTGTAATGACTTTTTGCATTTCGTCCTGACGTTCTGCAGTTTCAACTGTTAATTTCATTGATTGTATGAGTGCCGTGCGGTCATCTAGGACATGGACCCTTGATTTTTCCAATTGTTCTCGCATACGCTTGAACTCTTGAATAAACATGACTTTCATCTTCATGGCTTCTGGTGTGATATAAGCCATAACGACGAGCGTGAAGGCATCCTCAGTTAAATTGAATTTTCGATACTCCCGGCCGCGTTCGTTGGTGTAAGTTGACTCCTCAAAGTTGTGGAGTGAAAATTCTTGTTCACCTGCTTCCTGGAGCTTGGTTATTTGATTTTCAATATCCCGTAATACAATGTCATGACGTTTTTCAAAGACTTCAGCAACAGTCAAGCTGTCAGTTACCGGTTGATTGTTATGAAGAAAAACCAGTTTTCCCATTAACAGACCTCCTTCTTTGTTTGAGAATCTTGTACCTTTTTGCCGAATAAATAATCGACATCTCTGTCAAGAATCTCAGATATTTTTAACGCCATTTTTAAAGGTGGGTTAGAATATCCAGTTTCCCAATTGCTAACGGCTTGCTTGCTGCATCCAAGCTTCTCAGCTAATTCGCTTTGGCTTAGATTCTTCTGATGGCGGGCCTTAGCAAGATGATCATTTCTCAAATTGTTTCACCCCCTTTGTATGAGTTCCTTGAACTCTATGTCTTTATTATAGTACAAGATTCTTGTATGTCAATAGAAAAATATGATTTTCTTGTACTTTTATTTAAATATCCCGTTTTTGCTGTACAATAAACTTGTACATAAATGGAAGTGGTGATTAAGGTGCTAGCGAAACGGCTCCGTCAGGCGCGAAAAAATAAAAAGCTTACCCAAGAACAACTTGCCCACCTGGTTAAGACAACCAAGGGAACCATAAGCAACTATGAAAATGAATACAGTACACCATCTAATGAAATGCTTAAAGATCTTGCAAAAGCATTAGACGTTACCACTGATTATTTATTAGGTCGGTCTAGTGATCTCCCGAAACTGACAGAAAAAGACGAAAAAGACATTGCAAAAAAAATGGAAAGCATCCTGGAAGAAATGGACTCCGACACGGCGCTTGCATTTGACGGCGAACCAATGGACGAGGAAACAAGAGAACTTGTGCGAGCCGCGATCGAAAGCAATCTACGCCTTGCAAAACAAATTGCAAAGAAAAAATTCACTCCTAAAAAATACCGGGACCAAGATGATGGGCAATAGGGGTGAATTCCTGTGGATTGGATTAAGAATGCAATACATAAAGAGGTAAAAAAACATAAATCAAACGATCCATTCAAAATTGCTTCGAGTAAAAACATCCTGATCAGATACCTTCCATTGGGAAGCACACTCGGCTTTTACGAAAAGGTTTATCGACAAAAGATCATTACACTAAACCATGATTTAAATGACTATCTGATGAGATATGTATGCGCTCACGAATTAGGCCATGCTGTTCTCCATGCAGACGCGAACACCCCTTTTCTGAGAAAAAACACGCTTTTTTCAACGGATAGAATTGAGTGTGAGGCCAATTTTTTTGCAACGCAATTATTGCTCTATGATAAGGTTTTAGAAGATTACGAAACTAAGTTCGATGCACTCCGAGAAAATGGCATTCCTTATGAAATGGAAAGGTTTGTCAACTGAATACTATTTTTTTACCGATGCATAGGTACTTTTGCCTGTGAATTTTAGTCTATGGTGTTAACTCACTTTGAGTTTACATAAAAATAAAAAATGGGGGATACTTATGGTACTTTTTTGGAATTTTCTTCAGTTCGTTTCCTTCGTTGCATTGATTATCGGTCTATTTTATTTGTTGTCTAAAAAGAGAAGAGCTGATCCTGATAAAAAGAAAAGAGGTACTTACTTTACAATTGGTGGTTTAGTAGCAATGATCGTTTTTGGCATGATCGGATCGAATTATAGCAAAAGCCAGGCTCAAACAGCTAAAGTTAATGGTGTCAAGGTTAGTTATAATCAGTTAAAACAAAAGGTATCAGATCTTAAGAGTGAGAAAAGTGATTTGGCAAGTCAGATAAGTGAAAAACAATCCAAACTTGACGATTTGAAAGCTCAAAATAAAGATGTACTGAGCGCAGTTAAAAATAAGAATGAACTTAATCAGCAAATCAAAGATGAGCAAGATAAGTTGGCCGATATAAAAAGTGACATTAGTAACGCTAATGATGAGTTAAAATCGGTAAATTCTAAAATCAGCTCAGCAAAAAACGAATTAGCCAGCGTGAAGGGTGAGGTTACAGCTGCTAAAGGAGCTCCAAAAACATTAAATGCCGGCCATTACACAGTCGGTAAAGATATACCCGCAAGCCGATATAAAGCTGTTCCTGTTGGAAGTGGAAGTAATTTTATTGTCTATGATAGTGGTGACCCGGTTGTTAATACAATTCTTGGTTCAAATGGACAATCTTCATATGTATTTGAAGCTACAGAAGGCGAAGAAATACAAACAGAAGCAACAGTAAAATTGATCCCGATAAAATGATAATCAAAACGACTTGAAAAGAGATTGATAATGGACTAAAGCTGGACCTTATCCTTAATCTGGCCAAAAAGTTTTTGGACAAGTTGTCAGAGCAATTCATGATCGGCAGGAAGAAATATGACATCAAAAATTACGATATGCCAATTAAATTCTAAGAAAATTTCCCAAAAGACCTTTTCTTAGAACATACCAGTGAACTTGGAGGAGAATTGTAGTGAGAAAAATCATTTCAGTTGCAGTTGCTTTCGGCCTAATTTTCGGGTTATCCTTTGCAAAGTCTCAGGATGCAGATGCTGCATCCGTAAAGCACTACGCCAACTGTAAAGCTTTAAATAAGGTTTACAAAGGCGGCGTTGCCAAGAATTCCAAGGTAAAAAACAAGGGCGGAAAAACACATTATAAGCCGTATGTATCAACTGCTTTGTACAATGCACACCATAAACTTGACCGCGATAAAGATGGAATTGCATGTGAAAGATAAGGAAGGGCCCCTCGGGGCTTTTTCTTAGATCATCAAACAGAACTTATATTCTAAGAACAAGCATTCTAATAATTAAGGAGCGATTTACATGGACAAGAACTATCAAGAAAAACAGGAACAAAAGACTGTACCGATTCCCGTATTATCCAAAATACACATCGTTAACGGCCGGATGATCGCCCTAGTGGAGGGTGTGATCGACACGCCTATTGAATGGGTGAAAGACTAAAAGTAATTGTATTATTCAACCCCTACCAAACTACAAACTTATACACCTATGATTAGGCAAGGAGGTATGTACCATGAGAGAACCGAAAATATACGAAACTGCTGGTGGATATGGATTTAGGTTAGATATAGGAACGGATCCAGTAACCGGAAAAAGACTTCAGCGCCGCTTCGGCCCGTATAAAAAAAAGACAGAGGCACGCCGGGCATTAAGCCAAAAACAGTATGAAATTTCGTCAGGGCGCTATGTTGACTCCCAAGATATTAAACTCGGTGATTTTTTAAAACGCTGGTTGGATCACAAAAGCAAGAATGTATCCAGTGGAACAATGGCTAACTACCGCCCATTCGTAATGAATCATCTAATCCCCAACTTAGGAAATATTAAAATGGACCAATTAAAGCCTGGGCAAATACAGGAGCTTTATGACGAATATGTCGAGGAAGAAACCCTGTCTAATCAATCCATTGTCCATATGCACAGGATTTTGAACAACGCTTATAAAAAAGCCATTGAATGGGAGATCGTTACTAAAAATCCTTGCGTGGCCGTAAAACCTCCAAAGCCCGAGAAGCATAGGTTACAGGTTTGGGATGAAACGGAAGTACAATTTTTCTTGGATATGGCCAAAGAAGACAGATTTTACATAGCGTACCTTCTCGCCCTGTCTACCGGGATGCGTAAAGGAGAAATACTCGGCTTGCGGTGGCAGGATATTGATTTTACCAATCAAATTCTTTCTGTAAACCAGGCAGTAACAAGAAAAAAAGGAGGCGGACACGAGATTGGCCCGCTAAAAACCGAAAAGAGTTACCGTAATATTTCTCTGTTTGATTATGTTGTAACTGAGTTAAAAAAATACCGGCATGAACAAATGAAATTCAAGATGGAAAATAGAAAAACATACAAAGACCAAGACCTTGTGCTTGCGAGTTCCACAGGCTCTTTCATCTTGCCGAGAAATTTAGACCGAAATTGGCTGGATCTGATCGAGAAATCAGCCTTAAAACCAATCCGTTTTCATGATATGCGCCATACACATGCGACCATCCTGCTTAAGCAGGGAGTACACCCAAAAGTCGTTCAGGAGAGATTAGGACACTCCTCAATTACGGTTACACTTGATACTTATTCGCACGTTTTGCCAAACATCCAAAAGGCAGCAGCTGAAAAATTTGGAGAACAGATTTTCGGAAATAAGCCGGATAGTAAACATGATATCCTTGGTTAATCCCGTCACGAATTTGGCACGAAAAAAATAAAAGGATATAAATTTTTGTGAATATTTTTCAGCTGTACATTTTGTAAAATGCTTTTAAAATCACGATTGCGAATGGGTGTGAATATACCTGAATGCTTCCAAACGGTTTCCTAAACCGTGCGTCGGAGGTTCGAGTCCTCTCGGGGCCGCTAAAAGAAGCGCCCGCAAGCCTTTAATAATAAGGGGTTGCGGGCGTTTTGCATTTTTTTCGTGCAAAATGAGTGCATCATTACTTTTCCCTTAAAAAAGTGCGGAGCGGAGGAAAATGAACAAAATTCAATGAATCAGTCCGAGCCGCATTGCTTTTACGGCGGCTTCCGTCCGGTTTCTGGCGTGAAGACGTTTCATCAGGCTTGAGACATAATCCCGGACCGTATACTCGCTCAAATGCAGCATTTCCGCTGCTTCCGTCGTCGAGGCCCCGTCCGCCAAGAGCTGCAGAATATGGATTTCCCGGGCGGACAACTGGACAAGTTCCGGCTGCTTTTCGTCCCACTGGTTCGCTTTTAAAAACTTGGCCAGCAGTTCACCTGCGCTCTGGCCGAACTTCAACAGCGCTGTAAATGTGCTGCTGTCCACTTCAAAAAACTTTCCAGGCCCCTGGTCCAAAATGGCACCGCCAATTAACACCCCTTCTGACGGCACATAAATCGGGGCGACCACGACCGATTCCAGCTCAAACTCCTTCACATACTGCATCGGAAACTCTTCTGAAGCTTTTGGGATATACAGCGGCTGGAAATGCTGTACCATATTCACCTGCTGCCCCTTTCCTAGCAATATTTTAGAAATGGACGGAAAACGGTCGATCGTCTCCTTTATATTCCGAATTGCCGTATTGTTAAAATGGTAGCCGAACAGGCCGAATCCCGCCGCATCGCTCTGCGAATAACGGAACAGGGCACAGCGCTCGAACGGCAAATATTGTGCGTAACCGAAAGCGATGTTTTGGATCGCTTCATTTAAATCCTGGGAGCGCATAATCCATTCGTTAAACAAAATGACTGCGTCTTTCCACTGGTCGCCCGCATATACTTTTCCGTTCCGTTCCTCCTCCATCTGCAACAAATGCATCGCATATGTCAAAAACGGGATGGTGGCCGAAACATCCTGGTCGCTCATACAAAAAATCAACGTCTCATTTTTCCACGGCACCGGAAACACATCCCGCCTTTCATCCGGTTTCCGCCGCGGCGTCCGCTTCAGCAGCGCTTCCGACAGCCAGAACCATGAAGGATCCACCCGTTCAAAAAGCCCGCTGTCAATCGCGTCCTCCTCCATCCCGATCACTTTCTTCAGCCGGTATCCCCCGTCCACATGGCTGACCCTTGCAATCCACTCAATCCGGAGCTGTTCGGATTTGGTGAGCTGCTCACAAAATGAATCCATATGAAAAGTTTCCTGTTTGGAAATGAGCAGCATTTCTTCACAAATTTTTGAAAACAGGTACTGGACGGAAGGATGCAAGTGAAAAGACCGGGTCGTGCTTTCTTTTATGGCTTTATGAACAGAGTTTTCAATTAGGGTTAAAATAAAAATGAGAACATGCGGTTCCGGCGGGCGGCGGAATTCCTTCACCCATTGCGACCGGATATCGTCAATCAGCGTTTCAACCGATTGCTGGCCGGAACGGAAAAAGGCGACAAAACAATTGAAAGCGAATTCAAAAGCATCCGCGCTGCCTTTATGTGTTTCTCTCAAATACTGCAAAATTTCCGTGCATTCCGCAATAATTTGCGGCTGGTGCGACCGCAAAAGATCTACCCCGTGTTTCATGACCATGTTCATATGCGCATTTAATGACAGCGACACCTTTCTCCCTCCTTCGTCTAAACCCCCTTGCCAGTCTTTTTTCCTATAATATTATCATAATCGGGCCGGGTTTTCGCGTTAAAAATCAAACCGGTTTTCCGATACGATATTTGTAGGCCATAAGCCGTTGAATTCCCTACAATAATAGGAATATATTTTTTTGTCTAAAATGAATAAAATAAAGAAAAATGTAAGCGATACCATTCGGAGAGGAGGAACTTTTCCCACCAAAACATTTTGCATGCCATCTTTTTTAAATGATCAAGTATTAAAGGGGAGGATTGTTACATGAACGAAGGGGCATTAGTCTTACAAGGGAGAACTTCAAAAAAATGGTTTTTTACCGCTCTGCTTTCAGGCCTTATTTTTCTGGGGGGACTTTTAGCGGTACTCGGCATTAACGGGGTTGCCGTTGCAGCAACTGTCGGCGGCATCGGCAAATTCAATGTTTCATTCAAGGAAATGCAAGGTACCGGGTTTAAATTATACGGGAGTTTATATGGGGACCCTTCCAAAGGGCAGGACCATGTCAAGCCGGTCTTTGTCAATGAAATTGATAAAGTGACGATTCAAGACTTGGTTATTAAAAAAGATGTTAAGATTCCGGTTCTCGGCGATTACCAGGTAAGAATTACGGCAGGCGACGGAAGCACACCTGTACACCTTGACGGGGTAATTCAAAAAGCTGCGCTTGTCCAGGGGGATGCAGTCTTCACCAATATGAATATTTCAGAAAATTATGTCACTGCCGATGACCCTCAAGCTGCTTCAAAGGCATTTACACAAGGGGCAGATACTTTAACGATCAAAGACGGCAGCCTGGATACACATTATCTTTTCCAAAAAGTCGCAAATCTGCCGAACCTCAAAGTGCAGTTTGTCAAAAAATAGGCTTTTCCTCAAGGAGTGATCATAATGGGCAAGTTCCATATGTTTCGCATGAATTTTAGAAACTGGAGAAGAAGCCGGCCATTCTGGGGGGCAACGTTTACGTTGCTCTCCGGGATGATCATTTTATATGTGCCGGTCCAACTTCTTGAAATTGCAGCCGCGCCCGGTAGCATGGTGTCGATCGGCCTTATTTTCGGCGGCTTGATTTTTCTGATCGGCGGAATGGGTTATTTTTTCCCGAAGTTTAATATGGTGTTCGGCATTTTGGCCATTTTCCTGTCTGTCCTTTCCATCATGGGGGCGATGGGCGGATTTTTCATTGGAACCCTGCTCGGTATCATCGGCGGGTCTTTATCTGTTTCATGGCGGGTGATCAGGCAGGAGGAAGTGCCGGCTGGTGTTGGCCCGATGGAAGAAATTGCCGCAGGGAGCGCAGATGAAAGATAAAGACTATATACAGAAATGGTGAGACAAGTGAAGAAAACAAAATCTTTCCTATTGACAGCCGCATTTATTGCATTTAATTTTTGCTTTTTTACAAACATTTCAGTGGCTGAATCCCCCGCAACAGACGGCTTCATCATTGAAGCAGACCGCGTGGAAGGCGTGATGCTTCCGCCCGGGATTACAGCAGGCAATACAGCAACAAAACAAAATCAGGTCATGCTCCGCCTGCAGTATGCGGATGTTACCATTTACGGCCTGAAAATCACAAAAGTGCTGCAAACGCCCGAGGGACCGGTGACGATCCATATGAATGCACCCGGCCCGATCCAATTGAAAAATATGAAGGACGATGCTACAAAGGTGGACTTTGGCAGCATTTACGTCCCGGAAAAAGCCGGACAAATCGGCATGAAAAACGTCCGCCTTGTTGCCCATCAACAGCTTGCCGACAATGCGGATCTGCCGGGCCTTGACCTTTCGATGGAAACCGGCGCAGCCAATATTGACACTTCCGGTTCCGATGAAGAAACGTTGCGAAAACAGGCCGATCAGCTGACACAACTGCTTAAGGGCGGGACTTCTGATCAAAACAAGGAAGAAAAAAACGGCAAGCCTGTTACGGCTGATAAAGCAAAGGCTGGCACGCAGGATAAAGCGAAAACAGAAACACAGGGTACAGAAAAACATCACGATGCGAAAACGGATGGCAAGGTTACGGATCAAAATAAAAATAAAAAACCAGAAAACGCGGATGATACAAAAACAAAGAATGCTGAGGGAACAGAATCGGACAACACTGGCACAAAACCTGCTTCCGGCCAGGAGACGGAAAAGAATGGCACCCCTGCAAAGACTGCTCCCAGCCAGAGCACAGATAAAAATGTTCAACAAAAAGAAGGCAGCAACGCCGGAAATTAGGGGCGCACTGCCTTCTTTGCCATTATTGGAATAATCCCCGGATCGCGTCAAAGATGTTTTGGAAAAAGTCTTTTACGCTTTGCCAAAAATCTTTGTCTCCGGCTGCTTTATTGATCTTATCGCTCAGTTTGTCCGACAAGGAACTCAACTCGCTTTTGACCGAGTCAAAATTGATGTTAAGCTTGCGCATCTGGTCAAATAAATCATACAGCAGCTGGCGGTCGGAATCGCTCAAATTGATGTTTAAATCTTTTAATTTATCATCGACGATTTTTTCAATATCTTCTTTTGTGGCCGGATGCTGGTCCGCAATTTCCTGCTTAATTTCCGTAAGAAGCTGGGTCACTTTTTCATTGCTTAACCCTTCCTTTTTCGCCAGATCCGTTGCGACACTCAGTTCCTGGCTGGCGACTTCCGTCCGGTCTGAATCAAGTTTATCCCCGGATTTACTTGAATCGTCGTAAGCTTTATAAATACCGACAAGCGCTGAATGGCCGGTTACTTTGAGCGGAGAAGCCACTTCCACTTCCGCATTTTTAATCCCGGCAGTGAGCAGCGCATTTTTATACATATCCGCTGTCACTTCTGTAATATTCTCCGGTGTGACAATATTCACCTGGACACCGCCGGAATCCGTTCTTGTAATTTTTGCGGATGAGTACATATTCGAATTGCGGTTGCCGTCAGGAATGTAATGGACAAGATCATCACCGGTTACGGTAATCTCTTCCACATTGTTTGCATCGTCCACGCCAAGTTCCTTTTCCACCTCTGCTTTTTGCGAGGCAGAAAGGGCCGCACCGGTTACAACGATCGGTTTCCCGTATTTTTCATCGATCACTGTACTATTATCGCCAGATGCTTTTGCCACCCCGTTCATGCTGAATCCAAGCGCAATCATAGCGATGAACCAAATCAAGCCCAATCTTTTTAGCATTCTTTTTACGCCTCCTTTTTTGAAATGTTGCGGGCTTGCCGCCTGCCATTTCAAAAGATGCCTGCAAATCAGCCCATCGTGATGCATCATTTTTATTATACACGATTGCACCGTCCGTTTTCCCTAAAAATATGATGAGAAAACCCGGGCCTGGTGCGGGGGGATGCAACTGGATTGATTTTTCAGCGGCAGCAAAAGTATCGCCGGTTGCCCCGTTTGCTGGCAAGAGCGAAGAAAACTTGACCCATTCCTTTTATGGCAGCGGTTTCAAAAAAGGAAGATTTTATACTAAAATAAAAACAGAAGGTACGACACAACAAGAAAGGTGTTTGAAGATGGGCACACAATTGCAGTCATTCCCGTGTCTTCATAGAATTCAAACGATGTACAGCGAATTTAGCGCAAAAGAACGGAAAATTGCAGACTACATCCTTGAGAACCCGCAGCGTTTGGTCCACAGCACGATCAACCAGGTGGCGGATCAGTTGCTTGTTGCCGATGCGACGGTCTTCCGGTTTTGCAAGCGCATCGGTTTCAGCGGATTTCAGGCGTTGAAGATTGCGCTCGCTGCGGAAGCCGCCCGCCCCTGGAAAAATATGGACGAAGCAGTGAAAGATACCGACAATGAAAAAGCAGTTGCCATAAAAGTGTTTGAATCCAATATCGAGACCTTGCGTGATACGATCCATACATTGAACCAAAAACATTTGCATGAGGCCGTTGAATGGATTTGCCGTGCGAAGCATATTGTGTTTTACGGCTGCGGAAGTGCGTCCGTTATTGCCCTTGACGCCCTCGAAAAATTTTTGCAGATGGATTTGGCTGTCACGGCTTATACAGACCCCCATCTGCAGCTGTTGAGCGCGGCAAGATGCACCAAAGAAGATGTGGCGGTTTTCATTTCTCACGCGGGCGCGGACAAAGAAGTATTGAAGTTGCTCCAGGCCGTTCAGAAAACCGGGGCGAAAACGATCGCGATCACGCAATTTGCAAAATCGCCGCTAAGCCAGAAAGCCGATGTCCCTTTATTTACAGTTTCACAAGAAGCAGATTTCCGCTTTTCTTCCTTTTCCGCGCGGATCGTACAGCTTAGCCTCATCGACACCCTGTATGTCAATGTCATGCTGAGATATAAAGATACGAACGAAGAAATTTTACAAAAAGGAAAAGAAACGTACACCGTATGACAGCGCCCCGTTTCCCGGCAAACGGAGCCTGCACGCCCGTTATAATTTTCGCCGCAAATTGTAGAACGCCACGGCTGGAACCCGGTGATGTTAAAATTTGCCCCCTTTTTCCTTCACTTAAATACCCATGCCGCAACAATGGCAGCATGGGCAAATTAGTTTCGGCTATATAAAGTAAACTTGGATCCCAGTACGTTTTTTTGCAGTTCGGCGGTCATCCGGACAATATCCGGATCCGGCTTGACAATGGATTTTGCCTGCTGATTGTGGGTGGCATATACCGGTTTCGCCTCGGATTGCGCCTCCGTCATTTCCCACTTCTCTCCCTTTTTTTCCAAAGTGAGACTGATCACACCGAGATGGCTCCCCCACTTGCCGGGCATCACCGCAGGCACGCCATTGATCGTCCCTTTCCGGATATCGACACCGGGAACGCCTGCAAAAAATTTGCTCGGGAACACCCTGTGCTGATGCCCGAACAGAATGGCATCAATCCCTTTTACCTCGCTTAATAAATATACGGCATCCCCTGTATAAAACGGTTGTTTTGCAGCCGGATCCACACCGCAATGGGCGAGCGCAATGATCAGGTCGGCTCCTTCCGCCTTCATTCTCGGGACAAACCAGGCAGCCGTA
Organism: Weizmannia sp. FSL W8-0676; assembly: GCF_038593015.1. NCBI lineage: Bacteria > Bacillati > Bacillota > Bacilli > Caryophanales > Bacillaceae > Heyndrickxia > Weizmannia sp. FSL W8-0676. Next base: position 2,664,685 of record NZ_CP151954.1, read on the forward strand.
TGCAGGATGTCCTTTGCTTTGACTTTGCCGCCAAGGCTCGGTTTTTCCCATTCAATGACAGAAGGCGTGACAAACCCGATGACCCCGATTTTCAAATGATGAGAATGCCCGTGCCGGTCTTCCACTTTTTTATTCAAAATCACATAGGGTTTAAAAAAATTTTGGTCATCTGTATCATTTTTTTCGAAATTATAGTATATATTGGCATTCACAAACGGAAACTTTGCTCCGCTGATCGTCTGTTTCAAAAAATCAAGCCCGTAATGAAAATCATGATTGCCCACGGTCGCCGCATCGTAATTTAAATGGTTCATCACACGAATAAACGGGTGAATTTCCCCCTTTTTTAACGGGCGCCGGGCAACATAAGCAGCCATTTCATTCCCTTCGAGCAAGTCCCCGTCATCAAACAGCATCGTATTTTTTGCCGCTTTCCTCTCCGCCGCAATGAGTGAAGCCGTGAGGGCAAGCCCGTAAGTCTCCGCCTCAGTGCGCGCGGCATAATCGTAATTCAGCATATAGCCGTGCAAATCCGATGTCTCCAGCAAACGCAAATCGACAGTGGCCCGTTTCGGCTGAAACCAAAAAGCCGCATCCGCATGTTCCGTCCGGGGAAAAAGAGCGAGGGACAGTACCGCTGCCCACAGCAGCATTTTTTTGCCCATCTTTATCCCTCCAAAAATCAATACATGCTGTGAATAGTTTGTGCTCCGGGGTGCTCATTATTGCAGCCCGGCCGGTAACAATCCTTGGAAACAGAGGCACAATTTTTTCGGGCCCATGCAAAAAGGGGACACTGCCGATGATCTTTCAACGGACAGAACATTCGCAAACAAAAAAGGCACCCCGCCCCTGTTCCGGCAGTGCACCTTCTTTAACTTCATAGCTGATTTTAAGATTCCGTTACATATTTGTGATCTTTGGAATCGTGCCCGCCGCCGCTGATTTCAGCAAGGTACGCTTCCCCTTTTTCTTTGTCATATTTTCCTTCCCATTTTGACACAATAATGGTTGCCAGTGTATTCCCAACGACATTGCAGACTGTTCTTGCCATATCCAGAATACGGTCAATCCCGGCAATAAATGCAAGGCCTTCAATCGGAATGCCGACCGTTCCCAGCGTCGCCAAAAGCACGACGAATGAAACCCCCGGAACACCGGCAATGCCTTTTGACGTGACCATAAGCACGAGCACCAGAGAAATTTGCGCACCGATGGACATATGAATCCCATACATTTGCGCAATAAACAGCGCCGCCAGCGACTGGTACAAGGTCGAGCCGTCCAGGTTGAAAGAATATCCGGTCGGAATAACCAGTGTGGTGATCGATTTCGGGCAACCGAATTTTTCCATTTTCTCCATGAGCCTTGGCAGTACCGCTTCTGAGCTTGCAGTGGAATAGGCAAGGATCAATTCGTCTTTCAGGATCTTGAAGAGATTGAAAATATTTACACGGAAAAGCCAGCCAATCAGGCCAAGCACGACAACCACAAAGAAAATAATCGTGCCGTAAACCGTGAAAACAAGCTTGCTCAGCGGGATCAATGACTTGAGGCCGAATTGCGCAACCGTTACGCCAATAAGGCCGAATACACCGATCGGGGCCACTTTCATGACCAAATTGGTGACATAAAACATCGCTTCACTGACACCCTGGAAAAAGCGGAGCACCGGTTTTCCTTTTTCCCCGATGGCTGCCACCCCGATCCCGAACATGACAGAGAAGAAAATGATTGGAAGCATGTTCCCTTGTGAAAGGGATTCAAACAAGTTCGTCGGCACAATATTTAAGATCGTATCGACTATGCCATTGTGCTGCGTCTCTTTCGTTGTTTCCACATAACTGCTGATCGATGTTTTTGCCAGCGAACCCATATCCACCCCTGTACCCGGATGGAACAAGTTTCCGGCCAGCAACCCGACTACAATTGCAATGGTCGTGACAATTTCAAAATAGATTAATGCTTTCAGGCCGAGCTTTCCAACCTGCTTCATATCTCCTGCACCGGCAACACCGACAATCAGGCTTGAAACGACAATCGGGATCACAATCATTTTAATCAAGCGCAAAAAGAAATCGCCAAACGGCTGGAGAATATGGGCCACGGTGTCATTTCCGTGAAAAATGCCGCCGATCGCAATACCGAGAATCAGGCCGATAAAAATCTGCCAGGCTAAACTCACTCTTTTCATGTAGGTCCCTCCCAGATGCCAATATTTTTTCAAAAAGCGCAGTACGCAAGCTGCATACCGGATTGTTTGTAAAACTCAAATTGCAGATACCACCGGTTTCCGGATTTCCATGCGGAAACCGAATTTGCGGATGAAAAAAAACCACGAAAGAGAGAAATTCCTTCGCAGCATTTTTGCTTAAAAGGCGTGTCCAAAAAACACACGCAGTTCTCTCCAGACGCTTACGAGGTTAGCTGACGGATTAGGGAATAAAGAGTTTCCCTACCTTTCAATGAAAGGTTTCACCCCTGGTGCCCAAAGCACCCGTTGGTTCCCCCGTTTACATAAACATGTAATTGAGCGATGATATGAAGTTTTTAAAAAATAAAAAACAACTCATCCTTCTCCAATGTTTTAGCGTCCTTTGCCATTATATAATATTTTAATATAATATAGCAAATAAATTTTTTTATAGCGAGAGGCCGGACGCATTCGCGTTGCATAGCCGGCATCAATTTGCTGGTCATCCGCGGGAGATAGCATTCCACGCTTCAATTTGCTAAAATAAAACCAGTTGATACTTTGTGAAAAGAGGTACATTATGACACTTTTTTATTTTGTGCGCCATGGCCAGACAGAATGGAACGCCGACCGGAACAGATATTGCGGGAGAAGCGATATCGGTTTGTCTGAGACCGGCGTGCGGCAGGCGAAACTGGCGGCAGGATTTTTAAAGGACATTCCGTTTGATGCGGTTTACGCATCAACATTGGGCCGTGCTGTCCGTACGGCAGAAATTCTCGTGAAGGGGCGGAATTTGGAAATACACCAGGATCCGCGTCTTGTCGAAACGGACTTCGGTGCCTGGGAAGGAGAACGGCAGGAAGACTTTTCCGTAAACTATGCGGATAATTGGGAGGCATGGCTACAAGATCCGGGCGCGACACATGCGGGTTATACGGGGGAAACGGCCGTCCAAGTCTATAACCGTGTCCGTGCCTGTATCAATGAGCTGGTGGAAAAACATCCGGAGGAAACCGTCCTTGTTGTGGCCCACAGCATGGCAATCCGCTTTTTCGTCGCCGGAACACTGGAAGTCCCGTTTAAAAATTACCGGATGATCCCGCAAGACAACACGGGCATTACAATTTACAAAGAGGCACCGGAAAACGCCGGATTTCTGGCCATTAATCTCAATACGCATTTATATGCAATAAAATGAGGGTTAGACATTTTCAGAATAACGATTGCCCATTGCTACAGGAACCCAGCCCATGCCGGTTGAATAACGGAACCGGCATGGGCTGGGTTATTTGAAAATGAACGTAAGCCATGATGCGTTTTTATAATTTGTTTCATCAAAAATCCGGGACAAGATTGGTGCATGAACCTGGGGAAATGGCAATTTTACAAAGGCATGCAGCTGCCTTGCCTGCTTGAGGGGTTGCGATCTCTGGTCTCGGCAAGAACTGGCCCCTTTGCCCGGACTCCTCTTTGCACGCGAAAGCTGGTTCATTGGCAAGCCAGAAACGGATTTGTTCATCAACAATGTGGATTAATGATGATGGAATGGCAGGGATCATTGGCCCGCCATTTTTATATGAAAGCGTTTACAATTTGAAAAGGGGTTAAAACCACACCGTTTTCATGCTAAACTGGAAGGGAGACTGTAAAAATAGAGCCTGGAGACCGTATTACTCTTACTTTGGATTTGGGAACTGCAAGTAAGAATCATGAGAAAATAGGGGGGATTTTTTGCTGAAGCTCTATTTTCTTTGTGTCTCCGGCTCTTTGTCAACTTTGTACAGACACTCATCAACAAAATAATTTCTATACACTTATATTATACACAATTATTTTGGAAGTCAACCATCTTTTTTGATTTTTTTAAGGAGCAGTAGCGATGGCCGATCACGGGAATGAAAACATGGATAACGTTAAAGCAATATTCGCAGCCCGTTTGAAAAAAGTGCGGGCAGCTCAAGGCTACAGCCAGCCTGAACTTGCGAAAAGGGTCGGGGTAAGCGACCGGAACATTTCGAACTACGAAACTGGATACAGTTTTCCTTCTATTAAGGTGTTATACCGGATCTCGCAAGTGTTAAAAGTATCCATTGATTATCTTTTAGGCCTTACCAACCATGTGGGCCTGAAAACAAATGAAGCGGTCAGTAATCCGGAAAAGAAACTGCTTGAAACGTTGAGCCATGAACCGGATTTATATCAAATGATGCTGAAAGATCCTGAGAAAATGGCAAGCCGGATTTATCAGACTTGGAATTTGATCAGGGAACTGGACGATGAGGATGACAGAAATACATAATCGGGGGGCGGGTGAATAAGGAAAAGCCCAGGACTCTGAAAGAATTCTAGGAACGAAAAAACAAAGGGGATTTTAGACCGAAAGTTGTTTGGAAGTGCGGCGAAATCGACATCAATCAGTTTTATGGGTGCTTTCTTCTGTTTGGATTTTGTTGAATGAATCGAATACAAGCCAAGTAAGGTTTGCTCAGCAAATCTTACTTGGGACTTACTAATAAACAAGAGTAGAGGCTTGACAAGAATTCGGACAGCTTGGCCAACTTTAATGTAAAGGTTTCATCAACAATGCAGGGAAAAATTTGCACGCTATATAGGGCTTGCTGAACGAATCAAATTTGGTCAGATACAAGCCAAATTCCGATTATCAAAATATAAAATAGTGTTGTGTAAAAATTTCAAAAAAAGAACCCTGAGCTTGCGCTCCAGATTCAGTATGAGGAATTGAAGGGCTACTACTGTTTCGCTGGTCTCCTGAAGGCGTGCTCGAATAAGGCCCAGCCCATACTTGCGCTTGCCTTCGCCAAATTTGCCTTCAACGGCATTACGTTCAGAGGCATCCTGCCTTGCGACGCGTTCCAAGGTTTTGTCTTCCGTTCTGGATGGGCGTCCTAACCTTGGCCCACTCAGACGAATGCCAAGAGATTTGCAGTATGCCAGATTATTACGGTTTCGGTAAATTTTATCTGCCAAGATCGCTTCCGGATAAAATCCGAACCGGTTGTAGTAGTTTTCAACAGATTCCTTGAGAGTGGTCCCTTCATTGTAATTTTCCCAGTCGAGGTGCTCAATCAAGGCATAACCATCTACGACACTGATGGCGACTTTTGAACCGAACTCCACGTTCGCTTTTGCCTTGCCGCGCACAATTGGACGGACATGTGGCTAGGAAATGCTTACAGCTCTGAGGAGTAAAAATTTTTCGTGATAATTTAACTATTCCCCCCCAAAAATGCGGCTAAATATGTAATAATTTAAATAATTAGAGCTTGCTGGACGAATATTTTGGCATGGCTTAGTGACAAGTCGAATACAAGCTAAAATTTGATTCGTTCAGCAAGCCCTAATTAAACTTGGCTGTTTTGAGGGGGTTTTTATTTTGGTTACTAGAAAAGAAAAAAGAAATCGTGAAAAAGAAGCAAATTATTTTTTCGAGTTCCTTAAAATTCAGAAGCATTTTTTCAAAGACCTGATGAATAACCTAAAAAAGGTAGCAGACCACCGACATCAAAGCTATATCACTTATGGTCCAGAGGTCCTTTTATTTACGATGATGTTGAAAAATATGACCGGCCTAAAATCCATGAGAAACATGAGTGAGAGTTTTAATAAAGAAGAATGTATTAAAAATGTAGGGAAGGTGTTAGGCTTAGATTCTCTTGAAGAACTTCCACATTATGATACAATTAACGACTTTTTATCTGGCTTAGATGTAAATGAATTAGAAAAAATTAGAACGTATATGATTAAAGAATTATTGAAAAAAAGGTCTCTCGAGTCTTATCGAATTGAAGGAAAGTACTGGGGTGTCATCATTGATGGAACTGGATTACACACCTTTCATGAGAAACATTGTAAACACTGCCTGAGACGGGCATATACAAATAAAGAAACAGGAGAAACGAACGTACTTTATATGCACCATGTACTTGAAGCCAAGCTTGTCGTGGGGGATATGGTCTTCAGTATTGCCTCCGAATTTATCGAAAATGAATCAGAAAATGTTTCTAAGCAAGATTGTGAATTAAAAGCCTTCGACAGGCTGGCAAAGAAAATAAAAAAAATATTTAAAAGACTACCGATTTGTATCTTGGGAGATAGTCTCTATGCATGTGAAACGGTATTTAATCTGTGCAGGGCGCACAAATGGAAATATATATGCAGATTTAAGGAAGGGAGAATTAAAAGTATCTCGACGGAGTTTAAGGCAATAAAAGAGCTGGAACAAAGTAAGGATCAGAATTCATTAGTTTGGGTGAATGATATTGCCTACAAAGACAGAACGGTCAATCTGATGGAGGCCACAATGAAAACAGAGGATGGGAAATCGAAAGAGTATGTATTTATAACGGATATTAAAATCACGAAAAAGAACGTGGAACGACTCATCGCTGCAGGAAGAAGCCGCTGGAAGATTGAAAATCAAGGATTTAACGAACAAAAAAATAATCGTTACAATATAGAACATGCCAATAGCCAAAACTACACAGCCATGAAAAATCATTATTTATTAGTTCAAATAACAGATATTATTAGACAGCTGTTTGAAAAAGGTTCGTCAATCTTAAAAGCACTCAAAAAAACGGCAAAAGAAAAATCCTCAAATCTGTTGGAATCGTTTCGGACACGCATTTTAACAGACGAGGATTTCACCCATTTAAGTAAGCCAATACAAGTAAGGTTTACTTAATGGTTATATTATAGCAAAGGATGTGATGTAAAAAAAGGTTTTTTTGAAGTTATCCACAATTTTAAAAAAGAAATTTGCAAATTCGGCTCTTTTTGACTTTGAAAGCAGAAAAAATAGATGGAAAAATTTTCTAAATGTGGATAAGTCATTTTATCATAAAACATCTAAAAATTGATGAATTTACTCTTCAGAACTGAAATGCTTACAATCCGGTGGTCAACCCGGTGTGTTTTCTTTTTGTACATTTCTGCCTGTTGGCGGTAAAGTTCATGAATCACGAGAAGTTGCCTGTATTCATCTTTGCTTAAAAGAGACAGAGAGCTTTGGGAAACAAGATTTTTAATGATCTCCAGATCTCGTTTCACATATCCGAGCTGTTTGCCTACAGCTTTCCGGATTTTCCGGGCGCCAGCTTTACGTTGCTTAGCGACAGAAAGATAGTCCTTGCGGGCTCTTTTTCTGTAGGTCCGTGGCTTACGTAATTTCCCTTTGTGTGGTTCATGCAGGACATCAATGATATGTTCCAATTTCTCACGGGCTTCGTTCAACAACCCGAGGTCTGTAGGGTAAGCAATATCAGCCGGTGCACAGGTTGCGTCCAAAATGAGCTTTCCTCTGTTCTTCGTTTTGGGAGAAGCCGATTCAGTTGAATGCTTTTCTGAATCGGAACCGGAAGGCTGAAGATCGCCACGATCATGATCATGATCATTACGATCTTCATCATCATGATCTTCATCGTCGTGATCCTGATCATCATTGTTGTCGTTTTCCTTAGATGCTTCTTCCAATTGGCGTTTTTGTTCTTCCAGAACGATCCATTCATTCAGTTCGTTGATGATATTTGCGCCCAAACGTTTTCTAAAACGAGTCATCAGAGAATGGTCGAATGGGGCTTTTTCCTGGAATTCAGGCAAGCCGATAAAATACTGAAGATACGGGTTTTCTGTGATCTGTTCGACTGTTTCCCGGTCAGACAGCCCAAGCCGTTCTTTGATATAAAGAGCCCCAAGAGCGATTCTGACAGAATAAGCCTTTTCGCCTTTGAATTTCTTCTTGAAGGACTTGGCATACTTTTCTTCGGCCATCCACCAAGGAATCATTTCAGCAAGACGGACCCAGCGATTTTCTTTATTTAATTTCCCACCGAATGGTAGAAAAAAATCATCTACAAAAGTTAATTGATGTTCGGTCTTTTTGTACATCGTAACAGCCTCCAAGTGCAAGGTTTTTTACGTGTTTCCTTTGAAATCCTTACACTTTATATTCGACAAAAGTAGCCAAAATCCTTGTCAAATCTGGAATTTTTGCTTATTCAGCAAGCCCTATATAAGATGGTTAGTTCATCTTATATGGTAACCAAAATAAAAACCTCCTCAAAACAGCGAAGTTTAATTAGGGCTTGCTGAACGAATCGAATTTTAGCTTGTATCCGATTTGTCAGTAAGCAATGCCAAAATATTCGTCCAGTAAGCTCTAATTATTACATATTTAGCCGCTTTTTTGAGAGGTATATTTAAATCATCTCGAAAAATTTTTACTCCTCATATCTGAAATAAGATTCAGTCATCTTCAAGTTCAAATCCGATTATTATAAAAAAGTGTTGTATAAAAATTTTAAAAAAGAACCCTGAGCTTCCGCGCTCTTCATGATAAGAATTGGTGCTACTACTGCTTCGCTGGTATCATGAGGGTGTGCTTAAATAAGTCTTAGCCCATACTTGCGCGTGCCTTCAACGGCATTACGTTCAGAGGCATCCTGCCTTGCCACGCGTTCTAAGGTTTTGCCTTCCGTTTTGGATGGACGTCCTAACTTAGGCCCACTCAGACGAATGCCAAGAGATTTGCAGTATGCCAGGTTATCATGGTTTCGGTAGGTTTTATCTGCTAAAATCGCTTCTGGATAAAATCTGAACCGGTTGTAGTAGTTCTCAATAGATTCTCTAAGGGTGATCCCTTCATTGTTATTTTCCCAGTCAAGTTGCTCAATCAAAGCATAGCCACCTACAACACTGATGGCGACTTTTGAACCGAATTCCCTTTTGCATTGCCACGCACAATTGGACGGACATGCGGCTGGGAAAAGCTCACAACCCGGTGGTCAATCCGATGTGTTTTCTTTTTGTAAATTTCTGCCTGGTAAAGTTCATGAATCACGAGGAGTTGTCGGTATTCATCTTTGCTCAAAAAGGACAGGCAACTTTGGGTAACAAGATTTTCAATGATCGCAAGATCCCTTTTCACACATCCAAGCTGTTTACCGACAACTTTCCGGTTTTTTCGGGCATCTGCTTTGCGTTGCTTAGCGACAGAAAGATAGTCCTTGCGGGCTCTTTTTCTGTAGGTCCGTGGCTTTCGTAATTTTCCTTTGTACGGTTCATGCAGTACATCGATGATATGTTCCAGTTTCTCACGGGCTTCGTTTAAAAGCCCCAGGTCAGTAGGCTAAGCAATATCAGCCGGTGCACAGGTTGCGTCCAGAATGAGCTTTCCTTTGTTCTTCGTTTTAGGAGAAGCCGATCCAGTTGAAGTCTCTTCCGAAGCAGGACCAGAAGGTTGATGATCACCACTACTATGATCGTCAGCATCATGGTGATCATCATTTAGATGCTCTTCCGATTGGCGTTCTTGTTCTTCCAGAGCAATCCATTCATTCAGTTCATTGATGATGTTTGCACCCAAACGTTTTCTAAAACGAGTCATCAGAAAATGATAGAATGGGGCATTTTCCTGGAATTCAGGTAATCCGATAAAATACTGAAAATACGGGTTTTCCGTGATCTGTTGGACTGTTTCCCGGTCAGATAGCCCAAGCCTTTCTTTGTATAGAGCCCCAAGAGCAATTCTGACAGAATAAGTCTGTCTATTCGCTCTTGAATTTTTTCTTGAAGGACTTGGCATACTTTTCTTCAGCCTTCCACCAAGGGATTAATTCAGCAAGACGGACCCAGCGATTTTCTTTATTTAATTTTCCACCGAATGGTAGAAAAAAATCTTCTACAAAAGTTAATTGATGTTCGGTCTTTTTGTACATCGTAACGGCCTCCAAGTGCAAGGTTTTTTACACGTTTCCTATAAAATCCTTACACTTTATATTCGACAAAAGTGGCCAAAATCCTTGTCAAATCTGGAATTTTTGTTTATTCAGCAAGCCTTAAATACATCCAATGTTAAAGTTCAACCTTACTTTGGTACAAGTTATTATGGCGCGACAGCGAATTTAAATACATCCAATGTTAAAGTTCAACTAGCATTACGTCCGGGACGTTAAAAGCTATTAAGATATTTAAATACATCCAATGTTAAAGTTCAACTAGAAACAGCAGTTTTAATAGCGCCCCATACTCTACATTTAAATACATCCAATGTTAAAGTTCAACTTGAGCCAAGCGAGTTTGTTGGCGTCGTGCTGGAATTTAAATACATCCAATGTTAAAGTTCAACTACGACACATACATTCGATTACCTTGCAAAAACGATTTAAATACATCCAATGTTAAAGTTCAACAAGAAGGAATCATTTTTAAAGATCCGACTTTTAAAGATTTAAATACATCCAATGTTAAAGTTCAACGTGCTTGATACGCTCGTCAACTAAGCATTTCCCACAATTTAAATACATCCAATGTTAAAGTTCAACTATCGACAGGCGCGGGTACGGTTTTAGTGTATTTGTATTTAAATACATCCAATGTTAAAGTTCAACTGCTAGCGTGTCGCTCCCTACTTGGGGGCGTGGATATTTAAATACATCCAATGTTAAAGTTCAACGCGTGATCAACTGTAAAGCCTTTTTGCTTTACGGTAATTTAAATACATCCAATGTTAAAGTTCAACCTACAACTAAAAGTAAGTGTGCATTTCGTCCAGCTATTTAAATACATCCAATGTTAAAGTTCAACGCGATAGGTTGGCATTACACAATTACGAATGATCAATTTAAATACATCCAATGTTAAAGTTCAACAAACAGCCATTTGAAGCACATAGTCCCAAGATTCTAATTTAAATACATCCAATGTTAAAGTTCAACTTGTTTGCTAATTTGTTCAATACTTTGCAGAACGGATTTAAATACATCCAATGTTAAAGTTCAACGCTTTTTCACTTGTTGCGGATCGTGTTTTGTAATAGATTTAAATACATCCAATGTTAAAGTTCAACGATATCACCCAGCACATCTGACGGATGCTTGTCCAGATTTAAATACATCCAATGTTAAAGTTCAACAAACAAAGGTTTTGGGGCAAGCAACAGGCTGTCTGATTTAAATACATCCAATGTTAAAGTTCAACATGTGGTTAGTTTGGCTATACGGAGGCTTTACGAATTTAAATACATCCAATGTTAAAGTTCAACTCGCAGACCACCGTGCTTTTGATCGGGATGTCCGCTATTTAAATACATCCAATGTTAAAGTTCAACACAACCCTGTCAACGATCGCCTCTTGCATCCAACTTATTTAAATACATCCAATGTTAAAGTTCAACTAAAGTACAGATACAAACTTGAGGCTGTCGTCAAATATTTAAATACATCCAATGTTAAAGTTCAACGCAAAGGTCATGAGCGCGTCAATGCAAAGCCCGTATTTAAATACATCCAATGTTAAAGTTCAACAGCGGATCGCGCGTTTTGGAAAAATGGACGGATGTAACATTTAAATACATCCAATGTTAAAGTTCAACACATTACATAAAAATTTTTAAGGAGGAATTTAAACAATTTAAATACATCCAATGTTAAAGTTCAACGCCTGTGTTGCATCTCTATCTATTTCGGGAATCAACAAATTTAAATACATCCAATGTTAAAGTTCAACTGGGGATATTTATGCTCGAACAGCTTTTTCTTTATCTATTTAAATACATCCAATGTTAAAGTTCAACGTCCACAGAGGACGCAGCAATCCGTATGGCGGACTTATTTAAATACATCCAATGTTAAAGTTCAACTGATCATGCAAAAATAGAAAAATTACGGGCAACAAATTTAAATACATCCAATGTTAAAGTTCAACAAAACAAAATTTTAAAAATATTTTTTCTGTATCTGCATTTAAATACATCCAATGTTAAAGTTCAACGCCGAGCAGGAAGAAACAGCACCAGAGATAAAAAAAATTTAAATACATCCAATGTTAAAGTTCAACATGTTATACACGTTTGTAAACTTCGATGTGCATCGATTTAAATACATCCAATGTTAAAGTTCAACTCCCAGTGCTTTCGCAAAGACAAAGCAAAGAAAACGATTTAAATACATCCAATGTTAAAGTTCAACCATGTTCATGCTTTGTATATTCGCCTTTCAAATATTATTTAAATACATCCAATGTTAAAGTTCAACAATAATTTTTGTAAATTCATCAACGCTCTCCCCTTATTTAAATACATCCAATGTTAAAGTTCAACTCTTCCATTTCAGTCGGTTGTTGGTTCCACCCATTAATTTAAATACATCCAATGTTAAAGTTCAACGAAAGTGACCCCAAAGCCGTATGGTCAGGATATCTATTTAAATACATCCAATGTTAAAGTTCAACCGAGAGAGAGGCATTTATTCTAAAGTACATGGGAGAATTTAAATACATCCAATGTTAAAGTTCAACGTCTGCGACTGCAAAAGATGCTTTTAATGCGTCTCTATTTAAATACATCCAATGTTAAAGTTCAACGGTTTCACGATGCCTCACCGTCCTGGTCACGCTCGAATTTAAATACATCCAATGTTAAAGTTCAACGAACCGGGAGAAAACAAACATCCTAACGGTTGCCCGATTTAAATACATCCAATGTTAAAGTTCAACTCAAAACCTTAAAATACGCTTGATTGCGATAAGCATATTTAAATACATCCAATGTTAAAGTTCAACTATGTACCGCCAACACGCCAACACGCAAAAAATGTTATTTAAATACATCCAATGTTAAAGTTCAACATGAAGAGCAGATTAAATCTATTTTTACATTCTTTGATTTAAATACATCCAATGTTAAAGTTCAACGATTAGGCTTGCGCAGTCTGCACCGGATCGCACTCTATTTAAATACATCCAATGTTAAAGTTCAACGGGGCTACCCAATCACCTCGTTGTTTGCGTAAAATTATTTAAATACATCCAATGTTAAAGTTCAACAACATATTCGCATGTTTTGGATGAGATGGAGCAGACATTTAAATACATCCAATGTTAAAGTTCAACCGGCGGGCCACTGCAAAACTTCAAGGAATTAATGCTATTTAAATACATCCAATGTTAAAGTTCAACGAATATTGACGATGAATTTGGCACAATCGGAAACAAATTTAAATACATCCAATGTTAAAGTTCAACTAAAAGGGGGGCGGCTCCACATGTACCCGCCGGGCAATTTAAATACATCCAATGTTAAAGTTCAACGTTCTACATCTGCCAAATAAGCCGACAAATAAGCCCATTTAAATACATCCAATGTTAAAGTTCAACGATCCCCGGCACCTTCCCGCTCTGCGACTTTTGCCATATTTAAATACATCCAATGTTAAAGTTCAACGTGTTTTCAAATTGAGATGTTGACTAATTACAACCGATTTAAATACATCCAATGTTAAAGTTCAACGCGTTCTCCCGTCGACATGCTCTGGGATCAGATAAATTTAAATACATCCAATGTTAAAGTTCAACAATCATCCGGGACATTAAATTTGTGGATCCGATGAAATTTAAATACATCCAATGTTAAAGTTCAACTATCTGGTTGCGGGAATTCTATCCAAACTATTACGAATTTAAATACATCCAATGTTAAAGTTCAACCTGGAGAATGAAGTGAGAAGCAACATCACATCCCATTTAAATACATCCAATGTTAAAGTTCAACCTTTAATTTCGTTTCAGCTGCATCTAATTTTGCTGCTATTTAAATACATCCAATGTTAAAGTTCAACTTAGATACCCCTCTTGTGTTTCGTCGTAATCTTGTAATTTAAATACATCCAATGTTAAAGTTCAACATATTGTGTAAATAAGGGCGCAGGATGGCACTTAAATTTAAATACATCCAATGTTAAAGTTCAACTCAGCTAAAGCGTTAGAGCAGCTTTTTAAATACGAATTTAAATACATCCAATGTTAAAGTTCAACTTTCGAGCCGACTTTCCCATTGTATGTCGTATTTTTATTTAAATACATCCAATGTTAAAGTTCAACAATGAACCATTACCGTTTAGAAACTATTTACACATATTTAAATACATCCAATGTTAAAGTTCAACGATATAACATACCAAAAGCACAATTGGTTATTGCATTTAAATACATCCAATGTTAAAGTTCAACACGTGTGTCCAGCAGTCGACCGATCTTTTGGCGTAATTTAAATACATCCAATGTTAAAGTTCAACGGAAAAGGAAATGGTTTGGAAGTGTTCCAGAGTGAATTTAAATACATCCAATGTTAAAGTTCAACATGCAATACAGCTTAAAGCCGATAAATCGACCGTATTTAAATACATCCAATGTTAAAGTTCAACGATCCATATTAAATCATGGACAAGTTCATCAAAATAATTTAAATACATCCAATGTTAAAGTTCAACGGAAGAACAATTGAAGGAGGTGAATGAGAAAAAAGAATTTAAATACATCCAATGTTAAAGTTCAACGACGACGATTCGGTCAGGCACCCCATCGTTCCCCGGATTTAAATACATCCAATGTTAAAGTTCAACCGGACGCATTTTAAGGCCTTGAAGCGTTTTGCCTGGATTTAAATACATCCAATGTTAAAGTTCAACAAGACCATCCTCATACACGATCGCACCGCCTACCGTATTTAAATACATCCAATGTTAAAGTTCAACTTAGTGCGGGCGCCGAACGTTGCACTTTTTCCCTTATTTAAATACATCCAATGTTAAAGTTCAACGTCGAAAGTGGTTGACGGTAAAACCTCTCCAAGGCATTTAAATACATCCAATGTTAAAGTTCAACGCTTGTTGGCTGTCATGCTATCGATCATTGCATCTTATTTAAATACATCCAATGTTAAAGTTCAACCGTTTCCCATGCCTTTATGTGCATCGGCCCATTCTATTTAAATACATCCAATGTTAAAGTTCAACAACATACCGGGGCCTGCTTCCTCTGTGGAAAGCAAAATTTAAATACATCCAATGTTAAAGTTCAACAGATATGGCCAGCACCTGCACCCTATCCCCATGGTATTTAAATACATCCAATGTTAAAGTTCAACCTTTAACAGCTGGTTTTAATGTGTCTGATACACTAATATTTAAATACATCCAATGTTAAAGTTCAACAGATCGTCGCCCGTCAACGCAAAGTAATGTTTACCTATTTAAATACATCCAATGTTAAAGTTCAACATCCGAAATCCGGGTGGGGAACTGCTTCTTTACCCGATTTAAATACATCCAATGTTAAAGTTCAACTTGTTTCCAATTAATTTTATTCGCGGGCTGATGGTGATTTAAATACATCCAATGTTAAAGTTCAACTATCCCTTGTAATGATCTTTATGAATAAGCGAATATATTTAAATACATCCAATGTTAAAGTTCAACCACGATCGAAGGCATCAACGCCTAAACTGCACGCTGATTTAAATACATCCAATGTTAAAGTTCAACTTGTTTCCAATTAATTTTATTCGCGGGCTGATGGTGATTTAAATACATCCAATGTTAAAGTTCAACTATCCCTTGTAATGATCTTTATGAATAAGCGAATATATTTAAATACATCCAATGTTAAAGTTCAACCACGATCGAAGGCATCAACGCCTAAACTGCACGCTGATTTAAATACATCCAATGTTAAAGTTCAACGATTTCGGCTGCTACTTCCTTTACCGCCAATTCCTATTTAAATACATCCAATGTTAAAGTTCAACGCTCCTCAATTATGGATAAGCGTTCCTTATGTCCATATTTAAATACATCCAATGTTAAAGTTCAACTGAAACTGTACTTTGCAATCCGCTTGTTGTTTGTGATTTAAATACATCCAATGTTAAAGTTCAACAAAGGCAACTGACAACGTATTGTCTGTCTGCACTCGATTTAAATACATCCAATGTTAAAGTTCAACTTGTGGATAGGCGCTTTTAATATAAACAGAATAGGTATTTAAATACATCCAATGTTAAAGTTCAACGTTGTTTGGGTCATCCCATCCTGCCCAAATAAAACAATTTAAATACATCCAATGTTAAAGTTCAACCATCCGCGCGGTAAAATATGCAGAACAGTTAATGCCATTTAAATACATCCAATGTTAAAGTTCAACCTGTCGAGAACCGATTTATCTGTCACGTTTAACAAATTTAAATACATCCAATGTTAAAGTTCAACGTTCAAAATCAATCTCGAACCAGACGACATTAAAGCATATTTAAATACATCCAATGTTAAAGTTCAACTGGTTAAACCGGAAGCCTGCCAGCCTTTATTTGATGATTTAAATACATCCAATGTTAAAGTTCAACAAAGTTTTTGAATACGACATAAACGCTGGTGAAGATATTTAAATACATCCAATGTTAAAGTTCAACTCAAGATCATACAAAAAATTAATAATTGTTAAGGCCATTTAAATACATCCAATGTTAAAGTTCAACAAGCTGTTCCACCGTTTGGCAGCCAGCGATCAGAAACATTTAAATACATCCAATGTTAAAGTTCAACCCCAGTATTTTCAACACTTACTGCAAGTATACCTCAGCTAGAGACTTTGGTACAAGTGGATTGTTTGTTTTTTCCCAACCGTTATCGTTTTTTTGATATGTCCATCCAAATTCCCTCAGAAGCCTTTTATACCAAGTGATCGCCAGTTGTGCCGTATTTATTCGGTTGGGAAAAAGTGAGTCATAAAAATATCGATTCTCCATCTCCCGGGTTTTTGCCGATTGTTTCTTCATCAAAGTAGAACTCACTTAAAAACTTAACAATAGAAATGAAGTCTTCATCTTTATGAATTACTTTATTAAGCTCTTTTTTAAGAGAAATTAGCTGTGATGGTGTAATAGCACCGCGAAAAACAGATTTTTGATGATGATATAAATATTTTTTACAAATTTTAAAAACCTTTTGTACTCTTCTTTCGTTTATATCATAAAATAAAAATACATAGTTAAAATTAAGCGACTTTTTTGCCCCCACTATACCATCTCCTTTGCATTAAAAGGGATAAAGGGTTGATCCTCCAAAATATATTTAATTAATTTATAGGCATCCAACCGTATTGCTGTCTCTAATGTTACTTTTCTTTTAAGGCGCGGATGAAGAATTACACTTGATAACCTTTCTTCCAATGCTTCAATAAACACTTTTCTTCCGGCTTCATTTAATAACGCATAGTTCAAATCTTTGTCAAAATGCTTCCCGACCTGTAACTTCCGGTTATTTACAGTTTCAAAAATTGTTTTAAAAACAATAATTGGCTTAAACACCTCACATAAATCAAGTGATAAAGAAAATCTGCTCTCCCCAGGTTCATGCAAATAACTGATGGTTTGGTTTAAATGCGTACGGTATATCTGTGACAATGTTTTACTATATAAAATAGTATTTCCAAAAGAAATTAAGGCATTTATCGGATTATCCGGAGGCCTTCGTACACGCTTATTCATTACAAAACTTTCAGGTAAAAACAGGTGAAAAGTACCATAAAAATTCCGCCAAATTTCTCCTTCAATAAATAATATTTGTTTGACTGAAATTTCTTTTTTTAGTAACTTTGGTACTTCTTTTTTAAGCCAATCAAGGTAAGGCTTCAAATCCGTTTTTCCATGCTTATAATAATGATACAAAACATAATGGATATTTTTCGCTATCCCGTTTACAATTGACTTAGCAACATCCAATCTTTTCGTCTCAAATAACTTTGCCTGCATTACTGTTAATTTCCCACTTACGAG
Organism: Weizmannia sp. FSL W8-0676; assembly: GCF_038593015.1. Classification (NCBI taxonomy): domain Bacteria; kingdom Bacillati; phylum Bacillota; class Bacilli; order Caryophanales; family Bacillaceae; genus Heyndrickxia; species Weizmannia sp. FSL W8-0676. The sequence continues at coordinate 2,682,507 of NZ_CP151954.1, forward strand.
CTGCTCTTTCGGATAAAAAGTGCCGGCATACTGTTGATAATAATTAAAAAAATGAACAATGACACCAGCGTTAGATAAAAAATGAAATAGTTTGCTATTCAAAGATATTTCATTTAAACAATAGATTTCTCTTACACTTTCAATAGGAATATAGGTATGGCCCCGTTCATTTTTAAAAACAAGTGAGTTATCTTTCTTTTTAAGCTCTCCCATGCTAAGTAAATATTTTGTAGATTTTCTCATTTCCCCCTCGTCTCCTTAAAGCAGATTTGCTTACAAATCAGATTTTAACTTGTCCGTCATTCGTTTCAAATAGCAGAATAATTGACTCTCTTCTATACACTGAAGGAAACAGATTTTGAAAGAAAGATTTCCTTCGCTTCCTAAAAATAGCTGTAAATGCCCACTTATAATTCCGCAAGATTTAGGACAATTATTTAGGGCTTGCTGAACGAATCCGATTTTGAGTTTGTCTGCAAACTCTGTCTCAAAATATAGCAGAATTTTTTTGCGAAAATTGTTGATTTTATCTTCTCCATACGACGAATTGACTTTCGAGTGCAAGCTTTTCACTGGATATGTTGTAAAATCCTAGTATTTAAATGGTGCCAAAGCTGACAGCAACCTTTCTAAATCCAGGCATTTTACTTATTCAGCAAGCCCTACTTATTGAACAAGTCTACACATAACAGTACTCAAAATATGCACATTTCTTGCACTTTTTGTCATTGAGGGGAGCTATTGGATATTCTTGCTCGAGATACGTATTCATATCCTTTAAAATTTTTTCTAGTTGTGTCTCCATCTCTTCATTCAGTTCAACATAAATCACTTTGTGGTTTTGTTTATTTTTTTCTTCAAAAGTAATCTTCCCTTGCTTCTCAATCCCCTTATCTTTTAATACTTTAAGATAATAGAGAACCTGCCATCTCACTGCTTCCACATCTGCATCGGATTTCTTCATTTCCACGAGATACTTATCTGTAATCTTATCCACTTTAATATTCTCGATCAGCACTTCGGTATTTCTTTTTTCCTGAAGTTTAAGTTCATGAAGTACTTTTCCGATACGGACGTTCTCACTGTTGTCCTCCATGTTCACCCTGTTTGCAAATAACCAGCACTGACGTTTGCAATGGAAATAATAGTTGACCATTGTTCCCGTAATATTCATATGAAAATATCCTCACTCGTCTTTTGATATTTTTGCGGGTTAAACCGCTGCATGTGTGTAAAAGGATCAATTTCCATATACAATTCCCCTTTTTCAACAAAATAAAGATTGCCAAGTTGGTCGTCATTTATAACAGGTTCACCAAAAATATTAAATGTAAAGTAATCCATGATTTGCCGCAGTTCGGATAATTTTACTTGGCGTTCAGCATAGTCCGGTTGACTGTCTTTTAAAACACTTTTGTATTGGTTCCATATTTCTCTTCCGTCTACTTTCTCCTGATTATCAAGCTCCAGCAAATATGCAATAAATAATGTATTGGTCTGTTGTTCGATAAGTTTCATTTGATCTGCTACCCCGCCAAAATTTAGGCTTTGAACCATATAGAGAAAATGTTCGATGTTATGATTATTCCTTTCCTGGCTTGTTTCTATCAATCTGCGAAAGACATTTTGATAAAAGCGATGAAAATCTTTATTGATCAAGTCATTTTGATATTCACGATCCCGCAAATCTTTTTCAAGACGGTAGTCATTACTGTTTTTCAATTTTTTTGAGACATCATCCAATAAAAAGAAGTAGGCATGGCAATCCTCCCTCAGGCAGGATCTGTTGATTCTTCCGAGCAGCTGCTCATCACTATCCAATGTTGAAATGTTTTTAAACCCGATATCCATATCAATATCCACCCCGGCCTCTACTACCTGGGTCGCAATTAAAATCACATCCTGTAATTGAAATACTCCTTCTTCTTTTTTATTTATCGCTTCAATTACTTTTTTTCTGTAATAGCTATGGTCGTCCCCGGTCAACAGTATGACAGGCCGCTTCTTTTCATATTTTTCAAGAATCCGGCGATGAAATTCACGGGCGGACCGTTTTGTTACAAATTCAAAAAGGATTCGTTTCGGCCCTTTTTCAATAATCAGTTGGTCGAGGAACTCTTCCAATTCATCTAAATCCATCGTTCCTTTCTCTAAAAGTTCGAAATGAACGTGAACCCGGTCCTTAAAAATGGGATTTTCATAATATTTTCTGGCATTTGGCAAAAGTTCAGCTGCTACTTCTTTTCCATGCAGGAGCAACCGGTCTAGCTTTGGCAAAGTGGCTGACATAATAATGATTTTCATATTTAACAGTTCACTTAAAGACTCCAGGAAATGAATAATTTCTATCCACCGATCATTCCGGTAAGACTGAATTTCATCTAAAATGACAACACTATTACAAAGATGGACAAATGGCAAATTGGATTCACGCCCCTGTCCGAAAAGATAATTAAAAAAATTAACATGGGAAGTGACCGTGATCGGATACTGCAACATCTGCCGCATAAGCACTTCTTCTTTTAAATCTATTGGTTTTTCTCCATGATTCCGCTTGTCTTCTTTTGTAATAATGGGTGTTACTGAATTTACCACTTTTATGGGGACTTTTGTCTGAAAGTCGTCCGGAAAAATCTGGTCTAAACTGGCCTTTGTCTGCTCTACTAAAGTATTAAACGGAAATACATAAATTATTTTATTCAGCGACTGACCACTTTCCAGTAACCTTAAAGCAAGGTTAATTGACATATTTGTTTTCCCGCTGCCGGTCGGGCTCTCAAGATAGAAAATATTTTTATCCAGTCGATTAAGCAGTTGTGTTTCAGCTTCCAAAAAAATTTGGGACCTGAGCGAATTGATGGGGATATTATCAAAGCTGGAAGGATCTTGTTGAAAGCGCCGAATACCTTTTAATACTTCCGTATCTTCATATGTTTTTCTTAAGTCCTTAATGTGATGCTCTGTCAAAAACCGAAAGCCGGGTTTCTGGCCTCCGACATTATACGTATAAGTTGCATAAAAGTCGCATGCTACAAGTGCAGAGTAAAACAATTTCATTAAGATATAGAATGAAAAAGGTTCGTGGCTGTCCTGTTCTCTTTGGTAGTCCTCTACACCAGTAAGATCAAATTCGGCAAATTTTTTTGCCTCCCGATAAAATTGAATATAGTACGGATGTCGTTGGACACGGCTGCAAAGTTCCTCCAGTGCATCAAAATATTTATCATCGCTTACATTTTCTAGATAAGTATGGTGTCTTGATATCAAATAGGTAAAGCAATACAATACATGTGCCATAAAGGCTTGGTAATTTCTTGGAACCTTTTCTTCTATTTCTGAATAAAAAATATCTAAAAACAGTAACGAAGAAAGCAACGAATGTTTTGAATCCATTTCTTTTTTTTGAATATCAACTTGCTCATTTTTCATTTTCTTACTTTGAAATGCCGGATTAATTTTTCCAAGGTCATGCAGATAAATTCCTTGATAAAACCATTCCGTGACCAAAGATTGCAGTGTTTCTGGCAAAGACTCACCTTTAAAACGCAAAGCATTAATACACCTCTCTACAGCCTCCTTCAATCCGTTTTCTTCTTCCAACAAATGCACAAAATCCATCACCAGCTTGGAATGCTCTTCCAATGTTTCAGGTTCTGCTCCTCCAATATGGGCCAATATTGGAGGAGCAGCATCTATATATTCTCTAATACGACGCAATGCCGCTCCCCTCCTCGATTAAAAGAAAAATAAATTTTTTTCTTCGGCACAATAAATTACATTGCTATTTTGTATCTTATTTACAACTTGATTTGTAAAAAACATTTGTTCAAAAACATAACTATTTAATATATCATCCATTTTAATAGGCAAAAACTCCTGATATAGATAAGGCTCCGTTCTGCTTCTTCCAAGGTCTACCCCCTTAGAACAAAATAAAGAATCGATACATGAACCCGGTGCCCATGCGTTTTCCAGTTCAACTTCACGTACTTTAGTAATAGAAGCCGGATGATCATTTTTTCCCAAATAAGGTAGATATACTGATTGATGGGATTTTAAGCGGTTAAAAAGTTCCATGCAAATCTCAGTTCCGTCATCCAGCAAATAAACAGTCCAATGTGGATTTTCTAGCCATTGTTCCTTTATAATAAGGTTCTGCCCCTGTTCAAAACTGGCATATCCAACACTATTATTAAAAACCTGGATTTTTTTAGAGAAATAACCCCGGTCTCCATGTGGTACTATGCTTACTTTTAAATCCTTCAGTTTTTCATAAAACTCAGGATACCGGTTTGCCTCATTATCGCCATTCGCTTTTATATCACGGCTTTGTGCTTCATAACCTTTAAGCCCGAGAATCGCCCCAAGCATTCCTAGAAGAGCGATCTTGTGAATGTGGCTGTAAGTAAAATAAATATTGGCATTCACGTCGGGTTTTTTAAAAAAGGCAGTTCTCCCCCTCAATTCAAATGCGAGCGCTCTCAATATTCCCACATCCTTTACAACTGCTCAAAGGTATAGATGTTTTTTTCTGCAAATAAATTTGTTTCTTTTTTCACAGCAATTCTTACAGGATTATAAAATACTTCAATCAATTCTATGTCGTCACCAAATTGGGAGAGAAATTGTTCTAAGGCCGCCAAATTATAAATGATTTGGCTGCCTTCCTTCCAAACTTCCACATAACTGTCCAACTGCGGCAAAAACAGTTCACTACCCTCACGGCAAGTCACAAAAAGGGCCAGTTCGTTTTCACAGCCTGCTTTACTGTTTGTGTTTAACGCTGTCGCACCGCGCAGAAGTCCTTCCTTTAATTTTTCGTATGCTTCGATAGTATAGCCCTCAAATCCATCGAGAAGGGAAATATACTCATCATAATGATTATAATTTACGCTAAACGGATAGACGTAATGGGCTTCATTACTGACAATTTTTTTACCGAGAGAAGAGGCATCCGCATCAGACTTATTCGCGTTACGGAAAGGTGATAAAATATCCTGAATTTCCACATTTGTGTCTTCGTATTTATTTAGGCCCTGTCCAATCTGAACCGCACCGGTCAGACCAATATTTTGTTTTTTAACGGCGAAAGTAGCTCCGAAATTCATTACATCAACAGCGGAAAAAAGATTTTTCAGCACTTCTTTAGAAGGTGTTTTTTCGGTCAATTCTGTTTGAAATACTTCCTGATAGCGTTCTGTCAAATCTTTTGGCTGCAGTTTCGCTTTGTCACCACCTTTATCCTGTACGATATAAGATTTATAATAAAGCACCTTGTCACCTTGATTTACCCAATACCGTTTAATACTGTATTTCAGTGCCTTGTCACTGCCAAACACAATTCCTGTGCTGGTTGTCTTTGGCCGTCCTGTAAAATCTGCATTCCAGTTCGACATATAAGCGCCAATCCCGGCAATTCCATAAATTCTTTTATTAAACTTCGCCATTTTGTTTGTCCTCCCCTTTTTTACTTGATTGCAATAATAAATTTTTCCCAATTAAGCCAGCGAACAAATAGTCCTTGTTCGTCTCGTCTATTCTTTCTCTAGAAGTTAAATATCCAAGCACCATGGACATTGCATTTTTAACAGTCATATAATTAAATCCAATTGCGTGGCTGTATGTTTCAAATAAATCTCTTAAATGCCGTTTTAATTGATTGGCATATTTTATCTGCATAATCGGTTCAGCCATCCCGAAGTTTTTGTCTTTTGCCTCGGATTGGAAAAGCAAATAATACCCGAGCTGCCCGGCAAGAAAATAAAATTCCGGATCACTTTCGCATTCTACAAATGTTTCTTTATCTTTTAGCTTTATGCTTAATTTTTCGTATAACGCTTTTGTCGTTTCAACCAAAATGCTCCCCTCCTCATATCCTGTATATTTCATTAAAGCAGCCCGCAATAAAAAGGCTTCGGCCGTTTTTTTGAAATTAAGCCCTTTGCACGTTTTACGTATTTGTATTTCTATAAGCTGCCGTGAGAACTTTTTTATAAACGGCTTGATTGTTTGATTTGTTCCTTTAAAGATAAAATCATACAACGCTTGCCTTGCCATGACATAAATTGTCTGCATTTCCCCCGGAAATTCATTTTCTTTTACCTTTGGGATATCTGAATTAAAAAATCCGTATGTTAAATAATTATTAAAAAACAACTCATTAATCTGGTGGTACAATTGTCCCGTTGATTGTATTGGGTCATAATATTTAATATATTTCTGTCCCTTATCTTTTTCTTCGATTTGCAAAAAATTTTCAATTTTTACTAATAGCTTTTTCCTGTTTTTAAATGGCACTTGTTCAAAATACTCAATACTTCCATTTTTATCCACACGCAAATGAATACTTCCAGGATCTCTCCGAAGCCGCCTCTCCCTGTCAATTGCAAAAGGATTGCTGCCCGGAAGTATATGTTCTTTAAATTTCCCTTGTTGTTCCAACCATTTAGAAAGATCTTTAATCACAAGTGCCTCCTCGACTGTCACACGGGTTGGCACCTTTGCTTTCATCGACTTTAGTTCTAAATAAGGTTTTTTTGCATTCATACTCACGTCATAGGCTGGCAGGCCCAAGATTTTTCCGTGACTAAGCTGATTATAATCATTTACATTAAAGATTCTCGGGAGCACATATATTTGGTATTCTTTCCGATAAATATCCTCATCAGCATCAAAAAAGATTTTGATATAGTTATCAATCTTATTTTCCCGGATAATCTCTTGAATGATTAATAAAAATTGATCGCAGTATTGTCTCCAAAAGTCTTGGGCTTTCTGATAAAGTTGTTTACGAGTTTCGGAGTGCAGATATTCAACTAATTCACCGTATTCCCTTTTAAAAAAATCCTGTCTATCAGCTAATTCAACGGTTTTGGTATTTTTGCTTTTTGACTTTATCGGATACAAATCAAATAGTCTTTCCCCTGCTTTTGGTAAATAATCTGTATAAAACTTTTGCAAATGCGGATATATTTCAGAAACCGGAAATTTTGCTTCCTTGCCCATAATAATATTCGACTTCACGAACAAGGTTAAGCCATTGGTATTATGAAACTTTTTTTGATTGTCCACCGCTTTATTAGTGCTGTCATACAGCAAAGAACTGTAATAATCCCTGATTTTAAACCACTTTACAATATCTTTTTTTGCTGCATCAACTTCTTCTTTCTTTCGAATGATAACATATTCGGGATTCTTGAAATTTTCTTCCAGCGTCCGATCTAAAAAAAGGCGAAAATAGGCTCCTTCTTTTAGATCATAGTTGTCCAGAATCAGGCCTGGATGCTCATTTAACTCCTCAGAAAATTTAGGTACAAGATCTTTTAGCATAATTCTCCCCCTTTCCATCAAACCTCTCACGACCGCAAATATTAGATTGCTGTGATCATTGCTTCAGCTACAAAAGTAAAACAGGCTGGCCCAGCATTTCTCAAGTTAATCGGACAATCGCGCCAATAGATATAAAAGGTACGCCTTGCCTGATAGTGAATCTCAGTTTAATCTTAAAAAGTTTGCAAAGCAAAACGAAGTACCAAGCGAGCTTCCTTTCTCCAACAACCCTGCCCCCAAAACAGTAAAAGCCAATTTTTGAGATGCCTCATCTAAATTAACAAGGATTCTTGCTTTATGTCCAAGCAATCGGATGTTTTTATACGTCATCGCAATCGGTTTACGGTTTGTAATTTCCACCCTCTGTACAAACTGCGGGCAATTAGGCTCTTCTTTGTAAAACGCTTTATATTTTTTTTCTGCATTCATATGCATTCTTTCCATTAATAATCCAATACTGTGTTGATTGGGCATCCATGGTTTATTGTCAATCGTGGCAATAAACGGTGTAATTGTGACCAATTCTGTTATCAGCTTATACGCCACTCGCTTTCTTTCTGCCGCGAGTACTTGGAACGTTTCGCTGCTAACTTCCTTCATGCAAGAAATCAGCGAAGTAATCATTTTTTCATCCAATGAGCGGATACGGAAAACATAGACCTTTCCCGCTTTATATAATTTTGACTGCGTTTCAACAGGATAAAGGCCTGAAAAGACATATAGTTTCGGCCTTCTCTCCTCATGAAATTTCTTTAATCCTTCTTCTAAAAGCATGCTTTGATTGATAAATTTCCCAAGTGTTTCTTGCAATTCAACAGCACGAATATTCCTTTTTAGCAGGGTAGTAATAATGTATTCAGTATAATTCATTTTCTCACCACCTTTCCAATTTTCAATGAACTATAATGGTATTTTAAACCACTTCAAAAAAATTGTAAAGGGATTATTTAATAAAAAATATACTTGATAAAGGTTTGTGAATACTTGACATTTACTTTCATGCCGCTATCCAGTAGAATAATGTTATCGTCTTGAACCATAACCTTTTATGTATTTAAACAGTATTTTTTTTATTAACTAACAATATTGTTGAACTTTAACACGTTGTGTATGGAAGCCGCTCGTAACAACAGGTAGCTTAAAAAATTGCATTTCACTCCAAGAATAGTTCTCCCCCATCCCAAAAACCCCCGCAGCCAAATAACTGCGGGGGTTTTTCCATCAGGCTGGGAAAGTTCCAACCAGGTAATTCTCTTTTATACACCCAGCCATCTCCCGGGGAAGGGAAAGCCTCGCAATCGGGAGGCCTGAAGCATCCTTGCTGAAAGCTGCGAAAACTTTGTTTAGGGCGTCAGCAAAGGCTTCCCGTAATCGGGAAACCTGAAGCATCCTTGCTATCCTTGCTGAAAGTCCCAAAGTTTCAATTCTTGGCCAGCTGCTTGGATTTTCAGAAATGCCGATCTTTGAATGTTCAAAGCCTCCTTACATACCGGTCCCCACCAGGCCGTAAATGCAAACGCATCAGCATTTTCTTTACATGCCCAGCAGTTCTTTAATTTCCTCTTCATTCAGGCTGTTCAGCATGGTTTCGCCCGGCTGGATGACTTTTTCGATCAGTTCTTTCTTTTTCTGCTGGAGTTCGTATATTTTTTCCTCGATGGTGCCGCGGGCGATCAGGCGGATGACCTGGACGACGTTTTTCTGGCCGATGCGGTGGGCGCGGCCGGCTGCCTGTTCTTCAACAGCCGGATTCCACCACAAATCATACAGCACAACGGTGTCGGCGCCGGTCAGGTTCAAGCCAGTGCCGCCCGCCTTGAGCGAAATCAGAAAGACATTTTTCTCGCCGCTGTTAAACCGGTCTGCCATTTCGACCCGTTCGCGTGACGGTGTCTGGCCGTCAAGATAAAAGGAATCGATGCCCTCGTCGGAAAGCCGTGTCCGGATCAGCTGGAGCATGCTCGAAAACTGCGAGAAAATGAGCAGCCGCTTTCCGTTTTCAATCGCTGTATGCGCCAGTTCAACGAGCTGCTCGAGTTTTCCGGACTCGCCCCGGTAATTCTCCACAAACAGGGCCGGATGGCAGCACAATTGCCGCAGACGGGTAAGACCCGCGAGAATCTTAATCCGGTTCCGGTTAAAATCCCCTTCAGCCAATGTTTGGGCGGTTTCATGCCGGATTCTGTCCAAATACGCCAAATAAAGTTCTTTTTGCGGTTTCGTCAGCTCGGACAATTGATTCGTTTCGATTTTATCCGGCAGCTCTTTCAACACCTCTTTTTTGACGCGGCGCAAAATGAACGGCCGCACCATCCGCGAAATTTTTTCCTGCTCCATTTTCCGGAATTCGGATAGCGGCGGGAAAAAGCCCGGGAGAACCGCCTGAAAAATCGACCATAATTCATCAATAGAATTTTCAATCGGCGTTCCGCTTAACGCAAATCTTCTCCCTGCCTGCACATTCCGGACGGCGGCGGCTGTTTTTGTCGCATAGTTTTTAATCGCCTGAGCCTCATCCAAAATAAGGGTGTTGAATTCCATTTTTTCATACTCCCCGATATCCTGGCGCAGTGTCGGGTATGAGGTGATCAGCACATCCGGCAGCTCGCCCGCTTCAAAAAAGGCTTTCCGCTCGGAAGGCGTGCCGGCAATAACCACTGACGACAGCCCCGGTGCAAATTTTTCAATCTCGCTTTTCCAGTTGTAGATCAAGGATGCCGGCGCTACAACCAAGAACGGCTTGATATCCGGATTTGCTTCTTTTTCCGATAACATGTAAGAGATGCTCTGCAATGTTTTCCCGAGCCCCATATCATCAGCCAGAATCCCGCCAAGACGGTAAAAGGCGAGCGACTTGAACCATTGGAACCCGGTCACCTGATAATCACGCATCTTCGCCTGAAGCCCTTTTGGCAGTTCAAAATCCGTATCTTCCGGATTTTTCAGCTGCTGGACAAGCTTCCGGAACGCTTTGCCAAATTTAACGGCGTATTTATCACGCGTTTTCATCAGCTCTTCCACCTGGAGCCCGCGGTAAACCGGGACTTTGAGGCGGTTGTCTTCAAGCTCTTTTTTCGAGACATGTAGTTCATTAAGGAGCTGCCCGATATGTTCGAATTCATCGCTTTCGAGGGAGACAAAAGCCCCGTCCGGCAGCCGGTAATACCGTTTTTTCTCGATGACGGACCGGAGCACATTGCGGATTTCTTCTTCATCAATGCCGTCCATGTCAAAATTGACTTCCAGAAAATTTCCGCTCGTATCCATATCCACCGATGTAACCGGCGTGTAGCGGCTTGTCTGAAAATACGATTTTATGCCGCCTGCAATATACACTTCCGCTTCTTCTTCAAGCTGCGGTAGAATAGTAAAAATAAATTCGTACAGCGCTTCTTCATCGTCTTCCAAATACAGCTGTTTGCCGTTATATTTGAGCGGGGACTGTTCAATCATCGTCATGATTTTCTGTTCTTTTTCCACATCGCGCAGCAAAATTTTATCATCATCGGCGGTCTCTTCGTCCGTAAACGGATCAATGACACGGGAGCCGTAATGATGTTCAATCCGCAGCGTAATCTTTTCGTCTTCGTTGTCCATGAAAATTTTCGTTTGCAGTTTTGGCTGGACGATTTTCCCTTTGATTTCATTTGTAAGCTTTACTTTTCCGATCCGCTTCAGGCCCGGCAGCACATTGGAAAGGAACGGGCTCATCTGTTCTTGCTGGATCTCTACTTCATCGCCGCTGTTTTTGTTAAAATCTTCGAGCGCCTTTAAGAGAACAAGTTGCTCATCGGACGTTTCATAAAAAACCCCTTTGTAAAATGCAAGCCCGTATTGTTCAAACAAAAGCAGGTCCCTTAAGCTCTTCAGCTGCAGTGAAAAGCCCGGGCCGCCCTGTCTGTTGCCGTCAAGCCGGAAAGAAAGCGGCAGTTCTTCTCCCGGTTGCACCGTAATCGAGTCTGAGGCATAACGCCCATATTCAAATTTGCACTTGCGGTTTGCCAGCTTTTCTATGAGCGGCCTTGCGATAAACGGAGGAATAACCAGTTCCCGCTCAAATGTATATCTGTACCAATTATCGATAGAAGCCTCGTACAGTTGCTGGGTGGAAAGCATAAAAAGCAGCATCTCCACAATTTCATGATCTTCTTTTTCAAACTCATATTCATCCGGATCATAAGTGAAGTTTTTCGTAAATTCATGCGGGTTCCCGTGGCTGACATGGCCAAGGAATTCTTTTATGTTACGCACCACATATGTCCGGCCAGGCCCAATTTTAAATTCAATGGTTAAAAAGTGGTCAGAGCCAAAGCCGGAAATGTTCGTAGCTTTTAAAAAATATTCAAGACGAAGCGGCTTTCTCGCGGCATGGTGTTTGGTTTCCATCATGCTTTGCTGAAGGCCGGAAAAAATATTCATCAATTGTAAAGTTTTCATATTCTGGTGCATCTCCGGAACATCGCCAATATCCGGTTCCGCCACCTCTTCCTCCCTATTTGCAATCGCAAGCATGGCCGCCACTTCATGCTTGCACTCGCCGTATTGTGCAAATGCCGGGCACGTGCATTCGTTTGCAAATCCCCCGAATTCTTCGTCATACCGAACGGTGACGTAATAGGTTTTGGATCCTTTTACGATTGCCGTCCAGGTAAATTCCATAGTAGAATCAGGTATCAATTTTTTTACCCGTCCTTCAAGGTAATACCTCATTCCTCTGCGGAAAATAGCGGGGGAATACATATCTTCAACATCTTCTTCAAAAAGCAAAAGCTCAACCAATTCAGATCATCCTGTTCGTATTTTCTCCTGAGTACCATTATACAATAACAGACACATAAATACATTTTTTGCCCGAGTTGAATCGTTTGTAGTTCGGATTGAATTATTTTAATATAAAAAAGATATGACATCAATAAGGAGGAATCCCCATGGTAAAGACAACATCGCCGCGGGAAGCGCACTATGATATCGATCCCGTCTATTTGGAGAGATGGTCACCGCGTTCTTTTTTGGAAAAAGAAGTACCGGAAGAGGTGCTTTTGAGCTTGTTTGAAGCAGCGCGCTGGGCGCCGTCCGCTTATAACCACCAGCCCTGGCGCTTTATTCTCGCCCGTACACAGGAAGACAGGGAAAAAGTTCTGTCTTTTCTTGGGGAGTACAACCGGATCTGGTGCAAGAACGTTCCCGCCTTTGCGCTCATTCTCTCGAAAACGGAAAGTGAAACCGGCCCGATCGGTTCACATGCTTTTGATGCGGGCGCAGCATGGGGATATCTTTCCCTTGAAGCCGTCAGAAAAGGGCTCGCCACGCATCCGATGACGGGCTTTGATTTTGAAAAAGCACGTGAAGTATTGAACATCCCGGCCGATTATGCAATTGACGCCCTTATTGCCATTGGGTACCGCGGTGAAAAAGAGGCACTGCCTGCTTCCCTGCAGGAAAGAGAGACGCCTTCTGCACGCAGGCCTGTGAAAGAATCGGTTTTCGAGGGAAGTTTCGGAAATCCGGTAAAATAAAGTCGGCAGAAGGGATCCGGAGCTTGACCAAAGCAACAACGGATCCGGCAACGGCCGTGGGAAAGCTGTTTGCAAATGGAAATGGAACATCGAAAAAAAGCGGTGAGCCTGGCTTGCCGCTTTTTTAATGTTTTGTTCACAAATGTGAAATGTATCACAAACTCTTGACAACTAGCCGGAATCCATTGTAATTCCGTTGCAAACGCTGTATTCTAAAAATGTAAGATATGTGAAGGAATTCACATGAAATGATCATTTTATCTTGAGGAGATGTTCAAAATGAAATGGTATCATGATTCCAAAGTCAGCATTATCTGGGCAATCATCCGCATTTGGCTCGGCATTCAATGGCTGGAAGCAGGTTTCCATAAATTGACAGGAGGGTTTGACGCTTCCGGATTTTTAAAAGGAGCACTGGCAAAAACGGCTGGCGAAAATGCCGAAGTTCAAGGCTGGTACGCAGCGTTCCTCGCCCATTTTGCCGTACCGAATGTCCATGTTTTTAATGTGCTGATTCCTTATGGGGAATTGCTGGTCGGCCTTGGCCTGATTGTCGGGCTGGCAACCATCCCGGCATTAATTGCAGGCGCGTTTATGAACCTGAATTTTATGCTTGCCGGCACAACGAGCACCAACCCGGTCCTTTACACCGTCGCCATCATTCTGTTGTTTACAGGCAGCGCATCTTACTACTGGGGACTTGACCGTATCGCCATCCCGGCAATAAAAAATTATTTCCAAAACCGGGCCCATAAACCGCGCCCTGCCCATTAACCGGTCCATTTCAAAGCAAACCTTTTCCGGGTTTGCTTTTTCATTTTGGCTTTAAACTGTTTAATTCCGCATACAAGGGGAAAAGTACAAACATACGAAAAAAGAAGGGATGTGATGGATGATGAAAAAATCAATGGCCATGACAGCAGTCGCTTTAGGTGCTGCCTATTTATTGCGGAATAAAAGATCACGCAGTAAACTGATGGACCAACTGTCTAACTTTGCAGGCGCGAAAAAATAAAAAATCCCGGCCTCCCAAAAACGGGAGCCGGGATTTTTTATGCAGCCGGATGGTTTACATTTTTTTCAAAAGCGGTGTTTGTTTCAAAGCGGACAAGTCTTTTGCCCCGATTCCGAACATGGCAATCTTCAGCTCAAGCTCTGTTTGTTCATAAGTAGAAAGCAGCGCATCCACTGAATGTACTGCGTCGTGCAACAGTTTTCTTCCGAATCCCGCCAAGTCGGCTCCGAGGGCGATGGCTTTGGCGGCATCCACCCCGTTTTTCAAGCCGCCGCTTGCGACCAAAGTGCCTTTTAGGCCAAGGTTGCGGGCCTGGGTAAGGCACTCTGCCGTCGGGTTTCCCCAGCCCGAAAATGCCTCTGCTGCCGCTTTTTTCAACGGATCGGACGTTAAATATTTTTCCACCTGGCTCCACGATGTCCCGCCTGAGCCGGCAACATCAACAAAAGAAACGCCAACGGAATAAAGTTTTTCAGCGAGGCGGCCGTTGATGCCCCAGCCGACTTCTTTGGCGCCGACCGGGACTTCCAGGCGGCTGCAAATGTCTTCAATTTTCACAAGCAGATCTTTAAAATTCGTATTGCCGCCCTTTTGGAAGACTTCCTGCAAGGAGTTAAAATGCAGGATCAAGGCATCCGCCTCGGTCAGTTCCACAATCCGGCGGCACTCGTCAATCCCGTAGCCGTAATTCAGCTGGACGGCGCCAAGATTGGCCAAAACCGGAATATGCGGCGCAACATCCCGCACCTGAAAAGTATACGCCTGTTCCGGGCTTTCCAATGCAGCCCGTGTCGACCCTAACGCAAAGGCCCAGCCTCTTTTCTCTGCCGCCTGCGCCAGGTTCCGGTTAATGGTGCGGGCCTGGGCAGTGCCGCCGGTCATGGAACTGATCAAAAACGGGGCTTTCAACGGTTTGCCGAGAAAAGCCGTTTCCGTCGAGATTTCTTCAAAATCCAGTTCAGGCAGCGCCTGATGTTCAAAACGATATTTTTCAAAGCCGGTTGTTATATCTTTCCCGGCGACATTCTCCTCAAGCACAACACGGATATGTTCCGCTTTCCGCTTTGAGATAGATGAATCTTCCATTTTCACGTCACCTTTCGTATGGAAGCCATTCCTTCCTGTATCGGTTTGCAACCAGAAGCCGTTTCTGGCTTTACCCGGCATTTTCATCAAGCTCTATGCCCTCATCGCCTCTGCGAATTTTCTTGTAATCAGCTGCGGCCTTGTAATGGCTGAACCTACCACAACTGCAAACGCCCCGAATTCGAGCGCTTTTTTCGCTTCAGCCGGCGTATTGATATGCCCTTCTGCAAAAACGGGAATCGCCAAGGCTTCCACAAGCTTCTTGAGCAATGCAAAATCGAGCCCTCCCTGTTTCGGAGAATAGGAGGTGTAGCCGGAAAGCGTTGTGGAGACACAATCCGCACCGAGCCTTGCAGCCTGTAATCCTTCTTCATACGTCGAAATGTCGGCCATCACCGGTAGGCCGGCTTCATGGATATATCCGATTAAACCGGAAAGCGTTTCGCCGCCCGGGCGTTTCCGGCCGGTTGCGTCAAGCGCGATCATATCCGGTTTTACGGCAAACAGCTCGTCAATTTCTTTTTTTGTTGGGGTAATATACACTTCTGAACCTTCGTAATCCCTTTTGACAATGCCAATGACAGGCAGCCCTGTTTCTGCTTTGATGGCCCGGATATCGTCAGCGCTGTTTGCCCGGGTGCCGGCCGCTCCGCCTTCTTTTGCTGCGAGCGCCATTTTTGACATGATGAACGGGCTATGCAAAGGTTCATCCTCCAGCGCCTAGCATGACACAATCAGCTTTCCTTTTACCTTGTCAAACATTCCAAATCCTCCAATATCCGTTTAGTCCTCGTCTTTGATGTCCGGATCTTCCGGAAGCGGTTCATTCAGCCATTCTTCCACAAGCTGCCTGTATTTTTCGAGCTGCTGCAAATAAATATCAAACTGATCCCGGTTAATCAAATACTGCTCTCCATCATGCACGGCGCGTATGCGTCTTTGCAGGATCAGTTTCTCAATCACCGGTTCCGGCAAAGACAGATATTCCGCTGTTTCCTGAATGGTTAAATACATTGCAGGCACCCCGATTCATCTTTTTTTGGAATACGGAAAATACAACGAGGCTTTCAATCCCGGATCATATTCCCTACACAAAATGAAGCCGGATTAACAATAGAAGGGGCCAGATTACGCCATTTTATATCAGCCCGTGTGCGGAAAAAGCGGCACAAAAGCCTGTCCTGATTAATTTGCGGATGCCGCATTCGTTCCGGCACGGCCTTCTAAGATTATTATATCATGCATGGAGTTGATGTTCTTCCATCCAATACACTTCCCGGATATTGATTTGCCTGCGGAGTTTGCGGGCAGTCTCCCTTGAAATTTCCCCCCGTTCAAACAGCGTCTGCACAGCGTTTCGCTCGGCCTGAAAAGCCTTTTCCTGCAGCTCCCTTTCCATCTGGGTATACTTCAGGGATGCCTCCATATTTTTCGGCTTGTTCAAAATCCGGATAAACTTCCGGTATTCACTGATGACAAGAAACGAAATTTCCCTGTTTTCCTCTGTCATTCCCGATTTAATGGCCCGGATCGCCGCTTCCGCCATTTCAATTTTAATTTGCCTGATTTTCGCATAACGGTTAATCCGCTGTTTGCGGCGTCTTTCCTTATTCGGGTAAAAGAGGAAAAGGAACAGGGTGGCGCCTTTCCGGAAAAGGGTCCATAAATTCAAAAACCTGAACTTCATTTTATCGGTAACGGCAATTTCCATCCGGTGAATATATTCAAGGAACAAAAAAGCCATCTCCTGGTCAATGCGTTTTGATTTCATCAAAGCATGAATATAATCCGTTTCCGCCTCCAGCGCCTTCATCCTTGTCTCCGTTTCAATCCGTTTGAATTCAAGTGAATCTATTTCACTTTTTTCCGCTTTTAATTGATGCAGCATATTTTGATAGTTGTCAATCACAGCCGCTGCCGCTTCCCGGTTCTCGTCATTCACTTCCTCGCGCACAGACTGGACTGCCGCTTCCTTGATAAAGATTGAAGCATTTTTTTCCGCTTTACGCTCTGAACGATCTGCCTCATTTCCTTCCCGCTTCGCCAAAAGAGGCAGGAACACACTTGCGATCACAAGCGTCAGCAGGATGACACCGGCCGCAATAAAAATCAGCAAAGAACGATACGGAAAAGGAGCTCCGCTTGCAATGGTGTACGGAATAGAGAATGCGCCGGCCAGCGTAACCGCCCCCCGGACGCCGGATATCGTTGTAATCGCCGTATGCTTTAGGGAAGGCTTTGCAAGGCGCTGTTTTTTTGACTTCCATCCGACCCACCACACGGCGTACACCCAGAGAAACCGGAGCAGCAAAAGGGCGGCCGTGACCACAACGATATACAAAATCACCGTGCCGTTATTAAAATCCGGGCTTGTCCAAATTTCGCCGAGTACTGCCGGCATTTGCTGGCCTAAAAGGACAAAGACAAGGCCGTTTAAAATATAGGCTAAAACTGTCCAAGTACTGCGCGAAACGATCTGGTAGGAAAGATTTGGGGACTGTTCCCGTTCACGCTCAACGGCATGGACCATTCCGCCGGCGACAACCGCCAAAATGCCAGATAAATGAAAATGTTCCGCAGCAAGGTAAATGAAAAACGGAGTTAAAATTTGGATGAGCATATGGATCGTGACATCTTCCATCCCGAGGCGGCGAATCAGCACCCTGAAACGGATAATGAAAAATGCCAGCAATGCGCCGCCTAAAAAGCCGCCGATCGAGATGAGCAAAAAACTGGCGCCGGCTTCAGCAAGCGAAAACGACCCAGTGACCGCTGCCGCAATCGCAAATTTAAATGCAACAAGGCTGGATGCATCATTTAATAGCCCTTCTCCTTGCAGCAGGTGCATGATCACGCGTGAAATTTTTACCCGCTCGGAAATGGCGCTGACTGCTACAACATCGGTCGGGGATAAAATGGCGGCCAGGGCAAATGCTGCCGCAAACGGGAGTGAGGGAAGCATCAGATGGGTAATATACCCGACCGCAAACACCGTGACAAAAACAAGCCCGAGCGCAAGCAGCAAAATCGGATTCCGCAGCCTCCACATGGCTTCGCGGGATACGTTTCTTCCATCATGAAACAACAGTGGTGCGATAAATAACACGAAAAACAATTCCGGTTCAAGCGGGACATGCGCCCCGACCGGCACGGCTGCAAACGCAAGACCGAGGGCAATTTGAATAAGCGGCACCGGAATAAATGGGATAAAATGATTTAAAATATCGGAGATGCCAACAAGCAAAAGTAAGATCAATAAAATCAGAAACATGTTCATATGGATAATTTTCCCCTTATCCTCTTATGTTTATTAAATCCACTAATACAACTATACCCAAATATCCGTGAAAAGCGTGTAAAAAAACGAGCTGTAACGAAATTTTTGGCGGAGATGGCAATATCTTGATAATTTTATGTTAACGCGGACCGGCCGTTGCTTCAATCTTTTATCTGCCGAACAGGCCACCATCGCCGCACGTTAAAAAATATTAGAGAATGAAAAAAGACCGGCATGCCTGGCCGGTCTTTTTTTGTTACCTTATTTGCTTTATACAAAAGGCTTTGTTCGCTGCATTATCCGTTTTTCTGTGCAACAGGCCGTTTCCATAACCCGAGAATCAGGCCGGAAACAATTGCGCCAATGATAATGGAGACAAGGAACAAGACCGCATGGTTGGCAAGGAATACAACGAAAATCCCGCCGTGCGGAGCCGGTATGTTAATATGCCAGAATTGCGTCAGCCCACCGGCTATCGCCGAACCAACAATGCTTGAACCAATGACACGGAGCGGATCGGATGCTGCAAACGGGATTGCCCCTTCCGTAATAAAGGACAGCCCGAGCACATAGTTTGTAATGCCTGCTTCTTTTTCCTGATTCGTAAATTTATTTTTGAAGAACGTGGTGGCAAGCGCAATCGCAAGCGGCGGTACCATCCCGCCGGCCATTACGGCAGCCATCATCATGCCGTTCGTGTTACCGCTCGACGTAAATACACCGATCGCAAACGTGTAAGCCGCTTTGTTGAACGGGCCGCCCATATCGATGGCCATCATGCCGCCCAGAACGATGCCGAGCAGTACGGCATTGCCCGTGCCAAGGTTATTCAAAGCACCGATTAAACCGGTGTTGATCCATTTGAAAATCGGGTCAAAAATATAGTACATCAATCCGCCGGTAAGCAAGAGGCCTAAAACCGGGAAAATCAAAATCGGTTTTAATCCATTCAGCGCCTGCGGCAGCCCTGCAAATACTTTTTTCAAAAAGACGATCATATATCCGGCAAGGAAACCGGCTGCAAGTCCGCCGAGGAAACCGGCATTCGAGCGGGACGCAAGATAGCCGCCGACCATACCAGGCATGAGAGCCGGGCGGTCGCCAATGCTCGATGCGATAAATCCGGCCAGAATCGCAATCAGGAAGTGGAATGCCCCTGTATCGCCGCCTGCAATCGCACTCAGCATTTTGAAAATCGTGTTGTGTTCACCGGCTGTTCTTTCAATCAGGAACGAAATCGCTAGCAAGATCCCGCCGCCGACAACGAATGGCAGCATGTGCGAAATCCCGTTCATCAAATCTTTGTAAATGGTTCCCCATACCGACTTTTTCTCCGCCGGCCCGTCGTCCTGGCTGCGGTCCGTGCTGTCTGCATGGTAAACAGGCGCATTTTGTTCCAGTATCCGGTTGATCAAGTCTTCCGGCTTGCGGATGGCATCGCTGACAGGCGTTTGCAGGACGTGTTTGCCGTCAAAGCGCGCCATTTCAACTTTCTTGTCGGCTGCGACAATGACCCCGACAGCGCGGTCAATTTCATCTTTCGTCAGTTCGTGTTTGACACCTTCCGAGCCGTTTGTTTCCACCCGGATCGGAATGCCCATTTCTTCCGCTTTTTTCTTCAAAGAATCTTCCGCCATATACGTATGGGCGATCCCGGTCGGACAGGCGGTAACAGCAACAATCAATTTGTCATCCGAACCGTTGCCGGCACCCGTTTCCGCTGCTTCTTTTCCTTCTTTTTCCGCTTGTTTTTCATCGAACAGCCTTGCCACTTCAGCCGGCGTTTCAGCCTGTTTCAATTGCTGTACAAACTCCTGGTCGATCAAAAGCCTCGACAATGCCGCCAATGTTTGCAAATGCGTATCCGCTGCGTCTTCAGGCGCTGCAATCATGAAGAATAAATAGGATGGCTGGCCGTCCAGCGCCTCGTAATCGACGCCTTTTTTGCTGCGCCCGAATACGACTGTCGCTTTATTGACCGCTTTTGTTTTTGCGTGCGGCATTGCAATTCCGTCGCCGATTCCTGTACTCGACTCCTGCTCGCGTTTTAAAATCATTTCTTTAAAAAGAACCGGGTCATTGATGCGGCCGCTTTTTGACAGGCTTGCAATCAATTCGTCAATCGCTTCTTCTTTTTTCGTCGCCTGCATATCCATAACCATGGTCTCCTGGACCAATAAATCGGTTATTTTCATTTTAGTTCACTCCTTTTTCCAGTACAGAAAACAATACATCTTATCACGGCATCCAAACCGGGTGCTGAAGAGCCATTTGTTATTTTGTTTCAACTGCGTGCTTTTATCATGGCGGAGGAAAAACTTCCTTATGCTCCGCTTTGCTCACATATCACCTTCGTTTTGCTTAAAATGGAAGATTTTAAGGAATCCGGCAATTCATCCGTGATAATGGAAGCCTCCGAAATGTCAAACATCTTGCAAAAAGCCACTTCCTGAAATTTGCTGCTGTCTGCAAGCACATAACATTGTTCGGAAAGTTCTTTTGCCCGCCGCTTGATCAATGCTTCTTCCGGGTCCGGCGTGGTAAAGCCCATTTCAAGGTCTACGCCGTTTGCGCCGAGAAACGCTTTGTCAAACCGGAAACTGTTTAATGTCTGCATGGCGACACTGCCGATCACCGCCCTCGTCGTTCGTTTCATCATCCCGCCGAGAAGGTAAGATTTGATTTTTTTCTCGACAAGCGCCTCCACATGCGGGAGCCCGTTCGTGACAACGATTACATTATTCCCCTCTATATAAGGGATCATTTCAAGCGTTGTCGTTCCGGCGTCCAAATAAATGCAGTCATTGTCACTGATCATTTTTGCTGCCAATTGGGCGATGATTCTTTTCTGTTGAACGTTTTTGAGCGTTTTCGTATCCATATCCGGTTCTTCGCTTCTGCGTTGCAAAAGCGATGCGCCGCCATGGATGCGCCTGAGCAGATTCATCGCTTCCAGGTCCTGAAGATCGCGCCTGACCGTTGATTCTGAAGCATTAAGCAGGTTAACCAGCTCCTGCACTTTTACGATATGGTTTTCTTGCAAATGTTGCAAAATGATTTGATAGCGTTCTTCTGCTAACATCTTCATTCCTCCGTCTGATGTTATTTTATCACACACTTAATCATAATCAACCGTTTTCAATCAAAAAATATCATTTTTCTTCAAAACAAATCATATTTCTGTCACATTTTGTCGGGACAGCCCCATTTTACTTATTATCCCCCGAAAATTGAACGTTTTTGAAAAAGTATGGATGATGCGATGAAAAGGTTTTCTTTTTTGCAAAAATAAGTTATGATGGAGTTGTGTTTGTTATACTTTTCACAAAAAGTCCTACGGTGTGATGTCAAGGGTTAAAAACAAGTGAATTGGAAATTTTGTTGGCTCTATGTCGTAAAAATGGCAATACTGAACTAAGCCTCCAGACAATTGGAATAATCTGGAAGTTTTCAAGTTCAGGCTATCGATGATGGTTACCTGGTTACCTCATCGCGTCACCTTCTTTTTCGGCGCATAAATTTGATCGTTGCGGAGCAGCGCATCGATCAGGCGCACCAGTTTTCTTGCCGTTAAGACGAGGGCGCGTTTGTGTGAGTGCTTATGCACCTCACGATATTTCTTTTGGTAAAAGGCGCGGTACTCAGGTTCGTGTCGCCGGACCAGATTGGCAGCCTCAACCAGGTAATACCGGAGATAACGATTGCCTGTACGCGCAAGCATTTTGTCATCAGCCTCAAAATCACCCGATTGGTGGCGGGGCCAGAACAATCCGGCAAATTTTGCGATCGCGGCTTGGTCGTCAAAGCGCTCAATGTCGCCGATTTCAGCGAGAATCCCAGCACAGCTCACCGGGCCTATTCCCGGAATGGTCTGGAGGGTATTCGGGATTCCATCAAGAACGCGGGCAATCGCCTTATCCAAATCCTTGATTTGGCGTTTAAGATGCCGGATGATCTCAATAGAACTGCCCAGGACCAAGTCAATCGAATCCTCCACACATTTAGAAAGCCGGTAAGAGGACCGGGCAGCTTTTTGGATGGATGCGGCCAAATCCTCGGGATCGCTAAAGCGGCCATGGCCTTTGGTCTGGAGATACATCGCTAAGTCCTCCAGAGGCATTTGGGCAATTTCATCGAGGCTATAGGCCTCAAGCAAAAATTCCGTTATGGCATGGCCGAAGACCGATGTATCCACTTCAAGGTTAAAGGCACTGAATTTGAAAAACAGATGATTCAAAAATACCTGTTGTTCCCGGGTTAAACTTTGAATCAGGTGATAGCGCATCCGTGTTAACCGTTGAAGGGCAAGGTATTGTTCTGACTGAATCACGGATTTCGGCAATCTCCCGAAACGCAAGCGGTCCGCAATTACCCAGGCATCTTTGGGATCGGTCTTGTCCATCTCGGCATAAGCCTTTTTGAAATTTCTCACCAGCTTCGGATTCAGGGTAAACACCTTTGTACGACGCTGTTTCAGCTCGGGATCTTCATGGAAAAACATTGCCGGGTGCCAACTATACACAGATGTGGCCTCCATGGCGATCTGGATGGTGTCATCCGCCTCCGCATGTTGGAGGATGGTGTCTCTTAACTCAGAGGCACCGGGAAGATTGTTTGTCACCGTTTGGGTGGCTAACGTTTCCCCCATTCCATCCATCAGGCAGGCATCGAGGTTTTTGGAGCTCACGTCAATACCGACAAATAAGGGCATATGATTTCCTCCTCTCTGTATTGGGATCGATGGAATCGGACGCTTCGGGATATCCCCAGATGGCTTGCCGATCTGTCAGCCTCGCGTATGAGAACTCATCCGGGCCGTGGGCTGCCTGGAACTGCTCATTTCCAGCACGGAGATCCGGAGGAACGGCCTACGGGTTAGACGTTCAAGCAAGAACCTGGGGATGCAGACTTTTCGAGTAGTCAGGCTACAAGGAGGGGAAGCATTGACCCAAACGATCCTAAGACCATTATCCGGGAACATCGCGAAGCGTCCAAGTCCGAACTTGTATTCCGGGCTCGCCCGGAATACAAAATCTTATATTCACTTGTCAATGAGCAGCAGAATGAACTGGAAATTGACATCCACTTTGGATTTAAACTTATTATACGAGGAGGCATTTTTATGACGAAAATCATTACCTCTCCAAGCAAGTTTATACAGGGCCCCGATGAATTGTCCAGGCTTTCGGCGTATACGGAAAGGCTTGGCAAAAAAGCGTTTATTATTGCGGATGAATTTGTCACCGGCCTTATCGGCAAAACGGTTGAAGAAAGCTATGCCGGCAAAGAAACGGGGTATCAAATGGCATTATTCGGCGGCGAGTGTTCTAAACCAGAAATCGAACGGCTTTGTGATGCCTGCAAATCCCAGAAAGCTGATGTCATGGTCGGAATCGGCGGTGGAAAAACATTGGATACCGCAAAAGCAGTCGGGTATTACAACAACATCCCGGTGATTGTCGCGCCGACCATCGCTTCCACCGATGCCCCGACAAGCGCCCTGTCTGTCATCTACAAAGAGAACGGCGAGTTTGAAGAATACTTGATGCTGCCGCTGAACCCGACGTTTGTCATCATGGATACGAAAGTGATTGCCTCTGCCCCTGCCCGCCTGCTCGTTTCCGGCATGGGGGATGCGCTTGCGACGTATTTTGAAGCGCGTGCCACTAAGCGGGCAAATAAAACGACGATGGCCGGCGGACATGTTACGGAAGCGGCGATTACGCTTGCAAAACTTTGCTATGACACGCAAATTTTGGAAGGGCTAAAAGCGAAACTGGCAGCAGAAAAACATCTTGTTACGGAAGCAGTGGAAAAAATCATTGAAGCGAATACGTATTTGAGCGGGATCGGCTTTGAAAGCGGCGGCCTTGCTGCAGCACATGCGATCCATAACGGGCTTACCGTGCTTGAAGAAACCCATAGCATGTACCACGGCGAAAAAGTGGCATTCGGTACCCTCGCCCAGCTGATTTTAGAAGATGCGCCGACAGCGGAAATTGAAGAGGTGGTCTCCTTCTGCCTGAGTGTCGGACTTCCCGTCACGCTCGGGGATTTGGGCGTGAAAGAACTCAATGAGGAAAAGCTCCGGAAAGTGGCTGAACTTTCCTGCGCGGAAGGCGAGACGATTTATAACATGCCGTTTGAAGTCACCCCTGACCATGTGTATGCAGCAATCGTCACTGCTGATTCCGTAGGGCGGTATTATAAGGAAAAATGGGCATGATGGAAAAAAGGCTGCTCCCGGTTCCGGGACAGCCCTTTTTTGGAATTTCACTGTAATCCAGTTGTACAGATTTTTTCTTCCAGCTCGTCTTTTTCAGCTGCTGATAACAGGTTTTCAGCCATTGGAAACAGGACGTTTTCTTCTTTGAAAAAATGGCTTGTGAGCAGCTCATACATTTGAACGATATAGGAAGCAAGCATTTCGGCCTGGCCTTCATCCATGATTTTTGTGCCATTCAAGAAAATCTCAATATATTTTTCTGCTTCATCATGCTCGTATTCCATCACGGCGATCGGCCCTTTTTCGCGTCCAATGTAGCGGGCCATCATGGTAAACAGCACATTTTCTTCCCGTTCGGCATGATGTTTCAGCTGTGCGGAAAAGGATTCAGTCCCTTTCCGCAGCGCACCAAGGGCTTCTCGTTTATTTTCGAGTTCACCGTTTATCATCTGCTCTGCCGTTTCATACAATGCGCGTTTTACTTCATTCAAGTGCCCATGCTCATTTTTCAACTGGTTGAGGCCTGCGCACAATGCAACATCAGCCCCGCCGCTAATCATGGCACAATGTGGCATTTTCATGTTAATTCCCCCTCTTTCTTTGCCATTTCCTTTATTTTAAACAAGATGGCGTAAAAATGGCGTGATGCAGATCATAGTTTGCAAATTTGTCTTATTTGCCAGAATCCGTTCAGGGCGGCCCAAACTGTTTTAAAAAAGACAGCCTGCCTGTAAGATGCATCACGAAAAGCCAAAAGCCGAACCGTTAAAACTATTTTAGAATGGGGCTAATCCAATTGAAGAAAAAGAAGCAGGAAAAGGGTCAGGAAGATTTTGGAAGCGTGATGTTTTACTGTAAACGTTGCAACAAGACTTTTGATATGGAATGGGAAACGATTTGGGATATGCAGGAGTTGACGCACGGCTATGTCGGGTATCATTTGTATGATACCTATATTTGTTGCCCGGATTGCGGCGAACTCGCTGAGGCACTGGAAGAGCCCGGCCCGAATCCATTTTAAAGAAGGGTGCCTGCCTTCTGCCGGCGGGCACCCTTCTTTTTACGACAACACCAGTTTCTCAATTGCATAGGCGACGCCGTGTTCGTTGTTCGTGCGCGTTTCGAAATCGGCAATCGCCTTAACTTTCGGGACAGCATTGCCCATCGCCACCCCGCAGCCGGCATATTCAATCATAGTCAGGTCATTTTCATTATCACCGATACAAAACACTTCCTCGCGGTGAATGCCGAGATGGCCGGCAAGGAGTTTCACAGCATTGCCTTTGCTCGCCTCTTTATGCAAAATTTCATAATAAAATGGCATGCTTCTGACCATCGTGTACTTCTCCTGCACCCAGTCCGGAATCGCTTCAATCGTCCGGCTCAGCTTCTCCGGCTCGTCAATAAACATCACTTTCGGAATCACCATATCCCGCGGCAGCTCTTCCAACGTCCGGTAATGCACCGGCATCTGCGTCAAATAAGATTCCACAACCGTATAAGGACTGAGATCCCGGTTCGGCGTATACAAATGTTCCGGGTCAAAAAAATGCATCGGCGTTTTCAGTTCGAGGCTGAGCCCGTACAGCCGCACCAAATCGCCGTAACCAATCGACCGTTCCGCGACAACCCCGTTCGTATGCGTATTTTGCACGAGCGCGCCGTTATAGGCAATGACATAATCATCTTCTTCATTCAGCAATAAATCTTCAAGAAAGCGGCGGACGCCCCCGATCGGCCGCCCTGTGCACAGCACGATTTTGACGCCTTTCTTTTTCGCTTTATGTAAAGCTTCCCGGACTTCCGGAGTGACTTCATGCTGGTCGTTTAAAAGCGTTCCGTCCATATCAATGGCAATCAATTTATACATATTTTTCTGCTCCTTGGTGATGAAAAAATTTCATACGGTTTTATCATAATATACTCAGCCGGATAAATCCATTTATGTAAAATCATTTACAAATCATGCATCGCCCAAACTTATTTTTTTAATAAATGCCGGATGGAAAAAACGGGATGGTACAAAAGCATCCACGGGCCGGAAAAACGCATGACCGCCCTGATTTTTTCACGGTAATCTTTCCGGTAGCAATGGACCTTGCAGTTGGAACACGCGCTTTTTTCCTCGCCAAACCGGCAATAGGAAAGCCTTTTTAAGCAATAGTTTTGTAAATCGAGGCATTCTTCGCAAAGCGTCTTGCGGTGGTGTTTTTTCCGGCAGTAAATGGCAATCATTTGTGACACGGTTTCCTTTTCTTTTTGGATGACCGGCCCGTTGTTTAATTCCCTTTTTGGCATGGCGATCGACCTCCTGTTTTCACCATACCACAGCCACAGAAAAGCAATTTTAACGATTTTTCTACAATGCACACAAAAATGCCGTAAAGAACAAAAGCCTTTACGACATTTCTATGTCCCTTTTAACAAACGGTAAAAAATGGGAGCCACCTTCTTTAAAAAAGATTATTCCCGGTTCCCTGATTTCATTTTTACCCGCATTACCCAGTCATCGAGGCCGATTGTCTGGGCCGGCGGGACTTCCATGCTTTCGACTTGATCCATATTGGCAACGGAGACAGAGGAGTAAAGATTTTCTGTTTTGGCATCTGTCAATTGAAAGGAAAATTCCATGAGCGGAGTTCCGGCGGTAATGTGATCGCCTTCTTTGACCATGATCACAAATTCTTCGCTTTCCATAGCGGCTTCTTCTGTATTGAGGCGGATTGTAATTTCAAGCCCCTGGTCTGTCAATATACTGATGGCATTGTTTTCCGGAGAAATGTGCGTAATTCTTCCTGCTGCGGGTGAATGCACCCTTCCTTCAAGCGGTTGGATGGCAATGCCTTTACCCGGCTTTCCCGTATCTTTGCACGGAATCATATTGCCGGCTATCGGGGAAACAAGTGTAACCACTTTTGAATTTTTTCTTTTCAGCCAGTTGAACATCTCACAACACCTCCTTTAGTCAGTAAAATCTGTATTTTTCACTTCTATTATACACCTATTTTGAAACACTGTCTTGTTTGGCGTCAGGAAACTTCACATCTTTTTGGAAAAACTTCTTATTCTATTATATGTATGGACAAACGAAAAGGGCCCGCGCCGGACCCTTTTCGAAAAATTTTTACCTGTCCATGCCGCTGTGATGCACGTGCTGCGGCTGGTTGTTCCGGTTGGATGTTGATTTTTTTCTGCGCGCAAAGTAACGCTCCTTCCGCGCATGGAAGCTTTGCTCAATTTCTTCAAGCGACCGCCCCTTCGTTTCCGGGACGAATTTTTTTACAAACAGGATGGAGAAGATGCCAAGCCCGGTAAAAATGAAGAATGTTGCCGACAGTCCGATTGCATGGAACAATACCGGAAACAACAGGCCGACAAGGAAATTCGTTATAAACAGGCAGAAAACCGAGATCCCCATCGCAAGCCCCCGTAAATGGATCGGATAAATTTCCGACTGCATGAGCCATGTCACAGGAGATACGCCGCCCTGCTGGAAAGCGAGAAACATGACGGTCAAGCCCAAAACGAGAAATGGCAATGCCGCACTGTTTTTTAACGTGATCGAAAAAATCCCGATCAAAAGGAGCGCAGTGCTTGTCCCTGCAAGCCCGGTAATCAGCATTTTTCTTCTGCCGGCCCTGTCCAAAAGTGCAATGCCTGTAAGGGTGGCGAGAACGGAAATCAAACCGTTGGCAATATTTCCGATCAGTGCTGCGCCTGTCGAAAATCCGGATTTCTTTAAAATTTCCGTCCCATAATACATAATGGAGTTCACGCCGGTCAGCTGCTGGATCATCGCGATGCCGACACCGATGACAATGATGCGGCGGACAAATGGAAGTTTTAAATCTTTCAAGGTTGCCTTTTTCATTTTGGCATCTTTTTCGACTGTCTGGCGAATCTCATTCCATTCCATTTGTGCCCGTTTTTCTTCGCGTATTCTCCGCAACACATCGAGGGCTTCCCCAAATTTGCCTTTTGCGGCGAGCCAGCGCGGGCTTTCCGGCACAATCAGCATCCCGAGCCATAAAATGACAGCCGGCAATGTTGCGATTGCCAACATATATCTCCAAATGTTTCCGGCTTCCCCGAACGTATTGGCCAGTATCGCGTTAAACGTATAGGCAAATAGTTGGCCGGAGACAATCATCAGTTGATTTTGTGTAACGATCCGCCCACGGTGTTCGGCAGGCGACAATTCTGCCAAAAAAGTCGGGACTGTGACAGCTGTCGCGCCAACTGCAAGGCCCAAGATCATCCGGAAGGTAACCATGGCGGCCACATTCGGCGCCATCGAACAGCCAAGCGTGGCGATGACGAAAATAAAAGCGACGCTTAAGATCGTTTTCCGGCGCCCTTTCCGGTCAGAAAGCCTCCCCCCGAACACGGCACCGAATGCTGCCCCTAAAAGCAAGGTGCTTGTGACAAGCCCTTGCGTAAACGGCGTTAAACCAAGCTGGTCGTCCCTTGACATGAATGGCAGCGCCCCGTTGACAACGCCTGTATCATAGCCATATAGTAAACCGCCAAATGTTGATACGATTGTAATCAAACGCAGAAAAGTTTTTTTAGAAAATGATTCTTTCCTTGTTCCCGCTTCCTCGGGACGGACTGAAACACGCCTGCCCCCGTCTCCCTCATCTTTTCCTCTCATTACGCTCATTCCTTTCCTATCATGTATTCTTCGTATGTTGTTAAAATATTTTTTCAGCATAGAATTGCTGTACCCTATACCTACCCTGTTTGTTCGTTTTTTTAAACGTAAAAAGCCCGCCCCGCTTTGGATAAAATCCAAAATACGGGGCGGGCTCTATTATGCCGTTCTGTTCGCTTTTTTGATCTGTTTGCTGCGGAGCTGGCCGCATGCCGCATCGATATCCGTGCCGTGTTCCTGGCGCACAACGCAGTTGATGCCATTTTTTTTGAGCGTATCGTAAAATGTCATAATCGATTCTTTTTCGCTTCTTTGATAACCGTGCTCGTTAACAGGATTGTAAGGAATGAGATTGACATAGGCAAGATGGCGCTTGTCCTGCAGCAGTTTTGCAAGCTGCAGCGCTTCTTCCTTATGGTCATTGACATCTTTCAGCAAAATATATTCGAACGTGATTCTGCGATTTGTTTTTTCTAAATAATAATCGATCGCAGGCATCAGCTTTTCAAGCGGGTATGCGCGGTTGATTTTCATGATGCGCGACCGGAGTTCATTATTCGGCGCATGCAGGGAAATGGCCAAATTCACCTGCAGGTCAAGGTCTGCGAACGCATAAATTTTCGGTGCAAGGCCGCTTGTGGAAACGGTGATATGGCGCGCGCCGATCGCCAGTCCCTTTGGCGCATTAATAATTTTAAGAAAGTTCACCACATTCTCAAAGTTATCGAACGGTTCGCCAATCCCCATGACGACCACATGGCTGACCCGCTCGCCCTTTCCGGCTTCATCAAAATGTTTCTGGACATACATAATCTGTTCTACAATTTCCCCGCTGTCTAGGTCGCGGTTTTTGCGGAGCAGGCCGCTTGCGCAGAACGAACAGCCGATATTGCAGCCGACCTGGGTCGTCACGCAAACCGACAAACCATAATGTTGGCGCATCAAAACCGTTTCAATTAAATTGCCGTCCTTAAGCTGGAACAAAAATTTTACCGTGCCGTCCTTTGATTCCTGTTTCACCACTTGTTTTAACGTGTGAATATGGAAATGTTCCTCAAGCAACGCAAGGCAGTCTTTATTGACATTCGTCATCTCTGCAAAGCTTTTCACCCTTTTTTGGTACAACCATTCCCACACTTGCTGTGCGCGGAATTTTTTCTGCCCGTGTTCCAGCATCCAGCCGGCCAGTTGATCTATCGTCAATCCAAAGATGGATTTCTTTTCCATTCTACCCCTCTTTTCTGGCGTTTTTCGCATAATTCCTATTGTAATCGAATTTGCCGCTGATTTCCACAGGCAGATGTTGCAAAATGGGCCGAAGCGAAAGCAGGAATTCCAGCGGCAAGGAACGAATATAGTTCAGTAAACTACATTTTTTCAGGGAGAGACAGACATGGGCACAAAAACATTATTCCTGCCATACCGTTGGACCGTTGTCATTCACGAATCATACCACTTGTACACAAACCAGGAAGACCAATATGCCTTTGCCGTGCTGGATGGCGAACTGGATACGGTGGTTGCTTTCTCTGTTGGCGATGCATCCGTCCAGGTGTCAAACTGCGGATACGATGTGAACTTGGACATCAACGTGGACACGCGCTTAATCACAATCGGGCATGAACCGGAAAGAGAGTAGCCTTTTTAAACGCTTTCAAAACTTATTTTTTGAAAGCGTTTATTGATGAAAAAGGCAGCCCGCTGTATTGTTACCTGCGAAAGCGGCAAAAGCGGCATGCGGCGTATTTTGGTTTCGCCCGTTTCCCGGCGATCCGCTGCCAACAATCCGCATGCATGCGTTAGCGGGAAACGGGAAAAAAACGAAAAGAAATGCCCGGCCTATTGCCGCCCGTCTTCCCGGCGATCGGGCAAAAAACGTGCGCATCCAGGCAAACGAGCATAATACTGCCGCGTAAATGTTGGATTTTCCCATCTGTCCATAAAAATTCAAAAAAACCGCACGCCATCAAACGGCCGTGCGGATTTTACCAAATCTCTTTTTTCCTGTTTTGCTCTTCTTCCAAAAAGTGGATAAAGTGGAGGAAAATATTCGTCGGTTCCTTTTCGATCAATGCCGCATAGCGTTTTTTCACCGGCTCCGTGACAATGCTGCTTTTTTCAATCCGCTTTTTCATATAGGAAAAACTGAGCTTCGTAATTTCTTTTCTCAAAACCCGCGCTTCCTGCGACAGCGCCATGCCGAACGCCCCGGCGACCGCACAGAAAAGGAGGAGCGGAATCGAGCGGTCTTCCGCCGGCATCACGAGAAGCAACAAAAACAAATTGAGCGCTGCCACAAAAATGAGCGGTTTGGACCAAAATGCATACTGGTTGGCTTTTTTCAGTTTTGGGGCGATCATTTCCCCTAATTTCTCCATTTCGAACCGGACAAATCCCGGCATTTCGTTCAAATTAATGATCAAATGGATCCCTTCCCATCCGTTTCATTTAAGGCCACTTTTAAAAAATCTTCAGGGATTCGAAGCTTTTCAGCGTCTATGATCAGTTGGTGCACGCTGTTTTCACTGTTCCGCTTTTTGACTTCCTTCATTTCTTTTTGGATGTTCTCCATTTTTACATCGAGCTGTGCTGCCTGCAGTGCTGCTTCTTTCAGTTCTTCCTTCAAATGTTGTGGCACATCCTCGTCATATTTATAATATATTTTATGTTCCAGGCTTGCCCAAAAGTCCATGGCGATTGTCCGGATCTGAATCTCAACATACACTTCTTCCGACCTGTCCGACATGAAAATCGGAATTTTGATGATCATATGGAGGCTCTGGTAGCCGTTCGGTTTCGGATTTTGAATATAATCCTTGCACTCAATTAACTTTACATCTTTTTGTTGCTGGATCATTTTGCTGATCTCATATATGTCTGAAATAAACGAACACGTAATCCGGATGCCGGCAATATCGCGGATGTTTTCACGGATCGAATCAAGCGATAATCCACAACCCTTCCGATATGCTTTGTTCAAAATGCTTTCCGGTGACTTTAGGCGCGATTTTACATGCTCAATCGGATTGTAGTCATGGACGTACTGGAATTCTTCTTTTAAAATATCAATTTTTGTCATCACTTCATGGAGCGCGAATTTATACGACATCATAAACCGCGTCAGCTCTGTTTTGACTTCTTTCATCTGCTCAAAATCTATCGGGATGGCAACTTCCATTTTTGTCTCTGCTTCAAATTTGCAATGCAAATTCGTTACCCCCATCTTAAAGGCAGGAAGGGGTTTTGTCAAAGAATCGAATTGCGCGGGTGGTTCATATCAGGTGTGGTCATAGCGGTTTCATCCGCCGTTTACCCGCTATCCAAAAGATGAATCAAAAAGGCGTAAAATCCCCCTAAAATGTATTTTTATTTTTGCAATATTTATAATATCATAATCTTATAAAAGGCACTATGATGACAGGAATCGGTTACATAAATATAATCAAACGATAAAAAGGAAGCGTTAAAATGACAAATGCAAATGTAAACTCCTCTCTGCCGGGACTGCTATCGAAAGAACTGTTGGAAAGAAGGGAAAAAGCCGTTCCCCGCGGTGTCAGCAATGGCATTCCGGCATTTGCAAAAGAGGCAAAAGGCGCGCTTGTTACAGATGTGGACTGCAACACGTATATTGATTTTGCCGGCGCAATCGGCACGCTGAATGTCGGGCATAACCACCCGAAAGTTGTCGCAGCTGTCAAAGAACAGCTTGAACATTTTATCCATACCGGCTTTAACGTCATGATGTATGAACCTTATATTGAACTGGCTGAGAAATTGGCAGCGCTCGCCCCGGGGAATGCGGAGAAAAAGGTCATCCTTTTAAACAGCGGGGCCGAAGCCGTCGAAAATGCCGTTAAAATTGCCCGCAAATATACGAAGCGGCCGGCCATTATCAGCTTTACCCGCGGCTTTCACGGCAGAACGTTAATGACGATGTCGATGACAAGCAAAGTGAAGCCGTATAAATACGAATTCGGCCCGTTTGCTTCTGAAGTTTATAAGGCGCCTTACCCTTATGCTTACCGGAAACCCGGCCATTTGACTGATGAAGAATATGAAGACTATATGATCCAGGAGTTCCGGCATTTCTTTCAAAACGATGTTGCCGCTGAAACGGTTGCTGCTGTGGTCATGGAACCAGTACAGGGAGAAGGCGGATTCATTGTGCCAGGCAAAAAATTTGTAAAAGCGGTTTATGACTTCTGCCAGGAAAACGGCATTTTGTTCGTATCGGACGAAATTCAGGCAGGATTCAGCCGGACCGGGCACTATTTTGCCATTGAGCATTTTGATGTTGTGCCAGATTTGATTACCATCTCGAAATCTCTTGCAGCAGGCGTCCCGTTAAGCGGTGTAATCGGACGGAGCGACATAATGGATGCGGCAAATCCGGGTGAACTTGGCGGGACTTATGCCGGAAGCCCGCTTGGATGCGCAGCCGCCCTTGCCGTACTGGACATCATTGAATCTGAAAAATTAAACGAACGGGCGGAAAAAATCGGGAGACAGGTACTTGATACGTTCCGCAGCTGGCAGAAGGCGTTTACCTTTATCGGGGATGTGCGCGGACTTGGCGCCATGTGTGCATTTGAAATCGTAAAAGACAAAACGACAAAAGAACCGGATAAAGCATTGACAAAGCGGATTGTGAAAGAAGCCAACAAGCGGGGGCTGCTTCTTTTGGATGCCGGGATTTTCGGCAATGTCATCCGCATTCTGATGCCCATTGTCATTACAAACGACCAGCTGCAGGAAGGCCTGGATATTTTAAAACAGTCCATTGCTGCTGCCGCAAACGTAAAGGAAGAAATATCTTTATTATGATATTAAAGGCCGTGCCCGTGGAAAGCGAAGTATTTTGACGGAGCGCTTCGTTGCTTTCTTATGAATAAATAAAAATCCGAATCATTCAGATAGAATGTCTGAATGAGTTCGGATTTTTCTATGAGTAAAATACTTCTGTCCCAGCCTCCTCTTATTAATCCTCCGGCGGGGCCATGAATTCAGGGCCAACGGGGTCTTTTACATTTTTATTTATGATATCATCGATTGTTTTCAAGTCTTCTTGTGTTAGTTTCCAACTGAAAACTTCCTTGACAGGGTTTAATTGATCGGGGCGGCGCGCACCCCATAAAGCGATGCTTGAACCCGGTTGATCAAGAAGCCAGCGAACAGCTAAATGAATAACTTGTTTGCCGTAAGCTTCTTGGACCCATTGATTTAATTCGTTAACGGCCGATAAATATTGTGGCAGGCGGTCCGGTTGAAATTTTGGATCTGTTTTGCGCAAATCATCGCCTTCGAATTTTCTGTCCGGTGTCATCTTACCGCTCAAAAGTCCCCGGCACAGGCTTCCATAAAATAAAGAAGTCATGCCTTTATCCACAGCATATGGCAAAACATCTTTTTCAATGTTTCGTTCAAACAAATTATAAGGGGGCTGTACCGTATGCAGAGGTGCCACAGTACGGAATGCCTCCATTTGTTCCGGAGAAAAGTTGCTGACGCCTATGGCGCGAATCTTCCCGGAATCATAAAGTGTCTTCATGGCCTCTGCGGTTTCTTCAATCGGTACTTTCGGATCCGGCCAATGCACCTGATAAATATCTATGTAATCGGTTTGAAGCCTTTTTAATGAATCATCAATTTCTGCTAAAATCCGTTCTTTTGATCCATTTCTGAAAACTTCACCATTTTTCCATTCCAATGCAACTTTTGTCGAAATCACCACTTTGTCACGTTGTCCGACTTCAGCAAGGGCTTTGCCGACTATTTCTTCAGACCGGCCAAAACCGTATGCGGGAGCCGTATCAATCACGTTAATCCCTAAATCGATCGCAGCTTGAATCGTTTTGATGGATTCCCTTTCATCGGTTCCACCCCACATCCAGCCGCCAATGGCCCATGTTCCGAGGGCTACCCTTGATGCTTCTTGAATATCGGTATTTTTTATTTTCGTATATTCCACTTCATTTTCCTCCTTCTGAATAGAATAGAAAATGCTTGGTGCAAAACTATTTTATTCTTATTCATTTATGAGTGTAAAGTAATGTGCATTGCTAATCTTTTTAAGCTTACATGAACTCTGAAAATAAAAAGCCCCGAGAATGTTCGGGTCTTCTTGTAATAAAAAATTAATGCTTTGACTGGTATCATAAAAAAAGTTAATCTTAAAATTCCTTCTCATTTTTCGTGAATCTCTAACATGCATACAGCACCGGCGTCCTCTCGAATATAATAAAAAGGAGAACCGATTGAGTGAATCTCTAACATGCATACAGCACCGGCCCCGTTTTTCCTAAGGGCCTTTCGAACGCCATACAGCGCGGGCGGGCAAAAAAGGCTTTAAAATGGCCATGCAGGGCGCCCGTGCGTTTTGCGTGAAAACCTGATGAAGGCTGCCCCACGTTTCATGGCCATTGGGGCAGCCGCCTAGCTCCTATGTTTTTCCACAAAAAAGCAATGCCCGGACCGTTCATACCGGCCCGGGCTATTTTTTTATTTTACCTTTAATGGTTCCAGCTGTTTTAAAATTTCTTCCAGTTCTGCATCTGCCTGGATCAGCGCGGCAGCCGTATAAGCACTTTCGACAAAGGCGGTGTCCATCAGGCGGATGTACTTATCCGACATCTCCATTGCCATTTCCAAATTCATTTTGGCGCTGCCAAGGTCATAAAAAGCAAACAGATCATCCGCTTCATTTTCGGCTATGGCGGCATTCATTTTGTCAAAACTGGTGCCAACCCCGCCGTCATCGGTGCCACCCGCATACGTAATGGAAACGTCTTTGGCCGCTTCCTTTAACAATGTGGCAAGGCCGGCCGCGATTTCAGGAATATGGGAAACAATGACAATGCCTACTGGTTTTTTACTCATCCAGAATCCCGCCTTCCAACAAAGCTTCAAACAAATAGCCGCTTGAAACCGCCCCAGGGTCAAGATGGCCAATGGAACGCTCGCCAAGATAAGATGCGCGCCCTTTTGTCGCTTTCATCTCTTTTGTCGCCTCTACGGCAGATTGAATGGCCTCTTTTGTCAGCGATCCGGACGCGAGTGCTTCACAGGCTGGCATCCAGACATCAACCATCGTTTTCTCGCCTTTTTCCGCTTTCCCGCGTTTTTGGATGCCTTCAAGCCCGGCTTTTACAATTGCCGCAACATCTTGTTCATTTTCCCCTGCCTGTTTTGCCATCGCAATCAGCGCTGATCCATACAGCGGCCCCGAGGCACCCCCGACTTTTCCAAGCAACGCCATCGCCGCTGTTTTCAGGACGTCCTGGACCGTGGCAAAACCGCCGGCTTCCAGTTTTTCTTCCATAGCCGCCACCCCGCGTGCCATGTTCGAACCGTGGTCGCCATCACCGATCGCACTGTCCAGTTCGCTCAAATAGGCTTTGTTCTCATTGATTTTTTCTGCAAAACGATGCAGCCAGTCTGTTGCTGTTTCTGCTGTTAACATATTTCCGCCTCCTTTACACCCATGCCGGAACGGATACCGGCCGTTTTAAAAATTTAAGCCACGCCTCATCTTCCAGTTTTACAAGCGTGAGGGAAAGGCCGGCCATATCAATGGACGTCATCAAATTGCCCACTTTTCTAAACGGAACGGTAAGGCCTTCCCGGTCAAGCAGGGCATGCACATCCTTGGTAAAAATATACTGCTCCATAAGCGGCGTAGCCCCAAGCCCATTGACAAGGAGCGCAAACCGGTCCCCTTCTTTCCAGTTGAACGCAGTTTTCAGCCGGGCAACGAGTTCTTCCGCGATCGCTTTTGACGACTTGATTTTTTCCCGCCGGTAACCCGGTTCCCCGTGAATGCCGACACCGTATTCCATTTCATCTTCTTGAAGGACAAAGCCCGGCTTTCCGACTTCCGGAACTGTTGCCGGCGAAATAGCGACACCGATTGTCTTCACATTGGGCACAAGCCGTTCAGCCAACGCCTTGATTTCCTGAAGCGTCTGCCCCTCTGCTGCTGCCGCGCCCAGAATTTTATGGACAAGAACGGTACCGGCAACGCCGCGCTTTCCTGCTGTATAGGTGCTGTCTTCTACCGCGATGTCATCGTCAACCACGATCTTCTCCACCTGAATATCTTCCATTTCAGCTAATTCCTGGGCCATGTCAAAATTCATGACATCCCCTGTATAATTTTTCACAATCATGAACACACCGGCGCTCTGGTCGGCTTTTTTAATCGCTTCAAAAATCTGGTCCGGCGTCGGCGAGGTAAACACTTCACCGCAAACTGCCGCAGACAGCATTCCTTCCCCGACAAAACCGGCATGGCTCGGTTCATGCCCGCTGCCGCCGCCGCTAATGAGCGCCACTTTCCCTTCATCCCGGAAAGTACGATAAATGACGCCTGTCCCTTCCAATCGCTCCACTTTTCCTTCATGGGCGTACACAAATCCATCCAGCATCTCATCGACAACTTTTCCAGGGTCGTTTATAATTTTTTTCATGGCGTATCCCTCCGCATCCTTATGTCCTTTCTTTTGCCCGGCACAACACATTCTAAAACACCACTTTTATTATACCGCTTCCATCGTGAAAAAAAATCATTTTTCATGTCAAGCCAGCAATCACGGATGCCCATTTTTTCTTCATCAACCCTATGTCTTTTGTTTCAACCGCTATTTTTTCAGTCATTTTCTGCTTTGAAAAAACCGGGATTGTTTTCGATCACTTTTTATCTAAAACAGCCTGCTTTTTAGTACTTTTATGCATATATGCACACACGCGGTAAAGTATTAAAAATTTTTGTTGACTATAATCTGAATGTTTTATATAATCATACGCAAACAGACAAGCATCGGCGCTTATCCGGCAGCGCCAGCAGCGAGGTCAAAACAAAATGGGGGCTTCCACTAATGAAAGATTTCTTTAGCAAACTGTTAAACGGAATGAGCATAGGCATTGTCGTTTCTCTGATCCCAAACGCCTTGCTCGGGGAGATATTGAAGCTTATTATCCCGCATGCGCCTTATTTGCAGCATGTTGTGGATGCAACCGTTATCATCATGAGCATGCTGCCTGTATTGATTGGCGTTATGGTCGGCATTACCTTTCAATTGACACCGATCCAGATTGCAAGTGTTGGCATTGCCGCAATGGTCGGGAGCGGCGCCATCGAGAAAACGGCTGCCGGCGCATTTGCTTTAAACGGGATCGGGATTGTCATCAATACAGGGATTACTGCGGCATTGGCGGTTTTATTCGTCAAGTGGGTCGGAACAAGGTTAAAGGCTTATTCCATCCTCCTGGTCCCGACATTAAGCATTTTGATACCGGGCATGATCGGCCTCACGATTTTGCCGTTTATTAAAACGGCTACCGGGCTGGTCGGCATTGGGGTGGCACATGTGACAAGCATGCAGCCTGTCGTAATGGGCGCGATTATCGCCGTCATTTTCTGCCTGATTATTTTATCGCCGATTTCAACAGTCGGCGTAGCAACCGTTATTATGCTGTCAGGTGTCAGTTCAGGGGCGGCAAATCTTGGCATTTGTGCCGCCGGGGTCGGGCTTGCCATCGCCAGCTATAAAGCCAACTCGCTCGGCACCGCCCTTGCCCATGTACTTGGCTCGCCGAAAATTCAGATGCGAAACTTCTTTATGAAGCCGAAAATTGCTTTCCCGATGCTCATCACCGCTGCCGTGCTCGGTGCGCTGGCCGGCGTCTTTCATATTCAGGGCACGCCTTACAGTGCAGGATTCGGGCTGTCAGGCTTAGTCGGCCCGCTCAATTTCATGCATCTTGCTGAAGGCGGCTGGACTGCAAAAAATATTGCCATTATGCTGAGCACTTTCTTTGTGTTACCGTTTATCTTAAATATCGGAATCATTTACGTCTTTTCAAAAAAATTAAAGATGATCAAATCAGAAGACTATCAGCTTAATTTTGAATAACATAAAACACTGCAGCCCTTCGGATCAGGGTTGCAGTGTTTTTCTTTTCATCAGGCAGAAATTCCGGGACTTCGGAAGGACCGGCCTTGCGTGATACAGCGGCATGAGACAGTTACACATTCATCACTTTGTTAAATGGTGCAAAATGGAATCGAGCGCCTTCACTGGCTTCTGCCCCGCCGTAATCATAAAGGAGGATATGATCTCACGGTGTAAATATGGACCTCCCGTCCTCCGCATGACCATAACTCGAAGTTCAATTTGGGTATACCAAAACGAAAATAGGTTAATTTAGCCTTAATCCAAATATTTTTTGGCAGACCATCGTGGCCATGCTGGACAACAAGCACCTTTCATGCCGGCCGTTATTTTCTGTGCTATATTTGAACATACAATGGACTCACCAAAGACAGGAGTGTAAAAGAATGAACACAGTCATTGAAACGATTCTCAATCACCGGTCGATCCGCCATTATGAAGACCGGCCCCTATCTGATGAACAAATCCGCCTGATTGTGGAATCCGCGCAGGCAGCCGCCACTTCTCATTTCGTCCAGGCTTATACGATTCTCGGCATTCAAGATCCCGGACGGAAGCAAAGATTAGCAGAACTGACCGGGAACCGCCATGTCGGAACATGCGGCCATCTGCTCATTTTCTGTGCCGATCTCCATAAACATGCACTTGCGGCGGAAATGGAAGGCGTAGATGCGCAAGATACACTTGAGACAACGGAAAAATTTATGGTCGCGCTCATCGACACGGCACTGGCCGCGCAAAACGCCGCGCTCGCTGCGGAATCGATGGGGCTTGGCATTTGTTATGTCGGAGGCTTGCGCAACCGGCTGCCGGAAGTGGCCGAACTTTTGAAAATCCCGCAATATGTCCTTCCGCTATTTGCAATGACAATCGGCTATCCGGCCGATCCGTCTGCGAAAAAACCGCGCATGGCGGCTGAGCATGTTTATTTTGAAGATGAATACCCGGCTGATGAACGTCTTTTGCGCGATCTGAAGGAATACAATGAAACGGTATCGCAATATTATACAAAACGCACAGACGGAAAAAGGAACGATACCTGGACAGGCCAAATGGCACAATTTTTTAAAGAACCATCGCGCGTTTTCATGAAGGAATTTGTAGAACGCCAAGGGTTTGATAAAAAGTAGAGGGAGCTGGCGCGTATTTTCCTCTGCCCGTCCCGGGGCACAAACTTAAACAGAACGGCGAGATACTACAATGAATGGTGTCCCGCTGTTTTTACATTTTACTTTGGTGAAATATGGATGCATCTGCCATCCGGCGATTCCATTTTTTTGTATATCAATATTTCCTTTTTTCTGCTAAAATAGAATAAATGCTTTAGCACTGAAAAGCGTTTATCTAAAAAAGAAAAGTGAGATTGATAGAAATGGAAAAAAACCAACATCATTTGCAAAAAGGCTTGTCACCAAGGCATGTCCAGTTCATCGCATTGGCCGGGATGATCGGAACCGGCATTTTTAAAGGCAGCTCCGATACCGTCAGCCTTGCCGGCCCGAGTGTTGCCGTTTCTTACCTGATCGGCGGCGCGCTTTTATTCATTGTCATGTCAGCGCTGGGGGAAATGGCGCTTGTCCACCCCGGCCTCAACGTCCAAAATCTGATCCACAAAGCGTTCGGCAGCCGGGTTTCTTTCATTATTGGCTGGCTGTACTGGATCAACTGGGTCATTGTTACAGTCGTGGAACTGCTTGCAGCCGGGAGCTTCCTGCAATTCTGGGTTCCCCACGCGCCATTGTGGCTGCTCAGTTTGCTCTGCGCCGCTTTCATAGTCGGCATCAATTTAACTGAAGTGAAGTACTACGGCGAATTTGAATTTTGGATTGCCGGCATTAAAATCATCACATTGATCGTTTTTATCCTGCTTGGCGCGCTGATTTTATTCGGTTTATTCCCCGGGACATCTTCCATGCTGTCCAACTATACAGCGCACGGCGGGTTTTTCCCGAACGGGCTTCACGGTACGTTCAGCGCTTTTCTGATCGTGATGTTTTCATACGGCGGCGCGGAACTGATCGGCGTTACCGTTTCGGAAACGAAAGACAGCGAAAAAGTGCTGCCGCGTGTCATTAAACAGACCGTTGTCCGCGTCATGCTTTTTTATATTTTGCCCATCCTGATCATTTGCGGCATTATCCCGTGGAACCAGGTTTCTTCCGTGGAAAGCCCGTTTGTGCAGGTGTTCAGCCGCACCGGGATCCCCGCTGCCGCCCATGTGATGAATTTTGTGCTCTTGACGGCCGTTCTTTCTGCCGCCAATTCCGGCATTTATGCCACTTCGCGCACACTGTTCAACATGGCGCAATCCGGAGAAGCGCCGCGCGCCTTTTTAAAAATTTCCCGGAAAGGCGTCCCGCTCACCAGTATTTTGCTGACCTCACTGTTTATTTTAGCCGGCGTGATTCTGGCCTATCTTACGCCGGATGAGGTCATCAGCTATTTGATGACCATCCCGGGATTTACCGTCGTCCTTGTCTGGATCGCCATCTGTGCAGCCGAACTGCGGCTCCGAAAGTCGTATGAAAAATTGCCTTCCTTCCGTGTAAAAGGGTACCCTTTCATGGTCTGGATTGCACTGCTTGCACTGGCAGGCATTTTCCTGTCTTTTTTGCTGGGCGGCGGCAACCCGATTGGTACAAGCATCTGCCTCGCTATTTTAATCGTGCTGGTCGTCCTGTCACTGAAAATCAAAGCAAAGGAATAGGCTTGTGTTGATAAAACCGGTTCCTTTGGACGGGAAGGGGACAGGCACGGGTGGATAGCGCGTATCAAACTGCCAGAATGGGCGGGACCGCTAACCCGGTTGGACTATTGAATAGAAGCAGCCATAATGCCCCCGCGCATCCTAAAACAAGCTTTTTAACACCAATCCGGCGTAAAGAAAAAACTCCCGACACAGCGTAATCTGATGGGGAGTTTTTTCTTTATCCCCCCATTCGTATAAATCCTATAAAAAAACTTGCAATAATTATATTGACTTCCATTTATTTTCTGATAAAATTTTAAACAACAAATCACTTATCAAGAGCGACGGAGGGATCTGGCCCAATGAAGTCCGGCAACCTGCAGCGAGCAGCAAGGTGCCAATTCCAGCAAAATGGGTACCATTTTGAAAGATAAGCGCTTATCCTTTACTCGCTGTCTTTCCGTAAAATGGCGGAAAGATTTTTAATTTCTGCAAGGCCGGCCGTTTGACCCAGGATAGACCCTGATGCGTATAATCCCTCTACATCAGGATGAATCAAATTTATGGATGAAGAAAGCGGGGAACATGAACATGCAAAAATTAATTGTCTTAGCACTTGTCGGCCTTGCCGCACAATTGGTGGATGGATCTCTCGGAATGGGTTACGGGGTGACTTCTACCTCACTCCTCTTGGCTTTCGGAATTGCGCCGGCTGTCGCATCAGCTTCTGTGCATTTGGCGGAGGTTTTTACAACGGCGGCTTCCGGGGTCTCTCATATGAAATTTGGGAATGTCGATAAAGGGATCATTTGGAAACTGGTTGTACCCGGGGCTGTCGGCGCCTTTCTCGGGGCAACCGTTCTCAGCCATCTTCCTGCAAGCACATTAAAACCGTACATTTCTATTTTTCTGATCGCCCTTGGCCTCTATATTCTTATCCGGTTTCTGATCAACGCGCGCGGGGCGTTGAAAGTTAAAAAGAAGACCGGGTCAAACGTATTTTTCATCCCGCTCGGCTTTGTCGCAGGATTTTTTGATGCAACGGGGGGCGGCGGCTGGGGCCCTATCGCCACACCGGCTTTGCTGTCCAGAAATGACATCGAACCGCGGAAAGTGATCGGCTCGGTAGATACAAGTGAATTTGCCGTATCCCTGGCGTCAAGCATCGGTTTCCTTTTATCCCTCGGCGCTATGCAGATTAACTGGATCTGGACGATCGCCCTCATGCTTGGCGGCCTGATCGCCGCACCGATTGCAGCCTATCTGGTTAAAATTTTGCCGGCTCATTTGCTGGCTGTCATTGTCAGCGGCATGATTGTGTTCAGCAACGTGCAAACTTTATTAAAAATGGCCGGCGCCGGAAGCGGGTGGTACGGCGTTACCTATACAGCCATTGTGGCAATATGGGCAATCCTCATTTTCTATACAATCAGAAAACACAAGCGGGCAGTTGCCAGCGCCAGCGTAAGCGTCGCAGAATAAGGAACATGTTCGGGCAAGGGATCCATTGCCCAAATTGTTTTTTTAAAGCCGTTTTTGACAATAAACGGGCTGAGGCGTTTCTATGCGAACGAACAACGCCATTTTTGCTTCCTTTATGCAGATGCCCTCTATGTGAAGGAAAGCGGCCCCGTTTTTCCACCTAAACCAGCCATTCCTTAACCAGGCACCGGCAAAAATGATCCATCACCAATTTTTCAATACCGCACGCCTAAGTGAAGGCAGGCCGCAAACTTCTTTTAGCGGCAAATGCACAGAGGCGCGTTTTGTGATTTTTTTGTGGGCCAAAACATGGCTTACCCGCGCCCGTCCGGTTTGCAGCCCCTGTTTATGCCGCCGTCCGCCATGCCCGCTTTCCCTCCCCCGTTCGCGAAATGGTTTATGTTTAAAATGTAAAATCTGTTTTGCTATAATTATATTTACTGGTATTTTCCATTTTTTTGAACGGAAAGAACGGTGTGCCTATGAAAACATTTATTTCGTCGCTGCAATGGATGGCATTTATGATCGCCGGGTCGATCGCGGCCCCGATTGCCATTGCGGATGCTTTCCATTTCAGTGCGGGCGAGACTGCCCTGTTTGTGCAGCGGACGCTTTTTGTGCTCGGGATCGGCGGCCTTTTGCAAGGAATTTTCGGCCACAGAATGCCCATCAATGAAGGGCCGGCCGGACTGTGGTGGAGCGTGTTTGCCATTTATGCAGGGCTTGTCGGCAGCTTGTACACTTCAAGTATTGAATCTCTGCAATATTTGGCAGGCGCGCTAATGGTAACCGGCATCTTTTTCTTTCTGCTCGCTTTTACCGGCCTTGTGGACCAATTAAATAAACTGTTTACGCCGGTTGTGACATTTATTTATTTGCTGCTGCTCGTGCTGCAGTTGAGCGGCTCTTTTATGAAAGGGATGCTCGGCATTTCGGGGGCCCATCAGGAAGTCCGGCCGCTTGTTGCCGTTTTGAGCCTTGTCACAGTATTGCTTACATTCTATTTTGGCCATGTAAAGAAACCGTGGGTCAAGCAATATTCGATCATGCTCGGCTTGATTTGCGGCTGGATTTTGTTCGCGCTTTTCGGCGAAGCACCGGCCATTACATTTGGGAAAAGCTGGTTCTCTCTTCCCGCCGTATTTGATTTTGGAAAACCGCGTTTTGATTCCGGCGCCGTCACAACCGGTGTATTCATCGGGCTTTTATTAACTGCGAATATGATTACGTCTGTGCGCGTCATGGGAAATGTGACGGGAGTCCGGCAAGAGCGGGTGCGGAGCAGTCTGTTCATATCTGGCATCAACCAGCTGCTTGCCGGCATCTTTTCCGCTG
The DNA here is from genome assembly GCF_038593015.1 of Weizmannia sp. FSL W8-0676. Lineage (NCBI taxonomy): Bacteria > Bacillati > Bacillota > Bacilli > Caryophanales > Bacillaceae > Heyndrickxia > Weizmannia sp. FSL W8-0676. The sequence continues at coordinate 2,727,069 of NZ_CP151954.1, forward strand.
TCGGCGCAGTGCCGATTGCAGCAGCGGCAGGCTATGTTGCACAAACCGGCATAAAAGTGCTGAAACCATTTTTGTACGGCGCTTGTTTCGTTTCCATTATTGCGCTGCTGCCGCCGCTCGTGCATATCATGTCCGCGATTCCCGCGCCGGTCGGCTATGCCGTTACCTTTGTAGTCTTCACACAGTTGGTCGGCCTTGCCTTAAATGACCTTGAAAAAAGCCCGGACAAAGAGATTGCCCATACAACAGCGGGCATCTCCTTCCTGGTCGGAATCGGCGCGATGTTTTTGCCGGCTCATGCAACTGAACATTTGCCAATGGTGGTGGCAACTTTTTTAAACAACGGCTTAATTCTTGGTTCTGTGGTCGGCATTTTAACAGAACAGCTGCTGATTTGGAGGAAAAAAAGAAAAATGCAGGAAAACAGCATCCGCGAGCAGTAATGCCAAACAGCAGGGAATGCTCTGCTCCCATTTGCACGGGGTCCCGTGTCACCAACCGGATGCAGGCTTTGCTGCAATCATCAAAATGGCCTGCATCCCTTGCCTTACATACAGCCGCGAGCCCTTTGCGGCGGTCAGGGGTGCAAAAATGCCGGGAGATTCCCGGCATTTTTTATATCCGCTTCAGTTTTCCTTCTTCACACACGATTACCGACCGGCTTCCTCAAGCAGCCCCATTTCGATGCAGGTCGGGATAGACAGTTTCACCGTCCGTTTTTCGAACCGGATGGCCATGGTGTCGCCGTTGATCTCTATAATTTCACCATGGCCAAACACACGGTGCCGGATTTTTTTGCCGGCAACAAAAGCGGAGGCATCCTTCATTGCATTCGGGTTATACGGTATGGAGACCGTCTTTTTGCCGATTCGGGCAACTGCCATGTCCGGCTTTGTTTTTGCCGCCTTTTCAACATTGTTGACAATTTCCTTCACCGCTGCAACAAACGGCGAGTCCATTGTCCGGGTTCCGTCCCGTTTTTCATAGCTGACCATTTCCAGCGACTTTTTCGCGCGCGTCATGGCCACATAAAAAAGACGGACCGATTCTTCCATCAGTAACTCATCTTCTTTTTCATCGTCACCCGGAATGATCCCATTCACCAGGTCAATCATATATACTTTTTCAAACTCCAAGCCTTTAGAGCTGTGAAACGTCGAAAGCGTCACAGCATTCCGGCCTTTGTTCCCTTTCGCCGTTTTTAAAATTTGCGCCAAATGCTGAAGACGCGCGGCAAATTCCTCCATGGTGGAAAGCGTGTCCGCGATTTCTTCGAGTGTGTTTAAAATGCCAATCAGGGGATCCTTTCGAAATCCTAATCTTTTGCACATGTTTTCGAGCGCTTTTTCATAGCCGAGCCTGCCGCGAATAACATGAATCGCATCCAGCGGCGGCATGCCCCGCATTTCCCGGAGCGTCTCCTTTACTTCACGCACTTTTTGGACCTGGTAGTCCTTCAAATGTGCGTATTGGATTAAATTGTCAAAAACAGATTGGTTATTATGGATCCCCTTTACCGCTTCCATCTGCTGTTTCGTAATATAACCGTCCAGTTTCGAATGGACCTGCGCGAGGATATCCGCCCGTTTATCGGTAAACGTGAGCCGCATCACATTCAAAATATCCTGGACGACCCAGTGGGAGAAAAAGCGGTTGTCGGTATCTTTGAGATAAAACGGAATCCCTTCCCGGTCAAATTCGTTGATCAGGGCAATCGAAGACATATTGTTGCGGTACAGCACGGCAATTTCCGAGAAATTTTCGGATGCGGCAATGTTTTGGGCCAAATATTTTGCCTGGTATTTATAATCCGGCAGGCGCACAAACCGGATCGGCCCGGCAGGCGGGTTTTCCGTGAACATGTTTTTATCATAGCGGTGCTTGTTGCGCTTGATAAACAGGTTGGCAGCCGTGACAACCTCTTGAGATGACCGGTAATTTTGTTCCATAAATAAAATTTTCGCATCCGGATACACTTTATTAAAATTTAGCAAGTAGGACGGCTCCGCACCCCGCCAGCTGTATATTGACTGATCATCATCGGCGACAACGCACAAATTGCGATGCCGGCGCACAAGCTTTTCAACAATGGCATGCTGTACCATGGACGTATCCTGGCTCTCATCCGTCAGCACATAGTCATAACGCCCCTGATACATACGGAGAAGATCAGGATCACGCCTTAATATTTCATTCGCATGCGTCAGCATATCATCAAAATCAAGAAGCAGCTGTCTGGTGCCCTGCTTTTTAAATGCCTCATACTCCTTTAAAATCCGGGCAGCTTCCGGCACACTCGTCGCCACCTTCCCCCATTTTGCAGGCGGGATCATCTTGTTTTTGATATAGCTGATATACGTCTGCAGTTCCTCCAGCTGGTCTTCCGTGATCCTCTCCCCGTTAATGGCCTTGTATACATCCCGCAAAATTCTTTTCTTATGGTACGGCCCCGCCTCGCCTTCAATCAGCTGGAAAGGGATATGGGCCCGCCTGAAAAATATGCGGACAAGTTCGAAAGCAAGGCTGTGGATCGTTGAAAAATCAACGGGCGGAAGGTTCGGAAAAAGCTTTCGGAACCGGTCTTTCATGTCAGCGGCAGCGGCCCGGCTGAACGTAATGGCTTTGATCCGTGCAGGTGCCACCCCTTTTTCTTCAATTAAATAGCCGATCCGCATGATAATTGTCGTCGTTTTTCCGGACCCGGGAGAAGCCAAAAGCAAAAGCGGACCTTCCGTTTGCTTTACGGCCTCTTGCTGCACTGCATTCAGCACAATTCCGGACTCCTCTTTTTTACGGGTAAAAAAGTCTTGTTTCGTGTCCATTGACATTGCTCCGTTCCAATTGCTTTGGTTTAATAGTAGCATATTGGAACGGAGTGTTGACATAAAATCTAACCATTCAGTTTTGACAACTGTCTCATATGTATAAAAATAGTTCTCAATCGCATTCGAAGGCTGCCTTCAACATCTCACAATCGAGAAAAGCTTGACACATACCTCGTCATAAAAGGTTTTGCCTATGACGACATTTTCCTATGTCCTCCCTTTTTTTCATTTTCTATAAAAGAAAAATTTCTGCATGCATGCCGAAATTCCTTTTAAAAAAATCAGAAGGGAAAGCTTTTGGATTTCCAAGTAAACATGCCGGCTGTACTGGAAATCAAGGTACCCGCTCCGCCTACGCGGTGTACCGATGATGGCCACGCTTGCCATCCCCGCTGATTTTAGAGTACCACCGATTTGTTAAATTATGATAAAGAGGGATTAAAGAATTTACAAAGATGCGGAAAGAACGGGGATATGTATCCCGTGCCCCGAAAAAGGGGAGCGGGGAAGGCTTACCAGCTGGATTTCTTTACTCCCGGAATCTCGCCTTTATACGCAAGTTCCCGGAAACAGATGCGGCAAAGTTTGAATTTGCGGTATACCGAATGAGGACGCCCGCACCGCTCGCAGCGTGTGTAAGCCTGAACTTTAAATTTCGGCTCACGTTTTTGTTTGACAATCATCGATTTCTTTGCCATGACGTTTGCCTCCTTTCTATGCGTTAACAGTTTATTTTACTATAAATTTAATAGAAAAGATAGTGGAATATTTTGGAATTATAAGTAAACCTTTCTAAATAATTTTTCAAATCACATGATACTTCGTTCATCTTAATATAGAGATGCAAAAAATTCACCTTAAAAAGAAATCAAATGGAGAAGCAACTTCTCCATTTGATTTCTTTTAGTTATTTGGGTTTTTAAGTAATACTCTGTTTTCAAGAGATGTTTTCTTTTTAACTGTAACTGTCTTCTTTTTTCCTGTTTTTTTTCTTTTTCCGTCCATTGCCATCCATTGAACCATTGTCACTTTGTAGTATTTATAAACACTTCTTACTTGAAATTGGCCTTTTTTTCCTTTTGGAATCTTTGTTTTTGTTGTAGTAGTAAGTGAATATTTTTTAGAAAAATCGCTAGATAATCCAGCCTCTATTTGTTTAACTGGGATACCTGCAGAAGCTGTCACACTAATTGACGAAGATTCTTTATATACTTGTACTAAGGTTGTTGGTCCATGTACAGCCGCCCCTACATCTCTCCAGCCTCCAAAACTCTTTTTAATATATTTTGGATCCCCGCTTTGTATCCAATAAGTATAAGTTGGTTCATTGCCAGATAGTTGAGGTGTAGCCCCTCTATTACTAGTTGGTGTTGCAGCAAGGCTGCTGGATGGAAATGCAAGTACAATTAGCAAGACAGCTGTTAATAAACCCAAAATTCCTCGTTTCATGTTATCACTCTTAAAGATTTTTTCATTGAGAGCCCTTGCCAAAATGCTATATCCCCTGAAACTGTAAGCAGTCAGACAATTAAAGGTCGTTGATTTATTCCACTAAAGAAAGAAGACGTTTGTAGGAACATTATGACAAATGCAAAAAGAAATTGTGAGTTTTTGATTTTAATAGGATAAATTTGCTTATTATAAGTGCCAGAATTTTATCACTTTTTGAGGCTTTGGGCGAGTTTCAATAGATTAGGCTACTCATTCCTGTGGAAAATATTGTAAAACGGAAAAGGATGATTTTTTTTGAAAAAAAAAGAGCCGTGAAAGCCACTCCTTTGCTAAGATATAAGTACGACCAAATATCCAGGGAGTGATTTCATGGCTATTTCTATTCTAACACAAACCAGAGACTTTTCAATACAACAAAATTTGACTTACCACAAACCCATCAATCCTTCACATGGAAAGAGACTGCTTGAAATCACCATTTGCGGGCTTTCCAATGTTCAATAAGTCTTTTTTATTTGTTTTGTTAATTGAACTTTCATATTATCCTATGACAAACCGGTTGCTGAATTTGATGAAGATTATTGAACAGTTCGGTTTTACGGAAGGAGAATATGCCCCGCTATTGAGCTTACTTGGTCGATTCGGTCAAGCTCGGGAAATCGCCGAAGCAAATCTTTGGCTCGCTTCCGACGCATCATCCTATGTAACAGGAACAACGATTCATTTGGATGCAGGTTATACTTCAAGATAAATTTTTGTCAGATTCTCCATGGTGAGTAAACCGGAATAAACCTTTCCAAGGGGATTTTTCTAACCTCATTGGAAAGGATTTTTCTTTTTTTGTGCAGAACGAATAAATTTCCGGGAGAAATTCCAAATTAACAAAGTTTGGAATTTTTTACATAAAATAAAGCTACTTATCCCTCCAATACATAAGGGGGTGTCTGCCTAAAATCGTAAAATCTAATGTTGAGCAATTTACTATTCTCTTCTTTTAGTTCTTTAAAGGTGCCTTTTTTGATATTAAAGCATTTCTTCCAACTCTTCCAACTCTGTAAGCTCTACATCTGAAATAACTTTGATTCCGTTTCTTTTTAATAAAGCAGAAGTCACTCCATTGCCGGGTACCTTTTTGCCGCTAAATTCACCGTTATAAATCATTGAACTTCCGCATGAAGGACTATTTTCTTTCAACACAACAGTTGTGATCTTCATCTTTTGTACCAGTTTTAATGTCTCATATGCGCCTTTTATATACATATCGGTTACATCTTTTCCTAACCGATCTACCACTTTTGCCCGGCCATCCAATACATCGAAGCCATCTCCTTGAATGATTTCGGCAGGGATCCTTGGTATTGGAAGACCTCCTAATAGTTCCGGACAAGCTGTGATAGCGCGGTTCTCATCTACTAACCTCTTGATTATGTCACGAAGGCAATGTTTCCCGTCATAACGAACTTCTAGTCCTGCTAAACATGAACTAACTAAAATCATTGATATTCAACCCCATTTTACTATGTTAATATTAAAAAAATCGGTTAGTTTCTCAAACCACTTTTGAATGGTCCGATCCAACTAAAAAGCAAAATGACACCAAAGACAAGTTCTCCCAAAAAACGTATCTAACAATCCTCCCATGGATGGGAAAGACGGCTTTCCGCAAAAAAGGTTTGATGATTGCCTGAATCTCGCGTGTACCGGCTGCATCCCCAGTGCCCGGCTTTGCAGTGGGTGGTTTGATTTTGGAAAAACAATAAGCATGTCAGAATGCTTATCTGCGACGAATTCTTTTCAGTTCTAGCCCGCATTGAAAAATAAAGAAAACGAAAACCGGGCGGAGTTTTGCCCGGTTCGTTTGCAACGGCTTATTTTCCTAAAACATCGTGGTCGACCCAGCGTTTGCCGTCGATTTCACTGATGAGGTTAACAGCCACTTTAGCGCCGTCGCCTGCTGTGATAATCGTGTGCATGGAAACGCCGGCAACCGTTCCGCATGCCCATACATTCGGGACATTCGTTTTTCCTTGCGCATCCACTGCAAAAACGGTTTTTACGCGTGGTTCTGTTGCCGGTTTGGTTTTGACGCCAAGGGCTTCCCCGAGGCTTGCAATCATGCCGGTTGCAAGAATAACGTATTTGCTTTCGTACGACTCTTGTTCTGTTTTAATGGTAAAACCATTTTCCGTTTTTTCAATCGATTCAACTTTTTTGTCGACCAGTTTGGCACCGAATTGCGCTGCCTGTTTTTTACCGGTTTCGACCAGGTCTGGTCCGGTTATTTCTGTTACACCGTAGTGATTTTTCAGCAAAGCCCGCTTGGTAGCGCTCGTGCCGCCATCAAAAAGCACTGTGCTTTTCCCGGCTTTGGCCGTAAAAATAGCGGCACTTGCCCCGGCCGGACCAGCTCCAATAATGGCAATTTCATACATCGACCATTCCTCCCTTACCATTTTAAGTATAGACCGGCAGATGGGGAAGTTCAAAAAATACACTTTGGAACCGGATTACCGGTTTTTCTCATTCTCTTTTTTATCATAAATGCAGTTCCATCCATTCATCCACTTCCTGGAAACCGAATTTTTCATACAACGGCTTGCCCATTTCAGAAGCGCCAAGCCAGATGTTGGAGATGCCGGCCTTTTTCACCTCATCAACCAGTTTTCCCATCAATTCTTTCGCGATCCCCTGGCCGCGGTATTCTTCTTTTGTATACACATTTGTAATGTAGGCTTTCTTCCCGCTTTTATTCACATAGCTGGGCGGGAATTCGTAAAAAATGACGGCCCCGCAAGCAACGATTTCTCCTTCGTCTTCCGCAAGCCATTGGACCATGGAGCCTTCTTTTAATTTCTTTTGAAAAAACTTTTCCAAATCGGCATCAATGTCCGTCTTTGGTTCGATGCCCTGGGCAACCTGCTGCTGCTTTCTAAGCTCTATTAAATGATGAAGATCATCAAGATGGGCTTTCCGGAATTCCATAGCTGCGCCTCCTTCATCACGGTTATGAAAGACAAATCTTAAGCGAACCGCCGCTTTCAAATACTTTTTGCTACCCAGGAGACAAACCTTTAAATATCCTTCGAGTACCCCACTCGAACGACATATGATTTCCCAAATGAATGTATGGCGTGGCCCTGCCGGCAATGTATAGTGACTTTTGGCAGGCCACCCAAAAAACAGTTTGCATGTGCGGGCGCCTCTTATATTCTTTCCAATCAAAAAAGCCGCCCCGCCGTTTGGCAGAGCAGGCTTCTGATCATTTTTTCTCCTCAAAAACTTTCCGGATCCGTTCAATTGCCCATTCCAGCTCTTCTTCCGTTATGACAAGCGGCGGGGCAAATCGGATGACATTCTCATGCGTTTCTTTGCAAAGCAGCCCTTCCTCTTTCAATGCTTCGCAATAGGAGCGCGCCGGTTCCGTGAGCTCCACGCCGATGAAAAGGCCGCGGCCGCGGATTTCCTTAATCGACGGGTGCTTGATTTCACGCAGTTTCTCCAGGAGCACCTGTCCAAGCCGGAGCGAGCGTTCCACCAGTTTTTCTTCTTCAATCACCTCAAGGCTTGCGATCGATACCGCGCATGCAAGCGGATTGCCGCCGAACGTTGAGCCGTGCGACCCCGGGTTGAATACACCCAGTATTTCTTTATTTGCAGCTACACAGGAAATCGGCATGACACCGCCGCCAAGCGCTTTCCCAAGAATGAACACATCCGGGGTAACACCCTCCCAGTCAACCGCAAACAACTTGCCGGTCCGGCCTAACCCGGTTTGCACCTCGTCTGCCATGAAAAGCACCCGGGACGCGCGGCAAATATCCGCTGCTTCTTTTAAAAACCCGGCCGGCGGAATGTTGATGCCAGCTTCCCCCTGGATCGGCTCAACAAGGAACGCTGCCGTATTCGGAGTGATGGCTTCCCGCAGCGCTTCCGCATCCCCGTACGAAATGAGCTTGATGCCCTCAATCATCGGCCCAAAGCCGCGTTTATATTCTTCTTCCGATGAGAGCGACACCGCAAGCAGCGTACGGCCATGGAAATTTCCGGTACAGGCAATGATTTCCGCTTTATTGTCCGGCACGCCTTTCACATCATATGCCCAGCGCCGTGCAGCTTTGACCGCCGTTTCCACCGCTTCCGCCCCGGTGTTCATCGGCAGCACCATATCCTTTTTCGTCAGTTGGCACACTTTTTCGTACCATTCGCCAAGTTTGTCGTTATAAAACGCGCGTGATGTGAGCGTCACACGGTCCGCCTGGTCTTTTAATGCCTGAATAATCTTCGGGTGGCGGTGCCCCTGGTTCAGTGCCGAATAAGCGCTCAGCATATCCATATAGCGGCGGCCGTCCGGATCCTTCACCCACACCCCTTCCGCTTCCGAAATGACAACCGGAAGCGGCGCGTAATTATGCGCACCGAACTGTTCCGTTTTTTCAATCACTTGCTTCGCCTGCTCTTTTACTTGTGCCATTTTGTTTCCCCCTTCTTTTCAATGTCCCTATCCATTCATATGCAAAAAGAATGCCATCATGAAAAAAAGGCCTTCGTGCGGTTTTTTCAGTGAAAATGCAAAAAATTTTTGCATAAAGCCGCAAAATATTTTAAAATTTTTATCATCGAAGGGGGTGGACGCAACATGGAAGAAACAAAAGATGTACTCCTCGCGTTGTACGAAACAATAATGAATCTCGTCGATGCCGGCATTCATGCAGTGGACGAAGAAGGGCGCACGATGATTTACAATCAAAAAATGCGGGATATTGAGGGGATGGACAGCCGTGAAGTACTGTATAAAAAGTTGGAAGATGTTTTCCGCTTTCGCAGCAGTGAAGAAAGCACCTTGTTAAAGTCGCTCAAAACCGGAGAAGAAAGCCATCTTGTCAAACAGACGTACTTTAACAATAAAGGCCGCGAAATTACTTCCGTCAACCATACGTATCCGTTTTATTATAAAGGAAAATTGGCGGGCGCTGTTGAAATTGCGGAGGACATTACGAAAATTGAGCGCCTCATCCGCCGAAACCACGAGCCCCATACCGGTTACACATTTCATCATATTATCGGAAAAAGCAAGGCAGTTTCTGAAGTCATTGAATTTGCAAGACGCGCCGCCCGTACTTCCTCCTATGTGCTGATTATCGGTGAAACCGGGACGGGAAAAGAGTTGTTCGCGCAAAGTATCCATTATGAAAGCGAAAGAAGCCGGGGACCGTTCATCACGCAAAACTGTGCAGCGCTTCCCGATAATCTCATTGAAAGTATCTTATTTGGTACGAAAAAAGGGGCATTTACAGGGGCCGTTGACCGCGCAGGGCTGTTCGAACAGGCGGACGGCGGCACGCTTTTGCTCGATGAAATCAATGCATTGAACATTCATTTGCAGGCAAAACTTTTGCGGGTGTTGCAAGAGAAAAAAGTGAAGCGGATCGGGGGGACGCAGGAAAAGCCGGTCGATGTGCGCGTGATCGCCACCATGAACGAAACGCCTTACGAAGCGATTGCAAATCACCGGCTGCGCAAAGATTTGTACTACCGGCTTGGTGTCGTGACGCTGCTTATCCCACCGTTAAGGGACCGGCTGGAAGATTTGCCCCTTCTCACCGGCCACTTTATTCAAAAATACAACACTCTTTTTCAAATGAATGTCAGGGGAATAACACCGGAAGTACTTACTTTCTTCCGTTCGTACCGCTGGCCTGGCAATATACGCGAGCTGGAGCATATCATTGAGGCAGCGATGAATGTCATGCTGGATGAAGACATGATTGAACTCCGCCACCTGCCCATGCAGTACCGGCAGTCCGGCCACTACACTCCGGCGGCGGAAAAATCACCGCTTTTAAAAGACCGGCTGCTTGAGTATGAGAAACAATGCATTTTAGAGGCACTTGAGGCAAACGGGTCGAATATATCAAAAGCAGCAGAGCAGCTCGGATTGAGCCGGCAAAGCCTCCAGTACCGGATGAAACGGCTCGGGATTTGACGTGGTAAAACACAGCGGCTTCAAAGATCACCTCTAGCCAGGCAGTTAGAAAAAGGCAGGGGAATCAACAAACAGCCCCTGCCATGATTACGCTTATTTCACTTGTTCCTGCAGCACTTCTTTTAATAACTCGATCGCACTTTCTTCGGTCGGATCATTCGTTCCAAGCTCGCCGCGGAAGGCTTTGGAGAGGATGGATTGTTTTAATGTTTCTAGTTCATACTTGGTTTCGATTATCCTATAGGCAATATCATCTCTTGTGAAAATTTCATCCAAAATATCTACTATTGCGTCCTGTTCTTCTTTGGGTGGTAATGGAAATGGGTAGTTTACTAAAAATTCTTTCGGTACCCTCTGTTGTCCGACAGCCCCTGTCATCTCCCCTTTGGCTTCTAATCTGAATTTCTTGGAACGGACTAAGTAGTGGAGATATCGCTCGTTGATATATTCGTTTGTTCTTAAAACATGAAATTCAGTTGATCCGAAGCCAAATCCATTTTTAAGATTTTTTGCAATAGCCGATTTTCCATTTTCCATACACGGTGTTATTTTGGCAAACAGCACATCATTTTCTAAAAAGAACGTATAGCCTTTCTTTACCTTTGCATATTCCTTTTCTTCTGGTGACTCAATTTTTCCGGTTTTATCGCTTACGGCAGGCATTGGAACAAATGTACAAATTTGCTGATCAGAAATTTCTTCAAGTTTCTTTTTGGGAGGATTTACTTGGACCACCTCTCCCAACCTCACCATTTTCCATGTGTCAGGAATATTTAATTTTTGCTCTACATTAGAAGAAACATTTTTGGGCTTCGTGAAGCGGATGATCTTATTGTATAAAACCTCAGCACTTTCAATTTCCGGGTGCTGCTCTCTCCACTTCCTCGTCAGCTCCCCCTGAAACGCCTTATCCAAAATAGCCGCCCGGCGAAGTTCAAACGTTTCCTTCGCTTCCTCAATCAACCGCTTTGCTTCGTCGATTTTACTTAAAAGCCGCTCTACTTTGGCTGCGATACGTATTTGTTCCTTTAAAGGCGGTACTGGAAAAGGTATTTTTTTTAGTTTCTCCACTTGTACTCCTTTTACTGTAGTTCCAGTTGACATAGATTCAATTAATGTACGGTTTACAGTAAAAAATAGCCACAAAAAATAAGGTTGTATTTGAATTTTTGGTCTAACTATTTTCAAATCTTGATTGATAGCAGTCGAAATCTTTGTAATTGTGCTTTTACCAGGAGACATTCTAGTTATTAATAAGAGCTCGTTTTCGTATGCCATAGTCGTTGAACTATTTTCTAATCCTGCAACAGTGATTTTATCTCTCGTAGTAACAAGATATCTTCCTTTTATATCTTTAACGGTGGCCCAAGGAATGTCACCATCCCAATATTTGTTATAACCTTTTGGAGGTGTTCCTCCACCTATAAAGTCCAATAAAAATTTTGAATATACCCAAATCCAATTCCCCGGTACTTCATACGGCTGCTCTTCCTCCGGCACCAATGCTTCTTCCAATAACTCCTCCATGGTCTTTTGCTTCTTCCTCACTTCACGACCACCTCATCCGCTTCCACAGCGCGCAGTTCGTCTACCACTTCGCCCAATAAATCCATTGCCTGCTGCAGTTTTGCGATCGCTTCTTCTGCCGATTCAACCGGGTCTGGCAAGTTTTCGTAGGAGGACAATGACGCATCCGCGATCAGGCCGATGTCGAGGCTGTCACCTTTTTTCGCAATTTCTTCCCGTGTGAACACATTCCAGCGCTCGTCTTCCACTTTCGACCGGTCTTCAGCTTCGTAGGCTTTCATGAAGTTTTCGAAATGCGCCATCGTCAACTGGTTGCGTTTGCCGAATGACGGCATATTCGTGCGGAGGTCATACACCCACACTTCTTTTGTGTTGTCCCGGTCAGTTTTTCCCCTCGTAAAGAATAAGACGTTTGTTTTGACACCTTGTGCGTAAAAAATACCGGTCGGCAGCCTTAAAATCGTGTGCAGATTGCATTTGTTCATTAAGTCACGACGGATTTGCGCACCAACGCCACTTTCAAACAGCACATTATCCGGCAAAACGACTGCTGCGCGCGCTTTGCCATCATCTTTTAAGGCATTGTAGATCAGCTGCAGGAAATTCAATTGCTTGTTCGATGTGTCAAACGTCAAGTCATCGCGCGATACCCGTTCGCCGCCTTTTTTTGTGCCAAAAGGCGGATTTGTTAAAATGACATCCAGATTTTTCATCCATTTCCCGTTGTTGGATAAAGAGTCGCCATGCTCAATACGCCCTTCCATGCTGTGGAGCAGGGCATTCATTAATGCAAGACGGTGCGTGTCTTTTACCAGCTCCATCCCGGAGAAAGCTTCCTTCCTCTGGAATTCCGCCATTTGCGGATCCAGATCAAAATAGTCATCCGTTTTCTGTCTTACATAACGGTCCGCTGCAATCATAAAGCCAAAAGTGCCGGCTGCCGGATCCGCGCAGCGCTCGCCGATTTTCGGGTCGACCAGCTGCACCATGACATCAATCAGGACGCGCGGTGTAAAATATTGCCCTGCTCCCGATTTCTTTTCATTCGCATTTTTTTCCAGCAGTCCTTCATACAGATTACCGAGCCCTTCTTCTTTTGCGCTGTACCAGTCGAGGGCATCAATCGATTTAATGATTTTTTCAAGGTTTTTCGGCTCTGAAATGCTGGTCGCTGCATCGCTGTAGATATCGCGCAGCATTTCATTGCCGCTTGTGCCCAAATGCAGCAGCAAATGCTGATAAAATGTTTTTAACTCCGTTCCTTCCTTGGCCACAAGGTCATCCCAGCGATAGCCTTCCGGAATGGCAGACTCCTTTTCTTGTTCTTTCATCATTTTTAAAAACAGCAGATACGTTAATTCCGTCACATATTGCTGATATGTAATCCCGTCATCCCGCAAAACATTACATAAGTTCCAAAGCTTTTGTACGATTTCCTGGTTGTTCATTTTTCTCCTCCTGTTTTTACTGCACATGTTACTTGCAATGAAACAAGCCCTTCTATATTCCAAAGAAAAGAACCCAGTCACTTTTTGGGAGCTTGCATTCAAAGGAGCTGGGTTCTGCCTGTATATGATATAGGCTGCCTTTACTTTCGTTCATTTTTGGTTTGAAAAATTTGCACGGATTGGTTTTGCAGCATTTGTACTGTTTTTGCTTTTTCCCGAATTTGACTCAGGCATTTTCGCTCTTCTGATGGCGAACCTGGTTCCAAAACCCATTTGATAAAATCATCTTTTTCCTGCCTTGTTTCAAATTCAATATCTATTGGGGGGTTATGGAAACTATACAATCAATTCCTTAGCATACATCATTGTACATGTACAATTATATATGCAAAATCCTAAAAAAGTCCACGTTTCTATCAAGTTTTTCCCGGCAAGGTTTAAATATCGGGTCTTTCAAAACAAAGAAACCCAGTTCATCCAACCGCCAAAATCCGGCTGGATGAACTGGGTATATTTATATCGCATACAGGTTATCATTAATCGTATCCACAATCCTATCAATTTCATCACCAAATTCTCGCTTCAAAATCTTATACCCGCCCTGGCTGCGGAACGGTTCTTCCCGAAACGCCTCTTCCGGGTTTGGCGCCAGCACCGGAACTTGCAGCAACTGCTTTTCAATCCGCTGCAGCCATTTTTTCTGCCGCGGCGTCCAGTCATGCAGGGCGTACACCTTTTGCATCGCCCGCCTGATCCGGGTTTCGTGATCAATAAGCGATTCGCCTAATGCAGCTTGGCGAATGAAACTGATGATATCGGCCGCAATATCTTCGTTTTTCGTTTGTTTCCAGGCCGTTTGCAAGTGGGATTGTTTAAACCCTTTCGTCTCCAGTATCGTAATTAATTCACGCAAGTCCTGCCTTGTTAAATCTTTCGGGCGCGTGCAAACGAGGTGGAGTGCGGGAATTTCATTGATATTTTCTTTAATAAATTTTACAAATCCATCCAGGTAATCTTCAGGTCGTTCATTCCCTTCACCATAGCCCCGGATGACTGCTGTTACCCGGTCTGCCTGATTGGAAATATAGCGTTTATCTCCACCTGTCCGGTAATTTTCCATGTACTCAAACAAGAGGCTGTTTTGCTTTGCTTCCTGCGGCGTGTAATATTGAATTTCTTTCGCCCAGTCTTCAATATTTTTGCCATTGGACAGCTCTTCAAATTTCTGTTTTGCTTCTTCACTGAGCCTTTGTTTGCGCCGCTGGATTTTTGCGCCCAACTGATCGCGGTAAAATTTGGCTTCTTCTTCCGTTTGCGCGTTCACAAGCGACTTGTACAGCTCGCCAATACTATCATGTTGCTGTTTCACGACTGGCTTCATTTCTGTATAAGGCTGAAGTTTATCGTAAATCCCAACAGCATCATAAATATGAAAATGGCTTTTCCCGATCTCAGGGCAAAGGCGGGTGGCGCGGCCGAGCATTTGATCATACAGAATACGGGATTGAACGCGGCGCAGAAATACGAGATTCGTAATGGCTGGCACATCTACACCGGTCGTGAGCAAATCAACCGTTACAACAACATTCGGCAGCCTTTCGTTTTTAAAACGTTTAATGGCATCCAGTGGCTTATAAATATACCCCGTAATTTTCATAATGGCATCATCTTCTATCTCATCGCCGCGTTCGGCATATGCCTCTTTCAATAAACGGACAACCAGGTCTGCATGCTGGTCGGTAGCAGCAAAAATCAGGGTTTTTTCTTTGCCGGACGGATCAATATAATCCGCCAGTTTATGCAGCACCGCCCTGTTAAAAGATTCGGTGATCACTTTTTTGTTAAACTGTTCCACTTCAAAATGAAGGGTATCTTCCATTTTTTCCAATTGAATTTCGCCGTTTTCTGCATCATACACTTCGACTTCTTCATCTTTCTCAAAAGTGATCCCCGCTTGCGAAAGTTCCGTTTTGAATACATAAGGCGGCTCATGGTCAACCAGATAGCCGTCCAGTACCGCTTCACTGTACGAGTATTTAAAGATCGGCATGCCAAAAATTTGCGTCGTGTGAAGCGCCGGTGTCGCAGTCAGCCCTAAACAGGCTGCATCAAAATAGTCAAGAACGCGCCGGTACTGGCTGACATAATCATTTTGATCCCTGAACAAAAGCTCTTCTTCGGACATTTCCCTGTCGCTTGTATAGCCGCGGTGCGCTTCATCTACAATGATAAAATCGTACTGCCCTACACTCGGAATCTTTTCTTCATTGCTGTAGAAAAGCCTGCGCACCATTCCCTGCACCGTTGCAATATGCACCTTTGTTGCCACTTCCGGTGAAATGTCCCCGATCGACTTCACATCATAAATATCAGAGAATGAATAACCTTCAATCTTCGTATCTTTCAGGGCATCTTCCGTTTGTTTCCCGAGTGAGTTGCGGTCGACAAGAAAAAGAATGCGTCTGCATTTTTTCGATTTAATGAGCCGGTACATGAGCGCAATCGCGGTACGGGTTTTCCCGGTCCCTGTTGCCATGGCGATCAGCATTCTTCTTTGTCCGGCTTTCAGCGCTTCTTCGGCAGCCAGCACCGCCTTTTCCTGATACGGGCGCAATCCGAATATCGAGATGCTTTCTTCTTCGAGCCGCTGATTGGCATCCTCATCATCCTGGCCCAGTAACATTAGCAAATCATCGGGAGAGTGCCAGCCTTCAAGCGGGCGGGCGTGTTCAAGCGGCTTACGGGAATCCCAAAACCAAATGCCCGATTCCTCTTGAAGCTGCCTGAGAAAAGGCCGGCCATTGGTTGCGTATAGGAAAGGCACCTTATATTCATTTCGCGTTTGCAAAATCTCTTCATTTTCAATTTGGCGCACTTGCCTTGCATACGCTTTTGTCTGGCTTTCCAGCGCGCTTGGAATCGTTCTTTTCTTCGCCTTTGCTTCAATGAGCCCGACCAATTTCAAACCGATAAATAAAGCATAGTCCGCTCTGCCGCTGCCCACTTTCCATTCCGCAATGGCCATATTCCGGTTCTTTTCAGGCACTGTACCATGTGTATAATGATTCAACAACGTTGTATCTGCTTCCCAGCCGGCCGCACGCAACTTCTCATCAATAATGGCACGTGTTTCCGATTCCGTCAGTTCGTGGCGGCGCATAAAAGTTGCGGCTCTCTTTTTCCGTTTCGTTTTCTCTTCCGCATTCTCTTCAGAAGCTTTTGCTCTAATGGATTCTAACTCGTCTTCAAGCTTTTTCAGCTTCTCTTCGTATTCCTGTTGAAGCTGTTCCGTATCGACTTTCTTCTGCTCTTTCGGCTCTATGTATTCCGGCGCTTGAAAATCCCATTCTCCGTATACTTCCATAAACCAAATGGACAATCGAAAAGCGAGCCTAAGCAGTGCTTTTGCTTCCCCCGTTGTAAATTTCAGCGCTTCGTGCATCGCCTGGTTGCCCTTGCGGCGCAGCGTCTCAAAAATATCCACCAGCTCCGGCTCAATCAAACCTTCTCTGCGCAGCGTATGGATACGATCCACTTGGGATGTCCCGTATGCTTCCTTAATATTTTCGGCTGCCAGTACGAACTTGGTCAACGTCTCAGCAAACAACCTAAGCTTCATAATCGTTGTATGGGGATCCTGATAAATATTTCTCTCAGCCGTCTCACCCAAATTTGCAAGCACATCCCATTTCCCTTTAAAAAATGAAAAGTTGCTTTTCACTTTCATCACCGTTTTCTTTTTACTTTGCTTTTATTATACAACAAACTATTTATACTTTGGGCGCACAGGGAAACGTTGTCATTGGGTTGAATCAAAATACTGGGTGGCTGAACATATATCCCCTATATTTTTGCGTAAAAGAGAGTCTGTGATGACGTTTTCAACTGTGCTCAACTTTAAGGTGTACAAAATGCCCCCTGATTTACAAACACAATGGCATTTTTATTAGCATCCCGGCAGAAATCGGGCCGCCGGGGTCTCATGTTCGCCATGTCTGTGTGTGACCCTCTTTTTGACATTATTTTAGCCGCATGCAAATGGATTTTGCATCCTGAAGGGAAATGCACTCGCGGCCCGCAACATAATCATGCCGGCGCCAAATCATGGTTCGCGCATGTGCAAAAAAATTTTGCATGCATCGCGTTTGCTTCACGAAAAACAGCTCCTCCGCCTTTGGCATGAAAATTGCAAAAAGTCCTGATATGAGAATATATACATTTTTGCAAGCGTTCTTATGAAACGAATGAAGGGGGAAAAGAAAAATGGAATTGGAAAAGCAGCAGGACATCCATCTTCCAAAGCAGCAGGGCAGGACACTCCGAAAAGGACTGAAAGCACGCCATTTAACGATGATTTCGATCGGGGGCTCCATCGGAACCGGCCTGTTTCTCGGGAGCGGCGCGGCGATCCATTCGGCGGGGCCGGGCGGAGCACTTGTCGCATACGCACTGGTCGGGGCAATGGTGTATTTTGTCATGACAAGCCTTGGGGAAATGTCCGCCTACATGCCGACAAGCGGCGCGTTCAGCACATACGGGACAAAATTCGTCGATCCCGCTTTCGGATTTGCAATTGGCTGGACTTACTGGTTCAACTGGGCGATGACGATTGCTGCCGAACTGACCGCTTCGATTATGATCATGAAGTTCTGGTTTCCGCACAGCCCGTCGTTATTATGGAGCATGTCCTTTTTTGTGCTCATTTTCCTGCTCAATTATTTGACCGTCAGAGGTTATGGCGAAGGGGAATACTGGTTTTCTTTCATCAAAGTGGCGGCGATTATTCTTTTTATCGTTGTCGGCTTATTGATGGTTTTTGGCCTTCTTGGCGGGGAAGCAGCCGGCGTAAAAAATTTCACTACAGGGAAGGCACCGTTTCCGGGCGGGTTTCTCGGCACTTTTCTCGTCTTTATTGCGGCCGGTTTTTCGTTTCAGGGGACGGAAATTGTCGGGGTTGCCGCCGGGGAAAGCGAAAATCCGGCGAAAAATGTGCCGAAAGCGATTAAAAATGTTTTCTGGAGAATTCTATTATTCTATGTGCTTGCCATCCTTGTCATCGGGCTCCTTGTCCCGTATACAAACAGCAGCCTGGAAAGCGAAAATGTTCTCCTCAGCCCGTTCACGCTTGTCTTTAAAAAAGCCGGCCTTTCATTTGCAGCTTCGATGATGAATGCCGTGATCCTGGCCGCTGTTCTGTCAGCCGGCAATTCCAGCCTGTACGCATCCACGCGCATGCTTTACGCGATGGCAAAGGAAGGACAGGCCCCGCGTATTTTTTCAAAGCTTGACAGGCGCGGCGTCCCGGTGCCGGCCATGATTTTAACCGCAGTTGTCGGTATGCTTGCGTTTTTCACTTCCATTTTCGGGGACGGTGTTGTATATATCTGGCTGATGAATTCGATCGGCATCACCAGCTTTATTTTCTGGCTCGGCATCTGCGTCAGCCATTACCGGTTCCGCAAAGCTTTTCTCGCGCAAGGGCACGCGCTCGATGAACTTCCTTACAGAGCGAAATGGTATCCGTTCGGCCCGGTTTTTGCCATTGCCGTTTGCCTGATTGTGACACTCGCCCAGGACTACCAGGCATTTCTCGCACCGCATATCAACTGGGGAAATGTCATTGCGGCCTATCTCGGCATCCCGTTCTTTCTCGTCTTGTGGTTCGGGTACAAAATCGCAAGAAAAACAAAAATCGTGCCGCTTGATGCACACGATTTCCATGCAATCGCAGAACCCAATAAATAAACCGGGCTCTAAAGTCCTAGGCTTGGGAGCTCCGGCCTGGACATGTTTTTATAAAAAATGCCGGAAAAACTTTGCCCTTGAAATCGTCATGAAGCAACGCAAAGCCGGATTCGTTTGACAAGCCCCGAATAGCAGAAAAGAACCCGGAATTTCGGGTTCTTTTATTTTGCCGCAGATGCGCCTATCTGTTCCGCACCCCGTCCATGATAAACCGGACGGCGGATTCAATCTCAGCCTCTTCATCCCGGGATCCGTTCAGCCCGAAGACAAACTTCAAAATAAATGTGCCGCCGATTGAAAAAAAGATATGCCTTGCCATCGCTTCCGCGGGCCGGCCTGCCAGTTCCCCGCGTTCCTGGAAAGCGCGGATCACCTGCACCAGCCGGGAACCGATATTTTCCGCAACATACGGCATCAGTTCATGGCGGATTTCTTCATTATAAAAAAACTCTTTTACGATGATTTGGAAAATCTCCCTGTTCTGTTTTAAAAAGAGAAGCCGGTCCCGGAGCAGGTTCCGCAAAAAGTCCTCAAAACCGAGGCCATGGTTTGACAGCAGTTTTTCAAAAAGCTCTTCCGCCATCAAAGGAATCGAATCTTTTAAAAACGGAACGATCAGCGAAACAAGCAAATGGTCTTTCGTGCCGAAGTGCCGGAAAATCGTCCCTTCTGCAACGCCGGCCGCTTTTGCAATTTCGCTTGTCGGCGTATTGCCATACCCTTTCTCTGCAAACAAGGCAATGGCTGCCTCCATGATTTTTTGTTTTTTATCCGTGAGCTTCGCGTCCGTCCTTTTTTGCTCCTTCATTGCTTCCAGAAGATTATATTTCGGCAAATTTTCTCCCCCTTTACAGCGCACGGTAACGCCGCAACGCGACAATATTGAGCAGAATAAAAATCACTGCAAAAACAACAAGCGCCGTCAAGTCTTTCCATACATCCCCAAGGCCCATGCCTTCATACATGACCCGCTTTAAGGCATCGGCACCGTAATAAATCGGCATCACTTTTGCAAGCGCCTGCAGCCAGACGGCCATCCCTTTTAACGGAATAATGCCGGAGAAAAAGATCTGCGGCACCACGACAAGCGGAATAAACTGTACCATTTGAAACTCTGAAGCCGCAAAAGACGATAATAAAATCCCGAGAGACAGCGCCACAAGCGCGAGCATCAAATTAACGAGCAGGACATTCCAGAGTGAACCGGCAAGCACCATATCCAGCACGTTCACCGCGTAAAACACGACAATCACGGTCTGGATGACAGCAAAAATGCCGAAACCCGCCAAATAAGCGGCCACAATTTCGCCCCGCTTGACCGGCGTTGCCATCAGGCGGTCGAGCGTGCCCGTTGTCCGCTCTTTCAAAAGCCCAATGCCGGAGATTAAAAATACGAAAAAGAAAACGAAGAAACCCACCAAAATTGGGCTCAGCACATCAAAATATGCCGTATGGCTATTGCCGTATACATATTTTGCTGATACATCCGGTTTGGAAAAAGCCACTTTGACCGGCGCCTGCAACACGCGTTTCGTTCTTTCCGCCTGTTCTTCCAGCTGCTGCACTTTCCCAAAGGCGGGTGACTGTGCGGGAACCTGTTTGATCAAAATATGCTGCGCCTCATTTTGCAAGGCAATGATTTTCTGCACGTCTTGAAGCGTCTTTGCCTGTGCTTTGATTTGTTCGGCCAGCTGCTGCGTGGATTCCGCCGCAATCGCCTGCTTCACTTTCATCTGCAGCGATTTGGCAGTAGACGGATCATTGTTTTGCAAAGTGAGGACATACGATCCACCCTTTTTCTCAAGCAGCCCGTCAAGATTTCCATTCAGCACGGTTTGCTCCGGATCTTTTACTGTTTCATAGTGTTTGATTTTCATATCCGCTTTATCCAACACTTTTACAAGGCTTGCGTCCACGTGGCTGATCCCGAGTCTCGGGCTGGTTGAGCTGCCGTTAAAGAAAAAGTACATAAGCGTCAAAATCAACAGCGGCGCGAGAAACAACAGCGCCAATGTGCGTTTGTCCCTCAGCATTTCCAACAAAATTCTTTTGATGAGTGCGGCTGTCCTCATTGCCCGTCTCTCCCTGCTTTCAGGAATATCCGGTTTGCATCATCTGTTTGAAGCAGTTCTTTTAATCCGGCCGTATCGAGCAAAAAGCTGGTTCTCTTCATTTTCCGGTCCTCCCCGCTTTCAAAAACACTTCATTTAAGCCGGCTGCTTCATACATTGCTTTCAACTCGCCCGGTGAGCCGTGCGCCAAAATTTTTCCTTCCCGGATCATGGCGACCGTATCGCATTTTTCCGCTTCATCCATCACATGCGTCGTGACGATCATCGTTTTGCCTTCTTCATTTTTGAGGCGGAGCAGTTCATCCCAGATATTTGCCCTTAGTTCCGGGTCAATGCCGACAGTCGGTTCGTCCAGAATGAGCAATTCCGGATCCTGGATCAGCGCAATCGCAAGCGACAGCCGCCGTTTCATCCCGCCGGAATAGGCAGACACTTTTTTATTGAGGTCATCCTGCAAATGGACAAGGCCCGCCGCGTAGGCAATCCGCTCATGCCGTTCCGCCTTCCCCATTTTATAGAGCGATGCGAAAAATTTCAGGTTTTCCTTTCCGGTCAGCTGCATATACAATGCGTCTGACTGTGCCATATAGCCGATATGCTGCAAAACTTCAAGATTCGGCATCTTTTCTCCCAGCACATGGACCGTGCCGGCATCCGTTTTTTCCATCCCGACCATCATTTTGACCAAAGTGGTTTTCCCTGCTCCCGACGGCCCGATCAAGCCGTAAATCCGGCCCTTCCCGATTTTCAAACGGATATCGTTTAACACAGGCTTTTTCCCGAACTGCTTGCTTATATGTTCCATCACAACCGCAGCTTCCATCCCCGGCCCTCCTCTTTTAGATAAGTGAGTAATGACTCACTTACTATATTGCCATGAAGAAAGCTGGCTGTCAATAAAAAGTGAGTGGTCACTTTAAATCCGGCAAAAATCTGCCCCATTCTCCATTTTTTGCTTATTATCGGGGCCATTGGGACAATCTTAACATTAGAATATGGGAAACGATTCCACATCCAACATAAAGGAGCGAAAACATGTCAGGACCATCTTTAAGGCACGCGGACAGCCATTCGTCCATCCATGAAGCAGCATTAAATGAAGCCCGCGATTTAACGGATTTGCTTGCGCAGCTGCTCGGGAAAAATTTGCACGCGGAGGCGCTGAAAACTGCTTTGATTCTGCTTGAACATTGGGAAACAAGGACGCTCGCGCACGCGCAGGCAGAGGAGGAAGGCCTGTACCCGGAGCTGCTTGCCGAAAATGAAAACATGAAGGATAAGCTCACCGCCCTTGACCGCGACCATGATCTAATGCGGAAACTGGCACAGGCAGTAAAAAAGGATTTGCAGCAGGAAAAGCTGGATCGGCAAACCGTCCGGCAATTTTATGCCTTGATTTGTATCGATGAAATACATAATCACGAAGAAGAAAGCGTACTCCCCCATCATTGAAGAGGTGTGAATCATGAAAGAACAACAGGAAAAACCGCTGTTTTCCGTCTCCCCGCCGCTTTACCATACGTTCATGCAGACATTTGAACTGCATCATATTCATCTGTATGACGCAGATCCGGCGGGCGTTGAAAAGGAAAACGGGATTGAAGTGGTGTTACGCTACGGCGATCGTTTTCAACATGAAACAAGAAAATGCTTCTCCTTCTCCGATATTGAAAACGCGCCGCTAGTGGCGGAATTTTTCAATCAAGCGGCGGAATCATGCAAAGAAGTGCTGATTGCAGATTACTACAAAATGATGAAAAGCTGATAAGGGAAGGTGAAAACATGTTCCAGTTTGAAGACGCAGATTTGATCCAGGATCGCGAAGATTTGATCACCATTATGCGTATGCGTTTCGGTGATATCCCCCCGGCATTCATTGAAACCATTTATCAATTAAACGATCCGAATACACTGCAGCGGCTCATTCTGGCCAGCGCCAATGCCCAGGACTTCGAAGTCGTGGAAGAAGAACTCCGGGCCGAATCCGGCAGCATCCGGTTAACGGGCGAACGCTTCAATCCATTCGGGAAAGGAAATGACGGCCATGTATAAGGACAACAAGCTGCTTCAGCGGCTGAGGCATTTAAAACGCGGAAAACGGATCAACGACGGCTGGACGGAAGAAAGCCCGCGCTCGCGCGATGCAGAAAAATATTACCGCAGGCGTTACGGCTACGACAACATTGTCCGCTCCACGCACGGGGTCAATTGCACCGGCTCCTGCAGCTGGCGGGTTTACGTGAAAGACGGGATCATCACAGCCGAGACGCAGTACACCGACTATCCGACAACCGGCAGCAACTTCCCGGAATACGAACCACGCGGATGCCCGCGGGGGGCGAGCTTTTCCTGGTATACGTACAGCCCGACCCGCGTAAAATTCCCTTATATTCGCCAGGACTTAATCGAACTTTGGCGGGCGGAAAAAGAAAAAGGCCATGACCCTGTCACGGCATGGGCGAATATTGCCGGAGACCAAGCAAAACGCGCCCGGTATGTCAGTGCCAGAGGAAAAGGCGGTTTTGTGCGCGCCGATTGGAAAACGGCGTGTGAAATCATCGGCGCTGCCTCGATTTACACGATCAAAACGTACGGCCCCGACCGGATCGCCGGCTTCAGCCCGATCCCGGCGATGTCGATGGTCAGCTATGCGGCCGGCACCCGGTTTTTATCGTTGATCGGCGGCACGATCCTGAGCTTTTACGACTGGTACGCCGACCTCCCGCCCGCTTCCCCGCAAATCTGGGGAGAACAGACGGACGTTCCGGAAAGCGCGGACTGGTATAATGCCAAATACTTTATCATCTGGGGCACAAACCTGCCGCAAACGCGGACGCCGGATGCCCATTTTATGGTGGAATCCCGCTATAACGGGACAAAGATTGTCGGTATCAGCCCGGATTATGCCGAATACGACAAATTTGCGGATATTTGGTTGCCTGCACGCGCCGGCACGGACGGGGCGCTTGCCCTTGCAATGACGCATGTCATTTTAAAAGAATTTTACATTGACCGCGAAACGCCATATTTTTCCGATTATGCAAAAAAATATACGGATCTGCCTTTTCTCGTTGAAATTGACGAAAAAAACGGGGAGGCCCGGTCCGGCCGTTTTCTGCGGGCAACGGATCTCACGGACGGCGAAAAACTTGGCGAATGGAAAACGCTTGTCTGGGACAAGGCGGCAAACAGCCCCCAGATCCCGAACGGCAGCCAGGGTTTCCGCTGGGACGGCAGCAGCAAGTGGAATCTCGAGCTGACAAAAGACGACGGCAGTGCGATCGATCCGAAATTAAGTTTTATGGATGACTATGATGAAACCGTGGCTGTCACTTTCCCTTACTTTGCCGATAAGGAAGGCGGCACGATCAAGCGGGCGGTCCCGGTCAAACGGTTAAAGACAAAAGACGGGCAGACGGTGAAGTTTACCACTGTATTTGATCTTTTCTGCTCGCACCTCGGCGTGGACCGCGGCCTGCCGGGCGATTTCGCGGCGGATTACAATGACGCAAACGCGCCGTACACCCCGGCCTGGCAGGAAAGCATTACCGGCGTGAAAAAAGCGCACGTCATCCAGGTCGCGCGCGAGTTTGCCGACAATGCCGCCCGCACAAACGGAAAATCGATGATAGCCATGGGCGGCGGGACCAACCACTGGTACCACAGCGACCAAATTTACCGCTGCATTTTAAACCTGGTCATGCTGACGGGATCACAAGGCGTAAACGGCGGCGGCTGGGCCCATTATGTCGGGCAAGAAAAAGTGCGCCCGCTCGAAGGCTGGCAGCAAATCGCCTTTGCCAACGACTGGACAAAACCGCAACGCTTCCAAAACGGCACATCTTTTTTCTACTTTGTAACGGACCAGTACCGGTACGAAGCGCGCATCAGTTTGTCAGCATGGATTTCCGGATGACCAGTTCCGGCCTGTTTTCGGATATTGTTTTGCCGGCTGCCACATGGTATGAGAAATTTGACCTCTCAAGCACCGACATGCACCCGTTCGTCCACCCGTTTAACGCGGCGATCTCCCCGCCGTGGGAATCGAAAAGCGACTGGGAAGCGTTTAAGGAGATCGGAAGAACATTTTCGGAACTCGCAAAAGAGCACTTGCCGGCGTGCGAAGACCTTGTCATGACGCCACTCGGCAAAGACACGCCGAATGAAATCGGCCAGCCGTTCGGGGAAGTGAAAGACTGGCGCAAAGGCGAAGCGGAGGCGGTACCGGGCAAAACGATGCCAAACTTCGTCATTGTGGAGCGCGACTATCCGAATGTTTTTCAAAAAATGACCACAGTCGGCCCGAACATTCAAAACGGATACGGCAGCAAAGGCATTCAGATCCCCGGCGAAGGCGTTTATAAAGATTTGCTTTCCCGCCTCGGAAAATCACAGCGGGAAGGGGTTGGAAAAGGGCTCCCGGATTTATCGTCCGACAAGCAGGCGATTGAAGCGATTCTCCTTATGTCCGGCGCCACCAACGGGAAACTGGCGGTCGAAGAATGGAAAGCACTTGAAAAGAAAACAGGGCGTTTGCGGAAGAGTTGAAAAAAGTGTACCGGGACAGGCGGCTCTGGTTCCTCAGTATTTTTTACTTTATTACATTCGGTTCGTTCGTTGCCTTTACTGTCTACCTGCCAAACTTTTTGGTGTCGAATTTTTCCCTCGCCAAAGTAGATGCCGGTATGCGGACAGCGGGTTTTATTTTGCTGGCAACATTGCTGCGGCCGCTCGGAGGCTTTCTTTCCGATAAATATAATCCTTATACGGTGCTGGCATTCACCTTCATCGGGTTGACGATATCCGGCATCCTGCTTTCCTTCAGCCTCGGGATTACGCTGTTTACGATTGGCTGCCTTGCCGTCGCTTTCTGTGCCGGTATCGGAAACGGTGCGGTTTTCAAGCTCGTTCCGCTTTATTTCTCAAACCAGGCGGGGACGGTAAATGGCATCGTCGCAGCTGCCGGAGGGCTCGGCGGTTTCTTCCCCCCGCTCCTTTTAACATTCGTTTACGGGCTGACCAAAAGCTATGCGATCGGCTTCATGTCCCTTTCGGAAGTGGCCCTCGCAAGCCTTGTGCTCGTTTTCTGGATGGGATTCAGCGAGCAAAACCGCGTGCCGGAATAACCGCCCGTCTTCTTTTTTAGGGGGCATGCAAATGAATATATTCAATATATTTTTTTCTCCCAATCAGTAGTGTTATGCTTATGCATAGAGGTTTCTTTTTCATTCATTGGGATATGAAGAAAAAGAAACCCTTCAAAAAACCTTATAAGGAGAGATCAGGATGAACCAAACACAGTTCGACAAAGTTAAGAACGGAAAAGGTTTTATTGCGGCGCTCGACCAAAGCGGCGGCAGCACACCGAAAGCATTGGCAAACTACGGCGTGCCGGAAGATGCCTATTCAAACGAAGACGAAATGTTTGATCTTATCCACCAAATGCGGACAAGAATCATCACTTCTCCGGCTTTTGATGGCAAATACATCCTCGGCGCTATTTTATTCGAACAAACGATGGACCGCCAGATTGAAGGCTTGTACACTGCGGAATACCTGGCCGAGAAAAAAGGCATTGTCCCATTTTTAAAAGTGGACAAAGGGCTTGCGAATCTTGAAAACGGCGTTCAGCTGATGAAGCCGATCCCGGATCTGGATGCGACACTCCGGCGTGCAAATGAACACCATATTTTCGGGACCAAAATGCGCTCCGTCATTAAGGAAGCCAACCCGGAAGGCATTAAAGCCGTGGTTGACCAGCAGTTTGAAGTGGCAAAACAAATCCTCGCGGCAGGCCTCGTTCCGATTATTGAACCGGAAGTAGACATCCATAGTGCAGACAAAGAAAAATGCGAGGAATTGTTAAAGGCAGAACTACTCAATCATCTGAACGAATTGCCGGAAAAGGATCATGTGATGCTGAAGCTCACCATTCCGACCGTGCCAAATGTCTACAAAGCATTGGTTGAGCACCCGCGCGTTATCCGCGTTGTTGCCCTTTCCGGCGGCTATTCCCGCGAAGAAGCCAATCAAAAACTGAAAGAAAACGATGGCATCATCGCAAGCTTTTCGCGTGCTTTAACCGGAGAACTCAACGCCAGCCAGACAGACGAAGAATTTAACGCCGCTTTGGAAAAAGCAGTCAAATCGATCTATGATGCTTCGGTCAATAAAAACTAACAGAAACCAGCAGGGCACCCTTCGTCCTGCTGGTTTTATTTTTATCAACTTCCCCGAGGCCAGGAAAACAGCGGGAGGTTTTTTTCAGACTGAAAAGATGCATTTTGCAGAAGATACCCCGCAAAAAACCATCATGTTTCCCCGCTTTGTGCATATGTATCGTAAAAAAGAAAGGAATGGCGCCATTCTTAGGATGGCGCTGCGTTAGAAGCGGGCATGGGCCTCTATGTTAAGATACTCAGAAAAAAACAACATGCTTCTTGGCATAGAGCCCGTCTATGTTAAGAAAGCGAGCATAAGGGATGACACTCCTTTACATAGAGGCCTCCTATGTTAAGAAAGCGAGCATAATGAATAGCATTCCTTTACATAGAGACCTCCTTTGTTAAGCAAGCGACCATAATGAATAGTTTGCTGTTTCAAGTTTTAGTAATAAGCATTATTGTAGTTTAGGACAAAATGAATCCCCTTGTGATACAAGGTTCCCAAACCACCAAATATAAAAAAGCCCTCACTCCTGAAGAGTGAAGACTCCATTTTCAATGCATTCCTTCCCATTCTCCCTGGTTTTTGGATGATTTCATCTTTTTCGCTTTTTCTTTGTGCATGCGGTTGGCCGCCGCACTGCCCGCACCATCGCCCAGCTGTTGCAATTCTCTTGAATATTCAGAATCAGTTTTAGCTGAGTCAAAGCCTTCTTTGTTCTTTTGTTCTGCATCGTGTTTCCACTTTGGCATGGCCATCCCTCCTTGTTTTTAGTATGGAAATGAAACAAACAAATATGCAACGAAGGGGCAAAAGCAAAGTCGATGCTTTTTCAATTTGATGGCAGTTGGATAGAAAAGAGAAACTGTGGATGAAGATCCCGCCATGGTTTTCAAATGAGCAGTTACAATCCCCCGGCCTCATCACCATTCGCAGGTTTTGCATGAGATTGAAAAATTGAAAACACCGGCGATTTGCCTTTGGAAAACTGTCTTACTACCCTTTACACCGGCACTCCTCCCCTTTTTCTTAACTTTTCATACAATCCCTGCATCCCATACAACAAATAAGCCTTATAGTGAAGATATATAAAAAATTGAATGTGGCTCAGCTGATTAAGGGAGACAATCCGCAACTTTTTTAATACATCTATGAACAGAAAAGCAAAAAGTCCATCTGCAATAATGTTCATCAGTACAAATTTTTTAAAGTTTCCGTACGAATACTTTAAAATCCACATCGATAGCGGCATATACGGGCCGACGCTGAAAGGCAGCTCATCCCTTAGAAAGGATACTTTTTTATCGTAAAACTTCCACCACTTCCGCATATGGCCAAATAAATGATTTATAATTTCAAACAAACCAATACAAGCACTCGCCAAAGCATAGCGTTTCACATTACGCCTTCCTAAAAATAGAAGGGACGCCCATGGAATCACTATGATCGCCAAATTAAAATACAAGTGCCGTTTTGTCATCATAACTGGTTCACCCCAAACTGGTTTTGTTCATTAACATGCCCCATTCAGATGAAAAAAACCGCTGTATTTTCCGGAAGACACTGAAAAAGTGATGTTTTATTTTATACAAGATACAGAAAAAAAACGCTGAGGCACGATTAATGGTGGTGAATCCCCACCAGTTTGTGGATGTAGCGGTCATGGGCATTTTTGGGATCATTTTATTGCGTTCTAAAAACCCGCTAACCCTGGAAAAAACGGTATCAGAAACTTTAAAAGCAGATAAACCGTAATGAAAATGGCAAATAAAGCAGCGATACCTTCTATTGTCCGGGAATCGCCGCTTTTTCTCATGAAAGCTGAAATTTTTGCTCATAGGAATGGCGGAAAAATTCCGGGTCATCAGCAACAGCTGAATGATTTATGATTTGTTTTCCAGGTAAAAGTTCACTTCCAGTACAATGGGTTTGTCCGGTTTTACAAGGATCAGCCCTTCTTTCGTGTTCAGCGCTTCGTTTTTCGCGACCCATGGTTCGATGCAGACGAAAGGCGCATCCCCTTCCACCCAAACGACAGTGTAACGGAAATGTTCGTCTGCTTCAATGGCGAGATCCTTTGTGGCATGGAAAGCTGCCTTTACTGAACCACCTTCAAATATCACGGATTCTTTTAATCCCGCCATCTCCAGTTTCCCAGTAAGTGGCTTTTCTTTGTGGCCATTGTAATCGAAATAAGTTGTTGCAGCGGTCTCCAGTTCCAGCGCTTTATCCCGGATGGCAAAGTATGGATGGAACCCCGGGCAAATCGGCATCGAGTCTACTGACCGGTTTGTGGCTTTCTGCAGGATGGTTACTTTTCCGCCCGCTAAGCGATACGTTAACTGCATTTCGAAATCAAACGGATAGGAAATACGCGTCTCCGGTGTACTATGGAATGCCAAAGTGATTTCCGCATGATCCATGCCGCACGATTGGCCTGCCACTTCTAAAGGGCGCGTCCGGACAAGCCCATGGTTGGCCATTTGATATACCTGGCCTTCCCATTCATACTGCTTGCCCCTGAGCTGCCCCGCGATTGGGAACAGAACCGGAATCCCGCCGCGGACATTTTTATCAAGATTAAACAGCGTTTCCTCATTCATATACAGCAAATCCTCATCTGCAATATGAATGGCTGTGATCATTCCGCCCCGTTCAGGGCAGACTTCCACAAAAGCCCCCTCCCCCTTCAAACGGAAAAAGTGCATGCCTTGCCGGTCAAATTCTTCTATGCTGTACATGTGATCCCTCGATTTGTTAAGTATTGAACATCCGTTTTATTATACCATTCGTGAAAACTCTCTACACCAAAAACTGCAGTCCACCCAATCTTTGGATGTAAAAAAAATAACAGGGAGAATCCGCCGCTCCCTGCTATCTTAAAATCATATCAAACGCCTGTCCCAATGGCGGTCAGCTGCAATCGCCTTTAAAAATTCTTCTGTAAATTGCCGGGGATCTTCTCCCGTGACCACTCCCGCCTGGTTTAACAGATTTCCTTTTTCCAGAAATACAACGCCGTCAAACGTGGCGCCAATTGCTTTATAATGCATAAAAGCCTCATGAATAAATTGCGCGGCATTTTTTTCAAATGCAGGGGTTGACCCTTGCCCGCCTGCTGCATAAATCGCATCAAATAAAACAGAACTGCTTGTCAGGAATGTTTCTGTTGCCTCAAAAATAGTCCCGTCTGTACCTTTTACATCACCTGCTTTATCACTGATGATGACGGGCTGGACGCCTGCAGCCTGCAAGCCTTTCACGACCGCTGCCACTTTAGGCCCATTAAATTGGCTACCGAGAATCACGCCGACTTTACGTGTGTCAGGAAGCATCACCGTGTTCAGCATGCTGAGCGCCGGAGAAGACTTTTCCAGTTTTGGATCCTCTGCGTTTTCAGGCGGATTTACGCCAATTGCATTTGCGACCGCATTCGCAAGCTTGGTGCTGACATTGGCAAACATATCGACTGCCTTTTGCTTGACCGACTTGCTTTTTACTTTGCCGAGTTCAAAGCTGAAGGCCTGGATAATATGCTGTTTCTCCGGTTCCCCCATGCTGTTCCAAAACAGGATGGCTTGTGAAAAATGATCCTCGAAACTCTTGCTGCGGTTTCGCACTTTACGGCCTTCCACTTTTTCCTGGTAATGTGCATAACCGCCCTCCTGTACGCTGGAAACAGACGGGGTATTATTTGCAAGCGAATTCCTATGATAGCTGACCTGGCCAACATTGATTGTCTGGCGGCCATATCCGTCGCGCTGGTTATTATGGAAAGGGCACACCGGCCGGTTAATCGGAAGCTCATGGAAGTTCGGCCCGCCCAGGCGGATCAGCTGCGTATCCGTGTATGAGAACAAGCGGCCCTGCAGCAGTGGATCATTGGTAAAATCAATTCCCGGTACAACATTGCCGGGGTGGAAGGCAACCTGCTCCGCTTCGGCAAAGACATTATCGACATTGCGGTTTAACGTCATTTTCCCAATGATTTTCACAGGAATCTCTTCTTCCGGCCAGATTTTCGTCGGATCGAGGATATCAAAGTCAAAAGCAAATTCATCTTCCTCTTGAATCATCTGGACGCCGAGCTCCCATTCCGGATAATTCCCCATCTCAATGGCTTCGCACAAATCGCGGCGATGAAAATCCGGGTCCTTCCCGGCAATTTTTTGGGCTTCGTCCCATACCAGCGAATGGACACCGAGTTTTGGTTTCCAATGGAACTTAACAAAGCAGGCCTTTCCTTCTTCGTTTACAAACCGGAATGTATGGACGCCAAATCCCTCCATCATCCGGAAGCTTCTCGGAATCGCCCTGTCCGACATATGCCACATCACCATATGGGCAGATTCCTGGTTGTTCACAACGAAATCCCAAAACGTATCATGTGCCGTTTGGGCCTGTGGAATTTCGTTATGGGGCTCAGGTTTAAAGGAATGCACCAAATCCGGGAATTTAATGGCATCCTGGATAAAGAAAACCGGAATATTGTTTCCGACAAGGTCATAGTTTCCTTCTTCCGTGTAAAACTTTACTGCAAATCCGCGCACATCCCGGACGGTATCTGCCGACCCCCGCGACCCGGCAACTGTTGAAAAGCGCACAAAAACAGGCGTCTTTACAGCAGGATCCTGCAAAAATTTCGCTTTTGTATAAGGTTTCATGGATTCGTAAACCTGAAATTCGCCGTGTGCAGCATAACCTCTTGCATGGACAACGCGTTCAGGAATCCGTTCATGGTCAAAGTGGGTAATTTTTTCACGAAAATGGAAATCCTCCATCAAAGTCGGGCCGCGTTCGCCCGCTTTCAGAGAAAATTCATCTTCTGAAAGTTTTAACCCTTCGTTTGTCGTCATTGGTTTTCCTTCATCAATGGAGCGAAACTGTTCCAGTTGGCGATCCTTCTCATTTTGGCCCGGTTTCCGTTCACTACTCATTCATATCTGCCTCCACTCTTTGCATTGGATCATCACTCCTCATTCATTTCGTACCCTGCAAAAAAGGAAGGCAAACCGCAAATCGTTATTACGCCTCTTCGTGTTAGCGGAGCCCACCAGCTTTCACGCCCGTGTTCCATTCAGCAATCACATTTACAACTGATCCTTTGGCGTTTTCGCTCGCTCCCTGTCCCCCGGAAAATTTCCGGATGACGGCCGGCCTTCATTTCCAATTCGTTCCTTCGGGGGGCTATCAAAATCTTTTCATTAGATCACCTAAATGTGGGAGGAATTAAATTTGATGGACATCCCATTTAAATTTTTAGCGATCTATTTGGCAGTAAGTGAAAATTTTGGCAGAGGTTGAGGGTAAAAATAAAAAATCACTTACAAAATATTTCATAAGTGATTCATGTGGATATCTAATATTGGAAAATTAAACAGGAAAGTCTTTAACGATTTCATAGTCAACAATAGGAGGAATACGATCTGCCAACATTAGATCTTTTAACATTATTATCCGAATAGATACATCAGCGTCGTAAAAGATCTCTCCATCAACCGGCAGTTTTTCGTATGGAACATTTATAATTTTTAACTTTTTATTGTCTATAGTCCATTCAACCGTTCTTTTCAGTTGGGTAGTGGGTCTCATTTTTTTGATACCCTCCTTGTTTTTAACAAGTATAAGGTTTTTCATTTATATCCTCCTAACAATTTAACCTGATTTACAGAAAATAAACAATGTATTCTGGATTTATTGTTTTTCATCCTTAAAATCATTTTCACGAACAAATTTTTCAAGTTTAGCAAGCGTCTTAGCGTATTCATCATTATATTCAGAAACGCGCCACTCTGTTTCTTCAGGCTCATCGTTTTTTAAATGAACGGTGATAATCTGTATTCTGTGCTTGCCGCTCGATAGCCGCATAAAAGCAATCGCAAATGTATACTCGTCTGGATCCCCATTTTTTGTTACGGTGTAAGATAAATGTGGATACCCCTTGAATTGAGCCTTGTTTACGATGTTCGTATCGCGTACTTTTTCAATTAATTGTATGATGATGGCTTTCTTGTCAGAACCGATGCGTTGCGATAATCGTTCTACAAAGTGTTCTGATATCTTGACCGTTTTTTCATCTTTCATTTCTTGTCCGGTTTTACCCGCCATAATGGAATTTTTTGTACTTAAAACGACAGTCTTTTGTGTATCTGTTAAATACGATAGAGTTAATCCATATTTTTTTTGTTTCAGTCTGGAAAGTTCGTAGTCGGATGCCCAGCTGCGAATTTCATCAATTTGATCCTGAATTACGAGAGTAAAGCAGAAGCTTAAAATAAAAAGGTGCCCCGAATCTCTGGTATAATTGGGTTTGTATAGAACTACCAAACCAGAAAGGAGGGCACCTTTAAGGTGAATTATATCACTTCTGTCTCGAAAATCAAATATGCGTTTCGTTTAAAGAAGAGTACGAATTTTAGCGGGCTGCTCCCGATTTTGCAGTTTCTGGAAAGAATGAAGATTGAACAGACCTTCCGGGATTTTGACTGCTTGAAAAAATACAATGCCAAATATCCTTTAAGCAAAATCTTTATATACCTGGTGATTGGCTGGCTGTCCAATTGTTCCCGGCTATCTCATTTCCGGACTTTGCAGGATGATCCTTTAATCATGGCATTTATGGGCGGGAAATGCCCGCACTATACCCTTTTAAATAAAGACCTGCTAAGAATTGAAAAGTTGGAGGGCGCTGATCTTGAATTCAAAGAACGCATGATGGATTTGATTGAACCCTGGCTTGACAAGGAGCTCATTCTGGATTTTGATTCAACCGTGGAAACCGTCTATGGGGGCCAGGAAAAAGCAGGGGTCGGAGTAAATCCCTACAAGCCGGGAAGAAAAAGTTATCACCCTCTTCTTGTATTTGAAGGGAAATCCCGTCTTTGTTTAAACGCCAGGCTGAGGGAGGGAAATTCCCATTCTTCTCAAGGGGTACTCGGTTTTGCAGAAGAGACCTATCAGCTGCTTTCTCCCCATTACCCTATTCGTTATACCCGTTTTGACAAAGGATTTGGTGGAGAAGATTTCTACAGTTACTGGGAAAACGGTGGGATTGGCTATACCGGCAAACTGAGGTGGACTTCGAGACTTAAAAAAAGGGTTGAAAACGATGATTCACCGTGGATCCGCTATGTTGACGACGAATTGACCGTGATAGAGGGAAAAGCCGTTGATTACCAGGCAAGTTCCTGGAAGAAGCCAAGAAGAGTTGCGGTAATTCGTAAAGCTGACAAATATGAGGAAAGTCAGCTTCAAGCTTGTGATTTTTTATGGAAGTATGAAGCGATTGTGACGAACATGGACTGGGAACCCATTGATATTTGGAGATTCTATAACCAAAGGGCTTGCATGGAAAACTACATCAAAGAGTCAAAATATGGATTCTCGATGGGCAAGATTTCAACGCATTCATTTGACGCCAACCAAATGGATCTGCTGATTAAACTGCTGGCATACAATTTATTCGAGATCTTTAAAAAAGAACACTGTCCGCCAGCGTATCGCTCTTATACGATCAGGAGATTCCGGAGGGAATTCATCTACGCGGCTGGCGTGCTGGTCTATCACAGCCGAAGTGTCATTTTAAATATTTGTGAAACATACGCCCATAAAAAGGCATTCCGGCAAATGATTCAAAGTGTACGGCTGATTGACTGAGTGTGAAGGCTGAAACAGAATACTGGAAATTGAAACGCCCGCAAATGTGGGGAGGGGGCAACTGTGGCCTTAATAACCCAAAAATAGGCAGTTGTGATTCCATTTTTGATAATATTATCCATTTATTTTCCATATGATTCCAATTACCTGCATCAATCTAGTAAAGTTTTGCACTTTCTTAATTTGGGTTGATCTCTTTCAAGCGTAATTATTTCTTTTAGAGCCCTTGCCAAAATGCTATATCCCCTGAAACTGTAAGCAGTCAGACAATTAAAGGTCGTTGATTTATTCCACTAAAGAAAAAAGACGTTTGTAGGAACATTATGACAAATGTAAAAAGAAATTGTGAGTTTTTGATTTTAATAGGATAAATTTGCTTATTATAAGTGCCAGAATTTTATCACTTTTTGAGGCTTTGGGCGAGTTTCAATAGATTAAGCTACTCATTCCTGTGGTAAATATTGTAAAACGGAAAAGGATAATTTTTTTTGAAAAAAAAAGAGCCATGAAAGCCACTCCTTTGTTAAGATATAAGTACGCCCAAATATCCAGGGAGTGATTTCATGACTATTTCTATTCTAACACAAACCAGAGACTTTTCAATACAACAAAATTTGAGTATGTGTCAAGTTTTTCTCGACAAGGTTTAAATATCGGGTATTCCAAGACACTCTTTTTGTACACTTTCGGCTACCGTGCTTTACTTGCTCGGTGTAATTTTCGGAAAAGATGTAATATTTCCGTATAAAGATGGATAACGGGGATGTTGAGGCGCGCGAAATTCACTCGCTTTCCGCGGGCGGCCGGCGAGCCTCCTCGCTCGTACCTCGCTGCGGGGTCTCTCCTGGCTCGCTTTTCCCGCAGGAGTCTCGTAAATTTCGCGCGCCTCAACGATCAGTCCCCACTGAGCCAAGCTTAAAACGAAAGCTCTAATATTTTGCTTAAATGTCCCATTGCCGATGAACTGCTTGAATGCAGGGCAACTGATCCGTGCTTTACGCCCACTGACGGGCGTACAGGCTGCTTGAGTAGTTGAGACATCCTGATTAATTGTTTCAAGTTCCGTTGCTTTCTCTCGCTTCTTGAACGGTGTTTCAGATAGACTTCTCTCAATGTCCCATTGAGTATGCCTTGTTTGATTTTCACCATGGCTTCTGCGCCAAGTTCACTCCAATGCATGCCCCTTTTTTTCATCCTGAAGGAGATATGCCTTTGATTCGATTCCATCGCTCCTAGGCCTCTCGCACCTTCCGGCACGTTTTTCACCCTGTCTCTCCAGTCAAAAATGCGGTCCCAGTTTTTCAAGATATACGAACGGAATTCCTTGATTTTCTTGAGAGCCTTTTTATCCGTCAAGGTGCTTTCGTGCGTATCCAAATATAACGTGAATTGGTCCAGGTCATGCGTTCTAATCGCTTTTCTAATTTGCTCTTTGATCTCGCTCTTTCCGCCCCCGAATGTCCTTACGATGGCTTGTGCAACGTGGTAGGTATCCAGCTGGTTGAGCACCGGAAATTCCGACTGTGAGAATGCTGTTTGAAACCGTTCAGCTGTATACCCTGCACCTCCATCGCTGTTTGTAATGACATGCGCTTTTTCAAGAGAGTAGGTGTTGGCAGCTTTGGCTTGCACTTCATCCCAAAATGTCTGGATGGCTTCCGTTGTCATGATGACTGTGGGCTGACGCAGGGAGACCCTTTTACCATTGGTTTGCCATCCCTCATAGAGAATGGCGTGGTGGACTTCCATACTCTGTTTCTTTTTTAGTCCCCGAACGAATACACCATCTGCTTCAGAAAACAGGTAGTCTACCTTCTTCCCCTCAGGCAGGGAAACAGCTATTTCTAGCTCTTCTACAAGTGCCTTATCGGCTTCCGCCTGAGTTTTCCCTACGTGTTTTACCATGTTCCCTACAGTTGTGTGACTAAGGCTCACTGCTGTCCATTCTTTTAAAATATCAGCTACCTCCCGATAGGTGTTCTCACTTGCCAACTCTGCCACCTTTAATTCCACTAACGGGCTGTATCGTTGGTATGGTAAAAGCCCTAACCATTCATCCAGAGGATAATGTGAATTCCCTTTCTGGTCATGCATTAGTGAACGTTTAAAGGTCACATTTCCAAATAAAAACTGAATGCTTCTGTTATCACTCCGGCAGTACTCCCAACCATCCTCCAGCTTTTTCTGCTTAATTGTTTTATCTAACGTCTCAAATATTTCCCCAACCCATTGCGTAAAGGCATTCTGAATCAGAATTTTAACTTGTTCTTCAAATTCAATAAGACTTTTTGTATCCTTTAATAATCTAGCAATTATTGATATAATATCCATAGGAAGACCTCTTTCTAAATGTATTCGCCCACAAGCGTACATTTAAATGATAGAGCGTCTTCCCATTTTTTTCCACTCATCTGCCCTTCGAGTAAAATTTTACACATACAAATTTGATTCCCCACAATTGGCAAGACTATGCCGATATACCATTTGTCATTCCAGCCATGTGTTTCCCATGGGAGATTTTTAAGCCGATTGAACGAGAATACTACACCCTTTTATATTTGCACCTAAAAAATGAAAGAGCACATGATCCTTCTAATGAAATACAACCGGCACTATTTTCAATAACGGAGGAAGAAGACAAGTCTGCGTCTTCATTATTTCATCTCCCTTCCACTGGGAGAAAACCGCATCCTTTCATGCCCTTTTTTCGTGCTTTTGAACTGGCCTCTTTACAGTATATTGAAGTGATGGTGGAGAGTGTCTATTTGCAAGTGAAATCAAACCCGCTATTTGCCACCATGTGTGGATTTACGGAGAAAATTCCGAGCTACCGTTCCTTTGCTCGTTTTGATCAAATCATGACAACAAATGGTCTTTGGGAAAAAGCCCGGCTATTGGTTGTTGAATATAATAAAGGGGAAGGCGTGGTTGAAACGAATGAGGAAGCAGCCGCCGTGGATACATCGCATATAGAGGCAGAAGCAACCTTGAATAAAACAAGGAAGACGTGTTCTTGTGAGGGTAATTGCGATTGCCCCAGAGTCCTTACGGACGACAATGTAGGGGTAATGCGTAAAAGTAATGCAGTCTCCTATATTGCGCATAAATTATCAATGGTATGCGGGGTGAGATCCGGTTTGCCTTTGACGCGGGAAGTATTTAAAGGAAATACACCCGATGGGAAAACATTAGAACCGACATTGGAAACGTTTAAGACAGAGCACCCCGAGATGGCTGAGCAGTTGAGCTTTATCCTGGCAGATGGAATCTACCAAACGCCGGAAAATCAAAAAGTGACAAAGGATGTATTACAGGCGAAATTGGTGGCACCGATCAATCCACGGAACCGTAAAGATAAACCAACTACCGCCCGAGGGATTGAAAAAATCAACCGGTACGGCACTCCCATCTGTATCAGTGGGCATAAAATGGAACTTAGAGGATCTGATCGGGAAAAGGGGCAATATATTTACACTTGTCCTGTATTTCATCCAAATGCCAAGCAAGAAGGTCTCACCTGCCCGCTAGCGAATCACGCGGAATGTTGTAATGGGGCAGCACAAGGAAGAGTATTTAGGATGGACTTTGATCAAACGCCTCAAGTAGATGTCGAGTTGCCTCAACATGGTCGCACATTTGAAGTGTTATATAGTGCCAGGACGATCATCGAAAGAATCTTTGGCATTTTAAAAGACGGATACAGTCTCCGTCGTGTTCACAAGCGTGGGAAACAGGCAGTTGAAGCTCATGTAGATCGATGCATGATATCTATGCACATCATGGCAAATATGGCGTACCATCAGACAGGAAAGGCCAATTGTGGATGGACACGCAATCGGCTGCAAAGAGCAAATTAAGTTATTCACAGGTGGATATGTGAATAAGTAAAATGAGCGTTTCCTTTCCACAAAGGGTAGTGAAAAAAACCCATTTTGTGAAGGCGGGATACGTATGCCCTTTTTTTGAAGGAAAATGACCGTTTTACTTCTATTGAATTGAAAATCTGGATGAAAAGGCAAAAAAACCGGGATAATTAATTTTCCAGAGCCTCGCTCAAGGGTATATTTTTATTTTGGCAGAGGCTCTTAAACAGACAATTTCCCTGTCTTTAAAACAAATTTTGATGAAAGACAAGACATAACACACCCTTTATAGAGATCACCTTACTATAATATTAGTTCAAATGGCTTATCGTTGTCAATCAAATTATTAGGAATATTTAAATGAAACTCGTATTTGATTTTCGAGACAGAGAGGATATCATTGACCTTTCAGGTTCCTTTCTGGTTTTGGTTCAAATCAATTATACCAGAGGTCCGGGGCACCTTTTCATTTTAAGCTTCTATTTTACTTTCGTATTTTAGGGCTTGCTGAACGAATCAAATTTGGTCAGATACAAGCCAAATTCCGATTATCAAAATATAAAATAGTGTTGTGTAAAAATTTCAAAAAAAGAACCCTGAGCTTGCGCTCCAGATTCAGTATGAGGAATTGAAGGGCTACTACTGTTTCGCTGGTCTCCTGAAGGCGTGCTCGAATAAGGCCCAGCCCATACTTGCGCTTGCCTTCGCCAAATTTGCCTTCAACGGCATTACGTTCAGAGGCATCCTGCCTTGCGACGCGTTCCAAGGTTTTGTCTTCCGTTCTGGATGGGCGTCCTAACCTTGGCCCACTCAGACGAATGCCAAGAGATTTGCAGTATGCCAGATTATTACGGTTTCGGTAAATTTTATCTGCCAAGATCGCTTCCGGATAAAATCCGAACCGGTTGTAGTAGTTTTCAACAGATTCCTTGAGAGTGGTCCCTTCATTGTAATTTTCCCAGTCGAGGTGCTCAATCAAGGCATAACCATCTACGACACTGATGGCGACTTTTGAACCGAACTCCACGTTCGCTTTTGCCTTGCCGCGCACAATTGGACGGACATGTGGCTGGGAAATGCTTACAATCCGGTGGTCAACCCGGTGTGTTTTCTTTTTGTACATTTCTGCCTGTTGGCGGTAAAGTTCATGAATCACGAGAAGTTGCCTGTATTCATCTTTGCTTAAAAGAGACAGAGAGCTTTGGGAAACAAGATTTTTAATGATCTCCAGATCTCGTTTCACATATCCGAGCT
Organism: Weizmannia sp. FSL W8-0676; assembly: GCF_038593015.1. Lineage (NCBI taxonomy): Bacteria > Bacillati > Bacillota > Bacilli > Caryophanales > Bacillaceae > Heyndrickxia > Weizmannia sp. FSL W8-0676. The sequence continues at coordinate 2,767,059 of NZ_CP151954.1, forward strand.
GTTTGCCTACAGCTTTCCGGATTTTCCGGGCGCCAGCTTTACGTTGCTTAGCGACAGAAAGATAGTCCTTGCGGGCTCTTTTTCTGTAGGTCCGTGGCTTACGTAATTTCCCTTTGTGTGGTTCATGCAGGACATCAATGATATGTTCCAATTTCTCACGGGCTTCGTTCAACAACCCGAGGTCTGTAGGGTAAGCAATATCAGCCGGTGCACAGGTTGCGTCCAAAATGAGCTTTCCTCTGTTCTTCGTTTTGGGAGAAGCCGATTCAGTTGAATGCTTTTCTGAATCGGAACCGGAAGGCTGAAGATCGCCACGATCATGATCATGATCATTACGATCTTCATCATCATGATCTTCATCGTCGTGATCCTGATCATCATTGTTGTCGTTTTCCTTAGATGCTTCTTCCAATTGGCGTTTTTGTTCTTCCAGAACGATCCATTCATTCAGTTCGTTGATGATATTTGCGCCCAAACGTTTTCTAAAACGAGTCATCAGAGAATGGTCGAATGGGGCTTTTTCCTGGAATTCAGGCAAGCCGATAAAATACTGAAGATACGGGTTTTCTGTGATCTGTTCGACTGTTTCCCGGTCAGACAGCCCAAGCCGTTCTTTGATATAAAGAGCCCCAAGAGCGATTCTGACAGAATAAGCCTTTTCGCCTTTGAATTTCTTCTTGAAGGACTTGGCATACTTTTCTTCGGCCATCCACCAAGGAATCATTTCAGCAAGACGGACCCAGCGATTTTCTTTATTTCATTTCCCACCGAATGGTAGAAAAAAATCATCTACAAAAGTTAATTGATGTTCGGTCTTTTTGTACATCGTAACAGCCTCCAAGTGCAAGGTTTTTTACGTGTTTCCTTTGAAATCCTTACACTTTATATTCGACAAAAGTAGCCAAAATCCTTGTCAAATCTGGAATTTTTGCTTATTCAGCAAGCCCTAAATACAAACTTTTCACGGCTTGATACCCGAAATGTATGCCAAATCCAATTAAGGCAATCCCGGCAATGACAGACAGCCATTTTAAAAAACGCTGATGAACAAATTTTCTTCCAAAGTGAACGGAAGAAGCTACCGTTATATCCCAGGCAGCTATCCCAATAAAAATCGCGCTGCTGTAAAGTAAAGCTTTTCCCGAATTTACCGTATTTAAAATTGTGGTTAAAACCGACCCATAAATGCCAATCCAAAATATAATATTCAGTGGATTAGAGATCGCAATCAAAAAGCCTGACAGAAAAGATTGCAGCAAATTTCCTTTCTTTTTCTCCTCTGGTATGGTGATTTCTCTAAAAGCATCTCTAATGCTCTCATAGCCTAAGTATACAAGAATGATACACCCGAAAATCCACATCATCAGCTTCGCAACTGGTGTAGTTAAATATGTAGATACACCGAAATAAATCAAAAACATTAAAACAACATCGGCGGACATCCCGCCCAAGCCGACAAACCAGGAATGCAAAAAGCCTTTCTTGATCCCCCTCTTAACCATTTCAATCGTAATGGGGCCAACTGGCACTGAGAGGGAAAGCCCTAAAACAATGTAGCTAAAAATATTCATGTGCTCACCTTTCTCCCTGCAATTAAAACTCCATCTGTCTCTGACAGCTAATACTGCCAACCCGCTGTTTGTTAAAATGGCATCTTCATTTGCTGTTGATCAAAAAACGGGCACCATCATCCCCCCCTTAAAAAATATGAGTGTGTATCTTCATACACCTATTTTAATATTTATCCAGTCTGAAATAAATCATTTTTTGCAATTTTTTCCTACTCCACTCATTTACTTTCACACCTTGAACAGTTGGTGTTGGAACTCATTTTGATATCGCCCAAACAACAGAGCCACAAAACCAGACGTGATATCACCATCCCATCATTTGACATGCACCCCTATTCACTTTACGATAGTGACAAGAAATAAAATTTCCGGTGAAAAGGAGACTGGTTATGTCCATTTACGACTATTCTTTTGAACGGCTTACTGGAGAAGAGGAAGAGTCTTTGTCCAAATATAAAAACCAGGTGCTGCTTATTGTCAATACGGCAAGCAAATGCGGATTTACACCCCAGTATGAGGGGCTTGAGCACCTTTACGAAAAGTACAAAGACAAGGGGTTTGCCGTGCTTGGCTTTCCGAGCGACAGTTTCATGAAACAGGAGTTTGACGAAAGCGAAAAAATTGCAGCATTTTGCCAAGCCAACTATGGCGTAACATTCCCGTTGTTTAAAAAAAGCAAAATGAAGGGGAAAGAAATGAACCCGCTGTTTGCCGAATTGCTCGAGCAGACAGGCGAGAAGAAAATCACATGGAATTTCAATAAATTTCTCGTCGATCGGCACGGCCATGTCATCGGCTATTACGGCTCACGGACAAAACCGGAAGAGCTGGAGGAAAAGATTGAGGAACTGCTGCAGGTATAGCAATAAAAAAGCGGGAAGTTTCGGCATCCCGCCCGTAATGTTACGCTGATTTTGTTCATGCATTGAAATAGCGTAAAGAAATGGGAAGACATCGTTCCAAATGTATCCGTGCATTTGGATGGGCGTGTGTCTTCCCATTTTCCATCTGCAGGAAAACTATTTCATTTTCACCGTCAATAAAACCGATTTGCCACGTTTTGCCGATGTTTCAGCGGTTTTGGTTAGCGTATCCACGGCATCGAAATTGGTGATGACGATAGGGGAAATGATACTTTCCGCACGTTCCCTGATTTGTTCGAGGTTAAAGGTGACCAGTTTATCACCTGCTTTTACACGATCCCCCTGTTGAACAAAGCCTTCGAACCCTTCCCCGTTCAAAGCAACAGTCTCCATGCCGATATGAATCAATATTTCCAATCCGCTCTTTGTCTTCAGCCCGACTGCATGCTTCGTCGGGAAAAACTGGACGACTTCCCCGTCCACCGGTGAGACCACAACGCCTTCATCCGGTTCTATCGCAATGCCATCCCCGATCATCTTCCGGCTGAACACCTCATCCGGCACATCTTCTATTTGAACAACCTTCCCGCTCATTGGCGCAACAAGTTCCTCCACTGCAGCTTTTTTTGAAAAAAGTTTAAACATATGCTTCCCTCCCGTATTTTTTGAATACCCTTACTTTAACATAACAAGGAAAAAAATGGTGGTCCTGCATCACCCGGAATACCCGTATGAAAATGAGCTGCTGTTTGAAATCATTTGCCTTGTTCCGGTGGTTTTTTAACCAGTTAGCACCAATCCTCGAGCTTCCACGCTTCATGAAAAAGGCGAAAAGCTCGCATTCCTTTTCGCCCCTTCCATTATTTCAATCCCGGCCGGTATACCTCATTCAACCTTCGCACTCCGGGCCGTTTTTGAGAAAACCAACGCCTGCCGTCCCGCTTGACAGCCGCCTTAAATGTATATGTTTCACGCCCCTTTATTCATTCCCGGCAGTATTTTGGTTGCCTCAAGTACCCGGTTCGTTTAAAAGGAGAGGCTTTCGCTGTCCCACAATTGTTTGACAGCGCCTGCCATATAAGCTTATACAACTCATTATTCCATCCCCGGCTGGTATTCCGAATCTGGTTCGTTTTTAAAAGGGCCAGCGATGCTACGATGTTTGGCAGCTGCCTGCCGCATAAACCTGCGCGGCTGTTAGTGCAACTCCGGCCAGTATTCTTTGTTGGCTTCGATTAAATCATCCAGCAATGCTTTTGCGACTTTTGCGCTTGGCACGGTTTTTGAAAGGGTCAGCGCCTGCCACAACTTTTGATAGCTGCCTTCGACATAAGCCTGCACGACCAATTTTTCCACGGTGACCTGCTGGTACATCAGCGCCCGTTCAAATTCCGGGATTCTGCCCTGGCACAGCGGTTCCGGGCCGTCCGTGCCGACAATGCACGGGACTTCCACCATCGCATCATCATCAAAGTTTGCGATTGCGCCGTTATTTTCCACAATCATGACCATTCTTTCATGCGTATTGTAGGCAATCGCACGGGCAAGATCGACGATAAATGTCGCATGGCTGCCGGCAGAAAAAGATTCCTTTTCAGCGGTCCCTTTTTCAACGATTCTTTGAGCAGCGGAGAACACCTCTTTTTCCCTTCCGTCGATGACTTCGTTTGCCCGCGTGTAATGGATATCAGAATGTTCCACCACATAATCCGGGTAAAAGTAATATTTCAAGTACGTATTCGGTAAAAATCTCGGATCGACCGCCAAAAGATCTTTCGCTTTTTTGTGCGTTTCCTGCCAGCTTTGGTCCATATGCTGGGTATCCACCTCAACTTGGGTCAAATAACCATGTTTCGCGACATAATCGCGGATTTCCGGCAAATATTCATGGCCTTCTTTATCTTTAACACTCGTCCACCAGCCGAAATGGTTCAGCCCGAAATAGCGCACATCCAAATCTTTCGGCTGTTTGCCAATGATTTGCGACATTCTCCGCAAAGTCCCGACCGGCATATCGCAAATATTTAATACTTTGGCTTGCGGGCGGAGCATACGGCACGCTTCAGCGACAATGGCGGCCGGGTTGGAGTAGTTCAACATCCAGCATTCCGGGGAATATTTTTCCATGATGTCAATCAGTTCAATCATATCCCCAATGCTGCGCATGCCGTAAGCAATTCCGCCGGGCCCGCATGTTTCCTGCCCGACCACCCCGTGTTTTAACGGGATTTTTTCGTCCAGTTCCCGCATTTTATATTTCCCCGTACGAATATGGGCAAAACAGAAATCGACGTCTGTAAAAGCTTCTTCGGGATCGGTTGTAAAAGTATATTCAATTTCCGGCGCATTTTCCCTTAATACAATCTCTAATGCTTCTCCGATCACGCGCTGCCTTTCTTCATCATTGTCGTACAATTTCAATTTTCGGATCGGAAATTGGTCCAAATGATCCAAGAGCATCGTGACAATCCCCGGTGTATATGTGCTGCCTCCGCCTGCAATGACAACTGAAAATTTTTTCATTTTCTTCATTCCTTCCTGTTTGTTATTCTTCGTTATTCCGGCCTAAATACTGGTCCACCGCTTTCCGCACGCTTGTTACTTGCAATCCGTATACGACATGGACATTATGGTCTTTCTTCATGACGCCGCTTGCGCCGGTCGCATTTTTCAGCACCCCTTCATCCACTAAATCCGGATTTTTAAGCGTCAACCTGAGCCTTGTATAACAATTGGTAACCGTGTCGATATTGCCGGGTCCGCCGAGCGCATTGACAATCACGCTTGCTATGCCGCCATCTTCAACTGCTGCACCGGCTTGTTTTTTGGCGCTTCCTTTTTTCTCGTTGTAGTCTTTTTTGGAATACAGTTTTGTTTCCTGGCCCTCGTCTTCACGGCCGATCGTTTTAAAATTGAATTTTACAATTAAGAACCGGAAGACCACATAGTAGATGGCAAAGAAGACAAGGCCTGTGAGAATATATAACGGCCACCTCGTTCTGCCGACACCGAGCGGCAGGTTGTACAGCAGGAAGTCAATCATGCCGTTCGGGCCGATCGCACGCACGTTCAGGAGATTGAGGACAACCATGCTTAAACCGCTTAACCCGGCATGGACGACGAACAGAAGCGGCGCGACAAACATAAACGAGAACTCAATCGGTTCGGTTACGCCGGCAATCAGCGAAGTCACCGCAGCGGGGATCAAAATGGCTTTCGCTTTTGCCTTGTTTTCCGGTTTTGCGGTGTGGTACATGGCAAGGCATGCGCCGAGTAGGCCGAACATCTTGGATATCCCGCGGGCATCCCAAATGACGCTTTTATCGAGAAGGTACGAACCAGGGTTGGCGAGTTCCGCATAGTAAATATTTCTTGCCCCCTGATAAACATGGCCGCCGATTTCCGCGGTGCCGCCCAAAGACGTATATAAAAATGGCGTATAAACCAGATGATGCAAGCCGGTCGGAATAAGCAATCTTTCCAGGGACCCGTATAAAAACAGCCCGAAATTTCCGCTCTTATGAATCAAAGTCCCGAGTGCATTGATGCCGTCCTGCACAAACGGCCAGATATACGTAAGTGAAACCGATAACAAAATAACGGTTGGGATTAACACGATAAAGACAAACCTTGAACCTCCGTAAATCTGCATGGCGCCTTTAAATTCGGTGTCAATGAATTTGTTATGAATATAAACGGTGACGAGGCCAAGAATAATGCCGAGAAAAACCCCCATATCTAGGATCTGGACGCCTAAAACGAGCGTTTGGCCGCTGCCGCCGCCCGCAAGTGCCTTCCCGTCAACCAGCAGTCCCTTGAGCTGCATAAATTTGTTCATCGCATTGACAAATACGAGGTAACTTAACACTGCTGTAAAAGCCGCAGTCGCTTTTTCTTTTTTTGCTAACCCGAGCGTGATCCCGACGCAGAAGATGAGCCCGAGGTTTCCCAGTATAGGGACAAGGGAACCTGATAAAATGGTGCCAAATCCTGTAAAAACTGGGTTATTTAAAACGGGAACGCTTTCAATTAACTTCTGATTGGTAAAGACATTCCCGAGTGCAATTAAAATACCGGCAATCGGCAAAATCAAAATAGGGATAAACATGGCTTTGGAAAACCGCTGCATGGCATCCATCACTTTTGCCTTCACCTGCTCCACCTCCGAATGTGAACTTGGTTTACATTGAGTAGTTTAGTCCTTTCATTTTAGACTGTCGATAGTTTACGGGCATGAAAAAACGCGTTTCACATATTGAAACACGTTTCACGGATCCAGGCCTATTGGCGGGATACAATGTCCTTTGCTATTTTATCCGTTGAAAATATTCCTTGATAATATATTCAAACAGGATCAAGACATTCGGGAAGAAGAGATTCGGCAGCATATTCCGGTCGTCGAGTTTATACTGGTCTGTTATTTTAAAGTTCAAATCGGACAACCCGGCCACTGTGTTTTCTGTTTCTTTTGTAAAAGAGACGGTAAAAATCCCGTGTTCCTTTGCCAAAAATAGTTTGTCGATCACTTGTTTCGTTTCCCCCGATTTTGAAATGACAATCAGCGCCCCGACATCATCAAGGTTATTTTCAAACACCCCGATCGAATCCGTCCCCGTCGCAAAAATTGCCTTTTTCCCCAGCACCAGCAGTTTTTTGTACATATACTCCGCGATAATGGAGGAAAAACCGGTAGCATAGATGAAAATGAATTTCTCATTTAAATGCAGTACATTTTCGATAAATTGTCCGATACTTTCTTTTGAATTGTACTGTAAAGCCGGCTGCCCCTGTTCAAATGCTGACGGGCCGTCCTGTTCAAGCTCCACTTTTTTAATGAGCGGCAGCAGCTGGTAGTACATGTCCACGAATCCTTTATACCCCAGCTTTTTCGATAACCGGATCACGGTCGCGGGAGAGGTATAGTTTTCCCTTGCAATCTCCCGCACTCCCATCTGCAGCACATGATCAATGTTTTCAACAATATACTTTAAAATTTGCTCATCCAATTCAGTCAGTTTTTTCCCTTGGATCATTTTCTGAATATCGGCCATATTTCCCTCACGCCCGTATGTTTATTACTTCTATTATACCCGGTTTGAAAAATGATAGAAAACGGCCGGCCCCGGCGGACTTGGCCCGCTCCAATGCCGCTTTAACGCGGCATTTTCTTTTTATGTAAAAACAGGAGACTGCCATTTTGCAATCTCCTGTCCGGTGGTGCAGGATTTTACTCGCATTAAATAAATTGAATCACCTGCATGAGGACAGGGACAACGACGACAAACAACAATGTGCTCGTCGTGACCACATTCGTCGCGTAATTGACATCCCCGTGTGCTTCTGTGGCCAAAATCGGCAGAACAGCAAGCATCGGGGTTGCTGATTGGACGATTTGCGTTTGCTGCAGCATTGCAGGCAAATGAGTGCCGGAGAAATGGGTGCCCGTTAACATCAAAACAATCAAAACGGCCGGCGATAGCACAAACCTTCTAAAAGCGAAATCGTATCCCGGTCAAACCGGATGCTGGAAAGGCCGGCGTTATACAGCACAATTCCAATATAAACAAGGGACAACGGGGTTACGATACTGCCCACATACGTTAAAGTGGAATCGATGAAACCGGGAATTGGAATATTGAGAAGCAGGAAAATAAGCCCTGCGATAAACCCCGGTAATGGAGGCGGAAGAACTTCTTCCAGTTGATTTTGTTTTTGCCCCCTCTTGATTTATCCTTTGTCGGATCATCATTGGAAATCAAAAATACGCCGAAAGCCCATGTTGAGACCGTATTAATGATATAGTAGGGCTTGCTGAACGAATCAAATTTGGTTAGATACAAGCCAAATTCCGATTATCAAAATATAAAATAGTGTTGTGTAAAAATTTCAAAAAAAGAACCCTGAGCTTGCGCTCCAGATTCAGTATGAGGAATTGAAGGGCTACTACTGTTTCGCTGGTCTCCTGAAGGCGTGCTCGAATAAGGCCCAGCCCATACTTGCGCTTGCCTTCGCCAAATTTGCCTTCAACGGCATTACGTTCAGAGGCATCCTGCCTTGCGACGCGTTCCAAGGTTTTGTCTTCCGTTCTGGATGGGCGTCCTAACCTTGGCCCACTCAGACGAATGCCAAGAGATTTGCAGTATGCCAGATTATTACGGTTTCGGTAAATTTTATCTGCCAAGATCGCTTCCGGATAAAATCCGAACCGGTTGTAGTAGTTTTCAACAGATTCCTTGAGAGTGGTCCCTTCATTGTAATTTTCCCAGTCGAGGTGCTCAATCAAGGCATAACCATCTACGACACTGATGGCGACTTTTGAACCGAACTCCACGTTCGCTTTTGCCTTGCCGCGCACAATTGGACGGACATGTGGCTGGGAAATGCTTACAATCCGGTGGTCAACCCGGTGTGTTTTCTTTTTGTACATTTCTGCCTGTTGGCGGTAAAGTTCATGAATCACGAGAAGTTGCCTGTATTCATCTTTGCTTAAAAGAGACAGAGAGCTTTGGGAAACAAGATTTTTAATGATCTCCAGATCTCGTTTCACATATCCGAGCTGTTTGCCTACAGCTTTCCGGATTTTCCGGGCGCCAGCTTTACGTTGCTTAGCGACAGAAAGATAGTCCTTGCGGGCTCTTTTTCTGTAGGTCCGTGGCTTACGTAATTTCCCTTTGTGTGGTTCATGCAGGACATCAATGATATGTTCCAATTTCTCACGGGCTTCGTTCAACAACCCGAGGTCTGTAGGGTAAGCAATATCAGCCGGTGCACAGGTTGCGTCCAAAATGAGCTTTCCTCTGTTCTTCGTTTTGGGAGAAGCCGATTCAGTTGAATGCTTTTCTGAATCGGAACCGGAAGGCTGAAGATCGCCACGATCATGATCATGATCATTACGATCTTCATCATCATGATCGTCATCGTCGTGATCCTGATCATCATTGTTGTCGTTTTCCTTAGATGCTTCTTCCAATTGGCGTTTTTGTTCTTCCAGAACGATCCATTCATTCAGTTCGTTGATGATATTTGCGCCCAAACGTTTTCTAAAACGAGTCATCAGAGAATGGTCGAATGGGGCTTTTTCCTGGAATTCAGGCAAGCCGATAAAATACTGAAGATACGGGTTTTCTGTGATCTGTTCGACTGTTTCCCGGTCAGACAGCCCAAGCCGTTCTTTGATATAAAGAGCCCCAAGAGCGATTCTGACAGAATAAGCCTTTTCGCCTTTGAATTTCTTCTTGAAGGACTTGGCATACTTTTCTTCGGCCATCCACCAAGGAATCATTTCAGCAAGACGGACCCAGCGATTTTCTTTATTTAATTTCCCACCGAATGGTAGAGAGCCTCTGCCAAAATAAAAATATACCCTTGAGCGAGGCTCTGGAAAATTAATTATCCCGATTTTTTTGCCTTTTCATCCAGATTTTCAATTCAATAGAAGTAAAACGGTCATTTTCCTTCAAAAAAAGGGCATACGTATCCCGCCTTCACAAAATGGGTTTTTTTCACTACCCTTTGTGGAAAGGAAACGCTCATTTTACTTATTCACATATCCACCTGTGAATAACTTAATTTGCTCTTTGCAGCCGATTGCGTGTCCATCCACAATTGGCCTTTCCTGTCTGATGGTACGCCATATTTGCCATGATGTGCATAGATATCATGCATCGATCTACATGAGCTTCAACTGCCTGTTTCCCACGCTTGTGAACACGACGGAGACTGTATCCGTCTTTTAAAATGCCAAAGATTCTTTCGATGATCGTCCTGGCACTATATAACACTTCAAATGTGCGACCATGTTGAGGCAACTCGACATCTACTTGAGGCGTTTGATCAAAGTCCATCCTAAATACTCTTCCTTGTGCTGCCCCATTACAACATTCCGCGTGATTCGCTAGCGGGCAGGTGAGACCTTCTTGCTTGGCATTTGGATGAAATACAGGACAAGTGTAAATATATTGCCCCTTTTCCCGATCAGATCCTCTAAGTTCCATTTTATGCCCACTGATACAGATGGGAGTGCCGTACCGGTTGATTTTTTCAATCCCTCGGGCGGTAGTTGGTTTATCTTTACGGTTCCGTGGATTGATCGGTGCCACCAATTTCGCCTGTAATACATCCTTTGTCACTTTTTGATTTTCCGGCGTTTGGTAGATTCCATCTGCCAGGATAAAGCTCAACTGCTCAGCCATCTCGGGGTGCTCTGTCTTAAACGTTTCCAATGTCGGTTCTAATGTTTTCCCATCGGGTGTATTTCCTTTAAATACTTCCCGCGTCAAAGGCAAACCGGATCTCACCCCGCATACCATTGATAATTTATGCGCAATATAGGAGACTGCATTACTTTTACGCATTACCCCTACATTGTCGTCCGTAAGGACTCTGGGGCAATCGCAATTACCCTCACAAGAACACGTCTTCCTTGTTTTATTCAAGGTTGCTTCTGCCTCTATATGCGATGTATCCACGGCGGCTGCTTCCTCATTCGTTTCAACCACGCCTTCCCCTTTATTATATTCAACAACCAATAGCCGGGCTTTTTCCCAAAGACCATTTGTTGTCATGATTTGATCAAAACGAGCAAAGGAACGGTAGCTCGGAATTTTCTCCGTAAATCCACACATGGTGGCAAATAGCGGGTTTGATTTCACTTGCAAATAGACACTCTCCACCATCACTTCAATATACTGTAAAGAGGCCAGTTCAAAAGCACGAAAAAAGGGCATGAAAGGATGCGGTTTTCTCCCAGTGGAAGGGAGATGAAATAATGAAGACGCAGACTTGTCTTCTTCCTCCGTTATTGAAAATAGTGCCGGTTGTATTTCATTAGAAGGATCATGTGCTCTTTCATTTTTTAGGTGCAAATATAAAAGGGTGTAGTATTCTCGTTCAATCGGCTTAAAAATCTCCCATGGGAAACACATGGCTGGAATGACAAATGGTATATCGGCATAGTCTTGCCAATTGTGGGGAATCAAATTTTGTTGTATTGAAAAGTCTCTGGTTTGTGTTAGAATAGAAATAGTCATGAAATCACTCCCTGGATATTTGATCGTACTTATATCTTAGCAAAGGAGTGGCTTTCATGGCTCTTTTTTTTCAAAAAAAATCATCCTTTTCCGTTTTACAATATTTACCACAGGAATGAGTAGCCTAATCTATTGAAACCCGCCCAAAACCGACAAAAGTGGAAAAATTTAGACACTTATAACAAATAAATTTACCCCATTAAAATCAAAAACTCACATTTTCTTTTTACATTTGTCATAATGTTCCTACAAACGTCTTTTTTCTTTAGTGGAATAAATCAACGACCTTTAATTGTCTGACTGCTTACAGTTTCAGGGGATATAGCATTTTGGCAAGGGCTCAGAAAAAAATCATCTACAAAAGTTAATTGATGTTCGGTCTTTTTGTACATCGTAACAGCCTCCAAGTGCAAGGTTTTTTACGTGTTTCCTTTGAAATCCTTACACTTGTGAATGCTAAACTAAAGTAGACCATTCCTGATAGATAAAAATGAACACTTTTACTGAGATATGGGGGCAGGTATTTTGCATTTGATAGGTGTTGCCCCGGGGAGGGGCAACACCTATCAAATACATCGACGCTATTCCCCTGATAATAATTCCCTCGATACGATATAATAATATAGTTTGATTTATATTGTTATGGAGGAAGTAAAGGTGGACAAATGGGAAATGTACATGAAGATCAAGCAATTAAAAGAACAAGGATTTAAGATAAGAAGAATAGCCAGAAAGCTTGGTATATCAAGAACCACAGTATATAAATATCTGGAAAGGTCTCCGGAAGAAATGGCTTTGTGGGAGGCCTCAACAAAGACTCGAACTAAGAAGCTCGATGCTTATGAAATGATTATTCATACTTGGCTGAGTGAAAACCCAGATGTGTCTTCGGCACAGATCCATGATTGGTTGATGGAGCACTACCCTAAACTAATTGTTGGGGAAAGTACGGTACGTAGTTATGTCAAAGAACTTCGTGAAAAATATGCCATACCAAAAGAGACACATCAACGGGTTTATCAAGCGATACCTGACCCGCCAATGGGGCAACAAGCTCAGGTAGACTTCGGGAAAACCAATCAGAAAACGCCTCAAGGTAAATGTGTAAAATTGTATTTTATAAGCTTTGTGTTATCGCATTCTAGATATAAGTATGTTGAATGGCTGGACAGGCCTTTTACGACAAAAGATATGATTCGCATGCATGAGCACGCTTTCCAATACTTTGGAGGGATGACCGATGAACTGGTATATGATCAGGATGCCCTGCTCATGGTAAACGAGAATGCGGGAGATTTAATTCTGACAAAGGAATTTCAGTCTTATCGGGAAGCGAGAAAATTGAAGGTCTATTTCTGCAGAAAAGCTGACCCGGAAAGCAAAGGGCGAATTGAGAATGTCGTTGGTTATGTGAAGGGCAATTTCGCCAAACACCGCATCTTTCAAAATATTGATCAATGGAATGAAAGCTGCATATCCTGGCTGGAGAGGACTGGGAACCGAAAAGTGCATAATACAACAAAAAAAGGCCAGTTGAAGTGTTTACATTGGAAAAGCAACACCTCAAACCGGTTATCAAAGAAATTACTACTACAAGTATTAATTCTAGTATAACAAGAACAGTGCGTAAGGACAATACGATCGTCTATCAATCCAATCGCTATTCGGTTCCTCTCGGAACCTATCAAAAAGATAAAGATGTCTATATTGAAATAACAGCTGAGAATCGTCTGGTAATACGTGAACAAACAGATGGGCCAGTTATTGCCAACCATATCATTTCATTCGAGAGAGGAAAACTTATACAAGATAGGCAGCACACACGAGATCGTACTAAAGGGATAGCTGCGTATATTTCCACTGTATCTTCGTATTTTACAGATGAAGAAAGGGCTAAAGCTTTTCTGGAAGAAATTCATCACAGATATCCACGTTATGTTCGGGATCAGCTGGGAATCGTTTTAAAGATGTCTAAAGCTTCTGATCAAAGAACTAGGGATGAAGCATTGTGCGAATGCATCAAACGTGGGATATACAGTGCGAGTGAATATAGTGACGTACTGGCATTCATTCAGCGACAGCAGCAACAAAAAGAGGAATTTAAACGGGCAGAAGAGGAGATTAAGGCATTGCATGGCATAGAACCTTCACTTCTGGATACACAGCCGGAGAACCGGGAATTAGCACAATATTTGGATGTGTTGAAAGGAGCAACAAAGTATGACACAGTCACTTGAACAACTTCAGCAGCAGCTTCGAACATTGCGATTATCAGAGACGGCAAATCATTTGCCATCTCTGATTCAAGAAGCTGAATCACAAGATTGGACATACCGCACTTTTCTGGAACATCTGACTAGCTATGAGTTGGAACGCCGAGATGAGAAATTGATTGAAAAACGATTAAAATGGGCAACGTTTCCGTTTTACAAGACAATAGATGCATTCCAAGTAGACGAGCAACAATCGCTAAGTAGGAGACAGATCAATCAGTTAAAAGAATTCACATGGCTTGATCAGCTTTTTAATTTAATTATTCTGGGACCGCCTGGAGTAGGAAAAACACATTTGGCAACGGGATTAGGGATAGAGGCAATTCATCAGGGCTACAAAGTTTCTTTTATCTCCATGGGGCAGCTTATCCAAACATTGAAGACGGAAGATGTTACCCGAAAATCGCAAACAAGAATGAAGCGCATCCGGGATTCAAACCTGGTCATCATTGATGACTTGATGTTCATGGCCATGGATTCACGGGAGGCAAATTTGTTTTTCCATTTAATTAACGACTTGTATGACAATGCTTCTGTCATTCTAACTTCTAATAAGGGCCCAAATGAATGGGGTGAACTATTGGGGGATCCAGATATTACGACAGCTATTTTGGACAGATTATTACACCGAGCAGAAGTCATCCATTTTGGGAACGATGACAGCTATCGCATGAAACATCGATCATCCATTTTTATGAAAAAAAGTGTTCAAAATTAATTAGCAAAAAGTGTTCAATTTTACTTGACGGCTACAACACTTTATATTCGACAAAAGTAGCCAAAATCCTTGTCAAATCTGGAATTTTTGCTTATTCAGCAAGCCCTATTTACACTTGTCCTGTATTTCATCCAAATGCCAAGCAAGAAGGTCTCACCTGCCCGCTAGCGAATCACGCGGAATGTTGTAATGGGGCAGCACAAGGAAGAGTATTTAGGATAGACTTTGATCAAACGCCTCAAGTAGATGTCGAGTTGCCGCAACATGGGCGCACATTTGAAGTGTTATATAGTGCCAGGACGATCATCGAAAGAATCTTTGGCATTCTAAAAGACGGATACAGTCTCCGTCGTGTTCACAAGCGTGGGAAACAGGCAGTTGAAGCTCATGTAGATCGATGCATGATATCTATGCATATCATGGCAAATATGGCGTACCATCAGACTGGAAAGGCCAATTGTGGATGGACACGCAATCGGCTGCAAAGAGCAAATTAAGTTATTCACAGGTGGATATGTGAATAACTCAAATGAACGTTTTCTTTCCACAAAGGGTAGTGAAAAAAACCATTTTGTGAAGGCGGGATACGTATGCCCTTTTTTTGAAGAAAAATGACCGTTTTACTTCTATTGAATTGAAAATCTGGATGAAAAGGCGAAAAAATCGGGATAATTAATTTTCCAGAGCCTCGCTCAAGGGTATATTTTTATTTTGGCAGAAGCTCATAACGAATAAGCCCATTTTTTTCTGCTTCTACTGCAAAATAACAAGGATATGGAGCAGAATCATCAAGTAACGAGTTTCGAAAATCAGAATAGGTGGTAATCATCCATTCCTTTAGAATACCTTTTTCCATTCCCTCTTTGATTTTTTCTTGATCCAAAAGTGAACTAATTTTAATCATTAAGCTTCCCCCCTTTTTTACCAACCGTGTGTATGGTGATAATAATAAGATAATGCCAATTATTGAAAAATTTATATTATTTTACAATATTTTTTTGTTTTTGACAATTTTTTCAACATTGCAGCCTAATAATGGTGGATGCGCGCAGGAGATGTATGCCTTCGAGACTAGCAAACTGAAATAAGATTTGCGATCAGATTCGTAGAAATAAAAAAGAATAGCTACAAGCTATTCGGAGTAAAATTTTTGGACTGTCATTTTGTACAGTCCGAATTTTTATTTATCCTGAAACACGCTAAAATGTTTCAAGACATTTTGAGTTTCTTCTTCTGTGATCCCGATATAACGGAGAGTAACAGAAGGATGAGAATGGTTCAAAATCTCTTGCAACATGGCAATATCCTTCGTGGCTTTATAAAACCAATAGCCAAATGTTTTTCTGAGCGTATGATTACCAACATGCTCTACTCCGGCAAAATCAGCCGCCTTTTTCAGCTGGCGATAAGCCTGTGTCGGTGTAATCGGCCGGTTTCCTTTCCTGGATGGAAAGAGCCACTCACTGTCTAATCCAGCTGCGTATTCATACACTTCCTCAAAACAATGGCCAATATAAATATCGCGGATTTTTTGGGTTTTTCCTTCTTTTACTCGTAAAACCTTCTCTTTTTTGTTTTTCAGCCTCAGAATCGCTTCAGTTTTGATTTTAAGCAGGTCTCCAACCCGTAGGCCTGTTTCACACCCTAACACAAATAAAATGTAATCTCGGGGCAAACAGTGGCGTTTTAACGCCCATTTCATATCGTCTAATTGCTGCTGACTACGGATTGGCTGCACATTTTTTGGTGTCGTCATCTTTTCTCCTTCCCTTTAAAAATCAACGATTTGAATGTACGATTTTGTAGGATGTCTCAATCCTATCGAAGAAAAAGGGAAAAGACAAGAGAATAAGCGAAAATGAATGTATGTTTTTATACAAATTCATACATTGAACGAAATAAAAAGACCACCTTAGGTAAGATGGTCTTTTTCCTTGTTATTCATCATTCTTTAACCTTCAATAACCTTAAACTGTTTAGCGTTACAAGTAATGTTGCTCCCATATCGGAAAATATCGCTATCCAAAGCGTTAACCAACCGGGGATTACTAACAACAATGCTACTAATTTAATTGCTAAAGAGAATGTAATGTTTTGTTTGATGATAGATAAAGCCTTACGACTTAATTTGATGGTATATGGCAATTTACTTAAATCATCAGACATTAACGCAATATCAGCTGTTTCTAATGCTGTATCGGTTCCAGCTCCTCCCATCGCAACACCAACAGTTGAAGCTGCAAGAGCAGGTGCATCGTTCACACCATCACCGACCATTGCGACACCTTGATTTTTCCCTCGAAGTTCTTTAATGAAATTTAATTTATCTTCTGGTAGCAAATCGGCCTTAATATCAGAAACACCTACTTCTTTTCCGACGACTTCTGCTGTTCTTTTGTTATCACCTGTAAGCATAACAGTTTTTTCAATTCCAATTTGATGAAGTTTACGGATCACGGATTTCGATGATTCTCTTATTTCATCAGCAACAGCAATAAACGAAAGAATTTCTTTTTCCGTTCCTAACACTATCACCGTTTTCCCTTGTGTTTGCATCTTTTCAATTTTTTGTTTTTTATCGTTTTCGATACTACCGTGCAATTCTTCAAAAAGAGTTGGACTTCCTACATAATACATTTCATTATTTACTTTCGCTTTTACGCCTTTACCTGTAATGGATTGAAACTCTTCAACCGAAACTCCATTAATATTCAATCCATTTTCTTCTGCTTTTCTTATAATGGCTGTACCAAGTGGATGCTGGGAACCCTTTTCGATGGCAGCTGTAATCGTCATCAACTCATTTTCATTTCCACCAAATGTCACAATATCTGTAACCGCTGGAATACCTTTTGTAAGTGTACCTGTTTTATCAAAAGCAATAACCTTTAAGTGACCTGCTTCTTCTAAATGAATCCCACCTTTAATTAAAACACCGTTTCTTGCCGCATTTCCTATGGCAGTAACTACTGCAACTGGAGTTGAAACAACTAAGGCACAAGGGCAACCAACCACTAATACAGCTAATCCTTCATATATCCAGTAACTCCAATCTCCTCCGAATAATAACGGTGGAATAATCGCAATTAATGTAGCCAAAATGATGATAGCTGGTGTGTAATATTTTGCAAATTTATCAACAAATGCTTGAGAAGGTGCTTTCTCTGCTTGAGCTTCTTCTACTAAATGAATAATTTTCGATAATGTGTTATCTTCAACCCGTTTGGTTACTTTTACTTCTAATAATCCTTCTTCATTTAATGTGCCAGCATAGACCTCATCATCAATGGTTTTGGTTACTGGAACACTTTCTCCAGTGATAGCAGCCTCATTTAATGTGGATGTACCCTTTATAACTATTCCGTCCATCGCTAATTTTTGCCCAGGCTTGACGATCATAATATCACCGATTTGAATATCCTCCACGTGAACCATTATTTCTTCATTTTCACGGCGAATTAACGCTTCTTTTGGAGCGATATCCATCAACATTCCAATCGATTGACGAGCTTTATCCATTGAATAACGCTCTAAGGCTTCGCTAATGGCGAAAAGGATCACAACGGTTGCTCCTTCACCCCATTGTCCAATCAACGCGGCTCCTATTATGGCGATCGTCATGAGCGTATCCATATCGAATTTAAATTTACTTAAATTTCTAAGGCCTTCAATAAATAAGGAATATCCACCTATTAAAATCGATGCAGCATATCCAATCGTAGGGATAATATTATTTTCACCAAATTGCCTTCCTAGAAACCAACTAATAATGAGCAATGCAGCCGAAATATAAACCTTAATATTTTCTTTTTCCTTCCAAAAAGGCTTATACTCTATCCTTTGTTCTTTTTCATCCTGAATCTTTAAATTCTCAAAGGCCCCTGCTTTTTCTAATTCTTCAATCGTTGTTTCACCATAAACTGTAATTTTGGATGCTCCAAAATTTACTTTTGCGTCCTTTACACCTTCTAAATTTTTCACGTTATTTTCAAATTTGGCTGCACAATTTGTACAAGATAATCCTTGAACGCGATAGGTTTTCATTTCTTGTTCAGATGGTAAGGTTTGTTGATTAGACATTCACTTTCACTTCTTTCTTATGGGCTAAAGCAATCGTGATTAATTGTTTAATATGTTCATCTTCCAGTGAATAAAATGCCATTTTTCCTTCTTTTCGATATTTCACTATTCCTTGTTTATGAAGAGTCCGTAAATGATGAGAAGCTGTTGCGACAGAAGAACCAATAATGTTGGCAACATCACACACACACAATTCGTCATCCTGACAAAGTGAAAAAACGATTTTTGTTCTGTTTTCATCTGCAATGGCTTTAAATAATAGGGCAACACTACTTATATCGTGTTTAGCTAATTCGCCTTGTATTCGATTCACTTTTTCTTCGTCATAACAATAAATTTCGCAAGTGTCTTTGGTGCTCATTAATGTCACCTCTTTATATTCAAATGTTCATTTGAATATATTGTACCCCTTTCCTTTTGATAGTCAAACATTTATTTGAATGATAGGGATGTTTCATTCTGTTAAAAAGTTTCGGAACAGTATATAGTGATGAGATTACGGGGATATATTAGTGGACTAAATGTGGGACAAGCGTGGACTATTTGTGGGATTTTAGTGGGCTAAACGTGGGATTTTAATGGGATATTTGTGGGCGAATCGTCTTTTTTTGTACCCATCGTTTTATCAGGCACTGCCTGATCCCACACCTTCGGTGGGGGCAAAAATTCCTTATGCTCTTGCATTTTTCTACCACGATAAAATAGTAGATATTTCAGAATATTTTTATTGATTTCGTGATACAATTGTAATCGTGTATAATACGGATACGATCTTCAAGGGGGATCGGTTTTAGGCAGAATAATCCACCCGTGGCCTATAAACTCAAGGGTGGATTATTTTTTTTGGTTAAAAGACAGTATTGAAACAGAGGCCAAGGGCAGCATACCGATTCACTGTTTCCCTGCCAACCTAACTGCTTCACGTTTAAACTGTTCAAAAGAAATCTCTCCTGCTGCTTTTGCAATGACTAGATCCTCAATTTCTTTTGTTACTTTTAAGCCTTCGATTTCAAGTGAAGCTTTTACAGACGAAAATTTCTTTTGTAATGTCTCCTTTGAATATTTCATGAATCTTCGCTCCTTTCTACCCATTGAGCAAGAATCAACAATTTCTGTAATAGTAGCAGATTCCCAAAACTCGACGGCAAAATTATAGATTTGGATTCCATATTTTACATTTACTTCCACGTGTATGGATTTTAGCTATCAAATCGCTGCACTTTCGTAATTTGGGATAATATCTATTGTTATTGTCGCTACAGCATTAGTACAAACGGTTGTAGAAATCAATCAAACTCCAGGACAAGAGCCTGGCCAGGAGATACCAATGGATCATTCTCAACATCATCAATAAATTAGATAATATAAAACAAAGAGAACTATATTCACCGATTTTTACTGAAAATTTATATAGGGCTTGCTGAATAAGCAAAAATTCCAGATTTGACAAGGATTTTGGCTACTTTTGTCGAATATAAAGTGTAAGGATTTCAAAGGAAACACGTAAAAAACCTTGCTGTTTATTGCAAAATTAAAGTGCAGAGATGTGCAAAATTTCTATGCAAATGGTTATGCAGAGGGGCTTTACATGGAGGGGTAGCCATGATAACCTGTTTGGGTTTGCCAAATCTGTTACAGCTGGCCGCTTGGCAAAAGAATCATGGCTGCAGAGGCTCCATGTCAAGCCCTTAATAGCGAGAATTCAGATTGAATTTTTATGCGGTATAAACGAATTTATATACTGCAATACTCTGCACTTTTTTCTTGCAAAAAACACTTACTCTTAAATCCTCCTGTAATTATGGAAGGGAAGAGCTCGTTTGCATCTAACTTTTTATACAAATCAGATAATCTTATATCCTCAGTTCTTAGTTTAAAAATTCTCCCATCAGAAAGCCGTTTAAATGATGAAAGAGAACCATGTAAATGGTGAAGCCGTATTCTTCTATAATCAAAATCATTTAAAGTCTGCTGTGGATCAAAGTTAAACTTATCATGACCATCTGGAGTTTTACCACGTTTAACATGAAAATCTGTAAATTCATCAGTTCCAACAGTTCTTAGTAAAATAGTTTCTAATAATAAGTCAAAATTCAAAGTAAATAAATCAATTTCATCATTACCTTGAAGCTCTGCTTGTAACCAATTGATGAATCCTGATAGTCTATCACCTATTTGTTCCCAGTGTACATTTCCATCTATAATTTCAACTATTGAAGAAGTATAAGAAATGATTATTTCCTTTATTTTAGTTAGATGACTCTGTAATTCTTCAACGCCAAGGCCTTCCGATTCTAGATATTTTTTACCTTCTTCCTCATTTATTAAAAAATTCACATATCTATCTAGTGCATCATGAACTTGCTCTATACTTGCGATAGCCTCTTCAAAATCAACTTGAATATACTCATCCTTTTGAATTCTTTCCATGTGATGCTGAATAAACTTTTGATGTTCTGAGGTTAATTTATTGTAAAAAGTCTGAGTAATATTTTGTAATGCAAATGCTCTATTTAAACCAACAGATAAGCCATTACCAGTTAAAACAACTTTTTTCAATTAGAACACTCTCCTCATAATGCAATCTAAAAATTCATGATTAAATGACGGAAAAAAGGCAGTTCCATAATTAGTTAATATACATCGGAACTGCCTTCTGTTGTTTTATCTAGTTGTTTTATACCGAGTAGTTCACTTCTATAAGTCTTTAACTACTTCTTCATCCAATATTGCCTTTCTCTTTTCCCAATCGGGCATTAGAGAATACAGCATTTTATAAAAATTGTCGCTATGGTCGTTGTATTTAAAATGAATCAACTCATGCAGTACAACATAATCGATACAGTATTTTGGAGCTTTTATCAACTCAGTGTTTAATAAGATTGTTTTTTTATCTGTTAAAGCTGAGCCCCATCGTGCTTTCATTGAACGCAAATCAATATTAGGCTTTTCGACTCCATATTTTTGAACCAATGGAAACATTTTATCAAGGGATTCATTGAATGTTTTTTGAGCTTTTTCACGATACCATTCATCAATTAGTTTGGCTTTACGATTAACATTTTCTGTATTTGTAACGTAAAGATAGATAAACCCCCGAAAATATTTCACCTTCTCTTCCTCTTCTTGCATGACCCGTAAGCGATATTGCTTTCCTAAATACTTAAAGGTTTCGCCGCTTACATATTCTCTTTCACTATGCCTATATGGCTGAACATCTTTAAATGTCTTGACATTCTTTAATATCCATGCACCCTTCGTTTTTACAAAATCACAAATAAAGTCTAACGGCACTCTGTCATTTGCAGTGACTTCAATCGTCATATCCGGTTTGATATTAAGGTTTACATTTTTTACTTTTTTCCGCTTCACGACGAAGTCAATGATTTTATTGGCGTACTCGATTTGATGCTTTTCCATGCTGTTCCCGCCCTTAGTAACGTCTTAAAGCAACCGTTTTAATTTGCTCAATGATTTTGTCAATCGTATCAAAGTCGATATCCAAATTATGCTTTTCTTTAAAATCAAAGAGGAGATCATCCAACTCTTGAGCAATTCGATTATGAATCTCTACATTATCATGCCAATCGACTTTTTGGTGTTCTTGAATGATTTCATCTATTTTTAAGGCTAAATCTCCAAGAGTATTCGTGTCATAACTTGCGGCCGTTTCCTTTGTTTCACTCAAAATATCTTTCGTTACGCCGTAAAAGGCCTGTGCATTCCGGTTTTCTTTTATTACTTCAGGATATCTTTCTGATGATTCGCCGCGACGATAATCATTCATGATCTCCTTCATTCGGTTTAAATACTCTGCTTCCGAAATGCGTTTATCTTTGTATTCTTGAATCGCCTCTTGTATGCGCTCAGAAAACTTTTTATAGTAGGATGGATTTTCATCCCACTTTGCATGAACGCTCTTCGTTAAACGAGTACGAATCGCATCCGCTTTGGCTCTCTTTGACTGTAAACGCTCCAACTCCTCTTCAAAAGCTTTTGCGTTTAAAATATCTACAGGATTCGTAATGCGGATAACTTCCTCGGCAGCGATATAGTTATCCATTAATTTCTGCATTTTCGCTTCATACTCTTTATGGTCAATGGTATCCGAATAACGCAGCTTCACGCTTTTCCGCAAATCTTGGAAAAACTTGAAATCCTTTTTGTACTTTTGAAGTTCTTCAGGTGGTAAAGTATTATAGATTTTCTCCGATTCTAACGCAATCCCAAGATTTCTGCCAAAATTGCTTAAAACGCCATAAAACTCTTCTCTGCGCTCCTCGTCCTCCAACCATACTTCATACTCTTCTCTATCGTTCTTGTTCTTAATTGGTGCAAAAATTTGCCATAGATCGGAATAATATTGCCGTAATGATCCGATTATGCTTATCACATCGTAAATGGCTCCTTTTAAATCTTCCGGATCAAAGTTTTCCAAACCTGCACCGGAATACATCTGCATGGCTTCATCCAGTTTATCCAATAGACCACGATAATCAATGATTAAACCATAATCTTTTCCTTCATAAAGACGATTGACCCGGGCAATCGCTTGTAATAGAGTATGTTCTTTCATTGGCTTATCGACATAAAGCACCGTCGCTCTAGGCGCATCGAAACCTGTCAGCAATTTATCCACGACAATCAGTAAATCCAGTTCGTCGCCGTTTACAAATTCATCTTTGATCGCGTCCTCATATTTTTCAGGCGTTCCGTAGCGATCCATCATTCGCTTCCAAAACCGCTGAACTTTATCTTTCGATTCCTGATCGACTACTTCATGTCCTTCCCGTTGATCAGGTGGGGATATGACAACGGCACAATTCAAATCACCAAGTTCCTCGAAAGCCTCAAGATAGCGTATCGCTTCAATTTTACTATTAGTGGCCAACATCGCTTTGAATTGGCTTCCCTGTGTTTTATAGTTTTCTACAAAATGTTTGTTAATATCTTCCGCAATTAAATAAATTCTCTGTTCCGAAGAAGCAAGTTTTTCATATTTACTCCATCTTTGCTTTACTTCTTCTTTTTGCTTGTCATTCAGATTGCGTGTAATCATTTCTAAACGATGATCGATCGCCTTTTGATTCACTGATTGTTCGACCATTTTTCCTTCATATAAAAGGGGAACAATCGCTTTATCCCGAACACCATCGGCAATTGTGTATTTATGTATGAGTTTGCCAAATTTGATCAATGTGTTCTTTTCTTTTTTCATTAATGGTGTCCCTGTAAAGCCGAGATAACAAGCATTTGGGAATACTTTCTTCATTTTTAGATGAAGCTCGCCATATTGAGTCCGATGTGATTCGTCCACTAAAACAAAAATATCCCTTGATTCAATTGGCTTTTGTTTGGAAGACGCCGTACCAAACTTATGAACTAAGGTCGTAACAATATCAGAATGGTTATCATTGATTAAATCTACCAAATGGCTTCCAGAAATTGCACGACTTGCTTTTAATCTTGTATGGCTGAATGTTTTATGTATTTGTTTATCCAATTCAACCCGGTCTGTTACAACAATGACTTTCGGATTGTAACCGCGCAGCTCAGATAAAATATACTTGGCCAACATCACCATAGTCAGTGATTTACCTGAACCTTGTGTGTGCCAAATCACGCCGCTTTGACGATTGCCGTTTTCATCTCGTTCTTCAATCGTTTTTATAATTTCTTTAATGGCAAAGTATTGTTGATAACGGGCTACTTTTTTCACGTCTTTATCAAATAAGGTAAAGAACTGGGTTAACTCTAACAAACGCTCAGGGTGAAACAGTGAAATGATGTTCTTATCTTGCATGGTTGGCAGTCTGCCTTCCACTGTTTTATCCAGCCAGTTCTGCAGCCATTCCTCTTTTTCTTCTTTCCAAACAGACCAAAACTTTTTCAGAGTATTGCATGTTGCGTATTTGGTTTCATTTTTATTCGTGGACATCACAATTTGAATAAACTTAAATAATTGTGGGGCGTAATCTTTCCCCTGATTGCGAATCATTTGACTGATTCCTTGATTCATAGAAATCGACGCTTTTTTACATTCAATGACCGCAAAAGGAATCCCGTTCACAAACAACACAATATCCGGCCTTACAGTTCCACGCCCATCCATTCGTTCCACTTCAAACTCTTCCACTACATGAAAGACATTATTTTCGATGTTGTTCCAGTCGATATATTGAATGGTAAACGATTTTTTCGATCCATCCGGCAAAAACTCCGTATAGCTTCTCCCGTTCATAATCGTTTCATAAATCACTTCATTCGTTTTAACCAATCCATTGGTCAGCGGCTCATCTAAATCACGAATAGCTTGGCGAATATTGGATTCACTAAATTGATAAGTTTGACCTTGATACTCATAAGAATTCAATTTTTTTAGCTTTTCCTCTAAAACGGTTGTCAACAATACATGATGCAGGTTTCCCCGCATTCTTTCTGTTTCTTCCGGTGATAGGTATTGATATCCTAACTTCTGCAACACCTCAATGGCCGGAACCTGGCTTATATACCGCTCATCATAACTCTTCTCCCTTGACATCCTCAAGCCTCCTGTTGAAAAAATAAGGGAAGAGTAAGGTGTTTATACCTTCACTCGGACTTTCCCTGTAAGAAGTAATTGCATAAGGCCTTTCTTTTGTTGTTTTATTTGTATTAATTCATTCTGTAAGAGATTTATTTCTTTATCAAAAAGAGACAATAATTCCGCTACAGCTTTCTGTTCATCATAATCCATTGGTAATCTGCATTTTAAACTATAAACATCATTTGAGTTCAATGATGGTAAGGCTCCTACATTTGAGAATCTACTTAATTTCATGTTAAGTAACAAAT
Organism: Weizmannia sp. FSL W8-0676; assembly: GCF_038593015.1. Classification (NCBI taxonomy): domain Bacteria; kingdom Bacillati; phylum Bacillota; class Bacilli; order Caryophanales; family Bacillaceae; genus Heyndrickxia; species Weizmannia sp. FSL W8-0676. The sequence goes on from NZ_CP151954.1 coordinate 2,792,427, forward strand.
AATAAACGTAGTTAAAATCAATATTTTCCTTTACAATTAAGGCCATCATATTGTTGTCAATACAAGAATCATATTTAAGTATTCTTTTTCTCTCCAATAAAAGCGCTGCTCCTACTTTTGCAAAAATAATTGAATTTTTTGGAATGATGGTTGCTTTTATTTCCGAGACACTCTCTTCGTTAATATAATTATTTGCATTTAACATATACTTCTCATTTTCTTCATTATTCATATCAGATACTTTGAAAAACGGATACTTACCACTTATTACATTTTGATATTTTTCAGGAAAAGCACTTCCTCCTTTTAAAGTACCTAAATCTTTTATTCTTACTTCTTTCCATTTTCCTTTAAACCCAGGCAATCTCACTTCACCCGTCAACAACTTCTGCATTAATCCTTTTTTCTGCTGTTTTTTCTGCTCAATTAGCTTTTCCTTTAGCTCAATTGCCTTGTCCCAAGTGGAGAGAATTGATGCAATTTTTTGTTGTTCTTTTATTGGTGGAATTGGGAATGTAATTTCAGAAATATAATTCCAATCAGCTCTCGGCATTTTAGTTCCACTTGATTTATTTGCATGTTCATTAAATTTATTTGTTTGAATTAAATAATATAAATACTTATTGTGTATTTTTTCTTCAATGCTTTGAAGTACCCATATTTCTGATGAACAAACTCCTTCAAAATTTGGAAAATAAAACTTTCTAAGATATGGTCGTAACTTACCATATAATATGTCATTCGCTTTAAATTTATTTTTAATGCTTTGTTGTTCAATTGAATCAGTATAACCTAATAGCCTTCCTGTTTCACTTTCTATATGTTCTAATTCAATGCAAGGTAAATTCATAGTCTCATTTTTAGGATTATATTTTTCCTTCGACAAATTAACGAGTTCCTTAAATTCATATACTTTCCATTCTTGCATTTTTCCACCTACAACCCCAACTCTTTCAAATACTTTTCCATCTGCGCTTCTACTTCTTGAATCTCTTTCTTAATATTGGCGATATTTTCTTTCACCGCTTCCATATCGACCGGTTCTTCTTCTTCAAAGGTATCGACGTAGCGAGGGATGTTTAAGTTATAGTCGTTTTCCCGAATTTCATCAATTGTAGCGACATAGGAGTATTTATCAATCGTTTCCCGTTTCTCATACGTTTCCACAATTTTTTCAATATCTTGTTCTCTTAATTTATTTTGATTTTTGCCTTTTTCATAATGTTCTTCACCAGAAGCATCAATGAATAGCACGTCTTTTCGTGTACGGTCTTTTCGGAATACCATAATACAGGCAGGGATTCCAGTACCGTAGAATAACCCTTCCGGAAGCCCGATAACAGCATCCAACAGATTCAACTCAATAATTTGCTTACGGATTTTTCCTTCACTCGCTCCTCTGAAAAGAACACCATGAGGCAGGATTGTCGCCATTCTTCCGTTTTCCGCTAATGAATACAGCATATGTTGAACGAACGCATAATCGCCTTTTGAACTTGGCGGAACGCCCCATTCAAATCTTCTATATGGGTCAAGACTTGCTTCCATTTTAAATTTTTTATCTGTGTTTCCTTCACCGGCAAATCCCATGGCCCATTTGTCTAAAGAAAATGGAGGATTCGCAACAATGACTTGGAACTTCATTAACTTGCCATCTTCCAAATGCAACGGATTTGCTAATGTATCGCCCCATTCAATTTTTGCATCATCAATGCCATGCAAGTACATATTCATTAACGCTAATGAGTGTGTTGCACCATTCCGTTCCTGACCGTAAATCGCCACTTTTTTACTTGGCACTTGTTTGGCAACCTTAATCAGCAATGAACCTGAACCACATGTTGGGTCATAAATACGATCGTTTTCTTGTGGTTTTACCAATCGTGCCAAAAGTTCTGAAACTTCGGCTGGCGTATAAAATTCTCCGCCTTTTTTCCCTGCATCTGAAGCAAAAAGCCCGATCATATATTGATAAGCATTTCCTACAATATCTCCATTTCCTAATTGCGACGGTCTTAGAGATAATTGATTAAAATCCTCTAATAATGAACGGAGCATGGCATTCCGTTCTTTTGCTTTCCCGAGAATCGCCTCTGAATTAAAATCAATATTGCGGAAGACGCCACGAAGTTTCCCCGCGTTTTCATTTTCAATTCTTTCCAATGCTTTGTTGATGATCTCCCCGATTTCCGGATCATTTCTTTTGCTATATAAATAATCGAATGTTGATGTTTCGTCCAATACAAAACGTTCTCTCGATAGTGCACGTTGAATGCGTTGTTCATCTCCATTATAGCGCTTTGTATATTCTTCTAATTTCTCTTTATACGTATCACTCAGATATTTAATGAACAACATGGTTAATATGTAATCTTTATACGTTGATGAATCAATTTTCCCTCTAAACGTATCGGCAGCTTGCCATAAAACGCTGTTAATTTTCTCTTGTGTTGTCTGTTCAACCATTCTTTTTCCTCCTTGGTTTGAAGTTCTTCCCCATTATAATACTTCACAGCGGCAAATGGAAATTTTTGTATTCCCTTTCAAACAGGAATGTTTTTTAAAACGTTTGCGATCCCAAAAAGGGGCTGTCCCAAAAGTCGTGAAACGGCTGATGGGAGCCCCTTGTAAGCATGATACAGTTGGCTGTTTAGGATCATTCATTTGAGCCACTATTCACACAAGCGTTTCATGAAATTCAGGATCATCAGTGCATGAGCCAAATAGAGGGGTTTTTGGGACATCATATGCCCCATTCCCGCTTATGACTGGCGAACCGATTGTGTTTCCGGGCGAGCAGCGAATGCTTCATTTGGATGGAACTCTTTTTCCCATTTGGAAACAACAATACTGGCAAGGCAGTGGCCCGGTGTATTGCAGGCCGTGCGTGCCATATCCAGCACCCGGTCAATCCCGGCAATAATAGCCACACCTTCAGCAGGCAGTCCGACGGCTGTTGCCGTAGCCAGAAGCACAACGAGGGAACCCATTGGAACAGCTGCAATGCCTTTTGAAGTCGCGATCAAAACCGCCATGACAATCAGCTGCTGTTCAAGGCTCATCGGTATACCGAATGCCTGGGCAATAAAAATAGAAGCAACTGACAGGTACAATGTGGAGCCGTCGCAATTTAACGATAGCCCGGCAGGAATAACGAACGAGACAACACGTTTGGAACATCCGAATTTTTCCATCCGCTCCATAAGCTGCGGAAGGACTGTTTCTGTGCTTGTCGTTGAAAAAGTGATCAGAAATAAGTCCCAAACCATCCGGAATACTTTAAAATAAGGAATTTTGAACATCCAGGCAATCAGCGGGAACAGGCCGAATATGACGATGGCCAGTCCAAGATAGACAACCCCGATCAGTTTGGCCATCGGAATGAAAAGACTGATGCCAAACTGGCCGACGGAAGACGCCATCAGGGCAAAAACACCGATCGGCGCGGTAACCATGACCATCTGTGTCAATTTAAACATCACCTTCGAAGTCGATTCCATAAATTTCAATGCCGGCTCGGCTGCTTTCCCGATTGCACCGGCTGCCACCCCGAATAGAATGGCAAAGAAAATAACAGCCAGTAAATTATTTTGGTCCATTGCATTCACAATATTGTTTGGAATGATGTTGACAATCATCGTTTTAAAATCAACCACTGTGGACGCGTTTGCTTTTACTTGTGAAATATCTGTTTTGGCCAGATGCGATAGATCCACTCCAACACCGGGTTTTAAGAGATTCACAAGCAGCAGGCCGATGCCCAAAATAAGCGTCGTAACCAGCTCAAACCAAATGAGCGTCTTCAGCCCCAACGAACCCATCTTTTTCATATTCCCGTTTCCGCCGGAAGCCCCCACGACAATTGTTGTAAACACAATCGGAATGACAATCATTTTGATCAGGTGAATAAACATATCCCCGACCGGCCTCAACTTCGTCCCGAAATCAGGGAAAATTGCCCCTATTATGGCCCCTAAAATCAAGCCAATCATAACTTGAAAAGCAAAAAATTTTTTCATCTGATGCCCTCCCTCCAATGATAAATGAATCGTACGCAAAATACGGAAACTGCCAATTTTCACTCCTTTGCCATCCCAATTAAGTGCGAATTGAAAATCTTCACAATCTATTATACCTGACATTTAGGCGTCTTTAAACTACTACTCCGCTTTCCTAAACCGGTTCAGTGATCATGACAGGGCAAGGTAGTTCTCCATTGTATGGGAAGCATATTTGGAAATGATCAGTTTTACCTTGATCATATAGGGGCTGCTTTCAGGGGGAAATCGGGCCTTTTCATCATGCCGACCAGCCAAGCAAATTGTTCAACAGTTGCAGGATAAAGTGAGAAATGAAGCCATCCCGCTTCTCAATAAAATACAGGTTATCGTTCATGTACTCTGAACCCGTTGCCAAGTTGGTCAACCAAGCATCTGTATTCGGAAAATCCCGCATCCGCAGCGCGACCAGCCTTGCTAAAGATGCGCCGCGAAAAATGATGAAGAAGATAACGGATGATATAGTTTATAAAGAAATCTTCCATCCTATGATTCATCCGAACAAGCTAGATTATACACCGGCAAAAGCGGAGAGATGGGCAACCATCTCTCCACTTTTGCCTTTGATTAAAATGATCTTTCCATTTCCCGCTTTGTTGTTAAATCAATAATCCGCTGATTTCTGCTCCCGCGAAAGGATAAGGTTAAATCCCGCTCTGCCAATAGGAACGGGCCATCAACGAGCACATCACAATATCGCAGCAATTCCCGTTTACAAGGATCATCGGAAGCGATTAATTGTTCAAATGTATAGCCTGAGTAAACCCAAATGTTTTTCCCCAGTGCTTTTAATCGTTTTGCCACTTCGCACACTTCTTGCGCTTGAAAAAAGGGTTCACCGCCGGAAAAGGTTACATCTGTTAATGGATTGCTGGCCACTTCTGCAACGACATCTTCAACCGGCATCTCTGTCCCATTATGGATATTCCAACTCCGCGGATTATGGCATCCCTTGCAAAAGTGCGGACAGCCTGCAAAAAAGATCACGGTTCGCAAACCTTCACCGTCAACAACCGAATCGTGGATGATATTCATGACCCTCATTGATGTTTCACCCTTTCGCTCTCTTCTGCACGTTTGGCTGAATTCCACCTTTTCATATCGCCAACCAGGTAACCGGTTATTCGTCTAATGCGCCCAATCCTACCTTCATCGGCATTATGGCAAACCGGGCACTCATTATCAATGATTCCCGAATAACCGCAGACGCCGCACTGGTCGACGGGATGATTGATGGCACCATAGCCAATATCATATTGCGCCATGGCTTTTACCAATCGATCCAAAGCACGGACATTTTTTGAAACATCCCCATCACACTCAATATAAGTGATGTGGCCGCCATTACATAATTTATGAAAAGAACCTTCAATTTTTATTTTATCAATCGCCTTGATTTGATAATAAACCGGAATATGGAATGAGTTCGTATAATAGGACCGGTCCGTCACCCCGGGAATTTTTCCAAACTCTTTTTGGTCATTTCGCGTAAACTTCCCTGATAACCCTTCTGCCGGCGTTGCAATTAAGGAAAAGTTTAAATCATAAGTCTCACTTGCTTTGTCCACTTTCTCCCGCATATGCTGAATGATACGATACCCTAATTGATAAGAATCATTAGACTCCCCATGATGTTTGCCTGTCAGTGCAACCAGTGCTTCAGCCAGTCCAATAAAACCAACACTTAATGTGCCATGTTTTAATACTTCTCCTACTTCATCATCCGGGTTTAAATTTTCGCTATCCTGCCAAATATTTTCCCCGTACAAAAAAGGAAAATGTTTCGCCTGCTTTTTTGCCTGGAAATGAAACCGTTCTAACAATTGTTGAATGGCAAGGTGAAGATAACGATCTAGTATGTTAAAAAATTCACATTCATTTTTAGCAATCAGCGCTATTTTTACAAGATTAATAGAAGTAAAGGACAAATTCCCGCGGCGGATACTATTTTCTTTTCCATGGCGGTTTGCCATCACACGGGTGCGGCAGCCCATATACGCAATTTCTGATTCCGGCGTGCCGTCATAATAGGGACGATTAAACGTGGAATCTATAAAGCTAAAGTTCGGAAATAAACGTTTTGCCGTCGTTTCAAGTGCTAATTGGTATAAGTCATAATTTGGTTCCCCGGGTTCAAAATTGATCCCTTTTTTCATTTTAAAAATTTGAATGGGAAAAATCGGTGTCTCCCCTTTCCCGAGCCCGGCTTTCGTTGCCAACAACATATTTTTTATGAGCAATCGCCCGGCTTTGGACGTATCGGTACCGTAATTAATAGATACAAACGGGACCTGCCCTCCCCCGCGGGAATGCATCGAATTGCAATTATGGATAAAAGCTTCACATGCCTGGTACGCATCCCGGTCGGTTTCTTCCCAGGCTAATGCCTCAAGCTCTTCGTCTGTATAGCTGGTGGCATAGGTTTTCAAACGTTTTCTATTTTTATGGAAGGTTTTCTCTATGTAAGGAGCAAGATCATAATCAAACATCGGAAAACTTTGCCCGCCATGCTGCATATTTTGATTGGCTTGGAAAATAATCGCTGCTAAAGCCATCGCGCTGCCAATGTCTTTCGGTTCACGCATATACCCATGTCCGGTATTAAATCCGCCCTTTAATACCCTGCCCAGCGGAATCTGGCAACATGTGGTCGTACCCGTTACCATAAAATCAAGGTCATGGGGGTAAATAAAATTGTCATCAATCGCCTTTACGACCTCTTTGCTAAGCAACATTTGCTTTGCATAACTTTTGCTGACTTCAGAAGAGATTTTTGACATTTGCCCCATTGGTGAAGAGCCATCCATATTTGCATTTTCTTGTATTAAATCATGATTACGGGAAAACACAATCTCATTTAAGGCATGCAGGGGAAAAACGCCACTGGTTTCTTGTTCATTTTTTGTCATCATTTTACTGGTTCTCCTTTCTAACGCACCGGTTTTGGGCATGAAAAAATAGGTGGCACATCATGCATTTTCAATGAAAAAAGGCTGCGGCGTAGCGGCTTAAAATTTCCGCAACATCCTTGCCCGACCAACCCGTTCAATCGCGGAATAAACGGCGGCCAAAACGGCAAAAATTCCGCCCTCCGAAACATCAAGTTATGGCAGGCCTGGCTTGTGCTTCTGGCCCTTCTGATGGGCAATACAGCCGAACAGTTTTGTAGGCAGCCCGGATTTAAACTGGATTCCCTTTCAGACAGATCTGCCACCCCCAAAACACCATATTTAGTATTGATTTCCTAGACAACTAACTACATATAGTATCCTACCATAGTGTGTTTTGGATTTCAATACGAAAGGGGGAGCGTCTCCGGAAAACGATTCGGGTCTTTCTTTTTCCCTTTTACGCTGGAAACCGGGAAACCGTAATGTTTTTCAACAAGACGATAGCCCCGTGGGGAATCATATGTTGCCTTATGGAGGCAAATCGGTACCTGGGGAATCGCGTGATGCCTTTCCTTACTATCCTGGAAAATTGCACAGGCTGATTTTCATTCTTCTGCTGGTGCCGCGTTCACTGGGCATGAGAATCTACTTTGAAAAACACGGGCCTTCCCGAAAAACCCCGCAATGCCTTACATTTCCTCAAAAAAATGCCGCATTTCCCGGCGGCATCCCATTTTATCACGATTGCGTTTGCAGGCGTTCAGCTTCCTGGATACCTTGATTGATCTTGAGATAGATCTGGTCCGCTTTTGCGAAGTCCAGTGCCTCATCATAGTACATTTCCAGTTTATCGTTCAGCACTTTTGCCTCGTGCAGCCAGGCGGTCCCTTCTTTCATTTTGTCTTTGTACCGCTTATGGGCAGCTTGAATTTCGTTTGCGTATTTTTCATCCGTACCCGGCGTCACCGCAGCCGCGTACATATCTATCACTTCGTCCCCATTTCGCTCAGGGAAATATTCGTGCGGATCGGTGCTGTCAAAAATGCAAAACCCGAGTTCCCTGACGATGACCATATCAAGGCTGTTTGGATCAAATCCGCAATGGTAAATCTCAGTCGTGAATCCTTTTTCTGACGCTTTGGCCGCAATTTTTTTCAGCATTGTGGATTTGCCGGTTCCGGCCCGCCCCTTTATAAAATAGCGTTTCGATAGCCCCTCCGTCAGATTTGGGATAAAGTCAACTGCTCCGTTTGGTGTGGCTGCCCCGAGAAAACGGTGGTATACCGTTGCGCTCCCGCCCCCGGTTTTCCCGCCAAATAGCTTTTCAATCAGCTGCTGTGTCACCTGGCCTGCCTTTTCAAAATCCATTTCTTTTAAGTAAATGGCCTCCAAGTCATCATGATGGCGCAAACTTTCCGCAAACGATTTGTACGCAGATTGATAGGCTTCCTGTATACGGCGATTCAGCTGTAATACCTCTTTTTCATATTTGGCGTCCAATGCGTCCTCCAGGATCATAACCGATCCATTTGCTTTCGGTTCAATCGCATACGGCGCATTCCCATCCACCACTCCTGTTTTTAATCCTGGAATCATCAGGCCATCCAGCGAATCAGGGGCAGACGGGCAATGAATCAGTTCAAGATCATAACCTTTTTGCTTCCACGCTTCCGCCAGTTTTTCCATGATGTATGATTTCCCTGTCCTGCCATTTAAAATAAACACGCGATCCAAACCCTGCAAACTTGAATCCAAATAATGCGCAAACCCTTTCCCGGTATTGCCGCCTGCAAAATAATGCAACACTTTTCTAGCCATATCCCGCCACTCCTCTGTTTGGATAATTAACGGTTTTCCACATTAGCCTATGCGCCCCGCAAAAAGGTTGTGATTTCCTCTTGCAAAGAAAAGAGGCCGGCCCGGAATCAGCCCGGGCCGGCCTCTTCTTAAAAGGTTAATTCTCCCCGCTCAATTTAACCAAAATTTTCGCCTGGGATTTGTCTTTTGTCAAAGCTTCGAAGCCTTTTTCAACGATTTCTTCCAATTGGATATGGCTGGTAACGACGTCTTGCGGTTTCAATTGGCCGGATGCAATCAGGTTAATCGTTTGTTGGAATGTTTTCTTCGTGTAAACAATCGATGCTGTAACGCTAACACCTGTATTCGTTAACTGCATCGGGTTCCATTCTATCGGGCGTGCAAAGATAGAAATGACATCGACAATCCCGCGTGCTTTCGTTGCATCAAGTGCTTGTTTGAAAGTCGGAGCAACGCCGGCCACTTCAAAGGATACATCTACGCCGCCCGGAACAAGATCACGGATGGTTTGGACGGCATCTTTTTCCCCGGAGTTAATAATGTCGGTCGCGCCTGCTTTTTTCGCCAGGTCCAGACGAGGTTGCGACAAATCCGCCACGACAATCCGGCTTGCACCTGCCGCACGTGCTGCAACAATGGTCAATAATCCGATCGGGCCTGCACCAAAAATCGCAACCGTATCGCCAAATCTTAAACCACTATCTTTCACAGCCTGTACAGCAACCGCGCTAGGCTCAACTAATGCAGCTTCCTCCAAAGACAAGGAATCCGGCACGCGGTAAATATTATTTTCTGGAATGTTGGCGTATGCCGCAAATCCGCCATTGCTATGTAATCCAATAAAAGCGTAGCCGTCATAACGATCGAATTCATCCGGTTTGATTCCGCGGGTAATCGTCGGGTTAATAACAACCCTGTCGCCTGCTTTATACTTGGTAACTTTTGATCCGACTTCTTCAATCACACCGGCAAATTCATGCCCCATCGTGAGCGGCGCTTTTTCACCGGTAAATTCATTTTCTTCGCCAACAGGAATAAATACCGGCCCTTCCTGGTATTCATGCAAGTCACTGCCGCAAATCCCGGCCCATGCTACTTTTACTTTCACTTCATTCTCTTTTAACGGGCGCAATTCAACATCTTCTACACGAATATCTTTTTCTCCGTGCCATACTGCTGCTTTCATTTCTTCCACTCCCTTGCAAATTTTCCTTTGAATATCGTTTACCACAAATACATAGTAATATTATTATATATAAATAGTAATTAATACGCTTACACCTCATGGATATCGCGTTAAAATAAGATAAAATTCCATAAAAAGCGGACTTTTATTTTAATCCAGTCAGACAAACATTCTTCCATAAAAATTTTAAAGAGTTGACAGGAAAAAATCCGTTTCAGCTGTTTGATCTGTTCGAACTGGCATACCGGTTGCTGCGCAGATGAAAAGCGCAGCCTTTTTGCGGTCTGCGCTCGTTTGCGGCTTTGTATGGCGGTTTAGCTTGCACAAATGGCTAACGTCCTGTACCGGAATTTTTAACGGCATCCATTGGTTTGCATCACCAGGGCGTCTATCCTGAAAATATACGCCGGCTGATTTTCGTTTTTCTGGTGGTGCCGTATTCACTGCGGCATGGGCATCTAATCACAGTTAACGGCTTGCTGCCGTTTCGTGAAAATATGATACGCCCTCTACTGTTTCGCCAGCACCAAAAGCCGCGCGATATTTTCGCATGTTCTCTCAATATTGGCAGCACCCGTTTGCAAAGCGTCTTCAAGCGCCATCGGGCGGGGCAGGATGCCAAAGATCGCATCAATGCCTTTTTCATATAAAACATCAATTTGTTCCCCGACATAACCGGCAACGGCAATTACGGGTTTCCCATGTTTTTTTGCTGCCCTGGCCACGCCATAAGGGGTCTTCCCGAACTGCGTCTGGAAATCGATGCTGCCTTCGCCGGTCAAAACGATATCAGCATCTTTTACTTTTTGCTCCAATCCGGTGTATTCCACGACAAGCTCGATGCCGCTTTTTAACACGGCATCCGTGAACACCATCAGACCGGCACCGAGGCCGCCTGCAGCCCCTGCCCCTGGGACCTCAGCAACATCTTTGCCAAGCTGTTCTTTGATGATGGCGGCATAATGCGAAAGGTTGGCATCCAAGAGCGCAACCATTTCTTTCGTCGCGCCTTTTTGCGGCCCGAATACATGGGAAGCGCCGTTTTCCCCGCATAAAGGATTGGTAACATCCGATGCGACAAAAATTTGCACCTCTTTCAAGCGCGGATCAAGGCCGCCCAAATCAATTTCCGCCAAATCTCCGAGTGCACCGCCGCCAAACGGAAGCATCCTGCCCCTTTCATCTAAAAATTTTACACCGAGCGCCTGTGCCATCCCGGCGCCCCCGTCGTTTGTGGCACTGCCGCCAATGCCGATCAGAATCTGTTTTACTTTTTTGTCCAGACAGGCTTTAATCAGTTCTCCGGTGCCGTAGGTTGTGGTAACCAACGGATTTTTCGTTTCTTTTGTAACCAAATGAATGCCGCTTGCAGATGCCATTTCAATTACTGCCGTTTCCCCGTCTCCGAGAATCCCGTACCTGACCGTGACCGGATGTCCGAGCGGCCCTGTGACGGTTTGCTGGTAAATCGTTCCGCCTGTTGCATCCACCAGCGATTGAACCGTTCCTTCCCCGCCGTCCGCCATTGGAACCTGAATGCAAACAGCATCCGGGATCGCTTTTTTAATCCCTGCTTCCATTGCGGCACATACCTCTTTTGCCGTCATGCTCTCTTTAAACGAATCCGGCGCTAATAAAAAAACTGGATTTTTCATCATCTCACCCCATTAAAATAGAAATCCGTATAAAACGGTTGCCACAATCGCCATCGTTCCCCCGACAAGTGCCTCGTACGGAACGACGCTCATTCTTTCTTTTATGGACATATTCATGCTGCTGCCTGTGACATGAAAGTAATTTCCCTGCGGCAGCTGGTCAATGACTGTAGCACCGGTATGAACCATTGCCGCAGCTGCAATCGGAGCAGTCCCAATGTCCAGAATAGCTTTGCTGAACGAACCGGTTGCCAGGATGACCCCTGTTGATGTGGAAGCTGTAGCTGCCGCCATCAAAATGCCGGAAATGGGCGCCAGGAACGTCCCCGAGATGCCGGATGCTTTAATCAGTGCCACCACCTCAGTCGAAAGATTGGAAGCAGAAATGAGCCCGGCAATGGCGCCGGCACCGATTAAGATCAGCACGGTTGCCGTCATATTTTGCAGGCCGGTATCCATCACCTTACCAGAAGAATATTGGAAAGTAATTGAAGACGATCGAGGCGATATGAAGCTGTCTGCGTACCTGAGAGAGCTCATTATTGGAAAGATGGAGGAAATCCTATGAAAGATCCCATAAAGGATCCCAAAGTCCTGAAAGAAGCCTTAGAGTATGCCAGGCATTCCCTATATTTATCAGGCATGGACATGACGAGGAAGATATGAAAAATGTAATGACCGTACTGACCGGAAAAATGACCATGCAGGAATTGATTGAAAAATTAAAGGAGATAGGACGCTCTAAATAGGGCTTGCTGAACGAATCCGATTATGGCTTGTATCTGATTTGTCAGCAAGCTCTACCTCAATATCATAGGAGAATGCATCTGCGAAAATGCTTTATTCTGTCCTCTCTGTATGTTGAATCAGCTTTAGAGTGCAAAGTTTTTCCTGCATTTTTTATAAAACCCTTGCATTTAAAGTTCGGCCAAAGCTGTCAGTATCCTTACCAAGTCTAGGACTTTTGCTTATTCAGCAAGCCCTAAATAGAGCTTATTCGCTTAAAAGTCTGCCTGTATCATGTTTTTTTATAGAAAACAAGGGGAAATACACACCTTAAAACAGCTTAGAAAGCAAAATAAAGGAATATAAGCAGTTTTGCCTTTCCCCTTGTTTTGAAATAGAGGGGTTTATAAAATTAGTTTTGCGTTTTCACATTATTTTTTTTAAACAACTTAATAATCAATGAAACTATTATCGAAACAATAAAGGATGTAGCAAAAAGATTAAAAATTTCTGTCCCGGTAACATTAACTAATACAAATTGAGTACTAAATAAAAACAAAGTAATAATGAATGTAATAACAAAACTCTTAGAAATAAAGAACTTTTTCAAAATAACACACCTCTTAACGAATTGTAGTATGTTTTGAAACTTTTCCCTTGGCATTTGAAGATAAATACACTTTAAAATATTTATCTTGAATTACTAATCCTACACCTTTAACTTCGAAGCCGTAATGAAAATTCCCTCTTCCGTATACTTCCGCATAGTTGCTCCCTTTTGTATAGGTACCTTTGTGCCAACCAGATACTTGCCATATTGATAATGTCCCTCTTGTATACCAAGCATCATTTAAATGAGGTTTAACTTTTGAGCCATTATAAGAGAAATAACCCTTGACTCCAAGTTTGAATAACGTTAAACCAACCCAGCTTTTAGCTGTATACCTATGTGTAACTGTTTTTGTATTTTTGTATCTAGAAGCAGCTAATCTCATTACCCCATTTTTATTTGTATTAGGCAATGTTAACGTTTCTTCAGTACTTTCAATAAAATAAACAGGACTGTTTGTAAAAATGACTGAAACATTATCATTTACTTTTTTTTCAACAAAATTACCCTTATCAACATTTTCATCAATATATTTGTCTATGTTTATTGCATTATTTTCTGATGTTCCTTCACTATATTCAATATTAGGTAAGCCCGTGTTATCAAAAGAAGAGGTAATCTTTTTATCAACGTTATTGTCTTTATAAAAATCCGAAACTACTTTCTCTACTTCACCATCTGTTTTTGGATTAGCTGTTTTTAAATACGATGTTAACTTATTTTGAAGTTCAGATGCTGTCTTTATTGAATCCTTTTCAGTTGTTGCTGCTTTTGTGGATAAACTTCCTAATGAAAAACAAAACAAGAGCTTTTTGCGATGTTAACAATTTTTCTTTCAATGCAAATAGAACACCACCAGAAATATAATATTGTCAGATAAATATATGCCCATTTTCACTATAAAGTCAATTTTACACGCTTAAAAAATGTACTGTTATCAGATAATTGTTGAAAAAATATAGAAATGTATCTAAAAAAAGGCGCACGAATCCAATGATCCACAAGCGCTTTTTTTGAAATTGATTTCCTTTATGTGGATAAGTTAAGAAACGAGGCTTCTCATTTTTTCAGCCTGGTTCTCTTTGATCCGGCCTAAGGCCATGGCTAACATGACACAGAGTGCCAGTCCACAACGCAGCTTCATTTTAGCCATTCCCCGAATTGTATGAAGTTCAAAGCCGAAAGAAGTATCAAGCCGGCTGTTCACGCGCTCTACAGCTGTACGTCTGTTGTATTCTTTTTTCCACTTATAGCTCGATCGATCAATGGGTGTAAAAATACGCCTGTCTTCAGATAATGAGATACGGAGCCCTTGTGCCACGGGGCATTGAGCCTTGCCTTCACATGTCACTCCCATTTGTTTCGCCGGGCAAAGTTTTTTTAGTTTCTGGCGGTCTTTCTCAAATCCCCCGTTGCACATTTCCCGTTGTTTACCTGTTTCAGGGCATACGCAGGATACGGTTCCTTTGTAGTTATAAACGACGTTTTCCTTTCCCGGGAGTAATCGTGTTTTGTCGGGGTCTTTCCACATATTGCGAATATCAATGATGGGCTTAATCTTATACGTATCCCAGAGTTTCGTAATCAGCTTCGTGTCATCATAACCCCGGTCTCCCGCCATCGTTTCCGCTGTTTTCAGAAGCTTTGGCTGCTTTTCTTCCATTTGCTCTAAGAGTTTATGCCCTTCCGTAATGTCTGACTCAGACGCTTTTGTAACCTTGAATGTTACCGGTAACTCGTAGGTTGCATCCACCACCAGATGCAGTTTGTAGCCAAACCATTTCACAACTTTTTGCCATGGGTTGCCTTCTTTTGTCACACCACTGTAAACCTTCTGGCTATGATTTGCATCCAGATCCCGGCGGCCATCCTTGGTTTCATGCTTGTTCGGATGTTTAGAAAACGATGAGATCGCCTTGCTGTCGATTGCCAAGCGTTTACCAAAATCCGGCAACCGTTCCAGGAGCTGTTCTACCAAAGTCTCAAACATTTTATCCATCATTTCTTCGTCACGGATTAGGGATTTTAGAAAGCGCGTATAGGCATATGAAGTTGGAACCTGCCCTTCAAAGCCACACATCTCCCTTAATTGGCCATTACGGGAGAGTTCACGGCGTAATTTCTCAATGCTTTCATGTTGAAATACAATGCCTGCCAAGATAGAATTCCACATGGCACGAACGGGGTAGTCATTACGGCCCTTCCCCCTTTTCTTTTCAAGGCTTTGCATGAACGCTTCATCAGGCATGTAGTCCAGTACAAGGCGAAGACGGTCTAAATCTCCAAGAATCTCAATTTCTTTCCATGTAAACAGACTCATTTGTGGTATAATAGCCATACAGGTGAACCTCCCAGTGTTAACTCCCAGTGTTAAGATGTTAGTCCTAAAACTATTTTAACCTACTGGGGAAACGGGTTCACCTGTTTTTGTTTCAGTGGGGTGGAATTTTTGTCCACTCCTTATTTTTTTATCATTTTTGCTTGTTTCCCCCTCTTTTTAGGGGGAAAATTTTTTTATCCTTTTTTCAAACCCTTGGGCTACAAGGAGTCTGTAACATCGCAATTACCTCAAACAAAGAAAAAATTAAAACCACTGCTAAAATTCTTTTCAATTTTATTCCCCCTATACTTAGTTTATTCCCCCTATACTTAGTTACACGCTTACATACATATTCTAGCATAAATATCTTAAATTTTCACCATATTTTGGGAAGCATTTCTCACTCCTTTCTTGATAAAAGTTACTTTTATTAACCCTGCAACCCCAAGGATTTCCCCGGACCGGACCGAAAAATTGATGTCCTTGAATTTTTGCCGGCTGGAAAAATGGCGGACTTCTAAAATCGTATTTCCTTGGCGGCTGTTCTTTGTGGAAATTGCTCTTCTAAATCACGGCCCACCATTTTTCTAACGACTTCCTGATAACCGGTATCTTTCGTCCGTTTTGTATCGACTGTTTTACCATCCCGCATCACTGTAATCCTGTCGCTGATTTGAAAAATTTCATCCATTCTGTGAGAAATATAGACAATCGAAACATGATTCTTTTTCAGTGATTCGATGACAGAAAATAAAGATTGAATCTCACGGTCGGTTAAAGCAGCCGTTGGTTCATCCATAATCATGACTTCAGCATCTGTAAGCAAGGCTTTCGCAATTTCAATCATTTGTTGTTCGCCTACCGAACAGGCACCGGCCAGCCGGTCAAATGGCAAAGAAATGTTTAAACGATCGAATACGCCTTTTGCTAGCGCTTTCATTTCCTTCGTTTTTAAAACACCAAAGGGACGTGTTATTTCTCTTCCAATATATAAATTTTCAAGGACAGTCATTTCCGGCCAAATATTTAATTCCTGATGGATAAATGCAATGCCGGCCTGTTCCGCCTCTTTTGGATTTTGAAAAAATGTTTCTTTGCCATTCATAATAATTTTGCCTTTATCTTTTTGATGGAGGCCTGTTAAAATATTCATTAAAGTTGATTTTCCAGCACCATTTTCCCCCATTAATGCATGGACCTCGCCGGGCAACAGCGAAAAATTTACCCCTTCAAGCACCTTATTGGCACCAAAAGATTTATAGATGTCATGCATTTCAATTTGCATCGGGTTCCCTCCCTTTATTTCTGGCATCCTTTACTTTGTTCTAAAACAGCTGCATTCTTAGAAAAAGACACCCGCCTGTAAAATGCAATTTGAATAAGCCGTCATTTCCCCGGTACGGATAACCGCTTTTGCTTTTTCTGTCATTTTTTTGAAATCCTCATGTGGAACGAATTCTATCAAATTCGGAAATTGTTCATTTAAAAACGCCAGCTGGCCCGGGTTTCCGTCTTTCACTTCTTCTGCCGCAATGGCTTTTTCTATCACCATGTCATCACAGACAGCCTTGACCACACTTTTAAACGAAGGGGTTCCCGGAGTTAATGCAAGGTCAATTTTTGGCACGCCTTTAGGAACCGGCAGCCCGGCATCGGCAATCACAAGCCAATCTGTATGTCCCAGGTCTGCCAAGACTTTTGTAATCGAGCTGTTCAGCATTCCGTGCTTTTTCATCATTCTTTCCTCCCGTCTACTTCTTCGCGGGTGGGCATGCCGCCCTGTGCCCCGAATTTTGTCACCGACAACGAGGCAGCACGGTTTGCAAACAAAAGCGCTTCTTTTATTTCTTTCCCTTCTGCAACGGCCACTGCAAATGCGGCATTAAAAGTATCACCGGCGCCGGTGGTATCCACTGTTTTAACCGGAAAACTTGGCACGACAATCTCTTCTCTTCCGTCATAAAATCTTGCCCCGTTCTTCCCTTCTGTAATGATTAACCGGTTTGGATGTCGTTTTAGCGCTTCGGACCTGCCTATCCCGTTGAAAAGGACATTGCACTCATGCTCATTTGGCGTCAAGTATGCCGTTTTTTCAAGAATCGCTGGGGAAATTTTTCGCGCCGGCGCAGGGTTTAACAAGAGCGGAATCTGGTTTTTTTCGCAAAGTTTCGCGACATATTCAACTGTTTCGTACGGGATTTCCTGCTGGATTAAGACAATAGAAGAGCCTTCAAACGCTTCTTTTGCCTTTTTCACATAATCCGGTGTGACAAAATCGTTTGCTCCTTTGACAAAAATAATACTGTTGTCCCCTTCCGCCAACGTAATATGCGCGGTGCCGGAACCGCAATGTGTAACCGGTTCCACATATTGTACAGAAACATGATTTTGACGCAAATTTTCAATTAAGGCCGTGCCATACGCATCATCCCCAACACAGCCAACCATGTTTACCTTTGCCCCAAGCCTTGCCGCAGCAACGGCCTGATTTGCTCCCTTTCCTCCTGGCACCGTCTTAAATGAGTGCCCCAAAATGGTTTCTCCTGCCTGTGGCCTTCTGTCAGCCGTCACGACAAGATCCATTGAGATGCTTCCGACCACTGTAATTTGCACCATTTTATCCGCCTGCCTTTCTTGTTGTTTCCCTGTCTTTAAATGCAATCGGGAGTTTGATCTTCTTTTTCAAATTTGTCTGTTGATGCATACAATCTAGCAAAAGTTTGGCAGCTTCCATTCCCATCTCATAAGCCGGCTGATGAATGGTAGAAAGCGCAGGGTATACAAGCTGGCTGATGGGAATATCGTCAAAGCCGATGATTTGCAGTTCATCGGGAATTTTTTTCCCTCTTGCCAATGCCTCCCGCAAGACAGCTGCAGCCACCATATCATTGGCTGCAATGATTCCATCTGTATCCGGGTAACAGTCAAACAGCTGCTTTGCTGTTTCAAGGGCATGATGATACGAAAACGCGGTGTTCAATACTTGAAACCTTGCACTGGACCGGCCAAGTTCAGTTAACGCCGCCAAAAACCTTTCCTGGGCAGTGCGCAAATGATGCGGTCCTCTCATCAGTGTGATATTGCGGCTTCCCCGTTCGAGCAAAATTTGCGCAGCCAATTTTCCCCCAGCTTCCTGATCCGCGCAAACGGAAGGAAAGTCATCCTGAATTCGGTCTAGCAATACAACAGGAATGTCCAAACCGGCCCACTGTGAGATGTCATCGCTTGATGTACTGATAATCCCCATCACATTATGCTGTGAAAAGGCTTCTATATAATTCACTTCCTTCTCACGGCTTTCATCACTATTGCCAATCATGACATGGTACCCTTCTTCCTGGAAGAAATCCTCCACGCCCCTGGCAATCTCGGGGAAAAAAGGGTTTGTAATATCCGGGATAACAAGACCGATCAGCTTCGATTGATGGTGATAAAGTGAACGGGCCACTTCGTTTGGTTTGTACGCTAATTTCCGGATGGCAGCCTCAACTGCCTTCCGGGTATTTTCATTGACATATCCCTTTCCGTTCAGCACGCGGGATACCGTCGCCACCGACACACCCGCTTCACTTGCCACATCTCTGATCGTTGCCAAATGCCTCACCTTTCCTGTGTAACCGGTTACAGACAGTATAATAGATCGCGCGAAAAAATTCAACCCATTTATTGAACCGAACCACAATGGAATTTTCTTTGTTTCAAGAACTGCTTCTATAAGCGCCGGCCCGACTTTTGAAAAAATGCACGGGGGCTTAAGCTCCGGACATGGAAAAGTAACGGGTGCCTCCCGCAAGAAACAGCCCGTTTTACATGATAACTGATTTTTATACCCGCGGGCAAAATAGGAATTCGGCAAATCTAAGACAACTTCTTTTTCATCTAAACCTGGAAGCCTGACTCCCATCTTACGAATGCTCCAATTGCTGTTTTATTTTTTCCACTTCCGGCCGGCTCAGTCCGGTTTTTTCCACAATGAATTGAAGATCCATACCTTCCTGCAACATTTTGATGGCAGTTGGAATCGTTTGTAACAATTCTTCTCTTCCTTCCTTTTTTCCCTTCCTATACCCGCGGTCAAAGTAAGAATTCAGCAGCTTTATTACTTGTTCTGCTTCGTCACAAACCGGGCTCAATGCTTTCCCCCCTCTATCTGCCTTTTGATTTTCAGGATCTCCTCTTCACTCAAGCCGGATGCTTGGGCAATGATCTTCAAATCCACTTGATTTTTTAACAAGTTGGCAATAAATCTTTTTAACTTTTCTTCACCTTCTTCTTTTCCCTTCCTATACCCGCGGTCAAAGTAAGAATTCGGCAGCTTTATTACTTGTTCTGCTTCGTCACAAACCGGGCTCAATGCTTTCCCCCCTCTATCTGCCTTTTGATTTTCAGGATCTCCTCTTCACTCAAGCCGGATGCTTGGGCAATGATCTTCAAATCCACTTGATTTTTTAACAAGTTGGCAATAAATCTTTTTAACTTTTCTTCACCTTCTTCTCTTCCTTCTTCTCTTCCTTCTTCCCTTCCTTCTTCTTTTCCCTTCCTATACCCGCGGTCAAAGTAAGAATTCGGCAGCTTCAATACTTGCTCTGCTTCATCCGGATCCAGCATTTTAATGTTTTCCATTACTTCCGCCTCCTCTTTTTCATTCAGTTTTAAATAAAAATCAAAGAAACCATATAACAGCCTCATTTTTGCAGGGTCGAGTTCCATCCGGGCCAGCATCCGCAGAAACTCCAGTTTGACCTGCACCCGCTCTTTTTTTGTATACCCCATTTTACTCAGCAATGCTGCGGCAACGGGATTGTTGCTCCGGATATAATCTCTCCAGTTTTTCTTAATCAGATGAATGGATAAATAGTGAAAACGAAGAATTTCGATGTTGTGGAAGGCAAAGGTGTACGTATCGGGGGTCTCTGTTTTCTCCTCATAACTGAATACGGCAATCGGCAATACTGGTTTCCGGTGCCTGAGGCTGATCATCATGTAATAGCGAAATAGTCGCTCAGGAAAAAGTTTCTGGTAATACGACTGGGGCTCTACATGGATGAGAATCACGGTGTCTTTGCCTTTTACCTTCGTCTCGGCAAGGATGTCAACCCGTTTTTGTTCGCCGCCCGGAAAGTCCGTAAACTGTTCCTGCGACAAAAACCTCACCCGGCGGTAGTCAAGATCCGCTGACACATCCGGGAAGAACGCTTCCATAAATTCCTTAAAAAAGTTTTGGATCAGCTCCTTAAACAAACGGTCATGCACGTTGTAACCGGCCTGTTTTTCCATTACCAGTTCCAATGGCAAATCGCTCACTCCTTTTCTTATTTTTCAGTTTTATTTTATAGGACAAACGTCCGTTTTTCAATACCTACGTCTAATTCGGAACATTTGCCATCAACGAATTGACAAATTTGGCGGACAACCTGTACGCGCTCAACGTGCTTTGCCCTTTTAAATACTTTTCTTATCAGGATATTGTAAACGGAGACGGCCATAACCCCCTTAACGCTCTCCTTGTACTGCTGCTGATTGCCGCCTTTTCCGCCTGCACTTATTGTTTTACCGGAAACGGGACTTAAATATGTGATATATAGCGGGAAATTCTTGCTTTACGGCATTCTGCCATTTACAATCCGTGAAAAAAGCGCCTGCCGACCCGGGCGGTGACAGGCGCACATTTTCATTTTTTTCGAAATGCTGTGATCAAGGCAACCAGTGACAGCACAACCGATACGATTGACAAGATAAGCGGCAGGGTGTTGGATGAAGAGCCGGATGTTTTGCCACTGTTGGTTGTTGTATCATGGGTTTGGGCTTGGCCGGTATCCGATCCCTTCACTATTTTTGTGATCGAATGAGGGTTGTCGCCGTTTTTGTCCTGCGTCCACTCGACAATGCTGCCGTCTTTGTAATATTGGTACGCGTCCCAGGCGATTTCGGTCTCATGATCCGGGTTTGCGGCAACAATTGTAAACTGCTGGAACTGGCCCGGTAAAATGCCTTTTCCATCAGCCTTAAAAGTAAAATTCTTGGTTTTTCCGTCTGATCCTTTTTCAGCCGAATAGGTCCACCCCGGCACCGGCTCATACGATTCAATTTCGACGCCCTTTGGTGTTTTAATGGTGACTTTGGTCGTTGGAATATTTTTTTCTGTCGGCACTTTAATCGTATAGGTTTCCCATGCGCCGGTTGTGGATGTGGCCGGGCTCACGGTTACGTGGGCACTTGCTGCACCTGCAAACAGAAATAAACCGAAAAATGCCGGCAGCACGACTCTGGCAAACTTTTTCAACATTCTTCATTTTCTCCTTTCATTGGAACCGCTTTTTGAACTCCGTCTTTCCCCTCAATCAGGCTGGCTGCCAACATGAACAGAGAAATCCGTGTCAATGGTATTCAAGTCTTTTTTCAAAACGTGGACATGCACATTCCAGTGGCCTGCCATATTGAAATCCATACCTTTTGCGCGGTAGTAACCGTCTTTGACTTTTTTCAATACTTTCGACTCGCTGCCCATTTCCATTTCAAGCGAAGTAAAAGTTAATGTCACTTGCTCGATGTGCCCAATCGGACGTCCATTGCGGTCTTTCAGCGACAATGTAAATGTATTTTCCCCTATCACATTCGGAGTGGCCGAAAATGTCACTTCTTGTTGATGGACAGTTTTGGTTTCTTTGAACGGCCCGGGTTCCGCCATTGCAGTCGGCAAGTTCGTCAAAATGACAGAGAGGACGAGCACGGCAAGCCCTGTTGCCAGTTCACCCCAAACGGAGGCAAAAAGCCCTTTTTTCCTGCTCCGCCTTCCGTTCCAAAAATTCAACGCGGCAAGCATGACCATAACGAGAAGCAAAAGGATTTTAGCAGACAGCACTTTCCCATAATAGGTCGTTGCGAGTGACCGCAAGTTTGGCACATAGGTAATGCTGCCCGAAACGCCTGTCACAGCGAGCACAACGACAAGGGCAATGCCCCATTTTGAAAATGCTCTGATCATCCGGAAGTAAAGCGGCTTTGTATCCTCATGCCTCGCCAATGGCATAAAAACGGCGAACATGGCCAGGCTGCCAATCCAGATTTCTGCCGAAAGCAAATGGAGAAAATCCAGCGCCACCTGCCATACGGGATGCGGGGCTGAAGCAGCATGGCCAATCAACGCTTTGGTGAGCACCCATCCAAGCGCGGGAACGAGTGCTGCAAAAAACAAAGCAGGGTTTTTCGTTTTTGAATGAAAAAATGCCAAAGCAGCCAGGCATAGCAACAGAGCAATCTGTATCAGCCATATATGCCCAAAAGCTGTATGTACGATAAAGCTTTTTAATATGCCGGCATGGAGCACATGGCGCCATGAAGCCGTCAGTTCAATGGACGCTGTTAAAGGCAAGCTTAATAAAGTGCCCACGGCCAGGAACAAAGTACCCATTTGCAGCATCTTGCCGGCCGCTTTCTTCATATATTGATGGTGGCCGTACTCCCGCGGAACAATGAGCAGAGAAAAGAAAAGCATACCGGCAATACAAGCAAAACTGGCATATTGCAGCCAGCGGATCAAAATCAAGTCTATTTTTGGTGTGTACCCCGTTTCCGTTCCGGGAGTGGATGGTTGCTTCGCCTGATGCCCGGATCCAACTTGAAAAGGGATAACGCCTTGGACAGGGTGCCCGTCACCGGAAACCGCTTTCCATTGGATTTGATATGTACCTTTTGGCAAGTTTGTGCGCAAGCCGCATTCCAAAATAGTTCCATTGCGAAAGTTGATCCTTCCGTCTTTTCGGTCCACCCGCTTCCCATCCTCATCAAATACCTGAATGGAATAATTTACGGGCTGGATTTTCTCATCAAATTGGATTGTCACGTTTTTCGGCGGTGCTTTCCATACTTCATTTTCAGAAGGGCTGGATTTTACGATGTACGCATGCGCAGACGCCATGGAAGGAAAAAGCAGCACCCCGAACAAGAGTAAAGCGGCAAATAAAACGTACTTTCTGGTCTTCAAATGAACCTCCCTCCCTTCAAAATGAGATACGCGCTATTTTCCCGCGATCAAATCCATAATGTACTTGGAAAAATGCAATGGGTGATGGAGGGCCGCTCCCTGAGGGCAGCCACTATAGCTTAATATATGATTTCACGATTTACAAATGAGAAGGATTTTCAACAAGTGTTTGTGAAAAAATACCTGTCACTTCCCGCAATCCGCCGCGTTTAATCCGGCATTTTACGGGGAGTGGCAGGCACCGTAACAGTAAATGCTGTTTAGGGTTTGCTTTTTACGGGGTGAAGGGATGGGGCCCTTTCGGATCATTTGTCAATGCCTGTAATGATTAGCCCTTTTTTACAAGATTCACCAATATTCCCTTGTTTTTAAACTTCGGGTATGCGATCAGCCGGTTCAGATCTTTTACGGTTAATGCAGAAGGCGGGATGGCGAGTTCATATTCGCCCCGCAACTGATATACGAGTGACAGCGCATATTCCGTTTGTTTCGGTGTCAGTGAATCATCTTCCGCACTGGCATTTTCATAGGAAATTTGTCGCAGCCGGTATAGTATAATGAGTAAAAAAGATGGTTTGGAAGGAATTGGAATGGTCGTTACGATTCCTGAGTCAATCAGGTCTTCCGCAACAGCGGGAGAGCGCTGTTGTTCCGTGCGCTGAAACCATCCGGAAAGCACGGTTAGAAAGGAACGGTTTTGTTGAATAGCAGATCAGCCAATAAGCATTGCTGGGCGCAAAAGCAGGAAAAAAATCGATGTGCAAAAACGGCGGGACACTTTATGTTGCCCGCCGTTTTGGATGGCAATACGATGGAAATCCCCCGCCAGATTTGGCGGTTGCCGCGCATTTCAGGCTCCGGCCCGTTTTCCAAAAGCGAAGTGCTAGTCCATGTTTAATATCCCGTTTTGCGGAATCTCAATTTGGAAATGGGTTCCTTCCGCTGAACTTTCAACGATCCGGATATTGCCGAGATGCTCAATGATAATCTTTTTCACATAAGGCAAGCCTAATCCCATTCCTTCAGGTTTCAATGACAAAAAAGGGTTAAAAACACTTTCCCAGTGTTCCCGCCCAATCCCTGTGCCAGTATCTTTAAAATGGATCATAATCATTTCCTGGTCCACTTCAATCCGGATCGCAATCCTTTTGTCCTTTCTATCTTCGGGCATCGCCTCTATGCTATTCTTAATAAGATTGATAAAAACTTGTTTCAAATTTGCTTTATTTACGTACACATCAAGGGAATGATAACAATTCAGCAGTTCAACTTCGATATGATGTTCTGTTAAAATGGCTTGGGAAAACGCAAGAGACTCCCTGATGATCGATTCCAGATTTTCTTTCTTAAAAGTGGTGGAAGATGATTTCAAATAGGTCTTGTAGTTATCTACTAAGTCATCTAAATGCTCAGAAGTTTTTTCTATCATATTCAAATAAGCTTTATCTTTTTTATCCATACCAGCGCTTGCATTTAACATTTGGGAAAAGCCCTTAATGATTTGATTCGCATTTTTCACTTCATGAATCAGACTTCCGGCTAAGTTGCCGGTGTAGTCCAATTTCATCTGCCTTTTCATTATTTCATAATAGTTTGCCTTTATATTTGCGCCTAATTTTATGAACTCCATGACGATCAAGGTTGAGAAAATGATAACCCCGATACTGCTGGAAATACCACCGGTTCCAGGAGAAAAGTTTAAAAAACCGAATATGTATAAAAGCAGGGAATACAGGCTAAACCTGGCCAGGAATCTTTTGATATTTTGGTTTACCATTCCTTTGGTCATCATGAATATAAGGATTAAAAACAGTAAGAAGCTGCCCATATGTAAAATATATAGCCAGATCAGCGGCCCGTATTCAGGAAATAAAAAGAGGGTATTTGCCCCATTTTTATTCGCCATATACAAGCCTTTTGTACCTAAACTTGTCCAGTTTATAAAATAAATAACCGTACTCCAGAAAATCAAAAAATATAAAACCTTTTTATTGAGTAAAACATTCGATAGTTTGTCCAGCCATTTCCGTCCTGCCAGAAGTGTCGGTTGGCCTTTTATAATAGAGCCTCTGCCAAAATAAAAATATACCCTTGAGCGAGGCTCTGGAAAATTAATTATCCCGATTTTTTTGCCTTTTCATCCAGATTTTCAATTCAATAGAAGTAAAACGGTCATTTTTCTTCAAAAAAAGGGCATACGTATCCCGCCTTCACAAAATGGTTTTTTTCACTACCCTTTGTGGAAAGAAAACGTTCATTTGAGTTATTCACATATCCACCTGTGAATAACTTAATTTGCTCTTTGCAGCCGATTGCGTGTCCATCCACAATTGGCCTTTCCTGTCTGATGGTACGCCATATTTGCCATGATGTGCATAGATATCATGCATCGATCTACATGAGCTTCAACTGCCTGTTTCCCACGCTTGTGAACACGACGGAGACTGTATCCGTCTTTTAAAATGCCAAAGATTCTTTCGATGATCGTCCTGGCACTATATAACACTTCAAATGTGCGACCATGTTGCGGCAACTCGACATCTACTTGAGGCGTTTGATCAAAGTCCATCCTAAATACTCTTCCTTGTGCTGCCCCATTACAACATTCCGCGTGATTCGCTAGCGGGCAGGTGAGACCTTCTTGCTTGGCATTTGGATGAAATACAGGACAAGTGTAAATATATTGCCCCTTTTCCCGATCAGATCCTCTAAGTTCCATTTTATGTCCACTGATACAGATGGGAGTGCCGTACCGGTTGATTTTTTCAATCCCCCGGGCGGTAGTTGGTTTATCTTTACGGTTCCGTGGATTGATCGGTGCCACCAATTTCGCCTGTAATACATCCTTTGTCACTTTTTGATTTTCCGGCGTTTGGTAGATTCCATCTGCCAGGATAAAGCTCAACTGCTCAGCCATCTCGGGGTGCTCTGTCTTAAACGTTTCCAATGTCGGTTCTAATGTTTTCCCATCGGGTGTATTTCCTTTAAATACTTCCCGCGTCAAAGGCAAACCGGATCTCACCCCGCATACCATTGATAATTTATGCGCAATATAGGAGACTGCATTACTTTTACGCATTACCCCTACATTGTCGTCCGTAAGGACTTTGGGGCAATCGCAATCACCCTCACAAGAACACGTCTTCCTTGTTTTATTCAAGGTTGCTTCTGCCTCTATATGCGATGTATCCACGGCGGCTGCTTCCTCATTCGTTTCAACCACGCCTTCCCCTTTATTATATTCAACAACCAATAGCCGGGCTTTTTCCCAAAGACCATTTGTTGTCATGATTTGATCAAAACGAGCAAAGGAACGGTAGCTCGGAATTTTCTCCGTAAATCCACACATGGTGGCAAATAGCGGGTTTGATTTCACTTGCAAATAGACACTCTCCACCATCACTTCAATATACTGTAAAGAGGCCAGTTCAAAAGCACGAAAAAAGGGCATGAAAGGATGCGGTTTTCTCCCAGTGGAAGGGAGATGAAATAATGAAGACGCAGACTTGTCTTCTTCCTCCGTTATTGAAAATAGTGCCGGTTGTATTTCATTAGAAGGATCATGTGCTCTTTCATTTTTTAGGTGCAAATATAAAAGGGTGTAGTATTCTCGTTCAATCGGCTTAAAAATCTCCCATGGGAAACACATGGCTGGAATGACAAATGGTATATCGGCATAGTCTTGCCAATTGTGGGGAATCAAATTTTGTTGTATTGAAAAGTCTCTGGTTTGTGTTAGAATAGAAATAGTCATGAAATCACTCCCTGGATATTTGATCGTACTTATATCTTAGCAAAGGAGTGGCTTTCATGGCTCTTTTTTTTCAAAAAAAATCATCCTTTTCCGTTTTACAATATTTACCACAGGAATGAGTAGCCTAATCTATTGAAACCCGCCCAAAACCGACAAAAGTGGAAAAATTTAGACACTTATAACAAATAAATTTACCCCATTAAAATCAAAAACTCACAATTTCTTTTTACATTTGTCATAATGTTCCTACAAACGTCTTTTTTCTTTAGTGGAATAAATCAACGACCTTTAATTGTCTGACTGCTTACAGTTTCAGGGGATATAGCATTTTGGCAAGGGCTCAATAGAAAAAGCAATGTAATATACAACTGGTATGGAAAAAGTCGTCCCGCCTCGAAGAAATTTAAAAAGAACAAGGATCGTTTCCTTGCTTAATACTTTTCCGAGAAAAAGGACGCCGATATCGAATTGCCAGGCCGTGATTAAAAGCATATAGAATCCCAATATCAAAGACAGCTTTGACTCTTTATATAATGATTGCATGCTCACGGCCAGGACAATCGGAATGAATCCTATCGTAAAAATCAATACCCCCATAACGATAGTACCTCATCCCCTTTCTAACTCTTGATGTATTTCTTCATATAGGCACATGCGTTATTGCCGCCAAATCCATGGTTGGTGATGGCCACTTTATGAATCTCCCGATAGAGGGTCTCTGTTACAATATTCATTTCTTCATACCCGCGCCTCGTTGTCCGAATCGTTGGCGGAATAAAGCCGTATTGCAAACTTAAAAGCGATGAAATGACTTGTAATATACCAATGACGCCAAAAGGATTGCCATACATGCTTTTGATTGAAGTATAGGGAACTTCATGCTTAAACAATTGTTTGGAACAGTGCTGCTCGATTTGGTCGTTCAGTTCAATGCCAAGTGCTTGGCTGTTGATGTAATCCGGCTTTCTTCCCGATGTGACTTCTTTTAACGCGTTTATCATTTGGTCCCCGGATCCGTCCAATGAAAAAATGTTGATCCCATCATTATTGGAAACGACATCAACGATTTCGCCTTTTATATCCGCTTTTCGTTGAACGGCATCTTCTTCCCTCTCCAGCACGATTGCCCCTGCCGCTTCCGCCATTGCAAACCCTTTGCTTCCTTTTTGAAACGGCACAGCGCCTTCTTCAAGCGTTTGGTTAAGCGGTATCGTTTTTGTTTTGGCAAACGCATAGGTCGTCGCATTGCATATCGGGCTGTCCGTTCCGCCGACAATGGCCACATCCACTTTTCCACTTTTCAAGTAAAGGATTGCATCTTCTACTGCTTCCAAACTGGATGTGCAACCTGTTGTAATCGTTTTTTCGACGCTCCTAGCCCCGATATAATGGCCAATGGCAGCCGTGATACTATGGTAATTCGCATAGTGGGAGAAGATGAGCGATACTTTTCGATACAGTTCTTGATTGGCGTAGTGGATGGAATCCTGGTACAGTTTCTCTCCCGTAGCACCAAGGGATAATCCGAAAAACAAGCCTACTTTTTTATGCCGGACATCCAGCCTGGAAGACGCGATTGCTTCTTTCACTGCAGCGGTCCCCATTTTTGTTACTTTTGGGAGGCGCTTTAGTTTATCATCTGCTTCTATTTGTTTCAATTCTTCATCCTGGATAAGCCCGGCAATGGTTGATTCTCCTTTTGGCCCCATGCCCTCCGCCACTTGTAATGTGCAAACGCCGTTTTTCAAATTAAACAAATACTGATCAATGTTCCTCGTATTTGGCGCAAATATCCCGTATCCGGTACATACTATTTTCATAACGGCCCCACCTATCGAGTATTTTACTTGCCTATTATAGCAAAAACACACCCATTTTGATTTATTGTTTTGAAAAAATACAATGGTTTTGCAAATTGTGTTGCCCCTTACATGAAAATGATTTCTTTTAAAGCTGCTCATCCATGCACAGGCGAATGGATTACATCAATTTTTTTAAAAAATAGTTGCAATCTCCTCCCGCCTGAGGTATACTAAAGAAGAATTATTTTTGTTCGGTGTAAAGAATGGCATAGTGAATGACTTTTCATCTTGATGACCACCTTGGACAAGGATAGTAACACATTGTGTGCAGTTGCACACCAGGAGGCAATATAAATGGAACAAGGTACAGTAAAATGGTTTAACGCAGATAAGGGCTTTGGCTTTATTGAACGAAATGGTGCAGACGATGTATTCGTTCACTTCTCTGCTATCCAAGGTGAGGGCTTCAAAACTTTAGACGAAGGTCAAAAAGTATCTTTTGATGTCGAACAAGGCGCTCGCGGACCGCAAGCTGCAAACGTTGAAAAAGCTTAATGTAGAGAAAATGATAAAAACAGGCTCTTTATAAAGAGGGTCTGTTTTTTTATTTCTTCAAAAACCAAAACACGCTCACTTATGTAGCAGGAAATTGAAACAAACAGGCGCCATGCCAGTCGACAAATAGTGAAAATCCGTTGCTACAACCAGGATTATATCTTTGGAAAATCCGCATTTCCTTCAAAGAAATTCTTATAAGCAGTCTGTAAGTTCATTTGTGCATTTGCCAAAGCGAAAGAATCCACTTCTTTTAGGAATGGAAATTCACTTTTATATTTTGCAGGGGTCGGAAACTTTTGCTTTTTAAGCGATTCTTTATCATCCTTGAACTTTTCATACGTTTCTTTGCGTTCAGCTAACATCTTATTGTAGACAAAGCGAACACAACCAAATGTCTTAGCTAATAATGCGGATTGTTCTTTGTTTGGTAACAAACGAAACTTGAAAGCTTTGTTTTGCTTGGCCATATCAATTCACCTCACTTTTGACCTTGATTTTCAATATATTTTTTGATGGTATCTATTGGAGCGTCGCCTGTTGTAAGTAGGCAGAAACTTCTTGACCAAAACATTTCTTTCCATAGTTTTTTTCTTATATGTGGAAAGTCTCTTTTTATCAGTCGAGAACTTGCACTCTTATAGGCGTTGATGAACTTTGATAGTTCAGAGTTAGGATTTGCTTTGAATAAGATGTGGATATGGTCTTTATCATGATTCCATTCCACTAAAGAAATATTGTATTTACTTCCAATCTCAGCGAACATATCTTTTGCAAAATCAGATATTTCGCTATCGAACACTTGTCTACGGTATTTTACAACCAATACAAGGTGGTATGCAGTAAGAATACTGGATGATTATTACTATCTAATTTCATTGATATATCAACCCTTTATTCCATCTAAGACTGGTTAGATCAAAACCTTTGGCTAAAGCCAACCGAAATTCATCTCCCACCTACTCATTGGTGCGATTCGCACCTTCACATTCCTTGAGGATGGGAGACTTCTTTCAGAAAGCCGTTAAAAAAGTGTATTGTGGCCCGGAAAAACATCTAAAGCCCCCCGAAACAGAACAATCAGGAGCAATTTACCAACTTGTCTCAGATACATAAATATTTTGCTTAAAGGATGCAATTGTTCAAGCAAACCCCATTCCTCGGCAACAGAAAAACAGGAGACACTTGGTAACATTTACTCGTATTTTGGAAAAGAAAAAATCCCCCCACCTTTTTGGTTGGTTTTTCTGAACAAACCTAATTATATCAGAGGTCCGGGCATTTTTTCACTTTAGCTGCTACTCTACTCTCTCCATTTCCATCATCCCTGTGCCCGCTCCCCCATTTGCTGCACTCGCCGTTCCCGATATGACAGGCATGCACATCCAGAAAATTTCCGGCTGGTTTTCAATTTTTCCGGCGGTGCGGTTTATCCGGATACATGAACATCTATATTAAAACCGTCCCGGCCTGGAAAACATAAGCAAAAAGACGGATGGACAGGCTTCTTTGGGCTGGTAGACTAAAAATGAAAGGGATTACAAAAGGGAGGGTGGCATTTTGAAAAGATCCGGATTGTTTGTCGTCTGTTTTGCGTTGTTGTTTTCGCTTATGCCCGGCTTCCGTGGACAAGCAAAACAGGATGGGCATTGGAGAACAAGGGCAAAAGAACGCTGGGTGTCTCATGAATTGAAAAAGATGACAGTCGAGGAAAAAGTCGGGCAGCTGTTCATTGTTCATGCTTACGGAAAAACACCGGAGGATCCCGCCTACGCCGAAACGAATATCGAAAAAGGGCGTGGCGGCACAAACTTCAAAGAAATCATCGAAAAATACCATATTGGCGGCGTCATCTATTTCAACTGGTCGGATAATATCAGCACCCCTGTTGATGCCAGACAAGTGCAGCAGTTATCCAACGGGCTACAGAAAATTGCGTTAAAACAAAAGCCCCGCATTCCGCTCTTTATTTCTACGGACCAGGAAGGCGGCGCGGTTGCCCGTGTACTCGAACCGGGAGCCGTTTTCCCGGGGAATATGGCACTCGCAGCAACCAGGTCTGCAGCCAACGCGAAAAAGGCTGCAGAGATCATGGCGGTAGAACTGAAAAGTCTCGGCATCAATATGGACTTTGCCCCGGATCTCGATGTCAATGTAAATCCGGCCAACCCGGTGATCGGCGTCCGTTCATATTCAGAAAATCCGGACCTTGTCGCATCACTTGGCATTGCCCAAATTGCAGGATTTCAAAGCCAAAATGTAGCCGCCACCGGCAAACACTTTCCGGGCCACGGGGATACGAATGTCGATTCCCATTACGGCCTGCCTGTCATCCATCACGACTTGAAAACATTAAATCATGTGGATTTAAAACCGTTTAAGGCCGCGATTGCTTCCGGCGTTGACGCAATCATGACCGCGCACATTGTTGTACCGGCACTCGATGGTTCCGGTCTGCCGGCGACGCTTTCGAAAAAGATCATGACCGGCCTCCTCCGTGAAAAACTGGGTTACGACGGGCTGATTGTGACCGACAGCCTTGATATGTCCGGCGCAAACGCCCTTCCTCCCGGCCAAGTACCGGTAGCAGCATTCAATGCGGGCGCGGATATTTTACTCAATCCGCCCGATGTGGAAGTGGCCTGGAATGCTGTGCGAAATGCAGTAAAAACCGGAGAAATCAGCCGGAAACGCCTGGATGAATCTGTCGCGAGAATTTTACGGGTGAAATATGAACGCGGCATTGTCCGGAACCCGTTTACATCTGAAAAATCGCTAAGCTATTTCGGCACCCCTGAACATTTGAAAGCCGCACAAAAAATGGCGGACGAAAGCATCACAATGGTTAAAAACGAAAATCAAATATTGCCGCTGAATCAAACGAAAAAAATATTCGTAACCGGCCCATCTGTTGCAAACAGCAGCCGCCTTGCCGGCCTTCTGAAAGAAAAAGGGTTTATAACCGAAAATACGAGCACAGCGGCTGCGCCAACACAGGCAGAAACAGCTACGGCAGTTGGAAAAGCACAAAATGCCGACGTGATTGTCGCTGCCGCTTACAATGCAAATACCAATACCGCGCAACAGGCATTTTTAAGAGCGCTGAAAAAAACAGGCAAACCGGTTGTAATGGTTTCAATGGGCAATCCTTACGACATCATGGGCGCGCCTGATGTGGACGCGAATCTTCTGGCCTATGGAAACCGCAGCGTTTCTGTACAATCCGCTGCAAAAGCGCTCACAGGCGAAATCAACCCCGGCGGAAAATTGCCTGTCACCATTCCGGGGTACGCTCCGTTCGGCCACGGTCTTCATTACTAAAAGGGGGGGACTTGCTTGAAGAACAAAGGGGTAAAATTCGTTTTATGGGTTGGATGCATCATTTTGTTGGCGGCCGGGGCCATTCCGTCTCTTGCCTTTGCATCCGGATATCATGGCCACCCATTTCCTTGGGATGCACCCGGAAAAAGCTCAGCAGTACTGCATAAAGGAACGCCCGCGTCTGCCGGAATGTCCCAAGGCCCGCTCACAGACATTGACAGAGCGGTAAATGACGCGATTGCGCAAAAAGCCATGCCGGGCGCTGTTGTGCTTGTCGCAAGGAAAGGCACGATCGCAAAAGAACAGGCATACGGATATGCATACCGTTATACAGACAACCAGTTTACAGAAGCATCTGCCCCGGTCCTTGCAAAAACAAACACCATTTACGACATTGCTTCGATCAGCAAATTGTTTACATCCATTGCAGCCATGCAGCTGTTTGAAAAGCGGAAATTTGCGCTTGATGACCCTGTCGCAAAATATATTCCTGTATTCGCGGAAAACGGAAAGGAGAACGTGACCATCCGCCAGCTGTTGACGCATACTTCCGGGTTTGAGGCGGGAATCCCGGTTTATAAAATGGGAACATCCCGCAAAGACCGGCTCGAAATCGTTCTGAAGCACGGGCTGCAAAATCCCCCGGGAACGGCGTACACGTACAGCGATTTAAACATGATTACGCTGGGCGTTTTGGTTGAAGTTGTGAGCGGGCAGCGGCTGGATGCTTATGTAAAAACGCACATTACCGCCCCTCTCGGCATGCGCGATACGATGTATAATCCGCCCGCTTCGTTAAAGGCGCGCATTGCCGCAACGGAATTTCAGCCGTGGACTGGAAGAGGGATGATCCGGGGGCAGGTGCATGACGAAAACGCGTGGGCGCTGGATGGCGTTGCCGGGCATGCGGGCGTGTTTTCCACCGCACATGACCTCGCTATCCTTGCACAAACGATTTTGCAAAATGGCAAATATGCGGGCGCCCGGATTTTAAAACCGGAAACGGTCCGGCTGATGGAACAGAATATGAACAGCGCTTTTCCCGGCGATGATCACGGGCCCGGCTTTGAATTAAACCAGGGATGGTACATGGATGCGCTCTCCGATACAAATACAATGGGCCATACCGGCTACACCGGCACCTCGATGGTGATCAGCCCGAAAAACCAAACAACGGTCATTTTATTGACCAACCGCGTCCATCCGACCCGGGACACTGTCTCGACAAACGGAATCAGGCGATCTGTTGCCCAGCTTGCGGCGGACGCTATCCCGGTTGCCGTCCCTGATAAACATGGCGCATGGTTTGCCGGTTACGGCGACAATAGAAAAGCTGTGCTGGAGGCGGATGTTGACTTGAAAAGGCCGGCGTTTCTCCGTTTTTGGACCTGGTACCGCATCGAGCAAAACGCAGACTTTGGGAAAGTGGAGGTTTCAACAGACGGGAAAAACTGGACGAAAGCCGGCAATGCTTTAACCGGATCAAGCGGCAACTGGCGGCAGATGTCCATCCCGCTCCCTGCTGGCACGAAACATATCCGCTTTGTGTATGAAACCGACGGATCAGTAAACGGCCGCGGCTGGTATGTGCTCCATCCGTCCATCGTCTCACACGGAAAAATTGCGAAAGTATCTTTTACAAGCCGTGATTGGGCTTTGCGGAACCGTTAAAAGGAGGAAACAATGAAAAGGCTCGCTGCCATATTGGCGCTTATGATCGCTTTCAGCTCCTTGGCCGTGGTCCATGCGGCCCGGGGCAATCAGCCGCATGAAAAACAAAAACACCATTCTTTTCAGCTTGGTGTCGATGTTTTTTTAAAAGATAAAGCCCATTCGCTGAAAGGGAAACGGGTCGGGCTGATCACAAACCCGACCGGTGTCGACCAATCGTTAAATAGTATCGTCGACAGATTTGCCAGGAATCCGGATATTCATTTGACAGCCCTTTTTGGCCCGGAACACGGGGTGCGCGGCAGTGCGGACGCCGGTGCCTATGTTCCGTTTTATACCGATTCGAAAACGGGGCTTCCGGTTTACAGTTTGTACGGCGAAACGAAAAAGCCGACACCTGAAATGCTGAAGGATGTCGATGTGCTTGTCTTTGATATTCAGGATGTTGGCGCAAGATTTTACACTTATATTTACACAATGGCCTATGCGATGGAAGCAGCGAAGGAAAAAGGCATCCCGTTCATCGTGCTCGACCGCCCGAACCCGATTGGCGGCACGAAAGTCGAGGGGCCGGTGCTTGATCCAGCCTATTCTTCTTTTGTCGGAATGTACCCGATCGCGCTCCGCCATGGGATGACAGCGGGAGAGCTTGCCAAATATTTTAACAAAGAATGCGGAATCGGCGCAGGTCTCACAGTTGTGCCGATGAAAGGCTGGCACAGGGATATGTACGCGGATGGCACCCCGCTCCAGTGGGTGATGCCGTCCCCGAACATGCCGACATTGGACACGGCGATCGTCTATCCTGGTGCGGCGCTCATTGAAGGGACAAATATTTCGGAAGGCAGGGGTACGACCCGCCCGTTTGAGTTGATCGGGGCACCGTTCATTGACGGGGACTTGCTAGCGGAGAAATTGAATGCCCTCGGTTTGCCGGGCGTCCGCTTCCGGAGCGCGTCTTTTACACCAACAACCTCAAAATGGGCCGGCAAGCTCGCAAACGGGATCCAAATCCATGTCACGGACCGCAATGCTTACCAGTCTGTTGAAACCGGCGTTGCAATGGTCAAAACGATCCATGACCTGTATCCCGGCCAATTCGCTTTCCGGGCAGAAGACAAAAACGGCATTTCTTATTTTGACCAGCTGATTGGAAACGGCTGGGTCAGGCAGGATATCAACCGCGGCACTTCCCTTAAAACCATTGCCCAAAAATGGCAAAGGGACTTGGGTGCCTGGAAGAAAAAACGGGAAAAATATTTGATGTATGATTGAAAAAACGCCCCCAGCCTGAGCCGGATTGGGGGCGTTTTGAACCCGCTTCAGGAAATGGGGGGGAACATCTGTTTTTTTCACGATCATTTTCGCCAGCAAATGGCCACGCCTGTCTCTTCTATTGAACAAATTACGTAAAGAAACAGGCTGTGTTTCTACCCCTCTTCCACATTCTTAAATTGGTTGTAAAACATGTGATAATACCGTCCGCGGCGTGCCATTAGTTCGTCATGGCTGCCTTGTTCAATGATTTGCCCGCAGTCGATGACCATGATATGATCGGCATCGCGGATCGTATTCAGGCGGTGGGCGATGATGAAACTCGTGCGGCCCTCCATAATCGAAAGGAGCGCATCCTGGATATGCCGTTCTGTCCGTGTATCGATGCTGCTTGTTGCCTCATCCAATATAAGCAAAGCGGGCTTTGCCAGAAAAACCCTTGCGATGGCCAAAAGCTGGCGCTGCCCCTGGCTCAAGTTGCCGCCGTTTTCCGACAAAACGGTTTCATATTTATCGGGCATCCGGTTGATAAAAATATCGGCATGGGCAAGCCGGGCCGCTTCTTCGACTTCTTCATCCGCCGCTTCCGGATTTCCGTATTTGATATTTTCCTTGATGGTGCCTGAAAATAAATACGTATCCTGAAGGACAAAACCGAAACTTCTTCTTAGGCTGTCCCGCGTATATGTCCGGATATCCGTGCCGTCAATGAAAATCCGGCCTTCCGTGACATCGTAAAACCGGGTCAAAAGGTTCACAATCGTCGTTTTTCCGGCTCCGGTAGGCCCGACCAGCGCCGTACGCGTGCCCGGCTTTGCCTCAAAGCTGATATTTTTTATAATCGGAACATCCTCGCGATACCCGAAGCTCACATTTTCAAACACAACATGGCCTTTTGGCTCCCGGAGCACGGCGGCATCCTTTGCATCTTCCGGCTCTTCTTTTTCATCGAGTATGTCAAAAACCCGTTCAGCCCCGGCAACTCCTGACTGGAGGACGTTAAAAATATTCGCCAAGTTATTGAGCGGCCGCACAAACTGCCGGGAATACGTCAGAAAACTTGCGATTACGCCGACAGTAATCATGCTCTTCAAAGCCAGAACCCCGCCGACAACGGCAACCATGGCAAAGCCGAAGTTGTTAATCACGTTCATAAGCGGCATAAGAAACCCGGTCCAGATTTGCGCCCTCAGCCCGACCTTAAGCAAGGACTGGTTCACCTCTTCAAACGCCTTGATTGCTTTTTCTTCATGGTTAAAAGCTTTGACCACCTCAATCCCCGAGATTGTTTCTTCAATATGCCCATTTAGCCGGCCGAGTTCCGCCTGGTTATTTTTAAACAGCACTGAAGTCCTCTTGGCAATTGTCCGCGTCAGCAAAAACACGAGCGGAACCGTACACAGGCTTGCAACCGTTAAAACCGGGCTTAAAATGATCATCATGATGAGTGTGCCGATAAGGGCAATAACCCCCGACATGAGCTGCGTCGTCGATTGGGAAATAGTATTGCTCACGTTGTCTATGTCATTCGACAGGCGGCTCATCAGTTCACCGTGGGGCCTCGCGTCAAAAAAAGCAACCGGAAGTTTTTGCAGCTTTTGAAACAGATGGCTGCGCAAACGCTGCACAATCCGTTGCGAAACACCGGCCATCAGCCAGCCTTGCAAAAAGGTTAAGGCAGCATCTGCAATATAAGCCGCTGTAAGAACAAAAACCATGATTTCAAGCAGGTTAAAATTGACCTTTCTGCCCGGCGGCATGGCATCAACGGCCCTGCCGATAAAATAGGGAATGCACAGCGTAAGGACGGAGTCGGCCACAATCAATGCAAGAATGACAGACAGCCAGTTTCTTTCCCTGCCAAAATAGGCCCAAAGCCGTTTTAACGTCCCTTTAAAATGCTTTGGTTTCTCGGCCGGGCCCCTGAACCGTGCCGCACCTCCCCCGCCCGGACGGCCCATCCGCAAAAAAAGCCCCGGTGCCTGATTTCCCTTATATCCGTTCGTTTGTCCGGCCATCCTGCAACACTTCCTTACCCATTTGCGATTGGTAAATTTCCTGATAAACCTGAGAGGTTCTGAGAAGCTCCTCATGCGTGCCCAAGCCGGCAACTTCCCCCTTATCCAACACGATAATTTTGTCCGTGTCCATCACAGAAGTAATGCGCTGGGCAATCAAAAGGCAAGTCAGCCCTTTCGCATATTTTTTTAACGCTGCCTTGATCCGCATTTCAGTCGCAACATCCACAGCACTTGTACTATCGTCAAGAATGAGAATTTCCGGATGCCTCACCAATGCGCGGGCAATCGAAATGCGCTGCTTCTGCCCGCCGGAAAAATTGACGCCGCTCTGGCCAATTAACGTATCATAGCCTTCAGGTGCAGCCGCAATGAAGTCATGTGCCTCAGCCAGTCTTGCAGCATGTTCGACCTCATCCATTCCCGCCCGGCCATTTCCCCATTGGATATTTTCACGGATGCTGCCGGTAAAAAGGATGTTTTTCTGCGGAACGATCGCAATTTTTTCACGCAGATCATGCGGATGAAAATGCCGGACATCCATACCATCTACTTTAAGGGACCCGCCCGTAACATCGTAAAAGCGCGGAATGAGATTCACCATTGTGCTTTTTCCCGATCCGGTTGAGCCGATAATGCCAACAGTTTCACCCGGATAAATGGTAAACGTGATATTTTTCAAAACCGCATCCTGCACTTGTCCGGTATAGGAAAAAGTGACATTTTCAAAATCAATTCTCCCTTTTTCACCCGGTACTTCATGTTTCAATCTGTTCGGGGAGGTTTTTTCTTCTATGGCAAATACTTCACCGATCCGAAAAGTGGAGGCCCTTGCCCGGACAAACATGTTAAACACCATGGAGATCATCATCAGCGATGTTGAAATTTGCGTCATATAATTGATAAAAGCAATAATATGGCCGACTTTCATTGTGCCATTGTCCACCCCGAAGCCGCCCATCCATAAAATTGCGACAATGCCGATATTGACCGTAAGCAAGATCGCCGGGCTGAAGATGGACATAATCCGGATCGAAGAAACCGAGCGTTCTTGCAGGCGGCGGTTTGCCACGCTGAATTTTTCCACTTCAAATTGAAACCGGTTAAAAGCCTTCACAACACGAACACCGGATAAATATTCCCTCATGATGCCGTTCACGCGGTCGAGCGCTTTTTGCACCTTCATAAACAATGGAAAGCCCAATCTCATGTTCGTTATAATGAAAATAATGACAATCGGCACAACAACTGCCAGCACCACAGAAAGCTGCGGGTCAAGCCGGACTGCCATGATCAAGGCGCCGATTGCCAATAGCGGCGCTTTGACAAACATGCGCATTAAACCATTGATAAAGTTCTGTACCTGGGTGACGTCATTGGTAAGCCGCGTGATGAGTGAGGCCCGGTCAAATTGATTGATGCTTTGGAAAGAAAGCGCCTGGATTTTCCGGAACAAATCCGACCGCAATTCCGCCCCAAAGTTTTGCGACACGATGCTTGCGAGCGTGCTCCTTAATGAGGCGGCAACCGCGCCGCACGCTGTGATGAATAACATCACGCCGCCCATCTTTAACACATATGGCATATTTCCAGACGCCACACCGACATCAATGATTT
This sequence comes from Weizmannia sp. FSL W8-0676, assembly GCF_038593015.1. Taxonomy (NCBI): domain Bacteria; kingdom Bacillati; phylum Bacillota; class Bacilli; order Caryophanales; family Bacillaceae; genus Heyndrickxia; species Weizmannia sp. FSL W8-0676. The sequence continues at coordinate 2,831,688 of NZ_CP151954.1, forward strand.
TTGACAGGATCGCCGGCTGCATCAAATCGCAGAGCGCTTCACACATTAAAAAGAAAACAGCCGTACTAAAAAGTTTCCAGTACTTTTTGGCATACTTGCTTAAAAAATGCATCGGATCATTCCACCTTTTAACGTTGCGGAAATCAATTTTTGCTTACGCCTTTTTATCCGTCTGGTGATCGCCTTTTGACACTTTTAAATTCTCAGCAAGCCGCTGCAGAAATCCAATAAACAGTTCCTGCTCCGCTTCTGAGAATTGGCTTAATCCATTGCTCAGCTGCTGGAGATAAGCGGTTTTTGCTTTCTTGATGATTTCTTCTCCTTTTTCTGTCAGGGACACCATTTTTACGCGGCCATCGCGGGCTGACGCCACGCGCCGGGCGTATCCCCATTTTTCAAGCCGGTCGATCATTTGCGACACCGTGCTCATGCTGACATTGAAATGGTCGGCAAGGCTCCCCATCGTGCACTGCCCGGACCTGCCGACATGCCGCAACAATATCCACTGTAAACGTGTAATCTTTTTATCTTCATTTGCCAGCCGCCCTTCCCGCAGATGCCGGTTAATATACCGCCAATGCGTAAGGAACTGGTCCATTTTGCTATCTTCCATAACGGAACGCCTCCTGGAATCAATTACTTTATTTAGTTTACTAAATTAATTGGGGGCTGTAAAGCGCTGCATCAAGAAAAGATAAGCATTCCAGTTGTTTCCCGCTTTCATTTTATCAACTTTTTTGTTGCCTTTTTCAAAGACTTTGGGCATCTGTTCAAGAAAGAAAAGCGTTTCGCCACTGGCGGATTTGGTTTACATGAATTCCATGAGCAGAAGCAATTTCGTTCATCATTTTTTCTTCTTTTAAGACCTCTAGCACGACTTGAGTTGTAAATTCTGGCGTATATTGTTTTCTCATAAACCTACTTTAACATCTCCTCATTTCGTGTCTAGTTTTATGGGTCCATTATAGTTTTTTACATGTTTCCTTTGAAATCCTTACACTTTATATTCGACAAAAGTAGCCAAAATCCTTGCCAAATCTGGAATTTTTGCTTATTCAGCAAGCCCCAACTTAGCAAAGAGAAATTAGAAAAATTAAAGGAGTTGTTACAGCGATCAGGACTGTTGCAGTAATAAAATAGGAATTCTTTTTAGAGATTTTCCGCTTTGTAAACTGTAACAGAAAACATTAAAACAAAAAGCCGGCATGCTGCCGGCTTTTTTTATCTTAATAGAGTCTCCTGATGCTGTTGAAATGGGAGTTCCAGTAAGGGTTGCTTAAGCTTTTGATTGAGACGCTCTTGTCCGAATCAGAGATAAACTGGTTGTTTCCGAGATAGATACCGACGTCCGAGATTCCGGATTTGTAGGTATTTTCAAAGAAAATGAGATCCCCGGGCTGCGGGTTGCTTACTCTGTAGGAGTTGCTGTAGAATCCTGCTGCATCCAGACGGCCAATGGATTTGCCGGCCTCGTTAAGTACATAGTAAACAAAACCGCTGCAGTCAAATCCGGCTGGCGTTGTGCCACCGAAACGGTATGGTGCGCCGATGTATTTTTGTGCAATTTGTGCCACTGCGGAGCCGCTGTAAGAGCCCGAATTTGAACTTGATGATACCGTGTTTTTGGAAACGGCTCTTGAGCTGCTTGTGCTTGCAGAGCTGGATGAGCTACTTCCGGCGTTAGACGAACTGCTTTGAGCACTGGACGACTGACTGGATTGTGAGCTGCTGGTTGAGCCGCTTGCTTGTGAACTGCTTGCAGTACCGGACGATTGATTAGATTGTGAGCTGCCCGCTTGTGAACTGCTTTGCGTGCTGGTTGAACCATTTGCAGTTGTGCTGCCCGAATTGTTGGACGAACTGCTTGCCGTGCTGGACGAACCGCTTGTCTGTGAACTTGCGCTTCCTGCGTTAGAAGAGCTGCTTGCGGCGCCAGACGATTGATTGGATTGCGTGTTGCTTCCATTCGAGCTGCTTGCAGCACTGGATGGGCCGTCCACTTTTAAAGCACTTCCGGCAACAATCCAATCAGAGCTTAAATGGTTCCATTCTTTCAATTGGGAGACGGTCACGCCGAATTTTTGCGCAACGCCGGAAAGCGTGTCCCCTGATACAATTTTATATGTGCCGTTTGGCGCTGTGCTTCTTTGCGCCGCAGCACTTTTGGCGGTGTTATTTGCAGCGCTGCTGTTGGCAGTGCTGTTGTTGGCGTTACGATTCGCAGTACTGTTGGCAGTACTATTGGCAGTACTGCTGGTTGTAGCGGAAGAACTGTTAATTTTCAGGATATCTCCGGCATAAATTAAATCAGAGTTTAAATGGTTCCACTCTTTCAATTGGGATACTTTAACGCCGTATTTTTTGGCAATGCCGGAAAGCGTGTCTCCTGATACAATTTTATATTTTTTTGGTGTTTGAGACGGCACCTTAAATTTCTGATTCGGATAAATAATATCGCCTGTCAAATGGTTATCATTTTTAATTTGGGAAACCGTTGTATGGTATTGTTGGGATATCTTCCACAACGAATCTCCTTTTTTGACCGTGTATGTAGCTGCTTCCGTTGATGCAGAACCTACAATTAAAGACGCTAATGTCATGCCGGCAGTAACAGACAATACTTTTTTTCGAGTCAAGATCGAAAACCTCCTGGATGTTTAAAAAATTTTTCATTGGCTATATATAAAGGGTCATGGTTTGTTTCACTCACAAACCCTATTTTAAAAAAATTCACCCCCACTTTCAATCATTCTATGAAAACGTAATTCAACTGTAATCTCATAGAAAATTTACTATTTTTGGAATATAGTTGTGATAAAACCAATTTATATAGGAAAAAAGTTGTGTTTCTATTTAATCCGCAAAAAAATCCCTCGCTTTGGCAGCGATGAAGCATTGTTTCAGAGCCCGATGTATAGGGACTGTTCACCCCTGCCTTCCTTAAAAATAATCGGCAGCCCCTCTTTTACGTGGATCCCGGGGGATGTCGTCGGGTGAATAAAATATTTTTTGTCCCATTCCTTCAATTCATCCACCATCACTTCAGTGGAAGGCAAGTTTTCAGCCATTCTGATTGCCCCTTTAAATGAACTTTCTGATTTGTATAAATTCATATTAGCTTGTTTTGATCCGTAACGCATTAGCCAAAATGTCAAATCATTGAGCAGAATTCTTTGCATTTTTTAAAATTGTTATTATTCCGAATGAACTTCCCATCTCTGTAAGGAAGGCTGTCTCCGCAACGAAACAACCCCCCGGTTCGTGAGCGGAATCTTTCACACGAACTAGGGGGGCTTTTCATTGCTATATGACACTCTAAGACCGGCTTTCGGGACTCCAATCCAGTATATCGCTGCGAACGCACCGGGCTGTTTGCTGCCGGAAGCGGACTGTTTTTAACCTGTGCTGCCGGCCCGGACGTTCGCGCATCCTGGCAGCCGGGTCTTCTTTCGGCGAATCTGGTCAGGCCCTGTTTCTTGCCTTTATCATGAACCCGGCTAATATCAAAAAGATGGCGGCATCCAGCGCAATGAAGTTGATCCATTCGTTTAATTGAAATCCCCAAACTTTTTCCAACAGGCTCACAGGGTATTTCATGACCGGATCTTTAAAGATGCCGGTGACCGCAACATGTGCAATCAGACCGCCGGCAACAATCTGCACCAATGAAATTTTATCCAGTATTTCAGAAAAGAACTCGAAGAAAGCGAGTACAGTCGTTAAGCTTAAGGCCATGCCAGCCATCGTGTACAGCAAATTGGCGGAAATGCCGGACGTGATCAAAACACTGTCCATACAGACGAGAAAATCAGCCGCAAGCACAATGAACAGCATTTTGGCGGCCGGGATGCTTGGAACGGGCCTTGCCTCGGAATCAGGCTGGATGGAACTTACAAAACGGAAAGCAATATAGAGGAGAATCATCCCTGACAAGACGCGGAATCCCGGAATCCCTGTTAAATACTGAATCATCGCAACATAAATTGTACGGCTGGCTGTCAGACATACAACGATATAAAAAAACAGACGCTTTGGCTCATGGCCGTATTTCCGGACCACGGTTGTAATAATAAGAAGATTATCCAGATCACTAATCAGGTTGAGCAAGTAAATTTTTAAAATCACAAAAACACGTCACCCCTGCCTTTGCCAATCCATTTCGGGAACGGAAAAAACAGCATCGCACGCCGATCCCTCTATTAATATATTTGACAAAAGCCAAAACAGACGAGCAAAAATTTTTCTGATTGAAAAAGGTATCAAAGAAATCAATTAGAGCATTCCTGTAATGAAAGAAATTTGAGGTTTGCACAAAAACCCCGCTGATATGGTTCAAGGTGTGCAAAGCTTCGAAGCAATTGATATCCAAGGAGGAACCACCATGAATTATACTCAGAACAACAACATTACATAACCAGCAAAGACATGAGGTACACAAAAATCATAAAAATGAGTACAGTGAAGATAATGGTAAGAAAATGAACAGAAAAATTTGCCGGAACAAAAATACCCTTCTCGATCTCTCTTCTTTTCCTTGCGTACTGCAACGCCGCCGTAATTCCAGTGATAAATCCGATCACACATGCGAAAATGCCCAAAAGGATGGCGAGTGTATTAATATATGGACTGGAGGCGATCCTTATGGTGAAGTGCAAGGAAGTCGTTAAAAAACCAACCCCAATAATGGAAATGGCTGTGCGGATCCATGCAAGAAATGTCCTCTCATTTGCCAGGTGCTGCTGGGCAAACTTCACACTGCCCTGCACCGTCTTTTTTTGGTTCTCCATAGACTGCTGCAACTCCAATCTGTGTAAAAATGCGTATGCTTTTTAATTGTTGTGGTTTTTCCTAGAATGATTCACAGAATTTCCTTGATAACACCAAATCCCATATCTATCAAGGTATTCAGCTAAACTGGCCATGTATCAAATAAATACAAAAAGAATCCATTTCTGATAAGGTTAAAACATCCACGAAATAACCATCAGAGAGGATTCATATATTTGGCTACTTTACCACAAATAACGCTAAATTTCAATCGTCAAAATAATTTATCAAATGATGGAGGTTCTCTTTCTTCTGATACGGGTGAATTCATCTTTAGAAAATTCGATGAGAAAATTGTTTTTTCGAAAACGATCACTCAATTTCTTCATTATCGTTGGTTGAAACTCACTCCCCACAGAAACAGCCTGCCATTGAAAAATACAGAGAATATGGACATGAGAAGTTCATTTATTTTTGTATCGCATGCGTTTTCAATGCCGGAGTACTATTCATACGATGCGCCATGCAGCCTGAAACCGAATTTTCCAGGCATTTGTTTTCCATAGACCCATGGCAAAAAATATCGTATAATTTGTCGTATGAGGGAGGTGAAAAAGTGGATAAAGGAATTGACCAGAATGTGATTTTGCAGGCCATCCATGAACTATCGGACCAAATTAAATCCGTGGAAAAAAATCTGTCCGAACGGATGAGTGCGCTGGAAAGCAGAATGGGGGCACTGGAAAGCAGAATGGAGGCACTGGAAACGAGAACGGCGTCTTTAGAAGAAGGCCAAAAAGAAATTAAAGAACAGGTCAGAAAAATTGACAAAAAACTGGATATCCTCAATCGTGATTTGCTTGACACAAGGGCAGATGTTGAATTCTTAAAAAAGTAAATTTCCCGTTTTTCTCTGCTCACATGAATAGCCGCAAGTCCCTCTTCTTACAAAAAGATTCTCAAAAAATGGTCCTCTTGGTTTGGTCCGGATCCCCGTTTCGAGATCCTTCACATCGCCAAAGAGGACTTTTTATATGCGTTGCCGGGATCACAATAGCCATGCAAGATCAACACTTTATATAGTTTTCACAAATTGAATTTACAAATCCTTTTTAATCGCCCGCTCCCATGCCTGAATCCAAAAGTCTTTTTCCATCCTTATTTTAAGGAAAAAAAAAGAACCGGCACATTACCCGAAAAAAAGTTGTTGCCAAAAATTTTCCTTGCCGTTTCTTTCTCATTGTTTTTTAATGAAATTAGATCAAAAAGAAAGCTGGGAAAAATGTGGGTGTTGTGTTGACGAAAGCCGCTTCGTTTATTTTGATCATTGTGCTCGGTTACATTTTGAAGCGGATTGGATTTTTTAAGCCGGATGATTTTCAGCTGGTTTCCCGCATGGTTTTAAACATTACATTGCCATGCGCCGTGATTACAAATTTTGAAAAACTCTCCCTTGAAACTTCGCTGCTGATGCTTGTTGCAATCGGCGTCTTTTGCAATCTAGTGATGATTGCAACCTGCTATATCGTTTCCTGGCGCCGTACCCATACGGAAAAAGCCTTTAACATGATCAATTATTCCGGTTATAATATTGGCTGTTTTACACTCCCCTATGTACAAAATTTCCTGGGGCCCGTTGGCGTAGTGGCAACTTGCCTGTTCGATGCCGGCAATTCGGTTTTATGCACGGGCGGCACATATTCGATTGCTTCCGCCGTTGCCAACAACGAAAGAACAAATGCGGCATCTTACCTAAAAAAATGTTTTCATCCATCCCGATGGATACCTATCTGATCATGCTCGTGCTGTCGCTTTTGCATATTACATTGCCGACAGGCGTGACTGCATTTACCGGAATCGTCGGGCAGGCAAACGGCTTTCTGGCCATGCTGATGATCGGGATCGGTTTTGAACTCCGGCTCGAAAAAAGCCAGGTTTCAGGCATCTTAAAAGCCGTCATCATCCGTTACGGAATGGCCATCCTGTTTGCAGCATTCTTTTATTTCCTGCTGCCACTGCCGCTTGAGGTACGGCTCATGCTCGTGATTATCGCGTTTGCGCCGATTTCCGCCGTATGCACGGCATTTACCCAGAAATGCGGCGGCAATGTCGCCATGTCCAGCACATTGAACTCTTTGTCCATTTTGATCAGCATTGTGCTGATGACCAGTCTGATGGCCGTACTGAAGATCGCCTGAATCAATCGAGTAGGAGGCTAATCATTATTTGATTAGCCGACCTCTCACACCGGGCGTATGGTTCCGTACACGGCGGTGCTAAAGTTTACGACCGTACAGACAGATAATAATCTAGGAAACTGATATATCTTGCTCTTCGAATCACCATCACAGCGCACTAAACAACCAGCCCGGAAAAAGATTTTCCGGGCTGGCCATACTCTAAAAATGATTAGCTGCTGTTTCCTGAAAAACAGCTTAGTCTAACAACACAATTCCTTCATCCTCTGCCGCCAGAATCATGTCCTCAATTAATGATCTTATGGTTTCTACAAATACTTTCTGGTCTGTCGCCGGCGTCAACGGTATCAGTCTAATGCTTTTCCCGCTTAACGGCTCAGCTTCACCCGCTCCTCCTTTTTCTGGGTAAAGTACCAGCACTTGATGCACCGGGCGTATTCTTTGCCAGCGTTTTTTCCGGTAAATATACGGTGACCTCACATTATCCGCATAACTGATCAATTGTTTCATTGTATCACCAAGTGCTGTTTTCTTTCGATACTTTAAGTCCATTAAAATCGCACCGATAAAAATGCCCCCAATAAATACATCTACTCTGATATCGGGGTTATTATTGGTACTCGTCGTATAGACCGGAAAATCAGCAGGATCTGTTTTTTCCATATCACTTGGAATTTTCCCGTCGTATACAATTTGTAGCCGGAGATCCCCTCTTAATAATGAAACAGTGGTGCCTTTAGGAATTGTCGGAATTACATACAAATTGCCGGAATTCCATCCGTCAGGTTCGAAAATCCAACCGGATCTTTTTTCAAAGTCATATGTGCTTCCGCAGAAATGGGATAGAACTTGCAGGTAGCCCCATATCTCATATAATTGATCTGTTCTTTTCCATTGATACCGCCAAGCCGGATGCAGGGAAAAATTCACTTCTTCAGAGTCTAAGATCCGGCTAACCTGCCATATTTTCCTGTACCGAATATCTTCAAGCATTTTATTAGGTGTCGACAGAGGATGCTGATTTGCAATTTCATGATACCAATGGCACGTCTTCAATACATTTAGGGCGCCCTCCATTTGTGCAGCTCTATTACGGTACTGTCCCAGCTCTTTTAAAAACAATTTTCTTTTTTCATAAGGCGTATAGGATGAAAATGCACTGTTCGTGTTGTTTTCCAGCTGCCCGATGCAGGTGTCGAGGGCAGCGATAAAACGGTCCAACAGTTTGACCCATTTTTCGATGATCATTTTGAGCATCCTGTTTTCAGGCAGGTCATAATTGATTCTTTTTTTCAATGACAATAGTTCATCCGCTGATTCCGGATGCTTTAAACGATAACGGATGGAAACTTCGTCGATTTGGGACGGCCGCTCAATTGGCTGAAGCCGATATTCCTTTTTTAAAGTATACCGCACCCGCTTTGCAAGATCAGATACAATGGCGGATACATCTGAAAAGTAACTGTTCAGCGTATTAAATTGCCGGAACAAATTCGGATCAATCGGCATGTTTTCAAACTTCATGTTTACATGCTGTTTCCGGACGACATCGAGCGCCAAGCCTCTTAACTGGTCTTCTACTTCTTTCCTCATTGTACTCAACTGGTCTTCTGTCAGCCTATTTGAAATGATTTTTACGAGCGAATAGTATTTTTTTCCTCTGGCATGTATGGTTACACAGTAGATACCCGGAATGTAAGGATAATATTCTTCATTTGAGTGATACTTAAATAGTGTCACTTGCTGGCCGGCTGCGAGGTAAGGCTTTCCTTCCCCGTCTACCGGCAATCCTGCATTTAGCAGGATATCAAAGCCATCCATATAACACTTCGCATCTTCGTCCGTGCTAGTAAAAGACAACTCCAGAGGGATATATTCCCGTAAAATTAAATAGCCGTGTTTGCCTTCATCCCACTCGTAGAGGTTCTCTACAAAGGGAGTGAGCACTTTCTCTTCCCGTGTTCCATCCTGGTATATATGTGTAAATACAACCGAGAAGCCTGTATTAGATTGTGTATCCATTTAATTTCAACTCTTTCGCTTTTTGTTTCACAATTTCGCGGCTCTTTTCGAAGTCAGAGACTTGTTGATGTTGATCAAACAGATTTAATAGTATACTGCCGTTTACTTCCCCTGTTTCCTTATCATAAATTCCCGCAAGCTCACGAAGCTGATCCTCGGAACCCCTGAGTTTCGTGAGAATCCGCTGCACCATTTGAAGATCAAATGCCTGCTCTCTCGTAAGCACATCCTGGACAGGCAAATTGGCCAAATACGCATCTATTTGCTTTACAATCCGCGGACCGACTCCGATTTGTTTATTTGCGTCGTGTAACGCCTGGTGAACGTTCCAAAGGAATTTCAGTTCTTCATCCATAAGGGCTACATTTCGTCTATCCGCTTTAAATGATGTAAACGTCTCAAAATCTACTTCTCTTGTACCAAGCGCAAGGTTTTTTTTCCTTTCCGGCAGCTTTTTCATATGTTCGAAAGGCATAATTTCGAGCGACAGCACATTCGCCCGGTCCAATACCTTATCTGAAAAGTGATACGTCGATTCATCCACATTCACCGTGCCGACAAATAATACATTTTCACGTATCGCAATCGTTGGCGGATACTGAGCGGAATTATAGAGTCGGCTTTCCAAATCGTCATTATACAACCGCAGCACTCTTTTTCCATGATCCATTTCCAGAATAGAAAGAAACTGTGAGAAATAATGTTCGACACGAGCCAGGTTCATTTCATCAAAACAAATAATAAACAATTTATCCTTTTCATCTTCTGCTTTTCTTAAGGCATTGATCAAGCCTGAATCTCCCGGACGGTACACCATATGGAGGGTATCCGCATAACCAATTAGATCTGAATCTGACGTCCATGAAGGGCTCACCGGTATGAGCGTATATTGAATCCCTTTTAATCCCAGCGCATGGCTGTAAAGTTCCACCAAATTCGTTTTGCCAGTGCCACTCATTCCCGAAAGAATGACAAGGGAGGAGGACTTCATGCACGTATGAAAATTGATCAAGTCTTTTTTCTCATATACAAACCCAAAATCCCTCGTTGTGGTAAACAGTTTGTCCAAGAATTCATTTTCTTTGGCATTGTAAGGTGTTAAATCCGGATCCGGTGTTTGAAGCCCTTCTACCTGCAGAGTTGCTGCTGCTTCAGCTTGCATTTGCACATTAGGTATCTTTTTGGGATCCTCCTGCACTTTATTGGTCTGTTCAATTGCCGGATTTGCTTCCTCTTTTTCTAACTTTTCCAGGTTTAATGGGACAGCCTGCTCCACAAGGGTGGTCAGTTTTTGGTAAAGTTCAAGCGGAACAAAGACAATGTTTGGAATCTCATCACTAAAATAGCATTCTTCAATCCATTCAGGTGTCAGCCCAACTTCTTTTAATTCGCCGTGGATTTCAAAGTTAAAACCGCCATGCGCGTGCTGGTGGTGGTCAATTTCACCAAAAACCGAAAACTGGTCATCTTCTTCGCCTTCTTCTCGCCACATCACCAATGAAGGCGTGTCATCTGGCTCATGAGACAAATTTTCCACTTTTCCAACGAATTTTTTGTTGTATAATCTGAATAAAAACTCGTCTTTATCTATGTGATGCGCTTCCTTGTTGAAAACGGGAACAGGAATTAACTTCAGGTCAGTGTGGAAACTCGGCAATTTCGAAATGATCCGGACATCGATTGCATTAAATACTTCTTCGTGATTATAACGCAATCTTTTTTCTACCTTAAACACAAACAAGCGGTCTTCCAGCCACTCTCTTAACCGGTTTTTCCGCTCAAAGTCAGTTAGGCGATAATCATCCTCAAAACCCCATCTTTCCAAATCGGAATAAAATCCGGTTACCGTTTTCACATTTGGAAAACTTGCTGCAGGTTGTGAAATAATTTTAATAAAGTATTGAAGGCTATCCTGTTTATTGATGATGATGGTGTCTCGGTTCGATAAATCGAAAGGATCCGATTCTGCCAATACACCAATCATGTCATTTTCCCATACTTTTACGCCCATTATTTAATCCCTCTTTCAATGTATTTCTTGACAGATGGAAAATCTTTAAACTCTCTTACTTTTTGTGTATAAACATTTTTTATCTTCTTTTTGAGCCATGGCGGAACAAGGTAGGCCATCATCCAAATTTCGTCTGCATGCTCCAGCTCCCCGGTTTGTACTGCCTCTTTGAACTTATTTGCCTCAATCGTATGAAATAATGGATTTTCGGACTCATCAATCAACTTATTTTTCGGATCTCCTATAATGTAAATTTGCCGGGCAGCCGCTGTACTTTCAGACGGTTTAGATTCAACCCACTCATCCGTTTGGACTGCGGCAGCCACTTCTTTATTCGTGTTCAACAGCAACGCGTTTAAGTGTGAAATTTCCAATTTGAGTTTCTGAATCTCATCTTTTAATTGCTGCATTTCCGCCTCAGATGTTTTTTTCCACTCATTGAGCCTATTCTTCTGTGTTCTTTCGTTTCCCAATTCTTGCTGAAGTTGTTCTTTTTCCTTTTTCCATGATTGTTTCTCTGCCTTCCAGTCTTTTTTTAAGCGGGACAGGAGCAATTCAAACTTCTTAATGCTTTGCTGTAATTCCTGGTTTTTTTTCTGTGATTTTTGCCACTTTTTCTGCCAATCTGCTAAATCATGTTCATCTTCTTGCTTTGGTGGTTCTGTTTTTTCAGTTAAAACTCTTAGTTCGTCTAGACTGGAGAGACCATTTTTCTTGCAAACCAGCTCCTCGAATTGTTTCGCCCGTTCATGATGACGATCCTCAGGACTGGAGTAGAGCGCTCCGAGAATCAAATGCAAAGTTTTTCCGTCCTGATACAACTTGAATAATTCATGTACTGTTTTATCTCTTATATCGTCTTCGTCTTTTGCTGCTACTATCTTATAAAAGTCCTGAATCTTTTTTAAGTTACTCTGCTTCAGACACTCCTTGGTCACCAATGCCCTTATTCTCGTAATATCTTTACTAGTGATATGCCGAAAGCCTCTTATACTTATTTTCCAAATCTTGATTAAATTTGCTAGTTCATCATCTGGAATGGTACTAAATATTTTCTTCCATATTTCTTTCTCCATCTTTTCCCCTCCTGATTCTATTTACTTATCATTTTACTTTATAGTGATACCGATAGAAATGCCTTTAACAGTCTTTTTTTCTGTCCCCTGTAATCAAGTGCAATCAAACTGATCTGATTCACTCTCTTTTCTTCGGTCTATATAAAATGAACTGAAGTTTTTACATTAAGCCCGGGCACCACTGCATAATGGAAGCTTTTTACAGCAGGCAACAGAGCCGCGATATTTTGTTCACTTTATATAGCTTTTTTTAAATGAAAAAAGTGCTTACCCCTTAAGCACCTTTTTCGTTTTCCTTATTATGATTTGCTATTGATTTTAATCTGATACAAATCTCTTCTCCGGTCGGCCAGTTGCCGGACGGAGCCGCTGTTGCGGTTGCGGCGCAGTTTCTCAAGATCGACATCGCCGACAACAACGGTATCGACATTGGGATCGCATTCCCCGACAATGCCGTCCCGGGCAAAGCCGAAATCGGAGGGGGAAAAGATCCCGGACTGGGCATACTGGATATCCATGTTTTCCACGTGGGTCAGGTTGCCGACTGTTCCCGCAATACAGGTGTACACCTGGTTTTCAATGGCCCGCGCCTGCGCGCAGTAGCGGACGCGCAAATAGGCCTGGCGGTCGTCCGTGCAAAACGGGACAAAAATAATGTTCGCACCGTGGTCGACAGCGACACGGGCCAGCTCCGGAAACTCGATATCATAGCAAATCAGAATCGCAATTTTCCCGCAATCCGTATCAAATACATTGAGTTCGTTTCCTTCCGCGATCCCCCACCATTTCCGCTCATTTGGCGTAATATGGAGTTTGGTCTGCCTCTCAATCGTCCCGTCGCGCCGGAACAAAAAAGCGACATTGTAAATGCCCCCGTCTTCTTCCACAAAATGGGACCCGCCGATAATGTTGACATTGTAGCGTACGGCAAGCTCTGTAAACAGTTCAATATATTGGTCTGTGTACCCGGAAAGCCGGCGCACTGCCTGGTCAGGGCGTTTTTCTTCCAGGTAGGACATCAACTGCGTGGTGAAAATTTCCGGAAAAACGGCGAAATCAGAACCGAAATCCGCGGCCACATCGACATAATATTCTACCTGTCTGACAAAATCATCGAAGGAATCAATTTTTTTCATCATATATTGGATCGCTGTAATCCTGACCGGGAACGAAGCATGATAGACACGGCGGGACTTCGGCAAATAATCGACGTTATGCCATTCCATAAGCGTTGCAAATGAAGCGGATGCTGTATCATCCGGCAAATACTGCCTGTTGATCCGCATAATCTGGAACCCTTCAAGCAGCTGGAAGGACAGAACCGGGTCATAAATATTGTGCATCTCGACTTCTTCCACGTATTCGCGCGGGGTCATTTTGTCTTTATATTTGCTGTAATTCGGAATCCGGCCGCCAATGATGATGCTTTGAAGGTTCATTTTCCGGCAAAGCTCTTTCCGTGCCTCATACAAACGGTGCCCGAACTTCATGCGCCGGTATTCCGGGTCGATCATCACTTCAATGCCGTACAGGTTGAGCCCGTGCGGATTATGGTTGGTAATGTAGCCGTTCGCAGTGATCGTATCCCATGTATGCTGGTCTTCGTATTCATCGAAATTGACAATTAAGCTGGAGCAGGAACCGACGATTTTCCCTTCGTATTCCACGCAAAACTGCCCTTCCGGAAAAATCCGGATATGGCTTTCCAGCTGCTCGTGTTTCCACGGCTCCATCCCCGGAAAACATTTTTTCGACAATGCCATAATATCATCAATGTCTTCAAAGCGGATGTTCCGCACCTCGATTTTCTTCTCAAACTTGGATACATCTGTCTCTGGCACAATCTCACACCCTTAACACACTTTTTCTATTATCATACCCTATCCGAATCGGTTTTGCCCGAAAAGCAGCTGAAATGCCGAAAATATAAGTTGACAAATCGGAATAATATTATTTATCATAGTTTTAACAAATTATTTCTATACAGCTTATCAAGAGAGGGGGAGGGACTGGCCCGAGGAAACCTCAGCAACAGATTCTTTTTGGGAATACTGTGCTAATTCCAGCAAGCGCCAAGCTTGGAAGATAAGTTAAGGAGCCGCGCCCTCTTCTTAACTTTTCTTGAAGGGGGCCTTTCTTTTTTGGATCATCCGCATTGCCGGCCGGACCACCACGCACACACGAAATTTATTTTGGGGGGTATGAAAAATGGCTCATATTGATGAAACGAAAGTAGCCCGCATTATGGAATCATTGCAAAAACTGGAGTTTGGAACAGTGGTCATTTCGATCCATGAAGGAAACATCACACAGATCGAAACAACCGAGAAAGTCCGGTTTGCACTGGAAAAGAAAAAAGCGGCACTTCCCAAACAAAAGATGGGATGACGGGCGCCGGCATTCCGGTTATCTCTTTTCCCGTTGTTCGTGCTACACGAATGCCGGCATTTGGATATCGTCCAAATGCCGGATTTGTTTAAGAGTACAGTGGTATGGAAATTTGCGGAAATGCTGTTTTTAAAGCAGCATTCAGGCGGCCAGCCGCTTGCCGGTCAAGTTCATAAAACCCATCCTCGTATAATAAGTTTAAATCCAAAGTGGATGTCAATTTCCAGTTCATTCTGCTGCTCATTGACAAGTGAATATAAGATTTTGTATTCCGGGCGAGCCCGGAATACAAGTTCGGACTTGGACGCTTCGCGATGTTCCCGGATAATGGTCTTAGGATCGTTTGGGTCAATGCTTCCCCTCCTTGTAGCCTGACTACTCGAAAAGTCTGCATCCCCAGGTTCTTGCTTGAACGTCTAACCCGTAGGCCGTTCCTCCGGATCTCCGTGCTGGAAATGAGCAGTTCCAGGCAGCCCACGGCCCGGATGAGTTCTCATACGCGAGGCTGACAGATCGGCAAGCCATCTGGGGATATCCCGAAGCGTCCGATTCCATCGATCCCAATACAGAGAGGAGGAAATCATATGCCCTTATTTGTCGGTATTGACGTGAGCTCCAAAAACCTCGATGCCTGCCTGATGGATGGAATGGGGGAAACGTTAGCCACCCAAACGGTGACAAACAATCTTCCCGGTGCCTCTGAGTTAAGAGACACCATCCTCCAACATGCGGAGGCGGATGACACCATCCAGATCGCCATGGAGGCCACATCTGTGTATAGTTGGCACCCGGCAATGTTTTTCCATGAAGATCCCGAGCTGAAACAGCGTCGTACAAAGGTGTTTACCCTGAATCCGAAGCTGGTGAGAAATTTCAAAAAGGCTTATGCCGAGATGGACAAGACCGATCCCAAAGATGCCTGGGTAATTGCGGACCGCTTGCGTTTCGGGAGATTGCCGAAATCCGTGATTCAGTCAGAACAATACCTTGCCCTTCAACGGTTAACACGGATGCGCTATCACCTGATTCAAAGTTTAACCCGGGAACAACAGGTATTTTTGAATCATCTGTTTTTCAAATTCAGTGCCTTTAACCTTGAAGTGGATACATCGGTCTTCGGCCATGCCATAACGGAATTTTTGCTTGAGGCCTATAGCCTCGATGAAATTGCCCAAATGCCTCTGGAGGACTTAGCGATGTATCTCCAGACCAAAGGCCATGGCCGCTTTAGCGATCCCGAGGATTTGGCCGCATCCATCCAAAAAGCTGCCCGGTCCTCTTACCGGCTTTCTAAATGTGTGGAGGATTCGATTGACTTGGTCCTGGGCAGTTCTATTGAGATCATCCGGCATCTTAAACGCCAAATCAAGGATTTGGATAAGGCGATTGCCCGCGTTCTTGATGGAATCCCGAATACCCTCCAGACCATTCCGGGAATAGGCCCGGTGAGCTGTGCTGGGATTCTCGCTGAAATCGGCGACATTGAGCGCTTTGACGACCAAGCCGCGATCGCAAAATTTGCCGGATTGTTCTGGCCCCGCCACCAATCGGGTGATTTTGAGGCTGATGACAAAATGCTTGCGCGTACAGGCAATCGTTATCTCCGGTATTACCTGGTTGAGGCTGCCAATCTGGTCCGGCGACACGAACCTGAGTACCGCGCCTTTTACCAAAAGAAATATCGTGAGGTGCATAAGCACTCACACAAACGCGCCCTCGTCTTAACGGCAAGAAAACTGGTGCGCCTGATCGATGCGCTGCTCCGCAACGATCAAATTTATGCGCCGAAAAAGAAGGTGACGCGATGAGGTAACCAGGTAACCATCATCGATAGCCTGAACTTGAAAACTTCCAGATTATTCCAATTATCTGGAGGCTTAGTTCAGTATTGCCATTTTTACGACATAGAGCCAACAAAATTTCCAATTCACTTGTTTTTAACCCTTGACATCACACCGTAGGACTTTTTTTCACTTGTTGGTCGAGAATGAACACCCCTTTTTCAATGCAAGTTGTCCCGAGCGAAGCCAAGACCGGTTTCAGGGCGTAATCGAGCGCGAGCAAGTGGCCGAATGTGCCGCCCATGGCGAGCGCAGCACCTGTTTGCCGGATAAGCCATTTTGCGGCAAAAGATCCAGAAACGTCTTGAGCAGTCCGGAATAAGACGCTTTATAGACCGGTGTCAAAATGATTATCGTATCGTCTTCTTCCACTTTTCCTAATGCCCCGGTGATGGGCGGGCTTTGCCGGGCATGCATTAAATCGCCGGCCGGAAGTTCCCGGATATTGATGAGCTCCGGTTCGTACCCGTGCCCCCTTAACCCGGCCCTGATATAATCACGGATCCCATTTAATCTCGTATACGCAGAAGGGCTCCCGTTCAGCAGTACTATTTTTTCCGCCATATGAATCCCCCCATTTCTTCCTTAATTTTTCATTGCATGCAAAACCGGGTGGCCGCTCCCTAAAATGCGGTTTAAAATATGATTGGCCGTTGCTGCAAAGAGGGCGTGGTCCCTTTTCCGCGGATAAGGGAGTTTTACCGGGCAGTCCATCGCAATTTTCCCTTCTTCGATTAACACTACCCGATCGGCGAGGGCGACTGCTTCTTCCACGTCATGCGTCACCAATATGGCTGTAAAATGTTTTTCGAGCCAAAGAGACTGGATCAGCGCATGCATTTCAATCCGGGTTAAAGCATCAAGCGCCCCAAGCGGTTCATCGAGGAGAAGGATGTCCGGCTCATGGATTAATGCCCTCGCCAGCGCCACCCTTTGTTTCTGCCCGCCGGATAAGGATGAAGGCCAATCATCCGCACGCCCTTCCAGTCCGACCTTTCTAAGCATTTCACGGGCCGCATGCTTCCAGTCTCCTGCAAGGCCCAGGCCGACATTTTGAAGCACGGTTTTCCACGGGAGCAGGCGGCCGTCCTGAAACATCATTTTCGCCGATCTATTTATGCCGGATAAAGGCGCCCCGTTTATAAGAATTTTTCCGCCGCTTGCCGCTTCAAGCCCTGAAAGCAGCCTGAGGAGCGTACTTTTGCCGCATCCGCTCCTTCCGACAATCGCAACAAATTCCCCTTTCCTTATTTTCAAATGAAGATGACGCAGGACGCGATGGCTGCCGAATGATTTTTCCAGCCCCTCAATTTCCACAGCAAACACCTTATTCGTCATCGTTTCCTCCTCCTTTATTTTTGATATGACGGGTGCCACTTTAACAATCGTTGTTCCGCGATTTTTGCCAGCCAGTCGGAAATTTTTCCAAGAAGGGCATATAAGACAATGCTCAAAACGACAACGTCAAGCTGCATGAACTCGCGGGCGTTCATGGCCATATAGCCAATACCGGAGTTGGATGCAATCGTTTCGGCCACAATCAGGGTTACCCATGTGACCCCGAGCGCATAGCGCACACCGACCAAAATGGAAGGAAGCGCCCCCGGCAGGATCATATGCCAAAAAAGCGCCGGCCCTTTCAGCCCGTAAACACCCCCCATTTCAATCAGCGCTCTGTCCACCGAACGGATGCCATGAAACGTATTTAAATAGATTGGAAAAAAGGTGCCGAGCGCGACGAGAAACAGCTTCGCCTCTTCCCCGATCCCGAACCATAAAATAACAATCGGAATCAGGGCGAGATGGGGAACGTTCCGGACCATCTGCACGGTACTGTCGAGCAGGCCCTCCGCTTTTGTGGACAGCCCGGTAAACAGCCCGAGCCCAAATCCGATTCCGCCGCCAACCAAAAATCCGACCAGTGCCCGTTTTGCGCTGGCGGCGATATAATCGAAAAGCTGCCCGGATTGTGTGAGACCCCAAGCCGCTTTTACAACGGCAACAGGGCTTGGGAGCACATTGGATGGCAAAATGCCGGCCGAACTTGCAAGCTGCCAGGCAAACAGCAGGAAAACCGGCACCACCCATGGCATGACGCGTTTTTTCAACATCAGATCGGCCTCCTTACTTTAATACTTTCGGCAGTGCATCGTTCGCCACAATCTCGCCGAACGGGCTGATGACATTGGAAACGGGGGCATCAGGCTGTTCAAGCGGAAGGTATGGGAACAACAGCTCAGCCGTCCGGTACGCTTCTTCAAGATGCGGATAACCGGATAAAATGAACGTTTCAATGCCAAGTTCTGCATATTCCTTCATTCTTTCTGCGACAATTTCCGGGCTGCCTACAAGCGCCGTTCCCGCCCCGCCGCGCACGAGCCCGACGCCGGCCCAAAGGTTCGGGCTGATTTCAAGATGGTCCCGGCTGCCGTTGTGCAGGGATGTCATCCGTTGCTGGCCGACCGAGTCAAACCGTGAGAAAATCTTTTGGGACGCTTGGATGAGTTCATCATCCACATACCGGATCAAGTCATTGGCAGCATCCCACGCCGCTTTTTCTGTTTCCCTGACAATGACATGGAGCCGGATGCCGAAACGCACTGTCCTTCCTTGTGCTGACGCCAGTTTTTTGACATGGCTGATTTTTTCCTTTACTTTTTCCGGCGGCTCGCCCCAAGTCAAATAGACATCGACATGTTTTGCCGCCACTTCCTGCCCGATTTCCGACGACCCGCCGAAATAAAGCGGCGGATAAGGCTGCTGCACCGTCGGGTAGAGCAGTTTGCTCCCTTTTACGTTTAAATATTTGCCTGTAAAATCGGCTTCCCTGTTTTCGAGCAAGTTCCGCCAGATGGTCAGAAATTCATCGGTCAGTTCATAACGTTCGCGGTGGCTGAGATGGAGACCGTCCCCCGCCAGTTCAACCGGATCCCCTCCGGTGACAACATTGATGAGCAGCCGCCCTTCGGAAAGCCTGTCAAATGTTGCGGCCATTCTCGCTGCCTGCGATGGAGACATGATCCCAGGCCGGACCGCAACGAGGAACTTCATTTTTGAAGTAACCGGAATCAGGCTCGAGGCCGCCACCCATGCATCTTCGCAAGATCTTCCGGTTGGGAGCAGCGCCCCGGTGTAGCCGAGCTGGTCGACCGCTTGTGCCACTTGCTTTAAATAATGATAAGTGACGGCCCGCCCGCCGGTTGTTACCCCTAGGTAGCGCGAATCGCCATGCGTCGGTATAAACCAGAATACTTTCATGTATCATTTCCCCTTTCATTTAGTCGGATAAAAAGGCTTCTTTCACTTTGATTGGTTTCGGAATTAACTTCAGTTTGTAAAATTCATTTGCGATTTGCTGCTGGCCCTTAATCGTTTGCGCTGTGATTTTTTCAACGCCAAACTGTTTGCGGCTGAGCGCCAGTTCCAATGATTTTTTATCCATTCCAATCTGCGGCGCCAGGAATTCAGCCGCCTGCTTTGGATTTTTCTCCACCCATAGGTCTGTTTTCTCAAGTTGTTTAAAAATCACTTGGAGAACGTCCGCATGGTTTTGTGCAAACGGCTTTGCTGCCAGGAAAAACTCCCGGTTCTCGACAAGGCTGGTGCCGTCCACTATGGTGCGGGCTTTCGTTGCCAGCTGTGCATCAGCCAAAAACGGATCCCAGATCACCCATGCATCGACATCCCCTTTTTCAAATGCAGTGCGCGCATCGGCGGGCGCCAGAAAAACCGGATGGATGCTGCTGTAGGAAATGCCGGCTTTCTCCAATGCCCGTACAAGCAAATAGTGGACATTCGAACCCTTATTCAACGCAATTTTTTTGCCTTTTAAATCTTTGAGGCTGTGAATGTTGGAATTTTTCGGGACAATGATGGCTTCCCCTTTTGGATTGCTGGCCGAATTGGCAAAATATACGAGCGGCGCCCCTGCTGCCTGGGCAAAAATGGGCGGCGCTTCCCCCGTGTGGCCAAAGTCCAGGCTCCCCGCATTCAGCGCTTCCAAAAGCTGCGGGCCGCCGGGAAACTCCGTCCATTTTACGGAATAGCCGAGCGGTTTCAGTGCTTTTTCAAGTGTTCCTTTCGCTTTTAAAATGTTTAAGGTTCCGAATTTCTGATAGCCAATCCGGACCACTTTACCGCTTTTTGTGCCCGGTTTTGCCGCCACTGCATCCTCTTTTGCGGTGCTGCATCCGCTAATGAGTAAAAAAATGGCTGTGATCAGCAGCAAATAGACCGGCACCAGCCGCTTTCCTTTTTTTAACATTTCCCTCTCTCCTTTCCTGTTTTATAGCATTATGTAGGAGGTACACATGGGCACCGTCTCCTTTCCTATCATTCCGATTTATTTAGTGGGTATAAGGCCGCAAAAAAGGCCCCTCATCTTTTAAATAAAGTGAGGAGCCTTCGGTTGACCGGCCGGCTTCAAAATATTTTAATTGTCTTTCCACATCTGCATCCGCTTAAATGTAGCTTGCCCGTTTGAAAGGTTAAATTCATTTTAATTCCACTATTCCGACATGTCAAGTATTATTATATTTTTTTAAGATTCGTGCTGGCCGCCGGCATCGGGGTGGATGGTGCACTTTCATGAAAACCTTTGACAATTGTAAAAAAATCAGGTAAAGTACCAATGTACGAACATTTATTGAGTTATATTCAAATAATATTCGTTTTTAGGAGTGTAAACCCATGGATACAGTGTTTGATTATGAAGATATTCAGCTAATTCCGGAAAAATGCATTGTAAATAGCCGCTCGGAGTGTGATACGAGTGTGGAATTGGGCGGGCGTAAATTCAGACTGCCTGTTGTGCCGGCCAATATGCAAACCATCATTGATGAAAAAATCGCAGTCTACCTTGCGGAAAACGGATATTTTTACATTATGCACCGTTTTCAGCCGGAAAAGCGGCTTTCGTTTGTAAAGGAGATGAAGGAACGCGGGCTTTATGCTTCTATCAGCACAGGCGTCAAGCCGGAAGAATATGCGTTTATCGAAGAACTGGCTACAAGAAACCTGGAGCCGGAGTATATAACAATTGACATTGCACATGGCCATTCGAATGCCGTGATTGATATGATCCATCACATCAAAAAGCATTTGCCGGAAACCTTTGTCATTGCCGGAAATGTCGGCACGCCCGAAGCTGTCCGGGAACTGGAACATGCCGGGGCAGACGCCACAAAAGTCGGGATCGGGCCGGGGAAAGTATGCATTACAAAAATTAAAACCGGGTTCGGAACAGGGGGCTGGCAACTGGCGGCATTGCGCTGGTGTGCAAAGGCGGCAAGCAAACCGATTATTGCGGACGGCGGAATCCGCACGCACGGCGATATTGCCAAATCGGTCCGGTTCGGGGCGACAATGGTAATGATCGGCTCCCTTTTTGCCGGGCACGAAGAATCCCCGGGTGAAACGATTGAAATGGACGGAAAACTTTACAAAGAGTATTTCGGTTCGGCATCGGAGTTTCAAAAAGGGGAACGCAAAAACGTCGAAGGAAAAAAAATGTACGTGGAATACAGGGGCCCGCTTCAGGATACGCTGAAAGAAATGGAAGAAGACTTGCAATCTGCCATTTCCTATGCCGGCGGCAACAAACTGGCGGACATCCGGAAAGTGGACTATGTCATCGTGAAAAGCTCCATTTTTAACGGGGACCGGGTATATTAACGCCCGCCACAGTTGAACCCATCATATGAATGTCATAAGGGACTCTTTTTGTGCAAACCTCAAATTCCTTCATTATAGGATTGCTTGCTAGCTCGTTTCAGAGAGACAAAAATTGGGTGCGGCACAAATATTCGGCTTCGGCAGTTAATGGCCACAAATATCGCCATTCCCGTGGAAGGCACGGTTTCCTCACGAAGGCGTTAAAAAAGGATATGAGCCCGATTGAAGCCCATATCCTTTCGCTTTTACTTGAGCTGTAAATGTTTTTCCCTGACTTCTTTCGTCGCTTGGACAAGATTTTTAAGCGCAGGAATCGTTTCTTCCGGTTTTCTTGTTTTCAGGCCGCAGTCAGGATTGATCCAGAATAATTTAGGGTCAATCACGCGAAGCGCACGTTCAATGCTCGTCTTGATTTCCTCGACACTTGGTATTCTGGGGCTGTGAATGTCATAGACACCGAGGCCGATCCCTTTTTCATACTGATGGTCTTCAAAAGTGGAAATGATTTCCCCATGGCTTCTGGCAGCCTCGATTGAGATCACATCAGCATCCAGTTGGTCGATGGCATCAATGATTTCATCAAATTCCGAATAGCACATATGTGTATGGATTTGGGTGCTATTCTCCACATAGCTGGTTGCCAAACGGAAAGCATAAACAGCATCATGAAGATACTTTTCTTTTTTCTCCTCTTTTAATGGCAACCCTTCGCGAATAGCCGGTTCATCTACTTGGATCATCCGAATCTCATTTTCCTCAAGGGCCTGAATTTCTTTTTTCAGGGCAAGCGCAATTTGATTGATGACATCAAATTGGCGAATATCATTTCGAACGAATGACCAATTATAAATCGTAACAGGGCCGGTGAGCATGCCTTTGACCGGCCGGGTTGTCAGACTTTGGGCATAGGTGCTTTCTTTTACGGTCATTGGCGATTCCAGGTCCACATCGCCAAAAATAATCGGCGGCTTGACACATCTGGAACCATAGGATTGAACCCAGGCAAAACGGGTAAAAGCGAAGCCGCGAAGTTTTTCGCCAAAGTATTCGACCATGTCATTCCGTTCGAATTCACCATGGACGAGCACATCGATGCCGAGGTCTTCCTGAATTTTAATCCATTTTGCGATATTTTGCTGAATGAATTGCGCATACTGGCTTTCCGTCCATTCACCCTTGCGCCATTTTTGCCTGGCTGAGCGGATCTCTTTGGTTTGCGGCAGGCTGCCAATGGTTGTCGTCGGCAGAAGCGGCAGTTGCCACTTCTTTTCTTGTATGGCCTGCCGCTTGGAAAATGGCAACGGCCGTGCTGGCATGCTATTTCCAAGCGATTGAATTTCCTCTTTAACCGAATCAATGTTTCGATGTGATGAGCGGTTTAATGCCTGTATCGCTTCTTTGCTTTCTTTTATTTCTTCAAGGATGGCATCGCGCCCTTCATTCACGCCTTTTACAAGTGCCACGACTTCTTTCAGTTTTTCATCCGCAAAACTGATCGCATTTTTTAAAACTGGCTCCAGTTCGCTTTCTTGGCGGACCGTGACGGGAACATGCTGTAAACTGCAGGATGGCTGAATCCAAAGCCGTTCCTGATCCACAAAATGGAGGAGATCATTTACTTGTTGTAACGCTTCATCAAGATCGGTGCGCCAAATATTTCGGCCATCTACCATTCCGGCGGCAAGCACTTTATCTTCCGGAAAACCGTATTTTTCAAGTGATGCAAGATTAGCACCGTCATCATATACAAAATCAAGGCCAATCCCTTGGACAGGGAGGGCTGTTACGTCCTGATAATGATCAATAGATTCAAAGTATGTTTGAAGTAAAATATTCAAATTGGGAACAGCTTGATGAAAAGCTTCGTACGTTTCTTTAAAGCAGCCAAGCTCTTCCTTGTCAAGCGTTGTCGAAAGAATGGGTTCATCGACTTGAATCCATGTTGCTCCCGCTCTTTGAAGATCAGCAAAGACTTCGATATAAAGCGGGATAAGGGAGCGCAAAAGATTCGGGAAGTCCTTCTTTTCAAACCCTTTTGATAGTTTTAACAAGGTAACGGGGCCCACAATAACCGGCTTTCCATCAATATTCAGCTCTTGCTTCGCTTCAAGATAAAGATTGAGCAAACGATTTTCAGTAATATAAGGGGTAGTGCTGGCGTTTATTTCCGGGACGATGTAATGGTAATTGGTATTAAACCATTTTGTCATCTCGGAAGCAACCGCATTAGAATTGCCGCGGGCTATACTAAAATATGTATCTAAGCTGACAGCGCCGTTTGTATGGTGAAACCGTTCAGGGATCAGGCCGAAAAGAACAGCAGTATCCAGAACGTGATCATATAAGCTAAAATCACCGATTGGAATCAGATCGATCCCGCTATTTTTTTGCTTTTCCAAATAACTTAAGCGCAATTCCTTTACCCGTTTTAAAAACGCTTCTTCAGAAAGCGTTTTTGCCCAAAATTGCTCGAGTGCCTGTTTCCACTCCCTTTTTTCTCCAATTCTGGGGTAACCTAAGTTGGAACTTTTTACTTTTGACATCGTTCTCCTCCTTGTTCGTGACCCTGTATAAGGGGTTCTGCCGCGAAGTTATGAAAAAATACCGAAGTTATGAAAAATACTGAAGTTATGTTTCTTATTGTATACAGGCTGGTGCCTGAATGCAAGGAAAAATTGGATTCGGCGAATACGTTGGTGATTATTTTCGAGGGAAAATCGTTCGAAATGCCATTTTAAACGGTAAAACCGTACGAATTATCTTTACGCATTCCAAATAATTGCAGGAATCCGCTGCATATAAGCGCATGCTGGTCCCGCATATCGCCGCACAAAAACAGGCAGCAAACATGTTTGCTGCCTGTTTTTGGCTTACATATCGTCTTTGGAAAATGCGCCGGGGAGGAGTTCTCCGACAGTGGTTAGCCGCCTGTCGCCTTTTGTGTTGACAAGCAGGACCGGCATATCTTTCCCGCAAAATTCGCTCATCACTTGGCGGCATGCCCCGCATGGCACAATGGGTTCATCCGTATCGCCGGCGATGACCATGTATTGAAATTCCCTTTCCCCTTCGGATACAGCTTTAAAAATAGCCGTTCTTTCCGCACAGTTGGATAATCCGTATGATGCATTTTCAATATTGCATCCTAAATATTCCTTCCCGCTTTTTGTAACAAGGCAGGCACCGACTTCAAAGTGGGAATAAGGAACATAGGCGGCTTTCCGGATTTCAATGGCATCTTTGACCCATTTTTCAACATCCATGTCTCGCACTCCCTTTCTTAATCGCTTAAGATTTGCACCGGCCCGACAGCCAAAACGGGCGAACCCCCGCTTACGATTCGCTCACAATTTTCACGCCAGAGCTGGCCCCGATTCTTGTCGCGCCGGCTTCAATCATGGCTTCCGCTTCTGCTTTTGTATGAATTCCGCCCGAAGCTTTGACGCCGGCTTTGTCCCCGACTGTTTGCCGCATGAGTTTTACATCCTCTACCGTGGCACCCCCTGTTGAAAATCCGGTTGACGTTTTGACAAAATGGGCGCCAGCCTTGACAGACAGCCTGCAAGCCAATTCTTTTTCTTCGTTTGTCAATAAGCAGGTCTCAATAATGACCTTGACCAATTTTCCTTGTGCCGCTTCCACGACCGCACGGATATCCGCTTCAACGGCTTCTGTATTGCCGCTTTTCAATGCGCCGATATTGATGACCATATCAATTTCATCCGCGCCGTCCCCGATTGCTTTTTTCGTTTCAAAGGCTTTTGTCTCCGCCGTTGTGGCGCCAAGCGGGAAACCGATGACGGTACAGACTTTCACGCCTGTTCCAGCCAGCTCTCTGGCAGCCAATTTCACCCAGTAAGGATGAATGCAGACAGATGCAAAATGATATTGTGCGGCTTCTGCTGTTAATTTTAAAATGTCTTTTTCGGTTGCTTCCGGTTTCAATAAAGTATGGTCGATATACGCTGCAAGGTTCGCCATAAAATTTCCCCTTTCAATAGGATATATTATTCTGTAATGATCTTATGGATCAGTTTCGGTTCCTCGAAGTGATCGGAAATGGTGATATTGTCGTATATTTTTTCCTTCACGTCTTCGACTGCTTCCCGGTTTGCATAAATCGTGGCGAGCGGTTCTCCGGCTTCTACCCGGTCGCCTACTTTTTTCCGCAAAACGATCCCGACTGCAAAATCAATTTTGTCTTCTTTCGTAGCGCGTCCTGCCCCCAGCATCATCGCCGCAACCCCGATCTGGTCCGCAACCATTTTGGAAACGTACCCGGAAGTTTTTGCCGGAAGATCGATCGCATATTTCGCTTGCGGCAGTTTTTCCGGATGGTCAATTACAGAAGGATCCCCGCCCTGATTGGCGACAAATTTTTTGAACTTTGCAAGGCCGGCGCCGCTTGCGATGGCTTCTTTCAGCATGTTCCTTGCTTCTTCCAATGTCGTTGCTTTTCCGGCAAGCACCACCATCTGGCTGCCGAGCGCAAGCACCAGTTCCGTCAAATCGTCAGGGCCTTCTCCTTTTAGCGTATCGATGGCTTCTTTTACCTCGAGGGCATTCCCGATGGCATATCCGAGCGGCTGGGACATATCGGAAATCACGGCCATGGTTTTGCGGCCGACATGGTTGCCGATCCGGACCATTGTTTCAGCGAGGCGGATGGCATCTTCTTCATTTTTCATAAAAGCGCCGGCGCCTGTTGTGACATCTAAAACAATGGCATCTGCACCCGCAGCAATTTTTTTGCTCATGATTGAACTTGCAATCAGCGGAATGGAGTCCACCGTCGCAGTGACATCCCTGAGTGCGTACAGCTTTTTATCAGCGGGGGCCAGGTCAGCGGTTTGTCCGATAATCGCGACTTTTTCCCGGTTCACCAAATCAATAAACTGGTCTGTCGTAATTTCAACATGAAACCCTTGAATGGATTCCAGTTTGTCAATGGTACCGCCTGTGTGCCCCAAGCCCCGGCCCGACATTTTCGCTACCGGGACGCCGAGTGCTGCGACAAGAGGGGCCAGGACAAGCGTTGTTGTGTCACCGACACCGCCGGTTGAATGTTTGTCCACTTTGATGCCGTGGATGGCGGACAGATCAAGAGTCTCCCCGGAATGGACCATCGCCATGGTCAGATCCGCGATTTCACGGTCTGACATATCCTGGAAATAGATGGCCATAGCTAGGGCGCTTGCCTGATAATCGGGAATGGTGCCTTCTGTATACCCCTTCACAAAAAAGTTGATTTCTTCTGTTGCCAGTTCTTTGCCGTTCCGTTTTTTTTCAATAATATCGATCATCCGCATGGCTCGTCACCTTTCTTTTCAGCGTAGTTCGTTCAAAAAGCTGGTCCCGATTTTGGGCGCACGAACACCGAAGTTCTCTGCGACCGTTGCGCCGAGATCGGCAAACGTCTGCCTTACAGGAAGGGCGCGGCCTTCTTTAAAACGCGGGGAGTAGACAAGCAGCGGCACGAATTCCCGTGTATGGTCCGTTCCTTTAAACGCCGGGTCGTTTCCGTGGTCAGCTGTAATAATCAGTAAATCTTCTTCCGACAGTTCCGGCAGCACTTCATCCAGCCGTTTGTCAAACGCTTCAATCGCTTGTCCGTAACGGATCGGATCACGGCGGTGGCCGTATTTCGCGTCAAAGTCGACAAGGTTTGTAAAACAGAGGCCGTGGAACGGTTTTTTCAGTTCGTCTACTAA
Organism: Weizmannia sp. FSL W8-0676; assembly: GCF_038593015.1. NCBI lineage: Bacteria > Bacillati > Bacillota > Bacilli > Caryophanales > Bacillaceae > Heyndrickxia > Weizmannia sp. FSL W8-0676. The sequence goes on from NZ_CP151954.1 coordinate 2,859,375, forward strand.
TTTATCCATGCCGTCCATATTGCTTTCCGTGTGGAATCCTTTTGTAATCCCGTGACCGCTGAATATGTCGTTGATTTTGCCGATGGCGATGGAATCCAGCCCGCTGTCTTTGATAAAATCCATCACAGTTTCTTCCGTTGGTTCCAGTGTAAAATCTTTCCGGTTGGATGTTCTTGTAAAATTATCGGCGGACGTTCCGACATACGGCCTTGCAATGACGCGCCCGATCCGGTAAGGCTCATCAATCGTCAGCCCCCGCGCATATTCGCAGATTTTGTACAATTCTTCAAGCGGGATGATTTCTTCATGGGCCGCAATCTGGAGAACAGAATCACCGGAAGTATACACAATCAGCTCCCCTGTCTCCATTTGCCTTTCACCGAACTGCTTAATGATTTCCGTGCCGCTTGCCGGTTTGTTCCAAAGCACTTTGCGGCCGCTAAAATCCTCGATTTTTTTTATCAATTCATCCGGGAAACCTTCCGGAAACGTGTGCAGCGGGCTTGTGACAGGAAGGCCCATCATTTCCCAGTGGCCGTCCATGCTGTCTTTCCCTGCAGAAATTTCCTGCATTTTGGTGAAGAAAGCTTTCGGATGCTCCTGAACCGGCACCCCAACGAGCGGATTTTCTGGACGGATATTGGACAATCCCATCGCTGCCATATTCGGGACGTTGAGCCCGTTCATTTTTTCGGCAATATGGCCGAGTGTGTCGCACCCTTCATCGCCGTACTTTTCTGCATCGGGCGCTTCTCCAATTCCGACCGAATCCAGTACAATAATCGATACTCTTTTAAATTTTTCTGCCATCATTGTTCTCTCCTTTATGCCAAAACATGGTTTGAAAACTCACTTGCCTCATTTGCTGGTACTGCTCAGGCACCCCGTTGTGAAAACAGAATGACAGCCACATTGAAAGGTTTACCTGAAAAAACGGTTGGCCGGCAGGCAGCAAGGAAGACCCGGAAAACGCGGTAAATATTTTTACCTGCTGTAATCGCTTCCTTTCGCCCCCATCATAGCCCTCTGTTTTTTCTTTGTCAATATCTGGGACACAGCGATATTGGGGGCGCCTGTTTTTTCGCGCGTTGCGTCCATTCAGGATTGGCTTTATTGCAAGCCGGCAATCTGGAAAATCCAGCCAATCAGCACACCCGTTTTCCGCGGACCTTTTATCCCGGCATTTGTATTGCGCTATGTTGCTTGGCTATCACAATGCAGGAAACCGCATGCCTGTTTTCTTCTTTTACCGGAACCCCTACTTTATCCCTGTTCCATGCCCAGCAATTGTTTGGCGGTATGTTGATCGGTAATCAATACATTTGCATAGCCGGCTGTAAGTGCCGTATGGGCAGGAAGGACTTTCCGCCTGCCGCCCGCAACGAGGATGGACCATTCTTTTTTGCGCAGTTCCGCAAGTTCAATGCTCACCGTCCGCCTGTCAATCGACGTGTCGCATATCTTTCCGTTTCGGTCTATAAACCGTGAGCACACATCCCCGACCGCTTTTTCCATCAGTTTTTCTTTTTCTGCTTCGGTAAAATAACCGAGCTTAAACAGCAAGGCCTCTTCATCTGCAGCCCCGACCGTAAAAATGGCTGCCTGGGCTTCCCTGCCTTTCTCTATAATTTTTTGGATGGATTGATCTTGCATGACGATTTCCATGGCTTCCGCCTTTTCAAACAACAGCGGCAACGGAAAATAGACAGGGAGCGTCTGCAGGGCATTGCCGAAAAGCATTAACGTTTCCCATGCGTACGTGTTTACATGCGAGAAACTCGTCCCGCCTTTTAACTGTACCACTTCTGCCCCTTTTACATGCATTTTCGGAAGTTTTGCCGCGACCTCATAGATGGTCGATCCCCAGCTGATGCCGATACTCATACCGTTTCGGATCAACCCGCTTAAATATTCGGCCGCCCGGATGCTCACATAATGCAGAATGGTTGCCGGATCTGATGCAGGTGAAAACGCGACACACGCCTCTTTCAGGCGGTATTTTTCGGCCAGCTGCTGCTCGAGTTGCTGCAAATCCACGAAAGGGTCCGCAATTTTAATTTGCACATATCCTTTTTCTCTCGCGTATTGCAGCAATCTGGAAACCGTCGGGCGTGATATTTTCAAATGTTCAGATATCTATTGCTGGCTGTAGTTCAATTGATAATAGAGCTCTGCCACTTCAATGCTTAACTTGCTTTTCTCCATTTCTTTCTTCATCAGGTTCCCCTCCCCGGCCTGACACGAAAATGGCGCTTTGTGTAAAATTTTTTTGGAAAATCGTGCAGCGCGGCAGCATGGCTTGGCATGCAAACATGCAGCAGCCCTTTCTGCCTTTATTTTAACCATTCTTCTTTTCATTTGGCAATCGGGTTTGTGAAATTATTTTCATGTCCGCGTTTACAAAATTTTTCGGGCGTGTTATATTGGCACTAGAATTCAAGATGCATCTTGGTTTGACTATCTTTTCACCTTTTTCAACAATTCAGGCATGCTGCATCCGGCCATTTTTACGGATGACAATTTCAGTAAAGGAGCATCATAAAATGAGCACACATATTGGCGCAAAACAAGGCGAGATTGCTGACACGATCCTGTTGCCGGGAGACCCGCTCAGGGCGAAGTATATTGCGGAAAATTTCCTTGAGAACGCGGTATGCTATAACGAAGTGAGAAATATGTTCGGATTTACGGGAACGTATAAAGGCAAAAAAGTATCGGTCCAAGGCACAGGCATGGGCATTCCTTCCATTTCGATTTATATCACGGAACTGATGAAGGATTACGGTGTGCAAAATTTAATTCGTGTCGGGACATGCGGCGGCATTCAAAAAGATGTCAAAATCCGCGATGTCATTCTAGCCATGGGGGCATCGACCGACTCCCAAATCAACCGGAAAATTTTCGGTGCAATGGATTACGCACCGCTGGCAAATTTTGACTTGCTGAAAAGCGCATACGAAAGCGGCGTGGAAAAAGGATTGAATTTGAAAGCCGGCAATGTGTTCAGTGCAGATTTATTCTATGATGACTACGCTGACCACGAAAAATGGGCACAATACGGCATTTTGGCCGTAGAAATGGAAACTGCAGCCCTTTACACGCTGGCAGCCAAATATGGCAGAAAAGCACTGGCAATTTTAACGGTCAGCGACCACCTGTTAACTGGGGAAGCGACAACGGCCGAAGAACGCCAGACTACATTCAATGACATGATCCGCGTTGCTTTAGATGCTGCTGTAAAGTAAGCAAAAAATGTTGCCGGCCGGTTTATCGGCCGGCTCTTCTTTTTCCCGGAATCTATTGCCCTTCCTGGTTTTTCTTCCCTTTCCTGTAAACTGAAAATTTAATCTTTGAAAGTAATTTTATGTTTGCGTTTACAATTGTTCAATTCAGTGTTATATTCACTTTGTGAAACAGAACACAGCCACCATGTTTTTGTATGATTTTTTTCCGAAAACATTTGAAGTTTCAGATGTAACCGGAAGCGTACAAGGGACATGCTGAAAGCTTCATAAATGTTTTGTTTATCTTAATGGAAAGAAGGTCTGTGCCATGTTCGGATATTTGCTTCTCAACATCGTTGGCATTTTGGTATTTATTGGCGTCGCTTATTTATTGTCAAAGGATAGAAAGAATATTCATTGGAAATCCATTTCCGTGATGGTTATCCTCAATATTTTCCTGGCCTGGTTTTTAATCCGTTTTCCGGTAGGGCGCGCCATGGTGCATGGGGCAGCATACGGTTTTAACTGGCTCGTGCAGACGGCTTACGACGGCATCGGGTTTGCATTTTCCAGCTGGGTGCATGTCAAACAAATGGACTTTTTCGTCAGTGCGTTGCTTCCGATCCTGCTCGTCGTTCCTTTATTTGACATTTTAACTTATTTCAATGTATTGCCTTGGATTATCGGCAAACTCGGATGGATTTTGTCCAAAATTACCGGCCAGCCGAAATTCGAGTCGTTTTTCTCTGTTGAAATGATGTTTCTGGGCAATACGGAAGCGTTGGCGGTTTCCAGCCTGCAAATTAAAAAGAACAGCCCGGAGCGGAATTTAACGCTGGCGATGATGTCGATGAGCTGCATTACCGCGGCTATCGTCGGGGCCTATACACAAATGGTGCCGGGACAGTTTGTGCTCTCTGCAATTCCGCTCAATATTATCAACGCCATTATTGTGGTCAACATCCTGAACCCTGTAAAGATAGATCCGGATGAAGATAAAGTGGTGGAAGTCAAAAGAGAAGAAAAAGAACCTTTCTTTTCTTTCCTTGGCGACTCCATTCTGGCAGCGGGCAAATTGATTTTGATCATTGCCGCTTCTGTTATCGCTTTTGTCGCACTTGCCGCATTGATTGACAAACTTCTGATGCTCATAGCCCCTTGGCTGACACTGGAATCGATTTTGGGCATCATCTTGTTCCCGTTCAGCTTTTTGCTCGGGCTGCCGGCAGACCAGGCTTTCCATATGGCACAATATATGGGGACAAAGCTGGTTACCAATGAATTTGTCGTAATGGGTGAAATTGCGCCAAAAGTCAATACGTTCGCACCACATTTCCGCGCCGTCCTTTGCACGTTCCTGATTTCTTTTGCGAACTTCTCGACGCTGGGGATGGTGATCGGTGCGTTTAAAGATTTGTCGGACAAGGCCACCGTCAACCATATTTCGAAAAATGCAGGCTATTTAATCCTTTCCGGTATCCTTGTCTCACTCATGAGCGCCGGCTTTGTCGGTTTGTTTGTATGGTGATAGGATGATCATGTGTAAAATTTCCCCTGAAAACAGGAGCTTTGTTCCGGAAGAATAAATATAAAAAAATCCGTGCACCCTTCCTGTTCGCGGCGGGTGCACGGAGAATGGCGGAAAGGCCGTTAAAAACGCGGACTACTCTCTATCTGATGCCCGGACGGAATAGGAAGGAAGGCAAAGAAGCGCCGTTTTTTTCCGCCCCGTTGCTGATTTTTTTCATCTTTCCGCTGTTTGATAAAATCAGTTTCTGTCTGTTCATGCCGGCGGGAGGTGTAACAAACATCCCGTTCTAAACAGGGCGGTTACCAATAGAACATACAAATAAAAAGGGAATGAATCAAAATGTCTCATCACCAGCGTATGTGTCAAGTTTTTCTCGACAAGGTTTAAATATCGGGTATTCCAAGACACTCTTTTTGTACACTTTCGGCTACCGTGCTTTACTTGCTCGGTGTAATTTTCGGAAAAGATGTAATATTTCCGTATAAAGATGGATAACGGGGATGTTGAGGCGCGCGAAATTCACTCGCTTTCCGCGGGCGGCCGGCGAGCCTCCTCGCTCGTACCTCGCTGCGGGGTCTCTCCTGGCTCGCTTTTCCCGCAGGAGTCTCGTAAATTTCGCGCGCCTCAACGATCAGTCCCCACTGAGCCAAGCTTAAAACGAAAGCTCTAATATTTTGCTTAAATGTCCCATTGCCGATGAACTGCTTGAATGCAGGGCAACTGATCCGTGCTTTACGCCCACTGACGGGCGTACAGGCTGCTTGAGTAGTTGAGACATCCTGATTAATTGTTTCAAGTTCCGTTGCTTTCTCTCGCTTCTTGAACGGTGTTTCAGATAGACTTCTCTCAATGTCCCATTGAGTATGCCTTGTTTGATTTTCACCATGGCTTCTGCGCCAAGTTCACTCCAATGCATGCCCCTTTTTTTCATCCTGAAGGAGATATGCCTTTGATTCGATTCCATCGCTCCTAGGCCTCTCGCACCTTCCGGCACGTTTTTCACCCTGTCTCTCCAGTCAAAAATGCGGTCCCAGTTTTTCAAGATATACGAACGGAATTCCTTGATTTTCTTGAGAGCCTTTTTATCCGTCAAGGTGCTTTCGTGCGTATCCAAATATAACGTGAATTGGTCCAGGTCATGCGTTCTAATCGCTTTTCTAATTTGCTCCTTGATCTCGCTCTTTCCGCCCCCAAATGTCCTTATGATGGCTTGTGCAACGTGGTAGGTATCCAGCTGGTTGAGCACCGGAAATTCCGACTGTGAGAAAGCTGTTTGAAACCGTTCAGCTGTGTATCCCGCACCTCCATCACTGTTTGTAATGACATGCGTTTTTTCGAGGGAGTAGGTGTTGGCAGCTGTGGCTTGGACTTCATCCCAAAATGTCTGGATGGCTTCCGTTGTCATGATGACTGTGGGCTGACGCAGGGAGACCCTTTTACCATTGGTTTGCCATCCCTCATAGAGAATGGCGTGGTGGACTTCCATACTCTGTTTCTTTTTTAGTCCCCGAACGAATACACCATCTGCTTCAGAAAACAGGTAGTCTACCTTCTTCCCCTCAGGCAGGGAAACAGCTATTTCTAGCTCTTCTACAAGTGCCTTATCGGCTTCCGCCTGAGTTTTCCCTACGTGTTTTACCATGTTCCCTACAGTTGTGTGACTAAGACTCACTGCTGTCCACTCTTTTAAAATATCAGCTACTTCCCGATAGGTGTTCTCACTTGCCAACTCTGCCACCTTTAATTCCACTAACGGGCTGTATCGTTGGTATGGTAAAAGCCCTAACCATTCATCCAGAGGATAATGTGAATTCCCTTTCTGGTCATGCATTAGTGAACGTTTAAAGGTCACATTTCCAAATAAAAACTGAATGCTTCTGTTATCACTCCGGCAGTACTTCCAGCCATCCTCCAGCTTTTTCTGCTTAATTGTTTTATCTAACGTCTCAAATATTTCCCCAACCCATTGCGTAAAGGCATTCTGGATCAGAATTTTAACTTGTTCTTCAAATTCAATAAGACTTTTTGTATCCTTTAATAATCTAGCAATTATTGATATAATATCCATAGGAAGACCTCTTTCTAAATGTATTCGCCCACAAGCGTACATTTAAATGATAGAGCGTCTTCCCATTTTTTTCCACTCATCTGCCCTTCGAGTAAAATTTTACACATACATCACCAGCTCTATCATGATCGCACGCTGTCTTCCGGCCGGCCATCCTTATGGCAGGCCTTTTCTGATAAATCCATTGTAAAAAGGGAAATCACAGCCGGAATAACCGGTTTTTTTGCCATTTCGTATATCATCATTGTGAATCCGATGATTTTGGCGGATGCCGGGATTCCCGTCAACTTGAGTGTATTTGCCACCATTTTATCTTCCGTGGCTGGCTGCCTGATTATGGGGTTTTGGGCAAATGCACCCATCATCCTGACGCCCGGAATGGGAGTCAATGCCTTTTTTACGTATACGATTGTGGTCAATATGGGATTGCCATGGCAACAAGCGCTTGCGATTTCCATGCTGGCCAGTGTGCTGTATATGCTTGTGGCTTTTACAAAACTGGGCACAGTGTTATCGGCGGCCATCCCGGCTTCCTTGAAAACCGGCATTACAGTCGGAATCGGGTTGTTTCTTGTTGAAATCGGGCTGGAAAAGGCATCTTTGATCCAGCCGGGGAAAGCTTCATTAATCGAACTCGGCTCTCTCACCAATCCGAATGTCCTTCTTTTCTTGTTCGGCCTTTTTGTCAACTTGATGCTTTTTATCAAAAAAGTTAACGGCGGATTTTTGATCGGCATTGCAGTGACAGCTATTGCCGGCATCCTGTTTGGCATCCGCGGCAGCGAATCCGCGCATGTGTCCTTATCCAATTTTACGGGCTATGGCGCGATTGTTGGGAAAGGGGATTTCTCACACCTGCTTTCTCTCCCGTTTTTGCTTGCAGTCTTTTCCATGTCGATGATCCTTATTTTTGAATCGATGGGCATGCTGGAAGGAATCCTCCCTGATAAAAGGAATTTCAAACGGACTTTCGAAGGGAGTGCTGCGACAAGCTTGATTTCGGGTATATTGGGCACAAGCCCGACCGTTGCCGCTGCAGAAAGCGCGGCCGGAATCGAAAGCGGCGGCAGAACGGGGATCATGGCGGTAACAGCCGGCATTCTGTTTGCCTTATCGCTTTTCTTTACGCCGCTGTTGGGTTATATTCCGCAGGCTGCCATTGCGCCGATTATCTTCATTACCGGCGCAATCATGATGCAGCAGTTAAAAGACCTTCATTTCGATGATTTCAGCAGCTGGTTTCCGGCATTTTTGATCATCGTGCTGATTCCTTTTACGTCTAGTATTTCCACCGGCCTTTCTTTTGGTTTTGTAGCTTGGCCCGTTCTGAAAATCCTGGAAGGGAAGGCAAAAACATTGCACCCTGTAATGATTTTATTAGGGGCTTTATTTCTGATCAACTTGATCTGCAGTGCTTTATTATAATAGGAAGAAAAGCGAAAAACCCGTCAGGAAATGAACTTTCCAGGCGGTTTTTTTTGAGGCGCCGCGATGCCGCGGGAGAACATTTCGGATAGGAAAATTCCTGGAAAATCAAACAGTGTCCCGCAAGCCGGCTGGCAGCGGGACACTGTTTGATTTGCTACAATTTTTCTCCGTTTGTTGCACGCTGACGATCATTGCCCTGCCCAGATACCCCTGTTGAAAACATTTCTGACTGCAGCCCATGCCGTTTTGACCTTCATCCGTTCGCCCCGTCTTAATGCAGGGCTCCGCCTGTTTCCACCAGATCTTTTTCGGTCGTGGCGGAGACGGAAACAGCAATTTCAAGCGCTTTGACGATCGTTTCAAGGGACATGCTTGGAGCGCCTGTTTCGGTTGTTTGTTCCGGAATATAAGGCACATGGATAAAACCTGCGCGGGCCGATATGTTGTTTTTTGCCAGATGGTGCATGACGCCGTAAAACAGGTGGTTACAGACAAATGTGCCTGCTGTGTTGGAGACAGCAGACGGGATTCCCGCCTCCCGCAGCTGCCTCGTGATCGTTTTAATCGGCAGCGTCGACCAATAAGCCGCGGGGCCGTCCGCTGCAATCGGGTCGTCAATGGGCTGATTGTGCTGATTGTCCGGGATGCGGGCATCATCGATATTTATCGCCACACGTTCCGGCGTGATTTGCGTGCGCCCCCCTGCCTGCCCGACGCAAATGACAACATCGGGCTTTTCGCGTTCAATGGCCTCAGCAGCGATCCGGATCGATTCGTGAAATACGGTCGGCACTTGCTGCGTGACAATGTGAATGCCTTCCATATTTTTTCCGTCCAATTGCTTGATGGCTTCCAGGGCAGGGTTTACTTTATCCCCGCCAAAAGGATCAAAACCGGTTAAGAGTACTTTTTTCTCCATTTTCCTCTCCTCCTTCAATAAAGTGCAATGATCTCTCGTTTAATCTCGTATTCTCCAAATTTCAAATGGATATAAGCAGGGTAAGGCCCAGCCTCCTATTTGACTAACAGATACATCAATACAATGTTAAAAAATTGCGCCGGCTGATTTTCATCCCTTTGCCGGTGCTGCACTCTTTGCAGCACGGTTCTGCGCCGGGCACCCCCACCATGCCAGGTGGAAAATGCGGCATGGACATATTCGAAGAAGAGCTTCTGTTATTTCTGGTATAGAAACAAATTGAATATTCTTGCTGAAACGTTCTATAATGAAGTTACCTGTTTTTGTATGTTAGAAATGGGGAGGGACTTCCTTTGGATAAACCGAAATTGTGGACGAAAGACTTCATTATGATTTCTTCCACAAATTTTTTTACGCACGTTGTATTTTACTTGTTAATGACCAGTATTGCCATGTATGTCACAACCGCCTACCATGCAAGCCAGGGGATGGCAGGGCTTGCGGCGGGAATATTTGTGCTCGCTTCGCTCATTGCACGGTTATTTGCCGGGAAATATTTCGACAAAATCGGCCGCAAGCAGATGCTGGTCAGCGGATTGGTTGTTTTTCTGGCGGTGATGTTGCTTCATTTTAAAGCTGACAGTCTCCTGTTTTTGATGGTTTTGCGCTTTATCCAGGGAGCAATGCACGGCGTGATTACGACAGCGGCCGGCGCCATTGTCGCGGATATCATCCCGAATGAACGGCGCGGGGAAGGCACCGGCTATTATGCGACAAGCATGAATCTAGCGATGGCGATCGGGCCGTTTTTAGGGATTCTGATTACCCGGTTTGCCGATTTTCAGATGATCGTGCTGGTGTCAAGCATCATTGCATTCATCGATCTGATTTCTGCCATTTTGTTATCCGTTCCAAAACCGGCGCCTGCGAATGCACAAGTGAAGGAAATGGCCCGTTTTAAAGTAAAAGATTACTTTGAACCGGCTGCCGTGCCGATTTCAGGTGCAGTTTTTGCGGTTACGCTTGCCTATTCCAGCGTGCTGTCTTTCTTATCTTTGTATGCAAGGGACATTGGACTAACCGGCGCCGCCACTTATTTTTTCCTTGTATATGCGGCAGCGCTCGTCATTACAAGGCCTTTCACAGGCAGATGGTTTGATGAACGCGGGGAAAATGTTGTCGTTTACCCGCTGTTTATTTTGTTAATTGCCGGTTTCGTCCTGCTCAGCCAGGCGCACAGCGGATGGATGCTGCTTTTGTCAGGAGCTTTGATCGGGATCGGTTACGGCACCGTGCAGTCCAGTTTCCAGGCAATTGCCATTCAGCTTTCGCCGCCGAACCGGAAAGCCCTGGCAACTTCGACGTTTTTCATTTTTCTTGACCTGGCAAGCGGATCTGGGCCTTATCTGCTCGGGACAGTTGCCGGTTTGATGGATTTCCGGATGTTGTATCTTGCGGTTTCGGGCTGGGTTGTCCTGTGTATTGCCGTTTATTATGCCGTCCATGGGAGAAAAGCAGCAGCCAGCAAAAACACAACAGCAGCAGAAAGTAAATTTTAACAGGAGGGGTTGCACATGGCAGAACATCACTTTCATTTAAAAGCAGACTGGCCGGGGCTTCGCAATGATACAGGGAACATCGCATGCGGAAATCTGGTGGCAAAAATTTCCATTCCTCCGGAGATGGGCGGTCCGGGTGCCGGCACAAATCCGGACGAAATGTTGCTCGGGGCTGCCGCAACATGTTATATCATTACGCTGGCGGCGATGATGGAACGCAGCAGCCTGGAGAAAGAAAGTTTGACAATGGCATCAGAAGGGATCGTCGATGTGACCGGCGGCGTATTTACGTATAAAAAGATCATCCACCGGCCGGAAATTGTGCTGAAACCGGGCGCATCCGAGAGCGACGTCCGGCTCGCGCGGAAACTCGCGGAAAAAGCCGAAAAATCATGCATGATCAGCCGGGCCATTCAGGGAAATGTGGAAATGGAGCTTGAAGTTACGGTGAAAACAGCCGGCTGACTGGAACGGCAGGCAACTGTGAAAAAAGAAAAAGGCTGCCCTGCTGTTTGGGAAGCCATTGGAAAAGTGATTTTGCATGTCAGTATACAACATATAGAACGGAAAAAGACGTTGAGGCGGTGTCCCAACGTCTTTTCTTAGCTTCGCTTTTTGGGAGCTGCCTTCGTTTCCAGCAGCTCCTTTCGGTGAACAACTGTGTTTTTTACAATACTTTGTCCAAAAAGTCCTGTGCCCGGGTTGTTTTCGGGCGCGAAAAGAATTCATCCGGTGTGCTGTCTTCCAAAATTTTTCCGCCGTCAAGAAACAGGACGCGGTCGGCCACTTCGCGGGCAAAGCCCATTTCGTGTGTGACGATGACCATCGTCATGCCGGTTTGGGCAAGGTCTTTCATGACGTTCAGCACTTCTTTGACCATCTCGGGATCAAGTGCGGATGTCGGTTCGTCAAACAGCATCAGTTTCGGTTCCATCGCCAGCGCGCGCGCAATCGCGACACGCTGCTTCTGCCCGCCGGAAAGGCTGTCCGGATATGCGCCTTCTTTTTCCGTCAGGCCGACTTTTGCCAGCAATTCGCGCGCTTTTGCTTCGGCGGTATGGCGGTTCATCTTCTTTACTTTCATCGGCGCGTAAGTCAGATTGTCCAGCACCTTTTTATGCGGAAAAAGATGAAAGTGCTGGAACACCATTCCAATTTCCGAGCGGACTTTCATTACATTCGTTTTTTTGTCGGTGATTTCTTCCCCGTCAATCCAAATCCGCCCTTTTGTCGGCTCCTCCAGGAAATTCAGGCAGCGCAGAAAGGTCGATTTGCCGGATCCGGACGGTCCGATGACAACGACGACTTCCCCTTTTCCGACTTCTGTTGTAATATCTTTTAAAACTTCATTATGCCCGAACTGCTTATGGAGATGTTCGACTTTAATCACTGTATTTCATCTTCCTTTCCACTTGTCTGCCAAGCATGGTGAGGATAAAGACAAGCACCCAGTAAATCGCGGCAACAAACAGCAGCGGTTCAAAATTGTGATACGTTTGTGCACCGACAACCTGGGCACGGCGCATCAAATCGAGATAACCGATAGTCGATACAAGGGCAGACTCTTTGGTCAGAGAAACAAATTCATTCATCAACGCCGGCAAAATATTTTTCATCGCCTGCGGTAAAATCAAGTCTTTCATCATTAAATAATACGGTACACCGAGCGCCTGAGCAGCTTCTGTCTGGCCTTTGTCAACCGCCTGAATCCCGGCCCGGATGATTTCCGATACATAAGCCGCAGAGTTTAAGCCGAATGCGAGAATAGCGGACGGAAACGGCTGGATATCGTAACCGGTCAGCTGTGGAATGGCAAAATAAATGAGCATCAGCTGCACAATGAGCGGCGTGCCCCGGAAAATTGATGTATAAATATCGCCTATCCATTTCAATGTTTTAATATGAGAAATTTTAAAAAGGGCAAAAATCGTGCCAAGCACAAACCCGAAAAGGATCGCAAAAAATACAAATTTTAAAGTTACCCATATTCCTTTTAAAATAAAAGGAATATAAGGCACAATTTGGCTGAAATCCAAATTCATGCCTTACACCTCACTTTGTTTGTTTTGAAAAAACAGCGCCCTGCTCAGCAAGGCGCCTGCATGCATTACTGTTTGTCAAGTTTCCATTTCTTTCTCAGCTCATCCAGTTTCCCGTTCTTTTCTGCTTTTGCCAGCACTTTGTTGACTTTCGCCGTCAATTTGCTGCCTTTTGGAAAAGCAACAGCCATGCCCGGGGAGCTCGAGGTCGGGTCGTCAAAGCCAACCAGGTTTTGCTTCTTGATATAGCCTTCTGCGACTGATTTATCAAGATAGGCTACTTGAATCCGTTTTGAAAGCAATTCTTCAATTAAGTTTGTGGAGTTGTCCAGCTTTTTGACTGTAAAATTGTACTTTCCTTTCAGCTTGTCCGCGCCCTCTTCCTGAATGGTGCCGAGCTGGACGCCGACGGTTTTGCCTTTCAAGTCATCCAGTGTCTTGACAGGGGAACCTTTTAACGTAACAAACATTTCCCCTGAATGATGGTACGGGGTGGAGAAGTCGACGTTTTTGGCACGTTCTTTCGTTGCGGACATCCCGGAAAGGACCATGTCAACACGGTGCGATTGCAACGCCCCGATCAAGCCGTCAAATTTCATATCTTTAATTTCGAGTTTGTATCCCAGTTCTTTTGCAATATAGTTGGCGAGATCCGCGTCAAATCCAATTACTTTTCCTGCTGTGTCCCTTGTTTCAAACGGGGCAAAGTCGGCTGAAGTGCCCATGACGAGCGTTTTTTCTTTTTTCGCGGTGCTTTTGCTGCTGTTCGTTTGGCCGCAAGCTGCCGCAATCACCATTGAAAATACAATTGCGATGCCTAACACGATCTTTTTCACAATGTTTCCCCCTATGAATATATCATTCTTGGTAAGTATCTTTATTCAACAAAATGTATTTTAACACGATGCGCAATGTTTGAAAAGATCCCTATTTTAAAAAGGATTGCCATTTTTCAGCTGCTTACCGGTATTTTTTTAACGGTTTCTGCAAACTCGCCTTTTACTTTTTCCAAAAGTTCCCCATTTGTGAGAAGGTCAAATCCGGTCATGGCCAAAGCCAGCGCGCCGCTCGATAAGATCTGATGCGCATTGTCCGTAATCGTCATATCGGCAAATGCTTTTGTATGCGCGACAAGCCCCGGGGCATCCAGGCCGATATACGGGTGGATCGCCGGCACGACATGGCTGACGTTACCCATATCAATGGATCCGTATGAGGTTTTTGGCGGATTGACTTTTTTCACTTTTGTTTGTAAAAGGTTTTCCGTGAACATGTTCGACAATGTCTTGTTTGTGATCATATTGTCATAGCTTAGTTCGTAATTGGATATTTGCACGGCGGCACCGGTCATGATCGCCGCACCCTGTGCGATCTTTTTCACCTTGTCAACCACTTCGTTTAAAACAGCGCGTGCTTTGGCGCGCACATAAAACTGGGCTACCGCCTTATCAGGGACAATGTTTGCGGCAATGCCGCCTTCTTTGATAATGCCGTGGATACGGACATCGGAAGTGACATGCTGGCGGAGCGCATTTACGCCGTTAAACAGCTGAATCGCCGCATCAAGTGCGTTAATGCCGTCTTCCGGATTGGATGCCGCATGGGCTGATTTCCCGCGGAAGTCAAACTGGATCGCGTCCATCGCAAGCGACTCGCCGCTTTCATACGACTCATCGGCCGGGTGGACAATCATCGCGGCATCGATCCCATTGAAAATGCCCTGTTCTGCCATCGCAACTTTCGCGCCGTTCGTTTCTTCCGCCGGTGTTCCGAGCACCACCGCACGGCCGCCGGTTTCATCAATGACTTTGCTTAAAAGCACACCCGCACCCGCACTCATGGTTCCGATCATATTGTGGCCGCAGCCGTGGCCGACACCCGGAAGCGCATCATATTCGCATAAAAAGGCAACTACCAGTCCCGGTTTTCCGCTGTCATAAACGGCTTTAAAAGCAGTCGGCCTGCCGACAATTCCTTTTTCCACTGCAAAGCCGTGTGACGCAAGGAAGTCCGTGAGCAATTTCATGGACTGGTATTCCTGGTCGCCAAGTTCGGGATGATGATATAAGTAGTCGCTCATTTCCCAAAGCTTGGACTCGATTTGACTCAAATGGTGTCTAAGCTGTTCCTTCATTGGATGGCCCCCTTGTATTGTTCGTGTGCGCCAAAGTTAATATTTATAAATAATATGTTATAAATATACATCACCTTTCCTTATTCGACAAGCCTTTTTTAAAAAAAATACAAAAAGGCCCCATCTTGCTTCAGATGGAGCCTTCTTCGTCATAAAACTACTGCTATTCATGAAATGTTCCAGCCATATGGTTTGCAAATGCCCCGGTGCTCACTGGCACGGGCACAGCAACTATGCCGGCTATCGTGGGCCGTAGATTTACCACATGTCCCGTGTTTTTTCGCAAACATGCGGGCTTCCTTATGCCATCATTTTGCAAATATCATTTGAAAATGCAACCGGGTCTTCAATCTCGAGCCCTTCAATCAGCCGCGCCTGGTTATACAACAGGTTTGTATAAAGCTTGCATTTGTCCTTGTCATGGGCGAACGCCTCTTTTAATGCGTTAAATACATCATGATGGATGTTAATTTCGAGCACTTTATCGGCTTTCACACTTTGCCCGTTCGGCATGGCGCTCAGCACCTTTTCCATTTCAATTGACACTTCGCCGTCCGTGGTGAAGCAGACCGGATGCGATTTTAAGCGGTGCGAGGCGCGGACATCTTTCACTTTTCCGTCCAGTGCCTCTTTCATAAATGCAAAGAGATCTTTGTTTTCTTTTTCCTCGGCATCGGTTTCTTTTGTGTCTTCCGTTTCAAAGCCGAGGTCGCCGCTTGACACGGACCTGAATTCTTTTTCCTTATAATTCATGAGCATCTTAATCGCAAATTCATCAATATCTTCCGTAAAATAAAGGATTTCGTATCCTTTATCAAGCACAAGTTCCGTCTGCGGCAATTTTTCAATCCGGTCGATCGACTCGCCGGTTGCGTAATAAATGTATTTTTGGTCTTCCGGCATGCGACTTACGTATTCATCAAGCGTAACAAGCTTTTTCTCTTTTGAAGAATAAAACATCAGGAGATCCTGCAAATCTTCTTTGTGCGCGCCAAATTCATTGTACACACCGAATTTCAGCTGGCGGCCGAATGATTTGAAAAACGCTTCGTACTGCTCGCGATTCTCTTTCAAAAGGTTTGCCAGTTCGCGTTTGATTTTGCTTTTGATATTTTTCGCAATCAGCTTCAGCTGACGGTCGTGCTGGAGCATTTCCCGCGAAATGTTCAGAGACAAATCTTCGGAATCGACCATCCCTTTGACAAAGCTGAAGTAATCCGGTAAAAGATCCGGGCATTTTTCCATAATCAGGACGCCATTCGCATACAGTTCCAACCCTTTTTCATATTCCGGCGTATAATAATCGAACGGAATTTTTTCCGGAATGTAAAGAATCGCATTGTAACGCACAGTGCCGTCGACTTTGATGTGGATATGCTTAACCGGTTTGTCAAAGCCGTAATGCTTTTCCATATAAAATTGCTCATAATCTTCGTCTGTCAGTTCGTTTTTGTTTTTGCGCCAGATCGGGACCATGCTGTTGAGCGTTTGTTCTTCTTTGACCTCTTCGTACTCATCTTCGCTGCCTTCTTTCAGGCGCCTTTCCGTTACTTCCATTTTAATCGGGTAGCGGATAAAATCAGAATATTTTTTCACGATGGCCCGCAGCCGGTACTCTTCCAGGTACTGATCGTAGTCTTCATCCTCTGTGTTTTCTTTCAGCTTCAATATAATATCCGTGCCGTTGCCGTCTTTTTCGCACGGTTCAATTGAATAGCCTTCCGCGCCTTTCGACTGCCATTTATAAGCCTGATCGCTCCCTGCAGCCTTGGAAATGACGGTAATTTCATCTGCCACCATGAATGCCGAGTAGAAACCGACGCCGAACTGGCCGATGAGGTCATATCCGTCTTTCATTTCATTGTCATTTTTAAACGCAAGTGAACCGCTTTGCGCAATGGTGCCGAGATTTTCTTCCAGTTCCTTCTCTGTCATGCCGATCCCGGTATCGGAAACCGTCAGTGTCCTGTTTTCTTTGTCCGGGGTAATTTTAATGTAGTAGCTGTCTTTATCAAATGTTAAATTTTCATCTGTCAAAGCTTTGTAATAAATTTTATCGATTGCGTCGCTGGCGTTGGATATCAGCTCGCGCAAGAAAATTTCTTTTTGCGTGTAAATCGAGTGGATCATCATGTCGAGAAGCCGTTTGGATTCTGCTTTAAATTCCTTTACCGCCACTTCGATCTCTCCTTTATATGTATAAATGATGGCAATGCCCCTTTAGCACTCCGAACGCAAGAGTGCTAACATCTTATTTTTTAGCACAGCACCGCTTGTTTGTCAATGAAACAGTGGCAGAAATTGTCCTTTCCAACAGGCAGGGGTTGTTCTATAATTAGTAACTGACATCTAAATACGGGCTTGGGCGATGGAAACAGGTGAAATTCCTGTACGGTCCCGCCACTGTGATGGAAAAAATTTTCCTAAGTCAGATCTTTCTCCCAAGCTGTCGGTTTATTTGAAGCCTACGAGGTATAGGAGAAAAATTTTTGCCCTTGTATACCTCTTTTTGTACAGGGGTTTTTTATGGAAAGGAGAGCGGTAATGGTGGGGAAAAAATGGTTCGGGATTCTCTGGGGAATTGTTCTTATTTTTGTGTTATCTTTCCCGTCCGAAAGCTTTGCAGCAGTATCTGTCAGCAAAGACATAAAGAATACAGCATCATATTTTAAATCTTCCGCTTTAAACTCTGATTTTGCAGTAGCCGCACTGGCAAAGGAGAATTTGCTAACAGCCAATGAGATAAAGCAGTACCGGAAAGTTTTAACAGACCGGGTGAATGCCAAAAAGGTAACCGGTACGGAACTCGTTAAGACCATCATCGCTCTAAAAGCGATTGGAGAGGATCCGGAAAACTTTCAAAAGCAGAATTTGATCAAACGCGTATACGATACGGCGGCAGAAAGCTCGGTAACCGGATATGCCTATGATTTAATCGCTTTGAATACGGATGACTATGAGATTCCGAGTGATGCACCGAATACTCCTGCTAAAATTGCAGCAAAACTGGTTGATGCGGAACTTCCGGACGGCGGTTGGAGCTGGAGTTCTTCCGCCAAAAATTCGGATGTTGACTCAACCGGCATGGTACTGACCGCACTTGGCACTTATCAGGATAAACATGATAAAGATGTGAACACGGCAATCCGTGACGGCATTAAATACTTGAAGGCAGCAGAAAAAGAAAACGCCAGCTTTGACAACTACGGCATTAATTCGTGCACAACCGCCCAGGCCATCATCGGTCTTGTCTCTGTCGGCGTTGACCCGACAACCCGTGATTTTGTTAAAAAGGGCACGAATCCTATTTCTGCACTCAGCACATATAAAGATTCCAAAAACGGCGGATACAAATGGAAAACGACAAGCGAATCTTCAGACAGCTTTTCAACAGAACAGGTTTTCCAAGCCCTTGTCGCCTATGACCTTTTTCTAAAAGGAGATACCCTGTATAACTTCAGGAATATTAGCAGATCCCATGCCGGCAGTACGGGCGCAACTGATTCGGATGCCGGGGACAAGGATTCTGGCAACGACACTTCTTCAAATGGTAACGGGGCGGACAGCAGCAGCGGCCACAGCCCGGCTGCAGCCGCTACAAAAGTGGTTGAAAAGCATACGAAAGAAGTCGTAACCAAAACGAACACCATTACGAATACGAAAGACCATACGATTACGCATAACAACACCACTACAAAAACCAATACGGTGGAAAAACCGGCCGCAGCCAAAAAACAAACGCCGGCAAAAACAAAAACAGCTTCAAATGCAAAAAAAGAGGACAAACCTGCAACTGCAGCTGCCCAGGCACCCCCTGCAGAAGATGCGCAGCAAGAGCCGAAAAAAGTCGTCATTACCAAAACAACGGGTGTTTCTCCTGTGCACGGCTGGGTCGGTTCCCTTTCTGCGGGTGCAGGCGTCATCCTGCTAATCATCCGTAAAAAATTTCTGGGGGTATGAGCAGGAATGAAATATAAAAGTATCATTATTGATAGTATTGCCGTTTTATTGATTGCATTCGGCACCTGGTTTTTTATCGACGGTTTCCATTTTGAATCGAAAACCGTTAAAACTTATTCTGAAACAACACAAGTTGCAAACACTTCAGCGAAGGAAAAGGATACGGCAGCAAAAGACAGTACAACCGGAAAGAAAACGGACGCCGCCGGCAGCAACAAAACGGATGAAAAAAGCAATACGGGCGGATCCGAAAGCAATGCGGCGGATTCAGCTGCCCACTCCAAAAATGCTGAAGAAAAGGCTTCTGCAGACAGCAAGACGGATAAAGCACCTGCCACAAATACCAAAACGGCGGTCACATCCAGCACATCAACGAAAACGACAACCGGGGCTTCTTCGTCCGGGTCCGGCAGCAGCCACGCTTCCGGCAACACCGCAGCGCCATCTAAAGCAAAAGCCGAAACGGTTTCTTTAACCGTAAAGGGCTACAAAGGGCCGGTTTTCAGCGGCAAATACAGTTATAAAAGCGGAGACACTGCATTTTCCGCTTTAAAAAAAGCCGCCGCTTCTGAAGGCGTAAGCCTCGATTATTCCGGGTCCGGTGCAACCGTCTATGTAAAGGGCATTAATGGCCAGTATGAAGGGGATCAAGGCGGCATGAGCGGCTGGAAATATAAAGTAAACGGAAAAGAGCCAAACGTTTCCGCAGGGTCGTATAAACTAAAAACCGGCGATCAGGTTGTCTGGTTCTATTATAAATAGGAGATGCATAAAATGGGGAATCAGCCGCTTGAAAAAAGGAAGTCAGCGAAAACCGCTTCACGGCTGACAAGGAGAATGGCGCTTCTTGCCATGCTGGCGGCCCTGAGCGTCGCCGGGCGGATTTTGATGGCATCGGTCCCGAATGTCCAGCCGTGCACCGTGATCATCATTTGCAGTTCTTTTGTTTTCGGCATCCGCTTCGGTTTGGCGCTTGCCTTTTTGACGGTCTTCGGTTCCGACATGTTTCTCGGCATGGGGCTGTTTGCGATCATGCAATTTCTTGCGTGGGGGAGTATCGCGGTGCTTTCCGGCCTGCTCGGCAAGAAAGAGTTATACAAAAAAATCCCGCATCTCGTGTTATGTCTGTATGCAGCTTTTACCGGCTTCCTGTTCGGCTTTATGGTTTCATTAAATTATTTATTTATCGGCGGGCCGTTTGCGTTTTGGACATACTACCTCGGCGGGCTGTTGTTTGACAGCTACCATGCCGCGGGAAACTTCTTCTTTTATTTAATTTTAGGGCCGCTTTTAATCAAACTGATTGCAAAAGAAAAAACACGAATCGAACGCATTTAGCCTAAGGCTGCCTGTTTCACGCAGGCAGCCTTGTTTGGCTGTTGTCTGATATGGAGCACAACAAAAGATGTTGGGTTAACTTAATGGAGAGAATTTAAGTGAACTATTTGAGGTTGGTAATACTTTCGAGTTTATATAATGTTTTAACTGCTATGAGTCTTTCAAGATTCCATTGAATAGCACAATAAACAACAGCACCTCCTTCGTATCCATCAAAGGAAGTGCTGTCCTGTATACTTATCAACTATATAATGCTTACAAAGACGCTAAACCAAATACAAAGTCTTTCTCATCCCTGAAAAATCAAGTTGAACAGTTTGAAATGCAAGTCACACGGGACTCCATTCAAGAAAATAAATCAATTCGCAAGGCGGCTGAAAAGTTGGGCGTAAGCCATTCTACACTGGTCAAAAAAATGAAAAGGTGGAAAATGATCATAGAATAATGTTGAATTACCAAAATCCACTAGCCTTTTCCCCTCCCCCGGAATGCATAAAGAATCTAAGATCTACTGAAACAGCTCAAAGATACTTGAAAAGTAATGCTGCCTATCAATATTCTGGCAAAAAACAGCCGTTTCTAATAGAACTTACTATGGAACGGCTATTTTTTTCAGGGGTGCCCACTCCTCATCCATGTCCCCAGATAACCTTCCAATACGAATTCTTTTAACCCAGTCCATCAACGATGGCCATTTTTCAGGGGTATGGCTGGCTTTTACCTGGAAAAAAGCTTTATACCAGACATATGCCGTTCTGCGGCCATGGTGTCATGTCCGTACAATTCGGAAATTCGATGTCCTCAGCGGCTTTTTCAATATCTGCTGAGTGGGCGGGGGAAGGCGGATCAAAGTAAGCCTTCTCTTATCCAAGCATTCACTTCCTATGAAACCAAAGCTGAGTATCCATTCATTTCACCATCATCCTCACGCAAGCCGGTACACGACAAATTTTTCGTATGGATTATGCTTGTATAAAAGCGTTAGCGGGACTTCGAGTTTTTTTTCAAATGGTGTATGGTCTTCAAGGAAGTAAATATAGTCCTGCGACGGATAATATAAAATAATGTCTGTTTCCCGGTATGCTTCTTCCACCGAGCGTAAAATATTTTGCACAACCTTCATAAAGATTTGAACAGAAAACGGATTAAAAAAGTAAAAACGGTTGTCGTCCGGCAGTATCTTATAATTTTCGGCAAGGCAGCATATAAACCGAATACGGGCGGGCTGAACCGGGAATTTTCTCTCATAGCGTTTCTTGTTTTCGAGGGCTTCCCGGTACAACCATTCATTCATTTCAATGCCGGTCACGGTTGCGCGAAACAAATGATGGATATAAAAATTGAGCCGCCCTTTGCCGCAACCGAAGTCTACCACATGGTCGCTTTTATCCAGTTCATAATGATCGAACAGTTCATCAAGCGCATGATAAGGCGTCGGCTCATAACGGTTGTAATGCAGTGATGCATTAAACCCTTTTTGCTCACCGGTTGTTTTGATATGCAAAATTCCGTCAAAGTAGGAATCGTTCATTGTTTCGCTCCTGTTTTTTCTTGATAAAAGACCGGCCCTGCTGTTTATAAAGGGGCAATTGCCTGTTCCAGCCCGTACGGTGACAAATCCAGTTCTGTTTTCCGGCCGAGTGCAAGCCTTGCAAGCTCAGCGCCGAGAAAAGGGCCGGCCGTTAAACCGGATGCCCCGAGCCCGTTTGCGCAAAGTAGCCCATCATAACCGGGCCATGTGCCGATCACAGGCAAAAAACCCGGCGTGAACGGCCGGAATCCGACTTTCACATCAACAAGGTAAGCTTCAGCCAAACCCGGTGCAACCGGCAGCACTTTATTTAAAACTTCGTGGACCCCTCCGGCTGTTGTGTGCAAATCAAAAGCTTCCGTGTTTTCATGGGTGGCGCCGGCAATGATACGGCCGCCATCGAATGCCAGCAAATACTGATCATTCGGCGGCATGACGACCGGCCAGCTGCTTGTGTCCATACCTTGCAGTTTTAAATGGAGAATCTGCGCTTTTTGGTGGCTGACTTGAAAAGCCGCACTGAGCGGTTTGAACAAATCTTTTGCCCATGCACCCGCTGCCACAATTGTTTTGTCCGCATGCAGCGTGCGGCTTCCGACTTCAACCCCGATGACTTTTCTGCCTTCCACAAGCAGCCGGGCATTGCCATGAATGACTTTGGCTCCGCGTTTGCAAGCAGCATTTAACAGGCAATTGCGCAATGCCTTCCCGTTTACGCGCGCGGCACCGCCGGCATAGACCGCACTGAACCCTTCGTCCAGAATCGGAAACATGGCATGCGTCTCGGCGGCAGACAGCCGTTTTACTTCCCCGATTTCAGGCGCATCTTCCCTTCGCTTTAACGCGCGTTCCTGCATTTTATCAAGCTTTTCTTCATCTGTATGTATGCTGAGAGCGCCAGTCCGTTTATAACCGGTTTCCGTCTCCCCGTCTTTTTCCAATTGGGCAATTAAATCAGGATAGTATTTTGCACCTGCTTTTGCGAGCCGGTACCAGTCTTTGTTGCGCCGCTGCGACAGCCACGGGCATATGATACCGGCAGCCGCTTCCGTTGCCTGCCCGGGATCCGCCCGGTCAACCAGTGTAACAGCTGCGCCCGCTTTTGCAAGATGGTATACAGCAGATGCCCCAAGCACCCCGCCGCCAATTACGATATATGATAGCATGAGTTACGCCTGCTTTCTGTAAAATAAGATTTGCTTTAAAATATCCAAATCAATGGCCTGGTCATCATGAACAGCGATATTCTGAAACCCAACCATTGCCTTTCATTTTGCGGCCGTTTCTTCATTGATCAACCCCGTTCGCTTTCAGCAGATCAAAAGCCTCCCTGCTCGTCTGTGGGAGCCCGAGCTGTTCTTTTGCAGCAATGTGCATGGGCCAAGTCAATCGATGCTTCACAAGCACGCTGGATATTGAGAATGATGGAGTCCTGTTTCGTAAAGTCCTCTAAACTTGCAGGAGAGCCGCTAATACACTTCCCGGACACGTTTCAGGCAGCGCTCAATGGTACTTATCTTGTTCAAGACCACTTCATCTTCCATACACAGCCCCGTTTTTTGCAATATTTTTCAATATTTAGGCACGTTCCTCGTTAAGCTTTGCATACAAACGATACGCCAGCATTCGTTTTACATTCAGGGCATTTTCATTTTTCATATCCATGACGATGCCGGTTGCAAAAATCTGCGCCTGAAATACAGTAGGGGCCTGGTTCAGATCAATAAGATCCACATCCTTATTTAATCTATCTGCAAGTTCCTGGGCAAATAAAAAACATTCATAGGGTGCCAGTATACCGCCTTCTTTGTAAAAGCGATGTCAACATCACTATCCGGCCGGGCATATCTTTTGCATACGAACCGAACAATGATAAAATCCGGATCTATTTTTTCTTTTAAAAAAGCAATGATTTCCCTCCGCAAGTTCGGCGCCTCCCTGTACACGGTACTCATCCCTATTATACGAACAAACCGGCAAAAAAGCGAAAAATCCCCGTGCAAACAGGGATTTTCATTTTCGCTTACTTTATGATGTTTTGCCTGCACTTATTTCAACGACATATCCAGAACCATCCTGCCTTGTATTCTGCCTTCTTCCATTTCCTTAAAAACATCTCCAACTTCTTCCAGCCTGCGCGTTTGCACAACCGGGACGACTTTTCCTTCCGCACCGAACATAAAAGCTTCCTCAAGGTCTTTTCTTGTGCCAACCAAAGACCCGACGACTTCTATCCCGTCAAGGACTGTTTTCACAATTTCAAGATCCATTGTTTCCGGAGGGAGCCCGACAGCAACGACTTTTGACACCGGCCGTACGGAGTGGACAGCCTGGTTGAATGCCTGTTTTGAAACAGCCGTTATCACTGCAGCATGCGCGCCGCCAACTTCTTTCTGAATCCACTCAGCCGGATCGCCATCCGTTTTGGAATTAAAGGTGAGATCAGCACCGACTTCTTTTGCCAGTGAAAGTTTGTCGTCATTGATATCGACCGCAATGACTTTCGCATTAAATACATGTTTGGCGTACTGGACAGCAAGGTTCCCGAGGCCCCCTGCTCCATAAATGACAATCCATTCGCCCGGCTTCACATCTGCGACTTTAATGGCTTTATAAGTGGTTACACCGGCACAAGTAATGCTTGTCGCCTGCCTTGGATCCAGCCCTTCCGGCACTTTTACGGCGTAATCGGCTTTGACAATGCACTGCTCTGCCATGGCCCCGTCGACACTGTAGCCAGCATTTTTCACTTCACGGCAAAATGTCTCATTTCCCGTTAAACAGTACTCACAATGCCCGCAGCCTTCAAAAAACCAGGCAACGCTTACACGATCGCCCACTTTAAGAGAAGTGACACCATCCGCGACTTCCCTGACAATGCCGACCCCTTCATGGCCGAGAATGCGTCCCGGCACATCGCCAAAGTCGCCCTTTGCCACATGCAAATCCGTATGGCAGACACCGCAGTATTCGATATCCACCAAAGCTTCCCCGTACTCAAGCGGACGCAACTGCACATCTTTGACCTCTACCAGCTTTTGCTTATCAGAACTGACGACTGCTGCTCTCATGCAGATCCCTCCCGGAAAACTAGTTTGATACTTTGCAATCTTCATTTTCATTATAATGGCCTCTCTCTGGGCGATCAAGATTTTTTTGGAAATTTTTCGGGTTTTCCACCCCGTATATGTCTGGCTTACCTTCTTTGAAACAGGGTATAAAAATAAAAACCTCTCTGCCATACTGCGATGAGAAAATAGGTGAGTACGCATGAATATGGAAAAGCTGAGTAAAGTGACCCCGGGTGTTTATAAAATTGAAGAAAATTATGTTGGCGAAGCCATGAAGAACCTTCAGGAAAACCAATTGATCATTCAAGGCGATATTTTTTGGCACAGCCATGAAACAAAGAAAGTGAAACTGATGAAGCGTGCCAGTTATTTAGTCGGATACAATCCGTTCATGAAAATGGATTACGACTATTTAATAGAATTAAAAAGTTTGCTGGAAATTTTGCTTGAAGACAAAGATCCTGACCTCGTCCATTGCACAATTAAAAATGCCAGATGGATTACAAAAGATTATATATACACGATCACGGATAACAAAATCAACATTGAAGTGAACCTGGCTTAACTTTTTAGGGCAGGGCCTTTGTGAAGGCTTTTACAAAGCAGGGGGCCCGGAGCCTCTGGGCCCCGGCGCCGAAATCCAGATCATGAAAGGAGCGCAGGCAAAGACAAGGCTTAAATTTATACTTACTTGAATGAACAGACAGGCTTGGCGGTTTAACCCCCGGGCCTGGTTTCATGATTTAAAGTGAAATAGGCATTGGTTTTTAAACCACTAAAACAAAAAATTTATCATTTTGACGAACCTCGAGGATGATGTTTTCATGTGTGCGTCGTAAACGAATTCATCCCCTTTTTTGCATAGAGAACTTTTATGTTGCCTTCTGAATCCTGACTCCCAGCTCATCCAGCTCATCCATCACATTATACGGAATTTTTACAGGCCCTGCCCCGGCAGCTTCAAGTGCAGGAGCAAACCCTGTATTGACTTTCAGATTCCCGGTCTTGGCAACTTTCGCAGCTGTGCCCAGTTTGCTGAGGCCTTTGTCGCCAAGAAGAGAAATTCCAATAGAAGCAAGCCCGTAGGTGAAGAACTCAGTCCGGCTTTTGGCATCGCCGTGGATGACATCCCGTTCAAAAGCTTTTTGGACAGCAAGCCCCATATACTTTGCCATATCGACCGATTTATGTGCCGTGCTTTTCAAGGTTGCAATTGGGGAGGATAAGCGCTTGTTTCCATCATTTCCGAGTGCAGCATAAGTATCTTGATCTAAAACGGACTTTCCTAATGATACAAGACCAGTGTAAATTTCACCGACGGTCTTTCCGGCGCCGTCATAAAATCCATTCCAAATGTCAACCAGCAGCGGGTCGTCCGGATTTTCTGAACCGGGGATGGCCTCTTTTGGGATTTCATTGACCAGTTCATAATAGGGCTGCTTGCTCGCGGGCTTGCGGTATTCCATCACCATGGCTCCGTCTTCATAGAAATGGAACTTAACGGACAAATGGCCTTCAAAGTCCTTGACGTCTACGGTTTGAACCGGTTTTACGCCGGCTTTTTGAATGAGCCCGCCTTCCAAACTGCGGTAGGCTTCGGTTGTGACAAACTGTTTCGGGTTGTAAGTGGCAATATCAAACGAACCGCTACCCGCCATCGATTCCATTTGCCGGACAAACTTCACCATTGTATCGATGTCCTGGTCTAAAGCTTCGAGGGAGCGGGTGGCTTTTGTATCAAAGTCATATAGCTGTTCCAGCGTCCTGGTTGCTTTTTTCCGCGCTTTTTGGATTGGATACAGTTTTTCATCAATGTCCAGTTTGGGCAGTGCAACAAGATCCGAAACTTCCTGTATTGCAGTATTGGCGTCTTCCAGCAAGTGTCCAACGGTATTTTCCAGCTTTTTCAGTGCGGGGATGACGCTGTCCTGGATAAAAGCTTCTTGAATATAGCCGTTCGGATCGGGCTCGAGAGCTGATAAGTCTTTAAGAATCTCGTTCAACTGCCCGTTGTACCCGACTAAAAATGACTGCAGGTATATGAGAAACGGCTGGTGAAAATCCCGGAAGTAGCCGCGTATGGCATTCCCGGCCTTTCCTTTAAATGCATCTTCCATATTTACAAAAGAGTCGATCGCCTGCTGAAGGCCCGTGATATGTTCAGCCTTCTCCTTCAAATCCCTTTGCATGTCCGTGGCCGCTTGTTCAAATGCTTGGACATCAAGAATTTTCATTGCTTCACCTGCTCATCGCCCGGCCTTCGAAACCTTTTTCCAATTGTTCATCATATTCTTTCATGGCATGGACGGCTTTTTTAGCTGCAGCCTCATTTTTTAATGTGACGGCCTGATATGCAGTGAGCAGGTTCTCCAGTTTTTGGTTCAAATAAGCAAGCTGCTGAAGGGAAGGTAAAGGATACGAACCCCTGCCATCCATTGAAATGTCCAAATTTTGGGCTTGTGAGCGAATCTTTGCAAGCGACTTTTCAACTGATTCGAACTGGATTTTGACTTCCATCTTCACACCTCTTTTTTGCGCATTTTTACAATTTCGGCTTGGATGGCTTTTTCAATCTGGATGTTTTGAGTGATGAGCTTGCTGATTTTCTCGTCCAGCAGTTGCAGGGCTGAATTGATTTGCTTTTCCGTTGCGTTATAGCTTTCAAGCAGTTCGTTTTTTCGGACTGCCTGGAACTGCTTCGCGAGTTGCCCCTCCCAGGTTGAGGCGGACAGGGCGGGCTGGAGAGAGCGCTTTTCTTTCTCCGCCAGTGCGTGCTTTGATTCCAGCAATGCCTGTTTGCTTTTTTTCAGACGTTCCAATTCTTCCTGGTTTTGTGAGAGTTGAAGATTCATTAACGGAATGATACTCATGTTTACCCCCGGATTTCGTAATATTTTGGTTTTATTATCCAGCGAAGCGGAAACGTTGTCAATTTGGTGAACGGCGGCACATAGGTAAATGGAAGGGGGAGATGACAGAAAAACACAGAAATATGCACTTATTTGAAAGCCAATCTGACTCTTTTTCCATAAAATTTTCCAAATAACGGCAATAAAATAGGCCATTCGATGCAGATTTTAGAATGGCCATTTTGCAATCTTTCATTGTGGCACACAAAAGTTTACAGGGGACTAGATCTTGCATAACTCGGCATAAAAGCATCACCTCTTTTTTCTCCAAAATTAAATGTTAAAATAGAAGAAAAAAATAAATGGTGTGGTTCAATTCACCTGAAGGCTTAACGAATCTCTCTTATCATATACGACACATGAAGGATTTGATAGGTTTTCTATTCGATCTGTATCCAATAGAAGGTTTCTCGGGCAATTTCTGGTTTGGTTTGGATGGAAGGAAGGAAAACGGCAAAACTAAAGGAGAAAGATAAAGAATGATACATATTCTATTTGGTGCCTCCGCTTCAGGCAGCTTGAAACATGCATTAAGAAAAATGGGGCTTGACAAGAAGGATAAGGTCATCTCCTTTTCGGATATATTTTCCATTGGCCCCATTTACAAGTTAAATAAGGAAATCGGAGTTAAGTCCAGATTTAAGTGGATGGAAAAGTGCATGAGTGATGAATTTGATGAACTTCCAGATTATCTCAAAGAATTTAAAAGATCACTCAATCAGATCATCTCAGTAGCTGAAGGGGAGCATGTAACAATTTGGGCCGCTGATAATGCACACGAACAAGCAGGATTGCGATTTGCTGTATATCTTTTAAAAGATAAAAATATTGATATAACCGTTATAAATACGTCAAAAGAGTATGAAAAGCGATTTCCGGTAAAAAAGGTCAAATATACATTGCTTCATTCAGGCGAAATGATCCCTGAAAAATTCCAACACTTATATGAACATGGAACTGGAAATCTGTTAACGGACCATGATAGAACAAGTTTGAAAAAAGAATGGCTTAATCTTGCAGAAACCCGGGAGACTTTACGGATTTGGCAGAATGGAAGAATATTTGGCGTTTCAGAAGACTATTTCGATGAATTTATTACAGGCAAAGTAAAAAAACTGCATGGTACAGGAAAGGAAAGAGCATTTATAAAATCAGCCCGGGTCATTGGTGAGGTAATTGGGCATTTAGACCAATACGTGGGGGATTCATTTCTCGAATATCGCGTAAGAAAGCTAATTGAAGCTGGCGTATTTGAATCGAAAGGCCGACTTGAAGCGATGCGCTTTTACAGCATAAGACTTAAATGCTGACATTATGGTTGCAAAGTATAAATGATTGCTTCCTGGAATAGAAATGCAGAATCATAACATAAAAATGTTCTCCATGGTCTTGCACGAAAACTGCAGCGAGAACCGGATTCTAAATAGGCAGTGATTACCAGCAACAGAGGAAGCAGCAGATCTTTTTCCCTCTTTTCAACTAATGATTCCATGAAACAGTACATTTATTTCATTGCCCCTTCCCCGGTTTTTCCGGGGAAGGGCCTTCAGTATACCCAACTTTTGTGAATTAACGCGGCAGCCTTGCCCGCCTGTCCGGAATCGGGTCCAATGCCCCTTCTGCGCAATTTTGATACCAATACGCAACGGTTGACACGTCATCTTCCCTTTCAAATAGGTGAATATCATCATTTCCTATTTGCTGTAATGTTACTTTTAAATTTTCCCTGAATCCGTGACGAAAATATAACAAACGCCGTTAATAGGTAGATTTCCCAAGAGTAAGGATATAGTGGTGTCCGACTATTCGATAAATGCACTTTTAGTGATTCAGTATGTAAAAATTTCCCTGTTTCATTCGTTTTTGTGCACGCCAAATAAATCTGCAAATTTCCATTTTTTGCAAGTTTTCGTTTTTTTATTTCTTTTTTCCTAGTAGTCTATTGATCGGGATGTTTAGTAAAAGGCTTGATACAAACGAGTAAAGACCGGTAACCATTTGTTGGTCTCCGCGACTTTTAATTTCCATTGCCGGCCACGGAAAACCAGCTTTGAGGCCAGTGTGATCATATTCTGGATGACGGTTCGGATTCTTCTTCTTGTTGTTTTCTTTTTCAATGGCGTATCTTGTTTTTTCAAGCTTTCTTGTCCAATCAAGCGAAGCAGGTTATACGCAAATACACCGAAATGGAGCACAAGGCCATTCGTTTCATATTTGCCCGATGGCAACCGTTCCAGATCCAGTTCTGATTTAATTTCACTGTGAAACTGTTCGCATGTGCCATGGTCATGATAGAGAGAGATCACCACATGAGGCGGCACTTCAAGATCTGTCCAGTAGGTTTCAAATTCATATTCGGGAATCAAAAAAATCTGGCCGTCTCTTGAGATGGTTCTTTCGATCACTTTAAAGACTTTTCGGATGGTTCGTATCTGGTCTTTTAATTGAATGGTTTCGGGGATGGATCCAAGGTAAACCTTCTTTCCTTCCCGTTCTTCACAACAGATCCCATATTTTTGGGCAATATGAAGCCAGTCTTCTGCTTTTTCCTTACGAGGATTGCGTTTGATAACAAAGCTTGCATGTTCTTCCAAGAAAATGATGAGATTATCCCGGCTGTCATTTCCGGAATCAAGCCTGATAAGCAATGGCTGATCCGTTAATCTCCTGGCAGATTGGATGATTTCCTTGATAAAATTCAGCGTACCTTTTTGGCAGTGGTCATTTCCCTTTCACATCTCAACATGCAGGCAGTAGCCTTCCTGCCCAATGTAAGCGAACATAGGTGCATAACCGTCGCAGCCTTTATAGGTTCTTTCCACTTCTTCTTTTTTTGTTTTGGAGTTATCAAAAGGGGAGACATCCAGATCAACCGGGATATACGGCTTGTCTTTGGCGTAAACTGGGCTAATTTCCGCATTTGTATGCGGTCAGATTCAGCGATTCTTCATGCAAGATCGCTTTCCATTTTTCCGTCAAGGCGGCTTGATCCAATCGCTGCCTTAAAGTCGGGCTGGAAGGAACCCTTTGGATATCCAAAGCCAGTGCAAAAAAGGCATCTTTGCCGAAGGTTTCAATATTGTCATAATCACTTTTTCCTTGGCAAAGCAGGCCAATATAGGATTTGGCTACATCAGCATTGGAACAAACGGGATTTCTGGAAATATCAGGGAGTCAATAGGCATTTAACCTGAAAGCTAAATTCGTTTGATTTAGTAAAATTCCTACTAACGCTAAACCGCTTTGGGCAACAATCCGTTCTTTCGTGGCTTCTATCACTAACTTTTTCATTAGATCACCTGAATGTGGAATGAGTTAAATTTAATGGATATGCTTATTATACTAGATTTCATGCGAATGGGTTAACGTTAAGTGAAAATTCCGTCACGGATTCAGGTTATTTTTTAATGTTGCACCTCAAAAGGGTACCCGTTATACAGTAACAGGTACCCTTTTCTTCTCAGCTAATTTCGGTGATGCAAGGATACCAACGTTTGGTAAGCTATCAAATGGTAACCTGTGAATGGGGTATGAGGAAATGTAAATGGGTGAATGATTGACCCAACTTACCTGAAGACTAATCTTTCTCCCTCATTATCATGATGCAGCGATTTCATATACGACGCATGAGGAATATGGAGGATTTTGGAGTATCCTTTAGAAAAAAAGAGTAATATGGGGATGGGGCTTTATTTTTGGGGGAATATTGCCAAATTGAAGCCTAATTAGGATTTTACAAATATTTATATTCTATGTACAATTCTGTATATAAGATAAAACACAAAGACTAGGGGGAGGTATTTTGAAGTATCCATTAGTACGTAAGCATCTCATGATGGTACCCTTCGGTAAGAAATTGTCTATAGGAACTACTCCTAATGTGGCAATTGAAATTGAAGATCCTGATGGAGTGATTTATTCTGTATTATCCATTTGTGATGGAAAAAGAACAGTAGAGGAAATACATAGAACTGTATTGGACAAATTCCCCCATACGACATTAGAGAATGTAATGGAAATAATAGAACAGGTTTCATCAATGCCTTATATTATGGATGATGCAGCACTCGCTGAAGAATCCAATTTGAATGAATATTTAAGGGAAAGGCATAGCAGAAATATTAACTTTTTAACTAATTTTGACCCCGACGGTAACAAAAAGTTTGAATATATGCGAAAAATCATAAATACTACTGTTGTTTTAATAGGACTTGGCGGGGTAGGTTCTTCAATTTTATATAATCTTGCCTCACTTGGAGTAAAAAAAGTAATTGGAATTGATTTTGATAAAGTAGACCTATCAAATTTAAACCGTCAGATTTTATATAGAGAAAAACATGTTGGTATATATAAAACAGAAGCTGCTTCAGAAACAATTCGGGAATTTAATTCTGACGTTGAATTTATTCCTATTAATATGAAACTAAATAATTACAATGATATTTTAGACATCCTCAAGGAACATGATGCCGATTTTGTAATCTGTGCAGCGGACAAGCCGCCCCTTTGGATTTACAGATGGACAAACCAGGCATGTTTGGAAATGAATATACCTTGGATTTATGGGGGGAATAGCGAAACCACTTCTTATTTCCAGACGATTATTCCTTATGAATCCGCTTGTTATCAATGTAAAGAAAAATATATTTTTGCTAATTTTCCAGAGGCCGTAGAGAAATACGAGTCGATTTTAGCTGGAGGATATGAAGCACAAAATAACTGCTTGACTGCATCTTCAAATGTCCTTGGTTCTTTTATTATATTTGACTTCATTAGAATTAGGACAGGTATGGCGCCTCCACTTTCAACAAATAAGTTGACTTATTTTAATTATAAAACATATGAAATTGATAGGGAAGATGTACCCATTATGGATACGTGTGATTGTCAAAGAGGAATATTGAAAGGGGGTGAAACCAATGAAAATCACAATCAAAGTATTAAATGATGTAGAGTTGACAAAACGTGGCGGACGCAACACTCTTAACCCAGAATCTTAATAAGTTTTTTCTAAACCGGACTATTGAATGGCAGTTCGATAGTCCGGTTTTACTAAAAGGGAGGAATATTTATGCTAACTCTCAACAAAGAAATTATTTCTCTAAAAAAAGTTAATGATTATTATCATCTGAATAATATAATAACGGGTCAAGGCATAGAAATAAACAAGGAAACTTTGGAGTTCATTCGAGGGTTTGAAGCTGAATTATCTCTTAAAGATATAGAAGGGAAATTTGGATTGGATCTGAACGAAAGCAAAAATATTATAGAAACTTTGGTAATGTTGGGTTTTCTTAAAAATAGTCAAGTATCAGAAAACGTTGAGATTATTAATAACTCACTTTTTGAAAAACGAAATAAGAATAATTTATTTTTTGACAGTTCTAGTGAGCCAAGTAATGAGTATCAAATTGGTTTGCTTGGTATTCCATATGATGGTGCTGTAACCGGTATTCCCGGAACAAAATTAGCACCAGACAATATTAGACAATTTACCTCGGGGTATACCTCCAATATTACTAATATTGACGGAGTCGAAAAAGTTTATACTTTAAGTTCAGCTCTATACAACCAACAATTAACTTTCGATTTAGGTAATATTCTTTATATTCCAGGGGAATCTTCTTCAAGTTTACATAAAAGAATTGAAACTGCATACCGCTTTTTAAAGAAATCATTCAAACAGGTATTCTTTGCTATCGGAGGTGATCATTCAATAACTACACCAATTTTGAAATCGTTCGATGAAGAAATTACCTTAGTTAAAATAGATGCCCATTATGATTCAGTGATACCCTTTAAAAATCAGCCCATAAACCATAATAATTTTATAAATTATGTACGGGAAATTGAAAATATAACAGAAATTATACATATAGGTGTAAGAGAGCCTTTAACCCCTTCTATGATATTGAAGAATGATAAGGTAATTACTTCAGAAGAGATTATTCACACTCAATGGAAGGAAAAGTTGGAAAGGTCTATTAATAGAAATAATAGTATTTACATTTCTATTGATATAGATGTATTAGACCCTTCAGAATCTCAAGGTACAGGGTATTTGGTTCCTTTTGGACTTAAACTAAATCATTTGATTGAAGTAATAAACTTTTTGACTGGTTATAAAGTAATTGGAGTTGACCTTGTTGAATTTAATCCATTATTGGATAAGAACAACCAAACAATGTATGTACTATTGAATGTTATTGAGAATACTATTAAAAAACTGGTTAAAAAGGAGATTCTTTTATGAAAGCACTACTTGTTTTAGATATGCAAAATGGAATATTAGAAATGAAAGACTTTAGTGAAGAAAGGAATAAAATCAAGAACATTATAAAAAGGTTTAAAGATGCGAAAGATTTGGTGGTATTAACAAAACATATAGATAAGGATCCAAATAGTCCGTTAGCCGAAAATAATGAAAAGAGTGATATTGATAAGGAATTTGCTCAATATGCGGATCTTACTATAACCAAAACCACTCCAAGTGCATTTTTTGGTACAAAGTTAGATTCTATTTTAAAGGAAAAAAATATTGATCATCTATATATTACAGGATTTAATACAGAGTATTGCTGTTTATTTACTGCTATAACTGCATTTGAAAAGGGATATAAAGTCACTTTTATCGAAGATGCAACAGGAACTGTTAATGATGATGATACCTATGAAATGAAGGGATTGGATATAAACGATTTTGTAGGTTGTATATTGGATTGGTCGGGTATAATTGAGGTTCTTTACTACGAGGAGTTTGAAGAGCAATATGCTGCATCAATATGAGAAGGCTATTGTATCAATAAATAGTGACCAGGATGTATCTTGTGAATTTTTTGAGGACTTAGTTGTAACCGATGAAGGTGAAGAAGAGATTTATGTCGGAAGAACCTTATTAAATCGTTTCATTTTAGTTCCAAGAATTGCTGGAGAAATTATTAGAGAGATAAAAAGTGGGAAGTCTATAGCTCAAGTTTCTTCCCTTTTGGATAAAAATAACAGCTCTGAGGAGTAAAAATTTTTCGTGATAATTTAACTATTCCCCCCCAAAAATGCGGCTAAATATGTAATAATTTAAATAATTAGAGCTTGCTGGACGAATATTTTGGCATGGCTTAGTGACAAGTCGAATACAAGCTAAAATTTGATTCGTTCAGCAAGCCCTAATTAAACTTGGCTGTTTTGAGGGGGTTTTTATTTTGGTTACTAGAAAAGAAAAAAGAAATCGTGAAAAAGAAGCAAATTATTTTTTCGAGTTCCTTAAAATTCAGAAGCATTTTTTCAAAGACCTGATGAATAACCTAAAAAAGGTAGCAGACCACCGACATCAAAGCTATATCACTTATGGTCCAGAGGTCCTTTTATTTACGATGATGTTGAAAAATATGACCGGCCTAAAATCCATGAGAAACATGAGTGAGAGTTTTAATAAAGAAGAATGTATTAAAAATGTAGGGAAGGTGTTAGGCTGAGGTAATTGCGATGTTACAGACTCCTTGTAGCCCAAGGGTTTGAAAAAAGGATAAAAAAATTTTCCCCCTAAAAAGAGGGGGAAACAAGCAAAAATGATAAAAAAATAAGGAGTGGACAAAAATTCCACCCCACTGAAACAAAAACAGGTGAACCCGTTTCCCCAGTAGGTTAAAATAGTTTTAGGACTAACATCTTAACACTGGGAGTTAACACTGGGAGGTTCACCTGTATGGCTATTATACCACAAATGAGTCTGTTTACATGGAAAGAAATTGAGATTCTTGGAGATTTAGACCGTCTTCGCCTTGTACTGGACTACATGCCTGATGAAGCGTTCATGCAAAGCCTTGAAAAGAAAAGGGGGAAGGGCCGTAATGACTACCCCGTTCGTGCCATGTGGAATTCTATCTTGGCAGGCATTGTATTTCAACATGAAAGCATTGAGAAATTACGCCGTGAACTCTCCCGTAATGGCCAATTAAGGGAGATGTGTGGCTTTGAAGGGCAGGTTCCAACTTCATATGCCTATACGCGCTTTCTAAAATCCCTAATCCGTGACGAAGAAATGATGGATAAAATGTTTGAGACTTTGGTAGAACAGCTCCTGGAACGGTTGCCGGATTTTGGTAAACGCTTGGCAATCGACAGCAAGGCGATCTCATCGTTTTCTAAACATCCGAACAAGCATGAAACCAAGGATGGCCGCCGGGATCTGGATGCAAATCATAGCCAGAAGGTTTACAGTGGTGTGACAAAAGAAGGCAACCCATGGCAAAAAGTTGTGAAATGGTTTGGCTACAAACTGCATCTGGTGGTGGATGCAACCTACGAGTTACCGGTAACATTCAAGGTTACAAAAGCGTCTGAGTCAGACATTACGGAAGGGCATAAACTCTTAGAGCAAATGGAAGAAAAGCAGCCAAAGCTTCTGAAAACAGCGGAAACGATGGCGGGAGACCGGGGTTATGATGACACGAAGCTGATTACGAAACTCTGGGATACGTATAAGATTAAGCCCATCATTGATATTCGCAATATGTGGAAAGACCCCGACAAAACACGATTACTCCCGGGAAAGGAAAACGTCGTTTATAACTACAAAGGAACCGTATCCTGCGTATGCCCTGAAACAGGTTGTTTATTGCAAAATTAAAGTGCAGAGATGTGCAAAATTCCTATGCAAATGGTTATGCAGAGGGGCTTTACATGGAGGGGTAGCCATGATAACCTGTTTTGGTTTGCCAAATCTGTTACAGCTGGCCGCTTGGCAAAAGAATCATGGCTGCAGAGGCTCCATGTCAAGCCCTTAATAGCGAGAATTCAGATTGAATTTTTATGCGGTATAAACGAATTTATATACTGCAATACTCTGCACTTTTTTCTTGCAAAAAACAACAGGTAAACAACGGGAAATGTGCAACGGGGGATTTGAGAAAGACCGCCAGAAACTAAAAAAACTTTGCCCGGCGAAACAAATGGGAGTGACATGTGAAGGCAAGGCTCAATGCCCCGTGGCACAAGGGCTCCGTATCTCATTATCTGAAGACAGGCGTATTTTTACACCCATTGATCGATCGAGCTATAAGTGGAAAAAAGAATACAACAGACGTACAGCTGTAGAGCGCGTGAACAGCCGGCTTGATACTTCTTTCGGCTTTGAACTTCATACAATTCGGGGAATGGCTAAAATGAAGCTGCGTTGTGGACTGGCACTCTGTGTCATGTTAGCCATGGCCTTAGGCCGGATCAAAGAAAACCAGGCTGAAAAAATGAGAAGCCTCGTTTCTTAACTTATCCACATAAAGGAAATGAATTTCAAAAAAAGCGCTTGTGGATCATTGGATTCGTGCGCCCTTTTTTAGATACATTTCTATATTTTTTCAACAATTATCTGATAACAGTACATTTTTTAAGCGTGCAAAATTGACTTTATAGTGAAAATGGGCATATATTTATCTGACAATATTATATTTCTGGTGGTGTTCTATTTGCATTGAAAGAAAAATTGTTAACATCGCAAAAAGCTCTAGGCTTAGATTCTCTTGAAGAACTTCCACATTATGATACAATTAACGACTTTTTATCTGGCTTAGATGTAAATGAATTAGAAAAAATTAGAACGTATATGATTAAAGAATTATTGAAAAAAAGGTCTCTCGAGTCTTATCGAATTGAAGGAAAGTACTGGGGTGTCATCATTGATGGAACTGGATTACACACCTTTCATGAGAAACATTGTAAACACTGCCTGAGACGGGCATATACAAATAAAGAAACAGGAGAAACGAACGTACTTTATATGCACCATGTACTTGAAGCCAAGCTTGTCGTGGGGGATATGGTCTTCAGTATTGCCTCCGAATTTATCGAAAATGAATCAGAAAATGTTTCTAAGCAAGATTGTGAATTAAAAGCCTTCGACAGGCTGGCAAAGAAAATAAAAAAAATATTTAAAAGACTACCGATTTGTATCTTGGGAGATAGTCTCTATGCATGTGAAACGGTATTTAATCTGTGCAGGGCGCACAAATGGAAATATATATGCAGATTTAAGGAAGGGAGAATTAAAAGTATCTCGACGGAGTTTAAGGCAATAAAAGAGCTGGAACAAAGTAAGGATCAGAATTCATTAGTTTGGGTGAATGATATTGCCTACAAAGACAGAACGGTCAATCTGATGGAGGCCACAATGAAAACAGAGGATGGGAAATCGAAAGAGTATGTATTTATAACGGATATTAAAATCACGAAAAAGAACGTGGAACGACTCATCGCTGCAGGAAGAAGCCGCTGGAAGATTGAAAATCAAGGATTTAACGAACAAAAAAATAATCGTTACAATATAGAACATGCCAATAGCCAAAACTACACAGCCATGAAAAATCATTATTTATTAGTTCAAATAACAGATATTATTAGACAGCTGTTTGAAAAAGGTTCGTCAATCTTAAAAGCACTCAAAAAAACGGCAAAAGAAAAATCCTCAAATCTGTTGGAATCGTTTCGGACACGTATTTTAACAGACGAGGATTTCACCCATTTAAGTAAGCCAATACAAGTAAGGTTTACTTAATGGTTATATTATAGCAAAGGATGTGATGTAAAAAAAGGTTTTTTTGAAGTTATCCACAATTTTAAAAAAGAAATTTGCAAATTCGGCTCTTTTTGACTTTGAAAGCAGAAAAAATAGATGGAAAAATTTTCTAAATGTGGATAAGTCATTTTATCATAAAACATCTAAAAATTGATGAATTTACTCTTCAGAACTGTAAAAATAAGATTGAGGTTGACTTGAAAGATTTTCTTACTAATCTAATACACTTGAATTTTATAAAAAGGGTAGGTACTATTGATTTGCCTTCTGAAGAAATACCCAAAAGTGAAGGTATCACTTTTAGATTTATTAAACAAAAATATGTAAAGTGGATTTTTACTATACCTACTGGAATTGCCTATTTAATTTTTGTTTCTGTATCGCTCTTTTTGTTAATAAGTGGAAGAACGGGATTACCAATACCTACATTTGATGAAGTGTTTTGGAGTAAATCATTGTTGAAAGTGGTTTTAAGTTTAATAATACTTGATGTAATTTTTAGTTCTTGTCATGAATTATTTCACTTTTTATCAATAAGGGCAATTAGCGGCGGTCTTGGTTTTATGTCCCTTGGAAGGAGACTTACTCATTTGGTTTTTCAGACTAAAATCGAAAACATATGGGTAATACCCCGGAAGAAGAGATATATTATTTATTTATCTGGTATGCTTTTTGATTTATTTTTAATAAGTATTTTTACGTACGTTGCGTATTTTCAAGTTGGAGAGCAAAATTTGATATATCATTTATCAAGATTTTTGATCTTACTATTAATAATGGGAATGATATTTGAATTTCGATTTTATATGAAAACGGATTTATACTACGTAATTAGCGATTTATTAAAGTACCCAACTTTGTTTGAAGAGTCACTTGAAATTGTTAAAAGTATGTTAACATTTAGTAGGATTAAAGGGAACTATTTGAAAAAGGTTTGGGTCTATTCTCTATTTATGTTTTTGGGGAGCATTATTGATATTTGGATTACTATTAAATATTTTATTCCATCAGTTTTATCTGTGTATTCTAATATAACAGATTCATTTGTTTCGGGTAACACTGGAGAAATCATTGCAAATATATTAACAATATCACTAATAGGAGTAGAAGCGCTATTCGTCATTTATTTCTTTTTGAGAGATAAATATAAACAAAAGAAGCAAAGATTAGTAAATTTAAAATGAAAATTTCCATTGAGGTGTGTAACGATGAATATTATTACCTACAATTGGTCCATTCATAACGGGGAGAAAGTTGAAACTGTGGTCAAATATTGCCCAAATTGCGGAAAGGTAGTAAATTTTTATGACACATTAATGAGAAGACATAATTCAAACGGAAAAAATATTTATAAATTTACTATTTTTAAATGCGAAAAAAACCACACTTGGAATAGAAAAGAGAAAATCTTTAAATCGTATGACCCTAAGTTGGAAATTAAAAATAGGGATTTTCCGAATGAAGCACCTCGGAATTATAACGAAAAAATCAACTTGGTTACACACTTAAAAAACGGTTTTAATAAGATTTGTATTAATATAAATTATTTAGATAAACCTGTTCGTATCGATAAGTTGCTTGGAAATCACCTCATTGATATAAGTAGGAATCAAATTTGTTCATTAATTAAAGAAGGGAAAATACTATTAAATAAAAATGTAATTAAAAATAATACTCTTGTTAAAGAAAAAGATACAATAGAAATATTCATTTGATAAGAAATAAATTTATTTAAAGAGAAATAAAAAAGTAAATGATTATTTTCAGGGGATCAGTTTTATATTTTTATATTTAACCTGTAAAATTGAATAAGGAGATACCAAATCTTAACAGTATCCGAAATCCCATTGTTTTAACTTCTGATTACGAATATAGGAATCTACCACCTCTACCATCCCAATTACCAACCTTCTTACAGGTGAATATACGGAACCAAGGATTGGCGTGCCAATCCTTGGTCCTTGTTGAAGAATGTTACTGCATGTCTTCATTTATTGTTAAATTCGCCGTTTTCTTTTAAATATTGATAGGTAAATTGCAGCTCTTCCCTCGGCCTTATGCCTTTTTTTACAGCCGCCTCGTATTCTCTTAGCCAATAATCTTTCTGATTGTATGTTTTAAGCTTATTAAGCAATCTAAACAATGCGTCTTCTTTAGATTCTTCCTGAATATTGCTTTTAAAATAACGGATAGCTGACTCATATTCACACAGTTCCATCTTTAGTTTGAAAACCGTTTCAACCAATTCATTTATATTTCGCTCCCGGCTATATTCGTCATCCTTCCAAACCCATGTCTCTTCTGGCGTTATCGTTCGCTGCTTCAATCCCATTAGAAACTGATGGCATTGTTCGATTGCTATTTCTTTAGCATCCACAGTTCTCAAATTCGCAATGAACACGTTGAATAAATATGACCGCAGTGTATCCATGTCGAGATGATAATTAATAATTTGTTTCAGGGCAGAACTTATAGTTTCTTTGTTAATCCCCATACTAAATTTTCTTTTTAGAATAATATCGAATAATTCCACTTGCTCCATACCAATAGATCTAAAGGGATTGTCTGTGTTAAAGATGTAATAGCCACACCCATAACATAACATTTCATATAGTTTTTCGAGTAAATCTGTAGCACGCTTCCCTTCGTTTCCTTCAACGGGTACCTGTTGCAATTGTTTTATGTATGATTTGACCTTGAATCGCCACTTGGGACGTTCCTTTTTGCTAACATACCGATTTGGGGCAATGTAATTTTGTTTATAAGCATTTTGAATGAATTGCGTAATTTCACGTTCCAAATCATTAAGGTCAACATGTTTTTCTTTCTCTTTTTTTATCTTTTCAGCTTCTTTGTACTGCTGAAAATCTTGCAACATCCCATCAATTTCTTTTTCATCACGCACTTTTTTCGGTATCGCCTTATACAATTCAATCATCATTTTGCTTAAGTCGTCCTTACTGTATTTTTCAAGGAGCTCTCTCAGCTCAGTGACACGCATTTAACATCCCTCCCATTCTTTTAAAAAACTCCCGGATTCCCGGCATTTGCTTGTTTCAATCAACAAATGTTACTCAATGGTATCTATTTTATTTACCATGTAACCCTCTGTTTAAATAAAAATTTTAAGTGATAAACTTCGAAGGTAAATTACTTATAACAAACTGTTTTTATCCTGAATTACGAGAGTAAAGCAGAAGCTTAAAATAAAAAGGTGCCCCGAATCTCTGGTATAATTGGGTTTGTATAGAACTACCAAACCAGAAAGGAGGGCACCTTTAAGGTGAATTATATCACTTCTGTCTCGAAAATCAAATATGCGTTTCGTTTAAAGAAGAGTACGAATTTTAGCGGGCTGCTCCCGATTTTGCAGTTTCTGGAAAGAATGAAGATTGAACAGACCTTCCGGGATTTTGACTGCTTGAAAAAATACAATGCCAAATATCCTTTAAGCAAAATCTTTATATACCTGGTGATTGGCTGGCTGTCCAATTGTTCCCGGCTATCTCATTTCCGGACTTTGCAGGATGATCCTTTAATCATGGCATTTATGGGCGGGAAATGCCCGCACTATACCCTTTTAAATAAAGACCTGCTAAGAATTG
The DNA here is from genome assembly GCF_038593015.1 of Weizmannia sp. FSL W8-0676. Lineage (NCBI taxonomy): Bacteria > Bacillati > Bacillota > Bacilli > Caryophanales > Bacillaceae > Heyndrickxia > Weizmannia sp. FSL W8-0676. The sequence continues at coordinate 2,901,258 of NZ_CP151954.1, forward strand.
AAAAGTTGGAGGGCGCTGATCTTGAATTCAAAGAACGCATGATGGATTTGATTGAACCCTGGCTTGACAAGGAGCTCATTCTGGATTTTGATTCAACCGTGGAAACCGTCTATGGGGGCCAGGAAAAAGCAGGGGTCGGAGTAAATCCCTACAAGCCGGGAAGAAAAAGTTATCACCCTCTTCTTGTATTTGAAGGGAAATCCCGTCTTTGTTTAAACGCCAGGCTGAGGGAGGGAAATTCCCATTCTTCTCAAGGGGTACTCGGTTTTGCAGAAGAGACCTATCAGCTGCTTTCTCCCCATTACCCTATTCGTTATACCCGTTTTGACAAAGGATTTGGTGGAGAAGATTTCTACAGTTACTGGGAAAACGGTGGGATTGGCTATACCGGCAAACTGAGGTGGACTTCGAGACTTAAAAAAAGGGTTGAAAACGATGATTCACCGTGGATCCGCTATGTTGACGACGAATTGACCGTGATAGAGGGAAAAGCCGTTGATTACCAGGCAAGTTCCTGGAAGAAGCCAAGAAGAGTTGCGGTAATTCGTAAAGCTGACAAATATGAGGAAAGTCAGCTTCAAGCTTGTGATTTTTTATGGAAGTATGAAGCGATTGTGACGAACATGGACTGGGAACCCATTGATATTTGGAGATTCTATAACCAAAGGGCTTGCATGGAAAACTACATCAAAGAGTCAAAATATGGATTCTCGATGGGCAAGATTTCAACGCATTCATTTGACGCCAACCAAATGGATCTGCTGATTAAACTGCTGGCATACAATTTATTCGAGATCTTTAAAAAAGAACACTGTCCGCCAGCGTATCGCTCTTATACGATCAGGAGATTCCGGAGGGAATTCATCTACGCGGCTGGCGTGCTGGTCTATCACAGCCGAAGTGTCATTTTAAATATTTGTGAAACATACGCCCATAAAAAGGCATTCCGGCAAATGATTCAAAGTGTACGGCTGATTGACTGAGTGTGAAGGCTGAAACAGAATACTGGAAATTGAAACGCCCGCAAATGTGGGGAGGGGGCAACTGTGGCCTTAATAACCCAAAAATAGGCAGTTGTGATTCCATTTTTGATAATATTATCCATTTATTTTCCATATGATTCCAATTACCTGCATCAATCTAGTAAAGTTTTGCACTTTCTTAATTTGGGTTTATGTTTTCATTGGATATAGTTTTTCCTATCTGGTTCTTTCATTATATTTACACTCCTTTCATTTTTCAATATATCTTTTATAAGTTCACATTTTTATTTGAATTACATAATTAATCCGCTTTCATCCAGCTTTTAATCCTTTTCTTCGGTATCACACTCTTCACATCTGTCAAATCTATGGAAATGTGTATGTGCAAACCATAAGTTTAAAAAAAGGGTGTGATACCCAGAGTGATTAAAGTGTCACTTTTCCCTTTAATATGTTGCTGGCGAGTTTGCAGCTGCCTGATCAGCCTTTACACAATCGATGGCGACAACGATAGCTATGAGAATCGTTTCCATTTCTTCTTTTAAGATTTGAATTTTGTAACTATCGCCCCAAGTAAACCATTCCTTACTAACTTTACCGACCACTTCTCACCGTGCCGCAACACTTCAAAATCCATATCCAGCCAATTCCCACGCACTTCAATTCCTGCCGCATCAATCGTATAGCGTGCCTTAAAGAAGGATAGCTCTTTCTTTATTGTTAACACTTCTCGTCCATTTACCTCGACAATAAACTTTGGAAGAAAGCTAAACGCCTTTTTCGTAATAAGCGCGACTTCCTCTCGTTTTGTATTCATAATCGAGAACGTCTTAGGGATTTGCAAAAAGCTGCCCTCAACATAATAAACATCTCGTTCCTGTTGATCCTTGACCGTAAATTTGCCGCTTAAACTAAAAACCTTCTGCTTCATATATAGCTGCTTCATACCCGTCCTCCTCGTATAATAAGTTTAAATCCAAAGTGGATGTCAATTTCCAGTTCATTCTGCTGCTCATTGACAAGTGAATATAAGATTTTGTATTCCGGGCGAGCCCGGAATACAAGTTCGGACTTGGACGCTTCGCGATGTTCCCGGATAATGGTCTTAGGATCGTTTGGGTCAATGCTTCCCCTCCTTGTAGCCTGACTACTCGAAAAGTCTGCATCCCCAGGTTCTTGCTTGAACGTCTAACCCGTAGGCCGTTCCTCCGGATCTCCGTGCTGGAAATGAGCAGTTCCAGGCAGCCCACGGCCCGGATGAGTTCTCATACGCGAGGCTGACAGATCGGCAAGCCATCTGGGGATATCCCGAAGCGTCCGATTCCATCGATCCCAATACAGAGAGGAGGAAATCATATGCCCTTATTTGTCGGTATTGACGTGAGCTCCAAAAACCTCGATGCCTGCCTGATGGATGGAATGGGGGAAACGTTAGCCACCCAAACGGTGACAAACAATCTTCCCGGTGCCTCTGAGTTAAGAGACACCATCCTCCAACATGCGGAGGCGGATGACACCATCCAGATCGCCATGGAGGCCACATCTGTGTATAGTTGGCACCCGGCAATGTTTTTCCATGAAGATCCCGAGCTGAAACAGCGTCGTACAAAGGTGTTTACCCTGAATCCGAAGCTGGTGAGAAATTTCAAAAAGGCTTATGCCGAGATGGACAAGACCGATCCCAAAGATGCCTGGGTAATTGCGGACCGCTTGCGTTTCGGGAGATTGCCGAAATCCGTGATTCAGTCAGAACAATACCTTGCCCTTCAACGGTTAACACGGATGCGCTATCACCTGATTCAAAGTTTAACCCGGGAACAACAGGTATTTTTGAATCATCTGTTTTTCAAATTCAGTGCCTTTAACCTTGAAGTGGATACATCGGTCTTCGGCCATGCCATAACGGAATTTTTGCTTGAGGCCTATAGCCTCGATGAAATTGCCCAAATGCCTCTGGAGGACTTAGCGATGTATCTCCAGACCAAAGGCCATGGCCGCTTTAGCGATCCCGAGGATTTGGCCGCATCCATCCAAAAAGCTGCCCGGTCCTCTTACCGGCTTTCTAAATGTGTGGAGGATTCGATTGACTTGGTCCTGGGCAGTTCTATTGAGATCATCCGGCATCTTAAACGCCAAATCAAGGATTTGGATAAGGCGATTGCCCGCGTTCTTGATGGAATCCCGAATACCCTCCAGACCATTCCGGGAATAGGCCCGGTGAGCTGTGCTGGGATTCTCGCTGAAATCGGCGACATTGAGCGCTTTGACGACCAAGCCGCGATCGCAAAATTTGCCGGATTGTTCTGGCCCCGCCACCAATCGGGTGATTTTGAGGCTGATGACAAAATGCTTGCGCGTACAGGCAATCGTTATCTCCGGTATTACCTGGTTGAGGCTGCCAATCTGGTCCGGCGACACGAACCTGAGTACCGCGCCTTTTACCAAAAGAAATATCGTGAGGTGCATAAGCACTCACACAAACGCGCCCTCGTCTTAACGGCAAGAAAACTGGTGCGCCTGATCGATGCGCTGCTCCGCAACGATCAAATTTATGCGCCGAAAAAGAAGGTGACGCGATGAGGTAACCAGGTAACCATCATCGATAGCCTGAACTTGAAAACTTCCAGATTATTCCAATTATCTGGAGGCTTAGTTCAGTATTGCCATTTTTATGACATAGAGCCAACAAAATTTCCAATTCACTTGTTTTTAACCCTTGACATCACACCGTAGGACTTTATTTTAAAGGAATTTTTTATGATTCTATTCTCTCACATTATACCGAATCCACCAATGGGTTGACATGGCTGTTTGTACTAGAATAGAAAAATAATCTTGAATATAGAAGTTAAATTAAATGCTCGTTTGTTTAATAGTCTTTGGACACTATATAAAATGCACTAAACCTTGTTATTCTGTTTCCTAGCCCTGAAGTTACAAAGGCTCAAGACATTCCTTTTGCACAAAAAATAATTCGATAAGATATTGTAGGAAAAGTAATCGAAAGAGACATCGTAATTTAGAGCCCTTGCCAAAATGCTATATCCCCTGAAACTGTAAGCAGTCAGACAATTAAAGGTCGTTGATTTATTCCACTAAAGAAAAAAGACGTTTGTAGGAACATTATGACAAATGTAAAAATAAATTGTGAGTTTTTGATTTTAATGGGGTAAATTTATTTATTATAAGTGTCTAAATTTTTCCACTTTGGTCGGTTTTGGGCGGGTTTCAATAGATTAAGCTACTCATTCCTGTGGTAAATATTGTAAAACGGAAAAGGATGATTTTTTTTGAAAAAAAAGAGCCATGAAAGCCACTCCTTTGTTAAGATATAAGTACGACCAAATATCCAGGGAGTGATTTCATGACTATTTCTATTCTAACACAAACCAGAGACTTTTCAATACAACAAAATTTGATTCCCCACAATTGGCAAGACTATGCCGATATACCATTTGTCATTCCAGCCATGTGTTTCCCATGGGAGATTTTTAAGCCGATTGAACGAGAATACTACACCCTTTTATATTTGCACCTAAAAAATGAAAGAGCACATGATCCTTCTAATGAAATACAACCGGCACTATTTTCAATAACGGAGGAAGAAGACAAGTCTGCGTCTTCATTATTTCGTCCCTCTCCCGCAGGGAGAAAACCGCATCCTTTCATGCCCTTTTTTCGTGCTTTTGAACTGGCCTCTTTACAGTATATTGAAGTGATGGTGGAGAGTGTCTATTTGCAAGTGAAATCAAACCCGCTATTTGCCACCATGTGTGGATTTACGGAGAAAATTCCGAGCTACCGTTCCTTTGCTCGTTTTGATCAAATCATGACAACAAATGGTCTTTGGGAAAAAGCCCGGCTATTGGTTGTTGAATATAATAAAGGGGAAGGCGTGGTTGAAACGAATGAGGAAGCAGCCGCCGTGGATACATCGCATATAGAGGCAGAAGCAACCTTGAATAAAACAAGGAAGACGTGTTCTTGTGAGGGTAATTGCGATTGCCCCAGAGTCCTTACGGACGACAATGTAGGGGTAATGCGTAAAAGTAATGCAGTCTCCTATATTGCGCATAAATTATCAATGGTATGCGGGGTGAGATCCGGTTTGCCTTTGACGCGGGAAGTATTTAAAGGAAATACACCCGATGGGAAAACATTAGAACCGACATTGGAAACGTTTAAGACAGAGCACCCCGAGATGGCTGAGCAGTTGAGCTTTATCCTGGCAGATGGAATCTACCAAACGCCGGAAAATCAAAAAGTGACAAAGGATGTATTACAGGCGAAATTGGTGGCACCGATCAATCCACGGAACCGTAAAGATAAACCAACTACCGCCCGAGGGATTGAAAAAATCAACCGGTACGGCACTCCCATCTGTATCAGTGGGCATAAAATGGAACTTAGAGGATCTGATCGGGAAAAGGGGCAATATATTTACACTTGTCCTGTATTTCATCCAAATGCCAAGCAAGAAGGTCTCACCTGCCCGCTAGCGAATCACGCGGAATGTTGTAATGGGGCAGCACAAGGAAGAGTATTTAGGATAGACTTTGATCAAACGCCTCAAGTAGATGTCGAGTTGCCTCAACATGGGCGCACATTTGAAGTGTTATATAGTGCCAGGACGATCATCGAAAGAATCTTTGGCATTCTAAAAGACGGATACAGTCTCCGTCGTGTTCACAAGCGTGGGAAACAGGCAGTTGAAGCTCATGTAGATCGATGCATGATATCTATGCACATCATGGCAAATATGGCGTACCATCAGACAGGAAAGGCCAATTGTGGATGGACACGCAATCGGCTGCAAAGAGCAAATTAAGTTATTCACAGGTGGATATGTGAATAAATAAAATGAGCGTTTCCTTTCCACAAAGGGTAGTGAAAAAAACCCATTTTGTGAAGGCGGGATACGTATGCCCTTTTTTTGAAGGAAAATGACCGTTTTACTTCTATTGAATTGAAAATCTGGATGAAAAGGCAAAAAAACCGGGATAATTAATTTTCCAGAGCCTCGCTCAAGGGTATATTTTTATTTTGGCAGAGGCTCTTAATATGAAAAAGACCCAGAAATCGAAAATGAAATCCGGGTCTGAATGGGAAATGTTTTATATTATTCTACATCCCAAACAGCAATTTTGTGACGACTTCCACATGTGTCGTATGCGGAAACATGTCAACAGGCTGTACTTCCACTGTACGGTATCCTCCCGTTTCCAGGAACCGCAAGTCTCTTGCCAATGTTGCCGGGTTGCAGGAGACGTAGACGACTTTTTGCGGTTTCATCTCCAGGATGGTTTTGAGCAGGGCTTCGTCACAGCCTTTGCGCGGCGGGTCAACCACTAAGACATCTGCCTTGTTGCCTGCCTCGTACCATTTTGGGATGACCGTTTCCGCTGTGCCCGCTTCAAACTCCACATTCGTGATACCGTTGAGCGCCGCATTTCGCTTTGCATCTTCAATCGCTTCCGGAACGACTTCGACTCCGAACACTTTGCGGGCTTTTTGCGCCAAAAACAGTGAGATCGTGCCGATACCGCAATAGGCGTCAATCACCGACTCGTTGCCGTTCAAACCCGCGTATTCAAGGGCTTTATCATAAAGCACCTTTGTCTGGACGGGGTTGACTTGGTAAAAAGAAAGCGCGGAGATGGCGAATTTCACATCCCCGATTTTATCGTAAATGGCCTCATTTCCCCACAGTACTTTGGTTCTCTCCCCCAAAATCACGTTTGTGCGCCTCGGGTTGACGTTGTGCACGATTGACTTCACCTGTTTCAGGCGCGACACAATCGCATCCACGAGTTTTTTCTGGTGCGGCAGTTCCGCTGTTCTCGTGATCAGCACGACCATCAGCTCGCCGGTCTCCCTCCCGTAACGCGCCATGATGTGGCGGAGGACGCCGCTGTGATGTTCTTCGTCGTAAGCCGGGATGCGAAGTTCCCGGCAGATTTCTTTTACTGCCCGGACAGCTTCGTTTACCGCCGGAAGCTGGATTACGCTCTCATCGGCATCGAGTATTTCATGGGTTCTCGGTTTGAAAAAGCCGGCTACAAGTTTTCCGTCTTTTTCGCCGACCGGCACCTGGGCTTTGTTCCGGTAATGCCACGGGTTGTCCATGCCGATAATCGGGTGGATGCTGGCGCCTTCAATTTTCCCAATCCGGGCAAGTGCCTGACGCACCTGATTTTCCTTGTACTTGAGCTGGCCGGTATAGCTTATATGCGCAAGCTGGCAGCCGCCGTATTTCGGCGCCTCTTCTTTCGGGATATCGACACGGTACGGGCTCTTTTCGTACAGCTCAAGGAGGCGGCCGATCCCGTAGTTCTTGTTGGCTTTGATGACTTTAATACGAGCTTTCTCCCCCGGCAGGCCGTTTTTAATAAACAGCGGGTAGCCGTCCACCTTCGCTACCCCTGCGCCGTCATGCGTCAAATCTTCAAAAACAACCTCTATTTCTTCGTTCTTTTGGACCGGTAATGTTATTTTCATGGCTGTCTTCCTTTTCGTCTTAATGGCTACGGAAATTTTAACATATAGCGGCCTTGAATGCGAAAAACAATCCGTTGCCGCAGACTGTTTTCTTGAATATTCGGCCGGTTTTAAAAATACACCTTTATTAAACAGATATTATGATGATAAAATGTTGTTGAAAGGACCAAAAACAAAGGGGGAAACGCTTCTTGAGTGATCAAACATTAAAAATGATTTCCATCGCCATTTATATGGTGCTGATGCTCTGGATCGGCTGGGTGGCTTACCGGCGGACGAGCAACCTCGATGATTATATGCTCGGCGGTCGTTCGCTCGGCCCTGCTGTTGCCGCTTTAAGCGCAGGCGCTGCTGATATGAGCGGCTGGCTGTTGATGGGATTGCCGGGGGGCATTTATCTGACCGGGCTTGCCGATGCATGGATTGCGATCGGGTTGACGATCGGGGCATATTTAAACTGGCGGCTTGTGGCACCGCGTCTCCGCTCCTATACAAAGGTGGCCGGTGATTCCATAACGATCCCTTCTTATCTTGAAAACCGTTTTAAAGACCCGACCAAAATGCTGCGGCTTGTTTCCGCACTTGTCATTTTAATTTTCTTCACGCTTTATGTTTCTTCTGGGATGGTATCCGGAGCCGTCTTTTTTGAAAACTCATTCCATACGTCCTATTATGTAGGGTTGGTCATCGTGGCGGGCGTGGTTGTACTGTACACGCTTTTCGGCGGATTTCTCGCTGTTTCATGGACTGATTTTGTCCAGGGGCTGATCATGGTCATCGCACTCGTGCTCGTGCCGATTGTCGCTTTTACCAAAACGGGCGGGCCAGTTGAAACCTTCCATACCGTGAAATCGATCAATCCGGATTTGCTTGACTTTTTTAAAGGGACAACGGCATTGGGGATCATTTCCGCGCTCGCGTGAGGGCTCGGCTATGTCGGCCAGCCGCATATTATTGTCCGTTTCATGGCAATTAAATCGGTAAAAGAAACAAAAAGCGCGCGCAGAATCGGGATCAGCTGGATGATTTTATCGCTGATCGGCACATCCCTTACTGCGCTGATCGGGATCGCTTATTTCCATCAGCCCGGCCATAAATTGGATAATCCGGAAACGGTTTTTATCCAGCTTGGGCAGATTTTATTCCATCCGCTCATTGCCGGATTTGTGCTGGCAGCAGTGCTTGCGGCGATTATGAGCACCATCTCATCCCAGCTGCTTGTCACTTCAAGTGCGCTGACAGAAGATCTGTATAAGCTCTTCTTCCGCCGCAATGCTTCGGATAAAGAGTTGGTATTTTTCGGCAGGCTCGCGGTGCTTGTCGTTTCTGTTGCCGCCGCGCTGCTTGCTTTAAACCGCGATTCCACCATTTTGCAGCTCGTCAGCTATGCATGGGCCGGGTTTGGCGCATCATTCGGGCCGGTGATCTTTTTGAGCCTGTTCTGGCGCAAGATGAACCACTGGGGTGCCCTTTTCGGTATGATTGTAGGTGCCGTGACAGTGATAGTCTGGACCGTGTCCGGCCTGGATGCCAAATTATACTCCATGGTACCGGGATTTGCCTTTAACCTGATTATCAGCATGATTGTCAGCATCGCAACCTACAAACACCATGCGGGCATCGAAGAAGAATTTAACGACAGCCTTTCCGCAATGAAAAAGGAAAGTTGATTGTAAAAAACGTCGGAAGCTTTTTATACTGCTTCCGGCTTTTTCAATGGAGCAGGGGTTGCACAAAATGCCGGGTTGGACTACAGATTTAAAAAACGCCGGCAGTCTGCGTGTATGCTTCCGGCGTTTAATCTTGTCCTACAGGCATTATTTCCAATCAGAGATGGCTCAGATTTCCAAAATCTGGGACTGCTTTCCGGTCTTTTCACCAAGGCGGTTGGTGCTAAAAACCCAGGATGACAGTGTTTTCACAAAAGCCCGCTTCCCGTTCTTTTGTCAGTCAACCCTGTCTTGCGGGCGGATTTTGTCAAGCGGCGCAAAGACTTCGAGATGGCGGTACAAGTTTTCAAAAACGGCAGGGGCTTCTCCGCCGAGTTCGCCGTCCAGATTTAATAAAATTTTATCCGGCGAATGAACTTTTACGCGGCTGGCGGAGGTGTAAATGACGTTCGGGTCATTCAGATGTTCGCCGCGCAGCGCAAGGGTAACAGCCCGAATGAACTCGGCCAGGTTCGTTTTTTTTAAAATCATTAATGTAAACAGGCCGTCATTGATCGAAGAGTCCGGAGCAAGTTTTTCAAAACCGCCGATGGAATTCGTCAGGCCAATTAAAAACATCATCGCTTCGCCTTCAAACAGCTTCCCGTCATATTCAATCGTCATCTGGGTCGCGCGGATCGAAGGCAGCATTTCAATTCCTTTTAAATAATAAGCGAGCTGGCCGAGCATCGTCTTCAGCCGGCTTGGCACATCATATGTCAGTTCCGTGAGCCGCCCGCCGCCTCCGATATTGATAAAATATTTCTCATTCATTTTCCCGATATCAACCGGAAGGGTATCGCCTTTTACGATAATTTCCGTTGCCGCCTGCACATCACGCGGGATTTGCAGTGCGCGCGCAAAATCATTTGTCGTACCCATTGGGATGACGCCGAGTTTCGGCCGGTAATCCTGTTCGGCAATGCCGTTGACGACTTCGTTGATCGTGCCGTCCCCGCCGGCTGCCACGACAATATCATACTTGCGTTCAACCGCTTTCCTTGCCGCTTTGATGGCATCGCCGGCGCCGGTTGTGGCATGGCAGGATGTTTCATATCCGGCCAGCTCTAATTTTTGCAGCACATCCGGGAGATGGCGCTTAAACGCTTCACGGCCGGAAGTCGGGTTATATATGATTCTTGCTCGTTTCATTCGCATCATCCTTATTTATGTTGATGTACATGCGTATTATGTAATCCCGTTTCGTGCAGGCAAAGGACAGTTTCCCCAAAACAGATCCGGATAGGGAAACTGATCGATATGTTGTCCGTTCTTTCTGCATGGGGCAAATCCTTCATGCATCCACTGAATTATCATACAACTTTTTTGGAAAAAAATCCACTAACAGCGCGGTGCGGTGTGCGCCTTGGCTGCAAAAAGGCGCCTTTTCGGCTGCCGTGTTCGTGGGGGCTGCCTTATGTGGTTCAAGAAAAGGGAACGTGCAGGCACGGATGATTTGTGCGTGCACCCTAAAACTCTCCATACTTGCGCATCATCACCGGCTGAACAACCGGATGCCGCGCTCATCCAGAAATTGAATCGTTTCCAGCAAAGCATCTTCGCCGATCTGGTACACTTCCCCGATGGTATCTTTCCAGCGGCCGAAGTCCCGCATGTGCAACTCGCGGATATTGCGGTAGTTCATAATCTTTAATGAGCGGTCGCGCAAATAGTAGCATTCCCGCCCGTTGAAGCGCACGGCGGTCACCCTGCGCATCGTCTGGTTGGCGTTGTCGTCAAGGTAAGATGCACGGATATCTTCTTTCAAATCGTCTTCCGTAAGCGGCAGCCACTCAATCGTTTTTTTCACAAAAGATTTCCCGTTGGAACGGCGGTCGATTTCGTAACGGCCGGGCTCAAGCTGCGTAAAAATGATGTCTTCGCCAAAACCGTGGAGCACGTAGCGCCGTTTTGATTCAAGTTCAACCGGCTTCATGATCGGGGAGCCGTAGCCGACATCCACATACAGTTTTTTTCCGTTCAATAAAACCATCAGCGCAACATGGCCGGGCACCACACGCACAAAGGAGCATTGAAAACCGAGGCTGCGCAACAGCCGCGCAAAATTGATGTTTAATGTAAAACAGGTGCCGCCCCATCCTTTTTCCCATAAATGCTCCACAAAAGTCTCAAACGGAGGTATGTAAATCCCCTCACGGAAGTAATGAAACTTGCTGAACGTTTCATAGGGGACACAAGAAAGATGGTGCTGGATGAGCCGCTGCAAAAAATTCAGCCCCGGCTCTTCATGTTCAAGCTTTAAGTAATTCAAATAAGCCTCCACCTGTTCTTCCATTTTCCTTTCCCCTTTCAAGTGCTTTATCCGTTCTTTTCGCTCCCCGGCATAGAAAAACCTTTTTTTCGCAACAACAGCGATGAAAAAAAGTGACCGGCAGGCCCGGCTTGCAATCCTCCATTCTATTATAAACGTTTCGGTACTAGACGCGCAGCTTGCAAGTTCCATCTCCTTTCGGGTTCAGATCCAGGCCTCTTTTAAAACCTTTTAAAGGACAGCACGTCCGGAACCCCAACGTTTTTTGAATATTTCAAAAATAAAATTGAGACCCTCTTTTGTCTAAAGGACAATTTGCTTTTTTGAACCATTCAAAAAAGACAATTTGCCCCCATCCCGGGTTCCGGCCTCCCAAAGGATGCATGTCCGTTTTTGCAACGTTTTCCGGCCGGGCGCTGCTTAAAGATGATTCCATTTTTGTCTATTATTTTTTAGTTGAAGTTTATTCCTGCTGGACGGTGGTATATATGTTGCCGTAAGCGATATTCACAATCACCGAACAAAGGAGAGATTTTGAATGGCAGACAAAGATAAAAAAATGACAGTAGAAGAAGCAGGTCGCAAAGGCGGAGAAGCTACTGCTGACAGCCACGATAAAGAATTCTATCAGGAAATCGGCAAAAAAGGCGGAGAAACCACTGCCGAAAAACATGGCAAGGAATTCTATCAAGATATCGGCAAAAAAGGCGGAGAAACCACTGCCGAAAAACATGGCAAGGAATTCTATCAAGATATCGGCAAAAAGGGCGGGGAATCTACTGCTGACAGCCACGACAAAGAATTCTATCAGGAAATCGGCAAAAAAGGCGGAGAATCTACAGCGGAAAATCATGATAAAGAATTCTATCAGGAAATTGGCAAAAAAGGCGGAGAAGCCACTGCTGACAGCCATGACAAAGAATTCTATCAGGAAATCGGAGAAAAAGGCGGTAACGCAAGAGCGAAAAACAACGGTGAAGATTAAGAGGAATGATTTCACCCAAACCGGTTCAGCCCGCACGCTGAACCGGTTTTTTGCCGTTGTTCGCACTCTCTTTCTTTTTCTCCAATTGTCATCATTATTATAGCACAGCCCGCCGGATTTGGCAGTACATTTTGAAAAGATATTCATTTTGGATGTGCTTACATAAAAAGAGCCGGCATCCATTTTGCCCGCTCTTTTTATGCATTCAACCTTCTATTCAACTGGCAACTGTATCGCAGGTATTTTAAGCTTCTACCGGATTTGCCTGTTTTTCAACGGTTTCTTCGATCAAATTCCGGATTTTCACTTTTAAAAAATGTTTTTTGCAATAATAACCGAGCAGTTTGTTTGTTTTCCAGTCATACACCGGATAAACAGCATCAATTTCTTTGCCGGCTTTTCTCAAACAATATGCACACGTGGTTGTCAGTTCAAATAGGCGATCACACATTGTTTGCAGCCTCCTATCGTCAATTTCACCCTTTCGTTATATACCCGATCTCCGCATTTTAAAACAAAAAAGCGGTGGGGCGCACCGCTTTTTTGAAAAATTACCGTTTATTCATTTCCTGGATCAGCAGTTTATTGACAATCGGCGGGTTGGCCTGCCCTTTTGTCGCTTTCATGACCTGCCCGACCAAAAAGCCGAGCGCCCGGTCTTTACCGTTTTTATAGTCAATAATGGATTGTCCATTTTTATCCAGTACTTCTGTCACAATCTTTAAAAGCTCGCCTTCATCAGAAATTTGCACAAGCCCTTTTTCCTTGACGATTTTTTCCGGGTCGCCGCCTTTTTCGACCAGTTCGCGGAAAACCTTCTTCGCCAATTTTGAAGAGAGCGTGCCGTTTTCGATCAATTTGATCATGCCGGCAAGGCTTTCCGGTGTAAGCGCAATATCATGCAGTTCTTTCTGGGCTGAATTCAAGTAAGCGGACACTTCGCCCATCAGCCAGTTCGATGCCTGTTTTGCATCGGCGCCGGCTGCGATCGTCGCTTCAAAAAAATCGGACATTTCTTTCGTGAGCGTGAGCACCATGGCATCATAAGCAGGGAGCCCGAGTTCTTCTGTGTAACGCTTTTTCCGTTCGTCCGGCAGTTCCGGAATTTCGGCGCGCACCCGTTCCTTCCAGGCGTCATCAATATATAGATCCACAAGGTCCGGTTCCGGGAAATAGCGGTAATCGTCCGAGCCTTCTTTCACCCGCATCAGAATCGTTTTGCCGGTTGCTTCGTCAAAACGGCGCGTTTCCTGTTGGATCACATCGCCTGCAAGCAGCACTTGTTTCTGGCGTTCCTGCTCATACTGCAGGCCTTTGCGCACATAGTTGAACGAGTTCAGGTTTTTCAATTCAGTTTTCGTGCCGAATGTTTCCTGCCCAATTGGACGGATGGAAATATTGGCATCGCAGCGGAGCGATCCTTCTTCCATTTTGCAGTCGGAAACGCCAGTATATTGAATGATGGATTTTAATTTTTCAAGATAGGCATACGCTTCTTCCGGCGTGCGGATATCCGGTTCCGAGACAATTTCAATAAGCGGCGTGCCCTGGCGGTTCAAATCGACGAGAGAATACCCTTCATTTGCCGCGTGGAACAGCTTCCCGGCATCTTCTTCCATATGGATGCGGGTAATGCCGATCTTTTTCTTTACGCCGTCCACTTCAATTTCAATCCAGCCGTTTTTCCCGATCGGTTTATCAAATTGGGAAATCTGATAAGCTTTCGGGTTGTCCGGGTAAAAATAGTTTTTCCGGTCGAATTTCGTTTCGGTTGCAATTTCGCAGTTCAGCGCCATTGCGGCCTTCATTGCGTAGTCAACCACTTTTTTATTCAGTACCGGAAGCACGCCCGGATAGCCGAGATCGATGACATTGGTGTTCGTATTCGGTTCTGCCCCGAAATGCGCAGGCGCCGGCGAGAAAATTTTTGTATTGGTTTTTAATTCAACGTGCACTTCAAGCCCGATCACTGTTTCAAAATTCATCTTTTTCACCCCTTACAATTGCGGTTTTTGGTTATGGAAGTCCGTTGCCTGTTCAAATGCATGGGCAACGCGGTACACAGTGCTTTCGTCAAAATGCTTCCCGATGATTTGCAGCCCTAATGGCAGCCCGCCTGCAAACCCGCATGGAAGAGAGATCCCCGGGACGCCTGCCAGGTTGACCGGAATGGTTAAAATATCATTCGCATACATTGTTAACGGGTCTTCAATTTTTTCCCCGATTTTAAAGGCCGCAGTCGGCGTGGTCGGCCCGATGATGACATCATATTTTTCGAGCACATCATCAAAGTCTTTTTTGATCAGGGTGCGGACCTGTTGTGCTTTTTTGTAGTACGCATCGTAATAACCCGCGCTTAGCGCAAAAGTCCCGAGCATAATGCGGCGTTTTACTTCGTCCCCGAAACCTTCCGAACGGGTCTTTTTATATAATTCTTCGAGGCTGGTTGCATTTTTCGAACGGTAGCCGTAGCGGACGCCGTCAAAACGGGCCAGGTTGGAAGACGCTTCGGATGAAGCAAGCAGATAATAGGCGGCCACGCCGTATTTCGAATGCGGCAGCGACACTTCTTCCCATGTGGCGCCGAGCTTTTCCAGCACTTTCAAGGCATCGAGAACAGCCTGGCGCGCTTCTTCGCTGACGCCTTCGCCTAAGTATTCTTTCGGCACGGCAATTTTCAAGCCTTTTACATCGCCTTTGAGCGCCTCCACATAATCCGGCACTTCCACATCGGCGGAAGTGGAGTCATGCCGGTCAAGCCCGGAAATTGCCTGTAACAGATAGGCATTGTCTTCCACGGTCCGGGTAATCGGCCCGATCTGGTCAAGAGAAGAGGCGAATGCGACAAGGCCAAAACGGGAAACACGCCCGTAAGTTGGCTTCATTCCGACAACCCCGCAAAATGCGGCCGGCTGGCGGATCGAACCGCCTGTATCAGATCCAAGCGCAAACGGCACTTCCCCCGCTGCCACCGCTGCAGCCGAACCGCCGGAAGAACCGCCCGGCACCGTATCCAGGTTCCAAGGGTTGCGGGTGATTTGGAATGCGGAATTTTCCGTCGACGAACCCATCGCAAACTCATCCATATTCAATTTGCCGATTGTGATCGTATTTTCCTTATGTAATTTCTCCATGACCGTGGCATCATAAATGGGATCGAAGTTTTCAAGGATTTTGCTAGCACAGGTTGTCCGCAAATCTTTCGTGACAATATTATCCTTGATTCCGATCGGCATGCCGAACAGCATATTTTCAGCTTCCGGCGAGCCGATTTTGCCGTCCAGTTCCGCTGCGGTTTTGCGGGCCCGTTCTTCATCCAATGTTAAAAAAGCTTTCACTTTGCCGTCTGTTTCTGAAATCTTTTGATACGCTTCATCAACAAGTTCTGAAACTTTAACTTCCTTATTATGTAAAAACTCGTGAAGTTCCGAGATTTTATGGTCAAATAAAGACATGCTTTCCCCTCCTTATTCTACGATTGTCGGCACACGGATCATTCCGTCCTGGGTATCCGGCGCATTTTTCAACACAAGCTCGCGCGGCAGTCCTTTTTCCACCGTATCTTCGCGCATGACATTGCGGATTTCAAGCACGTGCGTGGTCGGCAGAACCCCTGTTGTGTCAAGTTCATTTAATGATTCCGCAAAATGGATAATATCCCCCAGCTGTTTCGCAAATTTCTCCGTTTCCGTCTCATTCATTTCAAGGCGCGCTAGGTCGGCAACGTGTTGGACTTGTTCTTTTGAAATATCAGGCATAGCCTTTCACCTCCGTTATAAAAGTCGCATCAATTGTACGTGGAACCCAATCGGGCGTGCAGTTCATTGCCCCGCAGCACGGCCCGGAAAGCGGGGCCTGACTGTCCGTTCATATGGGGCGAATCGAACCCTGCAATACTATTGATCATAGCAGAAAAGCCCGCCCTTAAGCAAGGGGGGCGCCGGGGGTTGCAAAAAAGAAAACGGAGAAGCTGCTTCAGCCTCTCCGTTTTACGGGTCCCCATTAATGGGTGAATTGTTCTTGCTCGGTCGATCCTGTAAGTGCGGTAGTAGAAGAAGTGCCGCCTGAGATGACCATCGATACTTCATCGAAATAGCCGGTGCCGACTTCGCGCTGATGGCGTGTTGCCGTGTAACCATATTGTTCGTTCGCAAATTCTGCCTGCTGCAGTTCGGAATAGGCCGCCATGCCGCGGTCGCGGTAGTTGCGGGCCAGTTCAAACATGCTGTGGTTCAAGGCATGGAAGCCGGCAAGCGTGACGAACTGGAATTTATAGCCCATGCGCGCAATTTCTTTCTGGAAGTTCGCGATCGTTTTGTCATCAAGTTTCTTCTTCCAGTTGAAAGACGGCGAGCAGTTGTAAGCCAAAAGTTTGCCCGGGAATTTTTCATGGATCGCTTCTGCAAACCGGCGTGCTTCATCCAGATTCGGCTCGCTCGTTTCGCACCAGATCATATCGGCATATGGCGCATAAGCAAGTCCGCGGGCAATCGCCTGGTCTATGCCTGCCTGCGTGCGGTAAAAGCCTTCCGCTGTCCGTTCCCCGGTGATAAATGGCGCATCATACGGGTCAACATCGCTTGTGATCAGATTTGCCGCATTTGCATCCGTACGGGCAATAATAACGGTCGGCACGCCCATGACATCAGCAGCAAGGCGGGCTGCAATCAAGTGGCGGATGGCTGTTTGTGTCGGCTGCAACACTTTGCCGCCCAAATGGCCGCATTTCTTCTCGGAAGAAAGCTGGTCTTCAAGATGGACAGACGCGGCGCCCGCTTCGATCATCGCTTTTGTCAGTTCGAATACGTTTAACGGGCCGCCAAAGCCGGCTTCTGCATCGGCAACGATCGGTGCAAACCAATCAATCCGTTCGTCCCCTTCTGCATGGTGGATCTGGTCGGCGCGCTGCAAGGCCTGGTTGATCCGTTTGACGACATTCGGCACGCTGTTCGCCGGATACAGGCTTTGGTCCGGATACATTTGCCCGGCCAGGTTCGCATCAGCTGCAACCTGCCAGCCGCTTAAATAAATGGCTTTCAATCCGGCCTTTACCTGCTGGACAGCCTGATTTCCCGTGAGTGCGCCCAATGCATGGATATAATCTTCCGTATGCAGCAGGTTCCAGAATTTTTCCGCCCCCCTGCGCGCCAAAGTATATTCAATTTGAACAGAACCCCTCAGTTTGAGCACGTCTTCCGGAGAATACGGGCGGACAATCCCCTGCCACCTTTCATCTTTCTCCCAGCTTCGTTTCAGTTCAAGCGCTTTTTCGTTTACCATCAAAAATTCCTCCCATTTTTTCAATATAATGTAAAGCCGCAGGCAAAATAAGGCTTCCTCGGGGTTCAAACGATTCCCCTTTGTTACAGCTGCGGCGAAAGCAGCTAACATATAGAGCGATTTGTGATATTCACACGATTCCTCTCTATATGGCTCAAGAGCCTTTCATTGCACGTCTCCCCTTGTTGCGTTCATTCATTGTCAAATTGCCATTCTATCAGCCCAGCAGTTCATACGCCGGCAAGGTTAAAAATTCAATAAATTCATCTTCTTTGACAAGCCGGTCAAACAAGGCCACTGCTTCTTCAAAACGGCCGGCCCGGTAATATTCCTCCCCGATTTCCCGGCGGATGCGTTCCAGTTCTTCCGCTTTGATTTGTTCATATAGCTCAATCGTCACTTTTCTGCCATCTGCAAGCACGCCTTTCGGATGGCGAATCCAGTGCCAAAGCTGGGTGCGTGAAATTTCAGCCGTCGCCGCATCTTCCATTAAGTTCGAGATCGGCACAGCGCCCCTCCCCCGGAGCCAGGATTCGATGTACTGGATGCCGGCATAAATGTTTTCGCGGATGCCTTTTTCCGTAATTTCCCCTTGCGGCACAGCGAGCAGATCATCTGCCGTTGCCGTAAAATCCATCTGCTTGCCGGAATGGATTTGGTTCGGCTCGGGCATTTCTTTGTTAAATGCTTCCATGGCAACCGGCACAAGCCCCGGATGCGCGACCCAGGTGCCGTCATGCCCGTCTCTTGCTTCCCGCTCTTTATCGGCGCGCACCTTTTGGAAGGCTTCTTCATTTTTTGCCGGGTCGTCTTTTACTGGGATCTGCGCAGCCATTCCCCCGATTGCCGGCGCATTCCGGCGGTGGCACGTCTTAATGGTCAAAAGCGAATAAGCGCGCATAAACGGTACCGTCATGGTGACGAGAGACCTGTCCGGCGTAATAAACTGCGGATTGGTGCGCAGTTTTTTAATATAGCTGAAAATATAATCCCAGCGCCCGCAGTTGAGGCCTGCCGAATGCTCTTTCAGTTCATACAGGATTTCGTCCATTTCAAATGCAGCCATGATCGTTTCAATCAGGACAGTTGCTTTAATGGTGCCTTTCGGGATACCGATATACTTTTGCGCAAAGATAAAAACATCATTCCAAAGGCGCGCCTCCAGATGGCTTTCCATTTTTGGCAGGTAAAAGTACGGGCCTGTGCCGTTTTCAAGGAGCCTGCGGGCATTATGGAAGAAATAGAGCCCAAAATCTGTTAAACTGCCGGATACGGGTTTGCCGTCTACTAAAATATGTTTCTCTTCCAAATGCCATCCGCGCGGCCTGACAATTAAGACAGCGGGATGATCGGCCAGCTTGTATTCTTTTCCGTTCGGGCCGGTAAACGTAATCGTCCGGTTGACCGCATCACGGAGATGGATCTGGCCTTCAATGATATTCTCCCACGTCGGGGAAGTGGCATCTTCAAAGCAGGCCATAAATATTTTTGCGCCTGAATTCAAAGCATTGATCACCATTTTCCGGTCAACCGGCCCGGTAATCTCCACACGCCTGTCCTGCAAATCTTCGGGAAGCGGGGCAATGGTCCAGTCGGATTCGCGGATGGAGGCCGTTTCTTCGAGAAAATGCGGAAGCTTGCCCGACTTGATTTCTTCATCGCGTTTTTTTCTGTAGGCCAGCAGTTCGCGCCGCCTTTCGCCGAAATGCCGCTCCAGCTGTTCCAAAAACTGCAGCGCTTCCGGGGTCAATATTTCGTCATACCCGTCCTGGATGGATCCCGTTACGGTAATGCCTGGTGCTTTGGTCTCCATATCTGCACTCCCTTTCTTGTTATAATACAGTATGTTTTGCATGTTTTTATTATATAACAGAACTTTCAAAAATGGTAGCCTTTTTTTGAAAAAAATTTAAAAAATGTTTTCCTTTTTTGAAATGTGACATACTAAAAAGAGCAGATACATTTTTCATGTATCTGCTCTTTTTTCAGTTATAAATATGGACGGTTGGGTCTTTTGCTTTTGAATTCCTTACAATGAGCGCTTTTGCTTCATTGTTGGCCGTGATGCTCACCTGTAGATTGACGTAATCTGGGAATGTTTTGACCACCAGGCCGGCGACATATTGCGTAAAAGCAATGACTTCCGCCTGCCCGTAAAACTGGATCGGAATGTCGATGCTTAAATCAGCAAGCTGCCCGTCACTGTATCTTGCCCTGCCAATGCATCCGGTATAATTCGGGAAAAAGTCTTCAATGTCCGTTTTAAAATGCTCAAATGTTTTCTCATCGTCACGATGAGCTTTTTCCGCATCGTCGGACGGGAACAAATAATATTTTTCATTGATGTTTTTCCAATCGTCTGCAGAGGTGCTGTTTGCCGGAACGGTAGCGTAAGCAAAATAGTTTCCGGGAATCACGGAATCCTTGCTCTGCTGTTTGTACAGCCCGACCGTAATCGGGACATTTTTCAATGCATTTATATTGCGCAGGCGCCGGACGACTTCCGATGCAATCTGCTTCCCTTTTTCGTCTAACGTTTTTTGGGGAATATTGACGTCATACGTGGAACCGTACTTTTCCGTCTGATAGTAATAAACTGAGTTCAGGGCAAGCCCGATGGCAACGCCGGACAGTTTGACGTTCCCTTTGCTGTCTTTTGTTAAATAATCCTGTTCGAGAATTTGCGCCAAATAAATCGGGTTTTTCTCGTTTTGCTGCTTTGCCGATCCTTTTCCATCATTCACCGGATTCAAGCCGACATTGTCCTGTTCTTTCAGGCCTTTCTTTTTCAACTGGTTTGCCGTATATTTCCGGTTCAGCCATTTTGTAATGGTGTCGGAAGTCAAATACTGGCCTTCCTGAAAAAGATAGTCATCCGGCGGGTAATTTCTCTGCGCAACCCGCATCAGGCCGGTTTCAAATTCCTCGATATCATACGAAGTGTTTAAGTTGCTGACAACTAGCCCCCGCGATTTGCTCGTTTTATACGGGTAAATATTTTTATAATACTGGTCGGAAATCTGGTAACTCGAAACAACGGACGTTTCTTTTTTATTGTTGCTTTTCTGGACCACTTTGTTATCCGAGCCGAAACCCGGTGTACAACCAGCCAGTAAAACCATCGATATGATGAGGGGGTACCATTTTTTCATACTGCCTTTCCACCTTTTTGATTTCTCGCTTTCCCTTGCATTTATGAATTGAGCCGTTCCAAAAACGCTGCTTCATCCCATACTTCAATGCCGAGCTGTTCCGCTTTGGCCAGCTTTGTGCCCGCATCTTCCCCGGCGATGACAAGGTCGGTATTTTTGCTTACGCTGCCGGTCACATTTGCCCCGAGCGCCTCCAGTTTTTCTTTTGCTTCGTTGCGGGTCAAGTTCACCAGTTTCCCGGTTAAAACGACCGTCTTTCCGGCAAAAGGCGAATCTGCATTGCGCTTTTCCGCACGTTTGGGGCCTTTATAAACCATGTTGACCCCGAGCACAGCCAATTCCCGGACCAGGCCGAGCGCTTCTTCATTTTCAAAATACGCAACAATGGAATCCGCCATCTTTTCGCCAATATCGGGTATGGCTTCCAGTTCTTCACGCGTTGCTTCAGACAGCCGTTCCATTGTTTCGAAATGCTCTGCTAAAATTTTCGCAGCTTTGGCGCCGACATGGCGGATGCCGAGGCCGAACAGCAATTTTTCCAGCGAATTCTTTTTTGAGGCTTCAATTGCGGCAAGCAAATTGGAAACCGATTTTTCCCCCATTCTTTCCAATTGCAGCAGTTCTTCTTTTTTCAGCCGGTAAATATCCGCGACATTGTGGATCAATTCATGCGCGAACAGCTGGCTGATGACCTTTTCCCCCAGCCCTTCAATATTCATCGCATTCCTTGATACGAAATGGATCAGCCCTTCGCGGATCTGCGCCGGGCAGTTCGGGTTAATGCAGCGGAGCGCCACTTCATCTTCGAGCCGGACAAGCTCGCTGCCGCAGTCCGGGCAGTGGGACGGCATGGAAAATGCCCGCTCCTCGCCGGTTCTCCGTTCGGGAATCGGGCGGACCACTTCGGGAATGATGTCGCCCGCTTTTTTTACTATGACATAGTCCCCAATCCGGATATCTTTTTCGCGGATCAGATCTTCATTGTGGAGCGTGGCCCGCTGGACGGTTGTTCCGGCCACTCTTACCGGATCCAGTATCGCAGTCGGCGTGACGACCCCGGTGCGGCCGACTTTTACTTCAATGCCGGTCAGTTTTGTGACTACTTCTTCGGCAGGAAATTTGTAAGCAATGGCCCAGCGCGGGCTTTTCACCGTTGTGCCAAGGGCGGCTTGCTGGGCATAGTCATTTACCTTAATAACAATGCCGTCAATTTCATACGGGAGGGCCGGCCGTTTTTCCGTCCATTCCGCGATAAATTCGAGCACTTCCCCGATATCCCGGCATATCCTTGTTTCTTTATTGACCTTAAGGCCGAGCTTTTCCAAATACGCAAGCCCTTCGCTATGGGTGGCAATATCGAGCCCGGTTGTATCACCGATCGCATACATAAATGTATCAAGGTTCCGGGATGCCGCAATTTTCGGATCGAGCTGGCGGAGCGAGCCGGCTGCCGCATTGCGCGGATTGGCAAACGGTTCTTCCCCGTTTTCTTCTTTGATACGGTTCAATGCCTCAAAAGACTTTTTCGGCATAAAACATTCCCCGCGCGCCTCGATGGTGACCGGTTCATTCAGCCTGAGCGGTATCGAGCGGACGGTTCTGAGGTTGGCCGTAATGTCTTCACCGATCGTCCCGTCCCCTCTTGTGGACCCTTGGACGAATAAACCATTCTCATATTTAAGCGAAATCGCCAGCCCGTCGATTTTCAGTTCGCACACGTATTCATATGGATCGCCGGCCGTCTCCCGGACTCTGCGGTCGAAATCGCGAAGGTCGGCTTCGTTAAAGGCATTTGCCAGACTGAGCATCGGTGTATCATGGACCACTTTGGCAAATCCGGATAAAGGTTCTCCTCCGACCCTTTGCGTTGGTGAATCCGGCGTGATCAACTCCGGAAGCGCATTTTCGATCTCCTGCAGTTCACGCAAAAGCCTGTCGTATTCCGCATCCGGGACGCTCGGGCGGTCGAGCACATAATATTCATAACTGTACTGGTTCAGCAGTTTGCGCAGTTCGGCTGCCCGGGCGGCTGCCGCGTGATTATCCATGTGCAACAATCCTTTCCATCAGGGCAAAAGAGGCATTTGCCGCCTGTGTCCCTTTCGTTGTCCAGACTTATTCTATTCTACTTTTGTAATCGGCGCAAACTCGGCTAAAAGCCGTTTGATGCCGACAGGGCTCGGGAATGCAATGTCAAGTTCGGCTGATTTGCCTTCTCCCTTGACACTGACAACCGTGCCGATCCCCCATTTTTTATGTTCGGCTTTATCGCCCACTTGCCAGGAAAGATTGCCGGCCCCGTTTTGTTGCCAGGCAGGAACAACAGGCGGCCGTTTCTCTTTTCTTTCCGTTTTGCCGCGCGAAACCTGGCGGAAATCGAGCCGGTCTTTTTCCTCCTTGCGAATATCCTCGATCAATTCTTCCGGAATTTCATTGATAAACCGTGAAACCGGATTGATATTCATGCGCCCGTAAAGCGTCCGCACTTCGGCATTGGTCAGGTACAGCTCCTCCTGTGCCCGCGTGACGCCGACATACATGAGCCGCCTTTCCTCTTCCATTTCCGCTTCGTCCATAAGGGAACGGCTGTGCGGGAAAATGCCCTCTTCCATGCCGATCAGGAAGACAACCGGAAATTCAAGCCCTTTGGCAGCGTGCAATGTCATTAATACAACAGCATCTTTTTGTGCATTATCTTCTTCAAGCCGGTCAATATCGGCGACAAGCGCCAAATCCGTCAAAAAGGCGACAAGGCTTTTGTCATCGTTCTCTTTCTCAAATTCCTGGGCAACCGAAAGAAATTCATCGATATTTTCGAGCCGGCTTTCGGCTTCAAGCGATTTTTCCAGTTTCAGCGCATCCCTGTAGCCGGACTTGTCCAGCAATTCTTCCACCAGTTCGGTAACGGATAAATATTCCTGCATCCGGGTAAAATTGCTGATAAGCTCGTAAAATTCTCGGCAGGCTTTGGTAATTTTCGGACTGAGGCCGATAAAATCAATTTCCTGAAGTGCCGTAAATAAGGAAACATCCTGGTCCGCCGCATAACGCACGATTTTATCCAATGAAGTCTGACCGATCCCGCGTTTCGGCACATTGATAATCCGGGTCAGGCTGAGGTCGTCATCCGGATTGGCGATGACCCGCAAGTATGCCAGAATATCTTTAATTTCTTTCCGGTCGTAGAAACGGGTGCCGCCGACGATATTGTAGGCAATGTTCGATTTCATCAATACTTCTTCGATGACACGGGACTGGGCGTTCGTGCGGTACAAAATCGCAATATCGGAGTACCGGCGTTTGCCCGATGCAGTGAGTTCCTTAATTTTTCCGGCAACAAACTGTGCTTCCCCCTGTTCGCTGTCCGCCCGGTAATAGACGAGATTTTGCCCCTCATCGTTTTCCGTCCATAAATTTTTCTTTTTCCGGTTTGCGTTGTTTTCGATAACTTTATTGGCCGCCTGTAAAATTTTCTTCGTCGAGCGGTAGTTTTGCTCGAGCAAAATGACTTTCGCGTTCGGGTAATCTTTTTCAAATGACAAGATATTGGCAATATCCGCACCGCGCCAACGGTAAATCGACTGGTCATTATCCCCGACAACACACAAATTCTGAAACCTTGAAGCCAACAATTTCACAAGTGTATACTGGGATTTATTGGATATGGATAGGTAAGCCTTTGAAGTCATCTCCAGCTTTCCCCCCCATTCACACCGTACGTGAGAGTTTCCCCTCATACGGCGTTCCATCAATTTGTTATCGCGTTATAATACCTACTATTTTATCGTTTCCAACCAAAACACGAAGTTTGTTGATTTTATCTAGGGCATTCTCGTCTAAGTTCAGCTTTTGGAGATATTTCTGGATGGTCACTTTTTCTGTTGAGTGAATCAACTTGTGAACATCCTTCCTTATGAATATAAGATTTCTATACTCATCACTTCCACCTTGATTTCTTGGTATCTTGTGATGAACTTCCATATCTCCAAGTTCTAATGGTACATTTGTTACTGCACATTGTCCAAGTTGTCCTACGTAAAGGGATATGCGATTATCATTATATTCCATGCTTTGATCAGGTAAAGGATTATACATAAGATGATGAATGATTGCCTGATTACATCCCTTAAGTTGATCATGTATCTTCTGTCTTCCCAAATCTGTATAAGGGCAAATATCCTGACTAAAATTAGTTGGATATTTAGTTCTTATATGATCAATTGGAAAACATTTACTCCATGGATAAAAATCACTTTCCCATTAAATTTCGGATACAATTTTTTAAATGTGTTTGACTTTGTACCTTTCTGACTTAGAATAGCTTTCGTTCGGTTGTACAGGATCTTTCTGACCGAGAAGCCAATTTTACTTAAATCAACAGTGATATGAGTCGCATACCGGTAATAATTTTGGATTCCTACAATCGTTGCATTTAGCTTAGATACCTCTCGCGGGCTGTTCTCAACCTTTTTGATTTGGCCACGTAATTTTGCAATGGCCTTCTTTTTCGCTTTATCACTCATATTTGTTTTAGCTACAAATTTGTCTTTTTTCGGGATAGCTTTCATTTTAAACCCAAGGAACGTAGAATGCTTTTTCCGCAAATTAATTACCCCAGATTTTTCAGGACTGGTTTCTAGTCCCAACCTTTCTTTCAGCCATTTCTTCACGGCTTCAAAAATAGCGAATGCATCTTTATGATTACGGCAAAAGATTTTAAAATCATCGGCATATCGGACAATAAACATTTCCTTCAGTCCAGTTTTTCTCAATGCTCGATATTTTGCACTTTGATCTAATACCAGCCTTTTGCCAATCATTCGTTCCCGATTGTAATTCTTTTTCGTTTTGAAAGTTTCCCATTGGCTGCTGATCCACCAGTCCAGCTCGTTTAAAACGATGTTGGATAGTAGTGGTGAAAGAATTCCGCCTTGTGGCGTTCCTTTTCCTGGTATACCAACACCCTTGATTTCCGCTTTAAGCATTTTGGATAAAATACTAATGACCTTCTTATCCTGAATGCCCAGTGACCATATCTGCTTCAGTAGCTTGCCATGGTTAACATTGTCAAAGAATCCCTTAATATCAATGTCCACGGCATAATGGAGTTTGTTTTTGTTTACCAAGGTTACTGCCCTTGATAATGCATGATGTGCACTCCGGTTTGGACGAAAACCATAACTGTGTGGATGAAACTTTGCTTCACAGATAGGTTCAAGAACTTGTTTCACACATTGTTGAATCAAGCGGTCTTCAATAGTTGGTATACCTAAAGGCCTCATGGTCCCATCCAGTTTAGGGATCTCTATCCTTCGGACAGGATGTGGTTTAAAATTAGACATCCTTGCTCTTACATACTTTATAAGAGACGAAGGATCCTTTTCCCCAATATCAAGAATGGTTTTACCATTCGTCCCACTCGTTTTGCTTCCGCGATTCTTTTTGATATTTCGGAAGGCCAACTTAATATTTCTTTCATCAATGATAAGATCATACAGCTCTCGGAATTTGTAGCCATTTTTACTTTGAGCGTAAAGTGTATCTAACGCTGCTTGCATATTGTAGTATTCATTATTACGCAATTTTTGTTTCTTCTTTAGCTTTTGGTTGTTATCAGTCAACTAATCACCACCCGGTTACTGGCAGCTTTCGTTTCTCTTAGTCATACTCGAACCTGATAGACGATAAATGTAGTTGCTTTAACAAATTGACTAGTGGCTATCCCTCCATGATGTTTCCATCACCTCAACGGTACTGTGCCACCACTTTCACTGACATAAAGATAAGTTATAGCCTTCGCTTT
Source organism: Weizmannia sp. FSL W8-0676 (assembly GCF_038593015.1). Lineage (NCBI taxonomy): Bacteria > Bacillati > Bacillota > Bacilli > Caryophanales > Bacillaceae > Heyndrickxia > Weizmannia sp. FSL W8-0676. Next base: position 2,927,940 of record NZ_CP151954.1, read on the forward strand.
TCCTTATCACCGCTTCATTGGCCGGTAAGTCCTCCGCGTTGTCAGCTTCCCACGTTCCGATGATTCTATCTGTACATACACTTTTAGGTGAATCCTCTAGTCCTGCTAGCTTGGACGTGCCTGTAACACGTCAAGGTGTTTCATAAAGACAATTCTTACTCCACCTCACTAGCGCCACGTACCGTGACAATGCCATTTCTAGCATCTATACCTCTAGAACCGTACATTCGGATTTTCGTCAGTTAGTTGTTGTTCACTAACATTCTCACCATGAGTGTTTTATAGACCCCCGGCTTATTTGCTGCACCTTCCACCTCTGGAAAGCTTTCGTCAACTTGACTTGTTACGGCAGCATTCAGCCGACTTCACCGAGCTTATAACCTCAAGATCCTTACCTATCTTGACGCTATTCGGAGGATCAGGGAGAGCCTTTCCGGGCGTTACTCCTTCATTCGACTCTTCGAATCATCAGTTCTCCCAGCTTTCGCTGGTGGCTAATCTTTTCAATTAGCAACGTGTCGCACTATCCTGATACTCATCAACGTGGATGTATTGGAATTTTCTTTGGTAGTATTCGAGGACTTCCGGGACGCGCTTGAACAATTGGATTGTCATCATGATCAGATCGTCAAAGTCAAGCGACTGGTTTTTCTTCAGGCGTTGCTGGTAAGCCTCGTATACGTCACTGACAATTTGGTCAAAAAAATCGCCCGCTTGTTTGGCGTACTGCTCAACATCAATCAGTTCATTTTTCGCGCTGCTGATTTTCCCTAAAATCGCCCGTGGATCAAATTTTTTCGGATCCAGATTTTTTTCTTTTAAAAGGTTTTTAATGACCGATAGCTGGTCGGTCGCGTCAAGGATTGAAAAATTGCGGTTAAAGCCGATCCTGTCGATATCCCTCCGCAAAATGCGCACGCACATCGAATGGAAGGTGGATATCCACACTTCCTCAGCGGCACCACCCATGATCCCGGCAATCCTGTCTTTCATTTCGCGGGCGGCCTTATTGGTAAACGTAATCGCTAAAATATTATACGGATTCACGCCTTTTTCCACCATTAAATAGGCAACGCGGCGAGTCAGCACCCGCGTTTTGCCGCTTCCCGCCCCGGCAAGAATCAAAAGCGGCCCTTCCGTTGTTTTGACCGCTTCTTTCTGTTCGGGATTCAGCCCGTTTAGAATACGGTCGGTTAAAAATTGCATGATTTCACCACCACATGAGAATGTTTGTTCTATTTTATCACAAACCTGTTTGCTTTACAACCCGAACCGTTTTCACGGCCTCGTGTATATCTTCATAAACCACATTGCCGACGACCACTACATCTGCAGCCCGTGCCATCTCCGCAGCCTGTGCCGCAGTGCGGATGCCGCCGCCGTAAAACAAAACGGTATCTTCCAGTACTGTTTTCACTTTTTCGACAAGCTTTGGATCTCCGTAAGTGCCGCTGTATTCCAAATAAAAAACCGGAAACTTGAACATATGCTCCGCCATGCTTGCATAAGCGAGAACGTCGTCGTCGTCAAGGCCGGTTGCTGCTTCTGCAAGCTGAGCGGCTTTACAGTCCGGATTTAAAATACAGTAGCCTTCCATGACAATCTCATTCCAATTCATCCATTCCCCGTATGCTTTCACTGCTTTATGGTGGGCACCGGTGATCCAAGTTGTATTTTGGCTGTTTAAAACCGCCGGAATCAAGTAAAGGTCATAAGCTGGTGCGATTGCGTCCGGATCCGATACTTCGAGGCAGCACGGCACGGCGTATCTTCTCACCCTTGACATTAACTGTAACGTGTTATCAAGGGTGACACCGTCCGTTCCACCGATAATCACTGCATCCGTGCCGGACTCGCAAACTTTTTCCAAATCTTTTTCCGAAATATCTTTATTCGGATCCAATTTGAAGGCATGCCGCCATTCACGCACATCATACATCAACCGGAAATCCTCCATTCTTCATCCATCATAACCCATTATAGCATTTGAAGGTACAGGCAAAAAAGCTTTTCATCGGAACGGGAAAATATAACAGGCCTGCCCGGAAACGCCGCGCTTTCCCCCCGTTAAAGCCGGAAAATCTCTCCTGTATGCTTATGCAAAAAAGCGGTGCCGGCAGAAGGAAAAATGAAAAGCGCAACTTTTCCAGCAAGATGCGCCAAGCCCCGCGATTCTATCACGAAAAGCGGTTGTTCTGCGTAAAAAAAGCCCTTCTTTTAAAAGAAGAGCTTTTTTCTTTTTATTCTAATGGTTCTTCTTCTGTACGGTTTTCCTGCCTTTGTTTTTTTTCGATCCGGTCGAGGACCATTTGGTAGGAATCGTTGCCGTAATTCAGGCAGCGTTTGACACGGGAGATAGTAGCTGTGCTCGCGCCGGTTTCCGTCTCAATCGCATGGTACGTCTTATCGTTGCGCAGCATTCTCGCCACTTCCAGGCGCTGCGTCATCGCCTGAATTTCGTTGACGGTGCATAAATCGTCAAAAAAACGGTAACACTCTTCAATCGTTTCAAGCGACAGGATCGCTTCAAACAGCTGATCCAGCGCTTTTCCGCGTAATTTGTCTATTTGCATAAACGTTTTTCTTCTCCTTTACTCTATTGCTTTCCAGCACGGCTCTGCCAGACTGCCCGAACCCCTGCCTAATCTGTAACGGTAACACTGCTTAAAGTTGGTACAATATTGATCCATGTTTTTCCCGGCACCAGTTTGACCGGTTCCCCGTTTTGATACGGAAGAATCCTGCCGTTGTCATTTTCCCATTCGACTTCCCGGAGCTTTCCCTTTTGGATGAGATACGCTTTGCCTCCAGATGTTAAATCAATATCCTTGCGCCCGTGACTGTCAATCAGCTTATGTTTAGCAGCAACAATGAACAAATTGTCGATGAGGACCGGTTGATCGTTATTTGCATCCACCGTCTCCACCCCGCCAGCGTAGCGGTCATACTTTCCTTTTTCTGCGTTATACCGGTACACGGCATTTAAATTGTCCCGGCTTGAATAACGGATACTGACTTTCCCCGCAGAAATGCCCGAAATGTTTTTCACTTCTTTTGCAGAGGCAAAAGAAAGGGGAGACGGGGGCTGGTTCATCACATAGCCTTTTTTCCGTGCACCTTTTAAAATGTTCTGATAAGTGATATAGGAATTATGGGGCGCTTTTCTGGCTGCCGACCGTTTGAACAAAGTGCCGTCATACTGCATGCCGTTCAGTTCATCGACATAGCCCGAATCAAGCAGCTTTTTCGCGCCCGGGCTGTAGCCATGGGCAATGTATAAAGCATCGTATCCTTTTGCCAGCTTGATGAAATACGGCCTGGCGCTCCGGACCGGCCCGAATTTGGCCGGCATATGGCTTTCAAAAATTGCGACAAACCGGGTGATTTCCCCTTCCGCCAGGGCTTCATAAACAACATCGGCTGAACTAAGCCCCGATTGCGGGCGTGCAAGCGGGTGATTGTTGATCATGACGGCAACCGCCCGTTTTGCCGGCCTGTTTGTTGTCCGGATCCCTGTCAGCGGTGCTGTCCACTGGTGTGCCGCAGATTTTCCGGTTCCCTGCTGATTTCCGCCTGTACCATGCTGGCGGCCGCATGCCGATAGCACCAGCAGAAGGAACATCAGGCCAATCAGTCGTTTCTTTCCCATTTTTGCAACTCCAATCACGCTTTCTTAAATGCACCGAACAGCAAATCACAGCCAGCCGTATAGAAAGAGGTTTTTCGGAAACGAACGATCTCCCTTTTTACGACCCGCTTTAAAATTTCCGGTACTTTATTATTTTAACGCATTATTGTTGGAAAGAGTATCGTTTTCTTCATCACATCGTACATTCCTTTGGAAGTGATCCGGATATAGGGCAAATGGGTCGCGCATAAAAAGAGCAAAGAATACATCGGATCATCATATGCATAGCCGCGGTCCCTTAAAATACCGGCAAATTTTTTCATATCCCCGATCAGTTCATCCATGCTTTTATCCGACATGATCCCGCCGACCGGGAGCGGAATTTCCTGGATGATTTTCCCACTTTCCGCAATCACGATGCCGCCGCCCATTTCTTTCATCCGTTTAAACGCAAGCAGCATATCGCTTTTTGATTTTCCAATGCAAAGAATGTCCCCTGTCGATGAATAAGAAGAGGCAAGGCCCATCAGATTTTTGGCAAATCCTTTCACCAGTGTGTTGATCCGCCATTTTCCTTTTTTATCAATTAACATAAGAAAATTGTCCTCATAGGCGTCCGGCAGCACCTCATACGATACGTCATACGAAATGGAGTACGGTTTTGTAATGACGCTGTTGGACATCTCCAGCCCGAACGGCATGGAAAATTGCAGGTCGTCGTACCCGAGATCCCAATCCAGTTCAAGCGGGCCTTGACCGTACAATGCCCAATCGACCGGTTCTTCCGGTTCGATTCCTTTGCCATCTTTTTTCAACCATACTCCTTTCGACAGAACCGAAACAGGCACCGGATTTGTTTCGCTCTCCAAGAAATTGATGCTTGCCACCCGGCCTGTTGCAATGATACCGTGCAAATGCTGGATATTGTAGTAACGCGCCACATTGTAGCTTGCCATTAAGTATGCGTCCACCGGGGGCACCCCGTGTTCCATCGCGATTTGAATCATCCTGTCGATCACGCCTTCTTCGTAAAAAGCAGGCGAGCTGCCGTCGGTTGTAAAAAACATTTGATCATACTGGTCAATGCCGAGCGCTTTCATTTCATCCAGTAACACAGGCAGATCGGGGCGGATGGATGAGTGGCGCAAAGACACCGTGTATCCCTGCATCAACCGGTTCAGTACTTCCTTGCCCGTCATCGCTTCATGGTCACAGTCTGCCCCAAACAGCATCATTTTTGCCAATGTTTTCTCGGAGGCACCCGGGAAATGGCCTTCAATTTTTTTCCGCATCCGCTTGGCTTCCTGAATCCAATGGAGCATTAAGTCGTCGCCGTCCGCCAGTTTCGGCCAGCCGGTCAATTCCCCTCCCTGCAGGACAGCATCATGCTCGAGCCACGATTTTACACACTCGTGAGAAAAAACCATTTCTTCGTCCACAAGCTCCGTCTGCCCGTCGAACCGGGCCCACCAATACATCGTAACCGGTGAATGGCGGAGCTTTTGCATCAGAGAAAACGCTTTCTTTTTGTCTGTTAATAAAACGAGCATGAGGTTATCGTTGATCAATGTTGTTGTCCCTTTTTGCGCTGCATAATGGGCAAAGGTTTGGGGATTATAAAGTTGAAACGGATGGACATGCGGTTCAATATACCCGGGCACAAGCCACTGCCCCGAGCAATCGGTGATTTCGCATCCGGATGTCTTTTCAGGCAGTTTTTCCCCGGTGTATACAATCCGGTCCTGATAAATCCAAATATTGCCCGTAACCCATTTTCTTAACGTCGAATGAAGAAACCGGGCATTTGTTAAAACCATGTCTGGCGAAAGCTTGCCGTCCAGCACGGCGACATGTTCCCTGATTTGTTTGTTTTTCCATCTGTAACGTTGGTCAAGCATTGTCTCATTCCTCCCTAGGGAGACCCTAATATATTCATATATTACCATATTTTATCCATTAAAGCAGTAAAGAAGTTCGAAAACATGGGAAAGGAGATGTTCATCATGAAAATCGCACCCAATATTGGCATTTTAAATGCCTTAATCCGGATTACGTGCGGGCTCACTTCGCTTGCATGGGCCACAGCTAAATTATCGAAAAAACCGGGGCGCTGCAGCTATTTATGTGTTGCGCTCATGGGTGCCATGAAAGTGGGAGAAGGAATTGTCCGCTACTGCCCTGTGACGGATCTCATTCAAAACAGGCAAATGAATGGCGGCCAGGAAGAAGTGTAGACCAGAAGGCAACATGCATGTGGGAAACATTACCACCTGTGCAAAAAGCTACCGGGCAAAAGGCCGGAGATTTTCCGGCCTTTTGCCTCAGGGACTAATCCTGGTTTCTTTTGCCGATATCCTTCCGGTAGAAAAAACCATCCAAACGGAGCCTTTCCAATTCGTGATACAGTGCTTTTCCCGCTTCTTCCAGCGTACGGGCTTTCCTTCCGACAAAAAGTACCCTGCCGCCGTTTGATACAAGCCTTTCCCCCTCCACGCATGTGCCGGCATGGAAAACAAAAGACTGCAATTTTGAAAGCGGCGGAATTGGAATCCCTTTTTCGTACGCACCCGGATAGCCGTTTGCCGCAATCACAACTCCCAATACAGCTTCCTTGCGCCACTTGATGCAAGGGCTTTTTCCGTCCAACAGATCCAGAAAAATTTCCGCAAGGTCCGATTCAAGCCTTTCGAGCACAACCTCCGTTTCCGGGTCGCCGAAACGGGCGTTGAATTCAATCACTTTCACACCGTTTTCCGTCAGCATCAAGCCGGCATACAAGACCCCGGTAAACGGGCAGCCTTCCTCTTTCAACGCTCTGGCTGCCGGGCGCAAAATATGTTCTACTGCCTTTTTCACTTCTTCATCTGGGATTTGCGGAACCGGGGAGTAGGCGCCCATTCCGCCTGTATTCGGCCCGCTGTCGCCATCATATGCACGCTTATGGTCGCGCGCAATCACCATGGGATACACTTCCTCTCCCCGGACAAACGCCATCAGGGAAAATTCTTCCCCTTCCAAAAATTCTTCTACAACCACCTGGTTTGAGGCTTCCCCGAATTTCTTCCCGATCAGAGCGGCACGGAGCGCTTCCTTTGCTTCTCCCGGTGTCATCGCAACAGTCACGCCTTTTCCGGCTGCGAGGCCGTCTGCTTTAATGACGATCGGGGCGCCTTTTTCCACGATATATTTTTCCGCCTCCGCATAGTCGGAAAAAACGCGGTAATCCGCAGTCGGAATGCCGTTTTTTTGCATCAGTTCTTTTGCGAATGCTTTGCTGCTTTCAATCCGCGCCGCCTGCTTTGACGGCCCGAATATTTTCAGGCCGGCATTCTGAAATTCGTCGACAATCCCCGCGCTTAAAGGGGCTTCCGGGCCGACAACCGTCAGTTCAATGCCTTTGTCTTTTGCAAAAGCGAGCAGAGAAGCCGTGTCCGTTTCGCGGATCGGAACGGTTTCAGCGATTTGGGCGATGCCACCGTTTCCCGGTGCGCAATAAATTTTGCCAACGCGGGGGCTTTCCGATAATTTTTTGCAGATGGCATGCTCGCGGCCACCGCTCCCAATTACAAGTACTTTCATTTTAACGTGGCCTCCTCTCTTTGTCCATCATTTTGTAAGGTCTTCCGACTAATTTTATGATCGGATACAATAGAACCCGGGGACTGCCGGGCAGGACAGTCGCCTCCGCTTTTCTGTTTGTCCGGCTCTGCTTCCCGGGCTTGCATACTTCTGCACCTTTTCCCTGCGGTAAGCAGCATCGGTCCTCCAACGAATAAGAAGCCCGTATGCCGCGCTTTTCTGTTAGTGCTTAAAGTGGCGGATGCCGGTGAAGACCATCGTGATGCCGTATTCATCGGCTTTTTTGATGGAGTCTTCGTCGCGGATGGACCCACCCGGCTGGATGATGGCAGTAATGCCGGCTTTGGCAGCTGCTTCGACGGTGTCGTCCATCGGGAAGAATGCATCGGATGCCATCGCGGCTCCTTTTGCTTTTTCACCGGCCTGGGCCAACGCAATTTCCGCCGAGCCGACGCGGTTCATCTGCCCGGCGCCGATCCCGAGCGTTTTTTCAGCATCCGTCACCACAATCGCATTCGATTTCACATGTTTTACCACTTTCCAGGCCAGTTTTAAAGCCTTCCATTCCTGTTCTGTCGGCTCACGTTTTGTGACAGTTTTCACTTGGGCTTCATCTAAAGTATAGGTGTCCTGATCCTGGATCAGCAGCCCGCCTTCTACGGAAGTAATGATTTTTTCCGGTTTGTGCGCTTCCGTAAAAGGCACAGTCAAAAGGCGGATATTTTTCTTGCTTGCCAAAATGTCAAACGCTTCGTCCGCAAACGACGGGGCAATTACAATTTCGAGAAAAATTTCATGTAGCAGCTTGGCCGTTTCCGGGTCAACAGGCCGGTTGAATGCGACGATGCCGCCGAAAATCGATTTCGAATCTGCCTCGTACGCTTTTTTATACGCTTCAAGCGCCGAATCTCCGACCCCGATGCCGCACGGATTCATATGCTTTACGGCTACAGCTGCCGGTTCCTTGAAATCTTTTACGATCTGCAGGGCGGCATCTGCATCGCGGATATTATTGTACGATAATGCTTTGCCGTGCAGCTGCCTTGCATGCGCAATCGAAAACGGCGAACCAAGCGGGTTAATATAAAAGCTTGCTTTTTGGTGCGGGTTTTCCCCGTAACGGAGCGTTTGCTTGAGCTCATATGTAAAAGTGACATTCTCCGGGGCCTCTTCGCCAACAAGCGTTGTCATATAATCGGCAATCATGGCGTCATACGCTGCTGTATGGCGGAAAACTTTTGCAGCCAACGCTTTTTTCGTATCTTTCGTCACATCGCCGTGCGTTTTAATTTCGTCAATCACTTTGCCGTAGTCCCCTGCGTCCGTAACAACGGTGACATATTCAAAATTTTTCGCGGCCGCACGCAGCATGGACGGTCCGCCGATATCAATATTTTCAATGGCCTCTTCTTCCGTGACATCCGCCTTTGCAATCGTCTCTCGGAACGGATAAAGGTTGACACAGACAAGGTCAATCGGTTTGATCCCGTGCGCTGCAATTTGCTGTTCATGTTCCGGCGTCCGTTTTGCCAAAAGCCCGCCGTGGATATTTGGATGGAGCGTTTTTACCCTGCCTTCCAAAATTTCCGGGAAACCTGTTACCTCTTCCACCCCCGTAACAGGCACGCCGGCTTCTTCCAGCGCTTTTTTCGTGCCGCCGGTTGAGAGAATTTCAAAGCCGAGCCCGCTCAAACTTTGTGCAAATGCCGTTACCCCTGTTTTATCCGATACACTGATTAATGCTCTTTTCATTCTGGTAAAACCTCCATGTTGGTTTGATTTTCCACTAGCTTCCTGAGCACATCCGGATACAGCACATGCTCTGTCTGATGAATTCTTGCCGCCAGTGTTTCGTATGTGTCCCCGGCAAGCACAGGGACAGCCGCCTGTGCAATAATCGGCCCGGTATCCATGCCTTCATCGACGTAATGAACGGTTACGCCCGTTATTTTAACGCCTGCCGCAAGCGCCTTCCCGATCGCATCTTTGCCCGGGAAAGCCGGCAGCAACGACGGATGGATATTAATAATCTTCCGCGGATACGCATCCAGTAGCACCTGACCAATCAGCCGCATATAGCCGGCCAAGGCAATCCATTCAATTTGTTTTTTCTGTAATTGCGCCAAAATTTCCTGCTCATACGCCCGCTTATCCGGGTACGTTTTCGGATTGAATACAAACGCCGGGATGTTTTCTTGTGCTGCCCGGCGGATGGCATACGCATCTTCACGGTCGCATACTAGCAGTTCAATCGCGGCATCCAGTTCCCCTTTTTTAGCTGCATCACAAATCGCCTGGAAATTTGTGCCGCTGCCCGATGCGAAAACAGCCATTTTATGCATCGCCTCTGCTCCCTGCTGCAAAACGGACACCCGCCGTATTTGTAACATGGCCGATGATAAAAGCTTGTTCCCCGGACTGGTTGAAAAAGGAAACAGCAGCCTGTGCATCTTCCGCATTCACCGCGAGGACAAACCCGATTCCCATGTTAAAAACGTGAAACATCTCATCGCGGCTGACGTTTCCGTAAGATTCCACAGCGGAAAAAACGGGCGGGACCGGCCATGAACCAAGGCTGATCTCAACACCGAGCCCGGCTCTGAGCATGCGCGGCATATTTTCATAAAACCCGCCGCCTGTTACATGTGCCATTCCTTTGACCTCAAATTTTTTTAACGCGGAAAGCACCGGTTTGACGTAAATTTTTGTCGGGGTTAGCAGCACTTCCCCAAGCGGCCGGCCCAGTTCCGGCAAAATCGTATCAACGGTCATCGCATGGTCTTTTAGAAAAATTTTCCGGATCAGCGAATAGCCGTTACTGTGGATGCCACTTGACGCAAGGCCGATTAAAACATCTCCGGGCGCGGTGTTTTTCCCCGTGACAAGCGCCTCTTTTTCACATGCGCCAACCGCAAATCCCGCCAGATCGTATTCGCCTTCTTCATACATATCCGGCATTTCCGCCGTTTCTCCGCCGACAAGCGCGCACCCTGCCTGCACGCATCCTTCCGCCACGCCTTTTACAATTTGCTCAATCGTTTCCGGGTTCTGGTTGCCGCAACCAATATAATCGAGGAAAAAAAGCGGTTCCGCCCCCTGGACAATAATATCATTGACGCACATGGCGACACAGTCGATGCCGATTGTATCATGCTTGTTTGTTAAAAAGGCAAGTTTCAGTTTTGTGCCGACGCCGTCCGTTCCGGAAACAAGCACGGGCTTGCGGTAATGGAGCGCAGATAAGTCAAACATGCCGCCAAATCCGCCGAGTGCACCGATTGCCCCCGCCCGGTTTGTCCGCGCCACATGCTTTCCCATCCGTTTGACCGCTTCATAGCCTGCTTCGATGTCGACGCCTGCATCCCGGTATGTGTTTGCCATAGGAATCCTCCGTTAATTGCTATTTTTGAATCAGTTCTTTTTCATGCGGCAGCACCGTATCCGGATAAATTTCCGTCGGATACTTGCCGGTAAAACAGGCAAGGCACTGGCCGCATGTTTCATTGATCGCCGGCCTGCCGATTGCCTCGAGCATATTGTCAACCGTCAAAAAAGTGAGGGTGTCTGCGCCGATGATCTGGCGGATTTCCTCCACGCTGTGGCGGGCTGCGATCAGTTCTTCATGCGTCGATGTGTCAATGCCGTAAAAACACGGATGTTTCATCGGCGGCGAGCTGATGCATACATGCACTTCCGTTGCCCCGGCATCGCGGAGCATGGTGACGATCCGTTTGCTTGTCGTTCCGCGCACGATCGAATCATCAACCATGACCACCCGCTTTCCTTCGACGATGGCGCGCACCGGCGACAGTTTCATTTTCACACCCTGTTCGCGCAGCGACTGCGACGGCTGGATGAACGTGCGCCCGACATAACGGTTTTTGATCAGGCCCATTTCATAAGGGATGCCGGATTGTTCCGCATAACCGATCGCCGCCGAAATGCTTGAATCCGGCACGCCGGTTACGACATCCGCGTCAATGCCCGCCTGGATTGCAAGCCTTCTCCCCATATTCTTGCGGGCGGCATGGACGTTGATGCCGTGGATATTGCTGTCCGGCCGGGAAAAATAAACATATTCCATTGTGCAAATGGCCGGATTCGCAGCATACGCATACTGCTCCGACTCAATGCCGCGGCTGCTGATCGATACGAGTTCACCAGGACGGATATCGCGGATAAACTCAGCCCCGACAATATCAAGCGCGCATGTTTCCGACGCAACGCAATAAGCGTCGCCGATTTGTCCGAGTGAAAGTGGGCGCAAACCGTTTGGGTCAAGGGCGACGAGCAGCTCATCTTCAGTCATAACAGCAAATGCATACGCCCCCTTTAGCATCGTAAGCGCGCTTTTCATCTGTTCTTTCATGGTACGGTAGCCGCTTCTTTTCATTAAATGGGCGAGCACCTCTGTATCGGATGTCGTCTGGAAAATGCTGCCCTGCATTTCAAGCTGGTGCTTCAATGTATGCGCGTTGACGAGATTGCCATTATGCGCAAGCGCAAGGCTGCCGTTTTGCGAATGGAACAGAAGCGGCTGGACGTTTTCAATCCCGCCGCCGCCCGCTGTTGCGTAGCGGACATGCCCGAGGGCTGCATCCCCGTCAAGCCCGGCAAAAGACTGGGCTGAAAATACTTCCGTCACAAGCCCTTCCCCTTTTTTTCCAATGAGTCGCCCGTTTTGTTTGACTACGATACCCGCACCTTCCTGCCCCCTGTGCTGCAGGCTGTGGAGCCCGTAATAGGCAAGTTGCGCTGCATCTTTGTGGCCCCATACCGCGAAAATCCCGCATTCCTCATTTAATCCCTTTATTTCAGCAAGCATCTTAAGGCTCCTTTCCAAGCCGTTTCACATTCCGCTGTATCCGCCAGAATCCACGTCTCCCCGTTTTCCCCTTTGATGGTTATTTGCTTATCATCCGTGACATGGCCAATCCAAACAGCCTCATTCACCAAATTTTGAAACGCCTGCTGGTGCTCTTTTTTCACTGACACAATAAATCGTGACTGGGTTTCACTGAATAACGCCGTAACCGGGTTGCCCTTTAAAACGACATTGGCCCCCAAATTTTCCGTCCCAAACAGGCATTCGGAGAGTGCCGGTGCAAAACCGCCTTCCGAGACGTCATGGGCGCTTTGCACAAGGCCGGACTGGATCGCAGCAAGCAGTTGGTGCTGGCGCCGGGCTTCAGTTTCCAAATCGAGTGCCGGCGGTTTTCCGGAAATTTGGCCGTCCGTAAGCTTTTGCAGTTCGCTGCCGCCGAATTCCGGTTTTGCTTCCCCGATCAGATAGATGAGGTCACCAGCCTGTTTAAATGTCTGCGTGGTCACATATTTGATGTCTTCGAGAAGTCCGACCATGCCAACAACCGGTGTCGGATATACAGCCTGTACGGACACTTCCCCGTTTTCTGTTTTTTGCAATGTTTCATTATACAGGGAGACATTGCCGCCAATGACCGGGGTTTCAAGCGCGCGGCATGCTTCGCTCATGCCATCTGCCGCTTTTTCGAGCTGCCAGAAAATTTCCGGCTTTTCCGGTGCGCCAAAGTTCAGGCAGTCTGTCACGCCAAGCGGCTGGGCTCCGGAACAGATAATGTTGCGTGCCGCTTCCGCCACTGCGATTTTCCCGCCTGTTTCCGGATCCAAATAGACGTAGCGGGCGTTGCAGTCCGTTGTCATCGCGAGCGCTTTTCTTGTCCCGCGGATCCGGATGACGGCTGCATCCGAGCCCGGCATGACCACCGTGTTCGTCCGCACCTGAGAGTCGTACTGTTCATACACCCATTCTTTGCTGGCAATGGTTGGCTGTTTGAGCAATTGGAAAAAGGTTTCCTGAAGATTTTCCACCGCCGGAATTTGTGGTTTCATCGCTTGGCAGGCTGCAAAATAAGCCGGCATTTTGGACGGTTTATGGTAGACGGGCGCATCTTCTGCAAGCGCATCGGCCGGCACATCCGCGACAAGTTCGCCGTTGTGGTACAATTTGAGCATTTTATCGCCGGTTACCGTTCCGATAGCAACCGCATCAAGCCCGTATTTTTGAAAAAGGCGGATGATTTCCGGTTCCCGGCCTTTTTTTACGACAATCAGCATCCGTTCCTGCGATTCGGAGAGCATCATTTCATATGGCGTCATCCCAGTTTCGCGCTGCGGAATGCGGTCAAGATTCATTACAAGCCCGACGCCCGCCTTGCTGGCCATTTCGGAAGAGGAGCTGATGAGCCCGGCCGCCCCCATATCCTGGATGCCGACGAGCGCATCATGGCGGACAAGTTCGAGGCAGGCTTCAAGGAGCAGTTTTTCCATAAACGGATCGCCAACTTGGACTGCCGGGCGCTTTTCCTCCGAATCTTCGCTGAGCTGCCCGGAGGCAAAGGTGGCGCCGTGGATGCCGTCCCTTCCTGTTTTTGCGCCAACATACATGACCGTGTTCCCGATGCCGCGCGCCTGCCCTTTTTGAATGTCTTTATGTTCGATCAGGCCGACGCACATCGCGTTAACGAGCGGATTGCCGTCATAACACGGATCAAATGCCACTTCCCCACCGACTGTCGGAATCCCGATGCAATTGCCGTAGCCCGCAATTCCGGCAACGACTTCTTTGAAAAGACGTTTCACCCGCGGGGAATCGAGTTCGCCGAAACGGAGCGAATTGAGAAGCGCAACCGGCCTTGCCCCCATCGAAAACACATCGCGGATAATCCCGCCGACGCCCGTTGCCGCGCCCTGGTACGGTTCAATCGCGGACGGGTGGTTATGGCTTTCAATTTTAAAAACAACCGCCAGCCCGTCGCCGATATCAATGATGCCGGCGCCTTCCCCGGGCCCCTGGAGAACGCGTTCGCCTTTTACCGGAAACTTTTTTAAGACCGGCTTAGAGTTTTTGTAACTGCAATGTTCCGACCACATGACGGCAAACAGCCCTGTTTCGGTATAGTTCGGCGTCCGGCCGAGAATCGTTTCGACTCGTGCGAATTCTTCGTCTGTCAGCCCGATTTCACGGTAAATCTTTTGGCTTTTGATTTCGGCCGGTCCTGGTTCAAGCAATAACGGCATGGGATTCCCTCCAGTTTTTTACAATGGATTTAAACAGCTTCAAACCGTCCGTGCTTCCGAGTAATGCTTCAACGGCCCGTTCCGGATGGGGCATCATCCCGAGCACATTGCCTTGTTCGTTCATAATTCCCGCAATATTGGCAATACTCCCGTTAGGATTTTCCCCGTACGTGAACACAATTTGCCTGTTTTCTTTCAGCTTTTCGAGCGTTTCCGCATCGCAAGTATAGTTCCCCTCCCCGTGGGCAACCGGAATCCGGATCGTTTCCCCCTGCTCATACAGGGAAGTAAACATCGTTGCGGCATTTTCGACTACAAGCGGCACCGTTTTGCAGACGAATTTCAAGCCTGCGTTCCGGAGCATGGCCCCCGGCAAAAGGCCGGCTTCAAGCAAAATTTGAAATCCGTTGCAGACGCCAAGCACCGGTTTGCCCTCTTCAGCAGCTCTTGCAACAGCCTGCATGACCGGCGAAAAGCGTGCGATCGCGCCTGTCCGCAAATAGTCGCCGTACGAAAACCCGCCCGGCAGGAGGATCCCGTCAAAACCATCTAAGCTATCCGCATCATGGCGGACGTATGCCGCTTCTTCACCAAGTGCATCTTGAATCGCATGAAACATATCGGTGTCACAGTTCGATCCCGGAAAAACAAGACATGCAAACTTCACGGCGCAACACACTCCTCAATTTCATAGCGGTAGTCTTCGATGACAGGATTTGAGAGCACCCGCCCGCACACTTCCCGGATGACGTCATCCAGGTCCCGGTCCGTTTTTTCTATAAGCAGCTCCAAATATTTTCCGGCCCGCACGTCCTGCACTTCACTGTAGCCGAGCTGGACAAGCGACTGGTTGATGGCAGCCCCCTGCGGATCAAGGATGCCCTCGCGCAAGGTGACATAGACTTTCACTTTATACATGCGAAATATCTCCTCTCAAGCGATTTAAGATTTCCTGGTAAACTTCCGTTAAACTGCCCAAATCCCGGCGGAACACATCTTTATCCAGCTTTTCATTCGTTGCCCGGTCCCAGAGCCTGCACGTATCCGGGGAAATTTCATCGGCCAAAAGGATCGCCCCGTCACGTCCGCGTCCGAACTCGAGTTTGAAATCCACAAGGCGGACGCCGATTTCCGCAAACAGCGCCGTTAGGCTCTCATTGACAACGAGCGCCTGTTTTCTTAAAAACTGCAAATCTTCCGAACTTGCAATCCCTAAAAGCCGTACATGGTCTTCTGTAATGAGCGGGTCGCCGAGTTCGTCCTTTTTATAATAAAATTCGACAACCGGCTGCCCGGCCGGCGTTCCTTCTTCAAGCCCGAGGCGCTTTGCAAGGCTGCCCGCCACGACATTGCGGACGACTACTTCAAGCGGGATGATCTCCACCCGGCGCACAAGCTGTTCGCGTTCCGATATTTTACGGATAAAATGGCTCTTGACCCCTTTGTCCGCAAGCCGCTTAAAGATCAGGCTTGAAATCTCATTGTTCAGCTTCCCTTTTCCTTCAATCTCCGCTTTTTTCACGCCATTAAACGCGGTGGCCGAGTCTTTGTACTCGACGCGCAATACATCCGGATCCTCTGTTTCATACAACCGTTTTGCTTTCCCCTCGTATACAAGCATGCGCCTGCCTCCTTAGCCTGCTGCGCAAATTTCGCAGCCGCTTTTTATTTTCCGGGACAGCCGGGCTGAATTCACCCGGCCGCCCCGGTTCAGTTCAGCCCGAGACGGTCAAAAATCGTATCGACATGTTTCAAATGATAATGGTAGTCAAAGCATTCCTCGAGTTCTGCTTCCGTGAGCCTGCTTTGGATGGCCGGGTCTTTTTTCAACAGTTCCTTAAACGGCACTTGTTTTTTCCACGACTCCATTGCTTTCGGCTGCACCGTATCGTATGCAGCTTCACGGGACATGCCTTTATCAATCAGGGCAAGCAAAACCCGCTGTGAATAAATGAGACCGAGCGTTTTGTCCATGTTCCGTTTCATATTTTCCGGGAAGACGGTCAGGTTTTTCACAATATTGCCGAACCGGTTCAGCATATAATTAATAGCAATCGTTGCATCCGGCAAAATAATCCGTTCCGCGGAAGAATGCGAGATGTCGCGCTCATGCCAAAGGGAGACATTTTCATACGCCGTTACCATATAGCCGCGCAGCACCCGCGCCATCCCGGTCATATTTTCCGAACCGATCGGATTGCGTTTATGCGGCATCGCGGACGATCCTTTTTGCCCTTTGCTGAAAAACTCTTCCACTTCACGGGTTTCGCTTTTTTGCAGCCCCCTGATTTCCGTAGCAAATTTTTCAATCGATGTCGCGATCAAAGACAAGGTCGCGATGTAATAAGCGTGGCGGTCGCGCTGCAGCGTTTGCGTGGAGATGGGCGCCGGCTTTAAGCCGAGTTTCCCGCAGACATACTGCTCAACGAACGGGTCGATGTTGGCATAGGTCCCGACAGCACCGCTTAATTTCCCGTAACGGATGCCGTCCGCCGCTTGCCTGAAGCGTTCGAGATTCCGTTTCATTTCTTCGTGCCAGAGCGCCATTTTCAGGCCAAAAGTGGTCGGTTCGGCATGGACGCCGTGGGTACGGCCCATCATGACGGTGTATTTATGTTCAATTGCTTTTTGCTTTAAAATTTCAATAAAACGTTCAAGGTCTTTTTCAATGATTTCATTTGCCTGTTTGATCAAATAAGAAAGCGCCGTATCGACCACATCCGTGGACGTCAGCCCGTAATGCACCCATTTTCTTTCTTCGCCGAGCGACTCCGAAACGGCCCTTGTAAAAGCGACAACATCGTGGCGCGTTTCCTGCTCAATTTCTAAAATTCTTTCAACATCAAATCTGGCATTTTCACGGATTTTTTGCACATCTGCTTTCGGGATTTCCCCAAGCTCCGCCCATGCTTCACAGGCAAGGATTTCCACTTCAAGCCATGCTTTGTATTTATTTTCGTCTGTCCAGATGGCGCCCATTTCAGGCCTTGTATAGCGTTCAATCATTCACTGCTGCCTCCGATCGTTTCTGTACATCCTGCCATACACCGGACTGTTCAAGGGAAAGCAAAGTCTCTTCGATTTCCTCTGTCAGCACTGTAATATGGCCCATCTTTCGCTGGAATTTCGCTTCTTTTTTGCCGTAAAGATGGACCGACCATTCCGGCTGGTAAGGAATTTGCGTAAGCGCCCTTTCGACGTGCTGGCCGAGCAGATTATTCATAACAGCCGGCTTCAAAAGTTCCACTTTGCGGAGCGGCCAGTTGCAGATCGCGCGGATATGCTGGCCAAATTGCGAAATCGAACAGGCTTCAATCGAGTAATGCCCGGAATTATGCGGGCGCGGCGCCAGTTCATTGACATAAAGCGTGCCGTCCGCTTCTAAAAACATTTCGACTGCAAGCGTGCCGGTTAAATGAAGCTGCTCTGCCACCTTTAGGGCGAGTTGCTCCGCCTCTTTTTTCACCGTATTTTCCACCCGTGCCGGCGCGATTGTTTGATGCAAAATATGGTTGTGATGAATATTTTCAACTACCGGAAAAAGGCTCGTTTCCCCTGTTTCATTCCGGGTGATGATGACAGAAAGTTCTTTTGTAAATGGAATCATTTTTTCAAGGACACATGCGCCGTGGGCAAGAAGCGGATCCGTTTCCTTAAAATCCCCTTCATGCCGGAGCGTGATCTGCCCTTTTCCATCATAACCGCCGCGCGCCGTTTTTAAAATACATGGATAGCCAATTTCCCCAACAGCTTCTTTCAAATCCGCCGCGTTTTCAACGATGCGGTACGGCGCAACCCGGACACCTGCTTTTGCAACTGCTTCTTTTTCAAAAATACGGTTCTGCGTGATCCGGATCAGTTCCGCTCCTTGTGGCACATGGGCAAATCCGGTGGCCTTTTTCAATGTTTCATAATCGATATTTTCAAATTCATAGGTGAGCACATCGCATCGTTCCCCGAGCTCCCGCAATGCCGCTTCATCATTATATGGCGCCGTGATCTGCCCGTCCGCCACCTGCGCACACGGGCAATCCGGCACAGGATCAAGGACAATGATCTTAAAACCCGCCTCTTTTGCGGCAAGGGCCATCATTCTCCCGAGCTGGCCGCCGCCGATGATGCCGATTGTACTCCCCGGTTTAATTATTTTCCTGTTCAAGTTGATCACTGCTTTCATATACGGTTTTCGAAAGTCTTTCCCGTCTTTGTTCAAGCCTTTTGGCAATATGTTCGTTTGTTGTGGATAAAATTTGGGCGGCAAGCAGTCCGGCATTTGTTGCGCCCGCTTTTCCGATCGCGACCGTTGCAACCGGGACACCGCCCGGCATCTGCACGATTGAAAGCAAAGAGTCAAGGCCGTTCAGCGCTTTTGACCGGACCGGCACGCCGATGACTGGCAACGTCGTTTTTGCTGCGACCATCCCCGGCAAATGAGCCGCGCCGCCTGCTCCCGCAATGATGACTTTTACGCCCCTGCTTCTTGCCTGTTCTGCATATTGAAACATCAGATCCGGCGTCCGGTGTGCAGAGACGACTTTTTTCTCGTAAGGCACGTTCAATTCATCCAGCACGCCGCATGCATGTTTCATCGTTTCCCAGTCCGAAATGCTGCCCATAATGACGCCAACTTCAACTGCCACCTGCATCCCTCCCCTGTTTATGTACAAAAAAACCCGGACGGATCTGCCCGCTCTATTTTAGAGAGAAAGCAGTCCATCCGGGTGCAGCACAAATAAGCATGGAAAACCTTGTGATTCCCAACTTCCGCTTTCCCTCATAGTCCGGTTATTTACGGTAACCGGGTAGAGACGTATGGGCCGTATTCCCATTATATATGAGGGTCATATTCACTTTGTATTTTTATCTTAACAGGGAGGCTTGTTGCTGTCAACGAATAATTGATGTTTTACAGGCCGGTAATGTTCGGGTCTGAACTTGATTTCCTTCCTTCAAATACAATTTTTCTAGTGGCCGGCTCATATTCTTTCCTGCCGTTTTTCTTGACTTCCCGGAACACCGGCTTTTCGATTCTTCTGACCGGCCGGAAGCCCTCTTTTTCCATTCTTGCCAGACAGTCCGCAATGGTCTCATTTTCAAGCACTTCAAACTGTTTTTTCATTTGCTCAATTTCCCTTTCTTCACCGCTTTTACCCAAAAACCGCCGTAAATGGTTTTCGGCTCGTATGCAATGATAAAGGCCTTTGGATCAATCGTCTGAATCGCGTGGTATAATTTCAGCTCATATTTCCTCGGCGTCAAAACCTGGAGGGCAATCCGGTCGCCTTCAAGCCCGTGCGCATCCCATGTAGTAACGCCGTAGCCACTTTCCCGCAATTTTTTTGCCAAATCCAGATTTGCCCCTGTTGTAATGACATTGACCGTAATATAGCCGAGCGCCAGTTTTTCTTCAATTTTCATCCCCACCATGACGCCGATTCCATAACCAGCCGCATACGCAATAATGTTTTGAATCTTATTCAGATTATCAAGAACAAGCCCGAGACCGATGATATACACGATAATTTCAACCATGCTGACAAAAGCGGCAATATACCGGTATCCTTTTAACGTTAGAATCATCCTCGTTGTCGAAAAGGATACATAGATAATATTAACAACAAAAATAATCAGTACCATGACAATACTATTGTGGAGCAATGATGTTCCCCCTCCTCATCACACATTCATTTTGCTTCTTTTCCATCATATCACGGCCGGAGCAAAGTAAACGTGTCCATAAGCATGATTTTTTATGATAAAACTTTTTTATGATACGATAGGGGGTAATCGAAGAAATGGGGTGTTCATATGAAAATTGAAGTGTGGTCTGACTTTGTCTGCCCATTTTGCTATATTGGAAAACGGCGTTTGGAAATGGCGCTGGCACAATTTCCGCACCGGAACCAGGTGGAAGTTGAATTTAAAGCGTTTGAACTTGACCCTGCTGCCGAAAAAGGCATCGGCAAAAATATCCACGAAGCGATTGCTGAGAAATACGGCATCAGCATGGAAGAAGCAAAAAAGGCAAACCGCGGGATCGGTGAACAGGCGGCAAGCGTGGGGCTTCATTATGATTTTGACAACATGAAGCCGACAAACACGCTGGATGCACACCGCCTTGAAAAGTTTGCCGCGACTGAAGGCAAAGGGGCGGAACTCGCCGAAAAACTGTTCCACGCCTATTTTACAGAAGGAGCGTATATCGGTGACCACGAAACACTTGCCGCAATCGCCGAATCTGCAGGCCTCAGCCGGGAAAAAGCTTTGGAAGTGCTTCGTGACCCGAATGCCTATTTAAATGACGTACGCGTGGATGAAGCCATCGCACAGCAATACGGCATCACCGGCGTCCCGTTTTTTATTCTCAACCAAAAATACGCCATCTCCGGCGCCCAGCCGCTCGAAACCTTTACAAGCGCCCTTCAGAAAGTATGGCAGGAAGAAGCCGCAGCGCCGGTGCTGCAAGACCTGTCCACCGAAGAAGACGTTGCCTGTGCAGATGGAAGCTGCATTATACCCGGGAAGGAAGAAAAGTAACCATGTTATAAAAGGCAGGGATATTCCCTGCCTTTTTAAAATACGCCTATGGGCACTCTTTCTGTATCCGCTGATGGTTAGAAAAATTTGTTCGCGGATTTAGAAAAAGCAAATAAAAAAACGCAGACGATTTGTCTACGTTTTTTTATTTGGCCCGGCAACGTCCTACTCTCGCAGGGGGAAACCCCCAACTACCATCGGCGCTGGAAAGCTTAACTTCCGTGTTCGGGATGGAAACGGGTGTGACCTTTCCGCCATCATCACCGGACCAGTATAATTTTGGGGTGTGTTCCCTGAAAACCGGATGGGAGAAAAAACTGTAAACTGAGAATAGCTTTGGTTTCTAACTTTGAGAATTGTCTAGCTCCAGCGCCTATCGGCTAGCGTATTTCTGCGCTTTCTCCCTACGATAAGCGGGCATCGGCTCGCCTTTAGGGGCTCGCCGTGTTTCCTTTATCTCAGTCGAAAGCTCCGAAATCCGTACGCCGATGACCAAGGCGCTTCCGCTTTTCGTGGTTAAGTCCTCGATCGATTAGTATCCGTCAGCTCCACGCGTCGCCGCGCTTCCACCCCGGACCTATCAACCTGATCATCTTTC
The DNA here is from genome assembly GCF_038593015.1 of Weizmannia sp. FSL W8-0676. NCBI lineage: Bacteria > Bacillati > Bacillota > Bacilli > Caryophanales > Bacillaceae > Heyndrickxia > Weizmannia sp. FSL W8-0676. Next base: position 2,949,341 of record NZ_CP151954.1, read on the forward strand.
AGGGATCTTACCAGTATAAACTGTGGGAAATCTCATCTTGAGGGGGGCTTCATGCTTAGATGCTTTCAGCACTTATCCCTTCCGCACATAGCTACCCAGCGATGCCTTTGGCAAGACAACTGGTACACCAGCGGTGCGTCCATCCCGGTCCTCTCGTACTAAGGACAGCTCCTCTCAAATTTCCTGCGCCCGCGACGGATAGGGACCGAACTGTCTCACGACGTTCTGAACCCAGCTCGCGTACCGCTTTAATGGGCGAACAGCCCAACCCTTGGGACCGACTACAGCCCCAGGATGCGATGAGCCGACATCGAGGTGCCAAACCTCCCCGTCGATGTGGACTCTTGGGGGAGATCAGCCTGTTATCCCCAGGGTAGCTTTTATCCGTTGAGCGATGGCCCTTCCATGCGGAACCACCGGATCACTAAGCCCGACTTTCGTCCCTGCCCGACTTGTAAGTCTCGCAGTCAAGCTCCCTTATGCCTTTACACTCTGCGAATGATTTCCAACCATTCTGAGGGAACCTTTGGGCGCCTCCGTTACCTTTTAGGAGGCGACCGCCCCAGTCAAACTGCCTGCCTGACACTGTCTCCCACCCCGGTAAGGGGTGCGGGTTAGAATTTCAATACAGCCAGGGTAGTATCCCACCGATGCCTCCGCCGAAGCTGGCGCTCCGGTTTCCAAGGCTCCTACCTATCCTGTACAAGCTGTACCAAAATTCAATATCAGGCTGCAGTAAAGCTCCATGGGGTCTTTCCGTCCTGTCGCGGGTAACCTGCATCTTCACAGGTACTATAATTTCACCGAGTCTCTCGTTGAGACAGTGCCCAGATCGTTACACCTTTCGTGCGGGTCAGAACTTACCTGACAAGGAATTTCGCTACCTTAGGACCGTTATAGTTACGGCCGCCGTTTACTGGGGCTTCAGTTCAGAGCTTCGCCTTGCGGCTAACCCCTCTCCTTAACCTTCCAGCACCGGGCAGGTGTCAGCCCCTATACTTCGCCTTGCGGCTTCGCAGAGACCTGTGTTTTTGCTAAACAGTCGCCTGGGCCTATTCACTGCGGCTTCCCGGGGCATACACCCCAAAAAGCACCCCTTCTCCCGAAGTTACGGGGTCATTTTGCCGAGTTCCTTAACGAGAGTTCTCTCGCTCACCTTAGGATTCTCTCCTCGCCTACCTGTGTCGGTTTGCGGTACGGGCGCCTTTCACCTCACTAGAGGCTTTTCTTGGCAGTGTGGAATCAGGAACTTCGGTACTTTAATTTCCCTCGCCATCACAGCTCCGCCTTGGCGCGAAGGATTTGCCTCCGCACCGGCCTAACTGCTTGGACGCGATCAACCAGTGTCGCGCTTGCCCTATCCTCCTGCGTCCCCCCATCGTTCAAACGGTGAAGAGGCGGTACAGGAATATCAACCTGTTGTCCATCGCCTACGCCTTTCGGCCTCGGCTTAGGCCCCGACTAACCCTGAGCGGACGAGCCTTCCTCAGGAAACCTTAGGCATTCGGTGGAAGGGATTCTCACCCTTCTTTCGCTACTCATACCGGCATTCTCACTTCTAAGCGCTCCACCGGTCCTTCCGGTCCGGCTTCAACGCCCTTAGAACGCTCTCCTACCACGGACACCAAACGGTGTCCATCCGCAGCTTCGGTGATACGTTTAGCCCCGGTACATTTTCGGCGCAGCGTCACTCGACCAGTGAGCTATTACGCACTCTTTGAATGATGGCTGCTTCTAAGCCAACATCCTGGTTGTCTAAGCAACGCCACATCCTTTTCCACTTAACGTATACTTTGGGACCTTAGCTGGCGGTCTGGGCTGTTTCCCTTTCGACCATGGATCTTATCACTCACAGTCTGACTCCCAAGCATAAGTTTTTGGCATTCGGAGTTTGTCTGAATTCGGTAACCCGATGAGGGCCCCTCGTCCAAACAGTGCTCTACCTCCAAAACTCTCCGCTTGAGGCTAGCCCTAAAGCTATTTCGGAGAGAACCAGCTATCTCCAAGTTCGATTGGAATTTCTCCGCTACCCACACCTCATCCCCGCACTTTTCAACGTGCGTGGGTTCGGGCCTCCAGCAAGTGTTACCTTGCCTTCACCCTGGACATGGGTAGATCACCTGGTTTCGGGTCTGCGGCCTCATACTCTTTCGCCCTGTTCAGACTCGCTTTCGCTGCGGCTCCGCTTCTTCAGCTTAACCTTGCATGAGACCGTAACTCGCCGGTTCATTCTACAAAAGGCACGCCATCACCCGTTAACGGGCTCTGACTACTTGTAGGCACACGGTTTCAGGATCTCTTTCACTCCCCTCCCGGGGTGCTTTTCACCTTTCCCTCACGGTACTGGTTCACTATCGGTCACTAGGGAGTATTTAGCCTTGGGAGATGGTCCTCCCGGATTCCGGCGGGATTCCTCGTGTCCCGCCGTACTCAGGATCCACTCGGGAGAGAACGAAGTTTCAGTTACAGGGCTTTTACCTTCTCCGGCAGGCCTTTCCAGGCCGCTTCACTTACCCCGTTCTTTTGTAACTCCCATATGAGTGTCCTACAACCCCGGAAGGCAAGCCTTCCGGTTTGGGCTGTTTCCTGTTCGCTCGCCGCTACTTGGGAAATCGCAATTGCTTTCTCTTCCTCCGGGTACTGAGATGTTTCAGTTCCCCGGGTGTGCCCTTCCTGCCCTATGGATTCAGGCAGGAATCCTGTCCGATTAAAGACAGGGGGTTTCCCCATTCGGAAATCTCCGGATCAAAGCTTACGTACAGCTCCCCGGAGCATATCGGTGTTTGTACCGTCCTTCATCGGCTCCTAGTGCCAAGGCATCCGCCGTGCGCCCTTTCTAACTTAACCATAAAAGGTTTAAATCCAAAAATAAGCGATTCTCGGTTTACTTGGTTTATTTCTCCTATCCGGTTTTCAAAGAACACGTTTATAAAGGTGGAGCCTAGCGGGATCGAACCGCTGACCTCCTGCGTGCAAAGCAGGCGCTCTCCCAGCTGAGCTAAGGCCCCGATCATTAAGGAATGGTGGGCCTGAATGGACTTGAACCATCGACCTCACGCTTATCAGGCGTGCGCTCTAACCAGCTGAGCTACAGGCCCTTAATGAAAGGAAATATAAGGAAGGATTGAACCTTCAAAACTGGACAAAACGGAAACGCCAAACTTGATTTTGGAAAACGAAGTTTTCCTTTTCTGTCTAGCTCCGGGCGCTATCGGCTAGCGTATTTCTACGTCTTCTCCCTACGATAAGCGGGCATCGATTCGCCTTTAAGGCTCATCGTGTTTCCTTTATCTCAGTCGAAGACTTCGAAATCCGTACGCCGATGAACGAGCGCCCTACGCTTTTCCCCTTAGAAAGGAGGTGATCCAGCCGCACCTTCCGATACGGCTACCTTGTTACGACTTCACCCCAATCATCTGTCCCACCTTCGGCGGCTGGCTCCGTAAAGGTTACCTCACCGACTTCGGGTGTTACAAACTCTCGTGGTGTGACGGGCGGTGTGTACAAGGCCCGGGAACGTATTCACCGCGGCATGCTGATCCGCGATTACTAGCGATTCCGGCTTCATGCAGGCGGGTTGCAGCCTGCAATCCGAACTGGGAATGGTTTTCTGGGATTGGCTTAACCTCGCGGTCTCGCAGCCCTTTGTACCATCCATTGTAGCACGTGTGTAGCCCAGGTCATAAGGGGCATGATGATTTGACGTCATCCCCACCTTCCTCCGGTTTGTCACCGGCAGTCACCTTAGAGTGCCCAACTCAATGCTGGCAACTAAGGTCAAGGGTTGCGCTCGTTGCGGGACTTAACCCAACATCTCACGACACGAGCTGACGACAACCATGCACCACCTGTCACTCTGTCCCCCGAAGGGGAAGGCCCTGTCTCCAGGGAGGTCAGAGGATGTCAAGACCTGGTAAGGTTCTTCGCGTTGCTTCGAATTAAACCACATGCTCCACCGCTTGTGCGGGCCCCCGTCAATTCCTTTGAGTTTCAGCCTTGCGGCCGTACTCCCCAGGCGGAGTGCTTAATGCGTTAGCTGCAGCACTAAAGGGCGGAAACCCTCTAACACTTAGCACTCATCGTTTACGGCGTGGACTACCAGGGTATCTAATCCTGTTTGCTCCCCACGCTTTCGCGCCTCAGCGTCAGTTACAGACCAGAGAGCCGCCTTCGCCACTGGTGTTCCTCCACATCTCTACGCATTTCACCGCTACACGTGGAATTCCACTCTCCTCTTCTGCACTCAAGCCTCCCAGTTTCCAATGACCGCTTGCGGTTGAGCCGCAAGATTTCACATCAGACTTAAGAAGCCGCCTGCGCGCGCTTTACGCCCAATAATTCCGGACAACGCTTGCCACCTACGTATTACCGCGGCTGCTGGCACGTAGTTAGCCGTGGCTTTCTGGCCGGGTACCGTCAAGGCGCCGCCCTGTTCGAACGGCACTTGTTCTTCCCCGGCAACAGAGTTTTACGACCCGAAGGCCTTCTTCACTCACGCGGCGTTGCTCCGTCAGACTTTCGTCCATTGCGGAAGATTCCCTACTGCTGCCTCCCGTAGGAGTTTGGGCCGTGTCTCAGTCCCAATGTGGCCGATCACCCTCTCAGGTCGGCTACGCATCGTTGCCTTGGTGGGCCATTACCCCGCCAACTAGCTAATGCGCCGCGGGCCCATCTGTAAGTGGCAGCCGAAGCCGCCTTTCCTTTTTCCTCCATGCGGAGGAAAAAACTATCCGGTATTAGCCCCGGTTTCCCGGCGTTATCCCAGTCTTACAGGCAGGTTGCCCACGTGTTACTCACCCGTCCGCCGCTAACCTTTTAAAAGCAAGCTTTTAAAAGGTCCGCACGACTTGCATGTATTAGGCACGCCGCCAGCGTTCGTCCTGAGCCAGGATCAAACTCTCAGTAAAGATGTTTGATAAAAGCTCAAAAAGAATTTGACGTTTCGTTTTGTCCAGTTTTCAAGGAACAATCTTTGCTGTTCTTAACAGCGACTTAATTATTGTATCAAAATATCAATTCGCTGTCAACATCTTTTTTATCAGACTCAGTTCTGAAGAGTAAATTCATCAATTTTTAGATGGTTTATGATAAAATGACTTATCCACATTTAGAAAATTTTTCCATCTATTTTTTCTGCTTTCAAAGTCAAAAAGAGCCGAATTTGCAAATTTCTTTTTTAAAATTGTGGATAACTTCAAAAAAACCTTTTTTTACATCACATCCTTTGCTATAATATAACCATTAAGTAAACCTTACTTGTATTGGCTTACTTAAATGGGTGAAATCCTCGTCTGTTAAAATGCGTGTCCGAAACGATTCCAACAGATTTGAGGATTTTTCTTTTGCCGTTTTTTTGAGTGCTTTTAAGATTGACGAACCTTTTTCAAACAGCTGTCTAATAATATCTGTTATTTGAACTAATAAATAATGATTTTTCATGGCTGTGTAGTTTTGGCTATTGGCATGTTCTATATTGTAACGATTATTTTTTTGTTCGTTAAATCCTTGATTTTCAATCTTCCAGCGGCTTCTTCCTGCAGCGATGAGTCGTTCCACGTTCTTTTTCGTGATTTTAATATCCGTTATAAATACATACTCTTTCGATTTCCCATCCTCTGTTTTCATTGTGGCCTCCATCAGATTGACCGTTCTGTCTTTGTAGGCAATATCATTCACCCAAACTAATGAATTCTGATCCTTACTTTGTTCCAGCTCTTTTATTGCCTTAAACTCCGTCGAGATACTTTTAATTCTCCCTTCCTTAAATCTGCATATATATTTCCATTTGTGCGCCCTGCACAGATTAAATACCGTTTCACATGCATAGAGACTATCTCCCAAGATACAAATCGGTAGTCTTTTAAATATTTTTTTTATTTTCTTTGCCAGCCTGTCGAAGGCTTTTAATTCACAATCTTGCTTAGAAACATTTTCTGATTCATTTTCGATAAATTCGGAGGCAATACTGAAGACCATATCCCCCACGACAAGCTTGGCTTCAAGTACATGGTGCATATAAAGTACGTTCGTTTCTCCTGTTTCTTTATTTGTATATGCCCGTCTCAGGCAGTGTTTACAATGTTTCTCATGAAAGGTGTGTAATCCAGTTCCATCAATGATGACACCCCAGTACTTTCCTTCAATTCGATAAGACTCGAGAGACCTTTTTTTCAATAATTCTTTAATCATATACGTTCTAATTTTTTCTAATTCATTTACATCTAAGCCAGATAAAAAGTCGTTAATTGTATCATAATGTGGAAGTTCTTCAAGAGAATCTAAGCCTAACACCTTCCCTACATTTTTAATACATTCTTCTTTATTAAAACTCTCACTCATGTTTCTCATGGATTTTAGGCCGGTCATATTTTTCAACATCATCGTAAATAAAAGGACCTCTGGACCATAAGTGATATAGCTTTGATGTCGGTGGTCTGCTACCTTTTTTAGGTTATTCATCAGGTCTTTGAAAAAATGCTTCTGAATTTTAAGGAACTCGAAAAAATAATTTGCTTCTTTTTCACGATTTCTTTTTTCTTTTCTAGTAACCAAAATAAAAACCCCCTCAAAACAGCCAAGTTTAATTAGGGCTTGCTGAACGAATCAAATTTTAGCTTGTATTCGACTTGTCACTAAGCCATGCCAAAATATTCGTCCAGCAAGCTCTAATTATTTAAATTATTACATATTTAGCCGCATTTTTGGGGGGGAATAGTTAAATTATCCCGAAAAATTTTTACTCCTCAGAGCTGTATCAGACTCCCAATATTTATCAGTTCCTGTCGAGTCAGCCTTATTATCATACCATCCGTGTTATCCTAAGTCAATATAAATTGGCATGAAATTTTTTCCAAACCCAATCCATCAAATTACCAACAAAAAGACCGACACACGGGGATCTTTTGGGCAAAATCAAATTGACTTCTTTTTGTTATCAGTGGAAAATGAAAACGTGTAGGAGCGATGCATTTTCCATTTAAGGAGAGGTTGAATTTGAAAACATTTTTTCGCAATTACAAATCCACTGCCATATTGCTGGCTGCCATCATCATTGGCGGCATTGCGGGCGTGGTTGCAGGCTCAAAAGCAGAGGTTGTAAAACCATTCGGGGATTTATTTTTAAATTTAATGTTTACGGTTATTATTCCGCTTGTGTTTTTCAGCATTTCTTCTGCCATCGCAAATATGGCCGGCCTTGGCCGTTTGGGCAAAATTTTAGGGAGCATCATTCTTGTGTTCCTTGGCACTTCCCTCTTGGCAGCCATCATTGGTTTTGGCGGCACTTTCATCATCAAGCCGCTTGCGCATACAGATACAACCGCCATAGAACAGATGATGGCAAAAGCAGACGGAAGCCGGCAAAGCGGCACCAATCCGTCTTTTCTCGAACAGCTTGTTCAAACATTCACAGTGCCTGATTTTCCAAATTTATTTACCAAAACGAATATGCTTCAGCTGATTGTTTTTTCCGTTCTGTTCGGCCTGGCTACCACATTGGCCGGGGAGAAAGGAAAGCCGGTTGCTGCTTTTTTGGCATCGGGAACAGCCGTCATGATGAAATTTGTTAAAATCATCATGTATTATGCGCCAATCGGGCTCGGGTGTTACTTCGCTTCCATCATCGGCACACTCGGCCCGCAAATTTTGGAAGGATATGCGCGTTCGTTTGGTTTATACCTGATCTTAACGGTCATTTACTTTTTCGGCTTTTTTACCTTATATGCCTTTATGGCCGGGGGGGCAGAGGGGATCAAAGTTTTTTGGAAAAATGCGGTCCCCCCTTCTGTTACGGCTATTGCTACCTGTTCAAGTGCTGCCTGCATTCCGGTTAATTTGGAAACTGTTCAAAAAATGCATGTGCCTTCCGACATCGCGGAAACGGTGATTCCTTTAGGCGCGAACACGCATAAGGACGGCTCGGTGTTTGGTGGCGTGCTGAAAATCGTTTTTTTGTTCACCTTGTTCGGGAAAGATTTGACAAGCCTGCCCCATATGCTGGCTGTCATTGCCGTTGCATTTCTTGTCGGCGCGGTAATGGGGGCGATCCCAAGCGGCGGCATGATCGGGGAGATGCTGATTTTAAGCGTTTTTGGATTCCCGCCGGAGTCGCTTCCGATTATTGCAGTAATTAGTACGATTATTGATGTTCCGGCCACGCTTTTAAATTCGACCGGAAACACGGTAAGCGCCATGCTCGTTTCCCGGCTTGTTGAAGGAAAACATTGGCTCAGCCGCACGCAGTAAAAGAAAGAACCAGGCAGCCCGTTTCTCAGGCGGAAGCCGTGGAGTGCCGGAGAAGGAGCCGGATTTCCGCCGGTTTCTTAAAAGAACCGCTGTTTCAGAAAAAACATTATGGAAATGGAAAAACCGCCGGGGAAAATGATTTTCCCGGCGGTTTTTTGTTCAGGGTTGCCCGCAAAATTAGTTTTTCACAGCTGTTTCCTGTTTTTTGTACAGATTCAGCAAAGCTTCGCCCGCATATGTTTCGTCAACTGCGGCTTGTTCAACTGCATCATATGCCATCGTGTTGGTTACGATCACCATCGTTGTCGTGTCATAGCCGGCTTCTTTGATTTTTTCCGGGTCAAAGGTGCCGAGTACGTCACCCTTCCTGATGCGGTCCCCGGTTTTTACATTGGAATGGAAGTGTTCCCCGTTTAAGTTGACGGTATCGATGCCGACGTGGATCAATACTTCCGCTCCGCGGTCGGATTGCAGGCCGTATGCGTGGCCGGTCGGAAAAGCAACGGATACTTGCCCGTCAAACGGGGCTGCCACTTTTCCTTCTTCCGGCACAACGCCAACCCCTTTCCCCATCGCTTCCGAGCTGAAAACAGGGTCATTCACAGAGGTTAACGGAACAACGCGGCCCTTTACCGGATTATAGACAATTTCGTTCAGTTCCATGCCGGCCGTATCCACTTTCGGCAGTTCTTTTTGTCCCGATTCCATCTTGCTTTCCACAGCTGCCGTTTTCTTTTCCGTCAGGCTTTTCTTGCCCATTTGGACATTTGCGAGCATTTTTTCATTGTTTTCTTCATTAAAACCGAAAATCAATACAAGTACGAATGCAATCGCCCATGCGGCAATACCCGCAACGGCTTCCATGGCAACGCTTGAACCTTTGCCGATAAACAGCGGAAGTTCAAAGAAATTCATAATCGGCGTGTACTGGAAAGCTTTTACACCGGCAAAACCGGCAATGGCGCCGCCGATCGCACTGCCGGCCAAACCGAAAATAAAACCTTTTTTGTATTTCAAATTGATGCCGTATATCGCCGGCTCCGTAATGCCAAAGAAGTTACTGATTGCAGCGGAAACGGCGATTTCCCTGTTTTTCGATTTTTTTGCTTTAAAAATCGCGCCTGTCACCGCGCCGAACTGTCCGAAGACGGCAACAAACATCATCGCCAGCAGCGTATCATAACCGTAGTTTTGAATGTTAATCAGTGAGATCGGCAAAATTCCCCAGTGCAGCCCGAAGACGACAAACACCTGGAACAGCCCGGCCAGAATAAATCCGGCAACAGCAGGGCTCAAGCTGTACAAGTATTGATAGCCATAAGCAAGGCCCATGCCGATCGCATTGCCTAATGGGCCGATCACGATAAAAGTGAGGGCGCCGGCAACAAGCAATGTGAAAAACGGCACAAATACAAGCTGGGCAACAGCCGGTAAATGTTTCTTAAACCATCTTTCAATATAACTCATCATCCAAATGGCCAAAATGGTCGGGATTACCGCACCGCCGTACTGTTTAAAATTGATGGCGTACCCGGCAATGTGGCCGATTTTCGGAATGCTGCTGTCTGTCAGCGGGTAAATCATCGCGGCAGCAAGTGCAACAGAGATAAACCGGTTTGTATTAAACTTATCCGCCGCCGTAATTGCAATAAAAATCGGCAGCAATGTAAACACGCCGGTTGCGAGCGCGTCCAAGATGCTGTACCAGGCGGATGATTCAGACACGATATGGGTATTTGCCAAAAGGATGGCAACGCCTTTTAAAACACCGGCACCGGCCAGGACGGAGATAAACGGTGTGAAAATACCGGAAAGCACTGCCACAAAGCGGTCGAAAACATTGCCTTTTTCTTCGCTTTCTTCCGCCGCCGCATCGTTTTCAACCCCCGCATCGGAAGCCGTAAAATGATATTCATCCATAATGGCGTTATAAACTGGAACGACCTCATCCCCGATCACGACCTGGTACTGTCCTCCTGCATTCACCGCCGTAAGGACATTTGGCAAGCTTTCCAGCGTTTCTTTGTTTGCCTTGCCTGTATCTTTTAACCGGAAGCGCAAACGGGTGGCACAGTGCACAAGCGACTTTACATTATCAGGCCCTCCGACATTTGCCACAATATCGCGAGCAAGCTGCGCGTAATCTTTCTTTGCCATGCAAAATCCTCCTCAAATCATGATGGTTTCCGGAAACAGACGTGCAGCAATTCCCCGGGAAAATAAAAAGGCATGAGGAAAAAGCGGGAAGGCCATGGCGGCTGCCACTCCCGGCATCTTTTTCACTCATGCCTGATCGAATCAGTAACACGTTATGATAACATTTGATTCATTTTTAATGTGGAACCCGTTTCAGACGCATGCTACCGGATAAAGGCTGCTGCATCGTACACCGGTTTTTCCTGTTTGCTGCATCATTCACAATTTCCATGACAAATTATAGCACCGCAGGCATCCCAGTTGCAAGAAAAAATTAAAAAAGCATTTGGCATCCCGACATGAACAATGACGGCGTTTTGGCATTATTCAGCCTTTCATCACGCATGCCATGTATAATCAGGAGGCCTTTTATGATTCTATTTTGGATTGGATCCGTTGCAGGTGCATCGTCAGGTAAACGGCTTCTGCATCGTACACCGGTTTCTGTAATGCTTGCTGCATGATTTTGATCAATTTCCACGACAGGTTATAACACCGCGGGTATTCCTGTTGCAGGAAATGATTCAATTTCTCGGGCTCCTCCACTTTTTCCCCCGTCAGCACGCGGTCAATTGTATAGCGCAAATGGCGGACAAGGCGCATATAATGAATGCTGTCTTTGTCAAAAGTCATTTTAAATTCATACTCAACGGTGGAAATGAGCTGCCCGATCAGATGGGAATGCCGGCTTAATTCGGAAAGCTGCTTATCCGTAACAGCACTGTGGATGTGCAACGCAATAAATCCGGCTTCCCCCTCCGGCAAATAGACGTCCGTTGCTTCATTGATATAGTCCACCACTTCGCAGGCAATTTCGTATTCGCGCGGATAGAGAATTTTCGTTTCGGCAACGAACGGATTTTTGACAGCCAGCCCTTTCCGGATCCGGTTGATCGCAAAAGCAACATGGTCTGTCAAGGCAACATGGATATGTTCATTTAAAGGAGAATCAGCCCGGCTGCGGATCATCTCAATGGCCGAAATGACCACTTCAAGGGTTTGATTATCAATAGAAGGAATCAGCTTCATATACTGTTCCTGTTCTGTTTCGTTCTTCAGCACAAACATTTTTTCAGCCGATGCCTGCGGGATGGCCTCCCCTTTTTTCCGGTTAAAACCAATCCCCTTTCCGATCAACACCGTTTCTTCATAGCGGGGGTGGGAGGCAACAAGTACATTATTGTTTAAAACCTTTTTGACGATAAAAGCTTCCATTTCAATCCCCCTCGGCTATAGTGCAATACGATTAGTTTAAATGAAATGCGCCGGTTTTTCAATTTCTGCTGCCGAAAAAAACTTGCAGAGCGCGCTCTGCAAGTTTTTTTCGGTACTATTTTAAGAAAATAAAATACAGTAAGAAGACGACAAAGAAGAAATACATGACCGGATGGATTTCTTTGATTCTTCCTTTTACAATCATCGTAATCGGATAAAAGATGAAACCAATGGCAATCCCGGTTGCGATGCTGTAAGTGAGCGGCATGGTAATCAATGTAAGGAAAGCCGGGACGGCAATTTCGAATTTATCCCATTCAATATGCCGCAAGTTCGATACCATCAGCACACCGACAATGATCAGCGCCGGTGCTGTGACGTTTGAAGTAATGACCGACAAAAGCGGGAAGAAAAAGATTGATAGAATAAAGAAACAGGCCGTGACAAGAGAAGCAAATCCGGTTCTTGCCCCTGCGGCAACCCCTGACGAAGATTCAACAAAGGATGTTGTCGTCGAAGTCCCGAGCACAGACCCGATGATGGTCGCAATGGAATCTGACAAAAGCGCCCGGCCTGCATTAGGCAGTTTGTTGTCTTTCATGAGCCCTGCCTGGTTTGCAACCGCCACAAGCGTTCCGGCATTATCAAAAAAGTCAACAAAGAAGAATGTTAAAATGGCGCCAATCATTTGCGCTGTCCAGAATGATGAATCCCCGAATGAACTGAACAACGCGCCGAACGTCGGGCTTAAACTCGGAACCGGACTGACGACTTGATGTGGCACCTTCAGCAATCCAAAAATCATGCCAACAATACTTGTAAGGATAATGCCGTAAAAAACGGAACCTTTTATCCCTCTTGTCATCAGGATAACAGTCACAACAATCCCGAAAATGGAGAGCAGAACAGGGCCTTTTGACAAATCCCCCAAAGTGACAAACGTTGCATTATCACCGACAATAATACCGGCATCTTTCAGCCCGATAAACGTAATGAACAGGCCGATGCCTGCGCCGATCGCGTGTTTTAACTGAACCGGAATGGCGTTAATCAATTTTTCGCGAATGCCCGTCAGTGTGAGCAGAAAGAAGAAAACGCCGGAAATAAAGACAGCGGCGAGTGCGTGCTGCCAGGGAATTTTGTAGCTCAGGACAACCGTATAAGCAAAAAAGGCATTCAGTCCCATGCCGGGAGCAAGCGCGAGCGGATATTTCCCGAAAAGCCCCATCACAATCGAACCGATCGCGGAAGCAATTGCGGTGGCCACAAATACAGCCCCCTGGTCCATATGCATAGAATCCGGAAGCCCCTTTACGCTGGCAAGCGATAATGTCAGCGGGTTTACGGCTAAAATATAGGCCATTGCCAAAAAGGTTGTCAGTCCCCCGATAAATTCCTGGCGGTAGCTTGTCCCCAGTTTTTCAAACTCAAAATAGTTCTTCATTTTGCCTTATCCCTCCTGTGGAATTTCCCAAATCGCCATAACAGAAAAACGTTCCGAACGTAAACGCCCGAAACGCCAGACTTAAGGAATGAGGAGGGGCAAAGGTTGCTATTTTTATACGATTGCCCTCTGACTCTATCTCATTACCTCGTAGTCAAGCTATTTACGGCAGCTTGGTAGAAACGTTCAGGCCATATCCCTGAATATATACGATGGTATTGCATAGTAAATTGACAAGATTGATTGTAACGGGAAAATGAAAAGAAGTCAATAGAAAACACGAACATTTTCTTCTTGTTTCGGGTTAACATTCGTTCATTTGCGGGCCGCTTTTTTGTTGAAAATAAAATTTTCGGGCTGGCAGGGAACCGGTTTTTCAGTTATCCGCCCCCGATTCACGCAATAGCAGGCCCTATTTTTTGCTTTTCGCCAGTTGCAGGACAGGGCATCATCCCTTAGAATAAGCATATATTCGACAAAGGAGGCGGAAAAATGGCGGAAGTCACAAACGAAATGCTGCTTACGGCCATCAAAGAACTGTCCGGCGAAGTCCTTTCAATGAAGGCAGAGATGAAAGAAATGAAAACGGACATCGCCGGGCTGAAACAGGATGTTGCAGGGCTGAAACAGGATGTTGCAGGGCTGAAACAGGATGTCGCAGGGCTGAAACAGGATGTCGCTTCCCTGAAAAGCGAGATGGCGGAAGTAAAACAGGATATCGCAGACATGAAAAAAGATATAAGCAGCCTTGACAGCTATTATGGCAGGCTGGATGATAAAATGGATGTCTTATTCGAAGATATCATGAATGTCAAAGTGGATATCCGCCGCTTGAAAAAAGTCTGATAAGAAGCCCCATTTTTGCGCAGCGGATCGCCTGCGTTTTTTCTTTTTTCAAAAACCCCGTGCCCAAAGGCGGGCCGGATCTACTGCTGGTACTGGGCCTCGTGCAGTTTTGCAAAAATCCCCCCGCGGGTAAGGAGCTCATCATGGCGCCCTTGTTCGGCAATCCCGTCCCTGGTGACAACAACAATCCGGTCAGCATTGCGAATGGTCGCCAGCCGGTGCGCAATGACAAGCGTTGTCCGGTCTTTTGCCAGTTCATCCAATGCCGCCTGGATTTGCCTTTCGGTTTCCGTATCAAGGGCAGATGTAGCCTCATCCAGGATTAAGATGGGCGGGTTTTTCAAAAACATGCGCGCAATCGCCAGCCGCTGCTTTTGCCCGCCGGAAAGCTTAAGGCCGCGTTCGCCGATTTGCGTATCAAACCCGCCAGGAAGCGCACGGATGACCTCTTCCAAATGGGCGCGCCGGGCTGCTTCTTCAATTTCTTCATCTGTAGCATCCAATTTTCCATACGCAATGTTTTCGCGGATGGTGCCGGCAAAAAGGAAGACATCCTGCTGGACAATGCCAATCTGCGAGCGGAGCGATTTTTTCGTCATATTGCGGATATCCATGCCGTCAATGGCAATGCTGCCGCTGTCCACATCGTAAAAGCGCGGGATCAGGGAGCAGATGGTCGTTTTCCCTGCACCCGAAGGCCCGACAAATGCAACCGTCTCCCCGGCGCGAATTTTGAGATTCAGCCCCTTTAACACAGGCTGGCCGCCCGGATAAGCGAAGCTGACATTGTTGAACGCGATGTTGCCGTTTAACGCCGGAACTTCGACCGCATTTTCCCTGTCCCGGACGTCCGGCGTGCGGTCCAGTAATTCCGTAAACCGTTTAAACCCGGCCATCCCTTTCGGATACAGCTCCATGATCGCACTGATTTTATCAATCGGCTTGAACAGCACATTCACATACAGCACAAAGCCGACCAGCTCGCCGTATTTCAATTCCCCGCTGTATACCAGCCATGCCCCGTATACAAGGACGGCAAGGACGATCAGCCGGCTCATCATATACGTGCTGGAATTGGTCAGCGCCATCGTTTTATACGCAAGCAGTTTCGCTTTCCGGAACCGTTTGTTATTTTTCTGGAACTGCGTGATTTCATAATTTTCATTCGTAAATGACTGGACGACGCGGACCCCTGCCACACTGTCCTCGACACGCGCATTCACTTCGGCAATCTCGCCGTACATTTTGCCCCATGCCTCGTTCATTTTCATATTGCAATACGTGATGATCCAGACCAAAAACGGCACAATAATAAGGGTGACAAAAGCCAGTTTGGCATTGACCATAAACATAATGCAAAACGCGCCGAGAAACGTCATGACGGCAATAAAAGCATCTTCCGGACCGTGGTGGGCAAGTTCGCCGATGTCAAAAAGATCGTTTGTGATCCTGCTCATGACGTGGCCGGTTTTCACATTATCAAAAAATGAAAAAGACTGCCGCTGCACGTGTACAAACAATTCTTTGCGCATATCCGTTTCAATATTGATGCCGAGCTGATGCCCCCAGTAGGTGACGATGTACTGCAAATATGTGCTGATCAAATAGAGGAAAAGCAGCGCGATGCTGACGCTCGTAATCGTTGCCCATTTTCCGCTCGGCAGCAGGCTGTCAATAAACCACTGGACACAAAGCGGAAAGGCCAGTTCAAAAACAGCGACAATCACCGCGCTCGTAAAATCCAGAATAAACAGCTTTTTATGCGGCAAATAATAGGAAAAAAAGCGGCGTAACATATGTCCCCTCCTGTCAAAAAATTAGTTGGAAGCATGCCGTGTAGAAACAAGCCATTTTCTCTTTGCAATCACGGCCAGCCGGACCGAAAACACAATGGCCAGCACCGTCAGCGCAGCGATCATCAGCACAACCCCGTTCCATCCGAGCCGGCTGTAGAACACGCCCCCGACTGTCCCGCCGATGCTCGAGCCGATATAATAAAAGAATAAGTACAATCCGGAAGCCTGCGCTTTATCATGGGAGGAAAGGCGGCCAACCCAGCCGCTTGCGATCGAATGGCCGGCAAAAAAGCCGAATGTGAACACGGCAATGCCAAAAATTTTCAGCCATAAAGATGGAACAAGCGTAATCGAGGCCCCCAGGAGCACAATAAGGAGCGAAAGCTGCAAAATTTTCCGCCTGCCGTGCCGGTCCGCAAGCATCCCCATCCATGCCGAGCTGAATGTACCGACAAGGTAGACGATAAAAATGAAGCCGACGACCGTCTGGCTCAGCGAATACGGCGGCGCAATTAGCTGGAATCCGATGTAATTATACAGCGAAACAAAGCTCCCCATTAATAAAAATCCAATCAAAAACAAATAAATCAGGCCCGGTTCCGCAAGCTGGCGGACAAGGCTTCCCGCCAGTTTCCCGATTTCAAAGTTCCGGGCAGTAAAGTGGGAAGACGGCGGCAGCACGGCCCAGAACAGGATGCTTGCGAGCAGGCTGATCACCCCGATCGACGCCAGTGCCACATGCCAATTGAAAAAGTCGGTCAAAGTTCCGCAGATGATCCGTCCTGCCATGCCCCCGATCGAATTTCCGCTGATATATAACCCCATCGCAAGTCCGAGGCTTGACGGCAAAATCTCTTCTCCCAAATAGGCCATGGCAACAGCCGGCAGCCCGGCAAGCACAAGGCCCTGCAGCACCCGGCAGACAATCAGCAAATGATAAGTCGGGGCAAAAGCAGTCAGGATGCAGAGGGCAGACGAAGCAATCAGTGAAAAAGACATCACGGATTTTCGCCCGAACACTTCCGACAACGATCCGGCAATCAGCATGCTCACGGAAAGCGTTACGGTGGTAGAAGACAGGCTCAGGCTCGACATTGTCGGCGACAGGTGAAACTGCCTGGCAATATCCGGCAGAAGCGGCTGCATCCCCCAGAGAATCGCAAACGTATTGAATCCCCCGGCAAATAGCGCAAGATTTGCCAGGCGGAATTTTCTTGTCCCTTGCTCGATGTATTTCATGTCTACACAAACCCCTTTGCTGCAAATTCCAAAAATTCCGTACCATACTATCTATCATAACCTTTTTTTCTTTCTGTTCCAATCATTCAATCCCACACGCCCATGCCGCAAAGAATGCGCCCGCAAAATAGAAAGAACAAAGCGGAAAGATAAAAAACAGAATGTATGCCGGGTGCAATTCAGCTATAATGGAAAGAAGAAAAGGCGGGGACGGAGGGAAAAGGATGGATAAAATTAAAATTGTGATTGCCGATGACAATTCCTTTATACGCGAAGGGTTAAAAATCATTTTATCGTCATACGAAGAGGTATGTGTCAAGTTTTTCTCGATAAGGTTTAAATATCGGGATTCCAAGACACTCTTTTTGTACACTTTCGTATAGATTGATAACGGGGGTGTTGATGCGCGCGAAATTCACTCGCTTTCCGCGGGCGGCCGGCGAGCCTCCTCGCTCGTACCTCGCTGCGGGGTCTCTCCTGGACCGCTTTTCCCGCAGGAGTCTCGTAAATTTCGCGCGCATCAACGATCAGTCCCCCACATACCAGGCTTAAAACGAAAGCTCTACTATTTTGCTTAAATGCCCCATTGCCGATGAACAGCTTGAATACAGGGAAACTGATCCGTGCTTTACGCCGATTGACGGGCGTACAGGCTGCTTGAATCGTTGAGACATCCTGATGGATTGTTGCAAGCTCCGTTGCTTTCTCGCGCTTCTTGAACGGTGTTTCAGATAGGTTTCCTGCAATGTCCCGTTAAGCATGCCCTGTTTCACCTTTACCATGGCTT
This sequence comes from Weizmannia sp. FSL W8-0676, assembly GCF_038593015.1. Classification (NCBI taxonomy): domain Bacteria; kingdom Bacillati; phylum Bacillota; class Bacilli; order Caryophanales; family Bacillaceae; genus Heyndrickxia; species Weizmannia sp. FSL W8-0676. The sequence goes on from NZ_CP151954.1 coordinate 2,967,108, forward strand.
CGGCGCCAGCTTTACTCCAATGCATCCCCCTTTTCTTCATTCTTCTCAAATACGTCCCCAACCCATTGTGTAAAAACTTTTTGCATCAGAATTTTAACCTGTTCTTCAAATTCAATAAGACTCTTTGTATCCTTTAATAATCCAGCAATTATTGATATAATATCCATGGGAAGACCTCTCTCTAGATGTTCATTTCATGGTGTACATTTAGATGATAGAGTGTCTTCCTATTTTTTCCACTCATCTGCCCCTGCGAGTAAAATTTTACACATACCGGGCCGGGCTGGTTTTCTTCCCTGTTTCTTTTAATCTTCTCCCTGTAAATGGTCCCATAAATATCCGTCTCCTTTTATATCCACCTGAGTGCTTAGAAATTTCCTATTTTATGGATCCTGCTGAAATCTACGGAACCGCTTGCAAAAATACACCAATTTTTAACATTTTCTCTCCTGCCACTTTGCTATAATTCATATAGGGTAAATATTTGGAAGAATTCACAAGGGAGTGATCAAAATGAATGGCGCCAACCAGCAAACGAAGAAAACCAAATGGCAATGGGTTTGGATCGCTACTGCTTTTGCCGCTCTGATTGCGATTACGCTTCTCCCGCATACGAAAGGCCTGCCGGTAGCCGGCCAACGTGCACTCGCCATCCTTGCCTTCGCCCTGATTTTATGGGTGACGGAAGCCGTTTCCTATCAGGTCAGCGCCGCCATGATTGTCGGGTTAATTGCACTCTTGATCGGGCTTGCGCCAAGTATCCAGGATCCTGCACAAATGACGGGAACAGGCAATGCCCTGGCCATGGCTCTCAGCGGATTCAGCAGCTCTGCCGTTGCTCTTGTGGCCGCTGCCTTATTTCTGGCTGCTGCCATGCAGGTAACCAATCTTCATAAACGGCTTGCCCTCTGGATCTTGTCCCGTGTCGGCACGAAAACGAGCAACCTCGTCTTTGGCGCGATCCTTGTTTCCATCGTATTGGCATTTTTTGTCCCGAGCGCCACTGCCCGTGCCGGTGCCGTGGTCCCGATTTTACTCGGAATGGTGGCTGCATTCGGGCTGCCGAACAACAGCAAACTCGGCGCATTGCTGGTGATTACTTCCGTACAGGCAGTTTCCATTTGGAACATCGGCATCAAAACGGCGGCCGCCCAAAATATGGTCGCACTCGGGTTTATTCAAAAAGAATTTGAAACAGACATTACATGGAGTTCCTGGTTTTTATATGCCGCTCCGTGGGCAATCATCATGTCCATCCTTTTGTTTTTCGTGATGACCCACTTAATCAAGCCGGAAACAAAAGCCCTTGAGGCAGGAAAAGATTTAATCGAAAACCAATTAAAAGAACTCGGCCATTTAAAAGCTTCTGAGATCCGTTTAATCGTGATTTCCCTGCTTTTATTGCTTTTCTGGACGACGGAAGGAAAACTTCATCCTTTTGATACGACCACTGTAACAATTGTTGCGATTGGGATTTTACTGGCACCAAAGATCGGGGTTTTTGATTGGAAAACAGTTGAGCATCTCATTCCGTGGGGAACCGTGATCGTGTTTGCAGTCGGCATTTCGCTCGGTACGGTTTTGTTGGATACCCGCGGGGCACAGTGGCTGTCTAACAAAATATTCGGCTCGCTCGGTCTGGAAACGATGCCGCTCATCGCTACGATTGCCCTTGTAGCTTTGTTCACTATCCTGATTCATCTCGGCTTTGCGAGTGCGACTAGCCTGTCTTCAGCACTGATTCCGATCTTTATTGCACTCACCTCCACGATCCATCTGGGTGACAACCGGATCGGATTTGTCCTGATCCAGCAATTTGTCATCAGCATCGGTTTCCTGCTCCCGGTCAACTCGCCGCAAGCCATGCTTGCATACGGGACAGGCGCTTTTACGGCAAAAGATTTTCTGAAATCAGGCCTGCCGTTGACTATTATCGGTTATCTATTAGTCTTATTGTTCAGCATGACATACTGGAAATGGGTCGGATTGCTGTAAACAGGCTCTTTGATATAAAGGCAAATGGGGATGGTTTAATGGACAGCAACCGGGATATCATTTTGGAAAAAATCAGGAATAACCAGGCATGGTATGAATACGGCACTGCCCGGTTCAGAAAGATTTTGTCGGAGAACAAAGGAAAGATGCAGGCGGATGGCACACATTATTATGATGAAAAAACAGACCGGCTTGAGCAACAGCGTTATTACCGGAAAGCCCGAAAGCACCCTGCATCCGGCCCGGCGTTATTTGCACTTTACCATGATCTCGTGCAAAAAACGCACAAAAACCGGCTGCCGTACCATGTCAGCAAAAACCAGTATTTGGTACATGTGTGGGCCTGCATCCGGACCATGAACGGCCGCACAGCTCATTTTTTGCCTAAAAAAACAGGGGTTTTCTGGCCCCTGTTCTGCTTTTACTTCCCAATCCCCTTTATCTCCATTGCCTTCACTGGTAAAAAGGTTTCACCGGTACTGAGGTAAGTCACTTTCACCTGATCTCCTTCTTTCAAATAAATGGCCATTGGGACGGTATCCGAGCTGACGGTAAAGTTTTGGCCGCTAGCAAGCAGGAAGGAGACACTGGTATAATCGCCCGTTTTTTCTTTATATACACGGAGCACCTTGCCGGAGACGGTTTTCGTTTCCGAACCCGATGAGCCGTCAACACTGCTGCCGCTACGCCGGAGGGCAATTTTATACAACTTAAGCGCAGCATCGGGTGTCGAAGCATTCACCGAGATTTCCGGATTGGCCGCGGAAACGATAAAATACGTCTGCAGAAAACCGTTGGAGTCAAGCACAGGCGTCAGCCAGCTGGCTTCTCCGTAAAAATTGTACAAAATCGGCATCGAGCCTTTCCATTTCTTCTCGATAAATTTTTTCTCGACAATTTGCAAATTGCCTTGCGAATCCATATACGATTCCTGCAAATTACCTGTATAATATGTAGCCTTCCCGGTCCGCGCGTTTGTAAGCGAATAGCCAAGCATCGAGTCCACATCTTTTTTCGGGCTGGTAAAATCGGTAAAATAATACATCGTCCCTTTATCATCAAAAATCGGGCTGACATTTGCTTCTGTTCCTTCATCCGTTGGGAGTTTCACATCCCGCTTGCCGAACAGCGTGTTCCAGTAACCGTGGACAAATTTGCCGAAATAACTGTTTTGCAGGCTGACGGCTTCCGGAGAAACAGCACCGTCAATAAAAGCAGGCGCCTGTTTTAAAGAATAGGACTTCATGGCCCCTGATTCCGGATCCACAAGTACAATGCCTTCCGCCTTAAATCCGTTCCTTGCCGATATAAAATGGCCGTAAGTCCGGATATAATACGATTTGCCGTGATCATCCACTTCCACTTGCGGCTCGCCGTAAAAAATCTTTTTCGGATAATGGAGGCGAATGTGGCGGGACAGGTTCTTCTGTAAGAAAGAAGAAGGCGTATAGCGCATATTTTGCTTTACAAATTTTGGATTGTCATCCGCATCTGTTGCGCTCATCACAAAATATCCGGGTGTTTCCCTGCCTTTTAGCCATTTAAAAAATCCGGAAAATTCCACCGGCGCAATATAAACGTATTTGCCGTTCACTTTCTGGATTTGCAGATTTCCCAACTGGTAATAACTTGCATTCGGAACCTGGCCGAATGACTTCTTCATTTTATTGCGCGCAAACTTCGGCGGCACGCTCGCCGGTGTTTCCCGCTCATCAAACGGCTCAATTTCCGTTTTTTGCGCCATTTTCGCTGTATGGTATTTTTCCCTGGCATTCCAAAACGGCGCTGTCAGCATATACCCGGCGATGCCCAGGGAAACAAGCAAAACGAGCCCCTTTACGAGCTGTTCTTTTCCACTGGCGAGAAAAGCGCCGGAAAGAGAAGCAAAAAACAGTGCCGGCCAGAAAACCGATGGGTTCATATCCCTTTTCGTCACGTAGAAAAAAACAGCAGAAAGCACCCACACTAACAGGAATAAAGATAAAAATGTCTTCAGTTTTTCTCCATTTTGCGGCTCGCCGGCGTGTTTCAATTTTTTATCTGAAAAAGGAAATACCAGCACCGCGGCAACCATCGCAAAAATGGCCGTAAAAATGATGAGTAACCCCACATCAACCACCCTTTCTGATCATCTATACGAAAAACTGGAAAAGAAGTTTCATTAAAATAGAAGATGGATGGCATGCGGGGGAGGACTTTTGAAACGGTTTTTGTCAATCTCCAGTTTTAAGCCCCTCTAGCTTCTGGCCGCACAATGGATCATCATGCGGGTCCCGTTACTCAATGCATGCGGCCCGACAGCAGTAAAATGGCCAGCCAAACCGTCCATAAAAAGGCCGGGCCTGCCGTAACCGGAATCACGAAATAGCCAAAATCAAAATGCAGGCACGTGATGATAATGCCAAAAAAGGCGAGCAGGCCGGACCACCGGGCAGAAGCAGAAAACCATTTCGGAAAAGTGCCGCCGGACTGTTTCATCGCCATGCCGTAGCAAAAAATGCCGATCCAGCTGCAGGCAAAACCGAAATAGCCGGACAAAAGCCCGAAGGAAAAAACCGCTTCCCACACTTTGACATCTGTGCCTTTGTTGCCGAGAATCGGGAGAATGGTTAATTCCGAGGCAAGGATCAATATCCAGGCTGCCAGTGCCACAAACATCATCCCTGCGCCAAAATCGGAAGTTTTATTGTTCCTTGCCATGTATGCTTTACTTGCTGCAAGCCCGGCCAGCCATAAGCTGATCGCAATGAGCATGAGGATATGGTCGCCTATCCAAAACTGTGCATGCTTGAACTCGTGATAAGCTTTTTGAAGGTCATATGGATCGACAAGCGGCGGATGCAAAATCGTAGCGGCGAGCATCAAAACCGCGCCAAGCAAAATGAGCCAACCTTCCGGGCGTGCTTTTTTGAATGGATTCATCATAAGCCTCCGCATTCCAGGTTTCTTTCCATTATTTTCTCCTCCGCGGCCGCGCTTCAAACCCACCCCCGGATGTTAAAAACAGGCGTTGAATTTTCATCGCCATAAAAAAAGGGGGGCAATGCCTGCTCGCGGCACCGCCCCTCCTGACATGTTAGCAGCAGAAGTTGATAAACGACCGCTGACACAGCTTTATCATCACTTTTCCTGCGCGATTACAAGTCTATTTTCTTCTCAATCAGATACCCTGTCCCTAAGAATAAGGCGATCATCAACGCCAAATGATAAACAAAAGATGCGATATTTGTGGCGGCAGATCCTGCAATTACATTAAAGTGCAGCCCGGCGCTATGGTAGTGCATCTGAAGCAGATCATGGTAGGAAGCGGGTGTTTCCACATGGAAAGTGCTCAGGTCTAAATAATACGGAATCCATTGGCTGATTTCGGCGTCAATATAGCCGAATACGCCGCTTAAAATGATGAACACGACGAACCATAAACCGCCAATCTTTTTATGGCGGAACGTTACTTTGCTGAGTGCCATTGAAAAATAGATCAGCAATAACACACTGACACCGCTAAAAACCATAGATAATGTCATGTAAATGCTCGCTTTTATGGATAGAACTTTTGAGATCGCAGTGAAAAGTTTTGATATGTGATCAATATGGAATGGGCAGAAAATCATCACCATTAAGAAGTTGAATAGCACAACGCCAATGCCTAACACCATAAACCAAAACAAAGCAGCGATGAGTTTAGATCCAAGTATTTGGTTCCCTGTCAGCGGCAATGTAAAGGTAAGGTAGCCGCTGTCATCATACAATTCTTTTCGAAACGAGCCGACGATGTAGAGGAATGCAGTGAGAGCCGCACCAAATAATAGCATAACGCCAATCGGCATAAAGATTTGCACTGAATGGAACAGCGAGCCTTCCTGATTAGAGGAGGCGTACATGCCGGCCAAGAGGATGAATACCAAAGCCAATATCCCCAAAATAAATTTGTAAGTCCCTCTTATTTCATACTTCATATATTTCAACATCCGTTTTCCCTCCTATGCCCCGAAAACTTCTTTATAAATTGTGTCGATTTGCTTGCCCTTTTCTTCCCGCAATTGCTCTGCATTTCCCGCCAGAACAATCCGGCCGTCTTTTAAGAAGACCACTTCGTCCAATATGCTTTCCATATCCCTGACTAAATGCGTCGTAATGATCATCGAACTGTTTTCGCGGAAGTTGCCGATAATCGCATCCAATATTTGGTCTCTTGCAACCGGGTCGACGCCGGCGATTGGCTCATCCAGAATATATAATTTTGCATCTCTTGCCAGGACAAGCGAGAGGTTCAGTTTTTCATGCATGCCTTTTGACAACGTATCAATTTTCATGTCTTTTTCCAACTTCATAAAATCAAGTAATGCTTCGAACTTCTTTTCATCGAAATCCTCATAAAAATCCTGATATAATTTCAAAGCATCCTTGATCCGCATCCATTTATACAGAAAATTGCGGTCAGGCAAATAAGAAACAATGGATTTTGTTGCCACGCCCACTTTGTATCCGCCAATCCGCACTTCTCCGCCTGTTTGCCGTAAAAGGCCGGTTAAAATTTTAATCAGCGTTGTTTTTCCGCTTCCATTCGGGCCTAATATTCCAACGACTTTTCCTTCCTCTATCGTTAAATTCAACTGATCCAGGGCTTTTTTACGGAAATAATGCTTTGCCAGCCCGTTTATTTCTACGATATTCTTCATTTTATTCATTCCCTTCCATAAACCTTTCCGATATCATTTTTTTAATTTCATCAGGCTGGAAACCCAAATTTTCCATTTCCCTGAAAAAACGGTCTATGACCGCTGCAGCCATGCTTTGTTTTAAATGGCTGATGATAAGGCTGTCCTCTGTTACAAAAGTTCCCATTCCTCTTTGCGTTTTCACCAGCTCTTCCCGCTCCAGTTCCTGATAGACTCTTTGGATTGTATTCGGATTGACTTTTAATTCCTTTGATAATTCCCTGACCGATGGCAGTTTTTCCCCTCTGTCGATTTCACCGGAAACCACCTTAGTCTTAATTAAATTCATGATTTGAATATAAATGGGCAAAGAACTGCTAAATTCCACCTTTTCACCTCCAGTTATGGTGTATTAGTGTACTATATAAATAGTACACTAATATTCCGGTACTGTCAACGCCATATTCCCTTTCCGGGGCTGGCCCGGCATGGCCAAACGAAAAGGCCCTGAAATCGGAAAAGATTTTTCACGAAATCAGGGCCTTATTTGAAAACCAAAATGCCTTTTTGCTTAAGCCGGGCAACGATTCAATGATCCTATCCCGAAAATATACGCTTAGCTGAATTTCTTCTTCTGCCGGTGCCGCGTTCACTCCCGCATGGCGTCTAATGGTAAGGAACGTTCACCTTTTTTGCCTGATAAACCGGATGCTTTTTTTCAGCCAGTCTACATAGCTTTCTTCCCGGGAGATCGCTTTTGTCAGGACAAGATAATGCCCTAACTCATCTGCTGCAAGTCCCATTTTCTCTTCTCTTTGCGCAAAAATAAACTGGTAACGGGATTTCAGCTCCGATAATTTTTGCTCCCGCTGATCCAATTGGTCCTGGAAAAGCGGAAGAATTTTTTCTTCGGGAATGTATTGGATAAAATAAACTTTTAAAGCAAATGTATCTTTCTCCGTCTCGGGAATTTGTTCCGGGTGCATCAGCCACTGTGCCAGTTCCTTTTTTCCTTCTTCTGTCAGCTTGTACATCTTTCTTTCCAGTTTGACGCCCGATATTTCAATATATTGTTCGATCAGTTTTTCATCCAGCAGTTTTTTTAATTCGGTATAAATCTGGCTGTGTTTGGCACTCCAAAATTGGGAAATTTCCTTTGTAAACTCGGCCGTAATATCATAACCGCTCATATCTTGTTTTCTCAACAATCCCAGAATCGCGTGTTTAAGGACTCTTTTTGCCATCGGCTAACCTCCGTCACGATTTATTGACATTATTATAGCATAGGTATAAAATAAAACATGTAAATATTGACATGTTTAATATTTAATGATTTATTAAATACAGGAGCTTTATAATGAAAACATTAGAAGAATTTTTAGGCACCCATATGATCTATACGTATGAAAATGGCTGGGAATATGAATTTTATGTAAAAAATCAAAATACCGTTGATTATCGCATCCACAGCGGAATGGTTGGCGGCCGCTGGGTCCACGGCCAAAAAGCAGATATCGTGAAGATCACGGATGGCGTTTTTAAAGTTTCCTGGACAGAACCGACAGGCACAGACGTTTCCCTGAACTTCATGCCGGATGATAAACGGATGCACGGTGTAATCTTTTTCCCGAAATGGGTACATGAACACCCGGAAATCACGGTCTGCTATCAAAATGACCATATCGATTTAATGGAAGAATCCCGTGAAAAATATGAAACTTACCCGAAATATGTGGTTCCGGAATTTGCGGATATCACTTACATTAAGAATGAAGGCATAAACAACGAAAAAGTGATTTCAGAAGCACCTTATGCAACGATGGCCGATGACATCCGCTCAGGAAAACTAAAATTTTCATAAGCAGAAAAGCTCACAAAAACAAAAAACGGTGAGACATCATGTCTCACCGTTTTTTTACAAATCAAAATAAACGATCACTTTTTTCAGTGCCTTCACTTGATTTTCTTCTAAGATATTGGCTGTAGAAGGTCAGAATCACGCAAATGTGATAGTCTTTTTATACAGCAAGTGTTGTTATTCCGCTTCGCCGACAACAGAGAATCGTTCGTTTTTATGCTGTGGATTTTCAATTTCATCCAGGATTGCAATCGCAAAATCTGCATAGCTGATGTAGCTTTCCCCTTTTGAGTTCAACGTCAGCACATCCCCGCCTTTTTTGTAGGAGCCGGTTCGTTTGCCTGCCGGATCAAAGAGCGCGGCCGGGCTTACAAAAGTCCATTGGATACCGGTGGAATGCTGCAGGTCTTCTAAATTTTGCGCCTGGCTTTTCGCAGTTGGCAGGAATGCAGCGGGAAAATCGGGTGTGTCCATGACCCGAACGGTTTTTGATTCATCCGCAAACAGGCTGCCGGCACCCCCTACAACGACGAGGCGTGTGCCGGGCGCCCCTTTTAAAGCTTCAATTAAAACCCGGCCGGCTTCCACATGCTGGTGTTCCTTTCCTGGAGCAGCACCAAATGCATTGACGACCACATCATATTTTTGAAGATCTCCGGATTTGATATCGAAAATATTTTTTTCTACCACATCAACCCGTTTGTCTTGAATTTTCGCTGCATTCCGTACAATTGCCGTCACTTCGTGGCCCCTGTCAACCGCTTCTTTGAGAATAAGGCTGCCGGCTTTCCCGCTGGCGCCAATGATTCCAATTTTCATATGGCATTCCTCCTGTAATATGTAATCAACTTTATTACATGTAATTATTATAATTACAAGATGGCAGGCATGTCAATGATATTTATTTCCTTTAGGAGTTATACTATACTTGTAATTATATGAATTACATGAGGATGGTGACTGGAAATGTCGATCAGCAGTCGTTTTGCTGTTGGAATCCATATATTGGCGTTGATTGAAATGAATAAAGATGGCGTGAGTTCTTCCGAGTTTTTAGCGGAGAGTGTGAACACAAATCCTGTTGTCATCCGGAAAATCATGGGGATGTTGAAAAAATCCGGCTTAATAGAAGTCCATCCGGGAAAAGCAGGGGCAAAGCTGGCAAAAGCGCTGTCCGATATTACACTCCTTGATGTTTATAAGGCCGTGAATGTCGTCCAGGATAAAGCGTTATTCAGCATTCACCGTAACTCGAACCCGAAATGCCCTGTGGGAAGAAATATTCAGAACACCATTGAACCGATATTTGAAGCATCCCAGATTGCAATGGAGAAAGTTTTGGAGCAAGTGACATTGGAAGACGTGGTAAAAGACATTGCTAAAAAAGAAAACACCATCTGTTAAAGTCCAAACAATTAAGCAGCTATTTCTCTATTGGAGAAAAAAGTTCTCTGTGAAAATTTTTGCTTTAGTATAAGGTTTAGAAAAATATATTATTTCTGTGACTATAGTCACAGAAATAATGAATATAATGAGATAATATTTATAGTATAAGAGAAGGAGGTGATAGATAATGAGTAAGGAAAATACACAAAATAGTAATGTGAAAAATTTGGAATTTAAGAGCTTGGTAGAAGAATCTCAAAAGTTGGCCAAAGTTAACGATCTTTGGTACTTTGTGAAATCAAAGGGGAACCGTTGGATAGTTGGAAGTGGACATTGATAAAAGTCACATATAGTAGACTTTGTCTCTTATACTTAACTAGCAAAAAATTTCTTTCTTAAATCATGAGTTTAGAAAGGGCCAGGGCTTTGCAGAAATCAAAGCCTGAGCCATACTTGTTTTTAATTTTGATTCCTACACTTCACTGTCTAAATCAAAGAATAAGGAGGAAATCGTCCGATTGGATCCGAGATCGCTTTAAGCTAAATTCTCCAGTGTATCTTATGAATCTTTGTCACAAAAAGAAGAGATGACAATATAAAATTTAGATAAGTTTTTCGCGCCAAAATTAATCATGACCCGGATAGATATTGACTTCTGGCAATACATAGGCAATGGCAAAATTTAGTTCAAATTATATAACAAAAAAGTCATTCTCAAAACATGAAAGCACTAGTAACATAGTAAGACGAATAGTATCTTATTTTGAAGCTTTACTCTGCTATATAAAGCGAACTTAAGTTATTCGCGTCAAAATCAGTTATAGTCATGACAGATGACATTGCTTCTGGCTACACATCATGAGTAGTAATGTTTAGTTCAAATTATATAGCGGGAATTTTATATACCGACTATCTTTGTTTTGTTAAAGCAAAGACAGTTATTTATATTTTCGATACTAAAAGTATACACACTTGTAACAATCCATATTGAAGAACGATTAAACTCAATTGATGGGATTCGTCATAAAGCTAAAAAACAATTCTGTATAATCATATTTTTATGCAGCTGTTTCCTTCTAAATAGGAATGAGGCTTTTTTACGATATTTGGAGTCTATGGCACGGGGGCTTATCAACAAATTTGATATTTTTACAACGGCTGTTTTTTGTTCGTGCAAAGACTAATTTAGGAAAACAATGATTAGTTTTTCTAAGCTTAACATGGTCAGTAATTTTTGACTATTAAAGGGGATGAATATTTAATGTATAATAAGACAGTAGCAATTAATTTAGATTCAAAATGTAATGCATCTTGTGATCATTGCTGCTTTTCTAGCTCACCAACTTCTGAAGTAAAAATGGAAAAAGACTATATAAGGAATTTAGTAAATGAATTTGCAAGAAGCAAAACAATAGAGGTAATTTCATTCACAGGCGGGGAAATCTTTTTAGATTATAAATTTTTAAAAGAATTAATGGAAATAATAAAGCCTTACAAAAAACAAATAACATTGATTTCTAACGGGTTTTGGGGAGGTAGCCAAAATAAAGTTGAGGAATATTTTAAAGACATGAACTCTTTAAATGTGGTAGCATTAACTATAAGTTATGATGAGTACCATGCTCCTTTTGTAAAATTATCCAGTGTCAAGAGAATATTTGAACACAGTAGGAAATATCCAGATATTGACGTTTCTCTAAATATGGCAGTCACCAAAGATAAGATGTCAAATCGTATTTTGGAGGAATTGGGTGACTCAATCTTAGGAATTAAGATTACAAAATTTCCATTGATCCCGGTTGGTGCTGCTAAAAATAGAATTAGCCAGGAAAATATACATAAATTTTATAATCTTGATGATGAAGATTCTCTGCAATGCCCTGGCTACGAAATTGTTTATCACCATGATGGAGAGATATATCCATGCTGTTCCCCTGCTATTTTCGAAACAAAAATAACTTTAAGAGAGGAATATAGTCAAACTTATGAAAGAACTGTAGAAAAATTGCAGTCTAACCTACTCCTGTTTATTATAAGAAAAGAAGGATTTAAATGGTTTTTAAATATTTTAAAAGAGAATAAAAAAATAGAGGAATTTGGTATTCCCTATGAGTTTTCTTCTATTTGCAGTTTGTGTGTTTCATTATTTAATTCCGAAGACAAAATAAATTATTTTCATAATTTTATGGAAGATTACTACTACGCAAACTATGGAAATAAAGATCATGAAACCGCTAAAATTTGAAGATGAAGACTATGAAATTTTCGTGCAAAAACATGTTTTTATAAAAGACAAAAAAAGTGGGGAATATTATAAAAACAGGCTAGACTCTCTTACTGAGAAGCAATTAACACGCTTGAAGACTTATAAAGAAAAAGTACCAACAAAATTATTTTACGCCTTTTTATGCGTTATAGCTATATTATTTGTATTTAATTATACTCATTTAATGAAATTGCAACATGAATTATCCCCTCTAATTTATGGTTGGAAAATGTGGATAGTTATAGGCGGTTATTTCATAGTAAATATATTTTTTCATGAACTGGGACATATCTTGTCTTTGAAATTCTTTGGGAAAAAGTTTGATAAATTTGGATTTAAACTGAATTTTTACGTTTTCCCTGCATTTTATGTTCAAATGAATGAGACTTACATGCTTTCTAGGAATGAAAAGATTATTGTTCATGCAAGCGGTTTGTTTATCAATTATCTTTTTGTTAATATTGTTGAGACCGTGAATCAACTTACTTTTTCTTTTGAACCTTTAACAAAAGCATATATGTTTTTCTCAAGCACTTTATTGTGGAATTTAGTCCCCGTATTGAATTCTGATGGTTACAAAATTGTTCTAGCCTTTCTTGATTTAGACGAATATAATAGTATTAAAAAAAACCATTGGCTTGTACTTACTATTCAAATTATTGGGGTATGCATTGCAGCAAACACCATTGTACATTGGATATTGTATTTTGCAAACTAGTGATAAAGAGATAAACAAAAAAATTTATTGTGTTTATAAAAGCAATCATTAATAATGAAAAGAAGAAATAATCATCCCATTTTGTTTAAAAAGTTATTTGTTTAAAAGGAGCTCGTGTATGAACATTTCAAACTACACTTTAAGAGTAAAAGGTAAGACGTTACTTAAGAACACGAACCTACATTTCTCAAATGGAAGAATCAGTCACATCTTAGGAAAAAACGGAGTTGGAAAATCTCAACTTGCCAAGGACTTTCTATTAAACAATAGTGGACGGATTGGAAAAGATATTAGTCAGAACATTTCTCTAATATCCAGTTCATCTAATATACCTAATGATGTTTCCAAGGACTTTTTAATAAACTTTTTAAATAATAAATTTGATTCCAAACTGATAAGTAAAATTGCTGTCTTACTGAACCTTGAAAATATTGACGGAAAAGTTCTAATTAAAAATCTTAGCGATGGTCAAAAGCAAAAACTAAAATTACTTAGCTTTTTGTTAGAAGATAAAAAAATTATCGTTTTAGATGAAATAACAAATGCCTTAGACAAAAAAACAGTAATGGAAATACATCGTTTTCTGAATGAATACATTCACGAAAATCCGGAAAAAATTATTATAAATATTACACATAACTTATCAGATTTGAAAGCCATTACAGGAGATTATTACTTATTCAATAATCAATCAATTCAAAAATATGATTCTATAGATAAGTTGATCGAAGTATATATAAATGAGTAAGTATATTGTGGGAGGGCAACGATGAAACTGGAGTTTAAAAAAAGTATTAATAACAAGGTTTTAATTATACTGGGATCTATGTTTCTGTTTGTTTTTTTACTCGGGTATTTTCTACCGATTGGAATAGACAGGGTTAGCAAAGTTACATATCATATATTCTTCTTTAGCTCCTATACAGTTGCTACAGAGTTTGGTTTTATGTTGTTTTCATTCGTTATAGCTTTCTTTATCAACAGGGAGTATACTAATAAAAATATTTTATTTTATAAGTTAATAGGGGAAAATATTTTTACCTTCTTTTATAAAAAAGTGGCGGTTTTGTTCATAGAATGTTTTGTGTTTATATTGCTCGGCTTATTTTTGATATCAATAATATATCACAACTTTTCACATTTTACTTTGTTGCTATTTTTATTTTCAGCTGTTGTTTTTCAATATATCGTCATTATTGGAACGTTTAGTATATTAAGCCCAAATATATTGATTAGTATTGGCATAAGTATTGTTTATTGGATAACGTCCGTTATTTTAGTAGCCATAAGTACGAAAATTTTTGGATTTATCGCTCCCTTTGAAGCAGGTAACACGATGTACGCACGAATAGATAAGGTGCTTCAAAGGGATAGTATGACACTTGATACCAAGGATATCTGGTCTATTGTGATATATTTAGCCTCTATTGTTATTATAAATATTATTATCCTAAGTCTTTCTAAAAAAAGATGGATTAAATTAGGAATCTAATAACCTATAGGAACTCGGCTAATATATTGTTCAACCATCAACGCAAAATTACTTTTTAACTAATAGGATGGAGATTAGCCACAATAAATTGGGATATTGTCTAAGAGCCTCTGCCAAAATAAAAATATACCCTTGAGCGAGGCTCTGGAAAATTAATTATCCCGATTTTTTTGCCTTTTCATCCAGATTTTCAATTCAATAGAAGTAAAACGGTCATTTTTCTTCAAAAAAAGGGCATACGTATCCCGCCTTCACAAAATGGTTTTTTTCACTACCCTTTGTGGAAAGAAAACGTTCATTTGAGTTATTCACATATCCACCTGTGAATAACTTAATTTGCTCTTTGCAGTCGATTGCGTGTCCATCCACAATTGGCCTTTCCTGTCTGATGGTACGCCATATTTGCCATGATGTGCATAGATATCATGCATCGATCTACATGAGCTTCAACTGCCTGTTTCCCACGCTTGTGAACACGACGGAGACTGTATCTGTTTATTGCAAAATTAAAGTGCAGAGATGTGCAAAATTTCTATGCAAATGGTTATGCAGAGGGGCTTTACATGGAGGGGTAGCCATGATAACCTGTTTGGGTTTGCCAAATCTGTTACAGCTGGCCGCTTGGCAAAAGAATCATGGCTGCAGAGGCTCCATGTCAAGCCCTTAATAGCGAGAATTCAGATTGAATTTTTATGCGGTATAAACGAATTTATATACTGCAATACTCTGCACTTTTTTCTTGCAAAAAACATGTATCCGTCTTTTAGAATGCCAAAGATTCTTTCGATGATCGTCCTGGCACTATATAACACTTCAAATGTGCGCCCATGTTGCGGCAACTCGACATCTACTTGAGGCGTTTGATCAAAGTCTATCCTAAATACTCTTCCTTGTGCTGCCCCATTACAACATTCCGCGTGATTCGCTAGCGGGCAGGTGAGACCTTCTTGCTTGGCATTTGGATGAAATACAGGACAAGTGTAAATATATTGCCCCTTTTCCCGATCAGATCCTCTAAGTTCCATTTTATGTCCACTGATACAGATGGGAGTGCCGTACCGGTTGATTTTTTCAATCCCCCGGGCGGTAGTTGGTTTATCTTTACGGTTCCGTGGATTGATCGGTGCCACCAATTTCGCCTGTAATACATCCTTTGTCACTTTTTGATTTTCCGGCGTTTGGTAGATTCCATCTGCCAGGATAAAGCTCAACTGCTCAGCCATCTCGGGGTGCTCTGTCTTAAACGTTTCCAATGTCGGTTCTAATGTTTTCCCATCGGGTGTATTTCCTTTAAATACTTCCCGCGTCAAAGGCAAACCGGATCTCACCCCGCATACCATTGATAATTTATGCGCAATATAGGAGACTGCATTACTTTTACGCATTACCCCTACATTGTCGTCCGTAAGGACTTTGGGGCAATCGCAATCACCCTCACAAGAACACGTCTTCCTTGTTTTATTCAAGGTTGCTTCTGCCTCTATATGCGATGTATCCACGGCGGCTGCTTCCTCATTCGTTTCAACCACGCCTTCCCCTTTATTATATTCAACAACCAATAGCCGGGCTTTTTCCCAAAGACCATTTGTTGTCATGATTTGATCAAAACGAGCAAAGGAACGGTAGCTCGGAATTTTCTCCGTAAATCCACACATGGTGGCAAATAGCGGGTTTGATTTCACTTGCAAATAGACACTCTCCACCATCACTTCAATATACTGTAAAGAGGCCAGTTCAAAAGCACGAAAAAAGGGCATGAAAGGATGCGGTTTTCTCCCAGTGGAAGGGAGATGAAATAATGAAGACGCAGACTTGTCTTCTTCCTCCGTTATTGAAAATAGTGCCGGTTGTATTTCATTAGAAGGATCATGTGCTCTTTCATTTTTTAGGTGCAAATATAAAAGGGTGTAGTATTCTCGTTCAATCGGCTTAAAAATCTCCCATGGGAAACACATGGCTGGAATGACAAATGGTATATCGGCATAGTCTTGCCAATTGTGGGGAATCAAATTTTGTTGTATTGAAAAGTCTCTGGTTTGTGTTAGAATAGAAATAGTCATGAAATCACTCCCTGGATATTTGGTCGTACTTATATCTTAACAAAGGAGTGGCTTTCATGGCTCTTTTTTTTCAAAAAAAATCATCCTTTTCCGTTTTACAATATTTACCACAGGAATGAGTAGCTTAATCTATTGAAACCCGCCCAAAACCGACCAAAGCGGAAAAATTTAGACACTTATAATAAATAAATTTACCCCATTAAAATCAAAAACTCACAATTTCTTTTTACATTTGTCATAATGTTCCTACAAACGTCTTTTTTCTTTAGTGGAATAAATCAACGACCTTTAATTGTCTGACTGCTTACAGTTTCAGGGGATATAGCATTTTGGCAAGGGCTCTAAATTAATTTGAGGCTGCACCTCCTGGTACTATGAACGTATCAATTAAAGGAGGTGCTTTTCTTTGCCAAAACAAAAACTAACCATTGTCCCCGTAACATTACAAACTGAAAATGAAAATACTCCTGGAATAACCCCGCCCGTGCTGTCCTCGAAGCCTGCTTGCACGATCAAAACGGCAATCGCAGAGATTTCCATCTTCAACGACGTAGATAAGCACACCATTCAAACGGTCATGAAGGATTTGAAAAATCTATGAGATAGGACAACACAAGCATGAAAAACATTCATATAAACTTCTGGAAAACAGATATGCGGAAAGGTATTGATGGACTATATAAAATGAACTTAAGTTTTTTACATCAAGCCCGGGCGCCATTTGCATAAGGGTTACTTTGTACAGCAAGCAACAGAGCCGTGATATTTTATTCATTTTATATAGCAACGCTGATTCAATTAACCAACACCAAAAGGTGTATTCTAAATTTGCATATTTTTATCCCGCTTTGTCATTCGCTATGGTATACTAACGTTAACTTATATGCGAAAATTGGTGACTTTTATGGTTAATGCCTCTCCCAATAACGAGAAAATAATTTGACTTCTCGAGTGTTTTTTGCAAGCAAAAAGTGCAGAGAATTGCAAGAAAAAATACATAGGCTTGCCGGCTCAATGAATTTACCTTTCAACCGAGCGAGAAGGGAGCGACTGAACGGCAGAAAGCGCGTGCCGCAAGCGGTAGCTCTCTCCCGTAAACGCGAGAATGTGGGCGTGATGGACCAAACGATCCACCAGCGCTGCCGTCAGGCGGTTGTCCCCAAACACTCGATTCCACTGTCCAAACTCTAAATTCGATGTCACGATGACACTTTTTCGTTCATAACAATCGGCAATGATGTGAAACAGCAGTTCCGATCCCTGCTTTTGAAAAGGTACATAGCCGAGTTCGTCCAAAATCAACAGCTCGCATGTGTCGATTTGCCGTTTGAGCCGTCCGAGGGTGCCGCCTTTTAACGCTTCTTCGAGCTGGGCGACAAGATCGGCGACACGGAAAAACCGAACTTCATGGCCCCGTTCACACGCTTTTAATCCTAATGCGGTGGCGAGATGGGTTTTTCCTGTTCCCGGCGAACCTAAAAGCAGGACGTTCTGTTTTTGCTCCAAAAAGCGAAGGTCGCAAAGTTCTTCCTTCGAGGTCGTGGTCGGCCAATGAATCTGATCCGACCATTCATAATCTTTGAGCCATTTCAACTCCCGGAACTTCGCCTTCTTGATCAATCGAGCCTGTTTTGCTTTCTGACGGAACGACAGCTCCAACGCCAACACATCACGCAAAAACTGTTCCTTGGTCTCGTAGGCCACCTCCTCGAATCGATCCGCGATGTACGCCAAATGCAGGGCTTTACAAATCTCTTTTAAATCCATCTTCATGCCCGGATTCCCCCTTCCCTTGACGGACAAAGACGTTGATCATACACATGTAAATCGGTTTCATAGTCGACTAAAACGGAAGGGGTATAGGCTTCTTCCCATTTCGCGGGATACTCCGAACGCTTCGCCTCCATCAACACCCCGATCTCATGGGGCGTCAAATCCCACCGTTGATACTTGTCAAGCCACTGGGCGATCTCATAGACGGTGTACCGCTCCAGCAGCTTCTGCACTCCTCGAATGCGTGATGCCGTCTGTTTCGGTTGTTCCATGAAGTATTTCCTAATGGCCTCCGGCAAGTAAACTCGAAACCGCGAATACTCCACCACCCGGGGCTTTTGCGCCCATTCCGCCAAAATGTCCTTCCAAGGGAGCTCCCGTCGCTTTTTCGTGTACGGCCTTGGCGCTTCCAGGTACACCTCCCCTTCCTGGGACAAAACCATGAAACGATCCCATTCCTTTTTGACAAGGACACGGTTGGGAACCGGGATCCCATGAACCACAAACGCCTCCCCATCCACCGTTACTTCCCCGTATTTATTGACATTAGCGTGGTGGAAGGAGAAGATCGGGAGATCTCTCTCCGGCAGGACAAGCAACTCCTTTTGTTCTTCCTGCCATAATTCCTCAATGGTTCTCCCTTTTTCATAGTGGGGGCGGGCTCGATCTTCGATCATCTTGCGATGCAGCCACTCCGCCAGTTCTTCATCCCCCTCGATCAACGGAGCAGGGACAAAGCAGTGTTGACGAGTATAGTAAACTTTCCGTTCGACATTCCCTTTTTCGTGTCCGCTATACGGATTGCACGCCTGTACGTCAAACCCATAATGAAGCCGGAATCGCTCAAATGCTTCAGTATATTGACGTTCGCCTCCTTTTCGAATCGAAACCACCGCCGCCGCCAAATTGTCGATGCGCAGTTTTCTCGGGACGCCTCCGGCTTGGCGAAACAGCTGAGTGAGCCCGTAAAGAAAACATTCGCTGTTTTCCGCCGGCAATGGATACGCATACGCGGCGTTGCTGTACGGAAAGCTCAAAATCAGAATTGATCGGTCTTCCTCTTTTCCTTCCTTCGTCACAACGGACATGGTGCCGAAATCCACCTGCGCTTCCCCCGGAGGGTGTTCCAGCCTCTCGTAACGCCGTTCCTTCTCCAGCTTAAGCTGAGGTCTTCGTTTTTGAACGTAGGCGCAAACCGTTCGATAAGACCCTTTAAAGCCATGTTCCTGCTTTAATTGTTCGTACATCTTCTTGCTTGTCCGCCGTTGTTTTCTTGGCAGTTTGGCGTCCTCCTCCAGCCAGTCATCAATGATTTGACCGTATCCTTCTTCCTCCATCATTCCCCGTTTTCTCTTTATTTTTTGTCTGACCGAAATGTCTCCATCCGCATATTTCTTGACTGTTCTCCAGTTAAATCCCGTCCTGCGGACAATTTCGGAAAGCGATAACCCTTTCTTTTCACGCAAATGTTTGATATGATGAATTTCAGGCATTGCTAGCATCCTTTCTTTACCTCCACTGTTTTGTTCTTCACAACCTTAACAGTAGAGGGAATTTTAGGAGCTGGCAAGCCTTTTTTTATGCCATGAAGCTCTGCACTTTTTTGTTGCAGAACTCTGTACTTTCATTTTGCACTAAACACTCGAGGAACAACTGACTTATTTAAATCAACAAAACAAAGATTTATCAAAAAAGCTTGATCAGTCGAATAAACAGATTGGAGCGTTAACCGAACAAATTCGCCAATTAACAAAACTTTTATATGGATCTAAAACAGAGAAATAAAAATACAATGTGCCCGATGGGCAAGCTTCCTTATTTGAGGATGGCCCTTCTTTTAATGATCCTGAGCATACAGAAGGACAAAGCCAACAGACGATTTTTTAAACTGTTGTACGGAAAGCAAAAAATAAAAAAAGAAACGAATCCTTGTGTGATGACATAGAAGTAGAGGTCATTCATTCTCACCCGGAAAGTAGGATTCGTAACCGTTGTCAGAAAAAATGTTCGAAATCGGCAGCACTCTCGTACGTGAAGAGGTAGAGTTCAATACTGGGATGACTTATTCTAACTCGAAAGGCAATTCAAGCATTTGCCTCCGAGTAAACGAAGAAAAAATCGCCACTCGAGGCCAATTGTCGAAAAGTTTCTGGACGGGTGGAAAAATCGTCATTTTAACGAAAGAGCGCACTTACAAAGGCAGCAGAATACATGCTCAATAGAGTGAATGGACTAAAAGCGTTTTTGAATGATGGACGAATTGAAATAGATAATAATCTAGCTGAAAACGCCATCCGTCCGAATGTCATTGGCCGAAAAAATTGGCTGTTATCCGTATGCGAGGCCGGTGCAAAAGTAAACGTCATCTGTTTAAGTATCGCAGAAACGGCGAAAACAAATGGGATAGTTTCTATTGGTACCTTGTGAAACTACTAACGGAACTACCGAATTTAGAAATTCATAGAAATCCGGAAATTTTAAACCAATATTGTCTTGGTCAAAACGATCCAGGCAGTGGAAAATATCCGTTGATTTGCAAAAAAATCCATGATAAGCGGCTATTTGTGATGCGTACCGAAAAGGTCCGCTTATTTTTATATAAGTAGGGCTTCCTGAAAGAATCATTTATAAACCCAAATTACGAAAGTGCAAAATTGCACTAGATAAAATCCTGTAAATTGGAATTATACGTAAGTAAAATGGAAACATGGACCAAATATGGAACTGTGGTGGCTATTTTCGGGTTGTTAAGGTCATACTTTCCCCCTCCCCACATTTGCGGGCATTTCAATTTCCAGTATTCCGTTTCATTCGCCACGTTCAGTCAATCAGCCGTACACTTTGGATCATTTGCCGGAACGCCTTTTTATTGACGTATGTTTCACAAATATTTAAAATGACACGCCGGCTGTGACAGACCAGTACGCCAGCGGCGTAGATGAATTCTCTCCGGAACCGCCTGATCGTATAGGAGCGATACGCTGGCGGACAGTGTTCTTTTTTAAAGATCTCGAATAAATTGTAGGCCAGCAGTTTAATCAGTAAGTCCATTTGGTTGGCGTCAAATGAATGCGTTGAAATCTTGTCCATTGAGAATCCGTATTTTGACTCTTTGATAAAGTTTTCCATGCAAGCCCTTTGGTTATAGAATCTCCAAATATCAATCGGTTCCCAGTCCATACTTGTCACAATCGCTTCATATTTCCAGAGAGCATCACAAGCTTGAAGCTGGCTTTCTTCATACTTGTCCGCTTTGCGAATGACCGCAACTCTTCTTGGCTTTTCCCAGGTACTTGCCTGGTAATCAACGGCTTTTCCCTCTATCACGGTCAATCCGTCATCAACATAGCGGATCCACGGTGAATCATCGTCTTCAACCCTTTTCTTCAGCCTCGATGTCCACTTCAGTTTGCCCGTGTAACCGATCCCTCGTTTTTCCCAGTAACTGTAGAACGGTTCTCCGCCGAACCCTTTATCAAAACGGGCATAACGAATAAGGTAATGGGGAGAAAGCAACTGGTAAGTTTCTTCTGCAAAGTCGGTTACTCCTTGAGAAGAATGGGAATTTCCCTCTCTAAGCTTGGCGTTTAAACAAAGACGGGATCTCCCCTCAAACACAAGAAGAGGGTGGTAACTTTTTCTCCCCGGTTTGTGGGGATTTCCCCCAACCTCCGCATTCTCCTGATCTCCATAGACGGTTTCCACGGTTGAATCAAAATTTAGAATGAGCTCCTTGTCCATCCAGGGTTCAATCAGATCCAGCATGCGTTCTTTGAATTCAAGATCAGCTTGCTCCATCTTTTCCAGCCTTAACAGGTCCTTATTTAAAAGGGTATAGTGCGGGCATTTCCCGCCCATAAAAGCCCTGATTAAAGGATCATCCTGCAAAGTCCGGAAATGGAACAGCCGGGAACAATTGGCCAGCCAGCCAATCATCAGGTATACAAAGATTTTGCTTAAAGGATACTGGGCATTATAATTTTTCAAGCAGTCAAAATCCCGGAAGGTCTGTTCAATCTTCATTCTTTCCAGAAACTGCAAAATCGGGAGCAGCCCGCTAAAATGCGTACTCTTCTTTAAATGAAACGCATAGTTGATTTTCGAGACAGAGATGGTATAATTCACCTTAAAGGTGCCCTCCTTTCTGGTTTGGTAGTTTTCTTCAAACCCAATTATACCAGAGGTTCGGGGCATCTTTTTATATTATGCTTCTGCTTTACTTTCGTAATTCAGGATAAAAATTTAATCAGAAAGCTCTACTTCAATATTTGTCAATCGGAGAGATATTTGCAAGGACAGGCTAATTTTCTCTTCTTCCTCCATTAAAATGGCTTCCGAGTCCAGAGTTTTAAACCATTGCTTTTAAAATTTCGTTAAAGCTCTGTCAGAATCATTATCCTACTGTTCTTGACTTGTTGAAATGAAAACCGTGGATATATCCATGAGCTGTGGAGCAACGCCATTTGAAGGCAAGCAGCGGAAGCCACGCACCTTCAAAATTGAGTCCGTAAGCAATATCCTACTTTCGCAAAACAATCACAGTTAGTGTCTCGAAAAGTCAAAAAAGTAATTGCAAATAGCTTGAGTTAAGGATTCAATACTATGCCGTTTGCTCAATTTAAATAGTGAAAAAGTGAATATTTTACCATTCTCTATGAAAGTTCACAATAATGTAAAGGACAAGATTCGCAGTGTATGTAATTCCTTAAAAAGGTTATATTTTTGACGATAATACAATGATCCACACTATCATATGAAATAATTCCGTCTTTTTTTAACTGGTTCATATTTCTTGAAATAAATTCACGTGTTGTTCCACAAATCTGGCTTAGTTCTTCATGAGAAAGTTTTAATAAAATTTTATATCCATGTTCTTTTGGAACACTACATGTATTTACTAAACGAATTAATGTTGAATACAGTGTTCCCTTTTTCCCAAATAAAGTAAAGTCTCTTATTATAAGATTCTTTTTGTTTACCTGATTGTAAATGTATTCCTCCCATTTTTCTTTTAACATCTTGTTATCGCCTATCGCCTTACTGAAAGTTTCTTTAACTAGTTTTACCAAACGGCAATCTGTTTTTGCTAATGCAAAGTATTGGTAATTGATACTTTCATAGTCGGATATATCTAGCAAAAAGAAATGGCCAGGGTTCATGATTTTTATGATTAGTTCCTTCCCCTGACATGATAACTGTTTAACAAACATATAGCCATCTATCAGAGCATATATAAAAGATTGCTTTTCCGTATCCATATTGATGATCTGTCCTTTTTCATAGAAACAGGAACGCCCTTTTTTTGAAATAAAATTGAATATTTCTTCGTTTATAATTTTGTTTGTATACATAATACAGACCTCCGTTTCATCGTTTATTATACTTTTTATTTATTCCCTATTTAGGGCAACCTGAACGAATCGGATTTTGGCAATTTATCCGATCCTCCCAGCAAGCCGGTTTTAATGTTTACCACCAATAGAAGAGATATTTGCAAAAGGGGGGATTCTGTCCTCTTCTAACCATCGAAATAGCTTTCAATCGCATTTTTTTCTGTATTTTCTTTAAAACTCTTGCGTTAAAGTTCTGCAAAATCTTAAGAATCCTTGCCAATTCTGAGAATCTCGCTTATTCATCAACCTCTATTTATATTGGCTCTAAAAGTCCTTGTCTGGTGGTTTTTACAATGGTCATCAGCCAACCATAAACCTGAGAGGCTCAAACAGCAATATTCCCGAGCAGCCCAAAAATTCCTCTACTAATGATTATAAAAGATAAAGAATGGAGATGAAAGCAATTACAATAAATTGTTTAAAAATTTTATTTTTCCGGACTGTAATCGCTATGCTGCTTCATCAAGTTGTTCAAAGTTTGTGACAGTTTAGCCTGCTTCAGCTCGCGGGATGCTTACCGTTGCTTGCGTGCAGTCAAAGTGGCTGACAAGGTCATCCCCCGACTGCATTTCTTCAATGGCTTTCTTTGCTTCAATTAACGGGAACGGGCAAAGTTGGCCCATGACTCCCAATACTTTTTCCATCTTGCATTCCTCCCTACGCTATGGGGACGGCCTTTTCACCGCGGTTTTTTGGCGCTTTATTTGCGGACGGATAAACATGAAATAGGAAGCCGTCCATGCGCCAAATATCATAAACAGCAGTGCCAACCAGCCCTGCCATGTCATCATTTCCGTTTTGACGAGGCCGTTGCCGATCGAACAGCCACCTGCGACACTGGCGCCGAATTCCATCAAAGATCCCGCCAAGGAAACTGCGGATACCTGTCTTTGCGTCCGGCATTCTAAAACGAAATTCGCGGCTTGCTTTTGCGGCGATAAAAGAATCGAGAAAAATGCCAAGCACGAGAAAACGCCCCAGTTCTTCAAACGTTTGGTCGCCCGTTACAAGGAACGGTTACCACTATCGGCAGCTCGTGAAAGCGAGAACTTTCCGTCTTTCTTACTATTGTTTTGTTTCTTTTGCTATTTGTTTGACTATAATGGCTAGTCGGGCAATGGCGTCTTCAATGTCGGATAAAGGTGCATAAGCATAGGAAATTCGCAAGTACTGTATTGCATCGCGATCATACAGATTTCCCGGATTAAGTAATATCCCTTCTTTTAATGCTTTTTCAAAAAGTTCGCGAATCGATAAAGATGGAGTGAGATGGACCCAGACATAGAATCCCCCCTTTGGAAAATTCCACGTAGCGATATCGGTAAAGTGTTTCTCGAGTGACCGAACCGTTGCGTTACGACGAATTTTTAACTGTTCCCTAATATAACACATATGTTCATCATATAAGCCACTAGAAAACCATTCGGCAGCTGCCCATTGAGATAATGAACTTGAACCATAATCTGTTTGCATTTTTATATCTGCAAGTCGTTCGATTACAGCTTCCGGCCCCACAATCCACCCAATTCTTAACCCTGGACTTATTGTTTTTGACATACTTCCTAGGTACAAAACCATTCCATTCTTATCCTCTTTCTTTAAAGGATTTGGGGGTGGAGAATCGATCCATAAATCACGATAAACATCATCCTCGATAATAGGAAGACTCTCCTGTTCACATATCGCCATCAGTTGCTTTCGTTTTTCTTCCGTCAACAGTACCCCTGCTGGATTATGGAAGGAGGGGATCGTGTATAACAAGGAAGCATTATATTGTTTTTTATACTTTTTGATTAATGACGTTTGAAGACCAGTCTCATCCATTGGCACTCCATATAATCTCATACCAGCAGATTGAAATACTTGAACAGAATACAGGTAAGAGGGTTTTTCAAGTAAAATATTTGACCCCCTATTTAATAGACCAATGGAAATCAGTTGTAATGCTTGAAGCGCTCCTGAGACAATTAATATCGATGCGGGAGAGGCATTAATCCCTATCTTTTTTAAGTGTTCCGTTAGTTGCTGTCTTAAAAACAAGTCGCCTTTTGGCTCTTCGTATCCTAATGAGGCCATTCTATTAGGAAGTCTCTGGAATACATCTTGCATTTTTTTATACGGTAATAGTTCCGGTGAAAGTTCTCCGGTTCCTAAACGAATGATATTTGGCCTGAATTCTGCTTCATTAATATCTTGAATTGCAGGTAAATTGGGTTGATAACTCCCTGCCTTCACATACGAGTTCCAGTCGGGAGGATGGTTGGATACTAACAGATTCCATGTATTATTTATCACTTTTGTCCCACCCCCGGTTTTTCCTTCGATTAAACCAAGGGCAGTTAATTCATCCAATGCTGTTACGACGGTACTACGATTCACCCCAAATGTCTCGGCTAGTACCCTCTGTGAAGGTATTTTTGTACCGACAGTCCATTCTCCGTTTATAATCTTATCTTTTATGTACTTTTCAATCTGCTTATATAAAGCAACTGAAGACGACCTATTCGGTTTCCACTCTAAATGTTGCATGTCTTTTTCTCCCATCCATTTTATATTTTCATTATAAAATTTGGTTGGTTTAATATCCATCAAATTTGGATGGATACATATGGGGGATTCTCCTCTAAAATAGTCATAGGTTAATCAATCATAAGGAGTTACCCTTTGAATTTTCTTTTTGAAAGTCCTACGGTGTGATGTCAAGGGTTAAAAACAAGTGAATTGGAAATTTTGTTGGCTCTATGTCGTAAAAATGGCAATACTGAACTAAGCCTCCAGACAATTGGAATAATCTGGAAGTTTTCAAGTTCAGGCTATCGATGATGGTTACCTGGTTACCTCATCGCGTCACCTTCTTTTTCGGCGCATAAATTTGATCGTTGCGGAGCAGCGCATCGATCAGGCGCACCAGTTTTCTTGCCGTTAAGACGAGGGCGCGTTTGTGTGAGTGCTTATGCACCTCACGATATTTCTTTTGGTAAAAGGCGCGGTACTCAGGTTCGTGTCGCCGGACCAGATTGGCAGCCTCAACCAGGTAATACCGGAGATAACGATTGCCTGTACGCGCAAGCATTTTGTCATCAGCCTCAAAATCACCCGATTGGTGGCGGGGCCAGAACAATCCGGCAAATTTTGCGATCGCGGCTTGGTCGTCAAAGCGCTCAATGTCGCCGATTTCAGCGAGAATCCCAGCACAGCTCACCGGGCCTATTCCCGGAATGGTCTGGAGGGTATTCGGGATTCCATCAAGAACGCGGGCAATCGCCTTATCCAAATCCTTGATTTGGCGTTTAAGATGCCGGATGATCTCAATAGAACTGCCCAGGACCAAGTCAATCGAATCCTCCACACATTTAGAAAGCCGGTAAGAGGACCGGGCAGCTTTTTGGATGGATGCGGCCAAATCCTCGGGATCGCTAAAGCGGCCATGGCCTTTGGTCTGGAGATACATCGCTAAGTCCTCCAGAGGCATTTGGGCAATTTCATCGAGGCTATAGGCCTCAAGCAAAAATTCCGTTATGGCATGGCCGAAGACCGATGTATCCACTTCAAGGTTAAAGGCACTGAATTTGAAAAACAGATGATTCAAAAATACCTGTTGTTCCCGGGTTAAACTTTGAATCAGGTGATAGCGCATCCGTGTTAACCGTTGAAGGGCAAGGTATTGTTCTGACTGAATCACGGATTTCGGCAATCTCCCGAAACGCAAGCGGTCCGCAATTACCCAGGCATCTTTGGGATCGGTCTTGTCCATCTCGGCATAAGCCTTTTTGAAATTTCTCACCAGCTTCGGATTCAGGGTAAACACCTTTGTACGACGCTGTTTCAGCTCGGGATCTTCATGGAAAAACATTGCCGGGTGCCAACTATACACAGATGTGGCCTCCATGGCGATCTGGATGGTGTCATCCGCCTCCGCATGTTGGAGGATGGTGTCTCTTAACTCAGAGGCACCGGGAAGATTGTTTGTCACCGTTTGGGTGGCTAACGTTTCCCCCATTCCATCCATCAGGCAGGCATCGAGGTTTTTGGAGCTCACGTCAATACCGACAAATAAGGGCATATGATTTCCTCCTCTCTGTATTGGGATCGATGGAATCGGACGCTTCGGGATATCCCCAGATGGCTTGCCGATCTGTCAGCCTCGCGTATGAGAACTCATCCGGGCCGTGGGCTGCCTGGAACTGCTCATTTCCAGCACGGAGATCCGGAGGAACGGCCTACGGGTTAGACGTTCAAGCAAGAACCTGGGGATGCAGACTTTTCGAGTAGTCAGGCTACAAGGAGGGGAAGCATTGACCCAAACGATCCTAAGACCATTATCCGGGAACATCGCGAAGCGTCCAAGTCCGAACTTGTATTCCGGGCTCGCCCGGAATACAAAATCTTATATTCACTTGTCAATGAGCAGCAGAATGAACTGGAAATTGACATCCACTTTGGATTTAAACTTATTATACGAGGAGGGAGAAGATGTTAGAAGCATTTTTACATGGATTTGTTTTAGCCTTTGGTCTCATTTTACCTTTAGGTCCACAAAATGTTTTTGTCTTTAACCAAGGTGCTTTGCAATCAAATCTTATAAAAGCTCTACCAGTAGTAATCACAGCAGCAGTTTGTGACACAATCTTAATTACTTTGGCCATTCTAGGTGTTTCAGTTATTGTTTTATCATTTTCATGGCTTCAAACCATTGTTTATGGGATTGGGTTTTTATTTTTAATTTACATGGGATGGTCGATTTGGAAATCTGCTCCTTCAAAGGACGAACAAGTAGAAAGTAAGATGTCAGCAAAAAAACAAATGACTTTTGCAATTTCTGTTTCCTTATTAAATCCTCATGCCATATTGGACACAATTGGGGTGATCGGTTCTAATTCAATAAGCTATACTGGTTTAGATAAACTTGTTTTTACAATAGCCTGTATAGGTGTGTCCTGGATATGGTTTTTTAGTTTAGCTGTAGCAGGTAGCGTGTTAGGTAGGGTAGACACAACCGGTAAATGGATGATTCGGTTGAACAAATTGTCTGCACTTATAATTTGGCTAGTTGCTATCTTCATTGGGAAAGAGCTAATCATCTCGCTATTTAAATAAAGAATATAAAATGAACTGAAGTTTTTACATTGACAAGTTCATCCATTTGCATGATGATTTTTTGCAGCCGGCAACAAAGTAGCAATGTTTAGTTCATTTTACAAAGGAGCATTAAAATGGAGGTTACCCTCAAACCTTATGTGTCCTATTAAGCATACGGCTTTTGAACAAATATTATTTTGCGGAGGAAGGCAGCAGTATCCGCATATTGGTTTTATGACCAACCAGAACTTGAAAAGTCAGAGGCCGTCTCGTGATCAACATTGGCAAAAAGACGGCCTCTGATTATAACGGTGGAGTAAAAGACGTTGTTAACAATGGATTCTTTGCTCCACTTCCAAAGTCGCTCCCGTTGCAATACGTACATTTGTTGTGTAACCTTTATTAAGAAAATTAATTGTTGTTGCTAATGTTGACGTTGGCGAAATAGGATTTCCATATGAATCATGTTGGACTACGCTAACAGCAGTTGGAGCAACTTCTGAACGAACATTGTCAGTGTTGGTTTCGTTAGTAACTGTTTGGTCTGAAGTCGTGTCATCCTAATGTAAAGGTGTCATCTGTTAAAGCTTGATCAGTTGAAGAACGTTTGATCTTTAGTTGTTGGATCAGTATCGGTATTTCCAATTCCGCTAGCTTTTGCAATTCTTCTTTTCTCCCTTCTTATCTTAGTTCATCCGCATACGTTTCATCGTGCCGCCCTCCCGTTTCAATACCATTCGCCTTATTCTTTTTCCAGCTCCTCCTTTATTTCAAGGATCTTTTTTTCAGAAAAGCCAGTTGCTTTTTTGATAAAATCGAGGGGTATCCCAAGTTTAATAAGGTTTCGGGTAATTTCAATTTTTTCTTCTTGTCTCCCTTCTTCTCTTCCTTCTTTTCTTGCTTCTTGCTTTAGTTCATCCTCATACGTTATCATCGTGCCACCCTCCCATTTCAAAGCCATCAGCCCTTATTCCTTTTCCAACTTCTCCTTTATTTCAAGGACCTTTTTTTCGGAAAGGCCTGTTGCTTTTTTGATAAAATCGAGGGGTATCCCAAGTTTAATAAGGTTTCGGGTAATTTCAATTTTTTCTTCTTGTCTTCCTTCTCGTTTACCTTCTTCTCTCCCTTCTTCTCTTCCTTCTTTTCTTGCTTCTTGTTTTAGTTCATCTTCATACGTTATCATCGTGCCGCCCTCCCATTTCAAAGCCATCAGCCCTTATTCCTTTTCCAACTTCTCCTTTATTTCAAGGACCTTTTTTTCGGAAAGGCCTGTTGCTTTTTTGATAAAATCGAGGGATGACCCTAGTTTAATGAGGTTTCGGGTAATTTCAATTTTTTCTTCTTGTCTCCCTTCTTCTCTTCCTTCTTGCTTTAGTTCATCTTCATACGTTATCATCGTGCCACCCTCCCGTTTCAAAGCCATCAGCCCTTATTCCTTTTCCAACTTCTCCTTTATTTCAAGGACCTTTTTTTCGGAAAGGCCTGTTGCTTTTTTGATAAAATCGAGTGGTATCCCAAGTTTAATAAGGTTTCGGGTAATTTCAATTTTTTCTTCTTGTCTTCCTTCTCGTTTACCTTCTTCTCTTCCTTCTTTTCTTGCTTCTTGCTTTAGTTCATCTTCATACGTTATCATCGTGCCGCCCTCCCAATTTTTGATTTCCTGGTTAAACTCCTGTTGGTATTGACTTTCGAGTTTTATCATGTGGTCCATGAAAATGAAAAGTGTCAGTAAATCCTTTTTATCGAGCTGCAAGCGATCTTTCATAACAGCTAAAACCCGGAGCAACTGCTTTTTCAATTCTAATTTGGTTGGCTGTGCAGCTGTTTTTCCATACAGGGCTTTTTTTGCCGCAAGGATTACAAAAGCAAATGGATTAGTCGATTGCAACAATTCATTTTCATCTTGTTCCGCTATTTTATACACATTGTATTCATAATTCAATTTTGTCCCGAAAAAGTTGTATTCATAACGGGGTGGGGTATACGTTTCGGAGTAATCTTCGGTGTAAATCACAAGCGCAAATATCTTTTTATCATACGCATCAAAAATCCGGTAGAAGTATTGAAACATTCTTTCTGCAAAACCAGTATCTTTCCACCCCTGCACTTCGATATGGACAAGTATCCACTGTTCGCTACCATTTTTCAAATACACTTTAAAAAGCCCGTCTGCTTCCCGGTCACGGCTTTTGCCGTCCGGATTCAGCTTTTGGAACTCCTTATCCAGGTCGTCAGGTGGCTTGTCCCAATCAATCATCTCATACAAGCCTGGTGAAAAAAACGCAACAAAATCTTCAAACAGCGAATGAATAACCCGCTTCCAATGACGGTCATATTCATTGCGCCCTGTCCGATTATCCATCCCATTCCCCCTTTTCAAGTATTAAAACTATTCCGTTTTTATTATACAACATTTTTGAAATGAAGGGAACACCAATTCGACAAAAATGATGATTTCAAAATTTTTCGTCTTTTGACCCAAAACGTAGATGGGTGTGAAAACGCGACTATATTTCAGAGGTCTCCGCTGATTTCCGTGAAAATAGACGTTACCCATGGAAAACGCCGCAGATTTTATAAACCAGCCTTCTTGAGACCCACTACAAGCCTGTCGAGCATCGATAGCCAAGATTTCTCCTTGCTCAAATTTCATCGGCGAGCGCCAAGCAGCCATGCACGGCGCACCGAAAAACAGGCTGCCCCTTGTGAGACAGCCTGCGTTAGAAATCAAGATTTATTTTTTCCGGACTGTGATCGTCCATGCTGCTTCATCAAGTTGTTCAAAGTTTGTGACAGTGTGGCCTGCTTCAGCTGCCCAGCGCGGGATACTTTCCGTTGCTTGCGTGCAGTCAAAATGGATGACAAGGTCATCTCCCGGCTGAATTTCTTCAATGGCTTTTTTTGCTTCGATTAACGGGAATGGGCAAACCTGGCCCATGACTTCCAATACTTTTTCCATCTTCCATTCCTCCTTATGCAGTGGTGACAGCCGTTTTCGCCGCGGTTTTTTGGCGCTTTGTTTGCGGGCGGACAAACATGAAATAGGAAGCCGTCCATGCGCCAAATATCATAAACAGCAGTGCAAACCAGCCCTGCCATGTCATCATTGCCGTTTTGACGAGGCCGTTGCCGATCGAACAGCCGCCTGCGACACTGGCGCCGAATCCCATCAAAATACCGCCAAAGAAACTGCGGATACCCGTTTTTGCATCCGGCATTCTAAAACGAAATTCGCGGCTCGCTTTTGCGGCGATAAAAGAACCGAGAAAAATGCCGAGCACGAGAAAAACGCCCCAGTTTACAAATGTTTGGTCACCCGTTACAAGGAACTGCAGAAGATTGGCAGTCGGCGTTGTAATCCCGAGGCCATCCATTCTTCCGGTTGCTTCGCTTAAAGGCCACGCTAAAATCGCAATAAGTCCGATAAGTACTGCTGTAAAAAACGGGTGCCAGCGTTTTTCAAACAAAAGATGCGCAAGCCCTTTGCGTTTTGCCTTCATCGCCGGAACCGCCACTTTCGGCTTCCGCATTTCCCTGATTAAAATGGTCAGTACAATCAGGGAAAAGACTGCGATAATGATCCAAATGTTAATCCCCAGTGTATCTGCAATCGCGTTTTTCGGAAGCTGTACGGACTGAAGGGAAGTGGTTACCGGTAAAAGCACGCCGGATTTCATCACGGCACTCATGACCATGTAGCCAAAGAGCGCGATCCAGCTGCCCAAAAGCCCTTCGCCGGCACGGTACCATGTCCCGGTTGCGCAGCCGCCGGCCATGACAATCCCTATCCCGAAAATATATGAACCAATGATAGCAGCAACCCACGGGAATGTGCCTGCAGCATATTTGATCATGCCAAGCTGAATAAGTGCGTAAACTCCGATGCTTTGAACGGCGATCGCAATTAACAGCGCATAAAACATGCGATTGTCTTTTGCAATATACATATCACGGAAGCCGCCCGTCAGGCAAAACCTGCCCCTTTGCATCACAAAGCCGAGCAATGCCCCGCAAATTAACCCTGTTAAAAGCATAAAACTCCCCCTTTAATCCTCACTAAATTTATGGGATTAATTATAGTAATATTCCGCCCCATTTTCAAGTGTTAGACACCAAAAAAGGACACCACAAATTTTCCCAGCCCAGGTTTGCTTTTACGGCGTTTACAAAAAGCCCCCTCAAAGTACGCCTCCATATTTTGCGGGTTCCGGCATTAGACCGGCAGCAAAGCCCCTGCTTATTGCCGTTTGCTGCTCTCATATTTGCCGCAAGCGGATCATAAAGTACTTTTTATAAGGAGTGATGCGAAGATGGAGCAAAAATTGCCGAATTTTACATCCACCCGTTTTCTGAAACAGCATATTTTGGATACGGTAAACTTTTATGCACCGCGCTGTATAGACAAAGTGTCCGGCGGATATATCAACTGCTTTCTTGATGACGGCACAGTATGCGATTATGAAACGAGACAACTTGTAGGCCAGGCAAGGTTTGTGTTTATTTTCAGTGTGGCGGCGTTGCTGGAGCCCGGCCAAGCGTACCGGGAACTGGCGGAACATGGCATTTCGTTCTTGCAGCGTCACCAGCGCGACCACAAACACGGCGGGTATTATTGGGAATTAAAGGGCCAGTCTGTATCCCATTCAGTGAAAAGAGCATATGGCCATGCCTTTGTTTTGTTAGCCGCAGCGATGGCAGCGAAAGCAGGCATATCATCTGCTTTTCCGATGATTGCGGAGACGTTTGAAGTATTGGAACGCCATTTTTGGAGGGAAAATGAGGGGCTGTATGTTGATGAAATCTCAGCCGACTGGTCAGAAGTCTCCCCTTATCGCGGACAGAATGCCAATATGCATCTGTGCGAAGCGATGATGAC
This sequence comes from Weizmannia sp. FSL W8-0676, assembly GCF_038593015.1. NCBI lineage: Bacteria > Bacillati > Bacillota > Bacilli > Caryophanales > Bacillaceae > Heyndrickxia > Weizmannia sp. FSL W8-0676. Next base: position 3,000,662 of record NZ_CP151954.1, read on the forward strand.
AGCGTATGAAGCAACCGGCAACAAGCGGTATCTTGAAAGAGCAGAACGCATTGCCGAGTCGGTCATGTTTCGCCTTCTCCCCCAGTCAGGTGGGCTGATTTGGGAGCACTATCATGAAGATTGGACGATCGATTGGACGTACAATTACGGCATTACAAAAAGTGAGCTTCATCCTTATGGCTTTATTTTCGGCCATTCGATCGAATGGAGCAAGCTGTTGCTGTTATTAGATCGGCTTGCTCCAGGCAATTGGCGGAAACCGGTGGCACAATCTTTATTCCAATCCGCTATTCACTTGGGCTTGGACCGGAAAAATGGAGGCATTTTTTTCAGCATGGCTCCAGGCGGGCGTATGATCGATTGTGATAAATATTACTGGGTCATGGCTGAAGCGATCGGTGCATCATCCCTGCTAGCCGCATCTGACCGCAATGCCTTGCAACTGTATCGTGATCTGTTTACCTATTGCTGGACCTATTTTGTTGATCAACAAAGAGGCGGCTGGTATCAACTGCTTAATCCGTGCAACCGCCGTTACAGCAATATAAAAAGCCCGCCGCCCAAAACAGATTACCATCCTGTAACGAATTGCCTCATCGCGCTTACGTCTTTTTCCCCATCCGGACTTACCGAATAGGGTTTGGGCACTGGTTCTGCATGTAAAAAAGCTACAGCGTAGCAAAACGGAGGTTAATCCATTTGGCAGCAGGTTTTTTAGGATACGGACAAAAGCTAATCCCGGTTATGAAGCGACAAAACCGCCCCCGTTCACATGAATAGTCTGGCCTGTGATATAAGAACCGTCGCTTGAAGCAAGCAACACATAGACAGGAGCCAGTTCATAAGGCTGGCCTGCGCGTTTCATTGGTACGTTATTTCCAAACGTTTTTACCATATCAGGAGAAAAAGTCGCAGGAATAAGCGGTGTCCAGATTGGGCCCGGGGCTACCGCATTCACCCTAATCCCCTGGTCAACGATGTTATTAGCAAGCGCACGCGTAAAGCTGACGATTGCCCCTTTCGTAGCTGTATAATCAATCAAATCTTTCCGGCCGATATAGGCGTTAATCGATGCAGTGTTGATAATGCTGCTTCCTTCAGTCATATAAGGAAGTGCGGCCTTTGTCATGTAAAAAAACGGATGCAAATTTGTATCAAACGTCGTATGCCACTGTTCGTCGCTAATATCCAAAAACCGGTTTTGAACAAATTGAACCGCTAAATTATTGACAAGAACATCTATTTTTCCGAATGTTTCAAGGGTGCAGGCAATGACATACTGACAGTGGTTTTTGTTGCGCAAATCCCCTGGAATCAAAAGGCAACGCTGCCCCAAATGCTCAATAGCCTGCTTCGTTTCTCTGGCGTCTTCATGTTCATCAAAATAAGCAATGACAATATCTGCTCCTTCTTTTGCAAAAGCCACTGCTACAGCCCTGCCAATTCCGCTGTCACCCCCACTAATGATCGCAACCTTGTTGTTCAGTTTTCCTGTTCCAATATAATGGGGATTGTCATAAACAGGACGGGGAATCATCAAATATTCAAATCCCGGCTGCCTCGTCTGGTGCTGGGGCGGAAATGTGTTCGAGACTTCTTCACACTTGATTTCTGATCCATAATAAGAAGATTTTGAATCCATGATTACACCTCTTTATCCATTTTCCTTAATGTATTCAGGCGAAAAAATAACGTTAATGCTCTATGCTCGGAACGGCAGAATGGATGGCCCCGATCCGCCGGTATGCGGGAGCTGGGCAAACATGGCCGTGTGGGGGATATAGCACGGTTATATTTCTTAATGGGCAGCTAAAAAATTCTTTTAAAGGGTATAATCAATCATAATGGCACCTTATTGAAGGAGGTGTTTTTTTGAAAGGGACGAGCAACGGTGTAATCGGGAAAATTTATTATCCTGTTATCTTTCTCCTTATCTGTATGATTGCGTTTTCCGCCATTTATTCGGTTTCAATTGGAACGGTCCACATACCAATTGAAAAATCAATGAATGTTTTGCTGCACGTCCTGACAAATGGCAAAATGGGGCACATTAAAGGGATGGAAAACTCCTCCTATTTTAATATCATTTATCAAATCAGAATGCCCAGAGTTATTTTTGCTTTATTGATTGGGATGGGCCTTTCTTTGTGCGGAATTGTGATGCAAGCAGTTGTGCAAAACCCGCTCGCTGATCCATATATTATCGGGATTTCTTCAGGAGGAACGCTTGGTGCGACCATTGTCATTTTGATCGGGTTTGGAAGCAATGCCTTGTTTGGCACATTTAGCATTGCATTTGGCGCTTTTATGGGTGCGATGGCAACATCCGTAGCAGTATTGCTTTTGTCAAGTGTTGGCGGAAAAGCAACATCTGTAAAACTGGTATTGTCAGGCGTCGTTGTCGGAGCATTGTGCAGTTCTTTTTCCAGCCTTGTGATTTACTTTGCCAACAATGCAGAAGGGATTAAAGACGTTACGTTCTGGACAATGGGAAGCCTTGCATCGGCGAGCTGGGAAAAGGTGCCGGTTTTGTCTGTTGTGGTCCTGATCGGCTCTTTGATTTTTCTTTTTCAGCACCGTGTGTTAAATACGATGCTACTCGGTGATGAGTCTGCCGTCACATTGGGCATTCATTTAAGTTTATTCCGCAAGCTCTACATGGTGGTCACAGCATTGATAACGGGTACGATGGTTGCTTATGCCGGCACAATCGGATTTGTTGGTCTGATCATTCCGCATATTTGCCGGGGTATTTTCGGCGCAGATCACAAACAGCTGCTTCCGGCAACAATCCTTTCAGGGGGGCTCTTTTTAATATGGGCGGACATTTTGTCCCGAATTCTAATCCAAAATGTAGAATTGCCCATCGGCATCATTACATCAGTGATCGGCTCCCCACTCTTTATCTATATGATTGTGAAAAAAGGCTATCAATTTGGAGGTTGAGGGAAGTGGAATTAACGGCGGAAAAGCTGCAAGTAAAAAGAGGCAGGAAAGAGATCATCAAAAACATGTCCGTGTTTGTCAAAGATAAACAGTTTGTCGGTTTAGTAGGCCCGAATGGATGCGGGAAGTCAACTTTGCTCAAAAGTATCTATAAAAGTCTTGTGCCGCAAAATGGGAGCGTTTTTTTAGATGACCTTAATGTACTGAAAAGCTCGGCAAAAAAAGTTTCAAGGCATTTAGGCGTAGTAGGGCAGTTCAATGAAATGAATTTTGATTTAACAGTCGAGCAAATGGTGCTGTTGGGGCGGACACCGCACAAGAAGTTACTGGAATCGGACCAGCCGGACGATTACAAAATTGTTGAAGAGGCATTAAGGAAAACGCAATTGCTTGAATATAAAACACGCAGCTATTTGTCATTATCAGGCGGGGAAAAGCAACGGGTGATTCTTGCCCGTGCCATAGCCCAACAGCCGGACTTAATGATTCTCGATGAACCGACCAACCATTTGGATATTCGCCATCAAATCGAAATTCTTTCCTGTGTCAAGCAATTTGGCATTAGTGTGCTGGCGGCTCTCCATGATTTGGATCTGGCTGTCGCCTATTGCGATTATTTATATGCCGTGAAAGGCGGAGAAGTATATGCACATGGAAAACCGGAAGAAGTGCTGACCTCGGAATTAATTGAGGAATTGTATGAAATCAAATGTCAAACTTATGTGAATCCTGTGACCAACCGGCTTGGATTTGCATACGAACTTTAAGGAGGATGGACAGACATGAAAAAAGGAATCTTTGCCGGTTGCCTCATCGCACTGCTTGTCCTTGCGGGTTGCGGGAACAGGGAAACGACCGGGTCGGAAAAAAATATGAAAAGCAAGTCGAATTATCCGCTGACGATTCATAACTATACAAAAGCAGAGGGCGGCACTACATATAAGAAAAAGGATCAGGTATTCAAGGAAGCCCCGAAACGGGTGATGGTTACGACAAGAACGGCGGCGGAACTGCTCCTTCATCTTGGCCTGAAAGATAAGATTGTCGGGGTAGGCGGGAATTTTGGCGCCCCGGACAAATCGGTTGAAAAAGACTATGCTTCATTAAAGATACTCAGTAATTCGTATGTCGGAAAAGAAGCGGCGCTTGGGACAAACCCGGACTTAATTGTCAGTCGCGGCGGCTTATTCGATAATGCCGACTGGGGTGTCGGAACGGTTGATTCTCTGAATGATATGGGGATTCATACCTATATTCTTGAATCATCCATTCCGGGCGGGACCTATGACTCAATATATAAAGATATTGACAATCTCGGAAAAATTTTTAATGTCCAGGAAAAAGCAAAACTATTTTCCAACAAATTAAAGGCGCGCCAGAAGAAGATTACATCGGAACTGTCAGGCATTCAAGAAACGAAGACATTCGCCTATTTACACATGTCTGATCCGAAAGAAATCAACATCTACTCTGCTTATAATGAAACTTTTTTCAATAATGCTTTTGGTATGTTAAAACTCAAAAACATATTTCAAAATGTGCGGGGGACTGTTAGTGTAGAGCAATTAGTAAAAGCCAATCCCGATGTATTGATTGTACTGAATTGGGAAAACAATGCCGATAAGGTCAAAAAGGCTCTTTATGAAAATCCCAAATTATCGAGTATGAAAGCAATCAAAAATAAGCAAGTTTACGCGATGGATTATAATGAGCTTTTCGGCTACAGCTACAACACACTCGATGGAATAGAACAACTGGCAAAGGAAATGTACCCTGATCAATTTAAATAGGTTTTTCTCCGTAACCCAAAGTTGGGAAACAAGGGAAGAACATTAGCCCATATGATTACGATGCATGCATTTTGTAATTTCCAGCATCCTATAGGTAAAACCAAAAATGATGGTGGAAAGGAAACGATACAGGATGGGTGCAATCAAGCATAATGGGTATACCTTTGAACCGGAGTTCAGTGTGGTCAGCCAAACCGGTGCCATTCATGTTTATCATGGAGAAAAATTTATTGAAGAAATCCGATTCGAATTTAATGGTGACTATCCCCAGCATGATTTAATAGAAGAATTGGTAAATCACTATTTGTATGAAAAACACCTTTAGTTCGTTAAAATGAAACCCAATTTGCCTGAATCCATACAGGCAAATTGGGTTTTTCCTTGCTGCACTCTGCCAGGCATTACCCTATTCTTCTAGGATCAGATGAACGTTCAGTTCCTGCATTTTTCTGTGAAAATAATTTCCTAGGTTTCCTCGTATATTACGGGCGGAAGCAGGCAAACCTAAACAAAGACCGAAAAAAGTCAATAAGAAAGCAGAGCTACCTGTGGGAGGTAACTTTGTATAAATCTTTTTGACTTTGGTTATACTAGTTAATTTGCTTTTCTTTAAAAGCCTCCTTGTTGATAAGCATGGAGTAAATGATCCGAAGCATTCGATGCGATGTGGCAACGAGTGCTTTTTTCTTTCCTCGTCGTGCTGCCAATGACCAATATTTTGCTGCTAACCATCTGTTTCGGCATCTTGACACTGCCCAAGCCGCCTCGCACATGGCGGATTTGATATGTGGATTCCCTTTTACCGTCCTTGTACTATACCGTTTTCCTGCACTTTCTTTGTTCCCTGGACACACTCCCGCCCATGATGCTAAATGTTGTGATGTTGGAAACTGACTCATATCTACACCCATTTCGGCGATAATGACGGCTGCTGTGTCTTTCTTAATGCCGGGTATCGTTAGAAGTAATTGAAGTTCTTCCTGATATTTCTGTAATAAAACATCAATTCTTTGTTCAATTTCGGTGATGAGGGATTCCAAATATTCAATGTGCTGCCAGGACTGACGAATCAGAAAAAGCTGATGCTCGTTTATTGTTCCAAATAAGGAATCCGCAATCTGCTGCTTTTTCGAAGCCATTTTCCCATGAATTCTTTCTTCAACATCCTTTACATCTACATATCCTTTTTCGATGAGGCGATTGAGCAGCTTTTTTCCTGAAACCCCAAACACATCTGAAATGACCGTACTTAATTTAACATTTGAGGCTTCCAATACTTTCTGAATCCTGTTCTTCTCAGAAGTTACGTGGCCAATCCATTTCTTTCTCAGCCTTGTTAAATCACGCAGCTCCCGAATATCTACCGGAGGGACAAAACTCTTTTCAATTAATCCATGGCGCAATAATTTTGCAATCCATTCAGCGTCAGAAACATCCGTCTTCCTTCCAGGTACGTTTTTAATCCTCTGGGCGTTCGCCAGGGTTATATCGAAGAAGTCCTCTAAGATATTGAACACGGGTTTCCAGTAGACTCCCGTACTTTCCATCGCAATGTGGGTCACATCATGGTCTTCGAGCCATTTTAACAACCGGAATAAATCTTTGGTCAAAGTCGGAAAGGTTTCTGTTTCCTTAATTAGTTCATCATCCTTTGAACCAATCAGAACACAAGCCACTATGGTTTCTGAATGAACATCCAATCCTGCACATCTTTCAATAAATACTTCCATCCAATCACTCCATAAAGATAGGATCACAAACAGTGAGTGAATTTGAAAATAAGCATTTTTCTGTACGTAGTCATCCTTCCATTTGGAAAGAGCTAACAAAGGGTTGAACACCAAATTCACTCAAACAGTTTTGTGTTCAGGGTCGAACCACCAAAAAAAGCCACGTATTATGAACTGTTTGTGTCTTTACCAATATGGACGGGAAGGAACTATTTTCATGCACGGGTTGGGAGAGAGACGATCATGAATGTTTTGTGATGATTTCTCTTTGCGTCAATTGTCCGGGGTTAAATTCAATTTTGATCTCTCCGTCATTTGTATCAGACAATCCGCGCTCAATCCCGTCCATCTTTTTCAATTCATGCTCGATCAACTGAATTTGGGATGGATCGGTTGCATTTTTGGCGTAAACGGTCATATTTTCCATAATATTCCTCCTCGTATAATAAGTTTAAATCCAAAGTGGATGTCAATTTCCAGTTCATTCTGCTGCTCATTGACAAGTGAATATAAGATTTTGTATTCCGGGCGAGCCCGGAATACAAGTTCGGACTTGGACGCTTCGCGATGTTCCCGGATAATGGTCTTAGGATCGTTTGGGTCAATGCTTCCCCTCCTTGTAGCCTGACTACTCGAAAAGTCTGCATCCCCAGGTTCTTGCTTGAACGTCTAACCCGTAGGCCGTTCCTCCGGATCTCCGTGCTGGAAATGAGCAGTTCCAGGCAGCCCACGGCCCGGATGAGTTCTCATACGCGAGGCTGACAGATCGGCAAGCCATCTGGGGATATCCCGAAGCGTCCGATTCCATCGATCCCAATACAGAGAGGAGGAAATCATATGCCCTTATTTGTCGGTATTGACGTGAGCTCCAAAAACCTCGATGCCTGCCTGATGGATGGAATGGGGGAAACGTTAGCCACCCAAACGGTGACAAACAATCTTCCCGGTGCCTCTGAGTTAAGAGACACCATCCTCCAACATGCGGAGGCGGATGACACCATCCAGATCGCCATGGAGGCCACATCTGTGTATAGTTGGCACCCGGCAATGTTTTTCCATGAAGATCCCGAGCTGAAACAGCGTCGTACAAAGGTGTTTACCCTGAATCCGAAGCTGGTGAGAAATTTCAAAAAGGCTTATGCCGAGATGGACAAGACCGATCCCAAAGATGCCTGGGTAATTGCGGACCGCTTGCGTTTCGGGAGATTGCCGAAATCCGTGATTCAGTCAGAACAATACCTTGCCCTTCAACGGTTAACACGGATGCGCTATCACCTGATTCAAAGTTTAACCCGGGAACAACAGGTATTTTTGAATCATCTGTTTTTCAAATTCAGTGCCTTTAACCTTGAAGTGGATACATCGGTCTTCGGCCATGCCATAACGGAATTTTTGCTTGAGGCCTATAGCCTCGATGAAATTGCCCAAATGCCTCTGGAGGACTTAGCGATGTATCTCCAGACCAAAGGCCATGGCCGCTTTAGCGATCCCGAGGATTTGGCCGCATCCATCCAAAAAGCTGCCCGGTCCTCTTACCGGCTTTCTAAATGTGTGGAGGATTCGATTGACTTGGTCCTGGGCAGTTCTATTGAGATCATCCGGCATCTTAAACGCCAAATCAAGGATTTGGATAAGGCGATTGCCCGCGTTCTTGATGGAATCCCGAATACCCTCCAGACCATTCCGGGAATAGGCCCGGTGAGCTGTGCTGGGATTCTCGCTGAAATCGGCGACATTGAGCGCTTTGACGACCAAGCCGCGATCGCAAAATTTGCCGGATTGTTCTGGCCCCGCCACCAATCGGGTGATTTTGAGGCTGATGACAAAATGCTTGCGCGTACAGGCAATCGTTATCTCCGGTATTACCTGGTTGAGGCTGCCAATCTGGTCCGGCGACACGAACCTGAGTACCGCGCCTTTTACCAAAAGAAATATCGTGAGGTGCATAAGCACTCACACAAACGCGCCCTCGTCTTAACGGCAAGAAAACTGGTGCGCCTGATCGATGCGCTGCTCCGCAACGATCAAATTTATGCGCCGAAAAAGAAGGTGACGCGATGAGGTAACCAGGTAACCATCATCGATAGCCTGAACTTGAAAACTTCCAGATTATTCCAATTATCTGGAGGCTTAGTTCAGTATTGCCATTTTTATGACATAGAGCCAACAAAATTTCCAATTCACTTGTTTTTAACCCTTGACATCACACCGTAGGACTTTTTGCTTCTAATGATAATGAAAATCATTATCATTTATACATCCATTTATCATTATAAATGCTTCCTTGTAAACGTCAAGCAGATTTTTGTGTATTCATAAAACTTTTTAGGTGCCTAAATTGCAACATTAAATGCAATACTTAATGAAATACCCGTAAACCTGAGATATAATAAACTGTGTTATGAAGCAATAAAACTAAATAGGTAGGGGATATAATGAAAAAGCAAATTATTCATGTCACAGTTGCGAGTTCTATTTTGTTTAGTGTGTCTGTTCCTTTTACAACTCATATAAAAGCAGCAGAAGTATCTAATCAGCAAGAAAATGTTCATTTAACAAATACTGAAACTCAAAACTTATTAAAGTTACAAAATGAATTGCAAGCTCATGGAATTGCTGAGACAGACATTGTAAATGGGATTCAATCAAGTTTATCTGGAGAAGACACTGAAAACCATGTTGTTACAACATTTGGCGTGAAATCGAAAGCAGCTAAAGTAGCGGCAAAGTCCATGATAAAAAAACTCAAAAAAATTGGTAGAATCTCATGGGATAGAACTGTAAGGAATTATGTTAATAAACTGCCTATTTCAAAAGGCTCGAAAAGTACCCTGAAAAAATATTTAAGTTACGAATTTGTAATGAAGACCCTTAATATTGTGGTAGACTTTGAGGGCACAATAACGAATGCACTAACAACTCAATTAAAAAATATGGGTGTACCTAGTTGGTTAGCTGGAACAGCTGCAAGAGCATTGGTAACCTTATTACTTTGAGAGAATAAGGATATAGGAGTGGGTATTCTATGGAGTGGTTCTTAAAATCATTGATAATCATAACAGGAGTATATGTTATTGCCAATATCCTTTTTGATTTAAATTTCAATCCTGAAATACATATTGTAACAAAAATCATTCAAGCTTTGTTCTTTCTATTGTTATTAATCTATATTGTTTTTTTTAAGACCGGATCAAAAAATAAATAATTGGAGCTTGCTGAACGAATCAGATACAAGCCCAGTTTTAAAATATAAAATAGTAAAGTGCAAATATTTCAAAAATAGCCCTGAGGTTTCCCTCCAGATTCATTTTGAGAAACTGAAGGGCTACTACTGTTTCACTGGTCTCCTGAAAGCATGTTCGAATAAGGCTTAACCCGCACCTGTGCTTACCTTCGCAAAAATCTTCCTTCAGCGGCGCTACGTTCAGAGGTATCCTGTCCTGCAACACGTTCTAAGGTTTTTCTTCCGTTTTGTATGGACGCCCCAACTTTGGCCCCCCAAAGAAACAAAAACAGGTGAACCGCACCCTCAGTGGGTTAAAATAGTTTTAGGATTAACATCTCACACTGGGAGGTTCACCTATACATAGCATAATTAAATATAAAGAAAATTTATTTTAATTCGTTGGTTGAAAGTCGCTTTGCATTTTTTCGTACAAAAGCGCATGCTATACAAGCCAAAGCAATAGCAGCCATCGGCAATAATAAACTTTCACGCAATGCTGTTAAATAACCACTTAAATGGCCGCCAAATTTTGTTGAAATATCAAAGACCGATTCAAATTCCGAACCATGATTCATGGCAGAAATTCTATTTTGTAATAAAGCCCCAACAGCCGCACTGCCTCCAACTGTTCCCAATTGGCGGACAGTATTCATCACCCCGGATGCTGCACCTGCAACTTCATCCTTCACTTCTTTCACGGCAACTGCTGCCGTCGGTGAAATTAATAACCCGTTTCCAAACCCAGTAATCACCATCGACAACATAAATTGCACCCAATAGTTATGGCCATTCATGATAAAAATAACCCATATCATCCCGATCAGGGTCAGCGCTAATCCTGCAAGCACAAGGTATTTCCCACCTATTTTATTTGAAAATTTTCCGGCAAATGGAGATACACACATGGAAATAAGTGATGCAGGAACTAACGTAAGTCCCGCCCTAAATGCATCATATCCCAAAATGGACTGAAAATATATCGAGAGAAGCAGCATTAACCCAAGGACGCCAATAGAAAAAAAGACTCCTACCACATTCATTAACGTGTAATTACGATCTTCAAACAAAGCAAATGGAATTAACGGATCCCGCTTCTGACGCAATTTTTGTTGAACATAGAATATGATAAAGATAACTACGGAAATAATAAGAATGCCGACAATGTACATGGACCATTTAAAGTGTTGGCCTTCAATTAATCCATAGGTTAAAAATAAACACGATAAAGAAACCAAGAGAACCCCCCATCAAGTCAAGCTGTTGTTTTGCTGAATTTCGGATTTCCGGGACAAATAGATAAGTGAATATAAAAATCAATACTCCGATTGGAACATTTATATAAAAAATCCAGCGCCAGCCTAACACACTGACTATGAATCCGCCTAAACTCGGACCTGCAACAGCAGCAACTCCACCTACCATTCCCCATATTCCAAGGGCCGTTCCACGACGCTCGGAAGGAAATAATCGTATAATAAATGTCATTGTCTGCGGTAAAAGCAGAGCTGCACCAAGTCCTTCTATAGCCCTAAATACAATGAGTTCCAAAGGGCTTGTGGAAAGTCCGCATAACAAACTAGAGATGGTAAAAAGGACAATTCCAATTGAAAACAATTGTCGTATACCAAATAGATCGCCAAAACGGCCGGCCGTAATTAAAAAAACGGCAAGCACCAATATGTATATATTTAGAACCCATAGCGCCTCATTAATGGATGCATGTAATGTTTCCATTAAATTCGGAATCGCAATGTTAACAATTTGTAAATCCAATTGAGTCATAAAAAAACCAAACGAAAGAATCGTCAACACTAACCAGGGATTTCCCTTCCATTTTTGAATATCAAGCATTTTTTCACCTCAAATCTATTAATTGTTCAAGAACTGCAATGGGCAGACCATCCTCTCAGCAGAGTAACAATGGCTAATACAGAACCAGTAGCATTAATTACGTTTACAACCCATCTCGGTGCAATCATCTCTGCACGATGCAGAATCTCAATTACATCCATCTTTTAAAAATTAGAATGGCTAAAGTAACAGCTGTAGCGGCAACTAAAACCATAACTGCCTTTGAACTTTATGATTTAAGAAGTTGACCTTTCAACAATAATTGCATCTGTATCCCTCCCTTCATTTTTATTACTGTATGGCCACCAATCCCCCTAGCAATCTCTATATTATATTTTCATATCCGAAAAATAAATAATATTTAATAAAATGTAAAATAAGATGCTTTAGAAATTATTGTGTAAAAAATATTTGACATTTTGTTTGTAAGGGGATACAATAATGCCAGTACAGATGTAAAAAGTTTTTTACACTAATTGGTGATTATATGCAAAATAACATTAAAAAATACAGGAAAAAGAAGCAGATGTCGCAGGAAGAGTTGGCAAAAAAATGTAATGTCACACGACAAACCATAAATGCTATTGAGAATAGCAAATATGACCCTTCTCTTCGTTTAGCGGTACTCATCTCACAAATTTTAGAAGTAAGGATAGATGAATTGTTTATTTTTGATTCGATAAATAAAACTATTAAAAGGAAAGATGAAAATGAGAAAAATGGATGAAATGGAAAAGGATCATTCCGGAAAAGCAGCAAGACTAGCATTTAGCTACTATACTTTGATTTTACTCATATGGTCCCTTGTGGATTGGTTTAAAACCAAAAGCACTGGAATAGAATTTCCAATTCTTATGATTGGTTGTGCCATTTATGCTGGAGTACAAGTATATTTGCTTCGAAAAACAAAATAAATCATTTTTTACAAATTTTAGGAAGAATAATGTACCGTTATAAATTTGTTAAGATAAAAATCAATCGGTGGAAAGGACAACCGGAAGTCGACTACAGACAAATTATAGAGGAAAATGCATCGGAAGGTTGGGGGGTGGTTCAAATATTTGCCCCTCCTATTTCCGGGTTTGGGGCAGCAGACCATTTTGAATTAATTTTTGAGAAATATATTGAAAACCCCAACTGAAAAAGTATAGTGAAATAACTGGTGGTGAAATCAAGTTAAAAGAATGCTTTCGCTATTTAATTGAGCTGACATAGAAAAAAACAGCGATCCCTTAATATTCCTAGGATCGCCGTTTTCCTGTTCCTACTCCCACTCAATCGTTGCCGGCGGTTTGCTCGTGATGTCGTAGACGACGCGGTTGACGTGCGGAACTTCGTTCACGATGCGAGTTGAAATTTTTTCAAGTACTTCCCACGGGATGCGCGCCCAGTCGGAAGTCATGCCGTCGATGGATGTGACAGCACGGATGCCGATCGTATAATCGTATGTGCGGGCATCACCCATAACGCCGACGCTGCGGATATTCGGCAGCACCGTAAAGTATTGCCAAATGTCGCGATCTAGCCCGGCCTTTTTGATTTCTTCACGCAAAATATAGTCGGATTCGCGCACCATTTCCAATTTTTCTTCGGTAATCTCGCCGAGCACGCGGATGCCGAGGCCCGGACCCGGAAACGGCTGGCGCCAAACGATTTCATCCGGGATGCCGAGTTTGGTCCCGACCGCACGCACTTCATCTTTAAACAATGTATTGAGCGGCTCGATTAAGGTGAACTGCATATCTTCCGGAAGGCCGCCGACATTGTGGTGCGATTTGATTGTCTGAGCGGTTTTGGTCCCACTTTCGATAATATCCGTATAAAGCGTGCCCTGGGCAAGGAACTCAATCCCTTCCAATTTCGCCGCTTCATCATCAAACACATAAATGAACTCGTTACCGATAGTCTTCCGCTTTTGCTCAGGGTCTGAGACACCTTCCAATTTTTTCAAGAACCGTTCTTTTGCATCGACTTTGATGACGTTCATATGGAAGCCTTCCGAGAAAGTTTTCATGACGCTATCGGCTTCCCCTTTCCGGAGCAGGCCGTGGTCAACGAAGATGCAAGTAAGCTGGTCGCCGATCGCTTTATGGATCAATACCGCGACAACGGAAGAGTCAACCCCGCCGCTTAAGGCGCACAGCACTTTCTTGTTCCCTACCGTTTGCCGGATTTTTTCAATTTCCATCTCGATGTAGTTTTCCATTGACCAAGTTCCGCTGCAGCCGCAAATTTTAAAAGCAAAATTGCGCAAAAGTTCATTGCCGTAAACAGAATGGCGTACTTCCGGATGGAACTGGACGGCATACAAATGTTTGTCCGTGTTGCTCATTGCAGAAATCGGGCAGTGGTCACTGCTTGCATCTACCGTAAATCCGGCCGGTACTTCCGTCACAAGATCCCCGTGGCTCATCCAAACCACCTGATCTTCCGGAAGCCCGTCAAATAACCGGCCCCCGTTTTCGACATGAATCGTTGCTTTTCCGTATTCACGCTGACTGGCGGGTTCAACTTTGCCGCCATATTTTTTTGCCATAAGCTGCATGCCGTAGCAGATGCCCAAAATCGGCACGCCAAGGTTGAAAATTTCTTCGTCAACATGGAAGGCATTTTCATCATAGACGCTGTTCGGGCCGCCCGAGAAAATAATGCCTTTCGGGTTCATGGCCTTGATCTCTGCCGCTGTCAAAGTGTGCGGATGGAGTTCGCTGAATACGCCAAATTCGCGGATCCGGCGCGTAATCAGCTGGTTATATTGGCTGCCAAAATCCAAAACCACAATTTTTTCTATATCTTTCACATCGAATGCTTTTGCCATTGAATTTCCCCCATGTACTTTTATCCAAAAAACGGAACCTGATCTTTCAAGCAGGATTCCGGCCTGATTTTTTTAAATAGGTGAGACTACTCAGCCGGGTCCCTGTGCTCCCTTCCCGGCGGAATTTTCCCGCTTCCTTCATCTGGAAGCCCTCTATATTCACTTTTCACAGAAATTTTGCTTCCTTCGCCTGGAAGCCGGCTGCTTTCACTCGCGGCCAAAAATTTTGCCGGGTTCCTGCACTTGGAACCGCTTTGGGAGGCCGGCTTTATCATGATTTCCAAAAATCATCAAAAATCGTAATCGGCATATGGCGTTTGTGCTGCCCTTTTACATACCAGGACTCGATGGTGGCTTTTGCTTTCGGGGAAACTTCTTTGCCTTCCAGGTAATCATCAATGTCATCATAGGTTACCCCTAATGCCACTTCATCGGCAAGCTGCGGGCGCTCGTCTTCGAGGTCGGCAGTCGGCGTCTTCATATAAAGGCGTTCCGGGCAGCCGAGTTCTTTTAACAGCATTTTCCCCTGGCGCTTATTCAGCCTGAAAATCGGCACAAGATCTGAACCGCCGTCACCGTATTTCGTGAAAAATCCGGTTACATTTTCCGCAGAATGGTCCGTCCCAAGCACGACGCAATTTTCCATCGCAGCAATGCTGTACTGGACTTTCATTCTTTCACGCGCTTTTTCATTTCCTTTTGCATAGTCGGAAAGGACGATGCCCGCTTTTGCCAGAGAAGCTTCACTTGCATCGACAGCCGGTTTAATATTAACGGTAATGTCCTTGTCCGGCTGAATAAACTGGACGGCCAATTCAACATCGTCCGCATCTTTCTGTTCGCCGTATGGCAGCCGTACCGCAATAAATTTATATTCCTGGTTGCCGGTTTCTTCTTTCATTTCATTGATGGCGATCTGCGCGAGCTTCCCTGTCAAAGTGGAATCCTGGCCGCCCGATAAACCAAGCACGAATCCTTTCAGGAACGGGTATTTTTTTAAATAGCTTTTCAAAAAATCAACACTTTTACGGATTTCTTCTTTCGGGTCAATGACCGGTTTTACTTTCATTTCTTCCACAATTCTTTTTTGCATTGCGTCCATTTTTTATCCTCCTTATCCGCATCTACTGTCTTATTGCCACAAAACAGATGGGAAAAACCGCCATCATCATTTAATCTTCTTCAAACCGCATCACTTTTTGCCGCACTTCTTCTATATTGCGCATTTTGTTGTCCCAGCATTTCTGGCTCAAATCGACCGGGTATTCTTCTGGATTGAGAATGCGTTTATATTCGTCCCACAACAGGTCCAAATTATCTCTCGCATATTGTTTGATCGCATCCAGCGGCGGAAGTTCATATACGAGCCGCCCCTTGTCAAAGATGGTTTCATGAATATGGATGGCTTCAAAGTTTGTGACATATTTGCTGATAAAGGTATGGACAGGATGAAACATCTTCAGCCGCTTTTCCGCTGCCGGATTTTCGTCCTGCATGGCAATATAGTCGCCCTCCAGCTTGTTTGTCCGTTTGTTTAAAATACGGAATACTTTTTTCAGCCCCGGTGTTGTCACTTTTTCGGCATTGCTTGAAATTTTAATCGTATCCTGCATTTCCCCGTTCCCGTCTTCGATGGATACCATTTTATATACCGCACCGAGCGCCGGCTGGTCAAATGCGGTAATCAGTTTCGTCCCGACGCCCCATGCATCAATCTTCGCGCCCTGGGCTTTTAAATGGAAAATCGTATATTCATCCAAATCACTGGATGCAAAAATTTTCGCATCCGTAAACCCCGCTTCGTCGAGCATTTCCCGCGCCTTTTTCGATAAAAAAGCCATGTCGCCGCTGTCCAGGCGGATACCGAGAAAATTGATTTTATCGCCAAATTCTTTTGCCACTTTGATGGCGTTCGGTACGCCCGAACCCAGTGTATCATATGTATCGACAAGAAAAATGCAGTTCTTATACGTTTCCGCGTATTTTTTAAAAGCGGTGTAGTCATCCCGGTATGCCTGCACCATCGCATGGGCGTGCGTGCCGCTCGTCGGCATGCCGAACACTTTCCCGGCCCGGACATTACTTGTTCCGTCAAATCCGCCAATGTAAGCCGCCCGCGTTCCCCACACGGAAGCATCCAATTCATGGGCGCGCCGTGAACCGAATTCGAACAAGGCAGCATCATCGCCGGCCACCGACCGGATTCTCGCAGCCTTTGTCGCAATCAGCGTCTGGTAATTGATGATATTTAAAATGGCGGTTTCGATGATTTGCGCTTCAGCCAGAGACGTTTCTACCTGGATCAGCGGTTCGTTGCCAAAAACGAGCTCCCCTTCGCGGACGGAGCGCAATGTTCCGGTGAAGCGCATTTCCGACAAGTACCGCAAAAAATCCTCGCTGTAATGGCCGGTGCTGCGCAAATAGGCGATATCTTCTTCAGTGAAGTGAAAGTGGTTCAAATAATCTACAATTCGCTCAAGCCCCGCAAAGATGGCGTAGCCGTTCCCGAACGGTATTTTTCTGAAAAATGCTTCGAACACCGCCTTCCGGTTGTGGATGCCGTCTTTCCAATAGGCCTGCGCCATGTTGATTTGGTATAAATCTGTGTGAAGCGCTAAACTGTCATCTTTATAACGCATGCTTTCGAATCACTCCTACCTAATGGGTTTACCGCACTTCCGCTCCGAGCGAACCTTTAAAATGGCTTAATGCCCATTTGTGCCCGTCCGGATTAAAACTTGCCACCGCGTTTTCGTGGACCACCAGCTTGAACCCTTTATTGTAAGCATCCACTGCCGTATGCAGAACGCAAATGTCAGTGCACACCCCGCATAAATGGATTTCTTCTATCCCCCGCTCCCGCAGCCTGAGCTCCAGATCCGTCCCGCAAAAAGCGCTGTAACGGGTTTTATCGATGACATGCACATTTTTCTTTCCTTTCCACGCTGTAAAAAGCGGCTGCAGTTTCCCGTACAGCTCGCGGCCGGGCGTGCCATTGAGATTATGGGGAGGGAACAATTTCGTTTCCGGATGATAAGGATCGTCTTGCTCATGGCAGTCGATCGCGAAGACCACATAATCGCCGTTTTCAAGAAATGACTTCGTAAGCGCCACAATGTTTTCTTCAATCTGCTGCCCCGGTTTGCCGCATGTCAACCGGCCGCCGTCAGCTACAAAGTCATTTGTATAATCAATATTGATTAACGCTTTTCGGGCACCCATTGCATCGCATCCTCCGTTCATTTTAAATTATCCTTATTGTACACGAAAGATGGCTTCCGGCAAAATGTTTCATGCCGGAAGTTTATGGATAACCTACACAGGCTGGACGATGCCGATGCCGGGCTGGTCAGAGAGCAGGACGTCCTCGCCGTCATAGGTTAAATGATCCGGTTCTTCGGACAACCAAAGCGGCGCGTCCAGATCCATATAGGCCACATTCGGATGGGCGGCCGCAAAGTGGGCAGCTGCCGCCACAGAAAGAGAAGGCTCCATCATGCTGCCGACCATGCATTTCACGCCGTTTGCTTCTGCAATGTCCGCGATTTTCCACGCTTCAGAAATCCCGCCGCATTTCATCAGTTTAATATTAATCAGGTCGGCAAATCGGCCCGCGATCAATTTCAGCGCGTCTTTTGCCGAAAACAGGCTTTCATCTGCCATGACCGGCAGCTTTGTTCTTTCCGTTACAAACTTTAACCCTTCCCAGTCATCGGCACGTACCGGCTGTTCGACAAACTCAATTCCGAAATCTTTTTTTTCCAACTCTTGTAAAATTTGCACCGCTTGCTTCGGTTCCCACGCCTGATTGGCATCAAGGCGCAGTTTGACATCAGGCGGAACAGCACGCCGGACCGCTTCAATCCGTTCGAGATCGATTTCCGGATATGTGCCGACCTTGATTTTCAACAGATGAAAACCGGCTTCCACGCTTTTTTCCGCATCCCACGCCATTTTTTCGGGCGTATCCACCCCGATTGTCATGGAAGTCCGGAGATTTTTCTGCCCGCCAAGATAGGCATACAGCGGAATGTTCAACCATTTGCTGTATGCATCGTAAAGTGCAATGTCGGCAGCAGCTTTTGCGCTTGTGTTGCCCGTACAGCACCGCTGCACTTTTTTCAGGGCGCCCTGGAAATCACGCAAGTCATGCCCGGACAGTGCCTCTTTGACAGGCCCTGCCGCAACAGACATGATGCTTTCGGTTGAATCGCCTGTAATGACAACGGTTGGCGCAGCTGCCCCTGTGCCCTTTATGCCATTGTCCAGTGTGATTTCCACTTCAATGCTGTCAATTTCATTGGCTTGCCGCAATGCTGTTTTAAACGGAACGAGCAGCGGAATGTTCCGGTAATGCACTTGCACATCTTTTATGATCATGGCAGCTTCTTCCCTTCATCCTGGCATCGAATGCCATTTTATGCTGGTTTTATTATATCATTAATAACGGGCCGATGATTTAAACCCCGCATCATTTTTGCCTGTATTTTTTTATGTGAACTTTTCCCTGGTTGCCCGCGTCTATTTAAACGTGTTTATGGAGAGAAGGAACAATACATCCAAAAATAGAAACGGGATGGTGTCAGACCGGAATGAAGATCAGTAAAGAAAGAAAGGCTTTATGGCTGGCCGTATGGATGCTGGCCGTCTATCTTGCGCCAATGTTTATACTTGGCGGCAATATGCATATCCGAGTCCACGACAACCTGGATTCGAATATCGCCTGGTACCGGGTGCTCGACCGCAGCGGGGAGCTGTTCGGCCCTCTGAATGCGACGATTCCACAAATTATGAACGGGCTGCCGCGAAATGCGTTCGGGACAGAATTCAGCGGAATCCAGTGGCTTTACGCCCTGTTCCCTTCGGTTGTGGCTTATACATTCAGCCAGACGATTACAAGGGTCTTCGCTTTTTTAGGAATGTACCTGTTGCTAAAACGGCATTTTGTTCAAGAGCAGAACGGGTACTTTATCAGGGTATGGGTTTCTCTTGCTTTTGCGATGACCCCGTTTTGGCCGTCCGGCATGTTAAGCACATTGGGGATGCCGCTTGCGCTTTGGGCTTTTTTAAATATCCGGAACCGGCAGGCCACATGGAAAGAGTGGCTGGCGCTGACCCTTTTGCCTTTTTATTCCAGCTTTGTGCTCGGGTTCTTCTTTTTTCTGGCGGCGATGGGGCTTTTGTGGATACGGGATATGTTTGTGAAACGGGAGCGCAACTGGAAGTTCTTTTTTGTAATCGGCTGGATGCTGGTGCTGTATTTAGGGATTGAATACCGGCTTGTGTATTCCCTTGTCTTTTCCCATGAGCCGACAAGCCGGAATGATTTTGTCAGCTCAAAACTCGGCTTTTGGCACACGCTCCGGCTTGCGTTAAAAAATTATGTGTTCGGGCATACACATGATATGACCGTGCACACATTTGTCATTCTGCCGTTCTCTTTTATCGCCATGTGGCTGATTTATAAAACAAAAGCATGGAGAAAGGAAAAACGGTATGTGCAGCTTTTTATTCTGAATGCCGTTTTATCGCTCTGGTATGCTTTCTGGTTCAACAAGGCATGGGAACCGTTAAAAGAAAAGATCAGCCTGCTGAATACGTTTAACTTTGCACGGTTTCATTTTTTGCGGCCGCTTATCATTTATACGATGTTTGCGGCGGGGGCATGGTTTCTTTGGAAACGCGGCAGAAAGTGGAAGGCATTCGTAAAAATTTGCCTCATCGCCCAGGTGGTTGTCCTGTTTGCGTTTAACCCTGAAATTTATTACCGTTTTGCCGGGAAACCTTCGTTCAACCAGTTTTACGCGACGGGCCAGTTTCACGCAATCGGCCGCTACATCGGAAAACCGAAAAGCGCTTACCGTGTTGCCAGCATCGGGATCTATCCGGCCATTGCCCAGTACAACGGTTTCTACACCTTAGATTCATACAATAATTATTATCCGTTGTCTTATAAAAGGAAATTCCGGAAAATCATTGCCGGGGAACTGGATAAAAGCCCACAATTAAAAACGTATTTTGACCAATGGGGAAACCGCTGTTATATTTTTGTCAGCGAACTGGGCAAGCATTATGAGTTCCGGAAAAACAGCGGCATCAAAATCCATCATCTTGACATCGACACAAAAGCATTTAAAGCGCTTGGCGGGCGGTATATTTTCTCGGCTGTCCCGATCCAAAACGCAGAAGAAGAGCATTTGCGGTTTTTAAAAACTTTCCGAAATGCCGACTCGGCGTGGACCATTTATTTATACGAAGCAAAATAAGCATCATGCTGGTAAAGGAGATGCTGTAGAATGAGTCAATATCCGAAATTAACGATTGTTGTTCCTTGTTATAATGAAGAAGCCGTATTGCATGAAACGATGAAGCAGCTGTCCGGGGTGCTCGAATCCCTGATCCAGTCCAAACTGATTGCAAAAGACAGCACGCTCTTGTTTGTCGATGACGGGAGTCGCGACAAAACCTGGCAGATCATTGAATCCGCTTCGGCCCGCCATCCGTTTGTAAAAGGCATCAAACTGTCGCGCAATGCCGGGCACCAGAATGCGCTGCTTGCAGGGCTAACGGTCGCCAGTGAGCATTCCGACTGCGTCATCTCCATTGATGCCGATTTGCAGGATGATATCCGGGCGATCCGGGCATTTATGGAAAAATACTGGCAAGGCTATGATATTGTATACGGCGTCCGCGACAGTCGGGAAACGGACACTTGGTTCAAACGGACAAGTGCGGAAGGGTTCTACTGGCTGATGGGAAAAATGGGGATTCAGCTGGTGCCGAACCATGCTGATTTCCGGCTGATGAGCAAGAGGGCATTGGAGGAACTTTTAAAATATAAAGAAGCGAATCTGTTTTTGCGCGGGATTATCCCTTTGCTCGGGTTTCCTTCCGCAAAAGTGTATTACGACCGGAAAGAGCGGATGGCCGGGGAATCAAAATATCCGTTAAAGAAAATGCTCGCTTTTGCCCTGGATGGCATTACGTCTTTCAGCATAACCCCGGTCCGTTTTGTGACGGCCCTCGGGTTTATCACGTTTATTTTAAGTGCTTTTGTCGGCCTTTATGCCCTTATAGAGGAACTTGCCGGCCATACCGTCTCCGGCTGGGCTTCCCTGATCATCTCTATCTGGCTCCTTGGCGGCCTGGAGTTGATGGCGGTAGGGCTGATCGGGGAATACATCGGCAAAATTTTTAAAGAAGTCAAAAGGCGCCCGCGCTATACTATTGAAACGAATTTATATAAAGACGGGAAATCTTCTTTCGCCTTAAGCCAAAACAGTGATACAATGAAAACTTGAAAACACAACTTACGAAAGGTTTGCTGGACCCATGCTCAAACAATATGCCGCTTTTCTTAAGTTTTGCATTGTCGGCGCCGGAAATACGCTTGTTGATTTTCTCGTATTTTTTCTGCTCACATCATTCCATGTGCCTTATCTTGTTGCACAGGCCTGCTCTTATACGGCCGGCATGGCAAACAGTTATTTGCTGAACCGGTTCTGGACGTTTCAAGTAAGAAAAAAAGCAACATGGGGCGAGGCTTCACGGTTTATTGCCGTCAATTTAATCGTCTATGCGCTGACTTCCCTTCTGCTTTTCCTCTTTCACCAGCAGTGGGGCTGGCCGCTTTTATATGCGAAGATCATCGCCACGCTGGCAGGGATGGCCGTCAATTTTCTTGGCACAAGGCTCTGGGTATTCCGTGAACACGCGGAATAACCGGGCCGGCATGCCTAAGCCTTCGTTTTCCTGTAAACCCGCCCAGACCCTTCATTCCGCGGCCGCCACGCTCACGTTTGCCGCTTGCCTCTCCCCCCCATCATCACGGCTTACGGGTATGCCTCCATTTCGCAATCACTTTACTCACGGTTTATACACTCCCTTCATTCCGCGATCACCACGCTTACATCTTATGCCGCTTTCTTTTCGGCTCTTGATAGGCCAACATCCTATCCGCATGCAAACATTCGCAAAAAGGGTATAAAAAAAGAGGCGCCCGGTCACTTCACGGGAGCCTCTTTGAAAACAGATGGTCTAAAACATGAACCGAAACATGGACATGGTACAAGGATTGAACGTCTGTAAAGGTTGTTATACCAGCATTTTCAGGCGCTTATTACATCATGCCGCCCATACCGCCCATGTCAGGTGCGCCGCCTGCAGGTGCCGGCGGTTCAGGTTTGTCGGCAACAACCGCTTCTGTTGTAAGCAGCATTGCAGCAACAGATGCAGCATTTTGAAGAGCGGAACGGGTTACTTTCGTCGGGTCCACGATACCCGCTTCAATCATGTTGACCCATTCGCCATTGGCTGCATTGTAACCAATGCCGACTTTTTCTTTTTTCAGGCGTTCCACAATAACCGAACCTTCAAGGCCGGCATTTTCCGCGATTTGGCGTACAGGTTCTTCCAAAGCGCGTGCAACGATATTGATGCCTGTTTTAACGTCGCCTTCTGCCTCAATGGAAGCGACTTTCTTGATGACATTGATAAGCGCCGTGCCACCGCCTGCTACAATGCCTTCCTCAACAGCAGCACGCGTAGAGTTCAAAGCATCTTCAATGCGCAGTTTGCGTTCTTTCAATTCGGTTTCTGTCGCAGCACCGACTTTGATGACTGCTACGCCGCCAGCCAGTTTTGCAAGGCGTTCTTGTAATTTTTCGCGGTCAAATTCGGAAGTTGTTTCTTCCAATTGCATGCGGATTTGGTTTACACGTGCAGAAATTGCAGCAGAGTCGCCTGCCCCTTCCACGATTGTCGTTGTTTCTTTTGTAACAACCACTTTTCCGGCACGGCCGAGCTGGTCAATTGTTGCAGATTTTAAATCAAGACCGAGTTCTTCTGTGATCACTTCGCCGCCTGTCAGGGTTGCAATATCTTCGAGCATCGCTTTGCGGCGGTCACCGAAGCCAGGCGCTTTCACCGCAACTGCATTGAATGTGCCACGCAGTTTGTTGACAACGAGTGTTGCAAGAGCTTCCCCTTCAACATCTTCCGCAATCAGCAACAGTGGTTTGCCTTGTTGGACAACTTGTTCGAGAACAGGGAGGATTTCCTGGATATTGGAAATCTTCTTGTCTGTAATTAAGATATAAGGGTTATCCAGAACAGCTTCCATTTTGTCGGAATCTGTTACCATGTAAGGCGATGCATAGCCACGGTCAAACTGCATCCCTTCCACAACGTCCAATTCCGTTGAGAAGCCTTTTGATTCTTCAATGGTAATGACGCCGTCGTTGCCCACGCGTTCCATTGCTTCAGCGATCAATTCGCCAACTTCTTCGTCAGCAGAGGAAATTGCAGCAACTTGGGCGATGGAAGCTTTGCCTTCGATTGGTTTCGAAATGGCTTTTAATTCTTCGACAGCAGCCGCAACCGCTTTTTCAATCCCTTTGCGGATGCCAACCGGGTTTGCGCCTGCTGTTACGTTTTTCAGGCCTTCACGGATCATTGCCTGGGCCAGAACGGTCGCAGTGGTTGTACCGTCACCAGCTACATCGTTCGTTTTGCTGGCCACTTCGGAGACAAGTTTGGCGCCCATGTTTTCAAACGCGTCTTCGAGTTCAATTTCTTTTGCGATCGTGACACCGTCATTTGTAATCAGCGGAGAACCGAATTTCTTTTCCAGAACGACGTTGCGTCCTTTCGGGCCCAATGTCACTTTTACAGCATCTGCCAGTTTATCCACACCACGAAGCATACCGCGGCGGGCTTCTTCGCCGAATTTAATTTCTTTTGCCATTTATAAAACCTCCTCATGTCATATCGTTATTTCTATGTTTCAACAAGCCAGGCTTATTCCACAACCGCCAGAATATCGCTTTCACGAAGAATTAAGTATTCTTTTCCGTCATATTTCACTTCAGTGCCGGCATATTTCGAGAAGATGATGCGGTCGCCTGCTGCTACATCGATGGCAACACGTTCACCGTTATCAAGGGTACGCCCGGAACCGACAGCCACTACTTTGCCTTCCTGCGGCTTTTCTTTTGCCGTGTCAGGCAGGACAATACCGCTTGCTGTTTTTTCTTCCGATTCAACTAATTCAATGACAACGCGATCACCCAGTGGTTTTAACACGTGAAACAACCTCCTTAATTCGTATTATGTAAAATTTTGGCCAATATTAGCACTCACATAAGTTGAGTGCTAACACATTTATTATAATAAATAATTCCTTGCTTTTTTGCAAGTCTTCTCATCCAACTTTTTTTATTTTTTTCGGGTCCTGCACTCTTTAAAGAGCCCTGTCAAAGGATGGCGGTTGCGCGCCTCCGTTTCAGCCGCTTGCCCCTTTATAAGTATGCTTGATCACCATCCGGATATGCAACTGAAAAGGCTGGCCCGGCGCACGGCATTTGAACCCCGCCCGGTTCAATAGTACAATGAACATATTGGACGAATTTGCGATCCTTTAAACTTTGAACTGGCAAGAAAGGAAAAGAGCGCGTGAAAAAAGAGTATGTGTATATTCTCGTGACGTACATCCTTATGCTGCTGTCCGGCGCCATCGGGTATCCGTTGCTCTACTATGCCGGGGTGAACGTTTTCCACGAACCGGCAGACAGCATGCGGACATTGACGCCCCCGCTTTGGACCGTCATCAGCTTTATCATCGGGCTGATCATCGTCCTGTACTTTTTAAGAAAAGCCGCAAAAAAAGAAACAGACCGGGCCGAACCGCTTCCGGCCGCGCCATCCGCCATATGGGCAATAAGCGGCGTCTTTCTTTGTTTCTTTGCCCAGACTGCAGCCGCTATCATTGAATCATTGTTCGGTGCCCCAGCTGCCTCCAACAATACGCAGCAAATCATGGCGCTGATTGAAAGATTTCCGCTTGTCATCCTCATCAGCTCGATCGCCGGGCCGATTCTCGAGGAAATCGTCTTTCGGAAAATCATTTTCGGCACGCTGCGCAGGCGCTTTTCTTTTCTTTTGTCCGGTATTGTCAGCTCGGTTATTTTTGGGCTCGCGCATACCGAACCGAGCCACTTGTTTTTATATTCCCTTTTAGGGCTGACGCTCGCTTATTTATATGAGAAAACAAACCGGATCACCGTTTCCATGTTTGCGCATGTTTCCATGAACACAATTGTGGTCGTGAGGCTGCTTTTGCACCCGTCCGTTCTGCAGACATCCGTACATGAAATTTACAGCTCAATTGGAGGACTTCTATGATGAGACCACTTTTTTCAGGAATTGTAAACTGCCTGCTCGGGGCCTTGTTCACTTATTTTGCCATTCAGCAGGTACAAGTGGGCGGCTGGGGCTTTTTTTCTTATTTACTGCTGTTGATTGCAACATTGGATCTGGGTTCCGGAATCAGGCTGATCTTTCTCCATTTCAAGCTGAAAAACTCAGTGAAAAAATAAAAGCCGTTTTTCCGGTTCCGTCCGGAAAACGGCTTTCTTATTCAGAAGGAATCGTCTGTTCATCCATTGGCATTTCTTTTGCCGCTTTTTGGGCATTGCGGTACGCCATTTTCGAAATCAGCGTGCTCGCTTCATACAGCAAAACGAGTGGGACAAAGGTAATCAGCTGCGAAAACACGTCCGGCGGGGTAATGATGCCGGCTGCTGCAATCAGAGCAAGATACGCATATTTTCTTGCCTTTTTCAACAGCCTCGGCGTAATGATGCCAAGCTGGGTCAGAAACAGGACCACGACCGGCATTTGGAACACAAAGCCAAACGGAAGCGTGATTTCCAGCAGAAACTGAATATATTCCCTGATCCCGATCACCGCACGAATGCCCATTTCATTTGACAAGCCCATCATAAAATTCACCATCAGCGGACAAAGCACGAAATAGGAAAAAGAAACGCCGGCTATAAAAAGCAGGATGGAAACAGGAATGTAACTTAATGTCAGTTTCTTTTCTTTCTCATACAGCCCCGGGCTTATAAACGCCCAAAGCTGGTACAAAATCACCGGCAGGGTCAACAGGCATGCGATCACAACCGAAACTTCCATAAAAACCTTAATGGGATCGGTTACCCTGAAGGCATTCATCATGAACATGCCGGCATTTTCGGCGTGCTGCAAATAACGTATAACAGGCTTTGCGGTAAAAAAGCCAACAACCAGGGCGAACAGAAAGAAAATGAGAACGGTGATTAACCGCTTTCTCAATTCCTGGATATGTCCGGTAACCGGCATTTTTTTCGCATTCATCGCCGTTCTCCTTTAAGTGCCGGCGTGGAATCCGCCCTTTTCCCTTTGCACGCCAGAGCCAAACCCGGCCATTTCCATTTGCGCCTGCATTCCGTTTTCAAACGGGCCACCCCCTGTACCCATTATGATAACGGAAAAAAAGCTTTTTGGCTATGGCTTCGCAACCGGCTCTTTTGTTTCTTTCAAATTTTCTTCATCATTTGAATAATGTTTTAAAAAGTAGATCAGTGCCTGCAGTTCCACGGCCAGGTCAATATGATGGACACGGATATCCGGCGGCACGTTCAGCCGGGCAGGCGTAAAGTTTAAAACGCCTTTTACATTCGTACTGGCAAGCTCGTCTGTCACCGCCTGCGCACTGGAAGCGGGGACCGTTAGAATCACGACCGTTACATCTTCCGCGCAAAGCCGTTCTCTTAATTCGTCCATGCTGTAAACAGGCACATTGCCAACATGGCTCCCCACCTTCCCGGGGTCATTGTCAAATGCCATAACAATCCGCGCGCTGTTATTCTTCGAAAAATTGTAATTCAAAAGGGCTGTACCGAGGTTCCCCACGCCAATCAGCGCTACATTTGTGATCTCATCCTGGTTCAGCGTCTTGCCGAAGAAAGACAATAAATATTTTACATTATAACCATAACCTTTTTTCCCAAGTGCCCCGAAGTAGGAAAAATCCCTGCGTATCGTGGCGGAGTCGACTTTCACCGCTTCACTCAGTTCCGCCGATGATACCCTTTGCTTGCCGAGTGTATATAAATTTCTCAGGTACCGGTAATATAATGGAAGCCGTTTTGCGGTGGCTTGCGGTATTTTTACTGATTCATCCTTCATGTGAAATCCCCCAAGTTGAAAGCTTAAATTTTTCGTGCTGCTGGTTCCAATCGTGCGTCCATTCCGGAATGGCAGCGCTGCCATTCCTCATTATAATATTACTCCTATCTGAACAAAGAAAAAATATGTTTTAAAAAATGTCTGCATGCGTCTTTTTCTCTCTCCAACTATGTTAAATATATCACAAATGAGCATTTTTTTCATGGGTTTTTACGGATTTATGTGAAAAGTTTTTTGACAAATTTCGATCACGCCGGTTGAGTTGCAGTTCGCCTTCCTGTACACTTACAATGATATAGAGGTGAACATAACGATGATGTTGCTGCAAGTTCAACAAGTCACAAAATATTATGGCGCTGAACTTATTTTATCGGATATAAAATTAGAAATCCAAACAAAAGACCGGATCGCTTTGGTCGGGAGAAACGGGGCCGGAAAATCGACCCTGCTGAAAATCATTGCCGGCCAGCTTTCTTATGACGAAGGTTCCATCATTGTGCCGAATGGTGTCGAAATCGGTTATCTTGCCCAAAATGCCGGGCTCGAATCAGATTTGTCCATTTGGGACGAAATGATGTCGGTTTTTAAAGATTTGCTGGATATGGAAAAACAGCTCCGCGAATATGAACAAAAAATGGCCGACCCCGCGATTTATAACCGCCGGGCGGAGTATGAAAAAGTGCTGCACGCTTATGATACTTTGCAGACACGCTTTAAAGATGGAGGCGGATATCAGATCGAAGCGGATATCCGGTCCGTTCTGCATGGCTTCCGTTTTGACCAGTACGACTACAGCACCCCGATCCGGACGTTAAGCGGCGGGCAAAAAACACGCCTTGCATTGGCGAAGTTGCTGCTCACAAAGCCGGATATCTTAATTTTGGATGAACCGACAAACCATCTCGATATCGAAACGCTCACCTGGCTGGAGCAGTATTTACAAGGCTATGAAGGCGCCATTCTGATCGTGTCCCACGACCGTTATTTTCTGGATAAAGTCGTCAACCAGGTCTATGAAATCTCAAGGCATTCCATCAAAAAATACCACGGCAACTACAGCCGGTACCTGGAACAAAAGGCCGCCCAGTACGAACGGGAAGTCAAGCAATATGAAAAGCAGCAGGAAGAAGTTGCGAAATTGCAAGCATTCATCCAGAAAAACATTGCCCGGGCCACCACGACAAAGCGGGCACAAAGCCGGCGGAAACAGCTGGAAAAAATGGAATTGATGGACAAGCCGCTTGGCGATGAAAAATCCGCCCGGTTTTCGTTTGAAATTGCCAAACAAAGCGGGAACGAAGTCCTTCATGTCCGGGATGCTGCCATCGGCTACGGTGGGGAGCCGGTTGCCAAAAACATCCATCTTTCAGTTAAAAAACAAGACAGCGTTGCCCTTGTCGGCCCGAACGGCATCGGCAAATCAACGCTTTTGAAGTCGATTATACGGAGAATCCCGCTGATATCCGGCACGATCGAATACGGCTCAGGCGTTATGACCGGCTATTACGATCAAGAACTGGCCGACCTATCTTCCAATAAAACGGTCCTCCGGGAATTATGGGATGCATACCCGCTGAAAACAGAAAAAGAAATCCGCACGGCACTCGGGAATTTTCTTTTTTCCGGCGATGACGTTTTAAAAACCGTCTCATCCTTAAGCGGCGGCGAAAAAGCCCGGCTTGCCCTCGCCAAATTGATGCTGGAAAAGGCGAACTTTCTGATTTTAGATGAACCGACAAACCATCTTGATTTGGACAGTAAAGAAGTGCTGGAAAATGCGCTAATTGATTACCCGGGAACCATTCTGTTCATTTCCCACGACCGCTATTTCATTAACCGGATCGCCACAAAAGTGGTGGAGCTCTCGCCGGAAGGCACCCGTGAATTTCTCGGTGACTATGATTATTATGTGCAAAAAAAAGAAGAAATGCTGGAAATTGCGCGCCTGGAAAACGCGAAACAAGAAAAGGTAAAAGCGGAACAGCCGGCGAAAAACAACTATCGGCAGGATAAAGAAGCAAAAAAACGCGAGCGGCAAAAAAAGCGGAGGATTGAAGAAATTGAAACTAGAATTGAAACGTTGGAAACAGAAATTCATGACAGGGAAGAAAAAATGGCCGACCCGGAAATCTTCCAGGACCATATTAAAATCCGCGAGCTGACAGAAGAACTGGAGCAGCGGAAAACGGAGCTGGACGCGCTGATGGAAGAGTGGGCCGAACTGGCGGAGTAATGTTGGACCTGTGCGGAAATGTTCTGCACAGGTTTTTATTTTTGGCATCGCGTGCCATGCACAGATTTATACACAGGCGGTATATTGATTTCTTGCTTTTTAAAACGTTTTTCCACAAAATCCACAATTATCAACAGATTTATCCACAATACCCACAACCTGTCCGGAAAAAAATTTAAAAGTTTTGCACAAGTCCAATCATTTATCAACAACTTTTCCACAGATTGTGCACAATTCCCCTGCATATCTCCAAAAAAACCGGTGTATGGGCGATTCCCATACACCGGTTTTTCACAACCCTTTTTAAAAGTTTTCAATGTCCAGCCCGGGATAAGCATTTAAATCAAGGGCGCTTCTTTTTCCCTTTTCAAAAAGCACCGTCCCGCATGCGGCAATCATCGCCGCATTGTCTGTGCATAACTGGACCGGCGGGATGCGCAAGTCCACTTCAGGAAGATCCCGGAATGCTTCTGAAAGGGCAGCGCGCAATCCTTTGTTCGCGGCAACACCGCCGGCGACCAGCACTTCTTTGACGCCGAACGTTTTTGCCGCCTCCACAGTTTTACCGACCAATACATCAATCACACTTTGCTGGAAGCTTGCAGCCATATCTTCAGGCCGAATGCTTTCCCCGCGCTGCGCGGCATTATGGAGGGTATTAATGACGGCTGATTTAAGCCCGCTGAAACTGAAATCATAAGTCCCTTCCAGCCAGGATCGCGGCAAATCAACATCCGGCTTTCCTTCATGGGCAAGCCGGTCAATCTGCGGACCGCCCGGATAAGGAAGGTTCAACGTCCGCGCCACTTTGTCATAAGCTTCCCCTGCCGCGTCATCTCTCGTTTCGCCGATTACTTCAAACTCGGCATGGCCCTTCATCAGCACAAGCTCCGTGTGCCCGCCCGAAACGACGAGCGCAAGCAGCGGAAATTTCATCTCATGCCCGATCCGGTTCGCATAAATATGGCCGGCAATATGGTGGACGCCGACAAGTGGAATCTGATGCGCAAAACTGAGCGCCTTTGCAGCATTGACGCCAACAAGCAGCGCACCCACAAGCCCGGGCCCTTCTGTCACGGCAATCGCATCCAGGTCTTTAAAAGCCGCGCCTGCCTGCTGCATCGCTTCCTCAATGACAATGGTAATCTGCTCGACATGGTGGCGGGATGCAAGCTCCGGCACCACCCCGCCGAACCGTTTGTGGCTTTCAATCTGGGAAGCGACCACATTGGAAACAATTTCCGTCCCGTTTTTAATGACAGCTGCAGCCGTTTCATCGCAGCTCGTTTCTATGCCTAATACCAACAAATCTTTTTCCATTTATAAATTCACCCACATCACAATTGCGTCTTCATAATTATCCGTGTAATAGCCTTTCCGGATGCCGCCTTCCCGAAATCCGAGCTTCCTGTATAAGGAGCGCGCAACTATATTGCTGACGCGTACCTCCAGGCTGAGCGTTTTGGCATGGTTCAATGCGGCATAAGCCATCACATTTTTTAACAGCGTCTCTCCCAGTTTCCGGCCCCGGTACTCCGGGAGCACCGCAAGATTGGTCACGTGCGCCTCATCGACAATGACCCACACGCCGCAATAACCGATGACCTTTTCATTCTCGACAAGCACAAGATACGTGGCAAAGTGATTGTGAACCAGTTCGTTGTAAAATGCTTCACGTGTCCACGGCATCGTAAAAGATCGCATCTCTACATTATATATTCCGTCCAAATCTTTAAGCGTGGCTTTCCGCAGCGTTATTTTCCCCGTTTTTTCCATTTTTAATGACTCTCCCGTTTATGCTTTTCAAGCCATTTGGCTTCTGCCTCTACTAACCGTATGTAATTTGGAACGAAAGTGTGTATCTCCGCGCCCGGTTCATCCATCCCGAGCCTGGCCAGTTCGCCCGGCCTCGGGTTATGCAGGGTCCAATCCGCTACCGTCATTTTGTCTCCCAGTTTTTCCGCAAGAACGGCTTGATGAAGGGCAACATGCTGGCCGATCAATAACACAGGCGCCCCCAGCGCACTTAACCGGGTGCCCCATTCAGCGGATGATATATTGCAATCTTCCACTGCCGTTTGCAAAATCCCGTTTTCATAGCGGTACAAACCGGTATAAATCCGCCCTCTGCGCGCATCAAAAAGCGGGGAAATATACCCGTCAAAATAACGGCCGGACGCCGCCAACAACTTCAGGCTGGAAACCCCCGCCAATGGAATTTGAAGGCTCCAGGCCAGCGTCTTTGCGATCGTGACGCCAATCCGTATGCCGGTGTAAGATCCGGGCCCCTTTGCCACCACAATCTTATCCAGCTCAGCCGGCTTTATCCCGCACGCCACCATGACCTCCTGCACAGCCGGCATCACGCGAACACTGTGATTTTTTTTCAAGTTTGTCATATATTCGGCCAGCACAACATGATCATCGGCCAATGAAACGCCCAGCACTTCATTTGAAGTATCGATTGCCAAAACTTTCATCCAAAAATCTCCTCACATAATGATACATAACGGACCCCAAACGGTTCCGCTTCAATAAGCCTGCGGTCTCCTTCAAAGCGGAAAATGCGGATTTCCAAATAGCTCTCAGGCAGCAAATCTTTGATAAAATGTGCCCACTCCACAACCGTCACGCCATCACCTTCAAAATATTCATCAAAACCAAGGTCCTCCTGTGCATCCTCCAAACGGTATACGTCCATATGATACAGCGGCAGTTTCCCCCGGTACTCCTTTATAATGGTAAAAGTCGGGCTGTTCACGGTACGGCGAATGCCCAGCCCGTTCGCAATCCCTTTTGTAAAAACCGTTTTTCCTGCCCCCAGGTCACCCTCCAGCAGAAGGACATCCCCCGGTTTCAGATGGGCAGCCATTTTTTCCGCGAAAGAAAAAGTCTCTTCAGGGCTGTTGGAAATGAAACGATAATTTCCCATTTGCCGCCTCTCCTCTACAACTTTATCGCAAATTGCCGTCAATCCCAAGTACGGCACCCCTTATAAAAAAAACCTTAGGAATGTTCCTAAGGATGCTTCAATCCAATTCTAGTTTAACCGATTTTGGGCAATTACGCAAAAACACGATAAAAAAATATAAAGAACAAGCAGGCAAACCGCTGCTTGTTCTGGATCGATTGCGGGGGCAGGATTTGAACCTGCGACCTTCGGGTTATGAGCCCGACGAGCTACCAGACTGCTCCACCCCGCGATAATAATATATTCAGGCCCGGCAGCGTCCTACTCTCGCAGGGGGAGACCCCCAACTACCATCGGCGCTGGAAAGCTTAACTTCCGTGTTCGGGATGGGAACGGGTGTGACCTTTCCGCCATCGCCACCGGACCTTAATGACAAGAAATAGTATAACACAGTTGCTGTTATTTATCAAGAGAAATAATTGTATTCCCTGAAAACCGGATGGGAGAAAAAACTGTAAACTGAGAATGCGTTTCTGCTTCTAACTTTGAGAATTGTCCAGCTCCAGCGCCTATCGGCTAGTGAACTTCCCGTCCCCCTTTCCTACGATAAGCGGGCATCGACTCGCCTTTAGGGCTCGTCGTGTTTCCTTTATCTCAGGCGGGGGCCTTGAAGTTCATACGCCGATGACCAAGGCGCTTCCGCTTTTCTATTGTCTAGCTCCGGTGCCTAGCCCCTCGAGGTCGAATCACCTGCCCGTCACGGAGCCAAAAGACGGCTCCATGCCGGTCAGAACATTCGCTTGTCGGGGCTAAACAAGGCACCTTCGCTTTTCTATTTGGTTAAGTCCTCGATCGATTAGTATCCGTCAGCTGCACGCGTCACCGCGCTTCCACCCCGGACCTATCAACCTGATCATCTTTCAGGGATCTTACCAGTTAAACTGTGGGAAATCTCATCTTGAGGGGGGCTTCATGCTTAGATGCTTTCAGCACTTATCCCTTCCGCACATAGCTACCCAGCGATGCCTTTGGCAAGACAACTGGTACACCAGCGGTGCGTCCATCCCGGTCCTCTCGTACTAAGGACAGCTCCTCTCAAATTTCCTGCGCCCGCGACGGATAGGGACCGAACTGTCTCACGACGTTCTGAACCCAGCTCGCGTACCGCTTTAATGGGCGAACAGCCCAACCCTTGGGACCGACTACAGCCCCAGGATGCGATGAGCCGACATCGAGGTGCCAAACCTCCCCGTCGATGTGGACTCTTGGGGGAGATCAGCCTGTTATCCCCAGGGTAGCTTTTATCCGTTGAGCGATGGCCCTTCCATGCGGAACCACCGGATCACTAAGCCCGACTTTCGTCCCTGCCCGACTTGTAAGTCTCGCAGTCAAGCTCCCTTATGCCTTTACACTCTGCGAATGATTTCCAACCATTCTGAGGGAACCTTTGGGCGCCTCCGTTACCTTTTAGGAGGCGACCGCCCCAGTCAAACTGCCTGCCTGACACTGTCTCCCACCCCGGTAAGGGGTGCGGGTTAGAATTTCAATACAGCCAGGGTAGTATCCCACCGATGCCTCCGCCGAAGCTGGCGCTCCGGTTTCCAAGGCTCCTACCTATCCTGTACAAGCTGTACCAAAATTCAATATCAGGCTGCAGTAAAGCTCCATGGGGTCTTTCCGTCCTGTCGCGGGTAACCTGCATCTTCACAGGTACTATAATTTCACCGAGTCTCTCGTTGAGACAGTGCCCAGATCGTTACACCTTTCGTGCGGGTCAGAACTTACCTGACAAGGAATTTCGCTACCTTAGGACCGTTATAGTTACGGCC
This sequence comes from Weizmannia sp. FSL W8-0676, assembly GCF_038593015.1. NCBI lineage: Bacteria > Bacillati > Bacillota > Bacilli > Caryophanales > Bacillaceae > Heyndrickxia > Weizmannia sp. FSL W8-0676. The sequence continues at coordinate 3,035,007 of NZ_CP151954.1, forward strand.
GCCGTTTACTGGGGCTTCAGTTCAGAGCTTCGCCTTGCGGCTAACCCCTCTCCTTAACCTTCCAGCACCGGGCAGGTGTCAGCCCCTATACTTCGCCTTGCGGCTTCGCAGAGACCTGTGTTTTTGCTAAACAGTCGCCTGGGCCTATTCACTGCGGCTTCCCGGGGCATACACCCCAAAAAGCACCCCTTCTCCCGAAGTTACGGGGTCATTTTGCCGAGTTCCTTAACGAGAGTTCTCTCGCTCACCTTAGGATTCTCTCCTCGCCTACCTGTGTCGGTTTGCGGTACGGGCGCCTTTCACCTCACTAGAGGCTTTTCTTGGCAGTGTGGAATCAGGAACTTCGGTACTTTAATTTCCCTCGCCATCACAGCTCCGCCTTGGCGCGAAGGATTTGCCTCCGCACCGGCCTAACTGCTTGGACGCGATCAACCAGTGTCGCGCTTGCCCTATCCTCCTGCGTCCCCCCATCGTTCAAACGGTGAAGAGGCGGTACAGGAATATCAACCTGTTGTCCATCGCCTACGCCTTTCGGCCTCGGCTTAGGCCCCGACTAACCCTGAGCGGACGAGCCTTCCTCAGGAAACCTTAGGCATTCGGTGGAAGGGATTCTCACCCTTCTTTCGCTACTCATACCGGCATTCTCACTTCTAAGCGCTCCACCGGTCCTTCCGGTCCGGCTTCAACGCCCTTAGAACGCTCTCCTACCACGGACACCAAACGGTGTCCATCCGCAGCTTCGGTGATACGTTTAGCCCCGGTACATTTTCGGCGCAGCGTCACTCGACCAGTGAGCTATTACGCACTCTTTGAATGATGGCTGCTTCTAAGCCAACATCCTGGTTGTCTAAGCAACGCCACATCCTTTTCCACTTAACGTATACTTTGGGACCTTAGCTGGCGATCCGGGCTGTTTCCCTTTCGACCATGGATCTTATCACTCACAGTCTGACTCCCAAGCATAAGTTTTTGGCATTCGGAGTTTGTCTGAATTCGGTAACCCGATGAGGGCCCCTCGTCCAAACAGTGCTCTACCTCCAAAACTCTCCGCTTGAGGCTAGCCCTAAAGCTATTTCGGAGAGAACCAGCTATCTCCAAGTTCGATTGGAATTTCTCCGCTACCCACACCTCATCCCCGCACTTTTCAACGTGCGTGGGTTCGGGCCTCCAGCAAGTGTTACCTTGCCTTCACCCTGGACATGGGTAGATCACCTGGTTTCGGGTCTGCGGCCTCATACTCTTTCGCCCTGTTCAGACTCGCTTTCGCTGCGGCTCCGCTTCTTCAGCTTAACCTTGCATGAGACCGTAACTCGCCGGTTCATTCTACAAAAGGCACGCCATCACCCGTTAACGGGCTCTGACTACTTGTAGGCACACGGTTTCAGGATCTCTTTCACTCCCCTCCCGGGGTGCTTTTCACCTTTCCCTCACGGTACTGGTTCACTATCGGTCACTAGGGAGTATTTAGCCTTGGGAGATGGTCCTCCCGGATTCCGGCGGGATTCCTCGTGTCCCGCCGTACTCAGGATCCACTCGGGAGAGAACGAAGTTTCAGTTACAGGGCTTTTACCTTCTCCGGCAGGCCTTTCCAGGCCGCTTCACTTACCCCGTTCTTTTGTAACTCCCATATGAGTGTCCTACAACCCCGGAAGGCAAGCCTTCCGGTTTGGGCTGTTTCCTGTTCGCTCGCCGCTACTTGGGAAATCGCAATTGCTTTCTCTTCCTCCGGGTACTGAGATGTTTCAGTTCCCCGGGTGTGCCCTTCCTGCCCTATGGATTCAGGCAGGAATCCTGTCCGATTAAAGACAGGGGGTTTCCCCATTCGGAAATCTCCGGATCAAAGCTTACGTACAGCTCCCCGGAGCATATCGGTGTTTGTACCGTCCTTCATCGGCTCCTAGTGCCAAGGCATCCGCCGTGCGCCCTTTCTAACTTAACCATAAAAGGTTTAAATCCAAAAATAAGCGATTCTCGGTTTACTTGGTTTATTTCTCCTATCCGGTTTTCAAAGAACACATACTGAAGGATTGGACCTTCAAAACTGAACAAAACGGAAACGCCAAACTTAATTTCGGAAAACCGAAGGTTTTCCTTTTATGTCTAGCTCCGGGCGCTATCGGCTAGCGTATTTCTACGTCTTCTCCCTACGATAAGCGGGCATCGATTCGCCTTTAAGGCTCATCGTGTTTCCTTTATCTCAGTCGAAGACTTCGAAATCCGTACGCCGATGAACGAGCGCCCTACGCTTTTCCCCTTAGAAAGGAGGTGATCCAGCCGCACCTTCCGATACGGCTACCTTGTTACGACTTCACCCCAATCATCTGTCCCACCTTCGGCGGCTGGCTCCGTAAAGGTTACCTCACCGACTTCGGGTGTTACAAACTCTCGTGGTGTGACGGGCGGTGTGTACAAGGCCCGGGAACGTATTCACCGCGGCATGCTGATCCGCGATTACTAGCGATTCCGGCTTCATGCAGGCGGGTTGCAGCCTGCAATCCGAACTGGGAATGGTTTTCTGGGATTGGCTTAACCTCGCGGTCTCGCAGCCCTTTGTACCATCCATTGTAGCACGTGTGTAGCCCAGGTCATAAGGGGCATGATGATTTGACGTCATCCCCACCTTCCTCCGGTTTGTCACCGGCAGTCACCTTAGAGTGCCCAACTCAATGCTGGCAACTAAGGTCAAGGGTTGCGCTCGTTGCGGGACTTAACCCAACATCTCACGACACGAGCTGACGACAACCATGCACCACCTGTCACTCTGTCCCCCGAAGGGGAAGGCCCTGTCTCCAGGGAGGTCAGAGGATGTCAAGACCTGGTAAGGTTCTTCGCGTTGCTTCGAATTAAACCACATGCTCCACCGCTTGTGCGGGCCCCCGTCAATTCCTTTGAGTTTCAGCCTTGCGGCCGTACTCCCCAGGCGGAGTGCTTAATGCGTTAGCTGCAGCACTAAAGGGCGGAAACCCTCTAACACTTAGCACTCATCGTTTACGGCGTGGACTACCAGGGTATCTAATCCTGTTTGCTCCCCACGCTTTCGCGCCTCAGCGTCAGTTACAGACCAGAGAGCCGCCTTCGCCACTGGTGTTCCTCCACATCTCTACGCATTTCACCGCTACACGTGGAATTCCACTCTCCTCTTCTGCACTCAAGCCTCCCAGTTTCCAATGACCGCTTGCGGTTGAGCCGCAAGATTTCACATCAGACTTAAGAAGCCGCCTGCGCGCGCTTTACGCCCAATAATTCCGGACAACGCTTGCCACCTACGTATTACCGCGGCTGCTGGCACGTAGTTAGCCGTGGCTTTCTGGCCGGGTACCGTCAAGGCGCCGCCCTGTTCGAACGGCACTTGTTCTTCCCCGGCAACAGAGTTTTACGACCCGAAGGCCTTCTTCACTCACGCGGCGTTGCTCCGTCAGACTTTCGTCCATTGCGGAAGATTCCCTACTGCTGCCTCCCGTAGGAGTTTGGGCCGTGTCTCAGTCCCAATGTGGCCGATCACCCTCTCAGGTCGGCTACGCATCGTTGCCTTGGTGGGCCGTTACCCCGCCAACTAGCTAATGCGCCGCGGGCCCATCTGTAAGTGGCAGCCGAAGCCGCCTTTCCTTTTTCCTCCATGCGGAGGAAAAAACTATCCGGTATTAGCCCCGGTTTCCCGGCGTTATCCCGATCTTACAGGCAGGTTGCCCACGTGTTACTCACCCGTCCGCCGCTAACCTTTTAAAAGCAAGCTTTTAAAAGGTCCGCACGACTTGCATGTATTAGGCACGCCGCCAGCGTTCGTCCTGAGCCAGGATCAAACTCTCAGTAAAGATGTTTGATAAAAGCTCAAAAAGAATTTGACGTTTCGTTTGGTCCAGTTTTCAAGGAACAATTTCAAGCAGCAACTTATTAAGTATAGCATGATAACAAGTCACTGTCAACATAAAATTTGGAGCGGGTGATGGGAATCGAACCCACGACAACAGCTTGGAAGGCTGTGGTTTTACCACTAAACTACACCCGCATGCAAATCGGGAAAACAGGATTCGAACCTGCGACCCCATGGTCCCAAACCATGTGCTCTACCAAGCTGAGCTATTTCCCGCTTTTCCCTGGCCCAAAAAACTATAAAACCAATGCCTGTTTTTATAAAGTTTTCAACTGCTCGATAAGCTTTTAAGCTTTTTATGCAGATGGAAACCGATCTTTTTTTGCATGAAAAATAGCGCGCCCAAGAGGAGTCGAACCCCTAACCTTTTGATCCGTAGTCAAACGCTCTATCCAATTGAGCTATGGGCGCGTAAATGCGGCCGAGAGGACTTGAACCTCCACGGGATTTAACTCCCACTAGGCCCTCAACCTAGCGCGTCTGCCATTCCGCCACGACCGCGTTATTAACTTGACACCTTTACATTATATCAAAGGGTTTTGTGGATGTCAATCATTTTTTATGGAGCGGAAGACGGGATTCGAACCCGCGACCCCCACCTTGGCAAGGTGATGTTCTACCACTGAACTACTTCCGCATATCATACTAAACAGTGCGGGTGAAGGGAGTCGAACCCCCACGCCGTGCGGCGCCAGATCCTAAGTCTGGTGCGTCTGCCAATTCCGCCACACCCGCGGATAAATGGTGAGCCATGCAGGATTCGAACCTGCGACCCTCTGATTAAAAGTCAGATGCTCTACCAACTGAGCTAATGGCTCAAAAATGGCTGGGCCAGCTGGATTCGAACCAGCGCATGACGGAGTCAAAGTCCGTTGCCTTACCGCTTGGCTATGGCCCAATGGCGGTTCCGACGGGAATCGAACCCGCGATCTCCTGCGTGACAGGCAGGCGTGATAACCGCTACACTACGGAACCACTGATGATATGATAAGTTTTAAATGACCCGTACGGGATTCGAACCCGTGTTACCGCCGTGAAAGGGCGGTGTCTTAACCGCTTGACCAACGGGCCGCGATTACTGCTTTGTATGTATGGCGGAGAAGGAGGGATTTGAACCCTCGCGCCGCTTACGCGACCTACGCCCTTAGCAGGGGCGCCTCTTCAGCCACTTGAGTACTTCCCCAAAATGGCTCCGCAGGTAGGATTCGAACCTACGACCGATCGGTTAACAGCCGATTGCTCTACCACTGAGCTACTGCGGAATAACAAGCAACATCTTGTCGACTCTTAACATTATAATGACGGGACACGAAGGTGTCAACCCTGTTTTGAAATTTATTTTTAAAGCTTGTTTCGAAGATGCTCCATGCCCATTATTTCCGGCCCGGTTCAGCATACATTTTGTGCAGCACCAGTTTGCCGCCGCATCTTCCGCAAACGTACCGGTTGGTGTTGACCTTTCTTTGCCTTCTGTATAGGATGCCGCATTCCCTGCAGACATATTCGTAACGCGGGGACGGGCGGCGGGACGGGCGGGAAGCTGCTTTACTCGGCAGGACGGTACAATAGCGGGGCGCGTCCGTTTCCTTTAACAATTGTTTGAAATCCGCATCCCGGTGCCGGTATCCTTTCCCTTCCAGATGAAGATGGTAATGGCAAAGTTCATGTTTGATAATGCCGATCAGTTCTTTTTCCCCGAGTTCTTCTAAATATTTTTTATTGATTTCGATATTGTGGCTTTTTAACAAATATCTTCCCCCGGTGGTCCGCAGCCGGGGATTAAATGAGGCTGCATGCCGGAAAGGTTTGTGAAAATACTCCATCGATATTTTTTCCACAAGACCTTGCAGTTCCTTGTTATCCATGGCCGTAAGCCCCCTTACTCATAATGAAAATAGATGCCGCGGGCACCCGCGCTTTTCTTTTCACATGACAAGTTATTATAGCATATACTTTAGTAAAAAGTGCGGGGGATTGGTTTTGTTTCAGCATTCAGGAACAAGGGGGCGTTTGTGTGCCGGTATGGTTTCAAAACCAAATACGGAGAGCTTTTTGCGAGAAAAGGCGCAGTGAAATTAAACTGCTAAATGAATGCTGGTTTTTTTACAATGAAAAGAAGATGCGCGCATGACCGGCGCATCTTCTTTTCGCTTTTAAGCGTTCGGAAGCATGGTGAGCGATAATCTTCCTTTTTGGACGTCCACTTTCTCCACCCACACGGTGACAATATCGCCGACCGAGACGATATCAAGCGGATGTTTAACAAAACCTTTACTTAATTTCGAAATATGGACAAGCCCGTCTTCTTTCACGCCGACATCGACAAACGCCCCGAAATCGACGACATTCCGGACGGTTCCTTGCATCTCCATCCCCGGTTTCAGATCTTCCAGTTTCATAATATCCTTTTTCAAAAGCGGTTTCGGCAGTTCGTCGCGCGGGTCGCGGCCCGGTTTTTTCAAGGCTTCAAAAATATCTTGCAAGGTCAGTTCGCCGATGCCGAGTGTCTTCGCCATTTCCGGGACAGACAGCGCTTCAAGCGATTGGATCAGCTTTTCTGTCCCGATATCCGCTGTCGTCATGCCCAGTTCATTCAGCAAAGCTCTTGCCGCATCATAACTTTCCGGGTGGATCGGTGTTTTGTCAAGCGGTTCTTCCCCGTCCGGTATGCGGAGAAAGCCAATACTTTGTTCGTATGTTTTTGCGCCGAGGCGGGGAATCTTTTTCAGTTCGGCCCGGTTTTTGAATTTGCCGTTCTCGTCGCGGAATTTTACAATATTGCCCGCTACAGTGCTGCTGAGCCCGGACACATATTGCAAAAGAGACGGGGATGCGGTATTGACATCGACCCCGACCTGGTTGACGGCCGTTTCAACGACGAAAGTGAGCGATTCATTCAGTTTCTTTTGCGAAACGTCATGCTGGTACTGCCCGACACCGACCGATTTCGGATCGATTTTCACAAGCTCTGCCAGCGGATCCTGGAGCCTGCGGGCGATGGAGACAGCGCTCCGTTCTTCGACATGCAAATCGGGAAATTCTTTGCGTGCAAGGTCGGATGCGGAGTAGACGCTTGCCCCCGCTTCATTGACGATCACATAGGAAACATCTTCTTCTATTTCTTTTAAAATCCCGGCAATCCATTGCTCGGTTTCCTGTGAGGCTGTGCCGTTTCCGATCGCAATGACCTCCACCTTAAAATCCCGGATGATACTTTTTACGATCGCTTTGGCTTCTTCTGTTTTCGGTTTTGGCGGATGCGGGTAAATCACGCCGATTTTCAGCACTTTGCCCGTTTCATCCACGACTGCGAGTTTGCAGCCGGTCCGGTACGCCGGGTCAACCCCGAGCACCGTTTTTCCTTTTAAAGGCGGCTGGAGAAGTAGGTTCCTTAAATTTTCGGCAAAAATATGGATCGCCCGGTCTTCCGCTTTTTCGGACAGTTCGTTGCGAATTTCCCTTTCAATGGCGGGCTCAATCAGCCGTTTATAGCCGTCTTCCACCGCTTCCTTGACGATGCCGGCTGTAATGGAGGCTTCATTCCGGATCACTTGCCGGTTCAAATACGCCAAAATCCGCTCGGTGTCCGTCTCAACGGATACGCGCAAAATGTTTTCTTTTTCGCCGCGGTTAAGGGCAAGCACGCGGTGAGGAACAATTTTGCGGACCGGTTCTTCGTAGGCATAATACATTTCGTATACCTTTTTCTCATCTTTTTCCGCGTCTTTGACGGTGCTTGCCATCACGCCTGTTTTAAACGTTTGGCCGCGGATCCAGCCGCGGTATTTCGGCTCATCCGAAACCATTTCGGCAATTATATCTTTTGCGCCCTGCAATGCTTCTTCGGCAGATGCCACCTGCTTTTCCGCTGATACGTACGATGCCAGTTCAGCATCCAGATCGCCTTCAGCCGGAAACGAAAGCATCCAGCGGGCCAGCGGTTCCAGCCCTTTTTCCTTTGCAATCGTGGCCCTTGTCCGGCGTTTTTGCTTATACGGGCGGTAGAGGTCTTCTACCAGCTGAAGCTTTTCTGCCTGTAAAATTTTTCCTTTCAGTTCTTCTGTTAATTTTCCCTGCTCATCGATCAGGCGGATGACTTCCTCTTTTCGCTGCTCAAGATTTTGCAAATAGTTCCACCGCTCCATAATGTCACGGATCTGCACTTCATCGAGCGCACCGGTCATTTCTTTCCGGTAACGGGCAATAAAAGGAACGGTATTGCCGTCTTCCAGCAAACCGATGACATTCCGGATGCTCTTTTCTGGGAACTGCAATTCTTTTCCCAGCCGGCTGATCAGCCTTGCCTGTTTTTCTTCCAAATTAAACACCACACTTCTGATTACTCTTCTGTTATTTTATCATGCTTTACGGGCTGAAAAAAATTGCAAAATAAAAAAGCTTGCCTTTACTGCAAGCTCCCAATAATAAATGTAGCATCATCATCCATGGTCTGTTGTTCTTTTAACCGGTCGGCAATCCGTTCGATGGACTCACATTTCTTCAAAAAAGATTGGACATTCCGCTCTTTCACGCCGTCTGAATGGATGACGAACCTGGAACCCGGTTCATAGTCAAAAATCTCGGTTTTGAATTGCTGCGGCTTGCCGGACAAGTACCCGGTAATCGGGATCGGATAAGTCAGTTTGCCGCCCGGTGCCACCATAAAAAAGCGGATGTTGCCGACACAGCTGTAAACAAATTGGCGTGATTTAAAACAGGCTTTGAAAATGGCAACCGCTGCGCCCCGCTTCCGGTACAAAGCACGATTGCATGCGTCCATCAGCGTGTCAACATCGTCATCCGATTGTTCTTTCACGACTTTCGCAACAGCCTGGGAAGAGTAGTAGGCAAATTCCCCGCTCCCCAGCCCGTCTGCCAGCACACAGAGGAAATAGTCATCCGTTGCCTTCATAAAATAGGCGTCTCCGCACAGGTCCCGGCCGGCCTTTGTTGTCTGAAATCCATATACTTCTACTTGCTTTGAACTAAGATAATTCATAATGGCTAATTCTCCACATGTTGCAGTTCACCTTCTATGGCGTCCCGCAGTTTTTTGATCGCACGGCGTTGCAGGCGCGAGACGTGCATTTGCGAAATCCCCAATTTCTCGCCTGTGTCCTTCTGGCTTAAATTTTCAATATACGTGTAGTGGATGACCTGGCGTTCCCTCTCGCTCAGTACGTGCAACACTTTTTCAAGCACAAGCCGCTGGTTGACTTTTTCATATCCGTCATCTTCACTGCCGACCATATCCAGCAGGGTCACGGTACTGCCGTCTGAATCCGACTCAATCGAATGGTCAACGGAAAGTGCGTGGTAGCTTTTGCTCATTTCCATTGCTTCCAGCACTTCTTCTTCTGAGATTTCAAGATGTGCAGCAATTTCAGCGATTTTTGGCGAGCGTTGCAGTTCGTTCGTCAGTTTTTCAACAGTGGATTTAATCCGCGGGCCGAGTTCTTTAATCCTTCGGGGGACGTGGACACTCCATGTTTTGTCTCTCAAAAACCGCTTAATTTCTCCGATGATGGTCGGAATCGCAAAGGATTCAAAGCTTTTTCCAATATTCGGGTCAAAGCGCTGAATGGCGCCGAGCAGGCCGATAATCCCCACCTGGAAAATGTCCTCCTGGTAGGCTCTTCCTTTCGAATATTTGCGGGCAAGCGACTCCACAAGTTTCTGGTAGTGCGCGACAAGTATTTCCTGCGCCTCTTTGTCGCCGTTTTGCTGAAAAGATTGTATCAATTGATTGACATCAATCTGATCAGGTTGAGGCAGTTTTGACATTCGTCTCCACCTGCTCCCCTTGAAGGTACTTGGTCATCATGACTGTAATCCCGCCATCATAATGTATGCGGACTTCATCCATTAAACTTTCAATGAGATAAAGGCCCAATCCTCCTTCTCTCATAAATTCGATCTGCACATCTTCCGTGTAAGGCCCAGCAAGTTTCCTTACCTTTTCCAGATCAAAACTGTCTCCCTTATCGGAAACCATGACTTCAAGGCGGTCTGGATAGAGGCTGAAATCGATGCTGACTTCCCCGTCCTCCTTGTCCTTATAGGCATGCTGGACAGCATTGGTAATAGCTTCGCTCGCGGCGATCTTCAAATCCTCGATGAGTTCGTAATCAAATCCCATGCGGCTTGCAATACCGGAAATGGTGAGGCGGATGACTCCGACATATTCCGCTTTGGCAGGGATTTTCATACTGATATGATCAAACTCCTCCATGTCTCACACTCCACCTTCTATTTCGGTATTAATCTTCATGATGTCGGAAAGGCCTGTAATATCAAACAGCCGTTTCAAACGGTCGGAAAGCCCCGTCAACGTGAGCATCCCGCCGTTTGCCCGCAAGCTTTTGAACAAACCGACCAGAACACCCAGCCCGGTGCTGTCCATATATGAAACATTGGTTAAATCTATTAAAACTTCCAAACCTGCTTTTCCTTCATATGGTTCAAATGCTTCTCTTAATTTTGGAGCTGTAAATGCGTCAATTTCCCCCGAAATGGTTACGTTTAAGGTATTTTGACTTTCCTTTTCCTTTACATCTACTGCAAAGTCCATTTCTTTCACCTCTTTAACATTCATCACTAAGTGGTTCATACCCTTTCCGGGCTGATGGCAAACCTGCTTTTAGGCAGTTCTTTTTAAAATCAGCAAGGTAAAATCATCACGCAATTCAAATTCCTGCCATCTTTCCAGCTCCCTGTACACATTTTCCACGATTTCCTGTGCGCTCTTTCGAATATTTTTCCGGATCAGGCCGGTAATCGTTTCCCGGCTGACAAATCCTTCCTTTGTCCGGCATTCCGTTACGCCGTCTGACAACAGCACAATCATATCGCCGAGCTGTACATCTTTTATATATTCATGATACTTCGATTTTTTTTCAATGCCCAAAAGCAGCCCTTTTGCGATTAAATCCTCAAATTCATCCGTTTCCGCATGATAGTAAAAACCGGGCTCGTGCCCGGCGGATGCGTAGGAGAACTTATGTACTACCGGGTCATACATACCGTAAAACATCGTGATAAACATACTCGGGTCGACATTCTGTTCAACGACGCGGTTCAGATTTTCCAAAATGATATGGGGCTGGTGGCTGTATTCCGGCAAACTGTCCATCGCGTATTTGATCATGGACATGCAGAGCGCCGCCGGGATCCCTTTCCCGATCACATCCGCGATTGCAATACCGATACGGCGGTTCTCATCTTCAATAAAATGATAATAATCGCCGCTCATTTGTTTGGCCGGCATGCTGATCACGCCAATATCGATGCCATCCTGCTCCGGGACATTCGCCTTGAGCAGGGTTTGCTGCATGCCCGCAGCAATCTCAATTTCGCTCTTCAGTTCTTTTTGTTTTGTCCGGAGGCTTTGCTGTTCCCTGTAAACGAGCCCGTAGGCAAGCATGACTTCCAGCAGGACATCAAAGGACTGCTGCACCGTTTTGGAAAGCCCGGGTTCGATTTGCTGCAAAACAGAGCGGTGGCACATAATCATGTCTTCAGGAGAGATCCGGTTTTCAATCAGTTTGCGGCTGAACTTCTCGCACTGGTACAGCGCCTGTTCATCCGGATGCTGTAAAAAATGGCTGAGAATCTCTTTATATTCCTGCTCCATTGCATCGCGGAAATCCATCTTTTTTCCTCCTATCATCGTATCCACTTGATTGCGGTAACGGTTGTTCCCTCATTCGGCGCCGAAACGATATCAAATTCGTCCATCAGGCGCCTTACTCCCGGCAGGCCTGCCCCAAGCCCTCCGGATGTGGAATAGCCGTCTTCCATTACTTTCCGGATATTTTCAATCCCCGGCCCTTTATCTGTAGCGATCACTTTCAGCCCTTTTTTCCCGTCTTGCAGAACTTTCTCAATCCGGATTTCCCCTTGTCCTGCGTATATAAAAATATTGCGGGCGAGTTCGCTGATGGCCGTTGTGATTCTTGCCTGGTCGACAGCACCGAAATGGAGCTCCCTTGCAATGTTTCTCCCAAGCTGGCGGGCGGCCACAATATCCCACTCATTCAAAATTTTTACACAGGAATGGTTATCCATACAGCTAGTCCCCCAATTCCTGTTTTAATTTCTCCAGGCCGCTTTCCAAATCCAGTGCCGTCATGACGCCCTCCATCGTAATCCCCAACTCGATCAGGGTAATGGCGACTGCAGGCTGGATTCCGGTGATGACCACTTTTGCGCCCAGCATTTTGGACATATTGACCACATCGCCCAGCACTTTTGCGATGAATGAGTCAATAAAATCGATAGAGGTGATGTCGATGACAACACCGCTTGCATTCGTTTCGTATATTTTTTGAAGCAAATCTTCCTGAAACTCCAAAGCTGTCTGGTCATCAAGCTCCCATTGGATCGAGACCAGCAGGCAGTTTCCCAGCTTTAAAATGGGTATGCGCATCAATCAACCCTCCCATTCTACGATTTTCCTCCCTGTCATTTCAAGAGCCTGTTCAATTCCTCTTTGCAGTGTACTCGTTGTTGTAATATGATTTAATTTGATTCCCAAATTTGTTAACGTATGTGCAATTTCAGCGCGGATGCCGACAAGCATGCAGCGGGAGCCGACAAGCCGGACAGCATTTGCCGCCTGAATGAGATGATGGGCAACAACCGTATCAACAACCGGCACGCCCGTAATGTCGATCAGTACCACCTCCGACTTGTTTTTCACAATGCCGTACAGCAGGTTTTCCATAATCTGTCTTGCCCTTTCCGAGTCAATGGTGCCGACTAATGGAAGGACGGCAATTTTGTCAAATACCGGAATCAAGGGGGCGGACAATTCCTTTAACGCACTTTGCTGAAGCGAAATGGTTTTTTCCCAAATGGTGGTATAAGCATTGACAAATTCATTTTGGACGGCATTGGTCCATTCCCGAAAGATTTCCCAGAATTCCTGGTGCTTTTCAAACACCGCATCCGGGTTGTGGTTCATCATCAGGTTGTAAACAATATCCCCGAGAATTTGAATGCCGGTCGTTGCAAAAGTGAGCGGCCAGCCCAGCGTCACGATTCTTTCGGAAAACTCGCCGAGCTGTTTCTCATATTCGTGATTGCTTTTCGTCAGCCGCGCAAGAATCACTTCGACAAAATCCCGGCTTGTTTTTTCAAACACCACACCTTCATCGAAGTGAAATGGGGCACCACCTTTTTCCTTCATGCTTTTCATCCATTTGTCCAGTATTTCATCTTTATGTTCCGGTATAAATTCCGCTAAATATGATTGCATGGTCAACCCTCTTTCCTCCGAACAGTTTGAAGCGCCCGTCTTTGGCAGCCGGCGGCAGACATGCCGGGCTTTTCCGGAAGGCTTGCAAAAAGACAAATGAGCTGCTGCCTTTAGCCCCGGCGGATTTTCTGAACCGGTTTGTTGAAAAAAACAGGGAAATCCATTTGATTTATATGTTATTATATCTGTTTTTGCCAGCAACCGGAAAATATTTTTTATGTAAATGGCACAGAAATCGGGCAAAAGGCATTTTTCCGGAAAATTTCTTTCGTTCGTCTTATAACGTTGTCATATACCCGCTATAAGACAGATTTAAACCCCTTTTCCTGTATTTTTTGAAATCAGGTTTCATTATTTCAGTCCCGACGCGTGAAAAAAATGTGATTTTTTACGTTTGAATTTCAGGCCGGACGAAAGGCGTGAAATTCCAAGAGGGTAAAATTCTCGATGAAAAAACTGCAACACCCGGCCTGAAGCTTGAAAAAATCCGAAAAAGTATAAGCTGCTCCTTATTAGCCGGCAATGAGCCAGTAGCATGAAAAAACGCCCTTTAAAAAGAGCGTTTCTAAAATTCGACCAGTCCCAGGCTGATTTGCAGGGCGTCGTCAATTTTCTCCATGACTTCTTCATCAAGATGCGTAATCTTATCCGTTAAGCGTTGTTTATCGATTGTGCGTATTTGTTCAAGCAATATCACAGAATCCCTCTCCAAACCGTAACGCTTTGCATCGATTTCCACATGCGTGGGCAATTTTGCTTTCTGGATTTGCGCTGTTATAGCGGCAACAATGACAGTGGGGCTAAAACGGTTTCCAATGTCGTTTTGTAAAATGAGGACAGGACGTACGCCTCCCTGCTCGGAGCCGACCACCGGAGATAGATCGGCGAAGTACACGTCTCCACGCTTAACAATCAAAGGATTACCCCCCGCTTACTAGGCTTTCAACTGTATGTTCTGCTTCGTATTCAGCCTGGATCGCTTCGGAGGCAATCGCCAAATTAATTTTTGCCATTTCCATGTAGCCACGCCTCATCGTTTCGCGGATTTGGCGTTTTTTCCGTTCTTTTAAATACATTTTTGTGGCACGGTAAATTAACTCATTGCGATTCATATTTTCAGTTTCAGCAAATCCGTCCAATTCCGTCAACAGCTGCTGCGGCAAGCGGACTAAAATTTCTGTTGAAATAGGTTCAGACACCTGCTACACCTCCACGCACTAGACACCGTTTCTGCTTTCCATTCCCTTTTCATCATACCATCAAATACACTATATGCAAAGGCCAAATCACCATTCCTGTCTATTATCGGCAAAAAAATCATGCCATTATTCAAAATTCGCCAAAACATTTTTCACCCTTCAAGGACCGGATTCGACACGCCCGCGGCATCGTTCCCGTTTTTCCGGAAAACGCGCGGGACCCGGCTTGAAATGGAACAGGTCACCTCATAGTTGATGGTATCGAGCTTTTTGGCAATTTCATCAACAGGAACGGACAAATCCCCCTGTTTTCCAATCAGCGTTGCTTTTGTCCCGACAGCAACCGGACGGGGGATCCTTACCATACACTGATCCATGCAAATCCTGCCGACAATAGGCGCTCTTTCCCCGTCGATGATCACTTCCTGACCTGAAAGCCTGCGAATCCAGCCATCTGCATATCCAATCGGCAGCGTGGCGATCCATTCATCGCCGGAAGCCTGATAAGTGGCACCATAACTCACCGTGTCCCCGGCATGGATTTGTTTCACATGCGTCACCTTCGTATGAAGGGAGAACGCCTCTTTTAACGGAAACGGCAAAACCGGCTTGATGGCGGGCGATGGGGAGAGCCCGTACATCGCAATGCCGAAACGGACAGCATTAAACGGAGACTGGTCAAATCTCAAAGCGGCGGCGCTGTTTGCGCAGTGCACATACGGCGGGCGGGTTTCGAGGTTTAAAACCATATCCTGAAACCGGCTGTACTGCTTTTCAAACAAAGCCGTATCAATTTCATCCGCTGTCGCAAAGTGGGTAAAGATCCCTTCAAAAGAGAAACAGGATTGTTGGTTCACGATTTTTTCCACTTCTTTTAATTCCTGTACGGTTCTTACGCCAATCCGGCCCATTCCGGTATCACATTTAAGATGGACGGACAGTTTCCGCCCGGTTAAATGCCGGCTTGCTTCCTCCAGCCAGTCTCTTTGAAAAACAGTCAGGGAGATGTTTTCTTCAGCCGCGATTCCGGCATCTTCCGGACGGGCTGCCCCCAAAACAAGTATCGGAGCGGTAATCCCTTTTTTTCGTAACGCGAGCGCCTCGTCCAAAAATGCAACCGCAAGCGCTGAAGCTCCGGATGCAAGCGCGGTTTTCGCCACATATTCCGCGCCGTGCCCGTAAGCATTGGCTTTTACAACCGCAATGATTTGCGTATGCTCCGGCAAAAGGCGGCGCATATTTCCGACATTTTCCGAAATGGCATCCAAATCGACTTCCACCCATGTATCCCGGTAAAAAGCCATGATTACACTTCCTTTATCATTCCATATCCTGATTATCGAACGCGCAGACCGCGTTGTCAATGGTTTTTAAAAGGAAGTCTTATCAATCCGGTTTGGGGCGGGTTGCCGGAAGAGACGTGCTGTAACCGCATCAAGAAAAAAAACCCGCAGAGAATGGCTGCGGGCTTGTGCTTTTTGTGCTTACGAACGGGTTGGTTATCCGCATTTTATTTTTCCGGTTCTCTTCCGACAGACTGGGCGACTTCCATCATTTCCGCAGCCGATAGCGATTTGGAGGCAAGCGTGTATTCGACACCGTTCACCGTCCAGGACAGGGAGTCACCTGTCTTGATCCCGAACGCAAACCCGAGATCCGCCATTTCCCCGTTTGCAGGAATCGGTTCTGTGGAAGCAGCTGGAAGTACCTCTGCCTTTTCCTCAATCAGCGTATACGTTTTATCGCCCGTATAGGTCAAAATAACGCGCTTACCGTTTGCAATGGCAACTTCCTGTTCATCGAGCAGCGTCGTTCCCCCGATTTTTGCCGTTGGATATTTTACCGAAAACTCTTTGTTGCCGACTTTTCCATCCACCGGCACTTCGAGTTTCGCTCCTGTCATATTTTTTTTCGTGTCAAACGCGTTGCTGTCGAATTTTGCATTAAAATCCACTTTTGTAAAAAGCACACTGACAAGCGTATTGCGGTCCGTGTCCATCACTTTCACACTGACTGGTGCAAGCGTCCTTTTGTCAAAAGTAATTTGCTGGTACGGCAGCATCTTATGATTTTGATAGCGTGTCTTCGTCTCAAACACATATCGGTTCTTTTTCACCGTCATCTTTGCCTCTTTATCTTTCAATATGTCTTTCACAAGCGATTCATAAAGGTACGCCTGGCTTGTGTTGTTCGGCCAGTCGCTTTGAAATTTGTAGCTTTTGTTGAGGGCGGGCGTGACCACAAACACGCCTTCTTTATTGCGCAAAATCATCTGGCTTTGCCCCTCGCCCGCATTTTTCAGGTTGACACGGTAATATCCCGGCCGGTTGTGCCAAACTTCAATATTGTATGTCCGCGGTTCATTGCCCGTTTCAAGCGTCATTTTCGCATTCAGCTTGTAGCCGTCCATCTTCTCCACTTTTTCATTTAATTTTCCGGCCACATCCTGCGGTTTTTTCGCTCCGCAGGCGGAAAGCAGAAAAATAACAAACAGAGCCGCAAACAAAACCCAGTACTTTCTCTTCATCCTTTCAACCCCTTTATTGTCTCAAATCTTATGAAGAGAAAGGCTTCATCAAAAGCCCGTGCCTTGTCTCTCCTCTCTTACTTTGAATATATGAGACAACCCGGGCCTGTATGATGGGGAATTGAAAAAACGTTATAGCTTCAGTCTTCCAGAATCACTTGGGCGAATGCACATTCACGGCTGTGCGTGATCGACAAATGGGCGCGGGGCCCTGCCGGCTTTGAAAAATACGGGCGGCCGTTCTTATCTTTTGCGATTTCAATTTCCTGAAAAGATAACGCACCCCCGATTCCCGTGCCAAAAGCTTTGGAATATGCTTCTTTCGCCGCAAATCTGCCGGCAAGGAATTCAATTTTCCTTTTTTCTGCCAATTTGCCGAACTGTTGCTGCTCCACTTTCGTTAAAATCCGCCCCGGGAACCGCGGCTGCCGTTCATACAGCTTTTTTATCCTTTCAAGCTCGACAATGTCAATGCCAATGCCTTTGATCATGTGCTCACCTTCTGTTTTTCCAGAGTATAAACCACAAAATTTCCGATACCCGATTTTCACACTGCTGCCGGTGCCTCTGCCTTCCGTGAAAATATGCGCCGGTAAATCGTTCTGCTGGTATCCATGATGGCGGTTCGGCCCTTTTTGAAAATACGAGCCGGATTTGGGCTATCCCTTTTTCCATCCTGCTGGCGGTTGCGGTTAGAAGCAAACCGGACGTCTAATTCGTCATTTCCGGCATATGTATAAATAGAGCTTTTCCATCGAAAGGAGTATTTGCAATGCTGATCCGCCCGATCCGCTTTTCTGCTTTTATTGGTTCCTATCCCGTCGTATTTGCCATTTTCCTGGCCCAGTGCCTCCTGTTTGCGGCCATGCGGCTTCCGGTTTTACCAACACAAACCCTTTATGAAGCACTGTCCGGTGTGAACCTTTATATTGCCCAAGGGGAAATATGGCGGCTTGTCTCCCCTGTTTTTGTCCATATTGATTTCAGCCACCTGCTGTTGAATTCCTTCTCCCTTTTGCTGCTCGGCCCCTGTCTCGAACGGCTGGCCGGAAAATGGAAGTTTATCCTGTTATATTTTGGCTGCGGATGCTGCGCCAATATCGCTTCTTTTTTTCTGCTTCCGCTTACCTATTCCCATGCCGGTGCGAGCGGTGCCCTGTTCGGCCTGATCGGCGCATATGTCGCCCTTGTCTGGGTCGGAGAAGATATACCAAAAACAAGCCGGCAAACCATTTTATCGATCGCGGTCATTTCCGTTGTAACGGCTATGATGCAGCCTGGCGCCAATCATACAGCCCATCTTTCCGGACTCGTTGCCGGCATGCTGCTTGGAGGCATGCTTTTGCAAAGAAAAGCGGCTTCTCCCGCTTAAAAAAGCCAATTCTCCGGACTCGTTGCCGGCGTGCTGCTCGGGGGAATGACTTTTACGAAAAAAAACGAATTCTTCTGCTTTAAAAAAAGCAACGGGAGCTGCCGTTGCTTTTTTAATGGGGCGCCGGCACTTTTGCCATACCGGCATTTTTACTTGTAAAGAGTCGCAGCCGGATACAAACCGGCCCGCTCGTAAAGCTGATGATGCTCTATTTTTTTGGCCCCGCCTTCGTTTGGTTAAAATGGTTTGCGGTTTGTTGTTCTTCTCGGCTTTCTTCCCTTATTGTAAGACCCTTTGTAGGACCCTGCAGGCTTGCCCCGTCTGCTATGGTCTTTTTTATGCGGAAGCGGCCGTTCTTCTGAAATATGAACCGGTGTTTTATCCGGCTCTTTCGTCATCAGTTTCAAAGCAGCTGCCGTGACCTCAGCCGGGTCATATTCTGCAAGCAGCTCTTTCGCTACCGACATATATTCATCAATATTGCCTTCTTTGATGGTTTCCCCGATCCGTTCCATGGTGACGCGCTGCTGCCCTTCAAACGCTTCATCCCAGGTCGGCGGGCGCATCGGGAGCATTCTCTTTTTCGTTGTCTGTTCAACCGTTTTGAGATAGCCCATTTCCCGCGGCGTGACAAAGGTCATTGCCATGCCTTCCCGTCCGGCACGGCCCGTTCTTCCGATCCGGTGCACATAGGATTCCGGGTCCTGTGGAATATCGTAATTGTAAACATGGGTTACACCCGAGATATCCAGCCCGCGTGCCGCAACATCGGTGGCAACAAGCACATCAATTTTCCCGTCTTTAAACTTTCGGAGTACCGATAAGCGTTTCGCCTGGCTCAAATCACCGTGAATACCTTCTGCAAGATAGCCGCGCAAGGTCAGGGCATTCGCCAGTTCATCAACTCTCCGCTTCGTGCGCCCAAACACAATCGCAAGGTCCGGAGACTGTACATCCAAAAGCCTTGACAATACATCGAATTTTTCACGTTCCTGGACTTTAATGTAGTATTGTTCAATAGACGGAACGGTCATTTCTTTTGCTTTCACACGGACAAGTTCCGGGTTGTTCATGAAGCGTTCGGCAATTTTCCGGATCGGATCCGGCATGGTTGCCGAGAACAGCATCGTTTGGCGGTCTTTCGGCACGGTGGAAAGAATGGCTTCAATGTCATCAATAAAGCCCATATTCAACATTTCATCCGCTTCGTCAAGCACAAGCGTATGCACATGGTCGAGTTTCAGGGTCCCCCGGTGTATATGGTCAAGAATCCGTCCCGGTGTCCCGACAATAATTTGTGGATGGTTTTTCAGCGCGCGGATCTGGCGCGAAATATCCTGGCCGCCGTAAACAGCCAGCACATGAACGCGCGAATACTGGCCGATCCGGTACAATTCTTCAGATACCTGAATGGCAAGCTCGCGGGTCGGCGCGATAATGATTCCTTGAATATTACGGCTTCTATGATCAATCTTTTCAATCAACGGTATGCCAAATGCTGCAGTTTTTCCCGTACCTGTCTGCGCCTGGCCGATAATATCCTTCCCTTGCATGGTAAGCGGAATGGTGGCTGCCTGAATCGGCGATGCCTCTTCAAACCCCATTCTTTTCACAGCTTTTAAAATTGCCGGGCTTAAATTTAATTCTGAAAACTTCGTCAATCTTCTCAATCTCCTTCTAAACGTTCAACAGGGCCGCATATCTCCCTTAGGGGTTTTCCCTTTTCGGCAAAAAAATATACTCTTTTGAGCATTGTCAGCTAAAAGCGTAAACGATGTACGGTAATCGTAACATGAATACGGCAAGATTTCAACGAATATGGAGCCGTGGTTTTTTCACAATCATTTTGGGACTTTCAATTTTTCGGTACCAATGGTCGCCGCTAGTTAGCTGGCTTAGCTTCTTAACCTTAAGCCAGCTAACCCAAAGGGTTGGTTTTTAGCAACTTGACAAAGAGCCTCTGCGGGCATGGCTACCAGCCATGAAGCCAGGTATACGGTACTGGCTGGGCCAACCAGGCTACCATGCCCGCCACTCCACGTCAAGTTGCGCAGCGTGTCCCGATTCTACTTAATCATGGGTTATCTGGTCTTTCAATACTTGTTGCATTTAATATTGCAATTTAAGATTTTTATTTCTTCAATCCATGGAAGAATAATGGCGCACTTTTAACCCATCGACTCTGTTTATGCACTTTCATCGTTTGGGTTCATTTTTTCCATTTATGGCATCCATTTTGCTTTTATTAGTTGTACAGGCTATGGTTTCTGAATACAAATATATCAATCGCATGATGGAAAGGCTGGGGAAAATGATGGAAAGCATGTTTAGTTATATTTTTCTGGGGCTATCGCTTGCTGCGCCGATCGGGCCGGTGAATGCCGCTCAAATTGACAAGGGGATTAAAAATGGCTTTCTCCACTCATGGCTGCTCGGAATCGGCGCCATGGCAGCAGACGGTTTGTATATGCTGCTCGTTTATCTCGGTGTCGTCCATTTGCTCAGCATCGGATTTGTAAAATCATTCCTTTGGTTTTTCGGATGCTTTGTCCTTACATACACCGGCATTGAAAGCATGATTGCAGCCAATCAGCCGATTTCCGGTTTGATGAGAAACAAAGAAAAATTGTCAAAATCATTCCTGACCGGTTTTCTAATGTCTCTGACCAATCCGCTCACCATTTTATTCTGGCTCGGCGTTTACGGTTCCGTGCTTGCAAAAACAGCTGAATCCGTAGGCCCACAGCAGTTTCTCCTCTACAGCCTGGCCATCTTTATCGGGGTGGCGCTGTGGGACTTTTCGATGGCTGCCGTCTCAAGCAGCTTCGGAAAACTGTTAACCAACCGTTTGATTCTTTTCATTTCGAGACTGTCCGGCCTGTCTCTTGTCGGTTTCGGCATTTATTTCGGCATTCAGGCGGTCAAGAGCCTGTAGCATAAGCAAACAAAAGGCCCGCCGGACTCTTGTACCTTTTCGCTGGTTTTCCGGAAAAAATCAGCCCGTTCTTGCTTTCCGCCCGCTTTTTCCCGTCCGGCCCTTTTTGCCGATTCAGTCACCCTTTTTTCAAATAAAGGGACGATTTCTGAAGTGGGCATGGAATCCTTTCATTTAAACCGCGCTTTTCGAAGTGCACCGGGTTTTTCCCCTTTTCGCCGGTTCTTTCGCTTTTTCCGGGTCTTTTTCGCCTTTTCTGCTGATTTCGACAAGCAACTTATATAGTTCTATAGTTTTCAAGAGAAATTTCCCGTATACTAATCATAACAGCAATCAAACTTTATAAGTTGGAGGAGAATTGTCAATGGCAGCATCACATATCCAAGCCGTTCTCTTTGATTTAGACGGGGTCATCACAGATACTGCGGAATACCACTACTTAGCATGGAAAAAGCTGGCTGATGAGCTGCAGATTCCTTTTGACCGCCATTTTAATGAAGCGCTTAAAGGGCTTAGCCGCATGGACTCTTTAAAGAAAATATTGGAGAACGCCCGGCCGGAGCCTTCCTTTTCCGAAGAAAAGCTGAACGAGCTCGCGGACAGGAAAAATGAATATTACAAAGAACTGATCCGCCAAATTTCCCCTGCCGATTTGCTTCCGGGCATCCACAACCTGCTCGAAGATATAAAGGAAAGGGGAATCAAAACAGCGCTGGCTTCCGCGAGCAAAAACGCTATGTTTGTCATCGACAGACTGGGGGTGGCTTCCTTTTTTGATGAAATCGTGGACGCTGCCCGCATTCAGCACGGTAAGCCGGATCCGGAAATCTTTTTAACCGGCGCCCGCAAGCTGGACGCGGATCCGGCATTTTGCATCGGCATTGAAGACGCGGAAGCCGGCATCCAGGCCATTAAAGCGGCCGGTATGTTTGCAGTCGGGGTCGGCACGCCGGATAAAATGAAGCAGGCGGATTTCCTTGTTGAAGGAACCCGGGACCTTGATTTTGAAAAAATTGAAAGCGCATTTCTTCTGAAAAATAAAGGATGAGGCGTGATGGCTACCATTTCCGATGTCGCAAAACAGGCGAATGTTTCAAAGATGACGGTTTCACGGGTCCTTAACCACCCCGAACAGGTTAGAGATGATTTAAAAAAACTGGTATATGAGGCGATGGAGCAGTTGAACTATGTACCCAATTATGCGGCACGTGCCCTCGTCTCCAACCGTACCCAGGTCATCAAGTTCCTGATATTGGAAGAAATGGACACGACAGAGCCGTATTATATGAACTTGCTGACCGGCATTGCCAAGGAGCTCGACCAAAACCACTACTCGCTTCAGCTGGTCACACGGAAATCGAAGGACATCGGCCAGTGCGACGGTGTGATTGCGACGGGTGTCCGCAGCCAGGATTACGATACCATTTTAAAAGAATTTTCCAAACCGGTGATTTTATTCGGGCAAAATGACAGAGGGTTTGATTTTATTGATGTGGACAATGAAAAAGGCGTACGGCTGTTAACAGAGCATGTCATTCGCCGCGGATTTAAAAAAATTTATTTTTTCGGCATTGACCTGCAAGAGCCCTTTATGTTTGCGAGACAAAAAGGTTATCTGGATGCAACCGAAGCAAACGGATTGCCGCCGTTTCTTTGCAGGGTCAAAAACAGTTCAAGCGCCGCCCAGCAAGAAGCGGAAAAAATTTTATCCAGCCGGAAGGAAAGATGCGCGTTTGTATGCGCAAGCGACCGGATTGCCCTCGGTGTGATCAGAGCCGCCCAATCGCTGCAGCTCGCCATACCAAGTGAGGTTGCAGTCACCGGTTTTGACGGGGTGTTTCTTGACCGGATTTCCGCCCCCCATATTACAACCGTGCGCCAGCCCGTTGTAAAAATGGGGGAAGCGTGTGCACGTATGCTGTTGAAAAAAATTCAGGAAAACGGGAAATCCCAGGGGCACCGGTTTTTTGAACCGGAAGTGGTCATCCGCCCCTCCACCGTCTGTGAATAAGCAGTCTTACACCGGT
This sequence comes from Weizmannia sp. FSL W8-0676, assembly GCF_038593015.1. Taxonomy (NCBI): domain Bacteria; kingdom Bacillati; phylum Bacillota; class Bacilli; order Caryophanales; family Bacillaceae; genus Heyndrickxia; species Weizmannia sp. FSL W8-0676. The sequence continues at coordinate 3,058,197 of NZ_CP151954.1, forward strand.
TGCTTATTTTTTTCAGGATGGGCTTGGGCCAATCAAACCCGTAAAAAGTATTTTGTTAACGGTAACACCGCTGAAAAATTTGTTCCGCATAAAGGGGTGATGATACGTTGAAAGAGTATAGAAGAAACGTGGAGGTGAACCGCTTTGCAAGATGCGTGGTGGAAAGATGTCATTTATCAGGTATATCCGCGCAGTTTCAAAGATACAAACGGGGACGGCGTGGGCGATATCCCGGGCATCATTGAAAAGCTGGATTATATCCGCGATCTCGGGGCAACGGCCATCTGGCTCAATCCGATTTTCGCATCGCCGCATGTGGACAACGGCTATGATGTCAGCAACTACGAAAAAATCGACCCGGTTTTCGGCACGATGGAAGATGTGGAACACCTGATCAAGGAAGCGAAAAAACGCGGGCTCAAAATCATTCTGGACCTCGTGCTGAACCATACATCAGACCGCCACCCGTGGTTCCAAGAAGCGCGGAAAAGCAAAGAAAATCCGTACAGGGATTACTACATTTGGCATGACCCTGTCAAAGGGCGTGAACCGACGAACTGGGCGAGCTTTTTCGGCGGCAGCACATGGACATTGGATCAACAAACCGGGCAATATTATTTTCATCTATTCAGCGACAAAATGCCCGATTTGAACTGGGAGAACAAAAAAGTGCGCGAAGAAATGGCAAAAATCGCCCTATTCTGGCTGGATAAAGGTGTGGATGGATTCCGGCTGGATGCGGTGATTCACCTGGCAAAGGACACCCGTTTTCTTCCCGTTAAAACAAACTCGGAAGAAGCGTTTGTGCTTGCAGAACAGTATTATGCCAACCTGCCGCGTGTCCATGATTATATCCGTGAATTTAACCGTACGATTAAAGCGAAGCATCCGGAAGCTTTTTTAATCGGGGAAACAGCTTCCGCCGACACGAAGCTTGCCCGGCTTTATTCAAGTCCGGACCGCGAAGAATGCGACTGCATCATTACCTTTAACTACTTAGGGTTTGACACAGAAGCAAAAAAACCGGGTATCCCGCAAAACTGGCAACAGGGAAAATGGGATTTGCTTGCTTTTAAAAAAGCGATGTCCCAGTGGCAACATGACTTGTACGGAGAAGGCTTCAATTCGCTCTACTGGAATAATCATGATATGCCGCGGGTCTTGTCGCGTTTCGGGGACGAAGGCAAATACCGGGAAAAAAGCGCAAAGATGCTTGCCACTTTGATGTATTTGCAATGGGGGCTGCCGATTTTGCTGCAGGGCGAAGAAATCGGCATGGTGAATTTGAAGCTCCCGCGGCTTGAAGACTATGAAGACCCAAGTATCAAAGGGCTCGCCACAATTGCGAAAAAGAAAGGCGTTGCGGAGGAAGAAATTTTAAAAATGGTGCAACAGCGCTCTAAAGATACGTCAAGAGGCGCTATGCAGTGGAACAGTGATCGATACGGCGGCTTTTCTACATATGCTCCGTGGCTCGGCATCAATGAAGATACGCGGGCCGTAAACGTGGCGGCGCAGGAAAAAGATCCCGGCTCCGTGCTGCATTATTACCGGAAACTGCTCAAACTGAAAAAAAACATGCCTGTCTTTACGGCCGGAAGCTGGGAAATGCTCGCTGATGAGGACCCGGACATCTACGCGTATATACGGAAGCATGAAGGCAGCTGTGCCATGGTTGTCTGCAATACATCGAAAAAACTGCAGACCTTTACCTGCCCGGAACTTACCCGCCACAGATGGGCATGCCTGCTCAATAACAACGGCTATCATAGCAAAGCGGTGCCAAGCAAACTGATGCTATCGCCTTTTGAATGCTTTGTCTTATTACAAATGTAGCATAAGAGGAGGAGAAAAGATGGAATTTGCAGGAATTTTTCATCAGCCGTTCAGCGCGGATGCGTATATATATGACAAAAAAACGATGCACCTGAAGCTGCGCACGAAAAAAGGGGACATTCAGAAAGCCGTCCTCATTTGGGGAGACCCGTATTTATTTAAAAAAAAGGAAGACGGGGAATACCACTGGGAATCTGAACGCCTTGAAATGGAAAAAAAGGCTGAAACAGAGGCGCACGATGTCTGGTTTGCCGAAGTCTGCCCGCCGCACCGCCGCCTGCAGTACGCCTTTATCCTTACCGGCACGGATGGCAGCGACATTTTTTATGGCGGGCGCGGCTTTTACCCGGTAAATGAAGATACACTGCGGGTGCCCGACTATTATTTTAAATTTCCGTTTATGCACGAAACCGATATGTTCAAGGCGCCTGACTGGGTGAAGTCCACCATTTGGTACCAGATTTTTCCTGAACGGTTTGCAAACGGAAATCCCGCCATTTCTCCGGAAAATGCCCTGCCGTGGGGAAGCAAAGACCCGGGCGTGGACGACTTTTTCGGCGGCGACCTCGAGGGGATCATCGGCCATCTCGATTATCTCGCCGATCTTGGCATTAACGGGATTTATTTGACGCCGATTTTCGAAGCCCCTTCCAATCATAAATATGATACATTCGACTATTTTACGATTGACCCACATTTCGGCGATAAAGAAACATTCCGCAAACTGGTGGAAGAAGCCCACAAACGCGGGATCCGGATTATGCTCGATGCGGTGTTCAACCATATCGGGAAAAATTCAAAACAGTGGCAGGATGTGCTAGAAAACGGGGAGAAATCGCGCTACAAAGACTGGTTCCATATCCACTCTTTCCCGGTCCGCGAAGGCGAAAACGGGAACATTGACGGGCAGGATACGCTCTCATTTGATACGTTTGCTTTTACGACAAGCATGCCGAAGCTGAATACGGCCAATCCCGAAGTGCAACAGTATTTGCTCGATATTGCGACTTACTGGATCCGTGAATTTGACATTGACGGCTGGCGCCTTGATGTCGCCAACGAAGTCGACCATGCTTTTTGGAAAAAGTTCCACCAGGCCGTTGTAGGCGAGAAACCGGATGTTTTTATTCTCGGCGAAATTTGGCATGATGCATGGCCTTGGCTTTTAGGCGATGAGTTTCATTCGGTCATGAATTATCCATTTACGCAGACAATAATTGAATACTTTGTGGATGAAAAAATTTCCGCCGAAAAACTGATGCACAGCCTCAACCAGCAGTTTATGCATTATATGCAGTCCAACAACGAGGTTTTGTTTAATATGATTGACAGCCATGACACCCCGCGGATTTTGACAAAGGCAGGCGGCGACAAGCAAAAGGTGAAGCTTGCCCTTGCCTTTACGTTCGCGCATACCGGTTCGCCGTGCATTTATTACGGCACGGAGGTCGGAATAGACGGCGCAGGTGACCCGCTTTGCCGGAAATGCATGGTCTGGGATGAAGACAAGCAGGACCGCGACATGCTCGCATTTATGAAAAAGCTGATCCGCTTCCGGAAAGACCATCAACAAACCTTGACATACGGCGATCTCGTCTGGCTGAAAACCGATAACGAAAAACAAGTGGTCAGCTTCCTGCGCAAAGGGGAAAAATGCACCTTGCTGTTTGCCTTTAACCGTTCGGACCAAGAACAGGCCATCCCGTGGAGCGAGCTGGATGTAAAACCGGACACCGTAAAAGACGCGTGGGAAAACAAACCGGTTCCAAACAAAACCCTTGTCCTCCCGCCAATGGACTTTGCGATTCTGGAAATCACAAACTGACCTGGCCGGAGCGTTCGTGAAACCCATTCGTCGCTTCCCATTGCGTTTCTAAAAATCACAAACTAACCCTCCCCCTTGCCGGATACCTAGCAGGGGGCTTTTTATTCTGTTACCGTTAACAGAAAATTTTACATTGTAATCGTTTTCTACTCTCTTCTATAATAAGGTTGAATAAGGTTGTACCAAAAAAAGGGAGGTTCATAAAATGAAAGTATTCAAGAAGCTGTTCGTGCTTACACTTGTCTTGGGCGTCATCATGGCGCTCGCCGCGTGCGGGGGATCGAAAAAAACAAACAGCGGATCTTCTCAAGACAGCGGCGGCAAAAAGACGCTTACGGTTTCCGTGGAAGAAAAATATGCCGATTATGTCAACAGTATTAAGGGCGATTTTGAAAAGAAAAACAATTGTACTGTAAAAGTGGTCAAAAAGCCGATGTTTGACCAGCTGGAAGCACTGCCTTTGGACGGCCCGGCAGGAAAAGCCCCGGATGTGATGCTCGCTCCTTATGACCGGATCGGTGGCCTCGGCCAGCAGGGGCATCTGCTTAAACTGTCCAAAAAAGATGTCAGCGCCTTTGATGCAAAAGACCAGCGCCAAGTCATGATCGACAACAAAGTTTACGGCGTCCCGTTCGTCATTGAAACGCTCGTCCTTTATTACAACAAAGATTTGTTGAAAAGCCCGCCAAAAACATTTGCCGACCTTGAAAAACTGGCGAAAGACAGCAAATATAATTTTTCATCCGAACCCGGAAAGAATACAGGGTTCCTTGTTAAATGGACGGACTTCTACTATTCTTACGGCTTGCTCGCAGGTTACGGCGGCTATGTGTTCGGCGATAACGGCACAAATACAAAAGATATCGGATTAAACAATGCCGGTTCCGTAAAAGCCATTACGTACGCCACACACTGGTTCAAGGATATCTGGCCGAAAGGAATGAAAGATACAAAAAGCTCCGGCGACTTTGTAACAGAAGAATTCTCAAAGGGCAAAGCAGCTGCCGTCATTGACGGTCCTTGGTCGGCGGAAACCTACGCGAAAGCAAAAGTAAATTACGGCGCAGCCCCGATCCCGACGCTTCCGAACGGCAACAAGTACGAAGCATTCGGCGGCGGAAAAGGATGGGTCGCTTCCAACTATACGAAAGAACCGAAACTTGCGGAAAAATGGATTCAATACGTCACCAACTCCGCAAACAGCTACAAATTCTATGAAAAATACAAAGAAGTCCCTGCCAACCCGGCTGCGCGCGAAAAAGCGGCTGCGACAAATGACGAACTGACAAAAGCGGTTGTTGAACAGTACAAATCTGCCCAGCCGATGCCAAACGTTCCGGAAATGGCAGAAGTCTTTCAAGGTATGGAATCGACGATGTTTGACGCAGCGAGCGGCAAGAAAACACCAAAGCAGGCAGCCGATGCAGCGGTGAAGACGATCAAAGACAATATTGCCCAAAAGTATTCCAATAAATAGACCGCTTTATTCATTTCCAGGTGGGGCACTCCCCCACCTGGTTTTCAAAATGGTTAGCAGACCAATATAGAAACGAGGCAATCAAAATGGAAACCGAACTGAATAAACTGAAGGATGTCCGAAAAGCCGGCCTCTTCTCCCTGATCCCGGGGCTCGGCCAGTTTTATAACAAGCAGCCTTTTAAAGGCGTCCTTTTTCTGGCCATTTTTATCCTTTTTGTCATCCAAATGGTCATAGCAGGCATCCCGGCAATAAACGATTTTATCACGCTGGGTTCTGTCCCGCGGGTTGACCATTCGCTGTTTCTGCTGATCAAGGGTTCCCTGCAAATCATCTTGATCGCCATTTTTCTTGCTTTTTATTTGCTGAATATTTATGATGCCCGGCGTGTTGCCGCCATCTGGAACTTAAAGGGGACAGCCAACACATCTGCCAATACCATTTTAAAAAACGCATGGGATGCAGGCTTTCCTTATTTGCTGACGATTCCGGCCTATGTGGCCATGACATTCGTCATCATTTTTCCTGTGCTTGTGACGCTGTTCACTGCTTTTACAAACTATGATTTTTATCATATTCCGCCTTTCCGCCTAATTGACTGGGTCGGAATCAAAAATTTCTTAAATATTTTTTCGCTCAGCTCGTACCGGGCCACGTTTACAAGTGTGCTCAGCTGGACAATCATCTGGACATTATGCGCGACCACCGGCCAGATTGTGCTCGGCATTTTAACAGCCTGTGTGGTAAACCAGCCTTTTATCAAAGGAAAAAAACTGTTTCGGATCATTTTTTTGCTACCGTGGGCGGTGCCAGCCTTTATTACCATTATGAGTTTTTCCAATATTTTCAATGACAGTATCGGCGCCATCAATGCCCAGGTCATTCCGCTGCTTAACCATCTTCCGTTTACCGACATTCCGGCCATCTCGTGGAAAACGGATCCGTTCTGGACAAAAGTGGCCTTGATCATGATCCAGACATGGCTCGGTTTCCCGTATATTTATGTGATGGTCACCGGCGTTCTGCAGTCGATTCCGGGCGATTTATACGAAGCCGCCATCATTGACGGCGCGAATTTCTGGCAAAAGTTCCGCAGGATTACCCTGCCGATGATTTTATTTGCCACCGCGCCTGTTCTGATCACCCAGTACACATTTAATTTCAATAACTTCACGATTATTTATCTCTTTAATAACGGCGGGCCGGGCAGTGTTGGAGCGGGGGCCGGGTCGAGCGATATTTTAATTTCCTGGATTTATAAACTGACGACCGGGACATCGCCGCAGTACGCGATGGCCGCGGCGATTACCCTTATGATTTCATTTATTGTAATTGCCGTCTCGATGATCGCCTTTAAAAAGACGAACGCTTTCGGCAATGAGGAGATGATGTAGGATGAAGGCGTTAATGAAAAATCAAAAATTCACCCGTTTCTGGAACCGGTTTTTCACCTATGCGTTTTTAATCCTGTTAAGTGTGATCATTCTGTACCCGCTGCTGATTACGGCGTCGTCTGCTTTCCGGGAATCCAATATCGTTTCCTTCCAGCTGGATTTTCATTCCCATTGGACATTGGACAATTTTCGCCAGCTGTTTACCCAGACGCTGTATCCGGAATGGTATAAAAACACGCTTATCATCGCGGTTGCAACGATGGTTTTGCAGGTCGTCATCGTGACCCTTGCTGGCTACACTTACAGCCGCTACCGTTTTAAAGGAAGAAAGTACAGCCTTGTCTTTTTCCTGATCATCCAAATGGTTCCGACAATGGCGGCCCTGACCGCATTTTATGTACTGGCGAATATCCTGGACGCGCTGGACACGTACTGGTTTTTAACCTTGCTTTATGTTGGCGGCGGCATTCCGATGAATACGTGGCTGATGAAAGGGTATTTCGATACGGTGCCGCGCGATTTGGACGAATCTGCAAGAATTGACGGGGCCGGCCATTTGCGCGTATTTTGGCAAATTGTGCTCCCGCTTGTTAAACCGATGCTTGCCGTCCAGGCACTCTGGGCATTTATGGGGCCGTTCGGGGATTTTTTGCTGGCCAAATTTTTGCTCCGGACACCGGAACATTTAACCGTGGCAGTCGGCCTCCAGCAATTTATTTCCAACCCGACCCAGCAAAAGGTGACGCTCTTTGCTGCCGGCGCCATTTTAGCCGCGCTGCCAATCTGTATTTTGTTTTTCTTCCTGCAAAAAAACTTTGTATCCGGGCTGACGTCGGGCGGCACAAAAGGATAAAGGGCGTAACGGGATGGACAGCTTTAACAGTCGCCGGCCCGGGCGGAAAAAACTTGTAAAAAACATAGCATACTTTATTGAAATGTGGGATTGCTTATGGAACAGATTCAAAGATTCCCTGCTGGTTATTTTGCGATGATCGTTTCACCTGTAAAAATTTTCCGGTACCGGGGTGCGCTTAACGTTTGGAAACTGATTCTCATTTTTCTCTTTTTAAACGCCTGCCTGATTGCCCCGCTTTCACTCTCTTTTGCGCGGGCAGGAAATATCAGCTTAGAGCAAGTGGCGCCGCATTTAAATGCAGCGATACAAACCGGGTATACCGGGCAGAACGCCGTCCTTTCCTTTCAAAACGGCGTGCTCCAATCCGGCAACGCGTGGACAAAGGAGCACGGAGATACGATTATCTCCTTTGATCCGCGCAAAACCACGGCCGTTTCGGAAAGCCGTTACCATACAAAAGTCGCGCATTACAAAAATGCGCTCCTTTTCCGGAAAGACCGGCTCATTCTGGCTGATGAAAACGGCTTTGGCTTTTCCGTCCGCTACCCGGCCGGAAACGAGAAGATCATCATCCAAAACGGCCGTGATCTTGCTTCTTTTGCCGGCGCTCTCTGGTTCCGGCAACATAAAGTCATCCTGATTCCGCTTGTTTCATGCCTGATCGGAATCCTGTTTCTTTTCAGCAATATGCTATTAATGGGGGCAGTGTCCCTGATACTTTGCCTGACACGTTTTTCAAGTTTTTCCGGCATCCGGTCATTGAAACAGGCTGCAACCATTACGCTGTCTGCAGCAGGGGTTCCATCCATTATTGCCATGTTGGCAGGCTTTGCCGGCGCAGGTGCTGCAACTATGATGATGATCCAATCACTGGGCATGGTGCTTTTCATTGCGATGATTTTTTTAAAAACAAAATTTCTGACGGACGACATGTAAGTACAAGATGCTGACGAGGAGGATTTCTAATGTATTACAACCGGCTTTTCGATGTAGATGAATGGACTTTAAAAACAACGAAGCTCCACCGTGAACATATCCGGCTTCAGGAAAGCATTACTTCTTTAGGAAACGGCTATATGGGAATGCGCGGAAATTTCGAGGAGTCTTATTCCGGGGATCATCACCAGGGCACATATATTGCAGGGGTCTGGTACCCGGATAAAACAAGGGTGGGCTGGTGGAAAGTCGGCTATCCCGATTATTTCGGAAAAGTCATTAACGCGGTCAATCTTGCCGGGTTGCGCGTCTGGATTGATCAAGAGGAAATTGACCTGTTTCTGGACCCGCTCGAACAATTTCAGCTGGAACTTGATATGAAAAATGCCGTCTTGCGCCATTCCTATCTTGTCGAAAAGTCCGGCAAGAAAGTCAAAATTGAATTTGAACGCTTTTTCAGCATTGTCCATAAAGAAATTGCCGCGATCCGAATCCGTGCCACCAATCTTGGCAATCCGGCCGTACTCACATTAAAACCTTTTCTGGATGGCAATGTCAAAAACGAAGACGCCAATTATGATGAAATGTTCTGGACGGAAATCCGGTCTGAGGCAACGGAAGACAAGGCCGCGGTTGTCACGGAAACAATTGAAAACCCGTTTGGCGTTCCCCGTTTTACCGTAGCCGCCGCCATGGGCAATCTGACGGAGGCAACGCTTGCTTCCTGTGAGTCGGATACGCTTTATGCCGGCCATGTATATGAAAAAACGCTCGGCGAAAACGAGTCGCTCCTTCTGGATAAAATGGTTTCTGTCACGACAAGCCGGGACTATGAAAAGGATGCGCTCCTTCCCCGCGCCTACGAATTGCTTGAACAGGCTTTGGAAAACGGGTACGAAAAGCTGTATGAGGAGCACGCAGCAGCCTGGCATAAACGGTGGGAGAAAGCAGACGTCCGCATTTCCGGCGATCCGGAAGCCCAGCAAGGGATCCGCTTTAACCTATTTCAGCTTTTTTCGACCTATTACGGCGATGATCCGCGCTTAAACATCGGCCCGAAAGGTTTCACCGGCGAAAAATACGGCGGCGCGACGTACTGGGATACAGAAGCCTATGCCGTACCCATGTATCTGTCTGTTGCCACGCCGGAAGTCACAAGAAATTTACTGCTCTACCGCTACCATCAGCTCCCCGAGGCGTATGAAAATGCAAAAAAACTCGGGCTGAAAGGCGCTTTATACCCGATGGTCACTTTTACCGGAATCGAATGCCATAACGAATGGGAAATCACATTCGAAGAAATTCACCGGAACGGCGCCATTGCTTATGCCATTTACAATTATGTCAATTACACCGGCGATAAAGCCTACATCAGCCAGTACGGGATTGATGTCCTCGTCGGCATCAGCCGCTTTTTCGCCGACCGCGTCCATTTTTCCGAGCGAAAGCAAAAATACATGATCCATGGCGTAACCGGCCCGAACGAGTATGAAAACAACGTCAACAACAACTGGTACACAAACCGAATTGCCGTCTGGACGCTTAAATACACCCTTGCGTCCCTTGACTTTGCCGGTGCGGAAAAAGCAGCCGCGCTGAATGTTACGGATGAAGAACGCGCGCATTGGCAGGATATTATCGGCCGGATGTATTTCCCGTATGATGAAGAGCTGGGCATTTTTCTGCAGCAGGACGGCTTCCTGGATAAACCGATCAAACCGGCCGCCTGCCTCCCGAAAGAAGACCTGCCGCTCAACCAGCACTGGTCATGGGACCGGATCCTCCGCTCCTGTTATATTAAGCAGGCAGACGTCCTGCAAGGGTTTTATTTCTTCAATGATGAGTTTACAATAGAGGAAAAGCGGCGCCATTTTGAATTTTACGAACCGCTCACCGTCCATGAATCGAGCCTCTCCCCTTGCGTCCATGCGATTCTGGCGGCTGAGCTCCGGAAAGAAGACAAAGCGGTCGAACTGTATAAACGCACGTCCCGGCTTGATCTTGACAACTATAACCATGATACGGAAGACGGGTTGCACATCACGTCCATGGCCGGAAGCTGGCTCTCCATTGTCCACGGGTTTGCCGGCATGCGCACCTTCCATGAAACCTTGTCGTTTGCGCCGTTTTTGCCGAAAGACTGGGGTGAATACGCATTCAAAGTCAATTACCGGCACCGCCTCCTTGAAGTAAAAGTGAACAAAAGAGAAGTCGCCGTCTCCCTTCTGGAAGGCAAACCGCTTCAATTGAAGTTATATGGGGAATTCATCCATCTAACAAATACGTACACGAAGGAGTATAAGCTGTCATGACAGAATGGTGGAAAAAAGCCGTTGTTTACCAGATTTACCCGCGCAGTTTTTATGATACAAATGGTGACGGGATCGGCGATTTGCGGGGAATTATGGATAAGCTCGACTATTTGAAAACACTCGGGATCGACTGCATCTGGATCAGCCCGGTGTACGACTCGCCGCAGGATGACAATGGCTACGATATCCGTGACTACCGCAAGATCGACAAGATGTTCGGGACAAATGAAGATATGGACCGCCTGCTTGACGAAGCCCATGCACGCGGGATTAAAATCGTAATGGATCTTGTCGTGAACCATACCTCCGATGAACATGCCTGGTTTGTCGAAAGCCGGAAATCGAAGGATAATCCGTACCGCGACTTTTATTTTTGGAAAGACCCGAAACCGGACGGCACCCCTCCGAACAACTGGGGTTCGATGTTTTCCGGTTCCGCCTGGGAGTACGACGAAACAACCGGGCAATACTATTTGCACTATTTTTCAAAGAAACAGCCTGACTTAAACTGGGAAAACGAAAAAGTGCGGAAAGAGATTTACGATATGATGAAGTTCTGGATGGATAAAGGGGTGGACGGCTGGCGCATGGATGTGATCGGCTCGATTTCCAAGTTTCTTGATTTTCCTGATTATGAACTTCCGGAAGGGCAAAAATACGGCATTGGCAAGTATCATGCAAACGGGCCGCGCCTCCATGCGTTCATCCAGGAAATGAACCGCGAAGTGCTGTCAAAATACGACTGCATGACTGTCGGGGAAGCCATCGGATCCGATGTCGAAATCGCCAGGAAATATACAGGGCCGGACCGCCATGAACTCAATATGATTTTTAATTTTGAACATATGGATGTCGATACGAAACCGGGCAGCCCTGCCGGCAAATGGGCTTTGAAGCCTTTTGACCTGGTCGAATTGAAACAAATCCTTTCCCGCTGGCAATATGAGCTCGCGGATACCGGCTGGAATGCGCTCTATTTTGAAAACCATGACCAGGCGAGGGTGGTATCGCGCTGGGGCAATGATACAACGTACCGGGCAGAATGTGCCAAAGCGTTTGCCACCATTTTGCACGGGCTGAAAGGGACCCCTTTTATTTATCAAGGGGAAGAAATCGGGATGGTGAACGCCGATCTCGAACTCGAAGAATATGATGACATTGAAATCCGGAATGCTTATCAAGAGCTTGTGATAGAAAACCATATCATGTCGAAAGATGAATTTTTAACAGCTGTCCGAAAAAAAGGACGTGACAATGCACGGACGCCGATGCAGTGGGACGGCAGCCTGAATGCCGGCTTTACAACCGGAACACCGTGGCTTAAAGTCAATTCCCGCTATTCGGAGATCAACGTGGCAAAAGCGCTTCAAGAGCCTGATTCGATTTTTTATTACTATCAATCTTTGATTAAGCTGCGGCATTCATACGATGTGTTTACAGACGGCCGGTATGAGCTGCTGATGCCGGACCATCCGCATTTGTACGTGTACACGAGAGAAAATGAATCGGAAAAACTGCTCGTTGCCGCCAACTTAAGCGAAAACACGGTAAGCTTTGACCAGCCGGATGGCAACTGGAAACTGCTGCTTGGAAACTATGAAGATACTGGCACAAGCACGCTGTTCCGCCCGTATGAAGCGGCCATTTACTATCTGGAAAAATAGTTTTTTGCGTGCGGTTTTTGCCCGATGGCCTTTTTATGCAAAGAGCCTCCATACTGCGTATGAGGGGCTCTTTGCTGTTTCCTTTATGAAACTGTAATGGCCTTTACCACTTCTTCTAGCTGCATGCCTCTTGAGGCTTTGACCAGAATCAAATCGCCGGCTCCGATTCTTCCTTTCAACATATCGATCAGCCGCTCCTTGTCCTCAAACGCAAACACGCGGTTGCCCGGAAAATCGCAAGCTTCCGCGATCAAACGGCCCAACTTGCCATATGTAAAAACAAAATCAATTTTTTCAGGGTTCAAGCTGCGGCCGACCTCCCTGTGAAACGCCGCTTCCTTTTCACCTAGTTCAAGCATATCCCCGAGCACGAGGATTTTCCGGCCCGTTCCTTCAAACTGCTCCACAAGCCGGATGGCCGCACGCATCGACGTCGGGCTTGCATTATATGCATCGTTGATGATTTTTGAACCGTTGATGCCATCCGCCATTTCCATCCGCATTGCGCTCAGCCTCGTTTTCCCTAGGCCTGCGCGGATTTCCTCAAATGGCATGCCAAACTCGCGGCCGGCAAGAATGGCGGCAAGCGAATTGATAACATTGTATTCGCCAAGGACAGGCAGATGAAAACCGATATCCCCCGAAGCATTTGTCCGGAACGCGCTGCCGTTTGTCTCTTGTCTCCATCCCACCGGATAAAGATCATTTCCGTGCCCTTTGCCGAACGTCTTTGTCCGGATGCCGGTAATGTTTGGCACCCGTTCCTGCAAAAGCGGTTCGTCCCCCATATAGATCAGCAGCCCGTTTTCCGGAAGGCCTTCTGTAATTTCGAGTTTTGCATCGGCAATCGCTTCACGGGAACCGAGATTTTGAATATGCGCCTCGCCAATATTTGTAATAATGGCCACATCCGGGCGGGCAATCGATGTTAGAAAAGAAATTTCCCCTTTTGCACTCATGCCCATTTCCACCACGGCGATTTCCGTATCTTCATCAAGGGACAGGAGCGTTAACGGAACGCCCTGGTGGTTGTTAAAATTGCCTTCTGTTTTTTGCACTTTAAATTTTTCGGAAAGGACGGAGGCGACCATATCTTTTGTCGTCGTTTTCCCGTTGCTGCCGGTAATGCCGACGACTTTTGCCCGCAAGGCGTTCCGGTAGCTTTTTGCCAATTCCTGCAGGCTTTTCTCTGTATCTTCCACGATAAGAAGCGGCACGTGCGCCGGCGGGTTCGGCACATCTTTTTGCCAGAGGGATGCAGCTGCGCCTCTGCGAAATGCGTCCTCCACAAATTGATGGCCGTCCGCATGCCTACCTGTAAGCGGCACATACAGATTGCCTTTTTCGATTTTGCGCGAATCAATGCATACACCTTGTACAAGCGTTTCGTTGCGCTGCAGTTCTTCCCCGTTTTCCACATGGATCATTCCGGTCATTTCCCGGATCGTCCGTCTGATCATTTTCGCTCTTTTCCTCCTTGAAAACAGAACGGGAACCATTGTCAATGGTTCCAAATTCGTTACAAAGTATATTTAATCCGCTGTTTTTCAGCATGCCGCTCCAGGGCAAGTTCAATCAGCTTTTCGATCAGCTGCGGGTAATCCAGCCCCGCCTCTTTCCACAGAAGCGGAAACATGCTGAATGGCGTAAATCCGGGCATCGTATTGATTTCATTGATGATCACCCGTTCGTCTTCTGTCACAAAAAAGTCAGCGCGCACCAGCCCCGAGCAGTCGAGTGCTTTAAATGCCGTAATCGCAGCTTCGGTTAGCTTTTTATATACCGTTTCGGAAATTTCGGCCGGAATGATTAACGCCGTATCCCCATCTTCGTATTTCGCTTTATAATCGTAAAAATCTTTTTTCGCGACAATTTCGCCGGCAACGGAACATTGCGGATCGTCATTCCCGATCACGCCAAGTTCAATTTCCCTTGCCGTGACGCCTTCTTCAACAATGATTTTCCGGTCGTATTGAAAAGCTTCCTTAAATGCGGCTTCCAGTTCTGTGCGGTCTTTACACTTACTGATCCCGACACTTGAACCGAGATTCGCCGGCTTGACGAAACAAGGGTAACCGGTCTTTTCTTCCACTTGTTGAAAACAGGTTTCGGGCGCTTTTTCCCATTCGCTGCGGATAAAAGAAACATATTTCACCTGGTCGAGCCCGGCTTGCGCAAACAGGTTTTTCATAATCACTTTATCCATTCCGGCTGAAGAGGCAAGCACGCCATTTCCAACATACGGCAGATTTAACAGTTCAAGCATGCCCTGTACGGTGCCGTCCTCCCCGTTCGGCCCGTGCAACAGCGGAAAAATGATGTCATAGCCGCCCTTTTCGTCCGATACGGTGGTTAAAAGCGCATTAGGGGCCATTTTCTTTCCGTCATGGAATTCAAGCTGTTTCACGGTTTCAACAGGCCCGGTTAAAAGCGGCCCTTTTATCCAGTCCCCTTCCGTTGTAATGAAGATAGGGTAAATATCGTATTTTTCGTGATCCAAGGCCTGTATTACAGCTTTGGCGGTTTGCAGGGATACTTCATGCTCAGCGGATTTTCCGCCGTAAAGCAAACAGATTTTCTTTTTCATTGTCATCCTCCATCATACGAACAGGATATTCCTATTTTAACATTTTACACACCCGGTGTGCGCCAAATTTGCCATTTTGATTTGTTCAGTTTCTTCCCTATTGTATGTCAAAACAGGCATTTGTGTAACACGTGTATAATGAAAAGCGGGGTGGCTTCCCCGCTTTTCTATCCTAAAACATTGCGCCAGCTGCTTTTCATCCATCTGCTGCGCTGGTACAGCGTTCACCGCACATGGGCGTCTAATGGATTAAAATTTTCCATTCCTGCATCCTGCGGTCATAGACCATTTTTCCATCGATTGGCGTGCCGGAGATGACGGCATATTCTTCGTGCATTTCATCCATATCATGAAAATCGCCGATCGTCCAAAACGGGATTTCAATTTGCACCCGGGTCTGCACGGCATATTCCATTGAAATGACCATCCCTTCCTTCATTTTATCCAAAAGAGGCAACAGCACCTCCACCGGGATAGCAGGCAGCGCTTTCCGCTTTTTCCGCCCGAACAGAAACGGCTTCTCTCCTTTGATCCTGTTGATCCGCTCGGCAACTACACAGCCAAGCATCGCATAAAAATCACGGAAAGAACGGAAATAAATTTTGCTGTAGTAGCCGTCATCCTGCGATAAATAGACGAAACGGTTATTTAATTTCCGGTAAAAAGGCCTCCGCAAATGATGTTTCATATGGCTCAGATACAGCAATTCCGCAATTTCATACCCCTCCAGCAGATCGAGCCCTTCCTCATCCTCAAAATCAACCCAGCAAAAATCCCCGTAGCTGTATATGTCTTCTTCCAGCAGCCGCCCGATTGTTTCTTCATCCGCATATTCAAACAGCGTATGTAAATTTACAGTGCCCGCCTCAAATTGATGACGGAGAAGAAGGAGATTCGTCAAATTGGGGAAAGCATGGTAAAATTCATAAAAACAGATGCCGTGCGATAAAACATAGTGATTCACTTCATTCGCGTGAACGTAAATGAGCTCCCTGTTGCCACCATGGTTTTTCAAACTATTACCCCCGATTGTGCAAAGCATGTTATGAACTAAAGCCCGCCAGTTCTCATAATTTTATTTTAACAAAGTTGGCGAAAAAATTGGATTTTTATTTCATTCCTATCTGAAAAAGGGGCATCCTTTATCCTCACTGATGATTATAATGTATTTCCGCTAAATGCAAAACCATATACTACTGTTTACCCCCTCACCAGCATTGCCATTTTTTAACCGGGAAAAGACGCCCTTGTGCTTGCAGTTCCTATTAAAATGATTCAAAATATGGATAGGAATATACAGAAAACGACGGGTACTTTCTTGTTCCCGGGCAAGCCCCGTTTTTTCTCCTGTTTTTCGGGAACAGTATACAGGAAGAGTCTCTTAAGGAGGTGCATGTCTTGCCGAATCAGGGGCCATGTAAAACGATTCATTTTTGCATCTCTTGGCAGGACAAACCATGCTGACGATCAAATTGCTCATTATTGTCTTATTAATCGGGGCCAATGCGTTTTTTGTCGCCTCGGAATTTTCTCTCGTAAGGGTGCGAACATCGAGAATTGACCAGCTCATTGCGGAAGGCAACAAAAAAGCCGCTTCCGCCAAAAAGGTAATTTCCAGCCTGGACAGCTATTTGTCGACAACACAGCTGGGCATCACCGTGATTTCTCTTATTCTCGGGTGGCTGGGCGAGCCGACATTAAGGGTGATTTTTAATCCGCTTTTAATCAAACTCCATGTTCCCGGGACACTCATCCACGTGGTGACCTTTATTCTTTCTTTTCTCATCATCACCTTTTTCAGCGTCGTGGTTGGGGAGCTTGCACCGAAAAATATTGCTATCCAGACAGCAGAAACGATTGTGCTGCTCGTCGCCAAACCGCTGATTTTCATCAACAAAATCATGTATCCCTTTACGTGGACGCTGAACAAGTCGTCACGGTTTGTGACAAAAGCGCTCGGTTTCGACATGCAATTGGACAATGAAATCACCCATTCAGAGGAAGAACTGCGGATTATTCTGTCGGAAAGCTTAAAAAACGGTGAAATTAACCAGTCCGAATATAAATATGTCAACAATATATTTGAATTCGATAACCGGATCGCAAAAGAAATTATGGTCCCCCGAACAGAAGTGGTCACCGTCGACAAGAGCGACCGGATTGCCGATCTCATCCGGCTTGCACAATCGGAAAAATATACGCGTTACCCGGTTACAGACGGGGACAAGGACAATATCATCGGCGTGCTCAACATGAAAGAAGTGCTGACGGATTATGTTTCAAACCCGGATCTCCGGGACGATGCGACGATTGAACCGTATATTAATCCAATTATCCATGTCATTGAAACGGTGCCGATTCAGGGTGTCCTTGCCCGCATGCAAAAAGATAACACTCATATGGCCGTTTTACTGGATGAATATGGCGGGACTGCCGGCATTATTACAGTCGAGGACATTTTAGAGGAAATCGTCGGTGAAATCCGGGACGAGTTTGATACGGATGAAATCCCGCTTATCCAAAAAATCGGGGATGCGCATTATATTTTGGACGCCAAAGTGCTGATTGAAGATGTAAATGATCTCCTTGCGATCGAAATTCCCGATGATGACGTGGACACGATTGGCGGATGGCTGCTGACACAGAAATACGATTTAAAAAAGGGCGATTCCGTGCCATTCCAATCGTATGATTTCAAAGTAAAAGATATGGAAGGTTCGCACGTCCTGTATGTGGAAGTATCAAAAAAACAGGAAGCGGCTTCCTCATAACGGGGGGCTGCAAACTGGTTTTCCACTTTTAAACTAATTGAATTTTCCTAATTACATTTTATTTCTAACCGGTACGTTTGACTGTATGGTATTTATGTTTTATAATAGTCATAATATAAGTGTGCTTTTTCAGAGATTGGGGTGATTCCAATGGGGCTTTGTACCGCATCGGGGAATTAGCATCCATTGCCAATGTTTCAAAACGGACCATTGATTACTACACCCGGCTTGGGCTGTTAAAACCAAAACGCACCGGCGCAAATTACCGGATTTATGACGAAGATGCCGTAAGTGACCTGCAATTTATAGAAGAATGCAAAAAAATGCATCTCCCGCTTGAGGCGATCCGGGTCAAACTGGAATGCAGAAGGAACGGCATATCGAATGCACATGCCTTGGTCCAGCAGTTGAACCTCTTTTCCGAACAGTTAAAACAGCTCAATATGGAACTGAAAGATATGACACCGAATCTGGAGAAACTACCGGAAGAGCAAAAAGAAACATTGCGCAATCAATTATCAGGAGACAGCCGGGCACTCGTCCAGTCCCTTTCCTCCATTTTAAACAAGGAAGTGGTCTGGCGCTGAAACCGGGAATAGGATCATTTAATTTTGCAAATATACAGGAGGTGACTCCTGCCCCGTCTCTATTCGGAGCAGGGAAACTTATTTGGACATATTTAAATTGGTGCTGATTTTTATTTTAATCGCACTTTCCGCTTTTTTTGTAGCTTCAGAGTTTGCAATCGTAAAGATTAGAAGTTCCCGGATTGACCAACTCATCGAAGAAGGAAACAAAAAAGCGATTTCGGTAAAAAACATCATCACAAATCTTGATGAGTATTTATCGACCTGCCAATTGGGCATCACCATCATTTCGCTTCTGATCGGATGGATCGGGGAAGAAACCGTTTCGCATCTTCTCGCTCCCGTACTCGGGCTGTTGCATCTTCCGGGGTCTTTTGGCGCCGTTTTCTCCGTCATCCTTGCCTTTTCTGTCATTACCATTGTGCATGTCGTGGCAGGAGAACTTGCGCCAAAAACAGTTGCGATTCAAAAAGCGGAAACCATTGCGTTTCTTGCAGCAAAGCCGTTAATTTTGTTCCACAGGCTGATGTACCCGTTTATTTGGCTGCTGAACAGTTCTGCCGGTCTGATTACAAAAATGGCCGGGCTGGAACCCGCATCCCGGCATGACGTCGCCCATACGGAAGAGGAATTGCGCTTTATCCTATCCGAAAGCTATAAAAATGGTGAAATCAATCAATCAGAGTTTAAATATGTAAATAAAATTTTTGAGTTTGATAACCGGATTGCGAAAGAAATTATGGTGCCGAGAACCGAGATTGTCTCCCTTTCCAAAGGGGACTCCCTCCAGACGTTCATGGACCTCGTGCAGGAAGAACGGTTTACCCGCTACCCTGTCATTGACGGAGACAAGGACCATATTATCGGGATCATCAATTTAAAGGAAGTTTTAACCGATGTATTGAAAAAACAGGCTCCCCCTTCGTCACTGGAAGCGTATATACGGCCGATTATCCGCGTGATTGACACGATTCCGATTAATGAGCTGCTCGTCATGATGCAAAAAGAACGCATTCACATGGCTGTATTGCTTGATGAATACGGGGGCACGAGCGGCATAGTGACGGTCGAGGATATTTTGGAAGAAATCGTCGGTGAAATCCGTGATGAATTTGACATGGATGAAGTGCCGCTGATCCGGAAAGTCAAGGACGGCCACTTTATTATCGATGCCAAAGTACTGATCAGCGAAGTGAACGATCTGCTCGGCACACAAATTTCCGATGAAGACATTGATACCCTCGGCGGTTGGATTTTAACCAAAAAATTCGAGGCAAAGCAGGGCGACACGGTTGAATCCGATGAATACACCTTTACGATCAGTGAAATGGAAGATATGCATATCCGCTATATCGAAGTGAAAAAGAAAGCGGCACGGCCGGCCAAACGAACTGCAAAACAGGAACCCACGCCGATGATTCAAAATGAATCCGGACATCCTGAAATGTTAAAAGCTTTTGAGTAATGGAGGGTGCCAGCTGCCCTCTGATGCCAATTCAAAATCCAAAAACGCGGGCGATCGCTTGGTCGCCCGCGTTTTTCCGCTCCGCAAAACAGAAATTAATGCTTTTTGTAAACCGGTTGCAGCTTTCTCCCTTCGAGCACTTCGAACAATTCCAGCCGGGATTTCGTAAAGGAGGTTTTGATTCCCATTTCCGAAAAAGCCGATATCATCTTTATTAAATGATCATGGTTTTTTTTCATACGACCACCTCATCTATCATGGATTTCCGTACTGTTTCCTTATCTGTATATGTATTCCCATCTATATAGGATTTTACACGGCATTTCTTAAATTTATATGAAAATTTTCTTGCCTTACTCTTAATATAGCAAAAAATTTAAAAAAATATAAGGGTTTTCATCAAAATTGTTTGATTTCCTTCCTCAAGTCTGCGAGAAGAACAAATAGACCGGTTGCGGCTGCCCTCTTTTCCGCACTGGACATCAACAGAAATGTGTATTATGCTAAATAGTTGAATTATCACTTGCCACAAACCGAAGCAGTCTGTCTGCTTTTCGTTTTACATATTTTTCCAAGGAAGTGTGTCGCCCTATGGCCGCCTTACTGAACGATTATGCCACAAAACTTCAGAACCGGTTGCAGCCGGAGCGCGAATCCCACCAGAAACTGGTGCAAAAAGGGCTGCTGTTGTACCGCCAGCATCTCGTCCATGCCAAACGGGTTTCGGGGCGGTTTTTGCGCGGGAAAGTCCAGGATGTGACACCGGTGGATTGCGAGCTGGACCTGCTTGACCCGTTGAATTTTGACTGTGCCTGCCCCCATGACGGTTTTTGCCGCCACCTGATGGCTTTGTTTTTCTCTGCCTACAGTGAAGCAAACAGTGTATTCGACTGGGTCCGCGAGTGGAAGCGCCGCAGTACGGACGGGGACATCCTGCAATCCGTGAAGCGGGCAAGCGATTTGCTGGAGAAAAAAAAGCCGGAAACAACCGGGCAAACCATCAGCATGTGGCTGGATGATTTCCATACCGCGTTTGAAGAGATCAATGTGAAGGATGAATTTCTTCTCGATCTCTCGGCAAGGGAAGTTTACCGCCGGCTCACCCTTTTTTTGCCGGTCGAACGGGAATGGGAACCGCTTTACAGACTGGCCGCTGCCTATGAATTGTTTAAATACCTTCACACGGTTTGTTTGAAAAATGGCTTTTTTTCGTCCGCGGCTCTCATGCAGTTTTTGGCCGGCGAAGCGGAAGAGGCGGCAAACCGGCTGTCGTCCGCAGCGCTCCCGTTTGTTTTTGATCCGTTTATCGCTTATTTCCGCGAAAACACCCGT
This sequence comes from Weizmannia sp. FSL W8-0676, assembly GCF_038593015.1. NCBI lineage: Bacteria > Bacillati > Bacillota > Bacilli > Caryophanales > Bacillaceae > Heyndrickxia > Weizmannia sp. FSL W8-0676. Next base: position 3,079,239 of record NZ_CP151954.1, read on the forward strand.
GAGCTGGCAGAAAGTGTATCCCTCTACGAACTTGAAACCGTTGATTTTTACCGAATCCTCTGGTCGCGCCTGCTAAAGAAAGAAAATTGGCGGAAAGAGGAAGAGGCGCGTTTAAGGAAGGAAATTTTAAACAGCATTGATGCCGGTGAAAATCTCTCCTCCACGAAGGTGCTCTGCTTCATCCATCTCGCCTTTTTGCTCGGGAATGACGACACCGCGCTGTTTTTTCTCAGGCAGCTGGCTGCAAGCGGCACCCATACAGCCGTATATATGCCGTACTGGTTCTTGGAACTGAAAGCGGACGAGAGACTGTTCCGCTATATCTCCGCTGCCTTACCGATGATCCCGCGCCTTTTGGAAACATGCGGGGATGACTATGACAAGGCTGCCTATATGCGCATGTTTTTCCGCTCCATCAATGAACAGGCGCTCTCCGCCCAGCAGCTGAAATTACTGGAAAAACTGTACCGCGCCTTTTTGCCTGTCAGCGCCCCGAAATACGGGGATATTTTATTTTTATCCGCAAGATACAGGGAGTGGGCGGAACTCCAGACACTGATCGGCAATACACCCGAGGATATGGCAAAAGAAAAACTCGAACGGGTTGCAAAGCAAGCACCTGAAGTCCTCCTCCCTCTTTACCACCGGGCGGTCGGCATCTGTATCGGGGAAAAAAACCGGAAGTCCTATCAAAAAGCCGTCCGCTATTTGAAAAAATTAAAAGCCATTTACCGGAAACGCCATGAAGAGGAAAGGTGGTACGCATTCTTTGACGAAATCAAGGAACGGACAAAACGGATGCGCGCTTTTCAGGAAGAATGCAGGAGGGGAAATTTGACCGATGCAGATGGAATATGATGTAAAAATCAATATACAACCGGATCCGGGCGGGCGTTATTTCTTATATGCCGAAGACCGGGCCGGAAACGAAGCCGATCCTTCCTACTGGGCGCCGTCTTTGTTGATGTGGCATGAAGAAAGTTTTTATGGCGCCTTCATACCGTACACGCGTTTCGGAAACCGCAGCGGGATTTTGGCCGACAGCTTTACGCTTTTGTCCCTGCTCGGAAAAGAAGGTTTCAGTTCGATGTTGCGCTGGGATTGGGATGAACGCGGGCAAATTTATCTGGCTGCGGCTCCCGTGCTGCTTGATGCCGTTTTAAGCGGCGGCTGGCTTGCTGAGGCGGCTGCACTTTCGGAAGAAGAAGCATGGGAGATAGAGCTGCCTGATGCCGTCATCGATGAGTTCAGCCCGTCGTTTTGGGGCCGGATGCTGGATGAAAAACCTTTGTCCCGCGTCCTCTCCGAATGGCACGGAGAAGCTGCCCGTTCTTTTATCACCAGCCGGCCCAAATTGAAGCGGCAATTCATGGAGCTGAAAAAATTAGGCTTTACCTCCCGGGAACTCTCCTCGTATTTTGACAAGCGGCGTTTTCAACTATGGGCGGGCGAAGCGTCCCTCCCCTTTACGATTGGGATCCGCCTTTTTGAACCGGACGCTGACGGTGGGCGCTGGAAGCTTGAAACCGTGCTGCGCGGCCGTGATAAACCGGAACGGATGCTGGTCTACCCCCGGCAAAAGCTGTATAAAAAATGGCAGCCGTTTGAAGAAGAGGTCCGGCTCGAACAGGCAAGATGGGGAAAACTGTTCCCCTGGCTTCAAGATGAAAACGGGCAGCTGCGCAATGAACTTGAAGAAAACCGCGCATGGGAGTTCTTCGTTCATGCCAGCGAAAAGCTTCTCCCGCTCGGTGTGGAAATTATGCTGCCGTCCTGGTGGTCATCTGTTAAAAACGCCAATATGCGGCTGAAAGCAAAACTGAAAAAAAACACAAGCTACCGGTCCTTTTTCAATCTCAATACAGTGCTCGAATTTGACTGGCGGATTTCCTTAAACGGGATGGAAATGAGCGAAGAAGAATTTCAAAACCTCGTAAACGGAGGGCGCCGCTTTGTGAAAGCGGGAGAAGAGTGGATCACGCTTGATCCGAAGATGATCCGGTCGCTGCAGGCGCTCATGGAAAAGGCCAAAAAAGAGGGCCTCCATCTTCAGGATCTGCTCTCGCAAACTTCCGGATCCGAAGAGGAAACGGACGAAGAAGAAACAGAGGATATGCAGGCGCTCGCCCGGATTCAAATTGAACTGAATCAGTCATTAAAAAAATTCATCCGGAAACTTTCCAATCTGGACGAAATTCCATCCGTCCCGATCCCGCCCGGATTTCAGGGCGATTTGCGGCCGTATCAGCAGCTTGGCTTAAACTGGCTCTCCTTTTTGCGTGATTGCGGGTTTGGCGCCGTACTGGCAGACGATATGGGGCTTGGGAAAACCGTGCAGCTGATCGCTTACCTCCTCCATGTGAAACATGCAAAACAGCCGGCAAATCCGGCGCTCATCATTTGCCCGACATCTGTCCTCGGCAACTGGCAGCGGGAGATTGAAAAATTTGGAAATGGCTTAAATGCCGCCCTCCATTACGGGCCGAACCGGAAAAAAGAAAACCTGGGGGATTGCTATCAGCATGCCGATGTTGTGCTGACGAGCTACGGGATTGCCCACCTTGATTTCGAGGCATTGTCAGCTGTGGAATGGAGCACGATTGCCCTTGATGAAGCGCAAAACATTAAAAATGCAGAGACGAAACAGTCGCGGGCGATCCGGAAACTAAAGGGCAGGCATTATATTGCTTTGACCGGCACCCCGATGGAAAACCGGCTTTCAGAACTGTGGGCGATCTTTGATTTTGCCAATAAAGGCTATTTGGGCACGTTCAGGCAGTTCCAAAAACGGTTCATCGCCCCGATTGAAAAGGACGGGTCAAAAGAAAAAATCCGTGAGCTCAAGCGCCTCATCCGGCCGTTTTTGCTGCGCCGGACGAAAAAAGATCCGGATGTGGAACTGAATCTGCCCGAAAAGCTGGAGCAAAAAGAATTTTGCCCGCTGACGGCAGAGCAGGCGGCATTGTACGAAGAAACGGTGCAAAATGCTTTTAAGGGGATCGCCCAGCTGAGTGGGCTTGGCAGAAGAGCGCTGATTTTGCAGATGCTAAACCGTCTGAAGCAGTTGTGCAACCATCCTGCCCTGTTTCTGAAAGAAGAAAAACCGGCGAACCTTTTGGAACGGTCATTTAAACTGGAAAAACTGGCAACGCTGACAGAAGCCATTTTGAATACGGGGGAATCGTGCCTCATTTTCACCCAGTATATCGGGATGGGCCAAATGATCCGGCAAATGATGAAGGAGCTGTTTGGCCTTGACGTTCCGTTTTTAAACGGAAGCATGCCAAAAGCAAAACGCGACCAGTTGATCCGTGATTTTCAAAACAAGGCGTTCCCTGTTTTTCTCCTGAGTTTAAAAGCCGGGGGAACGGGGTTGAACTTAACAGCAGCCAATCACGTCATCCATTATGATCGCTGGTGGAACCCGGCTGTTGAAAACCAGGCAACGGACAGGGCGCACCGCATCGGGCAGCAGCGGTTTGTCCATGTACACAAATTGATTGCGACCGGCACACTGGAAGAAAAGATTGACGCGATGCTTGAGAAAAAGCAGGCGCTGAACGATGAAATTATCCAAAGTGACAACTGGGTTACCGAACTGTCCGATGACGAATTGAAACATTTGGTTTTGCTGCAAAGCTAAATAGAGGGGGGCACCCGCTCTGAGGTTCCCCCTCTCCTATATTTTTTGAATATTTATTATTATCAACAAAAATGGAGGGCACGTTAAACATGAAAAAACCTTGGGCTATCACAGGCATCATTGCTGCCGTTGTCGTAATCGGCATTATAGTCGGTATGGTTGTCCATGAAAAGGAAAAGCCAAGCTACCCGAAATGGGTGGGCCACAGCAAGAGCGGCAAATGGACGGCTGTATTATCGTATAACGGTGAGAAATCTGATGATGTTAATTATTCTGGAGATTTCATTTGGAATGGCTCCAAAAAAGAGAAAAATAAGGTTTCTGTTTTAAAAACACAATATTGGATCGGTGGTGAAATGGAAGCCGGGGACAAAACAGCAAACAAAGAGAAGGTATCTCCAGACACAGGATTTGTAGAATATACAGACGCGCCAAAAAAAGGAGAACATCCAGAAGCCGTCATTTATTGGGAAGAAGATAACAAAGTCCATAAGGAAGTCATCGAATTAAAAAAGCAAAAATAAAGGCGCGAAAGGGCCGCTCTGTTTTATGACGCAGAGCGGCCTTTTCCGTTTAATCTTTCTTTAAATGCCTCAATTAATTCCTCGCCTTCGTACCCTTCGCGGACCAGCTCCTCCAACAGCTTTTCCGCATACGCGATCCGCCTCGAGCGTATTTTCCCTTCGAGCAGGACGCTGATCGTTCCGTCAAATTCTTTTATTCCCCTGACCCGGGTCGAAAGTGGTGCCGGATCATTGTTCTCATACGTGATCACCACTTCAGTATCCAGCTCCGTCTGCTGCTTTTCTTTTTCCGCAAAAAACGGCAGATGCTTGCTCTCCGTGTATGCTTCAATCAGCCAGGTGCCCCGCCCATCTTCCTTGTTCAGAATCAGCCCGTCAATCAACGGAATCGGCACGCGTTCGCCGTCATTCAAAATGGTAAGCGACAGGATCTTAAACGTTTTCATCCCTTTCCTCCCTATTCGTTTGTAAAAATTATAACATACATCCAACAGACGATCACCGGCAACAGCCCATTTTCTCACCTGCATCAAAAAGGCGGAAGTCTGGACAATGCAAGTCCAAGCCGGAAAGCAGCTGTTATGTTTCCGCGGTAAAAGTTCCCATTTTCGCCCGGTTGATGCCAAAGAAAAAATTTTAAATAATGCCATAACCTCTTTTTACAGCCGAAATATGTAAAAACCAGGCGTGCAAAAATACATTTTTGCACGAAACGAAGGGGCTATTTTTGAAAAATGGCGATTTTACAAGAAAAATGAAAGCCGGTAAGATAAATGCAGGAAGGGGGTGGATCAGTTGATTAACCAGGTCACATTAGTCGGAAGGCTCACAAAAGATCCGGATCTTCACTACACAGCAGACGGAAAACCGGTGCTAAATATTACGCTTGCCTTAAACCGCCATTACCGGAATCAATTTGGCGAAACGTTAACCGATTTTGTCCAATGTACCCTTTGGAATAAAATCGCGGAGAATACAAGCAAATATTGCGCAAAAGGTTCCATGCTCGGCATTACCGGCCGGATTCAGACCCGCCACTATGATAATAAGGACGGAAAAAGGGTCTACGTCACCGAAGTCATTGCCGACACAGTCCAATTTTTAAGCAAACGGCCGGAAAACAAACCGCTGCAGGAAACCGGCCAGGGAGGGTAGCATGCAATGGAAGACGCTGCAAAACGGTTGGATGCACTTGAGCGGGTATTAGCGGATATGATCGTCAAACAGGGCATGCTGAACCGGCAGCTTGCACTTTTGATGCAGGAAGTAAAACGGATAGAGGAAGAGAGCCGCAAAATGCCCGCACTCGTGCCACATCTGAAGTAAACGTATGAGTTTTCCTTTTCCAACTTTCTTTTCCATTTTACCAGTTCCTAACGTTTCTCCTATATTGCCCCATCAGATAGAATATTTGTTGAGAATACCGATCCTCTTCTATCCCCTTCTCTTTTGGTCAGCTGGACATCCGGCTGATTTTTTTTACGGAAAAAAGCGGCAAGACCTGTTCCGCTGCTATTTTTCGAGTGCAAACATGATCTCCGCTTCACAGGCAAGCTCCCCGCCGACTGTAGCAACCGCTTTGCCTTTTCCGACCGGCCCTTTCAAGCGGATGATTTCCACTTCGAGGCGAAGCTGGTCTCCCGGTTTTACCTGGCGTTTAAACCGGCACTTGTCAATACCTGCAAAAAGCGCAAGTTTCCCGCGGTTTTCTTCCTTTTTCAACATGGCGACCGCGCCCACCTGTGCGAGCGCCTCCACAATCAATACACCCGGCATGACCGGATATTGCGGAAAGTGGCCTGCAAAAAAAGGTTCGTTTCCGGATACGTTTTTGATTCCAACCGCACGTTTTCCTTCTTCCACCTCAAGAATGCGATCAATCAATAAAAAAGGATAACGGTGCGGGAGAATGTCTTTAATTTGCTGTAAATCCAACATTGGCAAAAAATCCTCCGTTTTCAGTTTCAGTCCGGGAGAAATAAGGCGGCGGGCAGGATTCGAAACGGCCGCGTCCCCGGATACTGCCTTAAAGTACGTAAGGCAGCTGGTTTTCGTAAAAAGCGAATCATCAGGAACGGATGTTGTTTACAAGGCCCATCATCTGGTCGGACAATGTAATCGTCCTTGACTGGAACTGATACAACCGTTCTGTTTTCGTTAGCTCCGTTATTTCAGCAGAAAGGTCGACATTCGATTTTTCAAGCGCGCCCTGCTGCATAGAAATTTGGCTGCGGTTTGCCCCCTTTAAATCGGTGTATACATTTGCCGCATTGGCGTTTTTCGGCAGCCTCAGCAAGTTGTTCCCGGCCTGTTCCAGCACTTGCGGGTTGCGTATTTGGACAACGCCGAGGTTAAAGCTTTCCCGCGTGCCGTCACTGTATGCCACCTGCAAGATCCCGTTTGGCCTGATCGCGTAATCTGCTACTCTGCCCTGGAATGTAATCATCCTGTTATCCTCATCCAGGACAGGATTCCCGTTCGCATCAGTGAGCATACTTCTATTGTTTCCGAGCGGGGATACTTCCAATGCGCCATTGCGGGTAAAGGCCGTTTCATTACGGCCATTTACCCCGGCAAGCACTTTTAAGTACTGGTTTTCTTTTGTAAAGGCCATATCAAGGGCGCGTCCGGTATTTTCAAGCGCCCCCTGCGATGGGGAAAGCACCGCTTGTGCCAGTTTTGCCCCCGTGCCGGTCCGGATGCCGTACGGCGTTTTTCTGCCTGTTTCTTTGGATGGATCCGGCTGGTTGTTGATTTTCTGGGCGAGCAGATCGGTAAAGCTCGCCTGTTTGCTTTTATAGCCGTTTGTATCCACATTAGCAACATTATGGCTGATGGTATCGATTTTGTCCTGCAACTGCCTGAGCGTATTGGTTGCTGTCAACATGGATTGATTCATGGCGCTGTCTCACCCCACCATTCTCCGTTATACTTTTCCTACGTCATTTACGGCTTTGCCGAGGCTTGCGTCATAAGCCTGCAGCACTTTTTGATTGGCTTCAAAAGAGCGGTAAGCACTCATCATATCTGTCATTGTTTTTGTCTCATCGACATTGGAAGATTCCAGGCAGCCCTGCTTGATTTGAAAGCCGTTTTGGCCTGCAGCTGGCAGCGCCCCGTTATTCGCGAGCGTATATAAACCGTCGCCTGTTTTCTCAAGCTGTGCCGGATTTTGGGCGTAGGCAAGGCCGATCGTGCCCGCATACCGCCCGTTTTCCGTTACCACGCCAGCCGCATCGACGGAAAAATCGGTTCCCCCCGTCTGAATGCGGCCCCCGTTTTCATCCAGCACGTAATGGCCGGAAGCGGTCGTTAAATAGCCTTCCGGGTTCACTGTGAAATTCCCGTTCCGCGTATAGGCTTCATGCCCGTTGCCGTCATCGATGCGGAAGAACAGGCTTCCTTGCGGTGAAGCCTGATCTAATATGGCCAAATCGGTCCGGTTGCCTGTTTCTTTAAGGTCACCCTGTTTAAAAAGCGGCAGTGTTTCCTGCATATAAACACCGGTCGCAAGTGACCCGACCGATTTCACTACTTCGCCTGTTGTCCCGTTTTTATCCATATAACTGAGCAGCATTTTCGGGAAAGAGCGGATCGATGACTGGTCCGTTTTATACCCCGGCGTGTCTGCGTTGGATAAATTATTGGCGAGCAAATCCGTTTTCCGCTGCTGGGCGATCATCCCGGAAGCCGCTGTATATAAACCCCGTAACATTGCCATTCACCTCGCTGGAGCATTCATCAAACGTTTGATTAAACGAGTTTTCTTCTTGAAATTTTATCGATATTTTCAAGCATGATGCCTGTTCCGATCGCTACGGAACTCATCGGATTTTCGGCAACAAGGACCGGCACTTTAATTTCTTCGGCAAGCAATTGGTCAATACCGTGCAAAAGGGCCCCGCCGCCTGTTAAAATGACACCGCGGTCAATAATGTCGGCTGACAGTTCAGGAGGCGTTTTCTCTAAAACGTTTTTCGTGGCGTGGACAATGATGGACACGGATTCACGCAGCGCTTTTTCAATTTCAGCGGATTTGATCGTAATCGTCCGCGGCAAGCCGGAAACCATATCTCTGCCCCGGATGTCCATTTCTTCATTGCGGGCGCCCGGAAATACCGTGCCGATATTCATCTTGATATTCTCTGCCGTCCGTTCGCCGATCAGCAGTTTGTACTCCCGTTTAATATACTGCAGAATTTCATTGTCAAATTTGTCACCGGCCATTTTGATGGACGAGCTTGTCACAATGTCCCCCATCGACAGTACCGCAATATCCGTCGTGCCGCCGCCGATATCGACCACCATATTCCCGCTCGGCTGGAAAATATCCATGCCTGCACCGATGGCCGCCACTTTCGGTTCTTCTTCCAGGTAAACATTTTTCCCGCCGCTTTTTTCTGCTGCCTCGCGGATCGCTTTTTGCTCCACGCTCGTAATATTTGTCGGGCAGCAAATCAAAATGCGCGGTTTCGATAAGAATCCCTTTACATTCAACTTGTTAATAAAATACCGCAGCATCGTTTCCGTTACGTCAAAATCGGCAATGACGCCGTCTTTCAGCGGGCGGATGGCGACAATATTGCCCGGCGTCCTGCCAACCATGCGGCGCGCTTCCTCCCCGACCGCGAGCACTTTATTGGCCGTTTTCTCAATGGCTACAACAGACGGCTCATTCAGCACAATTCCCTGGCCTTTTACGTGGATCAGTACATTCGCGGTACCCAAATCAATTCCTATATCCTTTGCAAACATGTATGTGCTCCTTCCTCATTTTTCAAACTTTTTTAGGACGATTTATCTATTCGAAGTCTATCATTGTCTGTTATCCCTGATTATTTATTTTAGCATATTTTTGCCGGGTTTCGGGACCATTTGTCAAATTTTATTTTCGGGTATTTTTCAAGCGAGGCAAACGGAGGGGATTTTACGGGGGGGGCCGGTTTGCAAAAAAGCAGCTTTCGCGCGGGGTGTCCGTTTCAATTCTGCGAAAGCCGTTTACCGGATGGAAGCAGCTGCGCATCCTGTGGCCGGAACCGCTCCCAAAACGGGCCCGGACCGTAAAAAGAAGCAACCGCGCAATTCGATTGCTTCTTTCAGGAATCATGGAGCCCTCATGAGCCGGAAAGCGCTGCTGCGGTTTTTCTGTTACTCTGTGACCGGATACTCTTCTTTTTTATATTTTTGCTTTGTTGCTTCCCCTCCGCGCAAATGGCGGACAGATTTATGGTAATCGAGGATATTCTTTACCTCATTTGCCAGTTCCGGATTGATTTCCGGCAGCCTTTCCGTCAAATCTTTATGGACAGTACTTTTGGATACGCCAAACTCTTTCGCAATTACGCGAACTGTTTTCCTCGTCTCCACGATATACTTCCCAATCTTGATAGTCCTCTCTTTGATGTAATCGTGCACACTACTCGCCCTCCCCAAAAATTGGATGTGAGGCGTGTGAAATGAGACTCGCCGGATTCAATTTTGTACTGGATCCCGCAGGCTGTTCATGCTTGCGGCAGAAAGTGAAGCCTTTCTGATGGTGCAGAATATAATCAAGTCTGTAGCGAAGATGCTCCCGTCATTAACGATTCCTCACCTCAAACACTCCCGCTTTTTTGTCAAGTTTGTAACAGTTTATTAGCTTGTGTACCATTTTATGCAAGAAACTGCTTTTTTACGGGAAGCGGGCGGAAAACAAAAAAAGGACAGAGGTTTTCTGTCCTGTATACACGCGGGCTGTATTAATGGCTGTTCTGGCTGGTTGATGTTTTTTCCGAAGACCGGCTTTGCTTGGACTGGCTGCTTTCGGATGAAACTTCCGGCGTTTTGACGTCGCTGGCCGTTTTATTGAAGTAGCCTTCCGGATTGACCGCCACATCGTCTTTGCGGATTTCAAAATGAAGATGCGTCCCGGCGGCTTTGTTCAGCTCGCTCCGGCCGGCTTTTGCGATCGTTTGTCCTTGCTTGACCATATCGCCTTCTTTCACCGCAATGTCTTTCACCGATTGGTATTCGGTCGTCACGCCTTTGTCATGTTCGACTTCAATGACATTGCCCAAAACGGCATCTTCCTGCACTTTTGTGACGGTACCGCCCATTGCAGCAACAACGTCAAATGTTTTGCCATTTTTCATCGTGATGTCAATTCCCTGGTTCGGCTGATATGTGTTGCCGTATACAACGAGTGCGGCTTCCTGGTCCTTGACGGAAGCATTCGCGTCGTAAAACTTCTTCTCAATCGTGGCCAGTTCAGGTTTTTGTACCGGCATTCTGAAGTTTTCTACCGCTTTGTTTACTTCGATTGCGTCATTGCCGGATCCTTTCTGGCTGATGGATGCATCGTTTTTAAATTTTTCTTTTGCCGAATGGGTTCCAAGCGACTGATACCAAATAATCCCTGTAATCAACAGCACCGCACTTACTAAATAGATTGCCGGATAGACCCAGCGTTTTTTGAAGAAATTTTTTATGTTCTTTGGTTGAGAAGGCCGTTTCTTTTCTTCCTCTCTCATTTATCATCACCTCAGCAACCATTCTGAACATTTCTTCATTTGTTTATACATCAAGTTTAAAAAATTTTTGTCCGGGAGGGATTATCTTTTTGCCAGGGCGCCGGCGCCGGCAATTTGGCTGAATGGTTTCACCGTGACGCCTTGATAATAATACGCCACAATCGCTTTATAATCTTTCCCTTCCTGTGCCATGCCGTTTGCCCCGTACTGGCTCATGCCGACGCCGTGCCCGTATCCTTTCGTTATAATTTCAATTTCTTTTCCTTTTCTTTCCCATGTAAAATCTGAAGAAGGCAGCCCCAGCTTCTCCCTCACCTGCCTGCCGGTGAAAACTTTGCCGGCAATTTTGATTTTCGCCACTCTTTTTCCTTCTGTCCTGGATAAGACAGTTCCCGTATCATTCGCTTGAATCCGGATCCCCAGTTTTTGTTCGAACGCCGTGGCGGGGATGGATGTGACTTTCTTGAATTTAGGCGAGTTTTGATCCCACGGGCTTTTCACGCTTTTTAAATAGGGTACGGCACTGGACCAGTAATCGCCGGCATTTTCTGTGTAGCCGTTGCTGGTGGAAAAAAACGCTGCATCGATCGGCTTGTTATGGTAAGTGATGATTTCGCCTTCTGTTGCAGCAACCGCTTTGTCGATTTTCTCCATTTTTTCCTGATACGCTTTCCCCCAAACGTTTTTCAGTTCATCCCGGCTCAAATATACCTGGTCGTTGACCGTATCTGTCACATTGGCATTATCCGGCAAATCCCTGTTTCCGCCATTTAACATCCGGTTGACAATGAAAGTGCGGGCAGTCAGTGCCTGGGCTTTTAATGCCTCGAGTTTAAACGTTGCAGGCATTTCAGCTGCGACCACGCCTGCAACATAGTCTTCCATTGGCACGCGGTCAACCTTTTTCTCCATGCTTCTGTATACGGATACCTGGACGGATACCGTTGCTTTCTCCTCCTTTGGCGGTTTTTTTTCATGCAATTTTCCGCTCACCTTGTCGTTGTGGAACGGAAGGACGACAAGGGCCGGAATGAGAAAGGAAAAGGCGAGAACGAGGATCGCTGCGATTACAACGGGTTTGATTGGTTTCATGCTGACGCCTCCATATGGTCGAAGTGGTGGAAAGCCTATACTCCAATTTATGGGACGGGACAAGCATTTATGATTAAAAATGCACGCTCAAGGGTGTGCGGGGCAAGCATGGGGCAGCACCGAAAAAAAGCCGACGAACCTTCCCGGCGCGCTCTGGCGACAACCGGATAAGTTCCGGAGGCGCATCGCTTGAGGCGGGAGGAAACGCATTGGACGGCGTTTCAACATAAACTGTTTCAACAACTGCATGAAAAATCAAGGCCTGTACGTTTGAAACCGGCCTGCTTTGTCCATAATGGGAACAGCAGAAGAAAAATGGCGAAAAAAAAACCCTGCACATGGGGGAATATGTACAGAGGTTTTTATACAAACTAAAGATTGGCGTCAGCAAGCAATTGATCTTGTTTTGCCGGCGCAACTTCCGCTTCGTCGTCGACCCTTTCAATGTCGGCCCCAAGTGCAGCCAGTTTTAAATGAAAGTTCAAATAGCCGCGGTCCAGATGTTTTAATTCGGTCACCCGGGTAATGCCTTTTGCCGCCAGCCCGGCAATAATTAAAGCGGCGGCTGCCCGCAGGTCTGTTGCGGCAACTTCAGCCCCCTGCAAATTGCACGGCCCGTTCACAATAACCGAACGCCCTTCTATTTTTAAATCCGCATTCATGCGCCGGAATTCTTCCACATGCATGAATCGGTTTTCAAATACCGTTTCCGTAATCACGCTCGTGCCTTCAGCACACAAAAGGAGCGCCATCATTTGCGACTGCATATCGGTCGGGAATCCCGGATAAGGCATTGTCTTTATGTCTACTGCCTTTAATGTTTCCGGGCCGATAACCCGGACACCGTTCTCTTCTTCAATGATGGTGACACCCATTTCCTCCAGCTTTGCAATTAAGGAAGAAATATGCTCAGGTACCGCACCTTTTACCAACACATTTCCCTTTGTAATCGCAGCGGCAACCATAAATGTCCCTGCTTCAATTCTGTCCGGTATGATGGTATGATCAGCAGCATGCAGCTTCTCTACACCTTCGATCTTAATGGTTCCCGTGCCGGCACCTTTTACATTTGCGCCCATTTCATTCAGGAAATTGGCAAGATCCACAATTTCAGGTTCTTTTGCACAGTTTTCAATGACCGTTTGTCCGTCAGCCAGCGATGCGGCCATCATGATATTCTGGGTTGCGCCGACGCTTGGAAAATCCATATATATTTTCGCGCCATGCAAGCGGCCGGATACAGACGCTTCAATAAAGCCGTTTCCCACATCTACTTTGGCGCCCATTGCTTCAAATCCTTTTAAGTGCAAGTCAATAGGGCGGGATCCAATGGCACAGCCTCCCGGTAATGCGACCCTTGCTTTCCCGGTTCTCGCCAGTAACGGCCCCAGCACTAAAAAAGATGCCCTCATTTTGCGTACATATTCAAAAGGCGTTTCAATTGATAACTCCCTTGATGCATCTACAGTGATTTCATTATCCAGAAACGTAACTTCAGCATTCAAGTGGCGCAGCACTTCACTGATTGTAAATACATCGGAGAGTTGTGGTACATCACGTATGATGCTTTTTCCTTCACTTGCCAATAACGATGCAGCGATCACAGGCAATACGGCATTCTTTGCACCTTCCACTTGAACGGTGCCCTGAAGCCTGTTTCCGCCGCGGACGATGATCTTTTCCAAGAGTATTCCCCTCCGCGTCCATATTCTCTATATTAATATTCAATCGTAATGATGGGTGTGCCAATTACGACCGTTGTCTTACCGCCCAAACCGCTGTCTCGCAAACCGATTTGCACATTCATTTTCCGGTTTTTGGCATGGATATTTTCAGAAAACTTAGGTGAGTATCCGGAAACCGCATAAAAGTTCTTTTCTTCCATTGTTTCAATTTCTTGCGCATCAAGACGTTTCAGCAATTGTTCTTTTTTTCCACGTAACAAAACATGATCCATTTTATCACTGAATTCGCCTTTGATACAAGAGAAAACCATGGGCTTTTTCGTAAAAAGCGCTCGAGTGCGGGCAGATACCAATTGATTGACTTTGCGCATTTGCGCGCGGTCCCATCCTTTGCCATTCACTTCATAAATGATATACGAACCGTTTTCAGCATTTGATAGGGTCGACATCAATTTTACGGTTTCGACATAATGGCTTTTTTCCAGCTTGCCCGTGAGCACCTTCACATGCCTGTCCTTTTTTACCGACCAGTGCATTTCAGGGAATGTATCCTGCAATGTCTGCACTTTTTCGGCCCATTCCGGTTCGGACGGCGCCCGCAGGGGTTCTCTTGTATATAAAGACCATTCAGTGACTTTGCCGTTCAATTTTGCAATGGACGCCTGAAATAACTGCAATTGATCCGTAAAATTGGCCGCATCTGTCTTATTCCCCATGAAAATCAGTGTCAAACCAACAATTGCCAAAACCGGATATACAAATCGGAATTTCATCTTTGCGCTCCCCTCTCCCTTATTAAAAGTGTTAACAAGAGAGACGGCAGACATACCAGGTAAAAGTCGTCAAGTTTTGACACCCTATACACTAGTATAATGAATTTTGTCAAAAAAGCATACCTAAATTATATGCAACGGATCATTTTTTGGAAACAGGAAAAACAAACCATTTTTCAGCCTCAAAAGAACCGATCAATTGGAATTTTGAAACAATGCTTAGCGGTACCCGTCATTGGAACAGGAAATGCAGGCGCTGCGCCCATAGCAAATAGTCAAGGAAAAAATTGCTGACGCTGTATCCGATTGCGACAGAAAGGAAAATATACAAAAGCCTTGCCTGGACAATGCGGTTTTTCTTTATGATCTTGTCAATATGGACGGCTTGAAGGATCCAAAACGTCATGCCAATAAAAAACAAATTCACAAGGATGCTGAGCACTGCCTGCGTTCCGAATTCAGCTGTCATCTGTCCTCATTCCCTTCCTGTTTTTGCCCGTTCAGGCGCCTTGCCCGGCAAACCGGCTGCTTAAAGAAAAACACCTTCCGAAGAAGCAGAAGGTGCCTTTTTGATCATAAAATGACAGTAAGGAAAAGCGGTTATCTGGAAAAGTGGCGATAGACTTCAATCCGGTTCATCGCGCGTTTTAACGCAAGCTCCGCCCGTCTAAAATCGATATCATCCTGATGGGACTGGTGCAATCTTTTTTCTGCACGCTGCTTTGCTTCTTCCGCCCGCCGGATGTCAATTTGTTCGGGTGTTTCGGCAGCCTGTGCCAGAATGGTCACCTGGTTGGAGCGTGTTTCCAAAATGCCGCCGCTCACTGCAACTACTTTTTCCTGGTCGCCGTTTTTAAACCGGACAACTCCGATATCAAGCGGCGCAACAAGCGGAACATGCCCGTACAGGATACCGATCTCGCCGCTTTTGGCTTTTGCAATTACCATTTCCACTTCCGCATTGTATACCGGGCCGTCCGGAGTGACAACACTGGCTTCAAATGTCCTCATTTTACTTCCTCCCGGTCCCGCATTATGCTTTTACGCCCATGGCTTCCGCTTTTTTCACAGCATCCTCGATCGTGCCTACGAGGCGGAAAGCATCTTCAGGAAGATGGTCGTATTTCCCTTCAAGAATTTCTTTAAAGCCGCGGACAGTTTCCTTAACCGGCACATAAGATCCCGGCTGGCCGGTAAATTGTTCCGCAACGTGGAAGTTTTGCGACAGGAAGAACTGGATGCGGCGTGCGCGCGCAACAACCAGTTTGTCATCTTCGCTCAGTTCATCCATCCCGAGGATCGCGATAATGTCCTGGAGCTCGCGGTAACGTTGCAATGTTTGCTGTACCTGGCGGGCAACGTTGTAATGCTCTTCCCCGACAATTTCAGGGGACAATGCCCTGGATGTCGAAGCGAGCGGATCTACAGCAGGATAAATCCCCATTTCCGACAAACGGCGTTCAAGGTTGGTCGTCGCATCGAGGTGGGCGAATGTTGTGGCCGGAGCCGGGTCAGTGTAGTCGTCAGCCGGCACATAGATCGCCTGGATCGATGTGATTGAACCTTTATTTGTAGATGTAATCCGTTCCTGCAGCTGGCCCATTTCGGTTGCAAGGGTCGGCTGGTAACCTACCGCTGACGGCATACGGCCGAGCAACGCAGACACTTCAGAACCTGCCTGTGTGAAACGGAAAATATTGTCGATAAAGAGCAATACGTCCTGGCCTTGTTCGTCACGGAAATATTCAGCCATCGTCAGGCCTGTTAAAGCCACACGCATACGTGCGCCAGGCGGTTCGTTCATTTGCCCGAACACCATTGCTGTTTTGGCAATAACGCCGGAATCTTTCATTTCGTAGTAGAGGTCGTTCCCTTCACGCGTCCGTTCCCCTACGCCGGCGAATACAGAAATACCACCGTGTTCCTGTGCAACGTTGTTAATCAGTTCCTGGATTAACACGGTTTTGCCAACGCCGGCACCGCCGAACAAACCGATCTTCCCGCCTTTGATGTAAGGCGCCAAAAGGTCAATGACTTTAATGCCGGTTTCAAGAATTTCAACCTGCGTGGATAACTGCTCGAAGGAAGGCGCCGGTTTTTGGATCGGGTCGCGGCGCACATTGCCTTTCAGTTCGCCGTCAAGGTCAATGACTTCCCCGAGCACATTAAATACACGGCCAAGGGTTGCTTCCCCTACCGGTACAGAAATTGGCGTGCCTGTGTCCACTACTTCCATGCCGCGACGGATGCCGTCTGTGGAAGCCATCGCAATTGTGCGGACGGTATCATCGCCCAGGTGTAATGCAACTTCCAGTGTAACATTGATATCCACTTCATTGGCATTTTTTGCTTTATAATTGATTTTTAATGCGTTATAAATATCAGGGAGCTGACCGTTTTCAAACTTTACGTCAACTACCGGACCCATTACTTGCAGAACGTGTCCAATGCTCATACTGTTCCCTCCTAACTTGCTTGATGGCACATGCCCGATCCGTTTCGGCAAAAGAGCGGTTTGCCAAAACGGAAATTATTCCAGTGCAGCTGCTCCACCGACAATTTCTGTAATTTCCTGTGTGATGGATGCCTGGCGGGCACGGTTATATGTCAATGTCAACGAGTCGATTAATTCAGTTGCATTGTCCGTCGCATTTTTCATTGCAGTCATGCGTGCCGCGTGTTCACTTGCTTTGCTGTCCAGCAGCGCGCCATAAATAAGGCTTTCTGCGTATTGCGGCAGCAAAACATTCAGGATTTCTTCTGCAGACGGTTCAAATTCATAGGAAATGAGCCGGTTTGTCGCCGTTACATCCGTAAGCGGCAGCAGCCTTTTTTCCGTCACATCCTGGCTAATGGCGCTGACAAAATGGTTGTAATACAAATACAACTCATCGAATGTCCCGTCTTCATACATCGCGACCGTTTTCTTCGTGATATTTTTGATATCCTGGAATGTCGGATGGTCAGACAGGCCGACAATCTGCAGCACAACATTCATCTTTAGACGCCTGAAAAATTCGTATCCTGTACGGCCGATCACAATAATCGCATATTCATCATCAGATTGATGGCGTTCCCGGATGGTCTGGGTTACAAGCCTTAAAACGTTGCTGTTAAAAGCGCCGGCTAGTCCTCGGTCAGATGTGATCACGAAATAACCGGTCCTTTTAACCGGGCGGGAAACAAGCATCGGATGCCGGGCGCCGCCTGTCCCCTGGGAAATGCTGACTACTACATCCTGCATTTTCTCCATGTAGGGGACAAATGATTTGGCGGACAATTCCGCACGGTTCAGTTTTGCAGACGACACCATCTGCATCGCCTTCGTAATCTGGCTTGTTTTCTGCGTAGAGTTGATCCGGTTTTTTATATCGCGTAAGGATGCCACTTCACTTCACCACCCTTGTGAGTTAATCAGGATTCCAATCCTGGATTGAAATCCTTTGTCTGTCCGGCCCGTTTGCCTCGGGAATGATGCTGCAGTGAAAAAGCACGCATGCCGCGTACGGGTAACGGGGTTCTCTGTCCAATTATTGATGTTCAGATGCTACGAAGGTCTTTTTAAATGCCTGAATGGCTTCTTTCATTTTTTCATCGTCAGGAAGATTTCCGGTTGTACGGATTTCTTCGAGCAGTGATGCCCGGTTCTGGTCCAGCCAGTCATAAAGTTCCGATTCAAAACGGAGAATGTCTTCCACTTGAATATCGTCCAGCAATCCTTTTGTTAATGCATACAGGATGCATACTTGTTTTTCCACTTTGATTGGCTTGTTCAGGTCCTGCTTCAATACTTCAACCGTACGCTGCCCGCGTGCCAGTTTTGCCTGGGTGGCTTTATCCAAATCCGACCCGAATTGGGCAAATGACTCAAGTTCACGGTAAGATGCCAGGTCAAGGCGCAGTGTGCCGGAAACTTTTTTCATTGCCTTGATTTGCGCGGCACCGCCTACGCGGGATACGGATAACCCTGCATTGATCGCCGGGCGGACACCTGAGAAGAACAAGTCGGACTGCAGGAAGATCTGCCCGTCTGTAATCGAAATCACGTTTGTCGGAATGTAAGCCGAAATATCGCCGGCCTGTGTTTCAACAAACGGCAGGGCGGTCAATGAACCTCCGCCTTTTGCATCGCTTAATTTGGCGGCACGTTCAAGCAGGCGGGAGTGCAAATAGAATACGTCGCCAGGATATGCTTCACGGCCCGGCGGACGGCGCAAGAGCAAGGAAAGTTCACGGTAAGCAACAGCCTGTTTGGATAAGTCATCATACACAACGAGCACGTGTTTTCCGTTGTACATGAATTCTTCGCCCATCGCAACACCGGCATACGGTGCCAAGTATTGAAGAGGCGCCGGTTGCGAAGCGGAAGCCGTTACCACAATCGTATAATCCAAAGCCCCGAATTTGCGGAGCGTTTCAACTGTACCGCGGACGGTCGATTCTTTTTGGCCAATCGCAACATAGATACAAATCATGTCCTGGTCTTTTTGGTTTATAATCGTATCAATCGCAATAGTCGTTTTACCAGTTTGGCGGTCGCCAATAATCAATTCCCGCTGCCCGCGGCCGATCGGCACAAGTGCATCGATCGCCTTAATCCCCGTTTGCAGCGGTTCGCTTACCGATTTCCGGTCCATTACGCCAGGCGCTTTAGATTCAATCGGGCGGGTTTTCGTTGTGTTGATGGGCCCGAGCCCGTCAACCGGCTGGCCGAGCGGGTTGACGACACGGCCGATGAGTTCCTCCCCGACCGGCACCTGCATGATCCGGCCTGTACGCCTTACTTCATCGCCTTCATGAATTTCACGGTAAGGCCCGAGAATAATGATCCCGACATTGCTTTCCTCAAGGTTCTGCGCAAGCCCCATGACCCCGTTGGAAAATTCCAGCAGTTCCCCGGACATGGCCTGGTCAAGACCGTGTGCACGCGCAATCCCGTCACCGACTTCGATAACGGTACCGACATCGCTCACTTCAATTTCAGACTGGTAATTTTCAATCTGTTTTTTTATCAGCAAGCTGATTTCTTCAGCCTTAATGCTCATAAATCCAGCACCTCATTTCTCACTTAACTGATTAATGTTTTTTCAAGACGTTCCAATTTTCCGCGCAAACTGCTGTCAAAAATAGAGTTGCCGATTCTAATCTTTAATCCGGCCAGCAGACCGTCATCCACGATATTCTCAATGTTTAAAGACCGCTTTCCGACCTTTTTGGCAAATACTTCGGATATCGCTTTGCTCTCGTCAGCAGAAAGCGGGCGAGCAGAGTAGACAAGTGCATCTGCAATACCGCGTTCATCATTCACCCGTTCAATAAAAGCACGGCATACCCTCGGGATGAGCTCGTCCCTGTGCCGCTCAGTCAAGAGCAACAACAAATTCAAAGTGAAAGTGGATAATCCGGAAAAAATGTTTTTAAGGATTTCTTGTTTCTTTTCTATCGTCAATTTCGGAGATTTAAGGAGCTTTCGGAACGGTTCGTTTTCCTCAAAAACCTCTCTTACCGCCCGGACTTCTTTTTCGATTTCTTGAAGCTGCCCGTGCTCTTTTGCAAGCTCGAAAAGTGCCGAAGCGTACCGTTTTTCTACCGCCTCATTACTCATTTCATTTCTCCTGCCTCTTTAATAGAATCGAGTATGAATTTCTCGTGGTCTTTCTCGGAAATTTCTTTTTCAATCACTTTAGAGGCAATCATCACGGACAAGGATGCTACCTGTTCACGCAAAGCAGCAACAGCTTTCGCTTTTTCCTGTTCGATTTCAACTTTGGCAGCATCTTTCATGCGTTCTGCTTCCTGGCGCGCTGTTGCAACGATATCATCATGCTGCACTTCTGCCTGTTTCCTTGCATTTTCAATTAAATTCTGGCCTTCAACACGTGCTTCTTTCAGCATCTTGCGCTGTTCTTCCAAAAGCCTGGCTGCTTCTTCGCGGTTTTTTTCCGCCGTTTCAATTTCTTTTGCAATATGTTCCTCACGTTTCCTCATCATTTCAACTAGAGGGCCGTAAGCAAATTTTTTCAATAGCAGAAGCAACACAACAAACACAATGGCCTGGAATAAAATATCGCCTGTGTTGAGCTTCCCTAGCACAAATCCGAGTACTAAATCAGTCTGGGACACCCGGGTTCACTCCCTTCCACACGTTCTTAAAACATTCTTTCGCACCTTTTACCAAAAAAAGAAGCAAAATGGTTCAAAAATGATTGCCCTGAACCGCTCATAACCGAAACTACAGCTGTTCCCGGCTAAACCATAAAGGAAAGGCGAAGGTCTCTTAGAATCCGCTTCGCCGTCAACATGTTCCTTATCTTCCCAGTGCAATAAATGCGATAACAACCGCAATGATAGGAAGAGCTTCAACTAAGCCAATGCCGATAAACATTGTTGTCTGCAAAAGGCCGCGTGCTTCCGGCTGCCTTGCGATCCCTTCAACTGTACGACCGACAATAAGGCCGTTGCCGATACCGGCGCCCAATGCTGCCAAACCAACCGCGATTGCTGCTGCAAGAATACCCAAACTCATGATAAGATTTCCTCCTTTGGAATATATAAATAGATGATTTTTCAAAAATATAGAAATGGTTATTCCTCATGGGCAATCCTATGAGAAATATAAACCATTGTTAACATGGTAAAAATATATGCCTGGATCGTGCCGACAAAAATGGAAAATCCTTGCCATACAAGGGTCGGAATAATCGCTCCGATTGTCCCCCAAATGTTTGTATGCATCGCCAAAGTGCCCGCAAGCAGCGACAGCAGCACTTCGCCGGCATAAATATTCCCGTAAAGCCGGAGCCCTAATGTTAACGTGTTGGCAAACTGTTCGATCAGGTTAATCGGGACCAAAAACCATAACGGTTCAGCATAGCTTTTCAGATATCCGCCAAACCCTCTCTTTTTGACACCGTAAAAGTGGGACAGGCCCATGACCAGAACGGCCAGCGTAAGGGTAACAACCGGGTCGGAAGTAGGTGACTTCCACCAGGAATAATGATCATAAACAACCATAAACGGCAATCCGAGCATATTGGAAACAAAGATATACATGATCAATGTTAGGCCCAGAATATGAAAGACGCCGCCGGTTTTCCAGTCCATATTGCTTTTAATGATCCCTCTGACAAAATCCATGACCCATTCCATAAAATTCTGCATGCCTGTAGGTTTCAACGCCAACTTTCTTGTTGAGATGACCGCAATGATGAACACGATCAAGGATGAGACAGTAATCATCATGACGTTGGACAGGTTAAAATACAACCCCATGAATTCGACTATCGGTTGCTTATGTTCCACCGAAACTCACCTCACTTTACTTTTTTCTTTGTTGAAGCAAACCTACAAAAAAATCTATCATAATGACGAGATAAGATGTCATTATGCCAATCACTACAGCCAATAGATGAAACAAATCCGGAAAACGGAGCGCCACCGCTACCGCGAGTACGGCAGCCGCCATTCTCATCCCGGTACCAAGCGAGATCCTTTTTTTGCCCGGAGAAACATCGGTAACAGCCATTGTTTTCTTCACCATAAGCCATAAGTTAAAGAGGCTGACAGTTGTGCCAAGCAAAAGCCCGAGGAAAACAGAACGGTAACCGGGAAACATCGCCCCCGCCAAATAAAGGCACAAAAGAATCACCAAATACTTGCGCTGTCTTTTGTAAATACGTAGAAGTTCCGGCATGCCTTAAACACTCCTGACAAGGGACGCCGATCGTTTGCAGCACAGCAGGAAAGCGGTATGTCACTTCCTCACCTAGCAAATCGCAACATTCTTAACCAAAACTTGCAATTTGTTAAGGTTACGAACAGCCTGCAGCCCCGGCTTTACTGGTTTTTCACATTTCCGGCATATTAATAGTAGAATCCCAACCTCATGAAAACCTTCTCATTATGTACACTTTTTTAGCATACAATAGCGCTTATCCAATGTCAATAGGAGTTTCCTTGATATAGTCATTAGAACTTATTTTTTCAGAAAATGGCCATCCCGCTTCCCGGAACAGGAAGGAAACACCGTACACCGGCGTAAGCTTGCGCTGCTTTTCCAATCGTTTACATGCCTGGCATTCATCTCTATACCGAAAACATACCGTTATTATAGACCCTTTTTATTTTTTTACCAGCCTGTTTCTGACGGGTTAACAAAATTGTAAAACACTAAGCGCATCCATACATTTTATTTTGTCCCAAACAGGCGGTCCCCTGCGTCTCCGAGACCCGGCACAATGTACCCTTGCTCATTCAGCTTCTCATCAAGGGCTGCTGTATAAATATCAACGTCCGGATGGGCTTTCTGCACGGCTTCCACGCCCTCAGGGGATGCAATCAGGCACATGAATTTAATGTTTTTTGCACCCCGCTGTTTTAAGGACTGGATCGCATCCACGGCAGAACCGCCTGTAGCCAGCATCGGATCCACAATGATAAAATCGCGTTCCTCTACATCGCTTGGAAGTTTTATGTAATATTCAACCGGCGTCAGTGTCTTTGGATCGCGGTACAGGCCGACATGTCCGACTTTTGCAGCCGGGATTAGTTTCCGCACGCCGTCTACCATGCCCAGGCCCGCACGCAGGATCGGGACAATGCCAATTTTTTTGCCGGATAAAATTTTTGATTTTGCCTTGCAGACTGGCGTTTCAATTTCAATTTCTTCAAGCGGCATATCACGGGTAATTTCAAATGCCATCAAAGTCGAAACTTCATCGACAAGTTCGCGGAATTCTTTTGTCCCCGTATGTTTATCGCGGATATACGTCAACTTGTGCTGGATCAGCGGGTGGTCAATGACATGAAGTGTACTCAAATGAATTCTCTCCTTTAAAGGTTGGTATCAGGTTCGGCAAATGCTTACCCCAACCATTTTACACGAAAAAAGCGCCCAATCTCAAGGAAAGCCAAAAGAAAATCCTGAGGCCGGGCGAAAGGACCG
Organism: Weizmannia sp. FSL W8-0676; assembly: GCF_038593015.1. NCBI lineage: Bacteria > Bacillati > Bacillota > Bacilli > Caryophanales > Bacillaceae > Heyndrickxia > Weizmannia sp. FSL W8-0676. The sequence continues at coordinate 3,102,409 of NZ_CP151954.1, forward strand.
GCCCCGCGGTTTACGAGGCCTTCCTGTTCAATTTTTTTGCCGGTTCGTTTTTATGCCGCATTGGAAGTGCACCAGCCAGCTATCCGTCCGGAAAAAGCGGACGCTAAAATGCGCCTGCTCAGTTTTGGCCGGCGTACAGCGGGAAGCGTTCCGTAAGATGCCGGACGCGTTCTGCCGCTTCTTTTAAGACTGCTTCGTTATCCGGATTTTTCAATGCCGATCCGATAATGGATGCCACCTCATCCATTTCTTCCAGGCCGAATCCCCTTGTTGTGACTGCAGGGGTACCGATTCTGAGACCGCTTGTTACAAACGGGCTTTCCGGGTCATACGGAATCGTATTTTTATTGGCCGTGATGCCGATATCATCGAGCACCTTCTCCGCATCCTTCCCGGTAATCCCGAAAGAACGCAAATCAATGAGAATCAGGTGATTGTCCGTCCCGCCGGATACAAGGTCAAATCCTTCTTTTTGGAGTCCTTCCGCCAGCCGTTTTGCGTTGTCCACCACTTTTTGCGAATAGGTTTTGAACCCGTCTGTAAGCGCCTCTCCAAAAGCGACGGCTTTGGCAGCAATTACATGCATAAGCGGGCCGCCCTGGATCCCCGGGAAAATCGACTTGTCCACTTTCTTTGCAAATTCCGCTTTGCATAAAATCATGCCGCCGCGCGGTCCCCGCAAGGTTTTATGCGTTGTGGTCGTGACAAAATCCGCATACGGCACCGGGTTCGGATGTAACCCTGCAGCCACAAGCCCTGCAATATGCGCCATATCCACCATTAAATAGGCGCCTGTTTCATCCGCAATTTCCCTGAACTTTTTAAAATCAATCGTGCGGGGGTATGCACTTGCACCTGCGACAATCAGTCTCGGCTTATGTACGCGCGCTTTTTCGAGCACATCTTCATAGTCAATATGCTGCGTTTCCTTATCCACACCGTATTCCACAAAATGGTACTGCATGCCGCTGAAATTGACCGGGCTGCCGTGTGTCAAATGCCCGCCGTGGGACAAATTCATACCAAGCACCGTGTCGCCGTGCTCCAGAATGGTGAAATAAACCGCCATATTGGCCTGTGCGCCGGAGTGCGGCTGGACATTGACATGTTCGGCGCCAAAAAGCTGTTTGGCCCGCTCCCGCGCAAGGTTTTCCACGATATCCACATATTCGCACCCGCCGTAATACCGGTGCCCCGGATACCCTTCCGCATATTTGTTGGTCAGAACGGAACCTTGTGCTTCCATCACTGCTTCGCTGACAAAATTTTCGCTGGCAATAAGTTCAATCTTGTTTCTTTGCCGGTTCAATTCCTGCCGGATCGCCTCGTAAACTTCCTTGTCTTGATTTGCAATATGGCTCAATTCGGTACCCCCTCAAGATCGTTTTCATATTCTTTTTTATTTTACCATAATGCTTTGCAAATTTTGTCCATTTTTTTAACAAGAAGAAAAAAACATGCCCCGCACACAACATGCGGGGCAGTACGGATGGTCCCTTATTCCGGCTGTTCTTTTTCGTAAACCGCCCGCACGCCGCCGATCAGTTTCGGCCGCGTTTTGGCAAATGTAACATGGGCTTTCCCCAGCTCTTTTCCGGAAACCCTTACAGGGACGGCAACATGCTTTAAATGCATGCCGATCAAAGTGTCCCCAATGTCGATGCCCGCATCAGCGCGGATGAATTCGACGACAACGGGATCTTCCATATGGGCGAATGCATACGCAGCCATCGCGCCGCCCGCCTTCCGGACAGGCACGACCGCCACTTCTTCCCATCCCCTTTCATCGGCAAGCGAACGGTCAACCACAAGCGCCCGGTTCAGGTGTTCACAGCATTGAAATGCCGGTTGGAACCCGAACCGGCGTGCAAACTTCTGTACGCCGCCATAAATGATTGCGGCAATGTCCATTGCCCCGGCTGTCCCGATTTTTTTCCCGGTTACTTCAGATGTCGAGCATCCAACAACAAAAACCTGTCCTTTTTTCATTGGCGCCTGCCGGAAAAATTCATCCAGCATGCGGTCCAACTGTTCCTCCAAACGTGCCGGATCTGATTGCAACAAAAACACCTCTGTTATTTTTGTTCATACTGCGCGATTTTCTCAATCCTGCGTGCATGGCGGCCGCCTTCAAACGGCGTTCCGAGCCATTCTTTCACAATTTCACAGGCAAGCCCCGGGCCGATGACCCGCTCTCCCATGGCGAGGACATTGCTGTCATTATGGGCCCTTGTAGCCTTCGCGCTGAAGACATCATGCACAAGCGCGCAACGGATGCCCTTTACTTTATTGGCGGAAATACACATCCCGATCCCGGTACCGCAAATGAGGATAGCACGGTCAAATTCCCCTTTTGCCACCTTTTCCGCAACCGGAAGCGCGTAATCCGGATAATCAACCGACCCTTCACAATCGCATCCGAAATCTTCGTACACCACACCCAGATCTTGAAGCAAACTGGCAATTTCCTGTTTGAGGCGCTTACCGCCGTGATCTGAAGCCAATGCAACTTTCATGTTTTCCCCCCTCCTTCATGCATCTGATTCTATTGTGGCACAGAACGGCGAAAAAGAAAATAAAGCGCCGCAGCCGAATGTCCGGGCCACTTAAAACGCCCGCCGTTTTCGGGAAAATGCTAGGCAACGGCCGCATGTCCCGCATCTGCCCTTATCTTCAGGGCACCTTTACGCGGAATTTCCCGGCGCGAAACCGGAATTGCCGCGGTTCTTCCAGCCAAAACCGGTGCTTCCTGTCCAAAACCAGGCGGGCGAAAACCTCACCGGATATGAAAACGGAGGGTGCTCCCTTTTAATTTCTCCGCATCCTGCTCGAGCTGCACGATAAGCCTTTTAATCAGTTCCATGTTCTGCGCCTGCTCATTCGTAATTGCCGTCACTTCTTTTGCCCCGGCAGAAGTCTGTTCGGTAATGGCCGCCACTTCCTGCGACTGGCTTGAGGCTTCGTGAATCGCATCCATTTGGTTTTTGGCCATGCCGGCAATTTGATCAACCGCCCCCGCAACCAAACGGATCGATTCCGCCATTCTGTCCATCGCTTCATTGGCCTTTTGCCCTCTGGACACTTCTTCATTGGCTTTTTGAACCTGCGCTGTAATTTGTTCGACTACACGGGTGCCTTCCTGCTCAATGTGCTGGATCATCCCGGTAATGCCTTGGACGGCTTGGGCGCTTTCATCTGCAAGCTTCCGGACCTCATTTGCGACCACCGCAAACCCGCGCCCGTATTCCCCGGCGCGTGCCGCTTCAATAGAGGCGTTCAGCGCCAGCAAATTGGTTTGCGCCGCAACTTCGCCGACAAAAGAAATGATCCCCTCCACTTTCTTCGTTTCTTCCGCAAGGCCCCGCACGGCTTCCAGCGAAATGGTATTTTCTTTCGCCAGTTTTTCAACTCCTGAAATAAGCGAGTCCATTGTCTCTTTGCTCGTCTTTAATTCGCTCAGCATGTGGTCAGAAGATTTTTTGCAAGTATCCGCTTTCCCGCGGACTTCGGATGCAAGCTGATAAGTTTTTTCAACGAGGTCAGCCGCGGATTGGGTGGCAGCCGCGGATTGCTCGGCGCCAAGTGAAATCTCTTCAACCGTCTTGTTTACATGTTCCGCCTGGCCCGCAGCCAGTGCTGTTTTTTCCGATATTTCCGATACACTTTCTTTGGTGCGTTCCACATTTGCATCAATTTGTTCAACCGTCTCCCGCAAATTCGAAAGCAAGGAATTAAAAGCAGCTGCGAGCGACTCGATTTCATCGCCCGATTTCGGCACGGGGACTTCATCTCTTAAATCCCCGCGGCTTGCTTTAAGTGCTGCATCTTCCAGCTTGCGCATCGGGCCTGCAATCAGGAATGAACCGAAAAAGCTTAAAATCCCGGACCAGATAATCCCCAATGCAAGTGTAATGACAATAAACCACGGCAGCTTTATCCAGTCTGAAAAAAACGGATAAATAAAATAAATGAAAAGGCCGCTTGCCGAATATGTAATAAAAGACAGCCCGGTTACGAACAATACAATTTTCTTCGTTAAACTGAATCTGTAGCTTCGCTTTTCCATCCGTCACACCCGCCCCTGGTTTCCCATTTTCCTGTTTTTAATCAAACGATTGATCAATGCATGCAATTGTTGATAGGTTTCTCTGTAAGCATCCAGGCTGCCGCCGTACGGGTCCGGCACATCCCCGCTGCTTCCGGCATACTCCGCCATGGTAAACGTTTTATTGCGGGCATGCGGGTACCGCGCTGCCACTGCCTGTTTGTGCCCGGACGTCATCGTAAGAATCACGTCAGCCCAATCCACCAGATTCTCCGAAAGGTTCCGGGCGTGGTGGCGGAAATCGATTCCATTTTCTTTCAGCACTTCGTATGTATGAACAGAAGCGTCTTCCCCCTCGGGCGCAAAAAGGCCGGCTGATTCCACTTCAATGCCCGGCAGCTGTTTCGCTTTTAAAATGGCCTCCGCCATCGGGCTCCTGCATGTATTGCCGGTACAAACAAAAAGGATATTCAAAGGCTGTCCCCCTCATCCAGAACGATTTAAATCTACTATTATTATAGTAAAAAAGGCCTTAATTACAAGGTTAATCTGTTAAGAGCTTTTTGCGATGTACTGATTTTCTAGATTAGATTAAAAAAATTTACTCTAAAAATTTACCACATTTTCATTTTTAGGTATGATCTTCTGCGATTTTCCTGCATTTAATGCTCTGTTTTACCTGCTTTATACAAAAAAGGGCATACGAATCCTGTTGTCTTATCCACATTTTTTGCTTGTGGATATCTTTTTTACTTTTACTTATTCACATGTGGATAATTTTTTATACAGCACAAACAAGACTCCTCATATTTTGTGCTTGTTATTCTTTTATTCTGCCTAGCGCCATGGCTAACATCACACAAAGAGCTAATCCGCATCGTACGGTCATTTTCTTTATCCCTCGTATCGTGTGATTTTCAAAACCAAGCACCTGATCTATGCGGCTATTTACTCGTTCAACTGCTGTTCTTTTGTTGTATTCTCTTTTCCATTTGTAGCTGGCACGGTCAATTGGCGTAAATATTCTCCGGTCTTCTGAAAGCGGAATTCAAACGCCATTTACCACCGGGCACTTTCCCATCCCCTCACAATTCATGCCATATTGTTTGGCGGGACAAAGTTTTCTTATGGTATTTCGATCTTTATCAAATCCACCACATGCCATTTCTCGTTCGATTCCTGTTGATGGACAATGACAAAATACATTCCCTTTATAATTATAGGTTACATTTTGTTTGTTATTTAACAAACGGGTACTTTCTCCATCTTTCCACATGTTCCGAATATCAATAACCGGTTTAATGGCATGCTGATCCCAACAGTTGATGATTAGCTTCGAATCATCATATCCTCGATCTCCCGTTAGTATTTCAGCTTTTTTCAGTATTTCAGGTTGGCGTTCTTCCATTTTTTCGAGTAGATGATGTGCTTCGTTTATATCCGGTACAGATGCTTTTGTTACCGAGAACATAATCGGTAACTCATAGCTGGCATCAACGATGAGATGAAGTTTATACCCAAACCATTTTACAATTTTCTCCCATCGTGTACCATCTTCCCTCGTCCCACGATATACTTTTTTCCCATAATCTGCATCTAGGTCCCGACGACCATCCTCTTTTTCGTTTTTATTTTTATTTGCTGCATAGGATTTAATGGCCTTACTATCTATAGCCAAGCGTTTCCCAAAATCCAGTACTATCTTTTTGAGCTCTCTGACTAAATCGTCAAACATCTCTTCTACCTCTGCTTGGTGCATCAACACTTTATGTAAAAATCGGCTGAATGCCCAAGGCGTAGGCACTTTTCCATTAAATCCGCAAAGGGAACGCAATTGCCCATTTCTGGCTAATTCTCTTAGGAGTTTTGCATCACGATCATGTTGGAACACAATTTGGTATAGCCTGTTATACCAAATTTCATTTGGAACAGGCTCTCCGAGGGTGTGTTGTCGATGGTATCGACAAGAGAAAACGTGCTGAATCGCACATTGTTTTCTCAAAGAAAAGAGCAAAAAAATAGTGCTAGTTGCGGAAGAAAATCATTTCCGCAGCTCGCACATTTTTCTCAATATCAAAACCTTTAAAACCATGCCTTTTTTGAAAAAAAGGCAAACCCAAAAAACTAACCATTTAACTCCCCCAACTCCCTCAATTTTGAGGGGGCTCCCTCGTCGGTAGGCAGCCTCAAAAGGTGAACTTTTGAGGGAACAAGAGGGTGTAAATCATTGCACGTGTCAACTCCTTAAATTCTCACTCCATGATCGGCAAGACCAGCCGATCCTTTCGTTGCGATTTACCGTTGACACTAATCAAAATATTATTATTTATATCTATCACATGCTGCTTTTTTAAACGCATAACTACAAGCAAGATTACATAAGAATTTTGCTGGACCACAAGCAAGTGTTGCAGTTTGACATGCTAGAAATCCAGAAAATCGACAAGCCCAATAAATATATTTATCTGGTACAGCTCTTGGCGAAATTTTATTTGAATCTACTGGAATACCAGTTTCAACAAACTCAATTTCTCCATTTTCAACTTCCTCTAGTGTACCTTTAGCTTTTACTCGTAAATTTCCATCTTCATCGTAATCATAGTATGAAAGTACATCCTTAGAAGTTTCTCCCGTAAGTTTACTAACTAATAATCTTACCACTTCATTTGTCTCTGGATTAATAAAAATTTGAAATTCATTAAGTTTATTATTTTTTTCCGTTGCTGAAATAATAACTAATTTAGAGTAAATTTCATTTTGTGTAGTAGTTACTTCTTGAACCAAACTATCTTTACCTAATTTTACAGGCTTATTATTAAAATTATTTTTTATTACATTTTTAAATACATTAGATTTTTCAGCAATCTTAATATAATTTGATCTTTCTTTACCTGCTAATATTTTAGTATTAGATAGTTCATCACCACTATCAGAAACATATGGAGCACTAGCTAAAGCAGGATTTACTAGTGAAGAAAATACCATAACTAATAAAAAAGCGAAAATTGAAGCTTTTAAAAACCCTTTTTTATTAAATTTCAACTCAATCATCTCCTTAAATAACGTTTAATCTACTTTCAAAGATTACTTGTTTTTTAATTTATAATTGTACAAACTAAATTGAATCAAAGTTAAAATGATTACAAGAATACTAACTAAGACATAGTTAACAGTAATGCCATTTTTGAAGAATCCAAAAAGAATTACTAGAAGCCCTACACTCCAAACACCATGTTTAGCAAAAAATAATTCCTTTTTTTCAGAATCTAAATTAATTTTTCTTTTTAAAAGCCAAAAATTAGATATAGCTAATAAAAGTATTGAAATAAAAATCCAAATTAATGAGAATTCTTTATCTAGAAAAGATATAAAAAGATTTACTGTACTAGCAATTCCTAAAATCAATCCCATTTGAAATTTATAATTACTCCCCTTGTCATTCTGATAAATTTTATCTTTCAACACTTCATCACCTCCTTTAACAGCTCCTCATTTTGTGTCTAGTTTTATGGGTCCATTATACTTTTTTCTTTCCTGTTTTAATCTTTCACCAAAAAACATTTTTCATCGCCTTTCTAATTCAAATATTAGTAATCTTAAATATTTAAGTAGGGCTTGCTGAACGAATCAAATTTGGTCAGATACAAGCCAAATTCCGATTATCAAAATATAAAATAGTGTTGTGTAAAAATTTCAAAAAAAGAACCCTGAGCTTGCGCTCCAGATTCAGTATGAGGAATTGAAGGGCTACTACTGTTTCGCTGGTCTCCTGAAGGCGTGCTCGAATAAGGCCCAGCCCATACTTGCGCTTGCCTTCGCCAAATTTGCCTTCAACGGCATTACGTTTAGAGGCATCCTGCCTTGCGACATGTTCTAAGGTTTTGTCTTCCGTTTTGGATGGGCGTCCTAACCTAGGCCCATTCAGACGAATGCCAAGAGATTTGCAGTATGCCAGATTATTAAGGCTTCGGTAAATTTTATCTGCCAAGATCGCTTCCGGATAAAATCCGAACCGGTTGTAGTAGTTTTCAACAAATTCCTTGAGAGTGGTCCCTTCATTGTAATTTTCCCAGTCGAGGTGCTCAATCAAGGCATAACCATCTACGACACTGATGGCGACTTTTGAACCGAACTCCACGTTCGCTTTTGCCTTGCCGCGCACAATTGGACGGACATGTGGCTGGGAAATGCTTACAATCCGGTGGTCAACCCGGTGTGTTTTCTTTTTGTACATTTCTGCCTGTTGGCGGTAAAGTTCATGAATCACGAGAAGTTGCCTGTATTCATCTTTGCTTAAAAGAGACAGAGAGCTTTGGGAAACAAGATTTTTAATGATCTCCAGATCTCGTTTCACATATCCGAGCTGTTTGCCTACAGCTTTCCGGATTTTCCGGGCGCCAGCTTTACGTTGCTTAGCGACAGAAAGATAGTCCTTGCGGGCTCTTTTTCTGTAGGTCCGTGGCTTACGTAATTTCCCTTTGTGTGGTTCATGCAGGACATCAATGATATGTTCCAATTTCTCACGGGCTTCGTTCAACAACCCGAGGTCTGTAGGGTAAGCAATATCAGCCGGTGCACAGGTTGCGTCCAAAATGAGCTTTCCTCTGTTCTTCGTTTTGGGAGAAGCCGATTCAGTTGAATGCTTTTCTGAATCGGAACCGGAAGGCTGAAGATCGCCACGATCATGATCATGATCATTACGATCTTCATCATCATGATCGTCATCGTCGTGATCCTGATCATCATTGTTGTCGTTTTCCTTAGATGCTTCTTCCAATTGGCGTTTTTGTTCTTCCAGAACGATCCATTCATTCAGTTCGTTGATGATATTTGCGCCCAAACGTTTTCTAAAACGAGTCATCAGAGAATGGTCGAATGGGGCTTTTTCCTGGAATTCAGGCAAGCCGATAAAATACTGAAGATACGGGTTTTCTGTGATCTGTTCGACTGTTTCCCGGTCAGACAGCCCAAGCCGTTCTTTGATATAAAGAGCCCCAAGAGCGATTCTGACAGAATAAGCCTTTTCGCCTTTGAATTTCTTCTTGAAGGACTTGGCATACTTTTCTTCGGCCATCCACCAAGGAATCATTTCAGCAAGACGGACCCAGCGATTTTCTTTATTTCATTTCCCACCGAATGGTAGAAAAAAATCATCTACAAAAGTTAATTGATGTTCGGTCTTTTTGTACATCGTAACAGCCTCCAAGTGCAAGGTTTTTTACGTGTTTCCTTTGAAATCCTTACACTTTATATTCGACAAAAGTAGCCAAAATCCTTGTCAAATCTGGAATTTTTGCTTATTCAGCAAGCCCTAAATAGAAAACAGCAATTTCAGCCCGAACACAACCAGGATCGTTCCCCCGAGCACTTCGCCGTACGCCCCGATCCAGCCTTGGAATTTCCTGCCGATCAATAGACCGAGCCAGGTTAAAAGTGCAGCAGCCACGCCGAAGCAAATCATGACGGCAACAGTCCGCACGCCGAAAATGCCGAGTGACAGCCCGGCAGAAAAACTGTCCAGGCTTACGCTCAACGCAAACAGCATCGTTCCCCATCCGGACGGGCTGACAGCTTGTGCCCCCTCCTTTCTGAAGACCCATACAATCATCTGTATCCCCATGATAACAAGCAATATGCCGCCAATATACTGGGCAAACAGGCCAAAAGTATGGGAGAGAAGATGGCCCACAAAAACACCGAGAACCGGCATCAACACATGAAAAATGCCGACCGTTAAACCTATGTAAAAGATTTGCCTCAGTCTGGGCTGCATCATGCCCACGCCGAGGCTTACCGAAAAAGCATCCATGCTGAGCGCCAGAGCCATGATCGCCAAAGTTACCATTTCTGCGAGGACTGCCATTCTTTTTCCCCCTTTGGACGTGCCTATTCCAACTTATGCACGTCCGGGGTGTTTTAGAAGCCGCAGATCTCCCGGCACCCCCCCTCCCGCGCACACAATCCGTAATGAAGCAAGACCAAGTGATAAGGGTGGTTTGGAAACGTCCGGGGTTACTGAACATCCTTTTCTTTTACATAACGATGCCCCGCTGCTTTTTCAAGCCGGTTCATAATCGCCCGGCCGATGCCTTCACGCGGGAAAATTTCAGAAAATATCACGTCCACTTTTTGCGCATCAAATGATCGGAGTGTATCATACAAGTGCCGGGCAACGGTCTCAAGGGATGACCGCCTGCCGCACACCGCGACCACATCAGCACGGATTTCACCGGATGTTTCTTCCGTCACAATCGCCCCTGTTACTTCCCCTTTTTTCCGGTGTGCATCGATCATTTGCTGCATAAAAGCCGCGCTGCCGTCCACAAGATAAACCGGCGCATTCGGCGCATAATGCGTATATTTCATGCCGGGCGCTTTCGGCCGGGCGCCGGTCCCCTTAAGCCCCGGATCAAGACTGACCTTTCCGATCCGTTCTTCGAGCTGTTCTTTCGTAACACCGCCCGGGCGCAAAATCACAGGCACTTTCGCGGTCACATCGAGCACGGTCGATTCCACTCCGACACCCGTTTCTCCCCCGTCCACAATCCCGGCAATTTTACCGGCAAGATCTTCCCGGACATGGCGGGCCAATGTTGGGCTCGGCTTGCCGGACCGGTTGGCGCTCGGGGCGGCAATCGGCAGCCCGGCCAGGCGGATGAGCGCCAGTGCAACCGGATGCCGGGGCATGCGGATCCCGACCGTGTCCAGCCCGGCCGTCACCTTTTTGGACAATGCCCCCTTCTTCACCTTTACAACGAGCGTAAGCGGGCCCGGCCAAAAAGCTTTCATCAGCACTTTCGCCGTTTCCGGTATTTCTTCCGCCAATTCTTCCAGCTGCTTTTCCTCCGCAATGTGGACAATCAGCGGATTATCGGATGGCCTTCCTTTTGCCTTGAAAATCTTATCCACCGCTTCATCGCTTGTTGCATCGGCTCCTAAACCGTATACCGTTTCAGTCGGAAAAGCGACTGTCTGCTTCTCTTTCAGTAACTGTGCTGCTTCTGCAAGTTGTGGATAAGACCCGGAATTCTCCACAGTTTTATCCACAACCCAGTATTTTGTTTCCATCCTTTTCACCTTTCTTCATCCAATCATCGGCCCTGCCAGGATATTTATTTATCAAGTTTTCTCCAGGCAAGGATACAAAAGTTTGAAAAATGAAACAAGTATTATCCACATCTTGTGGATAATACTTTGCATTTTGTTGATAACCCGACTTCGTTCCAGCCCGTTTGTCCGGCTTTTCCACAAACCGGGCGAAAAATGTTAAAACAGTTCCTTGATCACTTTCACAATCAGCAGCTTTTTCTCCACCCCGCCATCATCGCCGGCGTAAACAGAGCCGTTGCGGTTTGCTGTTTCACCGGCTGGCTGCTTGGTTCCGTGGTCTTGTGCCCCTGCCTGGTTTTCGTGCGGTTTCCGGTTCACTTTTTCAGCTGCCTCTTCCGCAGGTTTTGTGCCGGCATTGGAAGCCGCAACCTTCTTTGTTTCCGGTTTCTTTTCTTCACCCCCGCTACTTGTTGCAATGCCGTTGGAAAAATCGAGAAAACAGAGGGGCGGATACAGGACGCACCACCAATTGGCGCCCTTGCCTTCCCCAAGCGTAATCAGAACTGCTTCATACTTCCCGGCCGGATATAAGTACTGGCCGTATAATTTTGTCGGAAAGGCGACCTTTCCAAGTTCTGCCTTGACCGGTTCGTTCAGGTGTTCTTCCGCCATCACCCTTCTTGCAATGTTTTCAATTTCCGGCAAGCGGGAGCGGATGACTTTTTCCGCTTCTTTTTTGGACGTTAAGTGGCCCACCCATTTGGTAATGTTCGCATTCACTTCATCGCGGATTTTCCGTTTTACCCCCTGGTCTTCCGGCTTGTCGCTGTTTGCCAGAATCCGCAGCCGGATCGCGTCTTTCGGAATGACGATGGTTTCAGCCTCCGCCGCTTTTTGTTTCGGTGCATATAAACTGATGATCGTTGCGATCGATAACATGAAAATATACAATGATACCACTGTTTTTCTTTTCATTTTCTTCTCCCCGTCCCTTCGTATTCTCATTGTGGGCAGGAACAGGGGATTTTAAACTATGAATCTGAAAAAAATCTAATTTTTTTCGCAAAATACCATCCGCTCATGGCCGTTGAGATCGCGGACCACTTCCACAACGCTTTCCGGGAACGTATCCCGCAGCAGGCAGGAAACGCGTTCCCCCTGGCCTGAACCAATTTCAAAACCGACGAGCGCCCGCTTATTTAAAACATACGGCAAGGTTTCCACCAAGCGCCGGTAAAATGCAAGGCCGTCTTCTCCGCCAAACAGGGCCGTTTCAGGATCATGATCGCGCACCACAACGGATAACGAGCTGCGGTCCGTTTCCGGGATATACGGCGGATTGGATAACACAATGTCCAATTTTTTGCTGCCCATGAACGGCTGGAGCAGATCCCCGTGCACAAACCGAATATCCGCATGCAGGGCTTCAGCATTTTTTTCAGCGACGGCAAGCGCTTTTTCCGAAATATCGGATGCGTACACAAAAAGCTTTGGCAACTCCAATTTAATTGTGGTTGCGATAATGCCGCTGCCTGTCCCGATATCTGCCAATGTAAGCCCTTTTGTTTCCCCGAAATGGCGGCGGATCCGTCCGATTGCGCCCTGCACCAGCTCTTCCGTTTCCGGGCGCGGAATGAGCACATCCCGGTTGACAAGAAATTTCCGGCCGTAAAAGTATTCGTAGCCTGTGATATGCTGGACCGGAACCCCTTTTGCATGGGCTTCTACCGCTTGCCGGAACTTCACCCCCGCATCCGGGGGCAAAGCCATCCGCAAGTTGGAAAGCAGGCGGGTTCTGTCCATATCCAGAAAATGCCCGAGCAAAAGTTCACCCGCATTCGCGTCACGGCCGTTTTCCGTTAAAAAAGAAGAAGCCCACTTTAAGGCTTCATACACTTTTATGTTCCTTTCCATCAGCCATTCACACTCTCCAGTTTTTTTGACTGGTCTTCAAGGATAAGGGCATCAATGATTTCATCGAGTTTGCCATCAAGCACCTGGTCAAGCTTTTGGATCGTTAATCCGATCCTGTGGTCTGTCACACGGTTTTGCGGAAAATTGTACGTACGGATCCGCTCGGAACGGTCCCCCGTTCCAACAGCGGATTTCCGGTTGGCATCATATTCCGCCTGCGCTTCCTGCTGAAATTTATCATAAATGCGGGCACGCAGCACTTTCATCGCTTTTTCTTTATTTTTGATCTGCGATTTTTCATCCTGGCAGGACACAACAATCCCGGTCGGAATGTGGGTCAGGCGCACAGCCGACATCGTCGTGTTGACGCTTTGCCCGCCCGGCCCGCTTGATGCAAACGTATCGACGCGGATATCTTTTTCATTGATATCCACTTCGACTTCCTCCGCTTCCGGCAAAACCGCAACCGTTGCCGTAGACGTATGGATACGCCCGCCCGATTCCGTTTCCGGCACACGCTGCACCCGGTGGGCCCCGTTTTCAAACTTCAATCTTGAATACGCGCCCTTGCCGTTCACCATGAAAACAATTTCTTTGTACCCGCCGATCCCCGTGACATTGGCTTCAATCACATCGATTTTCCAGCCTTGCGATTCGGCATAACGCGTGTACATACGGTACAGGTCGCCTGCAAACAACGCGGCCTCATCCCCGCCGGCAGCCCCGCGGATTTCCACAATGACGTTTTTTTCGTCATTCGGGTCTTTCGGCAGAAGCAAAATTTTCAGGCGTTCTTCATATTCCGGGATTTTTGACTCGAGTTCATGGATCTCTTCTTTCACCATGTCCTTCATTTCAGGATCGAGTTTTTCCGACAGAAGCGACTTTGCATCCCGGAGCTGTTTCTGCACTTCTTTATATTCACGGTACACCTGCACGGTTTCCTGCAAATCCGACTGCTCCTTCGAATACTCCCGCAGTTTTTTCGGATCATTGACGATCTCAGGATCACTTAACAACTCATTCAGCTTTTCGTACCGGTCTTCCACGGCCTGCAACCGATCGAACATCGAACCCCACCTCATTTCACAACGTATTCCCATTCCGGTAACAGCAAAACCCGCCCTTCAGACATAACAAATTTATTATAGTATACGCACGGGGAAACTTAAAGCGGAACATGGGAGCAGCGCTTTTGAAACGCCTTTTCCTATTTCACGTCTATTCGGACATGAATATCGTAGCGGGGCGCCACTTTCAAAAGCCGGCTGCGGATGTCCGCCGCTTTTTTCATTCTTTCCCTGTGGTTCAGCTGTTCCTCCGTATGGACATTGACCCACATATCTTTCCCGTTCACATATACCGAATGGGGGACAGCACTGTCCATTTTCCAAACCGCTTCCCGCACCCTCTCGATATCCGCATTTACAGCAGCTGCCCCGCCAGCATTCCCGTTTCTTTGCCCTGCCTTTTGCGTATCCGCCGTGCTTAACGGCTTCGTTTCAATGTGATCCGGCGCAGCTTCACGGGTCCGGCTTTGGGCCATGCAACCTGAAAGCACCATCATTAAGCAGAGGAAAATCAGCTGTTTTGCCATAAAAAAAACCTCCTTTTCCAGTAGGTTTCCCTTCGGATGGAGGTTTATTTATGCATCACATGCCGTCACAGCGGCGGATGGTCGTGGCATTTGCGGCAAACAGGATAATACGTGTCGTTCCCGCCAATCTGGATCTGGTCCCCTGTATACACCGGCTTCCCGTTCTCGTCGACGCGCAAATTCATCGTCGCCTTCCGTTCGCAAAACCAGCAGATCGTTTTCATTTCTTCGATTTTATCGGCATACAAAAGCATGTACTTGCTGCCCTCAAAAAGCTCATTTTGAAAATCATTTTTAAGGCCGAACCCCATTACCGGGATATGCAAATCATCAACAATGCGAGCAAGCTGCAGCACATGCCTTTTTTTCAAAAACTGGACTTCGTCGATCAGGACGCAGTATGGCGTGGGATTGTACCCTTTCACCATTTCAAAAATATCCGTATCATCGTAAATCGGGATCGCTTTCCTGCGCAAGCCGATTCTGCTCGAAATATAGCCTTCTTCATCGCGCGTATCGATGCCCGATGTAAAGATGAGAACCGGTTTATTCTGCTCTTCATAGTTATGGGCGACTTTCAAGATTTCAATCGATTTGCCGCTGTTCATTGCGCCGTATCTGAAAAATAGCTGTGCCATCATCCCCGCTCCTTATTTCAACAAATATGGTTTTTAGACCCGAAAAATCCGTCCGGGCAAACCGGCATCCCATAAAAAAAACAGGCAAACGCATCGCCTGTTTTTCATGGATTCTTTTATTTAAGTCCGTATTTTTTATTAAAGCGATCAACACGTCCGTCAGCAGTCGCGAATTTTTGGCGTCCTGTATAGAATGGATGGCATTCGGAACATACTTCCACGCGCAGTTCATCTTTTACGGAACCACTTTCGAATTCGTTGCCGCACGCACATTTGACCATTACTTTTTTGTATTCCGGATGAATTCCTGGTTTCATGCTTTTCATCTCCTTCAGCCCTGAGTCATTGCGAAACAGAGTTCTATTGTTTTACAGGACACGCCCTGTAAAATTTCATAAACACACTGTCATTATTATAACAAGTCCGGAGTGGAAATGCAACATCACTGCCTGAAAAAAAGTTCTTCCTTATTTTTCCTTATACTACACGCCTTGACGATGATACTTTCAAGTCTGCTTTGATCATTTCCACAAACTCGTCGTTTGTTTTGGATTGTTTCAGCTTGCGCAAGAATTTTTCGACAAAATCCGGAGAATCGGACATCGATTTGCGGATCGCCCACAGTACTTCGAGATGGTCTTTCGAAAGCAGCAGTTCTTCTTTCCTTGTACCGGAACGGCGGATGTCGATGGCCGGGAAAACGCGCTTTTCGGCGAGGGAGCGGTCAAGATGGAGCTCCATGTTCCCGGTGCCTTTAAATTCTTCATAAATCACATCATCCATGCGTGAACCGGTATCGACCAGCGCGGTGGCCAAAATCGTCAGGCTGCCGCCTTCTTCAATATTACGTGCCGCCCCGAAAAACCGTTTCGGACGATGGAACGCAGCCGGGTCAATCCCGCCTGAAAGCGTTCTCCCACTCGGCGGAATCACAAGGTTATAGGCGCGTGCGAGGCGCGTAATGCTGTCCATTAAAATGACGACATCGCGCTTATGCTCGACAAGGCGCATCGCTCTTTCCAATACGAGTTCCGCAACCTTGATATGGTTTTCCGGCACTTCGTCAAAGGTCGAGCTGACGACATCCGCATGCACGGAACGTTCAATATCTGTTACTTCTTCCGGCCGTTCATCAATCAACAGAACGATCAATTCCGCATCAGGATGGTTCACGGTAATAGAGTTGGCAATTTCTTTCAGCAGCATCGTTTTACCGGCTTTCGGCGGCGCCACAATCAAACCGCGCTGTCCGAAACCAACCGGGGTGATTAAATCCATAATCCGGGTGGACAGTTTTTCGGGAGCCGTTTCAAGGATAATCTGCCGGTTCGGATAAAGCGGCGTCAGAGCCGGAAAATGAACCCGTTCCTTAGCGGTTTCCGGGTTTTGGCCGTTTACCGCTTCCACATGCAGCAAGCCGTAATAACGTTCGTTTTCTTTCGGCGGCCGGACTTTGCCGGAAACCTTATCGCCGTTTCTTAAATCAAAGCGGCGGATTTGCGAAGCAGAAATATAAATGTCCTCCGAACTTGGGGAGTAGTTGATCGGGCGCAGGAATCCGAATCCTTCCGACTGGATGATTTCGAGCACGCCTTCCATAAAGAAATACCCTTCTTGCTCTGCCCGTGCTTTTAAAATCGCAAAAATTAACTCTTTTTTCGTCAGTTTGCTGTAGTAGGATACTTTATACTCTCTTGCAAGGGCATAAAGCTCTTTTAACGTCATATTTTCCAGACTTGATATTGATAAACTTTCCATAAAAACACCACACTTTTTCAATTTACAGTCGGGTAGAGCAGGCTGTTTCTTCCGTTACATCAAAATTTTCCATTTGTTCCCGGCGCTTAAAACTATACCGGTATACCAATGGAACAGAACAGGCTAAAAATAAAGGAATGTGAAGGCAAGATATGAACATCCACAGTTTTGCTTTGCGCATAGATAGAAAACATGAGCTGTCTGCAAAGAGGCAATGTTGCAGCACGTGCATCTATGGAGCCGCACCATGTACGGAAGAAAAAGAAGACAAACAATTGAATATTTATAAACAAAACCATAATCATTTTAACCCTGAAACAGAAGAGAAATCAACTAAAAATAGCATAAGAGGTAAAAAACTTTGTTGAAAATGGGAGGAAAGGCGGCACTTCCGCCCTTCCCCCGCCGCTATAGCTGCATGTTCCCCCGGAGATTTACGCTTTGATCACAAGGTTCGGCTTTTTCTTCAGACTGTGCTGCCCTTCAATAAAGCGGACCGTCCCCGACTTTGCACGCATGACGACAGAATGGGTGGATCCGTACTGGCCCTTAAATTGGACACCGCGCAAAAGTTCCCCGTCGGTTACGCCGGTCGCAGCAAAAATAGCGTCATCCCCGCTCACAAGGTCGTCCATCATCAGCACTTTATTGATGTCAACCCCCATGCTCAGGCAGCGTTCTTGCTCCGCGTCGTTTTGCGGCAGGAGGCGTCCCTGGATCTCGCCGCCGAGGCATTTCAGCGCAACTGCTGAAATAACCCCTTCCGGCGCGCCGCCCGATCCGAACAAAATATCTACACCGGTATGGTCGAATGCCGTGTTAATGGCAGCTGCCACATCCCCGTCATTGATCAGTTTGATCCGGGCGCCTGCAGCACGGAGCTGCGCAATAATTTCTTCATGGCGCGGACGGTTCAGAACTGTTGCCACCACATCCTCGATATCTTTATTTTTCGCCTTTGCCACAGCCTTTAAATTATCGATAATCGGTGCATTAATATCAATCATGCCGACTGCTTCAGGGCCGACAGCAATTTTATCCATGTACATATCCGGCGCATGGAGCAAATGTCCGTGATCTGCTATCGCCAGCACACTGAGCGCATTCCAGCCGCCGGATGCCAGGATATTCGTTCCTTCCAGCGGGTCAACTGCAATGTCAACGCGCGGGCCGTATCCGTTCCCGAGTTTTTCCCCGATATACAGCATCGGCGCTTCATCCATTTCCCCTTCGCCAATGACGACAGTGCCTTTCATCGGAATGGTGTCGAACACATCACGCATCGCGGACGTTGCCGCATCATCCGCTTCATCTTTCAATCCGCGCCCCATCCATCTTGCGGATGCAAGTGCTGCTGCTTCCGTGACACGGACCAATTCCATTGACAAGCTTCTTTCCAATTTTACTACCCCCATAAATAGATTTTTAATTAGTATAACACATTTAAAAAATTATTGTGTCATAATTTATTCGTTTTTTTCTATTTATGGGGGAGCCGGCAATTGCCCGCTAGGAATGGTTCAGGTGTTCCATCTCCTTTTCGGACATGCCTTCCCGCCAAACAGCGGCACCAAGACCGGTTAATTTTTCCACGAGGCAGCTGTATCCGCGGTCGATATGTTCGACCCCTGTCACTTCTGTCACCCCTTCTGCCATCAGGCCGGCAATGACAAGGGCGGCACCCGCACGCAAATCACTCGCTTTTACCTTTGCCCCCTGAAGCCGGGCCGGGCCGTTGACAATCGCAGACCGTCCTTCCACTTTAATATTGGCGCTCATTCTCCGCAACTCGTCAATATGTTTAAAGCGGGCGGAATAGATTGTATCGGTTACGATAGACGTGCCTTCTGCCCTTGTCAAAAGCGTGGTGAACGGTTGTTGCAGATCTGTCGGAAACCCCGGATAAACGAGTGTTTTAATATCAACCGGTTTCAGCTTGTCTGCTTTTCCGATAAAAATCTGTTCATCCCCGGTTTCCACCGGTATGCCCATTTCCCTGAGCTTTGCGGTCAGCGACTCGAGATGATGAGGAATGACATTGTCAACCAGTACCCCTTCACCCGCCGCCGCCGCCAGGATCATAAACGTACCAGCTTCAATTCTGTCCGGGATAATCGTATGCCGGCAGCCGCTCAAATGGTCCACGCCTTCAATCCGGATGACATCTGTTCCCGCGCCTTTAATTTTTGCGCCCATATTCGTCAAAAGTGTGGCTACGTCAATGATTTCCGGTTCTTTTGCAGCGTTTTCAATGACTGTCTTTCCCTTTGCTTTGACGGCAGCCAGCATAATATTGATCGTTGCTCCGACACTGACAACGTCCAGATAAATACGGGCACCTTTCAATTCATCCGCCCTTAAATAGATGGCACCCTGCTCATTTGTCACTTTTGCGCCCAATGCTTCAAAGCCTTTAATATGCTGGTCGATCGGCCGCGGTCCGAGATGGCACCCGCCCGGCAGCCCGATGACAGCTTTTTTGAACCTTCCGAGCATCGCGCCCATCAAGTAATATGAGGCACGCAGTTTCTTCACCCTGCCATTGGGCAGCGGCATCGAGATCATATGGCGGGGATCCACCGTAATTTCCCCGTCCTCTGACGTAACCGTTGCCCCGATCTCTTCCAGCAAGCCGGTCAATGTCCGGACATCGGAAATTTCAGGCAAGCCTTCTATTGTTACAGGAGATTCCGCGAGGATGGTCGCAGGTATTAAAGCGACAGCGCTATTTTTTGCGCCGCTCACTTTAATGGTGCCTTTCAAAGGATATCCCCCGGCAATTTTTAGCTTTTCCATATTAAGCTCCCTTCTTTAGCGGGTATGGATGTACATTCCGGTTGTAAATGGCCGTTCGCAAACTGGTCCGAAAGCTCCGTAAAACAATATGAATCCCAGCAACAGGATTGCCGAACAGGCGGAAAATCAAACTGCCCCGGAGAAAGCAAGAAATAAAGAGCAATTTTAAATATTTCCGTTATTTTTCTGTACGGCTGTTCCAGTCGCGTGTAAATTGTTCAATCCCTTTATCCGTTAACGGATGTTTGAACAGCTGTGTGAGCACTTTAAACGGGACGGTTGCGATATGCGCCCCTGCGAGCGCCGCTTGTGTAATATGCTGCGGGTGGCGGATCGAAGCTGCGATGATTTCCGTATCAATTTGATGAATGGAAAAAATTTCGGCAATCTCGGAAATAAGATGAATGCCGTCATGCCCGATATCATCCAGCCTGCCAAGGAACGGCGAAACATAAGTTGCACCTGCTCTTGCTGCCAAAAGCGCCTGGTTGCTGCTGAAAACCAGGGTGACATTTGTGCGGATGCCTTCCTGTGCCAATTGATGGACAGCTTTCATTCCTTCCGGCGTCATCGGCACTTTGACCGTAATATTCGGGGCAATAGCCGCGAGTTCCTTTCCTTCTTTTACCATGCCTTCCGCATCTTCGGACACGACTTCGGCACTGACAGAACCGGGCACGAGCGCCGTAATTTCTTTTAACCGGTCATGGAATGAAACATTTTCCTTGGCCACGAGCGACGGATTTGTCGTTACACCGGACAAAATCCCCCATTCATTTGCAGTTTTAATTTCCTCGAAATTGGCAGTATCAATAAAAAATTTCATTCTGCTTCCATCTCCTTTTATGGTTCCTATGTATCCATTTCCACTATACCACGGAACGAAAAGAAAGTTCAGAAAAACAACCATTTTTTTCACAGGCGCCTACCCAAAAAACGGCCGCAAACCCTCTTGTTCCCCGGGCGTTTGAACCGGTTTCCCGAAAAAAAGCACAAAGGTAAAACGCTTAAAGCCGCCCGTATTTTAAAGCAACCAAAAAAGCCCGGCACGCACGGGGCAGCGCCAGACTTTTTTATCGTGAACACCCATCCTTAAGGCATTGCGTGTTCACGGTTAATCTAAAACAATCATGCTTTTTGGTTAGAACCGAACTCGCGGATTTTGCCGATAACGGTTTGTTTAATCGTTTCGCGTGCAGGCCCAAGGTATTTGCGCGGATCGTATACATCCGGATCAGCGGCCAATACTTCACGAACCGTTTTTGCGGAAGCAATTTGGTTTTCCGTATTCACGTTAATTTTTGCAGTACCTAAAGAAATGGCTTTTTTGATGTCAGCTTCAGGAATGCCTGTCCCGCCGTGGAGCACAAGCGGAATGCCGGTAATTTTGCTGATTTCTTCCATTTCTTTGAAGCCAAGGTTTGGTTCGCCGTGGTAAGGGCCGTGAACTGAACCAAGAGCCGGCGCCAAAGCATCGATTTTGGTTGCGTCAACCAGTTTTTTGCATTCTTCCGGGTCCGCATAAATGATGCCTTTTCCGACAACATCGTCTTCCTGGCCGCCGACAGTGCCGAGTTCTGCTTCCACAGATACGCCGCGGGCATGGGCATATTCCACCACTTTAGAAGTAATTTCCACGTTTTCGTCAAACGGATGGTGGGAAGCATCGATCATTACAGAAGTAAAGCCTGCATCGATAGCTTTCTTTGCATTTTCAAAGCTTGAACCATGGTCAAGATGGATCGCGACCGGAACCGTGACATTCAAGTCTTCCATTAATCCTTCAACCATTTTTACAACGGTTTTAAAACCGCTCATGTAACGGCCTGCTCCTTCGGAAACACCGAGGATGACCGGGGATTTTTCTTCTTCTGCAGCCATCAGGATGGCCTGGGCGTATTCAAGGTTATTGACGTTGAATTGCCCTACCGCATATTTCCCTTCTTTTGCTTTATTCAGCATTTCAGTCATGGAAACTAAAGGCATGAATTTTCCTCCTTATCATTTGTGTTAAAAAGATTGCCCGAGGTTATCATTTTTATGATATACAATCTTGATAACATCATACTAGCCTATTGATCATTCCTTAACAATCATAACAAACAAAACCGGGATTTACCAATGAACTTTATTTGTCGGTAAAAAGAAATAAAATTATCAAAATTTTACGGTTTAGCACTTTTTTCACTTCATGCGCTTACATCGCCAAATATTTTTTCACTGCCTTGCGGATGTCGTCAATATCAAACGGCTTTGCAAAATGGGTCAGCGCCCCGAGCTCCTTCGCTTTCTCAATCAGATCCAGTTCGCCGTAAGCGGTCATAATGATGGCCCGGATATCCGGTTTCATTTCTTTCAGCTTTTTTAAAATTTCAATGCCGTCCATGCCGGGAATTTTCATATCCAGCAGGACAAGGTCGATTTCATGGTTTGCAGCCAGGGAAAGCGCCTGGGGGCCGTTTGCCGCCTGAAAGGTTTCATAGCCTTCTTTCTGCAGCACTTCCGTAAGCAGAACCCGGATGCCAAACTGGTCGTCAACAATTAAAATATTCGGCTCTCTCATTTTTCCCCTCCGTCACATGATCATTTTTACCAAAATTTGTATGTACTTTTGGTAACTCCCACTTGCCTTTATGATATGTAAAACTATTTCTACTCCCGGTTGCTTTTTTCCTGCTTATGCAAGTGGCAAATTCAATGATCACAGACGGATTCCGAAAGACGCGGAAAAGCGGTGATAAAATAAGGGGGAGGGCCCCTTTATTTTATCGTCAACTCAACTCCCTCCACATACCGGGCTTTCACTCCTTTCCCTTTTTGAACCACTTTTCCGCTGTACAACTGCTTGCCGCTTGAAATGTCGAACACATACAGGAGACACGCTTTTTCCCGGGAATCGTTCGGGATAAGGAAGTACAACCTGCCGTTTTTGATTTCAGGGATGGGGTTGCCCGTACTCTGGTACTTGATAGCAAATGTCTTGTCTGCTTTCAGCTTTCCGTTCCCGTCAAAGGTTAAAAGGCGCGCGCCTCCGTTCTTTTTTGTGATTGCCATATAAACCGTCTTCCCGTTGTAAACAAACTTCCAGTTATCGCTGTCCCGCAACGAAATGTCTTTTGGCAACCTGAGTTTTTTCGTTTCATTTGTATGGTAATTGTAAATAAAGGTAGTCATTTCCTTTACTGTACCGTCGTCGTCCACTTTCTCTTCTTGATATGCCAGTATATGGTTGGGCTTGTTCACGTCGGTTTCTGCGAGCTGGGTATATTGAGCCATTCTCCCCGTCTGTCCTCTTTGTGTAATCCATTTGCCTCCGGTTATTTTCTTATCCGGCAGGCTGACACGATATACGCGGATATCTCCATCTGTGGCTGCCGCTACTTTCAGCTCATTCCCAGTTTTTTGCACATCCCAAACCGATGGAAAAGATTGTTTTGAAAAACCTTGCACCTTCCTCTTCATTGTTTCTGTTTTTCTTGTTTTCTTATCCAGCACCTCGACATACAGTTCTTTATCGAACCGGTGAAGCGGCTGCGGAATGATGTCCGCATAAGCAATCATTTGTCTATCCTCATAAAAGCCGCCATGATTGGTCTTTCCCCTCATAAATCGGGGATACTGCTTGACATACTGCTTGTACCAATCCGGGTCTTCATCTAGTAGCGAAAAAGAAGATTCCCTTCCTAAATAGCGGCTTCCAGATGAAGTAATCGAAAACATGCGATTCAAAAGGTTATCTTCCTGGTTATCCAGAGCAGTAATTTTAACATTCCGGATTTCTTTTTCATTTCCGCTTATCTTTTTCAGCACAAGCCCCGGATCCTTGTCAGCAGCCAATGCGGTATAAAAAAGGGGGATCGCTGCCACAACCGCAACCAAAATCACCAATAAATTTATATAACGTCTCATCGTATCTCTCCCTTACACCGTTACTTTGTATTTGATCAAGTATCCCCCCAGCAGGATAGAATACCCCGCAATGATGGCCGTCATGGCCACTTCCATCCATAATACTTCCGTTTCGTATAAAACACCGGGCAGCAATATATCAAAGAGCAATTCCGGCGTCCAAAATAAAACGAACGAGAGAAAACCGAAAAGCAGGCCGAGCAAGACCCCCTTCATGCGGAAACTTCTTTCCAATAAGATGGCCGTAAAGATCACAAGGACCACTGTAAACCCTAACCCGTAATGTAAGAGAAAGTCTATCACTGTACTAGGAAGGAGCAGGTTAAACAAGGGAAAACTTAAGACAGCATCTATGACCGTCATATCCATCCTGTAAATGCCCGGTGTAATGGCATTAAAAAAGAAATGTTCAACCGGCAGTAAAACAATCTGAACAGCAACAAATCCAAACACCAACAGCAAAATGCTCGCCGCTTTCGCCAAATAGAGATTCCATCTTTCAACAGGAAGCATCAAAAGCCGGTAAATGAACGTATGCTTGCCGTACCAGTCCCTGTACCAAATCAGAAATATATAAAACATCATGGCCGCCGCACAAAGCGCGATTGGTCCCAAGAACCAAATCGAACCAAAGCAGTCGATAAAGCCGATCGAACCATAATGCTTTACGTATGCGAGCTTTGGCAGTGACTGGTGATACATGGTCTCATTTGCTTGCGTGATGTAACGATGCACCGTCAAAAAAACGGACGTAAATTGTGAAAGGATGGTGATTGCAACCAAAGACCAGTAGATTTTCGCAAAACGGTTAATTTCGAAGTTGACGAGTTTTACAAAACTTTTCATTGCCGGTATACCTCCCTCATTATATCGACAACGGATTTCCCTTCGCTTTGGCGAATGTCTTCCGTGTAAAATTCCTTTAAAACCTTCCCATCCCCGAGCAGCACCACTTTGTCCAATAGATGCTCAATATCATTGATTTCATGTGTGGTAATCAGCACCCCGCGGTTTTCTACCAGGCCGCTTGCGAACACATCTGCAATTTGTTCCCGGCTGAAAATATCAATGCCCGAAAAAGGTTCATCCATCAGCACATAATCGACATCGAGCGATAGCCCGAGCAGCAAATTCACTTTTGCCATGTTTCCTTTTGAAAGGTCGCCGATCCGGTCATTTTCATTCAGTTTGAAAAAATAAAGCAAGTCTTTTGCGCGCAATGCATTCCAGTCCGGATAATAATCTCGCATAAAAAGAATGGCATCTTTGATTTTCATCCGCGGCAGCATGATGGGCGCATCCGGAATGAATGCCAGCTTCTCGTAAATATGTTTGTTGTACGGTTCCCCGTCGATCAGAATCTTTCCTTTGCTGACCGGGACAAGCCCTGCAATCGCTTTTAGAGTGGTCGTTTTGCCCGTCCCGTTCACCCCGATCAAACAGGTAATTTCCCCTTTTTCTGCTGTAAAAGAAAGCGAATCGAGCACTTTTTTTCGCCCGTATTTTTTCGTCACTTCCATAACTTCAATCATGCCCGGCCCCCCCTTTGCCCCTGTATTGCCTTTTTACCAGCTCCAACAGCTCCTCCAGCGGAATATCCATCGGGCGGATCGAATCCAGAAAATCAGCCAATGCTGACTGGATCAGTTCTTCCCGTACCCCGGCAAGCACATCCCGGTCTGTTGTAATCCGGCTCGGAAGATTGCGTTCTGTGTGGATCAAACCTTGCTCCTCCATTTCTTTATACGCTCTTTGCGCGGTATTCGGATTGATTTTTAACATGGCTGCAAGTTCGCGCCGCGATGGAATTTCCTGTCCCGCCTCAAGGCTCCCTGACGCAATCCGGGTTTTAAAATAACGGATAACCTGAATGTAGACAGGATCGCGGTTATTCCATTTAATCTCTGCGATGATCTGAATCGCCCCCATCCTTTTTCATCTCTCCATGTGTATGAAGCCCTTCATACACAAACGCCAAAATGATCGTATTAATACATTGATACAGCTGATATGTGTATCATACCGTTCATACACTTCTCCGTCAATGGATTTTTATAAAAAAGCCTGGAAAAATTTCCGGGCTTTTGCATTCAAAGAAAACGGGATGCAAAAAAGCGGCGGGAAACCAAATACAATGGCTTCCCGCCGCTTTTTTATCAGTACCTCCGGAAAAAACGGGGCATTTTCCGAAGGGTACAGGTTTATTGTTTACCCTTGATCGACGCTTCAATAAATCCTTTAAACAAAGGCTGCGGGCGTGTCGGGCGCGAGGTAAATTCCGGGTGGAACTGGGAAGCAACGAACCACGGATGGTCCTTCAGCTCCACAATTTCAATGAGCCGGCCGTCCGGGCTTGTTCCCGAGAACGTGAACCCGGCATTTTCCATGCGTTCACGGAATTGATTGTTAAATTCATAACGGTGGCGGTGGCGCTCATAAATGACTTCATCCTGATAAGCTTCATACGCTTTCGTGCCTTTCACAAGCCGGCAAGGATAAAGCCCGAGGCGGAGCGTACCGCCGAGGTCTTCAATTTCTTTTTGTTCCGGCAAAAGGTCAATCACCGGATAAGGCGTATCCGGGTTGATCTCCGAGGAGTGCGCATCTTTCAATCCGAGGACATGGCGGGCAAATTCGACCGATGCAAGCTGCATGCCAAGGCAGATGCCAAGAAACGGAATCTTAAGTTCCCGGGCATACTGGATGGCAAGAATTTTCCCTTCGATGCCGCGGTCGCCGAAACCGCCCGGCACTAAAATGCCGTCCGCATCTTTCAGCAGGTCCGCCACATTTTCCCCGTCCACCTCTTCGGCATTGATCATGTCAATATCAATATCTGCATCAAACTGGTAGCCGGCATGTTTGAGTGCTTCTGCAACGGAAAGATAGGCATCTTGGAGTGCCACATATTTGCCGACAAGCGCAATTTTCACCGTCTTTTTCAAATTGCGCACCCGGTCAACAAGCCCTCTCCATTCGGCCATATCTGCTTCCGGGCACTGCAGTTTTAAATGGTCGCAAACAAGCTGGTCCAGTTTTTGTTCCTGCAGCATGAGCGGAATGGCATATAACGTATCGGCATCGATGCATTCGACTACTTCACGCGGCTGGATATCGCAGAACAATGCAATCTTGTCCTTCATATCCTGCGAGATCGGCATTTCCGTCCGGACGACAATGATATTCGGCTGGATCCCGAGGCCGCGCAACTCTTTTACGCTATGCTGGGTCGGCTTCGTCTTCATCTCGCCCGATGCTTTTAAATAAGGAATTAAGGTACAATGGATGTACATGACATTGTCAATGCCGACATCCGTTTTGATTTGCCGGATTGCTTCAAGGAACGGAAGTGATTCAATATCACCGACCGTCCCGCCAATTTCCGTGATGACGACATCTGCATTGGTTACTTTTCCGGCACGAAAGACGCGTTCTTTGATTTCATTGGTAATATGCGGGATGACCTGTACGGTGCCGCCGAGATATTCGCCGCGGCGTTCTTTCCGGATGACTTCGGAATAAACTTTGCCGGTCGTAACGCTGCTGTATTTTGTTAAGTTAATATCAATAAAACGCTCATAATGGCCGAGGTCAAGGTCGGTTTCCGCGCCGTCGTCCGTTACAAACACTTCCCCGTGCTGGTACGGGCTCATCGTACCCGGATCAACATTAATATACGGATCAAATTTCTGGATCGTAATATTCAGCCCTCGGTTTTTCAACAACCGCCCGAGCGATGCTGCAGTAATCCCTTTTCCCAGCGAGGAAACGACCCCGCCAGTTACAAAGATATATTTTGTCACGTGTTGTCCCCTCCTGTAATGTAACATTATTGTTGCCCCAATACATGGCTTCATCCATTTTTAAGAGCCGGATCTGTTCCGGGCCGTTCTCCGGATCTGCCCCGTAAAAAACAAAAAGCCCCTCTTGCAATACGGGTTGCAAGGGGGAGCTTGATTTATTTTGCGATATTCCGTCCTTCTCAAAGGAGCCCAAACATAATACTACCGTTGTCCCGGAAAGAAGTCAAGACTAATCTTCTTTGTCGTTAACGTCTTCCTCGTCTTCGTCTTCGGTAACGTCGAAATCATCCGTGAGCAGTTCTTCGTCTTCGAAAGTTTCATCATCATCATCTTCGTCGATATCAGAAAACTCATCGTCAGCCAAATCTTCGTCCTCGGCCAAATCTTCATCTTCCTCGTCTTCGTCGGCGAAGTCCTCTTCTTCATCTTCGGCGACATCATCGATATCCTCAAGGTCAAGGTCTTCATCATCTATAAAGTCCTCTTCTTCCTCGACAACTTTCGCTTTTTTCCGCTTCGTTTTCACGGTGTGGGTCACTTCTTCGTCAATCTGGTCAACCGGGTACCAGGCACGGAGACCCCAAGTGTTGTCCCCCAGGCTGATAAATCTCCCGTCAATATTTAAGTCCGTATAGAACTGGATCATTTTGCTTTCGGTTTCTTCTTTCGGCAACCCCAAAATGGCGCCGATTTCCGCAAGCAAGTCCTGGAAGGAAGTCACTTGTTTTTTTTCCTCCAATATTTGTTCCGCCAACTCGATAAAAGACATTTCCTTCAGCTCTTCTTTCGGCAACTGTCGCAAGCTCACGCGTCGCACACCCTTTCTCATTGATCAAAACTGCTATATGGCAGGCAAATGCTAAACTTTGCATGATTTAATAGAAAACATATTTACCATTATATACAAAAAGCAAACGTTTATGCTAGCCCCGCGGCCTTTTCCGGCTGTTTTTATCCCGGGTTTTTAGGCGGCCCGGCGTCCTCATCAGCCGGTATGCAAGATAAAACAGAAAAAACGAGAGGAGCAGAAAAGGGATGGCACCGAGTTCTTTACTGTATAAATAATACCCGGCCAGCAAAAAAACGATCATACCGCTGCATGATAGTAAAATTTTGATAAAAGAATACAAACAGTCCACATCCCTTGAAAAAATAAGCGATTGACGAGTCCTACTCCCACCTTCTGCCTATTCAAGCACATCTCCTATATCCTTGTCCATTTTACATCCATCTGGCAGAAAGAAACAACAGAATTCTATGTGGAGTATGTGTCAAGTTTTTCTCGACAAGGTTTAAATATCGGGTATTCCAAGACACTCTTTTTGTACACTTTCGGCTACCGTGCTTTACTTGCTCGGTGTAATTTTCGGAAAAGATGTAATATTTCCGTATAAAGATGGATAACGGGGATGTTGAGGCGCGCGAAATTCACTCGCTTTCCGCGGGCGGCCGGCGAGCCTCCTCGCTCGTACCTCGCTGCGGGGTCTCTCCTGGCTCGCTTTTCCCGCAGGAGTCTCGTAAATTTCGCGCGCCTCAACGATCAGTCCCCACTGAGCCAAGCTTAAAACGAAAGCTCTAATATTTTGCTTAAATGTCCCATTGCCGATGAACTGCTTGAATGCAGGGCAACTGATCCGTGCTTTACGCCCACTGACGGGCGTACAGGCTGCTTGAGTAGTTGAGACATCCTGATTAATTGTTTCAAGTTCCGTTGCTTTCTCTCGCTTCTTGAACGGTGTTTCAGATAGACTTCTCTCAATGTCCCATTGAGTATGCCTTGTTTGATTTTCACCATGGCTTCTGCGCCAAGTTCACTCCAATGCATGCCCCTTTTTTTCATCCTGAAGGAGATATGCCTTTGATTCGATTCCATCGCTCCTAGGCCTCTCGCACCTTCCGGCACGTTTTTCACCCTGTCTCTCCAGTCAAAAATGCGGTCCCAGTTTTTCAAGATATACGAACGGAATTCCTTGATTTTCTTGAGAGCCTTTTTATCCGTCAAGGTGCTTTCGTGCGTATCCAAATATAACGTGAATTGGTCCAGGTCATGCGTTCTAATCGCTTTTCTAATTTGCTCCTTGATCTCGCTCTTTCCGCCCCCAAATGTCCTTATGATGGCTTGTGCAACGTGGTAGGTATCCAGCTGGTTGAGCACCGGAAATTCCGACTGTGAGAAAGCTGTTTGAAACCGTTCAGCTGTGTATCCCGCACCTCCATCACTGTTTGTAATGACATGCGTTTTTTCGAGGGAGTAGGTGTTGGCAGCTGTGGCTTGGACTTCATCCCAAAATGTCTGGATGGCTTCCGTTGTCATGATGACTGTGGGCTGACGCAGGGAGACCCTTTTACCATTGGTTTGCCATCCCTCATAGAGAATGGCGTGGTGGACTTCCATACTCTGTTTCTTTTTTAGTCCCCGAACGAATACACCATCTGCTTCAGAAAACAGGTAGTCTACCTTCTTCCCCTCAGGCAGGGAAACAGCTATTTCTAGCTCTTCTACAAGTGCCTTATCGGCTTCCGCCTGAGTTTTCCCTACGTGTTTTACCATGTTCCCTACAGTTGTGTGACTAAGACTCACTGCTGTCCACTCTTTTAAAATATCAGCTACTTCCCGATAGGTGTTCTCACTTGCCAACTCTGCCACCTTTAATTCCACTAACGGGCTGTATCGTTGGTATGGTAAAAGCCCTAACCATTCATCCAGAGGATAATGTGAATTCCCTTTCTGGTCATGCATTAGTGAACGTTTAAAGGTCACATTTCCAAATAAAAACTGAATGCTTCTGTTATCACTCCGGCAGTACTCCCAGCCATCCTCCAGCTTTTTCTGCTTAATTGTTTTATCTAACGTCTCAAATATTTCCCCAACCCATTGCGTAAAGGCATTCTGAATCAGAATTTTAACTTGTTCTTCAAATTCAATAAGACTTTTTGTATCCTTTAATAATCTAGCAATTATTGATATAATATCCATAGGAAGACCTCTTTCTAAATGTATTCGCCCACAAGCGTACATTTAAATGATAGAGCGTCTTCCCATTTTTTTCCACTCATCTGCCCTTCGAGTAAAATTTTACACATACCTATGTGGAAAGAAAATTTATTTTCGTACTTGCCATTGAGCGAAAGCAAAAAGCCGGCATTTAGCTGCCGGTTTTTTGCTTTTGGAAGCACACGCTGCATTTTTGTCCAGCGGCGACTCCTAGCGGAAAATGCTATTTGGGTCGTTCAGCTTAGCATCCCGATTTTCCATTGTCGTTGATAATAAGGTGGATTTTTTTAAAGCTCGGATTTTCCACCAGAGTTACTGTCGCCTTTTAGAATATAACCGCCTTTTGAAGATGTTTACAAGAAAATAGCCTAAGATATACCCTATGAAATTAAGAATTACATCGTCTATATCTACAGATCTAGTACCAAATTTGAGCAAGTATAGAATAAACTGTCCACCTTCTATTACTATTGGAATCATCACACCTAACATGATAATTTTTTTAATCGATAATTTGCTAAATTGAAGCGGGAGTAAAAAACCAAGCGGGAATAATAACAATACATTACCAGCTAGGTTTTTCACGATAACGGAAACCGGAATAGTACCATTCATCAGACTCATCACATAATTCCCTATCGTTTTAAATGGGATTAAATTATATGGCAAATAACCAAAATTTGCAGTTGGAATCAGCCATACAACCGCACCCAGCAAAATGATATATATAATAAATACAAACCTTATAGTAACCGTTTCCAAAACTAAGCGTTCTTTCTTAACATATTTCCCATACAGGAGTAAGCAGATTAAAATAAGTATTAGTATGATGATTAAGGCAATAACCAATAAACTGATCATAAATTCACTAAATCCTTTATTGTATAATTTTCCCGGAGCCTTTTACTCTATACCCTGTTGCAGAATGCTTGTTGACAACCACAACATATGAACCGGAGCTAACTTTACCAATTGTTTTTGTATGTGAAAATCCATCTGCAGCAATAGGATCAGTGTAAGTGGTTAACAATTTTTGTAAACCAACTGTAAATGTAGATTTGCTTGAGCTTACATTTCCAGCTTGATTATACGTATTTCCTGTCACTGTAGTTTTAGCTGTATCATTATTCAATTTATGCTTTTTTGTTCCGGTAACGCTTGCAATAATATTAAAAGAATAGCCGAAACTCGTGGCACTTGCAATAGTTGGAATACATAATGCAAAGATCAACATATTGGTATGAGCAAACTCTTTTTCCTCATTCTATACATCTCCTTCGCAATTTTTATACTTATATTATAATTGGAATATTTGTTTAATCAAGTCTTTTTTTTTAAAAGATGGCACAATTATAATCATACTGGAAAGATGAAAACTTGAAGTGGAGTTTTATATTTCTTCCATGAATAATTGGTTGTGTCATATTTATTAGATAAACGTCACTGCCTAAAAATAACAACAATGATCGATAACTCAAAAAACTATAATATTATAGTTTTATTAAAGGAGAATATTTATGGGTGCCTTAATTGAAGCTAACCGAATTTGTAAAAGATATAATCCTGGATTACGAGAGTAAAGCAGAAGCTTAAAATAAAAAGGTGCCCCGAATCTCTGGTATAATTGGGTTTGTATAGAACTACCAAACCAGAAAGGAGGGCACCTTTAAGGTGAATTATATCACTTCTGTCTCGAAAATCAAATATGCGTTTCGTTTAAAGAAGAGTACGAATTTTAGCGGGCTGCTCCCGATTTTGCAGTTTCTGGAAAGAATGAAGATTGAACAGACCTTCCGGGATTTTGACTGCTTGAAAAAATACAATGCCAAATATCCTTTAAGCAAAATCTTTATATACCTGGTGATTGGCTGGCTGTCCAATTGTTCCCGGCTATCTCATTTCCGGACTTTGCAGGATGATCCTTTAATCATGGCATTTATGGGCGGGAAATGCCCGCACTATACCCTTTTAAATAAAGACCTGCTAAGAATTGAAAAGTTGGAGGGCGCTGATCTTGAATTCAAAGAACGCATGATGGATTTGATTGAACCCTGGCTTGACAAGGAGCTCATTCTGGATTTTGATTCAACCGTGGAAACCGTCTATGGGGGCCAGGAAAAAGCAGGGGTCGGAGTAAATCCCTACAAGCCGGGAAGAAAAAGTTATCACCCTCTTCTTGTATTTGAAGGGAAATCCCGTCTTTGTTTAAACGCCAGGCTGAGGGAGGGAAATTCCCATTCTTCTCAAGGGGTACTCGGTTTTGCAGAAGAGACCTATCAGCTGCTTTCTCCCCATTACCCTATTCGTTATACCCGTTTTGACAAAGGATTTGGTGGAGAAGATTTCTACAGTTACTGGGAAAACGGTGGGATTGGCTATACCGGCAAACTGAGGTGGACTTCGAGACTTAAAAAAAGGGTTGAAAACGATGATTCACCGTGGATCCGCTATGTTGACGACGAATTGACCGTGATAGAGGGAAAAGCCGTTGATTACCAGGCAAGTTCCTGGAAGAAGCCAAGAAGAGTTGCGGTAATTCGTAAAGCTGACAAATATGAGGAAAGTCAGCTTCAAGCTTGTGATTTTTTATGGAAGTATGAAGCGATTGTGACGAACATGGACTGGGAACCCATTGATATTTGGAGATTCTATAACCAAAGGGCTTGCATGGAAAACTACATCAAAGAGTCAAAATATGGATTCTCGATGGGCAAGATTTCAACGCATTCATTTGACGCCAACCAAATGGATCTGCTGATTAAACTGCTGGCATACAATTTATTCGAGATCTTTAAAAAAGAACACTGTCCGCCAGCGTATCGCTCTTATACGATCAGGAGATTCCGGAGGGAATTCATCTACGCGGCTGGCGTGCTGGTCTATCACAGCCGAAGTGTCATTTTAAATATTTGTGAAACATACGCCCATAAAAAGGCATTCCGGCAAATGATTCAAAGTGTACGGCTGATTGACTGAGTGTGAAGGCTGAAACAGAATACTGGAAATTGAAACGCCCGCAAATGTGGGGAGGGGGCAACTGTGGCCTTAATAACCCAAAAATAGGCAGTTGTGATTCCATTTTTGATAATATTATCCATTTATTTTCCATATGATTCCAATTACCTGCATCAATCTAGTAAAGTTTTGCACTTTCTTAATTTGGGATAATCAAAAGAGCAATAACATGGAATTGAAAGAAACATCCCTTTCTATTGAAAAAGGGAAGATTTATGTTATTGAGGGGAAAAGCGGAGCAGGAAAATCAACTTTGTTAAATATTTTGGGAGGAATGGAGAAACCTACATCTGGAAAGGTATATTACAAAGGAAAATCCTTTTATGATCTGAAGGATTCAGACCAGGCTGCTATTAGAGGAGAAAAATACGGATTTGTATTCCAATCTTTTCAGCTAATTCCGGAATTGACTGTCAAAGAAAATATAGAACTTCCCCTCATATTTACAAATAGACAAGAAAAAATGGATAAGATAGCAGAATTAGCCAGACATTTAGGGATTGAAAATCAATTACATAAACTTCCTGACTTTTTATCAGGAGGGGAACAACAAAGAGTAGCTATTGCCAGGGCACTTATTACTGAGCCTGAAATTATATTTGCCGATGAGCCCACCGGTAATCTTGACTCAGCAACAACTAAAAAAATAATCCATCTTTTTACAAGATTATGTAATGAAAAAAATATAACACTCGTTGTAGTTACACACGAAAAGAATTTATTTGAATTTCCGGATAATTTATTCCTCGTAAAGAACGGAAGATTGCAGGTGGCACAAGAAAATGTTTAATTTAGAGCCCTTGCCAAAATGCTATATCCCCTGAAACTGTAAGCAGTCAGACAATTAAAGGTCGTTGATTTATTCCACTAAAGAAAAAAGACGTTTGTAGGAACATTATGACAAATGTAAAAATAAATTGTGAGTTTTTGATTTTAATGGGGTAAATTTATTTATTATAAGTGTCTAAATTTTTCCACTTTGGTCGGTTTTGGGCGGGTTTCAATAGATTAAGCTACTCATTCCTGTGGTAAATATTGTAAAACGGAAAAGGATGATTTTTTTTGAAAAAAAAGAGCCATGAAAGCCACTCCTTTGTTAAGACGCATATTCCGCACGTAAATTTTTCCATTTTAAGATTTTTTTAAAGGAATTTTCTCCTTCTTTGTAGAATTGAATGATTATCTAAACTAGGGGAAGACGAGGAAATTTTTATGTCAGATCAAATTTTAACCTTACATGTGGGGCCGTCTCAACTTTTATCTAAACTGTGTGATGAAATAGAACTCGAAAAAACCATTAATGATTTAGTCAAATGGGATTCTGTCCGTTGTCATATCTCACCCGGAACAAGGATTAAAGCCCTTGTCTTAAACATTTTATGCAGTGGCAAGCCCCTTTATAAGGTTCATGAATTCTATCAAAACCTAGATTCTGAGATGCTTTTCGATACATCGGTTTCACCCGATCAATTAAATGATGATGCATTAGGAAGAGCATTAGATTACTTGTATAAAGCCGAAGCATGGAAAGTATATTCCACCCTTGCATTAAAAGCATTAAAAAAATTGAATCTTCCTATTGGTGTACTCCATAACGATACAACATCAATTTCTGTTTACGGTGAATATAAACAACCGAAGGAAGATGGACTGCAAATTACGTACGGGTATAGTAAGGCCCATAGGCCTGACTTAAAACAAATCGTTCTGGGGATGGGGGTCACACCTGAACGAATTCCTATTCTTGCAAAAGTAGAAAATGGGAATACTTCGGATAAATCTTGGAATGTGGAATTCATTCAAAAGATGAGAAAAATCCTTTCCCATGAAGATTGGAAAAATCTCATTTATCAAGCCGATTCTGCATTAATCACAACGGAAAATCTAGCGGAAATTCAACAACAAAATTTATCGTTTATTTCCCGTTTACCTGATACATTCGGTTTAAGCACAGAACTAAAGAAAGAGGCATGGTTGCTCAATAACTGGGAAAGGGTAGGCTCACTTAGCAATAAAAAAGACGCAGCTATTTACCAAATTCAAGCTTTTGAAAGACAAATTCAAAACCTTCCTTACCGGTTTCTTGTTGTCCACTCAAACAATTTAGATCAACGAAAAGAGAAAACCCTAAATCGGGCGATCGAAAAGGAAGAAATAAAATTAAAAAAAGAGATAGAAAAACTAAGTAAAGTTATCTTTCATTGTAAAGAGGACGCACTAGAAGCAATTCAATCTTTTAAGAAAAAACAAAAGGCTTCATATTTCTGTTATAAACTAAACGTCCAGATGAGTGATCAACCTATCAAACGAAAAAAGAGAGGAAGACCTAAAAAGGACGAACAGACAAAACGAGAACAAATCTATCAGATACAACTGGAATCGTTTGAAAAAGATCATGATTTTATCGAAAATAAGAAAAGAATGCTCAGCACTTTTGTTTTAATCACAAATAAATTAGACGAGGAGACACTATCCAATCAAGAAGTTTTGAGGGTTTATAAAGGACAGTCGGCCGTTGAGACCCGTTTCCGATTAATCAAAGATTCACAAATGATTGATGCCATTTACTTGAAAACCCCGGAAAGGGTTGAGGCCTTAGGGATTGTGTATGTGATGGCTTTATTAATCTATGGAATTTTAGAATATCGAGTTAGAAAAGAACTGAAAGAAAAGAACCTATCTCTAATCTTGAAAGGAAAAAGGAAACTCTATCAACCCACAGGTCAAGCATTGTTAGAGCAATTAGAAGATATCACCGTGATCCTTATAAATCAAAATCGACAAAAATTAAGGCTCTTACCCGATAATATTGATTCACAAGCCAAAAAAATCATTGAATTATGCGGGTATGATCTATCAATATACGTGTCAAAAAATGTCGAAAACAAAGGCGAATAACACACAACAGGAGGAATTCATGAAAAGAATGTCGAATTCAATAGAACTTTATCGAAAATTCCTCAAAAATAAGAAGATATCATCTCACCAAAATGTTTAAATATAGTTCATTCAAAAATTAAAATGAATTTTATTTAAGACGTGCGAAATGTGGGTTAAGATATAAGTACGACCAAATATCCAGGGAGTGATTTCATGACTATTTCTATTCTAACACAAACCAGAGACTTTTCAATACAACAAAATTTGATTCCCCACAATTGGCAAGACTATGCCGATATACCATTTGTCATTCCAGCCATGTGTTTCCCATGGGAGATTTTTAAGCCGATTGAACGAGAATACTACACCCTTTTATATTTGCACCTAAAAAATGAAAGAGCACATGATCCTTCTAATGAAATACAACCGGCACTATTTTCAATAACGGAGGAAGAAGACAAGTCTGCGTCTTCATTATTTCGTCCCTCTCCCGCAGGGAGAAAACCGCATCCTTTCATGCCCTTTTTTCGTGCTTTTGAACTGGCCTCTTTACAGTATATTGAAGTGATGGTGGAGAGTGTCTATTTGCAAGTGAAATCAAACCCGCTATTTGCCACCATGTGTGGATTTACGGAGAAAATTCCGAGCTACCGTTCCTTTGCTCGTTTTGATCAAATCATGACAACAAATGGTCTTTGGGAAAAAGCCCGGCTATTGGTTGTTGAATATAATAAAGGGGAAGGCGTGGTTGAAACGAATGAGGAAGCAGCCGCCGTGGATACATCGCATATAGAGGCAGAAGCAACCTTGAATAAAACAAGGAAGACGTGTTCTTGTGAGGGTAATTGCGATTGCCCCAGAGTCCTTACGGACGACAATGTAGGGGTAATGCGTAAAAGTAATGCAGTCTCCTATATTGCGCATAAATTATCAATGGTATGCGGGGTGAGATCCGGTTTGCCTTTGACGCGGGAAGTATTTAAAGGAAATACACCCGATGGGAAAACATTAGAACCGACATTGGAAACGTTTAAGACAGAGCACCCCGAGATGGCTGAGCAGTTGAGCTTTATCCTGGCAGATGGAATCTACCAAACGCCGGAAAATCAAAAAGTGACAAAGGATGTATTACAGGCGAAATTGGTGGCACCGATCAATCCACGGAACCGTAAAGATAAACCAACTACCGCCCGAGGGATTGAAAAAATCAACCGGTACGGCACTCCCATCTGTATCAGTGGGCATAAAATGGAACTTAGAGGATCTGATCGGGAAAAGGGGCAATATATTTACACTTGTCCTGTATTTCATCCAAATGCCAAGCAAGAAGGTCTCACCTGCCCGCTAGCGAATCACGCGGAATGTTGTAATGGGGCAGCACAAGGAAGAGTATTTAGGATAGACTTTGATCAAACGCCTCAAGTAGATGTCGAGTTGCCTCAACATGGGCGCACATTTGAAGTGTTATATAGTGCCAGGACGATCATCGAAAGAATCTTTGGCATTCTAAAAGACGGATACAGTCTCCGTCGTGTTCACAAGCGTGGGAAACAGGCAGTTGAAGCTCATGTAGATCGATGCATGATATCTATGCACATCATGGCAAATATGGCGTACCATCAGACAGGAAAGGCCAATTGTGGATGGACACGCAATCGGCTGCAAAGAGCAAATTAAGTTATTCACAGGTGGATATGTGAATAAATAAAATGAGCGTTTCCTTTCCACAAAGGGTAGTGAAAAAAACCCATTTTGTGAAGGCGGGATACGTATGCCCTTTTTTTGAAGGAAAATGACCGTTTTACTTCTATTGAATTGAAAATCTGGATGAAAAGGCAAAAAAACCGGGATAATTAATTTTCCAGAGCCTCGCTCAAGGGTATATTTTTATTTTGGCAGAGGCTCTTAAGCATAAAAGTTCTTTTATCGCGAAAAAAATGGTTATTTCTGATCGCTGGTTCAATTGCCATTGTTCTATCATCAGTAGCTTCTATTTTCACTGCTTCTGCATCTGTAAGATCGGCAATTAAACAAAAGGCCCAGAATACTTACGGAGAACATACCGGTGTGTTAACAAATATTTCAGAAACGAAAACATCATTGCTGAATAAAAACAAAGAAATAACGGCAGGGGTATATCAAATTATAGGAAAAACTAAAGTTAGTAACGATAGATTTGCAACAGTTGGTTGGATGGATAAAAAGTCAATCAGATTAGGGCATCTAAGATTAATAAATGGAAAATTTCCGGACAAGCCAAATGAAGTAGCTATAGAATCTGCGTATTTACAAGGTTCATTAAAAAATTGGAAAATTAGTGAAAATAAATCAATCAAAATTGGAAACAAGATAAAAAAAATGCGTCTGGTTGGGATAGTAAAAAACTATTCTTCACAGTGGTCGGTAGCGGAGGGTTTCGAGAAGGGAGTCAATGATTTTCCCAATATATTTATATCTAAACAGCTAGCTATCGAGTACAAAAAAAATAATAGTTTTTTATTTAAATATAATGAAAGTACAAAAGATTCGTTTGAAAAATCATTAAATCTTATAGATTACTATGACCAACAAGGAACCGTTAATAGCCGATTATTTAATAACGGACTGAATCGATGTGATACAATCAAATTCTTATCGAATATTTTTCAGTTATTAATTGTGATTCTTTCATTATTTTCTATAAATAGTCTCATTTTACATTTTACCCGGGATCAACATAAAAAAATGGGAATTATGAGATCCGTAGGTGCAAGTCAACGAGCATTATACCGTATGTATATTTACCAAGCTGTTATTATTTTTGTATTAAGCGCCCTCATTTCAATACCTATTGTGTTTTTTATTCAGTCACTAATCATTCATTTCTCATACAGAGAGAATTCAACTAACTTTAAGTTGATTATTGAAATGATTGGAATTAGTGCACTGCTATATGTTGTATTATTTTTTATGATCTTAGTTTTATTCCTTAAAAATGTTAAGAAGACCGGCTCATTGCATATAAAAGAACTATTGGGCCAGCAAAATAGTGTAAATTTTAATGAACGATATAAAAGGGTTTTAAAATATTTTCAATCTATCCATGTAAAATTATTAGTGAAAGAATTGTTCTCGAATCCTAAGCAATTTTGTCTTACTATATTCATTTTAAGCTTCTCTTCTTTAATATTCACATTTACAAACTATATTCAAAAAGATAATTTATATGGTTGGGAAGGACTTAAATCCAAGTATTATTTAACCTCACAAGAAGCTTTTAGCTCTAAATCAAAACAAAATCTAACAGTACTAAGCCATCAGGGATTAACCTTTACAGAGACTGACGTGAAAAAACTGGAAAAAACGCCCGGCGTTTTATATATAGATAAAACGCCATTCATGGATGATGTCGAGACATTAATGGATCAGAGAATGATTACTCCTTCCATTAACAGTTGGATATTTAAGGAAAACTCAGCTTATAAAACTTATCATAATAAAATTATTATTCCAGATGTAAATTACGTTCTTCTGAATGAAGACGACTGGAATAATATTGAAACCCCAAAGAAATATAAAAATCCGGGTGGCAAAGTGTTAATATTTAATCCGATTAACAATAAAAGAAAAAACGAGGATAAAGCCTTGGCTGGAAATACATTAACTTTAGTCAGACTATATAAAATGCCATCTGGAATGAAAATCAGCCAAAAAAATTTAACAATTTTAGATGTTATCCATAAACCATTTAAATATAGGGCCAGCCGTTCTGTTGGAATAAAGAAAGATGGCTTTATTATTGTAATGGACACTAAAACCGCAGTAAAATCTGGTTTGTTCCATGGATTTAGTGACCTTGAGATTTACACGAAAAAAGATATTTCCCATAAAGACAAAATAAACCTTGATAAACAAGTAAAATTATTATCAGCAACATTCCCTGGCAGCTTAGTACAGAACATTTCTCAATTAATAAAAGACGATAGTAAAATTTATAATTATCTCAAGGTTCTTGGCAATCTTTTGTTTTTTGTCTCTCTCATTCTCACTGCGATTTCAGTCACAATCATGATCTTTAGCAAATATCAGACACAGAAAAGACATTGGGGCATTTATTTATCTCTTGGAATGAGCAAAAATAACATCATGCAATACGTTTTCAGTGAAATATTTATTTATGTTTTGGTCTCTATGATGTTGAGTATGGCCATTTGTTGTATTGGATTGTTCATGTTGCCTCACCAGTATCCGCTTGTTTTTTACTTTAAGTATTTTCTGTTGTCGATTTTAATTGAAGTCAGTTTTCTCATTATCGGAGGATATATAATACATAGTTCCTTGCAGCGTCAATCAATTGCTGCTTTTCTAAGGAGGGATGAGTAACATTCCTTAGAGAAAATAAAGAAGCGAAAAGCTATCGTCATATTATTCAATAGCCTTTCGCTTCTCTTTCTTTTTGTATTTTTTCAGACATACGTTGTAATAACGTCTAATCCATTCTCAATGAACAGAACACTTAAAATAAAAATCAGCTTACATACACAATTTTGTAATTGACATTGTTCTATCGAGACATTTGTCAGCTTTTTAAGAACCATAAGCTCTACGCAGTCGCCTCCGCTTTTCTATTCACATATTTCTTCTGTATTGCCCGCCAATTTGGTAGAGGGTGTTGGTGATTTGGCCGAGACTTGCGACTTTGACGGTTTCCATAAGCTCGGCGAAAATATTGCCTCCTGAAACCGCGGTTTGCTTTAATTTTTCCAGTGCGGTTTCCGCTTCTGCTTTGTGGCGGGCCTGGAAATCACGCAAATTTTTGATCTGCAAATCTTTTTCTTCCTTTGTTGCGCGTGCAAGCTGCATATTGTTCAGCTCGTCCTCGCTTTTCGGGTTTGGATTCAGGAAGGTGTTGACGCCGATAATCGGAAGGGCGCCGGAATGCTTTCTGACCTCGTATTCCATGGACTCTTCCTGAATTTTCCCTCTCTGATACTGGGTCTCCATTGCGCCGAGTACCCCGCCGCGGTCATTGATACGCTCAAATTCCTCCAAAACGGCGGCTTCGACAAGGTCTGTCAGTTCTTCAATGATAAATGAACCTTGCAGCGGATTTTCATTTTTCGACAATCCGTGCTCTTTTGTAATAATCAGCTGAATCGCCATCGCGCGGCGCACCGATTCCTCGGTCGGTGTCGTAATCGCTTCATCATATGCATTGGTATGGAGCGAATTGCAATGATCCTGAAGGGCCATCAGCGCCTGCAGCGTCGTGCGGATATCATTGAAATCAATTTCCTGTGCATGGAGCGACCGGCCGGATGTCTGAATATGGTACTTCAGCTTCTGGCTCCGCTCATTCGCCCCGTATAAATCGCGCATCACAACCGCCCAGATTCTTCTTGCAACACGCCCGATCACCGTGTATTCCGGATCAAGCCCGTTCGAGAAAAAGAATGAAAGGTTCGGGGCAAAATCATCCACCTTCATGCCCCTTCCTAAATAATACTCAACATACGTGAAACCGTTTGCGAGCGTAAACGCAAGCTGGGAAATCGGATTCGCGCCCGCTTCTGCGATATGGTATCCGGAAATGGAGACTGAATAATAATTGCGCACTTGATGGTCAATAAAATACTGCTGGATATCG
Source organism: Weizmannia sp. FSL W8-0676 (assembly GCF_038593015.1). Classification (NCBI taxonomy): domain Bacteria; kingdom Bacillati; phylum Bacillota; class Bacilli; order Caryophanales; family Bacillaceae; genus Heyndrickxia; species Weizmannia sp. FSL W8-0676. The sequence goes on from NZ_CP151954.1 coordinate 3,144,435, forward strand.
CCCATCATCCGGAGCGCAAATTCAGTTGAAAAAATGCATGTATTCTGGCCCTGGTCTTCTTTTAAAATATCTGCCTGCACGGTGCCCCTGACCGTCTGCAGCGTCTTTTCGCGCACCTCCGTAAATTCCTCCACGGTTAAAACGCGCCCGAGTTCCGCTTCTTTCTGTTTCACCTGCTGGTCAATCGCCGTATTCATGAACATGGCCAGAATGACCGGTGCCGGGCCGTTAATCGTCATGGATACAGAAGTCGAAGGCGCACAAAGGTCGAAACCCGCATACAGTTTTTTCATATCATCGAGCGTACACACACTTACCCCTGACTCGCCGACTTTTCCGTAAATATCCGGTCGTTCGTCCGGATCTTCGCCGTACAGCGTCACCGAGTCAAAAGCCGTGCTGAGCCGCTTTGCCGGATCATCTTTTGATAAATAATGGAAGCGCCGGTTTGTCCGTTCCGGTGTCCCTTCCCCCGCAAACTGCCGCTTCGGATCTTCTTCCTTTCGCTTAAACGGGAAAACACCGGCCGTAAAAGGAAATGCTCCTGGCACATTTTCTTTATACAGCCATTTTAAAATTTCGCCCTTATCTTCCCAATCCGGCAGCGCCACTTTCGGGATCGGCAGCCCGGACAAGCTTGTTGTTCTAATCCTGGTTGTGATTTCTTTATTGCGGATTTTGACAGTGACAGTTTCCCCGCTGTATTTTTGCTTAACATCCGGCCAGCTTTTCAAAAGGGTTTTCGATTCTTCTGTCAGTCCTTTTTCCGCTTCCGCACGAAGCGCTTCAAGCGATGCGATCACATCCTCTGCTGCCCTGGACTCCTTTGCGGCCATAATGGCGCCTTCCAGTTGAAACATTCTCCGTGCGAGCGTTGCCTGCGCCTCCGCCTTTTTATGGTACCGGCGGGCGGTTTCCGCAATTTCTCGCAAGTAATGGCTGCGGCTTGCCGGAATAATTGTATGCCGGTTTCCCTGTTCCTGTTTCTTCGAAAAAGACGGGCGAAAAGCCGTTCCGCTCTTTTCATTGATTTTTTCCATCAGGGCGCCATATAAGGCGTTCGTGCCCGGATCATGAAACTGGCTGGCAATCGTACCGTACACCGGCATCTCATCCGGACTTTGGCCAAACAGCAGATGGCTCCGCTGGTACTGCTTTTGCACCTGCTTTTTCGCGTCCTCTGAACCTTTGCGCTCAAATTTGTTTATGACAATGAGGTCCGCATAATCGATCATGTCAATTTTTTCAAGCTGGGAAGGCGCCCCGAATTCGCTCGTCATCACATACATTGCGACATCGGAAATATTCGTGATTTCGGCATCCCCCTGGCCGATTCCGCTTGTTTCGATCAAAATCAAATCAAAGCCGGCAGCCTTTACAATCCGGATAGCATCATGAATGGCAAGAGAAAGTTCGGAACGGGATGCCCTTGTAGCCAGGCTCCGCATAAATACATTCGGATGAAAAATCGCATTCATCCGGATCCGGTCGCCAAGCAATGCGCCCCCCGTTTTTTGCTTCGTCGGGTCGACCGAAAGAACGGCAATTTTACTTTCCGGATGGTCATGCAAAAAGCGGCGGATCAGTTCATCTGTCAAGGAACTCTTTCCCGCTCCCCCGGTACCGGTTATGCCCACGACCGGCGCTTTCTTCACGGCCGGAATGGCAGATTCAAGGGCAGCAAGCGCCTCCTGATGGTTCAAATGGTTCTCGGCATAAGAAATCAGTCTGGCAACAGAACTGATCCGCCCTTCGCTTAAGCGCCCGGCTTCTTTGGCAAAATCCGCTTCCGTTACCGTCGGGTGGTCGCACTCCCGGAGCATCATATTGATCATGCCCTGAAGGCCGAGCTTTCTGCCGTCCTCCGGTGAAAAAATACGCGCGATCCCGTAGTCATGCAGTTCTTTCATCTCACGCGGGATGATGACGCCCCCTCCCCCGCCGTAAATGCGGATCCCGGAGGCGCCGTTTTCCTGCAGCAAATCATACATATACTTGAAAAACTCAAGATGCCCTCCCTGATAGGAAGAAACGGCAATACCCTGGACATCTTCCTGAATCGCCGCCTGGACAATTTCTCGTGCCGAGCGGTTGTGGCCGAGATGGATGACTTCCGCGCCGCTTGCCTGCAAAATCCTCCGCATAATGTTGATGGAAGCATCGTGGCCGTCAAACAAACTGGACGCTGTGACAAAACGGACCGCATGTTTCGGGCGGTAAACCTCTGTTTCAGCCATCATATCCCCCTTGTCTTCATCAGGATTGGAACTTAAAACGCATGAATGAACCCCGGGATGGAAAAACGGAAATGGCGCCAAAAATTTATGCCATCATACCCCTTGTCTCAAGGCCGGAAAACAGCAAATGGGTTTGCAGACGGATATAATCCTCAATTGTAAACTTCTTTTTAAATGCCCAGCGGCGGAAAGCCCACATTTCACCCTGGACAAAAATATTATGGGCGAGCATCTCAATCTCTTTTTCTTCCAGATCAAGTTCGCCGTTTTCCGCACATCTTTTAATCATTTTTTCAAATATGCCGACCATTTCCATTTCCTTTTTTAATACGTAAGGCAGTGCTTCTTTTGTCAGTGATTTTGCTTCCTGGTACATGACAAGCACTTCATCCTGCAGTTCATCAACAATCCGGAAATAATGGGCAATTGCGAGTTTCAAACTTTCAAGCGTCCCCTGGCCGGCATCAATGCGCAGCAGCCTGTCGCGCACTTCATCATAAATCCGGTCGCACACCAAATAGAGGACATCCTCTTTTGCCCGGATATATTCGTAAAGCGTCCCGATGCTAAAGCCGGATTTTTTGGCAATTTCCCTCGTTGTCGTCCGGTGGAACCCCTTTTCCTTAAAAAGCGCGACGGCGGCATTGATCATTTGGTTTCTGCGCTTTTCAATCAGCCTTTCGTCCCTGACCGATGCCGGCACAAACTTTTTTTGGCTCACAAACGGCCTCCCCTCTCCGTCAGTCCCTTGTCAGCATTCTTGAAATGACAAGCCGCTGGATTTCCTGCGTCCCTTCGTAAATTTGCGTAATTTTGGCATCGCGCATGAACCGCTCAACCGGATAATCTTTTGTATAACCGTAGCCGCCAAAAATCTGCACGGCTTCTGTTGTGACTTTCATCGCCGTATCGCCGGCAAATAGTTTGGACATGGCAGATTCTTTCCCGTACGGCAGCCCGTTTGACTCAAGCCAGGCCGCCTGGTACGTTAACAGCCTTGCCGCTTCGACTGCAGTGGCCATGTCGGCGAGTTTGAAAGACACGCCCTGGTTTGCTGCGATCGGTTTGCCGAACTGTTTCCGCTCTTTCGCATAAGCTGCAGCCGCATCGAGCGCGCCCTGGGCAATGCCGACTGCCTGGGCTGCAATGCCGTTGCGCCCGCCGTCCAGCGTCATCATCGCGATTTTAAAGCCCTGTCCTTCTTCCCCCAGCCGGTTTTCTGCCGGCACCATGACATTGTCAAAAATGATTTCCGTTGTGGTGGAAGCCCGGATGCCCATTTTCTTTTCCTTTTTGCCGGTTGAAAACCCGGGAAAATCTTTTTCAATGATAAATGCGCTTGTACCATGGTGTTTGCTTTTCGGATCGGTGAGGGCAAACACGATGTAAATATCCGCCACGCCGCCGTTTGTAATGAAAATTTTGGAACCATTTAAAACATAATGGTCTCCTTCACGCCTGGCCGTTGTCACCATCGCGCCCGCATCAGAACCCGACCCCGGCTCCGTCAAGCCGTACGCGCCGATTTTTTCCCCGCGGGCAAGCGGAACGAGGTATTTCTGTTTTTGTTCTTCTGTGCCGAATTTAAACAGCGGCCAGCTGGCAAGGGAAGTATGTGCCGAGAGGGTCACGCCGGTTGAGGCGCACACACGCGACAGCTCTTCCACCGCGATGCAGTATGCCAGAAAATCGCTCCCGATCCCGCCGTACTGCTCCGGCCATGGAATCCCGGTCAGGCCAAGCGCCGCCATCCGGTCAAAGATGCCACGGTCAAACCGTTCGTTCTCATCGCGTTCCGCTGCTGTCGGCGCTACTTCCTTCACGGCAAAATCGCGTACCATTTTCCGGATCATTTCATGTTCTTCACTTAAACGAAAGTCCATTTTTCTGCCTCCAATTTTTTTATCCAAGACAACTTAAAGCCTTTTCTCCCGCAATAATTGATTGCTGATCACGATTCTTTGGATTTCACTTGTCCCTTCATAAATTTGCGTAATTTTCGCATCGCGCATGAACCGTTCAACCGGATAGTCTTTCGTGTATCCATATCCGCCGAAAATCTGAACGGCTTCAATCGCTGTATCAACAGCTGTTTGGGAAGCGAGCAGTTTGGCCATCGCCGCTTCTTTTTTGCAGCCCAGGCCGTTGCTCCGCAAAAAGGCTGACCGGTAGACAAGCAGTTTGCTGGCTTCGATGTTTGTTGCCATGTCGGCAAGTTTAAAACCGGTACCCTCAAATGCGTGGATGGGTTTTCCGAACTGGCGCCGGTTTTTTGCGTATTGAAGTGCCAGTTCATAGGCGCCTTCCGCAATCCCGAGGGCCTGTGCCGCGATCCCGATCCGGCCGGCATCCAGCACCGCCATTGCGATCTTAAACCCTTCCCCTTCTTCCCCCAGCCGGTTCTCAGCCGGAACCTGGAGATTTTCAAAGTGAAGCTGGACAGTTTTTGACCCGTGCAGCCCCATTTTTTTCTCATCCTTGCCGGTCCGGAAACCCGGCATGGTCTTTTCAATAATGAAAGCGGTGATGTTGCCGTCTTCCGTGCGGGCAAATACAATATACGTATCCGCCTCGCCGCCGTTTGTAATGAACATTTTTGAACCATTGAGCACATAATGCCCGCCCTGTTTTACCGCTTTTGTTTTTAAATTCTTCGCATCCGACCCCGCCTCGGCTTCCGTCAGGCAAAAAGCCCCCAGGTATTCCCCGCTTGCAAGCTTTGGCAAATATTTTTGTTTTTGCGCTTCACTTCCGAAATATAAAATCGGCGCGGTCCCGACGGATGAATGGACGGAAAGGATGACGCCAATGGTCGCGCTGGCTTTGGAAATTTCATGAACAGCTATAACGTATGCAGTAAAATCCAGCCCCGCACCGCCGTATGTTTCCGGAATGGTGATGCCCATCAGACCGAGGGTTGCCATTTTTCCAAGTATTTCACGCGGGAACATGCCGCGCTCCATGTCGCCCATAGCCGGCAAAATTTCTTTTTCTGCAAAATCCCGTACGGTTTTCCTTAGCAAAAGCTGTTCTTCCGTAAACTGAAAATCCATGATCAGGTCCCCTTTTTTGGGTGGTCATACACGTTGAAGTTTTATTGCACTTCAATCATGACGGCATCGCCCTGGCCGCCACCGGAGCAGATGGCTGCGATCCCGGTCCCGCCGCCGCGCCGTTTCAGTTCGTATGCAAGGGTTAAAATAATGCGCGTGCCGCTTGCACCGATCGGATGGCCTAACGCAACCGCGCCGCCGTTTACATTCACCTTATCCAAATCGAGCTGTGCGATTTTGCTGCTGGCAAGGGCCACAGCGGCAAATGCTTCATTGATTTCAAACAAATCAATGTCATCAAGCTTTCTTCCTGTTTTTTTCAGGATTTCGTTGATCACAAGCCCCGGCGTCTGCGGAAAATGCTGCGCCTCCACCGCCACTTCCGCATGCGCCACAATCTTTGCAAGCGGCTTCAACCCTGCTTTTGCAGCCCGTTCAGCGCTCATTAAAACAAGTGCAGCCGCCCCGTCATTCACACCCGGAGCATTGCCGGCCGTGATGGTGCCGTCTTTGTCGAAAGCAGGCGGCAGCTGGGACAGTTTTTCAAGCGTCGTATCCGCGCGCGGCGGCTCATCCTGTTCAACAAGCAGTGCAGAACCTTTTCTTTGCGGGATTTCTACCGGAACAATTTCTTCGGCAAACTTGCCGGAATGGATCGCTTCCAATGCTTTCTGGTGGCTTCTTAATGCCCAGCGGTCCTGAAAATCGCGGGTCAGCCCGAACGCTTCCGCCGTGCGGTTTCCGTATGTGCCCATATGGACGCCGGAAAATGCGCAGATGAGTCCGTCATGGGTCATCATGTCTTTCAGCTGGACATCGCCCATTTTCAATCCCCATCTTGCCTTGGGCAGGAAGTAAGGGGCGTTTGACATCGACTCCATCCCGCCGGCTACAATGACTTCCCCGTCTCCCAAACGGATGATCTGATCCGCCATGGTCACGCTCCTCATGCCGGAAGCACACACTTTATTCACCGTTTCCGTTTTGACTTCCCACGGAATGCCGGCGTGCCTTGCCGCCTGCCGGGATGGGAGCTGCCCCTGGCCGCCCTGTAGGACATTCCCCATAATCACTTCATTTACTTCCCCGTTTTCAACGCCCGCTTTTTCCAATGCATGCCGGATCGCAATCCCGCCTAACGCGGACGCCGGAAGTGCAGCCAGTTTTCCCCCGAATTTCCCAAATGGCGTACGCGCCCCGTCGATGATCACCGTGTTCAACCATCTTCTCCCCTTTTACAATGGATTTATGATAAGCGCCGGCCATTTGCGCGAACGCTAATCATCGTTCATTCATCGTTCCTTTGCCATTCGTTGCTAAAATTGTGGCGAGCCTCGTATGAACGAAAAGCGCCTCCCAATCGAGCGAACGCTCAATCATCGTTTAATCATGGCCCTTTTGCCATTCGCTACTAAAAACAGCAGTAAAGTCTTGTTATACTGCGTGATTTATTTAAAAGCGCCAGCAATCTGCATGAACGCTTACATTCCTAACACCCTTTGTGATCTGCCGCAAAAAAGCGGCGGAGAACCAACCCAAACTTTTACATATCCCGTTCTCCGCCGTTTTTGCGCAGATGATTTGCCGGTTTAAAATCTACCATGATCTGCTTTTCCTGCCGAGCATCCCGTTTTGCGGCGGCATCACCCGCTTAAGAAACTGCATCCGTCTGCCCCGGCGCCCCGCAGACCGAACGTTCAAGTATTTCGGCGACATCCAGGGTTTTCACGGTGTCTTCCACTTCTTTCGCTTTTGTACCGTCAGACAGCATTGTCAGGCAGTACGGGCATTCCGTGCTGATGACTGTCGGATTCACGGCAAGCGCCTGTTCAGTCCGCGCCACATTAATCCGGTGCCCGGTATCTTCTTCCGTCCACATTAACCCGCCGCCGGCCCCGCAGCACATCGCGGTTTCACGGTTCCGTTCCATTTCCACAAGCTTTACGCCCGGGATCATTTTTAAAATGTCACGCGGCTGGTTATAAATGTCATTGTACCTGCCGAGGTAGCAGGAGTCATGAAAGGTAACCGTTTCATTGACTTCGTACTTCGGCTTTAAGCGTCCTTCTTTCAGCAGCTCATAAAGCACTTCGGTGTGATGGTACACTTCCCCTTCAAAACCAAAATCTTTATATTCTTTCTTAAACGTATTGTATGCATGCGGATCGATCGTCACAATTTTTTTCACGCCGTTCTTTTCAAACTCGGCGATGTTCTGGCCGGCCAGTTCCTGGAACAAAAATTCATTGCCAAGCCTGCGTGCTGTATCTCCGGAGTTTTTCTCCTTGTTGCCGAGAATGGCGAATTTCACACCCGCTTCATTCAGCAGTTTCGCAAACGACTGCGCGATTTTTTGGCTGCGGCTGTCGTAAGACCCCATTGATCCGACCCAGAATAAATACTCGAATTCCTCATCCGATTTTTTCATTTCTTTGACCGTCTTGACCTCGATATCTTCGCGCCCTTCACGCCACGACTCGCGCTCTTTCCGGTTCAGCCCCCAAGGATTGCCCTGGCGTTCAATATTTTGGATTGCCCGCTGTGCATCTGGTTTCATTTTTCCTTCGGTCAAAACGAGATAGCGCCGCAAATCAATGATTTTATCGACATGTTCATTCATAACCGGGCACTGGTCTTCGCAATTCCGGCAAGTCGTGCATGCCCAGATCTCTTCTTCGGTAATGACATCGCCGATCAGGCTCGGATTGTAATCAAGCGCTACAGCTGCCTCTTCTGCCCCACGGGTTGCACTCTCCCGGGCGAGCCGGTTCCCTGTCGTGTTGGCAAAAGCAAATGCCGGAACCCACGGTGCTTTGGACGTAACGGCCGCGCCGTAATTGGTCAGATGGTCCCTCAATTTAATGATCAAGTCCATCGGTGAAAGCATTTTTCCTGTTCCGGTTGCCGGGCACATATTCGTGCAGCGGCCGCACTCCACACAGGCGTAAAGATCGACAAGCTGAAGCTGCGTGAAGTCCTCGATTTTCCCGACGCCGAAACTTTCCTGCGATTCGTCTTCAAAATCGATCGCCCGTAATTTCCCGGTATCCCCGAGCCGGTTCAGATACACATTCGCAGGCCCTGCAATCAAATGGGCGTGCTTCGACTGCGGGATATAGACAAGGAAAGTAAGCAGAAGCAACAGATGGATCCACCATGCCACGTAAAACACAACGGCCGCCGCGGTGGGCCCGATCCAATGAAAGGCGGCTGCAATCCCGGCTGCCACCGGTTCCGTCCATGAAGGCTCCTCAAAGTGCCAAATGATTTCCATACCGCCCCCGACCAGGACAGAAACCATTAGCCCGCCGATAAAGATGAGCACAAGCCCCGCTTTAAAATCGCGTTTTAAGCGGACGAGCTTCTCAATGTAGCGGCGGTAAAACGCCCAGCCGACCGCAAATAAAATCACGAGCGTGACGATTTCCTGAAAGAAAGTAAATCCGGGGTAAAGCGGCCCGAGCGGCAAGTGCGAACCCGGCGCAAGCCCCTTCCATATGAAATCAATTGCGCCGAACTGGACGAGAATAAACCCGTAAAACATCATCACATGGATGGCGCCGCTCTTTTTATCCTTGAGCAGTTTTTTCTGCCCGAAAACGTATACCCATATTTTTTTGAGCCGCGCCTTGACATTGTTGTCGAATTCCTGTTTTTTCCCCAATTTGATATACTGGATCCTTGTCCTTACCAAATACGCAAAAAGGCCAATGCCGTAAGCGGTTACAGACAGAAACAACAACCAGTTTAACCATAATAAGATGTGCATTTTTCTCCCGACGCTCCCTTCGTTCATTCGTGCTCGCACAAAAAAGCAGATAATTTTCCGAATCTTGCTTACCTATATTATATAATGAATGAGCATTCAGTCAATCCTTTTTTCTTTATTTTTTTGAATTTCTTTGTGCCTGTTTCCGGCTTTTGTAAGTAGAATCGGCCGCATTTGGGAAAGAATAAAGACATGGACTCGACCACGAAAAAAATCGATTGAAGCGGGGAAAAAAGATATGATTTTGCTCTTATTCCTTTCTGCCGTCATAGTACTCATCATCTGGCTTTTCACCGATTACACGCTTGGAAAAAGGCATTTCCGCAAAACTCGCAAACAGCGCCAATATCCCGTACGGCACGGAGATTTTACTGTTTTTACATGCGGAGAAAATCTGTTTCCCCACTACTTTTCCGATATCCTGCATGCCAAAAAAAGCATATACGTCCTGTTTTATATTGTAAAAAATGATGAAATCAGCCGTGAATTTTTCAGCCTGCTCGCAAAAAAAGCGCGCGAAGGGAAAGAAGTAAAAGTATTGCTCGATTGGGCGGGCAGCCGGAAGGTCAAAAAACAGATGATTGCACAGCTGAAAAACGCTGGCGTCTCGTTTGCCTTCAGCAACCGGCCGAAGTTCCCTTTTTTCTTTTACACGCTCCAGCAGCGGAACCACCGGAAAATAACCGTCATTGACGGGGAGACAGGCTATCTTGGCGGTTTCAATGTGGGGAAGGATTATATCGATGGCAACAAGTCGCTTTCTCCTTGGCGAGATTACCATTTCCGCTTAACCGGCGGAAGTATCCGCGACTTGCAGCAGGAATTTATCAGAAACTGGGAAACGGCTACAGGCGAAAAAATGCCATTTGAAACGCCAATCTCTCCCGAGGAGGAGAAAAGCGGATGCCGCCACCGGATCATCCCGACTGCGGGCGATGAGCTTGAACGCCTGGTTTGCAGCCTGATTGAGGAAGCCCGCGAATCGATTTTTATCGGTTCCCCCTACTTTATCCCGACTCCGGCCATCCACAAAAAACTGGTACAGGCTTTAGCGCGCGGCGTAAACGTTACAGTGCTCGTCCCAGATAAAGCGGACCATCCGCTTGTCAAAGAGGCCGCAAGCCGCTATTTCCGGCAGCTGCTTGAAAATGGCGCAGACATTTATTTGTTCAAGCCCGGATTTTATCACGCGAAAATTATGATCATTGACCGGACCGTCTGCAATATTGGAACGGCTAATTTTGACCGGCGCAGTGCCCGTTTAAACTTTGAAGTCAACTGCCTTGTATACGACAATGTGTTTATCCAAAAAATGTGCGCGGTCGTGAAGGATGATATGCGCCACGCTGCCCCTCTTACATCAGACGGCCTGAACCGCCCCGGATTGGCAACGAGGCTGGCCGAATGGGGTGTGAGGGCAATTGAAGGATTTTTGTGATGAAAAAGCCGGCTCTGGGCCAGTCGGCGCAATCAGGAAAATATTGCCTTCCGGAAGACCGGAGACACTGCGAGGGATGATGGGTGCTTGGCCGGCCTTGAATACCATCTTGCGGGCTGTAACGCATTTTGTTGCCCAGTAAATTTACCACACGTTGACTGAAAAAAGCACTGAACCCCGGGCTATCTTGCTGCCTGTATCCCAATTTGCTTTTCTTACACCCGGCGGCAATCGGCCACCGGCTTACGGAAAAGCCGGTCCCTGGGACACTGAACTGAAACACCATCTTAATAAAAAAAGCCGCCCTGAACCCGGAAACGGATGAGGACGGCTTTTGTCTTTACATTTTTTCAGGTGCGGAAACGCCGATCAGCTGGAGCGCGTTTTTCAGCGTAATTTGCACGGCCTTCACGAGGGCAAGGCGCGCTTTGGTGGCGTCCGCATGCGCCGGCTCGATCACTTTCACAGCATTGTAAAAGCTGTGGAAGTTGGCGGCAAGTTCGTTAATATAATTTGTAATGCGGTGCGGGATCCGCTTTTCGGCCGCATCAGCAATCACCTGCGGGAATTCTCCGAGCTTTTTCAGGACATCCGTTTCCTTTTCAGACCGGATCACGGAAAAATCGGCGCCTGTATCCGGCACAAACCCTTTTTCTTCCGCCTGGCGCAAAATACTGCAAATACGGGCATGGGCATATTGCGCATAGTAAACCGGGTTTTCATTGGACTCTGAAACGGCAAGATCAAGGTCAAAGTCCAAATGCGTATCCGAGCTTCTCATCGCAAAGAAGTACCGGGTTGCATCAAGCCCGACTTCGTCAATGAGTTCACGCATCGTGACCGCTTTCCCAGTCCGCTTGCTCATTTTCATTTTTTCGCCGTTTTTATACAAGTGAACAAGCTGGATGATCTCCACTTCAAGATTGCCGCTGTTATAGCCGAGCGCTTCCATTGCCGCTTTCATCCGCGGGATATAGCCGTGGTGGTCAGCGCCCCAAATATTAATCACCGTATCGAAGCCGCGGTCAAATTTGTCTTTATGGTAAGCAATATCCGGGGTCAAGTACGTGTAAGTCCCATCGTTTTTGATGAGCACGCGGTCTTTGTCGTCGCCGAAAGCCGTCGAGCGGAACCACGTTGCCCCGTCCTTTTCATAAATATGGCCTTTTTCGCGCATCAGTGTCAGCATTTCGTCAATTTTTCCGCTCTTATAAAGAGACGTTTCCGAATACCAGACATCAAAACGAACGCGGAAGTCTTCAAGGTCTTTTTTCAGTTTCGCCATCTCGTAATCGAGGCCGTACTGGCGGAAAAATTCGTAGCGCGTTTTTTCATCCGCGTCCACAAATTTCCGGCCGTATTCATCGGCAAGTTTTTTTCCAAGGTCAATAATATCCTGGCCGTAATAGCCATCTGCCGGCATTTCCTTTTCCATCCCGAGCGCCTGGAAGTAGCGCGCTTCGACTGACAAGGCCAGATTGTGGATCTGGTTGCCGGCATCGTTAATATAGTATTCACGGGTCACCTCATACCCTGCTTTTTCAAGAATATTGCACAGTGAATCCCCGACAGCGGCGCCGCGCGCATGTCCGAGGTGAAGATCACCGGTCGGGTTCGCCGATACGAATTCAACCTGGATTTTTTTGCCCCTGCCGGCATCTGAACGGCCGTAATCCGCACCATCGTGAAGGATAGAAGGGATCAGCCGGGTCAAATACGTATTGTCCAAATAAAAATTAATAAAGCCGGGGCCTGCGATTTCCACTTTTTCAATCGACGTTTTCGATTTGTCGATATGTTCGACAATCGCTTCCGCAATCTGGCGCGGCGCTTTTTTTGCCGCACGCGCAAGCTGCATGGCAATGTTTGCGGCATAATCGCCGTGCGCTTTTTCTTTTGGCTTTTCCAGCACAATAGCCGGAATATCCGCTTCCGCAACCAAGCCGGTCTTCATCACCGCTTCTTTGATTTCCGTTTTCAGCGTTTCCTGCATTTGTTCCGCAATGTTCATTTTGCTGCTTGTACCTCCTCATAATGGATCTTCATTTTATATGTACTGACCGAACCCCCATGCATATAAAGCCTGTATCCGAGGGAAAGCTGCCCAGAAAGCGGGCCTGTGCGCGTGTGCACAATCTCATCTGCCGCCGCTTCAATCGGGAATTGGCCATAGCCGTTTTCGTAAGTCCCCGGGCGCCTTGTCCCGGCACGCAAATCAAGCCGCATGGAGACCGCACCGCTTCTCAATACAAGCGCCCTTCCGCTTGCCATTTTGACAACCGTATAAATTTTGCCGGCTTCCTGCACTTCCTCGTACTTTAAATAGGCCGAACCGCCTTTTTCGTAATAATGGCCGAACAAAACCAGTTCGATTTTTTCCGCTTCTTCCTGGAAAATCTCCGTGGTCATATGTATTTTTACAGGGCAAGAAACGGTTTCCCCCGCCATTTTCCCACATCCTTTATTTCATCCATTATAACCTTTCCGGCGGAAAAATAATATGGTAACTCTCCTCATTTTATCATATATAATGGAGCTGCTATCCCGCAAGCTTAACTTTAAAAACCCGGCACCCGCCCCCGCAGCCGGTGCCGGGTTTTCCGTTACTTCACCCAGCCGAGCATCATTTCGCGCACGAGCTTGCTAGCCGTATTGGCTGTTTGCTCGGAATGATCATATACAGGTGCCACTTCAACAAGGTCACAACCAATGACATTCACGCCGGAACGGGCAATCACATGAATCGATGCCAGCAGTTCTTTTGAGGTGATCCCGCCGGCATCCACCGTCCCTGTCCCCGGCGCAAAAGCGGGATCGAGCACATCAATATCGACCGTCACATACACATGGCGGCCGGAAAGCGCCGGCAACACTTTTTTGAGCGGCTCAAGCACTTCAAACTTTGCGATATGCATGCCGTTTCTTTCCGCCCATTCAAATTCCTCTTTTAAGCCGGACCGGATACCGAATGAATACACATTCGCGGGCCCGATCAACTCCGCCGTTTTCCGGATCGGCGTAGCATGCGAAAGCGGCTCGCCTTCATAATCCGTGCGCAAATCGGTATGGGCATCAAAATGAATGACAGCGAGATCCGGGTATTTTTTGTAAACGGCGCGGATCACCGGCCATGTCACCAAATGCTCGCCGCCAAGGCCGAACGGAAATTTCCCGCCGTCGAGCAATGTCCCGACATAATTTTCAATCATATCAAGGCTTTTTTGCGGATTGCCGAACGGCAGCGGCATATCTCCGGCATCAAAATAGCTGATTTCAGCAAGTTCCCGGTCAAGATACGGGCTGTATTCTTCGAGCCCGATTGAAACTTCCCGGATGCGCCCCGGGCCGAACCGTGAACCCGGGCGGTAGCTGACTGTCCAGTCCATCGGCATGCCGTAAAGCACCACCCGGCTTTTTTCATAATCCGGGCTTGCCCCGATAAAAACATGGCCTGAATAAGCTTCGTCAAATCTCATCTTTTTCTCCTCTTTTTCACAATTTCGGACACATGGAAAAAGTATAGTGAAATTCCGAAAAAAAGCAAGAATCTTTTTACAGCGGGCCACCCTTCCCATCATCCTTTTTTCGGTTCCAGTGTTTAAAATTTCCTCTCTTACTAAATACTAAAGAAATAAGGAGAAAAAGAGGTGCGGATGATGGAGACACAGACAACACCAAAGATCCGGAAAGCCAAATGGGGCCTGCGCCTGATACTGTTTGCCCTGATTACTTTCGCCATCCTGCTGTCTGCCTTAACGGCAGCTGTCTATCTGTATGCAAAAATTCTCGGTCCGCCGCCGCTGTCCGTACCGCAATCAACGCTTTATTATGCACAAAACGGCAAACAAATCGGCGAGTCGAACAGCGGCCAGCAAAGATACTGGGTGCCGCTTGACGGCATCTCCGAAAACGCCATTGACGCGACCATTTCAATCGAAGACCGAAACTTTTACCATCACCACGGCTTTGATTACCGGCGCATAGCCGGGGCGGTCGCTGCCGATATGAAAGCAATGGGAAAGGTGCAGGGCGCAAGCACCATTACCCAGCAATACGCCCGCAACCTGTTTTTAACGCTTGATAAAACATGGGAAAGAAAATTAAAGGAAGCATTCTACACGGTCCGGCTCGAGTCCAGCTACAGCAAAGACCGGATTCTGGAAGGCTATTTAAATACGATCAATTACGGGCATGGAAAATACGGGATTGAAGCCGCAAGCCGGTACTATTTCGGGAAAAGCGCCAAACAGCTGACACTTGCCGAAGCCGCCATGCTTGCCGGGATTCCAAACGGACCCAGAGTCTACTCCCCTGTCATTTCGCCGGAAAAAGCGAAAAAACGGCAGCTTGCTGTTTTGCAATCGATGGTGAAAAACGGCTATATTACAAAAAAACAAGCAGCAGCAGCCGCCAATGAAACGGTAAAAATCATGCAAAAAGCGGATCCGGATACAAACCGGATCGCCCCTTATTTCCAGGACCTTGTGAAAAAACAGCTGAAAACAAAACTCGGGTTTGATGACCGGACGATTGCGCTCGGGGGATTAAAAGTATATACCACCCTTGATGTGAAGCAGCAAAAAATTGCCGAAGAAACAGTGAAGGAAATCATTCCGGCATCTTCGCAAATCCAGCTCGGTTTTGCGGCAATCAATCCGAAAAACGGCTTCGTAACCGCACTTACCGGGGGCCGCGATTATGCGGAAAGTTCCTTTAACCGCGCCACACAGGCAACGCGCCAGCCCGGTTCCACCATGAAGCCGCTCCTTTATTATGCTGCATTGAACCACGGATTCACGCCGGCAACGATGCTCAAAAGCGAACCGACCGTTTTCCGGCCGGGCGGATCTTCATACAGGCCGCATAATTTCAACAGCCAGTATGCCAATAGGGACATTACGATGATGCAGGCGCTCGCCGTTTCAGATAATATTTACGCCGTGAAAACCCATTTGCTGCTCGGGCAGGATGTGCTTGTCCAAACCGCAAAACAATTCGGCCTTACAACCCCAATGGAAAAAGTGCCGTCACTTGCGCTCGGCACATCCGGCGTGCACCTGCTCGATATGGTGAACGCCTACAGCCTGCTTGCAAACGGCGGCACTCAAAACGGGCCTGTTTTCATCACAAAAGTGGAAGATTATAAAGGCCGCGTCCTGTATGCATACGACAAACACGAGAAAGAACGGGTGTTGGACAAAGCGGCGGCGTTTGTCACCTCGCAAATGATGACCGGCATGTTTGACAAGCGCCTGAACGGCTATGCCCGTGTCACCGGCGCCTCCATTGTCAAAAACCTCACCCGCCCGTACGCCGGCAAATCCGGCTCCACCAACACGGACAGCTGGATGATCGGGTTTTCGCCCCAGCTTGTATCAGGCGTTTGGGTCGGATACGACAACGGGCAGGAAATCACGTTGGCCGCCGATAAAATGTACGCCAAAAAAATATGGGCCCGGTTTATGGAAAAGGCGCTTGACGGGCGCCCTGTAACGGAATTTAAGCCGCCCAAAGGCGTAACCGGTGTTGAAATCGATCCTGCCACCGGGAAAATCGCAACCGCTAACTGCCCGGTGGCAAGGCTGACATACTTTATATCCGGTACCGAACCGGCCGAGCCCTGCAGCAAACATCCCGCTGCAGGAGAAAATGAGTTGTACCCGAAAAAGCACCGGAACTGGCTTGAAAAACTGTTCCCGTTTTTTTAAAACAGCAAACAGAAAGGCCTGGCCGCTGTGCGGTCAGGCCTTTCCTGCTCCTTCAATGCATCGTGAAATTTCGGCCGGTTCCTTACGCAAAAATAAATGCGCGGGGTCAGGCCTTTAATGCTTCTTTCAATTCATCGCTGGATAAGTTCCACATCTCGCTGCTGTGGCCTTTTAAAAAGTCTGCCAGCACTTTTTTGGACCGGTCGTCCATATGGTCTACAATGATATGGCCCTTCATCGACTTGTCGAGGCGGTTGACATGTTCCGGCAGCGATTTGTAGCCGCGGCGTTTTTCCTTGTTGACCACCATTTCGCAGGCTGTCACCCCGTGATAATAAGGCCCTTTTTCGCCGCGTTCAATTGTCACCCACACAAGCCAGTACGGTTTTGCCCCCTCTTCCGGGACTTCCGAACGGTCGGGGAAAAATCTCACCCGTTTTTCCACGGCGCTCCTTGCATGCATCGCCCCAATATCGACAACCGCCGTGCCTTCATTGACATCAATGATCACCGGCGAGACATTTTCAAGGTTCAGCGCCCCGGTGCCAAAACTTTTATGGCCGTCAGTCGGCGCATTTTTAATAATATTAAATTCTGCTTTTTTCTTTTTTTCAGCCATCTTGCACATCCCCTTTCTCTCAATGGCAATCTATCCGAATACGGAAACAATGGTCTGGAATCCCTTCATAATCGACGGAACCGCACTGTTAAGCAGCGGCGAGATCGTATACCGGCCAAGCGGCGTGACCAAAAGGACCAGAAATACAACGATGCTGTACTGCTCGTACTGCGTCAATTTTGCCCGTACCCCCGGCGAAACCAAATCTTCTATGATCCGGTACCCGTCCAGCGGCGGAAGCGGAATTAAATTAAAAATAAACAATACGAGATTCAGCCAGACAAAATAATTGAAAAAGGAAAGGACAAACCATGGCAGGCCTGCGCCAAGCCCGGTTGCCACCAGCACATAAAAGATGATTTCCCCGATAAACGCCATCAAAAAATTGCTGGCAGGGCCCGCAAAAGATACCGCCACCCCTGTCAGGCGCGGATTTTTGAAATGGTAGCGGTTTACTGGGACAGGCCGCGCCCAGCCGAAGCCGGCGACAAAAATAAGCAGCGCGCCAAGCGGGTCAATATGCTGCGCCGGGTTCAATGTCAGCCGCCCCTCGCGTTTGGCAGTCGGGTCGCCGCACAAATAAGCTGTATAAGCATGGGAAAACTCATGGACGGTAAAAGCAATGATCAGCACCGCCGCGACAATCGGGATATCCCTTAACGGATATGCCAAAAACTGTTGTAATTGTTCCACGTACCGGTCTCCTTTAAAAACAATATATTGACTATAGTATACAAAATTTTCATTCGGTATTCACTTGTTTTAAAAGTGCCACTTGCAGGCGGGCAAAAAAGACTTTACAATTTTTAAATGAAAACATCCAAAAGGAGATGCACCATATGCCATATGTAACTGTCAAAATGCTGGAAGGCCGTACAGACGAACAAAAGAAAGCGCTGGTCGAAAAAGTAACGGCCGCGGTCAGCGAAACCGTAGGCGCCCCGAAAGAAAACATTACCGTTTTTATTGAAGAAATGTCAAAAAACCATTATGCTGTCGGCGGCGTCCGCAAAAGCGACGAATAAGGGAGAAAAAATCGCTAAGCCTGCTGGACGGGCCTGGCGATTTTTTTCAATTTTTCTATGTAATCGTACGCCTCGTTGATTTCCTCCTCTGTATAACGCTGCTTCGCTTTTAATGTAAAGATTTTCTCTTTTACTTCCTCTTTCGGAAGCGTGTCAAAATACATGACGGTTGAAACAAGTTCAAGGAAACGCGCATTTTGCCCGTTCATTTCTGCCAAGCACGCATCTAGCCCCGGCAGATCCGGTTCGTACATTTCCAGAAATTCCCGGCCTTCGTCTGTCACCGTATACCGGTATTGGACATATCCGCCTTTTTTCTCTTTTACTTCGTTTACAAACCCGAGATTGGTCAGTTCCTCTACTTTAAGCGTCAACTCTTCAGAATACGGGCCGTAAAAGTGGAACTCGAATTTTTCCTGAAACGGGAAGGATAACTTTTTCGCAATATAAATCATTTTTTGCAGCTTTTTACGCCCGACAATCTCTCCGCTTATGGCAAGCGCACCCATTATTTTCACATGATCTTCTAACACAAACCATTCACTCCTGACTAAATTTCCGAACTCCGGGGCAGTTTCAGCAAAGCGGCAATTTCCCTTTTCTTTTCCCCGTGTGTCGTTTCGTCTTCGATCAAATCAAGCGGAAAATACAATTTATGATCCGTTCTTCTTTTCCCCGAAATGGCGTCCACAATATCCGATTCCCTTGATAATTCCTTCAGGTCGCCGTTTCGCATCAGCAAATTGATCGGCAGCCGTTCCCCTTCCTCGCCCGGCCGGTAAAAATCGTACGGAAGGTCTGAAGACGAATCAATGACCAAATAATAGTTCGGGTCGATCCCGGCTTCTTCAAAAAGCTTTTCAAGCCGGCTGTGCACCTTAAATTCTTTTGCCGGGTCAAACTCAATGTATTTAAACAGATTCCGGTTTACAAAGCGGGCGCAAAGATCCCGCAAAACCGGGTCATCTTCTTCCTGCCAAACTTCAATATAATACAGCATGATGTGCTCATCCAGCTTTAAATAATCTCGCAGGGTAAGCCTGCCTTCAAAAAGCGATTGGAAATGGCTGGGCCCGTGTTTGAACGGATAACGGGCATCGTACAACGTTTTCGCGCGCTGCAAAATTTTTGTTAAAATCACTTCCGCACTTCTTGTCACCGGGTGGAAATACACTTGCCAGTACATTTGGTAACGGCTTAAAATGTAATCTTCGACCGCATGCATGCCGCTATATTTAAAAACGGCCTGGTCTTCATGCGGGCGCATGACGCGGAGCAGCCGTTCAATGTCAAAATGGCCGTAGCTGACCCCTGTATAGTACGCATCGCGCAGCAAATAATCCATCCGGTCCGCATCAAGCTGGCTTGAAATCAGGCTGACCACCAGCTTGTTTTCTGAAGTTTTCGCAATCACTTCCGCCACTTTTTTCGGGAAATTTCTGCCGACCCGCCGCAATACTTCATTGACTTCCGTCTCCCCGAGGATGATTTGCCTTGTAAACTCCTCATGGTCCATACCGAACACTTTTTCAAACGAATGGGAAAACGGGCCGTGGCCAAGATCGTGCAAAAGCGCAGCGCAAAGCGACAGCAGCCTGTCCTTTCCGTTCCAGTTCACCCGGTCTTTAAAAACATCATCTGTAATTCTCCTGACAATTTCATAGACGCCGAGCGAGTGGCTGAAACGGCTGTGTTCCGCCCCGTGGAAAGTCAGGTAAGTCGTGCCGAGCTGCCGGATCCGGCGCAAACGCTGGAACTCTTTTGTTCCGATCAAGTCCCAGATCACCCGGTCACGCACATGGACATAGCGGTGGACAGGGTCTTTAAACACTTTTTCCTCACTGAGCTTACGTTTGGCGTATTCCATGCTTTACCCTCTTCCTGATGTCGTAATTCTATTATACCGGGACAAGCCCGAGAAAAAAAGCTTGTTATATGCGGACGGGCAGCTTTTGGAAATGCCCGGGGGCTAATGAATACCCCCCGATGGAAGACCGCCTCTTTCGAAAATGCTTGATTTTGCCGTTTCTATAGGGGAACCAGCTTGTGGCGCTGCATTTTTTTAACACCGGCCGGGCGCGGTAAGCGTAAAACAGCGGCTCGCACCAGCTTTGACTCTGCACTTTTTAAACCGGCCAGGTGGTTGGAGAGCATTGGCGGTCTCCATGCCCACAGCTTGTGGCGCTGCACTTTTTAATTAGGAAACCCGTTCTTCTCTTGCCATATTTTCCAATCCCCGCCAGCGTGTGGCTGCGCTTTTTAAACCCCTTGCATTTATCCGTGCCCGGGCAGACGCTAACGGGGCTTTTTGGCTTCCCCCGTGTACCCGCCTGTCTGTGTTGTCGAAAGCAAAAATCCGTTTGCGCGCTAAAATTCTATTATTTTTTTACCATATTGGTATAAATTGCGTGTTTTTTGTCCATTCTCTTAGTACAAACAAAAAATTTACATTTGGGGGTAATGAGAATGAAATCACGCCAAGATGCGTGGAGCGAAGAAGATGATTTGTTGCTGGCGGAAACAGTGCTCCGCCACGTGCGCGAAGGAAGCACACAGCTGAATGCTTTTGAGGAAGTCGGCGATAAGCTGAACCGTACATCCGCCGCCTGCGGTTTCCGCTGGAATGCGGTTGTCCGCCATAATTACGAACAGGCGCTGCAGCTTGCAAAAAAACAGCGCAAACAACGCCAGCGCCTGCTTGGAAAAGACCAGGGCGGGAAAAAGAAACTGCTGTACCAGCCGCCGGTTCCAACACTCGAGGAAATTGGCGAAATGCCGCTTGCTGAATTTCCAGAACAACCGGCTCCGGACGGGGAAGAAGCTGAAAACGGCAGCCCGCAAGTTTCACAGCCGACCGAAAGCAACGGGGATATGAGCCTTGTCAAGGTCATCAGCTATCTGCAATACTTGAACAATACGCAATTCCAAAGCACGATTTTAAAAAGTGAGAATGCAAGATTGAAGCACGAAAACCAGGAATTGAAAAAGGAAACGGAAGAATTGAAAAAACGTGTCCAAGAGCTCGAAGAAGGTTCGGTTACCATGCAGGAAGACTACGAAACCTTGATGAAAATCATGAACCGCGCGAGAAAATACGTCCTTTTCGAAGAAGACGAAACCGGCGCGACTAAGTTCAAAATGGACCGCAACGGCAACCTCGAAAAGCTGGCAGAATAAGTTCCGGGCGAGCAAACAACAAAACCCATTGGGCGGTGCATGCTCAATGGGTTTTTGGCGTGCAAGCCGGCAATCTCCCGGCTTTTGTTGCATGAAAGGATAATTGGGACGTTCCCTAGGTGCCTTTTGGCTTTTAAGATGTTCTAAAGGACAGTTTGTTTGATTCACAGGCGCTTTTTGTCTTTTTGAGATGTTCTAAAAGACAGTTTGGACGATTTCCAGGTGCGTTTTGTCTTTTTGAGGTGTTCTAAAAGACAGTTTGGACGCTGTCAAGGTGTCTTTTGGCTTTTTGAGACGCTCTAAAGGACAATTGGCATGTCTCCCCAGCATCTTTTGTCTTTTTGAAACGTTCTAAAAGACAGTTTGGACGATTTCCAGGTGCGTTTTGGCTTTTTGAGATGTTCTAAAAGACAGTTTGGACGCTACCAAGGAGTCTTTTGTCTTTTTGAAACGCTCTAAAGGACAATTGGCATGTTTCCCCAGCATCTTTTGTCTTTTTGAAACGTTCTAAAGGACAGTTTGGACGATTTCCAGGTGCGTTTTGTCTTTTTGAGGTGTTCTAAAAGACAGTTTGGACGCTGTCAAGGTGTCTTTTGGCTTTTTGAGACGCTCTAAAGGACAATTGGCATGTCTCCCCAGCATCTTTTGTCTTTTTGAAACGTTATAAAGGACAGTTTGGATGATTTCCAGGTGCCTTTTGGCTTTTTGAGATGTTCTAAAAGACAGTTTGGACGCTACCAAGGTGTCTTTTGGCTTTTTGAGACGCTCTAAAGGACAATTGGCATGTCTCCCCAGCATCTTTTGTCTTTTTGAAACGTTCTAAGGGATAATTGGGCTGATTTCCAGATGCGTTTTGTCTTTTTGATCTACTCTAAAGGGCCAAAACACATGGCAGAGGCAGATCTTTTGTCCAATTGGAAATCCTAATTGGACAGTTTAACATGACCCGCTTGTTCTTTTGTCTAATTGAAACTTCTATCGGGGGTCGGTTTGGCTGACACGAATGTTTTTTGCCTTTTTGAAATGCTCCTAAAAGGAAAGTTTGGTCGCCGTCCAAGTGTCTTTTTGGATCCACGTCTTAAAAATGTTTTTCATTCGTTTTATGAAAGACAATGCCAACCCGCCGCGCTTCAAAATGTCTTTCATCCGCTTCATGAAGGATAAAACAGAGGCCATCACCGGCCCCAAATGTCCTTCATCCGCCCCATGAAGGACAAAACAATCTCACCACAACCTCCAAATGTCCTTCACTCGCCCGATGAAAGACAAAAACGGGCTACCGCCACTTTAAATTGTCCTTCATCCCGCACATGGAAGACAATGGACTCCGGCCACACCTCAAGAATGTCTTTCATCAGATCAAGGAATGGCCCATTATCATCCATTCTTTACAAAAACCGGGCGTTTCTTTCCAGCATGCGTTCATAATATTTGCCGTACCATTTTGTTTCCTGTTCCGAAAGCGGGCGGGACACAAGCCGGCTCCCCAGCGTCTTCAGCGTTTGCAAAAGCCGCATGAAAACGTCCTGGACCGTGAGTATTTCCTGTAAAAGCTCCGACAAAGAAGCCATCACTTCAGGACGGACACACGGGTATTGCAACTTTGTCTCCGCGCCCTGTTTTGCCCGCTCATAAAAATCCTGAACGAGTTCTGCCCTGTCGGCGCCGCTGCCCGTCACGCATAAATAAATCTGGACAGCCACCCCTCTCCTGACCCGCCGCTGGGAGATGCCGGCGAATTTTTTCCCGCCAATGCTCAAATCATAACTCCCCGGGCAGTACGAGCCTGCTATTTCCCCCGCTTCAATTACAACCGGAAAATCCGAAAACATCATTTGGACCAGCTTAAACATCGCTTCGTATCCGCGGTTGATATCCATCCCCTTTTCCGTATCCGGCATAACAAGCGAAATGTTCAGCACGCCCGTATCCAATACAACGGCAAGCCCGCCTGAATTACGGACAATATACCGAAATCCTCTATTTTTAAGAACAGCCAGCCCCTCCTCAAAAAAGGGCAATTTTGTATCCTGAATGCCCAGGCTGACGGTGTCGTGATGCACCCATGTCCGGACAACAGCCGGGGAGGCGTTTGCCCCTACAGAGGTGCACAATGTGTCGTCCATCGCAAATGACTGGGCCGCTTCAAACTGCGGGCCCAACCCGGACTGGTCCATCACCCGCCACTCGGGCTGCTTCAGCAATTGCAGCGCTTCTTCCATGTTGATCCTTCCCCCATTTATTTTACTACTATCATATCATGCCGGATTGACTACCAAAAAGCTACTCTCGAAACCCCTCTATTGGCAAGGATTCGAGAGCAGTGCTGAACCATCGGCTATCGCATGCCTTAGTAAAAATTGCCCCGGCTGCACATAAATTCCCAATACGATCAAATTCAGCCTTTTCCCTTTTCTCCCCAAATTCTTCCATTATAAAATGCCTTCCCTCCGGCCG
This sequence comes from Weizmannia sp. FSL W8-0676, assembly GCF_038593015.1. Taxonomy (NCBI): domain Bacteria; kingdom Bacillati; phylum Bacillota; class Bacilli; order Caryophanales; family Bacillaceae; genus Heyndrickxia; species Weizmannia sp. FSL W8-0676. The sequence continues at coordinate 3,167,918 of NZ_CP151954.1, forward strand.
TATAAAACATAAAAAAAGGTTTGGCATCATGCAAAAGCCAAACCAAAAGAAGGCAAGCACTCTAATCCCCGGCGCTTCCGGGGGGTGCAAGCCGGAAAAGAGGAGTCCCGGCCACATACCAAAGGCCATTTTCCCCCGCAATGTCCAACAGCTTTACTACTGTGCCGGCTGTTTGCCACTTTTCCGCTCATGCCGAATCATTGCGGCATGGATACACAGTTTTATTTCATTTTGTTAAAAAAATTACAATGCTGCCGGACGCGGACATTGCCGGCAATTTGCCTGCCGGGCTGCTCCCAAGGATCAACCCGCTCTCCTCCAAACTTTGTCCACCCAACAGCCGGAAGCCTGGCAACTCCCTTACAAACTTTGTGCCGCGGAAATCAAAGCCAAATGATAAACATCTTCCGCATTGCAGCCGCGCGACAAATCATTGACAGGCGCATTCAGCCCTTGCAAAATCGGGCCAACTGCCTCAAAACCGCCAAGACGCTGGGCCATTTTATAACCGATATTCCCCGCATCCAGATTTGGAAAAATAAACACGGTTGCATTGCCCTGAATCACGGAATCCGGCGCTTTCTTTTGTGCAACAGCCGGCACATACGCAGCATCAAACTGCATCTCGCCGTCCACCACAAGCTCCGGATCGCGTTCTTTTGCCAACCGGACAGCCTGCGCCACTTTCTCCGTCTCATCGGAATGGGCGGAGCCTTTTGTTGAAAAGCTCAGCATCGCAATCCTTGGTTCAATATCAAATGTCCGGGCAGTTTTTGCGCTCTCCGCGGCTGTTTCCGCCAAATCCTGGCTGTCCGGTGAAATATTGATTGCACAATCTGCGAAAACAAATTTCTCTTCGCCCCTCACCATAATGAAGACGCCGGAAACTTTTTTCACGCCCTGCTTTGTTTTAATGATCTGCAATGCCGGCCGGACTGTATCAGCCGTCGAATGGATGGCACCGCTTACCAGACCGTCCGCCTTTTTCAAATAGACAAGCATGGTGCCGAAATAATTGACGTCTTTTAATATTTGGCGCGCATCTTCCTCCGTCGCCTTGCCTTTTCTCCGTTCCACAAAAGCCTGCACCATTTCTTCAAAACCGGCATAGTCTTCCGGGTCATACACTGCAACGCCCTCGACGGAAACACCGATGTCCCGTGCTTTTGCCTGGATTTCGTCCTTGTTCCCGATTAAAACCGGCCGGATCACTTCATCGGATGCAAACCGTGAGACAGCTGTTAAAACTCTTTCATCCGAACTTTCCGGGAAAACAATCGTTTTGTTGTGCCCCCGCACTTTTTCTTTTATCCCGTCAAAAAATGTACTCACGCTCAACACTCCTCGTATAACGGTATCCATTTTAAGGATAATCCATTTTTCCGGAAAATCAAAGGCAAAAGAAGGCTTCTTTTAGACAATTTCGCGGCAGCCGTAATATTTTTTCCTTCTTCTAACCTGTGTTATAGTAAGGGAAGAGAAAAACATTTGGAGGGAAAAAAATGAGCGAAGCAGCAGAAACACTGGATGGCTGGTACTCACTGCATGATTTCCGTTCTCTCGACTGGGCGGGCTGGAAGGCGCTGCCTGCGGAAGAAAGGGATGCGGCTGTGAAAGAATTCCGGCAATTTCTTCAGCAACTGGATGCCATCCAAAGCAAACACGAAGGGGCTTATGCTTTATACACCATCACCGGCCAGAAAGCCGACTTTGTTTTATGGACGATGCGGCCGGCCCTGGAAGACCTCGAAGAAATTGAAACAGCCTTAAATAAATTAAGGATTGCTGATTTTACAATTCCGGCATATTCGTACATCGGTGTAAATGAACTGAGCAACTATGTGCGCGGCGGGAAAGCGGACGAGTCTGCATATGAAAATCCACGTGTCCGGGAGCGTCTCTACCCGGCATTGCCGAAATCTAAATACTTCTGCTTCTACCCGATGGATAAACGGCGCGAAGGCAATGACAACTGGTACATGCTGCCAATGGAGGAACGCAAGGAGTTAATGAAAAGCCACGGATTGATCGGGCGCAAATATGCCGGCAAGGTAAAACAATATATTCTCGGTTCCACCGGGCTTGACGACTACGAATGGGGTGTGGCTTTATTATCCGATGATGCCCTGCAGTTTAAAAAAATCGTCTATGAAATGCGGTTTGACGAAGCCAGCGCAAGGTACGGAGAATTCGGCCCGTTCTATGTCGGCAGCCTGCTTGACGAAGAACGGTTAACCTCCTATTTGCATATTGGTTAAGAAAAATCCTTCCAGCCTGCTGGAAGGATTTTTTCACGAGAGATCTTAAGCATAACCCGTTTCCGGCCGGCATACACATAAATGTAGTGAATGCCCTTGTTTTTTGTGCATTTTACAAAAACCAGGGCAGACCGATATGCAAAATGGAGGGGGAAATCAGTTGGAAAACGGCAATTACACACCGCCCGTATACGGATATCCTTATTATTACCGGCAGTCCGCACAGCCTTATTACGGAGGATATTATCCGCCGTACCAGGTTCCCGGGGGGCAGCAAGCGCAGGCACCCTCACAGAACCTGCCCGGCCAGCTTCCGCTTGAACAATCGTATATTGAAAATATTTTGCGGCTGAATAAAGGAAAACTGGTCACGCTGTACGCCACGTTTGAAAACAACCGGGAATGGAATGCTAAAGTGTTCAATGGCATTATTGAAGCTGCCGGACGGGACCATGTCATTCTCAGTGACCCGCAAACCGGGCAGCGTTATTTAATCCCGATGGTCTATGTTGATTATGTTGTCTTCTCTGAAGAAATTGAATATGAATACCCATATGGCAGCACAACGCAGGCCGGTCAGCCGCTGGCAACCTATCCGCCACGGGGATAAGCGAAAGAAAAAACAGCTCCGAAACCGGGCTGTTTTTTCTTACATCCACTTTACCGCCGCTATGCCGAGCAGTATCCAGGAAGCAAGGAACGCGACGCCTCCGATTGGCGTAATCGCACCAAGCACACTGATTTTCGTTAAGCTTAAAACATAAAGGCTGCCGGAGAAAAGGACGATGCCAATCAGCATCAACCATCCTGACCAGCTGAGCAGTGCGGATGATTTGAGGGTGCCGGAAAGAATGCCGATCGCAATCAATCCGAGCGCATGGTACATTTCATAACGGACGCCGGTCTCCCAAATATCCAGATACTTCTGATCCATGATCCCTTTCAACCCGTGGGCCCCGAAAGCCCCGAGCGCAACAGATATACACGCGTTCAGTGCTCCCAAAAAAACAAAAATATTCATGCGATGCACTCCCATTTTTTAATGTAAAACGCTGTAGAAGCTTAAAAACAAGTCAACATAAATGTTCATGATAAAAAGCTAGATACCATGATAGGTGTACAAACCGTATAAGAAGCTGCAGAGAAGACAGGAACGCCCGCTTTGGTGGACGCTTGTTTCAATTGTTTGCGATTAAAAATCAAAAATAGAGTCTCCGTTTGCACCACCTTCCATTTTCAACGGCTCCGGTTTCAGCACCGTTTTCGGCACAGAAGGACTGGCAGGCAATGGCTCTTCTGGCTGTACCGCCTTTCCGCTTTCCAATAAAACTTCACACAAAGCTTTTACCGCATAGATATGCTCCCTGAATTGTTCCGCCGGCATTGCCTGTTTTGCCTTTGCCAATTCCTGCTCCATTTTTTTCAAAAGCATCTCCGTTGTAATGGACATCTCCGCACCTCTGTTTAATTTCTATATAAAATAAATGAAATCTGTTGCCTACTGCAAAAAAGTATGAGCAATGAATATAAGTTTTTCCCCCAAGCCCGCGTTCCATTTGCACGATGACATTTTTTCCGAAGGCAACAGAACTGCGATATTTTATTCATTTTATATAGCCTGAAAATTTGTTTTCATCCCGCTGCTGTGATGCGTTCCCTGTAGCATAGGCGTCCAACCTGAAATTTGTAATCGCTAGGTTCATGACTTCCGATCGCATCATGGCTGCAGGGTGCCGGTCCTGACAATGTTTCCTTCCTTTGCTGGCCCGCATTTGTCGTTTGCTTACATTTATTTTAACAGAGGACAATTATCCGAACAATGCGGAACGCTGTCATACCTTGCAAAAAAATCGCCATGTTTCACGTGGAACATTGTCGGATTTCCGCGATGGAATGCGTTTTATATCTTTTCCTGTTCCGGTAGCTGCCAGTCCACTTCTTTTTCTCCCAACTTGCGCAAAATATTATTGGTTTTTGAAAACGGGCGGCTCCCGAAAAAACCGCGATGGGCGGACAACGGGCTTGGATGGGCAGCGGTTAAAACGAAATGTTTGTTGGTGTCGATCAGCGCTTTTTTGCTCTGCGCAGGCCTCCCCCATAACAGAAAAATGACAGGTGTTTCTTTCGCATTGATTTTCCGGATTACTTCGTCTGTAAAAATTTCCCATCCCATTCCTTGGTGTGAATGGGCCTGCCCCTCCCTGACAGTCAACACGGTGTTTAACAGCATCACGCCCTGCTTCGCCCAGCTGACCAGGCACCCGTGCTGCGGAATCCTGCATCCAAGGTCGTCATGCAGCTCTTTGAAAATATTCCGGAGCGAAGGAGGAATATCCACCCCCGGCTTTACTGAAAAACTGAGCCCGTGTGCCTGGCCCGGTCCGTGATAAGGGTCCTGGCCAAGGAGGACAACCTTAATATCCCGGTAAGCCGTATAGTGGAAGGCATTAAAGATATCGTACATATCAGGATGGATCCGCTTTGTTGCATATTCTTTTTTGAGGAACTCCCTCAATTTTAAATAATATGGTTTTTGGAATTCCTCCTTTAAAAGCGGGCCCCAATCATTTTTAAAAATGTCCTTCATTCCATTTACAGCCCCTTTCTTTCTTATACTATAATTTTAACAGTTTCCCTGTCCGGCGGCTGTAAAACTTTTTTTGTTTAAGGACGGCAGGAAGCGGTTATATAAATGTCAAACAGAATCATCACCATTTTTCGGAAGGAGGAAAACAGATGCATAAAGTAGAAGTTGTCGAAAACGGGCTCGAAGCGACGAATAAGATAACAGAGTTTGAAAACGAAGGATTTTCGAAAGACAATATTTATATTTTCTCGCATGACAAAAACCGGTCAAAAGATTTAACCGATGCAACGGAAACGGGATCGGTCGGCATGGAAGAACAAGGGGTCATTGATTCGGTCGGCAATCTGTTCAGGGAGCGTGGGGATGAACTGCGTTCGAAAATGCAGTCGCTCGGACTGTCGGAGATGGAAGCCGTACAGTATGAAAAAGTACTCGACGAGGGGCGCGTTGTCGTCATCGCCACGGATAACCAGGAGGAGCCTGAACACCTGCTGTAAGACCGGACCGGGCCGGCGTTCCTTAAGCCGGCTTTTTCTGCTTTTATCAGGCTAAGTGGCTCTCACTTTTTCGATGCATAGCTTTTGGCAGCAACAACTCATTCAGGCGCGGAAAGTGTTTAATCGCTATAAAAACAAATGATTTAAAAAATACAAAAAACGTTCAATGGGTAAGTCGAGTCTGTATAGTATGTAAAAAAAGGTAAACAGGTTGGGCAATACCTGGCCGTTCTCAATCCTCCGAATCGTTCTCTCGGATAAAGTATCGCCGGCCAGGTCTTTTTGGGTCAATCCTCTTTCCAATCTGGCCGTTTTTATGAACAAACCAACATTTTCGGCGGTTATGATTTTTTGTAAAGGCACCTCCTCCGAATGATATTGTTTATCTTGCATCAGCCGCCCCACCCCATTTATCATTCAAAATAAAACACACACGGTTTGCTGCACAAAATACAAAACGATCAATTTAGAATTCGAATTAAACACGAAATCTTTTGATACTTTTTATTTTAATAAACCATGAGCTGTTGTCAACGAAAAAGTTTTTCGATATTCCTGTTATACCCGGATTTTTTAAGCACTGAATTCAAAGCTGCGTTATTTTCCGGTTGTTAAGCTGGACATTCAAGTATCTCTTCAAACTGAAGGTGGTTTTCTAAAAAAGATATAATAGCCGAAATAAAGTAAAAACGCCCCTCCCAATAAACCTAAAATATTATCCCAATAAAAAAAGAGCAATGGAATTGGTATCAATAACAAATAAAAAATCCCCCACAAAATTCTTTGCCATCTCGGCATATCAGTATCACTCTCTCCAAAAATATATTATACCTGGAATACAATTGAATTGAGAATAAACGTATTACACCACGTGCAACTATTCCCTTTAATGCCGCACTCGATTTTGTAAATATGAATGCTCACAACTAGAAAGCGTTACAAGACCACAATATCATTTATTTCTCCATATTTTTCAGCCTTAAATGTATGTTATGAAAATATCATTCCATTGACAAGGGACATGTTTGTCCGGTTATGTCCTAGGAACGAAAGAAGGGCAAAACCGGGAATGGCACAACCCTCAATTCAGAAGTTTTCCATCCGAAAATCAGTATGAAGCATCTTAATTGGTCCGGGATCCCTCTATCATCTTACGGGATGCCGAAAAAAGATTTCGGTCATACCGAAAAAAATTTTCGTTGACAACAACTGCCAGTTCATTAAGAGCCTCTGCCAAAATAAAAATATACCCTTGAGCGAGGCTCTGGAAAATTAATTATCCCGGTTTTTTTGCCTTTTCATCCAGATTTTCAATTCAATAGAAGTAAAACGGTCATTTTCCTTCAAAAAAAGGGCATACGTATCCCGCCTTCACAAAATGGGTTTTTTTCACTACCCTTTGTGGAAAGGAAACGCTCATTTTATTTATTCACATATCCACCTGTGAATAACTTAATTTGCTCTTTGCAGCCGATTGCGTGTCCATCCACAATTGGCCTTTCCTGTCTGATGGTACGCCATATTTGCCATGATGTGCATAGATATCATGCATCGATCTACATGAGCTTCAACTGCCTGTTTCCCACGCTTGTGAACACGACGGAGACTGTATCCGTCTTTTAGAATGCCAAAGATTCTTTCGATGATCGTCCTGGCACTATATAACACTTCAAATGTGCGCCCATGTTGAGGCAACTCGACATCTACTTGAGGCGTTTGATCAAAGTCTATCCTAAATACTCTTCCTTGTGCTGCCCCATTACAACATTCCGCGTGATTCGCTAGCGGGCAGGTGAGACCTTCTTGCTTGGCATTTGGATGAAATACAGGACAAGTGTAAATATATTGCCCCTTTTCCCGATCAGATCCTCTAAGTTCCATTTTATGCCCACTGATACAGATGGGAGTGCCGTACCGGTTGATTTTTTCAATCCCTCGGGCGGTAGTTGGTTTATCTTTACGGTTCCGTGGATTGATCGGTGCCACCAATTTCGCCTGTAATACATCCTTTGTCACTTTTTGATTTTCCGGCGTTTGGTAGATTCCATCTGCCAGGATAAAGCTCAACTGCTCAGCCATCTCGGGGTGCTCTGTCTTAAACGTTTCCAATGTCGGTTCTAATGTTTTCCCATCGGGTGTATTTCCTTTAAATACTTCCCGCGTCAAAGGCAAACCGGATCTCACCCCGCATACCATTGATAATTTATGCGCAATATAGGAGACTGCATTACTTTTACGCATTACCCCTACATTGTCGTCCGTAAGGACTCTGGGGCAATCGCAATTACCCTCACAAGAACACGTCTTCCTTGTTTTATTCAAGGTTGCTTCTGCCTCTATATGCGATGTATCCACGGCGGCTGCTTCCTCATTCGTTTCAACCACGCCTTCCCCTTTATTATATTCAACAACCAATAGCCGGGCTTTTTCCCAAAGACCATTTGTTGTCATGATTTGATCAAAACGAGCAAAGGAACGGTAGCTCGGAATTTTCTCCGTAAATCCACACATGGTGGCAAATAGCGGGTTTGATTTCACTTGCAAATAGACACTCTCCACCATCACTTCAATATACTGTAAAGAGGCCAGTTCAAAAGCACGAAAAAAGGGCATGAAAGGATGCGGTTTTCTCCCTGCGGGAGAGGGACGAAATAATGAAGACGCAGACTTGTCTTCTTCCTCCGTTATTGAAAATAGTGCCGGTTGTATTTCATTAGAAGGATCATGTGCTCTTTCATTTTTTAGGTGCAAATATAAAAGGGTGTAGTATTCTCGTTCAATCGGCTTAAAAATCTCCCATGGGAAACACATGGCTGGAATGACAAATGGTATATCGGCATAGTCTTGCCAATTGTGGGGAATCAAATTTTGTTGTATTGAAAAGTCTCTGGTTTGTGTTAGAATAGAAATAGTCATGAAATCACTCCCTGGATATTTGGTCGTACTTATATCTTAACAAAGGAGTGGCTTTCATGGCTCTTTTTTTTCAAAAAAAATCATCCTTTTCCGTTTTACAATATTTACCACAGGAATGAGTAGCTTAATCTATTGAAACCCGCCCAAAACCGACCAAAGTGGAAAAATTTAGACACTTATAATAAATAAATTTACCCCATTAAAATCAAAAACTCACAATTTATTTTTACATTTGTCATAATGTTCCTACAAACGTCTTTTTTCTTTAGTGGAATAAATCAACGACCTTTAATTGTCTGACTGCTTACAGTTTCAGGGGATATAGCATTTTGGCAAGGGCTCTAAATTATATAGTTTAATAATGGGGGGCTATTAAACTATATATATAAAAATTAAGATTGGAGTGAAATGTATGGTAAACAGCTTATCTAACAAAAAAAGGGTATTTCTGTTTGTGGTAATTGGGCTGGTACTCGCCACTCTGTCATCGGTTGCGTATATCAGTACACTACAAATCACTATTCATCAAACTGCAGTTTTGCCTGGCAATGCTTACTTAGCAAGCAATCTTGGCATTTCCACCGCCGCAGCAAAGAAGGCTATCGATATTATCGATACTGCTTCAACGATTGCATCAATTATATCTTTAATTGGTGTTGTTACAGGCGCTGGAGCTATCTCTTACGCTGTTGTCGCTACTGCTAAAAGGTTGGCAAAAAAATACAGTAAAAAGTACGCGGCAGCTTGGTAATTAGCATTGCCTCCCCTTTTTTTAGTTTGAAGAAAGAGTTGACGAGTTTATGAAAAATAATAATTATAGTATACTGTATTATATTGTGAAATTTAATATGCTCTCAAAGACAAGAAAAAAATTAGACGATTGGAATCTGAATCATATTGGGGTTAAAAAGGCCTTTTATGCTTTATTATCCTTTATCTTTCTCACTTCATTACTAGTGTTTATTTTGTCGTTTTATATTAGTAAGAAATACATGCTCCCACATACATATTTACAGTTACTGTTGGTATTCATTTTCATTGAACAAATCGCTTCGTCCCTAAGTTTTTTCAAAAACAATAGAGACTATTTTTTAAAAGATGAAAGAAAGATAATCCATCAAAATAGAAGGATTAGGATTGTTCAGTTGAAATCTGTTTTAGTATATAAAACTATTGAAAAAGCAATGCTAACAAGTATTTTAATATTAATACCCGTTTTATTAGCTTTAAACCTAACCCAAAACTCAATTATCGGTATATTTGATTTGCTTCTCATATTACTTATGTATTTCTTTGTTAACTTTTTCTTTTCGTTGTTATTCTCTTACATTCCATATATTTTATCAATTTTATGGTCAAGAGCATTAAAATCATTCATTATAAAAATAATTGCATTAATTATTAACCTATTGGTACCTGTGATTATTGGCTTCTTCGGATTTTATTTGCTGAATAAATTTAATATTGTACAGTCCCTGTATAAATTATCCCATACTAAGATATTTTATTATTTTAAAGTGGCAAACCCTTATCAAGTAATTTGTAAAAATAACATTTCCTCCGACCTAATCATTGTTTCAATTTTGGCGGTTTCATGTGTGCTTGTATATATAATATGGAGCAAAACTTTAGAGAGATTCGACTTAATAGAGTACACGAAATTAAATAATCGAGTTTACTCAAACACAATACCGCTAGCAAATAAAAAGAAAATATTTTATTGTATCTTACATAAAGATAGAGCTTTTTTATTAAGAATCGATGGTTTCTTTTTTAGAAATCTTGGCAACATGCTATTTTTGGTTATGTTTTTTCTTGGATTTGGTTTCCCTTTTATCTTAAGATACTTTAGTGGCTATCCTGTTCAAGCATCGATTATTTCCGCTTTTTTAATTTCTTCATTGTTCTATCAGCTTGTTGGAGATGCAATAAAAATGATTCTTTCCGTTGAATTAGATTTAAAAAATTACCATATTTTTTATTCTAATGTATTTAATTTATGGGAATTAGCAAAACCAAAATTAAGAAATTATAATCTTATTGTTTGGTTTTTAACGATTTTTCTAACCTTTATTTCTTTTTTCTGGCAACCTTATTTCATTCTGCTTCATTTTGTATTTTTTATTATATTTTTGTGTAACGGTTATTTATATAGCCTTATTCAAACAAGTAGTGTTTTACTGTATCCAAAAAAGAACTGGGAGCATTTCTATGAAATCGGGGAATCAAGTAAAGCAAAAACATTTCAACATATCTACGAAGGATGTATCTTTGTCATTATATTACAAATGATTTGTCTCGTCAGTTTCCTGTTAATGAAATTCAGTACTTTTTCTTCAGAGCCTCTGCCAAAATAAAAAATATACCCTTGAGCGAGGCTCTGGAAAATTAATTATCTCGTTTTTTGCCTTTTCTTCCAGATTTTTAAATTTAATAAAAATAAAATGGCTATTTTTCTCCAAAAAAGGGCATACGTATCCTGCCTTCACAAAATGGGTTTTTTTCACTACCCTTTGTGGAAAGGAGACGCTGCATTTGACTTATTCACATATCCACCTGTGAATAACTTAATTCAGTCGATGGCGTGTCCATCCACAATTGGCCTTTCCTGTCTGATGATACGCCATATTTGCCATGATATGCATAGATATCATGCAACGATCCACATGCGCTTCAACTGCCTGTTTTCCACGCTTGTGAACACGACGGAGACTATATCCGTCTTTTAGAATGCCAAAGATTCGTTCGATGATCGTTCTGGCACTATATAACACTTTAAATTTCCGCCCATGTTGGGGCAACTCGACGTCTACTTGAGGCGCTTGATCAAAGTCCAGCCGAAATACTCTTCCTTGTGCTGCCCCATTACAACATTCCACGTGATTCGACAGCGGGCAGGTGAGTCCTTCTTGCCTAGCATTTGGATGAAATACAGGACAAGTGTAAATATATTGCCCCTTTTCCCGATCAGATCCTCTAAGGTCCATTTTATGTTCACTGATACAGATGGGGGTGCCGTACCGATTGATTTTTTCAATTCCCCGGGCGGAAGTTGGTTTATCTTTACGGTTCCGTGGGTTGATGGGTGCCACCAATTTCGCCTGTAATACGTCCTTTGTCACTTTTTGATTTTCCGGCGTTTGGTAGATTCCATCTGCCAAGATAAAGTCCAACTGCTCAGCCATCTCGGGGTGCTCCGCCTTAAACGTCTCCAATGTCGTTTCTAATGTTTTCCCATCAGGTGTATTTCCTTTGAATACTTCCCGCGTCAAAGGCAAGCCGGATTTCACCCCGCATACCATTGATAATTTATGCGCAATATAGGAAACTGCATTACTTTTACGCATTACCCCTACATTGTCGTCCGTAAGGACTTTGGGGCAATCGCAATCACCCTCACAAGAACACGTCTTCCTTGTTTTATTCAAGGTTGCTTCTGCCTCTATATGCGATGTATCCACGGCGGCTGCTTCCTCATTCGTTTCAACCACGCCTTCCCCTTTATTATATTCAACAACCAATAGCCGGGCTTTTTCCCAAAGACCATTTGTTGTCATGATTTGATCAAAACGAGCAAAGGAACGGTAGCTCGGAATTTTCTCCGTAAATCCACACATGGTGGCAAATAGCGGGTTTGATTTCACTTGCAAATAGACACTCTCCACCATCACTTCAATATACTGTAAAGAGGCCAGTTCAAAAGCACGAAAAAAGGGCATGAAAGGATGCGGTTTTCTCCCTGCGGGAGAGGGACGAAATAATGAAGACGCAGACTTGTCTTCTTCCTCCGTTATTGAAAATAGTGCCGGTTGTATTTCATTAGAAGGATCATGTGCTCTTTCATTTTTTAGGTGCAAATATAAAAGGGTGTAGTATTCTCGTTCAATCGGCTTAAAAATCTCCCATGGGAAACACATGGCTGGAATGACAAATGGTATATCGGCATAGTCTTGCCAATTGTGGGGAATCAAATTTTGTTGTATTGATAAATCTCTGGTTTGTGTTAGAATAGAAGTAGTCATGAAATCACTCCTTGGATACTGGATATTGGGTAGTACTTATATCTTACCAAAGGAGTGACTTTCATGGCACTTTTTTTTCAAAAATAATTATGTTTTTCCATTTTACAATATTTACCAGGGGAATGAGTAGCCTAATCTATTAAAACTCGTCTAAAACCGACTGAAATGGAAAAATTCAGATATTGATAATAAGCGAATTTATCCACTGAAATTAAAACTCACCATTTTTTCTTTTATACTTGTCATAATATTCGTGCAAATACCTTTTTCTATAGTGGAATAAATCCACGATCTTTAATTGTCTGACTGCCTACTGCTTCAGGAGATACAGCATTTTGGCAAAGGCTCTAAAATAAAAATATGTCATAAGAATTCGCAATTGTCATTTTGTTTTTCCGGTTTGTCCAGCAAGCCATTGGAATTGCCGTAAGAAACGTGCCCTGTGAGAAAGCGATGCTTGGTAAAAACTCAAACCGCCAGGATCTGCAGTCCCGGCTGTTAAAAAAGCATTTTTTGTTAAAACTGTGGAGTTGTTATTGATGGGAATTTTGAAGCTCGTTATGCTATATATCATAAATACATACTCAACCCGGGGATTTTTAGTGAAAAAAATTTTGAAATTAAAAAGCACGAAAAAATATATACTATTGAGCTTCTTGTTCGAAGCCTGTATATCACTATTTTTAATTTCTGGTTTAAGCAAAATCTTTTTACCGGGCCATGAGCATATTCTTATTGGAGCGGCTCTGATTCTGACTGTTGGGGACCAAGTGAAAGCTGTTCTAACAACAAGAAAAACGTTAGATGAAAGGTACCTAGTCTATCATTTTAGCAGGTATCTCGGGAAGAATAACAATTTAATGAAAAAGGTTATACTGCTTGACTGGATGGTTAGCATGGTGCAAAGTTTAACCAAAATCGTGCCGTTTGGGGTGTTTTTTTATTTACACAGGATGGGAACGAAGTACATATTGATTGTGATTTTGTTCGAACTGCTCCTGTTTTGTATTCATTTACTTGGAAAATCGCTATCTTATCATAAAGGTTTCCGCATTGTGCTAAACCTGACAACAAAAGCTTTGTTATGCTGCTTCGTTTATACCGTTGCTTCCATCTTCATGCAAATCATTTATGAATCAAGACGTAACATATCCACTTATGGATATAAATTAAAAGCCATCACAAATTTAAATAATCAAGCAAAAGAAATACTTCTAAGCTCAAATTTGTTTATCATTTTTAAAAAAGCAGCCTTGTTTGTTGGCCATATGCATATTTTCACGGCTACTTTAACCGTGGTATTGCTATTCATCATTAGTATTGTCATTTTTGCTTTCTCAAAAGATACGAAGGAAGTTCATTATCAAACGCCTTTCTTTGGTTTTTTATATAAAACATTGAACAAGGGGCACTATTATACCTATGCTGACTACTATTCTTTAAAAGCAAACTCAAAAGAATTACCGAATAATCCTTTTGACCTGTTTATCACAGGAGAAGTTTCTGTCAGTACAGGAATTTCATTGGCTTCGGCACCTTATATTCATAATATCATCGTTATCCTTATTTTTATGTTTTTTCAGCTGCACACCATTCTGAAGGGAGCGATAAGCACTACAAGCTTTATCTACAAAAAAATTTTTAAGTTTGAACAAGAATGTTCTATGATGGAAATTTTTAAAATATATGAGATAAAAAAGAGTGATATTCTATTCTCAAAATATGAATTATTAAAAAGAACGATCAATATATATTTATTTTGTCATTTGGTTTTGTTCTTTATTGCAACTTTGTTTATTTCGTTTCAACAAAGTCTATCTTTTTTGATTTTAATTCCATTTTTTTATGCAATAAAAAACGAATATGTTTTATACTCACTTAGAACCAATTATGACGTTTTTGTTTTATTACTTAGCAAAAGTAATCCTCCCAAAATTAACAGGCTGAATGAATTCGATGGATTCTCTTTAATTGCTACAGCGAATAATGTATTATCTAAGCTTGTAACCCAATTTACAATATTAGGGTTGATCATAATAGCGATGTTCAAATTTATCTCGGGGATTTATTGGCTCTGCCCCTTCTTGGCTATCGCCTTTACTCTTTTTGGACAAGTAGTTTACAGCAACAAGGATTACAAAAAAATCAAACAGTCCTGTCAATAGGTTTATTAAAACAAAAAATAACTAAACACGGGGATTTAAGAATTTATGAAAAATATAATTACCACATATAAAAAATACTTTTTTGTTTCTTTAGCCGTTTATTGTATTAGTTTTATAACCGGAGCATTCTTATCAAAATTTTTAAGTTTCAAGTATACCGAAAATGAGCAAAGATTTGTTGACCTGTTTCTTCATAATTATACATTGGGGCTTAAAATCATGGTATTAGGTTGGATTAGTTTGGGTGTAATTAGTATAATATATTTGGGGTATAATGGGGTTTTTTTAGGTGCTTTCTCATTTGCAATTATAAGAAACCATGGGCTCAAACCTGTATTAACCGGAATAATCCCACATGGGATTATCAGCTCTGAGGAGTAAAAATTTTTCGTGATAATTTAACTATTCCCCCCCAAAAATGCGGCTAAATATGTAATAATTTAAATAATTAGAGCTTGCTGGACGAATATTTTGGCATGGCTTAGTGACAAGTCGAATACAAGCTAAAATTTGATTCGTTCAGCAAGCCCTAATTAAACTTGGCTGTTTTGAGGGGGTTTTTATTTTGGTTACTAGAAAAGAAAAAAGAAATCGTGAAAAAGAAGCAAATTATTTTTTCGAGTTCCTTAAAATTCAGAAGCATTTTTTCAAAGACCTGATGAATAACCTAAAAAAGGTAGCAGACCACCGACATCAAAGCTATATCACTTATGGTCCAGAGGTCCTTTTATTTACGATGATGTTGAAAAATATGACCGGCCTAAAATCCATGAGAAACATGAGTGAGAGTTTTAATAAAGAAGAATGTATTAAAAATGTAGGGAAGGTGTTAGGCTTAGATTCTCTTGAAGAACTTCCACATTATGATACAATTAACGACTTTTTATCTGGCTTAGATGTAAATGAATTAGAAAAAATTAGAACGTATATGATTAAAGAATTATTGAAAAAAAGGTCTCTCGAGTCTTATCGAATTGAAGGAAAGTACTGGGGTGTCATCATTGATGGAACTGGATTACACACCTTTCATGAGAAACATTGTAAACACTGCCTGAGACGGGCATATACAAATAAAGAAACAGGAGAAACGAACGTACTTTATATGCACCATGTACTTGAAGCCAAGCTTGTCGTGGGGGATATGGTCTTCAGTATTGCCTCCGAATTTATCGAAAATGAATCAGAAAATGTTTCTAAGCAAGATTGTGAATTAAAAGCCTTCGACAGGCTGGCAAAGAAAATAAAAAAAATATTTAAAAGACTACCGATTTGTATCTTGGGAGATAGTCTCTATGCATGTGAAACGGTATTTAATCTGTGCAGGGCGCACAAATGGAAATATATATGCAGATTTAAGGAAGGGAGAATTAAAAGTATCTCGACGGAGTTTAAGGCAATAAAAGAGCTGGAACAAAGTAAGGATCAGAATTCATTAGTTTGGGTGAATGATATTGCCTACAAAGACAGAACGGTCAATCTGATGGAGGCCACAATGAAAACAGAGGATGGGAAATCGAAAGAGTATGTATTTATAACGGATATTAAAATCACGAAAAAGAACGTGGAACGACTCATCGCTGCAGGAAGAAGCCGCTGGAAGATTGAAAATCAAGGATTTAACGAACAAAAAAATAATCGTTACAATATAGAACATGCCAATAGCCAAAACTACACAGCCATGAAAAATCATTATTTATTAGTTCAAATAACAGATATTATTAGACAGCTGTTTGAAAAAGGTTCGTCAATCTTAAAAGCACTCAAAAAAACGGCAAAAGAAAAATCCTCAAATCTGTTGGAATCGTTTCGGACACGCATTTTAACAGACGAGGATTTCACCCATTTAAGTAAGCCAATACAAGTAAGGTTTACTTAATGGTTATATTATAGCAAAGGATGTGATGTAAAAAAAGGTTTTTTTGAAGTTATCCACAATTTTAAAAAAGAAATTTGCAAATTCGGCTCTTTTTGACTTTGAAAGCAGAAAAAATAGATGGAAAAATTTTCTAAATGTGGATAAGTCATTTTATCATAAAACATCTAAAAATTGATGAATTTACTCTTCAGAGCTGTGGGATTATAGAAGTAATTGCATTTTTGCTTTTTGCAACAATTGGCTTTGAAAGCCTGCGTTGCATTAACATTTTAAAATTGAATTCTAAAAGTGAACAAGAGTTAAGATATAAAGTTGAAATTATAAAGTTAGTATCGATTTTTCTTTTCGCAACCATTTTATTGGTAATTGCTGCATGGATTGAAGCGGACATATCACATGTATAAACGGAAGTGAAATAGATATGGAAAGGATATCAATAAAGCATTTAACTTATGGTTATGAAAATCAACCCAGGTTATTTAATAACGTAAATATCGAGATAGATCAAAACAGTATTGTAAGATTATATGGAAAAAACGGTTCAGGAAAGACTACTTTGCTGAAAATCATTGCAAATATTATAGACGATCCTCATCTGTCTTATGAGTTGCGGTTTTTTGGTGAAAAGCTAAGTTTTGCAGACATTCGCAAGCGTAGAGTATTTGTTGGAGACTCTCCTGTATTTTATGAAGAATTAACAATGGAACAAAATATTCAATTTTACAATTTGTTATTTCATTACGGCCCTGTATTCAGCAAACAAGTATATGAATACTGTAAAAAGTTTGATGTTGATGCCTATAAGAATGAGCAAGTGAAAAATTTGTCATTAGGGACCCGGCAAAAAATCTTTTTATCCATTAACTTATCGATCCCTTCAGAATTGGTCTTATTGGATGAGCCGTTTAATTCCTTGGACACTTCCAGTAGAAAAGTTTTATCTGACATCATCACACAAAGTAAGCAAAAAACGTTTGTTATTGTGTCACATGAAAAGGAAGCAAGCCTGTCTTTCACACATGAATTAAATAGCGAAAATTGGCAGTTAAAAAGTTTAAATAACACGGATGGGGGTGTGGGAGAATGAAATCCGCCATGTTCACGCTGGTACTAATCGCCATTTTTGTTTTTGTCTATATTAAAAAAACGGGGATTTCAAATATATCTATTCCAAAGTTATTGTTTATACCGGCGATTTTTATCGCAGCCTATTTTATAGACAAAAAGTTGCAACAGAAATTACGAAAATAAGCATTCATACCAGCAATTTCCTGGGCCAGTTGCCAGATTAAACATAGGTAAAACAACGATGGGAATGCACTTTTAGAAGAAGCTGGTCCGGAATTGCGCAAATTCATCGTTGTGGAACGCGACGTGAAGCAGGAGCAGTTTCCTCCCATAAACTAAAAACGCCACACAAGATTGTTTCTTTTCACAAAGGGCATTGAAAAAAAACACCCATTTTGTAAAAGAAGGATACGTATGCCCTTTTTGAAGAAAAATGCCCTTTTTATTTTTATTGAATTTGAAAACCTGGAAGGAAAGCCAAAAATACGGGATCATTCATTTTCCAGCGCCTCGATTAAGGGTAATTTTTAATTCAAATAATAACATTTATGGAATCCTCATTTTTATCATTTTTTCAGTTATAAAAGCGCTTTTTGCATATAATGACGGAGACTATATAAGAAATACCAGCAGTTAATAAAACACAAAGCACAAAATAAAAACCTAATTTTAGGTTAGGAGATTGAAAAAATTTGAAATCTTTAAGGCTGAATGATTAACTTTGGAGAGTATAAAAGCAATCAAAATTATCAATATGACAGCAATAGTTAATCCGTTTTGATTGAACAAGTATATAAATGGAATTAAAATAAGCATATACATTAAAGAAATACACAGGGTTAAAAGCCCTATAAATAAGTAAGATTTTAAAGGCAAATTTTTATAAAAGACATATATAATTAAATTAACTAAAAAAGAAAAAATGCTTGAGATAAGACATAACGAAACACCCGTTAAATAACGTGCAAATACTATCCTATTGAAAGATACACCTGTTGTATTTAGAAAGTCTAAAAAGCCGGATTTATTATCATCATTAAATAGTGACTGAATACTATTTAGAAAAAGCATAGTTATAAATAGGGCTTGCTGAATAAACAAAAATTCCAGATTTGACAAGGATTTTGGCCACTTTTGTCGAATATAAAGTGTAAGGATTTTATAGGAAACGTGTAAAAAACCTTGCACTTGGAGGCCGTTACGATGTACAAAAAGACCGAACATCAATTAACTTTTGTAGAAGATTTTTTTCTACCCTTCGGTGGAAAATGAAATAAAGAAAATCGCTGGGTCCGTCTTGCTGAATTAATCCCTTGGTGGAAGGCTGAAGAAAAGTATGCCAAGTCCTTCAAGAAAAAATTCAAAGGCGAAAAGGCTTATTCTGTCAGAGTTGCTCTTGGGGCTCTCTATATCAAAGAACGGCTTGGGCTATCTGACCGAGAAACAGTCGAACAGATCACGGAAAACCCGTATCTTCAGTATTTTATCGGGTTGCCTGAATTCCAGGAAAAAGCCCCATTCGATCATTCTCTGATGACTCGTTTTAGAAAACGTTTGGGTGCAAACATCATCAATGAACTGAATGAATGGATTGTTCTGGAAGAACAAGAACGCCAATCGGAAGAAGCATCTAAGGAAAATGACAACGATGATGATCACCATGATGATGACGATCATAGTAGTGGTGATCATCAACCTTCCGGTCCTGCTTCGGAAGAGAATTCAACTGGATCGGCTTCTCCTAAAACGAAGAACAAAGGAAAGCTCATTCTGGACGCAACCTGTGCACCGGCTGATATTGCTTACCCTACTGACCTGGGGCTTTTGAACGAAGCCCGTGAGAAACTGGAACACATCATTGATGTACTGCATGAACCGCACAAAGGAAAATTACGAAAGCCACGGACCTACAGAAAAAGAGCCCGCAGGGACTATCTTTCTGTCGCTAAGCAACGTAAAGCTGGCGCCCGGAAAATCCGGAAAGCTGTCGGCAAACAACTTGGATATGTGAAACGGAATCTGGAGATCATTGGAAATCTCATTTCCCAAAGCTCCCTGTCTCTTTTGAGCAAAGATGAATATCGACAACTCCTCGTGATTCATGAACTTTACCGCCAACAGGCAGAAATGTACAAAAAGAAAACACATCGGGTTGACCACCGGATTGTAAGCATTTCCCAGCCACATGTCCGTCCAATTGTGCGCGGCAAGGCAAAAGCGAACGTGGAGTTCGGTTCAAAAGTCGCCATCAGTGTCGTAGATGGCTATGCCTTGATTGAGCAACTCGACTGGGAAAATTACAATGAAGGGATCACCCTTAGAGAATCTATTGAGAACTACTACAACCGGTTCGGATTTTATCCAG
The DNA here is from genome assembly GCF_038593015.1 of Weizmannia sp. FSL W8-0676. Lineage (NCBI taxonomy): Bacteria > Bacillati > Bacillota > Bacilli > Caryophanales > Bacillaceae > Heyndrickxia > Weizmannia sp. FSL W8-0676. The sequence continues at coordinate 3,187,672 of NZ_CP151954.1, forward strand.
AAGCGATTTTAGCAGATAAAATCTACCGAAACCGTGATAATTTGGCATACTGTAAATCTCTTGGCATTCGTCTGAGTGGGCCAAGGTTAGGACGTCCATCCAAAATGGAAGACAAAACCTTAGAACATGTGGCAAGGCAGGATGCCTCTGAACGTAATGCCGTTGAAGGCAAATTTGGCGAAGGCAAGCGCAAGTATGGGCTAGGCCTTATTCGAGCACGCCTCCAAGAGACCAGCGAAACAGTAGTAGCCCTTCAATTTCTCATACTGAATCTGGAGCGGAAGCTCAGGGTTCTTTTTTTAAAATTTTTGCACAACACTATTTTATATTTTGATAATCGGAATTTGGATTGTTTGTGACCGAATCTGATTCGTTCAGCAAGCCCTATAGTAGCTAGGGAATTTAATAAGACCTTAAGCGAAATTTAAGAATTGGATAAGAATGCCAGCCTTTTTTAACAAACAATCAGGAGGCAATGGCGCAGCAAGTCCATCCCCTGTTCCATCAAGCATCCGGCCGCTTTTGTGCCCGTCCCCGGGATTTGTATTTTTTATGGCAGTATTATATTCTAAAATAGTGTAAAGCTTATTTTAAAGGAGATGGGTGCGTGATGGGTTTAAAGAAAACTTTTACGCTGGCCGGTTCTGATTCGAGCGGCGGCGCGGGACTTCAGGCGGACTTGAAAACATTCCAGGAACTCGGGGTTTACGGCATGTCCGCGATTACTTCCATCGTTGCGATGGATCCTAAAAACGGATGGCATCATCATGTTTTCCCGATTGATGTCAACATTGTTGAACCGCAGCTTGAGACCATCCTTTCTGTCGGAATTGATGCCATGAAAACCGGTATGCTCGGTTCAGTGGATATTATTGAACTGGCCGCCCGTAAAATAGATGAATACCATCTCGACAAAGTGGTCATTGACCCGGTTATGGTATGCAAAGGCGAAGATGAAGTAATGCAGCCGGAAAATACGGATGCAATGCGCGAGCTTTTGCTGCCGCGGGCGACGATTACAACGCCGAACTTGTTTGAAGCCTGGCAGCTGGCACAAACCGGCCCGATTAAAACCGTTGAGGATATGAAAGCAGCAGCGGTCAAAATCCATGAACTGGGCGCGAAAAATGTTGTCATCAAAGGTGGCAGGGGGCTGGATACGGATCAGGCCATCGACTTGTTCTATGATGGGGAAGATTTTGAAATTCTCGAATCGAAAAAAATAAAAACAACATATAACCACGGTGCAGGCTGCACATTTGCCGCAGCCATCACGGCCGAACTGGCAAAGGGCAACACAGTGTCCGGCGCAGTGAAAGTGGCAAAAGAATTTGTCCATATGGCGATTGAACACGGCTTTAAGCTGAACGAATATGTCGGCCCTGTGATGCACGGAGCCTATACCCGTTTTTCGCATACCAACTCTTAAGCCAAACCGGGTCCTGCCGGAACTTTCCGCCGGGGACCCGGTTTTTAATTTTTCCTTAAAGCGCCGCCGGTTGGTATAATGGAAAGAAACAGGAGCGGACGGCCAAAAGGAGGAAAAAAATGGAACCGATACAAAAACAAACAGCCCAAAAATGGCTGGACGAACTTGCCGGAAAACCGGTGTATATCCATTTGGAAACAACCAATGGCGCCTATGCCTCCCATGTCAATGAGTCATTTTTCTCTGCAGGCGCCTATATCCGCAATGCGCAAGTATCCTATGAACACGGAAAAATTGTTGGGGACGGCCCGTACCGGATCGGCCTGAAAATGAAAATTGGCTGGATTTATGCAGAAGGCCTGACCCACTTTGAAAAAGATGAATTCGACCGCTTGCTTTTTGCCGGCCACGGTTTTGACGGGAAGCTGGCCGTTGCCCTCGAATTGAGTACAACACCATTTGAGTGAGGAGATGAGAAAAATGGAAAAAGAGCGCCATGTTCTGGTGATTTTCCCGCATCCCGATGACGAGGCTTTCGGTGTATCCGGCACGATCGCAACCCATGTGAAAAACGGCACGCCGGTCACTTATGCCTGCCTTACGCTCGGGGAAATGGCGCGAAATCTCGGCTATCCCCCTTTTGCCACAAGAGAATCGCTGCCGCATATCCGGAAAAGAGAACTGCAAAAAGCGGCCGAAATCATGGGGATCCAGGATTTGCGCATGATGGGGTTGCGCGATAAAACGGTAGAATTTGAAGATGATGAGAAGATGGCCAAAATGGTACTCGACCTCGTCCACGAGCTGAACCCGTCACTTGTCATTACCTTTTACCCGGGCTACTCTGTCCACCCTGACCATGAAGCAACCGGAAGAGCCGTTGTCCGCGCGCTCCGCCGGATTCCTGAAGACAAACGCCCGAAACTCCACTGCGTTGCTTTTTCCAAAAACCATGAAGCGGAGATCGGAAAGCCGGATGTCCGCAATGATGTGAGCGGCGCAGCCGAGCAAAAAATCGGCGCCATGAAAGCCCACCTTTCCCAGACCGGCTGGATGATGGCGGAACGGGAAGAAAAACTGAAGCAAAAGGACCCGGAAACCCTGGAATGGCTCCATTATGAATACTTCTGGACGTATGACTGGGAAAACGACCGGGTCCGGTAATGGTAAAAAGCGAGCCCGTAAAGGCGCCATGGGCTGAGTGGTGCAAGGGGCTCTGACGCCGTCATTGCAATATAATTGCCCCCCGGTTTACCAATATAAACGGGGGGCAATTGTGTTCTAACACATTTCAAGCATTCTGTAAATCGCTTTTGCCACGCCGTCTTCATCATTTCTTTTCGTCCGGTAGCGGCAAATTTCCAATACTTCATTTTCGGCATTTCCCATCGCAAACGGGTAGCCCACCCTTTCGAGCATGGAAATATCATTTAAGTTGTCCCCGATGGCCATCGTTTTTTCCATCGAGAGCCCGTGTTTTTCCGTGTATTCCTTGAGCGCAATCCCTTTTTGCGCCGACACATGGTTGATTTCAATATTGCGGAATCCTGATGAAGTCACTTTAATATCTGGAAAGTCTTTTTCAAGATCCTTGCCGATTTTCCGCAGCCTTTGTTCTTCTTCATTAAAGGCCAGTATTTTGTAAAACAAAATGGACGGATCGTGAAAAATATCCTTTGTATCTCCAATATTATGGACGTATCTCCGGATGCCGCGCTGCTCAATATAATTTCGCACTTCTTCCACCGGCACTTCAGGGTTTGCGGAATGGAACAAATCGACCAGCATATCCATGTTTTCCTCGTAATCTTCCGTATAAGTGCCTTTATTTGTAAAAAATTCATAATAAATGCCGAGTTGGTCGAAAACATCAGCAACCCGGGAAGCTGTCAGGGGATCCAGCCCGCTTGTTTTGAGTAATTTTCCCTTTTCATCCCGCACTTCGGCCCCGTTCAGCCCGATGACCGTACAGTCAATGCCGACAGGATCGAGCACAAGCCGCGCTTCTTCATAAGACCGGCCAGTTGTCACGACAAAGTGAATCCCTTTTTTCTGTGCCAATTTAATCGCTTCGGCATTTGCCGGGCTGACTTCCTGCCTTGAGTTGAGCAAAGTTCCATCCATATCAGACGCGATACATTCAATCATGATGCCAATCCCCTCCAGAAATATATGATACTGTTTTTCCTTGGTCCGGATGATGCTTCCTTTCCTGTAAGAAAGCCCGGATCATAAAATAACTGACCTCATCCGGCAGCAATTCCTTTATCGGCGTAAGCCGCCCGGTACCTGCCCGGCTTGCGGCATCGGCGATTCGCTCCCGGTACCTTTCGGGAATAAAGCGGCTCCATTCTACCGGAAATCCCTCGTCTGAACATTTGATCACATGCGTTTCAATCGTTCTTTCCGACATGCCGCGGATTTCCGCAATTTCACGGATCGTTTTGCCTTCTTGTAACAGGCGGTATGTCACATGATGGCTTTTTTCTTTCCCGTCTTCACGCGCTTTTTTTGTATGCGGCAATGCTTTCGGCTGCGCTTGCGCTTGTATCCCTTCTTCTTCCATGTATGTCCGGATCACGTGCATAAACAGCTCGGCGTACTGTTCCGCCTTTCTTTCCCCAACCCCTTTCACCTGCAGGAAAGCCTCCCTGGTTACCGGCATCCTGGCACTCATTTCCCTCAGCGACTGGTCGGAAAAGACAATATAAGGCGGTATTTTTTCACGGTCAGCAATCTCTTTGCGAAGTGTGCGCAGTTTTTCAAATAAAAGGTTATCGGTTGCAATTTGCTGCGCCCTGACACTTTCTTTCCGGAAAACCTGTTTTTTTGAAAGCAGGACTTCCACTGCCTTTTTTGTCAGCATAAGCACCGGGTATGTACCGTCTTTGGCACGCAAAAAACCGTCAGCTGTCAGAAAATCAATCAGTTCAGCCACTTCTTTTTGCTTTTTGTCTTTCATAATGCCAAAAGTGGACAGCTTGTCAAAACCGAATTGCCTGATTTTCTGGTCGTTTGATCCGGCCAGCACTTTTGCAATCATGGTTTTGCCGAACCGTTCCTGCATCCTTTTGACACAGGAAAAAACCATTTGCGCTTCTTTTGTCACGTCTGTTTTTGCGCGGGTATCCAAGCAGTTGCCGCATTTGCCGCACGGCTGTGCCTCTTTTTCGCCGAAATAATGCAAAATGAACTGCTGAAAACAGCCTTCCGTATGGCAGTAGTCAATCATTTTTCGCAACTTGGCATACTCGCCCAGTTTTCTGTCTTCGTTGGCTGACTGCTCAATTAAAAAAGTTTGCGTATGGATATCCTGGGGAGCAAACAACAAAATACAGTCGCTTTCTTCCCCATCGCGCCCGGCCCGTCCTGCTTCCTGGTAATACGCCTCCATATTTTTCGGCATATGATAATGGATGACAAACCGCACATTGCTTTTGTCGATCCCCATCCCGAAAGCGGAGGTGGCGACCATCACGGAAACATCATCGTATAAAAACCGGTCCTGAAAGCTGCCGCGCTCCGCTTCTTTCATCCCTGCATGATATTTTCCCGCACGAATGCCATTTTTAACAAGAAAATGATAAATGCGTTCGGCCTCTTTTCTCGTTGCCGTGTAAATGATCCCGGACTGGTTTTTATTTTTCAGGATGTAGTCCAGCACAAAGGCATCGCGGTCCTGGCCTTTCACCACTTGGAAATGCAGGTTCTCACGGGCAAAACCTGTAGCCACTGTGTTTTCTTCCGGAATCATGAGCAGCTGGCAAATGTCTTTCTTTACCTGCGGCGTCGCTGTAGCGGTTAAAGCAAGCGTCACCGGTTTTGGCTTGAATTGTGAAATTAGTTTTTCGATTAAACGGTAGCTTGGGCGGAAGTCGTGGCCCCATTGTGAGATGCAATGCGCTTCATCGACAGCGATAAGGGAGACATTGATGTTTTCGAGAAGATGCAAAAAAGGAGGAAATTCGAGCCGTTCCGGTGCGAGATAAATTAATTTGTATGCGCCCTTTGATGCAGCCGCAAGCCGCTCATTGATTTCTGTCGGATCCAGGGAGCTGTTCACATATGTTGCCGGTATACCCATGCCTGAAAGTGTATCCACCTGGTCTTTCATCAGGGAAATCAGCGGCGAAATGACAAGCGTGACCCCTGATAAAAGCATGGCCGGCACCTGGTAGCAAACCGACTTCCCCCCGCCGGTCGGCATCATGCCCAGTGTATCCTTGCCATCCATGATCCGGCTGATAATGGCTTCCTGCCCGCGGCGGAAATGATCATAGCCATAATATTGCTTTAAAACCTGTTTGGCTTTTTCCATTGCTGCCACAAGGCTCCCATCCTTTCCGCAAAATTTGCCTCTATTATAACAGATTTTGCCGGGGTGGTATACGGAGAAAACCACCCCGGCAGTTGTCCGGCCGGTATATATTATTTTTTCAGCCCCATCGCTCTCAGCAAAGCATCATGGATATATGTGTTTTCATAAGTGCCTTCAAACAACGATGCGCCGCTGCCTATCGCCGTGAGCGGGATATCGACTGCCGTATGGTGGGAAGTTGTCCAGTCCACAACAAATTGCGCGCTGGAACCCGCCACCTGGAACGGTCCGTCTTCTTTTGAAATGCCGTCCCCGGATTCGTCGCTGTTATCGACATTTTCAACCGTCATGCCGCCGCAGTCATGGTCGGCCAGGACGAGCACAAGTGTATCCGGGTGCTTTTTCGCATAATCCTTTGCCACTTTTACCTTATGATCCAGTTGCCGGCCCGCCTTGATCAGCTGGGAGGCGTTATTTTCATGGGCCATTTCATCGATGGCTTCTTCTTCAACCATCAGGAAAAAGCCGTTTTTATTTTTTGACAGCGTGCTGATTGCTTTTTTTGTCATTTCCGGAAGTGAAACAACCGGGTCATACTGGTCGCCATGGCCCTCCTCTCGCTGTTCAAACATTTCTTCATTGGCAAAAAGGCCTAAAAGCTTATTCCCGCCTGCCTTTTTCAACCCGGAAGCATTTGTCACATACTGGTAACCGAGCCGTTTCGCTTTGCTGACAAGATTTCCTTCCGTGCCTTTGCTTGCTTCGGAAGGATCTTTTGCCGGATGGTCTTCATAAGCGCCCTGTGAGCCTTTCGGGTACCAGTAATCTTCCCCGCCGCCGAGCAGCACGTCCACTTTGCTGTTTTCCAAGTATTGCTTTGCAATTTTGCTCTGTTCGGAACGGTTTTTGACATGGGCACCGAAAGCGGCAGGCGTTGCATCTGTGATTTGGCTTGTTGTGACCAATCCTGTTGCTTTGCCGGCTTGCTTTGCTTCTTCAAGAACGGTCTTTTTGCTTACTTTGTTGGCATCAACACCGATTGCCCCGTTATACGTTTTGACGCCTGATGCCATAGCGGTCGCAGCTGCAGCCGAATCGGTCACCACGGAGGTGGAGCTTGTATGTACGACCCCCGCATACGGCATTTTGTTCATCTCAAGGTCCCCGCTCAGGCCGGTTGAAGCAAGGCGGATCGCATCCCGCTGCGCAGCCCCCATACCATCCCCGACAAACAGAATCACATTCTTCGCCTTCGCGGAAGCTACATGACCGGTGTGCTTCGAAGGCTTGTAAGCTTTTGCATCTGTAATGCCGTATACCCCCAATGTCGCCACTGCAGACAAGGCAATTGCCGCTTTCATTATACGGTTCTTTTTACCCAATGTTCTTCCTCCCCTTTTCGTTTTGTGCTTACACCTCCATTGTAAAAAAGGATTTTGAAGGAAGTATGTTGAATTTGTAAAAGAAAGATATAAATCCTGTGTACGGGCCTTTACAAAATGCCGGTTATCTTCTCAACCTAAGGTATTCGTTTCTCGTTTCATTGTAATACTTCAAAATGTCTTCCCCTTTGCGCTGAAAAACACTTAAATAAAGCGCATCAATGATATTCAGCTGCGCCATTCGCGAAGATGTTGTTCCGATCCGGAAATCTTCCTCGGATATCGGCGTACAAAGCCTGATATCCGCTTGTTTATACAATGGAGATTTCTCCATATTCGTGATGGCAATCACTTTTGCCCCTTTCCTTTTCGCAAAATCAGCGAGTTCGAGCACATCCTTCGTCCGCCCGGAAACGCTGAGCGCCACAAACACATCCATCTTATTCATGTAAGGGATTAGGGAGATTAGATAATGATAATCTTGGGAAAAAATGGACTGGCACCCCAGCCTTGTAAATTTATAGCATGCATCGACAGCGGCAGTTACCGACCCGCCGACACCAAAAAACACCACTTTTCTAGCATTTTCAAGCACGTTGGCGGCTTTTTCCAGTTCTCTCCTGTCAAGGGAAGAAACACACGATTCTATCGCCTTCTTATTCCCATACGTAACTTTTTGGAATAAATCATAAGGAGAATCTTTTTGTTGCAAAATTGAAAAGTCTGTCATATGACTTTCGGTTAAAGTTAAATTTTTCACAAGCTCCAGCTTAAACGTTTTAAAACTTGCCATGCCGATTGTTTTGCAAAACCGGACAACGCTTGACTCACTTACGCCGGTTTTTTCTGATAAATCTTTTGTGGTCATCGTCGGAACCATCTCAGGATGCTCCAAAATATATGTGCCAATTTTCTTTTCAGTGCCCGTAAAGTGATGCATTTCCTTTTGAATTCGTTCAAGTATTGAATCCACAACTTTTCCTCCATTTATAACCATCATCGTATACACGAGACAACAGGAGTTTTCCCTCCTTTACGCCTGCCTATTCACCAGTAAAGAAAACAGCGCTTTCCAACATCATAGAATGAAACTTTTTCTCCGTCAATGGCATCGGAAAAATTCTGTTACAACCGCTTTCTCCCTATTCCCTTTCGCTACTTTGTATGATAAAATAAACATCATTTCGCAGGAAAGTTACACCATGACTTCCATCAAGGGGTGTTAGCATGCCATATATCCAGCGTCGGAATGCGATTCTGGCCATGATTTGTTTGTTTCTTATGCTCAGCCTTTCAACTGTATGGTTTTCCTATCGTACGGACAAAAGCAATGCCGCTGCGGCCCCGCCGGCACAAAAACCCGTTCCGACTGTGTTCGTACACGGCTATAAAGGAACGGCCCGATCGTTTAATGGGATGCTCGGTCGGCTGGAAAAAAGCGGAACCGCTGAAAAAGCAATGGTGATTCGCGTTACAAAAGACGGGATGATTGTGGTCAATGGGGAAATTTCCAACCGGGCCCGGCATCCGATGATCCAGGTCATTTTTTCCGATAACCGTGCAAGTTTCCGGCAAACGACCGGCTGGCTTGAAAAAACCATGCACATTCTTTATACGAAATACGATGTGAAAGAAGCCAATCTCGTCGGGCATTCGATGGGCGGTTTGATTTGCACAAAATATATTGAAGACACTTCCGGCAGGCGGCAATATCCGGACATTCAAAAGCTTGTCACGATTGGCAGCCCTTATGAAGGCGTGCTGACTCGTGTTTTTAAGCAAAATCCGAATAATACCGGCGATGCGGCGCGCGACCTGCTTCCGGGTTCCGTTGCGCTCAAAGCTTTGTATGCCAACAAAAGCCGGTTCAACCCGCATATTCAGGTGCTTGCCATTGCAGGCGTTGTGGAAAAACCGGCATTGGGGGATTCCCTTGTTTCCCTGGACAGCGCGCTTGGCGGCAGGTTCATCGTGCCGAAAAAGCAGTATACGTCCAAAATTGTTTACGGAAAAAATGCGCAACACAGCAGCCTTCATGAGAATAAGCGCGTGGACCGGATTGTCACGGACTTTCTTTGGGATGCAAAAAAATAGAAAAAAGCGGCGATACCTGCATAAAAGCAGCATTTGCCGCTTTTTTTGCTTAAACCCGGGGAAACCGTTTTTCCTTTTCTGCCGGAACCGGCTCTTGCAATCTTATTAAAGTTGGGGTGATCCGGTGAAAAAGCAGCAACCGCCCCTTCTTTGCAAGCAAAGGATTAAAAGCGGTCCAGTTGCTGGTACAGTTTCTTTAATGCCTGTTCAATCTCCGCGAGCTGTTTTTCGAGCGGGTGGAGATTCCCTTTTACATACTCAAGTTTTTCCAAATCCTGCTGCAGGCGGACATAATCCGCTTTCAAATCGGCAATTTGGTATTCCACTTCCAGTTTATCCATGATGCACCTCCTTTAAAGGAATGAAAATGGTAAAAATGGTGCCTTCTCCCGGCTTGCTTTCCACCTCAATCCTGCCGCCATGTTTTTTCGCTATGGTCTCCGCAATCGACAAGCCGAGACCGGTTCCGTCACGCACCCTTGCTTTATCTCCTCTGTAAAACCGTTCAAAAATACGGGGAAGGTCATGGGCGTCAATGCCGATTCCGCTGTCCGCGATTTCAATCGCGGCAAAGCTGCCTCTTTTGTACAACGACAGTTTGATGAACCCTTTTTCCGTGTATTGGCGCGCATTTTCAAGAAAAATATAAACCAGTTCCTGCAGCCTTGTCGGATCCCCCCAGACAACCGGGCAGTCCTGCAGGTTGTTCACAAGCAGAATCTCTTCCGGCAGCCCGGACTGGAACCGGCGGGCGATGGAAGTGCATAAATCATAAAGCCCTACTTCTTCGAAACGGTACGGCTGCACGTTCTGGTCGCTCCTTGCGAGGAAAAGCAAATCATCGAGCATGGCTGCCATTAATTTGGCTTCCGTTTTTAAATCGGCGACAATTCCCCTGCCGAACGCGCTCAAATTCTCCCCCTCTTCCCGTTCCAGCAGCTCAGCCGAACTGTAAAAAACGCTGACCGGCGTCCGCAGTTCATGCGATGCATCCGACACAAATTTCCGCTGCTTGTCAAAAGCCTGCTGGATGGGCACAATTGCTTTTCCGGCCAGAAAATAACTGAGCAGCGCAAGCACCCCCGTAAATACAGCAGCCAGGAATAGAAACAGCAAAAGCAGTTTTTTCAAAACAAGATGCGCGCCTGTTGTTTCAATTCCAATCACCGTGTACACACGGCCTATGCCCGGGACGGTTCTCATCCCGGCATGGTACATTGCATGCCGTTCTTTATATTCCGTTTCATACATGCCAGATGGGGAGCTTTTCTCCGTAACAAATTTTTTCATCTTTGTGTGGAAGCCGGGAATCAGTTCCTCTCCCTTGAGCAGGGTGCCGTCCGGCTTAAAAATATAGTAGAAATACGGATGGTCCGCTTCCTTCACCTTTTCGGCAGGTTTTCCTTTTAAACGTGCGATCCCGCTTTTGCTGATGGCCGCCTCCTGTTTCATATACTGGCGGATTTCTCTTGCTTGTTCCCTTTCCGCCACTTTTTGGACGGTTACATACATGACGGCAAGAATAAAGATAAGAAACAGAAAAAAGGTCAATATGTAAACAATGGTTAAGTTTTTCCGGATCGGTTTAAACATGGCCATCATTCATTCTGTATCCGAGCCCCCGCACAGTTTCAATCAAGGACCTTTCCCCTTCTCTGTCAATTTTCTTACGTACGCGTTTTACCAGGGCATCGAGCGCGTTATCGGAAATATCTTCGTCCAGCCCCCAAATATGCTCGATGATTTTTTCGCGCGGCAAAACAAGGTTTTTATTGCGCATGAAATATTCACAAAGCTGGTATTCCTGTCTTGTTAACGGGATCATTTTGCCATTTGCTTCCGCCTGCTTGGATTCAAGATGCAATGCCAGATAAGCGCATGTGATGGTTTCCTGATATGTTTTCAACTTCCTGCGGCCGAGCGCATCAATCCTCGCCACCAGTTCATCAAAGGCAAATGGTTTGACAATATAATCATCTGCGCCTGCCCGAAGCCCGGCAACCACATCATCAACTGCATCCCGTGCCGTCACCATGATAATGCCCCCCTGGAAACCCTGTCTCCTCAGTTTCCGGCAGATCTCAATCCCTTCCAGGCCGGGCATCATCCAGTCCAGCACCAGCATGTCATAAGACCCGAACACCGCTTCGTCATAAGCGCGTTCACCGTCCTGTTCCCATGCGACCTGATGTTTTTCTTTTTCCAGCATATGATGGAGCAATTTGCCGAAACGCCTATCGTCTTCCGCCAGTAAAATTTTCATATTTCATCCCCTCGTCCGAAAGGATTTCTTATTTTTATCATACCATGCGGGTAGAAAAGATTCTAAGTTAATTTTGTTTTTTCAGTTTCATTTCAGATACGGCTTGTATACTGGGCCTGTAAATTAAAGAAGAAGGGGATTATCAAAATGGGAACACCGATACACCCGTTACTGGTGCATTTTCCGATTGCCCTGCTGATATTCGGGGTTATCTTTCAGTTTGTTGCACTGTGGAAAAAAGAATTTTTCAATAAGATGGCGCTGTATTTATTCGGCAGCGGTTTTGTGATGGGAATCGCCAGTTATATGACAGGCGACTCCGCGATTCCGGATGCAAGGGAAAAATGGGGGCAGGCGGTACATTCGATGGTCGAAACACATGAACATTACGCCCTGATTACCATGGCGATTTTCGGCGCCGTCCTGTTTTTCAAACTGCTCGCCCGTTTCAAACCGTATAAATGGATCATGCCGCTTGTGCTTGTCCTGTGCATTGCTGGCACAACCACGCTGGCTTTGACCGGCCATTACGGCGGGAAAATGGTCTATAACATGCCGGGCGAAACATCTGCACCGGCAAAATAAAGGATATGCCGCTTTATCGCGTTTCCTGCGTTAAAGCGGCATATCTTGCATGGGCAGCTTCCAGCAATCCTTGCGGGGAAAGGGTGATCTGTGTCCCAATTTTTCCTGCGCTTACAACGATTTCATCAAGCGTTGCTGCGCTCTCATCGACAAATGTCACATAGTGCTTTTTCATGCCGATCGGGGAACAGCCACCGCGGATATAGCCGGTATATTTTTGGATATCTTTCACATGGATCATTTCGATCTTTTTCTCGCCCGCTGCTTTTGCGGCTTTTTTCAGGTCGAGTTCTGCCGCAACCGGGATGACAAACACATAAAGTTCACCGCTGTGCCCCTGCGTGACCAAGGTTTTATAAACGGCTTCCGGCGGTTTGCCGATTTTTGCCGCAACGGAGATGCCGTCGATTTTCCCGTCCTTTACCTCATACGACAGCATGCCGTACGGGATTTGCTGCGCATCAAGCAGCCGCATCGCATTTGTTTTTGCTATTTTTGCCAAATTCACCACTTCCTCCAGAGGCCTGTTACTATCATTGTACCGGTTTCGGGGCGGATTTTCCATCAAAACAAAAAAGCCGGCCTGCACGGGGCGAGGCCAGCTTCCTTTATTTACGCACACCTTTTTTCTTTTTCTGGTCGATTTCATCTTTTCTCCCCGTGGAGAATTCCACGAGTTCTTCTGCAACCTCATTTCCAAGCTTGGCATTTTTATTCCGCTCAGCATTCTGGTTTCCGTATTTTTGCCTGCCCATTTGCACGCTCCTTTCCTTTTTTACAGCTATATTTTGCATTGAAAAAGGAAGAATATGCGGCTTTCAGATTAATGAATGATATGGGATACCATCCACGGCGTAACAAAAATGGAAATGGCCGCAACGATAATCATGCTGACGCTGGAAATGGCGCCTGACCGGGCGCTGAGTTCGAACGCTTTAGAAGTGCCGATCCCGTTCGCATGCGTTCCAAGCAAGATGCCGTGGGCAATTTCGTTTTTAATGCGCAGATGCTTGATCAGCCACGGCGCCATCACAGAACCGATAATCGCGTTCAAGATCACAAAGACAGCCGTTATAGACGGCACGCCGCCGATTTTTTCAGATACGCCCATTGCAATCGGGGTTGTGATCGTAAACGGGATGATACTGTGCTCCAGGCTTTTGCTGAAATGGAAAAGCGTGGCGATGGCCGAGGAAAGGAATACTGCCATCAGCCATCCCGCCCCGATGCCGATTAAAATTTCAACCGCATATTGGCGGACGATTTTAAAATGGCGGTAAAGCGGCACAGCAAAAGCAACAATGGCCGGCTGCAGCAAATCCGTTAAAACAGAGGTGCCTTTCTGATAGTCCCGGTACGGTATATCTTCCCCGAGTAAAAAGGCGCCTAATAATACCGGCGTGACCAAGAGCGGGGAAACAAAGATTTTTTTATATTTCCTGTGCAGTTTTTTGAAAATCCAGTAACTTCCAACCGTTAACAGCAGGCACACAATTTTAACGATCACGCATCTTCACGCTCCTTCGATTTGCAATTTTGTCCGCAAGCCATCCCGAACAAGCCATCGCGGCAATCAGGCTGATCAGGATCACAACCAGGATTTCCGGGCCGTTATGGACAAGCAGGTTTCTATACTTTACCATGCCGACTGCTGACGGAATAAAAAACAACAGCAGCTCCGCCATCAGGAAATTGGCCCCGATTTCAATCCAGCCCATTTTTACAATGCCGAATTGCAGCAGAAGAAAGAGGACAATCATTGCCAGCATGCTGCCCGGCAGCGGGATGCGCAACAGTTTTGCGACCGCGCCCATGGCTTCAGCGAACAGATACAAACCGGCAATCTGTAACATTCCGATCAGGATTTTTTTCAATATTTTCACCTTCTATAACTAGTTTACCGCGCCTGCGATAATAGGTAAAATGAATATATAGAATGGTAAAAATGCCTTTTATCTATACAAGGAGGGTTCCAGTTGGATATCCAGCATCTCCAGTACTTTGTTTCCGTTGCCACCCACGGCAGCTTCACGAAAGCCGCCCGGGAATGTTATGTATCGCAGCCGACAATCAGCAAAATGATTAAAAGCTTTGAAGCAGAACTCGGCGTCCCCTTGTTTAACCGCGCCGGGAAAAAAATCGTCTTAACCGATGCCGGGCAGGCCGTTTTTCAGCAGGCGCAAAAAACGCTGAAAGCTTTCCGGCAGCTGACAGATGCGATCAATGATGTGGCCGGCCTGAAAAAAGGCACGATCCGGATCGGGCTGCCGCCAATGATCGGGTCGCGCTATTTTCCCCGGGTTATTGATGAATTTCATCATGCCTACCCGGATATTAAAATCCAGCTCGTGGAGGATGTCACAAGAAAAGTAGTCCATGATGTCGAAAATGGGACATTGGATCTCGGCGCCGTCGTGATGCCGGTTGATGATGAGGTGTTCGGGCATTTTTCGTTTGTCCATGACCGGCTTGTGCTGCTTGTGCACCCGTCCCATCCGCTTGCAGGCTGCACAAGCGTCCGGCTGACACAGCTGAAAGAGGAGGAATTCATTTTTTTCCACAGAGATTTTGCCCTTCACGACCAGATTATAAAGGAATGCCTGAAGCTCGGGTTTATGCCGAATATTGTTTACGAAAGCACGCAGTGGGACCTTATCTGCGAATTGGTGGCGTCCAATCTCGGCATTGCCCTGCTGCCGAGTACGATATGCCATGCGTTTAACCCGGAACGCGTCAAAATCATTCATCTGGAAGAACCTGTCCTCCCGTGGAATCTGGCAATCATCTGGCCGAAACACCAATACCTTTCTTTTGCGGTAAAAGAGTGGATCCGGTTTACAAAGAATTTATTCGGCCGCGGGATCCCGCCTGCCGTGCCGCAACCGGAAGAAGCAACGAAAAAAAGAAAGTAAAAAACAGGCGCACGGGTTCAGCAACAGGGAAAATCGGATCAGCAGGGGCGGGGTTTGAGGCACCTGCGAAATTTGCCTGAACCGGGACTTCTCCTGATGATCCGGTTGGACTATTTCACGTTTTAAAGCACTTGTGAAGCTCCCTGAAATCCAAAAAAACCGGCTTGAAGCAGCCGGCTAAGCTTTGATGTCAATCCTGTATGTTTCAAACCAGTAATGGATCTGGGCGAGGTAGGCAAGCAGCTGCGGGCCCGTCATCAGCTGTCCGAACCACGGTGTCCGGAATGCTTTCCCATCTGTCTCCATCAGCTCCATTAATTGATCGCGATGCAGAAATTCATACAAAATGGAATCTTTCTGTTCCAAAACTTCACTAAGCCACCGCTTCACCGCTGCCGTGTAAGCCGGATGGTGCGTTTTCGGATACGGGCTTTTTTTCCGGTATAAAATCTCTTCCGGCAAAATGCCCTCCAGCGCTTTCCGCAAAATGCCCTTTTCCCTGCCGCCGTACATCTTCATCTCCCACGGGATATTCCAGACGTACTCCACAATCCTGTGATCGGCAAACGGTACGCGCACCTCGAGGCTCGCCCCCATGCTCATCCGGTCTTTCCGGTCAAGGAGTGTTGCCATAAACCAAAGCATATTGATGTAAAACAGCTGGCGGCGCTTTTTTTCCAAATCGGTTTCGCCGTCTAAAAGCGGCGTTTCTGCAACAGACGCTTCATATTTCGACATCACGTAATCTTTTAACTGCAATTTTTCCTGCCAGCCTTCTTTTAACAGGCCGATCCGTTCATCGAGGGACCGCATCCATGGGAAGCCTTCACGGTTCAAATCATCTTCGCGCCGGAACCACGGATACCCGCCAAAAATCTCGTCTGCACACTCACCTGAAAGGCTGACGGTAAAATCCTTTTTGATCTCGCGGCAAAACCAGAGCAGCGATGAGTCAACATCCGCCATTCCCGGCACATCCCGGGCGAGAACAGCCGCTTTTAAAGATTCGGCCAGTTCTTCCTGCGTGATCACGCAATGATGGTGGACTGTATCAAATGCTTCTGACATCTTGCGGATAAATACCCCGTCAGCATCCGGCTGAAAATCATTCGCTTTGAAGTATCGGTCGTTCCCTTCGTAATCAATGGAAAAAGTATGCAGCTGCCCTTTTCCTTCCCTTTGAAAATGGCCTGCGGCAATGGCGGTAATGGCGCTTGAATCGACGCCGCCGGATAAAAACGTGCAAACCGGGACATCCGAGACAAGCTGGCGGACAACCGCATCCTGAATGAGCGAACGGACCGTTTCTGCCGTTTCTTCTGCTGTCTCCGTATGCGGCGCGCTTTTCACGTTCCAGTACCGCCATACTTTTAATCCGTTACGATCCATCTTCAGCGCATGTGCCGGGCGCAGTTCCGCCATGCCGCGAAATATTCCCGTCCCAGGTGTCCTCGACGGCCCGAGCCCCCATATTTCGGCAAGCCCTGCCTCATCCACTTCCGCTTTCACGTCCGGGTGGGCGAGCATCGCTTTTACTTCCGAGCCGAACAAAAGCCCGCTTCCGTGTGCTTTGTAAAAAAACGGCTTTACCCCGAGGCGGTCGCGTGCCGCAAATACCTGTTCCTTATTCCCGTCCCAGACCGCAAACGCAAAAATGCCGTTTAGGCGGTCCACACATGCCTCTCCCCACTCGATATAAGCGGTTAAAAGCACTTCCGTATCCGAGTGGCCTTGATAAGTATAGCCTTTTTTCAAAAGCTCCGCGCGCAAATCTTCCGTATTGTACAATTCGCCGTTATAGCAAATTGTATACATCTTTCCGTCCTTTTGTCGCGTCATCGGCTGCACGCCGCATAAAGGGTCAACAACGACGAGCCGTTTATGGCCGAATGCCGCATGCGGCGAAAGCCAGTAATTCGTATCATCCGGTCCCCGTTTGGTCAACGTCTCTGTCATTTTTTTGACCGTTTCCAGTTCACTCCGCAAGTCTTTTTGAAAATCGACCCATCCGGTTATTCCGCACATTCCGGCTCACCCTTCCTGAATTTCTCTACTTCCTGCGGCCCATAAAAGCCGCTTTGCCGTGCCATTTTTCTTACCGGCTGTATTAGTATATAGGTGCATGCCCCAAAATGTGCATGGTTCTGTAAAACGAAGTAAAAAAGCGTTTTGTGATAAAATGATAATAAGTTTTTGGACAGAAAGGGTTGAGCCGATGATTTCCGCTTTGATCATCATACTGGCGCTCGTCTTGTTATTGCCTTTTTTTGTGCCGTTAGTCGAGCGCAATTTGGAAATATTTTTGTTTATAATGGGGTGGGCCGCGGCCATTGCCGGCGGTGTCCTGGACAAACCCCTGTTGAAGAAGGCTTTGGAAGACCCGGTTAACATCACCATTGCCGTATTTGTAGCCGGCCTGTTGTTCCGCTGGCTGGAGCGGCCGCTTGAAAAAGTGATTTCCGCCATTAACCGGGGGATACCGTTTCCGCTTCTGGCTGCCTTGACTGTAATCCTTCTCGGGTTGCTTTCGAGTGTCATCACGGCCATTATTGCCGCTTTAATTTTAGTCGTGATTGTCAGCGTGCTGCGGCTTGACCGGAAATCGGAAACACAGCTCGTCGTCTACTCCTGCTTTTCCATCGGGCTCGGCGCCGCACTGACGCCGATCGGCGAACCGCTCTCCACCCTTGCGATCAGCAAACTGGGGGAGGACTTTTTCTATTTGCTTCGCCTGATCGGGCCGGAAGTCATTTCCGCTGTTGTGATTTTCGGCATTCTGGCTGCCGTTGTGATCAAACCCGAACAGTCGGCGATCGGGCTGAAAACGGCGCATACACGAGAGTCTTATGTGGAGATTGCGGGACGGACAGTGAAAATTTACTTGTTTGTGATGGGGCTGACCTTGCTCGGCGCTGGGTTTGAACCGCTCATTAACCGCTTCCTGCTCGATTTGAGCCCGTTTATTTTGTACTGGATCAATATGATTTCAGCCGTGCTGGACAATGCGACACTGGCAGCAGCAGAAATCAGCCCGAAAATGGCGGACAAAACGGTACAGGCCATTTTGCTCGGACTGCTGATCAGCGGAGGCATGCTTGTACCCGGCAATATCCCGAATATAATCTCCGCCGGAAAACTCCGGATCACAAGTCGGGAATGGGCCCGGTTCGGCCTCCCAATCGGTCTCGCCGCCATGGCCGTTTATTTTGTCGTGATTTTGTTTGTATAAGAGGGTTGAAGACAGGTTTACAAAAGGATAGGGATGGCTGCCGCTTTTTCTTTTTCCGTTATGGAAGACAGATTGTGCGGCGGGCGATCCCCTTTATCCCTGCCACGAAAGGCAGACTGGGGCACCATTCTTATAAACCTATTAGAACACAGTACCCGGCAAAAACTATCCTCCCCATAGTCCCATCTTTATACCTTTGGTCAAAATTATCTTATTTATTAAAAAAATAAACATACGTTCGTTTTTTGGTTTATAATTGTATTATCCCATTCACTTTATATAACAAGATATTTACACAGGGGGGATAAAGAGTGAAGACGATCACAATTCGGTTTCATCCTACTGTCTGCCATAAACGCAGGCGGCTTTATTTTTCTTAACTTCCATAATGTTGTACATCAGTTCCTGCGCCAAATTTTTTCCGTCTGCCAGTCCGGCTGCTCTCAAAATCATTTGGTTATGAATGAATGACAGAGACGCGTGTCGGCCGTGCCAATGTCCAAAATGTGCCGGAATCAAAATGCCGGGCCGCCTGTCAGCAAGCCCGGCAACAATGCTATTTGGACATTCTCGGCCGTTTATCCGGCAGTTTTTTGATCAACTGGTTCGCGACTTCCGAAGCCACCAGCCCGATCGCAATTGCAACAGAGAGAAGCAGCACTTTTGCGGCAAGCGATACGGCGCCGTTATAATCGTTTTGGACGAAGTGCCGCATGGCGTCATACGCAAGGCCGCCTGGCACAAGCGGGATAATCCCGCCGACCGTAAAAATCAAGATCGGCGTCTTATAAAAACGGGCAAACACCTGGCTGATCACCCCGACGAAAAAAGCAGCAATAAACGTGCCATACACGACGTTCTGCTCATACAAGTAAAATAGAAAATAAATGCCCCAGCCGATCATGCCGGTAATCCCGCACTGGATCAACAATTTTCTCGGTGCATTGAAAAGAATGCCAAATCCCGCCGAAGCCAAAAAGCTGGTTAATAGCTGCTGGAACAACTTCCGTCACCCTTTTGAAAAACTGTAATCATGGAGATGTGTAAAAGCGCAGGCATCTTTAAAAAATTGTGAGTATAATCGCGATCCCGGCACCGATGGCAAATGAGGTCAAAAATGCTTCTGCGCCCTTTGTGACGCCGGAAAAAAGATGCCCCGCCATCAGGTCGCGCAATGCGTTGGTAATCGCCAGCCCCGGAACAAGCGGCATGACAGAGCCGATAATGATTTTGTCCAGTTCCCGGCCGATGCCTGCATGGACAAGGATGTAAGCTGTAATCCCGATCACAAGCGAAGCGACAAATTCAGCAAAGAAACGCACCTTTACGAATCGGTGGATGGAATGCGTGCTGAGAAAGCCAAGGCCGCCTGCAATACACGCAGGCAGAAAATCAATCCAGCCGCCTAAAAAAATGATGACAAAACAGCCACTTGAAATCGCCGCAGCCACAAATTGCAGCCAGAGAGGGTAAGCTTCCTCTTCCGTTTCAATTTTTTTCAACTGTCCATACGCTTCCTCGAGGGTGATGCCCCGGTTGCTGATTTGCCGCGAGATGCTGTTGACCTGGTCGACTTTTCTCAAATCCGTTGAACGTTCGGAGATGCGGATCAACTTTGTCAGTTCCGCCCCGTCCAGTGAAAAAATAATGGCTGTCGGGGTGACAAAGCTGTGCGACCCACTGATCCCGGCAGCTGCAGCAATTCTCGACATCGTATCTTCCACACGGTACGTTTCCGCGCCGCTCATCAGCATGATTTTTCCGGCTAATAAGCAAACCCTCATGACCTGCTGGGCTTCATTCTGATACATGCTCATTTCTCCCTATCGATTCACCTGCAATTATTTAACCACAGTTTGCCGGCCATTAAAATAGCCGGCTCCATTTTTCAGGGCCGGCTTTTTATTGAAAAACTGGCTAAACGCGCCGTCTTCAATGTCAAAATTATTTAATTTCGACGGTCCAATTGAGCGGATCTTCCGTTTTTCCGAGCTGGATGCCGGTTAAAGCATCATAAAGCCGGTTTGCAACCGAATCCGGCGTTTCAGCATTTGGAAGCTTCATCGCAATATCCTTCCAGCCGAGTTCGCCAACAGGGGAAATCACAGCTGCCGTTCCTGTGCCGAACACTTCTTCCAGATGCCCTTTTTTATAAGCGTCATAAATTTCATCAATGGAAATTTTCGTTTCCTTTACAGGGACATTCCAGTACTTCAGCAGCGCGATAACGGAGTCTCTTGTGACACCGCCGAGAATGCTGCCGTTCAGTTTCGGAGTGACGACTTCTCCGTTGATTTTAAAGAAGATGTTCATGCTGCCGACTTCTTCAATATATTTTCTTTCCACACCGTCCAGCCAGAGCACCTGGTCGTAGCCCGACTCCTCTGCTTTTTCCTGTGCTTTCAAACTTGCTGCATAATTGCCGCCTGTTTTTGTAAAGCCGACGCCGCCCGGGACAGCCCGGACATATTCGTCTTCCACATAAATGCGGACAGGTTTCAGCTGGTCGCCGTAATACGAACCAACAGGAGAAAGGATAATCATGAATTTATATTCGTGTGCCGGGTGTACGCCAAGGCTGGGCTCCGTTGCAATAATGAACGGGCGGATGTAAAGCGATGTCCCTTCCCCGTCCGGAATCCAGTCCTTTTCAAGCTCAACAAGCTGCTTAATGGCATCAAGCACAATGGTCTCGTCTATTTGCGGGATGCTTAACCTCGCGCAAGACACATTCATCCGGGCAACATTTTTTTCAGGCCTGAACAACAGAACCCTGCCGTCCTTTGCGCGATAGGCTTTTAATCCTTCGAATACAGACTGGCTGTAATGGAATACCATTGCTGCCGGATCCAATACAAGCGGTGCGTACGGTGTTATTCGTGGTTGGTGCCAGCCTTCTTCGTCATTATAGTCCATGACAAACATATAGTCCGTGAAATGTTTGCCAAAACCCAATGATTCAACAGCCGGTTTTTCTTTTTTCACATCTGCTTTCACTAATTCGATAACCTGATTCAAACCGATAGCATCCCTTTCTAATACGTGAAATTATTATTTTCGATCTATTATAACAACTTTACGGAGAAAAGACCAGAGGCTTTATGAAATTTTTAAAATTTTTTGAGTGAAGCGCTTTCCGAACCAATAGCAGATACAACTTTAGACTCCCCCTGTAAAACAGGCTGCATACATGATAAAAGCGGCGGGGCCACGGTAAATCGTGTCCCGCCGCTTTTATCTGATATCCCCCCCAAGAATGCCTGTGCATTAAACCAGCTGGTGCATGCAAAGTTTTTCCTTTAAAGCGGATTCGGCAAGTTTTGCATCAAGCCTTCCTTGCCGATGCCTCCAAATCCGGCAGGGCAGGCGTTCTCAGCAGGCTGTACCAGTTCTTGAAAGCGGAGATCATAATGACGAGCCCGAGAATGAGCATAATGATTGACAAAATGCCGTTCAGTACATTGTAGCCCGGCGCGGCATGGTTCAGGTAAACATTTTTCACCATCCAATAGCCGGCATAGTTCACCGTAACATACAAATACGCAAGCGGAATCAGGCAAGTGAACATATACCGTTTTTTATCGGCAATTTTCAAAATGACGGTTGCCCCGACAATCAGCCCGATCGAGGCCATCAGCTGGTTCGATACGCCGAACAGCGCCCAGACTGAACCGATATCGCCGGAGTAAAGCAAATAGCCCCACATGAAGCAGGCCGCGGCGCTTGTGAGAATGGATCCCGGCAGCCAGTCGGTCTTTTTGAGCGGTTTATACAATTCCCCTAAAAAGTCTTGCAGCAGGTAGCGCGCGACCCGTGTCCCCGAATCGATCGCCGTCAGGATAAACACGGCTTCAAACAAAATGACAAATTGATAGAAATAGGGTGCAAGATTGCTAAACCAGTGGATTTTTGTAAAAATATACGTCATGCCGACTGCAAGCGTTACCGCACCCCCGGTTCTGCCGGCCAGGTCCATCCCGATTTCACTGCTTAAATGCGGAAGATTGACAACATGCATGCCGAGCGTCTTAAAGACTTCCGGCGTGGAGTTGATGGCAAAGTAATCGGCGGGCTGCAGGGCGGTCGCAGCGACAAGCGCCATCACGCCGACAAGCGATTCGACAAGCATGGCGCCAAATGCAACCGGCTTGATATCCGTCCATTTATCGAGCATTTTCGGCGTTGTGCCGGAGCCGATAAAGGCATGGAAACCGGAAATCGCACCGCAGGCAATCGTGATCGAAATAAACGGCCAGACCGGTCCTGTCATCGTCGGGCCGCCGCCGTGGATAAATTGCGACAGCGCCGGCATATGAATCGGCGGATTAATGATAAATATACCAATAATGAGGGCAATAAATACGCCGATTTTCATAAAGCTGCTCAAATAATCACGCGGCGCCAACAGCAGCCATACCGGCAGGGCCGCGGCAAAAAATGCATAAGCCGGAAGAATAATGGCCAATGTTTTCGGATCAAACGTAAGCCATTCGCCAATTACCGTATGGCGGATCCACGGACCGGCAAAAACGCCCGCTACGATCAGGAGGAAACCGATCGTTGTGGTCAGCTTCAAATTGCCGGTTTTTTTGTAAAACAAGCCAACGCCCATTGCAACCGGGATCGTGATCCCCACGGAAAAGGTGCCCCACGGGTTATTTTGCAGGGCATTTACGACAACCATGGAAAGGCCGGCCATCGTAATCACAATAATAAACAGCATGGCAAGGCCTGTACAGAACCCGGCAACCGACCCCATTTCCTCTTTTGCCACTTCAGAAAGCGATTTCCCTTTCCGGCGCATGGAGGCAAAGAGCACAACAGCATCGTGTACGGCCCCGCCGATAACAGCGCCGATCAAGAGCCATAAGAGGCCTGGCAAATAGCCGAACTGCGCTGCCAAAATGGGTCCGACAAGCGGGCCTGCAGCCGCAATCGCCGCAAAATGGTGCCCGAACGTCACCCATTTATTGGTCGGCACATAATCTTTACCGTCGTTAAACTCATGTGCCGGCGTCGGCGTATCATTGTTCAGCTTTAACACCTTTACGGCCATAAACGTACCATATAAACGATAAGCAATCATTAAGATACAGATGGAGCCGATTACAATTGTAATCGCATTCATTTGGTGAAAGCCTCCTTTTTTGTCATTCTCAACGCTTATATTTTATAAGTTATGCACGCTGTAAAAGCGGTTTTCCGGCAAAATGCAAATATCCAAGGATAAGAGGGCGAATCCAGAATAATATTCCACTTGGCTCGCCTGCCTTATAGGTAAATATATTCTGATAAGATTTGAAAGTCAATAACTTTTGCAACTTCTATAACTTATTTTCAGCAGTTAGCAATCCCCCCTTTGTTTTTCCACCCGTCCGTATTGAAAACCCTTTCTTCCATTATAGATGACTTCCCCGGTTTTAGGAAAGTAAAAAAAGCAACGGTCCAAAACCCAAAATCAATTAAAAAACGGCGGGATACCGGTCTAACCGTATCCTGCCGTTCTTTCTGCCATGGGGCGGATAAACCGCCTGTCTGAAAGCCCGCTGTTTTTAGGGGGCTGCTGTGAAACTTTTTGCCGTCATTGTGTTTGCTTATAGTCTTTTAAATACGATACCGGTTTATTGACCGGGACGGCTGCGCCTTTATAATGCTTTTTGATAAAGTCGGAGACTTCTTTTGAATGATAAATGTTTACAATTTCTTTCAGCGTTTTGTCATTCTTGTCTTTTGTCCGGGCTGCGATAATATTGATATACGCTTTGTTGCCCGCATCTTCACGGAAGATGGAGTCATTCGTCGGGTTTAAGCCGGCATTAATGGCCATATCGCAATTGATCACAGCGAGTGCCGAATCATCCAGGCCGCGCGGTGTTTGGGCGGCATCCACGGCAGTAATTTTCAAATGTTTCGGGTTTGAAGCGACATTTTCAAGCCCGCCTTTGCCTGTGAAACCTTTTTTCGTCGTAATCAAGCCGGCTTTTTGCAGCAAAAGCAAAGCCCTTCCGAGGTTCGTCGGGTCTTTCGGAATCACAACCTGGTCGCCGTCTTTTACTTCGCTGATCTTTTTATACCTTTTCGAGTAGATCCCCATCGGCCAGATATTCGTTGTGCCGATCGCCGATAGCTTCAGATTGCGTTGTTTTATAAAGTCATCGAAATAAACAACCGTCTGGAATGCGTTAATATCAATTTCCCCGTCGCTTAATGCGAGGTTCGGCTGAACATAGTCGTCAAAGCGGACAATCTTGATATTGATATTTTTCTTTTTCGCAAGTTTCTGGATTAAATTCCATGTCGGCACTTCAGAAGTGGTTGTCCCGACTTTGATTGTCTTTGTGCTTGTGCTGCCCGAATTGTTTTTGGCCCCGCATCCTGCCAAAACCAGGATGAGCCCCAATAATAGAATCGCAAATTTTTTCATCGCTCTAAGTCCCCCTGCACTTAATTTTTTATAAAAAGATGTAACCCTTTTTTTCGAGATTACTTTCTCCGAATTTTTTTGGAGAGAAAGTTGCCCAATGTCTGGACAAGCTGGGTGAAAATGACCAGCGTGATAACGGTAACGATCATGACGCCTGTCTGAAACTGGTTGTAGCCGTACGTGATCGCCAAATCCCCGATCCCACCGGCACCGACCGCGCCCGCCATCGCGGAAGCCCCGATCAGCCCGATGGTGGCAATCGTTAAATTGAGCACCATGGACGCCTTTGCCTCCGGAAGCAAAAACCGCCAAATAATCTGCCAGTTCGTCGCCCCCATTGACTGCGCAAGTTCGATTGTCCCTTTGTCGACTTCAAGCAGTGAACTTTCAATGAGCCGCCCGATGTAAAAAGCAGTGTACAAAACGAGCGGCACAATCGCTGCCGTTGTTCCGATCGCTGTCCCGACAACCCAGCGCGTAAACGGAATGATCGCGACAACGAGAATAATAAACGGGATCGACCGGAAAATATTGATAATCACATTTAAAATATTAAAAATCCATTTGTTTTCCCAAATGCCGTTTTCCCGGGTAATAACGAGGATCACGCCGACCGGAACGCCGATGATGATGGAAATGATTAATGATACAGCCACCATATACAGCGTCTGGCCCATTGCCGTGAAAAATTGCGGCCAAAACCATGACCAATCAAATGCCATTTTTCTCCACCTCCCGAATGATGGCTTCGTGATCGTTAATGTACTGAATGGCCCGCTTCATTTCTTCCGGGTCGCCTTTCAATTCGACAAGCAGGTTGCCGAAAGGAATGCCTTGAAGTTCGGTGATCATGCCATGAAGCACATTCAGGTCGATTGAAAAATGTTTTGCCGTATTGGATAACAGCGGCATATTGGTGGAAGCTCCTTTAAATAGGATCCGGTAAATGCCGTGCGGATTGTCTTTGCTGCTTTCATCGATCAGTTTTTGCACCGACGGCGGAATCGAATCATTCAGCACGGTTTTCACAAAGCTTCTTGCAATTTGCGTTTTCGGTTCTGTGAAAAGGTCGAGCACCGGGCCCTGCTCTACAATTTTTCCGCCGTCCAGTACCGCCACTTTATCACAAATGTCACGAATGACGTTCATTTCATGGGTGATCATCAGGATCGTGATGCCCAGCTCATCCCGGACTTTCCGCAAGAGGTCGAGCACGGCTTCGGTCGTATTCGGGTCAAGGGCCGATGTTGCCTCGTCACAAAGCAGGATGTCGGGATCCGTCGCCAGGGCCCTTGCAATCCCGACCCTTTGTTTCTGGCCGCCTGACAACTGGCCAGGATAGTGGTGCATTCTGTCTTCCAGCCCGACAAAAGACAATAACTCTGCGACTTTTGCCTTAATCTCTTCCTTCGGCCGGTGTTCCAGCACAAGCGGCATGGCCACATTTTGAAAAATCGTCTTAGACTGGAGCAGATTGAACTGCTGGAAAATCATGCCGATTTTTTTCCGCTCTTTGCGCAGCTCTTTCGGCGGCAGGCGCACAAGGTCGACCCCGTTAACGAGCACTTTCCCGGAAGTCGGCCGTTCGAGCAGATTTACGCACCGGATCAGCGTGCTTTTCCCGGCGCCGCTGTAGCCGACCACCCCGAAAATTTCCCCTTTTTCAACACGCAGATTGATGCCTTTTAACGCTTCAACCTTTTTGTCCTTCCCTTTGCCGTATACTTTATGAATATCTTCTAATACCAGCATGTTGAAATCTCCTTCTGTTCCTTTTAGCAAAAAAAAACCCGCTTTCATTCGAAAGAGGTTTGCCGGTCAAGTGACTTATCTCTCAGAATGAACCATTCTGCAGGAATTAGCACCTTTCAAAAAAAGATTTGAAGGTTGCTGGACGTCATCGGGCCTGTCCCTCAGTCTCTCTGGATAAGTTATTCATTTGTTATATTTAAATATTAGTGGACGGCTCGGGATTTGTCAATTCATTATTTTATATTTTTTTGTTTTCCAATCATCAGACAACTTGAAACAAAGCCCGGTTTCCGCGCCACTCCACCTGAATTTCATGCTCAAAAAAGCGGGAAAGCACTTGTTTTTCAATCATCTCGGACGTGCGGCCCTGCCGGAAAACTTCCCCGTTCCTGATCAGCAATGTCTTTTGGAAAGCGGGGGAAATTTCTTCCGGATGGTGCGTCACATATACAAGCGCCGGGCCGTTCTCATCTTTTGCCAGCTCTTCCACACTTTCCAGCAAAATTTCCCGGGCAAATAAATCCAGCCCGTTGCAAGGCTCGTCCAAAATTAAGATGCGCGGTTCCGCCATTAACGCGCGCGCGATTAAAAGCTTCTGCCGCTCTCCTTGCGAACAATGTCCATAAGCACGGCCATAAAGGGCGGCACAATGCAATTGTTCCATCAAGCGCAAGGCTTTTTCTTCGTCTTCTGCATCCACCGCTTCATACAGCCCGATCGATGCATATTTGCCGCTGATGACCACATCGCGTGCAAGCTGGGTGCGCGGTATCCTTTCCTGGATGGAGGAGCTGACCCAGCCGATTGATTTCCGCAGTTCCGGCAGGCTTGTTTTTCCGAACGCTTTGCCGAGCACCTTGATGCTGCCCTTTGTCGGCCAGATATACCCGTTGATCATATTGAGCAAAGTGGTTTTGCCGGAACCGTTTAAGCCGAGGACAGCCCAGTGCTCCCCTTTTTTGACCGTCCAGTGAATGTCCGAGAGCAGTTTTTTGCCATCGCGCACCAGGCTCACACCAGCAACTTCGATTATATTTTCCATCTGTTCCATCCCCTTACATTTCGTACAAGTTTTCAGGCGCACAGGGGTTCACCCTGCGCCCTTCATTTATTCATGCTGGCGAGAAAATCCCCGAGCAGGTCTTCCGCATCTTCTTCTTTTTCCGGCGCTTCCGCTTCAGGGGGTGCCGGTTCGGCGGCGGCAGTTCTCCAGTCGAACGCATCAAGATCATCCGAACCGGGCGGCTCACCACCGGATTGAACCGGTTCCGGGTCTGCTTCTCCACTGGTTTGCGGCAATTCGTCTTCCTGTAAAAAAAGCGTATCATCCATAGAAACAGGTTGTTTCGAGAGGGCAGCAAAAAGCGAAGTCGCCCGGAGCGGATCCTGAATCAGCTCGTAAACAATGCTGCCGAGCATTGCTTCCGAATGTTCGTGCTTCAGCCAGTCATGCTGCACTTTTGTCAGTTTGCGCGGCAGCGGAATTGTAATCGTTTCTTTGTCTTTTACGAGCGACTGGTTCACGCCCTGTATCACATACCCGGCTATTTTGGCGGAGAAGTTCCGTTTCTCTTTTTCTTTTAACTTTGACAACTCTTTTAAAATATGATCGGGCGTATCCTGGGGGATCCGGAACGCAATCGTCTGGCCCCGCTTCATCCCGCTTTGATTTTCCATATTTTTTCACCTTATTTGGATTCGACCGGTTTCTTTCCTTTGTCTTCCGGTTTATTGTTTTTCCTCACATAATCCGAAATTAATTTGTAGTAAGCATTGGCCATCATCCAGATGCTCTCTTTTTCATCTTCAAAGAAATCGATATTGTAGCCATCAAGGCTGTTGTTCAACGTTTTTAAGTAATCTTTTAGGACAACAGAACCGCCGCCGACAAAATAGCAAATCTCTGTTTGCGAGTTTTTCTGCCAAACGTTCCGGAGCAGACGGTATTGTTTCTTCGCAAGGTCAAACAGGATGCGGTCTGTAATGTCGTGCACGCTTGTCCGGCTGCCTTTCACCATAATATGGTTGCGGTCATGCTTTTTCGTGATAATATCGACCACATCGCGGCGGCTGTCCAGTTCGACCCCGTATTTGACGCGGATTTCTTCACGGATCTGTTCAAGCGCTTCTGATACGCCGAGATTAAAGCCCTGCGCCCGGTCATCATCGACTGTCCTGTTTTTGATCACGGCGATATCCGTTGAGAGGCCGCCGATATCCTGGATCAAAATGCGTTTATCAATCAAATCGCGGTTAATGATGTTTAAATCGTTATCCATGACGAGATTGATAAAAGCGGCAAAGCCTTCCGGATACACTTTGATTTCGTCAAATTTCAGGTTGACTTTCAATCCCTGGTATTTCGGCGTGACAAGAAATTCCACCTGGTGGACGGATCCAAGCAACTGCGACCGGTAGCCCGCATCTTTCCCCTCTTTTACTTCGCGGAGCGGCAGGCCTGTCCCAAGTGTGTAATTGGCATCAATCACATTCTGGTTGCGAGTAAAAACTTTGGCGTTTTCTTCCCTTACTGCGTCAAGCGCAAGGCTTGTAAAAAGCAGGACGAGGGTCTGGTCCTCTTCCGATTTGCTGCTCCCAGGGTCCAGTTCGGTTGCATTATCACTTTTGGTTGCGAGCTCCCCGACACGGTAAATCACGTTATTTTCCTTTAAAGCAGGGGAGTGGACTTTTACATGGATGCCTTCAAGCGGATCTTTGCTGTCCAGTTCCTCAATGCCGATTACCGGCCGGTCTTCTATATCCCGCGCGATGACGTTCGGGATATTGAGCTCATACTCCATTTTTCCAAAAATGCCTTTTAAAGAATCATTGCCTACATCGACTGCGGCAATCCGCGTCTTTCCCATTCATTTTTCCTCCCTGTATCGCTTTCTTTGGCTTACTCTAAGAATATCTGAGTCTATAAAAATAATCAATACTCTGAACTTTTTTAACGAAAATGTAAACTTGTTTGCGGCTTGTAAACTTTTGAAAAATGTTGCCATAAAGCCATGTTTACAGCTTTGCAAACAAGTTTGCATTTTTGTATACAAGTGTTTGCGCTTGTGTAAACATGTAAACAGATTTGAAAACATGCAAACAAATACGCAAATAGGAGCAATATCCGCTCCTCCATAAAAAATTCACGGGTTTTTCCAAAATTCCAATTGACAGTGCGGCAATAAAGGCTACAATGTTTCATAGTATTGAAGAATGAACATCCACCAGGCCTGGCAACAAAACCGGTATAAAAGGCTGGGGGTATCATATAAAAGGGGGGAAATTGTTGACAACACAACAGCAATATTACAAAGACCAGACCCTGTTTCAGATTTCTTGGCCGCTCTTTATTGAGCTTTCTTTGCATATGGGGATCGGGATCATCGCAACCCTTATGCTCGGCCACTACGCCGATGATGCGGCTGCCGGGGTGGGCGTGGCCAACCAGCTGTTGAATATGTTTATTCTCATTTTTAATGTCACATCCGTCGGCGCAATTATCCTGATCGGGCAGAATCTTGGCGCCGGGAAAATGAAAGAGGCGCGCCAGGTCGCCCATTCCGCTTTCGGGCTGAATTTTTGGTTCGGCCTTGCCGTTGGGCTTTTTGTTTTTCTGTTTGGGCAACTGCTCCTCGGGTTTTTCGACATTCACGGAAGGGTTTATCAATACGCGCTGACATTTGTCAAAATTTGCGGGGCTTCCCTGTTTCTCGAGTCCATCTCCCTTGCTTTAAGCGCAGTGCTGAGGAGCCACGGTTATACAAAAGAGTCGATGCTTGTCACCGTTATAATGGATTTAATCAGCATCTTCGGGAACATTTTGGCCATTACGGGCATTTTCGGGCTCCCGGTTACAGGCGTCATCGGGGTATCGTGGGCCATTGTGGTTGCCCGCGTTTTTGCGGTATCGGCGCTTCTTTTCCTTGTCTACCGCAGGCTCACATTGAAAATGGGCATCCGTGATATCATTTCTATAAAGAAAGAAGATATCCGTGCATTGCTTGAGATCGGAATTCCCTCGGCCGGCGAAAATTTTTCCTACCAGTTTTCCCAGCTGGTGATTACCGGGTTTATCGCCGTACTCGGGGAAGCATCCCTGGCTGCGCGCGTTTATTTAAATAATATTTCGATGATCTGTTATCTGTTTACCCTTGCCATTGCATCCGGCACCCAGCTGCTTGTCGCCCGGTATGTCGGTGCGAAAACGTATGAACGCGCCCTGAAGCGCGGGATGAAAACTTTAAAGATTGCAATGATGGCTTCTTTTTTTACTTCGCTTGTGATTGCGCTCATCGGCTCGCCTGTTTTGCACGTGTTTACGAAAAGCGAAGACATTCTCGCCGTCAGCATCCCGATTCTTTGGGCCATTGTTTTTACAGAACCGGGGCGGGCCATGAATATCGTGCTGATGAGTTCCCTGAAATCAGCAGGCGATGTCCGCTTCCCGGTCATGATTGGCATTTTTTCCATGTGGGTATTTGCAGCCGGTTTAAGCTATGTCCTTGGGGTGCATTTCGGGCTTGGGCTGCTCGGCATTTGGATTGCCCAGGGCATTGACGAATGGTTCCGGGGCATCTTTGCCACCCGGCGCTGGCTTTCAAAGCCTTGGGAAAGACTGTCGCTTCTCAGAGCCTGACCATTTTAATGGCAGGCTTTTTTTCTGTGGAAACGCCGGAGGGTGCAATGTTTTCTCACCTATAAGGGCACGAGCGGGCAGTGATGATTGTACGATGAAAAAGGCCCGTACCCGGAACCCAAAAGGATTGTTAGCAGAAAAAGAAACCTGTATCATGGAAGTAGTTGAAACTACAGCCAAAAGGTGGAAAAGCCATGAATATCCTTGTTACGTTAAATGAAAATTACCTCCCTCCCCTGAAAGTGTTAATAAACTCTCTTGTCCAAAACAATCCTGAAGAAGCGTTTTCGATCTACCTGCTACATTCCACCATTTCTGAAGAAAAACTTTCCGGGCTGCATCACTATATTGAAGAGAAAGGGCACCATTTTTTCCCGGTGCGGATTCCGCCGGATCTGTTTAAAGATGCGCCGGTCCTCAGGCATTACACTTCAGAAATGTACTACCGGCTTACTGCCCACTTGTTTTTGCCGGCGCATCTTGACAGGATTCTTTATCTCGATCCCGATATCGTCTGTATCAACCCCGCCGCCGCATTTTATTACTCAGATTTTGAAGGGCATTTTTTTATTGCATCCGAACATGAGCACTCGGCAAAAAAGACCCGCCTGATCAATAAACTGCGCCTACGGACCCCGAATGCAAAAGGGTATTTTAACACCGGCGTCCTCCTTATGAATTTGGAATTGATCCGGCAGCATGTGAAAGTGAAGGAAATCTTTCAATTCATTGAGGAAAATAAACTGAAGCTGCTCCTGCCCGACCAGGACGTATTCAATGCCCTGTTCTGGAACAAAATAAAACCTGCCGAAAGCTACCGGTATAACTATGACGCCCGTTTTTTTGAACGTGCCGCATTTATTAAAAAACAGGACATAGAGTGGATTAAAAAGCACACCGTATTTATCCATTATTGCGGAAAAGACAAACCATGGCATCCCAACTACAAATATGCGCTCGGAACGTTTTACCAAAAATATTGCGAATAAATACAAGCTTTTGGGCCGGGTTTGGTAAAATATAGACATACCGAAAATGAGGAGTGAAGATAATGAAAGAAGCGTTAATGAAAAGATTTACTACATACGTTAAGGTCGACACACAGTCTAACGAAGAGAGTGTCCATTGCCCTTCCACAGACGGGCAATGGACACTCCTTCGCATGCTTCGCGATGAGCTGGAATCGATCGGCATGGAGGAAGTCCATCTGGATGAAAACGGCTATCTTTTTGCCACTTTGCCTGGCAATACAGATAAAGAAGTCCCGGTCATCGGATTTTTGGCACATGTCGACACGGCGACAGATTTTACGGGAAAAAACGTCAACCCGCAGATTATCGAAAACTATGACGGGAAGGCCATCGTTTTGAACAAAGAGCAAGGGGTTGTCCTATCTCCGGATGAATACCCGAACTTAAAAAATTATATCGGCCAGACTTTGATTACAACGGACGGCACGACGCTGCTCGGCGCCGATGACAAAGCCGGCGTGGCGGAGATTATGACGGCCATGGACTATTTGCTGAAGCACCCTGAAATCAAACACGGCAAAATTAGGGTCGCCTTTACCCCGGATGAAGAGATCGGCAGAGGGCCGCATAAATTTGATGTGAAAACGTTCGGTGCCGATTTTGCCTATACGATGGATGGCGGCCCGCTCGGTGAACTCGAATATGAAACGTTTAACGCCGCTTCCGCTAAAATTACAGTCCGCGGCAATAATATCCACCCTGGGAGCGCAAAGGGGAAAATGGTCCATTCGGCAAAAATTGCGATGGAACTGCACAACCTCCTGCCCGAGGATGAAGTGCCGGAACGGACGGAAGGTTATGAAGGATTTTATCATCTCCTGTCCATCCACGGAGATGTCGAGCAAACAAAACTGTACTACATTATCCGCGACCATGACCGCGAAAAATTCGAGGCAAAAAAGGCAAACCTCCAGTCGATTGTCAACCGCTTAAAAGAAAAATACGGCGAAGATAACATTACGCTGGAATTGGCTGACCAATATTACAACATGAAAGAAAAAATTGAACCGGTAAAGGAAATTGTCGATATTGCGCATGACGCCATGAAGAGCCTTGGCATTGAGCCGGTCATCTCTCCTGTCCGCGGCGGCACGGACGGGTCACAGCTGTCTTACATGGGGCTGCCGACGCCAAACATTTTTGCCGGCGGGGAAAACATGCACGGCAAATACGAATACGTTTCAGTGGAAACAATGGAAAAAGCCGTCCAGGTCATTGTTGAAATTGCAAAACGGTTTGAAGCAAGAGCGTAGCCAAAATAGCCGATATTTCGACTGCCGGGACTTTTAAAAAGACCAGAAATGAAAAAAACCGTTGGAATAGGTGAATTTCCAGCGGTTTTTTTGTATTTAGGGCTTGCTGAATAAGCGAGATTCCTAGATTTGGCAAGGATGCTGACAGCTTTGGCGATCATTTAAATGCAAGGGTTTACAACAAATCCAGGGAAATGCCTGCACGCGAAAGCCGATTCAACGTCCGGAGAAGATCAAATCACCCCTTTTCGCAAATGGATTCTTCTATATTTTGAGACAGAGGTTGCAGATAAATTGGGCACAAACTCAGCGTCGGATTCGTTCAGCAAGCCCTATTTATATTTTTCCACCAAAACCAAACAGGCATTTGCAGAGATTTTAAAATCATTTCAGAGAGGGCTAGTTTGAACACCCCGCTGCACCAGAATAAAAAGGCAGGCCTCTTTCATGCCGTTGGACAAGATAAAAAGGTGTCCTTTCGCCAGCTACTGCCGGCTTTAGGACACCGCGTTTTGATTATGATTCCGTTATCGGTTTTACCTGCTGGGCTGTATTTTCCGGAAGGCTGTCGCGCGGGATGGTTTTCCGGATAAAGAAAGCAAGAATAAAGGCAATCACAGCCAGGTAGGTGGCAACCATAAAGGCATCATTGATCCCCATCACCGTTCCCTGCCTTGCAGCAAGCGCCGCATGAATTTTATCCGCAGGGGAAATTTGACTGGAGACCATAATATCCTTCGTATGCGCAATCCCTTTATTCGTCATGACCGAGACAAAAAAGGCCGTCCCGACAGCGCCTGCTACCATCCTGAAGGTGTTCACCATCGCAGTGCCGTATTTATTCATCGCAAGCGGCAGGTCATTCAACCCGGCCGTAAAGATCGGCATCATCAAAATAGAAATCCCGAAACTACGGATCGTATAAATGGTGACGACATAAGTAAAAGATGTATCCAATTTCAGACGGGTCAATGCAAAAGTAGTCACAATGGTAATGGCAAGCCCGATTAAAGCAAGCCATTTTGCACCATAGCGGTCAAACAGCCGCCCTGTAATCGGCGACATAATCCCCATGATGACCCCGCCCGGCAAAAGCATCAGCCCGGACATAAGCGGCGAGAAACCACGCACGTTTTGCATATAAATCGGCATTAAAATCATACCCGAAAACAATGCCATCGTCACAATAATATTAATCACCATCGTTAACGTAAACACCGGATAACGGAAAATGCGGAATTCCAAAATGGGATGGTCTATGACCCACTGGCGCCAGACAAACAAGCCGAAAGCAATCACCCCGACTGCCAGCGTCGTCATTACTTCCACACTGTCCCAGCCTTTCGTGCCGCCGGTTGAAAATCCGTATAAAATACCGCCGAAACCGAGCGAAGACAAAATAACACCGATTTTATCAAGTTTCGGCCGGCTCGTTTCCGTCACATTTTTTACAAAAACAAAAGCGAAGATCAAGTCAATGATTGCGATCGGCAAAATAATGAAAAACAGCGTCCGCCACGAGTGGTTTTCCACAATCCACCCGGAAAGCGTCGGCCCGATTGCCGGTGCAAAGTTCATGGCGACCCCGAAAATCCCCATTGCAAAACCGCGCCGGTCAGGTGGAAACAGCACGAAAATGACGTTTGTCATCAGCGGAAAAATAATCCCCGCTCCGGCCGCCTGGACCACCCGGCCAATGAGCAGCACAGAAAACCCTGGTGCGACTGCACAAATCAGCGTCCCCACCGCAAACAGCCCAATGGAGAACAAAAACAGCTGTCTTGTTGTAAATCGGCTCATAAGGTACGCCGTGACCGGAATGACAATCCCGTTTGTGAGCATGTAAATCGTAGAAAGCCAGTTTGCCGTAGAAGCGGAAATGTGTAAATGATTCATAATTTGCGGGAGGGCAACATTAATCAGCGTCTGGTTTAAAAACGCCACCAGTGCGCCAGCCATCATCACCGCAAAAAAAGGGACAATCCTGATAGAACTATTTTTTGTATTCATTGTTTCCATTCCAATCCCCCATTCATGATGTTAGTGTAAACGTTGTATACCGGAACTATGCCGGAAATGCAGATGGTTTTTCGTTTGGCAGAAGTTTTGAAGAAAACTCCCGCCACTCAAGCGGGAGAAAGAAAGCGTTTCAATTATTTAGAGAGGGTAAACTTTCGGTACTCTAACTATTTTATTCATTTTATGCTGGAAGTCAAGAGAAAAGTTTACTTAATTAGGGATTGCTGAATAAACAAAAATTTGACAAGGATTTTGGCTACTTTTGTCTAATATAAAGTGTAAGGATTTTATAGGAAACGTGTAAAAAACCTTGCACTTGGAGGCCGCTACGATGTACAAAAAGACCGAACATCAATTAACTTTTGTAGAAGATTTTTTTCTACCATTCGGTGGAAAATT
This sequence comes from Weizmannia sp. FSL W8-0676, assembly GCF_038593015.1. Lineage (NCBI taxonomy): Bacteria > Bacillati > Bacillota > Bacilli > Caryophanales > Bacillaceae > Heyndrickxia > Weizmannia sp. FSL W8-0676. The sequence continues at coordinate 3,223,398 of NZ_CP151954.1, forward strand.
AAATAAAGAAAATCGCTGGGTCCGTCTTGCTGAATTAATCCCTTGGTGGGCTGAAGAAAAGTATGCCAAGTCCTTCAAGAAAAAATTCAAAGGTGAAAAGGCTTATTCTGTCAGAGTTGCTCTTGGGGCTCTCTATATCAAAGAACGGCTTGGGCTATCTGACCGGGAAACAGTCGAACAGATCACGGAAAACCCGTATCTTCAGTATTTTATCGGGTTGCCTGAATTCCGGAAAAAGCCCCATTCGATCATTCTCTGATGACTCGTTTTAGAAAACGTTTGGGTGCAAACATCATCAATGAACTGAATGAATGGATTGTTCTGGAAGAACAAGAACGCCAATCGGAAGAAGCATCTAAAGAAAATGACAACGATGATGATCATCAACCTTCCGGTTCTGCTTCGGAAAAGAATTCAACTGGATCAGCGTCTCCTAAAATGAAGAACAAAGGAAAGCTCATTCTGGAAGCAACCTGTGCACCGGCTAATATTGCTTACCCTACTGACCTGGGGCTATTGAACGAAGCTCGTGAGAAACTGGAACATATCATTGATGTACTGCATGAACCGCACAAAGGAAAGTTACAAAATCCACGGACCTACAGAAAAAGGGGCCTGTAAGGACTATCTTTCTGTCGCTAAGCAACGCAAAGCTGGTGTCTGGAAAATCCGGAAAGCTGTCGGCAAACAACTCGGATATGTGAAATGGAATCTGGAGATCATTGGAAATCTCATTACCCAAAGCTCTCTGTCTCTTTTGAGTAAAGATGAATACCGACAACTCCTCGTGATTCATGAACTATACTGCCAACAGGCAGGAATGTACAAAAAGAAAACCCATCGGATTGACCACCGGATTGTGTGCATTTCCCAGCCGCATGTCCGTCCAATTGTGCGTGGCAAGGCAAAAGCGAACGTGGTATTCGGCTCAAAAGTCGCCATTAGCGTTGTAGATGGCTATGCCTTGATTGAGCAACTCGACTGGGAAAATTACAATGAAGGGATCACCCTTAGAGAATCTATTGAGAACTACTACTGAGAACTACTACAACCGGTTCGGATTTTATCCAGAAGCGATTTTAGCAGATAAAATCTACCGAAACCGTCACAACCTGGCATACTGCAAATCTCTTGGCATTCGTCTGAGTGGGCCAAGGTTGGGACGCCCATCCAAAACGGAAGACAAAACCTTAGAACGCGTGGCAAGGCAGGATGCCTCCGAACGTAATGCCGTTGAAAGCAAATTTGGCGAAGGCAAGCGCAAGTATGGGCTAGGCCTTATTCGAGCACGCCTTCAGGAGACCAGTGAAACAGTAGTAGCCCTTCAATTCCTTATAATGAATCTGGAGCGGAAGCTCAGGGTTCTTTTTTTGAAATTTTTACACAACACTATTTTATATTTTAATAACCGCAATTTGGCTTGTATCTGACAGAATCTGATTCGTTCAGCAAGCCCTATTTAAGAGATTCAATTAAATATTCTAAAAAAAAACAAAAAACTGTGTTGACAAAAAAAACAGTCTTGCTATAAAATATAATTCATTGAAAGGGGGGAACAATATTTCAAAATGGTTTAAGATGTTTGTTTTTGTATTAGTAGTGTTTGTATTAATATTCGGATCTATTGGACTTATTAGCATTAAAATCTCTAAAAAAAACTATCAGAAAGGAAGGGAACATCAAAATAGTACAAATTGTATACAACCCTTTAAGAATGCAAAACAAGTTGACGATCTTACCCTGCTTAAAAGAAATGCTAATAAACAAATAACTCCATGGGGTGTAAAGGCAACAATAAAAAGAGGATTGAATATTAAAAATGGAGTTAAAGTCGCAATTCTTGACAGCGGAATTAAAAAAAATCATCCTGATCTACAAAATGTAGTTATAAAAGAATTTGATGCAATTAATTCGATAAGTTCAAGCAAAACTGAAGATGTTTTGGGACATGGAACAGCTGTTGCCGGAATAATTGCTGCACAAGATAATAGTATCGGTGTAATTGGGGTAAATCCTGACTCTATATTATATTCTGTTAAAGTTTTAGACGAAAAAGGCAAAGGGACATTGGAATCAGTAGTAAAAGGAATAAATTGGTGTATTGAACAACATGTCAATATTATTAACATTAGTTTTGGCTTTAAGGCGGATTCTGATATGTTACGAAAAACTGTAAATAAAGCTATAAATTCCGGAATAATTGTAGTTGCTGCTGCTGGAAATAACTATATTGGGAATGCCGATTTTCCCGCAAGATATAAAAATGTTATTTCAGTAGGTTCTCTCGATCAGAATTACAATTTACTTAACTTTTCATTGAAAGGTAAAGTGGATGTCGTAGCACCAGGAAAGGATATATTAAGTACCAATATTCACAATTCCTATTCTTTATATAACGGCACCTCTATGTCTGCGGCTTTTGTAACAGGATTGTTTTCACTATTAATTGGTAGCGGCTACGATATGACATCCCATGCGAAGGTTATGACAACTATTAAAAAGAAAAGCATATCAATTAAAAAGCTTCAATGTAAATCAAAGTATGACTACAGGATGTTAATTTATTAAGGGGTGAGAAAAATGAGGAGTCTACGTTTCATTAGTTGCATTATTGTAGTAATAATTTTCTTGAGTCTTTTACCTCAAAAAGCAACATTTGCCGATAACTCCATAAATATGAATGAAATAAATTCTAAGAACATTGAAAAGTCACTTGAAGAACAAGGTATAGATAGCAGTCAAGTAAAAGTATCTGATACTGCCAATTCAATCACATTAAAAGTAAGCACAGACATTAATAGCGAGAGTGCAGAGCGCAATAATATCGACTTTGGTGAAAACTCGTCAAAAGATATAGAAGATAGTACTGGAAATTCTGAGTATAATAATGCTACATTAGAAAGTGATATATCTGAGAAAAATTTTGATTTTACTGATGATACTTCTAATAACATAACAGAAATACAAGATGATGTCGATAAAGCAACAGTAACTGCAGAGTTGGATAAAGATACAAACAAAGTTACTTTAACTTCCAAGGAAACAGAACATGGTGGCAATACCTTAACAAAGAAATATGCTGTTGAAATAGAAGATGCTTATGGTGACAAAATTAAAGCAGTATTTATCGACTTAGATACAGATAAAAAATATTACTTTGATAATAATGTTGCCGAAGCATCGTTTGCATTTTTAATTCCGATAGGAGTTGAAATAGGTGAAGTATTACTTTCACATTTGTTAGCTGCTTCTTTAGCAGTAACCATATCTGGAGCTACATATATTGCATACTCCGAGTTTATAAAAAAGAGAAACAAAAACTATCATTATTTTAAAGCGTACCTTGATAAGAAAAAAGGCTTATTTATTGGTGATGGAATTTCCCGATCAAAAGCGGTGAGCAGGTTGAAAAGCCATGATAATACTTGGTCCGACAGTAAAGAGCGTGCTAAATCTATTGCAAAGAGCGCCAGCCCTATAGGAAAAGTTACTGCGGCAGAGAAAGATTCGAATGGCAAGAACAAATTTTATCATTATCATCCAGTTACTGGGTATAAACATGGAAAAAGCATACGTCTAGCAGGTGCCCATTCTTTTTTCGGTGCCCCTAGTTAAATGAGTTGAGGAGTGGTAAGTTTGATATATATAGACAAAAATCCCAAAAATAAGGTATATAAAGATTTAATCGATTTTGCATTTGAAAGATGTGATATATTTCATTTGGTGATTCGAAAAGAATTTGGTCCACTGAATGATTACGATCCTGTATTAAATGAATTGCATCCTTTTCTAAAAGAAAAGAAAGAAACATCTAAATGGGCAGGGACTGAGTTGGATGGTGAAACGGCGTATGTATATTATTATTCCGCAAATGAACTGTCAAAGGATAAAATTCTAAAGTTTTCTAAATCCCTGTTCGGATGGGAACAGCCAATACTCCCTGAGGATCTTTCTTTTTACAAATCGGAGAATCCATGGCTGGTGAGTATTGCACATGAACAAATGGCTTATATATTGACCGATGACCAGTATGAAATGGATCGTTTAAGAAAAATAAAAGGCCTTCGCATAAGTTTCGAAGAGGACGGAGAGTAAAGCATCTGCCTTTTAAAAGGTGGTGTTATTCCAAGGAAAGATGACTTGAGGATTTGTATGATGGCTCCTTTTTCCAGAGGGCAATCATCGCTCAACAGGTTATCGGGAAAAGAACTTTCTAAACAGCCAACACCAGTCCGATAAAGCGCCGGGAAAGGGGGCACCATGGCGATAGAAAACTTGGCACATCCCGCGGTTCAAAAGCCGGCAAATGCAAAATAAGAATTGACAAACCCGGCTGGAACTGCCATAATAGCAAGGACAAAAGATGAATGAATGCCTTTAAAACAGTCCCGTGAGGCTGGCAAGGTTCCGGATAAATGTGCACTTCCATGCACCTTGCTTTCATTCGGGCAAGGTGCTTTCTTTTTGCCAAAAGGGCACTTCCTGGAAAACCCCTGCCTCGCATTTTACCAATCCATTGAGGGGGAGAAATATGGAACAGCATGAAATTCAAGTCAACCAAAAACTGCCATTTCTCAAAAGCCTGCCGCTAAGTTTTCAGCATTTGTTTGCCATGTTCGGTTCGACCGTTCTCGTTCCTGTCCTGTTTAAAGTCGATCCTGCGACCATTTTATTCATGAACGGGATCGGGACGCTGCTTTATATCCTGATAACAAAAGGAAAAATCCCGGCTTATCTCGGGTCCAGCTTTGCTTTCATCTCGCCGGTATTTGCCGTTCTTGCAAAACATGCGGGCCTTACCGGATACAGTTACGCATTGGGCGGATTCCTTGCAGTCGGCATTATTCTTGTCATCATTGCGCTTATCGTTAAAATTGCCGGCACGGGCTGGATTGAGGTTGTCTTTCCGCCTGCTGCAATGGGCGCGATCGTAGCCGTTATCGGGCTCCAGCTTGTCCCGACCGCTGCCCAGATGGCAGGCCTTGTCCAGTCGGGTGCTTCCGTGAAACACTGGAGCCCGGACCCGCAGACCATCACGGTTTCCTTATTAACACTTGCCATTACAGTAGTCTGCTGGGTCACCCTGCGCGGCTTTCTTAAAATCATTCCGATCTTAATCGGGATCATTTGCGGCTACTTGATTTCCCTGGCATTCGGGATTGTCGACCTCAAACCCGTCCAGGAGGCAGCCTGGATTTCATTGCCAACGTACTATCCAATCAAACTGAACTGGTCCGACATCATGATGATTGCGCCGGCAGCGCTCGTCATCATTCCGGAACATATCGGCCACTTAATCGTTACAGGCAATATTGTCAAAAAAGATTTAACCAAGGACCCCGGGCTTGACCGGTCTTTGCTCGGAAACGGAATTTCCACAATTATATCCAGTTTTGTCGGTGCCACGCCAAATACGACGTACGGCGAAAATATCGGTGTGCTCGCAATTACGCGTGTCTACTCAACATGGGTGATCGGCGGCGCTGCGGTCCTCGCCATTATCCTTTCCTTCTGCGGAAAATTGGCGGCGCTCATTTCATCGATTCCGCAGCCGGTTATGGGCGGCATCTCTCTACTCTTGTTCGGCGTCATTGCGGCAAGCGGCCTGCGGATGCTGGTCGAACAAAAAGTGGATTACGGAAAATCACAAAATTTGATTCTGACCTGCCTTGTTCTCGCTGTTGGCTTAAGCGGCGCAACGATCAATATCGGCACCGCCTCATTAAGCGGGATGGGGCTTGCAACAGTCGTTGCCATTATCGTAAGCCTGTTCTTTAAACTGCTGAACGTGCTCTATTTGGAAAACGAATAAATAAGGGGCGCCCCAAAAGCCGGAAACTGGCGGATGGGGCGCCCCCTTCTGTGTATTGGACGGGGTGCGCGAGAGCCCGCATACCATTTGCCCGGCCCGCTTTTCCGATAGCTTATAGCAGCCACAAACACCACTCCAAAATATGAAAAAACCTTTGTTTAAAAGAAAAAGCCCGGTTTCCCATACGGATACCGGGCTTATTTTTGATTATCGAATCAAGTTTGTTTTAGCCAAATCAATTAATTCATTGGCACGGCCGTTTAATACGGCTTTCAGCATCCACAGCGTAAAGCCGTGTGCTTGTTCATACGTAATTTTAGGCGGCAGGGACAATTCCTGGCGGTTTACGGCAACATCAATCACGGCCGGGCCGTCATGTTCAAATGATTCACGGAGTGCCCCTTCCAGATCAGCCGGGTCTTCCACACGGATCCCCTTCATGCCCATCGCTTCGGCAATGGCTGCATAGTTCGGGCTGTCAAGGCCTGTTCCGGTTTCCGGATAGCCGGCTGCTTTCATTTCCAGTTCAACAAAGCTTAATGCCGTGTTGTTAAAGACAACGACTTTAACCGGAAGTTTATGCTGGCGGAGCGTTAACATGTCACCCATCAGCATCGACAGGCCGCCGTCCCCGCTGAGCGAAATAACTTGCTTACCAGGTTGTGCAACAGCCGCGCCGATCGCTTGTGGAAGCGCATTGGCCATCGTACCGTGGTTAAATGAACCGAGCAGGCGGCGTTTGCCGTTCATTTGCACATAACGTGCTGCCCACAACGTTGGTGTACCCACATCGCAAGTGAAGATAGCATCTTCATCTGCCAGATCACTGACCAGCTTTGTCAAATATTGCGGGTGGATCGGTTTGCGTCCAGGTTTGCCAACAGCCAATTCATCGAGATCTTCTCTTACTTTTTGATAAGCTTTGACATGTTTTTCAAGATGCTTGCTGTTGTCTTTTTCCTGAATCATTGGAAGCAAAGCTTCAACTGTATCTTTTACATCTCCGACAACGCCGAGTGTCAGCGGGGTCCGGCGTCCCAAATGTTCGGAACGGATGTCAACCTGCAACACTTTTGCGTTTTTCGGATAGAATTGGCGGTACGGGAAGTCTGTACCGAGCATCAGCAGCGTATCGCATTCCATCATGGCGTCATAGCCGGAAGAATATCCAATCAAGCCTGTCAACCCTGCAAAGTAAGGATTATCGTATTCCAAAAACTCCTTACCGCGCAGTGCAACGACCATTGGCGATTTCAATTTATTGCACAGTTCCATAATTTCGTCATGGGCACCCTGGCAACCCGCACCGCAAAGCAGCGTCACTTTTTTCCCTTCGTTTAAGTAAGAAGCAAGCTGTGTTAAATCTTCTTCCGACGGTTTCACGACCGGTTTGGCAACGTGGACCGGCACTTGCGGCACTGCTACGTTGTCATCCAGGCCTGCAACATCGCCAGGCAAAACAAGAACGGAAACGCCTTGGTTTGCGACCGCCTGTTGCATCGCCATATTTACCATTAAAGGCATTTGTTCCGGGCGTTGTACTGTTTCAATAAAATGCGCACAGTCTTTGAAAATCAATTCAGGCCGTGTTTGTTGGAAATACTCGCTACCGATTTCACTGCTCGGAATATGGGCGGCAATCGCCAATACCGGCACACGCGAACGGTTGCAGTCATACAGCCCATTGATAAGGTGCAAGTTTCCAGGGCCGCTGCTGCCTGCGCAAACCGCAATGCTGTTATTTAAGGTAGCCTCTGCGCCGGCTGCAAAAGCGGCCACTTCTTCATGGCGCACGCCGACCCATTCAATCCGCCCGGAACGCCGGATGGAGTCGAGCACTGCATTTAAAGAGTCCCCGACGATCCCATAAATTCTTTTTACACCTGCATTTAATAATGAATCAATCAGCAAATCCGCTATCGTTTTTGCCATTTGTCAATCCCCTTCTTTTCCATTTATTTTTCGTTAATATCCCCTAAATGCCGACTTTTAATCTCCTAATTCCTTTATTCGCATTGCGGCAAACCTGGCCAATGATCCCTTCTTTCTTCGCTGTTCTTGCACCTTTCGGCATTCGGTATACAAACTGTTATAGTAAAAAATGAATCTGTACTATATTTGTTCATAAAAAGTTCACATTTATATATTAAACCTATATATGTGATGAAAACAAGGTTTTTGCATGAAAAAAATTATAAAATGCTTGATTTGCACAAAACTGTATTAGTCCATATGCAAAAGATATTAATACACATTTTTAAAGCGGTTGCATTTTTTCGCTGCCGTAAAACCGACAAACCCTTTTTCATGCAATTTGCGTTATGATGGTATTGATGGATGATGAAAGGAATGAAGAATATGAAACGTTATACAATTGACCAGCTGGCACAAATGATTGACCATACCAATTTAAAACCGTTCGCGGATCAAGCGGCAATGGAATCACTTTGCAGGGAGGCGCAGCAGTTCCATTTTAAAATGGTGGCGATTAACTCCGTCCAAACTACCCTTTGCAGACACTTGCTGGAAGGTACAGATATCCATGTCGGCGCAGCCATTTCTTTCCCGCTCGGGCAGACCACGCTTGAAACCAAAGTGTTCGAAACACAAGATGCGATCGAAGACGGGGCAGACGAAATTGACTATGTCGTGAATCTGTCCGAAGTAAAAAATAAGAACTACCGTTATATCGAAAAAGAGATGGAAACCATTACGGACATTTGCAGGGAAGAAGGTGTCATTTCAAAAGTGATCTTTGAAAACTGCTATTTGGAAAAAGATGAAATCGAAGCGCTGGCCCGGATTGCCAGAAAGGTGAAGCCCGATTTTATTAAGACTTCTACCGGGTTCGGAACAGGCGGAGCCACAATAGAAGATGTCCGGTTTATGAAAGAAATTGTCGGGGACGATGTAAAAGTGAAAGCTGCAGGCGGTATACGCGACGCCGAAACGTTCCTTGCGATGATCAAAGCAGGCGCCGAACGGATCGGCACAAGTTCCGGCGTACAAATCATGGCCAGTCTGCAGACAAAAGCAACAGATGGCCTGATAACGATCGATTAAAGAAAATCCCCGTGCCTAAGCCGCCTTGGCCTGTTTCCGGCCCTGGCGGCAGCACGATTTTTTGCTTTTGAATGACGTTATGGCAATCCCCGATGAAGGCGTCTGAGCAATTTTTGGTTTTTTAACAGATTCATTGAGGAACTTTTCCTGTATATGCCGGTTGTGTCGTACGGCAATACTTCTTTCGATAATTGATGATCCGGCCATTCGTTTTCAGAACCGCCATACCGGTATATTTTTTCCCTCTCTTTAGATTGCTCCTTATAAAAGGAATGTAGTCCAACTAAAATCGCCTCTTATTTTAAAAGCATGTAGCGGCAAAATCTCATGTTCTTCTAAATAAATTTGTACTATCAATAGAATTCCAAAGATCAATAGATGTTCAAGTATTTTTCATAAAACCGTTGCCTGCGTCCGGTTTCCAACTGCATCATACGTATAGCTGTTTGTCGTGCCGTCCGGCAATACTTCTTTCGTTAACTAGGGCTTTCCAAAATGCTATATCCCCTGAAACTGTAAGCAGTCAGACAATTAAAGGTCGTTGATTTATTCCACTAAAGAAAAAAGACGTTTGTATGAACATTATGACAAATGTAAAAAGAAATTGTGAGTTTTTGATTTTAATGGGGTAAATTTATTTATTATAAGTATCTAAATTTTTCCATTTTGGTCGGGTTTCAATAGATTAAGCTACTCATTCCTGTGGTAAATATTGTAAAACGGAAAAGGATGATTTTTTTGAAAAAAAAGAGCCATGAAAGCCACTCCTTTGTTAAGATATAAGTACCACCAAATATCCAGGGAGTGATTTCATGACTATTTCTATTCTAACACAAACCAGAGACTTTTCAATACAACAAAATTTGATTCCCCACAATTGGCAAGACTATGCCGATATACCATTTGTCATTCCAGCCATGTGTTTCCCATGGGAGATTTTTAAGCCGATTGAACGAGAATACTACACCCTTTTATATTTGCACCTAAAAAATGAAAGAGCACATGATCCTTCTAATGAAATACAACCGGCACTATTTTCAATAACGGAGGAAGAAGACAAGTCTGCGTCTTCATTATTTCATCTCCCTTCCACTGGGAGAAAAACGCATCCTTTCATGCCCTTTTTTCGTGCTTTTGAACTGGCCTCTTTACAGTATATTGAAGTGATGGTGGAGAGTGTCTATTTGGGGCTTGCTGAACGAATCAAATTTGGTCAGATACAAGCCAAATTCCGATTATCAAAATATAAAATAGTGTTGTGTAAAAATTTCAAAAAAAGAACCCTGAGCTTGCGCTCCAGATTCAGTATGAGGAATTGAAGGGCTACTACTGTTTCGCTGGTCTCCTGAAGGCGTGCTCGAATAAGGCCCAGCCCATACTTGCGCTTGCCTTCGCCAAATTTGCCTTCAACGGCATTACGTTCAGAGGCATCCTGCCTTGCGACGCGTTCCAAGGTTTTGTCTTCCGTTCTGGATGGGCGTCCTAACCTTGGCCCACTCAGACGAATGCCAAGAGATTTGCAGTATGCCAGATTATTACGGTTTCGGTAAATTTTATCTGCCAAGATCGCTTCCGGATAAAATCCGAACCGGTTGTAGTAGTTTTCAACAGATTCCTTGAGAGTGGTCCCTTCATTGTAATTTTCCCAGTCGAGGTGCTCAATCAAGGCATAACCATCTACGACACTGATGGCGACTTTTGAACCGAACTCCACGTTCGCTTTTGCCTTGCCGCGCACAATTGGACGGACATGTGGCTGGGAAATGCTTACAATCCGGTGGTCAACCCGGTGTGTTTTCTTTTTGTACATTTCTGCCTGTTGGCGGTAAAGTTCATGAATCACGAGAAGTTGCCTGTATTCATCTTTGCTTAAAAGAGACAGAGAGCTTTGGGAAACAAGATTTTTAATGATCTCCAGATCTCGTTTCACATATCCGAGCTGTTTGCCTACAGCTTTCCGGATTTTCCGGGCGCCAGCTTTACGTTGCTTAGCGACAGAAAGATAGTCCTTGCGGGCTCTTTTTCTGTAGGTCCGTGGCTTACGTAATTTCCCTTTGTGTGGTTCATGCAGGACATCAATGATATGTTCCAATTTCTCACGGGCTTCGTTCAACAACCCGAGGTCTGTAGGGTAAGCAATATCAGCCGGTGCACAGGTTGCGTCCAAAATGAGCTTTCCTCTGTTCTTCGTTTTGGGAGAAGCCGATTCAGTTGAATGCTTTTCTGAATCGGAACCGGAAGGCTGAAGATCGCCACGATCATGATCATGATCATTACGATCTTCATCATCATGATCTTCATCGTCGTGATCCTGATCATCATTGTTGTCGTTTTCCTTAGATGCTTCTTCCAATTGGCGTTTTTGTTCTTCCAGAACGATCCATTCATTCAGTTCGTTGATGATATTTGCGCCCAAACGTTTTCTAAAACGAGTCATCAGAGAATGGTCGAATGGGGCTTTTTCCTGGAATTCAGGCAAGCCGATAAAATACTGAAGATACGGGTTTTCTGTGATCTGTTCGACTGTTTCCCGGTCAGACAGCCCAAGCCGTTCTTTGATATAAAGAGCCCCAAGAGCGATTCTGACAGAATAAGCCTTTTCGCCTTTGAATTTCTTCTTGAAGGACTTGGCATACTTTTCTTCGGCCATCCACCAAGGAATCATTTCAGCAAGACGGACCCAGCGATTTTCTTTATTTAATTTCCCACCGAATGGTAGAAAAAAATCATCTACAAAAGTTAATTGATGTTCGGTCTTTTTGTACATCGTAACAGCCTCCAAGTGCAAGGTTTTTTACGTGTTTCCTTTGAAATCCTTACACTTTATATTCGACAAAAGTAGCCAAAATCCTTGTCAAATCTGGAATTTTTGCTTATTCAGCAAGCCCTATTTGCAAGTGAAATCAAACCCGCTATTTGCCACCATGTGTGGATTTACGGAGAAAATTCCGAGCTACCGTTCCTTTGCTCGTTTTGATCAAATCATGACAACAAATGGTCTTTGGGAAAAAGCCCGGCTATTGGTTGTTGAATATAATAAAGGGGAAGGCGTGGTTGAAACGAATGAGGAAGCAGCCGCCGTGGATACATCGCATATAGAGGCAGAAGCAACCTTGAATAAAACAAGGAAGACGTGTTCTTGTGAGGGTGATTGCGATTGCCCCAAAGTCCTTACGGACGACAATGTAGGGGTAATGCGTAAAAGTAATGCAGTTTCCTATATTGCGCATAAATTATCAATGGTATGCGGGGTGAGATCCGGTTTGCCTTTGACGCGGGAAGTATTTAAAGGAAATACACCCGATGGGAAAACATTAGAACCGACATTGGAAACGTTTAAGACAGAGCACCCCGAGATGGCTGAGCAGTTGAGCTTTATCCTGGCAGATGGAATCTACCAAACGCCGGAAAATCAAAAAGTGACAAAGGATGTATTACAGGCGAAATTGGTGGCACCGATCAATCCACGGAACCGTAAAGATAAACCAACTACCGCCCGGGGGATTGAAAAAATCAACCGGTACGGCACTCCCATCTGTATCAGTGGACATAAAATGGAACTTAGAGGATCTGATCGGGCAAAGGGGCAATATATTTACACTTGTCCTGTATTTCATCCAAATGGGAGCCCCCCGAAGATTCGGGGGGTTGGGGGGCTTATTTACACTTGTCCTGTATTTCATCCAAATGCCAAGCAAGAAGGTCTCACCTGCCCGCTAGCGAATCACGCGGAATGTTGTAATGGGGCAGCACAAGGAAGAGTATTTAGGATAGACTTTGATCAAACGCCTCAAGTAGATGTCGAGTTGCCGCAACATGGTCGCACATTTGAAGTGTTATATAGTGCCAGGACGATCATCGAAAGAATCTTTGGCGTTCTAAAAGACGGATACAGTCTCCGTCGTGTTCACAAGCGTGGGAAACAGGCAGTTGAAGCTCATGTAGATCGATGCATGATATCTATGCATATCATGGCAAATATGGCGTACTATCAGACTGGAAAGGCCAATTGTGGATGGACACGCAATCGACTGCAAAGAGCAAATTAAGTTATTCACAGGTGGATATGTGAATAAGTAAAATGAGCGTTTCCTTTCCACAAAGGGTAGTGAAAAAAACCCATTTTGTGAAGGCGGGATACGTATGCCCTTTTTTTGAAGGAAAATGACCGTTTTACTTCTATTGAATTGAAAATCTGGATGAAAAGGCAAAAAAATCGGGATAATTAATTTTCCAGAGCCTCGCTCAAGGGTATATTTTTATTTTGGCAGAGGCTCTTTCTTTACTTTCTTATCAATCGTTAGGAGTGCCTTGAACCCCCTCATATTAATTGTGATGATCGAAATTAGAATTAGTAAAGTACCGGAAATGGCAGTTACGAATATGGACCCCCAAAATTTGGAAAGTAGTCCCGAAATTACTATCCCTAGTAGCAATCCAGTATTAGACGACATCTGTAAAATAGCCATTGCTCTACCTCTATAAATATCTGGCGTTAGACCAAGAAACAAACTGCTTATTGGGATACTGAGGAACGCATTAATCAATCCGATTATGGAGACCCAAACATATAAAGACGGAATAGTATAAACGTGAGAAAACTGGTGTAAAGGAACAATCAAAATCATCCATACACCCATTAAGGCTGTTGAAAAAAAGAGGAGATGACCCGGCTTGAAATGTCTTAACAAAAATGGGCCCATTGCAGCACCTATGAATGCACCTGCACCTACCATAGCCTCAATCATGCCATAATGAAAACTGGAAACATCGAACACCTGCAGCAATAACGAAGTAGATGTAGTGTTAAAAATACCCACAGCAAACATAAGTTGCATGATCAAAGCAATGAGAAATGTAAGTGGTGCCAATTCAAAAACTGTTTTTATCCCCTCTTTTGCAGCGCTCCATATTGATGGATTTGGACGATGATTTTCGCTGAATGTTTGTTTATATTTAATCAATTTGACGGTGATACCTGTAAAAAGTGCTGATAACAAGAAAGTTACAACATCAATCATGAGTATATTGGAGGGAGATGCAAGAACAAGCAATATCCCTGCTATACCTGGTCCGGCAATTTGCATAATTGAATTAATGCTTTGAGAAATACTTAAAGCTTCTGTAATATGCTGTTCCCCAACTAAATGAGGAATAAATGAAGATCTGGCTGGATAATTAATTGAATTTCCAATACCAGAGAGGAAAACTAAAACAATTAATAACCAAATAAAATGTGTTGAGAAAACCATGGCTAGCATAACAAGGGCCCGATATAAATCAGTTCCGATCATTAGATAATGTTTAGGAAATCTGTCTGCTATTGTTCCAGTAAAAAATCCAAATAAAAGCATAGGACCATATTGTGCAAAAAGAACAAGACCAATTAAAAAAGGATCTTCCGACATAGTTCCAATAATATACAAAATAATAGTAGTAGTTACTCCGTCACCAAAGCGTGAAATAAATTGGCCTAAAAAAAAATAGAAGGAGGATTGCTGTTTAAGTAATATCAAAACTATACTCACCACCCGTTTTAACTATTTTTAAAAACAGTTAAGTTGATGTGATATTTTTCACCTTCTTTTTCTTGATTTAAATCTTTTTGGTTTACATCCTTTAAGAGCGAATATATTTCTTTTAACAATATCTTCAGCTTTTCAATTTCTTCCCTATTTAGATAATAATCTCCCGTAACTTGATTCATATCAGAAACATCGACGATCTTCTGTTCCGCCAATACTTGTACTGATCTGTTTAAAGATATCATCATACTTTCCTTTAATCCTGCACTGAGCGTTGCATTATTTTTATTTATATATGGAGTTACCTTCTCAAGAGAAATAACCTTTGCAACTGTACGATAAAATTTTTGGATAATACCGTTTTTTTCCTCCGTTCTATCAACTTTAATAAGCCCAACTTTTTCGAGTTCAGTTAAATGATATCTTACTTTTGACGGAGATAAATGTAATTGATCGGCGAGCATTTTCCCCGTTTTGGGTACTTCGTCTATTTCCCATAAAATTTTTACCTTAAAGGGATCACTTAAGGCTTTTAATTGATTTAGATTATTTACATAGAAAACATTGTCCATACATAAACACATCCTAAACGTATTATTTTTACAATATGTAATTATACATTAATACGTATTAGAATGAAAAAAACGAAACTTTTTAAAAAGTCATGTGCAGAAAAAATTAGAGCACATGACCTTTTTACACTTAAATCAGTCAGGAATAATGATAATAACAACGCCTCTTTGTTCAAGTTGTTTTTCCAGCATTATTCTCACCTCCTTTAATTATTTAGTACAAATTAAAATAATACTAGGAGACTCTATTGAATATTTACTTTCACTAAAATCACCAAAAACATTCTCAATATTAAATCCTACTTGTTTTAAATAACTTGCAATCTCGCTTAAGCTGTATAATCTTAGTTTGAGATTATATTTAGTGACTTTGTTGTCTATAATTCTAGTCTGATTAATACTTAATGAACTGCTTTGTAAATCCAAAGTCCTCCTTTCTAAAGAAAACCCTATTTGTTCGTTTCCAAACCAAACTAAGGGATTGAAATTTTTAATTAAATA
The DNA here is from genome assembly GCF_038593015.1 of Weizmannia sp. FSL W8-0676. Classification (NCBI taxonomy): domain Bacteria; kingdom Bacillati; phylum Bacillota; class Bacilli; order Caryophanales; family Bacillaceae; genus Heyndrickxia; species Weizmannia sp. FSL W8-0676. Next base: position 3,238,871 of record NZ_CP151954.1, read on the forward strand.
CTCTCTATTTGCAAGATGAAGGAGAAGCTTTCCGTTTGAATTTAAGCAAGAATACATACACTCTAACATTTTAAAATTTTCATCATCGTTTAAATATCCAATTGATGTTTCCATATTAAGTAAACATTGTATTTTTGTTCTGATTTAAAGTATCTCCCATCTGCTAAAAAAGTTGTTACTTCACCACTGGTTTTTTGATTTATAAGTTTGAGATAATCTTCATTAATATCAAGGCCATGCACACTATAACCATCTCTCCATAATCTCACCTGAATCCGTGACGAAATTTCCGCTTAAAGGCAAACAAATCGCATAAAATTTAGTATAATTGGTATATCAGACAAATTAAATTCATTCCACATTCAGGTGATCTCATGAAAAAGTTTGTGATAGAACCCACAAAAGAACGAATTGTTGCCCAAGCTGGCTTAGCGATAGTAGGAAATTTACTAAATCAAACGAATTTAGTTTCCAGGTTGAATGCCTATAAACTCCCTGATATCTCCCGGTATCCGGCTTGTTCCAATGGCGATGTGGCTAAATCTTATATCGGCTTGCTTTGCCAGGGAAAAAGTGATTATGACAATATTGAAACCTTCCGTGATGATGCTTTTTTTGCACTGGCTTTGGATATCCAGAGGGTTCCTTCCAGCCCGACTCTCAGGCAACGATTGGACCAGGCCGCCTTGGTGGAAAAATGGAAAACGATCTTGCACGAAGAATCGCTGGATCTGATTCGCCATACAAATGCGGAAATCAGCCCGGTTTACGCCAAAGACAAGCCGTATATCCCGGTTGATCTGGATGTCTCCCCTTTCGATAACTCCAAGACAAAAAAGGAAGGGGTAGAAAGAACCTATAAAGGCTGTGACGGTTATGCCCCTATGTTCGCTTACATGGGACAGGAAGGTTACTGCCTGCATGTTGAGATGCGAAAGGGAAGTGTCCACTGCCAAAAAGGTACACCAAATTTCATCCAGGAAACCATTCAATCTGCCCGGAAACTAACAGATCAGCCATTGCTTTTCAGGCTTGATTCCGGAAATGACAGCCGGGATAATCTCATTATTCTCCTAGAAAACCATGCAAGCTTTATTATCAAACGCAATCCCCGTAAGGAAAAAGCTGAGGACTGGCTGTACATTGCCCGAAAATATGGGATCTGTTGTGAAGAACGGGAAGGAAAGAAGGTTTACCTTGGATCCATCCCCGAAACCATTCAAATTAAGGACCAGGAGCGAAGCATCCGAAAAGTTTTTAAAGTGACCGAAAGAACCATCTCAAGAGACGGACAAATTTTTTTAATTCCCGAGTATGAATTTGAAACCTACTGGACGGACCTTGAAGTGCCGCCTCATGTGGTGATCTCTCTTTATCATAACCATGGCACTTGCGAACAGTTCCATAGTGAAATTAAATCAGAACTGGATCTCGAACGGCTGCCGTCAGGCAAATATGAAACGAATGGCCTTGTGCTCCATTTCGGTGTATTTGCGTATAACCTGCTTCGCTTGATTGGACAAGAAAGCTTGAAAAAACAAGATACGCCATTGAAAAAGAAAACAACAAGAAGAAGAATCCGAACCGTCATCCAGAATATGATCACACTGGCCTCAAAGCTGGTTTTCCGTGGCCGGCAATGGAAATTAAAAGTCGCGGAGACCAACAAATGGTTACCGGTCTTTACTCGTTTGTATCAAGCCTTTTACTAAACATCCCGATCAATAGACTACTAGGAAAAAAGAAATAAAAAAACGAAAACTTGCAAAAAATGGAAATTTGCAGGTTTATTTAGCTTGCACAAAAACGAATGAAACAGGGAAATTTTTACATACTGAATCACTAAAAGTGCATTTATCGAATAGTCGGACACCACTATATCCTTACTCTTGGGAAATCTACCTATTAACGGCGTTTGTTATATTTTCGTCACGGATTCAGGTCTCAATAAATGTCTGCCATGCCCACAACAAAAATCAAGAATATGAGGATTCTCTATCTCATTTAAAAGATTCCTTTTTAAAAATCTAATTTGGTCATCTACTTCTCTGTCTAGTAGTTGAGAATAAACTTGTTGATACGTAGAGTCAAAAAAATTTTTATCGCCATCAGAAAATGGAATTGGATAGTCGTTAGTACGTTTAACTTTTGTTATCAAAAAAATCACCCCGTATTATTTTTTTAACACGTTCAAAATTATTAATATGATAATATCATTCTTACCGGTAAGCGTCAACAAAATTTTTAAAAAAATTTAACACTTACCTGAATCCGTGACGAAATTTCCGCTTAAAGGCAAACAAATCGCATAAAATTTAGTATAATTGGTATATCAGACAAATTAAATTCATTCCACATTCAGGTGATCTCATGAAAAAGTTTGTGATAGAACCCACAAAAGAACGAATTGTTGCCCAAGCTGGCTTAGCGATAGTAGGAAATTTACTAAATCAAACGAATTTAGTTTCCAGGTTGAATGCCTATAAACTCCCTGATATCTCCCGGTATCCGGCTTGTTCCAATGGCGATGTGGCTAAATCTTATATCGGCTTGCTTTGCCAGGGAAAAAGTGATTATGACAATATTGAAACCTTCCGTGATGATGCTTTTTTTGCACTGGCTTTGGATATCCAGAGGGTTCCTTCCAGCCCGACTCTCAGGCAACGATTGGACCAGGCCGCCTTGGTGGAAAAATGGAAAACGATCTTGCACGAAGAATCGCTGGATCTGATTCGCCATACAAATGCGGAAATCAGCCCGGTTTACGCCAAAGACAAGCCGTATATCCCGGTTGATCTGGATGTCTCCCCTTTCGATAACTCCAAGACAAAAAAGGAAGGGGTAGAAAGAACCTATAAAGGCTGTGACGGTTATGCCCCTATGTTCGCTTACATGGGACAGGAAGGTTACTGCCTGCATGTTGAGATGCGAAAGGGAAGTGTCCACTGCCAAAAAGGTACACCAAATTTCATCCAGGAAACCATTCAATCTGCCCGGAAACTAACAGATCAGCCATTGCTTTTCAGGCTTGATTCCGGAAATGACAGCCGGGATAATCTCATTATTCTCCTAGAAAACCATGCAAGCTTTATTATCAAACGCAATCCCCGTAAGGAAAAAGCTGAGGACTGGCTGTATATTGCCCGAAAATATGGGATCTGTTGTGAAGAACGGGAAGGAAAGAAGGTTTACCTTGGATCCATCCCCGAAACCATTCAAATTAAGGACCAGGAGCGAAGCATCCGAAAAGTTTTTAAAGTGACCGAAAGAACCATCTCAAGAGACGGACAAATTTTTTTAATTCCCGAGTATGAATTTGAAACCTACTGGACGGACCTTGAAGTGCCGCCTCATGTGGTGATCTCTCTTTATCATAACCATGGCACTTGCGAACAGTTCCATAGTGAAATTAAATCAGAACTGGATCTCGAACGGCTGCCGTCAGGCAAATATGAAACGAATGGCCTTGTGCTCCATTTCGGTGTATTTGCGTATAACCTGCTTCGCTTGATTGGGCAAGAAAGCTTGAAAAAACAAGATACGCCATTGAAAAAGAAAACAACAAGAAGAAGAATCCGAACCGTCATCCAGAATATGATCACACTGGCCTCAAAACTGGTTTTCCGTGGCCGGCAATGGAAATTAAAAGTCGCGGAGACCAACAAATGGTTACCGGTCTTTACTCGTTTGTATCAAGCCTTTTACTAAACATCCCGATCAATAGACTACTAGGAAAAAAGAAATAAAAAAACGAAAACTTGCAAAAAATGGAAATTTGCAGATTTATTTGGCGTGCACAAAAACGAATGAAACAGGGAAATTTTTACATACTGAATCACTAAAAGTGCATTTATCGAATAGTCGGACACCACTATATCCTTACTCTTGGGAAATCTACCTATTAACGGCGTTTGTTATATTTTCGTCACGGATTCAGGTATCAGATAAAGTTGTACTTGCTCAGCAAATTTGAATATCATATTCCATTTCGTGTATTTTCAAAGACACTAAAAGATTATTTTAATCATATGTCCTTCTATTTTCTTTCTTTAATAGCAGTATTACCATTTGGAAAATGATGCAAATTACCTACATAAAAATATTTACAAATTTAGTCTTTTCTGTTAATATAAGAATTGATCCGGATCACACCAAAATATTAGGAGGGTAATTTTCATGCAGAGTCCATCTCTTGATAGCTTGTTGTCTGAGATTGCTAATGAAGTAACTGAAGAGGAAGTATCTCAAGCACAATCAAACCTCTTAGAAGCACAGTCAGACGATACTGTAAGAATGGTTTGGAGGATGTATGCAGTGGATCCTTTCGAAGAGAAATCAGAACCCCCTTATGTCGATAATAAATAATTGTTAATTGTAACAGCCCGCATATAATCAATTGATTTATGCGGGTATTTCTCAATTTACACTTTTAATTTCCAAGAAAGAAGGGGATTATATGCTTTTTTTAAGAGGAGAAAAATCAGTTTTACAAACGGTTAATGTTTTGACGAAACCATATCAAAATAACAGCATCCTCACATCATTTGAATCGTTAAAAATCTCCTATAATAAATTAATTACTGAAATTCAACCTTGGGTGCCTCATTCCAAAGAAATAAACACCGAGTTTATTACAGATCTAAGAACTATAAAGAAGTTAATGGAAGTGTTTAGTACCGAATCCCTTGCTGATGACACCTTTTACGACATGGAACAGTCTAGACAATCACAGTCTGCTGGTATTCTAGGTAGAACAAAAAACTCTATTTTAACCCTTGGAGAAAGGCACCCTGGTTTTTCATGGGTTTTTAATTTAGTTATGAATTCAGTGTTTAATGTTTCTTCCAAAATTGCTTCAGGTGGTACTACAAGTGCAGCTGTTGGGGTCTTATTTATTGACCCACGAAGTCATTATACAGATGAAGATATGTACGAATTATTAGTACATGAGCTTGGCCATACGTTACTATTTCTCCACGAATGGCGATTTGGATTATTTAATGACGTAAACAGACTGACCGACCCTCAAACATTTGCATTGTCAGCCATCAGAAACCAGGTGCGACCTTTCGATAAAGCAATTCATAGTGTACTGGTTGCAATAGAAGTTTTGCTTTTAAGAGAACGCGTATTAGGACATTATAAAAAAAGATCTTTACATCCGCCTACTAATGAGTTGATACCAATGGTCAACAATTCTATCAAATCCATTTCAGAAACCGATAAAAGAGAAAACATGCTTACTGATTTTGGCAAAGATCTTTTGGCTGAATGTAGGTTAATTATGGAGAACTACAATAAGGGGGAAGTAAGGGGGAAGTGAAAAATGTGGTCTCTAGTCGGAGTTAACAATGTTTTCAAAACGCTTTGTACTCTAACACATGGGCAATTAGAGAATAAAGAAACAGTTACCATTCAGATATTAAAAAAAGCAATTACAGATTACCTTATTAAACACAATCCTCATATAACTTATAGCAACTCCTTAAAACCATGTATTATACAATCAGGCCACCAATTGATAGAAATAATAAAAATACTCGATTTAGAAAAGGAAATAAGGTCACATAATGAAAATAATTTAGAGGCTGTAAATAAATCTAATCTAAATAAATTAAATGCTGCTATGAAAAGCATGCAACAGTTAAACGATATATATTCATTGTTCTTTTTGTCGGTTGACACCATAGCCTTAACATCTAACATAAAATTCGCTGGTTCTGCTACTACTCCTGAAGCTATAGGAGTGGTTTGGATTCAACCCGATGAACATTGGAGTATGTTTGACGTTTTAGAATCCTTAGTTCACGAGTTAACCCATAATTTACTTGGTTTTGATAACCTAGTAAACAAACATTACGACAAACCTTCAGAAATTATGAATCCAAACACATGGGTACCTTCTGCTATCAGAAATCAACCTAGACCCGTTAACGGAGTAGCCCATAGTATTATTGTTGGAATCGAATTACTAAATTTAAGAAACAGATTAAATTATGACGATAGCGAAGTAAGTGTACATGGTAATTCTAAAGAACTAATAACCAAGACAAAAAATGCAATTGATAGTTTCAAATCACAAAGGGATAGTTGGCAGATTCTAAGCAATAGGATGCAGCACTTGTTAAACTTAGCTGATGAATCATTAAAACATTTTGCATATGGGAGGATTCAAGATGAAATATTCCCATCAAGAACCTAAAGTGTTACCGCATATCACCATCATAGGTGCAGGCGTTAGAGGACGAAAACAATTAACCTTAGAAAGCATTAAAATTATCAGAGAATCATCTTATGTTCTTTATTTTCCCATTGAAGATAAATTACATGATTGGTTAACAAATAGTATTGGAGTTAAAAATGCGGAAAGTTTGTCTGATTTGTACAAAAACGGGGCTCAAGACCTAGAGAATTACAAACGAATAGTTAGTAAAATTATAGAAGTAAGTTCTAAGTTTAAAGATGTTGCGGTACTTGTTCCAGGTCATCCCTATATAGGTGTATCTTGGATAAAAAGCTTAAACAAAATGGCAATGGAAAATTTAATACACTTGAATGTTATTGAAGGTATTTCTAGCTTTGATACGATGATTAGCGATTTAAAGATCGACCCTTTAGACCACGGAGCTACAATTATAGATGCAAACCGTTTATTGTTATTCCAGCTTAAAATCGAGCCTAAAATTGATCTGTATATTTACCATATTTGTTCTGTGGGTAACTCCAGAACGGATTACGAAGATCTTTCTAAAAACAATCATCTTGAAAAGTTACAAAAATACCTCATCCAGTTTTATCCTTTAAATCATAACGTAGTCCTAATTGGTTGTAACTCAAACTCAAATAAAAGCCTAATCAAATCATGTAAACTAAATGAATTGAATAATCTTCACAGTTATATTTCGGTGGCAACCAGCTTGTTCGTTCCAGGATTAGGTTTCACAAAAGACGACATAGATAAAGAGTTTTACAACCTTGTACAAAGTACCGTATAAAGAAAGCTATGCTACCTCTTATATTATAGATAATTGTTTTGTTGAGGTGATGCAAAATAATAACAAAACCCATAAATAATAAAGATGTCGAGAATGTCTGTCAAGCCATTTATGAAAACCAAGTAATTTCCTGTTTAAAGAATGCACAAAAATTAGTATTAGAGATGGCAAAACGTAAAGAGGCCGGATACTGTCCTTTTTTGCCTACAGCACTAGTTAAAAATGGAGTATGGTATGAAATAGTGGAACAGTACTCCATAGAAAACCTCAGTGCATTTATTGAAGAAAAAATATATGAATTTAAACAGTTACCTCCAGTAAATTCCGATAGAAAATACAAAACTTTGATATTAATATTTCCAAATATCCCTTTCCGTCCAGCCCAAGAAATGCTAGATGCAGTGCAAGAAGAATTGAAGCACTTTATTATTCACCATAAAATCGTAATTGGTGGATTTTCTTCCAATAATGAGCATAATACATTACATTTTATCCTTCGTTACTTAATTGAACAAGATTTATCTTTCTTATTAAAGACTAAGTCTTTAACCGACAAAGTGAATTACTTACAGAGTTATTTGAAGACATTCAAAACAACCCTTACCAATAAACAATACGAATTGGCAACCTATGAACTAAACAAAGCAAAAAAATACCAAACTAATAAAGTTTAGTTTGGTATTTTTATTTGAATTATAAGGTTGATTTGACTGGGTCAAGATATTTTTGTCTCATATAAGCCCAAACACTTGAAACCAAAAGAAGAAGCGATGAGATAACGAAAACTGACCTCACTCCAAATAATTCAGAAAACATTCCGAATATCAATGCAAAAACTCCGAACAGACCAGTAAAAATCACATCTCTAGCAGAAAACACTTTCGGAAGAATATCTTGAGGAGTACTGGACTGAATTAGTGAAAGTTGAGCAATTTCCTGAATTTGAGTCGGTACTCCTACTAATAGGGAAAATCCTAAGGCCCAAAAAGGACTTAAAGGAAACCCAAATAATAAAGTAAATAAGGCTGTCAAAAGAGAACCATAGATAATTAAATATCGTTTTCTCTCTTTATAAAACCTTTCTAATTTAAAGCTGATAACTCCACCTAACAATAGTCCGGCAAAGAAAGCGGAATTAATATATCCCCACCATGCTTCTCCCTTGTGCAAAATTTCATCAACATAAACGTAAAGAATAGCTGCTATCCATACAGCCCCTGTTATTGAATTTATTGCATCCATTACAGAAACCGTCAACAGGGTAGGTGTATTCCAAATGTATTTCCACCCCTCTTTTAAAGAATGCCATAATTTTGTTTTATTACCTTGGCTGCTTTGTACTTTTTGAGTATATTTAACAAATAGCATCATAAAACTCGATATAAAAAATAGGAAACAAGTAGCTGTTATTAAATATTTACCACTTAAGGCAGCAACAATGATCGCCCCAACCGGCCATCCACCGAGTTGAACTGTTCGGTCAGTTATTGAAAGTAAACTATTTGCCTTAACTAATTTTTCCTCTCCTACTATTACAGGAATCATGGAATTTCGTGCAGGTGTCTGCCAACCGTCCAGAAATGCAATAATGCTAACAAAAGGGATTATAAATGCTAGAGTGTTTAACCCCTTAGAAAAATGCATTCCTATCAGTAGAAATACCAATAAAAACGCTTTCCCAAATGAAGAACCAACAATAATTTGTTTTAGATAAACCTTGTCAAGTATCCATGGTGCTATTAATCCACCAATAAATCTTGAGAATGTTATGACAAACGGGATAAGGGATACCACAAAAACCGAATCCGAAACCACATATAAATAACTGATAATCCCAACAATATAAAAAATATCGCCAGCATTGGATACCGTTTGGCCGATCCACAAAAACAAAAAGGAACGGAAATTATTCAATTCATTCACTCCTTTAAAATTAATCTCATTATAACGAAGAATAATTTAAAAAGAGTTTACATTGGACCTCATCCCTTCAAATTTTTTTCTTCATATTTCTTGTTTTATTCAAAACATAAAAAATATATACCAGGATACAGCGTTTTTACTATTCAAAAAAATTTAGTTTAAATCAACCTTAAAATTTTAAATGTATTTTAAGCATCACTCAACTCTATTATTCACGATTAAAATTTTTTTGCAAATTCTAGTGATTTAATTTCCAAGTTATTGAACCAAATTGGTTTCACATACTATCCATTACTATTCTAATAGGAGATCTATATGCCGGATATTTTTTAGCTTTATTCATGGGACAATTTACTTGGTCATTGATCTCCTTTATGAGATTTATCATGTATTTAGGGCTTGCTGAACGAATCAAATTTGGTCAGATACAAGCCAAATTCCGATTATCAAAATATAAAATAGTGTTGTGTAAAAATTTCAAAAAAAGAACCCTGAGCTTGCGCTCCAGATTCAGTATGAGGAATTGAAGGGCTACTACTGTTTCGCTGGTCTCCTGAAGGCGTGCTCGAATAAGGCCCAGCCCATACTTGCGCTTGCCTTCGCCAAATTTGCCTTCAACGGCATTACGTTCAGAGGCATCCTGCCTTGCGACGCGTTCCAAGGTTTTGTCTTCCGTTCTGGATGGGCGTCCTAACCTTGGCCCACTCAGACGAATGCCAAGAGATTTGCAGTATGCCAGATTATTACGGTTTCGGTAAATTTTATCTGCCAAGATCGCTTCCGGATAAAATCCGAACCGGTTGTAGTAGTTTTCAACAGATTCCTTGAGAGTGGTCCCTTCATTGTAATTTTCCCAGTCGAGGTGCTCAATCAAGGCATAACCATCTACGACACTGATGGCGACTTTTGAACCGAACTCCACGTTCGCTTTTGCCTTGCCGCGCACAATTGGACGGACATGTGGCTGGGAAATGCTTACAATCCGGTGGTCAACCCGGTGTGTTTTCTTTTTGTACATTTCTGCCTGTTGGCGGTAAAGTTCATGAATCACGAGAAGTTGCCTGTATTCATCTTTGCTTAAAAGAGACAGAGAGCTTTGGGAAACAAGATTTTTAATGATCTCCAGATCTCGTTTCACATATCCGAGCTGTTTGCCTACAGCTTTCCGGATTTTCCGGGCGCCAGCTTTACGTTGCTTAGCGACAGAAAGATAGTCCTTGCGGGCTCTTTTTCTGTAGGTCCGTGGCTTACGTAATTTCCCTTTGTGTGGTTCATGCAGGACATCAATGATATGTTCCAATTTCTCACGGGCTTCGTTCAACAACCCGAGGTCTGTAGGGTAAGCAATATCAGCCGGTGCACAGGTTGCGTCCAAAATGAGCTTTCCTCTGTTCTTCGTTTTGGGAGAAGCCGATTCAGTTGAATGCTTTTCTGAATCGGAACCGGAAGGCTGAAGATCGCCACGATCATGATCATGATCATTACGATCTTCATCATCATGATCTTCATCGTCGTGATCCTGATCATCATTGTTGTCGTTTTCCTTAGATGCTTCTTCCAATTGGCGTTTTTGTTCTTCCAGAACGATCCATTCATTCAGTTCGTTGATGATATTTGCGCCCAAACGTTTTCTAAAACGAGTCATCAGAGAATGGTCGAATGGGGCTTTTTCCTGGAATTCAGGCAAGCCGATAAAATACTGAAGATACGGGTTTTCTGTGATCTGTTCGACTGTTTCCCGGTCAGACAGCCCAAGCCGTTCTTTGATATAAAGAGCCCCAAGAGCGATTCTGACAGAATAAGCCTTTTCGCCTTTGAATTTCTTCTTGAAGGACTTGGCATACTTTTCTTCGGCCATCCACCAAGGAATCATTTCAGCAAGACGGACCCAGCGATTTTCTTTATTTCATTTCCCACCGAATGGTAGAAAAAAATCATCTACAAAAGTTAATTGATGTTCGGTCTTTTTGTACATCGTAACAGCCTCCAAGTGCAAGGTTTTTTACGTGTTTCCTTTGAAATCCTTACACTTTATATTCGACAAAAGTAGCCAAAATCCTTGTCAAATCTGGAATTTTTGCTTATTCAGCAAGCCCTAATTGGTTATTCTGGTCATACGTGTAACTTGTATCGCCTTTTGCCGTTGTTTCTTTTGTGATATTGGCTGATCCGTCGTACTGATAAGCAAACTGGGCAGCTGCTGTTGTGCTGCTTCCTTTGAAATACTGGAACTTTGGATATTGTTTGCGGTATCCAAAGTGGTGGTTTGCTTAAACAAGCCGTTATTGGCTGTCAATGAATCTTTCCGGTTATTCACTTTTTTTACTTTCAAGTTTTAGTTATTAATATCCAACATTTAACTTAAATCTGACTGACCATTTAAGTGGTAGAAAATCTTTCCGTTTTTTGTTATTAGCCCACACCTTCAAGAAAAATATTAATATACTCTTATAACTTGTTTGCTATAAATAAAATATATTCTTTTAATGCTGAAGTTATTGTGATCTCTTCGGATTCATAGATTTCAACAATCAGAGGAACTATGTTTAATAGATCACTTTTAAAATTTTCTTCAGTAAAAGTTTTGTTTTTAAATATCTGATCTATAGATTTATCCTTTTCAATAAAAAATAATTTATCATTTGAAACAATTCTATCCCTATAAAAGCTTGCATCGTTTGCTTCACATATGATAAATTTTTTTTCGCCAAATAAGAAACGTTTTTTTCCTTGGAGCGGAATAGTTATTAAGGGTGATTCTAAAGCATCATTTGAAGTTGAAATTGTATATTGATACATGGTAAAATTAATATTTTTTAGTAGGTTTAGTACTTCATAAATTACATTTTCTATCGTTTCATATTCATGTGTCTCATTATTATATTTACCAAATGTCGATATTTGAAAAGAGTAATACATCTGCAAACTTCCTATTCTCCTTTTCCTATAGTCTTTCGCCATACAACATGACCTCTAATCCATTTTCCATTGTGTTTAGAATATTTATTGCATTGAATATGATAACCATGTCCGTGCTCAGGTGGGTGAAATTCTATAGAACGATAAATTCTTTTTCCTTTTCTAGTAGTTGAGTAAAGAATCCCCCACCTTCCTTTTTCCTTACTACCAGTATTTTTTATTCTCCCCACTTTTATTATCCTAAAACCCATTTTGTTTCTTACTTTTTTTACATACTTAGAAATATATTTCCAAGCATTACGAAATCCTTTAGCGACATGCTTGGATATGATTTTTAAAGTACCTATACTTATTTTTATCTCGCCATCTAGATCCACATTCACTATTGGATTATTGCTAACGTAATTATATTCATTCTGTGAAAAAGGATCATCTTTGTCCCCAGGCTGTGGATCCATTGCTAAAAATGTCCCATTCGCAGGGTTATAGTACCTCGCTTTCAAATAGTAATCCTTCGTCTCAGCATCATAATAGTACCCGGCATACCGAATCGGATTGTATTTGGCAATTTCACCAGTTTCAGTCAGCACATTCCCGTATGCGTCATAAGTGTAGGAACCCACTTCGTTTCCAGACTGATCCACAATGGAAATGACATCCCCACGATGGTTCGTCCAGAAGAAGTATGCTTTATTGGCCCATTGTCCAGTGCTATCCTGCTGGCGAATGATCATGCCGAGCGGTGTTGTACCGTCTGAATCCCATTTGTAATACTTGTACTGCGTGATGGTACCGTTGTTTTTCACTACTTCCATGGACAAATTGTTGTCCTGGTCATAGTAGTATTCATTTGTTTTCGTTCCAACGGTTTTCTTTGTCCGCAGCCCGTTTTCATCATACGTATACTCGGCAACAGTTGTTCCGCTGAGTGTGGTAACTTTCGTCATCTGACCTAACGCGTTATACGTATATTTATCATTTTCATCCTGCGTTAAATTGCCGTCCTTGTCATACGTAAAGGCGGTGCCATTTTTCTTCACGATCTGGTTGGCATCGTTATACGTATAATTGGACGTTTTCCCGTTAACCGTTGCCTGCGTCCGGTTTCCGACCGCGTCATACGTATAGCTATTCGTCGTGCCATCCGGCAATATTTCTTTCGTTAATTGGTTATTCTGGTCATACGTGTAACTTGTATCGCCTTTTGCCGTTGTTTCTTTTGTGATATTGGCTGATCCGTCGTACTGATAAGCAAACTGGGCAGCTGCTGTTGTGCTGCTTCCTTTGAAATACTGGATACTTTGGATATTGTTTGCGGTATCCAAAGTGGTGGTTTGCTTAAACAGGCCGTTATTGGCTGTTAATGAATCTTTCCGATTATCCAGATCATACCCGTATTGGAACTGCAACAGCGTATCGCCATTCAGCGTTGTATTTACTGTATCTGCTTTTCCTGATTCTATATATGTGTAATTGTTTTTCACTACAACAGATTGCGAATGATACGAATACGTATCGCTTTTCAAGGAATCATCATCGTTGTATTCATTGTTGATCTGATAAGAATCTCCCTGATTGTACTGGGACACCAGGCCGTTATCCGTATAGGCATAGGTTTTAGCGAGAATCTCTGCACCTGTCGCATCTTTCAACGCCGTTTTCGTTACTTGTCCATTATCATCATAAGTGTTGGCAATGTTGTATTCATTTTTTCCTGATGCGTCCGCAACAGTTGTCCCGGTTAGCTGCCCTGCCTCATCATACTGGTACGTCTCTAAAATGCCCGATGCTTTTTTGAAGGTCTGTAGGTTGCCATCTTCATCATACGTATATAGCATTTTCATCGGGTCTGATCCCGAACCGACCGGCAAAGTCACGCTCAATACTTGATTGTTATTGTTATACGTATAGCTTTTTGTAACATTTTTTGCATTTGTCACTGTCAGCATATTGCCGTTGTTGTCATACGTATAGCTCGTTTTATTACCGTTTCCGTCTGTTACGGAAGTTTTTAAATCAGGCGTCAGTGAATCATACGTATAAGAAGTTTTCCTTCCGGCACCGTCCGTCTGGGACACAATCTGGCCGTTATCATCGTATGTCGTACTTGTGGTATTCCCTTTTGCATCTTTTTCGGTAACAGTATGGTCGGTATAGGCTGTTTCCGTATACGTCTCGTTCGGATAAATTTCTTTCGTCTGCCGTCCATATGCATCATACTCAAATTTTGTGATTTCGTCCCCTACCTGCGTCTCGGTGAGATTCCGATTCCCGTCATAGCTGTAAGTAGTCGTAACCCCTTTTGGATCTGTTTTTGATGTGAGTAAATTTTGAGCATTATAGGCATATGTCGTCACATTTCCTTCTGCATCCGTTTCTTTCGTTACGTTACCGTTTGCGTCATATACCTTCGTTTCTGTATTGCCTTCTGCGTCGGTCGACTTGATTATATTATAATTTGCATCATATTGTACGGTGCCCGATTTCCCATTTTCATCAACCGTTTCCGTTACGGCAAACGTATTGTTTGCTGTATTCCGGTGATAAACTTTTTGGCTATCATTTGAATCCGTTACCGTAAATTTGTTATTTGGCAAATCATAATTATAGGTTGTTGAGACAGATGATGCTCCGTCTTTTTGCGGTGTGACAACCGTAATCTCGTTATCCTTATATTCCATTGTCCCTTCATTGCCGTTCCCGTCCGTAAAGGAACTTAACCGGTCGCCGTTATCCTCATAATCGTACGAATTGGTAATGGTTTTGCTTGTGCCTTCAGCATGCGTCACTGTATCTGTTAACAGCTTTGGGCGGTCCGCATCGTTGTATTGGTATTCAATCCAGCGATTATTGTAAGCCATTTTACTGACCAGGCCGTCCGCATTATACGCAAGCGTAATGCTTTTGCCAATTGTACTGCCTGAGCTGTCGGTTTCAGCAATTTCCGTCAGTTGATTATTTGTATACTTAAACCGGATCGTATTATGATTTGTATCCTGATAAGCGTACAAACGGTAAGTACCTGAAGTGGGGGCAGATTCAAACAGTTTGGTAAATCCGTCTTTATCAGTTAAAGCAAAACCTGAAGCGCCATTAACTGTCTGCTTCTTTAAGGACAGATATTTTCCTTTTGGCGAAGTGAACGAATCGTTCCCTGGATTATAAACGAACTCATGCCTCGTTCCGTCTTCATCATCATAATACAGATTAGATGATGAAGGTTTTGTTACAAGCGATTCATTCCCGGCGAATGTCCAGCCTGTGCCAAATGCGGAGCTGCGTGTGGATCCTGAATTATAAGACCTCGTAAAATCAAAATCCAGCACCCCACGTGGATAGAGTGAAGCATCTGTGATGGCCATATTCAGGTTCCCGGTTGTAACATTGACGGAAACAGTAGCATTTCCCATCGTATGGGTACCATATGTGAAATCATCTTCCAGACCAAGGAGATCCTCGCGTGATGCCATGTTGACGGTTTTGATTGCAGATGCGGCGCTGACACCCCGCGGACCGCTGATTTTTTCCTTTTCAGATGATGGGGCTATCGCATCATTGTACCGATATGCCTTTACCCTAACCTGGTAACCTTTACCAGGATCCAGCTCCAGTTTTCCTGTCGATTTCCAGGAGGTCACTTTTCCGACATCCACGGGTGACCGGAAAGTTTTTCCGCCATCCGTTGAGATTTCCACCAAGTAACCACCGGCTCCTGTGACAGCATCCCATTTGACGTTTAAAATACCCTTCGCACTCACAGGGTCTGCAAGTTCCGCTGTTGCTGCAACATTTTTCGGCGTTTCCAGCGGGATATATCCGTAATTCGTATCGGCTGACGGTGTGGTTCCCGCCGGACAGACTGCTTTGATGGTAATCGAATACCGGTGAAAATAATCATAGCCTCCGCCATCGGCCACTGCATTTTTGTATACCGGATTTGGGTCAATCGGCAATTCCGCGCCTGTTTTATCCAGGTGGAGCAAATACTTTCCGGCAGCAATTTCACTATCTGTCGGCCACAGTTTCTGGCCTTTGGTCGACCAGCTGGTGGCATTTCCGGCATTAAAATCCTGATAGTCTTTTCCGTTATAGATCCGGACGATATATCCTGTTGCCCCTTCCACCGGATCCCACGATATATCCAGCCATCCCCTTCCTTTATTTACGGAATCGGATTCAGAATAAGCGCTCGCTTTTACATCCGGCCTGTCCGGCGTATCTACAAGGCCGTTTGGAATAGGCTTGGATACAACGGTGGAGGCGGGGCTGCTTCCTCCCGGGTAATTGGCAATCACGCGGAACTGATAATTTTTATTTTTGGTGGCCGTGCCGCTTTTTGCACTGTAAAAGGCACTCGGATCAACCGGCAGCTCGACACCCGTCCCGTCCGTTTTAAAAGCGGAACTGGTGGAATACGGCGACTTCGGAAAGATCTTTTTCCCCTTTGTAGTCCAACTCGTTGCCGTTCCTTTATAAACGGTTTCATAGCTTTTCCCGTCATACATCTGCAGGCTGTAAGATTCCACATTGTTCACTTTTGGCCAGGAAACATTTACATAGCCTGTTGCAGAACCGGCCGATGTCTGTGCAGCAGACAAGGTCAGGCTTTTCATTTCCGGATAATGGTACGTGACGACAAGTTTTGCTTTATTTGCACTTTCTGAAGCAGTAATCTTTTTCCAATATGTTTGACCATTGCCATTTTCATGGAATTTAAAACCGTAGTTTGGATACTCACCATCCACCACTCCCTGAACAGTGCCTTTTACATTGAAGGTGGCCCATTGGTTCCGGGCTGCTGTCGTACTTGTAATGTTTGTTGAGCCCGGCTTGTTATTCCAATTCATTGTATCAGCCGACCAGGAAGATTGTACCCGGTCCACCCATATGCTTGTTTTAGTTGTGGCATAGTAAGAATGGGTGATATAGGCTTTTAAATCCGCCGAATCAATGATTGCCCCTTTTAAATCAGAAGGGATTGCAAACTTCATATAGGCATAATTGGTGCCGGTTGTATTGTCATATTTCCCAACCTTAAGGACATACTCACCCTGGGAAGAATCCCACTCTTTGTTATAGTTTGTCGTGGGATATGCACTCGCCACGAATGTATCTGCATTGACATCTAAGGAAACAGAAGGGTCTACATAAACCGGATAAACGCGGTCTTTTGATTCCAGCCAGTCTTTATCTGCAGTTAAGCTGAGTTTATACTGGCCATCCCCATCAGCAGATAAGGAATAATGCAAATCATTTGACTTTACACCACTGCCCAGTCCATCATTGTAATTGGAATCTTCCATTTGTGGGCGCGGCAGTACAAACACCTGATCTTTAAAATCAGAATCCTGATAGAAACCGACTGAACCATCGCCGTTCAGACGGGCAGCCAGGTCTGTTTTGATGATGTAGTTGAATTGGTTTATTCCAGTATACTGATTAATAATCCAATCTTCTTTTACTTCTTCGTTGAATGTAACATGCCGCAAATCAATGCCATTAAAAATATTTTGGTACATTATTTGATTGTCTTCATATTTTGTTCGGGCTGAAGGGTTGGCAGCAGTGGTTGTACTTCCGTCCGAGGCAGAGAGATTGGAAAAGATAATGTCATGGTTTCCAACAGAGAAGGTCATATCTTTGTCAGAGGTCTTGTAAGTTTTTGGGAAAGTTGCATCCAATGTGGTGTTATCTGCTTCTACTACATTGGCGTTATCTTCATCTTCCACAAGTTTGTCTGAAATGTTTACCCATTTTCCGTCATCTTTGCGGTGAATCGGTTCTTGATAAATTTCCTTTTTAAAATCCCCCTCATTGTTGGTATACGTTTTGGAATAGGCATCCCTATCCGACACAAGTTCATGATACGCTGAATCCTCATTTTGGCCGGTACCGGCGCTCGCTGTCGAATTCTCTGTTGAATGGCCCGAACCGGAATCATTGGATTCAGCACCTGCATGCATGGGCAGCAAGGACGCAATCATTAAAATCGACAGCAGGCGCGCTAAATGTTTTTTGAACACAAAATATCCCCCAGTATTACAAAATTTTTACTAGCTTTTAAGAATTGTATCACGCGTAGTAACCCCTTACAAGAAAATTTTTCAAAACTTTCTTTCCTCATTCTGGTAATTAGCAAGATGGCTATGTGCTGCTTTTTATGCTGCAATATTTCATTTCCGGTTGGTGCTGGGAATGATTTTTTTATCGGTAAATCGGCATTCGCAACCCGTTAATTTTGCCGGAAACAGTTGCGGCTTCCTTCATACCGGACCAGGCCGGGCACAAAAGAAGCCACTTCCGTTCGTGTAAAGTTTTATGCGTTTCCTTTTTCCACTGCTTCCGGGACGGTTTGCAACCCATTTTCGCTCCGGGTTTTGCGGATCAGGCCGACAAGCAAATAGACAACCGGGGTCATGATGATCGAAGCTGCAAATTTAAAAATATACTGGGTGAGAATCAGCGTTCCAATCATCCCGGCCGGCACCGTTCCGTAAAAAGCTATCACAATAAAAATAGACGTATCGATCAACTGGCTGAACATCGTGGAAGCATTGTTGCGCAGCCACAGTTTTTTTCTACCGTGCCTTATTTTCAGCTTATGAAATACAAAAACATCGAGATTTTGGCTGACCCAATACGAAATCAGGCTGGCCAACACGACGCGGAAACTGCCGCTTAAAATCGTTTTAAAGGCATCCTGGTGCTGAAAAGAAGGGGCAGCCGGGAGATGGATGGCGGCCACGATAAAAACCAGGGCAAGGATTTGGGTGAGAAAGCCTGCCTGAACCGTTGCCCGGCCCGCCTTTTTCCCGTAAACTTCCACTGTAACATCAACAAGGGGATACGTAAAAATGTAAATGATGGCGGCAGCGGGCAGCACAATCGCATCGCCAATATGAAACAGCTTCACAGAAATGATATTCGATAAAATCAGCAGCCCGACAAACATGCCATTTAAGTATGCATTCATCTGTATCCCCCTCACCGGTTATCCACTTTTTCAGGATACAGATCGTGATGCATCAGGCGAAAATGGGCCATGTCTTCATATTTGGTGCCCGGCTTCCCGTAATTGCACCACGGATCGATAGAGATGCCCCCGCGCGGCGTAAATTTTCCCCACACTTCAATGTAGCGGGGATCGAGCAGCTTGATGAGATCGTCCATGATGATATTGACGCAGTCTTCATGAAAATCGCCATGGTTGCGGAAACTGAAAAGATACAGTTTCAGAGATTTGCTTTCGACAATTTTTTTGTCCGGTATATAAGAAATATACATGGTTGCAAAATCCGGTTGTCCGGTAAGCGGGCACAGACTTGTAAATTCCGGACAATTGAATTTTACAAAATAGTCACGGTCCGCATGCAGATTGTCAACCGCCTCCAATACCCCGGGATCGTAATCCACCGGGTATTTTGTTTTTTGGTTGCCGAGCAATGTTAAGTCCTGCAATCCTTCTTCCTGTTTTCTTCCAGCCATAAAAAAACCTCCTGTCAAAAATGTTCCCGTCATTTTTTCCAAGAGAGGCGCAGACCCGTGCCAGAATAAGATGAAAAAAGCCACATCCCGTATGGACATGGCTTTTTGATCCATTTATCCATAGTTTTTTATAGAGGGTTTGCTATGAACCTCATGCTTATGCAACTGTTCAATACCTGGTTCCGAAAATCTACATAAAGCTATATAATCATATAGTCTATCTAGATATCCGAATGATTCGCTCCTGAAAACAGGTCCTGGTTGAGCCAGTGAAACAGCTGTACACACAATTGCTCTATGCCGGGTAAGGCGTTCCTTACCATTTTAGAAAATGATGCGGCGCCTGTAAACCCTTTGAGCTGGAGAATCTTCCATTCAGCCATCTCGAAACAAGAAATAAACAGTAATCCGTGCCGGCCCCGAATAAGAGGACAGTCATGATCGAAGTGGCCTGGGAATCCACTGTAATGATGGCTTCTTTTGCAAGAATACCCAATATCCGCCCGATTGCCCCGTAAGCAAATATGACACCGATGAGCGGGACAAGCGCCAGAATCGGCGACCGGTACAATACAATCAGCAGCACGAGCACAAGCATCACGGTCGAAACCAGCAGGGTGATATCCGCTTTGCTAAAAAGCGACACCGCATCCGTGGAAATGCCCGCAGGCCCTGTGAAGCGGACATGCAGGCCGGCATCCGCCAGTTTCTTGTTCAAAACGGCTTTCGATTCGAAGGATGCCACTCTCTTCTTCAATTCTTTCAAGTTATCGGAAAGTTCATCCGTCCCTGCATTCTTTTTCAAAAATACCGGCGTGGCAATCGTTGTGCCGTCTTTTGAAGCCTGGCTGCCCAGTACCTGCGGCGGCATTTTTTCGTACGGTGGAATAAAACTTTGTGCGGGAAGCGGGTTTTTCTTTAAATCCGCGTACAATTTAGCAATCGTTCCGTAATCCTGCTGCGAGAGGCCGCCTTCGCGGTACCAGGCGATAAGAAGCGGCGTGCCTGCATCCGGAAACTGTTTTTCGGCCACCTTTTCAGCCCGGGCGGACATGGCTGAAGCCGGCAGATTTGCTGCGCTGTTATCCGTTACTTTATTCACATTCGGAAAAACGGCAGATGAAACGGCCAAACAACCAAATTGGGCGGGCAGTCCCATGCCGGGAGCCGGATTTGAACCGTATTTTTGAAAGCGAAAGAAAAGCCTGCCTGTAAAAACAGGTTTTTCCGGATAAAAAGCGGGAATAGTGCCCTTGTTCTATTCGCTTTTTGGCGTGCTTAAAATCATAATTGATTGAAAATTTTTCCGCATTCACTTATACTAAACGCATCAACCTAGTTCTTTTGGAAGGGGTATTTTTCTTGGAACGAAATCATACGATTCTGCAGTTTTTTGAATGGAATACGCCGGCAGACGGCAGCCATTGGAACCGGCTGAAAGAAATGGCGCCTGAATTAAAGAAAACCGGGATTGATGCCGTCTGGCTTCCGCCGGTGACAAAAGGGCAGTCAGACATGGACAATGGTTATGGGGTATACGACCATTACGACCTTGGGGAGTTTGACCAGAAAGGCACCGTCAGGACAAAGTACGGGACGAAACAGCAATTGCATGAAGCGATCAGCGCCTGCCATGAGCAAGATATCCAGGTCTATATCGATGTCGTCATGAACCATAAAGCGGGCGCGGATGAAACCGAAGCTTTCCAAGTGGTGGAAGTCGACCCGATGGACCGCAACAAAGAAATTTCCGAACCGTTTGAAATAGAAGGCTGGACAAAATTTAATTTTACAAACCGGAAAGATAAGTATTCTGCTTTTAAGTGGGACCACACCCATTTCACCGGCGTCGATTATGACAACCGGACAGGGCGGAAAGGCATTTTCCGCATTGTCGGGGAAAATAAGCATTGGGATGAGCATGTCGACAACGAATTTGGAAACTTCGACTACTTGATGTACGCGGACATTGATTACAACCGTCCGGATGTCAAAAAAGAAATGATCGAATGGGGAAAATGGCTGGCCGATACGGCTGGTTGCGACGGCTACCGGCTCGATGCCATAAAGCATATCAAGCATGACTTTATTCGCGACTTTGCCACTGCTTTAATGGAACACCGCGGAGACCAATTTTATTTTGTCGGCGAGTTCTGGAACCCGCAGCTGGAAGCGTGCCAAAAATACCTCGACCATGTCCAGTTTAAAATCGATTTGTTCGATGTTGCGCTGCATTATAAATTGCATGAAGCATCCAAAAAAGGGCGCCATTTTGACCTCACGACCATTTTTCAAGATACGCTCGTCCAAACACACCCGCTGAATGCTGTTACGTTTGTTGATAATCATGATTCACAGCCGAACGAATCGTTGGAATCATGGGTGGACGACTGGTTTAAGCAGAGCGCCTATGCTTTGATCCTGCTGCGGAAAGACGGTTATCCGTGCGTCTTTTACGGGGATATGTACGGCATCGGCGGCGACCATCCGATTCCCGGAAAAAAAGGCGCCCTTTCCCCGCTTTTATCTGTCCGGCGGGAAAAAGCGTATGGCGAGCAGGATGATTATTTTGACCATCCGAACACCATCGGCTGGGTACGCCGCGGCGTTCCGGAGATGCCGCATTCCGGCTGTGCCGTCGTCATCTCAAACGGCGAGAACGGCGAAAAAAGAATGCTTGCCGGAAAAGAGCGCGCTGGCGAGGTTTGGGTGGACGCCACCGGCAACCGGCAGGAAAAAATTACAATTGGCGAAGACGGCTATGCGGCTTTTCCGGTGAACGGCGGCAGCGTTTCTGTCTGGGTACAGGAAACGGGCGAAAACTAAGGAGGGGCACTGTTCCATGTTCCGGAACGGTGCTTGTTTCATTCTTTTTCCCAAATTCAGTCGCTGGCATGCCCAACCAATGTGCGGCATCGTTCCCC
Organism: Weizmannia sp. FSL W8-0676; assembly: GCF_038593015.1. NCBI lineage: Bacteria > Bacillati > Bacillota > Bacilli > Caryophanales > Bacillaceae > Heyndrickxia > Weizmannia sp. FSL W8-0676. The sequence continues at coordinate 3,261,117 of NZ_CP151954.1, forward strand.
GCCCGCTTCCAGGTCATTCCCGGATTTTTTTTAGCGCGGCCTTTCGGATGAAGCGTTCGACGCCTATTTTACAAAGGACAAACCGGTTGTTTTTGCCTTCCATGGCTACGAAAGCCTGATCAAAGACTTGTTCTTTGATCGTGCAAACCGCAATCTGCATGTGCACGACTACCGTGAAAACGGGGATATCACGACGCCGTTTGATATGCGCGTGATGAACCAGATGGACCGGTTTGATCTTGTAAAAGAAGTGGTGTCAAGCCTGCCCGATGCATCCCGGCATGCAGCCCTCATCAGCGAAATGGACGGCATGCTGCAAAAGCATCACGCGTACATCCGCGAAGAAGGCACTGATCTGCCGGAAATCGAAAACTGGCAGTGGCAAGCGTTAAAATAACAGCAGGAAAATCCGGCCGGCGTTTCGAAGCCGCTGAAAAAAAGTCTCATTGAAACCATAAAAACGGCGGGACACCATCATGAATCGTGTCCCACCGTTTTTTTTTTGCATCCTATAGAGGAAATGGGTTTTTTCTTTTCCAAATACAATATATCTATTTCAATAAATAGAATTTTATTTTAAAATAAAAGGAAAAGAAACTGCGAAAATGATAATGATAATCAATTAAATCTTACATCATGCGGGTGATAAAATGGAGCTAAGACAGGCATTGCATCAATTTTTCCTTGAAAAAACATGGCAATTGACGGAAGACTGGTACGCATCGCTCGACAAAAGCACCGTGCAGGGGGTTTATGCGTCCACCGACCCCGAAGTGGTTGCAAAACTGAAAGAGCAAAACCACGAGTTCCACGTCCAGTTTTGTGAAGTGTTTTTAAAAGATGAAGATACATTTTTACACCATTTTGAAAAGTGGGTAATGAACGTTGCACAGGATGAAGAGCATCTTTCCACACCGAACCACTTTATTTTGCGCGAGTTCTTCCACACGCAGGAACAATATCTCGATCTGTTTGATTCATTTGTTGCAGCCCACGAGGGAAAATATACATACGAGGAACTGAATTTTTGGAGAAGGGCGATCATCCGGACATTCGAACATGTCATGCTCAGGTTTATGAAAGAAAACCACTATTATTCCTTAAAGCGATTGGAGTCCCAGCAGGAAATGATTAAAGAGCTGAGTTCCCCCGTCATTATGGTCGGCAAAAATACCGCGCTGCTGCCGCTTGTCGGGGAAATTGATTCCAACCGTGCGAAAATTATTCTGGAAAAAACACTCGAACAATGCGCAGAAAAAAGCGTTCTCCTTCTGTACATTGATTTATCCGGCGTGGTCGTCATCGATACGATGGTCGCCCAGCAAATTTTCCGGCTGATTGAGACGCTGCGGTTAATCGGGGTAAAATGCATTCTTTCCGGCATCCGTCCGGAGGTGGCGCAAACTGCCATTCAATTGGGCATTGATTTTAATGACATAACGATCCACTCAAAACTGGAACTCATGCCGGAATGATGAAGGATCTATCAATCTACTACATAAAGGATGCAACAGGGTGTTGCATCCTTTTTGCTGTCTCCCTAAACCGCCCGCTTATGATTATTTTTATATGAACAGGGTAAAAAAACGATGAGCAAGTTAGCAAATCGGACAAACTTTGGGAAGGAGAAAGCCATGGGGCAGCATGTTAAAAAAGGGGCATTTCTATTCTTATCTGCAATGCTAGTCGTCCTTTTATCGGCATGTGCGAAAAAGGATGAACTGCCGGACGGGGCAAAACTGATCCATAAAGATACATTTACATTTGTGGCTTCCGGCGAATTCAAACCATTTAGCTATGTGAAAGACGATTTGACCATGACTGGATTTGATATTGAAGTAGGAAATGCGATTGCAAAAGAACTTGGGCTAAAGCCTGTCCAAAAACGGATGAAATTCAAAGGGCTTGTGGAAGGCATCAATACCGGCCGGGCAGATGCAGCGGTTGCAAGCCATACCGTGACCCCGCAGCGCAGCAAACATGTCATCTTTACAACCCCTTACTACTATTCCGGGCCGCAAATTTTTACAAGGCCGGACAGCGCGATAAAAACCGTTAAAGATCTTTCCGGCAAGGAAGTAGCCGCCGCAAAAGGATCTACTTATGCGGACATTGCTTCCAAATATACAAAAAATGTAAAAGTGTATGATAGTGATATCACTGCTCTGAAAGCACTTTCGGAAGGTCGCCACGATGCCGTCATTACCGACTTTGTGACGGGAAAGACCGCGATCAAAGAAGGGTACAAAATTACTGGCCGGCAGCTGATCGAGCGGAGCGAGCAGGCCATTGTCGTGGCAAAAGACAATCCGAAGCTTGCAAAAGATATTAACCGGGCGCTTGAAAAACTTAGAAAAGACGGGACGCTTGCACGAATCAGCAAAAAATACTTTGGCGAAGACATCACCAAAAAACCGAACTAGACCGGCAGAAAGGAATGTTGTACATTGCCTAGTTTTTCTCACTTTTTCCATGTGCTCGCCAGTACGAAGCACGTTTTCCTCGAAGCAATGGTTTTGACGCTTGAACTGACCATCGTTTCGATTTTAATCGGCGTTGCCATCGGGCTTCTGTTTGCCCTGTTAAAAATTTCCCGGATCAAAATATTCGGGTTGATTTCCGATCTTTATATTTACCTTATCCGCGGCACGCCGCTCATCGTGCAAATCTTTATTCTTTATTTCGGGCTTAGCGGGCTCTTTCTGATCCCTGACTTCTGGGCGGCTTCCCTTGCACTCGCGCTGCATAACGGCGCCTATATTGCCGAAATCTTGCGCGGCACGATCCAGTCGATCGACAAAGGGCAGATGGAAGCCGGCCGTTCCCTTGGTATGACAAAATCGCTTGCACTGCGCCGGATCATTTTGCCGCAGGCATTCCGGAGGGCGCTGCCGCCGCTCGGCAATCAATTCATCATTTGCTTAAAAGATTCATCGCTGGCCGCATTTATTTCCATGGACGAGCTGTTCAATATCGCAACGACCCTTGGCGCCAACAATTTTGACGAAATGACGTATTTATTGATCGTCGCAGTCTATTACTTAATCCTTGTCGCCCTGCTGACGTTTATTGTCAGCCGCGCGGAAAAATATTTAGCTGTCAGTGATTAAAGGAGGCTCCGTTCCTATGAAGGAAATGATTACGGTCGAAAACTTAAATAAATCGTTTGGCGATCTCCACGTTTTAAAAAATATTAATCTCGCAGTACACGAAAGCGATGTGATCTGCCTGATTGGCTCAAGCGGTTCAGGCAAAAGCACCCTGCTCCGCTGCCTCAATTTTTTGGAGAAAAAAGACAGCGGCACAATTAAAATTGAAGGGGAGGAAATCACACCAAAAACCCATAATATCAATGAAGTGCGGCAAAAGGTCGGCATGGTTTTCCAGCACTTCAACCTGTTTCCGCATAAAACCGTCTTGGAAAACGTGATCGAAGCGCCGGTGATGGTAAAAAAAATCCCCAAAAAACAGGCGGTGGAAGAAGCCCGTGCCCTGCTCGATAAAGTCGGCATTTCCGATAAAGCGGATGTGTATCCGGGCAAACTTTCCGGCGGGCAGAAACAGCGGGTCGCCATTGCGCGTTCGCTCGCTATGCACCCTGATATCATGCTGTTTGACGAGCCGACTTCCGCCCTTGATCCGGAGCTTGTCGGCGAAGTGCTGGCCACTATGAAAGAACTGGCGGAAGAAGGCATGACCATGGTGATCGTCACACATGAAATGGGTTTTGCCCGCGAAGTCGCAGACCGGATTGTTTATATGAATGAAGGTAGGATTATTGAAAAAGGCACCCCTGAACAAATTTTTGAAAACCCGCAGGAGGAAAGGACAAAAGAATTTTTGAAAACGACCGTATTGAAATGATGAAGGTTTTAACCAAGGCGTCATGAAAAATTTTCTTCTTGCTATTTTAAGTCCGTGCTGATACGATAGAAGAGCATGATTTGGAAGGCATATATTCAGCATCAGGAGTCTTTCCAAGCAGATAATTTTGGCCAGTGGAGTAAAGGCATCGGTGTGCCGGGCCAAATGCCGAATCGGCAACTTTTGGTTGCCTTATTGATTGAGTGGGAAACTCAAATTTTATAAGTTGGTTACTTTACAACCGGTGCTTGTGCACATCAACTTGTGAAACGATCAATAAGAGTGGTAAAAGTAATTATTTGCTATATAGACTCTGATCCTATAAGAATATAAAGCTTTCTTCCATATTGTCCACGGACTTTTATGGCAGGCGTATATCTGTTTATGCGGATATGCATGCTTTTTTAGGATGATGATTTCAAGCAAGTGTTGTGCGCACGTATGCGGATTGCACTTGCTTTTTATTATGCAAAAATTCTATTTGAAGGAGACAGAAGAATGGGAAAAGCGTTGATTATCGGGGCCGGCGGCGTGGCATCGGTCGCTGCGCATAAATGTGTCCAAAACAGCGAAGTCTTTGAAGAAATCTGCATCGCAAGCCGCACGAAATCAAAATGCGATGCGTTAAAAGCAAAGCTTGACGGCGGAAAAACGAAAGTGACGACTGCACAGGTCGATGCCAATCACGTCGATGAACTGGTTGCTTTAATTGAAAAAGTGAAACCGGATGTCGTCATGAATCTGGCGCTGCCTTACCAGGATTTAACCATCATGGAAGCCTGCCTTCAAACAAAAACAAACTATCTCGACACCGCGAACTATGAGCCGGAAGACACGGCAAAATTTGAATACAAATGGCAATGGGCATACCGCGAACGTTTTGAAGAAGCCGGCATTACCGCCCTTCTCGGCAGCGGCTTTGACCCGGGCGTAACAGGCGTATTTTCCGCTTATGCCCTGAAACACCATTTTGATGAAATCAATTATATTGATATTTTGGACTGCAATGCCGGCGACCATGGCTATCCGTTCGCAACAAACTTCAACCCGGAAATCAACATCCGCGAAGTTTCCGCCAACGGCAGCTACTGGGAAAACGGCAAATGGATCGAAACAAAACCGATGGAGATCAAACGCGTGTATGATTTTCCTGAAATCGGCGAACGCGACATGTACCTGCTGCACCATGAAGAGCTGGAGTCGCTTGCCGCAAATATCCCTGGCATTAAACGGATCCGTTTCTTCATGACGTTTGGCGAAAGTTACCTGACACATTTGAAATGCCTGGAAAACGTCGGCATGACTTCAATTGAGCCGATTGAATTTGAAGGCAAACAAATCGTGCCGCTGCAATTTCTGAAAGCTGTGCTGCCGGATCCGGCTTCCCTCGGCCCGCGCACAAAAGGGAAAACGAATATCGGCTGCATTTTCCGCGGCAAAAAAGACGGCAAGGACAAAACCTATTACCTTTACAATGTGTGCGACCATGAAGCCTGCTACAAAGAAGTCGGCTCGCAGGCGGTATCGTACACAACCGGCGTGCCGGCGATGATCGGCGCGATGATGCTGATCCAGGGCAAATGGGACAGAAAAGGCGTTTATAATGTGGAAGAGTTCGATCCTGATCCGTTCATGGAAGCTCTGAACAAATGGGGCCTGCCGTGGAAAGAAAGCTATAATCCGGAGCTTGTCGACTGATGCGATTTGAAGAACTGCCGACGCCTTGCTATGTAGTTGATGAACAAAAGCTCGAAGACAATTTGAAAATTTTAAACGGCGTGATGAAACGGACCGGGTGTAAAATTGTTTTGGCGCAAAAAGCTTTTTCGATGTTTGCTTTGTACCCGCTCATCGGCAAATACTTGAGCGGGACAACAGCAAGCGGCTTATATGAAGCGCGCCTCGGGCATGAGGAAATGGGAAAAGAAAACCATATTTTTTCCGCCGCTTACCGTGAAGATGAAATCGATGAGATCGTCTCGATTTGCGATCATGTTATTTTTAATTCATTTTCACAGCTTGAGAAATTCAAAGGCCGCGTGCTTGCAGGCGGGAAAAAGGCGGGCCTGCGCATCAATCCGGAATGCTCGACACAGACCGGGCATGCAATTTATGACCCTTGTTCGCCGGGCTCGCGCTTCGGTGTGACGCAGGAACAGTTCCGCCCTAATCTTCTGGACGGCGTAACCGGCCTCCATTTCCACACGCTCTGCCAGCAAAATGCGGACGATCTGGAGACAACGCTGAATGCCGTTGAAGAAAAGTTCGGGGAATGGCTGCCGCAAATGGAATGGATCAATTTCGGCGGCGGCCACCATATTACGAGGGAAGGCTATGACATTCCCTTGCTCGAAAAATGCATCAAGCGGATGCAGGACAAGTACGGTTTGGAAGTCTACCTTGAGCCGGGCGAAGCTGTTGCTTTAAATGCCGGCTATCTTGTCACGACAGTGCTTGACACAGTGAAAAACGGCATGGACATCGCGATCCTCGATACGTCCGCCTCGTGCCATATGCCGGATGTGCTGGAAATGCCGTACCGCCCGCCGCTCATCGGGGCCGGGGAGCCGGGCGAAAAACCGTATACGTACCGGCTTGGCGGCCAAACATGCCTCGCCGGCGATACGATCGGCGATTATTCCTTCGATAAGCCGCTTAAAGAAGGCGTTCGCCTTGTATTTGGCGATATGGCCATCTACACCATGGTGAAAAATACCACCTTTAATGGCATGCCGCTTCCGGCCATCGCGATCCAATATAAAAACGGCGACTGCGCAATTGTCCGTGAATTCGGCTATCACGACTTTAAAATGAGACTCGGGTGAATACCTGCATTACCCGGGCTAAGTGGAAACAATATAGACGAGGGAGAAAAGCGAAACCGCCGGCAGCCTATCCGTGGCTGATGATGCTTTCTGCTGCAGATTACCGGAAAAAGACGGTTAACACGGACATTTTGCAGGAACTGGAGGAATGGGCGATGAATGGGTAGGAAGTGCTTGACGCAATCAAAGAGTGGGAGAATTTGAGTGCCAATCGGGAAAACAAAGTATTGTACGAAGCCCGGCTGAAATTTTACGCGACCAGCTCGCGAATATCCGCGGTGAAAGAGAGGAAGGGCTCAGAGAAGGGATTCAAAAAGGGATTGAAGAAGGGGTACAAATAGCAATCAAAAAATGCTGAGCAAAGGCACCCCACCCGAAACGATCGCAGATATGCTTGATTATCCGCTTGAAGAAATCAAAAAAACCCAGCGGGAATTAGAGCGGGGTAGCTAACTGAATCGCGCGCCCGCCGCTTCCAAACGCAAGGGGGCTTTTCCAATGCCGGACTGGCGGCGGAATGGCCCCCTTTGCTATCTTGGTTGCATGCTTCCGGCTTCCCTTTTTTCCACAACATTGTTATAATAATATTTGGAAGCTTCCAATAACCTGGGGTTTCCGGCATGCCCATACGCAAACCCGGACAGCTATCTTCTTTAGTATTTTTACTATTTGAAGCCATTAGGTGTTCTTTTTGTGTTGCCTAAATTTCAATAAATGGAGGGATGGCAATGAAAAAGCGGGCAATTGTGTATTGCGAAAACCAATTTGGCACAACAGATGGCAAAACAGCAAACGGGCTCATCCGTGAACCCGGGAATTACACCATTACTGCCGTCATTGACAGCAGCAAACACGGGCAGGATGCCGGCATGCTCCTCGACAACAAATGGAGCGGCATTCCGGTTTGCAAAGACCTGGAAGACGCGCTCATCCACTCCGGCCCGAAACCGGATGACTTCATTTTCGGCATCGCGCCGGCGAACGCCTTTTTAAAGCCGGAAGAAAGAAAAGTCATCCTGCAAGCAATGGAAGCCGGATTGAACATCATTAACCCGCTCCAGGAATTCTTAACCGATGATGAAGAAATGGTGGCCCATGCAAAGGCTTGCGGTGTCACGATCCGCGATATCCGTAAACCGCGGCCGAAAAAAGAATGGACTTTGTTTACCGGAGAAATTTTGAAAATGAACACCCCTGTCGTTGCCGTGCTCGGGACAGACGGGGCCTGCGGAAAACGGACAACCGCCAAATGCATTGAAAAGGCATTCATGGAAAAAGGCTACCGCCCGGCATTTATCGCAACCGGGCAGACAGGTTTGATCCAGGGCGCCAAGTACGGGTTTGCGATGGATGCTTTCCCGCTCCAATATTTAATCGGCGAACTGGAACGCGAAATTTTGCGGGCCAATAAACAAGAACACCCGGATATTATCATCGTGGAAGGCCAGGGCGCGCTCAGCCACCCGGCATATGCAAGCTCAACCGGCATTTTAAAAGGAGCAAGGCCGCAAGCAGTCATTTTACAGCACGCCCCGAAACGAAAATATTTATCCGATTTTCCATTTGCCGAAGTGCCGAAAGTGGAAGATGAAATCAGCCTGATTGAACATTTCGGAAAGACAAAAGTCATCGGCATTACGCTCAACCATGATGGAATGGCAGACAGCGAACTGGAAGACACCATCCGCCGCTATGAAGAAACTTACCATCTTCCGGTTACGGATGTTTTAAAAACCGGCACAGACAAAATCATAAACGCCCTGATCGATTTCTTCCCTTCCCTGAAAAAGGCAGTGGTTTCCTGATGGCCGTTCTGCCACGGGTGGAAATCAATCTGGAGAAGATCCGGCATAATGCGGAAACATTAAAACAATTATTCGGGAGGAAAGGAATCAGCATTACAGGCGTTGTGAAAGGTGTCGCAGCCGATTTAAAAATTGCCGGCACCCTGGTGGATGCAGGCATCAAAAGCCTCGCAGACTCGAAGATTGCAAATATCGAAAAAATGAGAAAAGCGGGAATCAAGGCGGATTTGATTTTGCTCCGTGCCCCCGGGATCAGCGAAGCGGAAAAAACGGTCCGGTTTGCGGATATCAGCATGAACACGGAGCTGGATACGATCCGCGCATTATCCGCTGAAGCGGTGCGGCAACAGAAAACCCATAAAATCATCCTGATGGTGGAAATGGGAGATTTGAGGGAAGGCATATTATTAAAAGATGCCCCTGCTGTGATCAGAGAAATATTAACCTGCCCCGGGATTGAACTGGCCGGAATCGGGACAAATTTTGCCTGCTTTGGAGGCGTGCTCCCGACCGAACAGAAGATGCAGGCGTTTTCCCGGTTTGTCCATGCCATGCAGGAGCTGTTTTCCCTCAAACTTCCTTATGTTTCCGGCGGCAACTCCGCCAACTACAACTGGGCCGTAAAAACAAAAGACGCCGGGGCCGTAAACAATGTGCGGCTCGGCGAGTCCATTTTGCTGGGCCGCGAAACATCAGGCGGGCATACCATTCCGTCTTTATATCAGGATGCCTTTTGCTTTGTTGCCGAAGTCATCGAATCAAAAATCAAACCTTCCGTGCCGTATGGGACAATCGGCAAAAATGCATTCGGGGAACAGGTCACCTTTATCGACAGGGGCAACAGAAGGCGGACGATTGTCAGTGCAGGGCGGCATGATGTGCTTGTTTCAGGCCTTACCCCTGTCCGGCCGTTCCATATCATTGGCTCAAGCAGCGACCATATCATTTTGGATACACAAAATGCGGTTCTCGTGCCGGGCGATGAGGTGAGATTTTATATGGACTACGGCGCGATGCTGAGAGCCATGACGTCTCCGTATGTTTATAAAACGTACGTCCATGGTGCGGCCACAACCAAGCCTTACAAACAACAGTTTCTGCTTTCGCGCGGAACAAAGCAAAGCCGGCCCGCGGAAACCGAAAAAAGCCCCGCCAATTAAAGAAAAGCAGGCTGCAAAAACGGCAGCCTGCCTTTTTTACTTCGTTATAATGATGTCTTCCGCACGGATATCACTGCCAAAATATGGCGCCAGATTTTTGTTGTAATCACTTTTGAAAAAGCCATTGTTGTTTAACTTCGTAATTTCTTTGTTCATCCAATTGAGGAGCGATTGATTCCCTTTTTTCACAGCAGGGGCAATATATTGGTTCGGCCCGAGCGTTTTAATGCCAACCGTATAATCCGGATGGTTTTTCACCCAGGCATACAGGTAGGAATTGTCGTCCGCCAGTGCAACGGCCCGCCCGTTTTTAAGCGCATTGAACTGTTCTGTTTTGGAATCGTACTTTTGCAATTTCACATCTTTTTGTTTGCTTGTAAAATAGTTTTCCGCAGTGGTGCCCTTGTTGACGATCAAAGACTTGCCTTTTAATTGGCTGACACTTGTGACCGGCTTTTTCTTCGGTGAAACAACACCGATGGAAACTTTCATGTACGGCTTGGCAAAATCAACAACTTGCTTCCGTTCCGGTGTGACTGTAAAATTCGCCAGAACCAGATCCACTTTATTTGATTTCAATGCATCCACACGGCTGTTGGCATTCACTTGCACGAATTTCACTTTTACGCCAAGATCTTTGGCAACTTGTTTGGCGAGCGCAACATCATATCCCTGGCGTTGCCCGTTTTTATCGACCCATCCGTATGGCGGAAGATCGCCGAATACGGCAATTTTGATCGTGCCGTTTTTCTTAATGGCTGAAACACTGGACGGATTGCTGCTTGAAGAATTGCCGGAACTTTTGCCGCAGCCTGCAAGCGCCAGCGACAAAATTAATAAAAATGCTGAAACCAAACCAAACAAACGATGCTTTTTCATGGTCTAACCCTCCAAAATATTTTTCTTTTAAAAATCCATGCTTTCCAGAAAATTTTTCGCCCGCTCTGTCTGCGGTTTTGTGAAAAATTGGCGCCCGGGGGTTTCTTCGAGAATCTTCCCGTCTTCCAAAAACAAGATTTTTTCCCCGATTTTCCGGGCAAAATTCATTTCATGCGTGACGACAATCATCGTCATCTTTTCTCTTGCCAACCGCAGGATGATCTCGAGCACGCCGCGCACCATTTCCGGGTCAAGCGAGGCGGTCACTTCATCAAACAGCATCAGCTTCGGGTTCAGCTCAAGCGCGCGGACAATCGCCACCCGCTGTTTCTGCCCGCCGGAAAGCTGGCGCGGATAGGCATTGGCATACTGCTCCATGCCGACTTCCTTTAACAGGCCCATTGCCTGGCGCGCCGCTTCGTCTTTTTTCCGTTTCTGGACTTTCACTGCACCGAGCAGGATGTTTTCCAACACCGTCATATTCGGAAACAGATCATAGCTCTGGAAAACCATTCCGATCTGCTGCCTGAGCCTGCGCCAATTTTTCGGCGACGGCCGCACGGTTTCCCCATTAAACAGAATGGTGCCGCCCTGGAAGGCTTCGAGACCGTTTAAGCAGCGGATCAATGTACTTTTTCCCGATCCCGACGGCCCGAGGAGAACAACAACACTGCCTTCCTCCACTTCGAAAGAGATATCCTCCAGCACTTGTTTTTCGCCGTACGATTTTTTTAAATGTTCGACTTTCAGTAAAGGTTCAGCCATTAGCCCCTGCTTTGCCCCTCCTTTCTAACCGCCTTGCCAGCCGGGAAAGCGGATAGCATAAAATGAAATACAGGATAAATATAAAACCGTATATCCAAAACGCGCCATCCTGATAGCGGTGGCTATTCGCTTCGATGATTTGCTGGCCGACATTGATGACATCCACTACGCTGATCAATAGCAAAAGGGAAGTCGTCTTAATTATTCTGGTCATCAGGTTAATGGTCGCCGGAATCATTAAGTGGACTGATTGCGGCAGCAGCACGTACCGGTAAAGCTGAACCGTGCTTAAACCGACCGCTTTTCCGGATTCCACCTGATGCCTTGGGACAGAAATCAGCGCACCACGGACAATATCGCTCATTTCAGCAGCCATCCACAGGCTGAAGACAATCGTCCCGACCGTATCCGCCTTATAGTTGATGTTAAAGCTTTGCGGCAGAATATAGTAAAACAAAAATAACAGGACAATCGTCGGCACGATGCGGAAAAACTCCAAATACAGCCTGAGTAAAAGGCGGAGCAACGGATTGTGCAATGTCCTTAAAACCCCCAGCACGATGCCGAGGATACCGCCGAAAACGATGGACAGAAAAGCAATTTTTGCCGATACGTATAATCCACCCAGTAAACGTAAAAAGTTGGCTCCTTCAAAAAAGATATTAATTCCCAAATGTCCCATAACGCACCTTCTTCTCCAGCCATGTCAGCAAGATGGACAATGGAATTAAAATGATGGCATAAGCCACAACGAGCATAAACAGATACTCATTCGTGTTGTAATACATCCCGATCAAGTCAAGTGCCGTGTTGGTCAGTTCCGGAATCGCCAGCACAGTAAAGATGGATGTTTCCTTGATTAAAAAAATGACATTTGCGGCGAATGCCGGGACACTGAGCATCAATCCCTGCGGAAAGATGACGTAGCGTGCCAGCTGGAACCTGCTCAGACCGATCGCAAGCCCGGACTCAATCTGCGTTTTCGAAACGCCTGCAAGCCCTCCGGAAAACCCTTCTGCCATATAACTGCCGCCAAGAAAAATAATCCCGATAATCCCGCAAACCTCGGCAGAAAATTTGATCCCGACTTGCGGAAGCCCGTAAAAAAGGAAAAATAACTGGATCAATAAAGGCGTATTGCGGGACAGTTCCACATAGGCCGATACAAGCTTCCGTAAAACCGGCACCTTAAAATACTGGATAAAACTGCATATCAAGCCAAGAACACCAGCCCCGATAATGCCGAAAAAGGAAAGCCGCAAAGTGAGCCAGAATCCTTTTTCAAACATGGGCAAGCTGTTTTGCACAACGGTCCAGTCCATCTCACCCCTCCTATTTTGGAAAATTCTCTTCAATCCAGGCGGGCTTGCGCCAGCCGTCCGGTATGTATGGCGTTGCTGTCCCGAATCAGGTGCTTGCGCGTTTAAAGGCCGGACGACAAAAAGCCGTTTCCTAAGAAAACGACTGCCCTTTTTCAGGTATTGCTGCAGTTTTCTTATCTTGATAGACGATCATGAACTGTACTATTATGATGCCGGTTTCCAAGGACAGCCCTTCCGCCGCCCGGGATAAGAAATTTTCAGCATTTTAGCAACATCTTTATTTTACTGAACGCCGGGACAAAAATCAATATATTCCTATCGACTTGATAGGGTTTTCTTTGCATAGCACCCAAAAAAAAAACAGCATGCCAAAGTTGTTCCTCCGCTTGCACCCGTACTGCTTTCCGGCTGCCTGCAAAATGAATGCCGGTTAAGACGCGTTACAGCCAAAAAAAGGCCTTCAATCCGCTTTAGGATCAAAGGCCCTTCATTTTAGCGCTCCACGCGTTACCGGTAGGCCGGTTCTTTTTCCGTCAGGCCGAGCGTCTCTGCCGTTTCAGCGTGAATTTGATGCAGCAGATCCGGGTTTTCTGCGAGCCGCACGCCATAAGAAGGAATCATTTCTTTTATTTTTGGTACCCATGCTTTTTTCCGGTCCGGGAAGCATTTTTCAATGACTTCGAGCATAACATGGACAGCAGTAGAAGCACCCGGCGAAGCACCGAGCAATGCCGCGACTGAACCGTCAGCAGCTGTTACCACCTCTGTACCGAACTGGAGCGTGCCTTTTCCGCCTGCTTCCGTATCTTTAATCACCTGGACACGCTGCCCGGCTACGACAACATCCCAGTCTTCCAATCTCGCATCCGGAATGAATTCCTGCAGTGTCTCCAGGCGTTTTTCGTCTGACAATAGAAGCTGCCCGATCAAATATTTAACAAGCGGTACATTTTTTGCCCCGGACGCAAGCATCGTTACGACATTATTCGGCTTCACAGAACCAATCAGGTCTAAATTTGACCCTGTTTTTAAAAACTTCGGCGAGAAGCCGGCAAACGGGCCGAACAGCAAACACTTTTTATGGTCAATATATCTTGTATCCAAATGCGGCACGGACATCGGCGGCGCGCCGACTTTCGCTTTGCCGTACACTTTTGCATGGTGGCGGCTAATGACTTCAGGATTGTTGCACACCATAAATAACCCGCTTACCGGAAACCCTCCAATATGTTTGGACTCCGGAATGCCGGTTTTTTGGAGCAACGGCAAGCTTCCGCCACCGGCACCGATAAAAATAAATTTCGCCGTATGGTATTCGATCCTGTTGTGCTCAATATCATGCACTTTCACTTCCCAGTTTCCTTCCGGAGTGCGTTTAATATCCTGAACGGCATGCTTGTAGTTGATTTCGACATTTTGGCGTTGCAAATGATCAAACAGCATGCGGGTCAAGGCGCCGAAGTTGACGTCCGTCCCTGCATCGCTTTTTGTCGCCGCTACCGGTTCATTGGACTTCCTGCCTTCCATCACAAGCGGAATCCATTCCTTTAATTGCCCGGGATCGTCGGAAAACGCCATTCCTTCAAAAAGCGGATGGGCTGACAGCGCTTTAAATCGCTTTTTTAGAAAAGCAACGTTCTCCTCCCCTTCTACGAGGCTCATATGCGGGATCGGCCGGATAAAGTCCTGCGGATTGCGGATCAGCCCCTTGCTGACCAGGTAGGACCAGAACTGCCTTGAAAGCTGGAATTGTTCATTTACATTTACAGCTTTTGTAATATCTATTGAGCCGTCCGGTTTTTCAGGCGTATAATTCAGCTCACATAATGCCGAGTGCCCGGTCCCCGCATTGTTCCATTCATTCGAACTTTCTTCCCCCGGTTTTGCCAGCTTCTCATATACGGTGATTTCCCAATCCGGGGTCAGTTCTTTCAGCAAGGTGCCCAGCGTTGCGCTCATAATGCCGGCACCAATTAAGATGACGTCTGTCTTTCCCTGTCTGATGCTCATGATTACCTTCTCCTTATCCCTGTATTTGCTAATATTATTCCGGACACACTGCCTCTTTTTCAGAACAAGGCAGTCCCCGGGAAAACGCTTTACAAGTCTTAATATCATAATATCATATTTTATGATAATTCTTTAGAATAATGATACACAATTTGACAATGGAAATATCAGGAAACCTTTTTATTTGCTGAATGATTCATTCTTCATTTTGCTTAAAAATATAATATAATGAATCTTGTAAATAGAAATTTTACTGGTATATTTCTTGCATTTGCCAAAGGGGGATGCCAGGAGATATTTTTCACGGATTGAAGACGGAATTTTCATTTTACAAAGGGGGAAGACAAATTGGCACAAACAACCGGACGCACATCCAGACATGTGACTGCTAACATCTTTAAAGGATCACTTGGCAATCTGATCGAATGGTATGATTGGTATGTTTATTCTGCGTTTGCGGTTTATTTTTCATCAGAGTTTTTTCCGGAGGGGAACCAAACTGTCCAGTTATTGAATACAGCCGGGATTTTTGCCATTGGTTTTCTGATGCGGCCGCTCGGGAGCCTGATCATGGGCCGGTATGCAGACCGGTACGGCCGCCGGGCTGCACTGACCTTCCATCTTCTAAAAATTTGTTTTCGAACTCCCCTTGTTTTCCTGCACGAAATAACCAAACAGTCATTATGTAACTCCTTTCTTTGACGTAGCATAATAATTTTCTTGATAATAAAAGAAAACGTCAGTCACCTCTAAAAAAATTTCTAGAAATGACTGACACTGATGCACTTAAACTTCATATTCACTTTTAGACTCCGCAACCTGCAGCGTATTCCAATCTCTTACTTCAGTATGCTCCGCCATTAACTCTGCTTGTCGCATAACTGTGTCCAATGCTTTTTTCGCTTGTTCTGGTGGGTAATCGTATTTCTTCAATAGTCGCTTAATAATTCTCCTCATTCCTGCACGGGCGCTTTTTCGAACATGCCAGTCAATGGTCATGTTCCGTCTAATTGCTTGAGTCAGTTCATTGGCGATTTTACGTAAGACGTCATCTTCCATTAACTCTTTAACTATAGACTCAGATGTTAAAGCATCGTAAAAGGCAATTTCATCTTCATTTAAACCGAGATCTTTTTCTTCTTCTCGTTCTTTTTTCATGTCCTTTGCCATTTGAATTAGTTCTTCGATTACTTCGGCGTTTGTAATGGCTTGGTTTTTATATTTGTTCAGCGACTGTTTCAGTTTTTCCGAGTATTTTTGGGATTTGACAAGGTTGCGTCTTTCCATTGTTTTGATGTTGCCTTCCAGCAATTTTTTAAGCATTTCAAGGGCTAAATTTTTATATTCATATGAACGTACTTCTTCGAGAAATTCTTCTGATAATATGGATACATCCGGATGTTTCAATCCCATTACTTCAAATACATCAACTACTTCTTCTGAAATAATGGAACGTTCGAGTAATTGATTAACGCGTGCTTCGATTTCTTTTTTCGTCTTCCGCTTCGGCTGTTTTTCTTGAAGTTTATTAAGGCTTGCCTTAACTGCTTTAAAATAACTGACTTCAAGAGCTGCTGCTTTTCCTTCATCCGTCGCTGCACATAGTGAATGCGCCTTCGCTAGCTCGGTTGCCGTCTTTTTGAATTCATTTTGTTCCTTTTCACTCTTACCAAAAATGACATTCATTCCGCCCGTGATGGCTCGAATACGAGCTGCTTGGGATGAACCCATATAAGCCGAATAATCAAACCCATGCATCATATCTTGCAGGATTTCAAGTTTTTCTTTCATAACAGCGACAGCAGCTGATGTATCGATACCCGTTGTTTTCTTATCACTTTCGGTATATTGATTTAAAGCTTTCTTTAAGTTTTCTAATATTCCAATATAATCGACAACCACACCACCTGGTTTATCTTTAAATACACGGTTTACCCGTGCGATTGCCTGCATGAGGTTATGACCCTTCATCGGTTTATCGATGTACATCGTATGCATCGAAGGTACGTCAAATCCGGTCAGCCACATATCACGTACAATGACGATTTTTAGTTCATCACTATTGTCTTTCATTCTTTTTGCCAATAAATCCCGCCGTTTTTTTCCACCAATATGCGGCTGTAAGAAATCATCATCCCCAGCACTCCCTGTCATGACGACTTTAATTTTACCTTTATCGTCATCATCGGAATGCCAGTCTGGACGTAATTTGACAATTTCGTTATAAAGTGCGACACAAATACGACGGCTCATGCAAACAATCATTGCTTTTCCGTCAATTGCTTTTGCCTTTTCTTCGTAATGATGAACAATATCTTTGGCTAATTGTTTGATCCGGTTAGGTGAACCGACGATGGCTTCAAGCCTCGACCATTTGGACTTGTATTTTTCACGTACTGATTCTTCCTGATCTTCGGTAATCTCTTCAAATTCCTCATCGATCTTCGCTAATTCTTCTTCATTGGCTTCCAAGCGGATAATACGGTTTTCATAATAAATTTTAACCGTTGCTTTGTCTTCAACTGCTCGCGTCATATCATAAATGTCAATATAATTACCGAAAACAGCGGGCGTTGACTTATCTTCTAGCTCAATCGGTGTTCCTGTAAAACCGATAAAGGAAGCATTCGGAAGTGCATCACGAAGATATTTTGCATATCCATATTTCACTTCGCCTGTTTTCGTATCTGTCTTTGCAGAAAAACCATATTGACTGCGATGAGCTTCATCCGCAATAACAATCACATTTTTACGATCGGTTAAAACCGGCATTTCGCCTTCTTCCGGTTTGAACTTTTGAATCGTTGTAAAAATAATACCGCCTGATTCCCGGTCATTTAGAAGATCATATAATCCGTTTATCTCTTTGGATTTTTCGTTGGCTTGTTGTTTTTTCTGTTCTTCATTCAATTTGCGGACATCTGCTTGTTTCGGTGTTTGTCTTAAGATATCCTTTGATTTTAAAAACGTCGAAAATAACTGGTCATCTAAATCGTTGCGGTCGGTAATCACCACAATGGTTGGATTATTCAGTTCTTTGACAAGCTGTGCTGTATAAAAAACCATCGAAAAACTTTTACCCGAACCTTGTGTATGCCATATAACACCGATTTTACGGTCTCCATTCTCACTGGTCGCTATTTTTGTCTTTTCCACCGCTTTTTTTACCGCAAAATATTGGTGATAGGCAGCGAGAATTTTGGCAATCGTTTTTCTTTCGCCGATTTTCTTCCCATTTTCATCCCGTTCTTCTTCTTTGGATTCCTGAAAGAGAATAAAGTTTTCAATAATATCAATAAGCCGGTCTTTTGCCAGCATCCCTCTTAACAACACTTCATATTGCGGCACTTCAAGTGGTTCAATGTTTTCCCCATCCACCGTCCGCCAATTCATAAAACGTTCTTGACTTGCAGTAATCGTTCCCGATTTCGCATTAATTCCATCGGATAACATACAAAACGCATTGTAGTAAAATAAAGATGGAATATCACGTTTATACGTTTGAATTTGTGCATAGGCATTATCGATACTCACATTTTCATCAGATGCTGATTTTAATTCGATAACGACGAATGGGATGCCATTGATAAAAATAACTAAATCCGGGCGGCGTTCTTCTTTTTCAACGACCGTAAACTGATTCACTACCAAAAAATCATTATTAGCTGGTTCTTCAAAATCAATCAAGAATGCCTTCATGGAACGGCTAAGACCATCTTGATGAAACGACACATCAATGCCTTCAGTGATTAATTTGTGAAAATGACGGTTGTTTTCTTCTAAGATTGGACTATTAAAAGCTATAATTTGCCGAAACGCTTCTTCTATTGCTTCCTGTGGCAAATGGCGATTATGTTTAAACAAAGCATCTTTTACACGTTCTTCTAAAATAACTGTACGATAATCTTTGCGTTCCGGTCTTTCCCCATCACAACTAATGTCCGGACCAAAGACATAGTCATAGCCAAGTTCCTGAAGAATTTCTATAGCTGCTTCTTCCAGCTTATCTTCCGTAAAATTTTCAAAAAAACTCATTCTCCTCTCTCCTTTCGCAATCGGAACCATCTCCATTAACTCTGTTCTACTAAATTTTCATTATCCAGCGGGACACGAATTTCTCCGGACATTAATTTGGGTAATAGAATATCACGAACAGCTTTTAATTTTTTTGACTCAATTTTTAAGTTAATTATGTCATTAATTATGGTACCTAGTATCTCATTAGCCTTTTCATATACATTCGAAGTAGGAATTAACACTTTAGAATCTGTAAGATCTTTTCGTTTTATATGACCCATAGTTGTAGCCTTACTATTTGCTATATTAATGAATCTATCTAAATGTCTTTTAATCCAAAAGTAATAAAACCATTTATTATATTTTTGTGAAGTAACTTTAAATAAATGTTGATTCAGCCCACACTTTCCACCACACCAAATATCTATCATTAAAGTACCTGACCATGAAAAAATAATATCGCCATCATTGATAATATATTTGTCTTCAATATTCGCTGAACATCTATCACTATTTATATCTGGTTCACCGTTTCTTAATTCCTTTATCTTTAAAACAGGAAGAGATAATTCATCTTCTTTTGGTATATATTTTTGCATAGGTAATCCATTAAGGTAATCTGCAATTTTATCTAAACTTGAAACTTCCCACCCCTTCGGTATCATCCCCAACTCACTCTCAACCATTTCCCCGCCACTTGATTTGTAAGGCTTGCCATTTTCATTTGGAAATTCAAAATCTACAAACCAATGTTTAAACAATGCTTGTGCCATTTCTTCAAGCTTTTCGTTGATTTGATTGTTGGTTTCAATTTTTTCGTCTAAGGTTGAAAGAATGTTTGCGATTGCCTTTTGTTCTTCTAACTTTGGTAAATCTATTTCTAATCCACCAATTACGCTTGGTTTAATTGAAGGGTATGCTGATGTACTTGTCTCAGCAATTGATTGCAAATAATTTACTATTGAGTCCTGAGTTAAATACCAATATAAATATTCTGGATTCACTTTCTTTAAATTAGGTGATAATACTGCGAATCCTGTAGAAACTATTAAATTTTCTATCTCTTTTCTAATAATTCCATAATGTCTTTGATTAGGTCTAACAGTAGAAATCAAAATATCATTTACCTTAACTTTTCTCTTAGCTCGACTAGGGAGCTTGTCTTTTCCGACAATTAATTTTTGTATTTCATTAATTGTACCTCTTGTTAAATTAGAAGTATCAAGGTAATAAATATATTTTATATCATCACTTTTTGATATATTTTCTGAGTTTATTTCACACAATTCTTCAATTTTATACTTCATACCCAATCCCCCCTAGATTCTTTCTAATCTCTTCTTCCAGTTGGTGGGATTTTTCAAATAGTTCTCTTAATTCACTGGTGAGGGTTTCCATTTTTTCTTCAAATGGTATACCATCATCCTCGACATCACTTATTCCAACATAGCGTCCGGGCGTTAAGACATAGTCATTTTGACGGACCTCTTCTAACGTCGCTGATTTACAGAATCCCTTGATGTCTTCATATTTCCCATCTGGTTTACGCCAGTTTCGGTATGTTCCAGCAATTTTTTGAATATCTTCTTCCGTTAATTCACGCAGGCGACGGTCAACCATTTTTCCTAAGTTTCTGGCATCGATAAATAGAATTTCATGTTCACGGCTTCGGTATTTAGGATGATTTTTCTTATTACGGTTTAAAATCCATAAGCTCACTGGTATTCCTGTTGAATAGAATAATTTGTCAGGCAAAGCAACAATGGCATCGACTAAATCCGCTTCAAGTATGTTTTTACGGATTTCCCCTTCATTCGATGTATTGGAACTTAACGAACCATTGGCTAATACAATACCAGCTGCGCCATTTGGTGCAAGGTGATAAATCATATGCTGTAACCATGCATAGTTGGCATTGCTCGCTGGCGGTGTGCCGAATTTCCAACGAACATCATCCACTAATTCATTTCCGCCCCAGTCACTCACATTGAATGGAGGATTGGCAAGGATGAAATCTGCTTTCAACGTTTTATGTAAATCATTATGGAATGTATCCGCATGATGTTCGCCGATATTCCCCTCTATTCCACGTATAGCAAGATTCATTTTACAAAGCTTCCAAGTCGTTGAATTGAGTTCCTGACCATAAATAGAGAGATTATCAATTTTTCCTTGATGGCGTTCAACAAACTTTTCACTTTGAACAAACATGCCGCCGCTGCCACAACAAGGGTCATAAATCCGCCCTTCATACGGTTCAATCATTTCAACCAATGTTTTGACAACACTTTGTGGCGTATAGAACTCGCCGCCCCCTTTTCCTTCTGCACTCGCAAACTTACCTAAAAAATATTCATAAACACGACCAAGTAAGTCTTTTTCTTGTTTGCTGTGCAATTTAATGGTTGAAATGAGGTCTATCAGTTCTCCTAATCGGCGTTTATCAATTTCAGGACGGGCATAACGTTTATCTAACACACCTCTGAGTGTCGGGTTTTCTTTTTCAATTTCGATCATCGCTTCATCAATATATTGACCGATTTTCGGGTCTTTCGCATGATCCCTAATAAATTCCCATCGTGATTTCTTCGGAACCCAGAAAATATTTTCGGCTGTATATTCATCACGATCTTCTTCAAAACCTTCTCCTTCTTCAACTAACTCGTTATACTTCATTTCAAACTTATCAGAAATGTATTTTAAGAAAATCAATCCTAAGACTACGTGTTTATATTCGGATGCATCCATGCTTCCACGTAATTTGTCAGCAGATTTCCAAAGTGTTTCTTCGAATCCAATCTTTGCTGTTTCCATCATGAAGTCTCCTTTAATTCTAGTAATTAAAATCATCTAATACTTCGAATAATTCGCTTTCAAATTCATCTTGTTCTGGGCCTGTTGACACCCAATCTGGTAACACTTCTAAATAATGCGCTAAAGCTTCTATTGTTTTATGGAAAACCGGTTCATGCTGTGCCTTATCTAAAAGTTCAAGAACCAATTTAAATGTGTCGAGATAAGGTTGATGTTCAGCACGATTAAGCATGTTCCGAAATTTTTCGATTAATTTGGCTTTTTCAATATCGTGTTCTATTTGATTCAATTCCTCTTTGTCATAAACCGGCACTTCAACAAGATCATTTTCTTCCCCAATGAGGAACTGTTCTTCATATTTCGTGATAATAGGCTGTAAATCCCGTTTTAATTTTTCTTTTTGAATCTCCAGTTTATCCAAATCAGTTAATTCTTTCGAAAAGTATTTAGCGTCTATGCCAAAAATTTGTTCCAACGTAGGTAAATGTTTTTTGGAGATCTTTTGCTTTCTTTTAATCCAAAGATTAATATTTTGCTTTTTAATTCCAAGCTTTTCGGCCAGTTCAATTTGCTGCATACCATAAAGTTCAAGGATGTATTCTAAACCTATCAATTGATCACCTGCCAAAATATTGTCTGGGTCAATATAGTTATATTGTAATAGGTAAATAGCTTCCAGTCAATCAAACATTTACTATTATTGTGTTTTATGGGGCAAAACTGAGATGACAATACGATTTGTTAAAAACGGCCGCATAAATAGATGTGTTATAAGAAAAAATAAATTAGAAACATAAAAGGAACGCATAAAAAATAAACATATACTTCCAATTAGGATATAATATAATTACTTTATTTATAATAATTAAGCGATTAATCTGAGCATTATATTCCACACTGGGGCATTACGACAGAGCTCAATCTGCAGAATATATTGCCATGCATTTACGATATTCAGGAGTAACTGAGCAAATTTTCACAGATGTAGCTTTAGATGAAATCCATCGTTTTTCCGGGGGAGCCGCAAGGATCATCAACAAGATTTGTACCCACTGTCTACTTTACGGAGCACAAAACAGGCATCGAATCATTGACGATCATATGGTAAAACGTGTGATTGAAGGGGAACTTTCGTGAAATGACAATGATTTAAATTTAAGTATTAAACTCATAGGGGAAGCCACAATAAAGCGCAAACTGGCTTCCCCCTTAATTGACAACAATTCCGTCAATTTCTGGACAAATAACACCGTCAATTTCCTGCCATTTTGGGGCGCCAGTAACAACAGACATCAAGAGAAAATCAAAAACAGCTACTTCAGTTATTGATCGATAAAATTTCAATTAAACAAACAGGAAAATCAAGAACCATTAAAAACATTGAACTTGAATTCGATTTTACAGAAGTCAACATATCTAAAACCTTTATACTTATCCACATGTTGTATCGTGAAGCGGATAATGAAACTGATTATCCACAGCCAATACCCGCTTCCGACAATAAAATTCCACCTTATCTTCAACAATTTTTGCCTCTATTTATGATACGGTTCCCCCCGGATAATCCGGAAGGCGCGGTAAATTTGTTCGACTAAAATGAGCCGCATGAGCTGGTGGGGGAAGGTCATTTTCGAAAAAGAGAGGCTTTCATTGCCGCGCTTGAGAACGGCTTGGCTTAAGCCGAGGCTGCCGCCGATTACAAAGGCAACTTTGCTTTTGCCGTATGTCGCCAGACGGTCGAGGGAACCGGCCAGTTCTTCTGACGATTTCATTTTCCCATCTATCGCCAGGTTGATCACATAGGTGTCCGGGCTGATTTTTGCAAGGATCCGCTCGCCTTCCTTCTGCTTTACCAACTCCATTTCCGCTGGACTCAGCATTTCGGGCGCTTTTTCATCCGGTACTTCGATGATTTCAACTTTTGCGTAAGCGGAAAGCCGTTTTAAATATTCCTGAATGCCCTGCTTCAAATACTTTTCTTTCAATTTTCCCACTGTAACGATAGAGATATTCACAACTTACACCCACCTTACCCACAAGCTATTGACAAGAGTTATCCACATATCCACAGAAACTATCCACATTTTGTGTGGGAATAACCGTTCCATACAAGATATATTTCACCATTTTTCGCTATTCACAGCCTGTTTATAACCTTCTTTTCGAGCAATTTCCACAAATATCCACCCGTATAAAAATTTTTTTCAACAAAATGTTCATTTCCGCTGCGGTCCGCAGCACGCTTTGCCCTGTTGATAACTGAATGCCGCAAAAAAAAGGAAGGAAAAGCTTTCCGCCTTTCCTCCGCAGTTTGTTAATTGCTTCCCGAAGCGGTCCCGAGCGTTAATGTGAATGTTTTCGGCTGGCCGTTCCGGTATACCGACACTTTCACCTTATCACCGGGCTGTTTATGCTCATACAGGAATTTCCTTAATTCCACGATGTTGTCTATCTTTTGATCGTCCAGTTTGTAAATGACGTCAAATTCTTTCAAACCGGCTTTACTTGCAGGGGACCCGTTTTCAACAGAGCCGATCACAACGCCGGTCGTCACATTGGCGGGCAATTTTAACGTTTCCTTCTGTTGGTAAGCCGAGATATCCGAGACGTTTACAATCCCGACACCCAATGCCGGCCGGGTAATTTTCCCTTTTGTCTCCAACTGATGGATGACCGGTTTTGCAGAATTAATTGGAATCGAAAATCCAATGCCTTCAACCGACTCATTTGAAATCTTCATGGAGTTAATCCCGACAACCTGGCCGGAAATATTGACTAAAGCACCACCGCTGTTGCCGGGGTTGATCGCAGCATCGGTTTGAATGACTTCTTCCTGCCAGTCTTCCGTTCCATCTTCATCGATATCCACCGGAACAGTCCGGTTTAACCCGGAAACAATCCCTTCTGTGACAGATCCGGCAAATTCTTCACCAAGCGGGTTGCCAATCGCAATGACAGTTTCTCCAAGTTTTAATGCATCCGAATCACCGAATTGGGCAACGGTTGTCACATTGCTGCCGTCTATTTGAAGAACGGCCAGATCCGTATACTTATCGCTGCCGACAAGTTTGGCAGAAAGCTTTTTCCCGTTCGATAAGGTCACTTCCAGCGCATTTGCCCCTTCAATCACATGGTAATTGGTGACGACATAAGCTTTATCACCGGCTTTTTTGTAAATAATCCCGGAACCGGATCCGGCTTCCTGGGAAGAAGAAGATTTTGAGTCCTGTCCAAACATATCATCAGACCAAATACTTTGCTTTTGAATGTTTGAGACCCCGACAACCGCTTTCTCCGTCTTTTCCACTGCTTTTGTAATATCGGTTGTCACTTTTAACGAGACGGTTTTCGTTGTTTTCGGCGTTGATGGGTTTGTATTTGCCACAGAATTCGAATCTACCGCAGCGGAATCCGGGTTCGTTTTTCCAAAAATACTTGGAAAAAGAAGGGCTACCACAAGCGCCCCCACAATTACGCCAATCAGCCCGGAAAGAAAATAGCCGAACCTTCCGCCGCCCCGCCTGCTTTCTTTTCCACGCCGTTGGCCGTCCTGATCATCATAATATCCCATTGCGCACACCCTTTCTGTACTGATGAGGAAAATTGAAGTTTGGTGAAGGAGCTCTTTTTTGCCCATTCTGATTCCATTATAATGGTTGAAATTAAAAATTACTAAAAATCAAGCGTCAAAATAAAAAGAAATCTATCCCGCCTGCCGGTAAAACAGCTGCCCCGGCGGTTGGGGGGAGTCCGCAGCGACAGATTCTTCCGCCGGATCGCCGCGGTTAAACAGCCGTTAAGGCCGTTGGAATTTTCGGATCCGTATCATATAATGAAAAAGTTTCACCAACAGCCAGGCCCTGTTCCTGGAGCGTTTGGGAAACCGCCAGCCGTGCGAGGTCTTTCATATTGTTATCTTTGCTTAAATGGGCAAGGTATATTCGTTTTGTCCGGTCCCCGATCACTTCGCTCATCGCAAGTGCAGCATCTTCATTCGACACATGCCCGACATCGCTCAAAATGCGCTGTTTGACACTCCATGGATACCTTCCCATCCGGAGCATTTCCACATCGTGGTTGCTTTCAAAAACAAAAATATCCGCGTTGGAAATCGTTCCTTTCATCCGGTCGCTGACATAACCCGTATCCGTAATGATGACCAATTTTTTGCCGCCTTCATGAAAAATATAAAACATCGGCTGGGCGGCATCGTGGGAAACGCCGAACGACTCAATCTCAAGGCTTCCGAACGATTGGACAGATTCCATCCCGAATGAAAACTTCAAATCTGTTGGAATCTCTCCAATCATGCCTTCCATCGCCGACCATGTTTTGTCATTTGCATAAACCGGGAGCTGGTATTTCCGCGCCAGCACTCCGATTCCTTTAATATGGTCACTGTGTTCATGCGTAACAAGGATTCCGCTTAAATCGGCAATATTGCGGCCGATCTGCCCAAAAAGTTGTTCCATTTGCCTGCCGCTTAAACCTGCATCCACTAAAAAAGCATGCTGCTCCGTCTCCACATAGATCGCATTTCCCGTGCTTCCGCTCGCAAGTACACTAAATTGCATCCCCATCGTATCCTCTCCAAAATTATTGTGCATTTTCCATTTCGTTGACCTGGCCTTCAAATGCATTGATAAATAATTGCTCTGTTTCATTCCCGTGTTTTACCGTAAAATGCCATGTCGGCACAAGCACCTGGAGTTCGGGCACCCTCGTATAGTAACCGAGTTCCGCCTTCGTCACTTTGCTGTTCGGTTTCAGCGTCCCTTTCTTATATAAGGCCTCCACCGCCTTTACCGCCGACAGCGTCTCTTCTTCTTCCCGGTAGATTTTAATATTGGTCAAATACGTCTGGTCATAGGAAATGATTTCATTCCGGTCATTTAAATACACGGTCAGTTTCGCGTTCTTATTATTAAAAATCATTTTTCCGTTATATGTCTCATAAAAGACGGCCTGATTCAAGTCTTTATCATAGTTCCACAGTTTATAACGGCTGCCGTAGAGCATATTTTCCTGGATAACCGCCTCCAGCTGGTCCGTTTTGATTTTTGTACCCAGTTTCACCGGCTTATCAAAAACGGAACTGAGTTTCTGCCCGTTCACGATTTCCGCCTGCTGGTTTTTCAATTTTTTCAAGTCCTTTGCGGTAAATACTTTTTCTTCCGCGCTGATATACGGCCGTTTTGCCTTTCCTTTCGGCAGATCGACAAACGTAATATTTGCAGCCTTTAAGCTTTGTTCCGCTGTCGGGCTGCCAATGACTTCATACTGATTTTTGACATATTTGAAATACAACTGGCAGGAAAGGTAAATATCAAGCACCAGGAAAACAAGAATAAAGATTGTTTTCGTTTTACTCCAGTCCATCTTCATCCCCCCCTGCCATTTTCCATACTCCGTTATAGCAATAATACCAGGCCGGCTGCAGCGAAAGGATATCATCACTGTCTTTTTGCAAACGGTACCCGACTGCAATATCTCTCACCTTGTTCATTTGAACGGAAGGATTTGTCTGCAAGCCGGCGATTACATCTTGAGCCGGGGGGAGTTTAACAACAGCCGGTTTTAACGACAGGTTGAGCGACAGGTTGAAATACGGGCGGACATATTTGTAAATTTCCGTTCGGCCCAGGTATTCCCGGATCTCCGCCATGCCGTCATCGTTAAAAACAGGATAGCCGTCTTTAAAAAGCCGGAACGTGACTTCATTTTTCCGCTCATTGATTTCGAAATACTGGTACTGGTCCGTCCAGCCGCTGTGCTGGTTAATAAAATCAATGGCCCGCGTCAGCAGATGGTTCGGGTCGGAGCTGTACCGGATGTCTTCGCCGGGATTGACGAAGGTTAAGACTTTATTGGATTCGTCTGTCCGCAACAGACTGATACCGTTTGTATATTCCCCCGCCACTTTCTTTACAAAGTTTGGATCAGCAAACAGCGCTTTTTTAAATTTATCAATTTCAATATCGGTTGTCGCATATTTATACTGGTTCACCACCGGATTTCCGGCAGGCAGGTAGATTCTTCTCGGGCCGGAAAGGGCAAAGGCAGTATACGGCTTGTACAAAGATTTGTTGTCGTTCAGTTTTGAGATGAACACCTGAATGGATTTTTGATCTGTGCTTGCCTCATATACTTTATTGGACGCCGTTGAAATAAAATAAACATGGTTTAAGTTTTTGGTTCCTTTGTTTAATTCGATCACAATATGGTCAAAATCGGCATCCGGCACTTTTTTATTGGCAAAGTTCAGGACCGATTGATAGACACTGAACGGGACAGGGGCCGGAAAGTCCAATTCAATCCTGTTTTTTCCGTACATTAAATTATACAGGTCTTTTTTTTGCAACAGGCGGGAACTGCTCATATCAAATGTCCATGTTCGAAGCAGATTCATCACCCGTGAAATTTCCCTGTCATGAACCGTGCCGGTTGTCCCGTCATCCTCATGGTAAAGCAATTTGTCAGGGAGGATGATGCCGGGCACCTTTTTTTCCTTCGCAATCGCGATATTGTCCAGATCTTTTAAATTGAGCCAGTCATAATTCGGCTGGTTGTTCCAGATCAGCCATGTTAACAACAAGCTCAGAAGCACGAGCAACGTCAATATGATGGTTTTTACTTTTTCAAGACTCATAGCCACTCATCCTCTTGTGCCGGTTCGTAGGGAAGAGTAAAGTAAATGGTCGTTCCTTTTCCTTCTTTACTGCTTGCCCAAATGCTTCCGCCGTGCATTTCCACTATTTCTTTTGCAATTGCAAGGCCGAGCCCTGTTCCGCCGAGTTTGCGGCTGCGTGCTTTATCAACGCGGTAAAAGCGCTCAAAAATTTTCTTTACGCTTTCTTTCGGGATGCCTACGCCCTGGTCGGAAATGCTGACTTCAATTTTTTCGTTCAGTTCCCTCAGCTTAAACGTAATCTGGCCACCTTCAGGGGAGTATTTCAATGCATTGGATATAATATTGTACAACACCTGGGTCATTTTATCTTCATCGATTTCCACAAAAATTTCCGTATTCGGCAGTTTGCGTTTGAACGTGACATTTTGCTGCTTTGCCATTTCAAACCGGTCAATGACATAGTGGAAAAATTCCACAAAATTGACCCACTCTTTATTTAAATGTTCGTCTTTGCTGTCCATTTTTGAAAGCTTCAGCAAATCATTTACCAGCCGGATCATTCGTTCCGTTTCATTTTGCGTGACGCCTAAAAACTGCGGCGCAATTTTCTCATCTTTCCATGCCCCGTCTGTCAAAGCTTCCAAATAGCTTCTCATCGTGGTCAGCGGCGTTCTCAATTCATGGGATACATTGGCCACAAATTCGCGGCGTTCCATATCTATTTTCTCCTGCTCGGTGACATCGTGCAAAACCGTAATCAGGCCGCTAACAAAGCCGGCTTCATTTTGAATCACTGAAAAATTCGCCCGTAAAATGTATGGTTCTTCCTCCGTACTGAAATCAAGGATGACGGAATCCTGCTCTGTCAATAAATCATCAAACCTGTGTTCATCCTCGATTTTCAATACCGATATAAGCGGCTGGGAAAGCACTGTTTCACGTGAAACATCCAGCATCTCGGCAGCCGGCTCGTTGATTAAAATAATCCGTCCTCTCCGGTCGGTCGCAATCACGCCGTCCGTCATATGGGTCAGGATGGAGTCGAGTTTTCTTCTCTCGCCTTCCATGCTGGCCTGCGCCTCCTGCAGCTTTTTGGTCATATGGTTAAACGAATAAGCGAGCTGCCCGATCTCATCATTCCCGATCACTTTGACTTTCCGGACAAAATTGCCGCGTGCCATCGCCATCGCCTGCTTGCGGATCTCCCTGAGCGGCTTTGAAATCGTGCGTGCGGTAATGACGCCAAGCAGGGCTGTAACCAGCACTGCAATAACCGTCCCCGTCATAAAAATCTGGTTAATCGCCTGCACCTGGCGGTAAACCGTTTCAATTTTGGAGACAAGGTAAATAATACCGATCATTTCGCCGTTTGCTTTAATCGGGGAAGCCAGCACCCACATTCGGTCGCCGGTCTGCTTGTCCAAATAAATCTGGTCTTCCGGCTGGCCGGTTACACGGACGCTTTTGACAATATCTTCGGTTGTTTTTTGGCCGACAATGCTCTGGTCATTCGAAGAAGTGCCCAAAATAACGCCGCTGTGCGCGTCAATCAGCCGGATTTCAGAAACATCCGTACTTTTAAAGTCACCCAGCATTTTTCTCACTTTCAGCGTAATATCCGCCGCCTGGTTCTGCTTTTTCGTCAGCAGGTCTTCAATACTGTATTCAAGCACATTGACCTGGTCGTATATCGATTTTTTAAAATTCGTCTCGAGCTGGTTTTCCAGCTTGTTGATAAAATACACCCCGATAATTTCCATCGCGACGACGATCAGCAAAATATAAATCAGGACAAACTTAAAGTGAATAGACTGGAAGAATTTCACCTTATTCATTTGGCTACTCCTGTTCAGGGTTGCGCAAATAATAACCGACACCGCGCCTTGTCACAATCCACTCGGGATGGCTCGGGTTATCCTCCACTTTTTCGCGGAGCCGTCTGACCGTGACGTCCACTGTCCGGACATCGCCGTAATAGTCATAGCCCCACACGGTCTCAAGCAGGTGCTCGCGTGTCATGACCTGCCCGATATGCTTTGCTAGATAGTGGAGCAGCTCAAATTCGCGGTGCGTCAGTTCAATCGTCTCGCCGCGTTTTGAGACGACATAAGCATCCGGATGAATGACAAGTGAACCGATTGCAATTTCATTGGATTCCTCTTCCTCACCCGGAGCCGGGGGCGTCTGCTGGTGCCGCCGCAAATTCGCTTTGACGCGGGCAATCAGTTCACGGGTGCTGAAAGGTTTTGTGACATAATCATCGGCACCGAGCTCAAGGCCGAGCACTTTATCAATTTCTGAGTCTTTTGCCGTTACCATAATGATCGGCATATTGTATTTTTTCCGCACTTCGCGGCAAACTTCCATGCCATCCCGCTTTGGCAGCATAATATCAAGGACAATTAAATCCGGCTGCACTTCTTCCACCTTTTCCAGTGCTTCCTCGCCGTCATAGGCGCAAAACACCGTATAGCCCTCTTTTGTTAAATTAAACTGCAAAATATCGGCAATCGGTTTTTCATCATCCACGATCAAGATTTTTTTGTCCATCGTCCATACTCCTTCATTTAAAATGCGCCATTTTCATTGATTGACATCTATCTACAATTTTCTGTTATCTTTATGTTCCTAAAAAATTTCATTTTCCCCGAACCATGGCGAACAGCAATGCCCCCGGAAGTCCAGAAGCATTGCTGCTCTGTATCAAGGATTCACAGGCAGCTTCCAGCAGCCATACTATTATAATTTTAACTTACTTGCATAAAAATTGTCCAATTCTACTGAAACCATGCCCCTGGTAATATCTATCAAAGGCGCCGGGAATCCGGCATGCATTCTGTTTTCCATTTTGTCTTGCCGGGCGGGCCGTATAGTATAATAAAAAAGCACTACGAGAGTCTAAGTCATCGCAGTGCTTTTTAGTAAATGGCCCGGGACGGAATCGAACCGCCGACACAAGGATTTTCAGTCCTTTGCTCTACCGACTGAGCTACCGGGCCTGAACCGGGAACAAATATGTATAAGTAAAATGGCGGTCCCGACGGGAATCGAACCCGCGATCTCCTGCGTGACAGGCAGGCGTGATAACCGCTACACCACGGGACCATTGTGCATTTTGTAACAACAGAAGTAATGTTATCATATCTATCATCCATTTTGCAACACATTTCTACAAATTTTTTAAGCTAACGGGTATGGAAATTTCAGCAAACGTTCATTTTTAAGCATGGCAGCCGCAACGTGTGCCACTTTAAAATAAAATAAAAACGGCGAGAAACCCCTTTTATGGGATCACGCCGTTTTTCCGTTCTATTGGACATTCCGGGATAAAAACCGCTTTTTGTGGTGCCTGCCCGGCGTCCCTTTTTCATCGTTTTTTTCCACGTGGTTCCAGGTACGTTTCCGCCGCCGCTTTATCCGGCAGCCCAAAATCAATTCATCTGGGCTTTCCATCATACCCGCCAGACACTTTGGACCACAATCGTCTGCAGGCGGTCCGGGCCGACGGAAAACATGGAAAGGGGAACACCGGTCAGCTGGGAAATGCGCTCCAGATAATGGCGGGCATTTTCCGGGAGATCATCAAGAGAACGGCAGCCGGTTATATCTTCCGTCCAGCCCGGCAGTTCTTCGTAAACCGGTTCGCATTCGGCCAGCACTTTTAAGCTGGCCGGAAACGCTTCAAGCACTTTCCCTTTATAGCGGTAGGCGACACAAATTTTCAACGTTTCAATGCCGGTCAGTACATCGAGCAGGTTTACGGACAAGTCTGTCAGGCCGCTCACCCGGCGCGCATGGCGGACGACAACACTGTCGAACCAGCCGACACGGCGCGCTCTTCCTGTCGTTGTGCCGTATTCATGGCCGGTTTCGCGGATCCGGTCGCCGGTTTCATCCAGAAGCTCTGTCGGGAACGGACCATCGCCGACACGTGTTGTATAAGCCTTGGCAATGCCGACAACATGGTTGATTTTCGACGGGCCGACACCGGAACCGATTGTCACGCCGCCGGCAATCGGGTTGGATGATGTGACGAACGGATAAGTCCCCTGGTCAATATCGAGCATGACTCCTTGCGCCCCTTCAAAAAGGACGCGTTTGCCCGCATCAAGCGCATCGTTTAAAACAACTGACGTATCGCAGACATATTGTTTAAAGCGCTGGCCATATTCGTAATAAGGCTCCAAAATTTCTTCCAGCGTAAAGCCTTCCGTTTCATATATTTTTTCAAACAGCCGGTTTTTTTCCTCAAGATTGCGCGCCAGTTTTTCTTTAAATTCTTCGTAATCAAGCAGATCGGCTATCCGGATGCCGGTCCTTGCTGCTTTATCCATATACGCCGGGCCGATCCCTTTTTTCGTCGTGCCGATTTTATTGCTGCCTTTCCGCTCTTCTTCTGCACCGTCCAACTTGATATGGTAAGGCAGAATAACGTGCGCCCGGTTGGAGATGCGCAAGTTATCCGTTGAAATGCCCCGTCCGTTCAGGTATTCCAGTTCTTCGACGAGCGCCTTTGGATCGACAACAACCCCGTTTCCGATGACACAAATTTTGTCTTTATAAAAAATCCCTGATGGAATCAAATGCAATTTATATGTTTCCCCATTAAAACGGATGGTATGGCCCGCGTTATTCCCGCCCTGATAGCGGGACACCACTTCCGCATTTTCAGAGAGGAAGTCGGTAATTTTTCCCTTTCCTTCGTCCCCCCATTGTGTACCTACCACGACCACTGACGACATTGAGTGCACCTCCGCATATTTTACAAATCATGATTTCCATCCACCATTTTACCAGCTTAAACCGCCATCAGTCAATGTAAATCCGAACATTTATATATTTTTTCAGCGTTTTTATTCGTAAACGGCACAAAAAAAGAATCCTTTCCCTGGAAAGGAAAGGCTTCATGCGGATACTTGCTATGCCGGAACAGGCGCATCGTCAAACCGACGTTCCAGGTTTACAAATTTATTGTACTCTTTTACAAAAGCAAGCTGGACGGTGCCGACCGGGCCGTTCCGCTGCTTCGCAATAATGATTTCAATGATATTTTTATTTTCCGTGTCCTGTTCATAATAGTCTTCCCTGTACAGAAAAGCCACGATATCGGCATCCTGTTCGATGCTTCCCGATTCACGGATATCACTCATCATCGGCCGCTTATCCTGGCGCTGTTCCACGCTCCGTGAAAGCTGGGAAAGGGCAATGACCGGCACTTCAAGTTCCCGGGCCAGCGCCTTCAGCGATCTTGAAATCTCGGAAACTTCCTGCTGCCGGTTTTCACGGGAGTGGGCGCTTCCCTGAATCAGCTGCAAATAGTCGATGACCACCATGCCAAGCCCGTGCTCCTGCTTCAGGCGGCGGCATTTCGAGCGGATTTCCGTTACCCTTACCCCCGGTGTATCATCAATATAGATGCCGGAATTGGAAAGGCTTCCCATTGCCATCGTCAGTTTCCTCCAGTCTTCGTCCGTCAGCGCCCCGGTCCGGAGCCGCTGGGCATCAATATTGCCTTCCGCGCACAGCATCCGCATGACAAGCTGCTCAGCACCCATTTCAAGGCTGAAGATCGCCACATTTTCCCCTGTCTTTGTGCCGACATTTTGCGCGATATTGAGGGCAAAAGCCGTTTTCCCGACAGACGGGCGCGCCGCCACGATGATCAAGTCATTGCGCTGGAAACCGGCCGTCATCCGGTCAAGTTCGTAAAACCCTGTCGGTATCCCTGTGACGTCGCCTTTCCGGTTATGGAGCATTTCGATGTTATCGTATGTGCTGACAAGGACATCTTTAATATGTTTAAAATCGCCGGCATTTTTGCGCTGGGCCACTTCCATAATGCTGCGTTCGGCTTCATCCAGCAGTTCATCGACGTCGTCTTCCCGCGTATAGCCTTCCTGGGCAATATGGGTGGCCGTCCGGATCAGGCGCCTGAGCAAAGCTTTCTCAGCCACAATTCCGGCATAATAAGCAATATTGGCCGCTGTCGGAACGCTTGCGGCCAGTTCGCTCAAGTAAGAGAGGCCGCCTACGTCTTCAAGCTGCCGGGTGGCTGATAATTCTTCCGCCACTGTTACAAGGTCGACTGCCTTGCCGGCATCATTCAGCTTCGCAAACACCTGGAAAATTTTTTGATGGGCATTCCGGTAAAAATCCTCTGCCGTCAAAATTTCCGAAGCCGTTATAAATGCAGAAGGCTCCAAAAAAATGGCACCAAGCACTGCCTGTTCCGCCTCTATATTCTGGGGGGGAATCCGGTCTTGCAATTCATTCATTTTGAATCCTCCATTTTATCCTGAATCATCCGGTTCCGGCACCAAAACGAAGCATGCCGGGGAGAATGGCAGTTTAACCGGTAACCCGTTTGCCGTAAAAGAACCGCATACTCATTCCAAATAGAAAAAATGTGATCACGATAAAATGGACCACATTTTTCTGCACGTACTATTATTTTAACACGCGGAAAGCAAAAAGAAAGCTGGTAAAATCCGTTTCTATTCGGAAACGTGGACATTGAGCACTGCCGTTACATCATGGTGCAATTTGACTGGCACTTTCGTATAACCCAAAGTGCGGATCGCATCCGGCAGCTCTATTTTTCTTTTATCCACTTGGATCTGGAAGCTTTTTTTCAGTTGTTCGGAGATTTGCTTGCTTGTAATCGAGCCGAACAGGCGCCCGTCCTGGCCCGATTTGGCTTTGATTTCAACCGTGATGTTTTCAAGTTTCTCTTTTAGTTTTTTGGCTTCTTCCAGTTCTTCCTGCGCCAGTTTTTCTTCTTTCCGTTTTTGAGCTTCCATGTTTTTCAGATTGGCAGGCGTGGCTTCTATTGCCGCCCCGGTTTTGAACAAATAATTGTGGGCATAACCGTCCGCCACGTTTTTAATGTCTCCTT
This sequence comes from Weizmannia sp. FSL W8-0676, assembly GCF_038593015.1. NCBI lineage: Bacteria > Bacillati > Bacillota > Bacilli > Caryophanales > Bacillaceae > Heyndrickxia > Weizmannia sp. FSL W8-0676. The sequence goes on from NZ_CP151954.1 coordinate 3,296,104, forward strand.
TTTTTCCTTTGCCTTTTACGTCTTTTAGGAATATAACTTTCATGATTCCTGGCTCCCTTCCATATACTCTTCTATTACTTGGATGAGCTTTTCTTCCGCCTCATCAACCGTTATATTTTTCAGCTGGGCGGCCGCATTGGAAAGGTGCCCGCCGCCGCCCAGCTTTTCCATAATGATTTGCACATTGACGCTTCCAAGCGACCTTGCGCTGATCCCCACTTCATTCTCGCTGCGCCGCCCGACGACAAAAGAAGCATCGACGCCGTTCATCGTTAAAATCGTATCGGCAGCCTGCGCAATTAAAACAGGGGAATAAAGGGTATCATTTTTCCCTTTTGCCACCGCAATGCCGTTTAGCGGAAATTTAACGGTTTCCACAAGCCGGGCGCGCTGGATATACGAACGCAAATCTTCTTTTAAAAATTTTTGCACAAGCACCGTGTCGGCGCCCTGAGCACGGAGATAGGATGCTGCATCAAACGTGCGCGAGCCTGTCCGCAATGTAAAACTTTTTGTATCCACTATTATACCAGCAAGCAGGGCCGTTGCTTCAAGCATATTGATTTTGCCGTTTTTCGGCTGGTATTCCATCAATTCGGTTACAAGTTCGGATGTCGAGGAGGCGTACGGTTCCATATAGACAAGCAGCGGATTTTTAATAAAGTCTTCCCCGCGGCGGTGATGGTCAATGACCACGACATTTTCAATCCGCCTGACGATCCGTTCATCGATAACAAGGGAAGGCTTGTGCGTATCAACAACTACAAGCAATGTATCATCCGTTGCCATTTCAAGCGCCTCATCCGGTGTAATGAAGCGGGCATACAAATCCGGATACTGTTTGATCTCCTCAAGCAGCCGCTTGACGCTTGTGTCCGTTTCACTCGGATTTAAAATAATATAGCCGTCTTTTTGGTTGATTTCCGCCACTTTCCGGATGCCGACAGCAGCACCAATAGCATCCATATCCGGAAATTTGTGGCCCAGGATCATCACCTTGTCCCTTTCCATCATGAGTTCCCGCAATGCATGGGAAATCACGCGGGCCCGGACTCTTGTCCGCTTTTCAACCGGGTTTGTTTTGCCGCCGTAAAATTTCACTTTTCCGTTCGCCTGCCGGATGGCAACCTGGTCACCACCGCGCCCGAGGGCAATGTCGAGACTCGATTGGGCAAGCTCCCCAAGTTCGGGGAGGGACGGGACACCTGCGCCAACCCCGATGCTCAAAGTCAGCGCCACGTTTTGCTTCGCTGTGGCCTCCCTGACTTCATCAAGAATCGAGAATTTATTGTCTTCCAATTCATGCAAAATCCGTTCATTAAATACCGCAATAAATTTATCAGACGAAATTCGTTTAAAAAACAGGCCGAACTCCATTGTCCATTTGTTTAAAATCGAGGTCACGAGACTGTTCAGGCTGCTGACAGACTGGTCGTCCATGCCTTGTGTCACTTCATCATAGTTGTCCAAATAAATAATGGCGATCACGGTCCGTTCATCTTCATACAACTGCTCGACTTCGGCCTGTTCCGTAATGTCGAAAAAATAAAGCAGCCGCTCTTCCAGTTTCAGGACAACCCTGTACTTCCTTTCATTCAGACTAATCGTCTCGGAATGCATTTCCTGCTTAATCAGCGGTACGAGCACTTCCGCTACATCATAAAGGGAACGCCCGACAAGCGTATCTTCATTAAAGCAGGAGGCCATGAACGGGTTTGTCCATTCTATGATGTAATCTTCATTGTACAGCATTATCCCGATCGGCATTTCCAGCAGTGCTTCTTCACCGACGCGCTTGACCCGGTAGGAAAGATTGGAAATATACCGTTCAATTTCTTCTTTCGACCGCTGTTCCACGTAAAATGCGCAGTAGAATAACGCCCCGAGCACAACAATGCCGGCTGCCGTTATCCACCAGTGGTAAAAGAAAATAATGCCGAGCAGGATTAAAGATACTGCAATTAAGCCGTATAACGGATAGCGCATTAACCGTTTATTGTAGTAAGAAGGCATACCTTCAGCTCCTATATTGAGAAACTAAAAAAGGGTCACTTTTGAATCATCCGCCTGAAATCAAATCCTAAATCCATTATACCGAATATCATGACAAGATAAAGCAGCGGGCTGAACATGATGGATAAAATGACGGCGATAGCCAGTAAGCCTTTTGGCCATTTTTTCTCGTGGCTGACAAAGCTTATAAAAGCGTACCCCTGCAGCAAAATGAGAATTTGGAATATCAGCATCAGATTCAGGACCGCTTTCGCAAAGAAGCTGCCCGTGTCCCCGCGCATCAGCAGGTTGGCTGCCATTGCCAGAATGAAATACCATAAGATATTCCCCGGCAGCCGCATTTCACGGAAAGGTGGAAAGGACGGAACCGGGACACCGAAACGTTTTGCGATTGGAAAATCCACGGAAATCAGCACCAAAACGGCAATAAAGGCAGACAGCAATAACAGGCTCGGCAAATAGACAGAATACATCTGGCTTGCGGCATCGGCCATTTGCGCAAACCGGTCCTCATAGGCCTGTGGTTCCCCAAGGCTGTTGACAAGAGATTTCGACTGTTCGATTGACTGCTGCATGATGTTTAAGTTTTCCGCGATGATATTCAGATGGAATAACTTCAGGGCGGCAAACAGCCCGATGATCGTGACTGCTAAAAAGGCCAGGCTGGTAGCTATGTATATAAATAACTTTGATTTTTTTAGCTGAATAGCGTATCCCATAACAAATCCAATACAACCAAAAAAAACGGCCATCGGGATTGCCATGACTGTTCCCATAATGGCAGACACAAGCAAACAAACCAGACAAAAGACAAGAATCGAACGCAAAGGATATTTGGCACAAAACAGGATAAAAGGCAGCGGAAGAAAAACCAGAACAATTATCCGGATCACCGGGACATGCAATGCAACAAGCAGCATGACGCCGAAAACCGCTGCAAGCATTGCCCCTTCTGTCAGCATTCTTGTTTTTTTCACACGCATGCTCCCTTCAAAAAAACCATCATTTCCCCTCATTTTACCATAACCCATCCATGAAGCAAAAAGATAATGAAATGAAAAAAGACAACCTGAAAACAGGGTGTCTTTTTTCATTCATATATTGAAGGAAAAATCCGGGTGATTTTTCCGCTGCTTATTTGTCTTCTGCAACATAAGGGAGCAACGCCATTTGACGTGCGCGTTTGATTGCAGTTGTCAGTTTACGTTGGTATTTTGCGCTTGTGCCCGTTACACGGCGAGGAAGAATTTTTCCTCTTTCAGAAATGAACTTTTTCAGCAAGTCCACATCTTTATAGTCGATATGGGTAATATGGTTCGCTGTAAAGTAGCATACTTTCCGGCGTTTCCGTCCGCCTCTGCGTCCACCTGCCATTTTTTCACCCTCCTTTATCTCATCACTTTACGGGTCTTCCCGCATTAGAACGGAAGATCGTCATCAGAGATGTCAATTGGTTGTCCATCATTTGAGAACGGATCTTCATCCGGCTTTGAATAACTTTGATTGCGCTGATTCTGGTTTTGATCCTGGTTGTACCCCGGGAAAGCATTCCCTTGGTTGTTCCCGTAATTCTGGCTGCTGTTGCGTTCCTGATTCGCGCTTCTCGGTTCAAGAAACTGGACGCTTTCTGCCACGACCTCCGTGACATACACGCGCCGGCCATCCTGGGCTTCGTAGTTGCGTGTCTGAATCCGGCCGTCTACGCCTGCCAGACTTCCTTTTTTCAAGTAGTTGGCCACATTTTCAGCCTGTTTTCTCCAAACAACACAATTGATGAAATCCGCTTCCCTTTCCCCCTGCTGGTTGGTAAACGTACGGTTTACAGCCAGGGTAAAAGTAGCAACCGCTACTCCGCTCGGCGTATAGCGCAAATCGGGATCTTTTGTCAGCCTGCCTACGAGAACAACACGGTTCAACATCAGAATCAACCCCTCTCATCATTCAAAGTCCGTTTCACGTGAAACGTTTTATCGTTAAAAATTATTCTTCTTCTCTTACAACAATGTGGCGGATAATATCACCGTTAATCTTCGCCAGACGGTCAAATTCCTGGACTGCAACCGGTTCAGCATTCACGTTGATGATATGGTAGTAACCATCACGGAAGTCCTGAATCTCGTATGCAAGACGGCGTTTTCCCCACTCTTTCGATTCGATGATTTCCGCGCCCTGGTTGGTGAGGACATTGTCGAAACGCTCAACAAGCGCTTTTTTTGCCTCATCCTCGATATTCGGGCGGATAATGTACATAATTTCGTACTTTCTCATCTGTTTGTCACCTCCTTATGGACTATGCGGCCCTTTTATGTAAAAGGGCAAGGAGCAATGGTTCATGCGTTCATTACTCACAAGTCGTAAGTATACCATATCCCGCAGGCAAAATCAAATGTCTTAAAGACTTCATCCCGCATTTGGCTATCGCTGACATTCCCATTTTATCAAACATACGTTCCTTTTGCAAGGGCTTTTTATTAAAAACGGACTGAAATTTTTATCAAAAACAACAGGGGGAGGCATCCGTTTCACTATGCTTCTATTTTCCGGATCACATTCGCCATTTCGATCGCGCTTACTGCTGCATCCCAGCCTTTGTTGCCTGCTTTCGTCCCGGCCCGCTCAATCGCCTGTTCGATCGTGTCGGTCGTGAGAATCCCGAAAATGACAGGCGTTTCTGTATGGAGGCTTGCATGGGCGACCCCTTTTGCCGCTTCCGCACTTACATATTCAAAATGCGGAGTCGCGCCGCGGATCACTGCGCCAAGTGCCAGCACGGCATCATATTTGTCCGTTTCTGCCATCTTTTTTGCCGCCAGCGGGATTTCAAACGCGCCCGGCACCCAAGCAAGATCAATGGCTTCTTCTCTGACGCCATGCCTTAATAATGCATCCTTTGCCCCGCTTACAAGCCTTGTTGTAATAAATTCATTAAAGCGGGCGGCAACCACGCCGATTTTTAAGCCGGTTCCAACCAGATTGCCTTCAAATACTTGTCCCATTTTGATCTCCTCCTATATATGCAGCAAATGCCCCATTTTTTCTGCTTTCGTCCGCAAATATCCTTCATTTTCACGGACAGGCGCGATTTCAACCGGCACTCTTTCCGCAATTCGGATACCGTAACGCGCCAATGCTTCCACTTTATCAGGATTGTTTGTTAAAAGCCGGACTTGCGTTGCCCCGGTATCTTTTAAGATTTGCGCAGCGATGCAGTAGTCGCGCATATCTGCCGGAAATCCAAGCCGGCGGTTGGCCTCCACTGTATCCAATCCTTTTTCCTGCAGCCGGTAAGCTTTCAATTTATTCAGAAGCCCGATCCCCCGGCCTTCCTGACGCATATAAACGAGGACACCGCGCCCTTCTTTTTCAATCCGCGCAAGGCTCCGGGCAAGCTGCGGGCCGCAGTCGCAACGGAGGGAACCGAAACAATCACCGGTCAGGCATTCGGAATGGATCCTTGCCAGCACCGGCTCTTCACTGCTTACTTCCCCTTTTATAAGGGCAACATGTTCTTCCCCCGACAACAGATCTTTGTAACCGGCAGCCCGGAACGTGCCGTAACGCGTCGGCAGCGTGATTTCCGCTTCTTTTTGAATCAGTTTCTCATGTTTTTTTCTGTACTCGATTAACGATTGGATCGTCACTAGTTTTATGCCGGAATTTTTGGCGATTTCCTCCAGCTGGGGAAGGCGGGCCATCGTGCCGTCTTCATTCATGATTTCGCATATTACGCCTGCCGGATTTGCGCCTGCCAGTTTTGCCAGGTCAACGGCTGCTTCCGTATGGCCGGACCGTTCCAGGACGCCGCCTGCTTTGGCCACTAACGGGAAAATATGCCCCGGCCGGTGAAAATCTTCCGCTTTCACCCCGTCTGCTGCCAGGTGCCGGACCGTTTTGGCACGTTCAAATGCGCTGATGCCGGTGCGAGTGGCGGCATGGTCAATGCTCACGGTGAAGGCCGTTTCATGGCTGTCGGTATTTTGCCGTGCCATCGGATAAAGATCGAGCTGCTGTGCTTTTTCCGCCGTAATCGGTGCACAGATCAGCCCGCGCCCTGCTTTGGCCATCAAATTGATCATTTCCGGTGTCGCTTTTTCCGCAAGGCCGATAAAATCACCTTCGTTTTCCCTGTTTTCATCATCGACGGCAATCACGACTTTTCCGTGCTTTAAGTCTTCTACTGCTTCTTCAATGGTATGAAACAAGTTTTTCACCCCTTTGTTTAAATAAAATCATGTTCTTTCAGAAGCGTCATCATGCCGGTCTCTTTTTCCGCCCATTCTCCGTTCCTGAACAGCCCGGCCATGTACTTGGCCAAAATATCGCATTCAATATTCACGGCATCGCCAATCTTTTTTTCCGGCAATATCGTATGCTGCTGCGTATGCGGCACCAATGAAACGGTTAATTGCCCGCCCGCTGCCCCGAACACGGTCAGGGAAGTGCCGTCGAGTGCAACCGAGCCTTTTGGGATCAGAAAGGCAGACAGGGAGGAGGGAACAGAAATCGTCATGTACACGGCATTTTCCATCCTTTGCTTCAAGCAGACCGTGCCGGTGCCATCGACATGCCCTGTGACAAAATGCCCGCCGAACCGCCCGCCTGCAGCCATTGCCCGTTCAAGGTTGACTTTGCTGCCGATGTTCAGCCCGGCCAATGCCGTGCTGAAAAATGTTTCAGGCATGACATCAGCCGTAAATGCATGCTGCGTATAGGAAGTGACGGTTAAGCAAACGCCGTTCACTGCAATGCTGTCGCCGGGCCGCACATCTTGAAGAACCGTCCTGGCCTGTACGGCAAGCTTAAGGGAGCGGGGGCCTCTTTCCACGCGTTTCAATATGCCGGTTTCTTCAATAATTCCTGTAAACATGCTCCGGCACCCCCTTTTGGACGGCAGCCGTAATTTTTAAATCCGGCCCGATCTGTTCCACTTTTTCAAACCGGAGCGGCAAAGCATCGGCCACCTTGCCAAACCCGTGTCCGCCGAAAGGGGACGGCGCGTTTTGCCCGCCGACCACTTTCGGGGCAATGTAAAAAATATACTGCTGCACTGCGCCTTCTTTTAAAAATGAGCTGTTTACCGTCGCGCCGCCTTCGACGAGCAAAGTCATCACGCCTTTTTTTCCGAGCGCCGCTAACACGTCACGGATCAAGAGGCGGGCATGCGGCATGCGGGCCACTTCGGCATTAAGCTGCTTCAGACATTGTTCTTTTTCTTTTGGTGCATCGCTTCCGCAAAAAATAATGGTTGGCGCATCGCCGTTTAGCACTTTCGCTTCCGGCGGGATGCGCAAATGGGTGTCTAATACAATGCGAATAGGATTTCTCCCTGAATGGGGCAAACGTGCGGTGAGAAGGGGGTTATCTTGGAGAACGGTTTGTATGCCGACAAGTATTGCATCATGCCTGCTTCTTAACCAGCGGGCATCACGCCTTGCTTCTTCACTTGTGATCCATTTGCTGTCACGGGTTTCAGCTGCAATTTTTCCGTCTGCCGTCATGGCGGTTTTGACAGTGACAAACGGTGTTTTCGTTTGAATAAAGTGGAAAAAAGGGCGGTACAACCTTTCCGCTTGTTCCTTCAATACCCCGGTTTCCACTTCTACGCCGGCTTGCCTGAGCTTTTCTATTCCTTTGCCTGCGACAAGCGGATTGGGGTCCAATGCAGCGATATATACTTTTTTGATGCCTTTTTCAATTAAAAAATCTGCGCACGGCGGCGTCTTTCCGTAATGGGTACACGGCTCCAGCGTCACAAAAACTTCAGCGCCCTTTGCAAGCGGCCCGGCCTGTTCCACTGCAAGCCTTTCCGCATGTTTTTCTCCTGCCTTTAAGTGGGCCGCCATCCCGACGATCGTGCCGTTTTTCACGGCGATACTTCCAACCGGGGGATTCGGGGAAGTCTGCCCGGCCACACTTTCGGCCAATTGGAGTGCAAGCTGCATATAATCTTCTTTTTGCAATCCTTTCATGCCTCCTGTATTCAATTTCCGCCAACATACACCCGTGAAAACAAAAAACCCGCACGAAGATGTGCGGGGCAAAACGGCATAATGAAATACGCGTTCCAATAAACGCCTGATCCTTCTCCCATCCAGACTGTTACTGTCGGCTTTGGAATTTCACCAAATCCACCGCATTCCGGAGAATACGGGTCACGGGCTTTGAGTTTCCTCATCACCGCCGGTCGGGAATTGCACCCTGCCCCGAAGGAAAATATTCGACTGATATTTATTTTAACGGATGATTTGAATTTTTTCAATACAATTCGAATATTCGTCCAAAAGTCCTGTTATACATTAAACCTGAAATGCATGACATCGCCGTCCTGGACAACGTAGTCTTTTCCTTCCAGGCGCACTTTTCCGGCTTCTCTTGCAGCTGCCACGCTGCCATATTCGATTAAATCTTCATACGACACCGTTTCAGCCCGGATAAACCCTTTTTCAAAGTCGGAATGGATAATGCCTGCGCATTGCGGGGCTTTCATACCTTTTTTGAATGTCCACGCGCGGACTTCCGGTTCCCCAGCCGTAAAATAAGTCGCAAGGCCAAGCAGGCTGTAAGCAGCTTTAATCAGCTGGTCAAGACCGGATTCCCGGATGCCGAGTTCGGTTAAAAACATTTTTTTCTCATCGTCATCCAGCTCGGCAATTTCTTCTTCAATGCGGGCACATATGACAATCACTTCCGCGCCTTCTTGTTTGGCATATTCGCGCACCTTCCCGACATACGGGTTTGCGGACGGGCCCTGAATGTCGTCTTCACCGACATTGGCCACATACAAAACCGGCTTGCTCGTTAAAAGCTGGAACCCTTTGACGATTTTTTGCTGGTCTTCGGTCAGTTCCACCGCCCGCGCCGGTTTTTCCGCTTCAAAAGCTGCCTTTAATTTGGCCAGCACTTCGTATTCGGCAACGGCTTCTTTATCCTTCTGTTTTGCTATTTTCTCCACACGCCCGATACGCTTGTCCACCGTTTCAAGATCGGCCAGGATCAATTCAAGATTAATTGTTTCGATATCATCAATCGGATCGACTTTCCCGGAAACATGTGTAATGTTCTCGTCCTCAAAACAGCGCACTACATGGCAGATTGCGTCCACCTGGCGGATATGGGAAAGAAACTTGTTCCCGAGCCCTTCCCCTTTGCTCGCGCCCTTGACGATCCCGGCAATATCCGTAAATTCAAAAGTGGTCGGCACCGTTTTTTTCGGATGGTACAGTTCTGTTAATTTTTCCAGCCGTTCGTCCGGCACTTCCACCATGCCGACATTCGGGTCAATCGTACAAAACGGATAGTTCGCAGATTCGGCCCCAGCTTTTGTGATCGCATTAAATAAAGTCGATTTTCCGACATTCGGCAAACCGACAATTCCGGCTGTTAACGCCATTTTATGTCCACTCCTTCAAACATTCTCGTATCTTTCAAGTTTTTCCCGGCCGTATCAAAAACCCCCAGGGTGCCGCTGGATGCGCCCGGTTAACATTTTTCGTTTGCCGGCCTTACTTAACCGCACCCCGGCTCCCAAAAAAAGACACCCATAAAAGGGCTATGCTTCTTCGTGCTTGACGAGGATTTTTTTCAGTTTGCGGGCAAATTCCCTGCGCGGCAGCAGCACGCTGTGTCCGCATCCTTCACATTTAATGCGGATATCCGCCCCCATCCGGATGATTTTCCAGCGGTTTGTGCCGCACGGATGCTGCTTTTTCATTTCCACAATATCATACAACCCGAAATTTTTATCTTCCATGTTCATCCCCCTTTAGAAATTGGCCGGCTAATGTCTCTTCTTTCTCAGTACGGGAATAAGTCACCATTTTAGGATAAGGTGCATGGATGCGATTTTCGTCCAATGCTTTTTTAATTTCTTTTTTCAACACTCTCGCAATATACCAGTGTGCCATCGGGAGGGTCTCCGCCACCACCCTGAGCGTAACATCCGTGGTGCCGAGCTGCTGGACGCCCAACAGTTCAGGCTCTGACACAACTTCTTCGTGCTCTCCCGCAAATGACACCAGTATTTCCTGAATGGCCGCTTCCGCTTTGTCGATATCCTCTTCGTACGGAATACGGACATCCACAACGGCGACGCTGTTATAAATGGACAAATTGGTGACTTCGGAAATATTGCCGTTCGGAATGATGTATAATTCGCCGGTCCAGTTTTTGATTTTTGTTGTCCTGAGCCCGATTTCTTCCACAACGCCTTCGAATTTCCCGATCTGCACCGTATCGCCGACCGAAAACTGGTCTTCAAAGATAATAAAGAATCCGGAAATCACGTCTTTTACAAGGCTTTGTGCCCCGAACCCGACAGCCAGCCCGACAATTCCGGCACCGGCCAGAAGCCCCTGGACATTGATGCCGAGAATGGACAAAATCGTGACAATGACAACAAACCAGACGAGATAGGTCAATGTGTTCACCATCAGCCGCAACAATGTGGCCTCGCGCCGCTCTGAAAACCGGAGAGGGGCTTTGGCGCGGACTGCAAAAATTTTGCCGATCGCCTTTTTGCCGAATTTAATGACCAGTGATGCGACAAGCAGCACCACAATCATCTTCAGCACTGTCTCCCCGATTCCGATCCATGTATTTTCATTTAACCACTTGGATGTGAGGTGTTTGAGATATGTCTCAAAATGGCCCATATTCCACCAACCTTCATTTCTTTTAACGTTATTGTAACAAAAAAACCGCGCTTGCTCGACAACCGGCTCCGCTTTTCAAAAATTACCTTTTTGATTGGCGGCTGAATCACGTGTAAAACTGCCGTTTGCGGGTATCAAAAAAGAGATATGTTAATGTATAGATTTTTTTGATTTTCCGTATACTGGTACTATTACAAAGAGGGAGTGGCTGATATGAATCTGAGAAAAGGACAATTGGAATTCGGCGGCAATCGTATCAAGGTATTTCATGATGATGTTCTGGCAAAAGAAATCATATCCAACCATATTTTATCAGCACTTCCGAAAAGCATAAACCGGGAATTGGTGGTGGTCTGCATCGGCACCGACCGTTCCACCGGGGACTCGCTCGGGCCTTTAACGGGCACTTTTCTGGAAGAAACAGGCCTGGCCTGCTTCAACGTATACGGAACGCTGGATAAGCCGGTCCATGCTTTAAACCTGGAAGAAAATATTGAAAGGATTTATCAAAAGCACCACGACCCCTTCATCATTGCCGTCGATGCCTGCCTTGGAAAAATGAAGAGCGTCGGCATGATCCAAATCGGCGACGGCCCGGTGAAACCGGGGGCGGGTGTAAAGAAAGATTTGCCTCCTGTTGGCGACATCCACATTACAGGCATTGTGAACATCAGCGGTTTTATGGAGTTTACCGTCCTTCAGAATACCCGTTTAAATCTTGTTCTGAAAATGGCAAAACTGATCGCTGCAGGCATCAGCCGCGCCCATCTGCATCTTCAATACCAAAACGCCATGATTTCCATGAACAGCGGACAGACGAAGGAAAAGCTGATTTAAGTTATCCGGAAACAGCAGCATTTTTGAAACCGTTTATCCGAAATCCCCCGGTGGACACAAACTTCTAAACAAAAATATCATGACAACGAAACCAAATGAATAAGCCGGCAACCTGTATGGCCCCCGGGATCCAGTGAAAGGATCCGCAACTTCAGTAAGTTTCTGCCGGTTCACATTCATACTTCAACCGATAAACAGGTGTTGCTTCATTCCTGTAAAATTCATCCGAAAACCGTATGGTAAGCATGCAACAGGCCGACCAGCACGGCAACCACCAGGATGCCCGGCAATAAATTCGCCACCCTGATTTTGGCGAGCCCCGCAATATTCAAACCGATGGCAAAAATCATAATCCCGCCGGTTGCCGTCATCTCGGTAATAAACGAGTGCAGCACCGGTGCGGGGACAAGCCGGTTGATTTGCGTGGCAAATAACGCAATAGCGCCTTCATACAGGATCACCGGAACAACCGAAAAAACTACCCCGAAACCGAGGGTTGAAGACAAGATCAGTGCTGTGAACCCGTCTAGAACAGATTTCGTGTACAGCACCGTATGGTTGCCCCTGATTCCGCTATCCAATGCTCCGAGAATGGCCATCGCGCCAATCACAAAAACGAGCGTTGCCGTGACAAAGGCTTCGGCCGTACTGCCCTGGCTGCTGTTTCCAAACTTTTTTTCCAGCCAGGCACCAAGCCCGTTCAAATGAGCTTCAAGCTGCAGCATTTCGCCGATGACTGCGCCAATCACAAGGCTCAATATTACAATAATATACTGTGCACTTTTCAGCCCCATTCCGAGCCCCAGCACCATCACCGCAAGCCCGATCGCTTGCATTACGGTGCCTTTCATTTGCTCCGGAATATGGTTTAACAGCCTTCCGATAAACGAACCGGCTACAATGCTCAGCCCGTTTACAATTGTCCCCAGCAATACCATCTTTTTCACCCGTTTTTGTCTTTATCTTTGTAATTCTTACGTTTCCTGTTCAAAACCGGCATCCAGCAATTGCAATATCCGTTCTAAATCTTCATTGGACATAAATTCAATTTCAATTTTCCCTTTTTTCTTTGTCCGCTTAATATGAACGGTTGTCCCAAACTTTTCGCGCAGAACCGTTTCGTGTTCCTGGATAAAAATATCTTTTTCCTGTTTGTCTTTCTTCGTTTCACGTGAAACATTCCGGTTCAGCTGCTGGACAAGCTTTTCCAGCTGGCGGACACTTAATCCTTCGGCAATAGCCTTTTCAGCGATTTCTTCCATTTTTTCTTTCTTTTCCAGGCCAAGCAGCGTACGGCCGTGCCCCATCGAAAGTTTGCCTTTAGACATGGCTTCCTGGATGCTGACCGGCAAAGACAAAATACGGAGGTGATTGGCAATATAGGGCCGGCTTTTTCCGAGCCGTTTTGCCAGCTCCTCCTGTGTAACATTTAATTTTTCAAGCAAAAACTGGTACGCATTGGCTTCTTCAATCGGCGTTAAATCTTCCCGCTGCAGGTTCTCGAGCACAGCAAATTCCATCATCTGCCGGTCGTTCAAATCGCGGACAACAACCGGCACCGTTGTAAGTTTTGCTTCTTTTGCAGCTCTGTATCTCCGTTCCCCGACAATGATTTCGTATCCTTTAATGCTCTTGCGCACGATAAGCGGCTGCAGGATGCCATGCTGGAGAATGGATTCTTTTAATTCATTAAGCGCTTCGGGTTCAAAATTTTTCCGCGGCTGATAAGGATTCGGGCGCAATTCTTTAATATTGACTTCCTGCACGGCATCTTCTTTGTCGACGTCCATATTCGCAAACAACGCGTTAATGCCTTTTCCAAGTCCTTTAGCCATTTGCCGCCACTTCCTTTGCTAAGTCTAAATACACTTCCGCACCGCGCGATTTGGGGTCGTAAAGAATAATCGGCTGCCCGTGGCTCGGCGCTTCGCTTAACCGGATATTGCGGGGGATAATGGTACGGTATACTTTGTCCCTGAAATATTTTTTCACTTCTTCAATGACCTGGAGCCCCAAGTTGGTACGGGCATCGAGCATCGTCAGCAGCACGCCGTCAATCATTAGATTGTGGTTCAAATGCTTCTGGACAAGCCTGACCGTGCTGAGCAGCTGGCTTAACCCTTCCAACGCGTAATATTCGCACTGGACGGGGATAATGACGGCATCCGACGCGGTCAGTGCATTTAACGTCAATAGCCCGAGAGAGGGGGGGCAGTCAATGATAATATAATCATAATCGTCTTTGATGGCGCTGATCGCCCGCTTTAACCTGACTTCCCTTGAAATGGTCGGAACCAGTTCAATCTCCGCTCCCGCCAGTTGAATCGTTGCCGGCACGGAATAAAGCCCGTCCACGGCCGTTGCCCTGATCACATCTTTTATATTCGCATCTTCCACTAACACATCATAAATACACTGCTGAACTTCGCCTTTATCAATTCCGGCTCCGCTTGTTGCATTTCCCTGGGGGTCGGTATCGACAAGCAAAACCTTCTTCCCGATATATGCTAAGCAGGCACCCAAGTTGACAGAAGTGGTTGTTTTTCCTACGCCTCCTTTTTGATTGGCGATAGAAATCACTTTTCCCACGGTTGCCACCTACCTTTTTTGTCACGCTAGTCACGGCCCGTCTGCATTTGCAGAAACGGCAAACACGTAACTTTATTGTATCAAAGTTTGCAAGATTCGTTTACTGTAAACCGAAAAAAGGTTGTTTCAAGTTTTTTCGGCAATTGAAAACCAGGAGGCGCGGCTTCTAATGCCAAAGCCTTGCACCCATGCAGAAAAGAACGCAGCACCGCCGGGATATCAGGAAAAAGGGCTTTGTTGTAAAGCCAAGGCAGGCAGCACAAACCCGGCAGATGTTTAAAGCCGGTGGATAGGGAGTGGCCTGCACCTGAAAAAAAAAGAAACCTGTCATCCAAGTTTCTTTTATTGGGATTTCGCCTTTTTCGGGATCCGAATCGTAATTTGATAGTAGTCCTCGAAATCTTCTTCTTTTGAATCGAGATTGATCCCGGAATCGGTCACCATGGAAACAGACTGGCGGATCGTATTGACGGCAATGCGCATATCTTTGCTGAACGCCTGTCTGCGCGGCTTTGCTTTTTTTTCCGGCTTATTCATCATACGGGTGACATAATCTTCCGTTTGTTTCACATTTAAATTTTTTGCGAGTATTTCATTGAGGACGCGAACCTGCTTTTCCGCCTCTTTTAAAGGAATCAATGCCCGTGCATGGCGTTCCGTGATCTGTTTTTTCAAAAGGGCTTCCTGCACTTCCGGGGGTAATTTCAAAAGGCGCAGTTTATTTGCAACCGTTGATTGTCCTTTGCCAAGGCGCTGTGCCAGTGCTTCCTGGGTCAAATGGTGAAGCTCCAAAAGCTTTCCGTAAGCCATCGCTTCTTCAATCGGCGTCAGTTCTTCGCGCTGCAGGTTCTCAATTAAAGCAATCGAGGCTGTTTCCGTATCGCTCATATTCTTTATGATGGCAGGCACGGTTTCCCAGCCCAGTTTCCGGACAGCCCGGAATCTTCTTTCCCCCGCAATGATTTCATACTGGCCTGCTTCGTATTCGCGGACGACGATTGGCTGGATGATGCCATGGGTGTGGATCGTTCTTGCAAGTTCATCTATTTTCTCTTCATTAAAAATGGTCCGTGGCTGAAACCGGTTCGGGATAATGCAGGAGACGGAGATATTTTTAATCTCTTCATTTTCATTCTCTGCTTCCAGTTCTTCTTCCCCGATTTCTTCCTCCACTCCGAAAAAACGAGAGAAAGGATGCTTCATTCACTGTACACCACCTTATAAATTCTCCCTAACTACTTATTCTCTATTATAAGACAAGTTCCTGCCAAACTCCCGGCGATTTTTCGAACAATCTCCCTCATTTTAGCGCATCATCCCGATTTCCGGCACGGTAAAACGCCCGCCTTATTCAAGCGGGAGTTTTACCGGGGTTCCCGGTTTGCGCGGATATTTTTTCGGCGTTTCCTTTACCTTTTTGACGACAATCAGGTTTCTTTCACTTTCTTCAACCGGCAAGGTAAAGTTGTATACATTTTCCGTTTGTCCGCCGAGGAGACGGATCGCTTTTTCCGCTTTTTCGAGCTCTTCTTTGGCATGCTGGGCTTTCATCGCGATAAATCTGCCGCCGGGTTTCACAAGCGGCAGGCACAGTTCGGAGAGGACGGACATTCTGGCGACCGCCCTTGCCGTGACCACATCGTATTGTTCGCGGTGTTCCGGTTTTTTGGCAAAGGTTTCAGCCCTGTCGTGAAATAGAAAAACTTGTTTTAAACCGAGCGCTTCTGTTAAATGCCCGAGAAATGTAATCCTTTTTTGCAATGAATCGACAATCGAAAGCCGGATTTCCGGAAAACAGATTTTTAACGGGATGCCCGGAAAGCCGGCGCCGGCGCCGACATCACAAACGTGCAGTGGGCCGTTAAAATCGGTAAAAAAGGCGGCTGTCAGCGAATCATAAAAATGTTTGAGATACACTTCCCCTTTTTCCGTAATCGCCGTTAAGTTCATCTTGTTGTTCCAGTCAACAAGCCATTCATAATACGTTTCAAACTGCTGCTTTTGTTCCCCGCTTAAGGTGATGCCTTTTTCAGCCAATAATGGAATGAATTGTCCGCTGTCCATTTTTCCATCCTTTCGGTTGATATGTAAAAAAAGGGAGAAGCCGGAAAAACCCGGGCTTCATGCCTTATCCAGGGATTTTTGCAATTTTCCCCTGTTCAATGTAGACAAGCAAAATTGAAATATCAGCCGGATTTACGCCGGAAATGCGCGATGCCTGGGCAATCGAGATCGGGCGCACTTTGTTTAATTTTTGGCGCGCTTCCGTTGCCAGCCCGTGGATCGCATCATAATCAATATCAGACGGGATTTTTTTGTCTTCCAGCTTTTTCATCCGTTCCACTTGCTGCAATGATTTTGCGATATAGCCTTCATATTTGATCTGGATTTCCACCTGTTCTTCCACTTCAGGCGGAAGTTCCGTTTTAGGCGGCACAAGCGCTTTGATATGTTCATACCGCATTTCCGGCCGTTTCAGGAGATCAGCGGCGTGGATGCCGTCTTTCAGTTCGCTTCCTCCCGCTTCCCGGATCAGTGTCTGCGTTTTTTCATCCGGTTTCAGAATGACGGATTTCAAACGCTTGATTTCCGCTTCAATCGCCTGTTTTTTCGCCGTAAATTTCCGGTAACGTTCTTCGGAAATCAAGCCGATTTTATAGCCAATTTCAGTCAGCCTGAGATCTGCATTGTCATGGCGCAGCAGCAGGCGGTATTCGGCACGGGAGGTCAAAAGGCGGTACGGTTCGCGCGTTCCTTTTGTGACCAGGTCATCAATTAAAACACCGATATAAGCATCGGAACGGCCGAGGACAAGTTCTTCTTTCCCCAGTGCTCTCTGCGCTGCATTGATACCGGCAATAATCCCCTGCCCGGCTGCTTCTTCGTAACCGGACGTCCCGTTGATTTGGCCGGCTGTATAAAGGTTCTTCACTTTTTTCGTTTCGAGTGTCGGCCACAGCTGGGTCGGCGTGATCGCATCATATTCAATCGCATAACCGGGGCGCATCATTTTTGCATGCTCCAGCCCTTCAATTGAGGCCAAAATTTCCCTTTGCACTTCTTCCGGCATGCTTGTTGAGAGCCCTTGTACATATACTTCTTCAGTGTGGCGGCCTTCCGGTTCCAGGAAGAGCTGGTGGCGGGGCTTGTCATGGAAGCGGACGACTTTGTCTTCAATCGACGGGCAATAACGCGGCCCGGTGCCTTTGATCATGCCGGAAAACATCGGCGCGCGGCCGAGATTGGCGTCAATAATGGCATGGGTGCGTTCATTGGTGTAAGTCAGCCAGCAAGGGAGCTGGTCCGTGATCACCTTCGCCGTTTCATAACTGAATGCCCGCGGTTCCAGATCGCCCGGCTGGATTTCCGTTTTGCTGTAGTCAATCGTTTTGCCGTTTACGCGCGGCGGCGTCCCGGTTTTAAACCGGACGAGGTCAAAGCCGAGCTCTTCCAATTTTTCAGCGAGGGCAATGGAAGGCTGCTGGTTATTCGGGCCGCTTGAATATTTCAGTTCCCCGATAATAATTTCGCCGCGCAGGAACGTGCCGGTCGTCAGCACAACCGTTTTGGCTGTATATTTTGCGCCGGTTTTTGTAACAACGCCTTTGCAGATGCCGTCATCAAGCACGAGTTCCTCGACCATTCCTTGCAAAAGCGTCAAATTTTCCTGGTTTTCAATGGTTTTTTTCATTTCACGTTGGTATTCGACTTTATCCGCTTGGGCCCTGAGCGCCTGAACGGCCGGCCCTTTTCCGGTATTGAGCATCCGCATTTGAATATAGGTTTTATCGATATTCCTGCCCATTTCACCGCCGAGTGCATCGATTTCGCGGACGACGATCCCTTTTGCCGGACCGCCGATCGACGGGTTGCACGGCATGTAGGCAATCATATCGAGGTTAATCGTGATCATTAACGTTTTGGCACCGATTCTTGCGGCGGCCAGGCCTGCTTCACAACCGGCATGCCCGGCGCCGACTACAATGACATCATAGTCTCCTGCATCGTATTGCCGCATGCTTATCACTCCTTCATTTTATAAAATCAAACGCCCTCCGCTTTTCTTTGTCTAGCTGCGGGCGTTATCGGCTAGCGGATTTTCCGGCCTCTTCCCTACGATAAGCGGGCATCGGCTCGTTCCTCGCCGTGTTTCCTTTATCCCGCATTAACGGGCAGTAAGACCCCCGCCACAGGTATGATAAAAATATGACACAATAGGCTAAGCGGGGGTCAACTGCCCGTAAATGTCCGATTGGTTCAACTTGCAATCATCAGGGCCGTGGCCCTGATGATTGCAGTTTCACTCAATCTCAGTCAGAGGCCTAATAAAATCCGTACGCCGATAAGCAAACGCCCTCCGCTTTTCTTATTGTCCAGCTCCGGCTCCTAGCGGCTAGCGGATTTTTACGTCTTCTCCTTTCGATAAGTCAACATCGATTCACCTGTCGGCTCATCGTGTTTCCTTTATCTCGGTCGAAGACTACAAAATCCGTACGCCGCTGTACAGTCGCCTCCGCTTTTCTTATTTCCCGAGGCAGAATTGGGAGAAGAGTTGGTTCAGTAAGCTTTCCTGGACGGTGTCGCCGATGATTTCGCCGAGCAGGTCCCATGTCCGGGTCAGGTCGATTTGGATGATATCAATCGGGGTGTTGGATTGAATGCCGTTTTGCACATCTTGAATGGCTTCTAGTGCCTGGTTCAAAAGCGCAATATGGCGGCTGTTTGAAACATATGTCAGGTCGCCTGTTTCCATCTGCCCTTCAAAATACATCGCAGCAATCGCATCTTCCAATTTCTCCATGCCTTCCTCCGTTACAAGCGACGTGGTAAGGATTTTCGCGCCTTGCGCAAGTTGGCGGACGCTTTCCATCTCCACTTGATGCGGCAGGTCCCACTTATTTAAGATGACAATCACATCCATGCCTTCCACCGCTTCAAACAAAGCCTTATCTTCCGGGCTGAGCGGCTCGGATGAGTTGATAACAAGCAAAATCAAATCCGCTTCCTTGAGCGCTTTCCGCGAACGTTCCACACCAATTCGCTCCACGATATCCTCCGTTTCGCGGATGCCTGCGGTGTCAATCAGGCGCAGCGGCACACCGCGGACATTGACGTATTCTTCGATCACATCGCGTGTCGTGCCGGGAATATCGGTGACGATTGCCTTATTTTCCTGGACAAGGCTGTTTAACAATGATGATTTTCCGACATTCGGGCGGCCGATAATGGCCGTTGACAACCCTTCCCGCAAAATTTTTCCCTGGTGCGCTGTCCGCAACAGTTTTTCGATTTCATTTTTGATGTACTGTGCTTTCTCTTCCAGCATGCGGTGCGTCATTTCTTCGACATCGTCGTATTCCGGATAATCAATATTGACTTCAATATGCGCGACGACTTCCAATATTTCCTGGCGCAGCTTTTTGACCAGTTTCGACAACCTGCCTTCCATCTGGCCGATCGCCACGTTCATCGCTTTGTCCGTTTTAGCGCGGATTAAATCCATGACTGCTTCCGCCTGCGACAGATCAATGCGTCCGTTCAAAAACGCCCGTTTTGTAAACTCGCCCGGCTCGGCAAGGCGCGCACCATTGTTTAAAACGAGCTGCAATACCCTGTTTACAACGACAAGCCCGCCATGGCAGTTGATTTCCACGACATCTTCGCGCGTGAACGTTTTCGGCGCTTTCATCACGCTTACCATCGCTTCCTCAACGGTTTCTCCAGTGTCCGGGTCGACAATTTTCCCATAATGGATCGTGTGCGAAGGGACATCCGCCAGTTTTTTCCCGCCGACACCTGCAAATAATCGATTCGCAATCGAAATCGCATTTTCGCCGCTCAGCCGGACAATCGAAATCGCTCCCTCTCCCATCGGCGTCGAGATCGCCGCAATTGTATCCATTTCCATTTTTTCACCCCGCTTCCTTTTTTGGTCATTTATATAAAAGATTGGCACTCTGTTTTCTTTTTTCACCTAACGTAATAGAATACCAAATTTTTTCGCGAATACAAGTGATATGTTCTTTTCCACAATCCACAAAAAGCCGATAACTCCATTTTAACTTATCCACATGTGAATAACAACGGCAGAAAAAGCTGATTATCCCAGGTTGTGGATATCTGGCTTTTTTTCATGCGGCAAAAAAAAAGCTGCACGCCCGGTGGGTACAGCTAAAAAAAAACGCCTCCCCCGGTTTCCCGGATGGAGGGCGTTTAATGCTTTGCCAAATCAATGACAACATACCGTTTTGGTTCATTTCCTTCTGAATAGGTGATGACCTGTTTATGATGAGCGAGCATACTGTGGATGATTTTTCTTTCATAAGATGGCATCGGCTCCAGCTTTACCGGCCGTCCGGTGCGCAAAACCTGGGCAGCAAGCCTTTCCGCAAGCCGGTTTAGCGCCTCTTCCCGCCTTTCCCGGTAATTGCCGATATTAAGCATCACTCTTTCATAATGCGGATAATACCGGTTTGCGGCCAGCTGCGTAAGAAACTGCAACGCATTTAAAGTTTGTCCCCTTTTTCCGATCAGCACCGGCAGGTTTTCGCCCGTCACGTTAATATGCAATGTCCGGTCATGTTCTTCGAATTGGAGGCCGGGGGAAACCCCCATTTTTTCGATAATATTGCGCAAATAGGAGAGCACTTGTTCAACCGGCGTCTCTTTCAGCCGGACACGGACGACAGCCGGTTTCGCGCCGAACAGGCCGAATATGCCCTTTTTGCCTTCATCAAGGATCTCAATCTCCACATTTTCTTTTTCCGCTTCAAGCTCCTGAAGGGCCTGGTTGACAGCATCCTCTACATTTTGCCCTGTTGCGGTCGTTTCTTTCATTTTTTCGTCCCCCTGGCTTTTGCGTTTTGGACAGGCATGCTTGCAGCAGGACTTTTAATGAAATACGACTGGACAATCATAAAGATGTTCCCGACAATCCAGTACAGCGGCAGCGCGGACGGGAGCCCCACGCCGATCACAATAATCATGATGGGCATAAACCAAAGCATCATGTTCATTTGCATTTTCATTTGCGGATTTGCATCATAATTCCCCCCGGACATCATCACTTTTTGCTGGAGAAAGGTGGTGATGCCGGCAATCACAGCAAGCACATAATCCGCGGACCCGAGGTCAAACCAAAGAAAAGAGGACTCGCGGATGGCCGGCGTCCGGTTGATGGCATGATAAAATCCGATTAATATCGGCATTTGGATTAAAATCGGCAGGCATCCTGCAGCAGGATTAATATGGTACTCCTGATACAGTTTCATCATTTCCTGCTGGAGTTTTTGCCGTGTTACCGCATCTTTTGACGCATATTTTTCCTGCAGTTTTTTTATTTCAGGCTGGAGTGCCTGCATGGCTTTCGCACTTTTTAGCTGGGTAATATTCAGCGGCAAAATGGCTAGGCGGATGATAATCGTAATCAAAATAATGGACAGCCCGTAGCTGCCCCCCAGAAACCGGGCTGCCTTTATAATCAGCCAGGATAAGGGATATACAATATACTGGTTCCAGATTCCTTTGCTTTCCGGTGTGATATCCTGGTTAAATTCCGTACAGCCAGCCATCACGGCGGCAAGGGCAAGTACCATTCCAGCCAGCGCAAACTTTTTTCCCAATCGTTTGTCCTCCCCTGTATGAGATTTCAGCAAAAAACGCTTACTTTTTCAGATGTTCCAAAGCAGCCGGATGCTGCCGCACGCCCTGGTAAATTTCTTCTTTTATTCTAACTTTTTTTAAGGGCATTGGCTATTTTCAGAACGTGGATTAAGCTCTTTTTGACTTCATGGTAATTCATCTCGGCCGCCGGTTTTCTGGCGATAATAATATAATCATATCCGGGCGGGATGTCTTCTTTCAACTCTAAAAACACTTGCCGGATATATCTTTTGATTTCATTTCTTTTGACGGCATTCCCCAGCTTCTTGCTGACGGAAAGCCCGATTCTGAAATGTTTCCGGTTTTTCTTTTTCAGCACGTATACAACAAACTGGCGGTTTGCGAACGACTTCCCGTGCTTGAAAACCTCCTGAAATTCTGTATTTTTTTTTACCCGATAAGATTTTCTCATATATACTCCTTCTGTCCTGCCAACAGTGATGCAGCCAAAAGCGGCGGCCGGAACCGCCTTTTTAGTTAAAAAAAACCACTGAGACTTTTCAGTGGTTATGCGGATAATACTTTTCTTCCTTTGCGGCGCCGTCTTGCCAATACTTTGCGGCCGTTTTTTGTGCTCATGCGCGCACGGAAGCCGTGGACTTTGCTTCTTTTTCTTTTATTTGGCTGATAAGTTCTTTTCATGTATGACACCTCCTCGAGGGAATTCGTTCGAATGATAAACGACAGTCTATATTATTATAATGACGAACTTTCCTGCTTGTCAAGGCTCTCCAAAACTCCGCGTACCTGGCATTCGTCTTCCCGCTTAAAATAACGGGCCGTTTTTCCAGCTCCGCTTCCGTGCTCTTCTGGTCCAAAACGGCGTCCTGTTTCCGCGAAAAACGGGGCGGGATGATCCCTCCCGGTTATCATCCGCTATTTTTCCGCACAGCCGGAATGTGGATAATTTTTCGGCGGATTTTCAAGTATCCACAACAATTATTGACAAGTTTCACACAAATTCAGAGCATGTGGATAATGATTTTTCACACCTTTTGCGAATTGTGGATAATTTACAAAGATCATTGCAACACCTAAGATTATCTGTTATGATTATTGTGTTTTAACCCTGAATAACCGGTTGTGTATAACTAATTCATCCACAGTTTGTGGATAACTTGTGGACAGTTTATCCAAACCATTGGAATAAAGTTGTCCACAATTGGTGGATGATGTCGAAATTCCAGATTTATTCCTTATTATATATTTTTCCACTATACAAACATATGCATGTTTATAAATGGCCGCAACCTTCGCCGAAACAATGTTACACAGACAGAGAGAATGGTTATTTTTCGTTTGATAAAAAGGAGGGATTGGCG